>CAWFCO010000005.1:0-1028868 GCA_963814335.1 uncultured Acidobacteriaceae bacterium | reverse complement strand
TAGAAACGGATACCCATCTTGACAGCGTGCGGGGCCAGCGCTTCAGATGGACGGCGTTGCGCATTCGCACTGTGCTTCTCGCTCAATTCCCCACGGGTAGAATGTGCCGCTACTTCATCTTCAGGACTCCGCCGTGAAGAAACCTTCCGCTTCGCATCTCCGACTTTCTCTGGCAATTCCCTTCTCCCTGCTGGCCGCCGCAGTTGCCGCAACCGCTCTGCCACCCTCCAGCTCGCCGGTGGTGCTGAGCACCACCCCTCTTAAAGTCGAACGGCTTGATCCCGCGGCAGACAAGATTATCCCCAAGGGCGCAATGCTCGAAAAGGTCGCCACGGGATTTGAGTGGGTGGAGGGGCCGGTCTGGAGCAAGGGCAGCTTGTACTTCGCCACCATTCACAAGAATGCGATTGCGGAGTGGACACCCGGCAAGGGCGTAAGCACGCTGCTGCACCCGAGCGGCTATAAAGGCGCAGCGCCATTCCACGGACCGGAACCGGGATCGAATGGCATGACGCTCGATTCTCGCGGACGGCTCACCGTGGCCGGGCATGCACAGCGTGATGTCTACAGACTCGAATCGATGAGCCCAAATGCGCAGATCACGATTCTCGCCGATAGCTACAAAGGCAAGCGGCTGAACAGCCCCAATGATCTTGTGTACAAATCGGACGGCTCGCTGTACTTCACGGATCCGCCATATGGCCTTGAGACACAGAGTGACAACGACCCCAAGAAACAGCTCAAAGTGAATGGCGTGTATCGCCTTGCGCATGCGCTCACGCAGAAACCGGGCAGCGCGCCGGATCACGCGGCCCTGGAACTTTTGTCCTCCGACTTTACCCGGCCGAACGGCATCGCGTTCTCGCCGGATGAGAAGTATCTCTACGTGAACAACTCCGAACCAAAGAAATTCTGGATGCGCTATCGCGTGAAGGCAGATGGAACGCTCGCGGACGGAAAGGTGATTTGCGATGCCACATCGGACACGCGCCCCGGCTCACCAGACGGGATGAAGGTGGATGTGGACGGAAACATCTACAGCGCCGGACCCGGCGGCGTGTGGATTCTCTCGCCGGAGGGCAAGCACCTGGCAACCATCGTGATGCCGGAGAAGACCGCGAACGTGGCCTGGGGCGGACCGGAAAACAAAACGCTCTACATCGCGGCAAGCACAAGCGTGTACCGCATACATCTGAACATCAAGGGAGTGCCGGTGCGCGGCGCGCGGTAGGCTTGCAACGAAGAAGCGCTGAGGTTGACGAAACGAGTGATCAGTTGTCAGTAGCCAGTGATCGGATAAGGGCAGGGTTCACGTAAATGAAGTGGGTCTGTCCCTGCCGATCGTTGAACTCAAGTTCTGCTCGCCCATCGCTGTCATACTCGATTAGTCGCATGGGCTTGCCTACTATCTCAGAAATTGCATTCTGATCTTCGATGGGCAAACCGTCTAATAGCTTTTGTGGAAGCTCTATTAAAACGACGGTTTGCCCTGGAGCCGGATTCTGCTTATCTGAGGCCATTCGTTCCGAGGCTACTCCACCAGCGCATCGGCAATGCCCAGATGCCTGTCGAGTGCATCGATGCCGAAATCGAGCTCTTCCTTCGTCACAATGAGCGGCGGCGCAATCACGAAGTGGCTGATCCAGGCTTGCTGCGCCACGCCGTCCGCCATCATCTTGCCGGAAATCTGCTCGACCACCATTGGCTTGCCTTCCACCTTGTCGCGCATCGTGTTGAAGGGTTGCTTGGTCTTGCGATTCTTCACCAGCTCAACCGCGAAGAAAAGGCCGAGTCCACGCACGTCGCCGATGGAAGGATGCTTCTCCTTCAGTGCTTCAAGCTTTTGCCGCACGTAAGGCTCCAGTTCAGCCGCACGCTCCACGAGTTTCAACCTCTGCATCTCTTCGATCGTGGCAGCGGCGGGTCCCAGTGTAATGGGATGCGCCTCGTACGTGTGCCCATGCGAGAAGTACCGGTCTTCAAAGTGATCGGCAATCTTCTTCGTCGTCGCGCAAAGGCCGAGCGGCACATAGGCGGATGTAATTCCCTTCGCGGTGACGAGAATGTCCGGCTTCAGATTCCAGTGGTTGATGGAGAACCACTTGCCCGCCCGACCCCAGCCTGCCATTACTTCATCGGCAATCATCAGCACGCCGTGGCGGTCGCAAATCTCGCGCAGGCGTGGGAAGTATTCGGGCGGCGGAATCAGGACACCGTTCGTCCCCACAATCGGCTCAAAAATAATCGCCGCCACATCGCTCTCGTTCTTAATCATGTGCTCCACGTAATCGACGCAGGCCACGCCGCAGCCTGGATAGGTGTGCTTGATGGGGCAGTCATAGCAGTTCACTTCCGGCGCAAACACCACGTTGTGCAATTTTCCAGCGGGCTCCATGGCCCAGCGGCGCGGATCGCCTGTGGCCGCAACGGAACCGGCGGTTGAGCCGTGATACGAGCGGTAGCGCGAGATGATCTTGTTCTTGCCCGTCACCATGCGCGCAATCTTGAAGGCAGCTTCATTCGCATCGGTTCCACTCGTAGTAAAGAAGAACTTCTCAATTCCTTCCGGCAGCACTTCAAGCAGTTTTTCGCTGAGGCGGGCGCGCGCTTCCGTGGCATAGACCGGCCCAACGAAGGCGAGGTCCCGAGCCTGCTTCGCGATGGATTCGACGACGTGCGGATTCTTGTGGCCGAGGTTGGAGCACATCAACTGCGACGAAAAATCTAAATACTTCTTGCCCGCGCCGTCGATGATCCAGCAACCTTCAGCATCTGCAATGTAAAGCGGCTTCCAGGTCTTCTGCACACGCCAGGTGCCGTAGTTGGTTTCGCGGGTAAGGCTGGAAATCTGCTCCGGTGTAACAAGTGTGTCGCTCATAAGAAACCTCGAAATAGTGTTTCTGTCCTCACCATCGTAGCTCATACACTGGAGGATAGGGGATGCGTATGAGTGACGGACGCGAAGCACTGCGTGCGGCAGGCGCTCTCCCAGGAATTGTGTACAACCGAATGAAGATGAGGTACAGCCGGATATGAGTGACGGACGCGAGGAACGCCAGGAGCAGGAGTGGCGGCGCGAGCAGGAAAAGAAGAAGGACCGCGACGACCGGTTGGAGCGCGAACACGACGACCAGTGGAAGCCGGAACGGAATGAGTCGTAATTGCGGGAAGAACACCCGCACAGGAAAAATGCCTCCGGTTCCCCGGAGGCATTTCTCATTTTCGCAATCGGATGAGGATCGTGCTTTCTCAGGCCTCAGACTTGAGACCTGGAGCACCCGCAGGTTTGCTTATTCGCTCTCCGCTGGAACTACCGGCAGGCTGATGTAGCTGGCGTCGCCAGGCGTGTGCCAGATGCGCTGCGTTGCCTTCTGAAAATCGGAAGGCTTGGCCGTAAAAATGTTCGGCACGAAGGTCTGCGGATTGCGGTCGTAAAGCGGGAACAGCGTGGACTGCACCTGCACCATGATGCGGTGGCCCGGCTTGAAGGTGTAATTGATCATGGGCAGCGCGAAGACGTAAGGCAACGGCACGTTGGGCTTGATGGCCTCGGGATGCTCGAAGCTCGTGCGATAGCGCCCGCGGAAGATGTCCGTTGCGAGCGGCAATTCATAACCGCGGAAATCCGTCTCATCCGGCGAGGGCGGCAGACTGCTCTCCGGCCGCACGTCGATAATCTTCACCACCCAGTCAGAATCCGTTCCGCTCGTCGAAGCAATCAGGTGCACCATCGGTTCGCCGGCAAGCTTCATCGATTCCTTCAGCGGTTCTGACTCCCAAGTCATTACGTCTGGGCGGCCATCGACGAAACGCTGGTCGGTGACGAGCCATGTGCGCCAGCCCGCGTGCGTAACCGGGCGCGGCAGATAGGGCACAGGGTTGGCGGGATCGGAAACGTACTCGGAGAACTTGCCTTCACTTGCCGTCGGCGCATCGAAAGAGAGCTTGCCATCAGCCTCCAGATAAAGTGGCTTCGAAGTGACAGGGCAATCCTTTTCGCACGCCTGCGGGAATGTCTTGTACGTGTCCCACTTGTCCAGGCCCGGATCGTAGATCAGCGCGTTGGGTGTATCGACCTTCGGTGAGCCAGGCTTCAGATACTCGTTGAAAAAAGGCAGCAGAATATCCTGGCGCCAGTATGCGGTGGTGTCGGTTGCCCAGACGAGCGGACCGAGATTGCGCCCGGGACGATTGACCTGGCTGTGGAACCACGGGCCCATGACCAAATGATTCATCGTGTCCGGCGTGCCGATGGACTTGAGCGCGCGATAGCTGTGGTTGGCGCCCCACATGTCTTCCTGGTCCCAAAGTCCCTGCTCCCACATGGTGGGCACAGTGAGCTTGTGTTCCTTGATGAGCCTGTCGAGTTGCTGGCTCTGCCAGTAGCCGTCGTAGGCAGGGTGGTCGACAATGACCTTCCAGAACGGAAGCTTGTCGACGCCAAGTTCATGGGCAAAACCGCCAGCGGTTCCGGCATTGAGCAGACCCGTGTAGTCATCGAGATTCGGATGCGGCACACGTACGCCACCACCGCGTTTGGTGGTCTGGCCCAGCAGATAGTCAATGTTGATCTGGCGATACGCCCCGTAGTGGAACCAGTCGTCCCCCATCCAGCCGTCAATCATTGGACTCTCAGGCGCGGCCACCTTCAGCGCGGGATGCGGATGCAGCAGCGCCATCACTACAGTGAAGCCCTCGTAGCTGGAACCGATCATGCCGACACGGCCGTTGGACTCAGGCACGTTCTTGACAAGCCAGTCGATGGTGTCCCACGCATCCGTTGTGTCGTCGGCACCGGTGGGGTTGTAGCCGGAGTCCACCGGGGGCGGCGTCATCACGTACGGCCCTTCAGACCCATATTTTCCGCGCACGTCCTGGTAGACGATGATGTAGCCAGCCTTGACGAAGACCTCGTCGCTCAGCGGTAGCGCCTCAATCATCTTTGGGCTGTCGGAACGCTCCGCGCGTTTTGCCGCGTTATACGGAGTGCGATCCAGCAATATCGGCGCATCCTTCGCGCCCTTGGGAATCACGATGACTGTGTAGAGCTTGACGCCGTCGCGCATGGGGACCATTTCCACGCGCTTGACGTAGTCCTTTTCAACCGCAGGGGCCTTGAAGTCAGGCATCAGCTGGTCAGTTGGCAAATTGTGCGGATTGCTCTGTTGGGCGGTGGCGGAAAGGGTGCACAAAACGGACGCAACAACGGCGATAGCGATTCGTCTCATCGTTCTCTCTCAAGTGCCGTTCCGGCGAGCGGATGGTTCGGCGATGGGTGGGATGGACTTAGCCTACAACATCGATTTCACCCAGTGGAGTGCAGTGCGAGTAATTCAGTTGGAAGCGCCGGCGGAGCAGGAACGGAATCGGCACAGAAAAAGCCCTCGGTTTCCCGAGGGCTCTTTTCCGGTTTTTGGACCGAGATTAGTTGCTGAACAGGAGCACTCCCACGGCCTTTTCTTCGCTGCCGCTATCGTCGTCGGAAACCGGCCGGTAGAACAGCTGGTTGTTCTCAAGGTAGACCTCAAGGAATGCCGGCCGCGCCGTGATGTTGCCGGCGATGAGCGCCTCCGAAAGCGGATCTTCCACGTAACGCTGCAGTGCACGGCGCAGCGGACGGGCGCCGTAGCTGCGATCGGTGAGCGTCTTGTCGAGAATCCACTTCTTCGCTTCGTCCGTCACAGAAATCGTGATGGCCTTCTGCGCCAGGTTGCCGTTGAGCTGCTGAACGAGCAGTTCCACAATCTGGATAAGGTCCGCATCATTGAGCGACTGGAAGAGAATCACTTCGTCCAGGCGGTTCAGGAACTCCGGATTGAAGGTCTTCTTTACTTCCTGCTTGACCAGATCTTCAACCTTCTCCATCACCAGATCATCACGGTCGGACTGGAAGCCGAGCCCCTGCTTCTTCTGCAGATGCCGCGCGCCAATATTCGACGTCATGATCAGGATGGTGTTCTTGAAGTCGACCGTGTTGCCCAGACCATCGGTCAACTGGCCGTCTTCAAACACCTGCAGCAGGATATTGAACACATCCGGATGCGCCTTCTCAATTTCGTCCAGCAGCACCACAGAGTAGGGCGAACGCTTCACCCGCTCCGTGAGCTGGCCGCCCTCCTCGTAGCCCACATACCCCGGAGGCGAACCAATCAGCTTTGACACCGAGTGCTTCTCCATGTACTCCGACATATCGAAGCGGATCAGCGCTTTGTCTGACCCGAAGAGGAACTGCGCCAGCGTGCGCGCCATCTCTGTCTTTCCAACTCCCGTAGGTCCGAGGAAAAGAAAAGATCCAATCGGCCGGTGCGGTGACTTGAGACCCGCGCGCGAGCGGCGAATGGCACGCGCCAATGCGCTGATAGCCTTCTCCTGCGATATGACGCGCTTGTGCAGCTCTTCTTCCACACGCAACAGCTTCTGCGTCTCTTCTTCCTTAATGCTGGTAACCGGAACACCCGTCCAGCGCGAGACCACATCTTCAATGTCCTCGCGTCCAACAATGCCGGCTGCCGAGTCGTCGAGGTGGTACTTGTCGCGCAGTGCACGCAGATTCTCGCGCTCCTTGCGCTCCTCGTCTGAATAGAACCGCGCCTTCTCGAACTCGTGATTCGCAATGGCCGAGTCCATGCGGTGCACGATGAACTTGATCCGCTTCTGCACCTCGGTGATCTCCTCAGGCAGCGAAGTCTGGCGCAGCTTCACGCGCGCACCGGCTTCGTCAATCAAGTCAATCGCCTTATCGGGCAGGAAACGGTCGGGGATATAACGGTTCGAGTGCGATACCGCGAACTCCACCGCATCGTCCGTATAGCTCACCGCGTGGAACTTCTCGTAGCGATCCTTGATGCCCATGATGATCTTGATCGCATCTGCCTCGTTGGGCGGTGGAACCTTCACAGCCTGGAAGCGGCGCTCAAGCGAGCGGTCCTTCTCAATCGACTTGCGATATTCACCCGGCGTGGTTGCGCCAATGCACTGAATCTCGCCGCGCGAAAGAGCCGGCTTCAGAATGTTCGCCGCGTCGAGCGAGCCTTCTGCTGAACCGGCGCCCACCAGTGTGTGCAGTTCGTCAATGAACACGATGGAGTTCTGATTTTCCATCAGCTCCTTCATGATGGTCTTCAGCCGTTCTTCAAACTGGCCGCGATACTTGGTGCCGGCCACGATGAGCGACAGGTCCAACGCCAGCACGCGCTTGTCCGCAAGAAAGCTTGGCACTTCGCCGTCGGCTATGCGCTGCGCAAGGCCTTCGACAATCGCCGTCTTGCCCACGCCGGGCTCGCCAATCAGCACCGGATTGTTCTTGGTGCGGCGGCATAGAATCTGCACCACGCGCTCCAGTTCACCGTCGCGGCCCACCAGCGGATCAAGCTGCGCGTCCATGGCGGCCTGCGTCAGGTCGCGTGAGAACTCAGCCAGCAGGCTGGACTCGCGCTGCCGCTGCTGCGTCGGAGCCTTCTCCTGCGTCACGCGCGCCAGCTCATCGCGAATCTGCGCTAGCTTCAGGCCGCGCTCCTGCAGAATTTCAGAAGCGAAACACTTCTCTTCTCGCAGCAGGCCCAGCAAAAGATGTTCGGTGCCAATGTGCTTGTGGCCCAGGCGCTCGGCTTCTTCCGCCGCATAAGCCAACACGCGCTTGCACTCGTTGGAGAGCGGCAGGTCCACGCTCGTTGAAACCTTCTCGCGAATCGTCGTGTGAGCCTCAATCTGCTTACGAATGGACTCGACCGACGCATGCGAACGAAGGAAGCGATTGGTTAAGGCTTTGTCCTCGCGCAACAGGCCAAGCAACAGGTGCTCAGTCTCGATATAGGGCGAGCCGAATTGGCTGGCCTCATACCGCGCGAAGAAGATCACGCGCCGTGCCTTCTCCGTGTAGCGTTCAAACATGATGCTCTCCCTTATTGCGGGCCCTCAGTGGTGGTAGCTGTCCGGTGCAAACCCGGCCTCAGCTCCTGCGCACTGCGCCCTTCGGTTGGAAGGCCTCCCGGTGCTCTGCCGTCTCTGCGGCCCGTGCCTGCCCGTGAAGTTCTTCCCTCGCTGCCAGGTGCGGCTCATAAATCTTTGCGCCGCCTTGAACAGCTCTTTGGGATGAACGAAGTGCGGTTTTTCACTTCGGCTGCGCCCGGGCTATTGCACGGCCCGTTCGCGTTCACCCTCTGCTTGTTGGCTGGGATCAGCTTGCTTCCGCCTCTCCCCAACCCGTTACATATATTGGACTCTGTTTTCAACCCGGACGGTGCAAATTGGTTAGGGGTTGGTGACCTTTGTATCAGAGTGAGGCAGGTTTTCCCATACCACCAAACGCCCATTCTCCAGGCGCAGAGTCCGCGTGCAGCGCGCGGCCAGTTCAAGATTGTGTGTAACCAGAATGGACGTAAGTCCATGCGTTGTATGCAGCTTTTCCAGCAACTGAAAAACTTTTTGCGAAGTGACCTCGTCCAGATCGCCGGTTGGTTCGTCGGCCAGCAACAATCTTGGTCCCCCCACAAGCGCCCGGGCAAGCGCCACACGCTGCTGCTCACCGCCTGAAAGCTCTCCAGGGCGGTGCGTCGCGCGATCTTCGAGTTCCACTTCACTGAGCCAGTTGGCCGCCTGCATAAGGGCCTCCCGCCGGTTCATACCGCGCGCCAGCAGCGGCATGGCCACGTTTTCCTGCGCCGTAAACTCCGGCAGCAGGTAGTGAAATTGCCACACATACCCGATTTCGCGATTGCGGAAGAGTGCTGCCTCGCGCGTGCTCAAACTTGCCACGTCGGTTGAGGCGCAGTGTACCGTTCCCGCCGTGGGCGCATCAAGAGCGCCCAAAATGTGCAAAAGTGTGCTTTTACCCGTACCTGACTGGCCCACAATGGCCACCAGTTCGCCCTGCGCCACATCAAGGTCCATGCCCCGAAAGAGCGTCAACGCACCGCGCGCAGTCGTGTAGGTTTTCTCAAGGTCACGGACACGAATCATCGGCGCTCGCATATCTTCCTCCCGCTGAGTGCGGGAGGCTGGAAGCTCAGCCGCTGGGAGAGTCCGATTCATCCGTTCCCTCTATTCTACCGGTTTGTAACGAAAAATGTGCATCACCAGCGGTGGAGCCTATATGCAACAAAGGTCGCATGGTCCGTGGCAATTTGCAGTGATCTATATCTGCGAAGTATTCCTCCGTGCCCCATCCTTTGCAAAGCAAAGGGTGGGAAAGCAAGAAATTCCCCACCCTCTATTCGTTCCTCGACTCAGGAATCCTCTTGAGTTGTTGTTCACGAAGGGCAGCCCGCATCTCTGACTCCACCTCAACAATCCGTATCTCGCCTTTGGCCCACGCCAAAAAACTCGACCATGGCCAATCCTCGGGCGCACCACAAAGTCCGCGTTTCACCGGATTCCGATGAATGTAACGGAGCTGCGTGACGAATCCCGCGTGATTGCGTACATTGTGGTCAAAATACCGCGATTGCCACAATGGATAGCCTCCTGCCACTCTGGCTCCTTTACGACGCGCAGCAAGCGATACCCGCATCTTCAGCACTTGCATTGCCTTCCCCATCTGATCATCTTCGGGCTCGCTCAAAAGCAGATGCACATGTTCTGGCATCACAATATAGCCGTAAACGCGCATCGCGAATTGAATACGCATTTGTTCCAAAGCAACCAGAAAATCATCCTGAAGTGACATCTGCCGCAGTAGTGGCCTTCGTTGATAGCAACTGAAGGTAATGAAGTGGGATTGGCCGGAGCGATGAAGGCGCTTCAAACCGTCAGGCATGGAAACTCTCCAAACCCAAAATCACTCTACAGCTCATTCAAGTCAACCTTCCATGCCCCCATCCTTTGCGAAGCAAAGGGTGGGAAACATCAAATCTCCAATCCCCGCCCTCCGCAAAAACCAACATTTCACCGTGCCCCATCCTTTGCAAAGCAAAGGGCGGGAAACACCAAATCTCCAATCCCCGCCCTCCGGAAAAACCAACACTTCACCGTGCCCCATCCTTTGCGAAGCAAAGGGTGGGAAACATCAAATCTTCAATCCCACACCATCCGGCCTTCCACCATTCCACTGTGTCCCCTCACTTCACCGCCGCCGCATCCAACTTCGCAATTCTCCCTTTTGGCCCAACAATGAATGGCAGCGAAAGCGCATTCCAGTTCCCATCATCCAGCGGCTGCCAGGTCTTGCCGTCGTCGCGGGAAATATCGGAGCCGTTGGTGCCGGCGGTGAACCAGAGCTTGAGCGGCTCAGACCATTGCACGGTGGAGCGGTAGCCGTGAGGTGGCTTGGTGGAAGAGGTCCAGGTCCAACCACCATCTGCATCCGAATATGCGGCAGTACCTGCCGTTTGATCCGGAGACGAATAGTCACCACCAACTGCAACCAGATGCCAGTACTTTCCAAAGCCGCAATCTTGGCAGGAGCTACCCGTGTAGCGCGCAGAAATTGCGAATGCCCCCGTGCTGTCATGCCCCTTCACCAGAGGAATTAATCTCCAGTTCCAATCAGGCGGTGGCCATCCCGGTAGCCCGCGTCCCAGCCTTGGTTTCGGATGGTGAGGCCCCTCCCACTTCTCAATGAGAAAGGCACCGTCTTTACCACCCGACACAAACCCCTCAAAGTATTCTTCACCCGGTCCGCGCAGATCTGCACTTGGTCTCAAGTAGCGGGCAATTGATTGATTACTTGCAGCAAATGCTCCCTGCAGTTTTCCTTTTACATTCAGCGCGGAGCTTCGATCATTCTGCCAAGTTTCACCGCCGTTGACGGTCTTCCAAACACTGAATCTCCCACGCACGGGATCGCCGATCAACATTCCGTCGCCATACGTACCGTCCAGCCAGAAACTGTCAAAGAAGCCATCCGGCGAATCCGGATTTTTGAAGATCAGCCTCCATGATCCGCACCCATCCGTCGTCTTGTACAGCCGCGACTTCTCCCCCGGCCCGCTCGCCATCACAATCGCCGTATCCGCATCCCAGGCCTGCACACCTCGAAAATCAAGCGTCGCCCCGTCCTTGTCGCCATCCGGCACCGCACACTTCGTCCAATGCGCCCCGCCATCCGTCGTCCGCAATACGGTCCCATCGGTCCCGCTCGCCCAGGCCACCGTTCCATCCACTGAGAAAATCCCGCGCAGCCCGGCCGTCGTGCCCGACTCCTGCATCTGCCACACATGCGGCTGCTGCGCCGTCAACGCCCCACACACAGCCAGCATCCCCATCCACCCAAGCCAACGCATGCACCGAATCTATCGCAACCTCCACCATCGCGTTGCAGAGAATTTGCCCCGGATGCGACACAATCGCAAGGTCAGGCTTTTTGACGTAAGCGGCTCTCAGGGCGTCCAGCCGGGCAGACCCCACCCCCTCCCCCTGTCCGGGCGAGGTCAAGCGCAGTGCCGTTCGACTTAAACATCGAAGAATGAGCTGCTTCCAAAATCCGGCTCGCGCGCCGGCACTGAAAAGCCGGTGCATTTGGGGTCATTTTTGGTCGAAATTTCGCGGTTTCGAAACGGAAAACACAGGTTTCGATCATTTTTGAAGTATTTATTCGAGGCGCGATTCCCGCCCAGCCAAACCGCGCGGGATCTGCGGCCGTGCGGCTGTCTGCTCAGCAGCAACCTGTGGAAACGATACAGCTTCAGTACGGCGTCTTATTCTCTGACGCAATCCACGCCGCAAAGCTGGCCCACGCTTCCTCGCCCAACAGTTGCGTCGCAGGCAAAGTGCGCTCCTGTGCATCCTTGCGCAGTTCTGCGTACAAAAACGCGTCGTCAAATCCCGCCTTCGCCGCGTCTGCCGCACTTGCCCCGTAATAAATCGCGTCCAGCCGCGCCCAGTAGCTGGCGGCCAGGCACATCGGGCATGGCTCGCAGCTCGTGTAAAGTTCGCAGCCCACAAGCGTGAATGTTCCAAGAGCTTTACACGCTGCGCGAATGGCATTCACTTCGCCGTGCGCTGTTGGATCATTGCCCGTGGTGACGGTGTTTGTGCCTTCGCCGACGATTTTCCCGTCGCGCACGACGACCGCCGCAAAAGGTCCGCCTGTGCCTGACGTGACGTTCTGGGTGGCCAGCTCAATGGCTCGGCGCAGAAACTCCGAATTGGGCTCCGTTGCCATTAACGCTTGCTCTTGGCCCTCCTGGGCGGCGAAAGTAAACACAGTATGGCACATGCCTTCCGCTCAACCCGTGTGATCACGCCGCATGGAGTTATTGCTGCGACCATCGTTGAGCACTCTGGCCGCATTGCACGCATTGCGGCATGGAACGATGTGCCTGCAGACATTCCACTGCATGACTATGGCGACGTGCCGATACTGCCCGGACTCGTGGACACCCACGTGCACATCAACGAACCGGGACGCACGGAGTGGGAAGGATTTTGGACTGCGACCCGCGCAGCCGCCGCAGGCGGCGTGACGACACTGGTGGATATGCCGCTGAACTGCCTACCCGAGACAACAACTGTTGCCGCGCTTCAGGAAAAGCGTGAAGCAGCGGAAGGCAAGACGTGGGTAGACTGGGCCGCCTGGGGCGGCGTGGTGCGCGGAAACGCGGCCGAGTTAATTCCTCTTGTCCGCGCGGGGGTTCTCGGATTCAAGTGCTTCATGGTTGACTCCGGCGTGGATGGCTTTCCATGGGTGGATGAAAGCGAGCTGCGCAAGGCGCTCGGCCAATTGCGAGGCACCGGCCTGCCTTTGCTCGTGCATGCTGAAGTTCCAGGTCCCATTGAAGTGGCAACTGCGCAGATTGGCCCCACCGCCAATTGGCGCAAATATGTGTACTATCTTTCGTCCCGGCCGCGCAATGCTGAAACGGATGCGATTGCGATGCTGATCTGGCTGGCGGATGAATTCAAGACACCGATCCATGTTGTTCATTTGTCCAATGCCCTTACTGCAACCATGCTGCAGAGGGCGCGTGAAACCGGTACGCCGATCACAGTTGAGACCTGTCCGCACTATCTGTCTTTCGAATCGGACGAGATTCCCGACGGCGCAACGGAGTTCAAATGCGCTCCGCCGATTCGACGTGCGGAGAATCGTGAACAGCTGTGGAAGGCACTCGAGGACGGAATCATTGACATGGTGGCAACCGACCATTCACCTTGCCTGCCGGAGCTGAAGGACCCCGGGGAGGGTCGATTCAACAAGGCGTGGGGAGGCATCGCCAGCCTTGGACTGGCATTGCCTGTGATGTGGACAGGAATGCGCGAGCGCGGCTTCAGACTTGACCGCATATCAACCTGGATGGCTGAGAAGCCCGCGCAATTGGCGGGATTGAAGGGAAAAAAGGGTGCGCTTGTGGAAGGAGCAGATGCGGATCTCGTGATTTTCGATCCCGACCATGAGTGGACGGTAACAGAAGACGAAATCCACTTCCGACATAAGGTGTCGCCGTATCTGGGAGTCAGGCTGCGCGGGCGAGTAAAGGAAACCTGGCTGCGCGGTGAGCGGATATTCGCAGATGGCAAGTTTGGCGAACAACCTCGCGGAATCGAACTGGTACGCACATGAAGGAGCGGGCACAACGCGCAATTGAGGCTTGTCTCCAACTTGCCTCCATGACAGAGCAATCGGGACGGACGACGCGCCGCTTTCTGACGCCGCCGATGCACGATGTTCACGCCTACCTGCGTGCGCGAATGGAAGAGCTTGGTATGCACGTGCGCGTGGATGCGGTTGGCAATATGCGCGGTGTGTGGATGCCGGAAGGCGCACAAAGCGACCAACGGTATGTGATCGGCTCGCATGTGGACACGGTTCCCGATGCTGGCGCGTTTGACGGTGTGCTTGGTGTGACGTTGGCGCTCGAATGGGTTGGGCTGGCGCAGGAGCTTGAAACGCCATTTGGCATGGAAGTGATTGCGTTCAGCGAAGAGGAAGGTGTGCGTTATGCCGTTCCGTTTCTGGGCAGCCGTGCGGTCGCGGGAACATTCGATGAGAGCATGCTTACGTATAAGGATGCGGACGGATTCACAATGGCCGACGCGATTCGCGCATTCGGACTGGACCCCACTGCCATAAAGGATGCAACCCTGAACGATGGCGCGATCGGATTTATCGAAGTTCATATTGAGCAAGGGCCGCTGATTGAGGACGAAGACCTGCAGCTTGCCGTGGTGGAGGGCATTGTGGGGCAGTCGCGCATGGAACTGCGATTTACAGGCCAGGCGAATCACGCAGGCACGACGCCGATGCATCTGCGGCGAGATGCATTGGCCGCGGCGGCAGAGTGGATTGGTGCAGTAGAGGCGGCTGCGAAAGGTGAGCCGGGCCTGGTGGCGACAGTCGGCAAGATTGAGGCAGAACCAAACGCCGGAAATGTGATTCCTGGGCAGGTCGACTTGAGTCTGGACGTGCGGCACATGGACGATGCAGTGCGTGCGCGATGCACAAACGAGTTGTTGAGCAAGGCGAAACGGCTTGGCGCGGCGCGGGGTGTTCAAGTTGAGTGGAAGGAAACGCTGAACCAGGACGCAGTGAAGATGGACGGCGCCCTGACGGCACAACTTGCGCAAGCAATGGAGGCTGCGAGTTATCCGGCAAAGCGCATGCCAAGCGGCGCCGGCCATGACGCCATGGTCATGGCCCAACACATTCCAACGGCGATGCTGTTCTTGCGCAGCCCCGGTGGGGTGAGCCATCATCCCACGGAAGCGGTGCGCAAGGATGATGTGGAGGCGTCACTGCACGTAGCGCGTGCCTTTCTTGAACGCCGCAGCAAAGAACTTCGCTAGAATCGAAAGACCAACTGGACACGAGGCAAAGACGTGCATCACCTTGGATTAACGCGCAGTAGTCTGAAACACGATCACCTGCTGCAGACGCCAAACACTTTTATTCGTACGCCGCTGCCGGGAGCGGAAGGCGTGGAGTTTGTGGTGCATGCGGGGCCGCAGCTGGGCGCACGCTTTGCGCAGATGACAGCGGAGTTCGCCGAGGGTGGTGTATTGGGCCAGACGCCGGCACAGCGATTTGTCTATGTGCTGGAGGGTGAGCTCGAGCTTAACGCCGATGGTGCGATACATGCGATCAGTGTGGATGGATTTGCGTATTTGCCGCAGGGAACGCCACACACTCTGCGCGCAAAGACGAAGGCCCGCGCCGCTGTAATTGAAAAGCCTTATCAGGCTGAGGCGGGTGCAGCAGCACCGAAGATTGTTGTGGGGCACGAACCGAAAATTTCGGCGACATCGCTGATGGGTGACGAATCGCTTCGTGTGAAAGCGATGATGCCAGACGGGCCGCCGTATGATTTTGCCGTGAACACGATGACCTATGAACCAGGGGCAGCTCTGAGCATGGTGGAGATTCACGTGATGGAGCACGGTTTGCTCATGCTCGACGGCGCAGGAATTTACCGGCTTGGCGACAACTGGTATCCGGTGCAGGCAGGTGATTTCATCTGGATGGCGCCGTATTGCCCGCAATGGTTCGGCGCGCTGGGCAAGAAGCCTGCGAAATACCTCATCTACAAAGACTGGCGGCGGCACCCGCTGGGAGCATAACGACGATGGACACGGCGCAGCTTTCCATCGATGGCCTGATTGCGGAACTGCTTGAGCTAGGCCGAATCTCCGAAGCCGAGCCACCGGTGGTAACACGGGTGGTTTTTAGCGAAGCGGACATGCGCGGCCGGGCGTACGTGAAGCGATTGTGCGCCGAGGCCGGACTGACGATTTACGAGGACGCAATTGGCAACACGTTTGCGCGCTGGCAAGGCAGCGATGCGTCGCTTGCGCCTGTGGGCACAGGTTCCCATATTGATGCGATTCCGAATGCGGGTTTGTATGACGGCTGCGTGGGAGTGCTGGGCGGACTTGAAGCCATTCGCGTATTGAAGAAACTCGGATTTACGCCAAAACGCAGCATAGAACTGGTCATCTTCACGTCAGAGGAGCCGACACGCTTCGGTATCGGCTGCCTGGGGAGCCGCATGATGGCGGGAGTGCTCGCTCCGGAGCGGGCGCGCACGCTACGCGACAAGGAAGGACGTGGACTCGACGATTTGCGCGCGCAAGCAGGATTTAAAGGTGAGCTTGAGTCAGTCGAGTTGTCTACCGGCCGCTTTCACCAATTTATCGAACTGCACATTGAGCAGGGGCCGCTGCTCGAACAGGAAGGCATTGACGTTGGACTGGTAACGCACATTGCAGCCCCGGCAAGTGTGCGAGTGACGATTGAGGGCGAGGGCGGACACGCCGGCGGCAGGCTTATGCCAGGGCGCAAAGACGCACTGGCCGCAGCCTCGGAACTGATCCTTGCGCTCGAGGCGGCTGTGAAGGCGACGGGCGCGATTGATACGGTAGGCACGGTTGGTGTGTGTGAGGTATTTCCCGGCGCAGTGAATAGCATCCCCTCGCGGGTACTCCTTGAGACTGACGTGCGCGACACGGACGGAGCAAGGCGCGACGGCGTACTGGACGCACTTTACGCGAAGTGCCGCGAAGTGGAAGAACGACGCGGTGTGAAAATCGCGACCGCGATAGTGAATGCTGATCCACCGGCGAACTGCGATGTGGCGATTCTTACGGCAATGGAGCAGGCGGCGAAGGATGCGAACAAAAGCTACAAGAAGATGGTAAGCCGTGCGTATCACGATTCCCTGTTCATGGCGAGGATTGCTCCAGTCGGGATGCTGTTCATTCCGTGCCGTGGCGGTGTAAGTCACCGTCCGGACGAGTACGCTTCACCTGAGTGGATCGGCTCCGGCGTGCACGTGCTTGCTCGCACGCTGGCTGTGCTGGCCAGCTGAGTTCGCCTGAAAGCTGCGCTTTTGGCTTTAAAGCAAGTTCGTTGTATCCTAACCCACAACCCGAACGACCAAGACGCCCCATGAGCACGAGAGCGCAAACCCGCATCGTCGGCACTGCCGTCCCCAGAAAAGAAGGTGAGGACAAGCTGACAGGCCGCGCGCGTTACGTGGATGACTTGGAACGCGAAGGCATGTGGCATGGCGCAACGGTGCGCTCCACGATTCCGCGTGGACGCATTCGAGAGATCGAATTCGATCCGCGCATTGAATGGGGCGAGTTCGCGGTTGTTACGGCAGCGGACATTCCAGGCAAGAATCACATCCAGCTGATCTTTGCCGATCAGCCTTGTCTGGCCGACGGATTGGTCAACCATTGCGATGAAGCAATTGTGCTGCTGGCGCATCCGGATAAGCACAAGTTGCGGGCTGCGGTTGATGCGGTGCATGTGAAATATGAACCATTGCCCGCGGTGCACTCAATTGAAGAAAGCGAACGACAGGACGCGATCGTGTGGGGTACGGATAACAAGATCAAGAGCTTTCTTCTGGAGAAAGGGGATGTCGACCAAGTATGGGCGCAAGCCACCCACGTCGTGGAAGGTGAATATCGCACCGGTGCGCAGGAGCACCTGTACATCGAAAATAACGGTGTGATTGCGGAGTATGACGCCGAGGCCGGCGTGACGGTATGGGGCTCGCTGCAGTGTCCCTTCTATGTGCACAAGTCCCTGATGGCTGTTTTTGGATTACCGGAAGACAAGGTGCGCGTGGTGCAGACGGAGACCGGCGGCGCGTTCGGAGGCAAGGAGGATTACCCTTCGACGATTGGCTCGCACGCGGCGCTACTTGCGATGAAGAGCGGCCACCCGGTGAAGATTGTCTACGACCGCATGGAAGATTTGGCAGCTACAACGAAGCGGCACCCCAGCCGCACGCGGCACAAGACGGCACTCGACAAGTATGGGAAGTTGCTGGCGATCGAGATTGAGCTGGCGACGGACGGTGGCGCCTATGCGACGCTTTCTTCAACTGTGCTTTCGCGCGCAACGTTGCATGCGTGCGGACCGTATGTCTGCCCAAATGTGCGGGTGCGTTCAAGCTCATGGGCAACAAACACGGTACCGTACGGTGCGTTCCGTGGGTTTGGCGCGCCGCAGGCGGTTTTCGCCATGGAGCGGCATATGGACGAGATTGCCGCGGCGATTGGAATGGACCCGATTGAGTTACGGCGGCTGAATTTCCTGCACGATGGCGACACAACCGCCACTGAGCAGGTCATGCGGGAGCCAGTGATTCTGGACAAACTCCTGAATCGTGCACTTGAAGAGAGCGACTACTACGTCCGCCGCGAACGCTTTGCACACGAAAATGCAGCAAGCAGAGTGAAGCGTGGCATCGGCATTGCAGCGTTCTATCACGGCGCGGGTTTTACGGGATCGGGCGAACGCTTTTTGAATTCGCTGGCAGGCGTGGATGTGACGCCGGAAGGCGAAGTGCGCGTGCTGGTTTCAAGCACGGAGTTTGGCCAGGGCACGAATACAGTGCTCACCCAAATTGCAGCGGAGACGCTTGCCGTGGAATATGCAGACGCAGGGATGGCATCGCCGGACACGAGCGTTGTGCCCAACAGCGGGCCCACAGTTGCTTCACGCACGGCGATGGTGGTGGGAAAGCTGATTCAGAATGCAAGCCTGCAGCTGATCGCAACGCTGCGTGCGGATGCAGGACTAGTCGAGGAATATTCACGCGAGGAATTCTTTGCCGCATGCGAGCGACTGCGTGCGGCGAAGGGTGAGGTAGTTTCGCTGTGCCGTTACGAGGCGCCACCCAACATTTTCTGGGACGACGAGAAATATCACGGTGAGGCTTACCCCGCGTTTGCGTGGGCGGTCCATGTGGCACAGGTTGCCGTGGACACGGTAACGTACTCGGCCGAAGTGGAGGAGTTCTGGAGTGTGCAGGAGGTAGGCCGTGTGCTTCACCCCGTGCTTGCAGCCGGGCAAATTGAAGGCGGCATTGCACAGGGCATCGGCTATGCGCTCTACGAGAAGGTGCAACTAAAAGACGGCCACATGGTAAACAACCAGATGACCAACTACATTATGCCCACCGCCGAAGATGTACCTCCGATTCATGTCGTGTTCGAAGAGATACCGTTCAGCCATGGGGGCTATGGTGCGAAAGGAATTGGGGAGCTACCCCATGATGGGCCGGCGCCGGCAATTTTGAATGCGATTCGTAATGCAACGGGTGTGAGCTTCACTGCGATTCCCTTGCTACCGGAGGATGTATTTGCTGTGCTGGCCGCAACAATGCCAGTCGAGGAGTCGATCAACGCATGAGCGCAATGTCGACAATAAGTCTTACGGTGAACGGCAGAGACTGCGCAGTGCAGGCGCCGCCCATGAAGCGGCTTCTCGATGTGCTGCGTGAAGACCTTGGTCTGAAGGGAACGAAGGAAGGCTGCGGCGAAGGCGAATGCGGGTCATGCTCGGTGCGAGTGAATGGCGCACTGGTGAATAGTTGCCTGGTGCCCGTGCTGCAGGCTGCCGACGCAACGATTGAGACAGTGGAAGGGCTGGCGTGTGACGGCCAAATGCATCCGCTGCAGAAGGCTTTCCTGGCGTGCGGCGGAGCGCAGTGTGGCATATGTACTCCAGGCATGCTCATGGCAGCGACTCATTTGCTGCGGCACACACCACATCCGACAATGGCGGAAATTCGCGAGGGACTGGCCGGCAATCTCTGCCGCTGCACTGGATTCATCCGGATTTTTGAATCTGTCGTAGCGGAGAGTGCGTTAGACAAAGAATCCGCTACTTCTCAAGGCTCCCATGCGCGGTAATCCTGAGGCACACGAACTAGTGGCACCCGGATCGCTTGAGGCCGTGCTGGAGCTATTGGCACAGGAGCCCGGCGCGTGGACGCCGATCGCAGGTGGTACCGAAATTATGGTGGCGCATGCCGCAGGGCGATTGACCGTGCCAAAGTTGGTAAGCCTCTGGGGCGTCAACGAACTGCGATTTATTGAGACGAAAGTTAACGAGGTTTCGATTGGGGCAGGCACGACATTTCTCGATTTGCGAGCCGATGCCACCATTGTGGCGGAGTTCCCGCTACTGGCGCGTGCTGCCAGCTGGATTGGCTCGATTGCAAACCAGAGTCGTGCAACCCTGGGCGGGAATCTTGTAAATGGTTCTCCGGCGGCGGATTCTTCACCTGCTCTGCTCGTCTATGACGCCGAAGTCGAAATGATTTCCGTGCGCGGTCGCCGACGAATTACCTACAGCGCTTTTCACACGGGCTACAAAAGGAACGTACTGGAGCCGGATGAGTTACTGTTTGCAGTGCATGTGCCGCGGCGATTCAACCAGCACAAGCAGTATCTGCGCAAAGTGGGCCCACGGCGCGCAATGGCGATTTCAAAGGTGGCTCTGGCTGGAACGGCACTGGTTGCAAATGGATCGATTGAGGAAATTCGTCTGGCGGCAGCGAGTTTGGCACCCTATCCCGTGAGGCTGCCGGCAACAGAAACCGTATTGCGCGGTAAAGCGCCGGACGACGCGACGAGAATGGATGCGCGGGCCGCGCTATTGAGCGAGGCGAAACCGATTGACGATATCCGCTCAACCGCAACATATCGCGCGCAGGTGGCGACGAATCTACTGGACGAGTTTCTGAGCAAGTTGCGCGGCGAGGCAAATGTGCGATGAATACAGTTCTGGCGGAATGGAATGGGGCAAGCAATGAAGAGGCGAAAGCGGCAATGCTGGAATGTTGTGGAGCACAACGCTGGGCAAAAGAAATGGTTGCATTGCGTCCGCTGCGCGATATTGCAGCGCTGAGTGAGGCAGCGGATGTTACTTGGGCCCGAATGGATGAGGCTGACTGGTTGGAGGCATTTGCGTGTCACCCGCGCATCGGTGAACTAACGCCGGAAGAGACAATGACGCGGTCGGCGGCGTGGTCCATCCAGGAGCAGGCTCCCGTTGCCAGCGCGCAGATGCGCACACTTGGCGCACTGGTGGTGGGCAACTCGCGCTACGAAGAAAAGTTTGGGTTCAGGTATGTTGTGTGTGCGACGGGGAAGAGCGCCGATGAGTTGCTGGCAATTCTAGAACGGCGGCTGGCCAACACACGCGAACAAGAGCTGCGTGAAGCGGCAGAACAGCAGCGGCAGATTATGCAGATACGGTTGGGAAAGTGGTTAACGTCATGAGCAGAATTACAACGCATGTACTGGATGCAATGCATGGTAAACCCGCTGCTGGCGTGGCAATCACCCTGGCGCATCACAAGGATGGCCTATGGAACACAATTGGCAGAGGAGTGGCGGGCACAGATGGCCGCTGCAATGATCTGGTTGGCGATGCTGCAGCCGGAATCTACAGGCTGACCTTTCTGGTTGAAGGCTATTTCGCGCAACAGGGACGCAAGTCAATCTATCCCGAAATTGCAGTTACATTCACATGCGACGGAACGGGGCACTACCATCTGCCCTTGTTGCTGAGCGATAACAGCTATACCACCTACAGAGGAAGCTAATCGATGGCACGACTTGGAACGAATCGTTATGGGAAATCGCGCGTGCGGCTATCGCGTATTACGCGCCATGGAGACCGGCACGAATTTACGGAATGGACCGTGCAGGTGCTCCTTGAAGGTGACTTTGAAGCCAGCTTTACCGACGCAGACAACAGCAATATTCTGCCTACGGATACGATGAAGAACACCGTGTATTCGATTGCGCGCTCAACTAAAGCCGAATCGATGGAAGCCTTTGCGATGGAGCTCGGCGATTATCTTCTGGAGAACAATCAACAGGTAACGAGTGCCTCAATTGAGATGGAAGAGAAGGCGTGGCAGAGATTGAACATCGACAGTATCGCGGAGCCGACGACATTTAAATTGGGCGGTCCGGAAGTTGAGATTGCAGCTGCAGCGCGCAAGCGCGGCGGCAAGTGGCAGATTTCCTCAGGCATCGACGGACTGGTGATTTTAAAGACGACTAAGTCCGCATTCACGGGATTTATCAAGGACAAGCTCACCACTCTGAAACCGGCAACGGATCGTATCCTGGGAACGCGAGTCACGACGAGTTGGGACTATGCCATTTCCGCGCCCGACTACCGAAATGTCCGAACACGCATTGGATCCGCGCTGCTCAAGGAGTTTGCCGCACATCACAGCATGAGCGTGCAACATACACTCTTTGACATGGGCAAGGCGGCGCTTGATGCAGCGCCGGAGATTGCGCGCATCCACTTGAAGATGCCTAACCTGCATCATCTTCTTGCGGATTTGAGTCCGTTTGGGCAAGACAATCCGAATTACATTTTTGTACCCACTGATGAGCCACACGGCACAATCGAAGCGACCATCGAGCGTTAAGTCAAATGGGCGAGATCGTCGGGCGTATCGATGTCGACCTCTCCACCCTCAAATGGGATTGCAATGAGCGCGTTCGCGTGCCGCGTAAAAAGCACGCGCGCACCTCTATCACCAGCGAGCGACTTAAGATCGTCATACAAGCGCCTTGGGAAAAGAGCGGGCACGCCATTCGTGCCTGCGTAGGATGACGCCACGATGACATCGCCGCCTCGAGCCTCGAATGCAGCGACCAGTGCGGCTAGATGTAAAGAGTCCAAGCGGGGCTGATCGCAGTTCATCAGCAAGACGCCGTCGGCAGGTGCCGCTTGCTCCTCTACTGCTTCAACGCCTGCGCGAACAGAGGTGGAGAGCCCTTTGGACCACGCCGAGTTTTCGATAAGAATGACGCCAGGATCTTCAATGGCTGCGCGGATAGCTTCGGGTTCCGCACCGAGAACGACGAATACCGGCGTTGCGCCCGCCTCGCGCGCGATGCGCACATTGCGAGCTATAAGGGTTTCGCCATGAATCCGCAACAATTGCTTTGGTTGACCCAGGCGGCGACTGGCGCCAGCGGCAAGGAGAATGGCGGCAACGAGCATGGGGCGAGTGTATCGCGTCTCAATAGTATCCATCCTTTGATGCGGCGATAATCGCCGTCAGGGCTGGTTTGCCGAATCCGGTTGGATCAGAATCAGCAACACCAAAGCAACGACAACAAACATGCGAAAGGCTTCCTGCTGGCCGTTCCAGGTCTGCGATTGCCACATGAGGAACCATTCACCTCCAACGGCAAGAAAAGCCACGAGCCACATGGTGAGCGAGAGCGTCAGTGCGAGAATTGCGATGCGCTTGGATGTGTTGAAGGTGGGCGCTGCGGCAAAGCGCTCTCGATAAAGTCCGACTACACCCATCCATAAAAGCGCAGCGGTGGCCGCTTCCCACAGAATAATGAGTACATAAATTGCGAAGTGAATCCAGATGGGATGAAGCGCACGCCACATGCCGTGATTGCCGGGAATCGTGGTATCCATATCAAGCACATGATGAACGAAGATGTAATTCGTACCGAAGTCAAAAAGATTGTTGAAGACGACGAGCGTGTAATAAAGTGCAATGCCGACAAGAAGAATAATCTTCGCTGATCGTGTGAACATGAACCTAACCTCATGTGGGTGATGCGTGCCATTCCACCCGAACCGGCGGCGCTCGGAGCTTTCAGAATCGAACAGATGATAGGTTGACTTGAGTCGTGGAAAGGGATGTGCCGCGCAAACGCCGCAGTATGTTTCTCCACCATGCTAACGCGGCAAGCTTGCTGACCAAAGCAGATGCAAGTGGCGCGTGCTACATTCAAATCCGATGACTGAAACTTTCTCCGCTGAATCTCAACTCGTCTCATTAGGGCTATCCCTTCCACCTCTTCCGGCAAAGGGTGGTAATTATGTTCCCTTCAAGATTGTCGGAAATATGCTGTATCTCTCCGGTGTTGTCTCGCTTGACGAGAACGGGTTTATTACCGGACTTGCGGGTGCGGACAGCGACGTCGACAAGGGCTATTTGGCGGCGCGCGCTTGCGCCTTGACGCAGCTTGCAATTATCAAGAGCGCACTTGGCTCACTGGATCGCGTAGCTGAAGTGGTGACCGTGAACGGTTATGTGAATGCGGTGCAGAACTTCCCCGATGCGCCGGCAGTCATCAACGGCGCTTCCGATTTGTTTGTTGAAGTGTTTGGCGAAGCGGGTCGGCATGTGCGCGCGGCCATCGGACTGGGCGCACTTCCAAAGAACGCCCTGGTTGAAGTCCAGATGACGGTACGAATCAAAGAGTCATGAGGACGTTCCACCTTATATTTGGGCCAATTCTCTTCCGCATACAATCAGGGAATGCTCAGAATGCCGTGGACAGTCCGAGGCTTGAAACAGTCGCTCGCATCAGGTGAAGTAAGTCCTACGCAACTTGCTGCAGAAGCACTGGCACGTGCCAATGGCAGCGCAAAACAAAACACCTACTTATGGCGCGAAGAAGCTTGGACGCTTGCCGAAGCGCGGCGCGTGGAGGCAAGAGCGAACAACGCGAACTCACCGCTCTGGGGTTTGCCTGTCGCGGTAAAGGATTGCTTTGAATTGGCAGGCTCGCCGATGACGTGCGGCGTCGAGTTTTACCGCGAACTGAATGGCACCTCGGCGCGGGACTCGTGGCTTGTCGAGCGGCTACGATCACTCGGCGCAGTGATTACCGGCAAGACGCACCTGCACCCATTAGCGTACGGCGTTACAGGAGAGAATCCTGAATTTGGAGATTGCGTGCAGCCGGGAAGACCAGACAGGCTCACAGGCGGCTCATCTTCTGGCGCAGCGGCTTCAGTACTGGAAGGCTCAGCCGTTGCGGCTATCGGAACAGACACGGGCGGATCCGTGCGAGTTCCGGCGGCGCTGTGCGGTTTGTCGGGCTATCGCGCCACACTGGGACGCGGCGACTGGACAGGAGCAGGCCACCTTGCGCAATCGTTCGACACGATGGGCTGGCTGTTTCGCGACCTGGAAGATGCGCCGCTTCTTGGGAGCGTGTTTGCTCCAGAGAGGCCGCCAGCACCTCGTCCTTTCACGCGATTTGCAACGATTGATTCGGCTTTTCTTCACGACTGCGAACCGGATATCACCGCAGCGATGGAGGATTGCGCGGTGGAATTGCAATCGCTTGGTTTGCAGCGCTCTACGTTTGACGCGGCATTCTGGGAAGACGCGTTCGAAATCTATGCGCCCATCCAGGCATGGGAGGCGGCGCAGATCCACGCGGGACATTTCGACCACTTCGCACCGGGAATTCGCGAGAAGCTGGAGTGGGGCGCCGCGATCCGCAATGCCGATTTGCAGATTCTGCGAGAGCGGAATGCAGCATTTCGCGTTCGAGTGGATGAGCTGCTCGCTGAACATGAACTTTTGGTCCTTCCTGCATCGCCTGTGGAGGCACTGAAAGCTGGGGCCGACAACAGCCATGCACGCGTGCGCATTCTGCGCTATACGACGCCGTTCAGTCTTGCAGGAGTTCCGGTTGTGACCGTCCCGTGCGCAATGGGTGGCATTCAAATTGCGGCGGCGCGAGAAGCCGATGAGTCGTTGCTGGAATTGGCGCGTGCGCTGGGCGCGCAGAGAAACCTAGCGCCAGTTGCGACGGGATAATTTGACTTTGCAAAATCGGTTGCGTTATCGGCCAGGCGCCACTCCGGTCTAAATCTGTGAGGCCGAGAGCGGGCTGAGTACGAGATTTGTGATGTTTGAAACGATGGGCTCGTAGGCAAAGCGCGGATCAGCGGAAAGCTTCTTCCAATTTGGATCACTTCCAAATAGCTTCCATTTGGCATCGAGTTCAGCGCTGTCTTCAAAGCAGAGCATGTAGGTCAAATTGGGCATGCGAGAGCCAACGAGCGTGTCTCCAAAGAACACCATGTGAAAACCGGCCTTTGCAAAGATGTCGAACTCCCCAGAGTGGAACATTTTTACCTTGTCGACATGCGCCTGGTAACTGGGACCTTCGTATGTGCGGAGCTGAAAGATGCGCTTCGCTTTAGTCGCGGTTGCCGGAGGCAGGGTGAGCTTGGGCCAGCCCTCGAACGCGGCGAGTAGAGACGTTTCGACGCGTAGGAATGCCGGTGCCGCGGCAGGAGCTGCCCAGAAGGGCTTGGCCACCTTCACGAATTCGTCGTCGCCGGAAAGATCAAGCTCCAGCTTTGCGAGCGCGGCAGGGTCTGGACCGGGAATCAGCACATAATAGGTTGGTGACTCTGGTCCGATGTCGAGGCGGAATGCGCCAATAGGGCCCATACCGCGGCGGGTGACCGCCGGGACGAACGCATCATTCAGGTAGGTCTCCGTCAGTTTCTGTTGCGGGCCATCCTGGAGCGTGTACTTTTCAATGCGGTAATACTCGCGCGCAGGCTTTAAAGATCCCTGTCCTTCAGCCTGACCTGCAACTCCGAGAGCTGCGGCCGCGGCCAGCGAAGTTGTAAGAAATTGACGGCGTTCCATTGGTTTCCTCCCGGGATAACCATATCAAGAGTATGTGGCGCTAGATTTCGCCGATATCCTCATTCCAAATTTCCGGATGCTCTCGGATAAAACCCTCGAGCAGTGTGCGGCACTCCTCGTTGTCGAGATCGATCACTTCGACGCCGTTTCCGCGTAACCACTCAACGCCGCCTGAGAAGGTGCGGCTTTCACCCACCACCACGGAACCGATGCGAAACTGCCGGATGAGTCCGCTGCAATACCAGCATGGCGCAAGGGTAGTAACCATAATCAGGTCGCGATAGCTTTTTTGCCTTCCAGCACGTCGAAAGGCGTCCGTTTCTCCGTGGATGCTGGGATCGCCCTGTTGCACCCGACGGTTGTGGCCGCGGCTAACAAGCTGGCCGGATCGCCTAAATAGCGCCGCACCAATAGGAATGCCGCCTTCGGCGAGCCCCTGGCGCGCTTCTTCCAGGGCGATTTCGAGCATCTTTTCGTAGTCCGCTCGGGTCGTCAATATCTGTCTCCACCCAATGAGCATACGGTATCGTCAAAACCAATTGATCCAGTCTTGACTTTGAGCGCACTCCAAGATGTAGGTTTAGCTTGTGAGCGACTCAGGATTCACCATTCAGACCATGGCGGAGCGGTGCGGTATGACGGCGCACACGTTGCGCTACTACGAGCGCGTTGGCCTTATTCAGCCTGTGGGGCGCGCGCGCAATGGACATCGTCGTTATTCAGAAGCCGATGAGGCATGGCTACAGTTCCTGCATTGCATGCGCGCCACGCACATGCCTATTCGCGAGATGCAGCGCTATGCCGAGTTGCGCGAAATGGGCGACAGTACCTCAGAGGCGCGACGCAAGATCCTGGAAGATCATCGCTCGGAAATAGCCGCTCAGATTAAACGGCTGGAGCAGGCACACGCGCTGCTTACTCATAAAATTACCAACTATAAGAAGATCGAGAATCGCATTCGCATTGGCGGACCCAAAGAGATGGAACCTTGCGTAAATTGCGAAGTTGTTGTGGCAAACTAACGAACCAATTTCATTTCGTGGATACCATCCGATGAAGTCGCGCACGCTTGGAAAAAACGGCCCAGTCGTCTCTGCCATGGGTCTTGGCTGCATGGGTATGAGCGAGTTCTACGGTCCGATCAACGATGCTGAGTCACTGGCGACCATTGATCGCGCACTTGAATTGGGTATCAATTTCCTCGACACCTCCGATGTCTACGGGCCGCACACGAATGAAGAGTTGATTGGAAGGGCCGTGAAGGGAAGGCGGGACCAGTTCTTTATCGCGACCAAGTTCGGCATCGTGCGCGATCCAGCACATCCGGAGCGGCGCGGCGTGGATGGATCACCCCCGTATGTGAAGGCTTCGTGCGAAGCCAGCTTGCGCCGACTGGGCATTGAGGTCATTGACCTCTACTACCAGCATCGCGTTGACACCAAGGTGCCGATTGAAGAAACGGTCGGCGCGATGTCGCGAATGGTGGAAGAAGGCAAAGTGCGCTTTCTTGGCCTCTCTGAAGCTGCGCCGAAGACTATCGAGCGAGCACACGCAACTCATCCCATTACTGCTTTACAGACCGAGTATTCACTCTGGAGCCGCGAACCTGAAGCGGAACTATTGCCACTTTGCCACCAACTTGGAATCGCGTTTGTCGCATATAGCCCTCTTGGCCGCGGTTTTCTAACTGGAGCCTTCAATTCTCCACATGATTTTGAGCCGGGGGATTTCCGGCGGATCAGCCCGCGGTTTCAAGGCGAGAATTTTATCCGCAACCTTAAGCTGGTCGAAACGGTGAAACAGTATGCGGCTCAGCTTGGAGTAACACCATCGCAACTGGCGCTTGCATGGGTGATGGCGCAGAGCGAAGAGATTGTGCCAATCCCCGGTACCAAGCGAAGGAAATATCTGGAAGAAAACGCAGCGGCAGCCGACTTGAAGGTTTCTGCGGAGATACTTGGACAACTGAATGAGGCATTTCCGCCCAATGCGACCGCAGGAGAGCGGTATGCACCGGCGATGCAGGCATTGATCAACGTGTAAAATTCCCCTGCGGGTTGATTTCTGGCAGATTGCCATCGATTCGCTACCTCACAACCTGCGAGCCTTTCCCCAGGCCGCACACAAAAAGCGATTTGCAGGGACGCGCATAGAAACGCGGCTGCGTTCCTGAACAGTACTTGAGCCGAAGGAGGTCTCCTATGGCAGAGTCGAACCACTCGCATTCCATTATTTCCACTGCGAACGAACCAGAGCTCGCACTCGACCAGCAGACGCTGGAGCTTGAGCCAATTGATGAGCCGAAGAACGCGCAGTCTGGGCGCTTAAGTCGCCGTTCATTTCTGGGGGGGCTGGGCGCAACAGGTGTAATCGCCAGCACGACATCGCTGGCCACCGCAGCGCCTGTTCTTGAGCCTGCGGCGAAGAATGCATCTGCGACATCGATGGACGTGACGCTCAAAATCAATGGCAGAGAGCACGTGTTGCGCGGCCTCGACACGCGCGCCACGCTATTAGACACGCTGCGCGAACGCATTCACCTGAGCGGCACTAAGAAGGGCTGCGACCACGGCCAGTGCGGAGCATGTACGGTCCATGTGAACGGTCGTCGCGTAAATAGCTGTCTCTCTTTTGCCGTGATGCACGAGGGCGACGAGATTACGACGATTGAAGGTCTTGGCCAGCCCGGAGATCTCCATCCGATGCAGGCTGCATTCGTGGAGCACGACGGCTACCAGTGCGGATACTGCACCAGCGGGCAGATTATGAGCGCAGTTGCGCTATTGAAAGAGCCAATAGGACCAAGTGAAAAAGACATCAAGGAAGCCATGGCGGGCAACATCTGCCGCTGCGGCGCCTATACCAACATTATTGCCGCCGTGAAGCAGGCACGCACCCGCGCCTGAGATTTACCTGAATCACAAGGGAGATTTTTGCCATGCAGACATTCGGTTATGCAAAGCCTACAGACGTCGACAAGGCCATTGCACATTCATCTGGAGGCAAGTTCATCGCCGGCGGAACAACGATTGTCGATCTGATGAAGTTATCAGTTGAGCAGCCGCCGATGCTGGTCGATATCAATTTACTGCCGCTGGACAAGATTGAGAAGCTGCCCAACGGCGGATTGCGCATCGGCGCAATGGTGCGCAACTCAGACTTGGCCTGGAACGCGGACGTTAAGCAAAACTATGCCGTGCTTTCTGAGGCCCTGCTTTCCGGCGCCTCACCGCAGTTGCGCAACATGGCCACTACAGGCGGCAACCTGATGCAACGCACTCGCTGTATGTACTTCCGCGAACCCTCAGCCGGAACGCCCGATGGCTACGGATGCAACAAACGCACGCCAGGTACTGGCTGCGCCGCGATTGATGGATTCAATCGAATCCACGCGATTCTCGGTACAAGCGACCACTGCATTGCCACGCATCCATCCGATATGTGTGTGGCCATGGCCGCGCTTGAAGCCACGATTCACCTGGAAGGGCCGAGGGGAAAGCGCACCATCGCCTTCGAGGACTTTCATAAGCTTCCCGGCAATACTCCAAACATTGAGAACGCGCTTGAACCAGGTGAACTGATTACGTATGTCGATCTGCCGAGTCCCGTTGCCGGTGCGAAGTCAACTTATCTGAAGCTGCGCGACCGGGCCAGTTACGAATTCGCCTTGAGCTCAGCTGCAGTGGTTGCGAGGGTGGAAGGCGGACACATTCGCTACGTGCGTGTCGCCTTGGGCGGAGTTGCCACCAAACCCTGGCGCTCGCATGAAGCGGAGAAGGCACTCCTCGGCAAGCGGGCAGATTCACAAACATTTCGTAAGGCCGCAGATGCGGCTTTGGCCGGTGCGAAGCCGCGCAAAGACAACGCATTCAAAGTGGAATTGGCGAAACGCTGCATTACGCACGCACTCAAACTGGCTACAGCCTAAGAAACCCTTCGGGAGGAAACTCACATGGCGATTGGCAATCTTCCCAACGCAGCGGACATCATCGGCACCGGTGTTCCGCGGATAGACGGCTCACTGAAGACCAGCGGAACGGCCCGCTATGCGCTCGATCACGACCTTCCGCGACTGGTACAGGCGGTTGCCGTGCAAAGCACCATTGGAAGAGGGCGCATCCGCTCGCTCGACACGTCGAAGGCCGAAAAGATGCCCGGCGTGCTGCTAGTTCTCCACCACGGCAACATGTCGAATGCGTATCGGCTCGTTTCGGAACAATCCTCAGGACGCACGAACGAGTCCCGGCCACCCTTTGCGGATGACAAGATTGCGTACTGGGGCCAGTTTGTCGCTGCCGTTGTGGCCGAGACACTGGAACAAGCCAACGCAGCTGCCGATGCGATTCGCGTGGAGTATGACGCGGATACGCCAGATGTGGAGTACGACCTGAGCAACTTCGATGGTCCACGGCCCAGCAGCTGGCTGCGCGGCGATCCGGATAAGGGGCTTGCCGAAGCAGCGGTGGTCGTCGACGAAACATATGCGACGCCAGTGGAAACCCACAACCCGATGGAGATGCATGGAACCGTCGCGGACTGGGACGGCGAAAACCTCACACTCTATGAGTCGTCTCAGGGCGTTGTGAATCATCGCAATGTAATGGCGGCTGTGCTGGGTATTCCGCGGGAAAATGTACGCGTCATCTCGCGCTTCATTGGTTCTGGCTTCGGTGGCAAACTCTTTCCCTGGCCGCAATCGACCATTGCGTCGGTTGCATCCATCAAACTTAATCGTCCAGTTAAGATTTCCGTGGACCGCCGCATGATGTTTTCCAACGTCGGCCATAGACCTCATACTCAGCAGCGCATTCGTTTAGGTGCCACCAAAGAAGGTAAGCTCACCGCGATTCGCCACGACTTCTTCTCGGAAACCTCCATCAACGATGACTTTGTGGAGCACTGCGGAGAGCAGACGCCATTTCTCTATAGCTGCCCAAATCTGGTTGTAACTACCGGCATGGTGCGCCGCAATGTCGGGGCGCCTGCGCCGATGCGCGGCCCAGGCGCGGTGCCGGGACTCTTCGCACTTGAGTCTGCCATGGACGAACTTGCCATCAAGCTGAAGATGGACCCGGTTGAGCTGCGGCTGCTGAATGACGCTGAACGCGATGAAGGCACCAACAAGCCTTTCTCCTCACGCCATCTGAAAGAGTGCTACACAACGGGCGCAAAGAAAATTGGCTGGAAGCAGCGGACGCCTGAAGTGGGCTCTATGCGCCGCGACGGCAAGGTGATCGGATGGGGAGTCGGAGGGGCTTCGTGGGCCGCCGCTCGAGTTCCCTGCACCGCATCGGTCGAGCTATGCCAGAACGGACGACTCTGCGTTCGCTGCGCGACGCAGGATATCGGCACTGGAACCTACACAATCTTTGCGCAGGTGGCGCATGCGGAGACAGGTATACCGCTCGACCGCATCGATGTTTTCCTCGGCGACACAGGTTTGCCCGACGGACCAACGTCCGGCGGATCGATGGTGACTAGCGCGGTTTTACCTGCGGCAACAGATGCATCCAAGACTGCGGTCAAGCGAATGCTGCAGATTGCTGCAACTACTCCCGGATCGCCCTTTCACGGTGCGAAAACGGAGCATCTCGAACTTTCGGCGGGAATGATTCGAACAACCAATCAGTCTCCCGTGCAGGGTGTCGCCCTCGAGAAAGGCGAGTTCACGCCGACGCGGGAGACCATGGAAGGAGTTCCCTTCGCGGAGATTCTGCGCATTGCGGATTTGAGTGGCGTGATGGCCACTGGCAGAACTCATCCCTCCTTTGAAGACCCGAAGGCACAGAAATATTCACTGCATTCTTATGGTTGCCATTTTGCCGAGGTGGAGTGGGAGCCGGCGATTGCACGCCTGCGCGTAAGCCGTATTTTTTCCATTTTCGACTGTGGCCGCATCATTAACACCAAAGCTGGAACGAACCAGATTCTTGGTGCGGCAGTGATGGGACTTGGTATGGCCTTATTCGAGAAGACGCACTATGAAGCGCACCGCGGCCAGCCCATCAACGGCAATTTCGCGGACTACCTGGTGACTACGTGCGCCGATCTTCCTCAGCTCGATGTCACGTTCCTCGATTATCCCGACTTGATCGTGAACGAGTACGGCGCACGCGGCATTGGCGAAATCGGCATGGCAGGCGTTGCTCCCGCCATAACCTCGGCGGTGTATCATGCCACCGGAGTGCGGGTACGCAGCTTACCCATTCGCATCGAAGATTTGTTACAGTCAGAGGTTCTTGAAGCCTGATGTCACCTGGAAAGATTGAATGACGGATCTCGAGCCAATTCTCAAACTCTGGCGCGCCCTTAAAGCCGAGGGGAAAGACTTCGTGCTGGCCACGATTGTCTCTGTGGATGGTCCCAGTTATCGCAAACCTGGCACGTGCATGCTGCTCGCACCCGATGGCCGACGCGCTGGCACAGTAAGCGGCGGTTGCCTTGAAGCAGAAGTTGCGAAGCGTGCGTGGTGGAAGACTGAATCAGGTCCTGTGCTTGAAAGCTATTCCACCGTAGCCGACGATGGAGAGATGCCGTATGGATCGGGCTGCGGAGGAGTCGTTCATCTTCTGCTGGAGCGCTCGCAAACGGCGGAACCAGTCATGTCTGCTTTGGCACATGCATTTGCGGCGCGTGCTCCAATCGCAATTGCGACGGTCCTTGATGGCCCATCGAAGGCGCAACGAGCGTTTCTGCATGCCGATGGATCCACAAGTGGAAACGAATCACTTCAAGTCTTCGCACAACGGGCATATGAAGCTCGCAACAGCTCCGAGCTGAATGTCGATCTCGAAAGTGGTACCGCGCGCGTCTGGTCTATCTATTTGCCTGCTCGCATCGGACTCTGGGTCTTCTCTGCGGGTGATGACGCAAAGCCGCTGGCGCAGATGGCACACGAACTGGGCTGGTGGATCTCGATAATAGATGGCCGCTCGCATTTGGCCACTCCCCAACGATTCCCCATGGCGCATCAGGTGCGGGTCGTTCCCTGCGACGAGCTTCCTCAAGCAGCTTCCTCGCATTTTGATCCGCACGCCGGTGATGCGGCAGTGGTGATGACGCACAGCTTTGAGCAGGATGCGCATTTCGTCGCGTCGCTTCTTGCCGCGCCGGTGAAGCCAGGATATATTGGCATTCTCGGTCCACAGCGCCGCACCCGCGAACTGCTTGAAGAGGCTTCTAGGCTTCTGAATCGACCGCACACCAGTGATCAGGTCGAATCCTGGCTGGACACGATGCATGCCCCGACCGGCCTTGACCTGCAAGCGGAAACTCCCGCGGCAGTCGCGCTCTCCATTCTCGCAGAGATTCAGAAGGTACTGAAGTGCGGCACGGCGCAGCCTCTTTGCGAGGTCCGCGCCGTGCAACCTGAAGTGCTTCACTCTTAATTGCAACTTATTCGGCCAGGTGAGCCTCGAGAACCTCAAGAAATTTGCTCAGCCACGCCGGATGCGCCGTCCACGCCGGCCCGGTAACGAGCTTTCCATCCACCGTTGCGTCAAAGAAGTCCAGCTTCACGAAGGTTCCGCCCGCCAGTTCCACTTCCGGCGCGCATGCGGGATAGGCATTCAGCTTGCGCCCTTTCAGAATGCCCGCGGCAGCGAGCAACTGCGGACCGTGACACAACGCGGCAATGGGCTTGCCCGCTTTGTCGAAGTGGCGGACGATGTCGAGCACCTTCTCGTTCAAGCGGAGGTACTCAGGCGCGCGTCCGCCGGGGACAACGAGCCCATCGTAGCTGGCAACATTGATCTCATCAAAGGTGGCATTGAGCGTGAAGTTGTGGCCGCGCTTCTCCGAATAGGTCTGGTCGCCTTCAAAATCGTGAATCGCTGTGCGAACCTGTTCGCCCTTCATTTTGCCAGGACAGACGGCGTCTACTGAGTGTCCCACCATTTGCAGGGCCTGAAATGGAACCATGATTTCGTAGTCTTCCACAAAGTCACCCGCGAGCAACAGGAGCTTCGCCTTTTTCATCGCATTCCCTCAAGTCAAAAATTCACAGCCGCGCTGAGCGCCACAACAAGGTCAGTCTACGCCTGTATCGCTGCGCAATGGTAAACGGCAATCAACATGCGATACATATTCTTGGCGCGGCAATCCGTCGGGTTCTGTACCCTACAATCTGGCCATGGACTCCGGCATACAATCACTTGACGCACTGAATGCGCGCATCGTCCAATGCAATCTCTGTCCGCGGCTGCGCGAACATTGCGCGCACATTGCTCAGGTGCGGCGACGCGCATATGCAACTTGGGAATACTGGGGTAAGCCTGTTCCTTCTTTCGGCGACCCCATGGCGCGAGTTCTAGTTCTAGGTCTGGCACCTGGCGCACACGGATCGAATCGGACTGGACGTCCATTCACCGGAGACGGATCTGGGAATTTTCTTTATCCGGTCCTGCATGAAACTGGATTCGCCTCGCAGCCGAATGCAATCTCGCGCGATGACGGAATGAAGCTCACCGATATGTGGATCACCTCTGTTGGCCGATGCGCTCCGCCAGGGAACAAGCCGACGCCACAAGAGCTCAACAACTGCGCTCCATTCCTCGATGAAGAGATTCGCCTCCTGGAAAATCTGCGCGTGGTTGTGTGCCTGGGCCGCATTGCTTTCGACGGATTCCTCTCTCACCAGATCAGAACAGGTGCACTGCCGTCACGTGCAGCACTTATCTTTCGTCACGCCGCCCGGTACACTTTGCCATCTGGACTGGTTACCATTACCAGCTATCATCCTTCACTACAGAACACGAACACAGGCAAACTAACGCGAGCCATGCTGCGCGAGGTATTTGAGCAGGCGAAATTCTGTGTTTCGCCCAGTTCTTAAATTGGTCAGTAATAAATATCGATTACTTAAAGTGGTTACCAAAATGGAAACCAGTTACCACCATAAGTTACTAAAAAGGCAGGCTAGGCCTGGCGAAAACGCGACGGTCGCAATATGTGCCTGTGAATTCCCCGTAAGCGACCTGATAAGGCATTATTCTGACGGACAATCGAATAAGTAGAAATCTCAGGGTGGCTTTTTCCAATCAATGTACTTGATCCAGGTTGCCGACGCAGTCCGATTCACCCGTATGTCTACAGAAGAGCTGCGCGCATCTTTTTTGATTGAAGGTCTTTTTGCCCCTGGAGAAATCAACCTCAGTTATGTCGACCTTGATCACGCGATTGTTGGCTCAGTCGTCCCGCTCGCAGAGCCGCTTACCCTTGAAGCCCCGCCGAACCATCAATCTAGATTCTTCGCTGAACATCGCGAAATTGGGATATTGAACATTGGAGACGTTGGCGTTGTGCTCGTGGATGGTGTAGCCCACGATCTCGCCTTTCTTGACTCTCTTTACATTGGCAAAGGCTCAGAGCACATCACGTTTCTCAGCCTTTCCGCGCAATCGCCAGCGGAATACTACTTAATCAGCTACCCTGCGCACAAAAGTTATCCCGCGGTGCGAGTCGGTGTGGGCAATACGCAGCCAGTGGTCACTGGTTCACCCAGAAATGCCGACCTGCAGCGCGAGACGCAGTTGATCCATAAGGAAGGTATCCAAAGCTGCCAGCTCACGATGGGATTTACAGAGGTTGCAATTGGCAGTGCCTGGAACACCCTACCACCGCAGATACACCAAAAAAGATCAGAGGTGCGCCTCTACTTCGACCTCAAGCCAGATGACCGCGTGCTGCATCTGATTGGCCCGCCGCAAGAGACCCGTCACATTCTCGTAAGCAACAAGCAGGCAGTGGTTACACCGAGCTGGTCAATTCACGCGGGTGTGGGGACTTCAAACTATATCTTTTGCTGGGGCATGGGCGGGGAGCATCCGGAAGACACGGTAACCGAAACATTGACTTCAATGGAATTGCGCTAGGAACATGTTGCGCTGTTATTGATTCGGAAGTCCGCATTCCATACAACAGCGGATATGTCTCAAGTCTTAGCTCATTAAACACCAATTTTTCGATTCGAAGGCGGACTGTTCAAAATGCGGCACTGTGTATAGTGTTACCTCATGAATGCTCCGTCGAGGCAGGAGGGACCTTCGTGTCTTCGAAAGAATGGCGCCTGGTGAGCGCGGTTTTTCTTGGCGTGATGTTTGATGCCGTCTTCTTCTGGAAGTTCGAACCCTACAGCACACGTGAACACAGTCCTGACCTGCTTCCGTTGTACGTCCTTCCCATCCTTATGTTTCTCGCGGGAATGCTTCTCTCCTTCGCGGCTGAGGGAAGGAAGCGCTGGATTCCAGTAGCGATTCTCGGCGGATTCTGTGCTGCCAACGCATGCCTCATCGTGGTGGATTGCGCTTCCGATCCAACGAATCACAACCTGTGGCCATTTGAGTTCGTCATCATTGCTCTGGCCACCGCGCCGGCATTCCTCGGAACAGGCGTCAGCGTTCTGATTGACCGCGCACGGCCATCAAACAGCTCTCGCTGAACCAAAACGTTTGCGGATGGCGCTTGTCTGATGCAGGAAAGGCGATTTTGCCGGGATGCGCTAAACAGGTGGAGCGGGAGACCGGGATCGAACCGGCGACATTCAGCTTGGGAAGCTGACGTTCTACCACTGAACTACTCCCGCTGCTGGAGAGATTATAGCGCGCTGCTGGACGGAGTCTGCTCGCTGACGGGCCATGATCATTCCTATAACCCATGCGATGCGCAGGGCGATTAGCGTAGAATGAGGCCGCCTCCGGAATACGCTTTCTACCGGCTCTTCAATACGCCCATTGAGCCAGCGGACTCCGGATATATCGATGGACCGGAGATGGATTTCCATGAAGCCTGCTTCCCGCATGACAGCTTTATTCTCTGCATTGTTGCTCGCACTGCCGGCTTTTGCTGCCGCTTCAGCCGGTGCGCAACAACCAATTGAGATTGGCGGACAAAAGATTGTCGTTCTCAAACGCAAAGCCGTCAGCAAGACTAAGCCCGAGTTCACAAGCATCACACTTATGCCTGGCCGCGGCATGGAACTGCAACAGATTACGGCCAACTTCCCCGGCAAAGGTACGGTGGACGTTCTGGCCTCGCCGAACCTGGCCGCATCCAAAGAAATGCTCGACGTGAAAGATGACGCCTTCGGCAACCTCGGCTATCGGCTGGGTGCTGCGTTTCTTGTACCGTATCCGAATCGCATCATCGGCAAACTCTCGGCAGACAAAAAGACTCTCACAACTTCGTGGGAGGGCCATACCATCACGTTGCCCGCGAACAACGTAGGTAAGGATCCCGGCGCAGAGCGTCATGCCATGCACGGACTGATTCTAAAGGCCAAGACTGACGACGTGAAGGTGCACGACATTCCCGGTGGACAGGAAGTGACCGGTGTTGTGCATGCGGGCAGCTTTGGCGGCTACTGGCTCTCGAAGACCGACCTCGATTACACGATCTCGCTCACTGCGGATGCAGTTAATGTGAGCATTGTGGCCAAGAACGTGGGTAACGAAGCAGAGCCTATTGCAATTGGGTGGCACCCGTACTTCAATTTGCCCTCGGGCGACCGCACACAGGTGCGCATTCACATCCCGGGCTCCAAAACGGCACAAGTGAACAACTATGACAGCGTCTTTCCCACGGGCAAGCTTCTGCCTGTGACCGGCACGCAGTACGACTTGCAGGCACCTGATGGCGCACCACTTGCAAAGAACTTCTATGACGACAACTGGAGCCACCTGGACTGGAAGGATGGCATGGTGACGGTGAAGGTGATTGACCCGGCCGCGCACTACGGCGTGAAGATCGAAGGTCTGTCTCCTGAGATCAAGACCATCCAGATGTACGCACCGCCCACGCAGAAATTCGTGGCCATTGAGGACCAGTACAACTTCGCTGATCCGTTTGGGAAGGAGTGGGGCAAGATGGACACGGGTATGGTGACGCTGAAACCTGGACAGAGCACCAAGTGGCATGTGCGGCTAAAGGTGTATGTGCCAAATAAGTAAAAAGAGCAGATCATGAAAGACAGGAAGTGCCCGGTGATTTCGCCGGGCCTTTCTCATTAGGTGGGGGAGTCAACGCGTGAAGGTGAAAGCTACGCGACGGGAACGCATGAAATATGGAATCCAGATGGCCGCGGCAACGAGAGCACGAATCAGTTGTGTTGGCTTTGCCGGCAAAGCCAACTGAGCAACTCCGATGTGATCAATGGAAACGACCAGGACGTTTGCCGCGAGAAACACAATCATCGCAACTGGGAACATCCTCTTTTTCGAGTAGAAGAGAACATTCGAAACCGCGCCATAGAAGAAAAACACCTGGTTACTGATGATCTCAAAGAAGATGAGCAGATAGAGACCGGAATGCATGGAAAGGTATTCACGAGCACCCGGATTGAACAGCAGTCGTCCGTCCGTAAGAAGGGCAAATACGTTGAGAAGCGGGGCCAGCGCCAGACCAATTCCTGTAAAGATGAGCCATCCGCCGATGCCGGCGAGATTTGCCTTTTCTGCAGTTCCTCGTGCTGGGAAACGCCCGGGCGCAGGCTGCGCAATTTCAGGCACAACCACCTGAGGAGCCTCGCAACGCAATTGTTCAACGCCACAAACAACACAGATGGAAGCACTATTTTCGAGTTGCGCTCCGCACGAGGCGCATTTGCTGCTCATCTGGCTCTCCAGACTTTCAGTCTAAGTCTTGGCAGCATCGAGCGACAAAACAGAGGCACAAACTAACTTACGGGTCGACGGTGCATATATCCGCTTCAGAGCGGCCTTTCGTTCATTCTTGGATTTTTCCTGAAAGGTTGGGCCTGAGCATTCTTTGCATACTTGATTTTGGGTGGCAGGCAATCCGTATTGTCCACAGCTTCCACAGGCTATCCAGTATTGTGGATATCTTGCCGGTAACGCGCTGAAGCGCAGCCTGCGATGAGTGCATCCAATACACTGCGGTTTGGGATTGCCTTCAAAGATGATTGCGTCCTATCACTTACAGGACCGCAGCTCGAATTCTCGAGTCCTTCGGTGGTCATAGTGTCCACTGCAGTACACACGCAGCGACACCGTTGTCTGACTGGGAGGGACATATGTCACTGAGCAGTAACGTGACTTCCGCGATGCAGAGGTCAAATGGCAGACCCGGCGCGGTTTGACCCTTCCCGGAAACCCTCTTACCATGAATCATGTATCTCCCGGCCATACCGAGCGCCTTGCTTTAAGCGCCGAATTCGGTGATGGCCTAACTGGCGCAGAATGCGCCTGGAAGGCAAAACGTTGAGTTCTACAGACACCCTCGAAAACACCCCCTCCGCTGAATCCGCAGAAGAGTCACATTCGCACGAAGGCCATACTCACGACCACGAGCACCAGCACGGTCCGGTTTTGAACCCGGATTGCACACGTGAGTTGGTTCTTGACCTGCCCGCCGAAGACGTCTCCAAGGCTTTTCGTAAGACGACCCGTGCCTATCAAAAGTATGCGCGTATACCTGGTTTCCGCCCCGGCAAGACACCAGAGAGCGTGATTCGCCGCAAGTATGCAAACGAGATCCGCAAGGAAGTCATTGACAACTTGCTGCCCGAGCGCTTCCAGCAGGGTGTGCGTGAGCTTGGTGTGAGACCGGTTGGACAGCCACAGGTAACGGAACTCACCGTCGAAGACGGTCAGCCACTGCACGTGAAGGCGGCCTTTGAGTACCTTCCCGAGTTTTCCATTGAAGGCTACAAGGAAGTTACAGTCGAGAAGTCGCCCGTAGAAGTGACCGACGAAGAATTCAATCGCGAACTCGAAGAGCTGCGCGAGTCACGTGCCACCGTCGAGCCGGTGGAAGAGGACCGCGCGATCGCGGATGGCGACTGGGCTCAAATTACGTACAACGGCCTGATCAGCGGAGAAGCGGATGCCGCTCCCGTTGCCGGCGAAGATGCGCTTGTGGAAGTGGGCGGTAAGGACACCGTCGCCGCCTTCACTGAAGTGCTCCGAGGCGCGAAGGCAGGCCAGGAGTTGAAGGCAGAGGTTATTTATCCCGAGGACTACCAGGAAGAGAAGCTCGCCGGTAAAACGGTTGCGTATGACGTTACCGTGAAAGCCATCAAGAAGCGGACCAAGCCTGAGCTGACCGATGACTTTGCCAAGGAAATCGGCAACTACGAAAACCTGGATGAATTGAAGAATCGCATTCGCGAGCACATGGAGAATCGCAAGCGCCGCAGCGCAGAAGGTGAAACCAAAGACAAGCTCTTTGCCGCAATGGTCGAGCGCTTCACCTTCCCGGTTCCTGAGTCGCTCGTGCAGGAGCAGGTGGATGCGCGCCTGGAGCGCGGACTGCGCGCCCTTGCGGCACAAGGCATGTCCACTGAACAGATGCGTAAGCTGGACTTTGGGCGCTTGCGTGCAGCGCAGCGTGACAGCGCAATTGCGGAAGTGAAGACAAATCTCATTCTGGACAAAATTGCAGCCTTGGAGAGCGTGGAAGTCAGCGAGGAGGAAGTGGATCGTGAAATCCATCTTGCGGCGCTGCAATCTCGCGAACCTGTGGAGACCATTCGCGAGCGTTTGACGCAGGATGGCGGGCTGGCTAGAATCCGGGAACAAATGAAACGCGAAAAAACAGCGAACTTGCTGTATGAGCGACTGCCCGCTTAGCGCGGGATTGCGGTATTTTCCGTGCGCTGAACTTCAAAACGTGCGGACAAGCGAAACGGGCTAAGGCCCCACGCAAAGAGAGCGAGAAGAGCATTCAATGGCACTGGTTCCCATGGTGGTTGAGCAGACGAGTCGCGGCGAACGCGCCTACGACATCTATTCCCGTCTGCTGCGCGACAATATCATCTTCCTCGGCACACCCATTGACGACCAGGTGGCCAATCTCATCGTTGCTCAAATGCTGTTTCTCTCCGGAGAAGACCCGGAGAAGGACGTTCAGCTCTACATCAATTCGCCGGGCGGCTCTATTACCGCCGGGTTGGCCATCTATGACACGATGCAGTTCATCAAGAACAATGTGGTGACCTATTGCATCGGCCAGGCAGCCAGCATGGGTGCGTTCCTGCTGCTTGCCGGCACCAAGGGCAAACGCTTCGCACTGCCCAACTCGCGCATCCTTATACACCAGCCTTCGATGGGCGGCTTGAGCGGTCAGGCAACTGATATCGATATCCATGCGCGCGAAATTCTGCGCATTCGTGAAATTACCAACAACCTCATGGCAAAGCACACCGGTCAGCCGCTCGATCGCATTGAGCACGACGTGGAGCGCGACTTTATCATGAACGCACAGCAGGCACAGGAATACGGCATCGTGGACGAAATCATCGACCGGCCGCGCACCTAGCGGCAAAGAAAACCACGAGTCGAACTCGAACGTTTAGGGGGTAACAAACATGAAAACGCGAACGGGACCCGAAGAAGCGCTACGCTGCTCGTTCTGTCATAAGTCACAGGATGCCGTTGCCAAACTCATCTCGTCACCGAGCGACTACCCCCGCGCCTATATTTGCGACGAGTGTGTTGCCGTTTGCAACTCGATCCTGGAAGACGACCGTGGTGAGACGCACCAGGCAGCAGCCGCAGGCCATCTGCCCAAGCCTCAGGAAGTCAAGAGCTTCCTCGATGACTTTGTGATCGGGCAGGACCAAACCAAAAAGAAGCTTGCTGTCGCCGTATACAACCACTACAAGCGCATCCAGATGAATCGTATGCGCAACAGCGAAGTAGAGTTGGCCAAATCGAATATCTTGCTCATTGGCCCCACAGGATCGGGTAAAACGCTTCTCGCCCACACGCTGGCTAAAATGCTTGACGTGCCATTTGCGATTGTGGATGCGACAACGCTCACAGAAGCCGGCTACGTTGGCGAAGACGTTGAGAACATCATCCTCAAGCTGCTTCAGGCGGCGGATGGCGATGTGAACCGCGCGCAGCAGGGCATCATCTATATCGACGAGATCGACAAGATCGGCCGCAAAGACGAGAACCCCTCGATTACTCGTGACGTCTCCGGCGAAGGCGTGCAACAGGCACTGCTCAAGATTCTGGAGGGTACTGTGGCCAACGTTCCGCCACAGGGTGGACGTAAACATCCACACCAGGAGTTCACGGCGGTTGACACGACCAACATCCTCTTTATCTGTGGCGGTGCATTCGTGGGTCTGGAGCGCGTGGTTGGACGCCGCGTAGGCAAAAAAGCTCTCGGCTTCAAGACCATCGATGCTGAAGCTGATGCGGCAACCACCCGTTCGCACCGCGACACGGAACTTCTCCGCAAGACCGAGCCGCAGGACCTTATCAAGTACGGACTTATCCCCGAGTTTGTCGGCCGACTGCCCGTCATGGGCATCCTTGATGAGTTGGATGAGGCCGCATTGGTGGAGATTCTCACCAAGCCACGCAACGCAATCCTCAAGCAGTATCAGCGGCTTCTTGAATATGAGAATGTTCGCCTTCACTTTACCAACGATGCGACTGCAGCTGTTGCGCGTGAGGCACTTTCGCGCAAGGTAGGCGCTCGTGGTCTTCGTATGATTCTCGAAGAGCTGATGCTCGATCTGATGTATCACCTTCCCTCGAGCAAGCGTGTACGCGATCTCGAGATCACGCGAGAGATGGTGGAGAGGCGCGATCTTTCGCTCTGCCTGCTTGAGAAGGCTGGCTAATCCAGGTAATCAAGATGGGAAACTGAAGTTCGCTTATATGAACTTCAGTTTCTCCGCTTCATACTTCCCTCATCTGAAATCCGCTGTACAATCCCTACAAGACACGCCACGCCAGCTTCTGCAACCTTGCTTGTGCGGACGCGTCTAACCTTCTAATGGTGATGCAATGACGTCTTCCCGAGATAAGAACGATTCCATCAAGCTGCCCATGATGCCTATTCGCGACATGGTCATCTTTCCACACATGATGACACCTTTCGTCGTGGGCCGGCTCTCAAGCGTGCGCGCGCTGGAAGAAGCGTTGAATGGCGATCGCAGAATCTTTCTCGCTACGCAGCATGATGCATCCATCGACGAGCCCAAGGCGAAGGAAATCTACCAGGTCGGCGCCATCTGCAATATTGTGCAGAGTGTCAAAATGCCTGACGGCAATATCAAGGTGCTGGTGGAAGGCGTGGAACGCGCCAAATCATCCGATATCACAGACCGCGATGGATTCTTCGTGGCCACTGTAAAGACGGGCAAGACAGACTTTGAAATGACGCCGGCGCTCGAACAGCTCATGCAGCGCGTCACTTCACTCTTCGAGCAGTACGTCAAACTGCAACAATCGCTCAACTACGAAACCATCATTGCCAGTGCCCGCATGGACGAGCCAGCCAAGCTCTCCGACGTGATCGCCGCCAATCTGCAGATCGGCATTGAAGAGAAGCAGGAGTTGCTCGGCATATTCGATCCTGCGTCGCGCCTGGCGCGCATCGCCGATGTGCTTGATATTGAAATTGAAAAACTCGATATCGACCGCAACATCCAATCGCGCGTCAAGCGACAGATGGAGCGCGCGCAAAAAGAGTACTACCTTAACGAAAAGATCAAGGCTATCCAGAAAGAACTGGGCCGAGGCGAAAAAGGCGAGTTCGATGAGCTGCGCAAAAAGATTGAAGCAGCCGGAATGCCGAAGGATGTGCTCGATAAGGCCATCCAGGAACTCAAGAAGCTCGAAGCCATGCCGCCCATGTCGGCTGAGTCGACAGTGAGTCGCAATTACATTGACTGGCTACTCGCCGTGCCGTGGAAGAAAAAGTCTAAGGAAACACGCTCCATCGACTACGCGGAGAAAGTACTGAACGAAGACCACTACGGCTTGGAGAAGATCAAAGACCGCATTCTTGAATTCCTCGCAGTGCGGCAACTGGTCAAAAATCCAAAGGGCTCTATCCTCTGCTTTGTCGGACCTCCGGGTGTAGGCAAGACGTCGCTCGGCATGTCCATCGCCAAGGCGACAGGCCGCAAATTCGTTCGGCTTTCTCTCGGAGGTGTACGCGACGAAGCGGAAATTCGTGGTCATCGCCGCACTTATATTGGCGCTCTGCCAGGGCAGATTATTCAGCACATGAAGCGGGCTGGAACGAAGAATCCCGTCTTCCTGCTCGATGAAGTCGACAAAATGGCGTCCGACTTCCGTGGTGATCCGGCTTCTGCATTGCTTGAAGTTCTTGATCCCGAGCAGAACACGACCTTCCAGGACCACTATCTGGACGTGGACTACGACCTCTCGCAGGTTCTTTTTGTGGCCACGGCAAACGTGATGCACACCATACCTGCTCCTTTGCAGGACCGCATGGAAGTATTGCGGTTACAGGGCTACACCGAACAGGAAAAACTCGAGATCGCCAAGCAGTATCTCGTAAAGAAGCAACGCGAACAGACGGGCCTGAGCGAGAAGAACGTCGTCTTTCAGGACGACGCGATTCTCGAAATCATACGCAACTACACACGCGAAGCAGGCGTGCGTAATCTTGAGCGTGAGATAGGCAACGTATGCCGTAAGGTAGCCCGTCGTGTGGTGAAGAAGGGCGCGAAACACAAGGAAGAGCTCACGGCCGCCAACATCGGTGAGTTTCTCGGCGTGGCCAAGTTCCGCGACTCTGAAGTACACGAAAAGAGCGAAGTCGGACTTGTTACCGGTCTGGCATGGACAGAAGTGGGCGGAAGCATCCTCACCACGGAAGTACAAGTACTGGACGGCAAGGGCAAGCTCACCATTACCGGTCAACTTGGTGACGTGATGCAGGAGTCGGCGCAAGCCGCACTGAGCTACATACGCGGAAAGTCGCAGGCGCTCGGCCTCAGCCGGGAGTTCTATCGCAATCTCGACATTCACCTCCATGTGCCCGAGGGTGCAATTCCGAAAGATGGCCCATCGGCAGGCATCACAATGGCGACTGCGCTCGCCAGTGCTCTCGCCCGCATTCCAGTGCGTCGCGATATTGCCATGACCGGCGAAATCACTCTACGCGGCAAGGTGCTGCCCATCGGCGGGCTCAAGGAGAAATTGCTCGCCGCCCTGCGTGCAGGCATTTTTGAAGCCATTCTGCCGCGTTCGAATGAAAAAGACATCACGGAGCTACCGGAAAATATCAAGAGTTCCATGAAGCTTCATTTCGTCGACACGATGGATGAAGTACTGGCTCTTGCGCTGGAAAGCCCTCTGCCCGGACCTCTTCAATCTGAGCCTGATGTGATGTCCGCCGTGCCGCCAGCAGATATGGGCGGCGGCGTACCCGCACGGCAGTAATGAAACTTCATCTCCTAAGCAGAGAAGCTCCGAGCGTTCAGTTCTCGGAGCTTCTCTACATTCAGAGTGAATCAGTACTCGATGCGCCGCAATTCTGTTTCGAGCCTTGAATTCGACTGAAGCGTCTGCTCAACTCTTGTATCCTCAGAATGTACCGGTAAAGATGCCCACGGGTGAAGATATCGGTAGAAAGACTCCCGCACTTCGCCATGCAATACTCAACCCAATTTCTGCTTTCCGCCGTAGATGCCGCCCAGTTCCCTTCTCCCACTGTTCCGGAGATTGCGTTTCTTGGTCGATCCAATGTAGGTAAGTCCAGCTTGTTGAATGCGCTGGTCGGCGACAAAGCGGCAAAGGTGTCGTCTACTCCTGGCCGCACCCGCGCCATCAACTTCTTTGCCATGCTCGACGCACGGCAGCAGCCAAAGCTTGTCTTTTCTGATCTTCCCGGTTACGGCTACGCCAAGATTTCTAAGTCGATTACTGCAGGCTGGCCGGCTTTCATTGAGCCGTACCTGGCCGAGCGTCCGACTCTGGCACTCTGTATCTGCCTTATCGACTCCAACATTCCACCGCAGCAGAGTGACATGCAGCTGCTCGATTGGCTCCGCAATGTTGGACGACCTTTTGCGGTTGTGGCCACAAAAGTAGATCGAATGAGTGGCAACGAACGAACACGCAATCTGGCTACGCTGCGACGCGAGCTTGCGCTCGATACCATCCTGCCAGTTTCCGCAAAGACCGGGAGCGGCATCAGGGAATTGTGGTCACAAATTGAGCAGGTCAAGGATCAGACTCAGTAGCGATCGTAATGCTCTCTGCCCATCATGCTGGCATTGCCTGCTCAAACCACGAGCGAATGCGCCGCGCAGCTTCCTGATTGCATGCCACGGTTCTCAAACCTCTAAGCGAACGCGGCAAATAACGCGGCGCTAATCGGTACCATCGGCGCGCTGCATGGTCGTCGGCTGGAAGCGCATTCAGCACCGCAGCTTCGAGGTTCCTGGCAAACGATGCATCGCCTGCGGGTACGTCAAGCATCAGCCACTCGATTGCGCCGTGCAGCAGTTTAGGCTCGACCCTTAGTAGATCCGGGCGCACGCCGCGTTCCCGCATTTCCTGTGTGAAGGCAGCAATGTCCCCGCAGTGAATTCCCACGGAGACTGACTGCTTTTTTCGGATTTCATTCTTAAGAATACGAAGCGCTTCGTCCAGCGTCGTTACCACAAAGTCGACGACTCCGTCGCGCATTGCCTCACGCAGTGCGGTGGCTTCGGTTGATGTCGTGAAGGACGCCGCACCGGCGATATTCGCGGCCCGCACGAGTTGAATACTCGCCCGGTCCAATACGTCCGCATAAAGAAGCTGACCACCCAGACCATGCTCAGGGTCAAGATTGCCGGCTATCGCCGCATAACGACAATAGACTTCCTTCGCCACTTCCGGTGTATCGATCATGTGTGTATCGACGATTGTAAGGCGAAACGCGCGGCAAGGTTGCGAGCGCGTTTACCAGGTAGAGTACGGCTGCCCGTTGGTTCCCGTCTCCTCCGAACCGGAGTGCACATCATCAATACCGGCCTCGGTCTGGTCAAGAGAATAGAGCGCGTCGCTCGTGTCGGTAACCCAGGTATCGGTTGCGTGGGTCATTGGGTCTTCGGGAATGCTCTTGAGATAGCCACTTTGCACCAGATCGTCGAGCGATTGCGGTGCTTTCTGCTTGTCCATCGTGTAGGAATCAATGGCCGCCCGCATCACATGCAAATCTTCCTTTAGTACTGCCTCGCGCGCCGAACGAATCGCGCCTTTAAAACTGGGCACAGCGAGTGTCGCCAGAATGGCAATGATGGACATCACCACGATAAGTTCCAGCAGCGTGAAGCCCGCTTCGGATTGTTTTGCTCGCCAACGCATAACTTGAACTACCAATCTCTGTACTTTGTGCCGTCCAAAGCCGTTCCCTGCGACTTGGAATACACATCGAACACGCTTTGACCACCCCACGAATCCGAATCTGGATCATCCTGCATCGATCGCAATCCCCAATCCGTGTTGTCCGTCATTGGGTCCACTGGAATCTTCCTCAGAAAACGAACCTTCTTGCCCTGAATGTCCACCCCGTCCACGAGCGTCTGCAGATCGGGCGGGTAGTTCTGGCTGTCGACCTTCGTACGGATAGCTCCCTTGTCGGCAGCGTCCTTGTACTTGTCGATGGCATCGCGCATCTGCCACAGGTCGTAACGCAACTCGCGTTCCTTCTGGCGCTTCACCTGAAAGCGCGCAACTGGAATTGCCGCGGAGGCCAGAATTCCCAGCAGAACTACAGTCACAATGAGCTCCACCAGGGTAAGCCCCTGTTCAGAGGGCTTTCGAATTGATCTGGTGAAACTCAAGCTCAACCGACCTCACTGTACCGAAACGCTGATTTGGCCGCCATGCACCTGAACGGGCTTCTGTGCGCTGTTTAAGGCTCCAGCCCGTGAAATCGCAATCGCCGTGTTGCCTTTCTCTTTTGCCTGGAAGGTGAGCACACACACCACGCCTGCTCCGCTTACACCGCCTGAGCCCGGCGGCCGCGCCGCATTGAGCACAATCGTACCCGGCGGCTCGTCTCGATGCAGGAGCGTGACATCCTTCCCATCGCGTCCCAGCAAATCACCCTTATCCACATTCACCAGCGACAGATGCGCCGGGTCGTAGGTCACCTGCATAGGTACCGACGCAATATCTGTGCCTCCGGTGAGCACAAGTGGCACTTGGAACGTTGAGCCCGTCGAAACGGATCCCGACGGCTCAACCAATGAGAGGCGCGTACCCAATGGACTCTGCTCGGGGGCTTCACTCGGCTTTGGCGGCGCACCAATCGACTGCGACTCCTGGTTCATCTGCGCAATCGCGGTGTTGGCAGCTGCTGCTGCGGTCTGTCCTGGGACTGGTCCCACTGACGAGCGGTTTCCAGCTGGTGTCTGTGAAATTGGCCTCGGTTGCGCAGACTCTGGCGACGAACCACCCTCCGTCGAGATGTGGCGCAATTGAATCGCGTTCCCAGCGCCGGTATCAATGCTGCGCAGATTGAGCGGTGTGAGCGAAGGCTGACGAACAATGTGAGGAACGAGCATGAAGACAATCTGGTCGTTATTGATCGTGTGATCCTTCGAGCCAAAGAGATAGCGCAGAATCGGAATGGAGCTCAGTCCAGGAATACCGCTCCAGCTTTCCTGAATCTGCTTCTCGTTGATACCGCCCAGAATGTTGGCTTCACCTTCGCGCAGTCGCACCACCTGCTCGGCCACACGCTGGCTAAGGATAGGCTCTGTCACGCCGCTGATCGTCACCGAACCGCTCTGCGCCGTAACTTCGATCTTGATCTTCAGTGTGACGTCATCATCGAAGTGAACAGTTGGCGTCACTTCAATGTTCACACCCACATCCTGATATTGGAACTGCGTGTTCACCAGTGAACTGACAATCGCAGTCGCCGCACCGGTTTGGTAGGAGCCGGTTGCAATCGGAATACGCGATCCAATCTTCAGCGATGCCTTCTGCCCGTCAGTAGCCCGAATCCTCGGATTTTGCAATATATGCGTGCTCGAATCAGACAGCAGCAGGTTGGCCGTCGCCGTTCCCACCGAAACCGCGAAGTCAGATGCCTTCAGGTGCGCCAGATCGTAAATGGTCGGATTCGTCGTCGTAGTACCAGTGGTCGTGGACGATCCTGAAGTGGAGGAGCTACTCGAAGTGGACGTCTGCAACGTCACGCCCGCGCTGCTGGGCCAGGCAATGCCAAGCGTGCGTTCCCAGTTCTTACTCACTTCCATCACGGCCACATCCACCACGACCTCCGGCCGCGGCTTATCGAGGTCATTGATGAGCTTTTGCGCGAGCAGAAGCTCATCCGGGGTTCCGCGCATCACAATCGCATTCTGGCTGGCTACGGCATAAACCTTTACATTGCTGGCCATCACATTGCGCAGAGCTGTCTGCACGTCATTCAGGTCGTTTTGCTGCCATGCATTGGTCAGATAGAAGGTCTGCACTGCCTGTTCGTCCAGTTCACGGTGCCGGGCCTGTGTATTTGCGGCAACAAAAATCGTATTTGAAGTGACGGGACGCCAGAAGGTTCCCGACAAAGTCGCGACAATACGCAGGGCATCCATCAGGGACACATTGTTCAGATCGACCTGAACCCGCTTGGAGATATATTCCGGATCAAACAGAACGTTCACGCCAGCAGCTTTGCCAATGGCTTCGTAAACCACCTTTGCATCCTGGCCCATATGCAGGGTAAGCGGTTCACTTGAAAGTGGCTTCAACTCCGGCGGCGAACCCATTCCGTCGAGCTCAACCTGTTCGCTGCTGGGCTCAGCAACACCCTGATCCGTCGGCACGGACTCCTGCCCCTGCAACCTTCTCAACTTGCTGATTCCCTGCTGCGCAGACTCGTTCGAAGGGTCAATGGCCAGTGCGTGCATAAACTCTTCAAGCGCACCCTGCTTATCGCCCGACTGAAGAAGCCTTCGTCCTTTGGACACATGCATCGTCGACGCGGTCAAGCGAACGCGATAATAGGCAGCCTTGTAGGCAAGGTCGTCGGGCTTCAGATTCCAGGCTTTCTGGTAGCTTTCAAAAGCCGCGTCGTAGTCCTCGCGAGCCTCTGCCGCCTGCGCTTGCTTATAGAGTTTCTTGGCCTGGTCGGCGCGCGCCACCAATGGCATGCAAAGAATCAGTGCTGCCGCGAAAAGGAAAGTGACTTTGAGAATGGTGCGCGAGGCCCGGCGAAAGGCAATGTGGCAGTGCATCGAGCTCCCCTGCGTCCTATTTAGCCCATGAGACAACACGGGCCGGGTGGTGGCGCCGCGGCCCTCTCGGACGCAAGATTCATGGCCGGCAAATCTTATCCACCGATGCCCCATTTTAGCAAAGCCCTTCGGTAACATAGCCCGGATTTAAACCAGTGCTACGATTAAGTTTGAAGGAAATCCTGCCATGGCCCGACAGACCAGTCACGTGATCGCAGCACCCAGCAGGCCCGCCGGCAGCAAACCGGCCAAGCCACGCGATCCGGTTGCCTCCGGGGAGCGGGATGCCGCCCAAAACCGGGCCGCACGCCACGACTATTTCCTGTTGGAAAAATTTGAGGCTGGCGTCGCCCTTCGAGGAACCGAGGTTAAGTCGGTCCGCGAAGGCAAAGCGAATCTGCGGGACTCCTACGGCCTGATCAAGGATGGCGAGGCGTTTCTGCTCAATATGCATATTGGGCCTTATTCACATGGCAATTTCGCCAATCACGACGAAACGCGCACGCGCAAGCTGCTGCTCCACCGGGAAGAGGTTCGGCGTCTGTTTTCGAAGACGCAGGTCAAGGGGCATACGCTCATCCCCACCCGGCTTTATTTCAAAAACGGTAAATTGAAGTGCGAACTGGCCCTGGCCAAAGGCAAACAGGACTGGGATAGGCGCGAAACCGAACGCCGCCGCGAAGCGGACCGTGAGGCTCGCGCCGCCGTCAATGCCAATAAACACCGCTCCGGCCGCTGATAGGCCTCAATTTTCCATTTTCCTGAGGAACTAACATGAACGCAAAAATCTCCCTCGTTCCGCTCGCCCAGGTTGAAACGGAGCTGCTGGCTGTTCTCGCCGCCGATTCCCAAACCGAAAAGGGCCCCGATGCCAGGCCAGAACCTGTGCTTCTCACCTCGGACGACACGGTAAAGAACGCCGCGGCGGCTGTGCTCGCCAGTGGCGAATTCAAAGCTGGAATCAACGAAACTCTGCTGCTGCATGCTCCGGTGGGTATGGCGGCCAAGCGTTTGCTGCTTGTTGGAATCGGCAAACAGTCCCGGCTGGGCGTACACCTGGTCCGCAACGCGGCCGGAGTCGCCGTGCGCGCCGCCAAGCCGCGCGGCATTCGCGATGTGGCCTTCGTTATTCCTGATGCGCTCGAGCTGCCATCAGCCCGCAGTGCCCGCGCTGCCGCCGAAGGCGCTTTCATCGGCGACTTCGATGCCGACACCTACCGCTCTGATCGTAAAGACCAGGCCGTGCATAGTTTCACAGTAGTTGGGCCGGAAAGCGCCGACCAGACTTCACTTGAGGTCGCGCTCAACGAGGGCTCCATTATTGGCGAGAGCCAGAACTTTGCTCGCTCGCTGGTTAACGAGCCCGGCAACAAGCTCACGCCAACAATTCTGGGTCGCCGCGCCTCCGCCATGGCAATCGAGACAGGCCTCACATGGAAGGTCTTCTCCACGGACGTGATCAAGGAGCTCAAAATGGGCGCCTTCTGGAGTGTCTCGCAGGGCTCAGAGGAGCCGCCTGCCCTTATCGTGTTGCGGTACGAGCCGGAAGGCATCACCGAGGGCCCGGTCCTGGGTCTCGTCGGCAAGGGCATCACCTTTGACACCGGCGGCATCTCACTCAAGCCGGCCGACAACATGGAAAAAATGAAGTACGACATGGCCGGAGCGGCAGCCATGCTGGGCGCCATGCGCGCCATCGCGCTACTTAAGCCGCGCGTGCGCGTGATTTGTGTGGTCTGCTCGGCAGAAAACATGCCGGATGGCAAGGCGCAGAAGCCCGGCGACGTTCAGACCGCAATGTCCGGTAAGACCATTGAAATTATCAACACAGACGCGGAAGGTCGCCTCGTACTGGCCGACGGACTCGCCTACGCAAAACAACTGGGCTGCACGCACCTCATTGATGCGGCAACGCTCACCGGCGCGTGCGTCGTTGCACTCGGCATGGTCAATGCGGGAGCTTTCTCCAATGACGAGACCTCGTTCACTCGCTTCAATCAGGCCCTTGAAACCAGCGGCGAAAAGTTCTGGCGCTTGCCCCTTGGTGACGAGTACGCGGACATGATCAAGTCTGACATCGCCGACATCAAGAACACTGGTGGCCGTTGGGGCGGGGCCATCACCGCTGCGGAGTTCCTGAAGGCATTTGCCGAAGACACGCCGTGGATTCATCTCGACATCGCCGGGATGGCGTGGATTGAGGACGCGCGTCCCTACATTGCAAAAGGTCCAAGTGGAATCGCCGTCCGGTCCATTCTGGAGTGGGCGCGCAGCTACTAGGCCCTTGCCCGCTTCCAAGGCACTCATCCCTGAAGGCCGCGCGCAAGTGCGGCCTTCGCTCTTCAATGCTCGTTGGCTCTTCCCTGGCGTCGCACTCAAAGGCTTGGAACCGGCTCGACAACGCTTCCAACAGACAAATCTGCGAGCCGCTTATTTGCTGAGAATTTCCGCATCTTGGCGCACAATAAAAGGTGTCGCTCGAGCGCTCAACATGATCCCTCAGACGCCAGAAGCACTAAAGCTTTTATTTTGAAGACTCTGCAACTAAGTTGTTTAGATTTCGGACTTTAGAGGAACAGCCATTCACTAACCTCAATGAATGACGGACTTTAGCTCCAGAGTCCGGACTTTCTATTTTGGAGGACTTCTGGCAGCCTTCGGCGTCTGTTTCTTAACCTGCGTTGCGGCCGCTACATTGCCTCAGGGCTTTCAATGCCCAGCCAACCGAGCACTGCCACCAGTTCCCGCAGCGCGACTGCCGCAGTCGCCAGCAGGAACGTCTTCTTCGCCGGGTCCTCTTCAGTGAGGATGTGGTGATGGTGATAGAAGTTGCTGAAGTCCTGCGCAAGCTGAAAGGCATGCTTGGCCAGGTGCATTGGCTCTGAGGTAGCGAGACACTGGTTGAGGACAGCCACGCGCTGGCCGGCGCGTAGCCACAGTGCCCAGATGTCTTCGTTCTCTTCACCACTCAAAAAGTCTGCTGTCTCTTCCGGCGGCAGCTGCGCAAACTCCGCCAGCACCTGTTCCGGAGTGGACTGCCCCTTGCGGAAGATGCTGCGAATGCGCGCCGCCGCGTACATCAGATACGGGCCAGTCTCACCCTCCGGCGAAAGCGCCATGTCCTGGTCGAAAGCAATCACCGAGTTACGGCTGAAGCGCAGCATGTAATACCGCAGCGCGCCGTAGGCAATCTTCGACGCAACATCTTCAACCTGACCATCGCTCCAGTCCGCGTGGCGCTTGACCACTTCGCTCTTCGCGGCGGCAATCATCAGGTCCATCAGGTCATCGGCCTTCACGCCAAAGCCCTTGCGCCCGCTGATCTCGATATACGATTTCGCCCGATCCTCTTCGGAGAGCTGGTAGCCAAGTTGCGCCGCATAGGACGGCGTGAGCGCCACCATCTCATAGCCGAAGTGCGTGTAGCGGTCGGCCTGATCCGCGTGCCCCATGCCGCGCAGCGCCTGAATCACGTTGGCCTGCGGATCGCTCTGGCGCGAGTCAATCACGTTGTAGATGGCCTGCGCGCCGCCAAAGTGCGGATGCTCTGCCTCGCCATGCTCGGTCGAAATCCAGCACTCATGATCGGGATACGTAAAGAACGGCTTGTAGCCAAAGTCCTTGCCCAGCAGCCCAAACTTCCACAGGTGATACGCAATGTCTTTGCCGACGTAGGTAACCGTTCCGTTCGACCGCACGATCACCTTGGCGTCTTCGTCCGTCTCGCCTTCGGTCACGTCGGCGCCTGGCCGCGTCATCACCCAGCAACCCTTGTTCTTGCCCTCGTTCTCAAAATAGAGAACACCACTCTTCTTCAGCAGTTCAAACGCCGATTCCCAGAACTTCAGGTGCAGAATCTCGCTCTCGCGCGGCAGAAAGTCGTACTCAATGCCGAGCCGCAGCATCGTTTCCAGATGCCGCCGCAACACCGCCGTTGAGATCAGCTCAGCAATCTCGGCCGTCTCATTGCCGCCGTGCTCAATGGCATGCAGCGTGTCGTATCGGAGCTTCTTGCGCGTTTCGTTCTCGGCTTCCGTGCCACTCGTGTACCACTGCGACGTGCGCGCGTAGAGATCCCAGCAGAGATAGTCGAACGCGTCCGCAAACTTGCCGGACTGCGCAAAGCGCTGCGCGCAGTCTTCGATAACAGTTCGCACTTCCGCGACTGTCTTGCCTTCCAGATGCAGGAAGCCGACCACCACATCCGCCACCTGCACGCCGGTGTTGTCGATGTAGTTCTGCACGTCAACCTGCTGGCCTGCAGCCCGCAGCAGGCGCACAAACGTGTCGCCCAAAATGGCATTGCGCAGATGGCCAATATGCGCGGCCTTGTTGGGATTGATGCTGGTGTGCTCCACGAGCGCGTGGATGCCGCTCGAAAGAGCGTCTGTTCCCACTTCCCGTGCAATGGCATCAGCACACGTCGCGCGGTCGAACCGCGCATTGATATATCCCGCGCCGGCCACCTCAAAGCCTGCAAATCCTTCCAGCGGCCCAATCGCCGTCACAATTTCTTGCGCAATGATCTTTGGCGCCTTGCGGAGCGTGCGCGCCAGTTGCAGAGCAACGGGAGTCGCCAGCTCACCCATTTTCAGGTCGGGCGGCGTCTCCATGGGAATCTGTGCGAGTTCCACATCGAACTTCTCTTTGAGCACTGCTTGCAACCGCTCGGCCAGTCGCTTTTCCAGTTCCAGATACACGTCGAAAGAGCCTCAGAAATCCTTGATTTTCAAGGTGATTTTAACAGAGTGCATCTCGCGGACGAGTTTGACGCTGCCGCCTCCGCAACCTAAGATTGAAGAGTCGAATCAATAACGTATGCACCGGCAGACGGCCGGAGCAATGGACTGCAAGCACCCCGCTCATGACCACTCCGGCAACTGAAAAAGCCCGCTACTACCTGACCACGCCCATTTACTACGTGAACGCGCGGCCGCACCTGGGCCACGCTTACTCCACCATCGTGTGCGACGCCATCGCGCGCCGCAAACGCGCGCTTGGCATTGACACCTGGTTTTTGACGGGCACAGACGAGCACGGCCAGAAGATTGAGCGCTCGGCCAAGCTCGCCGGCTGCGGACCGGAAGAATTTGCGGCACGTATTTCTGCAGAGTTCCGCGGGCTGTGGGACAAGCTCGGTCTGACGTACGACGACTACATCCGCACGACCGAAGTGCGGCACAAGCGCGGAGTGCAGAAGCTTTTCGCGACCCTGCGCGAGCGGGGCTTCATCTACAAGGGCTCCTACACGGGCCAGTATTGCGTGAGCGACGAAGCGTGGGTCGATGTCGCTCCCGGCGCGCCCTGCCCCGACTGCGGGCGCATTACGGAGACGGTGAGCGAAGAGAACTACTTCTTCAAGCTTTCGGCCTTTGAGCGTCGCCTGCTTGAGTTCTATGAAGAGAATCCGGGCTTCATCGGTCCCGAGTCGACGCGGCGCGAGGTTATCTCGTTCGTGCGCAGCGGGCTAAAGGACCTATCCGTGAGCCGCGCAAGTTTCTCCTGGGGCATTCCGGTTCCTGGCGATGAAAAGCATGTGGTTTATGTGTGGCTTGACGCGCTGGCCAATTACATAACAGCTCTTGGCTACGGCTCAGATGACCCCACGGACAAGGCACGCTTTGCCAAGTTTTGGCCTGCGGACATGCACCTGATCGGCAAGGAAATCAGCCGGTTTCATTGCGTCTACTGGCCGGCATTTCTGATGGCCGCAGGCATTGAGCCGCCGCGTTCGGTGCGTGCAAATGGATGGCTGCTCTTTGACCAGGGCAAGATGTCGAAGTCGCGCGGCAATATTGTGCGTGCTGAAACTGTGATGGAAGTGCTCGGCGCGGACGCGTTGCGCTACTTCCTGCTGCGCGAGATTCCCTTTGGCCAGGACGGCAATTTCTCCTTCGACGCGCTGGTGCAGCGCTACAACGGCGACCTTGCGAACGGCTATGGCAATCTGGTCAGCCGCGTGGTCAACATGATGCACAAGTACTTCGGTGGCGTTGTGCCGGAGACGGGTGCGATCACTGAAGCGGAAGCCGCACTACGCGCCCATACTGAAACGGCAATTGCTGGCTTCGGCCCGCTATTCGACGAACTGAACTTCTCCGAGGCGCTGAAGACACTCTGGGCACTTGTTGCGGAAACTGACGGCTATCTAACCGCGAATGCTCCATGGAAAAAGCCCACAGATCGCAGCGACGAGGACCACGCCGCGCTGCAGGCGCGTGTGTTGAGCACGGCTGCCGAGGCCATTCGTGTTATCACCGCGCTCGCGTATCCCATCCTTCCTGATGCAACCGCGAAGGTATGGCGGCAGCTTGGGCTGGGCGAGATTGCAGATGCCGCGAAGAGTTCGTTTCTCACCAGAGTTGCATGGGGCGGATTGAAGCCGGAAACGCAGTTCGGCGAACCGGCGCCGCTGTTTCCGCGTGCGGAAAAGGATGCCGTTGCGCGCATGATTGCGCTTGAAGAAGAGAACAACAAGTCAGTGATTGAAGCGGCCGGCGGCCCGTCGTTGCCAGAGCCCGATGCGCCGAAAGCGACGCCTGTGGCACCGGCAAAGACATCTATCAACCAAGCTAAGAACAAAGCAGAGAAGAAGCCCATGGAAGAGACCAAACCCATTCCCGCGATTGAAACTGCTGCGGCTGTACCCGCAACTGCGAGCACCGAAGCCGCACCTGCCGCGGTCAACGCTGCACCTGCTGAAAACGCTGCTGTAACGCCGATGGTCGAAGAAAAGCAGTTCATCACTATCGACGACTTTGTAAAGGTCGACCTGCGCGTCGCCCAGATTCTGGTCGCCGAGCGTATTCCCAAAGCCGACAAACTGCTGCGCCTCGAGGTCGATCTTGGCTACGAAAAGCGCCAGATTCTCGCAGGAATCGCGCAGTATTACGAGCCGGAGAAGCTGATTGGACGCAAGATCGTCATCGTCGCCAACCTTGCACCGCGTAAGATGCGCGGACTCGAGTCGAACGGCATGCTTTTGGCTGCATCCTTGCCGACAGATGGCGCGCCGGTGCTGGCCGGCTTCCTCGAAGACGTGCCGTTGGGCGCGCGGTTGAAGTAATCACAGGAGACTCGCAGTTGCTGGTTGATTCCCACGCACATCTCGACAGTCAGCGCTACGCTGAGGACCGCGAAGACATGCTCCGCCGCACATACGATGCGGGCGTGGGCACGGTGATGGCCATTGGCATTGGCGAAGGGCCGCATGAGATGCATCAGGCGCTCGACATTTGCCGCACATACAACGGAAAGTCTGGACTGCCGAAGCTTTACGCGACGGCGGGCGTATATCCGCACAACACGCCGGAGATTGACGACGCGGTTCTGGCGAAACTCGACGGCCTGCTTGCCGAACCCGAAGTGATTGGTTGCGGCGAAATTGGACTCGACTACTACCACGAAGGCGCACCGCACGATACGCAGCGCACAGGCTTGGTGAAGCAGCTTGAGATCGCTGCCGCGCGCAAGCGGCCCATCATCATCCACTGCCGTCCGAAGAACGGTGAAGTCGATGCGTGGAATCATCTCTTCCTCACGCTCGACACCTACTGGCGCCACACCGGCCTCGGCGGCATTATGCACTGTTTCAGTGCCGGATCAGAACAGATTCAGAAGTCCATTGACCTTGGTTTCCTTATCTCGTTTGCAGGCAACGTGACCTATCCGCAGGCACAACCATTGCGCGATGCGGCGGCCGAAGTTCCGCTGGAGCGCATGCTCGTGGAGACTGACGCGCCATGGCTTGCGCCGATGCCCGACCGCGGCAAACGCAATGAGCCGGGATTTGTGGCGCGCACCGCAGCAGTGCTGGCCGGCATCAAAGGGGTGACGCCGGAAGAACTTGCCGAGGCCACGACAGCGAACTTTCACAGGCTCTTTCATCTGACCGGAACCGCCAAAAGCTGATAGAGTGGCAACGGTTCGGCGAGGGCGCGCAAGCGCTACCGTCAATTTCGAGGAACGCAATGGCACAAGACAATTCATTCGACATCGTAAGTAAGATCGACATCCAGGAAGTCCGCAACGCGATTGATCAGGCGATCAAGGAAATCCGCCAGCGCTTTGACCTTAAGGACTCACACTCTGAAATCAAGCTGGCCGACGGCGACAAGGAGATCCAACTTGCCTCCGCGAATGAGTACAAGCTTGAAGCGGTGAAGGAGATTCTTGGTCACAAACTGGTGAAGCGCGGCGTCTCCCTTAAGAACCTGACGTATGGAACTTTGGAACCGGCAGCAGGCCAGAGCGTGCGACAGAAGGTCACGCTGCAGCAGGGCATTCCTTCTGAAAAAGCGAAGGAAATTGTGCGCATTGTGAAGGACTCAAAGAAGAAGGTGCAGGCCAGCATTCAAGGTGATACGGTGCGTATTGCGGGCAAGGATCGAGACGACTTACAGGCGATTATTGCCCTGCTGAAGGGCAAGGATCTGGGCGTTGACCTGCAGTTCACGAATTACCGTACCAATTAACCAGCGCGTGAGACGCAGCCGTGACCAAACGCGCTAGAATCAAGGCATCTTGAGCACATTGGCGATAGCGACGGCACGAGAGGTCTTTGAGCTGCTGCGCGACGATCTCGTCGCAATTGAGCAGGAACTCGGCCGCGACGCCGCTTCGAGCGTCAGTACGATCACAGAAATCGCAGAATACCTTCGCGAAGGTGGCGGCAAGCGCATTCGCCCGTCGCTGCTTCTGCTGGCTGCGCACTTGCTCGACTTTTTCGGACCGAGTGCAATCCGCCTGGGAGCCGTGGTTGAGATGCTGCACACGGCCACGCTGGTTCACGATGACATCATTGACAATGCGCATACGCGCCGCGGACGCCCCTCGCCCAACACAACATGGGGTAACGAAAAGTGCGTGCTCGCCGGCGACTGGCTTTACATGCAGGCCTTCAAGGTGGCGCTGGAAGAACAGAATCTGCGGGTTCTCGATCTCCTCATTGGGCTGACGAAGCAAATGGTGGAGGGCGAGCTATTACAGATTCAAAAGCTCGGCCGCGCCGTTTCAGAGGCCGAGTACTACGACCTGATCTTCCGCAAAACAGCTTGTTTGTTCTCCACCTCCATGCGCCTGGGTTCGGTGCTTGCCGATGCGACTGAGGCACAGGAAACCGCGCTTGCTACTTACGGTCGCGCTGTCGGACTGGCCTTCCAAATTGTTGATGACGTGCTTGACCTGACTGCGACCGAAGAAGTTCTAGGCAAGCCCGTGGCGAGCGATTTGCGTGAAGGCAAAGCCACCCTGGCGGTGATTCACTCGATCGATCACGGTACAGCCAAGGACCGGCAAACCATACAGCGTGTGCTCGACGACCGCAGTTTTGAGCACGTGAGCCGGGAGCGTATCCAGGAGATTCTGGATCGCAACGGCTCAGTGGAGTACGCGCGCGCCGCAGCCGACCAATACGCGGAACAATCGCGCCAGGCACTACAGGCGTTTCCGGACTCGGACTTCAAGCGTGCGCTGTTGTGGGTTCCGGACTTCGTGGTGGCGCGGGAAAAATAGCCCCAAAACCGTATTCCCACCACAACCAAGGCTTCATTTCTTGTCCCAGAGGTACCCCCCCTCCCCCCTACCTTCCATACCTCTGTATTTGAATCGAAACGAGTTAGACGAGGTATATACCTGCCTCTTGTCTGCTCCTATTTGATTCAAATGAGGTTAGCTCTCCCGTATTTGAAAGCAAAGCAGTTAACTGGTCAGCGTTGCGCGCTCAGGTGCGAGCGGTCGAGTTGTGCCAGGGCACGGCATGTGTTCAGTCTGCACCAAACGGGCGAAATGTTCTGCAAGCGAGTCCGCGACGCACCGAAAGGCGAAGGCGGTGAGAACCTCAGTCCGAACATCCGTTTCAAAGAGTGGATCTTCAGATGGAACCGCAGCCGATAACTGAATGACCGCATTGGCCTGTTGGCGACCGTTGAAAAACGACACTTAACCAATCCCTGAAAACTGGCCGACTTCAACCTGCCGATCGGCATTCTGAGTTCCATGAAAGGCCACGCTAACAAAAAACGCAGCATGTGGAGCGCGGTCAATTTGCACTGTGGACAAAGGATCAGACGCGAAGTAAACTGGCTGCCTTCCCGGGACAGTCTTCAATTTAAGGAGGTCGTATGAGTGACAACTGGCGCGTGTCTGGGCAATATATGGAGTCCTGCAATTGCAAGCCTGCCTGTCCCTGCGTATTCCTGAGCCGGCCAACTGAAGGGAATTGTACGGCGGTAGTTGGCTGGCATATCGACGCGGGGCACTATGGAGACGTCGATTTAGCGGGTTTGAGTGTGGGTCTGGCGGTGGACTCGCCAGGCACGATGCACGAGGTTCAGTGGAAGGCGGCCTTATATCTGGACCAGCGGGCCAATGATCAGCAAAAAGACGCTTTGGTTAAGATCTTCGCCGGACAGAGCGGCGGCCATCCGGCACGGCTGGCGTCGCACATTGGGCAGGTGCTCGGTGTAGCGAGTGCGCCGATTGAGTTCCAGCAGGAAGGAAAACGCCGCACCCTGAAGATTGGCAATGTAGCCGATGTGGACATTGAAGCAATCGGAGGCGCAGGAGGCGCGGACGTGGAAATCAGCGGACATCCGCTTTGCATCGCACCGGGATATCCCGCAGTGGTGGCGAAGTCAAAGGAGCTGCGGTTCGAAGACCACGGCTATCGATGGACTCTTTCAGATCGCAACGGCCTGTTCTCTCCGTTCACCTACCAAAACTGATCGCCATGGCAAGAGTGAGAAGCTGGCCTCTGGATCGCGACCGCACAATACTGCTTGGTGGCTGCCTGGCAGTAACAGGGATTGCGTGGCTTGCAATGGTTCGTCTGTCAATGAGCAAGACGATGCCGGGCGGAAACCCATTGCCCATGGCAGAAGGCGCGGGAATGCTACTTGCAATGTGGGCGGTGATGATGGTGGCAATGATGCTGCCGTCAACATTGCCCTTTGTGTTTGCCTTCAACCAGGAACAGCGCCTGCGGCAGGTGCGGGGCAGTGCGATCGTTTCTACATCCTTCTTCATTGCGGGCTATCTGGCAGTTTGGATGGCGTTCAGTACCGGGTGCGCGGCACTGCAGGAGTTTTTGCATGGCCGGGAGCTCCTTTCCTCCATGATGATGTCCACCAGTTTTGTCTTCTCGGCGTGCCTGCTGATGGCGGCGGGGGTATATCAGTGGACGCCGCTGAAAAATGCATGTCTGCATCATTGCCGGACTCCGTTTGCGTTTCTCCTGGGAAAGTGGCATGAGGGGAGGAGTGGTGCGGTGTGGATGGGCGCAAAGCATGGGCTCTTCTGTGTAGGCTGCTGCTGGATGCTGATGCTACTGCCGTTTGCAGCGGGCGTTATGGATCTCCGGTGGATGGCCGGGATCACAGTGTTGCTCTTGCTTGAAAAGGCAGCTCCTGGCGGTGAGTGGGTGAGCAGGATTGCCGGAGCGGCACTGACGGTAGCTGGCGCTGGCGTGCTGTGGCTGGGCGTGGCGCGTTAGGGGCTTATCTGCGTATTCGAGACTGGTCGCTCTTCGGTAACGCCTCTCGCACAATGAGTAAATCTCAGTTTGTACATCTTCGCCCGATCGCTCCTCGTTGCACATTGAGTCTCGAAAGTCAGCGTCTTGTTACCCAAGCAGTCGATGAGCAAAGGACCATCCAATGTCAACGGAAATTCAGAAAAGTATCATGGGGCCTCGTGCCGCGCGATTACGCGGTACTTCTTTTGGATGCTCAGCCAGCCGGAGGAGATATTCAGCGGCTCAAAGAAGCAACTCCTCTTGGCGACAGAGACAGATGCTTCGTCCGGCTCTCCCCATCGCGCACAGAAGTAGTTCCATGTAGAGTGTTCTGTGATGAAGAAGATATGGAGTGAGGTCGACAATTATCTTGGCGGTTTGCTGGTAAAGCCTGATGCCGCACGCGAGGCCGCTTTGACCGCAAACAGGGCTGCCGAGTTGCCAGCAATTGATGTGACACCACTGCAGGGCCAGTTCCTAGCCCTGCTCGCGCGGATGACGAAGGCGCGGCGCATTCTGGAAATCGGCACGCTGGGTGGAACCAGCGCAACATGGATGGCGCAGGCCATGCCCGAAGACGGGCACATCGTAACGCTGGAGATTGATCCGCAACATGCGGAAATTGCCCGCAAGAACTTTGAGCGCGCCGGTGTTCTCGACCGCATCGATATTCGTGTGGGCGATGCAATGAGGCTGCTGCCCAAGCTCGTGCAGGAGAAAGCCGAGCCGTTCGACTTGATCTTTATTGATGGAGACAAGACGAATTACGAGACCTATCTCGACTGGTCATTGAAATTGTCGAGAAAGGGCACCGTGATACTTGCCGACAATGTGGTGCGCGACGGAAAAGTTGTGGATGCCGACACGGACGACGAAAACGTGCAGGGCGTGCGGCGTATGCTGGAGCGCATTGCCGCCGAACCGCGACTCAGTGCGACGGCGCTGCAGACGGTTTGCGGCAAGGGGTACGACGGGTTTGCGATGGCTATAGTGACCAGTTGATCGCGCAGCGCTACGAAATGAGCGCCTTGAGTGCCTCGACGTACTGGTGGGGCAATGGTTTGCGATTGAAGTCGCGTCCGCAGACAACGTGGACGGTTTCGCCCTCAGCCAGGAGCTTCCGCTCTTCTTCCTTTTGGCCAGGATCTTCAGAGATGCGAAATATCTGATAGGCAAACTTAAGCACAGATCCGCGGAGCATGCTGGGTCGCGCTTCAATGACGACAACATCGTCATAGCGAGCGGGTGCGCGGTAACGGCAGCTGGCCTCAACGACGGGCAGGATACAGTCGTGCTCCACTTCAAGCGTGTGGTACGAGAGGCCGAGCGAGCGCAGCACTTCCACGCGGCCGAGCTCAAACCAGACCAGATAATTGGCGTAATAAACCACGCCCATCTGGTCAGTCTCCGCGTAGCGCACGCGCACTTCGAGCGTTGTTCCCTGCATACGGAAAACCGTCTCCTCCGTTGGGTCGTTAGTGCTTGAAATGAGTAAAGAACGGCAGCTTGGCCACATCATTGAAGCTGACGTAAACAAAGAACATAACCAGGACGACAAATGCCGCTTGATAAATGCGCTCTTTGATGACGATGCTGATGTCGTGGCGCAGAGCGCTTTCAATCATGAGCAGCAGAATGAGCCCGCCGTCAAGAATCGGGAACGGGAGCAGATTCAGAATGCCGAGGTTGAGGCTGATGCCGGCAGCGAGCGAGAACTTGGGCGACCAGTAATGTGTTTCCGCAGCCTGACCCGCGACGCGGGCGATGCCGACCGGGCCGGAAAGCTCTTTAACTGAGGCTTGCCGGGTGAACAGCTTGTGCAGAACCTGGATGATCATGGTGGATGCGTCGAGACAGTAGTCGCGAGAGGCACCAACAGCATCGCCGAATTTCATGGGGCGCAGAATCATGGCCGGCTCATCGGGCTGCATGGCCATGAAACCGAGACGCCAACCAGCGGTCTGCTTTTCCGGATGTACGATCAGCGGAGCGGGAAGGGTCTGATTGTCGCGCCGGATGGTGAGCGCGATGGACTTTCCTTTTCCTTCCTGCAAATACTCCAGCAACGGATCGAGCGTGTGGAACGCATAACCATCGACGGCGACAATCTGATCGCCAGCCCGCAGTCCGCCCTGCGCTGCGGGAGAGTCGGACAAGGTCTGGTCCACCTGAATCGGGCCGTTGACGTAATGGAAGTAGAGTCCGGTGTTGGGCAGTTCCACGCCTGCGTCGTCGGCTTCACTTTTCACCTGAAGCGTGGTGGAGATGGTTTGGCCATCGCGCAGCAGCGTGACTGGAATGGTCTTGCCAGCGTCTTTTTCGGAAGCGTCCAGAACCTTTTCGAGGTCAGGGTCAGTGAGCGCGCCGAACTTGAGAATTGTGTCCCCTGGCTTGATTCCGGCCTGCGCGGCAGGTGATGTGGGGTTCACCCACTCAATGGTGGTGGGCAGCACATAGGGCACTTCGTTAATCCAGCCAAAGTAAAAGACCATGACGACGAAGGCGAGAACGAAGTTGGCCATGGGTCCTGCGGCGCCAATCAGCATGCGTTGCCAGCGAGGATGCGAGGTGAATGCGCCAGGATCGTCGGCAAGGCCCTCGTTTGTTGGTCCGGTGATTTGATCCGGCGTTTCGCCGGTCATTTTCACGTAGCCGCCGAGAGGCAAAAGGCAGACCTTATAGTCGGTGTCTCCGTATTTGAGACCGAAGAGCCGTGGCCCGAAGCCGACGGAGAAGGCTTCCACGCGCACACCGCACAGCTTGGCTACGGCAAAGTGGCCGAACTCGTGCACGATGACCATGACGCCGACAAGAACGATGAATGCAGCAATGGAGACAAGAATTGAATGCATAAGAGCGTTGAATCTACCTCGATATGGTGCCTGGGCTCAAGCGCGGATCAACTTCCGGCTACCAGCGCCGCGGCCTGCTTGCGCGCCTGCTGGTCGGCGGCCAGCACCTCGGCAATGGTTGCCGGGTGGGCTTCCGGGGTTGCTGCGAGCACTTGTTCAATTGTACGCGGGATGTGGTTAAACCGGATATGACCTTTGAGGAAGGCCTCGACGGCGATTTCGTCGGCGGCATTCAGTGCGATGCAATGGGCGCCGCCCTTTTCCGCAGCCTCAAAGGCAAGGCGAAGACAGGGAAAGCGCGCAAAATCAGGCTCTTCGAAATCCAGATGCCGCAAAGCGGCCAGATCGAAAGTGAGCGAGGATGCGGGACGCTCGGGATAGGCCAGGGCGTAGAGAATGGGCAGGCGCATGTCTGTGACGGAGATTTGCGCGAGGATGCTGCCATCAACGAATTCGACGAGCGAGTGCACGGTGGACTGCGGGTGGACGGTGACGCGGACTTTGGAGGGCGGCACGTCGAAAAGGCGGCAAGCCTCTATGACTTCGAGGCCCTTGTTAAGCATGGTGGCCGAGTCAATGGTGATGCGCTGGCCCATGACCCAGGTGGGATGCTTGAGCGCCTGCGCGGGCGTGATGTGGGCGAAGTCCTCGAGCGGCGTATTACGGAAGGGGCCACCGGATGCCGTGAGCCAGATGGTCTTTACTTCCCCATGCGCGCCCACCCGCATGCATTGGTGCACGGCGTTGTGCTCGCTGTCGATGGGCAGGATGGGCACGTTGCGCTTGCGTGCGGCAGCGGTGAGGATTTCGCCGGCAGCAACCATACATTCCTTGTTGGCCAGGCCGACAGGTTTGCCGGCGAGGATGGCTGCGTGCGTGGCTTCGAGGCCCGCGACTCCGACAATTGCGGAGACGACAAAATCGGCTTCAGCATGCGTGGCACAGGCGATGGTGCCGTCTGTGCCATGGACGACCTCGATGCCGGTAACACCGGCCGTCTTGAGGCGTGCGGCGAGCTGCGCGGCGAGCTCTTCAGTCGCGATGGAGACTACGCGTGGCCTCCAGCGGCTGGCCTGAGCGAAGGCTTCGTCGATGTTGCGGCCGGCCGCGAGCGTTGCGACTGTATAGCGCTCAGGAAACTGCTCGACGATGGAGAGTGTGCTTTGGCCGATGGAGCCGGTGGAACCGAGAATGGCGAGTCGTTTCAAGGGCTTTTCTTAGCGGATCTGGAAAAGTTCTTCCATTATTTTAGCTGGTCAATGGCGCGAGGGCGCCGCGACCCATTTCCTAGAACGGCAGTCGGATAAGTTGCGTGTACCAGAGGACGGGCGCGGCAAGAAGCAGAGCGTCGATGCGGTCGAGAACACCGCCATGGCCGGGAAGAAGCGAGCCGGAATCCTTGACGCCTGCGGAGCGCTTAAGGCCGCTTTCGGCCAGATCACCCACCTGGGCCGCCACATTGACGATGATGGCCAGGATGAGCCAGTACCACCAGGCTTCATCGCCGTAGAAGAGCCGTGTCGAGTTCCAACGTGCGAGTAACGTGGCGAGGCCCATGAGCGCCGCGGCGACGAGCATGCTGCCTGCGATGGAGCCATAGGCGCCTGCCCATGTTTTCTTGGGGCTGAGGCGAGGAGCGAGCTTCTTCTTTCCGAATGCGCGACCAATATAGAGCGCGGCGATATCGCCGGCCCAGACCGTGCACAGCAGGAAGACCATGAGCGAGGGGCCGTTCATCAGGTCGCGCACTTCAACGACGGTCATGAGCGTGATGCCGATATAAAACATGCAGAAGATGGAGGCGAGAGAGTCCGCAAGTACGCGCTCAATGGGTGAACGGAACGTGCAGTAGATGAGCAGCGCAATGCAGAGCATGCCAAAGATGGCTCGGCTCAGGTCGGGCCATTGGTAGTTGAAGGCGAAGAGAAGAAAGAGCGCGGAACAGACGGCAATACGCGGTGGACGGGCACCCATTCCACGGGTGAGGGCAAGCATTTCCCAGCCGGCAAGCACCGCCACGCCCGCCGTGGCCAGCATGAAGAGCCATCTGGGCGCAAAAAACACCAGCGCCAGAACCACTGGCGCCAAAACCAATGCCGTTAATACTCGTTTCATTCAGGATTGAGGATACACCGCGGAATTGGCCAGGCTCGAACAGGAGGCGTAACGCAAGTACCGTCAAGGAGTTGGCTAGCTGGCGATGATGCGAATGCGGTCGGGGTTTTCTTCCACTTCGCCGCAGCCTTCGCCGATGCCGCCGTAGCGGCGCTCGCGGCCCTGGAAGTCTCGGATGGCTTCAAGCAGGTGAATGCCGCGGAAATCCGGCCAGAGACGGTCAGTGACGAAGATTTCGGTGTAAGCGATCTGCCAGAGCAGGTAGTTGGAGATACGCATCTCTCCCGAGGTGCGAATGAGCAGGTCGGGGTCGGGCATGTGCGCCGTGTAGAGATGGCGGTGGATGTCCTCCTCGGTGATGTGTTCCATGGAGAGGTTCCGGCGCTTCATCTCCGAGGAGAGACCGCGAAATGCATCGACCATCTCAGAGCGGGAACCGTAATTGAGGGCGAGCGTGAGGGTGGTGCCTGTGTTGCGGGCGGTGATGTCGGCGGCCCACTGCATCTTGTCCTGCACTTCCGGCGGCAGCTCGTGGGTGCGGCCGATGTAGCGAATGCGGACGTTGTTGTCCATCATGCGCTGCACGTTGCTCTCAAGATAGGACTTGAGCAATCGCATGAGGAAGTTCACTTCCGCACGCGGGCGGCGCAGATTGTTCTCAAGCGAAAAAGCGTAGAGCGTAAGCCAGGGAAGACCGATGCGAGAGGCGGTCTCCGTAACGAGCTGCACGCTCTTGGCGCCCTGCTGGTGGCCGAGGAAGCGCTTGAGCGAGCGTCGTCCTGCCCAGCGTCCGTTGCCATCCATGATGATGGCGACGTGTTCGGGCAGCCGCTCGGGCTTCAGCTCTGCATACACTGCTCGTTCGTCCGCGGAAAGCTCGTCGATGCGCAGCGTTGAACTCAATTCCAAGGAGATGCCTCGCAACCGGGTATATGGCCCTTGCGCCCGTGGCGCCCAAGGCTCCAGGGATAACCGTCAGGCGCTCAAACGCCCGGCTGAAATCAATCCGGAACCGGAAGTGCCGGAGGTTCAGCCCCCTTTCGCACATCGCGAGGGTCGGCATCATCGACCGTAGCACATGCGCCCGCAGCCCGCAAAGACGCGGCGGAGACCTGTCACACACAAGGGTGACCGTTGACCGGGACATCCGCATTCCGCGGGAAAAGCCGCCGAGAGCGATACCTGTCGCGGGCTTACGCCCGGCTCAGGCATCACTGCCGCTCAGCTTACGCAGGGGTGCAACGGCGGCCACGCCGGGCCACCGTTTATGCCCCGCTTACGCGGTGCGACGCCGGCCGGTTGCCGCGTCGCGGACAGAACCGTAGAACAGGGTGCGATGGAGCGAATCGAGTTGCGGGAGCAGAGTTGCGACTTCAGCCAGGAACGGATCGGCCATAATCGCTGCCACTTCCTCTTCGCGGCGGCTGCGCGAATCACGCACCAGCTGCGAAATCTCGACTTCGAGTGCCCTTGCCAGGCGTTCCAGCGAACCGAGCGTTGGAACCGCCTTGCCATTCTCGATTTTCGAGATATAGGTTCGCGGAACCTGCATGCGGCCTGCGAGCTGACGCTGGCTTAGGTGCCGCGCACGGCGAATCTCCCGCACCTGTGCGGCCACCTGCAGGCCTGCCTCCGCGCTGGAAGGCACAGCCGGCATTGTCACAAGCTGAGGGGTAAGGGGGGCAGGCTCCTCGATGTCCAAGGGCTTGCGGCATTTCCGACATAGGGAGTTGCTGGTCCTGTACTGCACCAGGCTGCAAAAATCACAGCGCACAACTTCCCGTGATTCCACACTAACGAGGGTGGTTGCCATGTCTTGGTTGCGGAGAGCCAGAGCGTGCTCCCGACGATGCTTACTTGCATCGCGATATGTGCTAATTTCGGGGGTGGGAACCATAATTGTCAAGTAGAAAATTAGGGTCAAACCTAAGTCTTCCCTATGATACCCAACGAAACCCGAAGATTCACGAACCAAATGCAGCAACTTGGAGATCTTTTTTCCGATGAGTGAAGAGCCCATTTTCAATTCCCGTTATGGCCGCGAGGCGGCCTGGAAACTGCTGACTGAATGGACCCAGAGCGAGAGCCTGCGCAAGCATGCGCTGGCCGTGGAGGCCTGCGTTACGGCTTGCGGAGAGGCGGAAGCGGATCGGACTGGTCTGACGGGGGAGGAAAGGGCAGGATTTGTGCGCCTTTATACGACCACTGCCCTGCTGCACGATTTTGACTATGAAAAACACCCCACCCAGGAGGAGCATCCGTTTGTGGGAGTGAAGGAGTTGGAGCGGCTGGGTTGGCCGGAGGCGATGCGGACGGCGATTCTGGGCCATGCGCAGTACTCGGGCGTGCCGCGGGTGACGCATCTGGACAAGGCGCTGTTTGCCTGCGACGAGCTGGCGGGATTTCTGACGGCGTGCGCGCTGGTGAAGCCGACCAAGGCGATTGCCGATGTGGAAGTGCCGAGCGTGAAGAAGAAGCTGAAGGACAAGGCCTTTGCCAAGGGCGTGAACCGCGAGGACGTGTACCAGGGCGCGGCGGAGCTTGGTGTGGAGTTGGATGCGCACATCGCGTTCTGCCTGGAGGCGATGAAGAAGCGGGCTGGGGAACTCGGGCTGGCTGCAGTTCAGAGTTAAGGGTTCAGGGTTCAAAGTGCACCTGCGGTGCGGTAGACGCTCGCTTTTCGCTCGCAGGAGGTCAGGGATTCGTTCAAGTGTGCGCTGGAATTGCTGGATAGACCTGGCGATTTTGCGTAATTCTGGCGCGGAATTTGTGGCGGATTTCAGGGTGCAAATGGAGACGCAAAAAACGGCGAGAGTTTCCTTGCTGTGGATGTGCGGTTGGGCGCGCATATTGTAGCCAAAGTCGTTTCACCGGCCGTGCAAATTAGTGAAATTTGCTCAAATTTGGCATTGCATGCAGCTTATGCGAGGGGATTTTTGGCGCGGAGCTCGGCGACGATTTCAGCTGCGGCTTTGCGGGCTTCATCAGCGCGGTCGGGCGGGAAGCTGATGGCGCCGACGCGGGCGTGTCCGCCGCCGCCGTAGCGCTCGCAGATGTGCGCGAGGTTGACCATCTTGGCCGGGTCGGCCTTGGTCCAGGGATTGGAGCCGACGGAGACCTTGGTGCGGAAGCTCGACTTGGAGAGGCCGATGGAGTAAGTGGCCTGCGGGTGCAGGTAGTAGGGGATGAACTTGTTGTAGCCCTCGAGCTGGCGATCCGTGATGTCAAAGAAGATGGTTCCGTTTTTCTCTTCGCTGCGGGAGCGGATGAGTTCGATGGCTTCCTGATGGCGCTCAAGCAGCGGCGGCAGCAGAGATGCGACGAAGGGCTGGGTGAGCACCTCCGCGAGCGGCATTTCAGTGAGCAAGGGGATGAGACGCGGAATGAACTCGGGGTCCTGCGTGGACTCAATGATGAGGGTGAGCTTCATGGCCGGCGCAGCCATTTCCACGGCGGACTCGGGGCTCTCGTATTTTGCGCCGTCCACCATGTCGGCCCAGTAAATCAGGTCGGCGACGGGCTTTGTGTCAAAGCCGAATCGTGTGGATGCGATGTGGGCGAGGAAACTTGTGCACGAGGTGTAATTGGGATCGAAGAACTTGCGGCGCGCGCAATCGGGATTCTGCTGGCATGCCCTGAAGTCTTCCTGATCAGCCGGCGTGAGGAACGCGGACTGGTGATGATCAAACCACCAGGTGATGCGCGGCGAGGGCGAGTATTTAAAGTCGACAATGGCGTTCTGGTCACCGGTAAATTCGCTTTCGTCAAAAAGCGCGCCCGCGCGATGCACAAGACCGTGATACTCGTAGGAGGCTTCAGGGAGGACGCATTCCCGATGGAACCGCGTGAACAGAGATGCGGAGCACGCTCCGTCAAAGCATTTGTCGTGGTAAAAGACGCGAACCCGCAACGTGAGACCACCTGGTGAAAGATGAGAGCCGGAAAAAACCGGAAAGTTAAGCATCAAGGCAGGGGAGCGTTGTGTCAAGGCATGAGGGGCTGCATTTGCCAATGAAACCTTTCATTGATCCGCGACGTACAATGCATTGATTTCGATAGAATGATGCAACAGCGACTCTCCAGACACTACAGGAAGGTGCATGAGCCCGGGATTGCGCTTTTCCCCGACTGATTCCGATTCAGCTCCCAAGCTCCCGTTTGAAGATCCGGCAGCTACCGGGATGCCGGAGCCCCCCGCAAAGGGGCCGGGCAGGGACCCCGCTGGGTGGGTGCAATGGGCCATTCTTGGCGAAAACGGACTTCGTTCAGGCTGGGCTGTTGTTCTGTTTTATCTCTTCTACCGCCTGTTCTCACTGACGCTGAACACCATCGCGCTGGCCTTCTATCCGGATCTGGCGAACTTGGAATTCTCGGCAACGACGGCGATTGTCGGAGAGGCACTTGGTCTTGCCGCTGTTGCGGGCGCGGGCCTGATAGTGGTGCGGCTGCAGGGCAGATCAATCGTTGACTACTATTTCCGCGACCGGCGTCCTGGCTGGCGTTTCGCGTCGGGCGCAGTGGCGGGATTTCTGACTCTCTCTGCGCTGACCGGCACACTGTGGGCCGGAAACTGGATGCAGATCAGTCCAACGACGCTCACAGTCTCGCAAATCGTCTCGTATGCGGCGTTGTGGGCAATTGCCTTTCTGCTGACGGGATTTCTGGAAGAAGGCGCGTTTCGCTGCTTTCTGCTGCACACACTGGAGGGCGGCATCAATTTCTGGTGGGCGTTTGTGGTGGTGAGCGCAGTGTGCATGCAGTTGTTGCTCACTGAACCCAGCTCTAGTGCATGGGGCGTTTATCTGATGGCGCTGCTGGGACTGGTGCCGTGCCTCGCGCTGCATCATCTGCGCTCAAAGAGCGCGGGATTCTGGCAGGCCGCCTGGGTTACTTCCACACTGTTTGGTTTTTGGCACACCGGGAATCATGGTGAAAATCCGATTGGCATTTTTGCCGCGGCCGCAATTGGACTGGTGTTTTGTGTGAGTGTGCGGCTTACAGGGTCAGCGTGGTGGGCCATTGGTTGCCACGCGGCATGGGACTGGGCGGAGACGTATTTTTATGGAACGCCGGACAGCGGACTGGTGGCGGAAGGCCACCTGTTTTCAGCCCAGCCTACCGGCAATCCTGTGATGAGCGGCGGAACCGTGGGCCCGGAAGGCAGCCTGATGTCTCTGCTGATTGGTCTGCTGCTGCTTGTGGCCATCATCCTGATTTACCGTCGCAAGCCGAAGGCGCCTGCTGCAGCCTGACCATTTGCCAAGACTGCGTACCGTGCAGCATGGCTGGCAGGCGCGATGCTGCGAGGGTTATTCTGTGTGAGAGCGATGCCGACGCCTCCAAATGCTGACCTGCCAAGGAACTTCCCGGCCAAAACTCCGCCAGCACGACGTGGAAGAAGATGGCTGCGCATTTCCTTGTGGTCCGTCTGCGGGCTTGCAGTTCTCCTACTGATTGCCTGCGCCGTTGGCGTGTGGTGGCTCCATTCAATTACGGTGGCCGCGCTCCCGCAGCTGGATGGCGAATTACGTGTGGCCGGGCTGCACGCGCCGGTTGTGGTGCGCCGCGACACGCATGGTTCTCCGCATATTGAGGCGGAGAGCGAACACGATCTTTTCTTCGCGCAGGGGTACGTAACGGCACAGGACCGTTTGTGGCAGATGGATGCGTTTCGCCGCAACGCGAATGGCGACCTGGCCGAGGTGATGGGACCGTCACTGCTGAAGCACGATATTGCGCAGCGGGTACTGCTTTTCAAGAAGACTGCACAGCGTATCTATGAGCGGATGCCAACGGCAGACCGTGTGTATCTGGACGACTACGCGCGTGGCGTGAATGCTTTTATTGCTTCGCACGAGAAGGATTTGCCGCCGGAATTCAAGCTGCTGCGTTATCGTCCGAAGCCCTGGACGGGGGCGGACTCAATCTCGGTAGGAATGATGATGGTGCAGACGCTGGATACGCATTGGCTGACAAAGCTGTCGCGCGAGCGGATTGCCCACGACCTGAATAATCCGCGCCTTGAGGCCGACCTTTATCCAGTGGGTTCCTGGCGAGATCATCCTCCGACCGGAGACTTGGAGAATGCCCCGAATCCACAACGCCGACCGGTAACAGCGGACGACGATGATGAGGACGACCGCGCACAGGCGCATCGCGAAACACCGGAAGATTTGAAGGAGTTGCGTGCATTGCTTTCAGCAGGTCGTTGCGATGGATGCGTGCCCGGCTCAAATAACTGGGTTGTGTCTGGCGCGCACACCGCCAGTGGAAAACCGCTGCTTTCGAACGATATGCATCTGAGCCTGACCGTACCGAACATCTGGTATATGGCGGACCTTGAGGCTCCGGGATTTCATGCGGAAGGCGTAACTCTGCCGGGCATGCCATTTGTGGTGGCTGGGCACAACGAGCATGTGTCATGGGGCTTTACCGCGTTGTATGCGGACGTGCAGGATCTTTACGTGGAGACGCTGGACGGCAAAGGCAATTACAAGGCACCGGACGGCACGTGGAAGCCGCTGATGGCCGATAAGGAAGTGATTCATGTGCGTGGCCGTCCCGATACAACCGTCGATGTCGATTGCACAGGCCACGGCCCGCTGCTTGATCCTCTGCTGAAGGATGACAGCCGGCACATCGCGCTGGCATGGACACTTTACGACCCCGCGCTTAATTCCATTCCGCTCCACGAGCTGAATACGGCCGCCAACTGGAAGCAGTTTTCCGCGGCGCTGGAAACCTGGAACTGGCCCACGCAAAACGTTGTGTATGCAGACGACCAGGGTCACATTGCCTACCATGCGATTGGCCAAATTCCATTGCGGCCCGGCGGACTTGCGGGCGTACCCATCAGCGACGACAAACACGAGTGGAGTGGATACATTCCCTACGACGATCTGCCCAATGCGCTGGATCCGGCCTCGGGATTACTGGCAACGGCGAACTCACGCGTGACCACGGACGAGACTCCTTATCCGCTTACGCTGGAATGGGCGGAACCCTATCGCGCACAGAGAATCTTCAAGGTTTTGCAGGGACGCAACGGTCTGAAGCCTCAGGATATGCTGGCTCTGCAAACCGATGTATACAGCGAAGTGGATCAGGAGCTGGCGCACCGGTTTGCGTATGCGATTGACCACACGGAAGGGGCCGACGAGCGTTTGCACGACGCGTCTGACCTGATGCGCCGATGGGATGGCAGACTCACGACCGATTCGGCCGCTGCCTCACTGGTGGTGGAGACCCGCAAGGCATTCTGGCCTATGATTCTGGAGCCGAAGCTTGGCAAAGACGCCGAGGCGTATAACTGGGCGGAATCGGATTTTGCCGAGGAAGAGATCATCATGCGCGCCAAGACAGGATGGCTTCCGAAGGGATACGCCGACTGGGACGCGTTGCTCACCGATGCGGTGAAGAAGGCCATGCAAACGAATCACGCGCCTGCCGACCCGGCTGACTGGCTTTATGGAAACTGGCACGTGGTGGACATTGAACACCCCTTGGCGCGATTCCTGCCCGTGGTTGGCCGCGTGGCCGGAACCGGGCCACAACCATTGCGCGGCGACACCGTCACCGTAAAGCAGGTTGGCCGCAGTTTTGGTCCGTCGCAACGATTCACGATGGATTGGAGCAACGTGGATGGATCCACGGAAAATATTGTGCTCGGTGAAAGCGGAAATCCACTCAGCCCTTACTTTCGCGACCAGTGGAAGGATTGGTATGACGGCACGACGTTTGCGTTTCCGTTTACGCCGGGAGCGGTGGCCGCAGAAACGACACACACCTTGCGCCTGATTCCATGAACCCGCGACTATCGGCCCGCGCTCGCGCGCTGGCCGGACCCACAATCATCGCGCTTGCGGCGCTTCTGGCCATCGCGCCTGAGATGGTGCGCGGTGGGTCATGCGGGCACGATTTCGACTTCCACCTGGCTTCATGGTTTGATGCGCACGCGAGCTGGCAACAGGGCGTGCTGTATCCACACTGGGCTCCGAGCCCCAATTACGAGGCAGGCGAGCCACGGTTCATTTTTTATCCACCTCTGACCTGGATGCTGGGCGCCGCACTGGGATTTTTCCTTCGATGGCCTTCCGTTTCGATTGCGATGACATGGCTGTTGCTGGCTGGCGCGGGCCTGGCTACGTATGCCCTGGCGCGGCTGGTGATGCAGCGCGGGCCGGCGACAATTGCAGGCAGTGTTGCACTCATCTCCTGCTACTCACTGTTTAACGCTTATGAACGGACGGCCTTCGGCGAACTTGCAGGCGGCATCTGGATTCCATTGGTGCTGTTCTTCCTGTTGCGCGATCAGAACCCACGCGGCTCCATTGCGCGACGCGCATTGGACGGCTCAACGGCAGGGTTGGCCCTTGCACTGGCTGGCGCGTGGTTTTCCGATGTTCCGCTTGGGGTAATGACTTCCTACCTGCTGGCAGCAGTGGCACTGGGCAGTGCGCTGATGCGGCGCTCATGGGCTCCAATCCTGCGCGCGACGGCTGCGGTGATTCTGGGTCTCAGCCTCGCAAGCATTTATCTGTTGCCGGCGATTGTGCAGCAGAAGTGGGTGAACGAGCGCGAAGCAACGTCAGACCCCGGCACACGCGTGGAAGACAGCTGGATCTTCGCGCGTCACGCCGATTCTGCCTTTGCACAACATGACGCGGAGTTATTCAGGGTATCTGTAGTTGGCACATTGCTCCTTGCATCCACGGTCTTGTGCGCGTTGATTGCCTGGCGGCGCAAACGGCTTCCTGGCCCGCGATCCGTGTGGGCGCCACTTGCCTTAATCCCTGCCGTAGTACTTCTGCTGCAATTGCCCGTCTCCGTGCCCATCTGGGACCTGCTGCCCAAGATGCGCTTTCTCCAATTCCCATGGCGCTGGCTCATCACGATCCAGGCACCGCTGGGCATCTTTTTTGCGAGCGCGCTTTGGATTGAAAGGCCACGGCTGCGGCGGATTTCATTGATTGGGATGGGGCTGGCGATGGCCTGCGTCACGCTGGTGGAATGCCATTTCTTTTTCCAGGCGTGCTATCCAGAGGACACGCCCCGTGCCATGCAACAGGACTTTGCCGCGCGCACCGGCTTTGAGGGAACCGATGAATACGCGCCATCCTTCGCGGATAATTCTCTCGTCGCACTCGACCTTCCCGATTCGTGTCTGACTTCTTCGGCTAAAACCCCACTAGGCAAAGCTCAGGACGACGGCACGCTGCAGTGGAACAAGACACAAGGCGGCTGCATGGCCACGTTTCCCATCACCCATACTGGAAGGCCCGCGGCCGAGCATCTTCTTGTGCATTTCGACGCGCCTCAACCAGGATTTCTGGTTGTTCGGCTGCGCAGTTATCCTGCATGGCGCATTACGCTGAACGGCACGACGCTCGATCACCTACCGGAACGCAACGACGGACTTATTGCGGTGCCTGTCACTGCCGGCCATGGCGACCTGCGCATCGATTGGCAAGTGACTGGCAGCGGCATTGCTGCACGCTGGCTGAGTGGCCTCTCTCTTGTTTGCCTGATTGCGCTCTTCTTCGTGGAAAGAAAACTCCTGCCAGCTCATTTATCATGAGGCTATGCCAGCGGACGTAAAGTCGATTATTCAGGAAGGCGCCGATTTGACGGATAAGGCGCTTGAGGCGCTGTTGCCTCTGACTGGCACAATCCCCGCTTCGATCCACGGCGCCATGCGCCACTCAACATTTGCCGGCGGCAAGCGGCTGAGGCCGGTGCTGGTGATGCAGGCAGCGGCGACGATTGCCGGACATGTGCCTGCCGGCATTGAGCGGCTTGGCGCGGCCATCGAAATGATTCACACGTATTCGCTGATTCATGACGATTTGCCGGCGCTCGATAATGACGATTTGCGGCGCGGAAAACCAACCTGCCATAAGGTTTTCGGAGAAGCGATCGCGATTCTGGCCGGAGACGCACTGCAGACGCGCGCTTTTGAAGTACTGGCCGGACTTGACTGTCCTCCTGCGGCAACGGTTCAGATTGTTGGCCTGGTGGCTAATGCGATCGGCACAGTTGACGGAATGATCGGCGGCCAGGTGATTGACATTGAAAGCGAACACCAGAAGCCGACACCGGAGCTGGTTGAGGCCATCCATCGGGCCAAGACCGGCGCGCTGATCCGCGTGAGCGTGGTGGCAGGAGGCGTATATGCGGGCGCCACTGCAGAGGATGTTGCGCGACTTGACCTATTCGGCAGAAAAGCCGGGCTGGCATTTCAGATTGTGGATGATGTGCTCGACATGACCGTGGACTCGGCTCAGCTGGGAAAGACGGCGGGCAAAGACCTGGCCACGGAAAAGGCGACATGGCCCGCAGTCTTTGGTATTGAGCAAAGCCGCCGCGATGCCGCCAACCTCATTGATGAGGCGTTTGCGGCGCTGGAGCCGTATGGCTCGCGCGCCGATGGATTGAAATCTGTGGCGCTTTATCTGGTGGAACGGAAGAATTAGCCGCGCGTACGCATTCGAGTGAGTTTGAGTACTAATCCTGCTTGAGCGCCTGACGCAACGCCTCACGCTTGGCGGCCACTTCGTCCACGGCTACCTGCACCTTGCCAAGAAAGCCCTGCAACTGGTCGACGAAACCGGGAATCTGGTTCCACCATTTGCGGATGACGGGCTGCTGGTCGAGCACAGCAAGAGCCGTTCCGGCCGCGGCAGCAGCCACGCCCGACTTGCGATTGCCGGTGAGTACCAAGAGGCCTGCGGCCACGAGCGAGCCGCCTGCGGCGATCTTGACCCAATCAATTTCCTCTTCTTCGTGTCCTGACCGCTTCACCAGTTTTGCAACCGCAATACTTGCCATATTTTCTCCTTCGTTCAATCCAGATCAAACACACGAAATGGTTTCTCGTCCGGCGCATCCTTTGCCTTACGCAGCGCTTCGGCGAATTTCTTTTCGAAGAGGTCTTCCTTGTTTTTCTCTGCGTCGACCGATTGCCGGAAGATGGACTCTTTGCGGTCGTCGTGTTCGCGCATTGCTTTGGCGGCCGTTTCCAGATCCTCAAAGGTGCGCTTGCGCGGAGCAGAGGTGTGACTGACAACGGCGCCGGTTGCGGCATCAATCTTGATCATTGCGCCACAATCGGGGCAGGCTACCTCGATCAGCTTGTCTTTGCCTTTGGCCATATCCAATGGCATTGTAGGCGGTTTCCTGGCGTCTTGCACAGTGCGCCGGGCTACTTGCCTGCTGACGAAGCATGTACGTGCAGAATGATGCGGCGGTAGCTGGTCATTTCTGGTGATCCGTCATCCGTAACGGCAAGAATCACATGGGCGACTCCATCGCCCTTGCAGGGGATAAACGGAAGCCAGTCGGGCCGGCAGACCGCATCCACATGTACCGAGGCCTTGTCTGAGTCCGCATCGTTCAGAGTGATGGCAGAGAGGTTTCCATCGGCCATGCCTGCTTCGCCGTAGTGGAACCAGTGATAGGAGAGCTTCTGGCCGTCGGGATCCGTGGTGCCAGCGGCATCGAGCGTGATGGTATCTCCTGCTTTGACATCGATGTCAATGGGGCCGGAACCGCTCTTACCGTTCACGAGGACTTGAGGCGCGTGGTTGGAGTGGGCGAAGTCGGCGACGGTCCACGTCATGCGGGCGGCGAAGTCATTCTGAAATGCGTTGCGCCAGCGCCAGATGGAAGCCTGGTCGGAAGTGTGCACCTTACCATCGATGCCAACCACTGTGTCCTGCGAGGTGAAGCGTCGGAACTCGTCGCCGCCCTGCGTCCAGATGGGATGGGTTTCACCGTAGGGCTCGAGGTTGATATAGCGGCCGCCCCAGCCGCCCCAATCTGGCCGGCGGTATGCGTTCAAGCCATTGTCAATGAGGTTGAGGAAGGACGGTGTGTCGCCTTCCATGATGAACATGTACTTTGGGTACATCTTGCCAAGCGGGCCTTTGCTGCGAACGTTCTGGTCGAGCCACTCGTTGGTGACTTCAGAGAAATCCGCGCCTTCCCCATTGCGATAAAACTTGTCGCCGCTGATGCCAGTCCAGGTGGCGTAGTAATACGAGGCGCCGTCAGGCCGTGTGGGGATGACGATGTAATAGAGGCTGGGAAACTGGCGGCGAATCCATGAGCCTGCGTCGTCCTGGTCACTTATGGAATAGACACGGAGTTTGGCGACGAGGGTTGCCATCTGCTCGGGCGTGTGGGTTTTGCGGAGATCGATGAGCGCTTGCGCGAGTGTGTTGGCGCCGCCCCAGACGGAGATCCAGAGTGGCCGTGGATCGCTGCGTTCAATTGCATGCACAATTGCCTGCGCGCCTTCAGAGTCTTTGCCGGCGCCGGTGGCGGCCATGCCATAGGCGGATTGACCGGTGAAGATGTGGCTCTTGAGTTCGGCGGCCTCGGGCCACCCCTTCGCGTTGAGAAGAAGATTGGGGCGCACTTCGCCATAGACATCGACGATTTTGCGCATGGTTTCGGGGTGAGTCGCGGTCTTTTGCCATGTCGATGTGGTGGCGATCATTGCTTCAATGTCGAACTCGTTCGAGTACAGCATGAGTCGCACGAAGGACATCTGATCGTCTGGCTCGTTGCCGATATCAGAGAGGACAACAAGACGCGGCTTACCGGTGAAGGTATCGATGTGGGTGGGGGGAAATGGTTCCTGAGCCGAAGCCTTACCTACAAACAGAAACAGGAGCGCAAATGATCAATAGCTTTCGCAGCAAGATTTCCTCCCAGGAAATTCGAAGGCCATTCTCGTACATTTGCGGGGGTTCCGCAAAGCTCTTAAAGAGGAACCGTAAAAATCCGCGAGGTACAATCGGCTTGCATCTCATGATTAAGCCGGCCCAAGACGTCGATCCAGATCTATCGATCGCGAAGGCTTTGAAACGCCCGGATATCGAAAGTCGCTACGTGGGATATTCGCCACCGTTTCCGGTGGAAAAGGTCATTGCCCACATGGTGGAGTGGACGCCGGCAGAATATATTCGAGGATTGGGTAAGGTTGTTTTAACGAACAGACAGGCACAACCTCGCGCGGTTCGACGGGCAGTCACACGATCCAGAGGGAAAAAAGTAAAGAGAATTGAAGCTCTGGGTCTTTATCATCCCGCGCACGGAAACGAGCCGGCGTGGATTGAGATGTTTGTAGACAACATTTTTGGGCATTGGGAAAAAGGCTTATGGCTTAGGTCTCGAGTCCTGCGGTCTAGTTTGCTCGGCGATGTATTCTTTCATGAACTTGGCCATCACATTCACTTCACTTTGCGGCCGGAGCACAAGGAGAGAGAAGACGTTGCCGATGTTTGGATGGTGCGCCTTTACGGGAAGTCACGGCCGATTTCGATTCCCAGTACTGAATCGCATTCTCGGAATAATCAACTTTCTTTCATGTGGGCTTATTTCGAAAATGAGGAGGAAACACTCTGTGCACGAGCTGAAGCTCGGGCAGATTTCACGTGCGGCGTTTAAAGAAGAAAATAAGTGATGTTTCTCCTTCAAAATCAAAAAAGCCCCGCCGGAGCGGGGCTTTGTAATGTGTCTGAAACGCGGTTACTGATTTTTTGCCGAGGAGATTTTGGCTTCGGCTTCTGCAATCACGCGGAGAGCTTCGGTGTAGGCTTCCTCGCTGTCGCCGGCCTGCTTCCACTCTTCCTGGCCGCGGTCGAGCTGCTTTTCGGCACGGGTAAGGTCAATTTCGGAAGGCTTCAAGGCGTCGGCTGCAAGGATGGTGACGCGGTCGCCCAGGACTTCCACGAAGCCCCAGCTCACGTTGTAGCGTTCCATACCTTCAGGGCCGCCGTTGAGCGTCACATCGCCTGCGCCGAGTTCCGCCATGAGCGGAGCGTGGCCGTAGAGCACTTCCATATAGCCGGACTTGGACGGCAGTTCGACGGACGTTGCGAAGTGCTCGAAGAGAACGCGCTCTGGAGTGACGAGCCGGACGCGGATTTGGTTTGTGGTTGCTTCAGCCATGTCTTAGTTCACAGTTCATGGTTCAAAGTTGCTCTTCATCCGTTCAAGAGTTCACAGGCCGAGCGTTGATTCTCAGAACTGTGAACCCTGATCTGCTTTACGCGGTTGCCTTCATCTGTTCGGCCTTAGCCAGCACGTCATCAATGGAGCCCTGCATGTAGAAGGCCTGCTCAGGAATATCGTCGTACTTGCCGTCGATAATGCCCTTGAAGCTGCGCACCGTATCGGCAATCTTGACGTACTTGCCGGGGATGCCGGTGAACTGCTCGGCCACGTGGAAGGGTTGCGAAAGGAATTTCTGCACCTTGCGCGCACGAGCCACAGTGAGCTTGTCCTCTTCAGAAAGTTCGTCGATGCCGAGAATGGCGATGATGTCCTGCAGGTCCTTGTAGCGCTGCAGGATCTTCTTCACGCCCTGGGCCACGTCGTAATGCTCCTGGCCGACAATGCGCGCGGAGAGAATACGCGAGCTCGAGGCAAGCGGATCAACGGCGGGATAGATGCCGAGTTCCGACAGTGGACGGCTCAACACGGTTGTTGCATCCAGGTGAGCAAAGGTGGTTGCCGGTGCGGGATCGGTCAAGTCATCGGCGGGCACATAGACGGCCTGCACCGAGGTGACGGAACCCTTCTTGGTGGAGGTGATGCGCTCCTGCAGTTCGCCCATTTCTGTGGCGAGGTTGGGCTGGTAACCCACGGCGGACGGCATACGGCCGAGCAACGTGGAGACCTCAGAACCTGCCTGCGTAAAGCGGAAGATGTTGTCGATGAAGAGCAGCGTATCCGAACCTTCGACATCGCGGAAGTATTCTGCAACCGTGAGGCCGGTGAGCGCCACGCGGAGACGTGCTCCGGGCGGCTCTGTCATCTGGCCATAGACCAGGGCGGCCTTGGAGTCCTGCCATGTGCCGGGCTTGATGACGCCCGACTCGGTCATTTCAGTCCAGAGATCGTTGCCCTCGCGGGTGCGCTCGCCCACGCCTGCGAAAACGGAGTAGCCACCATGGTTCTTGGCCACGTTGTTGATCAGTTCCATGATGACAACGGTCTTGCCGACGCCGGCGCCGCCGAAGAGGCCGATTTTGCCGCCCTTGAGGAACGGCTGGATGAGATCGATGACCTTGATGCCGGTTTCGAACATTTCTTCAGTCGTCGACTGCTCGTCAAAAAGCGGAGCTGGACGGTGGATGGGCATGCGCATCTTCTCGCCGATGGGGCCCAGATTGTCCACGGGTGCGCCGATTACGTTGATGACACGGCCGAGCGTTTCCTTGCCCACCGGAACCTGGATGGGGCCGCCTGTATCGATGGCCTTCATGCCGCGCACCATGCCGTCTGTGGCTTCCATGGCGACGGTGCGCACACGACCCTCGCCCAGGTGTTGCTGCACCTCGAGGATGACGTCAATGGGCACGGGTACGTCGAAGCCTTCGCTGGTCACGCGCAGCGCCTGATAGATGGCCGGCATGGTCGCTTCCTCAAACTGCACGTCGACCGCCGGGCCGGAAATCTGAATTACTTTGCCGATGTTTTCTGCCATTGTCTGCCTTCCGAATGTTGCTACAGAGCGGCTGCGCCGCTGACGATTTCGATAATTTCCTTGGTGATGGCCGCCTGGCGCACGCGGTTCATGGTGAGCGTAAGCCCGTCGATCATGTCCGATGCATTGTTGGTGGCCGAGTCCATTGCCGTCATACGGGCGGCCTGCTCGGCGGCCACGCTTTCGGTCATCGCGTGATAGAGCATGGAGGTTACGTACTGCGGAATGAGGCCGGCAAAGAGCTCTTCTGACGGCTGCTCATAGATGTAATCAACTTCCGAGGTACCGAACTTCTTTGCCTCTTCATCCGCTTCTCGGGTGTCGGCCGGTTCGACCTCGATTCCAGCCGAGGCGGCCGCCCTGGCCGCCCGCTCACGCTCTTCCTTGCTGAACTCGACCGCTTCCGCCATGCGGGCAGAGCCAATCTTGATGAGCGGGAGCAACTGCTCAACAACCAGACGCTGCGCGATGACTGACTTGAACTCGTTGTAGACGAGGTAGCAGGAGTCGATCTCCTCGTGGATATAACGGCGGATGATGTCGTGTGCCAGCTTGGAGACACGGCTCAGCTCCAGTTTTTCAAGCATGCCGGGATGATCGCCGGTAACCTCAATCTCCGCTTTGCGCTGCCTGGTGCGCGTTACGTGACCGTTTTCGTCGGTGTGTTCTGAATAGACCGCCAGTGGATATTTGCGGCGCATCTGGTCGCGCCCCTTACGGCCCACCGCCTCCACATCAATCTCCTTGCCGGAGCTGATTGAGATGAAGTGGAACGCGGTTTTGAGCACATTGGCATTGAAAGCGCCCGCAAAGCCCTTATCGCCACTGACCACGATGAGGAGGATGCGCTTTTCAGGACGGGTGATGAACAGCGGATGCCGTAAATTGCCGGTCTGATCGTCGTACAAATCGACGCGCCGCGTGAGCGACTCAAGCACGCTGGTGATCATCTTCGCGTAAGGTCGCGCGGAAAGTGCGCGCTCCTGCGCACGGCGCAGTTTGGCCGCGGCCACCATCTTCATGGCCTTGGTGATCTGCCGCGTGTTTTTTACGCTGCGGATGCGCCGTCTTAGATCTAAAACATTTGCCATGGTCGTTCGCCTACGCCGTTACGGCTGCCAGCTCCTGCTTGAAGTTGGCTGAATATTCCTTCAGTGCGGCATGCAACTTGTCGCCCAGGTCCTTGTCGATCTGCTTCTTCTGCGTGAGCTCTTCAATGAGCGCGCTCTGGGCAGACTCAAAGTACTTGTAAAGTCCATCCTCGAATGCACGAATATCGCTGACCGCAAACTCGTCGAGATAGCCCTGCGTGCCGGCAAAGAGAATGACCACCATCTGCTGCCAGGTGAGCGGCTTGAATTGAGGCTGCTTGAGCAGTTCCGTGAGGCGCTGGCCGCGGTTAAGCTGTTTCTGCGTCAGCGGATCCAGATCGGATCCGAACTGCGCAAAGGCGGCCAGTTCGCGATACTGCGCGAGGTCGAGCTTCAGCGTTGCGCCTACCTGCTTGACGGCCTTGATCGCTGCCGAGAAGCCCACACGCGAAACGGAAAGGCCCACGTTTACGGCAGGACGCACACCGGAGTTGAAGAGATCGGATTCAAGGAAGATCTGTCCGTCGGTGATGGAAATGACGTTCGTCGGGATGTACGCCGAGACGTCGCCTGCCTGCGTTTCAATGACCGGCAATGCGGTGAGCGAACCACCGCCGCGCTCCTTGCTCATCTTCGACGAGCGCTCGAGCAGTCGGGAGTGGAGATAGAAGACATCGCCCGGATAGGCTTCGCGGCCCGGTGGACGGCGCAGCAAGAGGGAAATCTCGCGGTACGCCATGGCGTGCTTGGAGAGATCGTCGTACATCACCAGCGCGTGCTTGCCGCTGTCGCGGAAGTACTCGCCCATGGCGGTCGCGGCATAGGGAGCCAGATAGAGCATGGGAGCCGGCTCAGAGGCCGATGCGGCCACGATGATGGTGTGCCCCATGGCGCCGTGCTCGGTGAGCGTCTGCACCACCTGCGCGATGGACGAGCGCTTCTGTCCGATGGCGCAGTAGATGCAGATCAGATCGTTCTTCGCGTTATTGATGATGGTGTCCAGCAGGACGGCGGTCTTACCCGTCTGGCGGTCGCCAATGATCAGTTCTCGCTGTCCACGGCCGATAGGAATCATGGCGTCGATGGCCTTGAGACCGGTTGCCATCGGCTCACGCACGCCCTGGCGGTCGATGATGCCCGGCGCGAGGCGCTCCACGGGCAATGTCTCGGTGGTGGCGATGGGGCCCCTGTCGTCGATGGGTACGCCGAGCGCATTCACGACACGGCCAACCATCGCCGGTCCAACGGGCACGGAGAGAATCTTGCCGGTGCGCTTGACCTCCATACCTTCGCTGAGCTCGGTGTAATCACCCAGGACCACGGAGCCGACCTGATCTTCTTCCAGGCTGAGGGCCAGGCCCGCGATGCCATGCGGAAAGCTGAGCAACTCGCCCGACATGACCTTGTCGAGTCCGTGAATGCGTGCGATACCGTCGCCGAGCGAGGTGATGGTGCCGACTTCGTCGACCTGCACCTTCGCATCGTAGTTGGCAATCTGCTCACGAAGCAGTTGCGTAATTTCGTCTGCCTTTATCTGCGCCATCTCAAGTTCCTTACTGCGGCCTGCGGATCAGTCCGCTAGCCGTTCATCTCTTCCCTGAGCCGTTCCAGCCGTCCGCGCACTGACCCGTCGTAGACCGTCGAGCCAATACGCACCACCGTGCCGCCCAGAATGGATTTATCAAGTTTGAAAGTTGGTTCAACGCGCGAACCTGCCAGCTTGCCCACTCCGGCAACAAGGGTTTCGCGCTCCGCGGCATCCAGTTCGCGCGCGGTAACAATCTCTGCCTGCCGAATGCCAAGCCGCTCCTGCATCTGCTGGCGATAAGCATCGGCAACGTCGTGCACGCTCATGATCCGATCGTTGTCGATCAGCACCGCAATCAAGTTACGCAGCGGAACAGCCATCTTGAGCTTTGCATTCAGCGTGTCAAGGAAAGCCACCTTCTGCGACGAGGCCACAGCCGGATTCGAGAACAGGGTGCGCAACTCAGCACTTCCATCCCAGGTGGCAAGAAAATCATTCAACTGGCGGTCCACTGCAACAGTGTCCAGCTTCTCCGAGGTCACGACCTCAATAAACGCGCTGGCATAACGGGAGGCAATTGCTGACATTTAGTTCTTCCCTCCCTGCGCATGGCCCGCGCTCGAAACAAATTCCGCGATGAGAGCCTTGTCTGTCTCCGGAGTCATTGCGAGGTTCTTCGTCGCCTGATCAATGGCCAGGTCGGCGGCAAACTGCTGCAAACCACGCCGCGCCTGCACGGCCGCGGAGACGATCTCCTGCTCTGCCGCTGCGACGACGCGCGCAGTCTCGTCCACCATGGCGGCTTTAATGCGCGCCTCATCCTGCTTGCTCTCTTCTTCCATCTGCTGGCGCATGGCTGCCACATCGTCATCCAGCTTTGAGAGTTTCGCTTCCACCGCTTTCAAACGGGCGCCAGCCTCTTCAGTCATCTTTTTGGCGGCAATCAAATCCGCCTGCAGCGTTTCCGAGCGCTTGCGCAGAATCTTCGGCATCACGCGCATCAGGGGGATGAAAATCGCGAGGATGAGGATGGCTGAGTTAATGCCTTCAAATACCCATCCGGCCGTCTTCAAGTCCATGTGGAACCAGCGGGCGAAGGTTCTGACCATCGGAGTCTTGAGGAAGGCATCCTCATCAGAACTTCCGGATTTCGCCTCCTGCTTACCTATGGCTTCGTCTGAGGTTGCAGCCTGACTGCTTTTGCTGGATGCGACAGGCTGCTCCGCGGGACCTGCCTCCTGGGCGTGAACGCGCGGCATGAAGGTTCCAATTGCGAGCAAGGCGGCAAAAAGCCAGGCGCCTGCCAACAATGTCATTGCAGTTCGGCGCAGGGATGGTTTCAACGGGTTCCTCCTGCGGCCATGGGCAAAACGGCCCGAACAACCTGTCTGCCCAGATCGGCCCCGGTAGCCTCAATGGCCTTCCGTGCTGCCGCGGCTTCGGCTTCAAGCATTTCCCTTGCCTTTGCAACCTTGACGCTTGCCGCGCTGCGGGCGCTCTCGATGGCATTGTCCTTCTCAGCCGCCCACTGTTTCATACGCTGCTCGCGCAGTTTGAAGATCTCAGCGCGGGCATGGCGCAGCTTATCGTCGTACTCGGCAGCACGCGCTTCGGCGTCCCGAATGGCCTTCTCAGCAGCTTCCATGGCGCCGGAAGTCATTCCCTTGCGCTTCTTAAGTACCTCAGAAAGAGGACCTTGCACCAAAATCTGGTAAGCGAAGACCAGCACCAGAAAGAGCGCGGCGGTGGGAAGGGACTCCAGGATGAGGGCCCCAAGTTGTTGCAGGATGAGTTGCATACTGATCCGGTTGTTCTAGGCGCTAGAAATCGCCGATTTGATGTGCGGGTGTAACACCTTTTTGTATCAAGGTGAAGCGCCTTAGTCAACGCAGGCAGGCTTGAACGTACCGAACTCTGTGACACTTGTCACGGAGAAAAGTTCGGGCTGGAATTAGGGCTTGCTTTCTACCCAAATGAGCCTATCCTGAAAGTACCACCTAGACCCGGTTCAGGGTCCAGCGGGCCGACTATCGCGGGAATCCTTCCACTCCCCAGATTGTCGGCCCGCCTTAATTTTGGGGCGCTCCGGCACCTGCCGCGAGCGCCCCATTTCCATTCAGGTGCTTCTACTTCGTCTGTTCGGTGATGAACTTCGCCAGATCCGCCTTTAGCTTCTTCAGCGCCTCCACATTCAGATAAATCATGTGGCCGGAGGGATAGTAGCCAAATTCCACGTTCCCTGTGAGGCCTTCATCCAGCATCATGTGGTCGAGGTCATACTCGGTAGCGAAGAACGGCGTCGCCAGATCGAAGTAACCGTTGGCCGAGAAGACCTTCAGGTGCGGGTTCTTGCGTATGGCGTCGGCCAGGTCCCCGGCGACGTAGGGTTCTCGCATGGCACGCCCGCGGAAACCTCCCGCAGCATGGTGATTCCAATCCCACTGGCCAATGGTGCGCGCACTGGGACGGTAGTCGTCTGTCGACTCATACTTCAGGTCACGTTGCAGGTAGTCATGGAGTGACGCAATAAAGGCGCCGCTGATGCCAGTATCCGAAGGATCATAACCGGGGTACTCGCCCGCGGAATCAGGATCGATGCCCTCAAAGCGCATGTCGTAGCGGCCCAGAGTTTTCGCGTCATCGCGCAGTACCTCCTTGCGGAAGCGTGTGGGCGAAATGCGCAGCTTCGCCTCTTTCACATACTCGACAGGCATGCCGGTAAAATGGCTCACCTGCTGGGCGATATCGTCGAACTGCGCGGCAGGAAGCTTGTCGCCCAGGAAGAGTGCCTGCTGATACGGACCGGCGGCGAACTTGCGCGCCTGCTCCACCCATGTGCTGACGTCGGCCGGCTTGTTGGGAATCTTGTCAAAGTACCATGCCGCCGCGGCGTAGCTGGGCAGATTGAAGATGTATTCGTAGTCGTATCCAGGAGCCTCAACGAAATAATTCAAGATCGACGAGATGAGGACCACGCCATTGAGTTGAACGCCGTCGCCGGCGAGCGTGTCAGCAAGCGCTGCCGAACGCGTGGTGCCGTATGACTCGCCGATGAGGAATTTGGGCGAGTTCCAACGTTCGTTCACGGTCAGGTAACGAACGATGAAGCGGTCAAATGCGCGCAGATCCTGATCGACGCCCGCGAAGTCCTTGGCCGTTCCCTTGCCTACGGCACGCGAATAGCCGGTCAAGGGGGCATCGATGAAGACGAGGTCCGTTTTGTCGAGCAGCGAATATTGATTTTCCACCAGCTTGAATGGAGGACCGGAGGTCGGCTTGGGACTGTCTGTCTGAACGCGCATGGGACCAAACGAACCCATGTGCAGCCAGAGGGTGGCGGAGCCCGGCCCCCCGTTATAAAGGAAGCTCAGAGGACGCGTTCCCGGTTCGGCGCCGTCAAGGGTGTAGGCCACGTAGAAGATGCTGCCGTACGGCTTGTCGTCCTGGTCGCGAATCAGGAGTGTTCCGGCAGTTGCGGTGTACTTCAGCGTTTTGCCGTCGAGCGTCATCTCGTGATGCGTTGCGACTGCTTTCTCCGGCGGAATGGGCGTTTCCTTTTCCTTGTCGCTGTCCTTCTTGTGATCGCCCGCTTCATGTGCTGCGGCCGAGCTCTCTTGCGCATGGAGCACAATGGGCGACATCAGCAGATTGGAAAATCCGAGCGCCGCGAGGGCTGCAAACAGAAAACCACTTCGAGCCGACTTCATGAGTCAGTGACCTCCTAAGAAATTGGGAAATGAAGACACGCCGGACAAATTCTCAGACCGGCAGTCAAAATGATCGGTGATGCAAAGGACGATCACCGCGCCACAAAAGTCGCAACAACGCCGCTCTTCACTGCGCCGCTTTGGCTTTGTCGAGCAGTCCGTGCAATCGCAGCCATGTTTCCAGCATGGTCGGCCACTGATCCAATGCCATGTCGCCACTCCCCAATCCCGTTCCATGCGGACCATTCGCAAAGATGTGCGCTTCGGCCTGTACGCCTGCCTTCACCAGCGCTTCGTAAAAGCGCAGCCCTTGCTCCACAGGGACAGTCTGGTCATTGAACGTGTGGTACCAGAAGGTGGGCGGCGTGTCCTTGGTGACGTAAAGGTCAGGCGAATACTTCTTGCGCAGTTCTTCACAGCGATCCATCACGTTGAATAGCTTGCAATAGCTCAAGTGCGATGTGTCCGACGAAATTGCACCGATCCAGGGATAGCCCAGTACAAGATAGTCGGGCCGACTGGAGACGCGGTCAATTGGGTCTTCCGCATCGGGATTGCCCGGAATAAATTGTGTGGCTGCCAGCGCTGCCAGGTGGCCACCCGCGGAGAAACCGATCAGAACGATGCGATGCGGATCGATGTCATAGTCTGCGGCTCGGGCACGCACGGTCTGAATGGCGCGGCGCGCGTCAAGCAGCGGAATGGGAAGGATGTATCCGTGCGAGCTGAGCCGGTAACTGATGACGAAGGCGCGAAAGCCGCGGGCGGTAAACCACTCGGCAACCTGCCCGCCTTCAAGGTTCGCCGCCAATCCGACATATGCGCCACCGGGAAAGATAACGACTGCCGATCCGTTGGCATGGCCAGGTTGCGGCTCAAAGACAGTCATGGTGGGAACATCCCAGCAGGTGGTTCCCTTTGCTTCCGGTGCGGGACCCGGCCATAAGCGCACCGTCTGTATGCCCATGAAGGAGTTGTCTTCGCCGGGAACCGGGCAAGGTTCACTCTTTTGCGCGCGAGCGATTGCCGTGCTCGCGAGCACTCCCACCATGATGAAAACCAACAGAACACGCCGCATGAAGACCTCCCCCCATTCGCGGCGATTATACGGCGCGGCGGCGGGAAATCTGCGAGTGGAATTGGTTCAGAGCCAGATGAGCGTGTGTCCGGCGCATGGTTCGGCGGCCTTCTCTGCCAGTTGCCCGGCGAGTTCGAAGCCATGCCTTGCCAGATAGAAGGCTGCACCATGAACTCGCTCCTGCGCGGTCCCATGGGGGAAGAGAGCCTGACAAATGGCATCGGTATGCCGGCGCAGAGACTCTTCCTTTTTCAATTGGAAATTGGCAGCCATCCGGCGCAGCCGATTCATCTGGTAGCGCATTTTGCGCGCGGAGATCTCGCCCGAATGGCCCAGCCCTTCGTCAACCGTTCGCATCCACGCAAGAAGTGGGTCGAGTTCTGCGTCGAGTGCGTTGCCCGCATTGGAAAGCAACCTCTTGCCCTCGATTGGCATGGCGCGGGCTGCAAGGAGTTGGGCGAGGCTGTCTGGGGTCTCTGCAATCACTCGCTCGAGCGTGAGTTCATGCATGCGCATTAAATCCGCAACCGCAGGCTCAATCAGCGTCGCGCTCAGGCGCGGCTCAACAGGCGTCATGCGACCGGAGATCTTTTCGAAAAGTACCGCTGACTGCGCGAAGTACGCGACCTCGGCCGGTCCGCCGATAGTGAGCGACGTTCCGAGCAGATAATCCTGAAACACGGGACGCAGCAGGGCGGACGGAGAAATGCGCTCGGGCTCTGCGGCTAGAATTCCCACCAGGTCCGCGGTGGAATAGCGCTCACGTGCCGCCTGCCAAACTCCATTTGGCTCTTCTGCAGAAGGTGGCTGCCGCTTGAGTGCGACGCGCGCGCCGGTCTTTGCGTCAAGCAGGAAAAGCAGACTCGATTGCGGACCGACGGCCACTTGCGCGTGATAACCGGCGGCGATTAGTGCCGCATTGCGCTCCAACAGAGCTGCGTGCAGTTCGTCCGCTCGCTCAATTGCCGCGTGCAGCACCGGTGCACCGAGAGCGTGCAATGGTCGAGTTCCCGGATCGATGATCAGCAGGCCCTGTGCAGCAAATGCCTTGGAATAGAACTCGGCAAAAGCCTGTGCGAAAGTTCTACCGGGCTTGTACGCCTCCGCCAGAGCTTCCATGGCATCGGAGTATCCGAGCAATTCCCACGCCTGATCGATGAGCGGTGCGATGGACTCGTCGATGACCACGCCGCCGACCGGAACAGGCGCCTGAGGCGCATGCTCATATTTCAGCGTTGCAAGGTCACGCTTTCCCGGAAAGGTGACGTGATTGATTTCGGCAAAGTCGTGATCTTCAGTTGCCAGCCAGAAGATGGCGGCATGCGGACGGCCTGCAGCCGTTGCCTGCCGCGCCCGCGCAATGGCTGTGGCTGCCTTGAGAGCGGTGTAGAGCGGACCACCAAACAGACCAACCTGCTGTCCGGTTACAACGGCTCCGCCACCTGAACGCAGAACATCGAGCCCGGGCTTTGCATGGTCTGCACAATTCTGTGCTGCGAGCTCGTTCACCAGCGAGTCAATGTGAGGCTGCTGCAGAGAGCTCTGGAACCAGATGTCCTTCCCGGTTGCAGTGGGATAAAAGGCGCGCGCCGCGCCTGCTCCGGAGCAGAAGTCCTGGAAGAGCCGGCTCGCACCCGGAGCCACAGTGATGGGAGTACAGTCTGCTGTCGCCAACGCGTTCTCTTTCCGATCGTTTGCCTTTGGGGAGCCCCAGCAGGATGCCTGGAGTGAAAATCGGCTGTGATAAGGATGCCATGCGAGGCGTCTGCGATGCACAACCTGATTGCAGGATGCCCAGTACGGGGTGCGTATACTGGCTTTGATTTCGCTGATTGAGGAGAACTTCCCGCATGCCGTCCAAAAAGAAGACTGCCAAGAAGCCTGTAGATCCGGTCAAAGGAAAGGTCACAAAGGGGAAAAAGAAACTTGCCACCCCGAAGTCCTCCGAACAGGCTCAACTGCTCAGCTCCGAGGTGGTCTTTGAGTGCAAGCTGTTCAAGGTACGTCATGACACGTTGATTGAACCCAGCGGGCGGCGCGCCGAGCGGGACGTGATTCGCCACAATGGTAGCGTTGTGATTCTTGCCATGGATAACTCGAAGAGCAAGAAAGACCCGTGGATAGTGATTGAGCGCCAGTACCGGCATGCAGCCAACCAGTATCTTTGGGAGTTACCGGCAGGAAAACTCGATGCAGGTGAGTCGCCACTGGACGGGGCAAAGCGGGAGTTAGAAGAAGAAACGGGATACAAAGCTCGCAAATGGAAACCTCTGGTGGAGTATTTTGCAAGCCCAGGCTTTCTTGGCGAATCAATGCTTGTATTTGTCGCCGAGGGCCTGGTTGCCGGCGATGCGCACCCGGAAGAGGATGAGCAGATTGAATTTCGACTGGTCAAGCTGTCAGATCTGTTGAAAATGATCGAAAAGGGCGCCATCCAGGACGGCAAAACGCTGACCAGCATTCTTCTCTACAAAAGGCTCCAAGGTCGTAAGCATAAGAAATAAAAAGGTCCCCTCCGGTTAGTGACACTTCGTTTTTGGGGCGCAACGGGCGTTTTTTGCGCGTGATTTCGCTCAGGAGAGATTCCAGTAACTTACTTTTTTTAGCCATCAATCAACCTTTCGCCGGAATCTGTCGTCTTACCGTCATAAGGCAGTGGGGCTTCCCCGGCAACACTTGCCTTGATTCCCGCAATCGCAAGAAAGGCAAGCCTGTGGCACAGTACAAAGGCAAAGTGAAGTGGTTCAACAACGCCAAGGGCTACGGATTCATCGGACGTGAAGACGGTCCCGATGTGTTCGTTCACTACTCAGCCATTCAACTGGATGGCTACAAAACCCTCAAAGAAGGGGATGACGTTGAATTTGATATTGTTCAGGGACAGAAAGGACCCCAGGCGGACGCGGTAACACGCATGAAGGATGTGGCTGCACATTCTGCCGCTTAGGATTCGGCGTTTCAACTAGCTGCTCGATTGATGGAAGAAGCGGACGCGGAAGACGAGTCGCTTTCCACGTTCCGCTTCGTCTGCCATTGAAAGTACACGTCCGTTGTGCGAATCCGCGGATGATGATGGATTGTGCGCCGACCGGCTCCATCTCACAAGCCAATCGCGTGAACCGGGTGCTCCACGATTTCTCTGCCCTGAAGATCCGCCCTCTCTCCTCGTCTATCCGCCTCTCCATCGACGATACTGATTCCGGAGAACCACGCGATGGACAACGCCACCATGGCGCGCCTTTTAGCCGAAACAGCCGACCTGCTCGAGATAGACGGCGGCGACAGTTTCCGCATTCGCAGTTACCGCCGCGCTGCCGATGCCGCCGAGCAAACCACGGTAGACCTGAACGAGGCTGTTTCCGATACGGCCCGCCTTCTGGAGATTCCCGGCATTGGCAAGGGAATGGCTGCCAATCTGCAGGCCATTGCGGATACCGGCTCACTTCCGTTGCGCGATGAATTGATTGCCAAGTACGGTTCAAGTTTGCTCGAGCTCCTAAAGCTGCCGGGCATGGGCCCCAAGACAGTTGCACTGCTGTGGGATGCGGCGCAAATCTCCTCCATCGACCAGCTTGCGCAGGCCATTGACGCAGGAAAGCTCGAAGGCCTGCCTCGCATGGGCGCGAAGCAGATTGAGAAGTTGAAGAAAGGCATTGAAGACTACCGCCGCTCTGCCGGTCGCTTCCGCATTGACCAGGCAGAGGAAGCGGCCAAGGCAGTTTCAGAGTGGCTGCTTGATTTCCCAGGCATTGAGCGAGTGACACCCGCAGGATCTTTGCGCCGCGGCCGCGAGACTGAAGGAGATCTGGATCTGCTCGTCACGGGGCCCGCCTGCGAACCGGGACACACACAGGCTGCGGTGGATCATGCTGCCGCGTATCCGGGAATTCACAGCATCATCGCCAAGGGCGAAAACAAAATCAGCTTCTACCTCTCGAACAGCCTGCAGGTGGATGTTCGGCTGTTGCCTTCAAGCTCCTATGGAGCCGCCCTGCAATACTTCACCGGCTCAAAAGCTCACAATGTTTCTCTGCGCCAGCGCGCACTCAAAATGGGCTACACGCTGAGCGAATGGTCGCTGGCGCGGCTTGACGATGAATCCGTTGTTGCAGCGGCGACCGAAGAGGATATTTACAAAGCGCTCAAGATGGATTGGATGCCGCCGGAGCTGCGCGAGAATCTTGGCGAGATTGAAGCCGCCGCCGCGCACTCGCTGCCAAAACTGATTGAGGAAAAGGACATTCGCGGCGATGTGCATATGCACACCACCGCCACCGACGGGCACAACTCAATCCTTGAAATGGCGGAGGCCGGACTTAAGCGCGGGTACAAGTACATCGCCATCACCGACCACTCGAAAAACCTGGCGATGACCAATGGTTTGGACGAGAAGCGCGCGCTCGAACACATCAAGCGCATTCGTGAGGTCGACGAGCAGATGGACGGAAAGATACGCGTCTTCGCCGGTATTGAAGTCGACATTCTGGGCGACGGCGCGCTCGACCTGGACGATGAAGTTCTGGCGCAGATGGAAATCGTCATTGCAAGCGTTCACACAAAGCTTGAACAACCGCGCGAAGAGATGACGGCGCGGGTGTTGCGTGCGCTTGAGAATCCGCACACGCGCATCCTGGGCCATCCAACCGGCCGGTTGTTGTTGCGGCGAGAACCGTTTCAGATCGATCTGGGTCAGGTACTGCGTAAGGCAGCCGAGCTGGGCGTGGCCGTGGAGCATAATGCCGCTCCCGAGAGGCTGGATTTGAGTGACCGCGATCTACGGTTGGCAAAAGAACTCGGCTGCAAAATTGTGATCAATACGGACGCGCATGACACGCGTCATCTGGAAAAGATGACCTACGGCATACGGCAATTGCGCCGGGCCTGGCTCGGTCCTGAAGATGTGCTGAACACGCGCACGGCGAAGCAATTTCTGGCTGCGCTGCGGCCATTGCCTGGAGCGGCCGCTCGCTGATCGCTCGCGCGGGCATTGTGCCTTTCGTGCGAGCAGGAAGCGGAACCGGCTCGCCGGGCATTTGCGGCGGTTCCGGAATTCGCCTTGGGGTCGAGTCGGTTCTTCTTCGAGGCCGGCAACCTATTTTTTGCCGCGGCCAATGCGATGCGATTCGAGCAGCCCTTCGAGCTCTTCCTTGAACTCCCGCACATCCTTGAAGTCGCGATAGACCGAGGCAAAGCGGATGTAGGCCACTGTGTCGAGTCCCTTGAGTTGCTTCATGATCAACTCACCGATTTCAGATGTTGTGCGCTCGCGCTCGGGAGCGTCCATCAGAAAGCTTTCTGTCGCGTCGACAATCGCTTCGAGCTTGGCTGCGGGAACGGGGCGCTTCTCGCAGGCGCGCAGCAGGCCGCTGAGCACTTTCTGGCGCTCAAAGCGTTCGCGGCGGCCGTCCTTCTTCACCACCATGTAGGGAATTTCGTCGATGCGTTCGTAGGTGGTGAAGCGCCGGTTGCAGCGCTCGCACTCGCGCCGGCGGCGGATGGAATCCGCTTCCTTGCTTTCGCGCGAATCCACCACACGATCCTGGGCAAAACCGCAGTAGGGGCACTTCATTCTGGGTTGATTTTACAGGGAGTTGCGAGACTGAACCAGCGCTCTAGCTCAAGAACTCCGCAATCGCTGCAACCACCGTCTCCTGCTCGTCGGCGCGAATCTCGGCGAACATGGGCAGCGCCAGCACTTCGCGGGCGGCGCGCTCAGCTTCAGGGAAATCGCCTTCCTTGTAACCCAGCGCCTTCAGCGGCTCCTGCATGTGCAATGGCACGGGATAGTAAATCTCCGAGCCGATCTGTCGTTCGGCGAGGAAGGACCGCAATTCATCGCGCCGCGCGACACGAATCACGTATTGATGCCACACATGCCGGTTGCCTGGCGCCTCTGAAGGAAGAACAGCGCCTCTGTCAGGATAGGTACCTGCTTCCGCCAGCCCCGCCGCGCGGAACAACGCGTCATACTTTGCGGCAGCCGTGCGTCGCGCTTCGTTCCAGCGTTCAATATGCTTCAGCTTCACGCCAAGAACTGCTCCCTGGAAGCCATCCATGCGCGCATTCCAGCCCGTTTCGTCGTGGTAGTAGCGGCGGCGCATACCATGCTGGCGCAGCATCCGCGCGCGCTCGGCAATCTCGTCATTATTGGTCGACACCATGCCTGCGTCGCCGGCAGCACTCAGGTTCTTGGTGGGATAAAAACTGAATGCTGCCGCATCGCCAATGCCGCCAGCTTTCACGCCATTGCGTTCGGCGCCCCAGGCCTGCGCGGCATCTTCGATGATGGCCAGCCCTCGTTCTTTTGCCAGATCGGAGAAAGACTCCGCGCATTGGCCGTAGAGATGGACAGGCAGGATCGCCTTTACAGACTCACCGCGAGGCCCACTCAGTACGCGCTTCACTTCCCTCGGGCTCAAATTGAAAGAGTCAGGATCGATGTCAGCCAGCGCCGGAGTAGCTCCGGCGCGCAAAATCGCGCTCACCGAAGCAAAAAAGCTAAAGGGAGTGGTTACCACCGTTACATCGGCCGCACGCCCTGATTTTTGTGCCTTTTCGGGGCCAAATCCATGCCCGATTCCTGCCGCAGCCAACGCCAGCCACAAGGCGTCTGTGCCAGAAGCGCAGCCAATTCCGTGTTTTACCCCCAACTGGCTGGCTGCGGCAGTCTCAAATGCCGCCACCGGCTCACCAAGGATAAAGTGTTGCGTCTGCAATACATGGCTCAATGCTTCCAGCAATTCACGATGCAGGGGCTCATACTGGCGCTTCAGGTCGAGCATCGGAACTGGCTGCATCGTCATGGATTTACCGGCCATTGCAGATAGGCTGGACTGCACCAACCATCGTACCAGCAGGCCAGGTTCTCCCCGACCGTAACTGCTGGAAAGGGCCTTCAAACTGATGATTTGCTTCATCCACAGTTGAAGCACCCGGCAAAAGTCGCTATTGTGGTCACATTGCGGGGAAAGTAGGCTGCGGGACTTCCGTGGCGGTTCCCGTACTTTTTAGTTTCCAAACCGTGCGATCGTCACGCACCCAAACCGACCCTTAAGGGCAGGCAGGAGATCGGCAATGGATAACAAGCCGGCGCAGAACATTCAGGACACCTTCCTGAATACAGTTCGCAAAGATAAGACCCCCATCACGATTTATCTGGTGAGCGGCGTTAAGCTCACGGGAAAGATCCGTTCCTTTGACAAGTACTCGGTTTTGCTCGAGAACAACAGCCAGGAACAATTGATCTTCAAGCACGCCATTTCCACCGTGGTGAGTAATCGCAGCGTGCTGCACTCGGAACACCGTCCGGCCTCAACTCATTCGAGTCTCGGACCGTCCCCGGTGCCGGTGGCCGCGGCTGCTCCGGTGGCAGCGGAGCAACGATAGCCCCACGCGAGCACATACATTTGAAGAGCGGGCCCCGGCAGGAGCGCGCTGTCCTTGTCGGTATCGACCTTACATCGAGGCCGAGCACCCGAAGTGTGCCTGCAGTTGCGGCGGCTGCTGCTTCCAATGGAGATGAAGCAACAGCTTCCACGCGGCGGCCACTTCGAGTACCTGCCGAGCCCCTTCTCTCCACCGCACTCGACGCGGAAGAGTCACTGGCAGAATTTCGTGAGCTTGTCATGAGCGCCGGCGGCGAGGTGGCCGCTGAACTGCTGCAGCGCCGCTCAAGGCCCGACCCGGCCACACTCATCGGCACGGGCAAGGTTGAGGAGATTGCTGGTGTCGCCGCGTCAACGAAGGCTGACTTGGTGCTCTTCGATCACGACCTCTCGCCCACACAACTGCGCAATCTGGAGGCGGCGCTTCCCTGCCGCGTGCTCGATCGGACGCAGCTCATCCTCGACATCTTTGCTCGGCATGCGCGGACCCGCGAGGGCCAGTTGCAGGTGGAACTGGCGCAGCTTGAATACATGCTGCCGCGGCTGACGGGACGCGGCAAAGCCATGTCGCAGCTTGGCGGCGGCATCGGCACCCGAGGTCCCGGCGAAACTAAATTGGAAACGGACCGCCGCCGCATTCAGCGCCGTATTGATCAGCTGAAGCTTGATCTTGAGGCTGTCCGCCGCGTGCGCCGCCAGCAACGCCAGCGCCGTGAAGCGGTTCCGGTGCCCACCGTTGCTCTGGTTGGCTATACCAACGCCGGCAAGAGCACGCTCTTCAATCGCCTCACCGGAGCACATGTGCTGCAGTCCTCGCGCATGTTCGCCACGCTCGATCCAAAGCTGCGCGCCATTGAACTGCCGAGCCGCAGAAAGATACTGCTCTCGGATACGGTCGGATTCATTCGCAATTTGCCGCACACGCTTGTCACCAGCTTCCGCGCAACGCTCGAAGAAGTGCAGCAGGCCGAGGTGCTACTGCACGTGCGCGACTCTTCCTCAACTTACGGAGAAGAGCAGAAGGTGCAGGTGGAACGGGTGCTTGGTGAACTGGATGCACTGACCAAGAATCGTGTTGAAGTCCTTAACAAGATTGACCTGCTGGAGCCGCATCAACGCGAGGGGCTTGCTTCGCGCGGCGAAATCCTGGTCTCCGCACACACCGGTGAAGGGATGGATGCGCTGCTGGCTGCGATTGACGCGGCATTGCATTCCGATCCACTTGTCGATGCCGAGCTTCGTATCCCACAAAACGAAGGTGGCGTTCTGGCAACCGTTGAGGCGGGCATGGTGATTCACACCCGCAGCTATGAAGGGAATCTGGTCCATCTTTCGGTTACGGGACCAGCGTCGCTTGTTGGCCGCCTGAGCTCCTTCCGGTTGCGTTCCGCTTAGTCGCAAATCAACACTGCGTGCACTACCATGGGCTCAAAGGAGTCGCGATGGATTCGCACAATCCGACAGACGCCCCGTCCATCACCACGCTCGCCTCGCGCGAGGTCTATCGCAACCGCTGGATGCGCGTGCGAGAGGACGACATTCTCCGCTCCAATGGCCATAAGGGCATCTACGGTGTAGTGGAGAAAGACGACGCGGCCATTATTCTTCCCATCGACGGAGATCGCATCTGGCTCGTTGAGCAGTTCCGCTACACCGTTCAGGAGCGCGTGCTTGAGCTGCCGCAGGGCGGATGGGAAATGGAGATCGAATCGCCTGAAGAGCTGGCGCGCGGAGAACTGCAGGAAGAAACCGGTCTGGAAGCCGGCCGCATGACCTATCTGGGCTGGATGTGGATTGCTTACGGGTACAGCCGCCAACGCCAGCATGTCTTCCTGGCCGAACACCTTACGCAGTCAACAACGGACCCCGACGCGGAAGAGCACGACATCGTCGTTCGTTCGCTCTCCGTGGCTGAATTTGAGGCGAAGATGCTTTCTGGCGAAATTCGCGACAACTGCACAGTCTCGGCCTGGGGTCTCTACTTGCTCTGGAAAGCAAAGCACAGCTAGCGCACCAGGTGAAACCTCAGATCTCAATCGGACTGGATTGATTACCGCTTCTCTACCGGCACCCACGGTTGCGGGTATATAGGTCCAATGTATTCCGCGCGAGGACGGATGAGCCGGTTATCGTCGAGTTGCTCGATGACATGTGCCGCCCAGCCGGCGATGCGGCTCAACGCAAAGATGGGCGTGTAAAGGTCGACATCGATGCCCAGCATCGCGTAGGTCGAGGCGGAATAGAAGTCCACATTGGCGTTGAGCTTCTTTTCACGATTGATGTAGAGCTCGATGGCCCGGGACATTTCAAACCACTTGGTCTGCCCGGCGTCCTTGCCGAGATGCTCGCTCATGCGGCGCAGGTGCGTGGCGCGTGGATCCTCCGTGCGGTATACGCGATGGCCGAAACCGGAGACCTTCTGCTTGGCTGCCAACATTCCTCTCACATGCTCAACGGGGTCAACACCAGCCTGATCAATGGCGCGCAGCATGCGCATTACGGCCTCATTGGCGCCGCCGTGGAGTGGTCCCTTGAGGGCGCCGATAGCGCCTGTGATTGCGGAGTGGATGTCAGAGAGGGTTGCTGCAATAACGCGGGCTGCGAAGGTGGAGGCGTTCAGTTCATGATCGGCGTGGAGGATAAGAGCAGTATCTAAAGTTCGAGTGGCGGTTTCCGTAGGCTTGGTTCCAGTCAGCATCCACAGGAAATTTGCCGCGTGATTCAGAGTCCGGTCTGGAGGAACAATCTCAAGGCCTTTCCGAAGCCGGTCGTAAATTGCCACAATCATGGCCATTTGCGCGGTCAGATTGTAGGCTTTGCGGACATTGGCATCGTGCGAGTTGTCCTTTTCGTCGGCGTCATAAAAGCTCAATGCCGAAACTGCTGTGCGCAACACTTCCATGGGGGTGGCGGACGAAGGAAAGCTGCGCAGGAGATCGATAATACGCTGGTCCAACTGCCGGGAAAGAGCGAGGTGCGCCTGAAACTCGCGAAGTTCCAACTGGTTCGGAAGTCTGCCGTTCCACAGCAGGTAAGTGGTTTCTTCAAAGGTGGAGTTCTCGGCAAGCTCGTGAATATCGATGCCACGATAGGCCAGTACGCCCGCTTCTCCGTCAATCCAGCAAACACCGGAGTTCGCTGCGACAATTCCTTCCAATCCTTTTCCAGCCGTGGCGGTCGACATATATGTTCCCTCTCCTTGCCCTCAATTTTCTTATCTATTTACCCGTGCACTGAACGGCTCTGGTGGAGATGCCGCGCTGGTGTAAGCGGTAAAGTCCTTTATAGCCCAGCGATTCCATGCTTGTCACGGCAGGCGTACCGTATCGCAACGCGAAAGTGCCTGCCCGGGCCAGCGAATGAAAAGCCGCTCGGAAGAAGATGCGGAGTTCCCACTCTTCCCCATTCTGTTCTATAGTCTGGACATTCCCAGGCGACCAGCACCGATGCTCGCTGCCCGGGATTGGTGTGTCTGCACCTGCAATAAAGCAAGACAGGAGCTTCAGGCGTTCATTTCCCAGACGCGGCTTCAGGCAGCAGTGTTCTTGCACTGCAAGGCCTCAGCGCTTTCACCCAGCCGCGATGAGGAAGGAAGGAATCCCCATGAGCGAAATTGAAAATCCACCGCGATCCTATTCGGGCGCGTTTCTGGCAGTCATGGCCATTGCGCTTCTCAGCGGCCTTGGCGGCCTGGTCTGGAGCTACGTACTCAGCTCCCGCCTCTCCCATCAGGAAACAGAACTCGTCAATGCAACCCAGCAAAACGTGAAGCTCTCCGCAGAACTGCATGAAACCAACGCGCGTCTCAAGGTCGCTACCGACGAGTTGGGCAAGTCGCTTGGATTAACGCAGAAGCAGATGGAATCGCGCGCGCAGGAGATTCTTGCACGCCAGAACGCCAGCGCCCAACGGCTTGAAGCCCAGCAAAAGGCCACGCAGCAGCAGGTCAGCACCGTTTCAAGTGACTTGACGAACGTAAAGACGGATGTGGGCGGCGTAAAAACCGACCTTGGCAAGACCCAAACCGATCTGGCCACGGCAGTCGCGCAACTCACTTCAATGAAAGGCGACCTGAGCGACCACTCTAGCCTCATCGCCCGTAATCGTGATGAACTTGAAGTACTGAAGCACAAGGGCGACCGCAACTACTATGAGTTCACATTAATCAAGGGGCAACGCAAGCCAGTGGGAACGGTCTCGTTGGAGCTGAAGAAGGCTGATCAGAAGCACAACAGGTTCACGCTCGTCATCTTCTCCGATGACAAGGCTTACGAAAAGAAGGACCGTAATGTGAATGAGCCTCTGCAGTTTTACTCGGGCCGGCAGCCCATGCTGTATGAGGTTGTGGTGAACAGTATCCAGTCAAAGAAGCAGATTACCGGCTATCTCTCCGCGCCTAAATCTGCGCCAGTACCACCCGCTATCGGACAGTAATTGGCCCTGTGTAGTTCACCTTAAGCAAGGGCAGATAGCGAAACGCGAACGTGTAGCTGATGTCTTTGTGAGCGTCCCACTCATCCTTGGTCAGCCGGAAGGAGGAGACGAAAGTCCCTTCAACCGTCTGGCCAGGATTCAGAGTCGCATCGTTTGCCAGCGGAGCACTCTCCAACGGCTTTAGATCGGGGTAGGCGATAAAGAGCCGCTGGTAGCTTCTGGCTGGCGCGGCGCTGCTGGAATGAATCCCGTCTGCCACAGTCGCGTTGGTCAAAATCTCATGCAGAAAAATCGGATTCTTGCTCTGGTTGTGCAGCCTTGCGTGGGTGAACACCAGTACCTGGTCATAGGTGTCTTTCGGAATCGCCGTACCGTTTGCGTCAAATCCCGGAGTCTCGATGTGTAAGGGGTGGGTCCACACCTCAAGAATCTCCGCCGTAGCCGCAGGCGGCTTCTCTCCGCCCACCACATAGGCTGCAAGAGCAACCGTTACCAGAATGGCCGCTACAATCGACGCCCAGACAATATGACTGGTTCCTCTGGTGAATGACTCACCCTTGGCGGCGTCGTCCACTTCCTGTCCCGATTCCTGACTCAAAAGACTCATGGCGACCTTATCTTAGCTCCCTTTCCACTGTATCGACTACGCAAACTGCCGAATGTTCGCAGGGAACGACCTATTGCACAAGTATTGCGACAATTCCGCCATCCCAATCTGTGAGCTGACTCACCACCGCGCACAAACCCTCGTGCTAGCCTGAAATCTGCCGGGCCCGCAAGTCGCGGGGCCTTGAAACCTGCGGATTCCACAGAGCAGGAGTGATGGAAAGATAGATTTTACAGGCATTTAGGAGACTGCAACCACAAATGAGCACCACACACAAAGTCACGTTGATCCCCGGTGACGGGATTGGCCCCGAGGTTACGCAGGCCGTCGTCCGCATTCTTGAGGCCACTGGTGTTCATTTTGAGTGGGAGCGGTTCGCTGCCGGAGCGGAAGCCTTTGAAATCTATGGCGAATACATTCCTGCACCGCTCTACCAGTCCATTGAACAGAATAAAGTCGCACTAAAAGGACCGGTCACTACGCCCATCGGCGGCGGCTTTAAGAGCATCAACGTGACTTTGCGCAAGAAGTTCGAGCTTTACGCGAATTTCCGCCCTATCAAGAACCTTCCCGGTCTCCAGACCAAGTTCCCCGACGTCGACCTCATCATCATCCGTGAAAACACAGAAGGCGAATACGTTGGCCTGGAGCATGAAGTTGTGCCCGGCGTCGTCGAAAGTCTCAAGGTCATCACCGAAAAAGGATCAACTCGCATTGCGCGCTTCGCCTTTGAATACGCAAAGAAGCATGGGCGCAAGAAGATTCACTCGATTCACAAAGCCAACATCATGAAGCTCTCCGACGGGCTCTTCCTGCGCTGCGCGCGCAAAGTGGCCGAAGAGTATCACGACATCCAGTACGGCGAGCACATCATCGACAACACATGCATGCAACTGGTCATGAATCCGTGGCAGTATGACACGCTCCTGCTTGAGAACCTGTACGGCGACATCGTCAGTGACTTGTGCGCGGCCTTCGTCGGCGGACTGGGCCTGGTCCCGGGAGCCAACATCGGCGCCGATTGCGCCATCTTTGAAGCAGTTCACGGTTCCGCTCCGGACATCGCGGGCAAGGACCTCGCCAATCCAACGGCTCTGCTCCTCTCCGGTGTGCTCATGCTTCGCCACCTGAATGAAGAAGCGGCCGCGAACAAGGTGCAGAAGGCAATTGAAGCAGTCTATTCCGAAGGGAAGACGCTCACGCGCGACGTGGGCGGTACCGCCGGAACCACGCAGTTTGCCGACGCTGTCATGGCTGCAATGGACGACGTATGCACTACCTCCTCATTTACGATCTAGCCGACGATTACCTCGCTCGTCGTGGCCGCTTCCGCGCTGAGCACCTATCCCTTGCCTGGGAGGCGAGCGGGCGCGGCGAGTTGCTGCTTGGCGGTACGGTGGGCGATCCCGTCGAAAGCGCTATCGCACTTTTTCAGGGCGACTCGCCTGCAGCCGCCGAGTCCTTTGCCCAACACGATCCCTACGTCATCAACGGCCTGGTAAAGGCCTGGCGCGTCAGCCCGTGGACCACCGTTGCGGGTGAAGGTGCAGCGCAGCCAGTGCAGCCCCAGGATGTAGCATTCGGTTAATCAGCTCCACACACTGAAGCAGGCACGATCGCATCAGGCATAGTTCTGGTTCTGATCTTCTTCGATGACATAAGGAGCACGAATATGCACCCGAATTACTGGCGCGGCTGGCTGGCAGCCGCTGCCGTTGTCCTTGCCATGGCTCCGCCGGCGCAGGCGGCCATCAAAGTGAAACTGGACGTGGACGCCACGCAAACGCCGGAAAAGATTCTCCACGTGCGCGAAACCCTTCCGGTAAAGCCGGGCGACGCGGTGATTTATTACCCAAAATGGATTCCCGGCGAGCACGGGCCAGACGGCCCCATCTCAACCGTGGCAGGACTTCACTTTTACGCGGCAGGTAAGGATCTCACCTGGCATCGCGATCTGACCGATGTGTTTACCTTTCATGTGGAAGTGCCCGCGGGCGTAACCTCCATCGAAGCAAAGTTCGACGAGATTGAGCCGGATGGCTACTCCGCCACCGACAAACTGATGGTGCTCGAATGGAACCAGGTGACGCTGTATCCAGCTGGAACACGCGCGGAGGAACAGGACTTTTCAGCCAGCCTGAAACTGCCCGCCGGCTGGAAGTACGGAACATCGCTGCACACTGTGAGCACAGACGGAGACACGATCCATTTCAAACCAGTTTCTCTGGACATGCTGGTGGATGCACCGGTGATCGCGGGACAGTACTACAAGGCGGTCGACATCACTCCGGCCGGCGAGCCAATCCATCACGAACTTGACCTGGTGGCCGATAGCGCGGTAGCTCTGAACATAAGCGAGGAGACACGCAAGCAGATGGTGCAGCTTGTCGCCGAGTCGGGCAAGCTGTTCGGCACGCGGCACTACACGCAGTACCACTTTCTGCTCACCCTGAGCGACCATGTGGCGCACTTCGGACTCGAGCATCACGAGTCCAATGACAGCCGCCTGCCCGAGCGCACCTTGATCAGTCCCCATCCGGGAACAGACCTTGGAGGGCTGCTTGCGCACGAGTTCGTGCATTCATGGAATGGCAAATTCCGTCGCCCGGCCGACCTGGCCACGCCTTACTACGAGGAGCCGGAAAAGACCGATTTGCTGTGGGGCTACGAAGGACTCACAGATTACCTGGGTCCGCTGCTTGCTGCGCGCAGTGGTTTATGGTCGCCCGAAGAGTATGAACAGTACCTTGCAACCATCGCAGCATCTCTCGGTCCCGGGCGTCCGGGCCGAACGTGGCGGCCTTTGATTGACACCGCCATCGGAGAACCGGGGATTCACGCACGGGGTGGCTGGTTCAACTGGATTCGCGGCACCGACTACTACGATGAGGGCGATCTGCTCTGGCTGGAAGCAGCCACCATCATTGCGAAAGAGACGAACGGCACCAAATCCATCGACGACTTCTGCCAGAGCTTCCACGGTGGCCCGAACAACGGTCCCGAACTGAAGCCCTACACGTTCGAACAGCTTGTAGCCGCACTGAACGCAGTGGCGCCGTATGACTGGGCGAAGTTCTTCAATAAGCGTCTCGAATCGAAGTCAGCGGCCGCACCCACCGGCGGTATTGAAAATGCCGGATGGAAGCTGGTGTTTACACCGGAAGAGGGCAAGCTGAAGGGACGCCACGCAGCGCCTGCCGAAACCTACTCCATCGGCCTGCAACTGCGGCCCGATGGCACCGTGGCCGACTCCATTGTGGGCTCACCGGCATACGAGGCCGGCATCACCAGCAACATGAAGCTGCTCGCAGTCAATGGGCGGCTCTACAAACACGATCTTCTGGCAGATGCAATCAAGGCTTCGAAAGACTCTACGGAACCGATCACATTGCTTGTTGTGAACGACGAGTATGTGCGCACGGCGACGATCAACTACCACGGAGGCGAACGCTTCCCACACCTGGCGCGCAACGAGTCGGTTCCCGACGGACTTGCACCTCTGATTAAACCGCGCGCCGCCGCACAGTAGCAGGCGTTGCAAACACCGAGGGCGGCATCCGTACGCGGGTGCCGCCTTAATTTCGAGTTCGCTCTCCGGCCGCGGAACTCCTCAGCAAGTTGTTCATTTTCATCAGCCGCCCCGCACACTTTTCATTACGGTACTCACTCGGGTTTCAATCCGCCGGGAATGCGGTGTTCTTGTACACTGAAGTGTTCGAGACTATGCAAAACAAGCTACCTATCGGCATCCTGGGCGCCACCGGAATGGTGGGCCAACGCTACATTCAGCTCCTCGAAGACCATCCGTGGTTCGAGATCACCTGGCTTGCGGCCAGTGACCGCTCCAGCGGCAAACCCTATGGCGAAGCCTGCAAGTGGCGGCTGGACAGCCACCTGCCCGAACGCATCGCGAAAATGGTGGTTTCCCCCGCCGATCCTGCGGGCGCGCCCAAGGTGATCTTCTCGTCCATCGACGCTCCCGTTGCCCGCGAGCTCGAGCCGAAGTTCGCCGCAGCCGGATGCGCCGTGCTCTCCAATTCCTCGGCCTTCCGCATGACGCCCAATGTCCCGCTCGTCATCCCAGAGGTAAACGCCGACCACCTGCATCTGATTGAAGAGCAGCCCTCGCGCAAAGAGTCTGGTGGCTTCATCGTCACCAATCCCAACTGCTCCACCATTGGACTCGTCCTTGGGTTGAAGCCTCTCGAAGAGCGCTTCGGCATTGAGAAGATCTTTGTCTCCACCATGCAGGCCGTCAGTGGCGCCGGCTATCCCGGTGTGGCCTCCATGGACATCCTCGATAACGTCGTCCCCTACATCGGCAGCGAAGAAGAAAAGATGGAAGCCGAGACGCTCAAGCTCCTCGGCCATCTCGAAGGCCACTCCGTTACGCCTCTCAACGCGGGCATCACCGCGCATTGCAATCGTGTACCCGTTGTTGACGGCCACACCGAATGCGTCTCCATCAAGCTCGCTCGACCCGCGACCCACGATGAGATCCTCGCCGCCTGGGATGAATACAAGCCGCTTGACGGACGCAACCTGCCCTTCGCGCCCAAGCAGCCTGTTCAATTCACCGGCCTGCCTGATCGCCCGCAGCCGCGGCTGGATCGAAATCGCGAACGCGGCATGGCCGTTACTGTGGGCCGCCTGCGTCCCTGCAGCCTGCTCGACTGGAAGTTTGTTCTGCTTTCGCACAACACCGTACGCGGTGCCGCGGGAGCCACAATTTTGAATGCCGAGTTGCTCCAGAATCTCGGCAAGCTTGAACCTGCGGTAGTATCAAGCGCACGCGCCTGACCCCACCGCGCACGCGCTCACTGCACGATTGGAAATTTGAATGAGTCTGGTTGTGATGAAATTCGGCGGCACCTCGGTGGAAGATCCAGCTGCCATTAACCGCACCGCTTCCATTGTTGCCGGCCGTGTTCAGGCAGGCAAAAGACCCGTCGTCGTAGTCAGCGCGCTGGCCAAGGTCACTGATCAGCTTCTCCGCGCTGCCTCCTGCGCCGCCGCCGGAGACCGTACCGGTTCGCTTGCCATCAGTTCACGTCTGCGCAGCCGTCATCGTGACACCGCAGCCGCTCTCGTTCAGGAACCAAAGGCCGCCGCTGAGCTCGGCAACCTCATCGACGAGAAGTTCGTCGCCCTTGATGAGATCCTTCGCGGCCTGTCAGCCATTCTTGAACTCACACCGCGCATCTCCGATCTCGTCGTCAGCTACGGGGAGCGCATCTCCAGTCGCATCGTCGCCGCTGCCCTCATTGAACGCGGCGTGCCCGCCGCACATTTGGACGCACGCGATATCGTCGTCACCGATGCGCAGTTCCAGAAGGCTGTCCCGCTCGACGCAGCCATAGAAAAACGCGTCGAGCAACACCTGCAACCTCTGCTCGCCGAGGGCAAGGTGCCCATTATGGGCGGCTTCATCGCGTCAACAGAAGAAGGCATCACCACCACGCTCGGCCGCGGCGGATCCGACTTCACCGGAGCCCTCATTGGCGGCGCGCTCAACGCCGATGCCATCGAAATCTGGACCGACGTCAACGGCATCATGACCTGCGACCCGCGCGTCTGTCCCGATGCACTGCGCGTCAAAGTCATCAGCTTTGAAGAAGCAGCAGAACTCGCCTACTTTGGCGCAAAAGTTCTCCATCCGGCCACCATCCTTCCCGCCGTCAAAAAGAACATTCCCGTCCACGTGCTCAACAGCAGAAACCCTGACAACGAAGGCACGCGCATCACCTCGCTGGCACCGCACTGCAGCAGCCCGTTCAAATCGATCGCCGTCAAAAAGAAGCTCTCCATCATCGACGTGGTCGCCAGCCGCATGCTCATGACGCACGGCTATCTGAAAGAAATCTTCACCATCTTCGACAAGCACCAGTGCCCTGTCGATATGGTTTCAACCAGCGAGGTCTCCGTCTCGCTTACGGTCGACTCGACAGACAAGCTTCCCCTCATCGCCGCCGACCTTAGCCGGCTCGCTGACGTGAAATATGAAGGCAAGAAGGCGTTGGTCTGCATGGTGGGCGAGGATATTCGCGGACAGAATGGCATTGCCGCCCAGGTATTCAACGCGGTGCGCCACATCAACGTGCGCATGATCTCTCAGGGCGCAAGCGAGATCAACATGAGCTTCATGATCGACGAAGATGACGCCGACGAAGCCGTGCGCTCCCTCCATGCAGCCTTCTTCCAGGACCCCGATCCGGAAGTCTTCGACGTGGAAGCGCGCAAGCTCGCCGCCGAAACAGTAAGCGCGCCGGTGAAATAGCCATGCTCTTTCTCGTTCTCGGAAAAGGAAAAACCGGCTCGCTCGTTGCGGAAGTCGCCCGCGAGCGTGGCCACAGCGTCCGCGCGCTCGACATCAACGAAAACCAGCACGCCTCTTCCCTCACCGGCCCCACTCTGGCCGGCGTGGACGCCGTTATCGATTTCACCGCGCCTGAAGCTGCAGTTGAAAACATGCGCGCAGTGCTCTCGCTCGGCGGCCGCATTGTCGTGGGCACCACCGGCTGGTACGCGCAGTTGGCGGAGATGCGCGCGCTCGCAGAACGCCGCGGCGGCGCGCTGCTCTACGGCACCAACTTCTCCATCGGCGTGCAAAAGCTCTTCCGCCTCACCGCCGAGCTGGCCAAGCTCGACGGCTACACCTTCTCCATCGACGAAACGCACCACACCTCCAAACTCGACGCCCCCTCCGGCACCGCGCTCACGCTCAAGGAAATCATCCAGAAGGCGCAGCCCGGACGCAAAGATTGAAGTGCTCTCCCACCGCATCGGCGACGCCAAGGGCGAACACATCGTCCGCGCCCAGAGCGACCACGACGAGCTCGAACTGCGCCACGACGCCCACACCCGCCGCGGCTTCGCTTTAGGCGCAGTCCGCGCCGCAGAGTGGGTCGCCGGCAAACAAGGCGCCTGGGAATTCCGCGAAATCTTCGACCAGCTCTGAGCCACCGTAAATCCAGCACGAAACCGTGCCCCATGTCCCTGTAGTTGGGTTTCATGCGATAAAGAAGCACTCCCATGACCATAGACCATGTCATTCAGAGCACACAGTCGGGGTCCTCAAAATTCGATTTTGTGTTTTGGGTGAAACGCTCCTATCGTTTTTCGCTCCTGGTGAGTTGCGAAACATCTGCCTTTTTTACGCATCCTCACATGAACGTCATGCGGCAAACATTAAGTAGCATCGCCCAATTTTCATATTTTGCCATCGAAATGTTAGCTTCTAAGCGACATGAAAAGCGTCACTGTAGAAAGAGCCGTTGGCGCCACGTTGTTCGGACTCGGCATACTTGTTGGTATGGCAGGCTGCGCGATATATCCGATGGCTGTTTTCACAGTCGGCGTAAACGAATGTCCGCAAGAAGTATGGGCAATCTCGCTCGTGTTCCTTTCGCTATTTCCGACATGCATTTCGGGCAACTTGCACTTTCGCCTACTGCGTTTGTATCATGCTCTTTGTGAATTGGCTCGAGAGCTACGCAAGCTGCCGCATCGAACTTTCTGGATTTCGTTCGGCATTTCTCCCAGCCCCCGATCGACTTAAAGCAGATCATCATCAGCTTTAATCTCACGTGGCCATATATTGTGTTGCGTACCTTCTCAATTCTCACATCGATGTTGGGTTGGCCAACTGTAGTGCGCTGGCCTAGATTCGCCTCATTGAGAAGGCCGGGGACCCCATCCCATCACCGCTAGGGTCTGGAAGTAAGACTTCTATCCCACCACAGCGTTGTTTCCCTGAATATGTGCCATTCAGACGGCTCGTCGATTCCCCATCCACCGATGGTTCACCACAAGCCCTGTCATTCGGTGCGCGAGTCGGGGTCCCCATCGACAGATCTTCGTCGATGGGTGACACGGTGCCCCGTAGCGCTTTTCAGCTCGGGGTGGGTTGCGCAGAATCTTCTTTTCGAGAATTTGGAAAAATGCGCCTAAACGGATCGTCTATTTGAACTCTTTCACGATTCTGAATGTTCCGATTCCAAAGTCGGAATCTTATTTAGCCACTTGTAAAACGCACTGTCGAACGCGAATGTGGGGCTGAATTTAAGCGTCCTGACTAGCCCTCGTTTGGTATTCCCTTCCAGCCACTCCGTTCCCTTTCATGCAGCACGATAATCTCAATTCACCTTCGGATTTCACTGTTGAGTAAGCGCTTTTTCCCTGAGAAATCAAGCAACTCGATTGCGTCATCCAAGAGCATCGTTTTTCCTTGTTAAATTTCAACAAATGTATCTATTTCGCCAACGACTAGTGCGACTGTTCCAATAGCCAACAAAGCAGCATGCCTGTGATTCACCGCGAGCATTCCAGTCAGAGATTCGACCGAATTAAAGATTCCAAGCGAAAACAATATGATTGACTAGAGGCGCGCCTGCCTGCTCATTCGATAAACACGGACTGTCAAAGACGCATTTGTCATTTGATTGAGATCTCGAACAGTACACTAGCGCGAAGGTATGTGACTTCCTGTCCGGCATCTTATGACATTCGGCTTCTCGACGGTACAAGCCAGCCTCGCCCACGTGTCCTTCACGCGCACGCCCCGAACGTACTTCCGTTCGGGTAGTAGCTGACAGTCTGAAAAAATCAGAATCCATCTGGCATTCTTGGCCCTGCTCCTGGTAATGTCCGTCTCCTGTGACCTTGCCCGCGCAAAACGTATCCCATAGCGAGCTGCTTTAATGGCGAAAGGGACACGAAGATGAGGAAGGGGACGCGTGGTCGTTACACGCTGGAGTTCAAGCAGGAGGCAGTTCGTCTGGTGGAATGGGGCCAGACGATGGCGGCGGCCGCTCGCAGCCTGGGAGTGGTCGAGCAGACCTTGGTCAACTGGATCAAGCTTCACCGAGCCGGAAGGTTGAAGGGCGCCGCCGGACAGCACCAGGTGACGGCCGAGCAGATGGAGATCAGCCGTTTGCGAGCGGAGTTGGCGCGGGTGACGATGGAGCGCGACATCCTGGGAAAAGCGACGGCATACTTTGCAAAGGGCCAGAAGTGAAGTATGCCTTTATCGAACGTCACAAGCGTATCTGGCCGATCCGGGTGCAATGCCGCGTGCTCGGCGTAAGCGTTTCTGGATACCACCAACACTTGGCGCGGCGCAGGCAGATCGCCGAACGCCGCCATCTCAGCGACGAAGCACTGTTGGTTCACATCAGCGCCGTCTATGCGGAGAACCGCGGGGCCTATGGCTGGCCGCGCATCTGGCGGCAACTGCGCCGGCAGGGTATTCGCGTGGGCAAGCTGCGCGTACAGCGGCTGATGCAGAAGCATGGCATTCAAGCTCGCGGCAAGCGGCGTTTCCGCGTAGTCACCACCGACAGCCGGCACCAGTTGCCGATCGCGCCGAACGTGCTTGATCGCAACTTCACCGTGGCTGCGCCCAACCAGGCGTGGGTTGGCGACTTCACTTATATCGCCAGCGAAGAAGGATGGCTGTTTCTGGCGGTGGTGATCGACTTATTCAGCCGCAAAGTGGTGGGCTGGTCGATGCGGCCTGACATGCATCGCGATCTGGTGATCGATGCCCTGGAGATGGCCTGGTTGGGGCGCAATCCAGGCAAGCATGAGGATTGATCTTCCACAGCGATCGTGGCAGCCAGTATGCCAGCGAGGACTTCGCAAAGATGCTTGAACACTGCTCCATCACGCCCTCGATGAGCCGCAAGGGCAACTGCTGGGACAACGCCTGCTCGGAGACGCTGTTCGGTTCGCTGAAGGTGGAGCGGCTGCATGGCAAGCGTTTCGAAACCATCAGACAAGCTAAGGACGAAATCATTGCCTGGCTGCTCTGGTATAACCAAACACGAATGCACTCGACGCTGAACTACCTCAGCCCGGTCGAGTTCGAACAAGGCTGGAAAGACGATCTTATCGGAAGATCGCCGCATAACAGCCGGCGGCGATTGAAACAGGTCGTGGAAATGCCTGGAAATCGCTCAAGCCGATTCCCACATTTCCACCACCACGACGACCACGACGGGATGAATATAAATTCCCTAAACCCGCCCGCTAAGAGATACGCATTCTGAGGGCAAGGTCACCAAGTAAACAACTAATCACCATGCCCAGCCAAAACATGGGAGGCATATCAGAGCGCCGAATCGTCGCAAGATGCAATTCAACGCTCCCTGTCCGGTATCCGTTCGCCACGTTCCACGAACAGAACAAAGCCAGACCTGCGCACAAAATTCTGTCCAGCCAGTTAAGGCTGTTCTGGGAAGCGACCTGCCCACTGAGTGCTAAGTACATGGCTTCTCTATATGAAAAACCATTCTACTCGACACGAAAATGTCCATTAGGCGCATCTTCCAAACGCCTATTGTTCGGTCTCGAATAACCACCTAACCTAAAGTTACCCGTCCGTTCCATTTCCCACACTCACCACCCCGCACTTCGTCACCAAATCATTGACATCCCGCTCCACACCCAATTACCTTCCGCCCTAACGTGATGACCCGCGCTCAGCAACCCGCCCTCCTCGCCTTCTCCATCGGCCTGCTCGGCCTCGGCATCCTCGCCCTCCTCTATGGCGACTTCGCCATGGGCTGGCAACCCGTCGCTCCGTGGTTCCCCGCGCGCACGGCCCTCGCGTATCTGTCAGGCATCGTCATGCTCGTCTGCGGCGCGGGCCTGCTGCACCCCAAACTCGTCGCATGGTCCTCGCGCATTCTCTTTGTCTATCTCGTCATCTGGGCATTGCTCAAGGTGCCCGCGCTCATCGTCGCACCAAAAATTGAAGGCGTCTGGCTCGGCATCGGCGAGCTCACAATGCTCCTCTCCGGCGGATGGGTCCTCTTCGCCACTCTTGCCGACATGCCCGACTCGCCCATCACCGGCCCGCGCGGCCTGCGCATCGCTCGCTACCTCTTCGGCGTCTCCGTCATCCCCGTCGGCATGTCCCACCTCTTTTACACGCAGATCACCGCAGGCATGGTCCCCGCGTGGATGCCCGCGCACACCTTCCTCGCCTACTTCACCGGCATCGGCCAGATGCTCTGCGGCCTCGGCGTTCTGCTCCCTCTCTGTCCCGCCCTCGCCGCCTAGGCTGAAACCATCTTCGTCTTCCTCTTCACCCTCCTGCTCTGGCTCCCCAAGGTCGTCTCCGATCCCAGGTCCCGCCTCAACTGGACCGCCTTCTTCATCTCCTGGATCATCGGCTCCGCCTCCTGGCTCGTCGCCCAAAGCCTCCGCGCACCTCAAACAGAACCTTGACGGTCCACAGCTCTCGAGCCATTGCGCGAACAAGCCCTGGCTGTAAGTTGATTGGACTGCGAGTAGTACTTGGAAGTTCCGCCCGATCTTCGACCCGCATTAGTAATCGCTGTCGATTCGATCCCAAAGAACCTGCGCCCGCTGAACACCTTTCAATACCTCAGCGGTGTTCTCGCTGCTGTTCTGAATGAGTTCACAATCGGAAGACTTGGATAGAGGCGTCGTGCTCTCGTTGAGTGGATCATCAAAGAGCAAGATGACCGTTGAACCCGTTTGAAGAGTTGTGAACAACTTTGGATTAGCTCGGCAAAATTCGACTGCCCCAAGTGTCTTCACAGCGTAGGGTCCCGTGTTGCTCGTCCAATAGTTCCCGTCAAGCACCTTTATGATTCGAACGCCGGCATAGTCACCTGCGCGCAAAGATCTGCCTGACTTTGACGGTAGAACAGTTGCAATCGTCACATGATCGGCGTCACGGCTCGCAACCCAAAGCGGGAGTTCCGTCATCCTCTGCTTCTTGGCATCGTTCGCAGGATTTTTGCGAAGGCGTTCAATCATGGAAGCGGCAGCCGGCATCAATTCTGCACTGCTCTTGCATTCATGTCGTCGTGTAATACAGCTCAGGTTGAAGGCCATCAAATCACTCGCTGTGTCGTTAGGAGCAAATGGCGTGAATGAGACGTCCGTGTAGTGGCCGTCCACGGCATTGTCAACGGCAAACAATGCGAACTCGAGGTCATTCAACGAGAAGGTTCCGAACCTATGGAACAGACTTCCCCGACAAACCATTGCCGCATTGATCGTCGAGTCGGGCTTGATGAATTCCGGATCTGATTTCCATTTGCCATTTTGACCCAATGCAATTCGGACTCCGTATTCCTTTGACCGAATGAATCCATTCCTAACCCCGAAACTTGCATTGACGACAGCAAACCTCCCTCCCAACCACGAATAGGTCCCATTGAACCAGCCAGGCCATCTGAGTTGCGAACCGAATTGCCCTCCATGCAAGACAGGAAAATGATCGAAGGCTCGCGAGTAGTCGTCCATCGAGATCTCATAATCGCAGTCTTTGGCCGAACACTCTCCCTGCCATTCGCCCCAGGCCCCCCACCTGTTCATCAGCCTCTGCGCATCCGCCCAGGTGCTCTTTCCCATCTGGATTCCGCGAATGTCGGCAAGCAACCGCTCAGCCCGCCAGCGCAGGATATGTTGCTGAGCCTGGACCGCAATAAACAGAAGTACGACGAGAGCGAGAAGCGCCAGTCCGGTCCAGCGCACGATTTTCATCACTCGCTGCATGCTGCGATGATAGACACCGTCACGACGGCAATTGTTCCTGAGGCAAGCAATCCCACGCAGCACGAGGGCAAATTTACATCCCGTCAAATTCGACCTATTTCGGGCAAATTTCCCTTGTTTGCACGCCCCTGCACGCGCACTTCGCCACACAATGCTCGCCGGGACGCGTATCCACGGCTACAAAATGCTGGCCATTTCCTTCCGCCAACAGTGCGCGCCCGGAAACTGCTACAAAGATCTGGCCCAATGGTGCCGAATCGGCTACAAGCCACTCGCCAAATCGCGGCATGTCCCGCCTGTATTCTGAATGCAGGAATCCCTGACTATGCTTCTGCGCCGAGCCACTCTCGACGATATCCCAGCCATCATTGCGCTCGAACGACTCGCCGAGGCGCAGCGCTATGTCGGCCAATGGACAGAGGAGCGCCACCGTGCAACGCTCGCAGGAACCGACGCGCGCTACTACCTTGCTGAAACCGATGATGCTTCTCCGTCCGCGTATGCCATTCTTCGTGGCCTCGCTGAAACATCGGGATCCGTTGAACTTAAGCGCGTTGTCGTCGCTCGTCCCGGCAATGGCCTCGGCCGGCGCATACTCAAAGAGATTCTTCGCATCGCCTTTGAAGAACTCAACGCACACCGCCTCTTCCTTGACGTCTTTGATGACAACGCCCGTGCCCGTCACGTGTATGAGAGCCTTGGCTTTCAGTACGAAGGCATCATGCGTGAATCCGCACAGCGTGACGGCGTCTGGCACAACCTGCATCTCATGTCGATGCTTGAAGATGAATACGCCGTCCAGCAGAAGGCCATTCGCCGCGCTCCACGCTGATCGTGCAGATCACAGGAAAAAAGGCGCGTGGCAAACCTGCCGCCACGCAGCATGAAGGAGACATATTAAGGGGCGGAGGAAGTGTGTCCGCCCCAATCCTGGCTAATTCACCGGCTTTGCAGTGCCGTTCTTCAGGCTCTGGTCGATGATCGACTTCATCTTCTGTTCGCGCTCTTTTGTCTGCTTTTCCTGCTCTTGCGCAATCTGCGCCTGCACCTTGGCCTGAATGGCCATGGATTGTGCAACCTGCGCATCCATGTCGATCTTCGGAATATCCATGTCGATCTTGGGCATGACAGCAGTATTAAAGTGCCACTGCATCGCACCCAGCTTTGCCTGCAGCTCAGCCACCTGCTCGCGAACCTTCGCAAGATCCTGCTCGGTCAGCTTCTTGTTGTCTTCCGCCTTAAGCCGATTGATCGTCTCGTTAAGAGCGGCCATTTGCTTCTGCAGGTCGGCCGAGTGAAGAATCTTTGCGGCTTCCTCATCGGACATTGCCTTGCGTTGAACCATGAAGACGCGCTGTTTGTCGGCAAACTCCTTTTGCCTGGCCGCGAACTCTTTCTGCTTCTCGGCCCACTTCATCTGCTGGTCCTTCGTCGTCTTGAACTTGAAGGCCATCATCCTGCCTGGACCAAATGTGGACTCGAGCTTGGCAATCGTCGCCGGATCGCTGATGACATACGACTTTCCTTCATGCGTGTAGAGCAGGAAGTCACCTTTTGTCATCTTGCGGGCCTTCTGCAGCGATTCATTCTCCTTGCCGTCAGAAACGATGGTGGGACCATTTCCACGCACCAGGATGTAGGAGTCGCCGTTGTCGTCTCTGCGAACCATCATGGAGTGCGAAATCTGAATGTGCTTTGGGCTCCCGTCTTCGTCGTCCCAGGTGGCAATCATCGGCTCATCGTTGGTCAACACCATAACGTGGTCGGGTACCGGCGGCGGAAGGGGCGCCACGGCTGGTTCGGGTAGCCCTCCGGGAGCTGGCGGCGCCGGAGTTGCCTGTGGTGCGGGCATCGATACTTGATCTACCGAAGGCGGTGCCGGCGGCGGGGTTGAAACTCCTTCGCGCGCATCCGGAGGAGGCATTGGAGCCGGTGCCGTTACAGAAGGAGCCGGCGGAGCAGCCGGGTCCGGAGCCACAACTGCAGGTGGCGCCGGCGGTGCGGGCTCCTGCATCAGCGCAGCGGCGCGCACATGGACTGTTGCCAATGCAGCAACAAGTGCCAGTGGAACCAGCACAAGCGCGGCCAGCGCACGGGAGCGCGCACCGCTGTATGCCTGTCTGAATGTGGTTTCGTTCAAAAGCCGCTCCATGCGGCGGGAGAGATTTCCTTTACTTGCCATAGCAACTCCTAGTCGAGTGGGGCGCGGTTGCGCCGCGAATTCAAGCAGGACCTGCGCATACGACGCGCGGCTGGCGGCCTCTTCCAGGCCCGCCTTGTCGCTGATCGCCTCTGCCAGATCAGACAGCTTTCGTTTAAGCCACCAGCCCAGCGGACTCAGCCAGAACAATGCGGCATAAGCCCCTGCTGCCAGTTGCAGATAAAAATCCTTCTGCCGGATGTGCGAGCGTTCATGCGCCAGCACTATCCGCAGCTTTTCTTCGCTCCATGACAGGAAATCCTCGGGCAGGATTACGGTGTTCCCAATCGTTACCGGCGATGCCACATCGCCACTCGTGCGCAAATCGAGTCCCAGACTCAGGTCACGCGCGACCTTCAACTCCACCGGCTTTGCCATCAGGCGAAGTCTCATTGCAACCGCAATGCCGTACATCAGTCTCAACAGCATGGCCAGCGCAACAGCCGCATACAGCATCCACGCCACGTTTACCGCGGTCAGCTTTGGAAGGCTGAATCCATGATCTTTGGCCACCCCCGCCGGTGCGGCACTGATCCCTGCGCTGGGTTTAACCGGGAACGTCGTCTGCGCTCCAGCGTTGATAACTGCCCCCGCGTCTCCATCAACGAGGTAGCGGCTTTCTTTGGAAGGGCCTTTGTATGTGCTCTTTGAGAGCGACTCATTGGCCGAAGCCATCTGCGCATTGAATTCCGCGAGCTCGGCATCGCTCATCTTCGCGGCAGGCTGCACAGCCTCCTGTTCCGTGCGTTTTTCTGTGTTTGCAGCATGCCGCACGTCCGCCCATAGGGTTTGCGACCACTGCGTAACCTGCTCCGGCACAACTACGGCAAGATGTGCGGGCATCCAGTTCCAGTGTTCCGCAGCGGACATAAGCAAAGGCATGGCCAGCGCGGCGCATAGCACGGCGCCCCACGCGGCCTTTAAGGCGACCACGTTCTTGACGCCAAACGCACGCAACCCGGCCCACACCACCAGAGCAAAAACAAGTGCACGAAGTCCCGATTCGATCATGGGTGCGCTCACGACCGTCCCCCCTTCCTCGGCTTGTCTTCATTTTTGGCTTCATTTTTCTGCACAAACGCAATCCGTTCGGCCAGTCTTTGCAATTCATCCTGGCTCAGAACCTTGGAGTCCACCATTCCTGCCAGCAACTCCTCCACCGACCCCTCACAAAACCAGTCAACTATCCGCTTAACTGCGCGCCCCGCAACGCGCTGCCGCGTCTGCGCCGGCTGATAAATAAAAGTGCGCTCATCCACAACGTGGCCAAGGTAGCCCTTTTCCTCCAGGCGCCGGAGCACAGTGCGCACTGTCGAGTCTTTCAGCGGACGATTCAACTCCTCGCGAACCTGCTCGGCCGTGACCGAGCTTAAACGCCAGACAACCGAAAGGACTTCCCGCTCGAGCTCGCCGAGCTCCGCTGGATCGTGGTGGATTTCTCTGTTACTCGCCATAGTGTTACTGACTGTAACACATAAATTCGGTGAGCGGGCAATCATAAAATTCTTGTTCTCAAGCAGCGTTCGCAAAGAAGTGTATTGACATTCCTACAAGGCATAAGTAAGTTATGCCTATGTCTATTAGGCCTAAGGACGGCATGCCTCCGGGCGCCCTTCCCATGCTCATTCTTCGCGTTCTGCAGTCAAGCTCACTGCACGGCTACGCGATTGCGCAGCGGATTCACCTTCTTTCCAGCGAAGTGCTCGCCGTGGAAGAAGGTCTCCTTTATCCAACGCTGCAGAAGATGCTGCTGAAGGGGTGGGTCACCTCTGAGTGGGGGATCTCCGAGACCAACCGCAAGGTGCGCTTTTACCAGCTCACGCCAGCGGGACGCACCCAGCTCAAAGCCGAGCTCGCCGGATACGACCGCGTTTCGCAGGCCATCCAGAACATTTTGCGCACAGCATAGGAGAAATCATGGGAGAGCTCGGTCGCCGCATTTACTACCTTTTCCATCGCCGCCGGCTCGACGAGGAGCTTGAGGCCGACATGGAGTTCCACCGCGAAATGGCGGCGCGTGCCGGCAACAACAACTTCGGCAACACGCTCCGCATGCGCGAACAGGCGCGTGAGGCCTGGGGATGGACCTGGCTGGACCGCCTGGTACAGGACTTTCGCTTCGGTACGCGCATCCTTGTGCGCAAGCCTGGCTTCACGTTCATGATTGTGCTGGTGCTGGCCATCGGAATTGGTGTGAATATTGCGGCGTTCAGCTTTTTCAATATGGTGGCGCTCAAGCCGCTGCCTGTGCGTGACCCCGCTACTCTGATCCGCCTGGAGCGCCGCTCGCCGAACGCATATACCAGCGAAATGGCCTATCCATCCTTCGTTTTCTATCGCGACCACACGCGCACACTCTCTGCAGCCATGGCCGTTTTCGGCGTGCCGCCCATGCAGATTGATGAGGATATCAAGCCGACGAGCGCCACCTTCGTTACACCTAACTACTTCACGGAACTGGGCACGCCCGCACTCTATGGACGGCTCTTCACACCCGCACTCGATGGTTCAAGCGCCTCATCGCCTGTCGTCATTCTCAGCTACAACCTCTGGGAGCATCGCTTCAACGGTGATCCCTCAGTGATTGGCAGAGTGATTCTCATCAACCGCAAACCGGCAACGATCGTTGGCGTCACGCCCTACACGTTCGCCAGCCTCGGCGGCCAGCATCCCGACCTCTGGATGCCTATAGCGCAGCAACCGTACTTTATCGATGGAAGCAATGCTCTCACTGACTGGGACAGCTCAACCGTGCGCATGTGGGGAAGGTTGGCGCCTGGTGTCACGAAGGACGAAGCGGAACAGGAAATGCGCACGCTGACCAATGAGATTCGGCGCATTCATCCAAATGCCGTTTGGAAGAACGAATATCTTCAGATCTCTCCGGGCGGCCATCTGCAGATCATGCAGCCGGAAATGCTCCGTGTTGCGGTGATGGTGGGCATTCTCACGCTGCTCATCCTTGCGGTTGCCTGCGCCAACGTGGGCGGACTTTTGCTTGCGCGTGGCATCTCACGCGAGCACGAAATCGGCATTCGTGTTGCCATTGGGGCCAGCCGCATTCGCATCTTCCGCCAGCTCTGCACGGAAAGTTTCATGCTAGCCGCGCTTGGATCCGTTGCCGGTGTCGCGCTCAGTTATGTGGTGCTCCGCATTGCACTGTCTTCATTTGAAGCGCCGGGCTGGCTAAGTCCCATTCCCGATCTCCGTGTACTTCTGTTTACTGCAGGCCTTATGGTGTTGGCAGTGCTATTTTTCGGCTTCGCGCCGGCATTGCAAATCGCCCGCCAACGCCAGCGTGGCACGTTGATTCGCCAGATTCTGCTTGCTGCGCAGGTTGCGGCAAGCTGCGTTCTGCTGATTGTCTCCGGTCTGCTCGTTCGGGCTGCGCAGCACATGCTTTTCAACGAGCCTGGCTTCGGCTACGAAAGCACGGTTTCCATCGACCCTCAGCTCGGTCAACATGGCTACTCAGAGTCGGCCGCGAAGGCCTACCTCGACCAGATGCAGCAGAGACTTCGCCAATTGCCCGGCATGCACGCGGTTGGATTAGTCAGGCTGCCACCCATGGGGCACATCGTCTCTCGCGAAGACCGCGAACTGAACGGGCGAAAGGTCGCTGTCTTTCCCAACTGGGTTTCCCCCGGGTATTTTGATGCGATGCAGATTCCAGTCCTGACGGGGCGTATTTTTTCGCCCGGCGAAAAGAGCGTCGCGGTGGTGAGCAAAACTTTCGCGCGCCTTGCGTGGCCCAATCAGAATCCCATTGGTCAGACGATGCCCGGTGATGACTCCAAAGTCGTTGTGATTGGCGTGGTTGGCGACGCGCATGTGAACGCGCTCAACAACGACGACGCGCTCGAAGCATATTACTCCGCGCAGCCGGACAACATGCCCGGTATGGCCGTGATTGCGCGCACGCAGGGTCAGCCGACGGCGGTGCTCACCGCTGCTCGATCCATTAGTGAGAGCTTGGATCCCAAGCTGTTTCCGGAGATGCACCCGCTCAAACAGCTCTACCGAGAGATCACCACGCAAATTGAGCTCATTGCGGGAGTCGTCAGCCTGATCGGCTTCGTCGCCGTTTTGCTCGCAGGCGTCGGAATTCTTGGCGTCGTCTCATTCAGCGTCTCGCAGCGCACCAAGGAGATAGCTATCCGCCTTGCGCTTGGCTCGCCCAGGACAAATCTTTATACGTCTCTGCTTCGCCAGTTCACGTGGCCCATTGCCTCGGGATTCATCGTGGGTACAGGTCTGGCCCTCTTCGCGTCACAGTTTCTGCGGATTGTTCTCTTCGGTGTGAGCAATCTAGACCTGGCGGGATATGTCGTTGGTATCTCCGTCCTGATCACTGTGGTCTTACTCTCCGGAATTCTGCCGGCGCGCAAGGCCATGAAGTTGAATGTGGCACGCGCCCTGCATTACGAGTGATTAGCGTACAGGTGCATGAGGGTGCACGGAATAGACAAGCCCCAGATAGTCATCTGAAATCAGAAAAGTGTCTGCACCCACGCGCAGAATTCCACATGGTCGTCCGTGCACTCTCGAGCGACCAGCCGTTCGCGTCAGAAATCCGGTGATGAACGGCCGCGGCTCTCGGTCTTGCGGCGTAAAGCGCGCAACACGATAGCCGGTTCCAATGCTGGGGTGGCTTGCGCCGTGCAAAGCTACGAGGAAGCTGCCTCCGAGTTCGGCATCGCTTTTGGGAAAGTATTGGAAACCGAGCGGAGAACTATGCGCGGCGAACGTGGTGTATGCAGGCGGAACACGTTCGCACGAGTGCAGTGGCGCAGGGATCTTGCCCAGCGCAGCGTTCGGGTCAACCTCTTCATGTCCTCCGCCGGCAGCCAGGTTTGTTCCCGCTACCGCCACGCCTCTTTGTTTTCCATACACTGAATCGCGCTCTTCCGTTTCTTCAGGACCGTTGGTCAGTTTGCCCGCATCTTTCAAATCCGGCAGCGGAGTCGCGTCATGCACAGGCTTGCCGTGTGCAAAATAACAAGTTGGCCATCCGTAATTTCGAGGTAGATCGCCAGTGGTCGCTATTTCGAAGAATGTGTCTTCCGGCAACTTTGCGCCTAGATGGTCATCGCCCATATTGGTTGCCATCAGTGCACCGCCATCCAGCTCTGGCACGTAGCGCAAGTCAACAGCATTCCGCAGTCCCTGTGCGATCAATATCTGGTGGCTTCCATCCGGATCCATGGCCACCACAGCCGCGCGCAGCACTTCATACTCCTGGCAGTAATTACAAGAAGAGCCCGCAGAAACGTAAACGCGTGCATGACCATCGCGCTCCACAATCTCCACGGTGCGTGTAAGGTGCCAGCCGCCGTATTTGTAGTGCAGTCCGTAGTCGGGAAAGCGAACAAGTGTCTCCGGCGCAGATGTCGGGGCGTTATCACCCGCTTTATAGCGATAGCGCACCAGCTTGTCCGTCAAAGGCAGGTAGAGCCACACTTGCCCGCTCTTTGGGTCGGTCCAGAAGGCCAGATTGTTCGGATTGCGAAGATGGTCGAGGTAGTGCGTAATCCTGGTGAAGCGGTGCGTCCTTTCGTCCCATCCGTCGAGGATATAGACCGATCCGCGTGTGTTGTCCGAAAGGTCGTACATGCCGGTGGCAAAGATGCGCCCGTCCGGCGACTTAGCGAAAAACCGCACGCGCCTCAATCCGCTTGCTGCAATGTCAATGTCAAATGGCGCGGGCAGATTCAGAGTGATTGACTTGCCCTTTGCATAAACCAGCGTGTGCGGTTTCATGGGCACGGAGGTCTGCGCATGCGCCATCACGCCGACGAAAAAGAATGCACAACCCAATGCAATCGCCCATTGAAATCCACGGATCTTCATCAGGTAACCGCTCCACACAGCAACGCCGGGGACGTATCCCCGGCGCCGATTTGTTTCTCCCAACTTCCCTTACGCGCGACTCATATACGTGCCTTCGCTCGTATCCACCCGAATCTTTTCGCCTTCATTGATAAACGGCGGGACTTGCACCACGAGGCCGGTTTCTGTCTTCGCAGGCTTGGTTACGCTTGACGCCGTGGCCGACTTCAAACCTGGCTCAGTCTCAACGACCGTCAGTTCTACATAGGTCGGCAGATCAACACCAACCGCCTGACCGTCAATGTAGCTCACCTGAATCTGAATATTCGGCGTCAGGTATTCAACTGCATCACCCAGCAACGACCCCTTCAGAATCGTCTGCTCATAGTCGGTTGGGTTCATGAAGTAGTAGTCGTCACCATCGTTGTAAAGGTATTCCATGGTCACTTCATCCACGGACACTTTTTCAATCGAGTCTGCTGAACGAAAGCGATGCTCGAACATGGAGCCCGATTTCAGGTTGCGCAATTTGGCCTGGATGAAGGCGCGCAAGTTACCAGGTGTGCGGTGCTCCACTTTGAAGACCAGATGCAACTGGTCATTGTGTTTAATGATCATGCCGGGACGCATTTGAGTGGCGGGAATCGCCATAACGGTAAAACTCCTTGCTGTGCTTGCGCGCATCGCGCAAAAAAGAATTGGCCTTAGCCCCAACCATCATTGTAAATGAGCGTCGAATTGCGGGTGTCCCGCTGGGCACTGTGTTCTCATCGAATCGATGCCGCTCCGTACCAAATTGAGGAAATTCAAGCCCGTGGCAGTGCTTCTGGGACTCAGCCTGCTTTGGGCATTCGATGCTCTGCGCACTGACGCGCTGCCATCGCTTTTCCGGAGTACGGCAGAAGCTTCTTACTTTCTGCAATCGGCCGTCCTCTGGAGCGTTCTGGCAGTCGGGGCGACCATCCCTGTTGTGATTCGACGCAACTGGCCAAGCAGACGCCAGGCGCTCCATGTTGCACTCATTAGCCTTGGCATCTTCGTTGTTCCTGTCCTGCTGACACATGCAACGGCCCACGAGGTGACGGATCAGACGCGAGTCCTTCTCTTCATGCTCACACCACTGTTTGCCGCAGTCTTCGAACCCTTCTTTGGAACAACTGATACAAGGCAGCCAGGCGGGAGCATGGTTGCAGTTTTGGTGGCTGTTGCAGGCGCTCTCTTGCTGTTTTCTCTGCACTTGCCAGGATCAATCCAAGAAGGAGGCTGGTTTGGCCTGCTCATTCTTGCGGCAGTCTGTCTGGCTGCGGTGAATTGCTGGGCCGTGCGCGTGACTCAATGCGATGGAACGGTCTCAGTTTTTGCATCGGCCGCCATTGGCGCCGGCACGGCCGCTTTGGTGTTCGCGGGCCTCGGCATAGTCATTGAACCGCATAGCCTCGCCTTTCAGCGCCTTTGGCCAAACGCGCTCTGGAGCTTGGTCGTGGATTTGCCTGCACTGTTGGCATTCTTCTGGCTGTTGAGCAACATGTCGGCCACGCGCATGACGCTGCGCTTCATTCTTGCGCCACTGCTTACATTGCTGCTGAGTATTGTTCTATTTCGGCCCGCAGTAAGTCCGCAGACGGCTGCGGGGCTTGCATTGATGGCTACCGGCGCGGGATGGATACTTTTCGTTGCGGAATTCGATGACGCCGCGCAACCATCTCTTCTGCAATCGCGCGATGAAGAGGGCGATTGACGTCATTCCCCGCAAAGCTATCGACAATTATGTGTGTGCCCCGCACTATCCGCGTTTGTGGCATGTGCTCGACGTGGGATAGGATTGCCGCGTATTTATCTACAAGGATTCTCCCGTACAGAGGTATCGAACCATGCGCACGAAGCTTGCCCTCCTCACTTTCTTGTGCCTGGCAACAGTCTGCAATTGCTTTACGCAGACCGTTCCTGCCGACGCTCCGTATAAGAACCCCAGGCTTTCAGCCGATGCGCGGGCAGAAGACCTGCTGAAACGCATGACGGTGGAGGAGAAGGCCACCATGTTGGCCGGATCGGGTTGGATGGAGTCGGCATCAATTGAACGACTTGGCATCCCTTCGATTCACATGGCAGACGGCCCGCTCGGCGTGCGCTCCTGGATGGGCAGCTCGGCAGTGACGAACGCCGCAAACAATGCAGTCAAGATCGAATCGACGTCCTTTCCTTCTGGAGTCGCCATGGCGGCCACCTGGGATCCGGCACTGGTGGAACGCGAAGGCCAGGCAATCGGGGAAGAAGTGAAGGCGCTTGGGCGCGACATGATCCTGGGACCCACGGTGAACATCAACCGGCAGCCACTGTGGGGGCGCAACTTCGAAGGTTACGGAGAAGATCCATTTCTGACATCGCAATTGGGGGTAGCGTACATTCGCGGCGTGCAGAGTGAGGGAGTGATTCCTTCCGTGAAGCACTTCATTGCGAACAATCAGGAATTCGAGAGACATCGCATCAATGTGATTCTTGATGAGCGCACGCTGCACGAGATCTATCTGCCTGCATTTAAGGCCGCGGTGCAGCAGGCCGATGTGTGGACTGTGATGTCGGCCTACAACAAACTGAACGGAACCTATTGTGCTGAAAATGATGAGCTGTTGGACAAGATTCTGAAGCAGGAGCTTGGCTTCAAGGGATTCGTCATCTCCGATTGGGGCAGCACCTACTCCACCGCACCCACCGTAAATGCGGGCATGGATCTTGAAATGCCCGGCGGCGAGCCGGCACGCAAAATGATTGCGTCGCCACGCTCGCTGTTGGCAGGCAACAGCGGTACGTGGCTGGAACGCGACAAGGTGCTGGCTGCAATAAAGGCTGGCCGGATCAACGAAGCCACACTCGACGACAACGTGCGCCGCATTCTGCGCGTGATTTTTCTGAGCGGCATCTTCGATCATCCGCATACAGCGGGCGCCCCGATTGATACGCCCGAACAGCAGGCCGTGGCGCTGCAGGGAGCGACGGAAGGAATTGTGCTGCTAAAGAATGAGCACGCATTGCTGCCGATTGAGTCCAGGAAGGTGCATTCCATTGCGGTTATCGGACCGAATGCGGCGACGGCACGCACGGGTGGTGGTGGCAGTTCCCTGGTGCGTCCCAAGTTTGCAATCTCTCCTCTCGATGCCATCAAGGCGCGTGCGGCGAAAGATGGCATTGATGTGACGTACACGCTCGGTGTCGGCATGGAGGGCGAGGACCCTGCCGAGGACACGCCGGAAGCGCGAGAAGCAGCGCTGAAAGAAGCAGTTGACGCCGCGTCGAAGGCCGAAATGGCCGTCCTGATCGTCGGGCGTTACTGGAGAAATGAGTCGGAGGGATTCGACGTGAAGACAATGGACCTGCCGGCAGGACAGGATGCGTTGATCGAAGCCGTGGAAAAAGCAAATCCGCACACAGTCGTTGTTTTGAATACAGGCGATCCCGTCACCATGACGCAGTGGCTCGACAAGACTCCCGCACTTCTGGACATGTGGTACGGAGGCGAAGAGGGCGGGGCTGCACTGGCGTCGATTCTGTTTGGGGATGCGAATCCCTCGGGCAAGCTCCCTGTCACTCTGCCGAAACGATTTGAAGATTCGCCCGCTGCGGCGAATTACCCTGGCAAAGATCTCACCGTCCATTATGCCGAAGGAATCTATGTCGGCTACCGCTACTTTGACACGAAGAACGTGGAACCTGCATTTCCATTCGGTTACGGCATGAGCTATACAACCTTCGCCTATAGCGGGCTGAAGGTTACACCACGCTTCTCCGGTAATCAGCCGGTAAAGGTACGCCTGAGCGTTCGCAACACGGGCAAGCGCCCCGGTGCAGAGGTGGTGCAACTGTATGTGCATGACGGCCACTCGAAGATTGATCGCCCCACCCACGAGTTGAAGGGGTTCAAACGCGTGGAGCTTAAGCCGGGCGAATCGAAGACCGTGACGATGCAACTTGATCGCGCCGCGTTCTCCTACTGGAACCCGGAGACGAAGAAGTGGGAAGCGGATCCTGGAACATTTGAAGTACAGATCGGTGCTTCTTCGCGCGATATTCGGCTGCATGCGCCCGTCGTCCTTGAACGTTGACCGATTCACAATCCAAAACAAAAACGGCAGCGAAGTGGCCTTCGCTGCCGTTCCATTTTTCGCTCCCCGTCTACTTCGGCGGAGCGTAAGGTTCCACGCGCAACACATCAGAGAGAATGCCGCGCTCTTCGGGGCTGAAATTCTCCTTATATCGTTCCGAATTCAGCACTGTATCCCGCTGATCCGGAGGAACACCACGGAGATCTTGAAATGCCTGCCTCATCATGGTTTGTCGGCCTGCCGGCATGGTTGCCCAGCGGCGCGCCGCGAGATTCACTTGCGCTCGCTGTTGTGGCGAAAGCCTCTCCAGTGCCTCAGCACGCGCAAGCCGGCGTTCACGCTGCCCTTCAGGCATCTGGTCCACGCGATGTAGCTGCTGAATCAAGCGCTGTTGGTCGCTCTTGGGCAAGCGCGAGAAACTCGGATCCCTGCGCAGCATTTGCTCCTGCTGCTGAATGGGAACCCCACGATGCTCATTGAGCCAGGCTCCAAGATGGCCGGGAGGCGCATACACCGGAGCCGGGTAGTTGGAGTAACCCGGCCGCGTGTAACCGGGCCTTGGACCCGGTTCTCCCATGGAATTTCCCGGCTGCGCAAAACGCGGATCCATGCGCTGCTGGCCGCGCCCTTCCGTTCCGCGATACTGCGGAATGGAATTTCGATTGGGCCTGAACGCATTATCGTTGGGGCGTGTTGCATTGCCATTCGGCTGAAGTCTTCGCCGCTCAGCACCATTTTGGCGCGGCGGCCGTGGCGCTTCCTGCCGCAAGCCGCCTCGTCCTTCATGGCGCGGCTGAGTCGCGCGTGGCCGTTCACTTCGCGGCTTTTCAGACTGCTGCGCATACCCGCGGTGCCGTTGTGCCATCAGATGGGGGCTCAGGGCGCACAGTGACACCAGCGCTGCGGCAAGCACCGCACCGCAGGCCACTCTCGCTCTGGCTGCGCCCTTCATAGTCTTTCCGTTCCCCTGTTCTTCATTGCCGCGCGGCCTTCGCGGCCGCTTAGTTCATCACACTGCTGCTGTCGTTGTCCGTAATCGACTCAAGCTGATCCAGAAGCTGCGCATTATTCTCCATCGTCTGCAGGTCATGCACCACGGCTGCGTCTGGAGTTGGAGCTTTCGGCTGATCCCAGCTGGAGAGGCCCAAATAGGCACCGCCGCCAAGCAGCATCATCACCGTCAGCGCCATTGCTGCAAGCGGCCGGGCCTGCAAATGGGGACCGTATGTCCAACGTGTGCGCAGACGTTCAAACCAGCCGGCGCGAGGAGCGTGGCGCTCCTCGTTCATCCGGGTCTCAAATCGCGTCATGAAGTAGGGATTCGGCTCGGGCGCTTTCCAGTCGTCCAGCAGCGCCATCGTCGCGCGCAGTGCTTCCAGCTCGCGCTGGCAGTCGGCGCATCCGTCAACATGAGTCTGAACCTTGGCAGGCACTGTCTCTGGAGCCAGCAGCATCTCAGCCAGCTTGGCTTCCATTCCCGTGCATTTCTTCATCGTTTCCGCCATTGCAACCACCCCACTCTCTTCGCCGGTCGTTCCCGGCTTTTCCCTACACAAAATCCTTCAATCTCTCGCGCAGCGTTTGATACGCCCTGAACAGCAGCGACTTGGTCGCCGACTCGCTCAACTTCAATACTTCACCGATCTGCTTGTAATCCAGCCCCTGGTACTTGTGCATCAGCACCGCCGTCCGTTGCCGTTCCGGCAGAGCCATCACGTGCTTCCGAATGGACGCCATTCTCTCGTCCCGCAGCATTCGCTGCTCCACGGTCAGTTCGTCATCCGCCACATCCGGTGTCGTGCCGGTCTCTTCATCCGGCGCGTCCAGATAGACGTTCTGCGCAGCCCGCTCGTGCCGCGTATCACGCGCGTGGTTCACCGCAAGGTTGGTTGCAATGCGGTACAGCCAGGTCGTGAACTTGGCTTCGGCGCGATAACCCTCGCGCGAGCGGTACACACGCAGAAAGACTTCCTGCGCCAACTCCTCGGCAACCGCCTGGTTGTGAACCATCCGGTAGAGAAACCGTGCAATCGCTCCGTGGTGCTTTTGGACCAGGAAGTTGAAGCCGGCTTCGTCTCCCGCGGCCACGCGCAGCATAATCGCCGCATCGCTCGCCGGGTCCGGGCCCGCCGCCGCCTCAGCGGCCTGTGCCGCCCGACCCAGAACCGAGTTGTCCAGGACCAGGGTTGCCATATCTTCAACAACCCCATCCTCGTCAGAAGGTTGCGTTTTCTCGCCTGATTCCGGCTCGATTTCCTGGTGGTTTTCCGGGTCTTCGCCCCTGTCCTGGGCAGGCCGCGACCGCGGGCTGCCGCCGCTCCCGCGAGTCATAGCCAACAGCACGCTCGGGCCGCCGATGGAGATCCCATTTTCCGCAGCAAAATCAGCACCTTCACCCGCAGTGAAGAGTCCGGTCAGGCGGTCCAGAATTGATAGCGATCTCCGAAACATACGGTCATCGAAGGGCGTGCCTCTGGGAACTTCCCCAGGTTGGCTCTAAAGCCCTGCTGGTGTTACTCTACCTTACGAGATATACCCCAGACCCGGTCCCTTAACTGCGTCTCTCCGGGCGCTTAACTCAGCGGTAGAGTGCCACCTTCACACGGTGGAAGTCATAGGTTCGAATCCTATAGCGCCCACCATAGAATCAATTACTTACAAGCTCCCCACCTGCAATTCGCAGTGCCGCATTTCCGCACACTTCGGCACTTCCAAAATTCAAAAGTTTGAGCTTCCTTTGTCCCAGTGTGATTGAAATCACGGCTCGACTCTTGAGACGGAAGTATTCTTGGCAAGCTTCATCGAAATCTTCCGCCGGAGCTGCGAATCATCATGAGAGTTCAAATGCGGACCACACGCCAGATCCTCAATGCAGCGGGCATCCTTTCAGACCGAAAGGGTCGTCGCTTTCCAGTCTGGTTTGATCTGACCGAGACTCAGGATTTCTATTCAGGGTGGCCTGGGTCACGTTTCTCATACGGCGATCTACGCTTCAATCAGGACTTCGATCGGGCCGTCTTGGCCGATCTTGAACTGGATTCGTCGCTCTTGCTCTCGGCACCAGGGTTTGCGGCGCAAGTTCACGTTCTTGGCGAGCAGTTCACAGTTGTCCGTCTGCGAGAAGACGCAAAGAATCTCCAGTCCGCGGTCTTCGCCGCAGCCTGAGCTTTCAATTTCTGTTGATGTATTCCTCTCGCTAACGGGTTTCGCCCGCCCGCAAAGCCGGAGAAATCTTCTTGCTGTAGCGGCCCAGCAGAGCATTCCAACGAATCGACATCAGCTCTTCCAGCATGCGCATTCCATCTTTCAGGTAGCTCATCCTCGTCCGCTCATCGTGCGCCCAGCTCACCGGCACTTCACGAACGATGAGTCCGCGCTTCAACGCAATAAACAGGATTTCGGGGTCAAATCCCCATCCTTCAATCGTTTGCAGCTGAAATACGGTCTGCGCCGCGTTCCTGGTAAAGGCCTTGAATCCACACTGCGTATCGGCAAAGGAGAGTCCCATCACAGCCCGCGTCACCAGGTTGAAACACCGCCCGAAAAACTGCCGGTAGAGGGGTTGGCGATGCGTCTGGCGGCCGCTCTCAAGCCAGCGTGAACCAATCGCGATGTCTGCCCCGCCGGCCAACGCCGCAAACAGCCGTTCGGCCTCTTCAATCGGTGCTGAAAGGTCCGAATCGGTGAACATCACCAATTCCCCCCTGGCCTGCAGACAGCCATTGCGTACGCTGTAGCCCTTGCCGTGATTGCCGGGATTTTCAATCAACCGGATTTCAGGAGCAGTCCGAGCTATTTCAGTCACAACCTGGGCCGTGTTGTCACTGGAGCCATCGTTCACCACGATAATTTCCGCTGCCCAGCCATGTTTCCGGATGCACGCGAGTACGGCCTCAAGCGTGCCGGGAATGCGCGCACTTTCGTTGTACGCGGGAATCACAATGCTGTATTTCGGAAACTGAGACACGGCCCCGCTCCCTCCGGTGGCGCGGTAATCACCGAGTAAGACTCAGGTAATCATAACCCTGCCGGGGGGTTTTCAACAGCCAAAGCCAAAGCGGGGTGCTGGCCGCCCCCGTATCTTTCGCACACCACTATCCACAAACCTTACCTTTGTTTCTTGCGTCTTACGGGCAGAATGCGTTTATGCTGTGAGCGGAGGCTAAGAGGCTATGACGAAAGCAGATCTGGTGGAAAAGGTAACCCAGCTCGGCGACCTGACGCGTCGCGATGGCGAGGTCATTGTCGAGACCGTGTTCACTTCGGTGATTGGAGCATTACAGAGCGGCGACAAGATCGAAATTCGCGGATTCGGTTCCTTCCGCATTCGCCAGCGCAATCCGCGTATCGGCCGTAACCCCAAGACGGGCGAACGCGTGGAAGTCCCTGCGAAGAAGGTCCCTTACTTCAAGCCTTCCAAAGAGCTGCGCGACCTCGTGAATCCATCCGAGGCGCAGGCCGCTTCCTGAGATAGTCAAACCCGGCAGCCCGGGCAGAGGTGGAAACCATCCCTGCCCGGCAAGCCTCCAAACTGGATATCAACCCCTTCTAATCCCAATCGCACTCATCATGCGGCCCGCAAAGCCCTGCGAACCTCTGTGCGAGAAAAATAGATCCCGGTCGCATTGCGTGCATCCCCCTGCCACGTGAATCGTGCGCGCGCGCAATCCCGCATCCATCAACTGCCGCCGGTTTGCTTCCACCAGGTCCAGATGCAATTGCGGCCCGACCGGCGAATGCCCGGGCGCTCGCTGGGTAAGAAAGAGCATTGGATATTTCTTCCGCACAGGGTCGGAGTCAAATACTTCGCGAAACAGCTCTTGCGCATAGGCAAACTGCGATTCGAATTCCGACAGAACTTCGTCGCCTACCCCATAGCAGCAGGCGCCAATGCCTGGTCCAATCGCAGCAATCAGATCCTCCGGCTTCGAGCCATAGAGAAGCCGCATTCTGCCCACGCCATTCTCCACAATGCGCTGCACCGTGCCTCGCCAGCCGGCATGAAATGCACCAACAACGCGCTTCTTCTTGTCAGCCACCAGCACCGGAATACAATCAGCCGTCTGCACTGCCAGAAGAATGCCCGGCTCGTCTGTAATGAGCCCGTCGCCTTTGCAGACTGTGCCGTCGCTCCCGGCCCCGCGTACCAGGTTCGAGTGGAACTGCTTGACCAGGTGCAACGGTGTCTCTGTGGACCCGGTGATCGCCTCCGCCAGCAGCCGGCGATTTTCTTGCACCGCCTCCGGGGCGTCAGCTTCCGTGAAACCGAGATTCAGTTCACCTGGCGCATCTTCCGCGCAGTACACCCGGCTCACGCCGCCCTTGCGCGTACTGAAGCCATGCCAGAGCCATTGAAGTTCTTTCCAGGCCGGCACTTCAATCCAATGCACACCATTGGCGGCCATTACCGGCTTGGGCGCAGGTCTCTTCAGTTCCTCAGCCGCATAGCGCTCCGCGCGCAGTCGAGCGGTAATGCCTGCCGGCGTTCCGCGCCTGCTGCGCACAAGACCACCCACGCGGTACAGCTCGTCAATGCCCTCAATTGTGCTCTTTGTGGATGATTTCCTGGGAATTCGCGCCGGACTCACAGTCTGATTGTAGCCGTCTCCGCGCCAGCCGGAAGGTGCCGTTCAACTGGCCCGGCAGAAGAAACAAGCGGGCCCGCCTTCCGGCGGGCCCTTGTGCGAGGCAATTTTTTGGAGGGGATTCAGAAGGGGGAAAGAGGAGGGGTCCTTTTTTTGAAGAAGGGCCCTCAATTGAAGGGTACCTTTCTTGGAAGGGTCGTGATTCGAGGAAGCCTCTGCTTGTTATTGAATAGGATGCTCCACGACTCAAACGGTTGCCTGAAATCCGCGTGCTCACCAAACTGTTCACAATCATGCATTTTCAGAATCAGCTCGAAGTGCTGCATTCTCCTCTTCCGGAACTTTTCCACAGAAAGCAGCCGCGCTCCGCTTTTTAATCTCGATTTCGACTCACGTTTGGCTCAGCTCTGCCGATACTCCACTCATACAGGAGCATCGAAAGCTCCCTGCGGAGGAAATTATGGCGATCGTGGCCACTTCCACCGTCACAGTTGGTTCCGCCCTCTCCAGTGCCCTGCAGCGTCTGGCTTCAAGGTCGGGCCAGCTCCGCTCGACTCCGCCACAGACTCACTCAACTTCTGCTCAAAGCGTGGTGGGCGCCCCCGCGCGCGTCCAGTCGCCGCAACGCCTCGCCTATCTCACCCGCGTTCAGGCGTCACTGAACCCCGCTCACGCTTCCCTCCTGCGCCTTGACCTCACGGCATTGGGGGCGGCAATTCATTCCGGCAATCTGACCTCGGCAAAAACGGCCTTCGTCACTTTTAAGGGTGACTTGCGCAACGTCCCGCAGCAGCAACTCAACTACTCAGACTCTGGACTCTCCCAAACTGCGACGCGAGCAGATGTGCGCATCGACTTGCTTGACTCCATCAGCCGAACCGCGCAGGAAGCTGCCTCGCAACTTAGGCAAACGGCAGTATCAGATCTCGCCACCAATATCGGCGCCATCATTAACGCCTACGCCTAGGTTCGCTTGAAGGGATCTAAGTGACGAAATGTTTAAAGCTGCCGCGGGACGAATTTGCCGCTATTCCTTTGGCCGCGCAGCCTTTTCCACGTAGTGCGTAATCAGCCCCACCGGAAGCAGGCGGACAAGTAAGGAATTAAATCGCCCCTGCGCATATGGAACCACCGTGCGCTTGCCCTGCAGCATGCCATCCACACCAATGCGCGCCACATCCTCTGCCGATTGCAGGTTTTTCCAGACAAAACTCTGCGCGTGTGCGACCTCATGAAACTCACTCTCCGTTGGCCCCGGGCAAAGTGCGGACACTTTCACGCCGTATCTTTCCACTTCTGCTGCAAGCCCCAGTGCAAACATGCGGTCAAATGCCTTGGTTGCCGCGTAGGTTGTAATGTACGGGACCGGCTGAAAGCTCGCTGTAGATGCCACCACCATCACCCATCCGCGACGCCGCTGCACCATAGCCGGTACAAACAGTCGCGCGACTGCGACAACAGCGTCGCAGTTCACCCGCACCTGGCTCAGCTCCTGCTGCACATCGTTTGTGTGGAAGGAGCCGTAGTTGCCCAGCCCCGCATTGTTGATCAAAATATCGACTTCGATGCCTTCGGCCTTCACCGCGTCGAAGATTGCCTGCGGCGCGGACGGCTCATTCAAGTCCGCAATGACCACACGTGCGTCGGCACCCTGCTTCGCCAGCTCCGCCGCCAAACTCTCAAGTCGCTCACGACGCCGCGCCGTAAGAACCAGATTTACACCGCGACGCGCCAGTTCGCGCGCAACCGCCGTCCCAATCCCCGCACTGGCTCCCGTTACCAGCGCCCATTTGCCTTTTAATTCTGCACTCTGTGTCATCGCTTTCATCCTAGCCGACGCACCGTGCTACGGAGTTTTCCGTTTGATTGCGGCGGTCCTCTTTTTACCCGCCTTTTCGTTTAATTCTCGGCGCAGCTTCCACGCCGTCTGAAGTGCACCCAGCGCCACGCCTTCGTCGGCGGTATCAAGCCGCATATGCGTTGCCCCATTGCGTCCCCATCCGCCCGGCACCGGCAGAAACACATCTGGCCTTTCCGCCACAAACTCGGCTTGCTGCTCCGGCGCCAGCATCAAATTTCCGTAGCCCTGCTTCACCGCCGCCAGTGTGGCAAAGATTCGTCCACCCACACGGAAGTCGACTGCTCCCATATGCGAACCTTCTTCCGCGCCTTCGAGGCTGAGCGCCAGCCGCTTGAAATCCCTCGCCGTCATCATCTTCACCTCCGCTGACCGTCGCCCCGATTACCAGCCCACGCACCACCTCGGATACCATGGCTCCATGGCCTACTTCCTCTTCAAAACTGAACCCGACGTCTATTCGTTCGACGACTTTCTGCGCGATAAGGAAACCGTCTGGGACGGCGTCACAAATCCGACCGCTGTGAAACATCTGCGCGAAATGAAGCCTGGCACAAAGTGGATCTTTTACCACACGGGCGATGAACGCACTGCCGTGGGAACAGGCACCGTTGTCTCCGTCGATGCCACCGACCCCAAGGTCCCCGTCGTACGCGTCAAAGTTGGCAAGCGCCTTAAAACTCCCAGGGACCTGGCCACCATCAAAGCCGAAAAGATCTTCGCCGGCTCGCCGCTAATCGTCATCGGCCGCCTCAGCGTTGTTCCTTTGACCGAAGCCCAGTGGAACTGGTTTCTTGGGTAAACACACTGGCGGCTTCATACAAAGTAAAACAGCACACCCAGTCCCAATAGAATCCACGACCAGTACTTTGCGGGTATAAAGAACAGGGTGTCTTTGCTGGTGAAGAACTGCTTGCGGACTTCATGAAGCTCGGAGCCCGGCACCGTTTCGTCCGCTCCTCCATCGTTCAGCAACCACACCACCGCCGCAGCTGCACCAAAGGCAGCCAGTTTTGGCCAACCATGGTTTGAGTAGTAGTTGCTGTTGTGGAAGTACAACCCGGTCAGCCAGTCGGCGACTAACAGGCAAACTCCGGCAATCAACCCAACAAGAACGCCCCTTCCGGAAGCTCCGAAGAAGAAGAAGAACCCGACGCGCACCATACCCGCGCGCGCCGCATCTCCTGCCGCGCCAGTCAACATCATTCTTCGTGCTCTCCGCCTTCCAGCCAGCCACGTGTATCGAGCATCTGCCGGTTATCGAGCGACCAGACTTTGCCCGTAAGCTCCTCGCGGCTTCTGCCTTCGCGCGCTCCCTTCTCGAACTCGTTCACAACCGCCTGCATCTTGGCGTCCAGGTCGTCTACAAAGCTCAACACCAGTGCTTCTGGCGTCATGGGTAACTTGGGTGAGCCGAACTCAAGCTTGCCGTGATGCGACAGGATCAGGTGAATCACCAGGGTGCGCAGCCGCGCCGGAAAATCCCCCAGCGCATCCATTGCCTTATCCACCAAAGCCACGCCCATGGGAATATGCCCGATGAGCACACCTTCCACCGTGTAGTCGAAGCCCATCTGCCACTTCAGTTCCTGCGTCTTGCCAATGTCGTGCAGAATCACGCCGGTTAGCAGCAGGTCGCGATGCACCAGCGGATAGTGCCCTGCCACCTTTTCTGCCAGCCCGATCAAGCTCACCACATGCTCCAGCAAACCGCCAAGCCATGCATGATGTAATTGCCGGGCAGCCGGAGCCTCGCGATAAGCCTGCGCCAGCTCTTCATCGGCGAACATCGACTCCAGCAGCCGCTTCAAATCTGGATCGGTAAAGCTGGCAATAGTCTCCATCAGCTTCGCCCACAGCACATTCACGTCGTAGCTTGTCGCCGGCAACAAGTCGCTCTTCGCCACCTCGTCGGCCGTTGCCCTGCGCATCTGCTCAATTTTCATCTGCAGCTTGCCGTCGAACGACGAAACAGAACCGCGCGCTTTAACGATGTCACCTGTTGTGGTGTCGCGTGCAATCCGCGGATCGCTCGGATCCCAGACCCGCGCCTCCAGCTGGCCGGTCTTGTCGCCCAGCGTCAAGCTCAGGTAGGGCTTGTTCGTTTTCGTGGTGCGTTGCTGGCGCGCAAGAAGCAGAAAGTAACTGTCGAAGACTTTGCTCTCGTCAAAGCCTGCAAGATCGGCAATATAAATGTCCTTCATTCTGCTCAGAAGATTACCGCATTGCGTTTACACTCCGCCAAACGTCTTTGGGATCAGCAGCGCACGCGGAGGTTTGCAACAATGGAAGGCACCATGCATGCATCGCCCTCATCGCACGCCAGCGCGGTCCGCATTCGCCCGATGGAGCCGCGGGACGCGGAAGCCGCAGCGCAGCTCTGCCTTGAGCTTGGCTATGAGCGCTCGGCCGATGACGTGCTCTCCTGGATTGAGACAATCGGCTCAAACAAGGAAGGTCAGGCCGCATTCGTAGCCTGCCAGGGCGATGAAGTCCTTGGCTGGATTGAGGTCTCCATGGAGCGACGCCTGCAAAGTCGGCCCTTTGCGCTCATCGGTGGACTAATCGTCAAAGAAAGCGCACGCGGCCAGGGTATTGGCCGCCTGCTGTGCGAGAGCGCTGAGGAATGGGCGTGGCATCACAACGCAGAGAAAGTCCGCGTCACATCCCGCAGTACACGCCTCGATGCACACCGGTTTTATCTCCAGAGCGGCTTTGAGATTACCAAGCTCTCGCAAGTATTTGAGAAGGAACGCCCCGCAAAAACAGCGCGGGCCTGAGACTCAACGCCTCAGGCCCGGCACATCCGATTTACTTCTCTTTTACTGCTGTGGATTCGCCGCAGGCGTCGCTGGCGCCGATGAACCCTGCTCCTGCGCATTGCCTAGCGGACGATCGCCAGTCGGATTCTCATCCTTCTTCTCTTCCTTCTGCCGATCACTGAAACGGGTCTTTTCGCCGGTGGTCGTTTCAGGCTTCTTCTTTTTGGACGCCGTATCGCCATTCAGGCCGAGCGGAGCAGACTGAATCTGCCGGTTCGCGATGGTCGCGGCATCAGGCGTTGGAGCCGCCATCGGATCCACCGGGGGAACTTTGGAAGACTTCTTCTTTTCTTTCTTCTTCTCGTCCCGCAGCCGGTCACTGAAGCGCGTCTTCTTTTCCTGCACCGGAGCCTGGTCGAAGTTATTCTCCTCGGTGGCATTGCTTGCTGTTTCCGGCAATGCGCCCGCATTTTCAATCTGGCTCGCACGCGATGCCTTGGGCAAAGTCTCCTGCGGAGCCTGACCGAAGCGGATCTTCTCCTTCTTGCCAGGTTTTAGCGAAGCCGGCTCGGCCTTTGCCGATTGCTTTTCCTTCTTCCCGGGCTTGGTTTCAGCCACCTGCTCCACGCTCGCACCCGACTTCTGGCGGAATCCGTGACCGGTTTCGCGGAATCGCGTGCGCTCCACCTTCTTCCGCTTCTTGGGTGAAGGCGGTGTATAGGCGCTGTACACCGGCTTGGTCTCATTGGGGCTGGCACCGGTGTCCGTATACCCCGGCCGGATGTCGATATACGACTCTTCGCGCATCTTCGTCAGGTAGGAACGGATCGCTGGATCCATCTTGCTCATGTAGTAGTTCTGCTCAACATCCTGCTCCACGTCCTTGAACGCGGGTACCCCACCGGGCGAGTGTCTGACGACCTTGAAAATAATGAAGCCCTGCTTCGTCCGGATGGGCTGCGTGAACTGCCCATCCTTCAGCGGGAACACGGCATCTTCAAACACCTTGGCCAGTTCGCCGTGTTTATACGTTCCCAGGCTCCCACCGTCGTTAGCGGTCTGTCCGTTGCTGAAGGTCTTTGCCAGCTCAGAAAAATCTCCGCCAGCCTGCAATTTGTTCTCGATATCCTCAGCTTTTGCCTTGGCTGCAGCTACTTTCTGCGCGTCGCCGTCGCCGGTCGAAATCAGAATCTCGCTCAGTTGCACGCTCTCCGGCCGCACATAATCCTGCTTGTGCGCCTCAAAGTAGCGCCGCACTTCACCCGGCGTCATGGAGATATGCGCGCCGACTTCCTGCCGCATCACCTGCTGGGTGATGATCTGGTTCCGGATATTGGCCTTGAAGTCCTCGTACGACACGCCCTGCTGTTCAGCAGCCTTCTCCAGGTCATCCAGAGAATCCATGTGGTACTGCTTGCGGATTTCATTCAGCCGGTTGATCAGTTCCGTCTCGCCGGTGATGCCCAGATCTTTGCCCTTGGATAGCCACAGTTGCTGGTCGATCAGATTGCGCAAAAGGTCGCGATGCGCCTCTGAAATCTGCTGCATCGACGCGCCGTGCTGACGCTCTTCCTGGTCCAGATCTTTCATCGCCCGTTCGTAATCGGAGTTCGTGATGATCTGGTCATTCACTCTGGCAATGATCTGCTCAACGACCGATCCGCCGTAAGGGCTCGCCATCGCTTCATTCGATTGGGCTTGTGCGGAGGTACCGAGCAGCAACGTACCAAGAACTATTGCCGCGGGAGTGTAAAGAAATCTCAAATTCATAGGCAGCACATGGGGAGGCGGCAGGAGTGCTCCGCCCTAATCCATAGACGCCATTGTAAATGGCAGGAGAGCAAGATTACGACCCGCGGAGACCCAATAAAATCAGATTCTTCTTCATCTCGTCGCAACCCCTGCATACCAAGCGTGTGGGCCCGGAGTCCAATTCTCTGAGTGCTATACTTTAGCCCAAGACCGTTGCGCCCGGGGCTCGTTTTTCTCCCATTACGGCCGCTGTCCGGAGGTACCACCCGTCTATGACTCCCCGCGCCCGCAGGGCCATCTTCAGCCTAACTATCTTCTTCGCCGTCTGCGCAGTAGCAGGCCTCGTCCTGCAAGGCAAGGTCGGCGCCCAATCATCTGAAGACGAGAGCCAGCTGCGCGACAGCATCAAGTCATTTGCGGACGTATATTCCATCGTCGAACAGAACTATGCCGAGCCCATCAAGGGAGACAAGGTCGATGACGCCATTTATGACGGCGCCATACCCGGCATGCTCCGCGTCCTTGACCCGCACTCAAACTTCTACGACCCAAAGGCTTATGCCCGCATGCGCGAAGATCAGCGCGGCCACTACTACGGTGTCGGCATGGTCATCCAGCAGCAGAACGACAAGGTTTACGTCATCACGCCGTATGAAGGCACCCCGTCCTACCGCGCAGGTATCAAGCCGGGTGACATTATTGCCTCCATTGACGGCAAATCCACCGCAGGCTGGACCTCTGATCAGGTCGCAAAGGCGTTAAAGGGCCCCAAAGGCACCCACGTCCAGGTTTCGATGATCCGCGACGGTCACTCAAGCCCGCTGGTATTTGACCTGGTCCGCGACGACATTTCGCATCCCTCTGTCGATCTCGCTTTCGAGATTCAACCCGGCATCGGCTACATCCACCTCACGCAGTTCCAGGAAACAACCGGCAAGGAAGTTGTTGACGCAATCAACAGCTTCCCCAATCTCAGAGGGCTACTGCTTGATTTGCGTGGCAATCCCGGCGGTCTGCTGAGCCAGGCGGTAGACGTCTGCGACCACCTGCTCGCTAAGGGCCAGACCATCGTCTCCCAGCGTGGACGCGCCTATCCCGATCAGAATTACGTAGCCACACATGGCAACGGCGGCAAGACCTTCCCCATCGTGGTGCTGGTCAATCGTGGAACCGCTTCTGCCGCGGAGATCGTCTCCGGCGCTCTGCAGGATCATGACCGCGCACTCATCGTTGGCGAAACCACTTTCGGCAAGGGACTGGTTCAGACGGTGTACAACCTGGGCGATAACACCGGCCTGGCGCTCACAACGTATCACTACTACACCCCTTCCGGACGCCTGATTCAGCGCAACTACAACGGCGTTTCGCTTTACGACTATTACTACAATCGCGCCGGTGCACTGCCCTCGAACTCCACCAACCGCGAAGTCAAATTCACTGACTCTGGCCGTACCGTCTACGGCGGCGGCGGCATCACGCCGGACGAAAAGATTGAGTCCCCCAAGTCCAACCGTTTCCAGGACCAACTGCTCTACAAACAGGTCTTCTTCCACTTCGCCGCCAACTATCTTGCCAATCGCACAGTTGACCGCAATTTCAAGGTCGACGATGAAGTGCTCAAGTCGTTCAAGGAATACCTCACCAGCCAGAACATCCCGTATACCGAGCAGGACATTGATGGCGTATCGGATTGGCTGAAAGCAAGCATTCGCGAGAAAGTGGTCACCTACGAATTCGGCCAGCGGCAGGGCCTTCGCATTCTCGCCGACTGGGATCCAATGATTCAGAAAGCTCTCTCCTACATGCCGGAAGCGCAGGCACTCGAAGACCATGCGCACGAAGTTCTCGCGCAGAAGGCGCAGGCCCGCAATGAAGGCGCGCCAGTGCAGCAGTAAGCCACGAATTGAATCTACGCAAAAGGCCATCCCGCCCGGGATGGCCTTTTCATTTCCGGGTAAGCCTTGTATCTACCGCTGACTCACTTCTCCTGCCGCAACCTTGCGGTTGAACTCCGCAGACCCCTTCCTTGGTACAGTCAGCGACTTCCAACCCTCCGCCAGTGAAGTGCCGTGCCAACAGAACAATCTGCCCCACGTGATAGGGATAATGAGCCAGTTGCCGGTTGATTGCCTGCGTTACTGAATGTGCTTCCCCACGAATCGTAACGGTTCGATCGAGATCGTCATCGGTCAGGCCGTCCAGGGCATCCAGGAACACCTTCCATCCCTCTTCCCATTGCGACATAAGCTCAGCACGCGTTGCCGCAGGCTCTTCAAATTCGCCATCGCGGTTGCGGTTGGGCTTCTCACCGTCTGTCGTCAGGAAGTCTGTCCAGCGGGAACGCATGTTGCCCGCCATATGCTTCACAATGATCGCAATCGAATTCGATTCATCGCCGATCACCGTGAACAGATGCTCGTCGGGCGTTTGCTCCATCGCACGTTCGGCGAGTTTCTTGTAATAGTCAAAGACTGCCAGTGCGTCAGCCAGATACGAGGTCGTGAATTCAAGCGCCATGTTCAAAGTTTAGCTGGTTCGCGCCTCTCACGGCTCGTCGTTATAGATAGACACAAGGGGCTTTCCGCCTTCTGCCTGCCGCGCGCGATACATACCCGGCGTGTTGAAGCTCCAGGCCATTTGCCCATCGGGCGTAATCGCAATGACGCCACCATCGCCCTTCAGTGCGGTCAGTTCGCCGTGAATCACTTCATCGGCTGCTTTCTGCAGCGGCATCTTCTCGAAGTAGACAAGGTTGCACACCTCGCGCGCCACGCCCAGGCGGATAAAGAACTCGCCCGTCCCCGTTCCCGACACCGCACACGACTTGTTCGAGGCATACGTGCCTGCGCCAATAATTGGCGAATCCCCCACGCGACCCCACTGCTTTGCTGTGAGTCCGCCGGTTGAGGTACCTGCGGCAATATTCCCTGCTTTGTCCAGCGCCACAACACCGACCGTGCCGAACTTGTGTGCGCCGGGCGCATCAATCTCTGCCACCGGCTTTGAGGGGCGGGCGGTGCACCTGCCGGTCGAGGTGGAATCGGCAAACCTTCTTTCTTTAATTCGCGCACCAGCGACTGCCAGCGCAGCTCAGTAAAGAAGTAGCTCGGCGCCACCATCTCCAGGCCTTCTTTTTGTGCGAACGCATCAGCTCCAGCGCCTTCCAGCATCACATGCGGTGACTTCTCCATCACGGTGCGTGCCAGGCTGATTGGATGTTTCGTGCGCGTCACTCCCGAGACTGCCCCGGCCATCAGGTTGGAGCCGTCCATGATGGCAGCGTCCAGCTCATTTCTTCCTTCAGCAGTGAATACCGCCCCTCGGCCTGAATTGAAAAGAGGATCGTCTTCAAAGCGCCGGATCACGGTTTCGACCGCGTCCAGGGATGACCCGCCCTTATCCAGAACCGCCGCACCCGCGGCCAGGCCCTCTGAGAGCGCCTTGCGATAAGCTGCCTCGGTCTCCGGCTTCATGTCAGCACGCTCAATCACGCCAGCGCCGCCATGCAGAACGATGGCCCAGTGGTGTGCGGGCTGCTGAGCCGTTGCAGAGGTATTCAAGCCGGTCATGCACATCGATAAGAACAGAACGGGAATGAAAAAGCGACGCACGATTGTCTCCTCGTTGGCAGAATAGTGCGCGCTGCCCAGTGTGCAAAGAAAAAAGGCGCGGTGGCCGAAGCCACCACGCCCTCATTTTGAATTCCCAGCTTGCAGTTAGAAGACGAACTTCGCCACAAACTGCATCTGGCGCGGTCCAAACAGGATTCCACTTGTTCCGGTTGACGTACCCAGAAAATCGGATGTTCCCGTGTAAGGTGCGATACATCCATTGCTGTGTGCCGAAGCGTCGCAAGCCGGGCTGTAGCCCTTCGTCGGATTTCCACCGGTCGTCGGGTCGAGCGCGGCATAGTAGGTGGAGTACTTGTTGTTTACGCTTAGAACGTTCGGATGGTTCAGAAGGTTGAAGGCTTCAACATAGAACTGGAGCTTCATCTTCTCCGTCAGGCTGAAGTCACGCGCCATACGCGCATCCACATTCCGCAGGCCGGGGCCGGGGAATGCGTTGCGGCCCAGCTGAGGCGTGCGCACCGCGGATGGCGAGTTGAACCAGCTTACCGATGCACCCGTCAGGCCACCGTTGCCCGAAATGCCGGGCGACGACAGTGCGCTGGTGGGATAGTTGGTCATCATCGCTGTAATTGGGAACCCTGTTTGCGCTGTATAGCCGCCGGACAGCGTCCATCCGTTTGCGATGTAGTCCATTGCGCCTACGGAAGTGCGGAATTTAGGAGCCCAAACCAGGCTGCCCACAAAACGATTCCGCAAATCCAGGTCGGAGCGTGAATACTCGGCCTTGTAATTGTTCGGATCGATCGGCACGTCGGTTCCATTGAAGGTACCGCTCACGCCGCCCACTTCGCCTTCGTCCGTTGCCTTGGCCCAGGTGTAGTTGATGAGAACGTCCAATCCGTGGCTCATCGGTTTCTTCACCGTTACCGCCATGGAGTGGTACCAGGTATTCATGTCGGAGAAACCGGCCAGAAGGCTTGCAGTATTGGTCGTTACGCGGTCCGTGTACCACGGCAAAGTGATCGTCTGCTGCGTCACGCCGGCAGAGTTCACAATGTCGTAGCTCTTGGTGGTCGTCGCGGGCTGCACGTTCGTGTCGACGAAGCGAGGCAGGCGCATGCCGCGATTTCCTACGTAGCCAATCGTAAGCCCGATGTGGCCCGGCAGTTCCTGGTCAATCGCCAGATCCCACGAGTGCGAGTATGGATTGCTGAACTTCGGGTCAAGACCGCGCGCGGCCAGAGGAGCCAGCGACGCACCGGTATTCTGCACCACTGGAGTGACTGCGCCATCAAAGGGCGCGGCCAGTGCCGGCCCCGGGGGTGTAAAGAGCACACCCAGGTTGGCCGGAGCCCATGAAGTGCTGGGGTTTGCATTGTATTGCTGCTGGAAGACGCCGTTCTCCGAACGAATCGTGTAGTACGTGGATGCCTGCGTCAATCCGTAGAAGATGCCATAGCCGCCACGAACAACGGTCTTTGGCAATGGATTCCAGTTGAAGCCGAAGCGGGGCTGGAGGTTCGCCTTTCCGATGTGAATCGTCTTCGTGTAGAAATTGGCAATGTCACTGGTCGTATTCGGCTGCGGAGGCTGCGGAATCATCTGGATGTCGTAGCGCAGGCCGGCCGAGATCTGGAAGTTCTGGCTTACCTTGTACCGCTCGTTCACAAATGCGCCCACAACCTTCTGCCAGGCATCGTCTTTGCCAATGCCCGTGATCGGATCGTTCACCTGCGTGAAGTAGGTGTAGTGTTTGCCGCCGTTCACGCCGTAGACGTCCTGCACCCAGTTGGTGAAGGCGCCTTCTGCGGTACCCGGTGAGTAGCCGTAGATACCGCCACCCTGGAACAGGTTGATCGCCAGTTCGTCAATCAGGTTCAGGTCGAAGCCGGCCTTCAGCGTGTTGCGGCCGAATGTCTTGGAGTAGGTGTCTGCAATTTCCCAGCGGTGCTCATCCGGGAATGCCGGGCGAGGCAGAGCGTTCGGCATGCCGTAGGACGCAATGCTCGAAATCGAAACGGATGGACCCGAAGCATTCGCACCGGCCGTTTCAAGATCACGCGCCCATTGGAAAGTCACCTGGTTCACAGATGATGCGCTCAGCACGGATGTCCAGTTCGCAATCAGGAAACGCTCGTGGTAAACCGTGGATCCGTTCTGCGTCACGCCGTTGTTCACTGAGGTGCTTGAGGAGTTGTAGCCGTTCGGCAACTTGAAGTTGTCCCAGTTGAACTCCACCGAAACCAGGTTCTTCGGCGTCATCTGCCAGTCAATCTTCGGGAAGAAGATGTTCTGATCCCACGTGCGCGGATACGAACCCTGCAGCTTGTAGTCGCCCACACCGGCGATCTTGCCCGTTAGGTAATCGAGAGCGGTCTGGCACTGGGTGGCCGTCAGTGGCGAAGGACAGTAGGTCGTATCATTCGCCTGAATCGAGGTCGAAAGTTCGCTGTAAGGGCCGGTGGAGATGTACGTGATCGGGTTCACCTTGCGGAAACCGTCATAGGTGAAGAAGTAGAAAAGCTTGTCCTTCTTGATCGGTCCACCGATTGAACCGCCAAACTGGTGCTGCTGGTGCACCGGCTGCGAAAACACTTTATGCGCCTTGCCGTAGGGATCCAACGCATTCAGATCGGGATAGCGCAGGAAGTAGAACAAGTCGCCGTGCATCTGGTTGGTGCCCGACTTGGTGATCGCATTGATCTGTCCGCCGGCTGCCTGGCCAAGTTCAGCTGAGTAGGGACCCGACGCCGACTGGAACTCCTGAATCGAGTCCGTCGAATAAACATAGGGAGCGCCCGTTGCGCGTCCACGCGCCTCAGAGAAGAACGCCTGGTTGTTGTTCGCGCCGTCGATCAGGTTCGAGTTGTAGAGTGACGAAATACCGCGATACGAAATCAGGCCGCTCGAGCCGTCCGGGGCAACGTTGGGCGTCATCAGCACATAGTTGTCATAACGGCGTCCGTTTACCGGCAGATTGCTCACCAGTTCCTGGCCGATTTCCTGCGACGTCGAAATCTTCTCCGTGTCGATGAGCGGGGCTTCGCCTGTGATCGTCACCGTATCTGATGCTGTGGCAACGGGCAGCTTCGCATCCACGTTCACCGTCTGGCCGACGAGAACCTTCACATCCTTGCGAACCACCTTTGCGAATCCCGGTGCAGAGAATGTCACCTGGTAGCGGCCGGGCTTCAGAAAGGTTGCTGTGTAGGTGCCCGCTGACGTGCTTACCAGGTTACGAGAAATACCCGTGTCTGTCTGGAGCACAGTCACGGCTGCTCCAGCGACGACCGAGTTGTTGGGATCGGTAACGGTACCGCTGATGGTACCTAGTCCGGCGTCCTGCGCCAGAGCCGGCATCGCAAGCAACGCCAGGACTGACAGACAGAAAAGCCCGACCCGCAAAAGGCCACGAAGGGTCTTCTGAGTCGAAGGATGAATATTCATTGCGTTCTGGTTCTCCTTAATAAACGGTTCGTAATCCAGTAAGAACTGTGGTCCGGCTCTGAGGTTAGAGATTTCTGTGACCCCTTGAAGTTCCTCAAAGTGGTATCTGACACATGTTTGGGTTACATCGAATGGTTGTTGCCCTGTCGCTCAAACTCTGCTGCGACGAGCCTCTGCCCCGGTGCCGGTCGACCTGTGCCGGCGGCTTCTGGATGTACATGTTCTCGGGTGAGCTGCCTTGATTCTACCTTTACCCCTGCAGAAATCGACCACGAAAAAACAAGTCCCCATGTGAAAATAATGTCATAACTACCCGCAAGATGCACAAATTGGATGGCATTTTTCATGATTTTTCCATTCCGCACTTTTTCTGTCTTCCTTCTTGTCCTGCTCGCCAGTCAGACGTTTGCGATGCAGGCTGCACCGCCTCCTATCCCCGTCAAAGTTGTCGTCGTGGCCATGTTCGAGTTGGGCAACGACACCGGCGACCGTCCCGGAGAGCTGCAGTACTGGGTTGAGCGTGACCGTCTGGATCGCATCTACGACGTTCCCGCCGCGTATCACCCCGTACGCATGAACGACCAGGGTGAAATGGTCGTCCTCACCGGTGCCGGAACGGCAAATGCCGCAGCCACTCTCATGGCCGTCGGCCTCGACCCCCGTTTCGACTTTTCCCACGCCTACTGGATCATCGCTGGTATCTCAGGCGGCAATCCAAAGCGCGTCTCGCTCGGCTCCGCCGTGTGGGCCAACTGGGTTGTCGATGGCGACCTCGCTTACGAAATCGACCCCCGCGAAATTCCGAAAAGCTGGTCCACAGGTTACGTGCCACTGCGCAAAACAAAGCCTTTCGAGCAGCCTGCCGAACCATCGCTCAACCAGGTCTTCGAGCTGAACCACGGACTCGAGAAATGGGCCTTTCACCTCACCCGCGACATCCATCTGGCGGATGACGACAAACTCCGTGAAATTCGTACCAATTACGAAGGCGGCGCCGCGCAAAATCCGCCCATCGTCTCCGAAGGGGATGAGATTTCATCCTCCACCTTCTGGCACGGCAAATTGCTCGACTCCTGGGCCGACGAGTGGATCAGCTATTTCACAAACGGCCAGGGAAAATTCGCCACAACAGCAATGGAAGACACGGGCACTTTGCTTTCCATCGATAGGCTCGCTGCAGCAGGCAAGGTCGACAAAAATCGCGTCCTTGTTCTGCGCACAATCAGCAACTTCGACCAGCAACCGCGCGATCTGGACGCCGCAACCAGTCTTGCGCGACAGCGCCTCGGTGCCTACAGCGCCTACCTTCCCTCCCTCGAGGCGGCTTACACAGTTGGTCACAAAGTCGTAAATGAACTGCTCGCCCATTGGTCGAAGTACAGCGAGAGCATCCCCGCTGCCCAGTAGCAAGAGGAGCTTGAAGGTCGAAGGATGAACATCTCTGCCCGCGTCATCAATCAATCGGACTCCCACCAGGTGACTCTCTCCACCGGCGGCCGCGAACACAGCCTTGCCATCGAGCCCAAAGCAGAAGGGCGCGGCTCCAGCGCCAACGGTGGCGAATTATTATTCCTTGCCCTTGCCACCTGCTACTGCAACGACCTCTTCCGCGAAGCAGGAAAGCGCAGCATCGCGCTTGGCCGCGTTGAAGTGGTGGTGAGTGGAGACTTCGGCTCGGAAGGGGAGCCTGCCCGCAATATCCGTTACAGTGTGCGCGTGGAGTCCACCGTTCCACGTGAACAATTACTTGCCCTTATGCGCCACACGGACACGGTCGCAGAAATTCAGAACACCCTGCGCTCCGCCTCCACCGTCACCCTCGACCTTGGCGAAACGAACTGATGCAGCCGCCGTACCCATCCCCGCACTTGGCGACCACAGCCCCGGCAGGGCAGAATGCATGGGTTCCGCATTTTCTGCGCCTGCGTGTTCTTCCGGTCCAGCCAAGGGCCTCCCGGTCGCCTCGCAGCGCTTCGTGAGGCCACAACTGCATGCATTCTGTCTGGTTCGGTGAATTTCTCGGCACACTTGTCTTGCTGCTCCTTGGCAACGGAGTCAATGCCGCCGTCACGCTGAAAAAGTCGTACGCCGAAAACTCCGGCTGGATCGTCATTGCCACCGGATGGGGACTCGCCGTTCTATGTGGTGTGCTCATCGCGCAGGCCTTCGGAAGCAGTGGAGCGCATCTCAATCCCGCCGTCACCATCGCCGCCGCCGTAAACTCCGGCGATTACTCGCAGCTTGGCCTCTACTGGTCCGCGCAACTGCTCGGCGCCATCTGCGGTTCTGTGCTCATGGTCCTGCACTACGGCCCGCATTGGAAGCTCACCGAAGACCCCGCCGCCAAGCTCGGCGTCTTCTGCACAGCGCCTGCGGTGAAGAACTCGCCCTTCAATCTCTTGAGTGAAATCATCGGCACCATGGTGCTGGTCGTTGTCGCCGGTGCCATCGGGTCGCACGGCGTGGCTGCCACCGGCCCCGCGCCTGCCCTCGCACCCTGGCTCGTCGGCAGTCTCGTCTGGGCCATTGGCCTGTCGCTCGGTGCCACCACCGGCTACGCCATCAACCCCGCGCGCGACTTCGGCCCACGCCTCGTCCACTTCCTCTTGCCCATACCCGGCAAAGGCGGCTCCAACTGGGCCTACGCACCCATTCCCATCATCGGCCCGCTCATCGGCGGCGCGCTGGGAGGATTGCTTCTCCACTTCGGCAGAATTTGACTTTCTGACAGGCCGCAACGCGGCCAGTCGCAATCCGCTCCGGCCACGAAATATCGGCGCGCGGGAGAGAGTCATGCAGGAAAGAGTCGTGGTCGCTAAGTGCATTGACTGGAGTACGCCGCCGGACAAGCGAATCCTTTTGGGCATCTGCCATGTCAATTTGATGTTGGTTCCGCAAGTGCGTCATCCCTCTTCACTCGCAACGTCTCTTCTCCGCAGAAATCCAAAAAGCAAATAGGTAGCAAATGGAACAAGGAACAGTGAAGTGGTTCAATGATGCAAAGGGCTTTGGCTTTATCAGCCGCCAGCCCGGAGAAGATGTCTTCGTGCACTTTTCGGCTATCCAGTCGAATGGCTTTCGTAGCCTTCAGGAGGGCCAGGCCGTACAATTCTCTTTAGCAAAGGGTCCCAAGGGCTTCCAGGCTGAAAACGTACAGTCTCTCTAGAGCGGAGCAGTCAGCTGCTCGCAGAGGAACCGCTGCTGGCAGCCGCCCTTTCGTAAGCGCCCCATTTCAGGGGGCATGCAGGGAGTGCATGACACATACAAAGTTTGTTGTGAAAGTAAGCCGTATCGGCGCGCCATGCGCCGAATACGTTCAGAGAATCGACCGTAAACCCATCCAAACCACGGTTGAACGCAATCTGGCTCTGTTGATGGGAAAAGTGACAGCCATGGAGGTCTTCGACTCTTACAAGAAGTCCAGGTGGACTCCTGAGGTCGTCGCCGTCCAGGTGAACTCCTAAGCCAAGAGAACCGGCTCCACTGCCTTGCACAGGCCGGCGCCCCGAAGTCCTTGTACCGGCATGCAGTGACACGTCAAGAGGTAGTCATATACGTCTTGCGCACCGTTGTATCTGGATCCCTGCTCGTAAACTTCGCAATTCGAATGTTCTTTGCTAGTTTCAGTTTCTCCAGCAGCCAGATGCCGTAATAATTTGGGTCGAACTCATACCATGCAAGGCCATGCCGGGCCGATACTGGATGCGCATGGTGATTGTTATGCCAACCCTCCCCTCCCGTTAACAGAGCCACCCACCAGCTGTTGCGAGATTCGTCTCGGGTTTCGAAGCGTCGGCCACCGTGCATGTGCGTTGCGGAATTCACCAGCCACGTGGCGTGGAGTCCGAGCGTGACGCGCAGGAAAATACCCCACAGGAACAGTCCCACTCCCACCTTGAAGCCCCCGGTAAGAGTTCCAACCAGCAGCAATCCAATCCCCAGTGTCGTCAACGGCACCCAATGGTATTTGCTCAGCCACACCTGCACTCGGTCCCTGGCAAGATCCGGCGCATAGCGGGCCAGAGCGACAGTTTCTGTATTAAGAGCGCGGCCGGTGATGATCCAGCCCATGTGCGCCCACCAGGTACCTTCCTGCGGAGTGTGCGGGTCTCCCGACCGATCGCTGTGTTGATGATGGATGCGATGCGTAGCGACCCAGGCGATCGGACCGCCTTCCAGGGCTAGGGTGCCGCAGACGGTCAGGAAATATTCCACGGCTTTGGGCACGTCATACCCGCGGTGTACAAGGAGCCGATGATACCCCATGCCGATGCCGCAGTTGACGGCGAGGACATAAAGGACTGCGGCGACAATCAGGTTTGTCCAGCTGAAGAAAAACAGCGCAGCGATGGCGCCAAGATGAAAGATGGCCATGAAAATAGCCGTGATCCAGACCACACCGGACTCAGAATGAGCACGGCCCATTTGGAATCCAGTCTGGGATGCCGGTTTGTTGTTTTGACTCGTATCTGGTGGATTCTCACGGATGATTTTTTCGGTGAGCGCTTTCTCTTGCATATCTATCTCCTGAGAACACTCCACTATTTAGATTAGACGGTCCGATTGGACCGGTTTCGCATTCAATGCAAAATCGCATTCTTCATATAAAACCTGAACCTCTGGGAACGTGATTGGATGAAACCGGAAAACACAGCGGCCAGCCTGCGTAGAGGACCGTGATGAAGCCGAATTCGGCTTTTGGCAACAAACCAAGGCGCACGTTGATATCCCGCGCATTGCGCCCTCGAAGGACTCCTCCTCTCAAGTCCTATTATCATTCCCAATCACTTGACCAAAACTCTCTATTCCTCCATTCATTTATTACCTCCTCACTCCCCAGCGCCCAGCCGACGCAACGCCGCAAGGTAGCGCTCCCTTGTTGCACATAATTTCGCTTCAACGGTGCACACTCGAAGAGTGTGCGCGTCACCGCAAGTACAAGTGAAGGGAACAAACGGCGTGTACCCCCACCCCCTCCCTGCAAATCAGCATGAGATGGGCGTAGGCATCCTAAGCAAAGCATGAAGAATCTGGATCTTATAAATTCAGCGCCGGATCAGCCGGAGAAAAAGTGGTCGAAAATCAGCTACTTTTCGGTAGTTATTCGCTGTTTTTGGCAGCTTTGAGCACGTTCGAAAGTAGTTTTGAGCTGTTTCTCAGGACAATGGATGCAGTCGCGCACACCTGTGGGCAAAGCCATCGGCGAGAGAGGCGGGCGCCTTCAGCACACCCGCTTGAATCCAAGCCCGCTCAGAGCGGCCACCTTCTCCAGCGTTGCGGCCACATGGCCCACGCCCACTGCGCAGTGGTGCGCCGGCCCTTCCGCATTCCATGCGTTCACAAATCCGCGCGCGCCCAGGGGAAATTTGTACCGGCTGTTCGTGTTGCCAATCTCCAGAATTGGACCCGCGACGCACTCTCCTTCGGCAACCAGCAGCTTGAACCGCTTCTCCGCGTCTTCGACCACGGAAAGCAGTGTCACGGGACCATGCTTCACGCTCATCTCCACGGAAAGTCCACGCCCCACCTTGCCGTGATACACCTTCAGCGGCCGCACTTTGGTTTTGCCTTCTGCAATTGCAATGTGCCCCGGTCCGTCGTGGCCCATCAGCACAAGATCGTCCTTGAAATCCATCGCGTAGTACTCGGTAAACGATCCACCCGCACCCAGCAGGTCCATGATCTTCATCGCCACCACATTTTTCACTTCGTACTCGCCTGCGACAGGAATATGGCGCGCTGTCAACAGCGATGTGCCCAAAATAATCGAGCTCATCGTGTCCTCGTTGGCCGCCACCCCGGAGCCCTTGTAGTAGTAAGCCATCGCATCCAGCTCGTACTGCGCAACGAATCGGTCCAGCGCTACCGAAGTGCGCGCTGCGCGCTCCAACTCTTCCTGCGGACAATCCGCCTGCACGTCGAACGCGCTCGCGAACTCTTTCACGCGCGCCGCAACATCCGCATCCTTTGCCGAAGCCACCAGTGCCGTCAGTTCATCGACCTCGATGATCTCCACGTGCGTGCCGAAGGCAATCGACACCAGCGTCACATCGGTCATGATGTCGAGCATGCCGGAGTAATAGTGCCCCATCAGACCAAGCCGTGCTGAGCCCAGCGCCGCCCGCACCCGTGCCGCCGTCAGCCACTGTTCAATTTCGCTCCACGTCGCTGCCTCATCCAGAACGCCCGTCACCTGGTGAAATGGAATCCGCGCCCGCTGCAGCACATTCGCAATCTCCGGCACCGGGCATGCCGAGCAATACGCCAGCCATTCACCCGTCATCGCAGTACGGTCTGTCAACTTGTTGAACGCTTCATAGTCAATCGCCGCTTCCGGCTGCAGATTCAACACCACCACCGGCACGCCCGCGCGCTGCACCAGCGGCAGCACTGTGTTCGACAGCGCATACGTAGTCACGTAGAGAAACAGAACATCAATGTCCGCTCGTCGTGCTTCGCGTCCCGCCGCCTGCGAGCGCTGCGGTGTGTCGATCAGGCCCAGATCCACGATCTCTACACCGGGGCGCTTCAACCGCGCCGCCATCTTCGACACATAGCCCTTCAGCCGCGCCTCAAGGCCCGCAAACTGACTCCAGTACGCTTCAAGACCAATACCGCACAGGCCCACGCGCAGGGATTCATTGCTGCTCATGCGTTCTCCTCATTGTCGTCACCGCCCGCCGTGCGCCGGTCTACTTCAGGTAGAAGACCTCTTCCATCATCGGGAAGCGCTCACCTGTTCGCAAGCCCTCCAGCGTATCGAAATACGGCGCCATCGCCTGCTGCCAACGGGTATTCACGGGATCGGCCTCAATGATCCGCCAGCTTGCTTCAAAGTCCTCGCAGCGGAGTGCCAGCACCAGCAGTTGATCTCGCCGGTAGATGGAGTACTCCGAGATGCCGGCGCGCTTTAAGAGCGCCAGCATCTCCGGCCATACGGCTTTGTGCGACTCTTCATAGGCCGCTTCGGTGCCCGGCTTGATTTTCAGTTGAAAGGCATATCGTTTCAGTTCCGCCATCGTGCTCACCAGCTCACAACGCTTACGGCAAACGGCGCCAGCTTCACAGTTCCATTGGCGACCGTCTCGCTCTGCGCCGGCCCGTCGCCGGTCGACTCGTCCACAGTGAGCGCCGTCATCTGGCCACCTGTCGGCAGCGCAACATCGATCTCGCGGTTCCGCTTGTTCACCAGCAGAAGCCTGTGCCCCTGCGGTGTATCAAACGCCTGCGCGGACAAATCCCCTGATCCGGTTCCGTCAAGATTTGTCTCCACAAGCTTGTCGCCAGGGTGGAAGTTGTCATGAATAAGTTTCAGCACCCAGAAGCGTGCATTCGGCTTGTTGTTCTGCCAGTTCATCATGCTCACGCTCGGAAATTGCGTTGGCGCACCCACCAGCTGCGACTCGCCAATCACGTCAATCTGCAGCCTGGAGAGTTCAATGAACAAGTGCGCATACAGTGCGCCGGCCAGGTTCCAGTACTTCTTTGGCGGAGGCACATCGTCGCCCGGCTTGTTGTCGGTCGGCAGAATCACGCCCAGTTCATCCGTGTCCGTCTTCGTCTCCGGCGAGAGCCGTTTGCGAATTTCCTCGATGTAATGCACAGTGTTCAGAAATCCCGCGGCCTGATCGAAGAATGTGTACTGCCAGCTGTTAATGTCCTGACCGGCAACGGGCGACGCATAGAAGTGATACGAAATGTAATCCAACGGAATGCCGGCTTTGTGATTCTTGTGATTCAGGAAGTATTCGAATATCTGAGGGTTGTTACCCGGTATCGCCAGCGCCAGGCCCATAAATTTCGTCTCGGGTGAAACCTTGTGAATCGCGCTCACAATCGCGTCGTAGCGGTCCGTGTATTGCTTCGGCGTCATGTTGTGCTCAAAGTCCACTTCGTTGAGCACTTCCCAGATAGGAAACGAGTAGTGATAGCCCGACTCGTGCCGCTTGCCCAGCTCATCGGTGAATCCACCCTTCGTGTACCAGCTCACCAGCCGGGCATAGTAGTTGCCGAGCTCCTTACCGCTGGGGTCTCGCAACTCAGTTCCCTGCGTGTAGTGCCAATCCACCTGATTCGGGTCATCGGGATACGTAACAGGCTTGTCCGTTTTGAAAATCCACGCGGGAATCGTGCTGAAGTTCATCACTGTCGGGTGCCCCGCCGTCGCAGCCAGAAAGTCCTTCGTCATTGGATCAATCAGCGAAAAGTCCCAGCTCGTCTTGTCCGCAGTCGGCGGTTCCAGTTCGGCAACGGCCAACTTGGGATAGGGCAGCCACGGCACATAGCGCACATCGTCGGCGCCAAGCTCTTTCAAGGCCTTATAGGACGCCTCGCTCAGCGGGCTACCGGGGCGCAGCGGCGGATTCACCACAACCTGCAGCGTCGGTGTCGACTTGGATACAACCGTCGCCTTACCCCAGTCGATCGTCAGTTTTGGTCCTGCATCGTCCTGCGCATTTAACGCAGGTGTGACTATCGCCATGCATGCCAAAGCTGCACAAACCGCCGTCGCCGCGCGCGCTCTCTTACTTACCAGGCCAGGTCTCAATTCCATTGTCTTTCCTCCGTACAATTCCTCGTTGCCGTTTACGCCCGCACTGCTCACCGCGCACAGCACGCACAAATGAGCTTGCAAACCGTCGCAACCGTATACCATCCGCTGAGTCCTATTTGCAATCTTTTCCGTATTGACATATCGCGACAAACCAGCGTCGTGCAATTTGTCACTTTAGCGGAGCACATCCACCATAATCTTCGAAAACTTCGCCGGCTCTCGGCTCCACTCGTCCAGAATCGACGGCGCCTGCTCCATAGGCACAATATGGGTCACCGCATCATCTACCGGAAACCTCCCCGCCTCCAGCATTCGAATCACCTCGCGAAAATCCTCCGGCAGAGCATTGCGCGATCCGCGAATATCGAGTTCCTTCTGCACAAAGAACTTCGTCTCGTAGCTCACCGGCTCCTTGGCATAACCGATGTAAATTACCCGCCCGGTGAATGCGACTTCTTCCACTGCCATGCGATAGGTATCGGGCAATCCAATCGCTTCGATGACTACATCCGGCCCCAGGCCATCCGTCAGCGCTGCAAGCTTTCCGTGCACGTCTTCCCGCCCGGAGTGAATGGTTTCCACGGCTCCGGCCTTCTTCGCTGTTGCCAGCTTTCTGTCGTCCACATCAATCGCAATCACGCGCGCGCCCCGATACGCCGCGCCGGCCACCGCACCCAGCCCCACGCCTCCGCATCCGATCACAGCCACCGTCTCTCCCGGCACAACGCTCCCTCGCGCGGCAGAATGAAATCCCACGGTCAGCGGCTCTACCAGGCACAACTCTTTGAGAGACAGGTTCGCGTGGAATAACCGCGAAGCCGGAACGTACACACGTTCGCACATCGCTCCGTCGCGCATTACGCCCATCGTCAGGTTGTCCTTGCACGCGTTGTACCGCTTTCGCCGGCAGGAAGCGCACACGCCGCAGTGGTTATAAGGTGAAAGCGTGACCTTCGTTCCAGCGGGCCATTCCGGATGCTTCGGATTCGTCTCCGCCACAACCGCCGAAACCTCGTGCCCCAGTATCCTCGGAAAACTCACCAGCGGATTCCGCCCCCGATACGAATTCAGGTCGCTTCCGCACAAACCCACGTATCGCACGGCCAGCAACACATCGTCGTCACTCGTTGCCACGGGCTCTTCCACGTCGCGCACAACCGCCTTGCCTGGTCCTTCCAGCACAATTGCTTTCACTTTGCGTCTCTCCCTCCGCTATTCCAGCTCGAACAATCGATGATAGTGGCCTCGACGCCAATATGTATTCCGCGGTCTGGTTGTATGCTTGCCTTTGGCGTAATCTGCTCACCCGCGCCCGTACGAGGATGGCCCATGCCGGAAAAAGTCCTTCATCTTGACGCCCGCGATAATGTGCTCGTCGCCCTTGTTCCTCTCACAGACGGATCCACCGTGCAGTATGGCCCGGCCTCTTGTCCGGTGGTCGACAATATTCCTGCCAAGCACAAGCTGGCCCTGGTCGATCTCCAACCTGGCAGCCTCGTCATCATGTATGGAATGGTGGTCGGCGAAGCCACCGCCTTCATCCCTCGCGGCGGACTCCTCTCGACAAGCAACGTACGCCACCGCGCATCGGATTATTCCTCCACGCGTCGCCCGTCGCAACATCCGCTTCCCGATCCCAAGCCATGGGCCAACCTCACCTTCAACGGATTCCACCGTGCCGACGGTCAGGTCGGCACGCGCAACTACTGGCTCGTGCTCCCGCTCGTATTTTGCGAGAACCGCAACATCGAGCGCATGAAGGAAGCGCTTGAGGAGGAGCTTGGCTACGGCAGTTCACACTCCGGTTATCGGCAGCATGTGCGCAATCTCGTTCGCGGCAAATCCGGTGCCAATGGAGGAACGGAATCCGCCATTACCGAATCACGAGCTGATCGCGTCTTCCCGAACATCGATGGAGTCCGCTTTCTCACTCACCAGGGCGGCTGCGGAGGCACGCGCCAGGACGCACAGGCCCTTTGCGGACTTCTTGCCGGCTACATCCATCACCCCAACGTCGCGGGCGCCACGGTGCTCAGCCTCGGCTGCCAGCACTCACAGGCAGACATCCTCATGGAAGAACTCCGCGCGCGCGACCCGAAGATGACCAAACCTGTACTCGTCTTCGATCAGCAGAAGTCCGGCCTCGAGTCCGCCCTCTTGACACGCGCCATCGACGAAACCTTTGGCGCCCTTTCCAGCGCAAACAACGTCATTCGCAAACCCGCACCCATTTCCGCGCTCACCATTGGGCTGAAGTGCGGCGGATCAGACGGCTTCAGCGGAATCTCTGCCAACCCGACGCTTGGCTATCTCTCCGACATACTCGGCGAACTCGGCGGCAAGACCATCCTCAGTGAATTTCCAGAGCTCCACGGCGTCGAGCAGGAGATCATCAATCGCTGCGCCACCGATCAGGTCGCTTATCGCTTCTTTAATCTCATGCAGGTCTATTCAGCACGCGCCAAGGCTGCGCACTCCAGCTTTGAGATGAATCCCTCGCCCGGCAACATACAGGACGGCCTTATCACCGACGCCATCAAATCCGCCGGTGCGGCGAGAAAGGGCGGCGTTGCGCCCGTGCGCGACGTGATCGACTATCCCAACTACACCCGATCAAAGGGCCTGACCCTACTCTGCACTCCGGGCAGCGACGTTGAGTGCGTGACTGCACAGGCTGGCTCGGGCGCCAATCTTGTCCTTTTCACCACTGGACTTGGCACACCGACTGGCAATCCGGTCGCGCCCGTGATCAAAGTCTCCACCAACTCCGCACTTGCCGAGCGCATGGGAGACATCATCGACTTCGACGCCGGTGGCATTGTCACCGGTCAAAAGACCATCCCCGAGTGCGCCGAAGAGCTGATGCAGATGTGTATTCAGGTGGCCAATGGGGAGAAGCTCACCAAGGCTGAGAAATTGGGCCAATACGACTTCATTCCCTGGAAGCGCGGCGTTTCTCTCTAGATTGCTCTGCGGCTAATCGATTAGCGATGCCGTCACTGCCAGTGCAGCAATCGCCGCCGTCTCCGCGCGCAGAATCCGCGAGCCAAGCGATACGGCCTTCCATCCGTTCGCTTCAAACTCTTCCGCTTCCTCGGGGGCCCAACCACCTTCAGGACCAACCGCGACCTCGATAGATATTGCGCTTCCTTCTCTTCGCAGGGCGTCTTCCACCACCTCATGCAGCATGGTTACGCGTTCCTGCTCCGCCAGCACAATGCGGACCGCATCGCTCTCGCGCTTCACCCGGATCTTCAAAGCAACGGGATCCAATATTTCAGGAATATCGCTGCGACGCGACTGCTGTGCCGCCTCGCGCGCAATACGCCTCCACCGATCCACGCGTTTCATCGCTGCCTGTGCCAGGTGCTTTTCACTTCTCCGCGCAATCACAGGTGCAATCGCCGCAACACCCAGCTCCGTCGCTTTTTCGATCGCCCACTCCATCCGGTCGAACTTGTAAACCGCCATTACCAGCGTAACGGGCAAAGCGCTCTTCGCCTCCACTTGCTCAAGCAGGGCAAAGCGCACCTCCATTCCTCCATCTCCGTTCTGTAGTACCTCGTCCACTTCTGCATGGAAGACACGACCACCCGCCACCACATCTGATTTCATTCCCCGCTCGGCACGCAGCACGCGCCCCAGGTGCTCAGCCTGCGCTCCTGTCAGCGTCGCCGTGTGTTCATCCCAACTGTCTGCAATCCAGCGTCGTCTCGTCATTCGCCTTTATTCATGCGCCTATTCACTACAGTCTATCGAAAACAAAAACACTAAGGGGGATGCTTTCGCATCCCCCTTCGGTGTTGCCTTGTTGATGGTTACCCGTTACTTCTTCTTCGCAGTTTTCTTTGCGGCCTTCTTCGCGGGTGCCTTCTTGGCTGCTTTCTTCTTGGTTGCCATTTGCCTATTCTCCCTTTTCGATGGGTTGCATCGAAACTGCAATATTTACTGCAGTTGAGGAATGTATAGATTCATGCTTGCTCAGTGTCAAGAAAAAAACACACGTAAAGTGGAAAAAGTGGCAACAACTTTCGCGGCTAATTTCCGATTACGAACTCCTCTTCGAAGTTCGACTCACAACACGTGATGAGAACGCAGCAACGCAAGCGTGATTCCAGTTACGAAATCGTGCCATGCATGCGCATAGATGCAGGATCGCAAACTGCGTCGTAACAGCACGAGCACGCTAAACAAAACTCCGAACACGGCGAGCAAAACCATGCTGCGATATCCCTCGTATCCGTGCGCGGCTCCAAACATGAGTGCTGAAAACACCACGCCGTACGCGGCTTTTCCGCCACCCCAGGCCGTGAACTGGCTTTGCAGATACCCGCGAAACACAGTCTCTTCCACCACGCCAACCACCGCACACAGCACAAACCACATTGCAAATTCCGCTCCGCCTTCCGGCGCAAGTTGCGAAATCAATCGCACCTGATGGCGCTGCGCCGGATCGACTTCCGACATTTTTCCCGCGTGCATCGGCAGCGGACGATGATGCACGGCCGCGTCAACCGTCAACCAACCCAGGTTGAGAGACCCCAGTACAAAGAGAGATACCCACCAGAACAAAAGTGCGATCCCGACGTCGATGAACCATGCTTTCGCACCTCTGCGCCGCACTCCATAGAGAGTGAGGAACGGCACCTTGCCCAGCTTCATTCCCAACCACACCCAGCCAAGCATCACCAGCTGCATGGCGATGGTCATGCCATACATGACCATGCGATGGGACCCATGGCCGTTGGTCATTCCCAACCTCTTGGATCCGGTGAGGGACAGCAGCAGAATCCCGGAAATCAACACGGCCGTATGCCACCACGGCGCAATGCCACGCCTCTGTGCAGTACCAGTCGCTTCCATTGGCGTCGCTTCCTGCGCATGCGCAGGGTCGATCTGAGCGGAGTTCGAGGTCACAGGGACCAAGGGGCGTGGAACACCCTGTTCATTCAATTCATCCTGTGGTTCCTGCTCTGCCAAATCGGTCCTTCCTTCTATCGCATTTAAGTCGCCATCACAACGACGCAACCCACGTCTTCAGCATTCGATAATGTTCAGCGCGAGCCCGGCCAGGCTCGTCTCTTTGTACCGCGACTGCATGTCGAGTCCAGTCTGATACATCGTCTTGATCACCTGGTCGAGCGACACTTTGTGCTCTTCGGTCTCGTTCATCGCAATCCGTGCCGCGTGCACAGCCTTTACGGCGCCCATCGCATTGCGCTCAATGCAGGGGATCTGGACCAGGCCGCCGATCGGGTCGCACGTCATACCCAGGTTGTGCTCCATCGCAATCTCCGCCGCATGCTCAATCTGCCCGTTCGTGCCGTCCAACGCCGCCACCAGACCGCCGGCAGCCATCGAACACGCAACTCCAACCTCGCCCTGGCAGCCAACCTCCGCCCCACTGATGGACGCATTCTCCTTATAAAGAATCCCAATCGCCGCAGAAGCTAGGAAGAACCGCAGAATACCTTCCTCGTCTGCCTCCGGAGCGAATCGCTCGTAATAGTGCGCCACTGCCGGAACCACACCTGCCGCTCCATTCGTCGGGGCCGTCACGACGCGTCCTCCGGCCGCATTCTCCTCATTGACCGCCATCGCGAAGACCGTTACCCAGTCCAACGGCGCCAGCGGGTCACTGCGCAATCCATTGGCTTCCTTCTCGTGCAGCCGATCGGCCAACCGATGCGCTCGTCGCCGCACATTCAACCCGCCCGGCAGAATTCCTTCCGTCGCAATCCCGCGGGCAACGCAATCGCGCATTGTCTGCCAGATGCGCTCAATTCCTGCCCTCACTTGATCCACCGGAGCAAGCGTGCCCGTGTGGCTCATCCGCGCGCACTCGTTCTCCAGCATCAGCTGGCTGATCGATATCTCATTGGCGCCGGCAATGCGAAGCATCTCTGCCGCAGTGTGAAACGGAAACGGCACCTGCACTTCATTCTGGATGAGCGGTTGATTGGCAGCGTTCTCTCCGTCCTCCACAATGAAACCTCCGCCAATCGAAAAGAACGTCCGCGTCTCAATCTGTGATCCTGCGGCGTCCAACGCTGCGAAGCGCATTCCATTCGGGTGGTCAATCTTCGCCCCCGGCGGGCAAAGTGTGTCCCTGTGCTCGAAGAGCGAGTCGGCCTCATCGAAGAACAGAATCGTCGAGCCATTCAGAGCAAGCTTCTTCTCAAGGCGAATCTTCGCCACAGTCGACTCGATTGCGGATGGATCGATTGTCGCCGGCTCAAATCCAGACAGCCCCAGCAACACCGCGCGGTCCGTGCCATGCCCTTTACCGGTAAGCGCCAGTGACCCATACAGGTCAACCCGGACACGTTTCGCGCGTTCAAGCAAGCCTCGCTCGGCCAGCCCCCGTGCAAACGCGCACGCCGCCTTCATCGGCCCCATTGTGTGCGAGCTTGAGGGTCCTACGCCGATCTTGTACAGGTCAAAGAGACTCGTCATGGATTACCACTCAAACCGATGTTATTCCAACCCCAAGTGTCTTAGTAATGCGGTCCCGAACGTCTTCAGGCAAGACAGACCCTAGAAGAATGAAATTGTGAGTTTTCCCCAAAGATAAACGGACTTTGACGTGCCCGGAATGTTCAATTCCGCCCATTCCCCATTGGCTTTTGGAATCTGAGGCGACTGACAAAAGGGTTGAAGCGGCGTAGAAGAAACCGCCGCGCAAGCCTGCTAAGTTGCGAATTGCTGGCATATCTTTCATTAGTTCCTGGTCTTCAACCATCTCCTGAAAAGGTACGAAATATCGACGGTCTGAATTAGTAACCGGCCCTGATGCCTTCCAGCCGTATAGTCCTTCCCGTGCAACAAAAACGACATATGTGCGGTTCAAAATAAGCCAGTAAAACTCCATCGCCACAAAACCAAACAGTGGCACTGCGAGCAACTCTGACTCAGATGTCTCCACTTCCAGAGCATCCCAAAGAAGCTGCGAACGTTTAGCGCTGATGATGTTCCAAATGAAGAAGACCGCAAAAACAATTCCGAATGAAACGGCTGACATTTTGCAGACGAGAAGCCAGATTCTCAAGGAACTTCGAAATCGGCCATCCAAAAGGCTGCGGAGGAGAAACATGATAATCATGCCCGCAATGATGAGCAGAGCAAGGGAGGCAGCATTGCGTGCGCACCGGACTATAGTTTCGCGAGTAATCACTTGATCGACTCTTGCGGAATGTGCCACGCCTCATTGGAGTCTTCGGTAAAAAGTTCGGTCGCAAACGCGCACGCCGCCTTCATCGGCCCCATTGTGTGCGAGCTTGAGGGTCCTACGCCGATCTTGTACAGGTCGAAAAGACTCGTGGCCACTGTGTGATTCTAGCGCTTCACCGCCGCCACAGAATGAATCAGCCGATTGCGACACTTCCAGGATTACGCCGCGTCCGCTTCGTCTTCAAAACGGCTTCTTCCGCCTTGTTCAGCAGGTCGCCCAAAGTTGGACTGTCGGACATGCTTAACTGTGCGAGACCAATGCACATTGCAAGTGGAACGGCCGCGCCGCTGGTCTGGTTGTGAGCGTCGATATAGAGCTGGAGCCGCTCGGCAAAATCCGCCGGATGCGGGTTGCTGACTCCAAATACGGCAAACTCCGCCTCGTCCAGGCGGGCCATCACATCACAGCCTCGAAATGCTTCCCGCAAAATTCTTGCTGCGGACTCCAGCAATTGGTTGCCAGCCGACTGGCCCAGTCCATCGTTTACCGGTTGTAGCCCATCGATATCGGCCAGCAACAGCCACGACATTGCATGCGAGCGTTGCGCCACTCCCAACAGTTGCGTTGCAAGCAGCTCAAACCCTCTGCGGTTATACAGTCCAGTCACCTCGTCCATCAGAGTGAGTTCGCGCAACTCTCGATGTGCTGCCTCCAGCTGGCTGTTGCGTTCATTCACCCGCTCTTCCAGTTCCTGCTGAATCGCCACGTCTTCCAATGCCACTGCCGTGGCGTCCGCCAGGACCTGCAGCAGTCGCATCTGCTCATCCGAGGCCTCGCATTTGGTTGCCCAATACACTCCGATGGCTCCCAGAGGGTCTGCCGTACGAATCGGCGCCATGGCCATCGCATGGACAAAGGTGGACCGATAGAGGTCTCCCGTAATTCGCTTGTCGTCAAATACGTCCTTGATGGCCACTGCGTGCTTCTGATCCATCACCCAGCCACTCACGCAAGCCGAGTGCGGGATACGGGCGCCCTTCCAAAGTGGAGAAATTGCATCCTCGTCCACGTAAAAACTGAATTCTCCGTCGCGCACAATCACAGTTGCGCCATCCGCGTTCAGGAGTGCGCGTGCTTCGCCCCGCACAATGTCCACAATCGTGTCAAAACTCTTCGCCAATGACAGCTGATGCACCACGTCCACCAGGTGTTCAACAGTGTCAATCGAGTTGCGAAAGTCATTCCGGGAGGCTTTGCCTCCGCTCTTACTCAAGGCCATGTGTGCTTATCTCGCTTCTGGAGCCCCTGTTGCGGCATTCGATGCGACACTAACACACCGCCATGAGCCTTCATCTCCCACATTCGTGTCAACATACCTGACGTTCGTCACAGTGCGCCGTCGTTTCCAGTGCTAGACTGCCCTCCACTCATACCATGCTCTTTAAAGCTCTCAGCGCTGCAGTTTACGGAATAGACGCCAACCTCATCGACGTGGAAGTCGACTACAGTGGATCGGTCCTTGATAAGGACCAGTTTCAGACAGTCGGGCTGCCGGACACCGCCGTCCGCGAAAGCCGCAACCGCGTCCGTGCCGCCATCAAAAACTCCGGCTATCTCATTCCTCCCACCTTCATCACCGTCAACCTTGCGCCTGCGGACATCAAAAAGGAAGGCTCCGGATTTGACCTCCCAATCGCGCTCAGCATCCTCGGAGCTTACGGCGCCCTTCAGGTTTCAGATGTCAGCCAGTTCCTCATCGTCGGCGAACTCGGGCTTGACGGCAGCCTGCGTCCTGTCCCCGGCGTCTTGCCGATGGCCATCCTCGCGCGCGAAAGGAACATTCCAAACTTCCTCCTTCCCGCGCAGAACGCAGCAGAAGCCGCGGTCGTGGAGGGAGTGAACGTCTACCCCGTCTCATCACTTACTGACGTCATCGACCTCCTCAACCGTTCTGTCGTCGGAGTAGTGCAGCGAGAGCCCTTCAAGGTATCGAATGAAACCCTGCTGGGCGAGTTGCAGCATTTCTCCGTCGACTTCAAAGACGTTCGCGGCCAGCAGACCGCCAAGCGCGCGCTGGAAGTAGCCGCTGCCGGTAGCCACAACATCCTCATGATCGGCCCTCCTGGTTCAGGCAAAACCATGCTCGCCAAGCGTTTGCCGTCCATCCTGGCGCCGCTCACATTTGAAGAGGCCTTGGAGACCACCAAAATTCACTCTGTCGCCGGGGTCCTCGATGCCGCGCAGGGCCTCGTCACTCAGCGGCCCTTCCGCGCTCCGCATCACACGATTTCAGACGCCGGCCTTATTGGCGGAGGCATCGTCCCTCGGCCCGGTGAGGTGTCGCTCGCTCACAACGGACTGCTCTTCCTCGATGAACTGCCAGAATTCCCGCGCAATGTCCTCGAAGTGATGCGCCAGCCGCTTGAGGACCACACGGTCACCATTGCGCGCGCTTCCATGTCACTCAGCTTTCCCGCGCGCTTCATGCTCGCTGCCGCCATGAATCCCTGCCCGTGCGGTTACTTCAATGACAAGTCGCGCGAATGCATGTGCACTCCGCCCATGATCCAGCGCTATGTCGCCAAAGTCTCAGGGCCGCTGCTTGATCGCATTGATATTCATATCGAGGTTCCCGCCGTTCAATACAAGGAGCTGCGCGGTGGAGCCGCCGCAGAGGGTTCAGCAGAGATCCGCGATCGGGTCCTCACGGCCCGCGAGCGGCAGAGAGCCCGATTCCGGAAACAGGGCGAAAAGATCTACTCGAATGCCCAGATGACCACTCGCCAGGTTCGTGCCAACTGCGAACTCAGCGCCGACGCCGAACGACTTCTCGAGCGCGCCATGCAGCAGCAAGGCCTCACCGCCCGGGCCCACGACCGTATTTTGAAGGTCGCACGAACCATCGCTGACCTTGGAGGGGCTGAGCACCTCAACGTCTCCCATCTCGCCGAAGCCATCCAATATAGGACCCTGGATCGGAGCTACTGGGCCTGAACTGTCCAAACCCTGTGGAAAAGTCCCTTGAATGCAGCCTCAATTGCACCAAAAGATGCAAGACATCGATTCTGTTTGGCATATCACCTAATGAGACGCTACTGCGATCAGCGTACAACTCATCTAGTTCATTAAAAAGAATTTATTTAGGATTCTTCGAGGTAACTCGACATGCACATTTTCGTGCAATCAACCCCCAAAAAACTGTTGACCCCTCACCGGACTGGGTATACATTCATGATTGCCATCCACAAGGGTAGATTGCATAGATCGATCTCCTGTCAGACTTATTGCTTTTCCCCGCATCTAAGCTGAAGAGATGTTCATTGTGTAACGACCGGTGTGTAGGTGACCGGATTGGGAACAGCAGAAAGACAATTTCCTGGGCCGGTTGAAAAGTTGATTATCCGAATCGTCGACGGACACGTGGATGAGGAAATACGCCAAGATTTTAGAACTCGGCGTGCATTTCCTGCGTCTAACAGCTTGGGGAGGATTCCAGCAGGGCGATTTTTGCCTGTGCTTTCAATTCCCCGATACAAAACCGGCGCCACGAAGCCCCGTGTACGTATCGGATTTTGGGAAGGAGAAAAGATTATGCGTTCTGATTTGGTTTTTGGGGCACTCGCTCATGTGGAGAATCGCTATCAGCTCTGTCAGTTGGCCAGCAAGGCCACGCGCAAGCTGCATAAGCCAAACACCCGTTTACAGGACACGACCAATGAAGTGTTGGTTCGTTTCCACACCATCAATCCCGGCTCCGCAGCGCCAGTAACTGAAGCTGCGACACAAACTGTTGAGGCGCGCCGCGCTGCGTAAGCACGCGGTCGCCCACAGGTGTTCGTTTCATTGGTAGTTTTGTGCACTTTTTGAACGCGGTTCCTTCACAACCAGCCGCAACAGCTTCGAAGTTCCAATTTCCCGGGCATTCGCTGTGAGTCTCCTTCGAGCGAGCCACCTTAGGCCGCCCTTCGGGCCTTCGCCCGTTTGCCGCTGGTGAGTCATCCTTTCAATCTCCATCCATCACTCCCATCCCAAAAATCCCGACCGCAGGTGAATCATGACCATCGCTGAGCTAAAAGAAAAAAACATCACGGAATTGAGCCGTATCGCGCGCACCCTTGAAATTCCCGGTGCCAGTGGCCTTCGCAAGCAGGACCTGATCTTCAAGATCCTCCAGGCTCAGAGCGAAAAGGAAGGACACATCTTCGCCGATGGCGTCCTTGAAATCCTCCCCGACGGCTACGGATTCCTCCGCTCGCCCGATTACAACTACCTGCCCGGTCCCGACGATATTTACGTCTCCCCCTCGCAGATTCGCAAGTTCGACCTCAAGACCGGCGACTCCATCAGCGGCAACGTCCGCCCGCCGCATGAAGGAGAAAAGTATTTCGCTCTCGTCAAGATCGAGGCCATCAACTTCGAGTCGCCTGAGGAGACGCGTAACAAGATTCTTTTCGACAACCTGACGCCGCTCTATCCCCAGGAACGCATCAAGATGGAGACCGTGCGCGAAGCCACCAGCGGCCGCGTGATGGACCTGCTCACGCCCGTCGGCAAGGGTCAGCGCGGACTCATCGTTGCCCCGCCGCGCACCGGCAAAACCATCCTTCTGCAGTCGATCGCCAACTCCATCTCGGCCAACCATCCTGAAGTCGTTCTCATCGTTCTGCTCATCGACGAGCGCCCTGAAGAAGTCACTGACATGCAGCGCTCGGTGAAGGGCGAAGTCATCAGCTCGACATTCGACGAGCCCGCCGCGCGCCACGTGCAGGTGGCCGAAATGGTCATTGAAAAGGCCAAGCGCCTCGTCGAGCACAAGCGTGACGTCGTCATCCTGCTTGACTCCATTACGCGTCTCGCCCGTGCCTACAACACCATCGTCCCGCCTTCCGGCAAAGTCCTCTCCGGCGGCGTCGACTCCAACGCCCTCCAGCGCCCCAAGCGCTTCTTCGGCGCGGCCCGCAACATTGAAGAAGGCGGCAGCCTCACCATCATCGCCACAGCGCTCGTTGACACCGGCTCGCGCATGGACGAAGTCATCTTCGAAGAGTTCAAGGGCACCGGCAACATGGAAATCATTCTTGACCGCAAGCTGGTCGACAAGCGCGTCTTCCCGGCCATCGACATTCAGCGCTCCGGCACGCGTAAGGAAGAGCTGCTCATCCCCAAGGAAGACCTCCAGCGCGTCTGGATTCTCCGCAAGGTGCTCAACCCGCTCTCGCCCGTCGAAGCCATGGAACTGCTCATCAGCCGGCTGGAGAAGGTGCGCAACAACGCTGAGTTCCTCACCAACATGAACCAGCTCTAAACATGATTTCTTGGCGGTCTAGGTGGTCTAGTTCAGCCAAAGAAGCAAAGGCCGGGATTTCTCCCGGCCTTTCGCATTTCTATTCCCAAAACGTCTTCTAATCGCACCTTCAGGCGTGTTGATCAAATCACTTTTTGCTCTTCTCCTGCGCCATCTTCCACTCCTGCAGCCGTTTCAGCTTCCATGTACAACTTGACTGGTGTTCCCGCGGTTGAGACCCACCGATCTGTCTGCAGTAGCTTTCACTTGAATCCGTGTAGCTGCCTTCGCATACGCCGTCGTATGCGTTGGACTTCGCGTCATAGTAGGTGCACGCAAGATCCGGACGCGCAAAATGGCTCGTCGGTAGGAACGCCTCCGCCTTCGATTGTGCTGCTCGCGTTTCCGTCTGGGCCATGACGCGCCGTGTCGCCGCATTTGATAAGAGGACAAGCGCAAAAGCCGTAGACGCTCCCAGCACGGCCAAAGCCGCGCTCAGGCGGCGCACCGCGCGTGCAGGCTCCGCAGGTTCAACAAGCCGCTTGATACGCATACTCAAGTCACCTCCATGTAGTCCCATTGAGAATTTCAATTCCGCCATACCACGCCTCTCCTCCAGAACAACCAGAGCCTTGGCGTATTCAATTGCCGAGCCGCTTGTTCGCACTGCGCAGTCATCACAGCAGTGTTCGCGTTCCCGCCGTATCTCTCGCGATATCCACCAAACTGCCGGCTGATAAAAAAGCACTGCTTCAATCACCGTCTGCAGCAGATTCACCAGTACATCGCGCCGTTGTATATGCACCAGTTCGTGGACCAGAATGGCTTCCTTCTGCGGCTCTGAAAGCACTTCCATCAGTGAACCCGGAAGCAGAATTGCCGGCTTCAACCAACCTGCAACGACTGGCGCGGCAATCTGGCTGGACGACTTCACGCACGGCGAGGAAGAAAGCTTGAGACGGTTGGCAAGCTCATGTACTCTGCGCTCACTTTGCTTTGAAATCCCGTCCTTGGCGAAATCTTGAATGCGCCGCACGGCAACCATCGATCTCAATATCCGCAGAAGCATGAATCCCGCGCCCAGCAGCCAAACAAGTAGAAGCGCGCCCATATGAAAATTGATCCACGAGATCGCGGCGCTGAGTTCATGCGCAATCGGCAGCTCGGAACTTGTTCCAATTGCGCGCGTCAGCAAACTTGCGGTGCGCGCATTCCTTCCCGAAGACGGAGCACTTATTGCCTGCGTTTGGCTCACCCACGTCAACACAGGACACACAACAATCATTCCCAGCCCGGCACATGCCATCGCGTAACGCGCACGCGCGGACATCCTCCTCGCCGCCCTTAGACTGATTGCAAGCGCGAGAGCCACACACGCGCCTTGCCACAACAAATCAATCAAGCTCCATCCAAACGCCAGAAAGAAGCCATCATGCGCCCCGTAGAACGACGGCATCAACACCCCTCCTTTTCGAACTTCTCGATGGCACGCTTGATCTCCGCCAACTCTTCGCGCGAAACCGGCTTTGCTGACAGCGCGCCAAGCACCAGCCCTTTTGCTGAACCCGCAAATGCGCGCTGCAGAAAATCCCGCACCAGTCCATGCTGTGTGTCCTCGCGCGCAAAGCTGGCGCTGTACACATGCGACCGATATCGCTCATTTCGCTGTAACAGGCCCTTCTCCGCCATCACCTGCATCTGCTTAAGCACAGTGGTGTAGCCGGTCTCCTTGTTTCTCAGGGCTTCGTGCACTTCGCGAACCGTCATCGGTCCACTCGACCATAGGATTTGCAAAATTGCTAGCTCTGCCTGGGTGGGTAGCGGCCCTTTACGATCGGACTTTTTCTTCATGCATCGCAGCGTACTACGATAATTATCGTACGTCAACGACTCCCATCGTACTTATGCGATATTTCTTGATGTGCATTTGCGGGCAAGCTTGGTACGCGCGGTTCCCCCGTTTGCCCCGCCCACGTCTCCAGTGTCATCCTCAAGACATGAAGTCCCTTTCGTTCCTTCGCGTCCTGGCCCTTGTGGCTTTTGCGTTTTCCGCTTCCTGCTTCGCCCAGATTCAGGGTTACTGGCAGGCGGCCAGCGACACCACCGCCGACATTACCGGTGACATTTCCTTTGCCAAGTCGAAGATGACGATCAACTTCAACTCTTTTCCTGTCGCCGAAATCCGCGACCTCAAGCCGGCGGAAGTCAGTTCCATTTTCGACGTCGACCTCAATGCAGGCGGAATCGGCACACTTTACCGGCTTAACATTCCGGCCGCACAGCGCTTCCTGCACAAGAACACGCTCTGCGGCACAGAGGACACGCAATGGATGGTCACCTTTGCACAGGGAAAGGTTCTCCACGTCGCTTTTTTCTCAGGCGCGGAAGCTCCTACCCTCACTTTTGACGCCATGCAGAATTCCTACACTCACTGCGCCACATTTATTTACGTTCGCTAAGCGAGGCTGAGTCCAGCGAGCACCCTCATGCGCCATACAGCCCTCTATTCATAAGGAAAACTTTGCAACAAACAGGTCACTTTCTACCTGGCCCCGTGCCCTTCCACGAATGCCCGGCCACTGGTAAGATAAAGAAGTCGTGGGGCTGTAGCTCAGCTGGGAGAGCGCCTCGTTCGCAACGAGGAGGCCAGCGGTTCGATCCCGCTCAGCTCCACCAAGACTCCCGCCAAATATTCAATCCTCGCAAGGCCCGCTTTTCAGGTCTTCAATTGGGCCGTGTTCACGCTTCGATTCTCACCCTCGGATAGCAGGTGAACTCTTCATCGCTGATTTGCCAGTAGGGCACCAGCTTTTGCCCGGGGTTGCCGCGCACAGTGAAGTGCAACGGACTGCCCTCGATTGCTTCCACCAGTTCACGCAAATCCTCCAGGTCATGCCCACCCTTGGCCGAGAGAACAGCTTTGGATGAGTCCGGCGCCGCCAGCAAGATTGGGCCATACTCCACCGAACAACGCGCAAAGCCATCCACCTGATCCGCGCCTTCATAGCGGCGGACTCGAATCGTCGCCGGAAGTGTGAACTCAATGCGGTCTCCGCTTGACCAGGTGCGGCGTAACGCCACATAGGATCCAGGCTCGCCTTTGTCCAGCGTTTTTCCATTCACCACAATCTCCATGGGCCCACCGGCCCACGACGGAACCCGAATCCGGATATTCGCTTCCACGGGACCATCGGTTTTCAGGCTGGCCTCGACCTTCGTATCAAATGGGAATCGCGTCTTCATCGTCAGCTCTGCCAAGTGACCGTTCTGCGTCCAGCTTACGGTCGAAGGTTCGTAGAGATGAACGTACAACCCATCCGGTGCGATGGAGTAAATGTGCTCAGGAAGCGACCCAAGCAGCCGCGTTCCTTGCCCTTCGCAGCATGAGTTGTAGTGCGTCGATTTCTCTTTTTTGCCTTCGAGATTGGTGTGATACCGCAACCCCGATCCTCCATCCTGATTTGCCAGTGCGACGTTGTAGATCGATTTCTCAATCTCCGCGGCATAGCGCTCATCGTCGGGATTCAGCATTTGAAAACGTTGGCTGAGAAAGACCCAGAAGCTGGAGCCGCATAATTCACCCAACTCCTGCGAAAGATAGTTGCTGTCGGGCGGATCGTTCTCAAATTCAATGATCGAAATACTGCCGCCCGCTTGCTGCCAATGCGCGCGATAAAGCTCCCACGCGCCCAGCACCGCATCGTGGTAAAGTGGCGCACCAGTGATCAGATACATGTCCATGTAGGCTTCAAGATTGGTGAGCAGATAACAGTGAGGGCGGTCGTAAGGATACTGCCAGACCTGCTCCTTTTCGCGCCGGGCCAGTCCATGCAACCAGGCATCTTCCTGGTAGTACTGTTGAATCACCTGTGCGTCTTTCGGCTTGCCCACAGGACTTGTGCACACGCGCGTGTTGGCAATCATGCCCTGTCCACCTTGGATGGCGCCGCGCAGCATCTCCGGCAAAAATGACTGGCGATTGAACCAGTCGTAGTATCCGCGGAGCATCGGCAGAGCCTTCGCGTTCCCGCTGTAGGCAGCTTCCAGCAATCCATGCGTCAGCCATGCACGCGTGTAGGCTGCGCGCTCTGAGTAGAAAATGGTGTCCTCCGGATACGCCATGATGTATCCGTTCGGCTGGCGGCACTCTGCGATTCCGTCCACGACCGCATCCAGACGCCTCTGCAATTCATCGTTCTTGATCCAGCGCAGCGTGTTGCCCGCACCCATCAGAAACCGCCCGGCATTCGATCCGGCAAGATCTTCTTCCCAGAACTTTTGCGTGCCAACCGGTTTGAAGTCTTTCACCTTACCGGTTCGCTCATAGAATTGCCGCAGAAGATCTGCAGTTGAGTACGAGCTCAACAGATACTCAATGTTGTTTTCCATGGCAACCTGGAAAACTCCACCGTGCAGAGTCACACCGGACTTCGGCACACGTGCCTTGGGCTGAGGAGGCGTCCAGCTCGCGGCATCTGTCACTGCATGTGGATTGTCGCGGTGAATCGTTTCTTCATCCTGACGATAACCTCGCGTCAGTTGTGCGCCCAGCTCCGCATTGCCGTATTCCGAATCCACACTCACCGCGCAACCCAAAGCCGCATCCTTGCCGCCGGAGTGAACTCCGATCTTCGCCAGAGTCAGCGAGAAGTCCGGACTATCCACTTCATGCTGACCCGCAGGCGCGTCCTTCGGAGGATTCGTTTTCACCGCGCGCAGCTGCGTGGCCGTCAATCGCACAAAGCGGCCGTGCGCTCCGGGGGCCGAGAACTGCGTGATCGCATCCCACGGATCGGGAAAATCAGCATCTCTTAAGTCGGTAATCGTCACCGGCGAAGTGAACTCCTCGTCTTCCGCCGCCTCAATCAGGAACCGCAGTGGAAATCCTTCGCCGGCATAGTACTGGTCGCGTCCCGGATACATGCGCTCTGACGCCGGATACAAGAGCACAGCGTCGATCGGAATACTCTTTCCCAAATCAATCTGCACCCACGTCTTGCTCTCGGGGTTCTGCACCGTCTTCGATCGGTATGCCCGGTAGTGTGTCGCCGGCGTCGCCGCCATCCGCATGCCGGTCGCAAATCGCGCCAGCCCGGGATGCATCTCTTCAGCTGAAAGAGCAAGAGCATTCACTCCGCCGGACAAATACAATCCGGCTCCCGCATAGGTTGAACCAACAAGAAAATCCCGCCGCGTCACACTCATGAATTTGCTTCTTTCCTTGGTTTGCCTGAACCCGATGCGCAATGTCCCAACCTGCAGCGATCCTGTTCCAGTCACCTGCAGGAATACCGTCATCTCACCGTGCTGCACTGCCCAAAGGAACAATCGGCACATGCAATAGGGGAAATATTTTGCAAATGAAAAACTACTGCGCGCCTGAAACCCTCGTCAAGAGGTTTCGCAGTCGTCTGGTTTTACTCGGAGTTTGCGATGCGGAAGAATGCAGGGTCTCTGCGACTTTACGGCTCGGTCCAGTCCAGCGAGTACACGTCCTGCGTCCCGGTATCTCGCAAAAGCAAGGGCTCGTCCTTCGGTGTCAGTGCCAGCGCTCCGCCAAACTGGCCGGTCGTCACAAAATCACTCAGATCTGCCACACGCTCCACTTGCTTGGTCGCAAGCGATACGCGTATGACTGAACCTCTTCCAGTAAAGTCCAGCAGGTAGACCGCATTGCTTTCATGAGACCAGTTCACCCATCCCACCGTGCCCGTCGACAGCACTGACCACTGCTGAGTCCGCACATCATAGAGCTCGACCGTGCGCGAGTCGCTCGTGAGCGCCGCAATCCACCGGCCATCCGGCGACCAGCGCGGAGAGAACAATCCCTGCGAACCGGGAACTGGCGTGACCTTACCATTGGTCAAATCAAGAATCTTGATTGCCGGAGATGCCTTTGAACGTGCCGCATCCGTCGCATCGCCGGCAAATGCGATCTTCAGCCCATCAGGCGACCACGTCGCATCCTGTTCGTTATTTGGATCGCTCGGCAGAAGCGCACGTGGGGAGCCGCCGGCCGACGCCAGCTCATAAACGCGCGCGGGTTGTACCGAACTGCGAGGATACTCGAAAAACAAAATGGTCCGGCCATCTGGAGACCACTCCGGCATGGTCGGCTTGTAGGGTGAAAACGTCAGTTGCACTTTATCGCTTCCGTCCACCCGGCTCTTCCACAGAGCGCCCTGCGGATACGTCACATACGCTACCCATTGCCCGTCGCGCGAAAACGAGACGTATTCCGCCGAAATCCCGTCCAGAAATGGCTGGAAGTGGCCCGTCTTGGTATTGAAGACCGAAAGCTCACCGCGGTAGGTTTTGCCAACCACAAACAGCTTCGTTCCATCCTTGCTCGGAACCGGAGAATGCAGAGACATCGGACTTGAAGTCAGCCGGATCGGTTGTGGGTGTGGCGAGAAATACCGATTCCCCCTCGGCAGCGCCCAAATCTGTCCTTCTGACTGAAACACGAAATACTTGCCGTCCACCGTCCATTGACCGCAACATTCGTTCGGTGGTGTGTGCCACTTTGCAAGCAGGCGATGCAACTCCGATCCATCAACGTTTACTTCCCACATCATGTGCTGGCCAATGCCCGGCCCGAACCCATCGGATGAACTGAAGCGCAACCGGCGTCCATCCAGCGACCACACAAGATCGGAAATCACGCCATTGATCGTTGCAATCTTGTGCTGCGAACTGCCGTCAGCCTGTGCAAGGTAGAGTTCTCCGCTGCGCGAAAATGCGAGCAGACTGTTGTCCGGAGAAAACGCCGCCGTGGTCGCATTGATATCCCCAAGCCTGCGCGCGGAACCACCGGTCACGGCAAGAGACCAGAGCGGTCCTGTTGGTGGAACGCCCTTCCCCTGCACCAGCAGAAACTGCGTTCCGTCTGATGAAATCGACACCGGAGCCATGTCCGCCCCAGGCAACGCAATCTTTGTCTGTTCGCCGCCTGTCACCGGCAGCATGGAAAGACTCTCCACCGCGGACGTGATCAGGCTCAGATAAATGCGCGCTCCATCCGTGCCAAGAATCGACTTCTGCTCTCCATCCTGTGTCAGCTGCACATAGTTGGCAACCGTGGGCTCGGGAACCGGCCGCGTCAAAAAATAAGCGATCGCCACAATACCCATAAATCCCGCCATGATGGCGGCGATAACGCCGGGCTTCAACTTCTTTGGCGGCTTGGGAACAACAGGTGCCGTTTGTGTCGGCGTCGTCACTGAATCGGCCAGCGACTCAAGGGCAAACGCCATGTCTGACGCGGATTGAAAGCGAAGATCAGGATCTTTCTCCAGACCGCGCTCCACAACACGTTGCAATGCAATCGGCGTCGCTGGCGCCACCACCGCCAGCGGCTCAGGCTCCTCATTCAGAATCGACGTCATCGTCTCCACTGACGTCGACTTATGGAAGGCTCTCTTGCCCGTGATCATCTCGTGCAGAACGGTGCTGAACGAGAAAATATCGCTGCGGTGGTCCACCTGCTTGCCGCGCACCTGTTCGGGAGACATATATCCCGCCGTGCCCATCACAACGCCGGTTTCGGTCTTCGCTTCGTGCGCGCCGCTGGGGTCCACCATGGGCGTCAGAATGTTGCGCGCCAATCCGAAGTCCAGAATCTTCGCCTGACCATGCTGCGTCAGGAACAGATTCTCCGGCTTCAAGTCGCGGTGAACGATACCCTTCTGGTGCGCAGCGGCAAGCCCGCGCGCAATTTGTGCGGCATATTGCACCACTGTGCGCAGCGGCAGGGGACCGCGATCGATGCGCTCACGCAGCGTCTCCCCTTCAAGGAGCTCAGTCACCAGGTAGGGCATGCCTTCATAGCTGCCCAGTTGATAAACCGCTGTAATGTTCGGATGATTCAGCGCCGCGGCCGCGCGCGCCTCCAGTTCAAAACGCTTCATGCGCACAGGGTCATGCGTGGAGACGTCTGTGATGACCTTGATGGCGACATCACGATTCAGCCTGGTATCCCGTGCACGATACACTTCGCCCATACCGCCCGCTCCGAGCGGCGCAAGTATCTCGTATTGGCCTAGTTGCGTACGGGGGTTGAGCGGCATTGGCCCGATTATACCGCCCGCTTGGCACCACTGATACAGCCCTGCAGGCGGTTCAAACCTATCCGCCAGGCGTTTCTATCCGGATGCGCGGAATAGTCCTAGCTGAACAGATCCTTCATCTTGTCCAGGAGCGACGGCGCCGACGGCTTGTTGTCCACGGTCATCGACTCGGCCAGTTGCGTGACCAACTCGCGCTGCGTCTTCGTCAGTTTCTTCGGTGTCTGCACCACAACGCGGACAATCAGGTCACCGCGGCCGCGCTCGTTCAGGTAAGGAACTCCCTTGTGGCGGATGCGAATCTCCTTGCCGCTCTGCGTGCCTTCGGGAACCTTCAGCGTTACCGCACCGTCAATTGCCGGTATTTCAATCTCCGCCCCCAACGCCGCCTGCGGAAAACTCACCGGTATCACGCAATGCAAATCGTGACCATCGCGCTCGAAGAAGTCGTGGCTTTTCACGGACAGCACGACATAAAGATCGCCGTTCGGTCCGCCTGAACGTCCCGCATCGCCTTCGCTGCCATAGCGGATACGCGTTCCTTCTTCAACCCCCGGAGGCACACGTACCTTCAGCTTCTTCTCCCGGCTTACTCGTGTCTCACCACGGCAGGTTTGGCACGGGTCGCTGATAATGGTTCCCGTTCCGCCGCAAGCGCTGCACGTCCTCGCCACGCTGAAGAATCCCTGCTGGTACCTCAGTTGCCCACGCCCCTGGCATTGTGGGCAGGTGGTCGGTCCCTTCCCGCTCGCACTTCCCGATCCGTTGCACGTGTCGCACAATTCCAGCCTGCGAATCTTCACCTCTGTTTCGGTGCCGAAGATCGCATCCTCAAACTCAATCGTCAGATCGAAGCGCAGATCGTCGCCACGCCGTGTCCGTGTGGCGCGCTGCTGGCCTCCGCCCATGTTGAACATCTCGCCGAACAGATCGCCGAAGATGTCACCCAGGTCCACGGCGCCCTGAAAACCACCTGAAAAGCCACCAGGACCACCGCCATTCACGCCCGCGTGTCCATACCGGTCATAGGCAGCGCGCTTGTCCGCGTCGCTCAATACCTGGTAGGCCTCGCTCGCCTGCTTGAACTTCTCTTCGGCGGCGTGGTCCCCTGGGTTGCGGTCAGGGTGATACTTCATCGCCTGCTTGCGATACGCGCTCTTCAAATCCTGTTCACTGGCGTCGCGTCCAACGCCAAGAACCTCGTAATAGTCTGCTTTGCTCACGTTTGCTCTGGTACCCATCTCCGCCTGTTGTCTCTTATTCGTTTACCTGTTTCGGATTCGACGCCACGCGCACCAGCGCCGGCCGCAGCAGACGCTCGCGAATCTTGTAGCCCTTGCGAATCTCCTCGGCCACATGCTGGTCGGGAAGGTCTTCCCGCTCCACCGTACCCAGCGCCTCATGGTGACGTGGGTCAAACTCATTGCCCACCGCCGGCACAGCATTTACCTGCAGGCCCTTCAGTACCTCTTCCATCTGTTTCACAATCAGTTCCACGCCCGAGCGCAGTTGCTCGGCGGAGCCGGTTGAATTCAGCGCCAGCTCAAAATTGTCCAGCACCGGCAGGAACTGTTCCACCACGTTCCCCGTGGCAATCTCGCGATACTCCAGCTTGTCGCGCTCGGCGCGTTTGCGCGCGTTTTCAAATTCGGCCTGCATGCGCGCCAGCCGGTCCAGCAACTGGTCGCGCTCCGCCTTCACCTTTTCAAATTCGGCCGCCAGCGCGTCAAACTCCCCGCGGCTAACCGGCTCGGCTGAAATCTCGTCCACACCCTGCGCGGGTGTCTCCTCCGCCGCGCTTTCCTGCGGCTTCAACTCTGTCTCCTGTTCAGTCATTCCTTTTCGCGATCTCCAAAGACTCTTCTTCATTTTCAATGATAAATTTTCGCGGCGAAATTTGCTGTCCACCCAGGTTCCTCACGCGTGTAGAAACCGTTCCGAGGTAAACTCTCCCGCCGTGGCGCTTCTCGCGCCGCCCTTCCTGTCTCGCGTTGTGTCTAGGGCCTGTTCACAGTCCTGAGGTGGGTGGCGTTGCGAGCAAAAATCGGCTCTCGTCGCCGCCTTTCCATAATTGTGAACTGGTCCTATTGAACACCCTTCGCAGGGGGTACTTCTAAGATGCGCTCGGAGAGCCCGGCGATGTAGCCAACCGCCTGAATCATCTCCTGGTATTGGATGCGCGTGGGTGCGATTACCGCCACCGCGCCCAGCCGTGAGCCTCCCAGCCGGGCCGGCGCGCCGAACAGCACCAGGTCCTGCATCGCGGGCAGCGACTCATCCAGCCCCACCACCACGCGTACTTCGTGCTGCCGCCCGTCCACATAGGCCGTCAACAGCTCAATTAGGCGCTGCTTGGCTTCCAGCGCCATCAACATCTGGCGGAGCCGTTCGCGGTCTGCCTCGGCCGCAATCAGGTTCGCCATTCCATCCACAAACAAATCCGGTCCTGCGGCGCTCGCCGCCTGCGCGCTCTTGCGCCACAACTCTTCCACTGATCGCAACAGTTGGTGATACGCCGCGCGATCCAGCTCCACCCGCCGGGAAACCTCTGCGCGAATTCGTTCCACGGCCCATCCGCGAAAGTTCTCGTTCAGGTACCGCGCTGCCGTTTCCAGCTCTGCGTGACTTAGATCCTTGTCTACGGTCAGCACGCGATCCTGCACCGCTCCAGCCTGCGTTACCAGCACTGCCAGCACGCGTCCCGTCGCCAGTCGAGCAAAGTGGATATGCTCCAGCACATCCGTTGCCGAGGCCCGCGCCAGGGCAACGCCCAGTCCGCTTGAGATCAGGGCCAGCACCTGGGCCGTCCGCTCCAGGTACTCGTGTGAGGTAGTCACACCGCTAAAACTCTCTTCAATCTGTCCGCGCCGCTCAGCACTCATGGGGCTCTTCGCCGCGCCGCTTTGCATTGCCGCGCCCGCTTGACCCAGTGGATTCTCCACCCGCGTAATCTGTGCGACGTGGTAGCGGAACGCCGCCGCTGTCGGCACACGTCCCGCCGAAGTGTGTGGCTGTTCCAGCAGGCCTGCATCCGCCAGGGCCGCCATCACGTTGCGAATCGTTGCCGAACTCAGACCGTCTTTGTCTGCCAGCGCACGTGCCACCGCCTGCGACGCCACCGGTTCTCCCGTGGCGATATACAGTTCGATGGTCTTTGTCAGTACCAGCCGCTCCCGCGGGCTGATGCGCACTTCCGGCATTGTTCAGGCCTCTTCAGGAATCCCAATCGGCTCCGGCATGCCTGCCAAACCACGTGGCCGCTTGACCCAAAACCAGGAAGGAATTCTCTAACCCCATCCTTATCAACAAATTACTAAATCAATTGGATGCAGGTTTCCTCTTCTATAGTAGGAACGCCCGGAAAGCCATGTCAAGGAGCGCATGCAGCCACGTCATAATGGGGATTCAGGGGGATACCGTGCCGCTCAATCGCAGCCGCGCAATCGCATTCATTCGCCTTCAACTACTCGCAATCGTCGTCCTCCTGCTCACCCCCGGCATTTCCGCGTTCAGCCAGACCTCGCATGCGGAATGGCTTCAATCCCTCGACGCCTGGCGCACACAGCGCGCAAAGCAAATCTCCGCACCGGACGGTTGGCTCTCACTCGCCGGTCTCGAGTGGCTCAAGCCAGGCTTCAACTCCATCGGCGCCGACCCCGGCAATTCCATTCAGATCCACGCCACTGACGCGCCACCGCGTGTCGGCCTCCTCACCGTCAACGGCGACATCGTGCAACTTCTTGCTCCATCCGGCGGCTTCCCTGCCGGCCTCACCACCAAAGGCAGCCCCGCGCGTGAAGGCGCACTCGACACCTCAAACGAACACCCCACGGTCATCGCATTCAAGGGTCTGGAACTCGTTGTCCTCAAGCGCGGCGACCGTTACGTCCTGCGCATCAAAGACGCCAACGCGCCAGCGCGAACCGGCTTTCAAGGCCTTCATTGGTACGCGCCCAACCCCGCATATCGCGTTCAGGCCCGTTACATTCCCTTTCATCCGCCGCAGGTCGAGCAAATCGCCACCGTGATCGGTACCACTCTCAACATGACCGCTCCCGGCGTCGTCGAATTCCTGCTCAATGGCAAGGTCTATCTGCTCGAACCCGTCTTCGACGGTGGCGACAAAAACCACTTCTTCTTCATCCTGCGCGACAAGACCAGCCAGACCACCACCTACGGCGGCGGCCGCTTCCTCACCACCGGACTCCCAGACAACGGCATCGCCAAGCCCGGTCATCTCACCATCGACTTCAACCGGCTCTACAATCCACCCTGCGCCTACACCTCCTATGCCACCTGCCCCCTGCCGCCCGAGAAGAACCGTCTCTCCGTCGCCATTGAAGCCGGTGAGCAGCGCTTCACGCAGTAGACTGGTCAACAATCTTTCCACTTGCTCCGGAGGCTTGCGCTCCCATGTTCCGTGCCTGTCTCGGCTTCGCACTTCTTCTCGCGTCCCTGCAAACTGCGGCGCAAACCTCCGCGCCAGCCCAACAGGAACAACCGGCAAACCCGCCCGTCACGAGCATTGCCACTCCGTCCGACCCAGCCCAGCGCCTCGAAGTCGGCCGCAATATCAATGGACTCGTCGTTCCCGGAGCAAAGCCCTGGCACCTCAAAGCCACCTACCAGCTTTATGACAACCAGGGCAAACCCTCAGAAACTGGCACCTACGAGGAATGGTGGTTTGGCCCAATGCACTATCGCGTCGCCTACCACAGCCCCAGCTTCAATCAGGAGGAATTCCGCACGGACAAGGGCGTCTTCCGCACCGGAGATCAGGGCTGGGTTCCCTGGCCCATCAGCGAGATTCGCGACAACATCGAAACACCCAATCCTGCCCGCCTCATATTTCCTGGATCCGTCGTTCCATGACCTCAAACGCAAATTCGGTTCGGTTGAACTCCCCTGCACCGCCTTACCGACAAGAATGAGAAAAAGCTTCCGATCCAAAATCCGATGTCCTATTGCTTCGACCCCAAACCATGCCGTTCTGCACTTCCAGCATCCCCAGAACTGCTCGACCAAATTATATGAGCAAAATCAGGCATATTCGATAACCGATTCATTCCACAGCTGTTGCACTTTCTACGGAAGGAATTCTCTCCCTCTCGTTTCAGTTTTCAGCCCTTGGCCAGTTGCAGCCCATCAGACACCTATGTTTCACCGCCCGCAGACGCAAACACGGCCTCTTCCGACTCCTGTTCACTCTCCAGCTGGAATCAAGCCGGAGATTAAAGTCGTTCCCGCCTATCCACCGACTTGAAGCCGAATGCACCATCTCTGGTACCGTCGCCGTCATCGCGCATATTGCTCCTGATGGCACAGTGCATGATGCCGTCCGCTGTTGCCGGCCCTGAGGTTCTCCGCGCCAGCAGCCTGAATGCTGTGCGCCGTTGGCTTTATCCGCCCATCCAGGTGGACGGACAGCCCGCAGAAGCAAAGTAGAGATTCAGGGTCATCTACTCGCTCGGCGGCTAACCCCCGTCCCATCCCCCGGTGCACACACAACCACATCGCTGGTAGCATAAAAGCAGGCCCTCAATACAGCGGCTCCACTGCCCGTTCATCCTTGCTCCCGGGCGCTCTCAGAAGGACCCAGTACGATGCCCCTCGCCATTGAAGACATTCGCATTCAACGCACCACAGTCGTTCTGCCTCCCGTTTTTCTGGAGGAAGAACGCCCCATCAGCGAAGAGGCCGTAGCCACCATCTTCAATGCGCGTCTTGATACTTCGCGTATCCTTGCCCACCGGGACCCGCGCCTGCTCGTTCTCGCCGGCCCCTGCTCCATTCACGACGTCAATGCCGCCCGCGAATATGCCGCGCTGCTCAAGACCGCGGCCGACGAATTCGCCGCTGACCTGCGCATCGTCATGCGCGTCTACTTTGAAAAGCCCCGCACCACTGTCGGCTGGAAGGGCCTCATCAACGACCCCCACCTCGACGGCTCATACAAGATCAATGACGGCCTGCGCCTCGCGCGCCATCTTCTGCTCGATCTCGCGGAGATGGGAGTCCCCTCCGGCACCGAGTTCCTTGACATGATCTCCCCGCAATACATCGCCGGCCTCGTCGGTTGGGGAGCCATCGGCGCCCGCACCACTGAAAGCCAGGTCCACCGCGAGTTGGTCAGCGGAATCTCCTGCCCCGTCGGCTTCAAAAATGCCACTTCCGGTGACGTGCAGGTAGCCATCGACGCCATTCAATCCGCCTCGCACTCGCACACCTTCCTCGGTCACACCAAGCACGGCCAGTCGGCCATCTTCGTCACCACCGGCAACCCCGACTGCCACATCATCCTGCGTGGTGGCCGCGGCATGGTCAATTACACCCCTGAAGCTGTGGCAGAAACCACTTCGCGCATGCACGCCGCAGGCGTTCCCGCGCGCATCATGGTTGACTGCAGCCACGCCAACAGTCAGAAGGACCACCGCAACCAGGGTGCTGTCTGCCGCAACGTAGCCGCCCAGGTCGCTGAAGGCAACCGCAACATCATCGGCGTCATGATTGAAAGCAATCTCGTCGCCGGCGCGCAAAAGCTCGTCCCCGGCCAGTCCCTCGTCTATGGTCAGAGCATCACAGATGCCTGCATTGACTGGCCCGAAACCCACTCCCTTTTCGGCGAACTCGCCGCCGCTGTCCGTTCCCGGCGTCATTCCGTCGCAAACGTACCCGGCATGACGCTCGCTTAATGCCGCAAGCTCAGCCGTTGCATCACTTTCGAACACTTCGATGACATTTGCTTAATTTTTACCTGTTGCCACAGATTCTTTGTCATCATTGCTGTCCTCGCCGCGTCCAATTGTTGAGAAACATTCCCTTGGCAGTCCAGGCTGCGCCCACTTTTGGCGCTTCCTAGTTTCCCCCTGACCGGAGCTAAGATAGTTCCCGTCACAGCAAGAAGAACGGCGAACGATGGACAAGACCCCCACCATCTTTATCTCTGCCGGTGAGGCCAGTGGCGAGCAGTACGGAGCTCTCCTCATTGAGGCTCTGCGAAAACAACTTCACGGTGCAGGCCGCGCCGCCACTTTCTTCGGAATGGGTGGGCCGCGCATGGCCTCCGCAGGCCTCGAACGCGTCGTCCAGGCTGAAGACATGGCAGTCATGGGAATCACGGAAGTGGTTCTGCATCTCCCGCAGATCTACCGCGGCTATCACGCACTCCGGCAATCTCTCCGCAAGCGCCGGCCCGCCGTCGCAGTCTTAATTGATTTCCCTGACATTCACTTCAAGCTCGCGGCTGAGTGCAAGCGTCTCGGTATTCCCGTTATCTTCTTCGTCAGCCCGCAGCTCTGGGCATGGAAGAAGCACCGTATCAAGCTCGTGCAGAAGTTCGTGGACAAGATGCTCGTCATTTTCCCCTTTGAAGAGTCCTTCTATCGCGAACGCGGTGTCCAGGCGGAATTCGTTGGCCACCCTCTCGCCGATCTACCCGCACCGGCAATTGCGCGCGAGGACTTCGCTCTCGCCAATGGTCTGAATCCCAGCGGCAGATGGCTTGCCCTTCTTCCCGGCAGTCGCGCCAGGGAAATCCGCGCGAATCTGCCGGAAATGCTCAAAGCCGCCCGCATCCTTTCGCCCCGCGGCAAGTTCGAATTCATCGTGCCGCTTGCGCATACGCTCAATGAAGCCCAGCGCTCCATGACCCGCCAGATCATCGACGTATACGGAACTGGCTTGCCGGTTTATACCACCGCGGATGCGCGTGCAGCACTTCAGTTTGCCCGCGTCTCCGTCGTTGCCAGCGGAACCGCCACCGTCGAGGCCGCTCTGATCGGCAACCCTTTCGTCGTGGTCTATCGCGTTTCGCCGCTCACGTACGCCATCGCCCGGCGGGCCGTCAAAGTGCCGCACGTCGCCATGGCCAACCTCATCGCCGGCAAGCGCGCCGTTCCAGAGCTCATCCAAGGCGATTTCACCGCCATGAACATCGTCCAGAATGTCGCTCCATTGCTACCCGATGGGGAGCCTCGCGAGTCCATGAAGCAGGAGCTTCTGCGCATTCGAAGTCTGCTTGAAGCACATCACGCCACCTCCGGTCCCGGGCGCCCCACCGCCGCGGGCCGCGTAGCGCAAATCGTGCTGGAGCAGATGGGGGTCCGCACAGGAGAACCGGCCTATTCTGCCTGAAATGCTGCACCACCCGGCAAAAAAGCCGCCGCAGGAATTACAGTTTTCCTGAGATCGAGTAAGCTCCCGTTGCACCGAGTTTCTTCTTTTTGGGGAAAGAGTGACCCATGGCTGCGAAGATAGTGTTTGTGAACTTCTCTCTTAAATCGGTTCGCAGTTTTGCCGGACTTGTTGCCTTCACCGTCACTCTGGCCACGGCGCTCGTGTCCTTCTCCGTGCCCGCCGCCGCGCAGAGTACCCGGCCAACGCTGGACATCACCGGCTACGTAATTGACGCCGAAATCGATCCGGCCACGCACCACCTCACCGCCCAGGCTGTGGTCACTTTCACCCCTCCCCCTCAGTCGGAGTCGGTCAGCTTCGGATTTCACCCCGCACTTAAAGTCGAGAAGATCACTGACCAGGCCGGCAACACGCTCACCGGCGAACGGCTTGCCGACGGCACCATCCGCGTCACGCCAACCGCGCCGCTCAACTCCTCAACCCCGCTCCAATGGACCTTCAACTACGACGGCACCATCACCGGCAACGAAGACGGCCCCGTCGAGGGACTTAAACTCGCCGCCATCGGCGAACCGATCACCTACCTGCTCTACCCGGCGCGCTGGTTTCCCATGTCCGGCTACATGACCGATCGCTTCACCGCCGAAATCCATATCAAGGTCCCCCAGGGCGAGCATGTCTTCGCCAGCGGCCAGGACGGCGCGGCCAAACCAGCTGCACTCGCCAACGGCAAACCCGGCGAGGAATTCGATTTCAAGTGGGATAAACCAGGCTTCCCCGGCACCGTCATTGCCGGAAACTTCGCCGGACCCTTCTCCGGAGGGGTCGGTAACGTTAAAGTCTGGCTTACATCCGAGCATCAGAGCGCAGGCAGCGCTCTGGCGGAAACGGCCGCAAAGGAGTTCGACTTCTTTACCGAGACCTTCGGTATGCCTGAAGCCAGCCACCTGAATGTCGTCGAACTGCCCGACGACACGCTCCCCGCCGCCTGGGCGCCTGAGCTGGCTGCCATCATGGGCTCGCATACCGGTGACAAAGCAGGCATTCGCCTCCTTGCCAATACCATCTCGCACCAGTGGTGGGGTTCCGAGATCAGCCCAAAAACCCTTAACGACGCCTGGATCACCAACGGCATGTCGCGTTATTCGGAACTTATGTTCCTTGAAGATCAGAGCGGCGACAACGCGCTCAGGTCCGCACTCGACGACGTTGCCGCCGGTGCCCTGGCGTATGACACCATTCCGCTCTCCAGTGCCGGTCGACTCGACGCGTTTTCACCCCAGTTCCAGTCCATGACGCTTGAAAAAGGCGCCATGATCTTCCACATGTTGCGCGGCATCGTCGGCAACAAGGTCTTCAAGGCGACGCTGAAAGGCCTTCTCAGCCAGTTCACTGACAAGGGTGTCCGCACCAGTGACCTCGAGAAAGTGGCGGAGGCGCAAAGTCAGAAGAATCTCACGCCCTTCTTCTCGCAATGGGTGGATGGTACCGGCGCGCCGACCTTTACTGACAAGTACACCGTCTACCGTTTAGGCAATAACAAGGGCTTCCGCACCATCGGCGATATCACCCAGGATCTCGACCTTTTCAATATGCCCGTTGTCCTGCGCATCGAGACCGACGGCAAAACCGTCTCTCGCACCATTGACGTCGTCGGCACCGACTCACAATACATCGTCGACACCTTTGGCCGCCCGCGCAAAATCAGCATCGATCCCGATGACTGGGTCCTGAAATCCACGCCCGACCTCAAGGTCCGCATCGCCATCCTCAAAGGCCAGCAACTGGTCGCCCAGGGCGACCTCATTGGCGCGCTCACCCAGTACCAGGAGGCGCTCAAAGCCAACCCGCAAAGCTCGCTCGCCAACTACCGGATCGGCGAAGTCCTGTTCACCCAGCGCAATTACCAGGCCAGCGTGAACGCCTATCGCGACGCCCTCAATGGCGACGACGAGCCGGCCTGGACTGAAGTCTGGAGCCACATCCAGATTGGCAAGATTTTCGACCTTACCGGCCAGCGCGACCGCGCCGTCAACGAGTACCGTCTCGCTATCCAGACCAACGACAACACCCAGGGTGCCATCAATGAGGCGCGCCTGCTCCTCCAGAAACCCTACAAGCGCCCTGAGAACCAATAGCTTCTCGGAAACCTTAAGCCCGTTCCACCACCCACCGGGTGCCTCATTCTAAACGCGAAGCGTTTAGGGTGGGGAAGAACCCACCCCACCGAAGGCATGCCGGTTTTCAGCATCATGGATGCCGTAGGTGGCGCAGCTTGTTTTCCCGAAAGTGATGGACAGTTGGACGGCAACACGCCCGGAACCTCGGCTGAGCAAATCCACCACCGCAAAAGATCGAAGGACCAGAAGGCGTTTGCCACCAATCTATTTATGGAGAATCTGTGCTTTGAAGTGCACACCAGTAACAGAAGCCATAGGCTCTTAAACGGACTTTTGGAAATCCGGCACACATAGCAAGACCGCTGCAACGGCGGATAGATGGCGAATGTTAGCGCTAAAAGTGCTACTCGAAACGCAAAGCTTTCATTGGATCAATGGCCAGTGCGCGGCGTGCAGGGAATAGACATGCCAGCGCGGCCACGCAAACGAGAATGGCCGAAACAGCGAGTAACAGCACCGGGGCATTCGCGCCATATTCAACCCAACGCGTGATGTAGCGGTTGAGTCCGTAGCTGAGGGCGAGGCCAAGGAGAATCCCGATGCCTACGCTGGTTCCGGCCGAGAGCGCGACGACGCGGAGAATATGGCCGCGGCGCGCGCCGAGCGCCACGCGCACGCCGAGCTCGCTGGTGCGCCGCACCACTGTGAAGGAAACCACGCTGTACAGGCCGACGGCGGCAAGCACCAGGGCGAGGACGGCGAATGAGCCGAAAAGCATGGAGATGAGGCGGCCGCGCGCGAACTCCGGCTCGCGCTGGATCCAGCCTTCGAGATCGCGGACGTCGTTGACAATCTGTTGATTGGGGTCGACCGTGGCAATCTGCTTGCGCACGCTGTGCAGCAGCGCGAGGGGTTTGCCCTGGGTGCGCACGAGAATTTGCGCGCCCGGCACAGTGATGGATGTGTAGGGGAAGTAGACGGCCGGCGCAACAGGCTTATCCAATCCGTCGTCGCGCGAATCAGCGACGACGCCGATGATGGGCATCCAGCCCTTGACTCCGTCTGCGGCGAGGAATACGGGTGGGAGGTTGGCGAAGCGTGGAAACTGCACGGAGTGGCCGGTGGCATCGCCTCCGCCAAGATACTGGCGCACGAATGCCTGGTTGACGAGAACGAGCATTGCCCCGCGGGAGATTTCGCCCTTATCCCAGAGGCGGCCTTTGGCGAGCGGGATGTGGAGTGCGGTGAAGTATTCCGGACTGACGAGCTCCACATGGGCTTCCTGCGCCTGCGTTGCCGCCTTGCCGAGAATGGATACCGGGAAGATCCAGCCGCTGTTGGGCGGAGTGGCGTTAGTGGAGATTGCAGAACTTGCACGCCGGGAGTCTGGGCAACTGCTTCGCGAAGCTGGGTAAAGTACTGGGCGCGGTCCGCCCAGGTATTGTGGGCGTTTTGCTGCAGTGGAAGAAAGATGGACATGACATTCTTCGGTTGATAGCCGAGGGGAGCGTTGAGCATGTGGACGAATCCCTGAATGGCGGCGCCGGCGGCTGTCATGAGGAGAAGCGTGAGGGCAATTTGTCCGGCAATAAGGGCGGTATGCAGATGCCTGCCGCGCACGCTGCCGGTGAGGCGCCGCATGCTGCCCTGCATGATCTGGCTGATGTCGGGACGCGCTGACTGCAGTGCGGGAAAGAGTCCGAAGACGATGCCGCTGAAGACGGCGAGCGCGATGCTGAAGTAAACCACGGGGAGGTTGATGTGGAAGTCAGCCTCATAGGGATAGGAGTATTCCGGCAGACGCGGAATGATGAATCCAATTGCACGATAAGCAAGACCGACGCCAAGAAGCGCGCCAGTCAGGGAAAGGATTAGCGATTCGGTGAGGAGCTGGCGTACGATGCGCAACCGGCTTGCCCCAACGGCAGAGCGCACGGCGAACTCGTGCTGGCGCGCAGAGCCGCGCGCGAGCAAAAGAATGGAGACATTGCTGCAACCGATTGCCAGCAGAAGCGCGACCGCTCCCAGGAGCAGGTACATCGTCTTCTTCAGATCGTGTGTGTAGGTCTCAGCCAGTCCGCGCACGCTGATTTTGAATTGTTTGGGAAAGACATTGGGCGTTTGCTTGTTGAACTGCTGATAAAGAGGCGCGAACTCAGCAGCCGCGGCAGCGAAACTGACTCCTGGCTTCAGCTTGATTTTGATGCTGTATCGCTGGACCTGATCGTAGCCCAGCTTCAGCGGGGTATAGATGTCCGGGCTTCCCCAGGTGAAGCGCACCGGCATGACTCCGATGATCTCGTACGCCTTGTGGTCAAGCTGGATGGATTTCCCCACGGCTTTGGGATCGCCCTGGAAGTGGCGTTGCCAGAATTTGTAGGTCAAAACCACCACTTGCTGCGGATCCTGACCATCGGGCACGTCGGCAGGTGTGATGTAACGGCCAATCAGAGGCGCCATTCCCAGGAAATGAAAGGACGTTCCCGACATCTCGTTGACCGTCACTGATTCGGGCACGTCATTCCCCGTCACTGTCATGGTCTGAGTGTTTGACGCGAACACGTCTTCAACGGCGTGCGCCTGCCGCAACTGGCGAATCTGCGGGCCGGTGAGCCCCCACATTCCGTCGTGGCCCGCGCTGTCGGTTATCCATACATCGACGATGCGATCGATGCCGGCATAGGGCCAGGGATGCAGGACTGCGTCATAAAGAATGCTGTACACGGCGACAGTGGCGCCGATGCCGAGGGTGAGCGAAAGAATGGCGGTGAGCGAAAAGCCGAGATTGCGGAAAATCTGCCTCAGCGCAAAACGGAGATCCTGGAGCAGTATTTGCATGCGTACCTCCTGTCACGGGGAACGGGGAAGGACGAGAGCGCAGTTCTCTTGTGAGCACTTAATTTTCAGAATGGTAAAGTACGGTCCCAATTGTAAGACGCCAGCCAACGGAAACGAGCTCGATGCCAACAATGAATGTTCGAGCAAATGTCTCAATCAGTCTGCTCTCGTGTGCATTTTCCTGAAAACCAGGTTACCCGGAACCCACAACTCCCCTGCTCAAATCTGAAGAAACCTCAAATTCCACCAAATTCGGGCAAATTTCGTTAAAACGCATACGGCCGGAAAACGTTTTGGCAACAATACTCCAGTCACACCGCACTTCCCCGGCCACAAAATACGCGCCGTTCTTCGCCTCTCAGATTGTGGCCGCGATTCGGCCACAATTCCCTGTCCAGAATCGGGCCAAACCATCGGGTCTATCCGGCAATCTTCAAAGCCTTCCAGCAATCCGGAACGCATGCGAAGTGCGGCCGCTCCGCCGGCTTCGTGCCTCTGCTCCTCGCGAAGAGATGAGTCGGAAACCGCGGCCATCCCCCGAGCAATGGGCGAGCGACCACCGCACCGCAGGCGCAGCCACGCTCTGAACACTGAACTTTGAACCCTGAACTGGCAAAACACAAAGGCCAGCCCGCGGGCTGGCCTTTGCTTCTTACTTCAACTCTCTCAGCTTCTTCCCGGCTTCGGAGGCAGCACCTTTAATGCCACATCGGCCAGCCCAGCTTGCGTCATATGCAGCTTCTGGGCCGCCCCGTAGGAGAGGTCGATAATCCGGTCGGAGTAAAGATACCCGCGATCGTTGATCCGAACCACCACCGAGCGATGGTTCTTCAGGTTTGTCACCTTTACCCGCGTGCCAAAGGGCAACGTACGGTGACATGCCGTCATGGCGTGCATATTGTAGCGTTCCCCACTGGCGGTCAGCCGGCCATTGAAGGCCGATCCATACCAGGATGCAACGCCCTTTTCGGTGAAGGTCGGAGTGGGTGAAGCCACCACGGAACTCTTGATCGTGGCGGAGGTCGAGGTCGCATCCGGTTGGCTCAGCAATGCATCGGCCTGCACGGTGCGCATCGGTACAGTCAGCAGCATGCCCGCAAGCGCGACACAGGACGAGCCAACCACCATCCAAAACGGCATGGGCGCTCTCTGCTTCCTCGGGTGTGGGTATCGCTTAATTACCATTCGGATATTTTACTAATTAGTCACTGGTAACCATAGAAAAATACAAGAGAAATCGCCCTTTTCTTGTACTTCAAGGTAGTTACCGTCCGTAGCTAAAACGATAAGTTATTGACCTGCTGGAAGTTATAATTTGCACAAAGAATAGTGCAATATTTACACACCTGCGCTGTAAACCTTTACTCCCGTTTCCCCCATTGCAGGGCCCTTCTCTCCACTCGACCAGCCACCGTGCAATCAATTGCCATTTGGTGCACAAATCGCGAGCAATTAGTGAGCGTTCGGCTGCCCCACCGCAGGTGGTGCAGATTAATTCGTGAATGTTGCTAGCGTGAGTTTATAGGGGAGACACACATGCATCTCAGCGCTGAAGGACTCAAGCTTCTGATGAAGTCAGAAGGATTTCGCCGTCGCACTTATCGCGACGCGGCAGGTTTCAAAACCATTGGCTACGGGCATCGGATTCTGCCGGGCGAGGCGTTTCCTGACGCACTCTCAGACGACGAGGCTGCGAAGCTGCTTGATAACGACGTTACTCTGGCGGAAGAGGCTGTTCGTCTTCTGGTTCATGTTCCACTCACGCAAGGCCAGTTCGATGCCCTCGTCGATTTTGTCTTCAACCTCGGCGCTGCGCGCCTTGCTCAATCCACCTTGCTCAAGGAGCTCAACGCTGGCCGTTACGCTGAAGCGGCCGCCCAGCTTCCCCGCTGGGACCACGCCGCAGGCAGTGAACTCGAAGCCCTCAAAGCCCGCCGCCAGGCCGAGGTCGACCTTTGGAATGCCCACGACCCTGCGGCTGCCTAGCAGAGCGCTCGGTGTGGTCCATTTTCTTGGCTACTGTGGCTGTATCCGCTTGCGGCATCGCCGTGGGCGGATCCAACCATTTCAGCAGCATTGGTGTCACCAGCCCCGCTCCCTCGTCCGAAAGGTGAATTCCGTCCGTTGCGCGCACGCGGACAGTTTTGCCATTGGCCAGGGTGGCAAACTCGCGAAAGCGACCTGAGGCATCCCCGATATACCGCACCGGATTCCACCATGTCGCCTGGGGACTCTGGCTTACCACCGTGTATGCAATGCGGTTAATCATGGCAATTTTCGCGTCGTATGCCGGTATGCGCATCGGAGGCAGTGCCATCCATACAACGCGCGCGCCGTCGCCTTCCACCATATTCAGGTAGTCAGCCAGCCGCTGCTGATACACCGCACGCCACTCTTTTGAGCCACATTTCAGCACTTTGCCGTCCACAACAAAACCCTGACCGTCGTTCGCGCCAATCGCCACGATCACCACATCCGGCTTTTCAGAGCCAAGCATCGCCGGGTATTGTTCCATCCAGTTAAAGACCTCTGGACGTGCCAGCCCTGTTCCGGACTTAAAAGCCCTCACAAAATGCAGATTCGCGTCGCGCGCAGCTTCACGCCGCAGCTCCGCACTCAATCCCACTGCCATCATCGAGTCGCCGGCCAGCGCAACTACAAGTGGTTTGCGCTCCTCCTCGTCCGACAGAGGCGGCAGTTTCACCGTCACAGGTACCTCTTCAACCAGCGGAGTTGATGCCCCCGGTGCAGGAATTCTGTGCCCGGGCGCATTCAACCCCATCGGGCCGCGCGCATCGGCAGGCTGCTCAGCTTTTGCCATGGGAGTCGGAACAGCTACGCTCGACTTCTCCCCGCGGCTCACCTTTGCCGTCAGCGCCGGGTCATCTGACCATCCAACCCGCGCCAGGTTTTCCAGTGTGTCATCCCGTACCTCACCAAGCCCCAGTGGTCGAACGGCGCTCTGCAGCGCCTGCGTTGCCGGCACCGCCAAGGTACGCAGTGGACCAATCTCCAGGCCGACCGCCCAGTTCGCCAGTCCACCGCTCTCCAGCACCACTCCCACTGCTGCAAATCCGGCCAGCAGCAGGAAAAGTTGGCGAGTTGTCTGGATCAGTCTACGGTCACGCATGATTCACTCAAAACTGAAAGTAGATAAAGGGCGCCACGCCCGAAGGTCCAAGAAACTCAATCGCGGAAATGGCCAGAGCCAGCGCCGCTCCACATGCAAATGCAGGCCAGCGGCCCAGTTCCAGTTCCAGACCGTTTCGCCAGCGCGCCGGCATATACTGCCCTGCCAGGCCCAGGAACAGCACCAGCAGCACCGGACCGGTTGCCATCGTCGCCGGCCCCGGAACACCCAGTCGCTGGAACATCGAAAATGCGAGATCAAACGACGAAGCGCGGAAAAAGACCCATCCCGCGCACACCGCGTGGAACAACAGTATGCGCGCGGTCCATCTCCAGGCCTTCGTCGCGCGCAGTTGCATCAAAGGCTGCCACTTCACACGCGCCCACAATCGGTGCACCACCAGGTAGAGCCCGTGCAGCCCGCCCCACACCACAAAGGTCCACGCCGCACCATGCCACAGTCCGCCCAGCAGCATGGTAAGCATCAGATTGATGTAGGTCCGCAGCTTGCCGCGCCGTGATCCGCCCAGTGGAATGTACAAATAGTCGCGGAGCCATGTCGAAAGGGAGATGTGCCACCGCCGCCAGAAATCCTGCGGATTCACGGCTGTGTAGGGCCCATTGAAGTTTCGCGGAAACCGGTAGCCCAGCAGCAGTGCGCAGCCAATAGCAATATCCGTGTAGCCGGAGAAGTCGCAGTAAATCTGGGCTGCATACCCATAGATGCCCAGCAGCGTATCCCATCCCCCGTACGACTGTGGCACCCCGAACACTGGCTCCACCAGCCGCGTCGCCAACATGTTCGAAATGATGACCTTCTTGAACAGGCCGCCCACAATCAGCAGAAATGCCCGGTTCACCCGAAGCGTATTCGGATTGCGCCGCACTGCCAGTTGCGGCAAAAAACGCGACGCACGCAGTATCGGCCCCGCAATCAACTGCGGGAAAAACGCCACATACAGCAACACATCCAGCAGTTTCACCCGCTCATTCAGCTTTCCGCGGTAGCTGTCTCCCAGCAGCGAGATAGCGTGAAACACAAAGAACGAGACGCCCAGTGGCAGCAGGGGAGACGAAATCGGAATCGCTGGCGGTGGCGCGAACTTTGCCCACATCGTCAACAGTGTGGTCAAAGCAAATGCCGTGTATTTGTAGTAGCCCAGAGTCGCCAAACACACCGTGACACCGGCGATCAGCCAGCGCTTCTTTGCGCCTGCGGCGCTGCTGTCTTGTATGCGGCGTGCGACAAAGCCGCTGTAGAGCGAAACCCCAAACAACAGCGGTACATAGGTCCAGTTCCAAAACCCATAAAACACGTAGCTCGCGATCAACAGAAAGGCTTTGTGCGCCGTATGGTGCCGGCACAAGCTCCATGCGATTGCAAGAACCGCAAGAAAGAAAAGCATGTACTGGACTGTGGGGAAAAGCATGGATGTGATGTTCTCTCAAGGGGATGGCCATGCGCCTGCGCTGCTAACGAGCGAAGGATTCAAAACGCTTGATCGCTTAACCAGGAATTTGGGCCCATGCTAGCACAGATTCCGTTGCATTCGGCTCAATCGCCCTCCACAGGCGCCGCGCCCGCATATCAAAGATCAATGCCGCGCTGAATTTCCACTACTTACTGCGCGACGTCCCTGATTTCGGTGACGTCCAACCGCTCGTCCGCTTTCAGATAGCCCTTACGCCGGAACCAGTCTTCCATCGCCGTGTGCAGCAGATCCAGCGGCACACGGTTACCGGCCTCCATCAGACCGTCGCTCACCGGCAGTGTGTCGTCGAAAACTTTGTCATTGGTGAAGTTCCGCATGGAGAAGTTGTCGATCCATTTCACTGGACACCCGTGCCGCTCCCCAGCCACATCCACGCGCTCAATCCTCAGCTTCCGGCCAAACATGCATTCACTCTAATTCCCCACCCGCAGAGCACCCTATTCCCTCTTCCCGGTTCCCGGCTTCTCCACTGTCTCCACCCGAAACCGCTTGAAGCCGTAGTCGCGCTCCATAATGTGCTGTCGAATCCCTTTCAGCAGCAGCACCCGCGCCTGAATAAACCCCTCGCCGCCTGTCGGCAGCCACAATCCGTCTTGCTGTGGCGCCTGTTCAAAGCTGAAGTTCGAGCCCTTCTCCACCTTCGCAAACAATCCGCCTGCCACGCGAAAATCGTCATCAAACCGCACCTCCATCCGCGCCACTTGTCTGTCCGCCTCGTCAATCCACAGCGTACCTGCCAGCTTTTTTGACGCGTCCTCAGCCAGCCCGTGCGTCTTCACATTCTTCCGCCCCACAAAGTCGAACACAATCGTTGGCCGGCCACGAAACACGACCCGCCGTTCATTGTGCGCCTCCATCAAATCCAGTATCCGGCTGATCGTAATGCTCGGACCTTCCAGCCGCTGGTCGCGCGGAGTGTTCTCCGCCTTCTCCACAAGCTTGGTTACACGCTTGGTTTCCTTATCCAGGTCTCCGCCCGCAAGCGGCTGCCCGTTCCTCTTCACGGTCCGCTCAATAATGTGTCCGTTGACGAAGAAGTCCTCATGTTCCTCCGTCTCTGTCTTCTTCACCCGGCCCTGCTTGTCGATATCCTGCTTCGTCTGGAAGGACGTATAGGCGTATGACTCGCGCACTTTGTCCAGTTCTTTCTGGTGTGCGGCCACTTCCAGCATCAGCGCACGAACGCCCGGAAGCGGCTTCTCTGCATTCGATTGCGCACTCACTCCGGCGGAAAGTGCCATTGCCGCCACCAGAGCCAAACTCCACCAGCGTCGTTTCATCGTCTCCTTCTGCATAGGCGCATGGCACCATTCAGTGCCTATTCGACCAAAATGGCTGCAGTTTGTAACGAGAGTATCTACTGCGAGCCTAACGCTTTTGCGGTGTTCTCTCCACCCAATGATCGTGCTATACCTGTTGCACATAGCGGCTGACTGAACAAACGTTTCCCGCTTTGAAGGCAACGGAGTCTCCAATGTTTCAGCTTGTTATCCAGTGGCTGTTGAGCGCTATCGCCCTCGTCGTCGTTTCCAATGTGGTCTACGGATTTCAAGTACAAGGAATGACCCCGGCACTCATCGCTGCCGCCGTCATTGGCTTCCTCAATGCCACCCTCGGGGCCGTTCTCAAGGTCATCACCTTTCCCGTGGTAGTCCTTACTTTTGGCCTGTTTATCTTCGTCATCAATGCCATGATGATTCTGCTGGCATCCCGCCTGGTCGATGGCTTTTACGTTACCGGCTGGGGACCAGCGATCTGGGGCTCAGTGGTGCTCACCGCACTCAGCATGCTCTTCCGCATGGTCTTCAAGAAGGCCTAATAGGCAGGATAGTAGAAGCGGTTTGTACGAACCACCATGCCCGGTCGATTCACTTTGATCGCAAGGGTGTGAAATTCTCCAACCCCCTTCGTTTCCGCAGAGTCGAAGTCAAGTCGGTAGTAGCTCTTCGCATCGTCCAGACATTGGGCTATTTCTTCCTCCAGATGACCTGTCTTCTTCAGAATTAACCCACCCGTCTGATGAGCCAACACATGCAGCCCCAGATATCCCGCCGATGCATCGTCCGCGTTTCTGGCTCCCGCAAAAAAAGCCCTCGCATACGTCCTCGGATCCTGCGGAACTGTCGTATTCTCCGGCGAAACCAATGCATAGACCGTAACCCGCGATCGGATGAGTGCCTGCGAAATGCCCAAAATCTGACTGAAAAATGTGCTACTCAAACCTGGCGAGTCAGATCGAAAGTTGGGATCGGTCAATAAAGGCCAACCCGGCCCAAGCCAGAACAGAAGAACGCGGCCCGGTGACTGGCCGAGTTGCTGGGCAAAAAGATACATCGTGGTGGTGGAGGATAAAAAGCGCTGATTTTCGCAATCAAGCACACTCACCGGCACCTGGGAATTAACCCCGGCCTGAGGAATGAAATCCAATCGACGCTCCTGGTCGCGGTCTTCTGCGTCAATGCATCCGGCGGCCTTTAAGTGCTCTGTTGCCGTTGAGAATGCCTTCAGCAATTCCTGCGGGTCCTGGGATGCCGCGCCCATCTTCACGTCCACTCCCGTAAAAATTACGATAGTGATTGGAATCGGCAGGGGATTCGGAGCCGATTTCAAATAATTAAGCATTTGCTTTTTGATTTGATTGAGCTGCCGAGTCGTATTGTTCACTTCATCGAAGACGAAAACCGCGTGCGCCTGTGCCGCTGTGCCAGATATCTCTTCAAACTGAGTGAATGCTGTGGGCTTGCCGTTGTCGAGAAGCGTAAAGTCTTCAGCTTTGAGACCCTGGATGGGTAAACCCGATGTCGTGCTCACTTGAACGCTAAGCACGAGCTGATGTCCCGCTCTGTAGATGGCATGCCGCTCCGCCTGCGTGCGATGGATCAATCTCGGCTGGCTCGTCTGATTCCTGACCGGAGATTGCTGGGCCGGCAGGCAAGTCACTGAAAACGCGACAAACAGCCCGGCCCACCAGAGTCGCGTCATCAGCATCTCCCCTTCGACGAAATCTTCCGTCGGAATGCTGACCACTCTAGCAGATACTTCCACCTACTCCCCGGCGGTCGCGCCTAGCTGCGGCGCTGGCGCCTTCATCGGCTCCAGCTTGTTGCCCACAGCCTCCACACCTTTCGGACCTGGTCTGGTCTTCGCCGTTTCCGGCTTTGCCGCGCCAACAGACTTCCTGCCCATCGCCGTATCCTTCTTCTTGCTTTGCGGCTTTACAGGATGCACCAGCACTGGCCCATTCAGGCTCTGCGGGCTCCGCATTGCTCCGGCATTGGAAAAGCTCCCCGGAGCGGCCTGCCGTATAGGAGCGGGCATCGCGCGCGCGGAATTTATTCCACTTTGCACATGCGCGTACACTCTCCACGCGCCGACGCCCACCGCGCACACAATCATGGCCGCCGCCGCGCCGCGCACCAGCGCCGAATGGCTCCAACGACTACCCGGCCAAGCCAACACACGCCCCGTCTGCGGCGCATCCTTCAAACGCGCCTTCACCCTCTCCTCCAGCCCTTCCGGAGTGGGTATCTGTGCCACCAGCCGCAATGTCTCCTCGGCGGTCGTCAATTCCATTCCCTTTCCACGATTCAATTCCTGGCTCATCTTCGGCTCCTGCCGTGGTCCAGCATCTCTGCCATCAGGTTGCGCGCGCGAAAGAGCCTGGACCGCACGCTCGATTCCGTAATGCCAAGTACGGAGGCGATCTCCACACTGGACAATTCTTCAAATGCCGAAAGTAGTAGAACCTCGCGCTCTTTCTCGGGTAGCTTTTCCACCTGCCTCAACACATGGGAATGATGTTGGGCCGCCGCAGCACGCTCCTCGGCCGTAAGACCCTCGGCCGGCAGCACGCGCGCCATATCGGCAATATCGTCGGTTTCCGGCCGCGTCTTCGCCCGCCGCTTGCGGTCCAGCACAATGTTCCACACAATGCGAATCAGCCACACACGGTGGTCGCGCACTTCATGCAGAGTGTCGCGGTGTCGCAGCACACGCAAGAATGCCTCTTGCACTGCATCTTCTGCATCGGTTGAATTGTGCAGTACGGAGTAGGCCACTCGATACAGAGTGCCCGAGTATTCGTCTACCAGCGCGGCGAGGGTTTCTTCGGCCGCGCGCTCACGGGCTTTTTGCTGCGCGTCGCTGGGAGCCATCTCCATCCAGACAGGAAAGACTGTTGTTCCGGCGCTCATACATCCAACTGACGCGCCGTGCTCCGCTTTCGCTCACACACGCCTGCAGGGCCCCATGCCCTCCGGCCAGCTTCAGCGGTTATTGCGCCGGTGCCAGCTTCTGCGCCGCAATCGCGCCAGCTGCGCCGTCCTTGTCGGCGTCCTTCACCTTGGCCCACAAGGTACGCGCTTCCTGCTGCTTGCCCGTTACTGAGTACAAATCAGCAAGATCCAATTGAGCCACAGTTGCCGGAACCGTGCTTGAAGGCTTCGCAATCAGTTCGTTATAGAGCTTGATTGCATCATTCTGGCGGTTCATCTGCCGATACAGCCCCGCCAGTGCCAGCTTGGCCAAATTCGACAGATTCTTGTTCCAGGAGCCCGCAGCTTCCGTTAGCTCCGACTCTGCCTTGTCCCTCTGGCCAAGATCTTCATAGGTCACGCCGGCAAAATAATGGGCCTGTGTACCTTGCGGCAGCCAGCCATACTTCTTCGCCACAGCAACAAACTGCTCGTTGGCTGCCTTCGCGCGTTCGGCTGAGGTCGCATATTCGCCACTCAGCTTCGGCAAGCCGGGCTGCACCAGCGGAGCGTCATAGGCATCCATCGCCGCGCCCAGTGCGTCGTTTGCGCCAGTATTGGAAACGCTCCAGAAAATCAGCGCGGCAACCACAATCAGAAGCACTGATCCGCCGGCAACAGACCAGCGAACCACGTTTGACCGGTGATCGCTCATCCAGTCCATGCTCGATCGCGTTGCTTTGGCAAGTTTGTCGCCCTTCAGGGCGTGACGTGTCTGTGTATCCACGGGGTACTTAACTTCCTTCTTCGAGAGACTTGCAGGCGGGCGAGATATAGGAAGGAGCGCAACGACTGCAACCCTCCTAGTCTATCAGCGCCCATCTGCCCAGTCCATCACCCCATCCTCCGCTACACCAGCGCAGACCGGGCCCTTCGGAATCCACGGTCCATCCGCGAGAGACCGTCCGTATTGCAAGTATTGGGCAACTAGCGGGCATCCGTCGCATGCAATGCCCGAAGCGTCCGAATACGCTCCAGCGCGCTGCTCACATTCTCACTGCCCTGCAGGGCCTGGCGGCCTCGTGCAATCAACATCTCGATATAGTCCACAATCGGCAGACCGCGTGCCTCGGCCTCGCTCCGGATTTCCGCTGTCACTTCCACTGAAACCTGCATCGCACCATCCTCACCCCTCCTTATCGGCAGATCCCGCCAGGGTGTGAACCACCCTCAAACACCTTAAAACCCTTTGTCTTGTTGCTGAAACGCCCTTCTCCCAGATGCCCGAAGGCCGTCTCCTGAATTCGAGCGCGTAGTCTGGAAGTAGTCCGCCTTTCGCTGCGGACGACAGATCGCTTCCCCCCGCGCGATTCCTAACACAACTGCAAGAGGCCCTTGAATGTCGACACCACGCACACTGCGCGAACTCATCAACGCCGATCTTCACGGCGCAAAGTTCATCGCAGTTTCCAACCGCGAGCCCTACGTCCACAGCCGCGTAGACGGCGCCATCACATGCTCGCGGCCGGCCGGAGGGCTGACTGCGGCGATGGACCCCATCATGCGCGCGTCAGGTGGAGTGTGGATTGCCCATGGATCAGGATCGGCGGACGCCGAAACGGCCGATTCCTCCGGCCGGATTGCCGTTCCCCCTGAAAATCCCTCGTACACGCTGCGGCGCGTGCTCATCGACGACAAGCTGCATCGCGAGTTCTACAACGGACTCGCCAATGGCGGTCTTTGGCCGCTATGCCACATTGCATTTACGCGTCCCATCTTTCGTCCGCGCGACTGGGAAAGCTACAAGCGCGTCAATCAGATTTTTGCGGATGCAGTCCTCGAGGAGGCGGGCGACGGGCCCGAGCCGGCCTTCGTCTTCATACAGGACTACCACTTCGCACTCCTGCCCCGCATGCTCAAGGAGCGCAATCCGCGCTTGATTGTGGCGCAGTTCTGGCACATTCCATGGCCCAATCGCGAAGCCTTTCGCGCCTTCCCCTGGAAAGAGGAACTGCTCGACGGTCTGCTCGGCAATGATCTGCTGGGCTTCCACCTTCGCTACCACTGCACCAATTTTCTTGAGACCGTCGACCGCAACCTGGAGGCGCTGGTTAATCCCGAGCAGTACAACGTGGTCCGCAAGGGCGGAAGTACACTGGTCCGGCCCTTCCCCATCAGCATTGATTTCGACGCGCACCAGGCGATTGCCTCCAGCCCTGAAGCCGAAGCGGAGACCGAATGGTGGCGCAACAAATTACACCTGCGGGAATCCGCCGTCGAAATCATCGGCGTGGGCATTGACCGCATCGACTACACCAAGGGAATTCCCGACCGGCTTCTCGGCCTCGATCTGTTTCTCGAACAGCATCCCGAGTATCGAGGCAGAGTTCAGTTCGTGCAGATTGGCGTTCCCAGCCGCGTGGGCATTGGCGAATATCAGGCGCTCAATGCTGAAATCGATGAAACCGTGGAATACGTCAACGAGCGCTGGGCCACCGATAACTGGATGCCCGTCGTCTTCCTGCGCCAGTCCTTCAATCTCCGGCAATTGATCGGCCTGCACAAGTTGGCGCACTTCTGCGTCGTCACTTCACTGCACGACGGCATGAACCTCGTCGCCAAGGAGTACGTCGCCAGCCGGCTCGACAACACCGGAGTGCTCATCCTCAGCCGCTTCACCGGCTCGGCGCGTGAACTGCCTGATGCGCTGCTCGTGAATCCTTTCGCAATTGGCGAAATCGCGGACGCCATCGCAACTGCGGTCAGTATGAGTTCCACAGAACAGAACCACCGTATGCAGCACATGCGCCGCTCTGTGGCCGAACACAACATTTACGATTGGGCAGCCAAAATATTAACCACTCTTTTTCGATTCAATCGATGGACTCAAGAGATTGGTGATGACAGCGAGGACGAACCAGAGTCCCTGTAAAAGAGGAGCGCTTCCGTTCCACCAGTTGAATTCTCTGGATCGGGCCGGGCCACCACGCTCTCTTGTTTCTCCAGCAGCTCACAAGCCGGCTTTGCAAGCCGCAGAACAATTCAACGAGACGAGGTAATCGGACGTGGCACACGTCTCGCAGAGACTCAGAAACGCATTTGATGGAGCCCTGGCCGGCGGCGGCGATCCGGCAAGTTCGCCCCTCTATGTCTTCGGTCCCTTCCTTCAGTTCATCGTGGTTGCGGGCGTGGCCAGTATCACCTTCGGCGCGAGTGTCTGGCTCGTCGTACTCACCGTTGTCGTGGTCTCGCTCATGTACCGCCAGGTCATCCTCTGGGTCACAGACGGAACCGGCGGAAGCGGCCTTACCGAGGAGGAATTTGGCGCGTGGGCCGTCAAGCTGAACTCCGCCATCACCTTCGTCGAATACACACTCACCTTTCTTGTCAGCATCGCCGCACTCGTCGAACTCATCGCGGATCGCGTCCCCCTGCTCAACCAAACCGTTCATGGCCTTGATCCACGAACGCCGCTGGCAATTGTTCTCTGCATCGCCATTGGATGGCTCGTCAATCGCGGCCCCAAGACCGCGGCACGCACCTTCGGCCCAGCTACGCTCGGCGTCCTCCTTCTCCTCTGGACAATGATTCTGGCAACCATATGGAAGACTGGCTTTCACCTTCCCAACTTCGACCTGAAGGCCTTCACGCCAAAATATCTGGGCTTCACGCTCAGCGGTTTCTCGCGTCTGCTCGCGTTAATGACCGGAATCGAAGTCTTTGCCAACCTTGTCGCTGCCTATGAAGGCACGCCGGCGCAGCGCAGCCGCAAGGCGTTTCAGAGCCTGCTGATCGCCATGGGAACCACCTGCGCAACCATGCTTATCGTCGGTCCGGCCATTTTTCACTTGTCCAATCCAACCGATGAAAAAGTTTCCGTCTTCACGCAGACCATGGACAAGCTCCTGCCGCAGCCGGTGGCTTACTTCGGCACCTTCATTGGCATCGTTGTGCTGGCATCAGCCGCCGCCGCCAGCGCGCAGGGCTTGCAGAATCTGGCTCTCGGACTTCGCTATCGCCACTACGTACCCGCGCGCATGGGCCAGCGCAACGACTTCGATGTAGCCGACATGCCCGTATGGATCGAAGTGGCCATTGCATCCCTCTGCTTCGTTCTGCTCGGCACACGCGAGGATGTCTACCTCTCACTCTATGCGGCGGGCGTCTTCATTCTGCTCAGCATGACAGGCTGGGCCGCGGCCAAGCGCTCCCTGCGTTCGCATTCCGGCAAGTTCTCGCTCGATGCATCCATTGGACTCGCCGGAGCCCTCTGCGCAGCTTTGCTCACATCTGCTGCAACCGTCATCATCTTCATTGAGCGCTTCACCCACGGTGCCTGGGCTTATCTGCTCTTCCTCCCCATTCTGTATGTCGGCCTCACTTTTACCCGCAGGCGCCTCGGCGAGCCAGTCCCGCTCGCGGAGCATCTCGGCCGCCTCTACTCGGACCAGTACCTTCTTCCCTACCAAAGAAAAGGTGCGCGCAACCACTTCACAAACATCGACGAAGTCCTCGTGCCGCTCGATGGATCGCAAAATGCCGAACTGGCCCTCACCACTGCCCACGTGCTCGCGCACGCCTTCGGCAGCAGGATTACGCTGCTCTCCGTCGATCCCGGTGATCGAACCACCAGCCAATCCGAAAGCCGAAGACCACCCAACAAATACGAGCCCTATCTTGGAGAACATGCCCGAAAGCTCGAAGCCGCGGGCCTTCAGACGGACTGCGTGGTGGAGAAAGGCAGGCCGGATCGAGTCATCGCGGACATCGCGCAGGATATGGGTGCCGACCTGGTCGTGATGACCTCCTACGGTCACACGGGTATTGAGAGGCTGTTCGTCAGCGATATCGCTCAACAAACCATCCGCATCGCGCGCACGCCTGTCCTCCTCGTCCGGCCGGAAGAGTTGCACACAAAACCGCCGACAACCTTCAAGCGCGTGCTGGTAGCTCTCGATGGCTCACACCACGCCGAGGAATCCCTGCAGTTTGCCAGAATGTTTGCGGAGTCGTTCGGCAGCGAGATCATTCTCCTCGGCGTTCCAGAGGCTGATTTTGAAGAGGCCCAACTTACTGACTACCTCGAACGTGTTGCAAAAGCACTTCGAGGTGAAAATCTGCAGGCAACTGCACGTGTTACCGGTTCCGGTGCCGCACGAACCATCACAGACGTAAGCGAATCAGAAAATATTGACCTCGTGATCCTTGCGAAAAACGGGCGTGGGGGCTCATTTCGTCGCAGCGCCGCATTGGGCAGCGTTGCGGTCCACGCGGTAGAAACCGTGCTCTGCCCCATCCTGCTCATTGACACGTCGGAATTCGGGCGAGCCAAATCCAAATAAAGAACCGTGCCACTGGAACAGCGGCGCCAGTCGCCATCGGTTGCGGTATTGTGACCAACTCGCTCCCCAGAGTGACAAAGAGTCACCCCAAGGTGCACCTGGAAAGCACGGTAAAAGCCTGAGGTTTTAGGATTATTCATAGCTCGTAATTCGTTCCGGGGGTATCCATGGGAATCTATAAAAGAGTTATGTCTGGCGTTGCCGCGTTGGTGGCAGTCGCCGTTGTCGTCATGGCAGGGCCGGGCGCGCACGCACAAACTGAAGCTCGTCTCCTGCGATTTCCTGACATTCATGGAAACCAGCTCGTCTTCAGTTACGCGGGCGACCTCTGGCTCACCACCACTGACGGTGGAGTTGCGCGCCGCATCACCACAAGCCCCGGTCTCGAGCTCTTCCCGCACTTCTCGCCTGACGGAAAATGGATCGCTTTCACTGCGCAATACGATGGCAACTTCAACGTCTACGTGATTCCCGCCGGCGGTGGCCAGCCCCGTCAGTTGACCTTCGTGCCCGATATCGGGCCCATGCCTGAGCGCATGGGGCCCAACAACGAAGTCATCTCCTGGACCCCCGACTCAAAACGCATCGTCTTTCTCTCGCGCCGCAACTCTATCAACCACTGGTTCGGTCATCTGTGGACAGTCAGTGTCGATGGCGGCCTGCCCGAGCGACTGCCCATCGATCGCGGCGGCCTGCTTGCCTTCAATGCCGATGGCAGCGAGATGATTTACAACCGCATCTTCCGCAACTTCCGCACCTGGAAGCGCTACACCGGTGGAATGGCGCAGAAACTCTCGCTCTGGAATTTCAAAACGCACGCCTATGAACAGTTGACCAAGGACGAATGGACTGACACCTTCCCCATGTGGAACGGCAACACAGTCTATTTCGTCTCCGACCGCGGCGCCGACCATCGCCTCAATCTCTACTCACTCGACCTGAAATCCCGCGCCATCACGCAACTCACCCACTACACCGATTACGACGTCGAGTGGCCCAGTCTCAACGGCGACCAGATTGTCTATCAGTACGGCGGCTGGCTTTACATCTATGACACAAAGACCCAGAAGTCGCGCAAGCTCGAAGTGCAGATTGACGGAGACCTCGACCAGGCGCGCAAACACTGGGACTCCACCGCGGATCTGATCGACTCGGCCGATATCTCGCCGGATGGCAAACGCGCCGCTTTCACAGCGCGTGGCGATATCTACACAGTTCCCGCGGAACATGGCGCCACACGCAACCTCACTGAGACACCCGGCATTCGCGAGCAGTCCGTTGCATGGTCGCCCGACGGTCGCTGGGTCGCCTACCTCAGCGACAAGAGCGGCGAGCAGGCCATCTATATTCGTCCACAAAACGGCATGGGCCCTGAACAGGAAATCACCACCGGCGGACCCGAATTTCTCATGCAGCCCGTCTGGTCGCCCGACAGCACCAAGATTGCCTGGGCGGACAGCTCGCTCCATCTCTACTACGTGGACATCAAAGACAAGAAGCCCGTACTGGTTGACACGGCAAAGTACGGCGAGATCACCAACTACTCATGGTCTCCCGATTCCAGGTGGATCGCATACGACAAGACGGAAGAAAACTCGTACCAGGTCATTGAGCTCTACTCGACCGAATCGAAGAAGATCACTGAAGCAACCACCGATTTCTATCCATCCTTTAATCCCGTCTTTGATCCCGCGGGCAAGTATCTCTACTTCATCTCGAACCGGACTTTCAATGAAGTCCTCGGTGTCTACGATGACGACTTCGCGAATCCGCAGGCAACCAGGATCTATGCCGTCACTCTCCGCGCCGACGAACCTTCGCCCTTCGCGCCGCAGAGCGACGAAGTCGACGTAAAGAAAGACGACAGCGACACAGCCAAAGACGGCAAGAAGTCCTCCGATACCGCAGACAAGGAAAAGGACAAAGACAAGAAAGACGACGCGAAAAAGAAGGAGCCCTTCCGCATCGACCTGGACGGCATCCAGAACCGTATCGTCGCTCTGCCCACGCCTCCCGGAAATTATCAGGGCCTTTCCGCCGCGGAGGGAGACGTCTACTACTCATCGCTTCCCACCTACGGCTACTCCGGCCCGCTGCCCGGCCTTACGCCTGAAATCCATGTCTTCGATATGGAAAAACGCAAGGACCACGTCCTTGTCACTGGAGCAGCCAATTACGCCCTCTCGTCCAACGGCAAAAAGCTTCTCTACGGCGGCCCCGGCAACAAGTGGGGCATCGTCGACGCCGCTCCACCCAGCAGCGGTCCAAAACACGTCGGCGATGACGCGCTCAATCTTTCCGGCCTGCGCGCAGAAATTGACCCGCACGCCGAGTGGAAGCAGATCTTCAATGAAGCCTGGCGGCAGGAGCGCACCTTCTTCTTTGAGAAGTCGATGAATGGCGTCGATTGGAACGCCGAGCGCGCCAAGTACGCACAGCTTCTTCCTTACGTTGCCGACCGTTACGACCTCACCTACATCATCGGCGAAATGTTCGGCGATCTCTCCAACTCCCACATGTACGTCGGCGGAGGCGATTCTCCTGATCTCCATCCCGTCAACGTCGGCATGCTCGGCGTGGACTTCGAGCTTGATGCCGCCAGCGGCCGCTACAAAATCGCCCACATTCTCCCCGGCGACAACTGGGATCACTCGCTCCGTTCGCCGCTCACGCAACCCGGCGTCGACGTGCATGCAGGCGATTACCTGCTCGCCGTCAACGGCCGGCAACTCAAGGCGCCCGCCAATCCATATGAGCAGTTCGTCAACACTGCCAATGAAAATGTCACGCTCACCATCAACTCCAAGCCGACCATGGATGGCTCACGCGACGTCACCGTCCAACCGCTCCCCAACGAGTTCAATCTGCGCGAGCTCAGCTGGATTGAAACCAATCGCGAAAAAGTCGACAAGCTCAGTGACGGCAAGATCGGTTATGTCTACCTGCCTGACATGGGCGCCTCGGGTCTGAACGAGTTCGTCCGTCAGTACTTCCCGCAGATTCGCAAGCAGGGCATCATCTTTGACGTGCGCTACAACGGCGGCGGCAACGTCGATCAAATCATCCTCGAGCGCCTGCGCCGCATCCTTGTTGGAATGACTTCCGCGCGCAACTGGGCGCCCAGCACCACACCCGCCAACGTCTTCAACGGCTACATGGCCTGCCTCACCAACCATTACGCCGCATCCGACGGCGACATCTTCACCTACTATTTCAAGTTCTACAAACTCGGCCCCGTCATCGGCACCCGCACTTGGGGCGGCGTCCGCGGCATCCGCGGCATGTACCCGCTCATGGACGGAGGCTCCATCTCGCGCTCCGAGTTCTCGCTCTACGGACTCAACAGCCAATGGATCATTGAGAACCATGGCGTCGAGCCGGACATCGTCCTCGAAAACACGCCCGACAAACTCGCCGCCGGCCACGACCCGCAACTGGAAAAGGCCGTCGATTACCTCATGCAGCAGATCAAGGCGCACCCCAAGGTCCTGCCCCCGCGCCCGCCAGATCTGCCCGCTTACCCCACCGGCCCCGGCATGTAAGTTTCGGACCGATGCATGATTGAAATTCAAATGGCCCAGCGCAAGCTGGGCCATTCTTTCGACCCGATGAGGGTCCAATACCTAATCCATCATGCTGCAATTGATCAAATGCCGCCGAAAAACGCGTCCCGTAGGGACGCAGCGATAGTAGCCCAGGATGGGGTCCGCGCAAGCGCACGCAATCCTGGGAATAACAAAGGATGCAACCTGCCGCCCCGTAGGGTCGGCGCGGATTCTCCCCACTCCCAATCCCGGATGCCACCCATTCAGACCGAACGAATAGGGGCCTCGCACTTGCCCCTGCCGCCATCCCCGCATTACCCTTGAATCATGTACGAGGACTTTCACGTCACTGACCGCTGGAGCGGCGAAGACCTGCACTGCCGCTGGAAGGCCACCCAGGTCGCCATCGCCACCCGCCACGCAGACGCCGTCGACATCCGCTTCGACGTCAACGGCCGTGCCATCTGGATCGCTCTGCCCTGCACCGCCTGGGTCCAGCAGAAGCAGCGCTCCGGCAAAGTCATCACAGACCAGCTCGCCATCCAGGTCGCCGGACGCTACCTCAAGCAGCTCATTGAAGAGGGCTACGACGCGCGCCGCGAAATGTACACCATGAGCGTCCCTGAAGTCCTCGCCCACCTTGACACCGTCATCGAAGAAGGCAAACAGGCCGGCGAACTCCCGCGCCTCCCCATCGGCATCGACGCCCTCGTCTAGCCCAAGATCCGCGCCATCCGCCGCAACAAGGGCCGTGCCTGCACGTCGATACAGCCTCGTACCCTGCTCGATAACTTCCAGTGCGCCGAGCGATACACCGTGCGCTACGGCCTCATCGATACCCGACTTCCGCAGCCAGAAACGCACCATCAAAGACGCAGGCCACTGGTACAGCCGCGTCGCCGCCTCCAATCGATTGGATGTGTAACGCCAATCGAGATGAAGCAACGACACTCGCGCTGCTCGAACTGCGAACTCAATGAGTGATTTGGCGATAATGCGTAGATCGACATCAAACTATTGTTAGCCCATTGCTCCAGCAGACTCCGTTTACCAGTAGTGATATCTTCCTGACAGAGCTTTCGTGTATCTCAGATCCACAACGCCGAAGAGTCGGGGTTGCCTATCGAGTTACATTACATGACTTTTCGGAGGGGCCATGAGACTGTACAAGTTTGCTATCACCAATTTCAAGGCGCTCAAGAATCTTGAGTTCGATTGGGATGACTTGCTAGTTCTGATAGGGGAGAACAACTGCGGCAAATCGTGTGCGCTTTCCGCGCTTTCGCTGTTTCTCTCAGGTGGAGCGGTCAGGGATCCACATCTCTTTCACCGCCACCTCACGGACGAAGCTAACGCAATTGAACTCACAGGCTACTTTGATCAATTAGCCCCCGAGGAACTCAACGAAATTGCAGTTAAGGGAAGAACACACCAAGGTGAATGGATTCTCAAAAAGAAATTCTGGCTAGAGAATAGCTCAGCATTAGACGGGGAAGAAAAGAGCACTTGGAAGGAGCAGCTTTACTCCTACTGAGCCCCTGAAATGTTTACTGGGTGGCCTCCTACCGACACCACATGGGCGATCATTTGGCCCCGATTACCAACCCTTGATCGCAAAGCTTCCAGACGCACCAAATCGCCCGAACGCAGCAAACCGCGTGTTACTCAAGCAGATCGTTCGTGAAGATAGGCCCGACCTCATCACGTTTGGCACCCCCTCTTGGGTACCTAATCCGGGCGGAGGAGGAAACTGGAAATCTAACGCAAATTCGATTCTTCCCCGGTGCATTTTTATTCCGGCTGTACAAGAAGCGACCGAAGAATCCCTGTCTAAAGATGCTTCCACGTACGGTAAGCTAGTGAATCTCATTGTCGAGAATCAGCTTTCCCAAAGACATGAAGTCATCGAGCTTCAGAACGCAATGAAAAGGGTACTGGATCTCTTCTCGCCTGATCCCGAGCATCCCGAGCAGCAGGCAGCAGAAATCCGTGAACTGGAAGCCAAGATCAATGCCGGATTGAAAGAAATCATTGGTGGAGAGGCCCGGATACGAACTGACGCGCCCGATATCAATTCGTTGCTATTGCCCAATACCGAACTGGTCGTGAGAGACGCAACCATTGAAATCGATACGAAGGTTGCCCATCAGGGACATGGCCTGCAACGAACGCTTGTCATGACATTGCTCCAACTGCTTGCTGAGGCACAGGAAGACATCAGTAGGAGCTCCAACGCAACGACGAGCGGTGATTTTGATTGTCGAAGAGCCAGAACTCTTCATGCATCCGCAGATGGAGCGCAGAATGCGTGACCTACTGTATCGACTTTCCTCTCAGCCGCTCTTTCAGGTGGCGTGCTGTACCCATTCACCCGTTTTTATCGACATAGCTAACCGTCACAAAGCGATCTTGAAATTCTCCAAAGCACAAGATGGAACTGTCACACCCAAACAGGTAACTAACGACATTTTCGTTGGACATGCAGATGAGGTTGAGAGACAAAGGCTATTGGCCGTATCGCGATTTCATCCGACCGTCAATGAGCTCTTTTTTGCCAGGGAGGTAGTCCTTCTGGAAGAGCTAACCGCAGCTGCAGCATTTGAGAGAGCTGCAGAGCTAACCGGACTGTTCATGCGCCATCCCGACCGGAGGAGAGGTGTATCCATCATCGAGACGAATGGCAAAGGGAACATCCCCGCCTTCCAAAAAGTACTCAATGCATTTGACATTCCCTACCGGATTGTTCACGACGAAGATCGGAGCAAAGCAGGTGAACTCGCCAATAATGTTCGAATTATGGACCTTTCGGGAACCCCGCCTGCTAACCACCCAATCCACATGGTTGGCCCTGACAGCATCGAAAACACACTCGGCTATGTACCTCAAGGAGGAACGGGTAAACCCTATGCGGCTGTCTGCAAAGTTGAGGAACTGAATAATCAAAATGCGCTTCCACAACCGTTCCTGGATGCCATGAATTTTGTGTATTTTGGAGCATTAACGGAACCGACTGCTTGAGCTCGTTCTGGTTCATCATGAGTGAAAGTTCGATGGGTCAATGTCGTTCCCTGAAGGAATGTTTGAACATAGCAAACCTCCCGATCGCTGGCCGAAATTTCGGCCAGTGTCCAGCGATCTAATAAGTTCAGCTGTCAACTGCGACTTCAGGGCAACGCACTCATTCACCTCAAAATCTGCGAACAGCAAATTTCGTCCGTCCAGCCCACATGCACAAGACAGAGCCCCTCCGCAGCCGGGAAGGAGCCCCGCACCCCCATCAACAACCGCGCCTATTTCACGCCCTTCGTCTTCAGCGTCATCGCACCATCCAGATGCTTGTGCAGCACCGTCAGCGCCTGTCTTCCCTCGGGAACCTATTGTCCGAACGCCCACCGTACCATCGGCGGGAACTCTTCTCTCCAGAATGCGCCACCGTGCGACCCGGCTCGCTCATTCATGACGACATCGGCCCCGGCATCGCGCAACGCGTCCGCCCATCGCCTTGCGTTCTCCAGAAAGAACGGCTCCTCAGTGCCCGCGACGAGGTAGGCACGTAGAAGCCGGTTTGGCAAAATGCCGGGTGGCTTGTAACCGCCGCCGGGCGACGCGCAGAGAATCGCACCGTAGACATCCGGATGGCGAAGGCCTAGCGCAAGGGCCAGCTCTCCACCTGCCGAGACGCCGAACACTGCGCTACGTTCCTTGGGCAGTGCCACGCCAAACCTTGACTCCGTCCATCCGCGAACCTCCTCCACGAAGAATTGCTCGTGTGCTGCGAACCGCTCCGGTTCAAAGCCCGGCGAATACTCATGGATCCTTTGCATCTCGTCCGTCAGCCGATGTACACCCACAATCATGGTGGACAATACCTCGGCCTTCTCCAGCAACCGGCCCCACTTCGAAATTCCCTGGCCATCACCGGCGAAGACGATTGCTTCGGGCGTCTCCGGCGGAACGTACACCGTGACCTGCCGCCCACCGTCGTACGCGAATGTCTCGGTGACAAACTCGCCAGAAGCTGCGCTGGTTGACTTCGCAGGCCCATCGTCGGACTCACTCTTCTTTTGGCTCACTTGATTGCGTGCCTGTTCCTTCACGGCCACGTCCCCGCACAGATAAATTTAGTCGCCCCCCCGGATGCTGCCCCACCACTCCCTCTGGAACATCGGCTCTTGGGTGCGGGCCAAATCGCACGCACGCCCACCAACAACCGCGCCTATTTCACGCCCTTCGTCTTCAGAGTCATCGCGCCATCCAGATGCTTGTGCAGCACCGTCAGCGCCTCCGTTGCATACTCCTTCAGCTCCGGGCTGGACGCCGTCTTCACTTCCTCCTCGTACACCGCAATCGCCTTCCGGTGCCCCGTGATCATGTCGCCAATGTAGCGCTTGTCGAACGCCGCGCCCTTCAGCTTGTGATACGGCCCGATCATTGTCTTGTTGTTCTCCGCGTCAATCGCCTGCGGCACATGCAGATTCTCCTGCTGTGCCGCCTTCGTCAGCGCCTTATAGTCCTGCGTATGGTCGGCGGCCAGCATCGCCGCATAGTCCTTCACATCCTGTGAAGCCGCGTTCTCCGCGCCCCACTGTCCCAGGTTCGCCTCCACCATATCCGTCTGCCCGGCAAACTCCACAAACTGCTGATCGCTGATCCCCTTCGCCGCGGACTTCATCTGGCTCAGCGCCGGAAGCGCGCACAGCGCCGCGCAACAGACCAGTGCGGGAAATCTCATCTTCATCGCATCTCCTCCTATTCCGGGGGATGCCAACTTTCCCGCAGGGGATGCCGCCCGTCCACAAAAGCGCCCCCCGCCCCGCTCCACCCCAGGCAGTGACGATATATCGTCACTCGTAACCCCTAACCTGCGGCAACGATATAGGTCAGGGCATTTTCGCACCCTTAAATTTGCTTATTTTGGGGCAAATCTGGGCAAATTTTGGCCTCTGCGCGCGCGCTCGACCTGCATTTGCTTGCTTTTCCGCGCATGGATCGCCAGGTCAATCCAGCGCTTTTCGCCCCGCAGCGCGCGCACCCTCAAAACCGCGCCTCTGGGCCGGTGCTTTGAAAGGAAAAAGCGCCGGGTTTATCCGGCGCTTCTTCAATCAGCCGCACCCGTGATGCAGACCCTGCATTACTCGTGCCGCAGCGCCTCCATCGGTTGCACGCCGGCCGCGCGCCGCGCCGGAATCCAGCTCGCGCCCAGCGCCACCAGCAGCAGCACCGCCACTCCGCCGCCAATCGTCAGTGGATCGTTCGGCGAAACGCCATAGAGCATTGACTTCACTAGCCTTGTCAGCGCCAGCGCTCCCGCCAATCCCGCGGCAATCCCCGCCAAAGCAATCCACGTGCTTTCACGCAGCACCATGCCCCGCACCTGCCCCGGCGCCGCCCCCAGCGCAAGACGAATCCCAATCTCATTCCTCCGCTGCGCCACCGAATACGCCATCACGCCATAGATACCAACACAGGCCAAAGCCAGCGCCAGCAGCCCAAAGCCCGTGGTCAGCGCGGCTAGTGTCCGTTCCACCTGCATGGAAGCGTCAATCTGCTCCTGTTGCGTGCGCAGATCCGTCACCGGCAGATCCCGGTCGACCGACTGCACCGTCCGCAACAGCAGAGGCGCCAACCCCTCTGGATTCATGGGAGTACGCACCTGGTACGTCATCCCGCCCACGCCCTTTTGCTGAACAAAAGGCACAAAAAACTGCGCAGGTGGTTTGTCGCGCAAGGAATAGTAGTACGTGTCGGCGCAGATGCCAACGATTTGAATGGGATCGCCTTTTCCGTCTCGGTTTGCGTGGAAACTCTTGCCGATAGGATTCTGGCCAGGAAAGCGCTTCTTCGCCAATGCCTCATTGATGACGGCAACTTTGGGGGAAGACGCCGTGTCCTGCGGCCCGAATCCGCGCCCGGCAAGGATGGGTATGCGCAGCGTGGTGAAGAAGTTACGGCCAACCACGTTGTAGTCTTCTGCTTGCCGCTTGTGCTCGTCGAATACTTCTCCTTCGGGCAGAAAATCTGAATTACTCATGGAGCCGGCAAGATAAGGCACGATTCCTGTGGAGACGCTCTCCACGCCGGGCAAAGCGGCAATACGCTGCTCAAGTTGCGCATGCAATGCGATGTCTTTGCCGTCGGAATAACGCGCCGCCGGCGGATTGATCTCAAACAGAAGTAGATGCTTCGTATCAAAGCCGAAATCCTGCGTGCTTAGCGCGGTAAGAGTTCTCAGAAACAGTCCTGCACCAATCACAAGCAGCGTCGACAGCGCGATCTGCAATCCCACGAGTGCTTTACCGCTGAGTCCGCGACGCCGGCGCGTCGCGGTTTGCGCGGACTCCTTCAGGCTGCTCGACACCTCTGCACGCGCCGCAAACCATGCAGGTGCAATTCCAAAAAGAACGCCGGTGGTAAGAATGATGACTGCCGTGCAGGCAAATACGCCCCAGTCGATGGAAACCCGAATACTTTGCTGCTCCCAGGAATTGCTCAGTAGATGGGGCAGCACGTTGCGGCAAAAGTAGCCAAGCACCAGTCCGCCGCAACCTCCAAGTACCGCAAGCAGAAGACTTTCCGTCAGCAGTTGGCGGGCCACGCGCACCCGGCCCGCGCCCAGCGCCATGCGGACGCTCATCTCACGCTGCCGCTGCGCACCACGCGAAAGCAGCAGCGTCGCTACATTGGCACAGGCCAGTAGGAGTACGAGGCCGGTGAGAGACAGCAGGACATACACCGGCTTGCGAAACATCCGATCGGCCCAGTGCATGCCCCTGCTTCCGTCTTCAAGCTCGAGTTGCGGAATACTGTCGCCGTTCTTGATTGGAATGAGTCCTTTAACGGCTGCCCGAAAGATCACGGACATTTCAGCCTGTGCTTGAGCTTCCGACGTTCCGGGCAGGATGCGGCCAACGACATTCACCCACCAGAATTCCGGATCTACCAGATCGGATTTCTCGTTGCCCTGGCTCCTCAGCACCGGCTCCAGGCTGATGGGGACAAATACGTCAGCCGCGGTCAGAACGTTCTTTGCGCCTGTAAAACCCGGCGGATTTACGCCCACAATGGTGAGTTTTTGCTCGTTAAGTGTGATGATTTGGCCGATCACTTGTGGTGAACGATCGAAATCCCGATCCCACATCCCATCACTAATCACAACTACGTTGCCGGCACCTGGAATGGCATTGTCCGACGGTTGAATGGCCCGACCGACTTGCGTGTGAACTTCCAGCGTGTCGTAAAAGTTGCCGGAAACCATGGAAGCATCTACGCGACGGGCGATCCCGCGCACAGTAGCATTCATGCTGTCTTCTTTAAAGGCGGCAATCCCCTTCATTGCTTCATGCCGTTTTGCCATCTGCACATAAACCGGATAAGGGAATGAGGTGCTGGTTGTACCGCCGCCTCGAGTCGAGTCGAAATCTCCCCACATGTGATGCGCGAGGACTTTATCGTCCCCGGTCCAACGAAAGAGTCGGAGTTCGCGAGGATGAGGAACATTCAGGCGGTCATACAGCAGCGACTTTGCGAGCGAGAAGATGGCCGTGTTTGCGCCGATGGCAAGTGCCAACGAACCGATGGCGATTGCAGTAAATCCAGGGCTCTTGCGCAGCAGCCGTGCGGCAAAACGCAGGTCCGCAGAGAGCTCGTCCAGCCAACGCAGACCCAGCGATGTGCGCATGCCCTCTTTCGCTGTAAGCGCGGCTCCGAGCTCAATACGCGCGCGGCGTTCTGCTTCTGCCGGCGTCATACCGTGAAGGATCAGATCGTCCGTCCGTGCAGTGACGTGCTGAGCCAGCTCAGCCTCCATCTCTCGCTCAAGCCGGTTGCGATGCGACACAGCATGCAGCCATGAACGAATCTGCGCAAAGATTCTCATCACACCTCCTCCGGCCGGGCACGCAGGATGCCGTTGATAATGCCCGACATGCGATTCCACTTTTCGGTTTCTGACTCGAGGCGTTTACGGCCAAGTGCGGTGAGCTTGTAGTACTTTGCTTTGCGATTGTTTTCGCTTTCGCCCCATTCACTCGCAATCGCCCCCTGATGTTCGAGCCGATAGAGCGCCGGGTAAAGCGAACCCTGTTGGATGACGAGTTCTTCACCGGAAATCTGCTGGATGCGCAGCAGCACACCGTAGCCGTGGAGCGGGCCAAGCGAAACCGCCTTGAGAATGAGTAGGTCGAGCGTGCCTTGCATCACGTCGCCAGATTTATCAGTTGCGGGAGTGGTCACGAAGTCTCTCCTTGGATGTCTAGGAAAGTATCAGCGCTCTCCTAGATTGTCAAGGAAAGCGGACCATATTGAGGATCGCCGAATCACTTTAGGCTGACTTCGTCCAAAGCAGCACTTTGCAGCGGAAGATTAGTGTGGCAACTATGTCTGACCGCATGTATCCTTCTCTTCCGCAGGGGAGGATTACCTGCATGTACCAGGACCGGAGCTGCGCAAATATTTGAATAAGCGAAGGAGCAACATATGGGTCACGGATTGATTGCCTGGATCATCATTGGAGTTCTGGCGGGTTGGCTCACAGGGAAGCTGATGAAGGGATCTGGCTATGGCTTCTTTATGGATATGCTCGTCGGCCTGGCTGGCGCGCTTGTGGGTGGTTTCCTATCGAAGCACCTTGGATTTGGCGGGGTAGGACAGCACGGATTGATCATCAGTATCGTCATAGCCGTTATCGGAGCAGTGATACTGACGGCCATCCTGCGATTGATCAGCGGGAACAAAGGGGCAAATTTATAAACCCGGCAGAGAAGGCGTGAAGTCGCAGAGATTTGGAATTGGGGCTCGATCTGTTTCTTTGCCGGAAACGCAAAAAGCCAAGCCCGAGGGCTTGGCTTTTTGAAGAATTATGCCGGCGATCACCTAATCTCCCACACAGTCTCCCGTGCAGTACCATCGGCCCAGCGAGGCTTAACTTCCGTGTTCGGGATGGGAACGGGTGATCCCTCGCAGTATGGTCACCGGCAATCTTTGGATGGCGCTTGGCGGGTGGTTGCCCGCAGCCGGCCGCGACATCCGCCTGACTCCCTAACAGTTTCTCAAGGGAGATTGGGGCGGGAACGCAGCGTGCAAACTGGCGCCAGTCAAACTTGCCCGGACGCACTCCGAAGAGGCGTCCGGTAAGAACGAAATCGATTGGGTACAAGGCTTGAAGAATGTCCGCTTTAAACTGCGCGGAGTTAATTCTATGGACAAGCCGAACGGGCGATTAGTACTGGTAAGCTACACGCATTACTGCGCTTCCACACCCAGCCTATCAACCAGATGGTCTTTCTGGGCCCTTCAGGGAGATCTCATCTTGGGGCGTGCTTCCCGCTTATATGCATTCAGCGGTTATCACAACCGAACTTCGCTACCCAGCCGTGCCCTTGGCAGGACAACTGGAACACAAGAGGTTCGTCCATCCCGGTCCTCTCGTACTAAGGACAGCCCCCCTCAAATCTCCTACGCCCACAGCAGATAGGGACCGAACTGTCTCGCGACGTTCTGAACCCAGCTCACGTACCGCTTTAATAGGCGAACAGCCTAACCCTTGGAACCTTCTACAGCTCCAGGATGCGATGAGCCGACATCGAGGTGCCAAACCATTGCGTCGATATGAACTCTTGGCAATGATCAGCCTGTTATCCCCGGCGTACCTTTTATCCGTTGAGCGATGGCCCTTCCATACAGAACCACCGGATCACTAAGGCCTGCTTTCGCATCTGCTCGACTTGTTGGTCTTACAGTTAACCACTCTTATGCCTTTGCACTCGACGGCTGATTTCCAAACAGCCTGAGAGTAGCTTCGCGCGCCTCCGTTACAATTTAGGAGGCGACCGCCCCAGTCAAACTACCCGCCTAACTATGTCCCCCTCCCGGATCACGGGAGCAGGTTAGGATCACAGCACTCGCAGGATGGTATCTCACCGTTGGCTCCACCAAGCCCAAGAGCCTGGTATCAAAGCCTCCCATCTATCCTGCGCAGCGAGAACCGTAACCCATAGTTAAGGTGTAGTAAAGGTGCACGGGGTCTTTCCGTCTAGCTGCGGGTAACCGGCATCTTCACCGGTACTACAAGTTCGCCGAGCAACTCGTTAAGACAGTCGAACGATCGTTACGCCATTCGTGCAGGTCGGAACTTACCCGACAAGGAATTTCGCTACCTTAGGACCGTTATAGTTACGGCCGCCGTTCACCGGGGCTTCAATTCAAAGCTTCGCTTGCGCTAACCTCTCCTTTTAACCTTCCGGCACCGGGCAGGCGTCAGCCCCTATACGTCGTTTTAGACTTAGCAGAGACCTGTGTTTTTGTTAAACAGTCGCCGTTCGCGCTTCACTGCGGCCCACCAGAGGTGGGCGCTCCTTCTCCCGAAGTTACGGAGCCAATTTGCCGAGTTCCTTAACGAGCTTTCACTCGAGCGCCTTTGGATATTCTCCTCGTCTACCTGTGTCGGTTTGGGGTACGGTTCCCTTTGTTCTCCTTAGAGGTTTTTCTTGGCAGTGTGGAATCAGCATCGTAAGCCCCGTACGGGACTGTGCTGCACCTCACTGTTAGCGACCTGGTGGATTTGCCTGCCAGATCCAGCTTACGTGCAGCAACCGCAATAGCCATAGTGCGGCATGCTTATCCTTCTGCGTCACCCCATCGTGATAACGAACATTGGGAGGAACGGAATATTAACCGTCTGTCCATCGACTACGCCTTTCGGCCTCGCCTTAGGGACCGCCTAACCCTGCGCGGATTAACCTTCCGCAGGAAACCTTAGACTTTCGGCGCGGAGGGTTCTCACCTCCGTTATCGCTACTTATGCCGGCAGGGTCTCTTCGCAACGCTCCACCAGTCTTCTCAGTCTGGCTTCGATGCTGTTGAGAATGCTCTCCTACCACGCACACCTAATGGTGTGCATCCGCTGCTTCGGTGTACAGTTTTAGCCCCGTTGTATTGTCGGCACCGGACCGCTTGACCAGTGAGCTATTACGCTTTCTTTAAAGGATGGCTGCTTCTAAGCCAACCTCCTGGCTGTCTGAGCGTTCCGACTTCCTTTCCCACTTAACTGTAACTTGGGGACCTTAGCAGGCGGTCTGGGCTGTTTCCCTCTCGACGATGAGGCTTAGCCCCCACCGTCTGACTCCCGGATATGTTGTCACTGGCATTCGCAGTTTGGTTGGATTCAGTAAGCCGGAAAGCCCCCTAGTCCATCCATCTCTCTACCACCAGTGCAATTCGTCCGAGGCTAGCCCTAAAGCTATTTCGGAGAGAACGAGCTATCACGGAATTTGATTAGCCTTTCACCCCTACCCACAGCTCATCCGAGCTTTTTTCAACAAACACCGGTTCGGTCCTCCAGTGGGTGTTACCCCACCTTCAACCTGGCCATGGGTAGATCATCCCGCTTCGCGTCTATTCCTGCCAACTCAATCGCCCTATTCAGACTCGCTTTCGCTTCGGCTCGCTTACGCTTAACCTTGCTGACAAGAATAACTAGCCGGCTCATTATGCAATAGGCACGCGGTCAGACATTGTCTTGCGACCATAGTCCTCCCACTGCTTGTAGGCACACGGTTTCAGGTACTTTGCACTCCCCTCGACGGGGTTCTTTTCGCCTTTCCCTCACGGTACTGGTTCACTATCGGTCAGAGACTAGTATTTAGCCTTACGGGATGGTCCCCGTGGATTCAAGCAGGGTTTCACGTGCCCCGCCTTACTCAGGTATCCGCTTCGAGTCTGGACTACTTTCGCTTACGCGCCTGTCACGCTCTATGGATCCACTTTCCAGAGGATTCAGCTAGCAGCCAGATTGGTAACTCTACTGTTGCGGACCCTACAACCCCCGAAGCACCGAAATGCTACGGGTTTGGGCTATTCCGATTTCGCTCGCCACTACTTTCGGAATCGAGGTTTCTTTCTTTTCCTTCAGGTACTGAGATGGTTCACTTCCCTGAGTTCGCTCCATCCCGCCTATGAATTCAGCGGGTGGTTCCTAGGGTTTGCCTAGGAGGGTTTCCCCATTCGGAAATCTCCGGTTATAACGCCTGTGTGCGGCTTACCGAAGCTTATCGCAGCTTGCCACGTCCTTCTTCGCCTGTCTCTGCCAAGGCATCCACCGTGCGCCCTTAGTAGCTTGACCATAGAATTAACTCCAGCGCAGGGTCCGAATCACTTCGGTTCCTGTTGAAGATAACTCCTGTTATCCGCCTTGAGAACAGCCTTACATGCTCACGCATGCAGTCGCTGCATCTCCTAAAAGACACTCTTCATAATTTGAACACTTCCCTTTTCCGCGATCGTGCTGCGGGCCAACCTTGCGGGCTGGCGGGTATGTGCTCGGCCTTGTATTCAAACGCACATGAAAACTTACTCAAATCTGCGACGCCTCACGGCGGACAGATTCGATTTCCATCTGCGTTACCCAATCTATTTCGTTGTCAAACATCGTAAGTCCCCCGTGTAGCCGGGAAGACCGGGCCCTAAGGCCCTGAAACCTGCCAGACGCAAACCCAAGGGCTTGCGAGGCCTGCTCCGAGATTGACGTCGTCCGTATACGGAAACGGCGGCAATCTCGAAGCAGCGAACGGAGTAATGGTGGAGCTGATCGGGATCGAACCGATGACCCCCTGCTTGCAAAGCAGGTGCTCTCCCAGCTGAGCTACAGCCCCATGGATAGCGAAACTGGCTTGATGGTGGGCCTGGGTAGATTCGAACTACCGACCTCACCCTTATCAGGGGTGCGCTCTAACCAACTGAGCTACAGGCCCATAGCTGGCCGGGCTCCCCCGCCGGGATGCGCCCGGCGGCGCTGACAAAACCTCGTTCAGTGCGAAAGGTTTCGAGGACAAAGGTTGAACATGCTGAGCAGCTACGCTGCTCATGACGATCGTGAAAGAAACGGCCAGGAAAAGAAGACTTGAATCAAACTCCCGCGGTCGCCGCCAGGCTAGCGGCATTTGCGGGGTAGATGAAGAAAATCATTCGCAGCCTCACGGCTGTCCGCAATCGCGGAAAGAATAACTCTTCATCCGGTTCTCTTTTAGAAAGGAGGTGATCCAGCCGCAGGTTCTCCTACGGCTACCTTGTTACGACTTCACCCCAATCATGAATTACACCTTGGGCGGCTGCTCCCTTGCGGTTAGCGCACCGACTTCTAGTACAACCCACTTTCGTGATGTGACGGGCGGTGTGTACAAGGCCCGGGAACGTATTCACCGCGGCATTCTGATCCGCGATTACTAGCGATTCCAGCTTCATGTAGTCGAGTTGCAGACTACAATCCGAACTGAGGCCGGCTTTTTCCGATTAGCTCCCCCTCACGGGTTTGCGACGGTTTGTACCGGCCATTGTAGCACGTGTGTAGCCCTGGACATAAAGGCCATGAGGACTTGACGTCATCCCCACCTTCCTCCCCGTTATCCGAGGCGGTTTCACCAGAGTGCCCAACTTAATGATGGCAACTGGGGATAAGGGTTGCGCTCGTTGCGGGACTTAACCCAACATCTCACGACACGAGCTGACGACAGCCATGCAGCACCTATATTACGGCCCCTTGCGGGGAAGGGATATTTCTACCCCGGTCCATAACATTTCGAGCCCAGGTAAGGTTCTTCGCGTTGCGTCGAATTAAACCACATGCTCCACCGCTTGTGCGGGCCCCCGTCAATTCCTTTGAGTTTCAGCCTTGCGACCGTACTCCCCAGGCGGACTGCTTAACGCGTTAGCTACGGTACGGCGGGATTGGGTACCCGTCACACCAAGCAGTCATCGTTTAGGGCTAGGACTACCAGGGTATCTAATCCTGTTTGCTCCCCTAGCTTTCGTGCATCAGCGTCAGTTATGGTCCAGTGAGCCGCTTTCGCCACAGGTGTTCCTCCTGATATCTACGCATTTCACCGCTACACCAGGAATTCCACTCACCTCTCCCATACTCAAGCCCGGCAGTTTCTCGTGCAGACTATGAGTTGAGCCCATAGATTTCACACGAGACTTACCAAACCGCCTACGCACCCTTTACGCCCAATAATTCCGAACAACGCTTGCCCCCCTCGTATTACCGCGGCTGCTGGCACGAAGTTAGCCGGGGCTTCTTCTTCCGGTACCGTCATAATCTTCCCGATCGAAAGGAGTTTACGTCCCGAAGGACTTCATCCTCCACGCGGCGTTGCTGCGTCAGGGTTTCCCCCATTGCGCAAAATTCCCCACTGCTGCCTCCCGTAGGAGTCTGGACCGTGTTTCAGTTCCAGTGTGTCCGTGCGCCCTCTCAGGCCGGATACCGATCACTGTCTTGGTGGGCCATTACCCCGCCAACTAACTAATCGGCCGCGACCCCCTCCTTAAGCGAATTGCTCCTTTGACCCGTAGGTATTATGCGGTATTAGCCTCGGTTTCCCGAAGTTATCCCCCACTCAAGGGTAGGTTAGTCACGTGTTACTCACCCGTGCGCCACTTTACTCATGGTATTGCTACCACTTTCTCGTTCGACTTGCATGTGTTAGGCACGCCGCCAGCGTTGATTCTGAGCCAGGATCAAACTCTCGTTTGAAGCCTGTTGTCGATCCGTCCTGACGGAGGTCAGTGCGGAATCGACCGTGTCGCGGACTCGAAAGCCCGGACACCTTACCTTGTGAGATAGATCAAGCCAAACCTGATCGCCTCTCACGACTGGCACGTTCAACCTTATTGTCAAAGATCCGTAAGAGTTACCCACCTGAGCGGGACCCTTTGGATCGAGGTCCGGCAGAGCCGGATTGTCCTCGAACTTGGTGCGCTTCGCATGCTGCCATTTCATTGCCGGGCAGCTGACTGCGATTTTGCGCGAACTTTTTGAGACTATCGAAGTTTTCACTTCGCGTCAAGCTTATTCAGTCTTGACCAAGTCGATACCCTTTCAGGCCGTCGCGCACGCACAAATATCAAAGAGCGACCAGCTTGCGCCTGAGCCAACAAGGCCCACGAGAGATAGTCTCCCGGGTCGTGCAATGGTCTGTTCTCTGTCGGATTCCCTACAGGGGCCGGGGGCGCTTGATCAGCCTCACCCTACCCTAAGAACCGGCTCCCCTGGTTTCCAAAACTAGGCGGTCCACATTGGCACGCCGGGAAGCTCCACTGCTGCTTTTGCAACTTCTCGAGAGTAGCACAGGCCACCCCCGTTTGCAACTCATTCGATTGCGTTTTTCGCAGTCGCAGTCGCAACTTTCTGAGACTACCAACGAACCTGCCGAAAGACAAGCCGTTGGTCTGTGGAAAGCACGCGTTTTCTGTGGGAAACACCTTTATCCGCGCGTAAAGAAACCAAGGTCGGTCAGACCGTTCACAAAGAACTGCATTGCCAGCGCCACCAGTAGCAACCCCATGATGCGGACAAGAATGCGAATCCCTGTCTCACCCATCACCTTTTTGACCCTTCCAGCTGCTGCCAGGATCCAATAGCTGACAAGGCAGGTAAAGGCAATGGAGCCAATCACGGCGCCCATTTGCCAATGCCAGATGCCCGGCACTGTCCCGACCAGAACCATGACCGAAGAGATAGCGCCGGGACCGGCCAGCATTGGAATCCCCAGCGGCACAATGCCAGCATCTTCCTTTTCGGCAGCCTCCTCAGTGTCTCCAGAGGCCTCCTGTGTGGGAGATCGCTTAGCCTCGAGCATGTCGAGACCAATCAATAGAAGGATCAAACCGCCTGCTATCTCGAATGCTGGCAGTGTGATACCAAACATGCGAAAGATCAGCTGTCCAGCTAGGGCAAAGCTGGTTAGGACGATAAAGCAGGTGAGAGTGGCCTTGCGCGCCATACGCTTGCGCCGTGCGGCATCGACTCCATCGGTGATGGCCAGAAACGAGGGGATAGCCGCAAACGGATCCACAAGAAAGAAGATTGAGCTCAGTGCCAGCACGCTGAAGCGCACCAATGGTGCGTGGCTGATTTCCTGAAAAGCCAAGGCGGCAGGATTTGCGAGGAGAAACATAGAAGCTTTCACTTACAGCGGAAATGGTGCTGCTCATTCAAACTACCCAAGGTAGCTGTATACGAGCGGCATTACCAGATTAGATGAACGGAAGGCGCAAAGGACTCGATTGCAATATGGCCGTTCGCGTCGGACACCGGCGCATTGCCCGGCCGCACCACAAGCCTTGTCTGACAGCCAGAATCGCGTGCCGCGTCCAGTTCGCTCACCACATCGGATAAGAAAAGTACTCCGTGCGGCGACATCTCGAGCCCCGCGGCAATCGCCAAGTAACTTGCGCTTTCTGACTTAGCGCCGGCGCGTGTATCAAAGTAGTCAGCAATAAGTGGCGATAAGTCACCATAAGTAGAGTGGCGGATGAGTGCCTTCTGGGCTTCGACTGAACCGGAAGAATAGATAGCGACACTGGCCATCTCATTCCAACGGGCGAAGGCAACGGGCACATCGGCGAAAAGTTCTCCCTTCAACTCGCCCGATTCAAAGCCCGCCTTCCAAATCTTGCCCTGCAGGGATTTGAGCGCTGTTGATTTGCGGTCACGTTCCATGAGCCAGAGCAGATAGGCACGCGCATACAATTCGTTTCGAATTTCGATACCAAAGGTAGGACATTCGGCGTCCTCCTCTGCCCGGTTCTCTTGCGCAAGCAGCCTGAGGTCCTGCTGTATCTCGGGGCTTTCCAGATTCTCTTTCAGGAACTGCGCAAGATGTTTGCGCGCAAACGGGAACAATTGATCGCTGACGAGAGAAATCGGCGCAATTGTACCTTCGATGTCGCAGAGAAATACGCGCGGTGTGAATTCGCTCATGCGGAGATAGCCGTCTTGGCGCGCGGCCCAAGATAGGCCGGTCCAAAGCAGAGCGGCTGATAGCTTTTGTCCAGGCCTGAATCCGTATATAGGGGAGCCCAACCGGAGGTTGCCTGAAACCAGCGGATGGCACGGATATGGCGCTCTGCGCACAACGTAAACCAGTGACGCGTGCCTTTGGGGACGCGCAGCAAATCGCCGGGATGCACTTCCACATTGGCAACCCCCTTCTCCAAAGCCAGGAAAAAGATACCGCGGCCGGAGAGGATGAAGCGCACTTCGTCTTCGGAGTGTGTATGTTCCTTGTCGAACCTTGCCAGCATGGCATCGAGATTCGGCGTTTCAGGATTGACGTCAATGATGTCGGCCGTGACGTAACCGCCGCGCCGTTTCATCTCGTCAATTTCGATGGAGTAAGCCGCAAGCACCTGGTCTGCCGTCGCATCAGCAGGTACACGGTCCAGCGACCAGCGCGCATAGTCGATACCCTGCGATGCAAGCGTCGCGCGAATCTCAGGTTCAGACTCGATTTGGGTGCCGGAATTGGGAAATCGGAGAATGGCCAAGCTACACTCCTCAGCAGCCGCTGGACAAACGGCGCTCTTCCGCCTCGAAGAGAAACTCCAGCGCTTCAAGATGGCGGCGCGCGTCGGCCACCGCTGTGCCCCAAGTATAGAGCCCATGACGACACAACAGAACTCCGTGAGCTCTTGGGTACCTGGCAAGAGCGTCAGCAAGTTCGCGCGATAAATGCTCGTAGTCCTGCGAGTTCTGAAGAATTGGAATTTTCTCGGTATGCAGGTGCGTATTGACCCCGCTTAAGGCTTTAAGAAGCTCGTAACCTTCCAGCGGTACAAATTCGCACTCGGTGAAGCGGGCAGAAAGAAGCGTGTTCCACACAGAGTGCACATGAAGAATCGCCCGTGTTTCGGGCCGGTTGCGATAGATGACCCGATGCAGCGCCGTTTCAGCCGAAGGTCTGCCATTTCCTGCCAGCACCTTGCCGTTACCATCAACTTTGAGCAGTCCGTCCGTCGTGAGCTGGCCTTTGTCCAGACCGCTTGCCGTAATAAAAATGTGATCCGAGTCAGCCTCTAACGGTCGCACGCTGAAATTGCCGCTTGTACCCGGCACCCAGCCTCGCGCATAACACCAGCGTGCCGTGGCGCAAAGCGCGAGAAGCTCGGCATGTGGTGCCAAATGAGCTTGATTGGCGGCTTCCATCTGATTTTCGAGTGTACCAACCAGTGCCGACATCGCATACAGAGAGCTATACTCTCACCGAACGCAAAGTGGCATGATAAAGAAACTTCCTTTCCGCTTACTCACAAGCCTGCTCGGTGCCGCTGCAGTTTTGTCCGCTGCCGCGCAAGATAGCACTGCGACCGGAAAGGTACCGGTGTTCTCAACTCAGGCACGCGATGTCATTGTGGATGTTGTGGTCCGCAAGGACAATAAAAGCGTGAAAGGCCTGTCGGCATCCGATTTTCTGGTCTATGAGGATGGAAAACCGCAAAAGATCGATTTTTTTCAAGAGCACACCACGCATGCTCTACCGCCTAACGCAGTCTCGCCTCTTCCTAAAATGCCGCCCGGAGTTTACACAAATGTTCCGGCTGCTCCACTGGACGAAGCTGTCGATGTACTCCTCCTGGATAGTCTGAATACGGAACCGGCCGACCAGATAAACGTGCATCAGCAAATACTCAAGTTTCTGGGCAGCGTTCGCCCTGGAACGCGAGTGGCGATTTTTGCGCTTGGCACGCGGCTGCACTTTGTTCAAGGCTTCACCAGCGACATGTCCGCAATTCTCGAGGCCCTCCAGGACAAGAAGCTGCACGTGGGACCCACAAAGAATTCTCATTACCAGACACGCAGTGACATCGAAGACGACAAGGAAACCATTTCGATCCTGCGATCCATGCTGATGGGCAACAGCGATGCCGGCATCGAAGCCATGCAGGCGGCGCTCGAAGACGAAGGTTCAATGCAATTTGCCAATCGCACAGCGATCACCTTGGATGCGCTCCAGTTTCTTGCGAGGTATCTGGGTAATGTTCCGGGCCGGAAGAATCTGATCTGGTTCGCGAGTTCTTTCCCAGTAAATGTCTTCCCTTCGCCACAGCAGCAGCAGGACATGCAAAATGAACGCATCTATCTCAGCCAGGTAAAGAAAACGGCGGATCTGCTGACCGTTTCCCGTGTTGCCGTGTATCCGATCGGAGCAGAGGGCGTGATGCAGAATTATGCGATGTCGCCGGAGAACAATGCCTACATTTCCGGCGCAGACGGTGCGAATTCGAGCAATGGCACTCGCGGCGCTGAAATGATGAAGAGCATTGGGAATGAGAATTCGGCTCACGCCGACAACATATTCAACATGGAGCAATTAGCGAAAGAGACTGGGGGCAGAGCTTTCTACAATACAAACGATCTAAGCGCGGCCATTGAAGATGCCATGGATGATGGCGCCAACTACTACACGCTTACCTATTCGCCCACCAATAAAAAAATGAATGGCAAGTTCAGGAAGATCGAAATCAAGGTTGCCGGGAAAGGCTACAAACTGGCTTATCGCCAGGGTTATAACGCTGACCTGACTCCCGGCGGCAAAGTCGACTCCTCACCCGAAACTCTGCGCTCACTGATGGTTCTTGGTCTACCCAACGCCACGCAGATTCTATATGGCCTGCGCGTAGCACCTTTAAGTCCTCAACCAGCGCCCGGCTCGGCACGCGCGGGCAAGAACAACGCGCTCAAAGGCGACACCGTTCGCTACAGCGTGGATTTTCTGGTGCGCTGGACCGATGTTCGCCTGGAACAACTCTCCAACGGGGACTACTCGGGGAAATTACAGTTCGAAATCTACGCCTATGACCTGGATGGCCATCCTGTGAACTGGACCGGTGGCATCCAGCAGATGGACCTCACACCCGATCTGTACAAAGCGATTCAGGCATCCGGAATCCCGGGGCACTTTGAAATCGACCTTCCAAAAGGCAAGGGCATCTTCTTCGAGACGGGCGTATTGGATTGGGGTACACGGAAGGCAGGAACACTTCAATTCTCCGTGCGCGACACGGGAAGCACCCCAGGAACCACTGCGCACATGTAAAAGATGGGCATCGCTGTGCCGGCCTGTCGCACATCGGCGAGACTCTCAAACTACACCCTACAATGGACCCTTGCTGACTGAATCACAACGCGCCCTCATCGAAGTGGTGCTGGTATCACCGCGCAATCCTCTCAATATCGGCGCGGCTGCCCGTGCCATGGCCAACTTCGGCTTCACGCGACTGACAGTCGTGGCGCCCTTTGCGCCGCATTGGGCCGAAGCGAAACAATCGGCAGTCGGCGCCGACAGCGTTCTCAACAATGCGCGTGAAACGGCGACGCTAGCCGAGGCGATAGCACGATGCACATTCGTGCTGGGCACAGGCACACTCACGTACCGCAAGGCCGAGCAGCCGGTTGTCGAATTGCCAGACGTTGGTGGGCTTGCAATTTCGGAGCTGCAACGCGGTGGACGCGTGGCCATTGTCTTCGGACCAGAAAAACGCGGCCTAACGCGAGACGATCTCGCACTTTGCCATCGTCTGCTCGTGATTCCCACAAATGCGCAGCAGCCTTCTATGAATTTGGGACATGCCGTCGCCGTAAGTCTCTACGAATTAAGTGCGCGCAAAGCCACAAACGGGGTGTTTGAAATGTCGTCCGGTAGCGTTCCTTTGCGTTCGCCTCAACCGGCCGATTCAAGGGATCTGGACCTCCTTACTTCCCTGGTGGAAGAAACGATGCGGAAGGCGGGTTACTCGCCGAATGCAATGCAGAAGGCCAATCACCACGACGTGCAGCTCATGCTCCGGCGCCTTCAGATGAGCAAGAAAGATACCCGGCGCATTCTTGGCCTCTTTCGCCGCATGAGCGCAAGAATGGATGGGCCCAAACCTACTCCTCGCGGCAGCGAAAAACAGAGGTAACCATCCGAGCGCAATTCTTTATGTTGGCCACTGCAAACCACTGGTAAAGTTGCGTTGAAGGAATCCCCCATGCGCCCGCGCTTTTACATGAAATCGGCTGCACTGGCTTGTCTTCGTGCCCTTCCGGGATGTGCAGTACTACTGTTGGCAATTGCCATGTGCCTGCATGCCCAGGCTGGATCGGCCACGACTGAAGCGACATCTGCAAACGGCACATCGACCATCAGCGGCCTAGCGACTATGTTGGGCTCCGGCGCCCTCAGCGAAGACACGATCGAGCATGCATTGGACGGCAAGACTCTCTACCTGCGCGGTGGATACATGGATAACACGCTCGAGTTTGACGAGACCGGGAATCCGCAAAGCAACTCTACACATGGCTCATTTACGCTCGCGCTCATTCGTATCAACAAGATTAGGCTGAGCAAGAAGCGGCTCGAACTGGACGGCATTCGCTATGGATTGCACTTCAGGGGTGAGTTGCCCACAGAAGATCTGAAAGCCAATACGGATCAGGTACGCATCACTCCGAAAAAGAAGAACGTGAAAATCACCATCGCGCGCGAACAGGTAATCAAACCGAAAAAGAAGCATAAGAAGAAGGATGCAGAGCAGAAGGAGACCGCGCAGGTCAGCGCAAAGGGCGCGATCGCAGGACCCTCCGAAATTCCGGAGGATGAGGAAAAAACAGTCTCACAGGAACAGGCGGATCAGCTTCTGCGCGCGGCACTGGATCGCATTTTTGCGCCCAGTATCGATGATCGTCTAGTAGCGACAATGCCAGCTGCCTGGCAGGGCTTTTTCAAGGTCGCGTTTAGCCCGCAGCGTGCCCCTGAAGTTGAGACTGGTGTTCTATCGCAAGACGCAGTTGACCAGCAAGCGCGTCTTACAGCACCTGTAGAACCCTCGTCCAACGATTTTGCGCAAAAGGCGGGAATTGCAGGTATGGCACTCTATCACACGGTTGTAGGCGCCGACGGTAGGGCAGAACGTGTGACTGTGGCTCGCCCCATAGGTTTTGGCCTTGACGAGAACGCCGTGAAGGCAATCGAGCAGGCCCAGTTTCAGCCGGCCAAGAAAAATGGCAAGTCCGTTCCCGTGGAGCTCGATGTGGTTGTGCAGTTTCGCATCTATTCCAAGCGGACAAGTGTTCTTGCCCCAACAAACGAGGACGCTGGAGCGAAGAAGGGGATACTACCTGGCCCGTATAGCGTCCCACACTCCTGATCAGCGTAAGACCCATGAGGCTTCTCTAATCAAGGGTGCAATACACCTGAGCGCTCGGTAAGACAAGCGTAAGGCATTCCGCAAGACGCGTGCGCTTCGCGGGTAAGACATTGTCTTGCAATGGCTTACATGTAAGACAAAGCTGCCCGTCGGAGTGTGCCGCACCACACTAGCCTTCTCGTTGAATTAGGTCCTGTAGGTTAGGCTTGTGCTTGGCCTGGCGACCTGTGCGCGGCTTATCGTCCACCACGCGCACAGGCTTAGGCTGGCCGACACGCTCCCTCGCGTTGGCTTTCACGGCTTTGGTGGCGCTAAATTGAGCGGGCTTGCGTTTCCTCATGGCAAGGTCGAGTATGGAATAGATTGCGCCGCAGCGAAAGTATCCAGCCGGCTGCGCGTGGCAATTCTGGAGTGAATTGAAGGAATGGAAGAGCGGGAGTTTTTCAACGAAACAACTGAATCGAGGACGCATACCCTCACCTGCCCCAAGTGCGGGCAGGCCGCCGAATACAAAGTGACCTGGGTGGTCCGCCGGAAGAGGGCACAACTGCCACGCCACGCCGATGAGCGGGACCGGGCGCGTTTTGCCAAGGCGCAATCCTATATGGTGCGGCGAGACGACAAGCTCTCTTGCGCGAACGTCCGCTGCCGCAAGCCTTTTGAAATTACGACGCTCCAGTCTTTGGCATTTATCACGGATTGAAAACGCAATTCGACATGATCGCTACGTGATACCGCCGTTGAATAGGAAGACTGGCGTGCAGCCCATGCAATGTGATTGAATCGTAAGCGAAACGAAGCTCAATCTCGGCCTTTTGAGGCGGGAGTGAGACCTGGAGGAGACCACACATCGATGCCGAACGTCCTATTGCCACCCCAAGAGCGTAACCTGACTCCCGACCAGGTGGAAGCGCTGGATAAGCGGCGCGAGCTTGGCCATACATTGCTGGTCATTGCCGGCCAGTTTGCAGCTGTTGCCACAGTTCTGCTGCTCTGGGTCGGACAGGATCTGCAGTACTCGCCGGGCTGGGCCCATCCGATGGCGTACTACTTCTTTATCGCGGTAACGCTCGTCTCGGTAATGGGAGTTACCGGTATGGTGCTTCGCCGTGGCACTCCGCGCCTCGACTAACCTTTCCACCAATAAATTTGTATCGCGCCGGGCAGAAGGCTGTCCGGCGCGATTTGTCTTACTTGCAAGAAAACGGTATACGCTAAGTAGAGACCAATGGCTTCCTCTGTCGCACCTGCCAACTCGAAAGAACGCAACGCCACACGCCTCACTGATAGCCACGGGCGAGTGATCCGCGACCTGCGCGTTTCGGTCACAGACCGCTGCAATTACAAGTGCGTCTACTGCCGCACCGGCGAGTTGGGCGCCCAGTATCCCGAGCTTCGCACTGATGAGTATTTGCGACTGATTTCTTTGTTTGTCGATCTTGGCATTGAAAAAGTGCGAATCACTGGCGGCGAACCACTTTTGCGCAAGGGCCTCCTCGACCTGATTGGCGAATTGGCGCAAATGCGCACGCGCGAAGGCGATCGACTTGAGCTCGCGCTTACCACCAACGGGCATCTGTTGAAAGGTCTTGCCGAACCATTACGCCGTGCCGGCCTGCATCGCGTCACGGTGAGCATGGACGCGGTGGACACCGCAACTTTTGAGCGCATTACGCGCGTGCCGGGAAGCTTTGACCATGTGGTGGCGGGTATTCGCTCCGCGCGCGATGCTGGCTTGACCCCGCTGAAGGTGAATTGCGTGCTTTTGCGCGGATTCAATGATCAAGAAGTAGAGGCCTTTGCACACTTCGCGCGGCAGGAAGACGTCATCGTTCGATTTATCGAGTTCATGCCTCTTGAGGAAGACAGACTCTGGTCGCCGGAAATCGTGGTTCCAATGGCGGAGATCGTTGAAAGAATCAGCAAAGTACTGCCGCTGATCCCGTTGCCGCCGCGCGAAGCAAGCGAGACCGCACGACGTTTCGGATTTGAAGATGGCCGCGGTGAAATCGGCATCATCGCTCCCGTTACGCAAGCCTTTTGCGGAGCCTGCAGCCGAGTACGTCTTACCTCCGACGGCAAAATCCGCACCTGCTTGTTTTCACAGGTGGAGCATGATCTGTATGGCCGCATGCGCGCCGGAGCAGGTGACGACGAGTTGCGGGCCTACGTGGCGCATACCGTGCAAGGTAAGGAGGCCCGCCACCACATTGGCGAGCCAGACTTCCTTAAGCCCTCACGCTCCATGGTCCACATCGGTGGGTGATAAACCAATGGTGCATATTTCTTCGGTAAGCGCCATCGCCTTATGACACAATTTCTTCAGGAACGGAACCTGCAAGGCATAAGGGGTTTCCGGAAAGCGGAATGAAACACGCCCAGGAAACTCGTGTCCCTCTCGATGATCTGCTGGTCTTTCATCAGCTTGCTCGATCGCTTACCTCAAGCTTCGACCTCGACAGCATTCTTCGCACCATCATCGACCACATGGAGAGCTTTATTGAGGCCGACATGTGGACGCTGCTGATGCTGGAGGAAAGCACTCAGGAGCTGTATTACGCAATCGCGGCAGGCGGCGAAGAGGCCTCGCTTCATGATCTTCGGGTAAAGGTGGGTGAAGGCGTTGCCGGATGGGTGGCGCAGCATGGTGAAACGCTCATCGTGCCTGAAACCGAGAAAGACACTCGCCTCGAAGATGTCCCGGCCCCGAACCCGCGCAAGGTCCGCTCTGTAATCGCCATGCCGCTTCGAGGCCGTAAAGGGGTTGTAGGCGTGATTGAGATTCTCAATCCGCGGGCCAACCAGTTGACGGACTACACGATCGCGTTTCTCCATATCCTTGCCGATCATGCTGCCATTGCCATTGAGAACGCGCGCGACGTTTCACGCATTCAGCAATTGACCATCGCCGACGACGCTACCAAGCTTTACAACGTCCGACATTTGTATGAAGTGCTAGGACAGGAGCTCGATCGCGGCGCACGATACGGTATTCCTGTAAGTCTCGCCTTCCTCGACCTCGATCGCTTTAAGCTAGTCAATGACGTGCACGGGCATCTTGTGGGCAGCGAGTTGCTCGCACGCACCGGGGCCCGGCTGAAAGAGCTGGCCCGGCCGGATGACATGTGCTTCCGTTATGGGGGCGACGAGTTCGTGGTTCTGATGCCGGAGACTGGTGCGGAAACTGCGGCGATTGAGGCGCGGCGCATGCACAGCGAGCTGATGGCAACCCAGTTTGAAATGAAGAATGGGCTCGTGCTGAAAGTGAGCGCCAGCGTCGGACTGGCCTGCTATCCGCGTGACGGAGATTCTCTGCACTCTATCATTGGCGCGGCCGATGCCCGCATGTACACCGTAAAAACGGGCGGCCGCGGACAAGTGTGCGCGGACTGATGCGCAAATCGCTTGAACGTGATTTTTCTAATGGATCCTGGCCTCTGCGAAATGTTGATTAGCTTTCTGCGTCCGCCTCTTCCTCGACCTGGTTGGCGGCAATCGATTCAAGCTGGTTCCGCCAATCGAGCGACTCGATAAATCCACGCGACTCACGCCAGCCTGGCTGCACGATTACATGTAGCTCTAGAAATACTCGAGTACCTAGCAGTGATTCAATCTGCTTGCGTGCCGACGTGCCGATTTCCTTCAGTTTGCTGCCGCCCTTGCCAATCAGGATGGCCTTCTGCCCCTGCCGCTCACAGTAAATGGCTGCGGCGATATGCGTGAGCGGCGCCTTTCCACCCTTAGATGTCTGTGTTGGCTCTTCGAACCGCTCAATCACCACTGCGGATGAGTAGGGGACCTCTTCTCCCGTCTCCACCAAAATGCGCTCGCGGATGAGTTCGGCAACCATAAAGCGCATCGGCTGGTCGGTGTACTGGTCCTTGGGGAAATAGCGCTCGCCTGTGGGTAGCTTTTCGATAATGCTGCGCAGGAGCCTGTCGAGACCATCCTTTTTGCGGGCACTGATGGGAATGACTTCGGCAAATTTGTACTGCTTCGTCAGTGACTCGATCAGGGGCAGCAGTTTGTCCTTTGTGACGAGATCGATCTTAGTGAGCACCAGCAAGACCGGGCACTCAACCTTGCGGATCAGGTTGAACAGAAATTCATCCTCGCTCGCCCATACGTCTGCTCTCTGTGATTTTCTTCCATTTGGTTCAGCAGCTGATTCGAGCTGGATACGTCGGCTGGCGTCAACCAGCACCAACACCACATCCCGCGTCTCCAGCGCTTCCTGCACTTCATGGAGCATGCGGCGGTCCAGTTGCGATGCGGGTTTGTGCACGCCCGGCGTATCAACAAACACAACTTGTGCCGCTGGATACACACCCTTGCGTGCCGGAACTTCCACCACGCCGGCGATGCGATTGCGCGTGGTCTGCGGCTTGGCGGTCACAATCGCCACCTTCTCGCCGGTCAGCGCATTGAGCAGCGTGCTTTTGCCGGCATTCGGCCGGCCAAGAATTGCTACGAATCCTGACTTCAATCGAATCTTCCTCGTACTCTCATTATCGCGGATTCTCCACTTCTGTGTTGCTATCATCAGCCCATGCTGGTTGAAGGAAGGACCGCGAGGCTCCATTTGCGTCCATTGCAGCTTGGCGACGCGGCGCAAATACAGGCGGAATTTCCGCGGTGGGAGGTTGTGCGCTACCTTCTCAATCGTGTGCCGTGGCCGTATCCACCCGATGGGGCACTGTCCTTTATCCGTGATCGGGCACTTCCCGCCATGGAGCGCGGAGAAGCATGGCACTGGACACTTCGCCTAAAGACGGCGCCGTCACAAATCATCGGCCTCATCAGCCTTACACACGAAGAAGACAATCATCGCGGCTTCTGGCTTACACCCGCAATGCAGGGGCGGGGATTGATGACCGAGGCTTGCGCATGGGTGAATGACTACTGGTTTGAGGCTCTCGGCATGCCAATCTTGCGGGTTGGCAAGGCGAGAGTAAACGAGGCCTCGCGCCGCATCTCAAAAAAGCACGGCATGCGTAAGATTGCCGAAATGGAAAATGACTATGTCTCAGGAAGGCTCGTGACCGAACTCTGGGAACTCACGGCGGAAGAGTGGCGCGTATGGAAGAAAGCTCACCAGAATCCCGATCGAGGTATCGACGCGAAAAACTAGGAGTTCTTTCCATCTTGGAGCGGCGGATAGACTCGCAGGCGCTCTATGTGACGATCTGAGGACGCAAGGACTTCCAACCTCAACCCGTACTTTTCAAGCATCACAACCTCTCCAGCGTGCGGAATTCGTCCCTCGGATTCGCTTACAAGGCCGCCCAGCGTGGTCGCTTCAAAATCGCCTAACTCCACAGAGTTGCCAAAAAGCTCGTGCAGTTCATCCACGGGAAACCCTCCGGGCACAACCCATGCGCCATCCGGTTCGCGCTGTGGTTCATCGGCAAGGCCATCGGTCTCGTGTTCATCGCGAATGTCGCCAACAATCTCTTCGAGCAGATCTTCAATCGTGACCAGGCCGGCAACACCGCCGTACTCATCAATCACAATCCGCATGTGCTGTTTCTCGCGCTGCATTTCCCTGAGCAATTCGTAGCCGCGCTTGGTCTCAGGAACGAATACCGCCGGACGTTGGATGCTGGCGACCGTACTCTTCTTTGCGTCTTCGTCGCTAATCTGCAGCAGGTCATGCGCAAAGGCAATTCCCGTAATTTCGTCGAGTGAATGGGCAAAGACCGGAACGCGAGAGTAGTTGTGCTCCTTTAGCATTTCGAGAAACTCTTCGAGCGTTGTGGAACCCTGTACAGCGAAAACGCGTGGTCGCGGCGTCATCACTTCGCGCACCAGCTTATCTCCGAACTCCACAGCGGAACGAACCAGCTCGCGGTCGGTCTCCTCCAGAATTCCTTCTTCCTCGCCCGCCTCCAGCAAGGCTTCCACGCTGCCGAATGATTCATCCTCCTTCTCCTGCGGTGGATCGGCAAGAGATGCCACCGAGTGGAAAAACCGCACAAAGAAAGAAATGGGAGTCACACTCCACAACAACAGGCGGAAGGGCCAGATGAAGTGCCGTGCCCATTTGCCACTCGTGTGCCTGAACAGGAGTGACGGCAGCACCTGGCAGCAGAATGCCACCACCAGCACAACCGCAACGACAGCTTGTACGATTTCCGCCATGGAGGGCCTGCCCAGATGCGGCCCCCGGTCGAAAAGAACCGCGCCAAACTCCAACGCAATCACAACCAACGCAAGCTGTTGCAATACCGACGCGGACAGGGCCGCGTGCTCCCGGTTGAGCCCTATCTTTGGTTCAACTTGTTCCTCCCACGATTCGATATTGTCCTGCACATCGTGCGTAAGAATCTTGCCGAACTCCGAGTACACGCGATTCATGTACGAAGCCAGAACCACAACGATTGCGGCAAGGACAATCAGTGCAATGGCAAGTGAGCTCATGCACGCACCTTTGACTGCCCGGTTGATTTCCGTTCCACGGCGCGTTCAATAAGACCAAGCGGTAAACGCAGCTTGGCACGAAGAAGTCGCTCACGCCGCGCCATCTGGCCAGTATCGGTTTCGTGGTCATAGCCTGCCAAATGCAGCAGTCCGTGAAGAATCAGGATTTTGATTTCAGCAGAAAGTACATTGCCTTGCGCGGCGGCCTGTTTTTGCGCTGTTGGAAGACTGATGGCCAGATCTCCGGCGATCCCACTTGCCACAGGGTCAACAGCCGGAAACGACAATACGTCGGTTGCCTTATTCTTTCCGCGATAGGTGCGATTCAGGCGGCGAATCTCCAAGTCGGATGTAAGCAGAACGTTCACTTCTCCGCGAAGGCGAACCGCGCCTTGCGCTAGCTTGAGGAAGCGGGAAAGCGACGCGGTGGAGGGTATAGCTTCAGTCCGCTCTTGCCTGGTCTTGTTTCGCAGGCCCATTTTCCGGCCACCGTTCGCAAGCGGTGCAGGCTCAGGCTCCAGTTCTGGGTCAATAACAATCATCGTGCCCGGCGTTCCAGTCAACTGAACTCCGCTCTATGTTGATGATACGCGAAGGCACGCAGTCGCCTCTCGATTCTTGATTGGTTTGGGATCAAACTCGAATGGCCCGTACGCGCGATCTCCCGCCGCCCAATAGAAAGGTGCGCTTCAAAAGCCTGCGAAGCGCACCTTTTGATTTTCCTGGTTCTGCCTATTGCGTCTTCGCAGATTGTCTCGGCGCATGTTCCCGTTCCCCGTTCATGCCTTCCTCAAGCGCCAGCGGCAGTTCCTGCTGCTGCGGCTTCGTAGACTCGTACGCCCGTACGATGCGCTGCACCAGTGCGTGCCGCACCACATCGCCCTCCTCAAAGTGGCAGAAGTGTATACCTTCCACTCCATCCAGAACGTTGATGGCGTCCACCAGTCCCGACTTGCGCGGATTGGGTAAATCGATCTGCGTGATGTCACCTGTGATCACAGCCTTCGAATTGTTACCCAGGCGCGTGAGGAACATCTTCATCTGCTCAATAGTCGTGTTCTGCGCTTCGTCCATGATGATGAAGGCGTCATTGAGCGTGCGACCGCGCATGAAGGCAAGTGGAGCAACTTCAATCACATTCTTCTCCAGCATCTTATCCACGCGCTCTGGTTCCAACAGGTCATAGAGCGCGTCATACAGCGGACGCAGATAAGGGTCTACCTTCTCCTGCAGGCTGCCCGGCAGAAAGCCCAGCTTCTCGCCCGCCTCCACCGCTGGCCGCACCAGAATGATGCGGCTGATCTTTTTCGCGTTCATGGCAGCCACGGCCATGGCCACGGCAAGATAGGTCTTGCCGGTCCCGGCGGGCCCCACACCAAAGACCATGTCGTTCTTCTCGATAGCCTCGATGTATTTCCGTTGATTGATCGACCTCGGCTGCACCAGCCGCTTGATGCCCACCGAGCGCTGCTTGCCTGCGTTGGCCACTGAAACAAGTGTCTGATCAGGGTCCGCTACAACGAGCCGCAGCATCCCGTTAAGTTCACCGTTGTGCGGATGTATTCCCTGCTTTCGCAGGGTCTCAAAATCCTCAAAAATCTTCTTGACGCGGGCTACTGCATCGTCCGGTCCTTGCACCTGCACGGCGTCGGAGCGAAGGTCGATCCGTACACCGAGTACATCCTCCATCAGTCTGAGGTTTTCATCGCGGGTCCCGAAAAGGGGCTCAAGGTTCGGCGTGATCTCCAGCGCAGCGTTCAGAGGGCCTCCAGGTCTGTCAATTGGACAAACAGCGGTTGCGCCGCAAATGTTGCGGTCCGTTGGGATTTTGAAAGTGATAGAGAGAGGGGTCCTTGCTGGTTCGGCACAGGTTGGCACACCGTAATTTCTGCTTTGGAGCGCCGCGCCGGATTGGCAACTAAGACCAAGGTAGATATCTGGGGGAAGAGTAGCGCTGGCAGATTCCTGCGTCAATGGCACCGAGGTAAAGAAATGAGAAAATGGTGACTTACGATGTACCTGGCATTCATTTTGGAGCATTCCCGCACTCCTCGGAACCCAATAGCCTACTTTTCCAGTCTCAATTGACCTCAAAATCGAATTGCCGTAGACTAAGAAATTGCGAGGGATGCAGCTCAAGTTGCATTCTCACCCCGCAGCATCCCGCCTGGCCGGGCAAGTTCCTGGCAAACTGGGCAAAAGAGAGAGTTTAAGAGTTCCATGGCAAACCATGTTTCTGCGCTCAAGCGCGCCCGTCAGACCGAGACCCGCACCGCGGTAAACCGCGCCAATCGCACCCGCGTCCGTTCCAGCCTCCGCGCATTGCGTGAAGCAATTACCAAGGGTGATGTGAAGGCTGCCCAGGCGCAGTATCGCGAGACCGCCAGCGCGCTCGACAAGAGCGTGCAAAAGGGCGTGCTTCATGACAACACAGCTTCGCGCTATAAGAGCCGCCTGAATGCTCGCGTGAAGGCGATTGCAACCGCCAAGGCATAACCGCTGCTGCTTTAAGTTCCGTTTTTCCGAACAGCCGGGTCAATCCCCGGCTGTCGCTGTTTCCATTGTCATTCTCGTTCGCCAATCGGTGCCCGCTGGAATCTTCGGGCACGCGCTATTCCGATAGCTGTCCCATGATCGGGTTCTCTTAACTGCTGTGGAACTAAGCCTCAATATTGTATGGGCGATGCTAACAGCCACCGGTTTGGTGGGCTGGTCGCTCATGCATTGGCATATGAGAGAAGCATTTGGCCGCAGACTGCTTGCTCTGGCGGTTTTGCTGTGCATCCTCTTTCCCGCGGTTTCAATCTCCGACGACCTGTGGGCTCTTCATAATCCCGCCGAAACCGACATCCTCCTTCGACGCAGTGACGATGCAACGCATGCCGCGATGCATCACCAAGACATTCAACCCCAATGGCTGACGCCATTCGTGGCCGCCTCGTTCGCGCTTCCCGACCATGCGATTCTGGGCCAGGCAACCGTACCCCATTGGGAACATCACTTCCACGAAGCTCCCGCCTCCTTCCGCTTCTTCATTCGCCCGCCACCCGTCCTGTAATTCCGCGCTCATTCAATCCACATTCAGGACTTCTCTACACGCACCGCGCCATGCGCGGCGAATGGATTTTCATCATGATTCGATTCTCGTCTGCCATTATGGCGACACTGGCCCTATACGTCGCCGTCGCTCCTGCCGCCGCACAGCAACCATCGCCGGAGTCCTCAAAAGCTCAGCCCAATTTCAGTCAAAGATGGGTCGATAACACCAGCGGCCCCATGTATACAGGTACAGCCGACGTGATGCCCAGAGGCTCTTTCTACTTCGAGCCCTACTACTTCAGCTACCGCAACCACGACAGCACCAACACCACAATTCCCTTCAAGCTCGCTTACGGCGTAGCAAACCGCACCGAACTGGACGCAATTGCCGCCCTGGAGTACGTCGGAGCCGGTGGCATTGACGGCTCCTCCTTCCAGTTCGGCGACACTTCGGTCCAAACCAAGTTCCAAGTCGCAAAAGAATTCGACCGCTACCACTTCTGGAAATTGCCATCCATCGGCGTCTCTGTGGATGTCAACATACCCACCGGCCACATGCAAAGCTCCAAGCCCGACCTCGCCGGCGGCTCACAGACCACCAACGACACCTGGAACGAGCAGGTCAATCTTCTGGTACGGAAGCAGTTCAAGCCATTCCAGCTTTACCTTGAAGGCACTGAGATCGTACAAAACCCGGTCGATGTCGTTGGCCCTTACCAGTTCAACAATGGAATCACCAACATCGCAGCTGGCGTTCCATTCCATGTCGTCGACGGGAATGTTCTCGCTGCATCGGGCGCGTTCGAGCACGTTCTCCGTCCCAGGTCGGGCCTGGGCTACCTGATTGAAGTCAACGGTGAGCGGCAGTCTGGTCACAGTCTAGCCTTCGGCAACGCCACCGCTCCAGCCTTCTCCTATGTCAACATCTCACCGGAAGTCGAATACACCTGGCCGGCAGCGGGACGCTTTCCCATCACCTGGGGAGCCGGCGTCGGCATCAATATGGCGCGGTCTGGTTATCCGCGCCAGCTTATCCCAATGTTCACTGTCACATTCAATGGGGACCTGCACGGCAGCCGCTGATCCGGATAGAAAACCTTTGTACTACCAGCAAAATGTTGCACCGATTGAGCTGCTACGTGCCGTGCTCGTTTCAGCTCAGTCGCTCAAAAATCCCCGCAGCACCCATTCCCCCGCCCACGCACATCGTCACCATGCCATAGCGCACACTGCGCCTCCGCATCTCGCTAAGCAGCGTTGCTGTGAGTTTGGCACCCGTACAGCCCAGAGGATGCCCCAGCGCGATGGCTCCGCCGTTCACGTTTACACGCGCAGGATCCAATCCAACCTCGCGAATCACTGCAACCGCCTGTGCGGCGAACGCCTCATTCAACTCAATGAGTCCAATATCATTCAGATTGAGTCCGGCCATCTTAAGTGCTTTAGGAATTGCAAAAATCGGCCCAGCACCCATTTCCTCGGGCAGGCATCCCACGGCAGCATACGCAACCAGCCGCGCCAGCGGCTGAATGCCCAGTTCCTGTGCACGCGCTGCATCCATCAAAACTGCCGCCGCCGCGCCATCGGAAGTCTGTGATGAGTTCCCAGCTGTCACCGTACCCTTCACATGAAACACCGGCTTGAGCGCGGCAAGCGCCTCGGCAGATGTATCTGCGCGTGGCCCTTCGTCGGCCGCGAATACGGTTTCGCTCGCCACCGGACGTCCCGCTTTCTCTCCCGGAACTGTGTTCATCACCTTAACCGGGATCAGCTCATCGCCAAAGCGCCCCGCGGTCTGCGCCGCCAATGCCTTCTGGTGGCTTGCAAGGGCAAAAGCATCCTGATCCTCACGCGAAACGCCGTAGTGCTTTGCCACGCGCTCGGCTGTCAGACCCATCGTTAGCAACGATGCCGGATAATGCTCAGCCAGCCATGGATTGGGGCTCGGCTTCAGTCCACCCATCGGAATCATGCTCATCGACTCTGCGCCGCCTGCGACCACTACACGCATTCCGCCTGCGCGAATGCGCATATCCGCCTGGGCAATCGCTTCAAGCCCTGAAGCGCACAGCCGATTCACGGTCACGCCTGGAATCTCCACTGGGAGAGCCGCCCGCAGAGCCGCGAAACGCGCAATGTTCCAACCCTGCTCGGCTTCCGGTTGTGCGCATCCAACAATCACATCCTCAATCTCAGCATGATCCAGCTGTGGCGTCCGCTCAAGCGCACCCAGAATCGCACCGGCTGCCAGATCGTCCGGACGCACATTCGCCAAAGCACCCTTCGGCGCGCGCCCCACGGGTGTTCTCACTGCGCTTACGATGACTGCTTCCGGCATCGGTCTCCTTATCCTGTTCGATGCACTGCGTCTCTTTCCGATGCAGTGCGGCCCATCGTTCTAATCCGGCAAATCCAGCAACGTCCATGCGCCATGCGTGTAGAGGTGGTAAGCCGTATGCCGCTCAATCTTCGAGTCGGCCAGCGCATCGTGATGGATTGGGGGCGGTCGATGTTCGAGTCCAGCCTCCGCATCGCGCACCTGCCTGGGACTAGCGCGGTCAATACCCCAGTTAAAGCCCAAAATGCCGCTTGGATCATGCGGCTGCAACCGCTCGGTCTCCGGCGAGGACGCCAGAACTTCAGGATGATCGAACCTTCCATCGAGAAACACCAGTAGCGAAACGGTCCCTCCCGTTGAGCACAGAACCGCCCAATCCGACGAACCCTCACGCTCCAGACTCGCGTGAACCACATTCTCAGGCCGGTGCGCCTCATAGGTCTGCGGAATCATGCAGCGACGTCGATTCAATTCATCGGCAATCGCTTCAGGAAGCGCCGGAAATGAGCTCACAGGTAAGCGCCTGATCACGTACGGTACTGATTGGCCATTCATGATCCTGCTGCCTCTTTCATCCAGCGATTGAGCGGCGGGCAATACTCCACTCCGGCCCATACTCACGGCAACGATCATGCCTAGGACAGCGGCCGGAATCTGAATGTGCTTCATCGTCGTACTTTCTCACCGGCGCCTAATTCCGTAACGGCTTACCCGTCTTGAGCGTAAAGGCAATACGCTCCTGGGTTTTACGTTCGCCACAGAGCGACAGGAAAGCCTCTCGCTCCAGGTCAAGCAGATATTGCTCAGAAATCGCCGCACCTGGTGAAACTCTGCCACCGCATAAGATATACGCCGCCCAGCGCGCCACCTTCTGGTCGTGCTCGGATGCGTAGCCGGCCTCACCCATCAAAAAGATGCCCGTCTCAAGCGTTGCCAGAGCGGCAAGTCCTGGCGCCGGCATTTCCGTGCGCGGCGTGGGAGCCGCATAGCCTGCCTCAGCCAATGCCTGCGCTCTTGACTTCGCGTCAAGCAGCAGCCGCTCACGGTTCATTGTGACGCGATCAGATGACGAAATGATCCCCAGCCCACGAGCTTCCATGGCAGAAGTTGCAACCTTGGCCATCGCAATCGTCTCAAGCGATGTCTTGAGCGCCGTCAGCAACTCGACCGACTGTGCGAATTTTGATGCCGGCGCACGCGGATCTGGAGGCGTTATTGCCGACGCCTTATCTATTGCACGCAACAGCATTTCCTTGGTTCCGCCACCTCCAGGAATCAATCCCACTCCGGCCTCCACCAAACCGATGTAGGTTTCCATATGTGGCTGGCGCTCGGCCGCGTGCAGACACATCTCTGCGCCACCACCAAGAGTCATGCCGAATGGCGCAACAATCACCGGACGCGGACAGAACTTGATCGCCGCCGTCATCTGCTGGAACCCACGAATGGCGAGATTGACCTCGTCCCACTCGCCTTCCTGTGCGGTCATCAGCAGCTGCATCAGGTTGGCGCCCACGCTGAAGTTGTCACGATCGCTTGAGATCACGAAACCGGCGAAACGCTCCACTTCTTTGGAGCCTGCATCCAGCACTGACCGGACCAATGAAACAACGTCGCCACCAATGGCATTCTTCGGCGAGTGCAATTCGATGCAGCCAATGCCGTCATCGAGATCAATCAGCGAAGCTCCCGCGTTTCCGCGCACCACGCCATTCGCCTTGCGATAAGCCGCAATGCGCGCATGTCCAGGTGTCTCCGGCACCGTTACCGTTTGCCCCGATACCGGCTGGAAGCACTCCTTGCCGTCAGCGCTGTACCAGTGGTGGCGGCCCGCGGCCAAGAAAGCCTGGGCGCCCGCTCCGGGATCAATTCCCAGGCTCCGCATGCGAGCGATGTTGTCCGCTACACCCGCCTCATCCCACATGGCGAACGGGCCGAGCTCCCAGTTGAAGCCTGCCCGCATGGCGCGGTCAATCGCATCAACGCTATCCGCGACCTCGCCCACGCGGTCTGCGGCAAAGTTCCACAGCGCGGAAAGAAAGGGCACCAGAAAGCGCGCGACCTTGTCCTTTGACGGATCGTTCGCCATCAGCAATCGCAGGCGCTCGCCCACGGTTGCGGCATTCTTCGCCATCTCAAGCGACGGTAGCGCGGCTTTCGCAAGTGGTCTGTATTCCAGCGTCTTCAAATCCAGCGCGAAGCGCTCGTCTTTTCCGTCGGCGCCCCGCACCTTTTTGTAGAAACCCTGCCCGGTCTTATCGCCCAGCCAGCCACGCTCAACGATCTTTTTCAGCGTTTCAGTGAAGGGCCCCTGCGTCACTTTCTCCGGAAAGTTTGCCGCCACGTGCGCCAGCACGTCGATCCCCACCATATCCGCCAGGCGAAACGTCCCCGTCCGAGGCCAGCCAATTGCCGGCCCCGTCATCGCATCCACTTCCTCAACGGTGAGGTCCTGCTCCAGCAGCAAACGAGACGCACTAAACATCGCCGCCACACCAATGCGGTTGGCGATAAAGTTCGGCGTATCGTGCGCGTAGACCACCTGCTTGCCGAGCCGTAGATCGGCAAATGCCGCAAATGCTGCAACCACTCCCGTGTCGCTCTCCGCGGTCGGAATGACCTCGAGCAATCTCATGTAGCGCGGCGGATTGAAAAAGTGCGTCCCGAAGAAGCGGGCCTTCACCTCACCCAGTTCTGCGGCAATCGATCCTATCGGCAATCCCGATGTATTCGTCGTCAAGATCGCGTGCGGCGACAAATGCGGGAGCACGCGCGCAATAAGCGCTTGCTTGATAGCGAGATTCTCCGCGACTGCCTCCACAATCCAATCGCAGCCGCTCAGCTTGTGCAAATCGTCGTCGAAGTTCCCCGGCGTGATGAGTGAAATCGAGGAGGGCTCGAACAAAGCCGCCGGCTTTGATTTGGAAAGCGCAGCAATGGCAGCGGTGGACAGCTTGTTTCTCGGAGCTTCCCCCTTGGGAACCATATCGAGGAGCAGCACTGGAATGCCGGCGCCGGCCATTAGGCCCGCAATACGCGAACCCATGGTTCCAGCTCCCAGCACTGCGGCACGCCGAACCAGCATCGGATGCGCGCTGCGCGTACTCTCCGCAAGCGGGGCCGTAGTTGCCGCGTTCATGGCTTCACCTCATTCCACCCAGCGCAACGCAAATCGGAACCTCGCGTCATCGCCCCGAGCATACGAGTACCCACTTTCACGGGTCAAGGCGTTCACAAGTAACGTCATTGAAACCTGCATTCTGCGCTATTCTGAAGGCAGCAGAGGCATGGGGACTTCTGCTCTGCTGCGCGATGATCCTGCTCACCGCAACAAATATCAAAATTGCGGCATCTTTTGCCGCTGCAACGGCCATTGGCGTGACCATATGGCTGTTACGCCGCCATCGACCCACACCCGACGAACTGGAACGTCTCCGCAGGTCGAATTTGGCCCGTACCGGCCGTCTGGTCGACGGCATGGTGCTCGACATCTGCGAGATGGAGGGTGAGGACGGCACCACCCGAACGATGCTCATTTATAGCTACCGTATCGGTGGCGTGGATTATGAGTGTTCGCAGGACATTACCACCATTGCTTCCGCCGTCTCTCCTGATCTGCTTCGTGTCGGCTTTCCCTGCAGCGTGCGTTATCGCCAGGGCTTTCCGCAAGACAGTATTGTGCTCGCTGAGGAGTGGAGCGGTCTGCGTTCGGTTAGCGGCAGTTTCCGCGCTCTGAGCGGCCCGGCCTGAGCCATTTTCACCAGCCCAAACGCGGCAAACACCCCGCTGGCATGCGGACACAACCCCGTTTAGACTCATGGTATGCATGTCCACGCGGCATCGCCGTCGTCCAATACAGGCAAAACGCACTTGGTGCTGAAGTTTTCGCTCGCAGCCACGCTTGCCTATGTGCTGGTCACGTTCATTGCCGGCCTGCGTGCGCACTCATTGGCCCTGCTCTCTGAGGCCGGGCACAATGTCTCTGACTTCCTGGCTCTCTTGCTCAGTTTCGTCGCGGTCTATTTCCAGAACCGGCCTGCCGATAGCGCGCGCACCTTCGGCTACCAGCGCACCGGGGTCCTCGCCGCGTTTGTCAATGCATCCACATTGATCGTTATTGCCATCTGGATCGCCGTCGAAGCCATACACCGCTTGAGCGCTCCCGTAGTGGTACAGCCTCGCCTCATGATGATCGTGGCCGCCGCAGGTGTGCTGATGAACGGCGTGATTGCCGCTCTATTGTGGGGAGTCGCTCGCGACGTAAACATGCGCTCTGCCTTTCTTCACATGGCGGGCGACACACTTTCCACCGCGGCAGTCATCGCGGGTGGCGCGGGAATTCTGTTCACCGGGAAAAACTGGATCGACCCGGTTCTCTCGCTCGGAATTGCCGCTTTGATTCTCTGGTCGAGCCAGGGCATTGTGCGCGAAACACTGAATATCCTGCTTGAAGGCAAGCCGCGTGACGTCAATCTCGATGAAATCCGTTCCGGCATGCAGGCCATTGAGGGCGTCATCAACGTGCACGATCTCCACGTGTGGTGCCTCGGCTCAAACACACGCGCGCTGGCCTGCCACGTCACAATTGACGACATTCCTCCTTCTGCAAGTGCCTGCATTCTGGTAAAACTCAATCACGTACTGCGCGAGCACTTCCACATCAGCCATACGACCATACAGTTCGAACACACCGGTTGCGTCGAGTTGGAGGGTTGTGTCGTCCCCATTGAAGAAATGGCCGGCAGTATTCCACACTCGCACCACGGTCATGCGCATTAAAACTTCCTGGAGGTCCATCCTTTGATTTCGGCCCGCGGTCGTCTTGTAATCGCCTCTTTGTCCATCTGTCTCTTGTCTCACGCAACCGCAATGCTTGGCCAGTCCACACCCTCCAGGGTGCAACTCCAGGCGCTTGCCGGCGAGTACACCTACGCGGATGAGCCTGACGTACCACTCAGCTTTTACGAGCAAGATGGCAAGTTGGTCATCGAGTCGCCTCGCCGGGTTCCTGCCCAACTGGATTCACACTCCGCGATTTCGTTCTCTTATCCCGAGTCGAAAAATACGTTCGACTTTAAGCTCGGCGCAGACGGTAAAGCTGAGTCGGTTGTCTTTTCTGCCGACCCTGACGAAGTTTACAAGCGCACCGGCGATGCGGTGCATCACGTCTTCCACGACTACGAGCGCAGCGAAGCCATGGTCCCCATGCGCGACGGCGTGAAACTGCACGTGGTCATCCTCAAGCCTGCGGATATGAAGGCGCCGCTTCCCTTCCTCATCCAACGGACACCCTATGGTTGCGATGGCACCAGCCGCGAATCCTTTTTCGCCGGGCGCCCGCAACTGGCGCGCGACGGCTACATTTACGTCTGCGGAGATATTCGCGGGCGTTTTGAAAGCGAAGGCCAGTTCGTCATGAGCCGTCCGCTTGCAGACCACAAAGATCCAAAGAACATCGACGAAAGCACCGATACCTACGACACTGTTGCCTGGCTGCTCAAGAATGTCTCAGGCAACAACGGCCGCGCGGGCTTCATTGGCACAAGCTATCCCGGCTTCCTCGCCATGATGGCCGGCATCGATCCCAATCCGGCCGTCAAGGCAATCAGCCCGCAGGCGCCTATGATCGACGTCTGGATGGGTGACGACTTCTTCCATAACGGTGCCTTTCGCCAGAGCTACGGCTACGACTACGTCAAGATGATGGAGTCAAGCAAGGAGAACAGCGAAGTCAGTTACGGCGAGAACAAGGAAGGCAAACCCGCCGATGGCTACAACTACTTCCTCGAGCGCGGCAACTTCGAACAGGATGTGAAACAGTCCGGCTCCAAAATGCTCCCCACATGGCAGCTCTTCCTCGACCATCCAACCTATGACTCCTACTGGTCATCGCGGGGCGTAGAGCATTCTTTGGATAAGGTCACTGTGCCCACCCTTACCGTGGGTGGCTATTACGATCAGGAAGACATGTACGGTCCGCAGGAGGAGTACTCCTCGCTTGAGCCGCATGACGATAAGCACGAGAACTTCCTCGTGCTTGGCCCGTGGCGCCACGGCTACTGGGCATCCTCCTCCACCCATCTGGGCAATGTGAAATATGGCGAACCCATCGGCGACGAATTCCGCTCCAGGATCGAAGCCAAATTCTTCGCCTATTACCTTAAAGACGAGCCGGGCTTTGACCTGAAAGACACGGCCAGCTTCCAGACAGGCTCCAACACCTGGCAGTACTACTCACACTTTCCGCCGGTCAAATCAGAAAACACGAGTCTCTATCTGCTTGGTGGCGGCGCTTTAAGCTGGAACAACCCAACCACGCAGGGTGCGACTTCGTACACCAGCGACCCTGCCAACCCGGTTCCCTATCGTCATCGCCCCATTCAGCCCACATATAGCCAGGGCTCGCAGTGGTACAACTGGCTGACCGAAGATCAGCGGTTTGTTACCGGGCGCAAGGATGTTGCCGTCTTCAAGCTGCCGGTGCTCAAGAAAGATCTGGTCGCAACGGGTGAAGTCGTCGCCGACATCTACGCCAAAACCACCGGTACTGACAACGATATGGTCGTCAAGCTCATCGATCAGTATCCAGAAAATGATCCAGATCCGGCGATGCGCGGCTACCAGTTGATGACCAACGCGGAAATCTTCCGTGGCCGCTACTGGCGCTCCTTCGAGAAGCCTGAACCTATGCGCTCCGGCTCCATTCACGAATATCACTTCAGCCTGCATGACGTTGATCACGTCTTCAAAGCAGGCCACACGGTCATAGTCGAAATCCAGAGCACCTGGTTCCCGCTCTATGACCGCAATCCGCAGACATTCGTGCCCAACATCATGACGGCCGATCCAGCCGCTTACAAGCCGGCCACCATTACAATCCTGTCGGATCCAGACCACCAGAGCAGCCTTCAAATGCCGCTTATGAACCCCTGCGATCAGATCAAATGCTTCTAATTTGGTTCCGGCAGGTAAAGAAGAGCCCCCTGCCGGAGTCGATTTCGCGCTAAAATCATCAAAGAGATATGGCGCTTCGCCGGCCCATCCCGGTTCTCCTCTAGCGGCCCCCGCCGCATACACTTTTTTGCGCCTTTTTCCCGTCTTTCAACTTCATTTGCATCAGGTAGCGGCCGCTGTGTGTGCGCGGCACGGAGAATCAAACATGCAGGACCGATTGGAACAAATGGAGCAGCGTTACATCGAATTGCAATCGCAATTCACGCTGCCCGAAGTTATTAATGACCACGAGCGCTACACCAAAACTGCCAAGGCTCTACGCGAGATTGAAGCCATCGTGGAAAAGTATCGTGACCTGAAGCAGGCACGTCAGGGTCTTTCGGAAGCGCGGGTCATGCTGGCCGAGTCGGACTCCGACCTGCGCGCAATGGCCGAAGAAGAGGTAGCAGCGCTTGAGCCAAAAGTTGGCGCGCTGGAAGAAGAGTTGAAGGTTCTTCTTCTGCCCAAAGACCCGAACGACGAAAAGAACATCATTCTCGAGATTCGCGCCGGAACAGGCGGTGACGAAGCCTCACTCTTCGCGGCGGAGGTCTTCCGCATGTACACCCGCTTTGCCGAGCAGCATCGCTGGAAGGTTGAAGTCCTCTCGGTCTCCGAGTCCGGAATCGGCGGCTACAAGGAAGTCATCGCCATCATTGAAGGTGACCGCGTTTACTCGCAGCTGAAGTGGGAGTCGGGCGTGCACCGTGTGCAGCGCGTGCCCGCAACCGAGACCCAGGGCCGCGTGCATACCTCCGCCATCACTGTCGCCGTCCTTCCGGAAGCCGAAGACGTCGACATCAAAATCGAAGCCAAAGACATTCGCATCGACACCTTCTGCTCATCTGGCCCCGGCGGTCAATCCGTCAATACCACATACTCGGCTGTGCGCATCACCCACCTGCCCACCAACACCGTCGTCAGCTGCCAGGACGAAAAATCGCAGATCAAAAACCGTGAAAAGGGTATGCGCGTGCTTCGTTCACGCCTCTACGAAATGGAGCTGGAAAAGCAGAATGCCGAACTGGCCAAGGAACGCAAATCCATGGTCGGCTCAGGCGACCGTAGTGAGAAGATTCGCACCTACAACTTTCCACAGAATCGGCTCACCGATCACCGCATTGGCCTCACGCTGCACCAGCTCGACCTCATCATGGAAGGCAGGCTTCAGCCCATTGTCGACGCGCTCGTGGCCCACTACCAGGCCGAGCAGTTGAAAGCGGACAGCCAGGCCGCATAATGACGCTCCGCGAGTGGCTAACCTGGGGCGAAACCAAGTTAAGCGGCGGTCCGCACCCGGCAAAAGCGCGTTGGGACGCCGAGCTTCTCTTGCTACATCACATCGGCAAAGACCGAGCCTGGATCCTCGCACATCGCGATGATAATTACGCCGGCTGCAGTTCCATTGGCTTCGCAGAACTTATCAAGCGACGCGCTGCTGGCGAACCCGTCCAGTACATCACCAGCACATGCGAATTTTATGGACTTCCGTTTCGCGTCACGCCCGATGTCCTTATTCCGCGTCCCGAGACAGAGCATGTCGTCGAAAAGGCCATTTCGCTTGCTCACCCATTCCCATCACAGCGCATCCTCGACGTGGGCACAGGCTCTGGTGCAATCGCCATCGCCCTCGCGCATCATTTGCCGAATGCTACGGTCTGCGCATGCGACATTTCGCCAGCCGCTCTCGCCATTGCAGCCGCCAATGCCGCGCGCAACCAATGCAATGTGCACATGATCCAGAGCGACCTGCTTTCAGCATTCGCCAACGAAGAGTTCAGCCTAATCATCTCTAACCCGCCGTACGTGCCCACCTCTGACCGCGCCACCCTCGACATCGAAGTCCGCGACCACGAACCCGCGCTCGCCCTCTTCGCCGGTGCGGACGGCCTCGACATTTACCGCCGGCTCATCCCGCAAGCCTTCACGCATCTCGAATCGAATGGTTACCTGCTGCTTGAAATCGGCCATGGCCAACGCGACGCAATCGAATCGCTTTTCCTTACTGCCGGCTTCGACACAATTGAATTCTCGCCCGATCTGCAGGGCATCCCTCGCGTCGCCTCTGCGCATCGCCCGTAGTTAAATTCCACAGGAATCTGCTCGCTTCAACCGCGCTCCAAGCAACAGCCAGCACGGCCCAATCGTTTATGCTTTTTCCGGAAAGGAATTCAAATGCCAACAACTAAAGCCTTTGCCGCAACCGACGCAAAGTCCCCCCTTGGCCCGTACGGATTTTCACGCCGCGAACCAGGTCCTACCGAAATACTTATCGAAATTCTCTACTGCGGAGTTTGCCATAGTGACCTGCATATGGCCCGTAACGAATGGGGTCAGACCACATATCCGCTTGTCCCCGGACACGAAATTGTCGGCCGCGTCACGGCTGCGGGCCCCTCCGTTACCAAAGTCAAGGTTGGCGACATCGCCGCCGTCGGCGTCATCGTCGACTCCTGCCGCCACTGCGAGCCCTGCGGCCGCGGAGAAGAGCACTTCTGCCGGGAGGGCGCCACGTTAACCTATGCCGCGAAAGATCGCGTCGATGGATCCATTACCATGGGCGGCTACTCAACTAACTACGTCGTCGACGAACGCTTCGCGCACACCGTTCCCGCCAACCTCAACCTTGCCGCAGTCGCCCCATTGCTCTGTGCCGGCATCACAACGTATTCACCCCTGCGCCACTGGAATGTCGGCCCCGGCATGAAGGTCGGCATCGTCGGACTCGGCGGACTCGGTCATATGGGTCTTAAGTTCGCGCACAGTTTCGGCGCGCATACCGTGCAACTCACCACGTCGCTCAAAAAGAAAGAGGACGCGCTCAAACTCGGCGCGGATGAAGTCCTCGTTTCCACCGACGCGGATGCGATGAAAAAGCATGCAAACTCATTCGACTTCATCCTCGATACAGCTTCCGCTCCTCATGCACTTGAACCTTATCTGCAACTGCTCAAGCTGGACGCAACGCTGTGCCTCGTAGGCCTGCCCGAGAAACCACCCGCGCTCAGTCCGTTCTCGCTCATCACCAAGCGCATCTCCGTAGCGGGCTCCATGATCGGGGGCATGATTGAGACCCAGCAGATGCTCGACTACTGCGGCCAGCACAACATCACGTCAGAAGTTGAAGTGATTCCCATTCAGAAGGTCAACGAAGCGTTCGAGCGCATGCTCAGGCAGGATGTGAAATACCGCTTCGTAATCGATATGAGCTCGCTTAAGTAATTAAGCGGCCCCTGATCTTCATCCATGCGTTCCAGCGAATCGGCGCTCTGCGCTCTTTCACTGGAACGCATCCTGATCTTTGGCGCGTCCTTGACACCGCCCGCCATCGCTCAGTAAGGTTGCCCCTGTCTGCACTTCCCTATTCAGAATGAAACTGTTCACGCACACCGCGGCCGTCCTAACTGACGTGCACTTCCTCATCCCGGTGGCCGTCTTCTGTGTCGGCCTGGCTCTGCTCATCACGTTGCGCTAATGTAGCGCGAAAGGACCAGTCATCGATGAGTGAGTCGAACTCCCCATCGTCCACAGCATCCTTTGGCTCCGTGCACACTCTCGGCGTGCTGTGTGCGCTGAGCGCAGGCGTCTGGCTGGGAGCCGCTGAAGCCCCCACCAAGCTCGTCAACTCGGGCCTGTCTCCATATGCCATTTCGCTGTGCATGGTGGCCGGGGTCTTCACCGCACGCTGGACCGTTCCTACGCTTCTCAAGGGCACGCGCCAGGTCTTCATCGATCTGCGCGAGCATACTCACCTGATTCCCATCGCCATTCTCGCGGGCATGTTGTGGGCCGTCGCAAACACGCTCACCGTCTTTGCCATCCGAGACGTTGGTCTTGCCATTGCGTTCCCGCTCTGGAATACGAATTCTCTCGTCGGCATTTTCTGGGGCTGGCTTTTGTTCGGAGAGTTACGCGGCGCCAGTGGAAAAAACATAGCAAAGGTAGTGCTCGGATCGTTGGCAATCGTAGCAGCGGCCGTCATGCTGGGCTTCAGCACCATCCACGGCGACACTACGCACGCTGGTCGCGCTGCGGGCGGCGTTCTCGCTGCGGCCGGTGCAAGTCTTATGTGGGGTACCATGTACGTCCCCTATCGCAAGGCCTACATAAGCGGTATGAACCCACTCTCCTTTGTTACCGTGTTCACGGTCGGCGAACTCGGCGCAGTCTTCGCACTGGCCTTTGCGCTCGACAGGCCTTCCGCAGGCGTCTTCTTCAACCCGCACGTACGCCCCATGCTCTTTTGGCTCTTTCTTGGAGGCTTTGTGTGGGTTATCGGCGACATCTTTCAGCAATACGCCACCAAGTTCCTCGGCATCGGCCGCGGCATTCCGCTCTCCAACACAAACCAGCTCTGGGGGCTTGCCTGGGGCGCGCTCGTCTTTGGCGAGCTCTCTCAGGCTGACTCAAGCCATCGCCTTCTGGTTGTGGCCGGCTCCCTGGTCATGATCCTCGGCGCATTAGCCGTGAGCACCGCCGTCGCCACGGAACGCGAGCACTCCTCCACAAATCGCGCGCTTCTCCGGGAGTGCAATCGCTACGGGCTCGACTACGGCCGCGTGCTGAGCACCTACAGCGGCACTGCCGGCCATACAGGACAGGACCGTGCCTGGTGGGACTACCTCATCCTCGCCGCCGGCGCTGGAGTCTTTGTCTGGCTTGCCTGGCAGGCGCGGGTTCCGTCGCTTGCCATGAACTTCACGTGGACCGCAATGCTTTCAGTCGTGCTCCTCATTTCCGCCGTCTTCTGTGTCTGGCAGCTCTGGAAGAAGACCCGCTTCTCCTGAGGCCGGTACAATAATCGAATGACCGAGCCGTTGCTGGTTGATCTGGTGGGTGTGGGCCTGAATGCCACAGACACCCTCATCTCGCTGCCTGCGTATCCCGCACGCGGCTCCAAGGTCAAGTACAAACAGCCTTCCATCTTGCCCGGCGGTCAGACCGCCTCCGCGGTAATGGCATGCCAAACGTGGGGACTCTCCACACGGTATGTAGGCAAGCTCGGCAAAGATGACGCGGCCCGACTGCATATGCGCGAGTTTGAGCGCACAGGTGTCGATGCACGCATCGTCACCGTACCCGGAATTTCAAGCCCTCACTCCCTGGTCATTGTCGACGGCGGCGGCGAACGAACTGTTCTGAATCTGCGCGAAGAAGCGCAATTGTTGCGACCGGAAGATCTCGAGCGATCCTGGATCACCAATGCGCGATGCCTGCTGGTGGACGGGCTCGAAACCGCAGCGGCCACACAGGCTGCAACGTGGGCACACGCCGCGGGCATTCCCATCGTTGCTGACCTCGACGAAATGTACGACGGCGTCGAAGATCTAATCGAGCTGATTGACTATCTCGTCGTCAGTCGCGACTTCCCCACCGTGCTCACCGGCGAGCGCAATCTTGAATCTGCGTTGCGCCGCATGAAAAGCCGCTATGGCTGCACAGTCGCAGCAGCAACATTGGGTCAGGAGGGAGTCCTCGCATGGGATGGATCACAATTCCATCATCGTCCAGCCTGGTTTGTTACTGTTGCCGATACAACCGGCGCAGGTGACGTCTTCCACGCTGGCTTCATCTACGGCCTTCTGCAAGGCTGGCCCCTTCCGCGCCTTCTTGATTTTGCTTGTGCGGCCGCCGCGCTCAATTGCACTGCCATCGGCGCACGTGGTGGAATTGGCCCCGTCGACACCGTCGAACACCTCATGGCCACCACCAGCCGCTACACGCTCGAAGCTGCAACAGATTAGCCACAATCCCGTTCCCCATTTAACCGTTGCCCAAAACGCACTCAGCGTCATAGTATTCCCCCTGAAATCGTTTTCAACAAAGGATCGACTATGCGCATTTCCGCTTTGCTTCCTCTCGCTGCCCTTGCCTCCACACTTGCCTTGCTTGCGCCAAACGCGGCACTCGCCCAAAAAGTAGCTCAAACGCCGCCCATGGGCTGGAACAGTTGGAACTACTTCGCCACACGGGTCACCGACAAGGACATTCGCAATGCAGCCGATGAGATTGTGGCCAGCGGCATGAAGGATGCCGGCTACATCTACATCAATATCGACGACTCATGGGAAGCCACCCGCGACGCCAACGGCGTGCTGCACACCAATTCGAAATTCCCTGACATGAAGGCCCTCGCCGACTACGTCCACTCCAAGGGCCTCAAGCTCGGCATCTACTCTGGCCCCGGCACCAAAACCTGCGGAGGCTATGCCGCTTCACTTGGACATGAAGAGCAGGACGCCAAGATGTACGCCGCCTGGGGAATCGACTATCTGAAGTACGACCTGTGCAGCTTCATTCCTGATGTAATGCAGAAGCAGGCCCCCAACGATAAGGCAGCGCAGATGAAGCTGATGATTGCCGCCTATCAAAAGATGGGCAAGGCACTGAAAGACACGGGGCGCCCCATTGTCTTCTCGCTCTGCCAGTATGGATGGGATGCTCCGTGGGAGTGGGCGCCGGAGCTCGGCGGCAACTCGTGGCGCACCACGGGCGACATCGACGCACACTGGGATCGCATTTACACCATCCTTGAGCAACAGGCCGGCCTGGAGAAATACGCAGGCCCAGGCCATTGGAACGACCCCGACATGCTTGAAGTCGGTAACGGCAAGCTGACCCTTGCCGAAAACCGCGCTCACTTCTCCATGTGGGCCATGCTCGCCTCACCACTGCTGGCCGGTAATGACCTGCCCAACATGAAGCCCGAGATCAAAGCCATCCTCACCAATCGCGACGTCATCGCCATCGATCAGGACAAACTGGGCAAGCAGGCTTCGCGCATCTACGCTGATGGCGAAGTCGAAGTATGGGGCCGTCACCTCTCTGGCGGCGCATATGCCGTTGCCATTCTCGCCGCGGGCGACTCGCGCTACTCCACACATCCATTCCATCTGGACCTGACCAAGCTCGGCCTCGAAGGGCCGCAGCAAGGCAAGAACCTCTGGACGGGCAAGGAAGTCACTCTCACAAACGACATGCCCATCGAGATTGGCAGCCACGACATTCTTCTCGTGCGCGTTGCGTCTCCGCATTGGGCAAAGTAAGCTTCACCTTCATCTCATCGAACCGGCCTCGGTGGCAAACACAAACCTGTCGCCGAGGCCAAAATTCAGCAGCGAACACACCGCAATTGCTAGCCCATTCGCCAGCAAAATTGGCCAACGCGCAAGATCAACCAGTGCGTGCATCAACACAACATTTCCCACCAGCGATACCATCCCGTTCGACAACTGAAACTTCACTAACCGCGCAGGCCAGGTCCCTCTGGCTGCTCGATCGCGCCATGTCAAATGCAGGTGCCACGCAAAGTTATGCAGTACGGCGCACTCAACAGCCACTGCCGTCTCCAGCACAACCAGAGTTGGAACCAGCCGATGCAGTCCCGAAAGCACGAGAAGCTGCAACGCCATTCCGCCTGCGCCCACCACATTGAATCGCACCCATCGAGACCAGATGCTCACCGCAGCGGCTCCTCGCGGTAAAGTTGCGTCGTGTGTCGCACCGTCGTCACCGCGGCCATTACAAGCATTCCTGCCGTCGCAATCGCTCCACCCACATCAAAGAGTTGGAATCGATGGCCCGCGATTACCGCATACGGACTTCGCAACAGCGCTACACAACCTGCGATTAGCAAAATGCGGATCTCAGTCGGCCCCAAAAAACCGTGCGCCATTTCGAACCGCGACAGAGAACACGTTGCCAGATAGCTCTCGCTCGCCAGTATTAAGAATGCAATCAGCATCGCAAGCGCAATCTGCCAGTGCAAAAATCCCGAAATTGCCATCCCCGTCATCAAGGCAACCGCGCCGAACACATCTACCATGTGGTCCACATAGAATCCGTAGCGCGGCCTTTGCTGTTGCCGCACGCGCGCCAGTGTTCCATCCAGACTGTCGCCCAGCCAGTTCAGCGCGATGCAGCCAATGACCCCGAGCAACGCCAGCCGCTCCACGCGAGCCAGCGCAAAACACACACCCGCGCCAATCTGTGCAGCCAATCCCAGCGCAGTCAGCTGGTCTGACGTAACCCAGTGCGGCGTCCGTTCCGCTAACCACACCAGCACGCGCTTTTCCGCCGTTGCGGTAAGTGATCGATGCACACGCACCGCCGTCACCGCAGCTTGAACATGTGTCGATGAAGCCATCACAGCCCTCCCTTCCCCTTCAATTCTTGTGCATCGTTGCACTGACGTGTCCTCACTTACGCAGTGCGTCGCGCATGCGTGTCAAGGTAAAGTCCAGCGTCTCGCGTGGAATGCTCTCGATATACGGTCGCAGGGCCCAGCCAAGCCCACGCGGAATGTCCCGCGTCAGCGAGATCGTTTCAATCTGCATCAGCAGACCACCGTCCCGCTCCTCGCAGCTCCAGTAGGTGTTCTGTCGCCACAAAAATCCGTGCTCTTCCTGCACACTGAGTGTGCGCTCCGCCGGTGAACCCGCTCGCCAGATCTCCTTGATCGATGTGCTGCGGGAAATCGAATAGCGATGCTCCGCGTCGAGCTGTCCAAAGCGCACGTTATAGATCGCGTCCAACACCACGGTCAGCACATGCTGCTGTCGAAAGCGCAATTTCGTACGTAGTTGGTCGGTAGTGCGCGAGAGCACGGACGCGCTCATCACCTCAGGGGCAAACCGTCGCGGATAATCCTGATAGCCGCGCATCACTTGTTCAAATTGCGCCGCTGTTGCGCGCGGCACAAACGCGGTTCCACGCCAGTGATGCAACATGGCGCCATCGGCCTCAGCCGCATCGCCCGGTATCAGATTCTCAAGCACCAGCTCGCCATGTTCGAGTTGCGCACTCACGGCCGAATCCCCTTCGCCCGCAACGAATTCCCGCGCGCTTGCATGCTGTTCCGTTAGTCGCTCCTCTACCTTAGCCACATATCGGTCAAACGCCGCCGTTGCCTCAATCGACGGCCCCTCAGCGCGCGCCAATGGCGCTACGCAACCCGAAGCGACAATCGCAGACAACAAGACAAGAGAAGCGGTACGACTGCGCGGTTTCATGCACTCGACTGTGCTCCATCCGGCACGGCAAAGCAATGCATCGCACCTCACTTCAGCCGCGCATATTCCTCACCGGGTAAACATCGCGGTATCTGCACCTTACAAGGCAATCTCACCGGCCATTAACCTGTCGAAGTCGGCGTTGCACAGGTACACTGGAGCCCAGTGATGCCCGAAACCACATCTGCGCCACGCTTTCATTTCGGAATCTTTGAAGCCGATGCGGCTTCCGGCGAATTGCGCCGCAAGGGCGTCCGCGTCAAGCTCAATGCACAGCCGTTTCAAGTCCTGCTTCTGTTGCTTGAGCGACCCGGCGATGTCCTCACCCGCGAAGAAATCGCGCGCGCACTCTGGCCCGACGGCACTTTTGTCGATTTCGAGCACGGCCTCAATTCAGCCATCAACCGCATTCGCGAGGCACTCGGAGACACTGCCGCAAATCCGCGATTTGTGGAAACTCTTGCTCGCCGCGGTTATCGTTTCATCGCTCCAGTGGAGCGTCTCGATGCTTCGCTGCCTGCGCCACTTGCCCGCATACAGTCGCCTGAACCAATCGCACGGCCGCCGGCACTCTCTGCCCGCATACTGGCCACACCAGAGGAACTGCCACACGTTCCCCATCGCGTTGCCAAAACGCTCTTTCTGCTTCTGCAAATCATGTATCTGGGTTTCTACGTCGGCGCTCTGGCCAACCTGGGCGAAATCGGCGAACTGATCTCCGCGCTTCCTTATGCATCAGCGATCTTCGACCTGCTGATCATTACGGCAGCCATCCTCATCCCTGTACGCGCGTTTCTATTTTGTGCAGTGGTCTTTAAGGCTCCCCACGCACAGCATCAGATAGTGCGCATATGGCCGGCACTCTTGCTCTTTGATGTCCTCTGGTCTCTGGCGCCCTTTCTGCTGCTGCACCACATTCCTTTTGGACTCGCAATCGCCTGCACAGCCATACTTGTCTACGCGCCTTTCGCGCAACGTTCGCTCGTGCTCATGGGAGCGGCTGGTCAACGCGCAGTGTCTGAAATCAACTCAGCTGAATCGAAATGACTGCGCGCTACGCCCGTGCCAGATGGACCCCGAACCAGCCCTGCTCATCCGTCCAAGTTATCTCCGGCCGGAAGCCCGCTGACCGCAGCAATTTCTCCGCATCGCCGCGCCTGTATTTGTAGCTGTTTTCCGTATGTATCGTCTCGCCGGCTCTGAATTCCACGTTGAGATTTGCATGCTCAACATGCACGGTCTGCGCTTGTCGGCTCTCAAGATGCATCTCCATTCGCGACGCCTCCGCGTTCCACCTTGCACGATGAACAAAGGAATCAGAATCGAAGTCCGCTCCGATTTCGCGATTGAGACGGTGGAGAATATTGCGATTGAATGCCGCGGTAACACCGGCAACGTCGTCATACGCGGCAAGCAGAAGATGTTCGTCCTTCACCCGGTCCACACCAAGCAGCAGACAGTCTCCCGCCTCAAGCGATTCGCGCACTCCGGTCAGCAGTGCCTCTGCATCCGCAGGTTCAAAGTTGCCGATACTCGAACCGATATAGAGCACCAGTCGCCGCTCATTGTGCTGCGTCTTCTCCAGCACCAGCCCGTCCGTATAGTCCATCTCGCGGGGCTCCACAATTGCAGATAGAAACTCCCGCTCAATCGTTTCCTGGGCATCAGCCAATGCACTTGCAGACACATCTACCGGCTCATACACAATGTGTTCCTGCCGTCGCAGCGCCGCAGCCAGTAGCAGCCGCGTTTTTTCCGCTGATCCTGCACCCAGCTCCGTCATGCGTAAGAGTGATCCCTGCCCGGCCTGCGCAACAATTTCATCTGCGTATTCGGCAAAAATAGCCCGCTCTGTGCGTGTCAGGTAGTACTCCGGCAATGCGGTAATACGATCGAACAGGACAGATCCCTCATCGTCATAAAACAACCACGACGGCAGCCACTTGGGGTGGCTTGTCAGTCCCTCGCGTGCAGACAGCGCGACTCTTTGACACAGTGGTAGGGCAGCGGTGGGCGCAGAAAGAATAGCCATATCATCCGTTGGATGCACGGGGTGAGGCCCCGGTTACGAAGCTGCAAGACGAATACCGGAAAACTGCCAGCGTGTCTCCGGCGAAAAGAAATTGCGATAGGTTGAACGAATGTGAGCCGTGGGCGTCACACACGAACCGCCACGAAGCACCATCTGTCCACTCATGAACTTGCCGTTGTACTCACCCAGCGATCCTGGCAACGGCTGAAAACGCGGATAACCAAGATAGGCGCTTGCCGTCCATTGCCAGCAATCACCGAACCAATGCGCTCCGTCTGGCTTTGAAGTTGCACTCGGCATCAAGAGTCCGCTTTCCAGCAGATTTCCTTCCACTGGGCTACCCTCAACCGCGGCTTCCCACTCAAACTCCGTGGGCAACCTGTAGCCCGCCCAACGCGCATACGCATCAGCCTCAAAGTAGCTCACGTGGCTTACCGGAGCGGACTTCACAGCGTCGAGAGTCTGTTCGCCGCGCAAAGTAAAAACACTCCACGCGTCATTCTGCTTGGTCCAATAAAGTGGCGCGCTCCAACCTTCGCGCTGCACCGTATCCCAACCAGCGGAAAGCCACAACTCTGCGCGTCGATAACCACCATCTGCAATAAACGATGCGTACTCCTCGCAGGTAATCAACCGCGTGGCCAGTTGGTATGGTTCCAGCCACGTCTTATGGCACGGCATCTCGTTGTCGAAGCAGAAGCCCTCATCTCCATGGCCCACCGTGCGCAGTCCGCCCTCGAATGAAAGAAATTCCAATCCTTGAGGAGGAACAGCATCGTTCACTGTCGTCGCATCAATGCGATATGCCGGCTTGAGAGGGTTTGTGAAAAATGCATGCAGAATATCGGTGAGCAGAAGTTCCTGGTGCTGCTCCTCGTGATTCAGTCCAAGCTCAATCCGCCGCAGGGCCTCCAAAGGAACATCTGCCTCAAAGAGCCTGCGAATTCCCTCATCCACATGGGCGCGATAACGCAGAACCTCGTCCAGCGCAGGCCGCGAAAATGAGGCTCGAAGCCGCTTTTCAGGAAACGCCGTAAAGCTCTGGTAATAGCTGTTGAATAACCATGCGAAATCACGATTGAAAACCGCGTACTTCGGCAAGAACTCGCGCAGAATGAACGACTCAAAGAACCATGCCGTATGCGCCAGATGCCATTTTGCCGGGGAAGCTTCAGCACACGATTGCACCATCATGTCTTCAGCGGTAAGCCCGGCACACAATTCCAGCGTACGCGCTCGAACTGAATCAAAACGCGCAGAGATTCTTATTACCTCAGGGGTTACAGTTGCAGTCGCTTCCATCTGACTCTCTTTCACTCTGGATGCACCCAGCAAACAGGATGATTCCTGAAGTTCATGATTTTTTTGCGAAAATGACCCGCTGCGCTCTCTTTTTTGTGACGAAATGAGGAAGAAATTACCTCCCGTTGCATGGCAAATTGCAACGGAAAGTGCTCTAATTCCCCACGACGGTGTTTCCTCCCGTTTTGAATTCCTTCTGCAAAGGAGGAAAGAATGCATAGTCGCCATCGCACCCGGTTGCACACAATCGCCATCGGCGCAACCCTCGTCGTTTCCTCCACTTTGCTTTCGGCACAGCAACCAGGCTCAGCGGCCACTGCCCCCAACGCACAACTCCCGGCGGATGCGGCACAGACTCCTGCTGCAACCGCGAGCAACGCTGCGCTTTCCAAACCCAAAGCACCTGCCATCAATACCCTGCCTCACTCGCCTGAACAGTTGGGCGATTCCATGATGGCCCAAAAACGCTACCAGGCCGCCATTGAAGCCTACAAGCAGGTGCCTCCCTCAGCCCTTGTTTGGAACAAGCTGGGCATCGCGTACCAGATGATGTTCAATCTCGATGCGGCAGAAAGGGCATATAAAGCCTCCCTTAAACTGAATCCAAAAAATGTGGACGTACTGAATAATCTGGGCACAGTGTACGATTCCGAGAAAAAGTACAGGAAAGCCGAAAAGCTCTACCGCAAGGCCCTCAAAATCGATCCGCACTCGGCACTTGTGCTCAAGAATTACGGTACCGAGCTTCTCGCACGGCACAAATATAAGAAAGGTTGGGAGGCATACAAAGCGGCCCTTACCGTCGATCCGGATATCTTCACCGCTACCGGCAGGCCCAAGGTAGAAAATCCTGGAACAGTCAAAGAGCGCGGTGCCATGAATTACTACATGGCCAAGGGCTGTGTTCGTGCCGGCTTTAATGAGCGCGCAATTGAGTATCTGCGCCGCGCCTTGAATGAAGGCTTTGCAAATCCCAAAATGATTCGCGCCGACCATGAATTTGCCGCGCTCCATGGCTACCCGGCATTCGAACAATTGCTCAGCGAACAGAAATCCCCCTAGCGGTGCTCAGAACGGCTCAATCCCATGTTTCGTCTTCCGGACGAGTCCATACGTCTATCTGCTCAGGCACGGTAGACTACGCCCGATAATGAGCCCCGGAGGCTGACGTATGAGTACCCGTTTGTTTGCAGTCCTTTTCCTTGCCGCCGCATTGAGCTCCGCATTTGCGCAGGAATCACTCCCACCGCCCGCCGGTCAGGCCGATAGTTCCGGCCATTCTGGACGCCGCGGGGCCTGGGGTAACGGGCTGGGCATGGGGCGCGGTGTTATGGGTACGGTCACCGAAACTGCCGCCGACCACTACACCATCCGCACCGATACCGGTGAAACCTATACGGTTCACTTCAGCGTCAATACCCACATCATGAAGGAGGGCACTCGCCAGCGACGTGGCGAGGGCGCAGGAAGAGAAGACCGCCAGCAGAATCCACCCCAGATGCTTAAGCCGGACGAAATCAAGATTGGTGACATCATTGGTGCAAACGGCGAAGTGGACGCCGCGCACAATTCCATCGGTGCGGTCTTTATCGTTCAAATTGACCCTGAGCGCGCAAAGCAGATGCGCGCAATGGAAGCAAACTTCGGCAAGACATGGCTTGCAGGCAGAGTCACGGCAATTCAGGGAGTTTCTGTCTCACTGCAGGGTGGTCCGGGAAACGCAACGCACACCTTCACCGCCGACGAAAATACAGCCTTCCGCCGCCGTCGTGAACCCATTACTCTTGGCGACATTCAGGTGGGCGATATGGTCCGCGTCGAAGGGGGCCTTAAGAATGGCGCTTTCCTCGCATCAAATGTTGCTGTCATGGGCAGGCCGCGTGAAGGAGCGGCGGGACCGCAACAGGAACCACCCATAGCGCCACAGTAGGCGATCTTCCACCAGTTCTACTGCTTTGGCAACCTCAGTTGATTACGCGGTGGCGGAACTCAGAAGTGCAGAAGCCCATTGTTGGGCTGCTTCATGCGCTTCCAGAAGGCGTGCGCTCTCTGCTCCGCATGCAGACGCAATCGCGTCGCAACCAGTCCAGTCGCCCGTTTCCACTGCCTCAACCCAATTGAGTGGACCGCGTTCAGCAATATCCTCGCCAACAAGTGCGGAGCGGATTTCATTCCTCAGTGGCAGAATTGAAATCGCCGATTCCATCGGAACGCGCAGCATGGTGGGCAGCATGCTGAACATCCCCGCCAGGTATTGCTCGTTCGGATCCAGATCAAACTCGCTCGATGCACGCTCGCAGAATCGCGCACGGATCAGCGCCATCCTCAGAACCTCTTCGTTTCCCCCGGCGTTCAGTTCGCTTGCAACGGCCAGCATCACGATTCGTCTGAACGTCAGTTCACCCACCGTGATCAAGGCCGTCTCTACGGAGCCTATTTCCTTCTGCAAGGCATAGATCGGTGAATTAATCAGTCGCAAAAGTCGGTACGTGATGCCTGCATCCCGCTTCACCTGATGAGCAATACGGTGCGGATCGTAATCGTTCTCCTGCAGCGATGCGAGCAATTCAAGCTGCGAAATCCTGTTCTCAGGAACCTTGCGGCTTTCAATGAGTGTGGGCCGGCAAAAGTAATATCCCTGGAAAAATCGAAAGCCCTCGCTGCACGCCTGGTGGTACTCCTCCATTGACTCCACCTTTTCAGCCAGCATCGCCACGGGCCGATTGCCACCGGCAAGCAGCCGAAAAAGCTCTTTGCGCTCCCTTGGGCCCGACTGAAGAAGATCCACCTTGATGTAGTCGGCCAGTTCCACCAGCGGCTGCAATTCCGGCTTCCAGATAAAGTCATCCAGCGCAAGTCGAAATCCCAGACCCTTCAACTTCTTCAGCGCATGAATCAATTCTGCGTCCGGCTCAATTGTTTCCAGAATCTCCAGGACTACATGATGGGGAGACAAAACCTCCACAAGTCGGCCCACAAGGGCCTCCCGCGTGCAATTCACAAACGAGAGCGCGTTTCCGCTTAGTTTTTCCACGCCGAACAGAACGGCGTTATCCAGCATCATGCGTGTGGCAGTGTCACTCTCACCGGAAAACCCACCCAGGGGACCTTGCCGAAACAGGAGTTCATAACCGTGAACTCTTCCACGCTGATCAAAAATCGGCTGCCGCGCCACATAGCGGGCGTCGGTCACTGCCTCGGCATTCGTCGAGAGAGCCGATTCCACATTGCATTCGAGTTCGGCCGGTTGCGTATGCACGTACGCTTTATCGACAACTGCGCAGCCCAACTTGAATTGTGGCCCACCTCGTGACCTGCGCTCAAATGCGCAGCTTAGCCGCCCATAAACATGCCGCCATTCACGTCCAGCACATGGCCCGTAATATAGCCCGCGCTCTCAGAGGCAAGGAACGCCACAGCGTGCGCAATATCCGCGTCCGATCCTGCGCGTCCCAGCGGAATCTGCGCCATCATCCCGTCCCGTTGCTTGTCGTCCAGTACGGCTGTCATCGCCGTTTCAATGTATCCCGGCGCAACCGCATTGACCGTAATCCCGCGTGAGGCCACTTCGCGCGCCAGAGATCGCGTCATCCCAATCATGCCGGCCTTCGACGCAGCGTAGTTCACCTGCCCGCCCTGTCCCGTACGGCCCACCACACTTGTAATATTCACAATCCGGCCCCAGCGGTTCTTCAGCATCGGCCGCAACAGTGCCTGCGTCAGCAGAAACGCGCCCGTCAGATTCGTCCCGATCACATCGTCCCAGTCCGCGCGCTTCATCGCCATCATCAGCCCGTCGCGCGTAATGCCTGCATTGTTCACCAACACTTCAACCTTGCCGAACTGATCGATGAGCGTCTTGGCAGCCAACTTGATGGATTCTTCGCTGGCAATATCCAGCGCCAGGGGCACCGCCTGTCCACCCGCTTTGGCAATCTCCTGTGCCACTTCCGCCAGCTTGGCCTCATTACGCGCGGCCAACGCAACTGTCGCGCCTTTCGCCGCCAGTTCCAGCGCGCAAGCGCGCCCGATTCCCTGCGATGCTCCGGTTACAAGTGCAATTCTTCCCTGCAAATCCGCCATTCTGTCCAGTCTCTCTTTCCGGTCTGATTCCAAATCGTCTCGATGGACATTATAGGGATCTGGGCACGACAGAGCCGATTCTCCACCGAAATCAAAGCTTGATAAGCAGTTGGGATTAGAACCTTGCTGCTAAATCGAAGGCAGCGCCTGCGCCGGAATCGGCTGGCGTCTGCGCAGTGGACGCACCAACCGCGCCGGCCACAGATACACAGCCTGCCGCCGCGCGTAGTGCAGCACCGGTGCCGTGTCCAAAGGCAGTTCCAGCCCAATCGCCTCGGCCAGATCGTTTCGTTCAATGTCGGCATCCGCATCTTCAAGGGCCCACGGCGCATGCTGCACCTGCGCCTGCACCAGCTCGCCCGCACGATTCTCGGCAAACAGGCAATAGCGCTCGGTCAGGAAGTACTCAAGCGAGCCCCGCGCAGGCTCAGCAAGTCTGCTTGTCGGTCCCAGTCCGCGATAGCGCGCCTTGAAGATCACTTCCCTGCCGGACAATCGCCGCTTGCTGTACACGGCGAACTCGCGCTCTGACTGCTGCTCATGCCGCATCTCCGCCCAGTAATACGGCAGGTGGTAAAACGCGCGCGCAATCGCCGCCGCCAGAATGTTCGCGCCGTCCAGTGAGAAGAAGTAAACGCCTTCCGTGCCCGAGCTCTGGTCGCGCACATAGGTTCGCAAATTGAGCTCCGGGAAACTCCGCGTTCCGGGAATCGGGGGCACGCCGCGCAACCGGATGCGATCCATCCAGAACGGCACAACACCCACCCAGGCTGTCCCGCCACAAAGATCGGGATGCAGTCCCTCAGGCAACAGCGGCGCAATTGAGGTGGCAGGCACCGGCCAGTGTGCAAACAGCAGGTCATTCCACCGCTGAGACATGGCCCAGCGACCTTCCGGCATCGGCCGGGGCGTGCTCGAAAGGCGCAGCTTGAACTCACGCATCGGCGTGATTCTCCCTCATACTTCAAGACGGGTTGCGCATCAAAAGGGATTCACAACCACTTCCTGCCCTCTATGACGTATTCTGGTCGCGAGCGCAAACGAATGTCCAGTGAAAGTTTCCTTCCTCAAGGTGCAAGCAATCGGACCGATGTCTACGCCGTCCACGGCGCTGATCCTGAAGTACTTGCCTACGCCATGGCCAAGTACTCCCGTTCCTCCCTCTCCATGAAGGAATCGCTCACTGAAATCAGCGCCCAGCGCGCCGAGCAGTTCCTTAACACCTTCTATTTTCAATACGGTCACCGCTCCATCGCTGACCTGGCCCACATCGCCTTCGCCGTCGAGCGGCTCAGCCTCCTCGCCGCCATCGTACTCGTCGACGAGCAGCGCTGGGATGGCCAGGAGCGCTCCACCCGCTACCAGAACTTCATGAAGTCGGGCTGGTTCTTCCCTGATTTCGGAACGGATTCCGCCTCCGCCAGGCTCTACGCCGAAACTGTCCAGTCTCTCTTCGCCACTTATGAGCGCACCACCGCGGCCGTGCAGAATGCGCTGCGTGAGCGCGTCGCCTGCCCCGAGACCATGAAGCCCGAGGCCTACGAGCGCACTCTCCGCGCACGCGCCTTTGACGTGGCCCGCTATCTGCTCCCGCTCGCCACCAATACTTCGCTCGGCCAGATCGTCAATGCGCGCACCCTTGAGACGCAGGTCTCCCGTCTGCTCTCGCACCCCATTGCGGAAGTGCGCGAGCTGGGCGAAAAGCTGCGTGAGGCCGCCACCGGCCCCGCCTGGAACATCAACGCTGCCGCCGGAGCAAGATTTGTCGATAAGCTAGCCGCACAACCCGAGCTCGCTGAAGAAGCTGCCAGCCTGCTCACCCGCGAAGTCCGCACCGCCCCCACGCTCGTCAAATACGCGGTCCCAAACGAGTACCTCATCCAGACACGCACGCTGCTCGAGCAGATCGCACGGGAAACCATGCAGGGTGCCGACATTGCCCCCGCGCCGCTCGTCGATCTCGTCGAACGCACCGAATCGCTCGAAGTCGAACTCGCCGCAACCCTCCTCTACTGGGGCAGCGACTACTCCTATCGTCAGGTCCGCGACCTCGTCGCCGGCTTGCCCGCCGCGCGTATCGAAGAAATCATCGAGACAGGCCTGCGTCATCGCGGCCGTCATGACGAAGCACTCCGCGCCTTCCACGCAGGTGCGGCCCTGCGCTTTGACATCCTCATGGACGTCGGCGGCTTCCGCGACATGCACCGCCATCGCCGCGTCACCCAGATCAAGCAGGGCTTCACCACCGTACACGGATACGAAACGCCGCACTCCGGAGATGTCGCCGGACTCGAAGAAGCTGGCATCGTTCACGATTACCAGGCCGCCATCGAAGCCGCGCACAGCGCCAGCGCAACCATCGCCGCGGGCTCCGCGCCTGAGGCCGCAGCCTCCGCGCTCTACCTGCTTCCGCTCGCCACGCGCCTGCGCTGTCTCTTCAAAATGGACTTCGCCGAAGCCCAATACATCAGCGAGCTGCGCTCCGCACCCGCCGGCCACTTCAGCTACCGCCGCGTCGCCTGGGAAATGTTCCTAGCCGTCCAGCGCCAGCACCCGTCCCTCGCCAAACACATCCGCGTCACTGACTTCACCCAGCCCATCGACCTGCTGCAGCGTTAGGCCGAGAAGTAGGCCCGGCGCCAGTTGGACCGGCACCGGAATCTTCTTCAGCGTGCTGTCTTCTGTCGCCGTCGCTCCTCGCTTGCCTTCGTAATTTCGCTCATGTCCCCCACCGGGCGAATCTCGAAGATGCTGCCGAATTTGATGGCTGGATGCTGCGACATCAACTGCACGGCGTGATTCATGTCGCGCGCTTCAAGGATCAGAATGCCGCCAAGCTGTTCCTTGGTTTCAGTAAAGGGACCGTCCGTTGTTGCCACTCTGCCGTCTCTCCAGAGCACTGTAATGGCAGATTCGGCCGGTTGAAGTGCTTCGCCACCAGCCCAGTGCCCATTGGCACGCAGATGATCGTCATAGTCAAAGCAGGTGTCGAACATCTCGTTTTGTTCCTGCTCGGTCCTGCTTTCATGCTTGTCCTTGTTGTAGTAGCCCAGACAGATGTACTTCATTGTTTTTCTCCCGTGTGCGAGTGTGGAAAGCCGTCAGTAAAGCATCGTGCCGGCTCGCTCTTCGCGCGACTGCGCAGTATGTTCGGAGGCCAGGATGGCCAGATAGGTTTTTGCCGGGTTATTGCTCGGGAGCCGGGAAGAATAGAAGCTCGCGCACCTCGCCGGGAATATCGCAGGCGATGGCGCCCTTCTTTGCCCAACGGAGCGCTTCTTCCATGTTGGCGCATTCCAGAATCCAGAAGCCGCCCATGTGCTCCTTGGTTTCAGCATAGGGGCCGTCGGTGACGAGGACACTGCCATTGGTCTGCTTGCGGAGTGTCTTTGCGCTGGCGGGCGGGGCAATGCCGCAGGCAAACTTTCTGACGCCGGCGTGGATCATTTCGCGATTGAGCGCGTGAATCTCTTCCATCATGGCTTCGGTGACGGTGGAGGGGTCGAAATCGTCGGGCATGTAGTTGCAAACGAGGTATTGAGGCATGGCGTATCTCTCCTTGGTACGTGTGGATTATTTGCGATGAGACGTTTCCTGCTCTAGCAAGAGCCGCATTCATCGTTCTTCTGCCCTATAGTCGTTGGGAAGACCGGAAATCGACAGCTACGTGAATTTTTATTTCAGCAATCTGGCGGGTGGTGTCTGTCCGGTGGGATCCCCAGACCAAGCTGAGTGTGCCCCCTGTCCGGCGCATTTGGGACCGGGGATGGAAGCGCCACCGGACCGTTCCTATTTCAACTGTCGAATCCGTTCCTGGAGGAACTGCCGTTCGGATTCGCTCTGGGTGAGCGCGAGCGCTCTCTCATAGGAGGCGAGGGCTTCCTGCGTTCGTCCCAGGCGACGGCAAAGATCGGCGCGGGCGGAGTGGGCGAGGTGATAGTTCGCGAGCTGGTCGCGCTGGAGCAGGGCGTCAATGAGGGCAAGACCGTGCTCGGGGCCCTGGTCCATGGCGACGGCCACGGCGCGGTTGAGTTCGATGACGGGGGATGGCTGCATCTCAAGCAGCCGGTCATAGAGCAGCGTTATCTGATGCCAGTCCGTGGTTGCGGTGGAGGAGCTTTCCGCATGGACGGCGGCGATGGCCGCCTGCAGCGTGTACGCGCCAAAGCGGCGCGAGCGAAGCGCGCTTTCCGTGAGCGCGATGCCTTCCGCGATCTCTTCACGGTTCCAGAGGGCACGGTCCTGCTGTTCGAGAAGAATCAGCTCTCCGGTCGCTGCGGTGCGGGCGGCGCGGCGCGACTCCTGCAACAGCATGAGGCCAAGGAGGCCCATGACTTCGGGCTCGGGGAGAAGGTCAAGAAGGAGACGGCCAAGGCGGATGGCTTCACGGCTGAGTTCGGCGCCGGTGGTCTCAGCCGAGTAGCCCTCGTTGAAAATGAGGTAGATGACGAGCAGAACTGCTCCCAGGCGGGCGGGCAGCTCGGCGGTGACGGGTACCTGGTAGGGGAGGGCCTTGTCTCGAATGACAGCTTTGGCGCGGACAATGCGCTGGGCAAGCGTGGCGGGCGAGACGAGAAAGGCGCGCGCAATCTCCTCCGTGGTGAGGCCGCAGATTTCGCGCAGGGTGAGCGCGACCTGGCCTTCAGGGGGCAGCGCGGGATGACAGCAAGTGAAGATGAGGCGCAGCCGATCGTCTTCGATTTCGTCTTCGTCCAACGGGGCCTGGTCTGCGCGCGCTTCGATATAAGTGGTGAGATCTTTTTCGACGCCATCAAAGCGGGCACGGCGGCGCATCCCGTCGATGGCCTTAAAGCGTGCCGTTGAAATCAGCCACGGGCGCGGCTTGTCCGGAATGCCGGCCTTCGGCCACGTATCCAATGCGGCGGCAAATGCCTCATGCATGGACTCTTCTGCCAGGTCCAGGTCTCCCAGCAGGCGCACGAGCGTCGCCAGAACCCGGCCCGATTCCGTCCGGTAGAGGGTCTCGATGGTTTGGGCGAGCTGATCGTTGGGCGTGGGCATCTTGGGCAAAGCTAGCAAACCGAGTGGCTCGACACAACTGCGCTCGAACTCCTCTCCCCCCTCCCTTGTGGTTCTCACTCGAATCGGCTCCCCAGGCTGCCTCTTCGCCCTTCCTTCCCCGCCCGTAAGCCAACCTGCGCTAGGTATATAGGTTTCGCGTTTTTGGCCACCTTGAAACAGGGCAAATTCGGGCAAATTTCCCTTATTCTTGACCTTTCGGCAGCCTTGATTTTCACTTTCGCGCGCAATACCCTCGCTTTTCCGCCCTTGCATCGCCACACAGACCTGTCGAAAGCGCTGTCCGCTCAAACCGCCCTGCAAAACCCCTGGCAATCTCCACCGCTCCACACTCCCAATTCGCCAGGTCTATCCGTCGATTCCGCGATGATTCCACCACTCTTCGCAGGCGCCCGCAAAACGAATGGCACTGTGTGCAACCAGCGCACAGTGCCATTCGTTGAATCAATTGGTTGGATGGTTCTTCGCCGCTCGGGCGCGGCATCAGCTACAGGCAGAGTGGTATGTCCAACTACTGCTCGCTGATCTTCGTCGCCTTATCGCTGGAAAACGTCACCGTCCACTTCTTCGTCGGTGTCGTATAAGTGATCGTCCGATTGCCTTCAGAACCGCCATCGGCGTGCACTTTCTGTCCCACAGACAACCGTGTCTGCAGCTCGTTCATGCCGGGCTTCACCTCGTGCGCGTCCACAGCTGCCCACGCATCCTTTGACCAGTTGTCGTAAATGGTGTGCGGATCGTCATAAAAAAACAGCAGATCCGAGAAATATTGCTCCTCGTCGCCCTCAATTGCGCCAACAGGCACAGCAAGTTGCGCGTCGCTGCCCGGCTCTGTGACCACGTAAAAGGCCTGCCGTGAACCGTGGCTCATCGCATCGTCCACCGAGTCGGGCGTCGCCACCTTGATCACCTTCTTGATGTCAAGCTTTTGTAAGGGCGGCAGCAACCCCGCCGGCTTCTTGAAGTCCACTCGTCCACCCTCGTACGTAAACGCGGGAATCACGTACCCATCCTTCATCCATACGCTCTTGCCCACCAGGTCCTTCAGGTCGTCGTAGTGCTGGGGAAACTCCATGCGCACAACGGCCACATCGTCCGCGCTCATCCGCTGATCCATGGCCTGCTGCTGCGCCACGCTTGGCGTGTTCCGGTTGTGGAACACGACAGCAAGATAAACGCCGCCGATGACAAGCGTGATGAGTGTAGGGATGACGATAATTTTCCAGTTCTTCAAGCTGTCGCCTCCGTATGTCCCTTCTCTGATGCCCGCAGCGCCTCCGCCGTCAACTGATCAGCGTTGCGCAGACTGGGGAACATCACCGACCACAGCCCGGAAACGATCAGTGACCCGACGCCGCCGATCACCGTGGCACGCACCGCTCCCATCCATTGCGCCGTAACGCCGCTTTCAAACTCGCCAAACTCATTGGATGCGCCAATGAACAAAGAGTTGACCGCGCTGACGCGTCCGCGCATCTCTGGTGGTGTAGCCAGTTGCAGCATGGAGCCGCGAATGATCACACTGATCGTGTCTGCCGAGCCACTAATGGCCAGTGCACCCAATGAGAGCCACAGATTCCGCGAGAGCCCGAAGACCACGATTGCCACGCCGTAAATGGCAACACATACGAACAGAAGCTTGCCCGCCTTGCGGTTGATGGGAAAGCGCGCCATTACCAGCGACATTGCAAGCGCTCCAACTGCCGGCGCTGCACGCAGCACGCCGAGTCCGGTCGGTCCGGTGTGCAGAATTTCGCTGGCGAAGATGGGCATCAGCGCCACAGCCCCACCCAGCAACACTACGAACAGATCAAGCGAAAATGAACCGAGCAAAAGACGCATGGACCAAACGTAGCGAAAGCCGGCCAGCATCGTGTTCAGTGAAGTCGCCCGGTGCTCCATGCGGCCAAGGCGCACCCGTAGCGAGCTGATGAGTACGAGGAACCAGAGTAGCGTGCACAAATTGAAGAGGTACACGATGCCTGCCCCCTGCAAGGTTGTGCCAGGGAAGAAATGTACCAGTGGAAAGGTAAACAGCAATCCGCCCAGGGCCGGACCGGTCATATTGGCGAACTGAAAGGTGGCGCCGCCCCATGTGACAGCGTTGACGAAGTGCTTCTCCGGCACCAGGTGCGGGATGAGGGCCGAGCTGGCGGGCGATGAAAACGCCCTTCCCGAGCCAATCAGGAACAACACTGCGTAAATGGGCAGCACTTTCTGGATATGGGTATGTGCAAACCAGAGCAGCGCCGCCGTGCAGAATACCTGAAGCGTATAGCAGGTGAGAATCACCTGGCGGCGATCAAAGCGGTCAGCGACATGGCCGGCGGGGAGAAGAAATAGAAGTCCCGGCAAGAAAAGTGCGAGCCCTGTATAGCCAAGGTCGAGCGGCCGGTGCGTGATGGAATAGACCTGCCAAGCAACGGCAACCGCCTGGGCCTCTGCACCCAGAATGACCGCGACTCGCGCAAGCTGATAGCGCTGAAAATCGCGTGAGGCAAATGCCTCAATACCGCGCCTTTCCTTTTCGTCAGGGGAAGGAGTTGGATTGAGTGAACCCATAAACTCCTCCCTAGGGTACATGCACGCGCCACACGCGCACGACGAAGATTCCCGCACCTCAGGCGGAGAGGTGAATTCTTCTTCAAGCGCTCGCCATCTTCGCGCGTGAAAGGAGCAGGCGCCCAATGGGATATTTCGCTCTCTAAGGCCATGTTTTGCACTGATTATTCACGCCAAAAGCGGCCATTTTGGCCAGTAAATGCGCACCTTTCTCAGTGCAAATTCACATGTCGTTCGCGAAAAGCTCATCGACTTACACTCATCTGCACCAGCCTTGGTGAAATCCACAGATTTACTTGCTTTTTGCACTTGCTTCCACAGATTTAAGGGGCATAAAGTCGCCAATCAGTTGATGGCCCAGCGGTAAATCGGACAGCAACACCGGCCAGGCAACGGACGCAGGATTGAGATTGAGAAAGCGGTTCACAGTCGGCGACGGCTGCGAAAAGTTAGACCAAGATTGAGAACGCGTCACGTACCCGGTACGAATTGCGGGACCTGATTGGACGCGAAGATTCATCCGCGGCGCAAGCCGAGGATGCAAAGTTCGAGCCGAGCCAGGGACTCATCATCGACCCAGCCGCAGGCGCGGAGACGAGGCAACTCGACCGAGCGCAGGCGGAAGCCGAGAGACAGAGATTCGAGGCAACTCGAAGATCAGCTCAAGGCAGCACTCAGGAGAGCGCGGCAACGGGGCAACCTGAAGCCGAGGCACCTGGGAGCCGCAAGCGGAGAGAAGAGCCGGGGCAACCCGGAAGTTCGAACCGCAGGCGAGACCAGAGGAAAGAGGAACCGGTGAGAGCCGGGAAAATCGCCACTGGCACACCGGAGGGCATAAGGGCCGGGGCAACTCGGCAGGAACGCCAGCCGGGCCGCAGGATTCGGGAAGCGGGGCGACTCGTGGAACGAATCGTCGGCGATACCGAACGACCTGAGCGCGGGGCAACCTGTGACCAGGAAGTCGGCACCGCCGAAAGATGAAGCTCCGGAGAAACCTGGTACTCCATCACGGCAAAGCCGGAGACGCAGGATGAGGGGTAACCTAAGTCAGGCGTCAGAAGCAGAGCGGGAGCAGGCAGACGGGGAAACCCGATCCGTGCGAACCGCAACGCGGAAGTTTCGCAATCCTGGGGCAACTTGGGATACGGGGCGACCCGAAAAGCGAAGCCGGCATGGTCAAAGGACTGACCGAGCGGGGCAACCTGCGGTGCGGTCGCCTGAGGCGTCAAAAAGGGGCGCAGTAGGAGGCAACTCCGAAACGCACACCGGGCGTCGAGGGAAGGCAAAGGGAGTGGGGCAACCTGCAATCTGCGCCATAGACTAAAGGGGCGATGCATGATTCGATGAGCAGATGAGACATCCGGAAAGCGCCGGAAGCCGAAAGGCCTTCCGGCGCTTTCGCCTTTTTCCCGCAAAGAAAAACCGGCGCGCACGGTGCGCAACGCCGGTTTCAATCTCCCGAACAATCAAACTCAATGCATAGCCGCACCGCTGCCGGCGCCTTCTCCCGGCTTGTTCTTGTTGAGCATGAAGGCCAGCAGAACAAGGACGACCGACATATAACAAAGCTGCATGTAGACATCCTGAAAGCCTTGTGTGAGCGCCTGCAGATTGAGCTGCCGGTAGATTGCGCCCAGCGCCATCCCCTGCCCATTGCCGCTGCCTGCTACGCCGTTAAAGAAGCCTTCCATTGACTTCAATTGCTGTTGAAATGCGAGCGATCCCGACTGCATGAAATTCTGCAGGTGCTCCTGATGCCACATGGAACGGTTGGTGAGCTGCGCATTGGTAATCGCAATCATGATGCTGCCGCCCAGATTTCGGACAAAGTTGATAAGGCCTGCCACCTGATTGCTTTCTTCCTTCGGCATGCCCACGTAGGCCGCGTTCGTAATGGAAATAAAACAGAACGGCAGGGGCAGCATCTGGATAACGCGTAGCCACGAAGCCTGTGCGAAGGTCATGTTCATATTTGTGACTGCGGCCGCGTACCAGAAGCTGAGCGCAAACATAATGAAGCCGCAGACCACGAGCGTGCGCGCTGACACTTTGCCCGTTGCAAACCCCGCCAGAGGCATCATGATCACGAGCGCAAAGCCGCCGGCTGTAAGCGCCAGTCCCGCGGTGGTGGCGTCATACCCCAACAACATTTGGGTAAACTCGGGCTGCAGCACCGTACTTGCGTTCAAAACGCCACCTACCAGCAGCATGAGAAAACAACAGATGGCAAAGTTCTTGAAGCGAAACAACCTGAGATTGATGAGTGGATTCTTCTTCCGCCACTCCCATACAAACAGACCAATCATGCCAAAGATGAACATGGCCGCAAAAAAACGGATGAAACCGGACGAGAACCAGTCGTTCTCCTCTCCTTTGTCGAGCATGATCTGCATGCCGCCCATTGCCAGGGTAAGAAATGTCAGGCCCAGGTAGTCCATGTTCTTCAGCTTCGATGGGTCAGCCTTGATCCACGGCGGGTCTTCGACCAGTCGATTGAGTAGAATGAACGCCACAATTCCCACTGGAATATTGATAAAGAAGATCCATCGCCAGGAGTAGTTGTCAGTAATCCAGCCGCCCAGTGTGGGGCCAATGGAAGGCGCCAGTACGGCAACAAGTCCGTAGAGGGCAAATGCCTGTCCACGTTTTTGTGGCTCAAAGCTGTCGGCCATAATGGCCTGCGCCATGGGCTGCATTCCGCCTCCACCAGCGCCCTGAATCACGCGGAACAAAAGTAGAAGCGGAAGGGATGGGGCCGCGCCACAAAGGAAGCTTGAAATGGTAAAGACAACGATACAGAAGGCGAAGAAGTTGCGGCGGCCCATCAGGCTTGAGGCCCAGCCACCCAAGGGCAGCACAATGGCGTTTGAGACCAGATAACTGGTGAGCACCCATGTGGCTTCATCAGAACTTGCGCCCAGACTGCCGGCAATATGCTGCAGCGCCACATTGGCAATGGAAGTGTCCAGCACTTCCATGAATGCAGCCAGCGCAACCGTGGCGGCAATCAGCCAGGGATTGACGCGCGGCTTCCATGCGGCGTGCAGATCAACCTGATTGGGATTGTCGAAGCGCTTTTCCGTAATTCCGCCAGCCGCATCGGCCTTCGCGGCTCCCGGCATTCCGGGTAAGGATTGGGCTATTGAGTCGGCCAAAGACACGGCTCCTTTTCTTGCTTGAACAACGATTGAAGAATCGATTTCTGACTGCGAATGACGCTTCCCTGGGAGGCAATTTCTGTTGCAGAGAATGCGTAGCCAGCCAACGTGTACTGCTAATAGATGACGATGAGGGGCTGCGGGGTTCAGCGATTCAATGTTGGGCGTAAGACATGGAGGGAGAAGGAGTTCTCCAACCCCACCAGGCCGCCGAAAGCGCGAAAATCTGGGTGACGAGAATGAAGGCGGCGCAGGCTGGCCATTTACCCCAATGCCAGAAAATTCCCGGTACCACTCCGGCCGCCGTTCCGCCCAGGTAATAGCAGGTCAGATACATGCCGGCGGCCGTGACCCGAGCCTCTGCCGGAGCCGCATGGCGCAGGTAGCTCTGAGTGACGGTTTGCGCAATCAACACTCCGGTCGCCACCAGGGCCAGTCCTCCAATGACCACCCCAAGTTTTGACACAAGTGTCAGCAGGACTCCGGATGTGGAACAGGAGATGGCCGTGAGAATTCCGATGCGCATTCCTCTGCGACTGATCCACATACCCGCTGCCGGAGTGATGAGCAGCGCCACCATATAAACGAGGAAGAGGTAACTGAGATCCGCTGTGGACAAGTGAAATGGCGCGTCGCTGAGCCGGAAGGTAATCCAGCTGAAGACGCCCACCATGCAGAAGAGGACGTTGAAGCCGACGACCAGCGTGGCCACCAGGGCTCGGTTGTGCAAAAGACGCAGAGACTGCCGCGGAATGGCAGCGAGAGCTCCCTGACCAAGCGGCGGCGCGTGTGGTCTGCGACGGCCATGTGGTAGCCAGAGAGCCACTATGGTTGCGCCTAGCAGCCCGCTGATTCCCAGCGCGACAAAGCCAATTCGCCAGCTGAACCATTCAGCAAGAAGGCCGGCGGCGAGACGGCCCAGCAGTCCGCCAAGCGCTGTTCCGCTTACGTAAAAGCTCATCATGAACGGCAATTTATGCGGTGGCCACTCTTCACCGATGTAAGTGACCACAACCGCGATGACACCGGGGACCGCAAACCCTTGAAGCATGCGCCAAAAGACCAGCTGATGCAGTGAAGTGGCAGTCGCCCCAAAGAGGCTGGGCAATGCCAACGCAATAAGAGAGGCAACAATGACCGTTTTGCGGGGCAGTCGCTCGGCGAGTGCTCCAAAAAATGGAGCCGACAGCGCAACTCCCAACGTGGTGGCCGAAACGGTAAGCCCGGCGCTGGCCTCAGAAACATGAAAGATGCGTGTGATGAGGGGGAGCAGCGGTTGTGTGCAATAGAGCTCAAGAAATGCGCAGATGCCACACAATGTTACGGCAACAGCGGCGCGCCGACTGGGCATTGTGTCAGCTGATTGCCGCATTTGAGGCATTGAGCTCACCAACCAGAATACCGGAAGCTGAGCTGAATCTTTCCTGCGCCGAAGTTTCAGAACACCGCACGGCAAATTCGGCTATGTACATCGCGGGCCGTCCACTCACGCAGCGATTCGGCCCGCACCGCCCCCCTATTGGACGATCACGACCTGCGACTGACTGGACATTCGAAGCGCCGTCGTCGAGGAAAAAGGAATGATATAGGGATAGGTATAGGAGACTGTCACCTTCACCATGTTGCCCGGGGCCTTGCAGCTGTCTGAAGTGCCGCACGCTGCGCCTGAACTTGTCAGCCATGTGGTTGTCGCAGTCATATTTTCAGGGTTGATACCGGGCAACGACAGGCCTTGAATATAAGACTGGATGTCGCTTGTTTGTGCGATGCAATTTGCATATCCGGGTTCTGTGCAATCATTGCTCAGCGAGAGTCCGCGGACCATGGCGTAGCGTGTTGCTTCGCGCGCGGCGTCAGAAACAAAAGTATACGAATAGACTGCAATACACAGGTGAAAAAGGCCTATTTCGAGCAGTAAAAGCAAGCAGGCGCTGAGCGCAAACTCGACCATGACCGAGCCACGGTCATCCTTGGATTGGCGCGATTTCCCGTACAGGAAAAACTTCCGGCTTCTGGCGGCGAGCTGGCGGAGGCCTTGTATTCCAAAACGCTCATTCGTCATTGTGCGACCCTCATAATTGCCTGGCCGTGAAGCGTGTATGACTTTGGCTTGTCAGCGCCATAAAAGAACAGCAGGTTTACGGTTGCCAATGTGTTGACCTGCACGTTCATCTGGATACGGGCCGGCGAAGTGCATTTGCTGCCTGCATTCGCGCAGGTGATCACCGTACCGTCCGTGCAGGTACACGATTGCGTTGCGGTTGCCGTGATGGGATTGCCTGTCCAAGCTCCAACGTCGGCGGCGTCGTTAATTGCCGCATTTTTCATACCGTTCGTATCAACTGCGGTAAAGAGATTCTGAGAACCGTAAAGGGCACCGGTATTGGCCGCATTAGAGACTTCAACTGCGGCGTAGGCCATTCTTCCCATTTCCACAACGCCTATCAGAATGGCGAACAGGATTGGTGTGACCATGGCGAGCTCAACCAGGCTCTGCGCCTTTTCGCTTCTGAATTTACTGAGCTGTCGCACAAGAGATGAAGCTGGTGAGAATCGTTTGCTCATGACTACTCCACCAACTTCGGCGCGCCAAGCGGAGATGAACCGTTCACCAGCGAATAGTTCTGCAGTACGGCCTGCCCGCTCAGGGAGACTGTATCGGAGACCAGTGAAATGTTGTAGTTAGTACCAGTGGCCGAACCAGTGAAGGAGAGTGATGCAGCCGGAGCATAGAAGATACCTGTCAGGCTGGATCCTCCCTGGCCAGAGAATTTGATGGCAGATGAGTTGCCCCGATCCTGAAAGACCAAAATGCTGTTGTACTGACCCGAAGTGGGAGCGTTCAGATTGAGGACGCCGTTGGTAGCGTTGAGACTTCCGGACGAAGTGACGTAGAACGTAACACCGTCCCCACTTACGGTCCCCGACCCATTCAGGTTTACGTCGCCCTCAAAGACATAGGTTCCGGGCTCGAAGGTCAGGTCGCCGCTGCCTGAGTAGGAGATGCTTGTGTAGCAGCCAGGGGACAAGTCTGTTGAGCCGGATCCATTGAGATTGAGTTTCGCGCTGCAACTGGTTGGGATGGTTGGTGGTTGCAGGTATGCGAGTGGATCAGTGGCGGCAATGATTCCTGTAACTGGATCGGGCGAAATACTATCCGGATTTGACTCGGTATATCCACCTACAATGCCGATCTGCTTGGCGGTAAGGCTTGCACCTGTTGAAACAGTGAGCGCTTTGCTGCTGCTCGAGTTATCGAAGATCTGGCACTTGTCAGAGGAAATGGCAGCGCCGCCGGAGACGGAGATTGCTGTTCCTGTTGGGCTAAGCGCAAAAACGCAGCCTTGACCGCCGCCAAATCCCGCTACAGCGCGTGCGGCAACGTTCACATAATCATCGCCAAAAATGCGCAGGAACATGGTGGGGGCCCGGCGCTGAACGATGACCTCGATGTATTCGGGATTGCCCTGATGTGGGCCAACTGCGGGACCGTTGTTGACGGTGATGGTGACGCCGTCCTGGCCGTCAGTAAAGCCGTTCTGCGCCGCTGCGGCCTTGGCGGCGGCAGCTACCGAGGAGTTATCGACGGCCACATAGTTGAGCTCAGTGGCGCCGGCAACGGCGGCAGAATCAGCAGCGGACTGTATCTTCCGCTTGTTCCAATAGAGGACGCCCACGTCGTTGGCAAATCCGACGAATCCGAGAATGCACATCATCGTCAGCGATGTAAGTACTAATATGTTGCCTTCTTCGCGTTTCCACAACTGCATGGCGTCCTCCGAGAACTATGCCCATGAACGCACGATCTCAGACCCACTTTCGTCCGGCCCCCCCATCGATCCCTCACCGATGCGGACCACGAAAGTTCTGTAACATCGCACATTTTCGAGCGCAGCTCCCGTCCGGCCCGCTTTCGAATCACCTATCGAAGCTCACCACGGGGTTACTGGTATGTCCAATATTGGGACAAAAGCGCATAGAACACCATTCACCGAAGGTCGCAATCTGGTGCCAAAAACGACTTTCCTAACCTTGTTGCCGAAAGTGCCACATGGCACGTTGCAGTGCCATAATCTTCCACCTTTGTGGGATGCGCTTCACAAGCTGCTTAAATGCAATGTGTTGTGAACCGTTGAAAATGGCCAAGTACGCCGGAGGCCGGGGGCGGGTGACCAATGAGCGGAAGGCGCGGCTGTCTGGGGTTACTGACTGGCTGTCTAACAAAGGTTTTCTTATGGGGAGCGGTTGCCGTTGTGGCGCTCTGGCTGTTCACGATTGCGCTGAATCCGTGGGCTTTGCACATCGGTGGACGCTCAACGCCGTTTCTTTACTGGCACGGGACGGGGACGGTGCTGTCAAAGGATGGAAAGACCTATCCGCTGTATGTAACTTTCTGGCCGGGCGAGCCACGCAGGCATAGCGGCGGGCGGCGCGAAGGAAAGGGCTGGAGCGCCAACATCAGCGGGACAGGCTGGATCTGTATTGCGCCGGGACAAAGCGAGCGCATGAGGTTGAGCGGAACCATGTACGGCGGCTATCTGCACTCGGACGACAGCCTGTTCTATTTCCGACTGCTTGAGTGGCGCAAGCCCTTTGCGATCAATCCCCAGCATCGGGGGTTCTTTGACGTGGCGGGGATGTGGCACGGGCAAGAACTGGCGATGAATCGGCCGAATGAGCAGGGGATCAAACTGAACACGGGGCCGTTTATCGACAACGCAACGGTGACGCTGCATTACGCGGACAAGAGTGAGTATGAGGCGGCATGCGCAACGCAGGGACCGGGGACGAAGCAGTAGAAAGGCCAGTAGTCGGGATGCGCTTCGACAGATTGCCGGATAAACCCGTTGGAATCGACGGGAAAGGGCGTGAAGTTTCTCGCCGTTTTTGAGGGTCAACTGGTGAAGGGGTAAAACCGGCAAATGTACCCGGCGATCCCTGCCAGGAAAAGCAAGTGAATGCAGGCCAAAGGCGAAAAGCAAGACCCGCGGAAGGCCGATTTTAAGGCAAATTTGGTCAAATTTGAGGGTCCGATATAGGCATGCCTATATCGTTTGGGCAGGCGGGACAAGTGACGATATTTCGTCAGTCGATCCGGGACGCTATGAGTTGGTGATGGGGTAGTGCTGATCGAAGGGGAAGACCAGTTCGGCGGATGATGCGACGGGTTTGCCATCGACGGTGGCAGGCTGGAAGCGCCAGGTGGGAACGATGTCGAGTACGAGCTTGTTGAGCTGGTTGCTTATGCCCTGGACGAGGGTTTCACGCGTGACGTTGCCCAATGCGTCCACATCGACGTTGACGATGATTTTGGCTTCGGTGGCGGGGAGAAGTGCGCGGTCCGTGATCGGCGGGCGCGGAGAGAAGACGGGAAAGGTGGGGATGACGGTGTGGGCGTCACTGCCGTTGCCGCGGGCAGCCGGGCCAGTGCCGTCGCCATGGTGTGGATCTGGCGGTGTGCCGCCGCCCGCGGTTGACTTCTCAACTGCGGGGGTGGGGACGATGGTCTGGCGCGAGGCTGACTTTTCGGGCGTGGGACGGCGATTCTTTGCGGCGAAGTCCGCTTTGGGAAGAGGGACGGGAATGGCGTGCGAGCCGCCGGCGATGTCGAGGAGGGCAAGCCTCTCAGGCGCGGCGGGCTGGACGGTGCGAGTGGGCTCGATGCGGACGATGACGAAGGCCAGCGCGATGAGTGCACCGTGGAGCGCGAGCGAGACGAGGACGGAGGAGAGGCTGCGCCTTGCGGGTTGCGAGGGAGTCGGCATGGAGACCTCCGGGCGCGGGGATGGGTTGATTGTTACATAGACGCCGATTGCGGCGAATGTTCGCTATTGGCTCACAGGGGCAATTGGTTGCTCATTCCGCACAGGCGTGACAGGCGAAGCTCATGGTTGACCAAGACCGATCAGTTTGAAATCTTCGAGTACCCCACTCCTGAATTCTTTGTCGACACGATGGCATCACGAGCGTAGGGTTATACGATCTCTTCCCTTTCTTCTCTGGAGGTGCCAAATGCAATCTGGCGATGCAAGCCAGACCAGATTCTCATCGTTTTTCAACGTAAAACACAATTGGGGACACCTGACGCGCCGTCCAGGTTTTCAAGAGCCTGTAATTGACGGTGTGCGCGCGATCGCAGTTTTGTGGGTGGTTGTGCTCCACATGGTGTTCTTTCATGCGCCCATCTTTCCCACGCAGGCCACTTTCATTTTCACAAACTCCGCAACTGCCTGGGTGGTAAATGGCATGTTGGGTGTCGATCTGTTCTTTGTCATCAGCGGATTTCTTATTGGATCGATTCTTTTTGGTGAACTTAAGAAATCAGGCGGAATCGCGTTTTCGCGCTTTTATGTCAGAAGGTTTCTTCGCCTTATCCCCGTGTACACGGCAGTGATGGCGCTGGGCTTCTATTTTCTTCACCAGATCCCCGGGATGCCGAAATGGGGTCATGCGCAACACTTCTGGGCAAATGTACTCTACATCAACAACTTCCTGCCCGTGACGAAGCAATATATGGGGTGGTGCTGGTCGCTTGCAATTGAAGAACAGTTCTACCTGTTGTTTCCCGCGTGCATTCTGCTCTTTATGGGTCTGGGCAAAGGTCGTCTCCGCATTCTTGTTGGTCTGATGGGTTTGTCGGTTGCGATTCGTTTCACTGTCATCCATATTTCGGGTATTGTGCCGCCGTACCGATTTGCGGCGATGACTCCACCATGGGCTGCATGGTTCGACACGATTTACGACAAGCCATGGATGCGCTTCGGTGGCCTGCTGGCCGGGGCGACTGGCGCCTACTTAAACATCTTCTTTGCGCCGCAGTTGAAGCGTTTCTTCACGCGGACAAAGCTCGTGACCGGAATTGCAGTTGTATGTCTCTGTGCTATTGTGCACATTGCCTACACTGGTATGGCTTCGGTGTTCTTTGACCACATTCCGTACTTAGCGCGTGAGCTTTGGTGGGCGTTCCATCGCGACATATTTTCTCTGGCGACTATCTTCCTGATTCTCGGCGCCATGCATACGCCGAACCTCTTCGGAGGCTGGCTGCGGCGTTTTCTCTCCTGGAAGGGTTTCTATCCCATCGCACAGATTTCATACTCCACCTATATGGTGCACGAGATGATCTTCTGGTGGCTGTTTCCGAAGCTCGCGCCCACTTTCGCACCACGGCTTGGGACGTATGGCACGATGGCCGTCGACAGCGCAATTGGCGTTGTGCTTGTCTTCACCCTTGCTTGTACGCTCTATGTTTTGATTGAGCGGCCTTGCATGAGAATGCGCACGCATCCTGCAGCACTCAAGCTCATCGAACTTGCCCGCCTGAGAAAAAATAGGCCTGCTATTCAAGAGGCCTAACTTGAGACATGGCTTCATGGGCGTCTGAAGGTAAGGCCGTTGGGCATTCAGATGTTTGAAACCGGAAGCTGCGATGAGCCAGTCAGTGCCGGTTTGGCGAACATCTGCCCGATGCCGCGGAGCACTGATGGTGGGTCGAGCGATTCTCGCAGGCGCCGGGGATCAGTCGTGGAGTACGACGCTGACCAGCGAGCTGTTTACGTTCATGCCGCCGGCGTTGTAATCGATGTAGCCCAGTTCGCGGAACCGATTGAGGAAGAAGCTGACGCGGGAGCGGGTGGTGCCGACCATTTCGGCCAGTGCTTCCTGGCTGATTTTGGCGATGAGGGGGATGGGCTTGGACTCCTGGCCAAAGTTGGCCATGAGAAGCAGCAGCCGCGCAAGCCGCTTCTCGCTTGAGTTGAACAGGTGATCGATGAGGTCGGCTTCCATGCGTATGTTGCGGGACAGCATGTGGGCGAGGAATTGCTCGGCAAAGACAGGTTCGCGCTGGAGAAGGCCGACCATTGCCTGCCTTTCAATGCGAATGATGCTGCTGGACTGCAAGGTGCTGGCAGTGGCCATGCGCAGTGGTTGACCAGCGAGGCAGCCTTCACCAAAGAAGCTTGCTTCGACGAGGTGGGCGATGACCGCTTCCTTGCCACTCTTCGACACGACGGTGAGCTTTACTTTGCCGCTCTCAATGAAGTAGACCGCATTGGCGGGGTCGCCCTGCGAAAAGACAGTTTCATCCGTCAGGTACTGACGGCGGGATTTGCCGACTGTGAGCCTGGTAAGCAGGAAGTCTGGATCAATGACGACCATTGGGGCAGATGCGGCGATGAGTGCCTGCGGGCCGGCCGTGGGCTTGCGGCCCTTCTGCCGAGGGACGCGGGCGCGCGCACCGGCGGGAATGGTCTTCACAGTTTGCGGCGGCTTGGGCGGTCTGGGTTTGACGTGATACCTCGCGCTTGCCCGGTGCGGGCAGAAAGGCACGGGGCTGTAACAATCATACGCACCCTGCGACTCCCCTACTGGTCAATTTTGCTCACCGCGGAGATGAGCTGCATGCTCAGGCATTCACACCATCGCGCAGCGGCCTGGAATTTGCTTTCCAGCGATGGGCCGGCGGAAACGGCCCGATGGCGCGTAGTTGGAATGATCCACGCTGCAATTGTGCGGGTTGCGCGCATATGAGCTTGATTGCTCAGACATGCAGATTGAATGCGCATAGTGTCGAACTTGCCTGATGCATTGCGATGAGGTCTGGAAGAACAGCGCAGTGGAGAGGCAGAAAATAAGGTGCAATTCGTGAAGAAATTTATGATGTGCGTTGCGTTACTCAGTCTGGCTTCCCCAGTCTGGGCAAAGACGGACCGTGAAGCAACCATCAACCGGATGGATCATGCGGGCGAAGTGATGTCTGCCATTATGGCCGCGCCTGACAGCGGTATCCCGGAGGAAGTTCTGGAGCACGCGCAGTGCGTTGCTGTGGTTCCCCATATGTTGAAGGGTGGATTTGTGTTTGGCGGTGAGAATGGCCGTGGTGTGGCGACATGCCGCACGAAACACGGATGGAGCGCACCGGCGTTCTTTGCCATCACAGGCGGAAGCTGGGGCCTGCAGATTGGCCTTGAAGGCGTCGACCTGGTGATGATCATCCAAAACAAGCATGGGATGCAGCAGTTGATTGGGAGCGGTTTTCAGTTAGGCGGCGATGCTTCAGCGGCTGCGGGTCCGGTTGGGCGTCATGCCTCAGCCAACACCAACTGGAAGTTGCAAACGGAAGTCCTGACCTACTCACGTGCGCGCGGAGCCTTTGCGGGCCTGACGCTGACCGGCGCATCGATTCGCAGAGACGATGACTCGATGAAGGCCATCTATGGACGCCACACATCAACCCGCGCAGTGCTTACGGGCAGGGTGGCGGCGACGGCTTCAGCCAGCACATTCCTGGATTCGATTCGCGGCGCCAAGGCACAATCCAACGCAAATGGCGGCCGCTAGTCAGCGGCATTGAACCCGAGCACTCACAGTTAAAGGGAGAACATCATGCTTTGGACAGTGTTTGTCATCATTCTCGTGCTATGGCTCCTGGGTTTCAGCTTCCATATTGGAGGCGGACTGATCCATGTGCTGCTGGTGGTGGCGCTCGCGGTCCTTGTCTTCAACCTGATCACAGGACGACGGAGACTTTAAGGGCGCCCACGTTAACCGCACATGCCCGGCAGGGCGACTGCCCACCCCAGATGTAAGGACGCTGTTTGTCGCGCATTACCGAACAGCGCTAATTCCACCCAAGTTGAAACAGAGGCAACACCGATGAAACGAATTGGAATTGTAACCACAACACTGCTCTCAGCCGTACTGATAGGAACCGCGACATTTGGCCTGGCACAAGATGACAAGCATGGAAGCCAAGACAAACAGGACAGGCATGCGCAGGGCTCGAGGAGCAGTGAGCGGTCCGCTCAGAATAATCATGCGCAGGGGCGAGGCGATCAGCAGGGGCAGCGCGCGCAGGACTCGAGACAAAGGAGTCAGCCCACACGCAACGATCACATGAGACCCGAGCCACAGCGCCAGCGACAGAACAACATGCACGGACATCGCGCCGGCAACTTCGACCAGCACCACCAGACATGGGAACAACGCGGCGGATACCACGGATACGTCATTCCGCAGAGACGATTCAGCCAGAGCTTCGGCAGGAACCACAGCTTTCGGATGTCGAGAATGCATTTCATTGGTAATGGCGCAAACCAGCGCTTCCAATACGGTGGCTACTGGATGACGATGATGGAGCCGTACCCGGAGTACTGGGGCGATGGCTGGTACCGCAGCGACGATATGTATGTGGATTTTGACGGTGGTGGCTACTACCTTTACGACCGCAAATTTCCAGGCAGGCCCGGTATTGCGTTAAGCATTTCGTTCTGAAGAATTCCCTCCCCCAGCCGGTATAGACCCGGCGATTCATGGCCGCGCATCAGGAGACTGATGTGCGGCCGAATTGCGTCAGGAATAACGGGCCCGGCAGATGGACTTCAGGGGATGCGGAGCGAGATTTCTGTGGACGAAAGAGGTATGGGGTCAGGCTGTGGTTGAATTGGCCAATAAAGACTCGGCGTGGAGCAGGTTGCGTGCCGGAACGGGCTGGGTGCGGTACCTGCGGACATAATTGCGCGGACAAGGGGCATAAAAGCGCATAGTATCGAAGTGCCGGATGCATTGCGGGCCTGCGCTTGAAGAACTTGCCCGTAGAGCGACTGCCCGCTCCTGGGGCCCACCGCGTTGTTTGTCGCGAACAACCGAACAGCGCTACTCCGATGGAAGCAGGAATTGAGGCAGCACCAATGAAAAAGATAGATTTTGTAAACGTGGCATTGCTGCTTACTGCGCTGGCAGCATGCGTGGTGTTTGCTTTAACGCTGCGAAGCGACAGGCACAGTAAGAGGGACAGTCAAGAGAAACTGGCGCAGGAACACAGGAAGCAGGAAGCCGAGAGCGCGAATGGCGAGGTGAAGCCGTTAAGCGTTGCCGAAGTGCAGGCGCAGACTGCGGAACAGCTACGGCAACGCGGTGAAATAGGGCAGCAACGCGCCACCCATTTCGATAAAGAGCACCAGACGTGGGAACAGCGGGGTGGCTATAAAGGCGCGCGCATGCCGGAGGAAGAGTTCAGCAAAAGCTTTGGCAAGAGCCACACCTTTCGGATGGCGGAGGTGCCGTTCAGGAACAATGGTGGATTGCTTCGCTTTGAATATGCGGACCACTGGATGACCATGATGGACCGCTACCCGGAATACTGGGATACAGACTGGGACCGGAAGGACGATATATACGTGGACTATGCCGGGGATGGCTACTACCTGTACGACACGAAGTTCCCGGGCAAACCCGGAGTCGCGATCAGCATTTCCAACTAGCGACTCCGGCAATGGTCATCCGACCAAGGCAGGTTTGGCGAACATTTGCCGGATGCCGCGGAGGGCCTGGCGGGTACGTTCCTCGTTTTCGATCAGGCTGAAGCGGATGTGGGTGTCGCCGTAGTCGCCGAAACCGATGCCGGGAGAGACGGCGACTTTGGCTTCAGTGAGCAGGAGCTTTGAGAATTCGAGCGAGCCGAGGTGGCGGTACTGCTCGGGGATCTCAGCCCAGACGAACATGGTGGCTTTGGGCATGGGCACGGTCCAGCCGAGTTTGTTGAGGCCTTCAACTAAAACATTGCGGCGGAGGCGGTAGGTTTCGCAGATTTCTGCGACGCAGTCCTGCGGACCTTCAAGCGCGAGGATGCTGGCGACCTGGATGGGTGTGAAGGTGCCGTAGTCGAAGTAGGACTTGAGGCGGCCGAGGGCGGCGACGAGTTTCTGGTTGCCGACCATGAAACCGACGCGCCAGCCGGGCATGTTGTAGGACTTGGAGAGCGTGAAAAATTCCACTGCCACGTCTTTGGCGCCGGGGACTTCAAGCACGCTGGGCGGCTTGTAGCCGTCGAAGGCGATGTCAGCGTAGGCGAGGTCGTGAATGAGCCAGAAGCCGTATTGGCGCGCGAGCTCTACGAGTCGGGCGAGGAAGGGCAGATCGACACACTGGGTGGTGGGATTGGACGGGAAGTTGCAGATGAGCGCCTTGGGGCGGGGGGTCATGCGCGGAATGATTTCCTCAAGCTGGGCGAGGAATTTTTCCTGGTCATGGACCGGCACGCTGACCACATGAGCGCCCGCGATGACGGGGCCGAAGATGTGGATGGGGTAAGACGGGTTGGGAACGAGGACGGTGTCGCGCGCGTCGAGGATGGCGAGGCAGAGGTGGGCGATGCCCTCTTTGGAGCCAATGGTGACGATGGCCTCGGAGTCGGGGTTGAGGTCGACGTCGTAGCGGGTCTTGTACCAGTTGCAGATGGCCTTGCGCAGGCGCGGGATGCCCTTGGAGACGGAGTAGCGGTGGGTGACCGGCTTTTGCGCAGCCTCGATCATCTTGTCGACGATGTGTTTGGGCGTGGCGCCGTCAGGATTGCCCATGCCGAAGTCGATGATGTCTTCACCGCGGCGGCGGGCGGCCATTTTCATTTCACCGGTGATGTTGAAGACGTAAGCGGGCAGACGCTGAATGCGGGAGAACTCTTCCATGACTACTCCAGTATGACAGTGGACAGCGATCAGGGGTCAGGGATCAGGGCGCGCTAAATCGCGAGATGCACCTGAAGTGGAACTGATTTGGATTGGGATGAGGTGAGGCGGTGTCTAGGCGGCCGGGGCCGCGGCACGAGCCGCCGCCGCTGCGCGAGGTGCGCAGGCGTATGAGGGCGGCGAGGTTGCGGGGTGGTGCATAGGAAAAGTATACGCAGCAGACAGTGGGCAGTGCACAGTGGGCAGCGAGATGGCGATTTATTTGTCACGCGGAGCTCGGCTGCCACAACTGAGCAATTTTGAACGGTGCGGCGCTGCGGGCGGTGGGAGAATGGATGCAGGACCAGTCGGCCACAGTTGAGCGCGATTGTGGATGGGTACGAAAACGATGGCACGATTGCCCTTCCGCGTTGCGCTTACGCAGCCCTCTCTTCCAGAGGAGTTCGCAGCCATGAACGCGCTTCTTGTCTATCCACAATTTCCTGACACGTACTGGAGTTTCAAGCACGCGCTGAAGTTTCTGGGCAAGCGTGCGGCGCAGCCTCCGCTGGGGCTGATGACGGTGGCGGCGCTGCTGCCCGCGCACTGGCAGAAGAAGCTGGTGGACACGAATGTGGAGCGGCTGCGGGACAGCGACCTGAAGTGGGCCGACGTGGTGATGCTGAGCGGGATGCAGATTCAACAGGAGGCGCTGGCGGCGATTGTGGCGCGATGCCGCGCACTGGGCGTGCGCACAGTGGCAGGCGGCCCGATTACCAGCAGCGTTGCAGCGGCGGAGCTGGGTGTGGATCACGTGGTGATTGGCGAGGCTGAAGAGCTGATGGCGGAGGTGGCGCGCGCGCTGGAAACGGGCACGGCGAAGGCTTTGTACAAGGCGGCGGAGCGGCCGACGATGGAAAACAGTCCCCTGCCCGACTTGAGCCTGATCAAGATGAATCGCTACTCGACGATGACGGTGCAGTACTCGCGCGGATGCCCGTTCAACTGCGAGTTCTGCGACATAATCGAAATTTATGGACGGCGGCCGCGGACCAAGTCAGCGGAGCAGGTGCTGGCGGAGCTCGACCAATTGAAGCGCGCGGGCTGGCGCGACTCCGTGTTTATTGTGGACGACAACTTTATTGGCAACAAGGTGCGAGCCAAGGTGCTGCTGGCAGCGCTGGCGGAGTGGCGTGCCCGGAACGATGGCGGGTTTCCGCTGATTACGGAAGCCTCACTGAACCTGGCCGACGATGAAGAGCTGATGCAGCTGATGAAAGACGCGGGCTTCAAGTCAGTGTTTCTGGGCATTGAGACGCCGGACGAGCAGGGGCTGAAAGCAAGCAACAAGCTCCAGAACACGCGGCGCAGTCTGCTGGAAAGCGTGGCACGCATCCAGAGCTACGGGATGCAGGTAATGGGCGGCTTCATCCTGGGCTTCGACACGGACCGCGAGGACATCTTCGACCGCATGGTGGAGTTCATCACCGAGAGCGGGATTCCCATTGCGATGGTGGGGCTGCTGCAGGCAATGCCGGGAACACAACTTTTCCGGCGACTACGCAGTGAGGGGCGCATTGTGCACAACGATGCGGGGGACAACACCTCAGTGAGCCTGAACTTTTTGCCGCGCATGGATGCGGCGCGGCTGGTGGAAGGCTACCGCTCCGTACTGAAGCGGATTTATGCCAGCGGCGCGTACTACGAGCGGGTGAAAGTGTATTTAAACAGGACTCATCCCAAGCCGGAGAAGCGGACACGCGTGGAACATGAAGAACGACTGATGACGCGCGCGAACATGCGTGCGCTGGTGATGTCGATTGTGCGGCAGGGTGTGTTTGGGCGCGCGCAGTGGAGCTACTGGAAGTTTGTGGCGACGGCGGCAACGCGGTACCGTCACTGCTTTGGCGCGGCCATGACTCTGGCGGTGATGGGGTATCACTTCCAGGTGATGACGCGGAGGCTGGCGAAGCAGCGGAATGTGGTGTTGCCGAGGGCAGTGGTCAGCGAACAGTAAGCAGTGGACAAGAACGAATGCAGGTTCTTCGAACTAACAGGCCGCGCATCGCGCGGCCTGTTTTCGCCCAGGATGACACTACCTATCAATGAGATGTGTTTATTCGCCGAGGGCGAAGGCGCGGCCCGAAGCAAGGAGCTTTTGCACGTTCTCCGGTGAGGTGGATTCGGTGTAGATGCGCATAAGCGGCTCAGTGCCGGAGGCGCGGAAGAGAATCCAGGTTTCGGCGGCGTTTTTCTTTTGCTTCGCTTCCGGATTGTCCAGATAGAATTTCACTCCGTCGAGAGTTTCCTGGCGGAGGATGGGCATGCCGGCGATGGAAGCATCACCGACGGGGAGCGCGCGGGCCTTGGCGATGGCGGCGTTCTTGATGTCGTCAGGAATGTGGAGATCGATGCGGCCGTAGTGGTGCTCGCCGTACTCGGCCTGGAGATCGGCGACGAGCTGGCCAAGGGTCTTCTTCTCTTCAGCCATGACGTTGGCGAGGAGGAGCGCGTTGAGCAGGCCGTCGCGCTCAGGCAGGTGGCGCTGGAACCCGATGCCGCCGGACTCTTCGCCGCCCATGAGGATTTCGCGCTCAAGCATGTAGTCGCAAACGAACTTGAAGCCGATGCCGTGCTCGATGAGTTCGCGGCTGTATTTGGCGCAGATGCGGTCGAGCATTTTGGTTGTGTTGAAGGCGCGCGTGACGGCGCCGGGCCAGCCTTTGCGGCTTGAGCACCCAGGCTAAGGAGGACGGAAAAGATTTTGTGCGGATCGACGAAGTTGCCGTGCTCGTCCGTGGCGCCGATGCGGTCGGCGTCGCCATCAGTGCAGAGGCCGGCGTGGCATTTGTGCGCGACGCAGGCATCGCCGAGCGCGCGGATGTGGGGCTCGATGGGCTCAGGGTTGATGCCGGGAAAGAGCGGATCGACATTGCCGCGAATCTGTGACGTGATCGACGCCGATGCGGGTAAAGATGTCCGACAAGATGGTGCGGCCGGCTCCGTACATGGAGTCGATGGCGAACTTGAAGCCTGATTTGGCGATGAGATCGAGGTCAGCGAAGGACTTGATGGCGGCGAGATAAGTGGGGAGGAAGTCGACGGCTTCGAATGGGCGCGGGGTGGTAGACGCTTGCGGAACGGGCTTGCCGAGATACGTTTCAATGGCCGCGATGATGGAGGGCTTGCCGGAGCCGCCGTACCAGGCTTTGTATTTGACGCCGTTCCACTGCGCGGGATTGTGCGAGGAGGTGATCATGATGCCGCCGGCGGCCTTGCGCTCGCGGACGCCGAAGGAGAGTGCGGGCGTGGGGGTTATGTCATTGGCGAGGAAGACGGGGATGCCGGTGGAGGCGGCGACTTCCGCGCAGGCCTGTGCGAAGGCGCGCGAGCCGAAACGGGTGTCATAGCCGATGCAGAGGCCCTTCTTCGGGTCTTCTTCGGCGTGGATGTAAGCGGCAATGGCGGCGGCGGCGGTACGGACGTTGGCGAAGGTGAAGTCGTCGGCAATAACGCCGCGCCAGCCGTCAGTGCCGAATTTGATCTGGGGGTGGGGCATGGGGGCGCAATCTCCTTGGACGAGTCTAACGAATGGAATTCAGGATGCACATTGGGTAATTCACCGATTTGCGTGAGGCAGGTTCATCACACTGCTTGATTTTCGAATACCTCAGACTGTTCGATGCTTTCTCTGAGGCTTTGACGGAATGTAGTGGAAGTGAATGAGGAAAATCTTGTCGCCGGAGCCGTGTTTGGCGACCTTCAGCAGATCAATGACGCCGGCGAAGCCTGAGGCACGGGCCAGCACAGGTGTGATATCGGGCAGGCCGATAGGCTCAATGGAATCGACTTCGACTTCGCCGTCTTCCATTTTGTAGCGGCCGCCGACGTGGACGCGCAGATTCTTCCAGATGCGGATGGTGCACGTGATTTCGCCAGATCGGATTCCGGGACGGAGGCGTTTGGCGAATTGCATGGAAGGCTAAATCAGCTCTTCGCGTCCGGTCTGACCCAGTTCCTTGACGATTTTGCCGACGTCCTGGGAATGGTCGCGGTGAGCGATGAGGAGAGCGTCCTCGGTATCGACGATGACGAGGTTTTCCACGCCTACGAGGGCGACGAACTTTTTGGGGCTATAGATGTAATTGTTGCCGGCCTCGATGGTCAGGTGGCCATCGGTGTCGGAGACGTTGCCGTCGCCATCGCCGCGGAGACGGGTTTCAAGCTGGTACTCATAGAGCGAGGCCCAGGAGCCGAGATCGTTCCATGCAAACTCGGCTGGCAGGCAGAAGAGGCGCGAGTGCTGGACGCCCTTGGCCGAACGAGGTTCGAGCACGGCGTAATCGACGGAAATGTTCTCGCACTTACCGTACAGCTTACGGAAGGTTTCTTCGAAGTGCTCTGTGCCGTAAGCGGCGGCGATCTCCTCAAGATAGGGCGCAGTCTCAGGCAGGTGCTCGCGGACGGCGTTGGCGAGCGTGCGGGCTGACCACAGGAACATGCCGGAGTTCCAGTAATAATTGCCGGCAGCAACAAACTCCTCGGCACGCATGAGATTTGGCTTCTCAGTAAAGCGGCGGACATGGAGCGCGGAACCGTCGGTTGTCAGATCGCCGGTTTCAATATAGCCGTAGCCTGTCTCGGGGCGGGTGGGCTCGATGCCGAGGACGACCATATTTTCGCCCGCAGCGGCCAGGGCGATGGCGCGCTGGATGGCTTTGAGGTAACGTGGCTCGTCGCCGATGACGTGGTCGGACGGGAAGATGCCGATGATAGCGTCGGGATTCTGCCGCTCAATAAGGAAGGCGGCCAGGCCGCAGGCTGGCGCGGTATTGCGGGCGCAGGGCTCCTCGACGATCTGATTGCGGGGAACGCCGGAGAGCTGGTCAGCGATTTCACCGGCAAGGAACTCATTGGTGATGACCCACATGCTCTTCTGCGTGGCCAGCGGCTTGAGGCGCTCGACGGTCTGCTGAATCATGGAGCGTTCACCGTCAAGGGCAAGGACCTGCTTGGCGCGAGCGCGGCGGGAACGCGGCCAGAAGCGGGTTCCGCTGCCACCGGCGAGGATAACTGGGCGAAAATCAATGGGGCTCGGCATGGAAAGCCAATCGTAACTGACCGGGAACACGTTTGCCCAGTGATGGCGCGCACTTTTTACGGGTCACTTCTCAGCATGCGGCACCATTGCATGGAGCGGACGGCGCTTACCCGCCAGAAGAGCTTTGGCAAGCGCACACTTCGGCGACGCGGGGGAGTGATGGGGTAAGCTAGCGGCTATGCCAACAAAGCGCAGTGGCGCGATTCATTTGACGCGTGTGGCGGGAATTGACCTGTATCTGCACTGGTCGTGGTTTGTGGTGGCGCTGATTGAGATTCAGATTCGCCGCGGCAGTTACCAATCGGTCGTGTGGAATGTTCTGGAGTATCTGGCACTGTTTGCCATTGTGCTGCTGCACGAGTTTGGGCATGCGCTGGCCTGCCGTCAGGTGGGTGGAACAGCGAATCAGATCATGCTGTGGCCGTTGGGTGGCGTGGCATATGTGGACCCGCCGCAGCGGCCGGGTGCCGTGCTGTGGAGCATTGTGGCCGGTCCACTGGTGAATGTGGCACTGTTTCCGGTGTTTTTGGGAGCGGAAACGTGGGCGTGGCATGCGGGCTTGCAGTACTCAAATATGGACGCCTACAGATTTCTGGTAAACCTGGTGTGGCTGGACGGGATTCTGTTTGCCTTCAACATGTTGCCGGTATATCCGCTGGATGGCGGGAAGATTTTGTGGTCGCTGCTGTGGTTCTGGCTGGGAAAGAGCAAGAGCCTGCTGGTGGCCTCGTGGCTGGGTGTGGTGGGCACGGCGGGTTTGCTGGCTCTGGGGATCTCAGGCGGGTCGGTTTGGACGATTTTGATTGCGGCCTACATGGGCATGAGCTGCTGGCGAAGCATCAAGTACGCGCGCGAGCTGATGAAGGTGGACAAGCTGGCGCGGCGGGATGAGTACAAGTGCCCGAGTTGCGGGCAGGCTCCGCCGATTGGCGAGTATTGGAAGTGCGACTTATGCAATGGGGTATTCGACACGTTTGCAACCGGCGCGGTGTGCCCGCACTGCCAGAAGCACCATCCGGCGACGGGATGCCCGTTTTGCAGACAGATGGGCCTGATGGAGGCATGGGGCGCACAGCCAAAGTGGGTGGGAGCGGCAGTGGTGGAGCACGAGCAGCCTGCAAATTAGAAACGCGGCTCGAATACATTGAGCCGCGCTGCCAGTGATAGATTTCTGAAAACGTTAGAGGCTGGTGAGGAAGTTGCCCATGCGCTTGACGCCCTCGTCGATGGTTTCGCGGGTGACGGGGTAGGAGAGGCGGATGTGCTCGGCTGTACCGAAGGCTTCGCCGGGGACGGTGACGACGTGGCCTTCGTGGAGCAGACGGGTGGCCAACTCGGTTGCGGACTTGATACCACCCTTGCCGATATAGGCAGAAACATTGGGATACACGTAAAAGGCGCCAACGGGCTTAGTGCAAGTGACGCCGGGGATTTCCGCCAGGCGGCTGAGCATGTGGTCGCGCAACTCGATAAACTCAGCGCGGAACTTGGCGACGCACTCCTGCGAGCCCGCGAGAGCTGCGATGGCAGCCTTCTGCACGATGGAGGTCGCATTGGAGGTCTGCTGCGACTGAAGCTTGCTGAGATTGCTAATGATGGACTTGGGAGCGAGGGCGAAACCGCCGCGCCAGCCGGTCATTGCGTAGGTTTTGGAGAGCGAGCCAAGAACAACCATGTGCTCCTTGGCCCAGGTGAAGGAGCCGGCGGAGACGGGTGTGCCCTCATAGTTCAGGTAGACGTAGCACTCGTCGAGGAGCAGATAGATGTTGCGCTCGTGAGCAAGGCGGACGATGCGCTCAAGGTCTTCTGCGCTGACGATGGAACCGGCGGGATTGGATGGCGAGTTGAGAATGATGGCCTTGGTGCGCGGGGTAATGGCCTTCTCGATGGCGTCGGCCGTAATGCGAAAGTTTTCCGCTTCGCTGGTTTCGAGGAAGATAACCTTGCCGCCGGCGTACTGAATGATGTCTTTGAAGCTGACCCAATAGGGCACGGGCAGGATGACTTCGTCGCCGTGGTCGACGAGAATTTGCACGGCATTGAAGAGCGCGTGCTTTTCACCGGTGGTGAAGATGGCTTCGTCGATGGAGTAGCTGGAACCGAAGTCGGCGGCATGGCGCTCGACGATGGCTTTGCGCACGTCAGGGATGCCGGGAACGACAGTGTAGCGAGTGAAGTTGGCATTGATGGCATCGATAGCGGCGTCTTTAATGTGCTGCGGCGTGGCGAAGTGCGGCTCGCCCGCGCCGAAGTCGACGAGATTGACGCCCTGCGCGCGAAGCTTGGCGGCTTCCGCGGCGACGGCCATGGTGGCTGAAACTTCAATGCGGCCGATGCGATCGGCGAAGACTTTGGCGGGAGCAGCGACGGTCATAATGCTTCTATTGTGTCAGATTCTGCGCGGTGAGGAAACACACGACACAAGCTATGTGAAGGCCATCACACAGTCCCAAAGTGGGTGGAGTTCTCTATTTACACCAGTAGTTGTTGGCAGCAGCGATGGTCTGGAACTCAATGGCAACAACCTGGCTGCAGGCGATGAGACTGTCGGGGTTGACGGAGTATGTGGGTCGGCCAGCCTGCAACTGGTTGAGGTCGGGCTGGATGTTGTGAATCATGTGGCGGGCCATGGTGAGCGCCAGTGCCCTGCCCTCTTCAGCAGTGGCGGTGATGAGCGTCCCGCCGGGGACGAGAACCAGACCGTCAGGTGGTACATGCGTCATGCGATTGCCTCCTTGGTGCTGAAGGGGATGTTAAGCAGAGCCGCAAGGAGATACATGCCTCAATTGGGTGGGTTGAAGGCCCCTCTTTGGGTTTGAAATGGCAAACAGCATTCGGTCGGCATCCCACTGGGCGCGGGGCGCGCGAGCGTGCGCTGGATGGTAATGCGCGAAACGCTGCTGCTTGTTTCAGCCGGTATTGTCATCGGGGTTCCGATTACGCTTTTGGGTCACCGCCTCATCGAGAGCATGTTGTATGGGTTGCACGGCAGTGAATTGCTCAGCCTGATGGCGTCGGCCGGATTGCTCTTTGGAGTGGCCCTTCTGGCCGGTTATCTCCCGGCGCAGAGAGCCTCGAAGGTCGATCCGATGGTGGCGTTGCGGTATGAGTGAAGATGGCTGCACATGGATAGCAATTGAATGAACGACAACACAGTGACCCCAGGCAACGGCGTAGACTCTAGGCGAATCTCGAGTAAGTAAGGAGTACGCCATGAAATTCAACGTGAAAGCTCTGGCAGTGGGATGCGCGATCTTCTGGGGAGCGGTCGTCCTGCTGGTGGCAGTGGCCAATTTGATTTGGACTGGATATGGCTATAGTTTTCTGCATGCGATGGCCTCGATTTATCCCGGCTATCGAGCAGACGCGAGTGCCGGACAAATTGCGCTTGTGACTCTCTGTGCAACGGCAGATGGACTGATTGGTGGAGCGATCTTTGGATGGTTGTACAACTGCCTGGCGGGGTACTTCAAGTCTTCAGCGGAATGAGTCCGCAGCAGGACTGCGAGAAGATGGCGCGTGGAAGTGGAAGCGCTATGCGCCGTTGATGCGGCCCTTGAGGCGCTTGAGGACGTTGGGTGGAACAAGGCCGGAGATGTCGCCGCCGAATGAGAAGACCTCTTTGACCATGCGGGAGCTGACGAAGGAGTAACGGCCGGCTGGCTGAAGGAAGACGGTTTCGATTTCGGGCGCGAGGCGGCGATTCATGAGCGCCATCTGGAATTCGTACTCATAGTCAGAGATGGCGCGGATACCGCGCAGGACTGCAGTAGCCTTCTGTGCGCGGGCGAATTCGACCATGAGGCCGTCGAAGGTGGCGACCGAAACATTGCCAAGTGCACGGGTGGCTTCCATGAGCATGGTGGCGCGTTCGTCGACGGTGAAGAGCGGGTTCTTGACGGGATTGTTGAGGATGGCCACGATGAGGTGGTCAAAGAGTTTGGAGCCGCGCTGGATGAGATCGATGTGCCCATTGGTGGGCGGGTCGAAAGTGCCGGGATAGATTGCGCGGACAGACATGGTTTGCTAAGCGGATTCTACCGCGTTCAGCTGCGCATGTCCGGCGGTGGAGGTGCGCGGCGTGCCGTCCGTTGACGCGATATAGAGGGAGACGACGGTAATGTCGTCAGTCTGGCCGAAGTGTTTGGCGGTCTGGGCAATGTAACGCGCGGACTCGTTGGAGACCTGGCGGGTGCGATCGAAGCCGAAGAGCTCACCCTGTGCATTGGCGGCTTCTACAACGCCGTCAGAGACGAAGACGATACGTTCACCCTTGGAGAAGGTGTGCGCGGTCTGAACATATTCGACGTCGGCGATGACTCCGAGCGGCAGGCTTGGTTCAATCTCCATTTCACGGCCGTCACAGTAAGGGCTGAGGTGTCCAGCATTGGCGATGGTCATGGTTCCGTCAGGATAGATACGCGCGCAAAGGCAAGTAGCGAAGCCGGGGGCTGCGTCAAGTTCGGGTACAGCTCCGGGAACAGCAACCGCGCCGATAAGTACGCGGTTGAGGTGCGCGAGGATGGTTGCCGGATCGTGCGAGAGCTCATTGCGCAACGCGCCGACGAGCGTGGAGGAGTTCATGGCGGCCTGAAGGCCTTTTCCGCTGACGTCGCCTACCACGAGTAGGAGCGAGTCATCTTTTAATGGGAGGGCCTGGAAGAAGTCTCCGCCAACTCCGTTGATGGGAAGGTACGCACTCTCAAGAACGAAGTGCCGGCTGCGCGGCAATTGCGTGGGAATGAGCAGTGCCTGCACGCTGCGCGCAGCGGAAATTTCCGCCGCGGAACGCTGTTCATCCTGTGAGACGCGGATGAAGCGGTAGAGGATGACTGAGACCAGGCTGAAGAGGAAGACAGTGTAAGAGACAGTGCTGATGCTGAAGCTGATTGGGCCGAGGGAATACGCATGGGCCGCAAAGCTTGACGGCAGCAGATGGATGGAAGCGAAGTAGTCGATGACGGTGTTGGCCGAATCAGCTGTGGCTGCCAGAAAAAATGGAATAAGCATGACGCCAGCATCGCGGCGGCCATGGCGCCATGCGAAAAAGAGGAGTGCACAAGCAAGCGACAGGAAAAAGACTTCGGCTGAAACAGAGAGAACCTGATAAAGCGAAACCGAGGGCAGGAAGGCAAAAAACGGAATCAACAGGACAGCAATCTGAGTGCCGCGCACCGTTCTACGCCAGTTGCCTGCGGTGAAGCGGAGAACGAACTCAAGAGTGACAGCCATGAAGATGTGTCCGCCGAAACGGCCAAAAAGTTGAAAGGTGCCGAGCGGAATAAAAGCCAGGTCGAAGAGTGCTTCAGCGATGCCGTTGAAACAGACGGTGAGACAGAGAAGGGCAAGCCAGAGATATTCGGGGTGGTTGCGCTGCGCAAGATAGAGGGCAGCACCGAGGAAAGCAACGCAGAAAAAAAGAAATGAGATGAAGAGAACTGCGATTGTTCCTCCGGTCCAAGCACTGGCAAGCGCGGACTGACGGAGGGTGGCGAGCGCTGAAGGTTCGCCAATTTGCACTTTTGTAAGCAGCCCTCTGCCGATGGTGACGTTGGCGGGAGCCCATGTGCGAATGGCAAGGACGCGGGAACCGTCTGCCGCAGGCGATGAGAGCGAAGCGATGAACGGCGGCGCCTGATAGGCCGAGAGCTCATCCGACATGCCCTGGGTGCGGCCTGTCTGAAGTCCGTTGACATAGAGAGCAAGCTGGCCGACAGAGGCGCCGGTAACGAGGACTTCGGGCCCAGTATTTGCCGTGTCGAAACCGAGTGCAGCAAGCTGACTGGACTGGATATGGATGCGGTACCAGGCAAAGCCGGAGTAGGAGCCGATTCCCTGCTCCGTAAGTGGCTTACTGAGATAGATGGAGGCCCAACTGGAGTCATCGAAAGCGGGCGAAGAGAAGTTGGGATCGTCACCAATCTGAAAACGCCAGGGACCATCAAGTGTGAGGACTGAATGAAGTATCAGCGGAGGTGGGGCTGGAACGCCAGTTTGCGATGCCTGAGCGGGTTTGGCAGATTGAGCCGGAAGGAGCGTAACGCAGACGAAGACAAGCGCGAGCGCGAGGAGCCGGGTGCTTGCACCTGGTCGCACCGCTCGGGTGTTGCTTGTCATCGCCGGATTTTCTGCCGTCATAGCAGCCAGTTTAGTGCAGAAACCACCTGCATTCACCATGGTTCTGGTACGTAAAAGGAGGCTGCGACGTTCCGTTCCAACTGGCGAAGGGAAATGGGCGGAAACTGCAGAAAAAGCGCGGCGTATGCTGGACGTGGACCATGGGCAGATAACGATGAAGACGCGCAACACAGAGAAAACACGCGACGCCGAGCCCGCAGACGCGTGCTACCAGCGGCGATTGAAGGAATGCGAAGCAGATCTGTACGAAAAACTCAAACGCGACCGGTGGCTGGGCATCAGCAAGGTGGTTCTGGGTCTGGCACTTGCGGCGGGAATTGTCTGGTTTGCGTATGCGGGTCGTGGGGTTGGACCGCTTTCCGCCGGTGTTTTGGTCTTCGCCATACTGGCGGTGATGCACGAGCGCGTGCTGAAACGGATTGAAACGATCCGCGCGATGATTCGGTTTTACGAGCACGGTCTGGCACGGATTGAGAACAAATGGGCTGGAACGGGCGAGGCGGGACTGCGCTATCTGAATCCGGCGCATCCATATGCTCGGGATCTGGATCTTTTTGGCGAAGGATCACTGTTCGAATTGCTTTGCACATGCCGGATGGAAGCTGGACAGAAGACTCTGGCGCAGTGGCTATTGGAGCGGGCCGAGCCGAAAGAGGTTCAGGCGCGGCAGGAAGCTGTGCGCTCGTTGCAAGGCAGATATGAGTTTCGTGAGCAGCTTTTTATTGCGGGCGCAGCGGTAAAGCGGGGCGTGCGATTTGATGACGTGCTGGAATGGGCAGGACAGAAGGAAGCACCGGGACAGGAATTGTTATCGATTGTGGCGGCGGTGCTGGCAGTACTGCTAGTGGCGAGTTCGGTTTGGTCTGTTGTGCATCAGAATTATCTGCCGATGGCGATTATGGCCGTAGTGAACCTGGGTTTGAGCAGGTTTGTACGCGAGCGGGCGGAAGCCAATATTCAAGCGGTGGAAGAGGCCGCAGCGGAATTGAATCTGCTGCTGGAAGTGATGGTGGTGCTGGAGAACGAGGATTGCGCCGCGCCGCGCTTTGCAGGACTGCAACAGAGAATGCGGACGGATGGGGTTTCCGCGACGGTGGCGCTCAGAAAGCTCAAGCGCATTGGAGAGTGGGTTGAGTCGCGCGACAACATGATTGTGCGGTTTACAGACAAGCTCATTTTCTACAGCCTGCAGGCGGGGACACTGGCAGTGCGCTGGCGCAGGAAGTTTGGCGGCGCAATCGCCGGTTGGCTGGAGATTGTAGGCGAGATGGAGTCGTTGGCAGCTCTCTCAGGATATGCGTATGAGCACCCTGCGGATACGTGGCCTGAAGTGACAGAAGGAAGCGCGCGATTCGAGGCCGAGGAGATGGCGCATCCGTTACTACCTTCTGCCACGACGGTGCCAAGCAATCTGGCTTTGAGCAGAGGCGTGCAACTGCTGATCATCAGCGGGCCCAATATGGCTGGAAAAAGCACGCTGATTCGTGCGACGGGATTAAATGCGGTGCTGGCACAATGCGGCGCACCGGTACGCGCACGGAGACTGCGCATGTCGCCGCTGGCGGTGGGTGCATCGATTTGTGTGCTCGATTCACTGCAGGGCGGCGTCTCGCGGTTTTATGCGGAGATTAAGCGGCTGAAGCAGATTGCGGACATAGCGGAGGGAGCGACGCCGGTGCTGTTTCTGCTCGATGAACTGCTGTCAGGGACAAACTCGCATGATCGCGCGGCGGGAACGGAACTGATTGTCCGTTCACTGGTGGAGCGCGGTGCGATTGGAATAGTCACCACGCACGATCTGGCGCTCACGCGCATTCCCGAGACAATGGACGGGAATGCGGCAAATGGGCACTTTGAAGATCGCCTGGTGGATGGAAAGCTGGTGTTCGACTTCAAGCTGCAGCCTGGGGTGGCGAAGTCGAGCAATGCACTGAAGCTGATGCAGGCGATTGGGCTAACGCGCGAATAGGGAAAAGAAAACGCGCGGAGACATGCTCCGCGCGCTGCAACGGGTTGCGCTTATCCTCGGCGAGGCTTGACGGCTTCTTTGGCTTCGGCGGGACCGGAGGCAGGAACCTCAGGAACCTCGGCCTTGGAGGCAGCGCCGATTCCGAGCTTGGCGCGGACCTCTGCGTCCATCTTCACGAAGATATCCCTGTTCTCTTTAAGGAAGTTGCGTGTGTTCTCGCGGCCCTGGCCAATACGGTCGCCTGCGTAGCTGTACCACGCGCCGGATTTCTCGACGATGTTATGCGCAACGCCAAGGTCGAGAACGTCGCCCTCGCGGCTGATGCCTTCTCCGTAAAGGATGTCAAACTCGGCATCGCGGAAAGGTGCGGCGACCTTGTTTTTGACGATCTTGACCTTGGTACGGTTGCCGACGACGACGTCGCCATCCTTGACGGCTGCGATGCGGCGGATATCGACGCGAACAGAGGAGTAGAACTTGAGCGCACGGCCACCGGTGGTGGTTTCGGGATTGCCGAACATGACGCCGATCTTCTCGCGTATCTGGTTGATGAAGATGAGTGCGGTGCGGGACTTGGAGACTGTGCCGGTGAGCTTACGGAGGGCCTGGGACATAAGGCGTGCCTGGAGGCCGACGTGCGAGTCACCCATTTCACCGTCGAGTTCGGCCTTGGGCACGAGGGCTGCAACGGAGTCAACAACGAGCACGTCAATGGCGCCGGAGCGGACAAGAGCCTCGGTGATTTCGAGCGCTTGTTCGCCGGAATCAGGCTGCGAGACGAGGAGGTTGTCAGTATCGACGCCGAGTTTTTGGGCATAGGCAGGGTCGAGTGCGTGTTCAGCATCGACAAAGGCGGCCAGGCCACCGGATTTCTGTGCCTCGGCGATGATCTGGAGCGTGATGGTGGTCTTGCCCGAGGATTCAGGACCATAAATCTCAGTAACGCGACCGCGGGGAATGCCCCCCACGCCGAGGGCGGCGTCGAAGCTGATGGATCCCGTTGAGATCACAGCGATGGGCAGAATGGCCTCTTTGGAGCCGAGGCGAACAATGGAGCCCTTGCCGAATTGTTTTTCGATTTGTGAAAGGGCCAGTTCAACTGCTTTGGCGCGGTCGTCAGCGGAGGCCATGGAAACTCCTTACAAATGAATAGGTTGTGGCCGGTTGCGTCCCGCCAAATGCGAGAATAATGGCGCAATTCGGGCAAATGAGTCGAATGGATTCTAGCAGGATGGGAAAAGGAACAACAGGAGAAAAAGCGAAGAAAGAGTGAAAATCTAGATACAGCTCAATATAGGTGCTTCCGGCTGCATGAGGGACAGTATAGGACAGAACCGGCTGGATGGGTAGCGGGCAGGTCACTGCCTTATGGAATGAGGGGATGCGATGGCTGGGCGAAGGTCAGACTGAGTAGGCGCCGATGCGGGTTTCCTTTTGCGTGAGGGCGTCACAGGCGCGGTCAAGCGCTTCATAGGCGGCGTCATTATCGCGGCGGAAAGCGCGGAAGGCGTCCTCGCTGGTCCAGCGGTCAATGGTGAGGTAGGTGCCGGGGATGTAGGCGTCGCGGAGCAGCTCGGTGCCACGGTATTCAGGCGAGGAGCGAAAGAGCTGGGCCCAGGAACCTTCGGGACCATAGGCAGCCTCAAAAGCGGCAATGTTTTCTTCAGCGATTTCAAACTGCCAGACGACGACGAACATGCGCGACCTCTGTGGGATGAAGGTCTATGTTACCGCATGGAAACAGGGACCGGGGACCAAGGGAATGGCGAGAATCGTATGGCCAAAAAGGAGGGTTGCGGTGAGGAAATGAGCGCCGCTTTGAGAGTGCAACCGGTGCATGGGAATTCGGCGTGCATTTTGTTGCCTGCGAGGGCGGGGGTGGCGATTGTATTGTGGCCAAACCCGCCGCAGGAGGCTTGCACTTAAGCGAAATTTGCCTAAATTAGCCACCTGCGGTGGGGCAGACGGCGCTTGCGCGCCAATAGATCCGTGGCCTCCAAGCAACCACCTGCGGTGGGGCAGACGGCGCTTGCGCGCCATTAGATCCGTGGCCTCCAGGCAACCACCTGCGGTGGGGCAGACGGCGCTTGCGCGCCATTAGATCCGTGGCCTCCAGGCAACCACCTGCGGTGGGGCAGACGGCGCTTGCGCGCCATTAGATCCGTGGCCTCCAGGCAACCACCTGCGGTGGGGCAGACGGCGCTTGCGCGCCATTAGATCCGTGGCCTCCAGGCAACCACCTGCGGTGGGGCAGACGGCGCTTACGCGCTCGGCACCTGCGGTGGGGAAGCTCTTCGCTCCTCGCTCGCTGGAAGTCAATGGATTCCCATCCAGCTCCATGCGAGGAGAGGAATTGGGTGTCAGGGCTGGCCAACCGATGGTCACCATAGTGCGAGTACCAGCAGTTGCGGGGGAGATAAAGCCGCGGGATGCGCGCACTATGATGGAAACGAACGAAAGCGCATGGGGACTCGTGCCCTGCACGCGGGTGCGGGTGGCGCAGATCGAATAATCCAATATTTTGGAGCAGGGGAATTTCGTGGACAACCAGGGGAAGATGCAGGGCGGCGATGAGTGTCGCGCGTTGAGCAGTGGCGCGGATAACGGAATCAAGAGCGAATTGGACCGGCGGGAATTTTTGCGGCTGGCGCTGATGAGCGGAGCCATGCTGGCTGCGGCGGAGATGGGCGCGACGGCAGCAGGGGCTGAGGAGGCGACGGCTGCGCCAGCGAAGTTTGCAATGCTGACGCCGCTGGCGCCAGGCGCAGTGCGGCCGGAGGGCTGGCTGAAGCTTTATCTGGATAAGCAGGCCGCGGAACTGGGCTCGAAACTGCCGGAGATTTCATGGCCGTTCACTTCGCCGTACTGGGCAGGCGAGGAGCAGGGACAGTCCTGGTGGCCGTGGGAGCAGATGGCCTACTGGGTGGACGGTGCAACACGACTGGCCCTGGTAACGGGCGACGAGGCGCTGCTCACGAAGGTGCAAAAGACGATCCGCTACACACTGAGCCACGCCGACAAGGATGGTTACCTTGGGCCGCAGTTCTTCAAGTATCCGCGGCAGGAATTTGGAGAGAAGCAGCCGACGGACGACTTTCATCGCTGGCCGCAGAACGTATTCTTTCGGGGCGTGGAGGCGACGGGCGAAGCGGGTGTGAATCGCAATGTGGCCGCAGCGCTGGAGAAGCACTACCTGAACGACAAGGAAGACTATGGCAAGCCGACGCGCAATATAACGAACGTGGAAGACATTCTATGGACGTATGAGCGGACGGGGAATCCGCGTTTGCTGGCGATGGCGGAGAAGGCGTGGGCAGATTACCTGACTGTGACGATGGAGCATGCGGATGGGGGAGACCTTTCTCCGATGCGCGTGTTTGCTGATACGCCGATTGATGCGCATGGCGTGACCTACATTGAGACGGCGAAGCAACCCGCGATTCTGTACCTCTATACGGGCAAGGATGAGTATCTGCGCTTTGCGCACGCGGCGATGCGGCGCGTGTTTGACCATCACATGCTGATTGACGGGATTCCGTCGACGTCAGAGTTTTATCGCACACGGACGGCGCTGGATTCGCACGAGACATGCGATATTGCGGACCACGCGTGGAGCTGGGGCTACATGCTGATGGCGACGGGCGATGCGCGCTGGGCCGATGCGACGGAGCGCGGCTGCCTGAACGCGGGTTTTGGCGCGCTGAAGAAGGACTGGAAGGCACTGCAGTATTTCAGCTGCCCGAACCAGTTTTTGGCGACGCTGGACTCAGACCACAACGTGATGGAGCACGGCGGAAGGAAGATGGGCTTCCAGCCAAACCCTGGACAGGCAACGGCATGCTGCGGCGGGAACGTACACAGAGTATTTCCGAACTTCGTGATCCGCATGTGGATGAAGGACACGAAGGGCGGACTGGCGGCGGTGCACTATGGGCCCTCACGCGTGAAGGCAACGGTGGGCGTGGACAACGAGCCGATTGAGATTGCGCAGAAGACGAACTATCCGTTTGAGGAGGAGATCGCGTTCACCCTGCACATGGACAAGCCTGTGGAGTTTCCGCTGAGTTTGCGGATTCCGGAGTGGTGTGCGGAGCCGCGCATTGAAATCAATGGTGAAGCGATGAAGACGCCAGCCCTGGACAAGGGATTTGCGCGGATTGCGCGGAGCTGGAAGCCGGGCGATCGAGTAACGCTGACGCTGCCGATGAAGCTGGCAGTGACGCGCTGGCCGCAGGACGGCATTGGTGTGGAACATGGGCCGCTGGTCTATGCGCTGGACATCAAGGCGGAGTGGACGCCAATTGTGGAGGCCAAGTACACGACAGCGGAATATCCGAGCTGGAAGGCAATGCCGGCGGGCGAGTGGAACTATGGGCTGACGGTGGACGAGGCGCATCTGGATGAGCAGGTGAAGTTGACGCGGAAGGCGATGACCGAGGATCCGTGGATGGACCCGCCGGTGACGATGACCGTGCCTGGGCGGACGATTGCGGACTGGGAATTGCAGGCGAATCCGAAGAATCCGCAGCAACTGTTTACGCCTCCGCTGCCGGAGGTGGAATACCACAAGATTGGCGAAGAGAAGACACTGACGCTGGTGCCGTATGGCGCGACGCATTTAAGGCTGACTATTTTTCCTGCGCTGGGCAAGGGTGAGAAGAAGGATTTGATCTGACGGCACCTGCGGTGCGGCGGGTGGCGCTTGGCACCTGCGGTGCGGCGGGTGGCGCTTGCGCGCCGATAAGACTGTGATTCATTCGTGCCGGCCCTCCGGGGCGGCAAATTTGAATCGGGTACCTTCCCCGGATTCCGCGCGCTTGTGCGCGCTTCATCCGGGGCTATTTTCGCTGCATCCCTCCGGGATGCATTTGCTGGAATCTACATTCTATGGCTGATCGCGAGAGATTGTGCCTGTCCTGGATTTGCCCGCCCACTCATCGCGCAGAAGACGCGCGATGAATGGGGCACAGACTTCTACGGGTTGAGAGAGTTCGCGTACATTACTAACCGCCGCAGCCGCAGGTGCGGGCCAGGACCTCCGCGAAGTGCAGGGCCTGTGCGTGGCCGAGCTGGTGAATCTGCTCGCGACAACTGAAACCGTCTGATACGAGGATCGTCCTTGGTCCAGCAGAGCGGATGGCGGGGAGTAGCCCGTCTTCGGCGATGGCTTTCGAGACTTCGAATTTTTCCTTCTCAAAACCAAAGGGGCCAGCCATGCCGCAGCAGCCGGCCTGGATCATTTCAACATCGGCTCCGGCGTTGCGGAGGATGGCGATTTCACTTGCGGGGCCGCCGAAGTCGGCTTTGTGATGGCAGTGGCCGTGGACGAGAATCTGCGCACCGGTGAGCGAGTCCTTGGCAAAGTCAGGCGCGTTGGCGGCGAGCCAGTCGGCGAGAAGATGGACCTGGGAGCCCAGCTTCTTTGCGCGGGGATCATCGGGGAAGAGTTCGGGCAGTTCATCAGTGAAGACGCTGGCGCAGCTTGGCTCGAGGAAGATGAGTGGCGTGCCGGCTTCGATTTCCGGCGCGAGCTGGTTGAGTACGTTGCCGAGGTAGTTCTTTGCGGCATCGAGGAAGCCGAAGTCATACAAGGGGCGTCCGCAGCAGATGGGTTTGCGCGGTGTGGTGACGCTGCAGCCTGCGGCGGTGAGGACTTTCTCCGCGGCGTGCAGCGTGGGTGGGTGGTAGTAGTTGTTCCACGTATCGGGCCACAAGAGCACCTGCGGTGCGGCCACTCCTTCGGGGTGACTCGCTGAGGTTCGTGATTTTTGATACGACTCTGTTGCGAGGCGGGGCAGTTCCCTGCCCTGCGCAATGCCGAGGACGCGCTTGACGAGCGGACTGGCGGGTCCGGTGAGGATGGCGTTGGTGAGTCCGGGAGCGATGGAGCCGAGGCGCGCGAGCTTATCTGCGAATCCGAAGACGTAATGACGCACCGGATGGAGGCGGCCCTTATAGTGCTGCGCAAGAAATTCGGATTTCCAGGAGGCCATGTCGACCTGGACGGGGCACTCTGTTTTGCAGGCCTTGCAGGAGAGGCAAAGATCGAGCGCCTGATGCACGGATTCGCTTTGGAAGCCTTCCGACTGAAGCGAGCCGTTGAGCATTTCCCAGAGGAGGCGCGCACGGCCGCGCGTGGAGTGCTGCTCTTCTCCGGTGGCGCGGTAACTGGGACACATGACGCCGCCGACGGTTTTGCGACAGGCACCGACGCCAACGCAGCGCTCGGTGGCGCGGGCGAATGAGCCTTCGTCTTTGGCGAAGGCAAAATGCGTGCCGGGTCCCGAGTGTGTTTCCCACTCATTGATTCCAGACCCCTGACGGGTTCTGGAATCAATGGATGGGGCACCCGAATCTTCGTGTTGATGAGCGTAGACGGCCGGGCTGTGGCGCAGATTCTCGGTGGGGTCATAGACGCGGACAGCATCGATGAGTTTGCCGGGATTCATACGGTTATCGGGATCCCAGAGCGCTTTGAACTCGCGGAAAGCCTGCATAAGCTCCGGGCCAAACATTTTGGGCAACAGTGCGGCGCGTGCCTGGCCATCGCCGTGCTCGCCGGAGAGCGAACCGCCGAAGCTGAGGACGAGGTCAGCGGCGCGGTCAAGAAACTCGCGGAAGGCTCGGACGCCGGGCTCGGTGTGGAAGTCGAAGTTGATGCGGAGATGGACGCAGCCCTGACCGTAGTGGCCATAGAGCGGACTGCGATAACCGTACTCGGCCATAAGAGCGGTGAGCTTGCGCAGATAGTCGCCGAGACGGGCGGGAGGAACGCCGGCGTCTTCCCAACCTTCCCAGCCATCGGGCTCGCCGGGAACGAAGACCGTGGCGCCGAGTGCGGATTCACGCACATGCCACACACGAGCTGCATCGGCGGCGTTGTAGATGCGTGCTTCAGGGGTGGCAATCCAGGTTTGCGACGCACGGACGAGGGTTTCAGCCTTGGCCTGCGCCTCGGCGGGATCCCATGCGCCCATTTCGACGAGCAGATAACCGCGTCCGGGAGGCAGTAGAGTAACGTCGCCCTCGGCGAGGCCTTTACGGTGCATGAAGTCAATGAGCAGCGAATCAAAGCCTTCGAGGCCGATGGGGCTGTGTTCGAGCGCAGCGGGGACAGCGTCTGCTGCGAGGAAAGGATCTGAGAAGCCGAGCGCGATGAGCACGCGATAAGGCGGGCTGGCGGTGAGGTTGAGTGTGGCGGAGAGGATGGTGGCGCAGGTGCCTTCACTGCCGACGAGTGCGCGCGCGACGTTAAAGTTGCTTCCGGGGAGAAGCTCGTCGAGATTGTAACCGGAGACGCGGCGCGGAATGTTGGGGAATTTTTCCTTGATTTCGGACGAGTATCTGTCGCGCATGCGCGCGAGGCCGGAATAGATCTGGCCAACGCGGCCGCCCTGACGGATGAGCGTCTCAAGCTGCTCGTTGGAGGTGGGGCCGACGGTGAGGCGCGTGCCGTCGTAGAGGATCACGTCCAGCGATTGGACGTTGTCTACGGCCTTACCGCCGAGCAGGCCGTGCACGCCGCATGAGTTGTTGCCGATGATGCCGCCGAGGGTGCAGCGCGAATGTGTTGCGGGGTCCGGCGCGAAGGTGAGGTGGTGGAGTTCGGCTGCGTCGCGGAGGCGATCAAGGACGATGCCGGGCTGGACCGTGGCCAGTTTCGCTTCGGGTTCGATGGAGCCGAGCGCGTTCATGTAGCGGGAGAAATCAAAGACGACGGCGACGTTGACGCACTGGCCGGCGAGCGAAGTGCCTGCCCCGCGCGGGAGGATGGCTGCGCCGGCGGCGCGGCATGCGGCGATCGCGGTTTCAACGTCGGCAGCATCACGCGGATAGACGACTCCGATGGGAAGCTGACGGTAATTTGATGCGTCGGCTGCGTAGAGCGCGCGGGAGCCAGGGTCAAAGAGAACTTCGCCGCGAACAGTGGCTCTGAGGTGAGACTCGAGCTCGCGACGCGCGGAGAAGCGCTCGTGCTCGAGCTGCGGTGGGTTGGTGAGGATGGTGAAAGTACTCACGGGTGAATGGTAGTGGATGAATCTGCTTTTTGGTTGGGTGCTGGAAAGGAAATGCGGGGTAAGGATTCTGGGTCAGGCCTTGTCCCACGCGGCAATGGCCTTGAAGATGGCGGTCTTTTCATCATGGGGATGAAGGTGATTTCGTCGCGGACTTCGAGGCGAATCTGGCTTGAGGGCTCCGTAACGAAGTCGATTTTTGCGGGGTAAAAGCGCTGACTGGAATACCAATAGACGTTGACCGGATCTTTACCGGGAAAGGCGGTGCGGTGCCAGCCTCGGCCACCGTTGTCGATCTGGTAGTGAACCGCCATTGACGTTGAAGCCGTCAAAGACACCCTGATGGTTGCCTGTTGCAGCAAGCAACTGCGCTTGACTGTCCTGCATTTTTCACCCGTGGGCAGCAGTGTACCGCAGGGATTTGTGCGGGGGAGCGAGAAATACAGAGACGGCTGGGTCCGGTATGGGATGAGGCGTAGTTGCCAATACGGTGTCACGCCAGAATCTGCAATCAGCCTCAACGACCGGGCCACTCTTCAACGACGATGCCGAGGTCATTGAGCTGCTGGATGACCTTTTCCATGCTGCGGCGAATGGCGGGGCGGTCTTTCGGAGATGCTTCGGGTGACTCGGCCACGGCGACTACGCGGCCATAGCGCCAGGCGCTGGCGGGGATGTCGACGATGGCTTCACTGAGGTCAGCGGGGCGGATCTGCATCTCCTGACGGCGTGCGGCTGCGGGACGGAGCATGGGGTCACGGCCCAGGCTGCTGGTGTTGGCATCCGCGAGGGTAATGCGGAGGTCGAGCGCGTCAGCCTCTACTGTGATGAAGGGATTGGCCCAGGCCGAGGCGTCATGCACGTCAACATACATGCTCTTGGTGGGCAATGGCACGGCCTTGAGCGATTCGCGCTGCGCATCAATGAGAGTGGCTTTTGCCTGCGCCGTATGCTCGGCGTTGGCGGCCGACCTGGCGACACCTTCTACAGCCTGCTTTTCTTTGCTGCAGGCGGAGAGCGCGAGAACAGCGCACAAGGCAAAAAGGGCAGATTGGCGAGCGAGGGGAATGCGGATCACAGGCTCAAGAATACCAGCGATTGCGTGCAGGCATCTACGGTGCCGCAGTCGTCTGGCACTCACGGTTTGGGGTGCTCTCGCACATCGCTTGCAGAAGGTTCGTAGTCTTCCCTTCCTTGGCTATTTGCCTTGCCATTTAGCGGCGCGTTTTTCGAGGAAGGCGCGGGTACCTTCGGCTTTGTCGGCGGTTGCACAGAGCGAGCCGAAGAGAGCAGCTTCCTGGGCGAGGGCCTGAGGAAGCGGGAGATCGAGTCCTTCATCGACCGCGCAGAGCGTGGTGGCGACGGCGAGTGGAGCCTGTGCGGCGATTTCGTTGGCAAGAGCTTCTGCGCGCTGCATGAGTTCGGCGGCGGGAACGACTTCATCGACAAGGCCGATGCGGAGGGCTTCCTGCGCGTTCATGATGGCTCCCGTGAGGAGCATTTTGAGCGCGGCTCCGCGGCCAACGAGGCGCGGGAGGCGCTGCGTACCGCCGTAGCCGGCGATGAGGCCAAGTTTGACTTCAGGTTGGCCCAATTTGGCGTCCTCTGCGGCGATGCGGAGGGAGCAAGCCATGGCGAGTTCGCAGCCTCCGCCGAGTGCGAACCCCTGGATGCAGGCAATTACGGGTTTACCGCAGGTTTCAATGCGGCGGAAAATGGCCTGGCCGCGCTGGGCAAAGGCTTCACCACCGGAATCTGGAACGGCAGCTATTTCGGAGATGTCCGCGCCGGCGGCAAAAGCGCGGCCACCGGCACCGGTGAGGAGGATGACGCGAACCTCGGCGTTGGCGGCGAGCGCTGTGACGGCCGCGTCGAGTTCGGTAAGTAATACGGCATTCAGCGCGTTGAGAGATTTGGGCCGGTCGAGAGTAACGACGGCAAGGGGCGGGCGGAGTTCGACGCGGATGGTTGGGTCACTCATGCCAGAGAAAGCCTACCACCAGCCGCGACAGTTTAATCTGCGTTTGCGCGCTAATCTGCCTGATGTTGATGTTCGTGGATTTGCTGCGGACAAAAAAGTATCGGGTGGGCGCCTAAGTTGGTCGCACCCACCCGAGTATCACAAACCAGTGATGTATCGGTCTTTCAGGAGACAAGAACAGAGTAGGGATTTGAAAGCGTAATGTCTTGCGCCAATCGGGCTAGGCGGGGGTCCATCCTAGGTTGGAGACAAATTTCAGCCCAAACGGCAGGCCCAAGGTCATACCCTACTTATTGCACCGGAAATGGCTGGGCTCAGGCGAGTTAACTACGGAAGGCGCGGAAGAGCGGCCGGAAGCGACGAGGAACGTTGAGGCACGAGACGCAGAGCTGGAGGAAGATGCGCTGGAACAGGCGCGCGCGACAGTGGTTGGGCGGCGCGTTGCTTTGCGTTCTTTTGGCGTTGGGTGCGGCAGGTGCGATGGCTCTGGAGCCGACGACTCCTCTGGGCAGTTATGGGCGACAGACCTGGGTGATGGAAAATGGCATGCCGCAGAACACCGTGCATGCGCTGGCGCAGACGCGCGATGGGTTTCTGTGGATTGGGACGGAAGTGGGGTTGGTCCGGTTCGACGGGCACTCGTTTGTGGTTCTGGATGAGCACTCGCAGCCGAAACTGCCGAACGGGGATATTCGCTGCCTGTTGGCGACGGATGATGGGGCGCTGTGGATTGGAACGGGAGACGGGCTGGCGCGGCTGAAGGATGGGGCGGTGCGGGTTTATACGGAGAAGGATGGGCTGCCGGGGAATGTTATCCGCTCGCTCGTTGAATCTCGTAATGGCATTCTCTGGGCGTCGACTGGATACGGATTGGCGCGATTCGAAGAAGACCGCTTCGTTTCAACGAATGTGGCTGGCATTACAGCGGGAGCCGCCAGCACTGTCACAGGGGATGGACAAGGAACAGTTTGGATAACGAATTCCAGTAGTGCAGCCCGCTATGAGGAACGCTGGTCAGCCGCGAGACGCCCCAGCAGTGGCAACCGTATTTTCCCATAGAAGGGTTCGACTTCATTCAGCGGTTACCTCACGGAGTGGCCGTTGCAAGCAAAACCATGGCTGTAATTCTGCGCGGCGATTTTATTGAGGCACGTCTCTCCGTTGGCAATGAACTGCCCGGCACAAAGATACAAACGCTGTATGTCGATCGAGAAGGTTCCGTCTGGATTGGAACGAATGAGGGCATGGTGCGGTGGGCGAATGGGAAACTTAAGAAGATGCCTGTGACCGATCCACTGGCGAGTGCAAGTGTACTGTCGATCTTCGAAGACCATGAGGGCGACCTGTGGGTAGGCACGGAGACAGACGGACTGCACATTCTGCGCGATGAGCGGTTTAAAACCATAGGCGCGCGCGATGGGCTTTCAAGCGATAATACGACGGCGGTGGTAGAAGACAAAGCAGGAACGCTATGGGTGGGGACGAATGGCGATGGACTGAATGCGGTACATCGCGACGCGAACGGGAGGATGAACGTGCGGGTGCTGCGTTTCCGCGACGGGTTGATGAGCAATGTGATTCTTTCGCTGGCCGCGGCGCCGAATGGCGACGTGTGGGTGGGGACGCCGGACGGGCTGAATCGCATTCACGAGGGCCGCGTGACGGGATTCACCTCTGCCGATGGACTGCCGGATGACTTCGTACGGTCGCTGCTGGCAGATGCGGATGGCTCCTTGTGGATTGGCACGCGGCGCGGCTTGACGCACTGGGTGAACGCAGGCACGGGCCATGCAATGACGACCGTAACCCAGGCCAACGGGCTGGGCAGCGATCTGGTGGGTGCGATGGAGCGCGACACGAACGGCGATCTGTGGGTAGCGACGCTTGCGGGGTTGTCGCGACTGAAGAAGGGGAATACGGACCGAAGCGCGATTACGAACTATACGACCGCGAACGGGCTACCGAGCAATGTGGTGACGGCGCTTCTGCCACGTCCGGCGGGCGCGATGTTGATCGGTACGCAGGATCACGGATGGAGTTTGTGGGATGGATCGACATTCAGCTCCGAAGATAATCTCAAGCTGCAGCAGACGAGCGTGTACGCGATTCTAGCCGACGACGAGAAGCACTTCTGGTTTGCGACAGGCGATGGAATTGCCCGCTGCAATGAGACGGGGACGGCCGCGTGCGGGCACTGGCTGAAGTTTGGCCCCGCGGATGGATTGCGCAGCCGGGAAACGGCAACCAACAGTCATCCATCGGCGTGGCGCTCACACGATGGGCTGCTTTGGTTTGCGACTCCGAAGGGTCTGGTGAAAGTTGACCCGGCACATTTTCCGGTGAATGACGTGGTGCCTCCGGTGGCGTTGGAGAGCTTTACGGTGGACGATACACCGCGTGCAGCGGACTCCTGGTCAAGAGTTGAGGCAGGCGCTGTGCACTTCCAGTTCGACTACGCGGGATTGAGCTTTGTGGCACCGCAGAAGGTGCGCTACCGCTACATGCTGGAGGGATTCGACAAGGAGTGGACGGATGCGGACGCGCGGCGCACGGCATACTACACGAATATCCCGCCGGGGAAATATACGTTCCGTGTGCAGGCTGCCAACAATGACGGACTGTGGAATACAAAAGGCGCGAGCTTACAGTTCGAGCTTGAACCGCATTTCTATCAGACGTTGTGGTTCTACGCGCTGCTCACGCTGTGCTGTGCGGGGCTGGTGGTGCTGTACTTGAAACGGCGGCTGCTGCGGGCCGAGCGCGAGTTCAGCGCCGTACTGGGCGAGCGCAATCGCATTGCGCGCGAGATTCATGACACGCTTGCGCAGGGATATGTGGGGATATCACTGCAACTGGAAGTGCTGGCGGAACTGCTGCGGCACCACAAAGTGGATGCGGCGGCGAAGCACCTGGACACAACCCGCGGATACGTGCGCGAGGGACTGGCTGACGCAAGGCAATCGATCTGGGCGCTTCGCTCGCAGGACTCGGACGAGAAGACGCTGCCAGTGGAGTTGCGGCGTGTTACCGAGCAGGCAGGCGGACACGGACTGGAGACGAAGTTCAGCTTGTTCGGGGCTTATCGCGCGCTGGGAGCGGAGACCGAACGCGAAATTGTGCGCATTGCGCAGGAAGCCCTGCACAATGTGAAGAAACATGCCCAGGCAATGCACGTGTTTGTGCAATTGGAGTATGGTTCAGAAGAGATTGCACTGGAAGTGCGCGACGATGGGCGCGGTTTCGACCAGAATGCTGGCGAAGGGACACGGCCCGGCCACTACGGATTGACGGGCATGCGCGAGCGTGCCGAGACAATTGGCGGTAGGCTGGAAGTAACAAGCGATCCTGGGGCAGGAACAACGGTGCGATTGAAAGTGCGCGCACCGAAGGCAGCAAAGGAGTAAGTGTGGGACAGGAGACGATTCGCGTACTCGTAGTTGAGGATCATCATGTGGTGCGGCAGGGGCTGGTGGCTCTGTTGAGCGTGGTGGACGGGCTGGAAGTGGTGGCACAGGCCGGAGATGGCGTGGAAGCGATCGCGGAGTTCCGCAAAAATCGGCCCGACATCACATTGATCGATCTGCGGCTGCCACGACTGGGCGGCGTGGACGTGATTGAACGCGTGCGTATGGAGACACCCAATGCCCGCTTCATTGTGCTGACGACGTATGACGGCGATGAAGACATTTATCGCGCGCTGCAAGCCGGCGCCAAGGCGTATCTGCTGAAGGGCATGACGACTGAGGAGCTGATTGCGACGATTCACACAGTGCACGCTGGCAAGTCACATATTCCACCGGCGATTGCCGAAAGGCTGGCTGAGCGCATGGGTACGGAGGAGTTGACGCCGCGCGAAAGCGATGTGCTGGAACAAATTGTGCACGGCAAGAGCAACAAAGAGATTGCAGCGGAGTTGGAAATATCAGAAGCGACGGTAAAGACCCACATCAACAGCCTGCTGGGAAAACTGGGCGTGACGGACCGGACACAGGCCGCCACGGCAGCAATCCAACGCGGCATTGTTCCATTGGAATCGTTGAGGAAGCAGAACTGATGAAGATTCTTTTGTTGTCTGTATTTGCACTGATTTGCCTGGCGCCGATGGCGCATGCGGAAAAGAAGACCTGGCGGGCGGCGACGGACGCGGAACTGGCGTCACTGCTCCCGGCGCGCGCTCCCGTCATCAAGGAGCACATTGAAACCGAAATGCGCACGGCAACCGGCATTGTGGACAACCACGGACACTACATTGCCGCAGTTGTTCTGATTACGGCCGGTTATTCGGCGGATGGAAAATACTCGCACTACCTTGTGGTGCAGGAGCCAATCAAGGTGGGCGGCGTCCTGCTGAAGCCGGGCGAGTATGTGCTGGGCTGGACGCGTGATGGCGACTCGCTGAAGGTGCACTTCAACCTTGCGGCCACGGGTGACCTGGTGGGGAACGCAGAGGCACACCGCATGAACGGGCAAATCCGCGTGGAGAGCATCCGCATTTGGCCGCCGAATGACAGAACGATCGTGCAGATTGGGCGATTTTCGATTCCGTACGAACTGGGCGACTAAGTCCTGTCGCGAAATTCCGCCAAGTCGATTCATAAAATCCAGAAAAAGAGAGGGCCCGCGCGAAGCGGGCCCTTGCTGTGTGGAATGGGAGCAGCAGAGCGCTATTTTTGCGCTGTCTGGATGGGAGCGGCCGAAGCTGGCTTCTGCGGATTGACCTGCGCGTTGAGATAGTTCGTAAGGTCGTTCACATCCTGCGGAGTGCCCACCATGGGAGGCATGAAGCGACGGTAGGGGGAGTCCGCCTTGTATTCGTGCAACATCATGATGAAGTTGTGGATGCCGTTGTAATCGCGGCCGTCCATGAGTTGGCGCATGGGACGATAGCCGTCCATGGTGTGGCAGGAGCTGCATTCGCCGCGGAAGATGGCCTCGCCGCGCGAGTAGCTGTAGGCCGGATCCGTGAGTTCGCTGGTCGAGAGGCTCGCGGGTTTGAGCGATGCCGATTCAAGCTTGCCATCCCATATCCATTCAGAGTGCGCGAGATAGCCCTGGGCATTGATGCTCGTGACGTTGGGCACGCGGACACCGTTTGAATACATCCAGCGACCGATGACGTAGGGCTTGCGGAGCATCTCTCGGCTGTACTCGCCGGCGCCGGTGGCGATGTAAGCAAGCAGCAACACGGCCATGGCGTGGGAGAGATTGAAATCAGTGGGATTGCGATAGGCAAGGAAGTAGGCGACAAGGACGATGAGCGCCGAGGTGATGATGATGATCAGCGATATGCGGGTGACGGTGGAGAAGGTTCCGGAGTTGATGGTGTCAATGCCGAGAGTGAGCAGTGCGCGCTGTGATGCGGGCACCATGTAGAGGTACCACACCAGCAGAAAGGGCGTGGCAAGGAAAGACGGAACGAGCCACTTGACGCTCCACCGCACGAGAGTGGTCTTGAGAACGGGTTCCCTGTCGCCGTCAATGCGGCTGGAGGTGATGAGCGCCCAGACGGCCGCCAACGACGCGCAGACACACGTGCGCAGCAGAAGGCTGGGCCAGTACGTGGGATTGAAGAATGCGTTCCAGAACTTGCTGGCTTCATTGCCGGTGCCAGCGACGGAGAGCCATGTGTCGCCGGGCGTGAGCATAAAGGTGAGAATGCCGTTGATGATGATGAGCGTGGCCGCGGAGGAGACGGCGTAAACCCAGCCGACGATCAGATGGAGCTTTTCGTCAATGCGGTTCCAGGTGTAGTAGTAGACGGCCGCAGTGGTGAGTTCGATAAGGAAGAAGACCCACTCGATTGCCCATCCGAAGACGAAGTTGTGGATCAGCGTACTGGTGGCCTCGGGCTGGGTAAGTCCGATGGCAAACCAGATGCCGACGCCGGAGATGGTGCCGTAGATGCCGGTGATCTGCAGAAAGAACTTGGAGTGGTGGACAAGCTGCTTGAGCCAGGCATCGCGGACAGGGCCTTCAGGCATGCGAAGGGCCTTGCGCTCAGCCATGGGCAGGTAGAGGCCGCCACCGACGGCGAATTGGGAGATCATAACGTGAAAGATGGCGATGATGCCGATGACCCAGCCCGAGCCGAGGTACGGAATGTTCCAGAAGGGATAATTCATTGCTAACTCCAGTGGACAGTGAAGAAGAGAAACAGAGAAAGAGAGAATCAGTGCAACATCAACCGCTTTGTACTCGTATGCCGTCGAGCAGCGAATAAGGCATCTTCCCCGTTTCTTCCGCAAGCTTCTCAGCGCGCCGAAGGATTGCCGCATTTCCCCAGCCCAAGACCCGTGAGAGTTCAAGTTGGGTCTGCATTTCACAGACTGAGCCACGCGCAATCAGTAGAAAATGTCGAAGCTCGCGACGATTCATGCGGCCGAAACCCTCGGCAATCTTGTTTGGAATGGAAACCACTGAGCGTCTTAATTGGGAGGTCAGTCCAAACGCCTTTTCCCATGGACAGTCTCTTGTGAGTTGGTAAATATCCACGGCCAACTGCATCGACTTCCGCCAGACCGCCAGTTCGCGGAAGGATTGGATTTTCGATCTCGATTTTGTTGAAAGCGCCTTCACGTTTGCTTTCTCCAGTTTTCTGCAAATCCGTACTGCCAAGACTTCCCTGTTTTTCTGCTTCCGGTTACCGAATTACCCAATAGCCGATGGCGGTGGTGGCCACGAGCAGAAAGACCGCAAGCAGGCCAAAGTAGTGTGCGGCGCGGCCGCGTTGTCCGGATTCCTTCGACGAGTCATAAAAGGGAATGAGGACCCAGAGGGCGATGCCAAGAGTGAAGATGAGAATGCCGGCAATCTCACCGACCTCGCCGCGTAAGAACGAGCCGAGGATCTTGAGCATTTCAAACGGACTCATGAAGTACCACTCGGGATGAATGCCGGGAGGCGCGGGCACCAGTGGATCGGCCTGTGGGCCGAGAGTCCACGGAAAGACCGAGGCGAGCAATGCGAGGATATTGAGCGAGATGATCCACATTGCCAGGTCCTTGACCAGGAAGTTGGGCAAGAAGGGCATGGACTTACGAAGGGCGAGTGGCTTTTCCAGTTCGCTGGGCGGAACGGCGTTGCCATGACGTTGGACGAGCCAGAGATGGAAGCCGAGCAGGGGCAGGAAGAGCGCCGGGAGCACGACAACGTGTAGGGCAAAGAAGCGCTGCACGGTGAACTCGGTGACATCGGGGCCGCCGCGGAGGATGCTGGCAATGGCAGGACCGATCCAGGGAATGGCATTTGGAATGTCGAGTCCAACCTTGGTGGCGAAATAGCTGAGCTGGTCCATCGGCAACAGATAGCCTGAGAAGCCGAAGACAGCCGCGATGCCGAGGAGAGCCATTCCACTCAGCCAGCCCAACTCGCGCGGTTTGCGGTATGCCTTCATGAAGAAAACCGAAAACATATGCACAAGGATGGAGAACATCATGAGGTTGGCCGACCAGGAGTGGGCCGACCGGATGAGCCAACCGAAGTGCATCACGAAGGTGATCTGGCGGACGGACTCGAATGCGTCGGCGCCGGGGCGGTAGTAGACGAGCAGAAGTACGCCGGTGAAGCACTGGACAAGAAACAGGAAGAGCGAAATGCCTCCCCAGTAGTACCAGAAGGAATAACGGTGCACGGGAACGGACTTATGGCGCGCGAAGGCGATCATGCCGGACAGGCCGAGCCGTTCGTCGACCCAGTCGTAGACCGTACTCGTGAAAGTTTTGGCGATCATGCAATTTTCCTCATCGAATTACGCGCGGGATACTTCCACGCCGGAGTCGTTGACGGTGACCTTGAAGAGCTTGAGGGGTTTGGGGGGAGGGCCGCTGACATTGGCTCCCGTGTAGGCGTTGTACACTCCGCCGTGGCAGGAGCAGTGAATGCGATCGGGACCGGGCTCGTAAGAAACGGTGCAGCCGAGGTGCGTGCAAACGGCGGTCATGGAGACCCAACGGCCATCGGCATGATGGATGAGCATGGCAGGCCGGGTGCCGAATTTGTACATGAGGACGGAACCGGGCGGGAGCTTTTGCGCGTCCTTGAGAGTGACCTGCGTGACGGCGCTTGCCTCCTGCGCCATTTCAGCGGGTGAGGCCAGGTAACGGTAGATGGGATAAGCGAACGCGGCCGCATAGGCAACGCCGGCGGCCCCGGCAGCTATGAGGAAGGCGCGGCGGGAGCGTTGCTCGCCTGGATCCTCAATGATGTGCGACGAAGCAAAGTGCTGGGAGTTGGTGGCATCGGACATTACGCTGCGCCCTCCATGGTTTTTTGTGAGCGCGCCACAACGGACGCGAGCCAGCCGATGACGCCCAGGCTGGCGACGAAGAGAACCAGAAACAGGCCGACCACGGACCAGTTGGTGACAACGACGCGATTCCACACATCCAATCCCTTGCCGAGAAGAGTGAGGTCGCGAACAGCGTCGCGATAAACAGTGAAAGCGATCTCCACGAGAAGAGCGACAAGCACGCCTGACCAGGCGACCCAGGAGGCGGCGACCTTGGCAAACCCGGCAAAGGCGGCGAGCAGAACGCCAACAAAGACCAGAAGTAGCCAGAGATAACCACTGAACACGTAATAGCGGTAGAAGCTGTAGCCTTGCGGGGGTGCGGCAAGCATGGCCTTCACGGGCGCGGGCTGCACGGCATTGGCCCAGAGCCCGGCGACGAGGTAAACGAGGCCACAGATGGCTGCAATTTTTCCGCCGAGGCCTGCCAGGTACTTCTTCTCATCAGACGTGAAGGTGGAACGCGCAGAGAGATAGAGGAGCCAGAGTCCACCGATGAAGAGACCACCGGCGAGCATTAACAGCCAACGCGGTGTGATGGTGGGATCGTCCATGGGCAGGAAGCGGCCGGCCGCGGAGGCTGAGTACATGTCACGCCACTTCTCAGGACGCAACATCAGGGTCATGTTTGTGGAGAGGAGCCGGGCCACAAATCCGGCGAGCAACCACGCAATGAGGCCGGAGGGCCACGCAGTTTTACCTGCATCCAGCTGCGCCGAGAACCGGTAGAGCATACGGTAGACCAGCATCAGGATGACGATGATGGCAATCCAGTAAACGCCCATGAGGATACTGCTGGTGTAAAGGGCGCGTCCGTAAAGGACCTGGGCGAACAAGAGCGGCGGCACGCCGAGGTTGATCACATACGTCATGACCAGAGTGAGTCGCCGCGCGATGGCGCGTGACCCAGTACGTGCGTGCGGAGAGCCTGGATAAAGGCTAAGGACGACGGCGATAAGCAGGCCACCGAGCAACATTTCCACCACTAAGAAGTGAAGTGCAAGGGTGACGATGTGGAGAAGTTTGAAGAGCCAGATAGGGGCCGGCAGTGGGATGGGATCAACGGCTGGAAACTGTAGCATCACGTTTGAAAACTTCCTTTCACGCACCTGTTGCGGAACTTCGAACTCGAAGTTCTTGGGCAGGATGAAAGCTTTCGCTCACAAACCCGGCTTTATCCGGACGGCAAGCAAGCAGTGGCGAACCGGCACAGCACCCATTCCGCGCAAAGAATTTTGGACCGGTTCTCTCCAATTTCATGCGGAAATCGATTGATATCGATTTCTGCAAAGAGGGGTCTGTGATCAGTGACACACGGGGTTGTGACCTCGTGGGCTAGGCTTCTGGAAGTTGTCATTGGCTTGAGAGCCGATATGGGAAGTACGGTGCATTTCGAAACGCGGATGAGATGTACGTAAAAGCGATGAGTAAGACAACCCGATGCATGCAATTGACCCGCGCAGCGGATTATGCGGTGCGCGTGATGATTCATCTGGCGGCGTTGCCCGAGCATGAGCGAGTATCACTTCCCGCGCTGGCTCACGCAGCGGAAGCGCCGGCGAGCTTTCTTTCCAAAGTTCTGCAGGCTCTGGCGCGAGCGGAGCTGATCGAGTCGCGGCGTGGAACAGCCGGCGGGTTCGTGATTCGCGAAGAGGGGCGGCAGGCGACTCTGCGAACGGTGATAGAGGCTATTGAAGGGCCGATATGCTTGAACACCTGCCTGACGACGGGGCGTGCATGCCCTCGGAAGGGCTGGTGCCCGGCTCACCCGGTTTGGCGGGAGGCACAGGCCGCCATGGTAGCCGTTCTGGAACGGCAGACGGTGGATGAGCTGGCGGGCGTTGACCAGAGCACGGACCGTGGGATGACCGCAGTCAACGGTTGCGGGACCGGATTTGCCGCTCCGTTGACGGTGTTATGACTGGGCGGTTTCTGTTTTTCGCGAGAGGAATGAAAGAGATCCACTCGTATCTCCACCTTTCGATGTAGGCCAAGGGCGGACCCGGTCCGTATACTTTCTCCCATGTTGGAACCGATGATTAAGCCAGCAGTCCGTGGACTGCTGTTTCTTTGTGCCTGTACTCTGGCTTGCGCACAAGCACCCACGCCGATGAAGACGCCTCCGGTTGGAGGGCAAGAGGCGAGCTCGCCGCACACGGCGCAGCTGGATGCGCAGCACCGGCCGATCACGGCGGGCGGATTTGTGAAGGAAGGACCCATTGTGTTCGAGGACGTCGCGGCCAAGGCCGGGCTGACAGTGTGGACTCACAAGATGGGCACTCCGGAGAAGAAGTACATCATCGAGACCAAGGGTTCCGGCGTATGTCTGCTTGACTACGACAATGACGGCTGGCTGGACATATACATGGTGAATGGCTCGACGCTGGATGCGTTGACGGGCAAGGCGAAGGCGCCGCATGCGGCACTGTTCCACAACAACCACGACGGCACGTTCACCGAGGTTGCAGAGAAAGCCGGCGTGACCAATGAACGCTGGGGCTTTGGCTGCGCCGTGGCCGACTACGATAACGACGGATGGCCCGACATTTACGTGTCGAATTTTGGGAAGAACCGGCTTTACCACAACAACCACGACGGCACATTTACCGATGTGGCTGAGAAGGCCGGTGTGCAGCTTGGCAACTGGTCGTCGGGCGTGACATGGGGTGACTACGACGGCGACGGCAAGCTGGATTTGTTTGTCGCAGGCTACATTCACTGGGACTGGAACCATCTGCCTTCGAGCGGCGAGGGCAACGAAACGAACGCCTTCTGCACTTTTCGCGGCGAGCGCGTGGCGTGCGGCCCTCGTGGATTGAAGGGTGAGCCGGATCATCTGTTCCATAACAACGGAGACGGGACGTTCACCGACGTGAGCGAGAAGGCGGGCGTGGCCGACAAGGCCGGCTACTACGGCCTGGGCGCTGTGTTTGTGGACGTGAACAACGACGGAAAGACCGACCTGCTGGTGGGTGATGACTCCACGCCAAACTACATGTACATCAACAAGGGCGACGGAACATTTGAGGACGACAGCTACGCCTCTGGTTATGCACTGGACGAGGCGGGACGCGAGACGGCGTCGATGGGTCTGGCCGTGGGCGACTACCAGAACAACGGCAATGTGGACGTATTCAACACAACGTTCAGCGACGACTACAAGCCGCTTTACCACAATGATGGCGACGGCAATATGACAGACATCAGCTACCAGTTGGGCATTGCGGAGATTTCAGTTCCCTTCCTGAGCTGGGGCGACGCCTTTATGGACTACGACAACGACGGGTGGAAAGACTTGCTGATGTCAGACGGGCATGTCTATCCCGAAGCGGACAAGTATGCGTGGGGCACAAGCTGGAAGGAACGTCCCATGCTCTTCCACAACATCGACGGAAAGAAATTCGTACCAGTGCCCGCGGTGGAAGGGACGGGATTGGCAGCGGTGATTGCGGGGCGCGGCATGGCTGTTGGCGATCTATTCAACAATGGACAGATCGATGCAGTTATCAGCGTGATGGATGCTCATCCCGTGCTGCTGAAGAATGTGTATCCAGACCACAACCACTGGCTTGAGGTGAAACTGATTGGCGGGCCGAAAAGTCCGCGTGACGCCACTGGAACGAAGGTGTACGTGACGGCCGGCGGGATGCGGCAGCGCAGCGACGACCTGAGCGGCGGCAGCTATCTCTCCAACAATGATCAGCGGCCGCATTTCGGCCTGGGCACGGCGACGAAGATCGACGACGTGGAAGTGCATTGGCCGGACGGCCTGGTGGAACACTTTAGCGTGGACGGCGTGGACAAGATTGTGACGCTGAAGGAAGGCACGGGGACGGTGAAGAAGTAGGAACAGTTGCCATCCATTGATGATCAAAAAGCCGCGGCTGCAAACCGCGGCTTTTTGCATTGGGGGCCAACACCGCGGAGGATGTTCGGTGGTTGCCCGAGTACGAGTCACATTCCCTTCATGGATGCGTAACAGACCCGTGATAATCTGCCCGTGTGCAACCACAAAAATCGAGTTCCCCTGATGATTCGTCTGCAGGTATGGAAGGCGCGCCCCCGCGATTTACCGCCTGGCATCTGACGACCATCGCATTACTCGCATTTGGCTACTCGGGCTACTACTTCTGCCGCTCCAATCTTTCAGTAGTGCTTCCAGACCTGATTCATGACCTGAGCCGCCATGGCGTTACCGCGAGTGAGGCGCAGGTGCATCTTGGGCTGATTGCCTCGCTGGGCACGATGGCCTACGCACTGGGCAAATTTGTTTCGGGCTCGATGGCGGATCTGTTCGGCGGGCGCAAGAATTTTCTGGGGGGCATGGCTGGATCGGTGCTGTTTACCGTGCTATTCGCACTGGGCGGCGGGTTTCCGCTGTTTACGCTGGCATGGGTGGGCAACAGGCTGTTTCAGTCCGCAGGCTGGGTTGGTCTGGTGAAGTTAACGTCGCGGTGGTTTTCCTACTCGACCTATGGAACGGTGATGGCGGTACTGAGCTTGAGCTATCTATTTGGCGACGCCGGGTGCCGCTGGGTGATGGGGCAACTCATGGCACATGGGATCGGGTGGCGAGGCGTGTTTTTTGCAGGCGCGGGGTCACTGGCTGCATTGCTGGTCGCTAACCTGATGCTACTGCGCGAGTCGCCCGAGGAACGCGGGTTGCCATCGCCAGAAGTGAATCCGCTGAATGTGTATGCGAACGATAGCGAGACTCACAGCAAAGAGCGCGCGGGGCTGAGCGCAATTCTTCTGCCGCTGGTGAAAAGCTTTCCCTTCTGGATGGTATGCCTGCTTTCACTGGGAACGACGCTATTGCGCGAGACGTTCAACTTCTGGACGCCGACGTATTTTGTGCAGTACGTTGGCTTGACGCCAAGTGTGGCAGCGGAGCGAAGCGCGTTGTTTCCGCTGTTTGGCGGGGTTTCTGTCCTGCTGGCCGGTGTTTTGAGCGACAGGCTTGGGCTGAACGGGCGCAACATTGTGCTGGTGGGCGGCATGGCAGCAAGCACGGTTTGCCTGGGACTGCTGGCACACACGCCGGGGCACGTGAACCCGTGGACGCCGGTGGTGCTGGTGACGCTGGTTGGATTTCTAATGCTGGGACCGTATTCCTACCTGGCCGGTGCAATGAGCCTGGACTTTGGCGGGAAGCACGGAAGCGCAACAGCAGCAGGGATTATTGATGGAGTCGGCTACCTGGCCGGATGGATTTCTGGCGACACGGTGGCGCGCGTTACCGTTGCCTACGGGTGGAAGAATGCTTTTCTCGGGCTTGCCGGGGCGGCACTGATGACCGCGCTGGTGGCGCTGGTGCTGGCGGTGCACCAGTCGCGGGCGCTACCAAAGGCGCAGGAGGCGGAAGCGTAATGCGCGCGATTGAACATGTGGACGAGATATTCACGCTGCTGGAAGCGGGCGGCGGCGAAGCCTACTTCGGCGAGCCGGTGACGGTGTTGGAGCACAGTCTGCAATCGGCATGGTTTGTACGGCAAAAGGGCGGCGAGGACACGTTGGTGGCCGCGGCGCTGCTGCATGATCTGGGACATCTGCTGCACAACGAAGGCGAGGATATTGCCGACCGCGGCGTGGATACTCAGCACGAAGAGCTGGGCGCCGAGGCGCTGAGTGGGCACATGCCGGATGCGGTGCTCGATCCGATTCGCATGCATGTGGCGGCAAAGCGCTATTTGTGCCATGCCAATCCACGCTACTTTGCGGCCCTCTCGCCTGCATCCGTGGAGAGCCTAGCACTGCAGGGCGGACCAATGACGGAAGAAGAAGCCAAGAGCTTTCTGGAGCTGTCGCACGCGCAGGAGGCTGTTGCGCTGCGGCATGCTGACGATGCAGCGAAGGTTCCGGGGTTGAAAGTGCCGGAACTTGGCAGCTACCGGGCACTGGTGTGCTCACTTTGGCAATGACCGTGCCAGAGTGAGGGATGCCTGATTTGCCAAAGATGCGCGCGAATGTTTCAATCTGATTATTGAAACAGGGGTGCCTCGTGAACACGGGGCTGAGAAGATACCCTCGAACCCGATCCGGATCATACCGGCGTGGGAAGTTTCCCCAAGTAAGCGGCCTTCCACTCATCGATGTGTCCGCTCTCCTGTTTCAGTTGGTTCAGATTGGAGAGCGCATGACATCGCATCATGCAAACAAAGTGAGTATTTCTGGAGCAGCCAGTCATGGTTTGCGTGAGGGCGTGCGATTGTGCTCAGCCGGCCTGGCCTTGTTGGCCGCGGCGTTGAGCGTGAGCCTGTTTGCCGCGGCTCAAGCAAAACCAAAGGACTCATCGCAGCCTCCAGTGAAGCCAGTGACAACAACTGTGGTCGTTCGCGGCGAAATAAAAGATGATTACCTGGCAAATCCCAAAACCAGCGTGACGCTGGACGGAACAACGGTACAGGAGACGCCGCTGTCCGTGACGTCGGTTTCAAGTGCTGTGCTTGAAGACCAGGGCGCGCGCGTGCTCTCTGACGTGGTAAAGAACGATGCCTCGGTGGGAGAAGACTACGCGCCGGTTGGCTACTACGGCGACTATCAGATTCGCGGCTTTCCGATCGACCTTGCGACTGGACTTGAGATTGACGGAATGCCAATTGCCGGAGAACAGGATGTTCCACTCGAGAACAAGGATCGCGTTGAAATTTTGAAAGGCGTTGCGGGACTTGAGAGCGGGGTGGCCTCGTCGGGCGGCGTGTTCAATTTTGTGACGAAGGAGCCTGTGACAAGGATGCGGCCCGTTGTCAATCTTGCCACGGATCATCGCGGAAGCGCGTATGGCGCGGTGGACTTGAACAAGCTCTTCTCCGGGACTTATTCACCTGGAGTGCGGCTGAACCTGGCGGGCGAACGCATTGCGACCTACGTGCAGCATGCGAATGGGTGGCGCGGAATGGGCGCGGCGGACAGCGACTTTCACTTTGGGTCCGATACGACGCTTTATGCGGATTTTGAGTACCAACACAAAGTGCAACGGTCGGAAGCCGGCTATCAACTGCTGGGCGGAACTACGATTCCCGAGCCGGTGTATCCGTCGACGATGCTGGGTTTTCAGGATTGGTCGAAGCCGAATACATTCGACACGTTTAATGCGGGTTCGCGCCTTGAACACACGTTCAATGCCAAGTGGTCGGGAAGAATTACGGGCGAGTATAGCCACTCACTGATTGACGACAACGTGATCTGGCCCTACGGTCCAGCTCTCGATGCAGATGGCAATTCGCTCTGTCCTGATTCGCCCTACTACTACTTCTGCCCCGATGGAAGCTACGAGATTTACGACTACCGCAGCCCCGGCGAGCTACGCATCAATGCTAGCGGCGAGGCACTTGTTAGGGGACACTTCTCGACGGGCCCGATCAAGCACGAGCTGATTGCCGGAGGAGAATTGTTCCATCGTGCGGTGGATCTGTCGCCGACCGTGGTGTATGCGCCGATTGGTATCGAGAATCTTTTCCAGCCGAACATTGCGTATGCGCCGGAGAGTCCGCATCAAGAAGCGGGTCCCGCGACGTTGGCGGACTTTAATCATCAGACGTCGGCCATTGTGCAGGAACGTGCTACGCTGCCGGGCAGAATTTCTCTGCAGGCGGGAGGGCGGTATGTGCGAGTGGGCGATTTTAACTACACGAGTGCTCGCTCTCTATGGTTGCCGCAGTATGCGGCAACGTACACGCCGCGCAGCGATGTGACATTGTACGGAAATTACGGCGTGCTCCTGTCGCTTGGCCCGCAAGCGCCGTGGTGGGTTGACAACTCGGCTGCGTTTCTTGAGCCGTACTTTACGCGGCAGTCCGAAGTGGGTATCAAGTACCAACGAGCAATTCTGTTGACGGCAGCGCTGTTCCGGATGAAGCAGCCTTTCTTCTATCCGAAGGCTATCGATGCGCCGGATATGTATTGCAGCGTGGATGAGTTTTATGGTCAGGGTGATTTGTGCTTCGAAGCAGATGGCCATGAGACACACACAGGCCTTGAACTGAGCGCTCAAGGCAAAGCGGCGAGTTGGCTGCAACTCACGGCATCGATGGCAGCGATTCAAGCAAAATCGGACGACTCAAGTACAGCTGCATTCAACAACAAGCAGGTGTTGAACGTGCCGCATGTGCGTGCAACGCTGTTTGCGGATGTACTGTTGCCACGACTGAATGGGATGCACCTGATGCCGGGATGGAGCTACACCGGACGGAAGGCTGCGACGATGGACGATGCGGTGAGAGTTGACGGTTACAACCTGTTCAACCTGGGTGCACGTTACGCGCCGGGTGGAGAAGACGGTCATGTGACTCTGCGCTTATACGCAGACAACATTCTGAACAAACGCTACTGGAAAGATACAGGCGCCAGCTACGGCGACATGTTTATTCACCAGGGAGCGCCGGCGACAGTGCGGCTTTCAGCCCAGTACACTTTCTGAGTTGTTGTACGACAAGCAATATAAGTGAGAAGACACACATGAACAGCAAGCCAAGATCGCATGGGATGAACGGCGCGCTGACCGAAGTGGACTGGCAGCCGCTCGATATTGCTGAGGTGCGCTGGCTGCTGAAGCAATATCCGGAGTGTGGTGAGGCGCTGCACATTGCAACGCGCAGCCCAAGGCCTTTCTCTGCAGCAAGCGTGGTGGCGACGTGCGACAAACGCGTGTTTGTGAAGCGACACCACCGCAATGTACGCGATGCAATTGGACTCAAGGAAGAGCACCACTTCATTGAGCATTTGCAAGCACGAGGCCTGGCGGTTCCGCATGTGTTTGCGACTGTGAGCGGAGCCACTACAGTGGAGCGCGACGAGTGGTTGTATGAAGTGCATAGTTTTCCCGCTGGCGTCGACCTCTATCGAGAAGAGTTCTCGTGGACGCCTTTTCACAGCACTGAGCATGCGCGGTCAGCAGGGGAGACGCTGGCGCAGTTGCATTCGGCGGCGCGCACTTTCCGCGCACCCAGGCGCAAAGTGCAACCACTGGTGGGGAGCTTTTCGATCTTTGCATGTGAAGATACGAGCGTTGGACTGAATGCCTACCTGAACGCACGGCCTGCATTGCTCGACAGCGTGAAGACTCTCAAGAATGCGAAGGAAGCACTGGAATTATTGGCGCCGTTTCACGAAGAACTCAAGCCGCATATTCCCAGCCTAGGGCCGCTTTGGACGCATAACGATTTCCATCCGTCTAATCTCTTCTGGAGCGGCACCAGCAACGACGCAGTCGTGACAGCAGTCGTCGATTTCGGACTGTCAGATCGCACAAATGCGGTGCACGACCTGGCAGTTGCCATTGAACGAAGTGTTGTTGATTGGCTGGCACTGCCTGTTGGCACCGCAGGAAAAGAGCCGCCTACAATTCATTTCGATCACCTGCAAGCGATGCTGGATGGATACACTTCTACGCGCCCGCTGAGCCAGGCGGAGTGTTCTGCATTGCCCCCGATGCTGGCCTTGTGCCATGCGGAGTTTGCCTTAAGCGAGACGGATTACTTTCTCGGTGTCCTCAACTCGGCAGAAAGGGCGCGCATGGCAGACGACTGGTATCTGCTGGGACATGCGAGGTGGTTCCGTTCGCAATACGGGCAGGAGTTGCTGGATTTTCTGCGGCAGTGGGCAGACCAAAGAGGCGCGCACAAAGAGAGAGTGGTGTCCGCGTGATTGCCATCCAGTTAAGCAACTTTCTGGCCAAGCATGCTGTAGAGGGCGCGGGCTTTGTAACCACTGCTCTGGGCATCTGGCTCACAACGCGGCGCTCGATGTTGTGCTGGCCTGTGATCCTTGCAGCCGATGTGCTTTATTTGATTGTGTTCTACCAGGCTCGGCTTTTGTCCGACGCACTCCTCCAGATCTTTTTCATCGCGTTCACGTTCTACGGCTGGTGGAACTGGTGGCGCGGCGTGCAAAACGACGGCGAAGTCCGCGTGGAGCCACTGCCAATGCGCAACCTTTTGGCTGCTCTTTTAATAGGCGCTATTGGAAGCGTGGCGCTTGGTGCCATAACAATCCGAATGGGCGCTGCCCTTCCCTATCTGGATGCCGCGCTGGCGAGCTACAGCCTGGTGGCAAGCTGGTGGGAGGCCCGCAGGCATACTGCAAACTGGTGGGCATGGATTGTGATTGACGTTGTCTATGTGGGTGAGTACTGGTACAAGGGCCTTTGGTTAACGGGAGTGCTCTACGCCGGTTTGGTGGTGCTGGCCGTGGTCGGTCTGCGAGCGTGGCAGCGTGCAGAACGCGCGCATCAGATCGCTGCCTGCACGACATTTTCCAATGGCTCGCCGGCGATATAGCGGTGCACCTGCGCAGCGGCGATGGCAAGGGCACGCGGCGTGAAGTTGGGGCTGGAGCCACCAACGTGCGGTGTGATGAGCAGATTGGGACAACTCCAGAGGGGATGACCGTCAGGAAGCGGTTCTGGATCCGTGACATCGATGGCGACACGGATTTTGCCGGCCTGGAGCGCGGCAACGAGTGCATCTGTATCGACGATGGGACCGCGCGCGGCGTTGATGAGCAGACACCCCTTATGCATCAGGTTGATTTGTTGGGCAGCGATCAGGTGATACGACTCTGCGGTGGATGGAAGAATCAGCACAACGACATCGGCTCGCGGTAAAAGCTTGTCAAGCTCGCTGACGGCGTAGACCAGGGGGTTTGTACGCGCAGATCGCGCAACGCGAATCATCTCCACTCGAAAGGGTTCAAGCATTCGCTCAATGTCTTTGCCGATGGATCCATGACCAACAAGCAGCACTGTTTTGCCGGCGAGATCCTCGATCATCACGGGCGGATAGTGCGTGCGGAAATCGCCGGTAACGCGTACGTACTCCGCATTTGCCTCCGAACGGCGCTTCCAGCTCGCTTCGCGTTGCATCTCCATGAAAAATGGGAAGTGTTTGATCATCGCCAAAATGGCGCCGAGGGTCCATTCTGCAGTGGAGACATTGTGTGCGCCCCGCGCGTTGCAGACGGTCACATTCGGACCTACGGTGGAAGGGATCCATTCTGTGCCGGCCATGAGAGAGAGAACAAGACGCACGCCGCGCAGGTGTGGCCAGGCACGCTTGGCCAAAGTGGGATTCATCTCAGGAATCCATATATCGACGTCGACTGCTTCCTCCATCTTGGAATGGACGGGGATAAACTCAACGTCGCTGGGAAAGCCAACGAGAAGCGAACGATCAATGGCTGCAGGATAACCGATGCGAAGCATGGAAAGAGCTCTACCGGACGAGAAGTGTCTCGACCTTCATGGTACACAAGCGGGGATACACATTCGCACAACGATTTGAACCTGGTGGGAGCGATCACAGGATCTTGAACCGGGTAATGGGAGAATGGAGCCATGCGTCTTATGGCACCCAGACAGTGGTCGCGTACAGACCTGAGCGGAAAGCTACGGGCGAAGCCGATCCTTGCATTTTTAAGCTGGGAGCAAGAACGCACGCTTGCGCTCGCGTTTAAGACTACGCTGGCAGCTGCGCTTTGCTGGTGGATTGCGCTGCTGTTTGGATTACACGATGGTTACTGGGGATCGATCAGCGCGATTATCGTAATGCAGTCGTATGTGGGCACGACCCTGACTGCGTCGCGGGATCGGTTGATTGGAACCTTTATCGGTGCGGGCTTTGGATTTCTCTTCAGCCTTTGGAATACGCTGCCCTGGAACTTTATTTGTGCGCTGATGGCGGCCATGGCACTGTGCGGACTTTTGCGACTCAAGAACAGCGCGCGACTGGCAGGCGTGACAGTCTGCATCGTGATGCTGGTGCACGCAACTGGATCGCACTGGGCGATCGCACTGGGACGTATCAGCGAGGTTGCCCTGGGGGTGGTGGTGGCGCTGGCCGTTTCGACGCTTGTGTTTCCTGATCGCGCGCGATTGCGATTGAAAGACAACCTGGCGCGCGAATACCTGCAACTTGGCGCATTGTTCGAATCAACGCTGAAGGGATATCGTGGCGAGCGCCCAGAGAGTTTGACGGCAATGCGTGAGGAGGCCTTGAAGTCGCTGGAAGCCAATGGCGAACTGCTTGAGGCAGCACGGAATGAGCCTTCGGGCGGGGCTGGATGGCGCGAAGGGTTGAATACGTTGTCGCAGTTCGGGTGGTCACTTTTTGACGCGATGGGCGCGCTTGAACTGGCCGTACAAGGCAGCAATAATGATGCGTACTCGCATCAACTTGAACCTGCACTAGGACTGCTTGCCACGGATATTCACAACGGTTTCCATTACGTGGCACATTGCATCGACCGCTGGCGTTTCCATGCGGCGCCCAAGGACATCAACCTGGAAGATGATATTGCAAAGCTGGAAGCGCGCATGGCTGAAGTCAGGCATACTGGCCTTACATTCTCGCAGGATGAGATTCTGCGCGCCTACGCGGTGCAATTGCATCTGAAACAAATTGCACGAATATTGCGCGCTTCGCGCATACAGACCAGCACAGCGATCGGTGAGGCGCGCGACAAACGATCGTCTACCTGAGGAACTTTTTCAAGGCGTCGACGCAGTCCTCAATTTCCTTAATCGTGATGGCATAGCCAAAACGGAGATGCCCCTCTCCCTGGGCACCAAACACGGAACCTGGAATGGTGGCGATATGCGCCTTTTCGAGAAGAATCTGCGCGGCGGTCCGGCTGTTTTTGTTGATCTTCTCAACATTCGGAAATGCGTAGAAAGCGCCCGCGGGTGGCTGGCACTCCAGGCCTACTTCATTCAGCGCAGTAACGAGCAGGTCGCGACGCTTGCGGTACTCCTCGCGGTGGCGAGCGATTTCGGACTCAGTTGTTTTGAGCGCCTCAATCATGGCGTACTGCACGGGGGTAGTGACGCCGTTTGTCGAATAGAGCACGATTTTGCGCAGCGCCGTCATGAACGGTTCTTTGGCCACGGCGTAACCGGCGCGCCAGCCGGTCATGGCGTATGTCTTGGAGAAGGTGAAGCAGGTAATGGTGCGTTCGGCCATGCCGGGTAACGACGCGATAGAGACGTGCTCACCGTCATAGACAAGGTCTTCATAGGCTTCGTCCGCAATGACGATAAGATCGCGCTCGCAGGCAAAGGCGGCGACTTCTTCGGCTTCCGCGCGAGTGAAGACCAGACCACTGGGGTTCTGCGGTGTGTTGTAGTAGATGGCGCGCGTGTTGGGTGTGGAGAACTGCTCGAGAGTGGCGCGAATGCCATTGCGGCGCGCGGTGACAGACGGCACGAGTAATGGGCGCGCCTGCGCTCCTGTGACAAGGTCGCCGATAGGTGTCCAATAAGGGGAGAAGACCAACGCGTCGTCACCTGGGTCGAGCACACTCTGAAAAGCTGCGTAGAGGCCTTGCGAGCCACCGACAGTGGCGATGACCTCGTCTGCTGTGGCATGAATCCTGTTTTTCTCGGCGAGCTTTTTGACGAGTGCCTGACGCAGTGGCATGACGCCGGAGGATGGCGCATAGTGGGTCTGGTTTTCAACGAGTGCCTTGACGGCTGCAAACTTGATGGCCTCGGGCGTTTCAAAATATGGCTCACCACCGTGGAGGGCGTGGACCTGCATCCCTTCGGCACGCATGGCCATGACTTTGTTGCGTATTTGAACGATGTCAGAGAATCCCACTTCATCCAGCCGCTTGGCGAGCCGGATGCCGCTTTGCTTTGGCCTCATGAGTCAGGTTCCTTTCCCGCTAAAGCAGGTTTTTATGGTTTGGCACCAGAATACCTGATGCGCGGAGAGCAAATGAGACGGCTAGACCTGAAGCGACTCGGTATACACGGCCATACCGACAACAGCATCCACTCCCATCCCATCGAGTGAATCGATTTCCTGCTGGGTGCGAATGCCTCCGGCGACGATGAGCTGGCGGGATGTGATTTTTCTGAGACGTTCGGCGACTTCGAGCGGGAAACCGCGCATCAGGCCTTCGCCATCGACGTGCGTATAGAGAAAACCTTGCACGAAGGGCTCGAGCTGGGGGATGGCGTTGTCGGGCGTGAGTGCAACTTCAGCCTTCCAGCCTTTGACGGCGATTCGGCCATTTCTCGTGTCTATGCCGGCGACGATGCGATCGGCGCCGAGGCTGGAGGCAAGACTTGCCGCAAAATCAGCTTGCACGCCGCCCTGATCAGAGAAGAGCGCCGAGCCAACGATGACGCGCTTCGCGCCAGCGTCAAGCACCTGCTCGGCGCGCTCGAGCGAGTTAATGCCACCGCCGACTTGGCAGGGCAGGCGTTTTGCAATTTGCGCAACGAGTTCGCCGTTGCTTCCCTGACGCATGGCAGCGTCGAGATCAATGAGCTGGACGAGTGGATATTTTGAGAATTTTTCTATCCAGTATTCAAAATCGTCAAAAGCGAGGCGGAGTTTTTCGCCTTGTACAAGCTGGACGATGCGACCGCCGAGGAGATCGATGGAGGGAATCAGCATGGGAGCCTCACGGAGACCCCGTGCTTTGCGAGGTCCTGTTTGAGCGAACGTGAACTGGTGACGCCGAAGTGGAAGATGGAAGCGGCGAGCGCTGCGTCTGCCTTGCCGCGCGTGAAGACGTCGGCAAAGTGGTCAACTGTGCCTGCACCGCCGGAGGCGATGACAGGAATACTGACGGATTGGCTGACTGCGGCGGTGAGTTCGCAGTCGAATCCGGCGCGTGTGCCGTCCGAATCCATGGAGGTGAGAAGGATTTCGCCGGCGCCGCGTTGCTCGGCTTCGCGGGCCCATTCGACGACGCGGCGGCCTGTGACTTTGCGCCCGCCCTGGACAAGAACCTGCGCGTCGCGGATGGGGTCGGCGGCGGCGGGATCGCGGCGTGCGTCAATGGCGACGACGACGGCCTGCGCGCCGAAGCTGCGGCCAATGGCATCGATAAGTGCCGGGTCGGCGATGGCGGCGGAGTTGACACTGACTTTGTCGGCTCCAGCATTGAAGACCTGCTCGGCGTCCTGCGCGGAACGAATGCCACCGCCGACACAGAAGGGGACGAAGAGCTCACGAGCGGCGCGGCGCACGGTGTCGAGGAGTGTGGCGCGGCCTTCGTGCGTGGCGGTGATGTCGAGCAGAACGATTTCGTCGGCGCCTTCGCGAGCATGGCGTGCGGCGAGTTCGGCGGGATCACCAGCGTCGATGATGTCAACAAACTGGATGCCCTTGACGACGCGGCCATCGCGGACGTCGAGGCAGGCGATGATTCGCTTGGTGATCATGGCTTCCTCGCGGTAACGTGGCGAGCGATAAAGTCGTTGAGTTCGGTACGCTGGGCTGGAGTCATAATTTCCGTCGGGATCATTAAGAAGCAACTCTTGTTTGTATAAATGAGAGCGATCTTCTCATCTTGCGCAAAAGCAAAGACAGCTTGCCAAAGCACCTTAAGTTGGTTGACGTTGGCCAGTTCGCGAACAATCTGTTGGTCGTCAATCTCGAGAGTGCTCACCCGATTCGCATGCCCCTTGGGAAAATGAAGTCTGTAGCTTCTTCGTACATTAAAGAAGCGTCTGATGGGCAAACCTACCGTTATGACCAACGTACCAGCGGAAAGACCAGCTAGTTGGGCCGATAGCGCAGGATGTCTCCCATCTCCGAAATAAATCATTCCGGCAAAACTGACGGCGAAAATCATTGGCCAGATGAACGGCAGGAATCGACGAGAGAGCTTTTGCCTCTTGTGTAGCCGCCATGCAGCCTTGTAGTCGTCTAATGTCAATGTGTATTCGAGCTTCATCGTGGTAGATCCAAAAAGTTCTTCAGTATTTTCAATCCAGTATCGCCGGATTTTTCCGGGTGGAACTGAGTCCCGAAAATGTTGCCCCGCTCAACGGCGGCTGCGAAGGGCTCGATGTAAGTGGTAACTGCAGCGGTATATTCGGTGACGGGTGCCCTGTAGGAGTGCGTGAAATAAACGAATGCGCCGTTGGAGACACCGCGAAGCAGGCGCGACGTCGGTTCGACTTCAAGCGAGTTCCAGCCGACGTGGGGGACTTTTTCAGTGCCTTCAGGGAAGCGTGTGCATTGTTCTGGAAAGGCTGCGAGGCCGGGCTGATCGGGCGCTTCCGTCGAGCCAGCAAAGAGCCACTGCATGCCGACGCAGATGCCAAGGAACGGGATGCCATTTGCTATTGCCGCGCGAATGGCGGGAGTTAAACCTGTGTCATCGAGGCGCTTTGTCGCGTTGAAGTGGCCGACGCCGGGGAGTACGATGCGTTCTGCGCTGGCGACGAGCGAGGCATCGGAATCCGTGACTTCAGGCTCCGCTCCAAGATAGCGCAGGGCCTTGAGCACGGACGTGAGGTTGCCGGCCTTGTAATCGATCACTGTGACGCGCACTAGAGCAGGCCTTTCGTGGAAGGCAGCATATCGCCGAGTTGCTTGTCACGCGAGCAGGCGACGCGGAGGGCGCGGGCGAAAGCTTTGAAGATGGCTTCAATCTTGTGGTGATTGGAGCGGCCGTACATCGTCTTGACGTGGACATTGGCGCGTGCGCCGCGAGCGAAGCCTTCAAAGAAATCTGTGACGAGTTCGGATTGCAAATCTCCGACGAGACGTGTGCGTACCTGCGTATCGACGGCGTAAGCGGTGCGGCCGCTCATGTCTACGGCAGCAACGGCGAGGGTTTCATCCATCGGCATGACGAAATAACCGGCACGGAGAATGCCGCGCTTGTCGCCGAGGGCCTTGTCGAAGGCCTCTCCGAGCGCGATGCCTACATCTTCAACAGTGTGGTGCTGATCGACATCGAGATCACCCGTGCATTTGAGTTCAAGATTGAAGGCGCCATGACGCGTGAAGAGCTCGAGCATGTGATCAAAGAAGCGGATGCCGGTGGATACCTTGTATTTGCCCTGGCCTTCGATGGTGAGGGCAAGATCGATCTGCGTCTCGGCGGTGTGGCGGACGACGACTGCAGTGCGTGTTTTTGGGGCGCTTCGCACGATCTTTGATTTCGACTTTGTTTGTCCTGGTGTCATTGTTCCTCCGCGCGCAGGGCGGCGAGTGTGGTGTTGAGTGCAGTGATCGCAAGGCGCATCTGCTGGCGTGTGCCGATGGTGATGCGGACGCAGCCATTGCATCCAGGGTCGCTGGAGCGGTCGCGGACGAGGACGCCTGCAGCGGTCATGCGGCGAACGAACTCAGTGTGCTTGGGACCAATATCGACGAGGACAAAGTTGGCGTGCGAAGTCCAGCGGCGGACTCTTGCGGCATCGAGGGCGGCTTCGAATTCATTGCGTGCGGCGAGGACCTCACTGACGTACCAATTGAGATAGGCCGTGTCGTCCAGTGCGGCAGGCAGGCAGGCAAGTGCGACCGAGTTGACACTGTAAGGTGAGAGGACGCGACGAACCCAGGTCATGAGTGCGGCAGGCGCGGCAAGCAGGCCGATGCGCAAGCCGGCGAGCCCATAGGCCTTGGAAAACGTACGCGCAATCGCGAGGTTGGGGACAGTGCCGATGAGATCGGCAACGGTTTCGCCGTGGAAATGGAAATACGCTTCATCCACGAGGACGACTGTATGCGGTGCGCGGCGCGTGAGCTCGAGAATCTGCGCGCGGGAGCAAATGCTGCCGGAGGGACTGTTGGGATTGGCGAGGGCGATGATCTTGGTGCGCGGCGTGATGGCGGCGAGCAGGCGCTCGTAGGGGAATGCGAGATCGTCCGCAGCCTGCACGGTGACAACGCGCGCGTCGGTGGCCGACGCGTAGACCTCATACATGGTGTAGGTCGGAACGGGCAGCAGCAGTTCATCGCCAGCGTCAAGGAAGGCCTGGAAGAGGATGTGAATGGCTTCGTCGACACCATTGGTGAGGACGAGTTGTTCCGGCTTGAGGCCGAGGCGCCGCGCTACGATGGCTTCTGCCGGTTCACGCTCGGGGTACCGTGTGAGGTCACCCGCAGCGATACGTCCAAGGACTTCGTGCACTCGTGGCGAGCACTCGAACGTATTCTCGTTGAAGTCGAGACGGAGCGCGTTGCGGTCGCCGAGAGGGGGATGGTACTCCTTGATGGCGCGGACGCGGGTGCGGGGCTGTGGTGCTGTCATGGAGGAAGTCTCAGGCATTCGGTTTTCTCCTCCCCGCTTGTTTGGACCCTGCGGACTTGCGAAGGCGCGAGCGGATAGCAGCCGCGTGGCCGGCGAGGCCTTCTGCGTCGGCGATCAGTGCAGCCTTGGGGCCGAGCACGCGCAGAGCGGATGCGGAGTACTGCTGCACGGTAATGAGCTTGACGAAGTCGTTGACGGAGAGGCCACCGCGCACGCGAGCGAGGCCGCCGGTGGGCAGCGTGTGATTTGGGCCGGAGATGTAGTCGCCCATGGGCTGCGGAGACCAGCGGCCGATGAAGACCGAGCCCGCGTTTTGCACCCATTCGAGGTCGCGCGGTGCGTCGACAGTGAGGTGCTCGGGCGCGAGACGATTTGCGATTTCGTGTGCTTCATCGAGCGATGCGGCGACGATGGCGATGCCATTGCGCTGGAGCGATTGCGCAGCGATGGGGTTGCTACGGCTCTGGAGCCTGGCCTCAGCGATGACAGCTTTGGCGAGGGCGAGCTGCGTGGTGACGAAGATGGCGAGGGTTTCCGGATCGTGCTCGGCCTGAGCGACGAGGTCAGCGGCGATGTCTGCGGCATTACCGTTTTCACTCGTGACGACGATTTCGGTCGGACCGGCGAGCATGTCAATGGCGCAATCGAAAGCGATGAGCCGCTTGGCAGCGGTGACGTAGAGATTGCCTGGACCGGCGATCTTGTCGACGCGTGCGATGGACTGCGTTCCGTAGGCGAGTGCGGCGATGGCGTGGGCGCCGCCGACGCGGTAGAACTCGGTGATGCCGAGCAGGTGTGCTGCGGCGAGGGTTTCACGCGCGGGTTTGGGAGAGACAACGACGATGCGCGCGACGCCCGCAACCTGCGCGGGGATGGCCGTCATGAGCAGTGTGGAAGGGAGCGGATGACGTCCGCTGGGAACGTAACAGCCAACGGCGCCGAGCGGACGGACGAGTTGGCCAGTCATGAGACCGGGAATGGGCGACTCGCTCCACGAAGCAGGAAGCTGGTTGACGGCGAAGGCGCGAATTTGTTCCGCGGCGGTCGAGAGTGCATCGCGCATCTTTTGCGGAGTTGCATCCCACGCGGTGGACATCTCTTCCAGCGTGATACGGAGTCGCGATGCATCGGCAAGTCCGTCAAATTCGTTAGCATAGCGCAGCAAAGCGCGATCACCGCGCGTGCGGACGTGGCGCAGAATGCGGCGGACGACCGGTTCAACGCCATCGAAGGATGCAGCGCCGCGCTGCTCGAGCGACTGAAGCAGCGCAGCGGCCTGTTTTGCGCCCGGACCTTTTGTACGAATGAGTTTCATGTGCGGCTCCGGGATTACAGCACAACTTTATTGAGCGGATACTCGACGACGCCTGTGGCCTTTGCGGCTTTGAGGCGCGGCATGACGTCGCGCGCAACACGCTCTTCCACGATGGTGTTCACGGCCACCCACTCGGAGTTGCTGAGATGCGAAATGGTGGGTGAGTTGAGCGCGGGCAGAACAGCGAGCACCGCATCGAGGTCGACGTTGCGCACGTTGAGCATGAGACCCACCTGCGATTGCGCATCGATGGCTCCGCGGAGCATGAGCGCAATCTGATCGATCTTTTCGCGCTTCCAAGGATCGGCGAGCGCAGGCTTGCCGGCAATGAGATGCGTCTCGCTCTCCATTACGGTATCGATGATTTTGAGGTGATTGGCTTTGAGCGAACTGCCTGTCTCAGTAACCTCGACGATTGCGTCTGCAAGCATGGGCGGCTTGACTTCGGTTGCGCCCCAGCTGAATTCGACCTTGACGTTGACTCCCTTTGAAGCGAAGTAGCGCTTGGTGACTTCGACGAGTTCCGTGGCGATGATTTTGCCTTCGAGATCCTCAGCTTTTTCAAAGCCGCTGTTCTCGGGCACAGCCAGCACCCAGCGGACTTTGCGCCGTGACTGCTTGGCGTAGGTCAGTGTGGTGACGCTTTCCACTTCAAGGCCGCTTTCGACAACCCAGTCAATGCCAGTGAGGCCGGCGTCGAGAACTCCGTGGTCGACGTAACGCGCCATCTCCTGCGCGCGAATGAGCATGCATTCGATTTCTGCATCGTCGATGGAGGGAAAGTAAGAGCGGCCGTCGGCGTAGATGTTCCAGCCGGCGCGCTTGAAGAGTGCGATGGTTGCATCCTGAAGGCTCCCCTTGGGAAGCCCGAGTCGAAGTTTGTTAGCCACGGGCGGCCTCCGCTTCTGCAATTACAGGTTTTGTGAAGCAACTGACGGTGCCTTCGTGGCAGACAAGGCCGTCACCTTCCACGGCGACACGAAAGAGGAGTGTGTCGTTGTCGCAGTCAGTGGAGGCGGCGACAATGCGCAGGCGGTTACCGCTGGATTCGCCTTTCATCCAGAGCTTTTGGCGGGTGCGGCTCCAGAAGGTGACGAAGCCGGATTCGATGGATTTGGCATAACTGGTTTCATTCAGGAAGCCCAGCATCAAGACCTGTCCGGTGGCTGCATCCTGCACGATGCCGGGGACCAAGCCGTCCATTTTTTCAAAGTCAATTTGGGTTGCGTCGCTCATCTTTGTCTCTTCTCGTTTCCTTTGATTCCAAAGCCAGCCGAGGGCACGAAAAAGCCCGCGGGCTTGAGTGCCGGCGGGCTTGGAGATTTCTAGATCTCTTTGGCTGAAGTTTAGTTCAGACCGCAGCAGTCCGCCGGCATGGAGGTCCCATGATGATGGTGGTGACCGTGATGGTGGCGATTCTGCATCTGAAGTAACGCTACCGGGAAGCCCCTGCGTGTGTCAACTACCTGGTTAAGCTGCGGCCATAGGCTCACGCAAAATATCGACTACCCGCTGGTTGATACGGTTACGCACTTCAAAGCGGCCAGAAGCGCGCGCCATGTAACGCACTTGAATTTCAGTTCCTCCGGATGCGGGACGAAGCGTGACAAGAGGAGAAGCGCTGAACTGGCCCACATCTTCACGACGCATGGCGCGAATCCACTCGGCTTCAGCAATGCGTGCATCGGTCTCTGTTTCTTCCACGATGGCCCGCTGCACCTTATCCAGGAAGAGGCGGGGGTCGGCGGATGCTGGGACAGCGACCGTGATTTCGTCCCACGTCCATTGGCCGCTGGTGGTGAAGTTGAAGTACTGGCCGCGAATGGCGAAGCTATTAATGAAGGCAATGCGGCGACCGGTGGGCTGATCTCTGTCGCTGAGTTTGCCGGTCTCAAGCAAAGTTGTATAAATGAGGCCGATTTCGGTGACTTCACCGCCGACACCGTTGATCTCAACCCAGTCGCCCACACGCATGCCGTTTTTGCCCATTAGGAAGAACCACCCAAAAAAGGCGAGGATGAAGTCCTGAAGGACAATGGTGATGCCCGCGGTGACGAGACCAAGAAATGTGGGCATCTGGTTTGGAGCGCCAAAGATGATGAGCAAAATAAAAAGGGCGCCTATCACCTGTGTGGCGAGTTCAAGAATGGCGCGCAGAGTATGTTTCTGTCTGCGATCCATGGAAGGCCGGGACATGATGCGGCGAACAACGGCGTCTGCCAGCACCGTGAGGATGAGGATGAGTATGACAAGTGCAAGCGACTGCAGGATGAGATGAAGAACAATGCGATGCTGCAACTGCACCTGGGCAACCCATTTGCCGTAGACGGCCGCAAGCTGCTGTTCGGTCTGGATACGGTCGTCGAAAATTGATAGGAGCTGGCGGCGTGTGCGCTGATCCTCCATGGCAGCGAGAATTGCTGTACGGTCCTTGCCGGATGTGATTGTGGACTGTGCCGAGTTGGCTTCAGTTTCGAGTGCATTATGTTGGCTGGTAAGGTGCGTGAGACCGTCATTGGTGCTTTGCAGCGCCTGCTGCAGCAAATTAATGCGCGTGTTTTGCCGGAACCACGCGGCAATTCGCCCCGCCAGGGTGCCATAGTGCTTTGCGGAAAGAACAGCAACCTCACCCATGCTCCCGGTTTCAGTGTTGTACTTGCGCATTACCGCCTCATGCGCGGCAAGTTCTGCCTGAATGTCTGTCCGGTTATCTCCGACAGCGCGATTGAAGTCGCTCTGCGCGTCAGCCAGCTGATCAGAGTCGAGCCCCAGTTGCGTCTTTGCACCCTCAAGATCATTTTCATCAAAGTGAGCTGCGGCACCGGGCTCATTCTTTGTGGAGGCAATTAGCTCAACCAGAGCTTTATCGTCATTGACCATCTCCTGCAGCTTATCCACGCGCTGAGAGAGAGCAAGGGCCTCGCCTGTGAGGTTGCGATGAGCAGCGTTCAGAGTGGCCTGGCGTAATGCCGTAGCGAAAGCCTGATCCACGTCATGATCTGCAAGTCGTGCGGCGTCACGCGCATATTGTTTTTCTTCGGCGGTTACTGCAAGAGGTAAGAGCGCGGACGCAGTTTCCCAGGGGCTCAGGTCAACAAAGGACTTGCGGCCTTCCAGGTGTGCTTGCCTGCCAGAGCTGGACCTCATGAAAGACAGGCTCGACATGACGTTCCGCGTGAACCATACGGAGACGACGCAGGCGATAAAGAGAACAGCCAGAACGAGGAGAACAATCAGCCGGGCACGGCCAATTGTTTGCAGGGGTCTTGACGGATCAGGCTCTGGAGCCGTCGGGGAAGTCGTCATGGCTCATTTTGACAGAAAATGTGGCCGCCGGGTTGCCGGCCCCCGGGAATAGTGCCTGCCAATGGTGTGCGCTGTGACCTTGCGGTGATGGAGCGCAGTGTTCAAGATGGGTGCGTGCGAAGTCCCCTGTTGATTGCCACCCTCTTAGCGTGTTTGGTCGGTTGCGCGGAAATCGCGACTCCGCAAGAGACCTCGAGCCAGGGCCATAACGCGGCTATCTCCCTGGAGAAGGTGGACATTAACCACGCAACAGTACAAGAACTTATGCAGGTTCCAGGAATCACCCGCGTGTGGGCCGAACGCATCGTGCGCTACCGGCCCTATCGCGGCAAGAATCAACTGCTATTGGACGGAATTGTGCCAGGGGATGTGTATCTGCGCATCAAAGACCACGTGATTGCACACCGGCACCCACATTAGCCGGTGTGCTGAAGTGCGGAGTTCCATCTAATACTGGTGCTGCGACTTCTTCGAACCCATGATTCGGCGCAGCAAGACGTAGAGCACAGGAATGAAAAACAGGTTGAGGACCGTGGAGAGCAGCATGCCGCCCACGATTGTGGTACCGACCGAGCGCCGGCCAATGGAGCCCGCACCCGTAGCAAAGTAGAGCGGCAGCACACCGAGGATGAAGGCGAAGGATGTCATGAGGATGGGACGGAGACGAAGCTCCGCTGCCTCAATTGCGGCCTCTGCAATCGACCGGCCTTTACGTCGAAGCTGCTCAGCGAACTCGACGATGAGAATGGAGTTCTTGGCTGAGAGTCCGATGAGGAGGACCAATCCGATCTGACAATAGACGTCGTTGGAGAGCCCCCTGAGCGAAACTAAACCGAGGGCGCCGAGAACGGCCATCGGCACGGCAAGCAGAATGATAAAAGGCAGTGCGAAGCTCTCGTATTGCGCAGACAGCGTCAGATAGACCACGAGAATGCCCAGACCGAAGATGAGAATGGCCTTTCCGCTGGACTCGATTTCGTCAAGTGTGAGACCTGTCCACTCATAGCGCATCCCTGGCAGCATGTACTTCTGAGCCAGTTGTTCCATACCCGCGATCCCTTCACCTGAACTATATCCGGGCGCATTTGAGCCATCGATTTCGACGGCGCGGAACAGGTCGTAATGCGTGATGACGGGCGGGCCAGCACTGTCCTGTACCGTGACGAGGTTGTCGAGCGAGACCATCTGGCCGTTGTCGGAGCGCACGTAGAAGTTGTGCAGATCGCCCTCATTCATGCGGAAGGGCTCATCGGCCTGCACGTAAACCCGGTAGGTACGGTTGTTGAAGTCGAAATCGTTGACGTACTGCGACCCCATGAAGACGCTGAGAGTCGACGTGATCTGCGAGAGAGGAATGTTGAGACTCTTCGCCTTCTCACGATTAATGGTGACAAGAACCTGGGGATCGTTAGCGGAGAAAGTGGTGAAGAGGTTCGTTAGATCCTTGCGCATTCTGCCGCCGTTTGCGATCTGATGGGCCACGCGATCGAGATCAGCCAGGGTATTCGTGCCGGTATCCTGCAGCATGAACTGGAAACCACCAAAGCTGCCGACACCGCTGACCGCGGGCGGCTGAATGATATTCACCATTCCGCCATCAGGCGAGAACATCAGGCTCTGCAGCTTGGGTGCAAGATCAGCAACGATGTCGGCAGTGGAATGTCCTTTACCTCGGCGTTCATCCGCAGGTTTAGTGCGGACGAACATCATTCCCGCATTGGAAGCGTTACCTGCAAAGCTGAAACCTACAACCGAGAAAGCACCAGCAATGTCTTTATTCGTTGAAAGGATTGCAGAGGCTTCGTCTGCCAGGTGAGAGGTATAGGAAAGCGATGACCCCGGAGGCGCCTGAATGATGACCATCAGGAAGCCCTGGTCCTCCTGTGGTATGAAGCCTTGTGGCACGCGGTTATAGATCCAGTAAGTTCCCCATAGACCTGCAAAGAACAAAAGCAGCACAACGTAGCGAGCTTTGAGCGCACCGTGTATGGCACGGGCGTAGGTCCGGCCCAACCACGAGATGAACGAATCTGCACCATGCACGAAAGCTGCAAATGCTCTGGAAATGAAGCCAATATGCAGGAAGTCGAGCTGATGGGGTCGCGCCTCTTCACCGCGCAGAAAAAGCGCAGAGAGTGCAGGCGACAGAGTGAGCGCATTAAACGCTGAAATTGCGATGGCGAATGCAATGGTGAGGGAGAACTGGCGATAGAGTATGCCCGTTGTACCGGGGAAGAACGACACAGGGACGAACACCGCAATAAGCACAAGCGACGTTGCAATGACGGCGCTGGTGACCTCGCCCATGGCGCGCGCCGTGGCCTCATGCGGATCGGAGTGCTCCATGGCAATGTGACGCTGCACGTTCTCGATGACGACGATCGCGTCGTCGACCACAAGTCCTGTGGCGAGCGTGATGCCGAAGAGCGTGAGCGAGTTGATGGAGAAACCGAATAATCGGATAAATGCAAACGTGCCGACCAGCGAAACCGGAATTGTGACGGCCGGAATGATTGTGGCGCGCCAGTCAAGCAGAAAGAGAAAGATGACCGCAATCACGATGGCAATCGCTTCTGCCAGCGTGGTGAGCACTTCCACGATTGAATCATGGACAAAAGTCGTTGAATCGAAGGCGATCACGTAGTCCAGTCCGGGCGGAAAGGACTTCTTCAAGTGCGCGAGCACGGCTTTGGCCTGCGCATCAACCTCCAGCGCATTGGCGTTGGCCAGCTGCTGCACGCCGATACCGTGTGCCGAGTATCCGTTGTACTTGAGAATTGAACTGTAGTCTTCAGCACCAATCTCGGAATGGCCCACGTCCTTCAGCTGGACGAGACCATTGGGAGTGTTTTTGATGATGATGTCGTCGAATTCTTTCGGCGAACTCAAACGGCCAATCACGCGAACGGGAATTTGGAACGACTGTGATGACTCAGCAGGTTGCTGACCAAGCTGGCCTGCCGGGATTTCGACGTTCTGTTCCTGAAGCGCGTTCACAACGTCTGAGGCCGTGAGCCCGCGCGCAGCGAGCTTGAGAGGATTCAGCCAGATGCGCATGGCGTACTTGCGTTCGCCAAAGATGTTGATGTCGCCGACGCCGGGTACACGCTTGAGTGCGTCTTTCACGTACACGTCAAGATAGTTTGAGATGAACTCGTCGGAGTAGCGGCCATCCACCGCGAAAAAGCCTGCACCGAAGACGAAGTTACTGTTGGCTTTCGTGATGGAAATGCCGGTTGCGTTAACCGCGGCTGGCAGCCGGCCGGTGACGCTGGCGACGCGATTCTGAACATCGACGGCGGCAATATCGAGGTCGTAGCCGGTCTGAAAAGTGACCGAAATCATGCTCGTTCCGCTGTTGGTGCTGCTGGAGCGGATGTAGCGCATGCCTTCGACGCCGTTGATGGCTTCTTCCAGCGGAATGGTGACTGCCTTTTCAACGGTGTCCGCATTCGCACCCACATAGTTGCATGCAACCGAAATCTGGGGCGGGGCCAGGTTTGGGTACATAGCAATCGGGAGACTCGGGATACTGATGGCGCCCGCAAGGATGATGAGCAGCGCGCACACAGTGGCGAAAACCGGTCGGCGAATAAAGAAATTGACAAACAAAAGATGCCTACTTTCCTTGCGGTTGAGGAGCGCGCATCAGCGCCGCTCCTTGTCGCTTCATTCTCTGCAGAAGATCATGCAGTGCAAAGATCAGGCGCCGAGGGGCATGACCGGCATGCCATTGGCCAGGAACTGTGTACTTGAAACGATGACCTGATCACCTTTGTTGAGACCCGAAGTGACCGAGTACATGTTGCCCACAGTATCGCCAAGGGTAATTGCGACCTGTTTTGCGACAAACTTGCCATCAACCTTTTGCGCAACATAGACAAAACTCTGCCCGCCAAGCCGCGAAACGGCAAGCACGGGAACCACAGCCATCGGCTTGGTGTCCCATATCACGCGAGCCTTGATTAGCTGCGCATTGCGCACCATATCGGGAGTTGCATGCACCGGAGCTTTGACCAATATTCCCTGCAGGTTTGGATCAACCTGAGGTGAGAGAAAATCGATCCTGGTCTTTTCGATCAGTTTTCCGCTTGTGTCATAGAGCTCAACGCCCAGCCCCAGCTTTGCCTCAGACGCGCGGTCGGTGGGGATGTAGATGTAGGCTTCCAGATCCTTGTTCTCATCGACGGTGGTCAGCATGGTAGTCGAAGAAACGTAGTCGCCCTCGCGCACTGGAATGTCACCCACAATGCCATCAAAGGGAGCGCGGATGGTGTAATAAGCCAGTTGCGCGTCCTGCGTCTTGCTCAAGGCCACAGCGGACTCGTAATCCGCCTTGGCATTGTTGAATGCCTGCTGGGCCTGATCGTAGGCTTCGCGACTGGTGACACCGGCTTCGAAGAGCTTCTTTTGACGCTCGAGCTCCGTGGTGTCGTAGTCGTAAAGCGCCTTCTTCTGCTGCTGGGTGGCCTTTTGCGCTTGCACTGTGGCCATTTGCGGCTGAGAATCGATTTCCATCAGCGGCTGGCCGGCATGGACGCGCTCACCGGAGTGTGCCTGGATTTGAATCAGCCGCCCGCTCACCTGCGGCTGAAGTGTCGCAGATCGACGCGACTTGACCGTGGCCACATACTCACTGCCCTGGGCAACAGGTTGAAAATCAACGGGCACCGTTTTCACCGGCATGGCCTGCATGCGTGCCGCCGATTGTGGAGCCTCTTTTTTGCAACCAACTGAGACGAGTGCCAAAACTGCCAAAAACCAAATGCCGTGAATGCGCTTCAAGACTGTACCTCTCGAACTTCTTAACCAAAAGGGCTACTTCGTTTAAATACGGTGAGTCAAACAACAGATTTGAATGCGAAATCCATCGTACATTGCCGCACGGCAATGCGGAAAAGTGACGGCTGGCCCAGTCAGGATTTGAAAAATCGATTGGTTTGGGCTCTTTCATAGGACGAATGAGGTCGTCGTATCGACGCAAAAAATTTTCGACTTAATGGCGCAGGTAATGCGCTGAAAAGGAATACGAACCGCCCGTCCTCAAGGTTCACTGGAGGCATATTCTGGGGAGCTAAATTTGGGGCCGATTTAAAGCTGCCCAAAGATCCTCCGACCGGGTGCACTCTTTTGACAGGCAGGTGTGAAGTTGATAGCCTTCATAAGGGCAATTGTGGCAGTTTCGCAATGCCTCCCACCCACTGCGTCCCCGTCGTCTAGCCCGGCCTAGGACACCGCCCTTTCACGGCGATAACACGGGTTCAAATCCCGTCGGGGACGCCAAACCGTAGTCATCCTCCAAATCACGCTCTAACAGAGTGAAGAATAAGGATGTTGATGCGGTTCCAAATTCTTCACCATCGAATTCGACTCCGCTTGGAAAGAGCGTCCTCTGAAGTCGCTGTTTCTGTTCGAGTGCTGATTCCACCCAGAGACGCGCTGGTCGCAAGATGATCTTGTCGGCGAACTCCAATACCCGTTCAATTTCAAGGTTCTCCAACTCGGTGCCACGGAGCTCCCCGCTAACACTCGCGATCTCCGCTGTCAGTCTCGCGAGGGTCTCGTTGTAGGTCTGGTCATCGACCTTCCCATCAAGCCAGCGGTCAACAAGACTTGTTTTCCTATCCTCCACCTCGCTTAGCTTTCTCTTAAGTACGGTACGCAGGGCCTCAGCATCCCCTTGGCGTTGCTTCCAGACATTCCTAATTGCGTCCTTGTTCGCTTCTAAGGAACTTGGTTTAGGAGCCACCCGCTCCAACCAAGCAATGAATTTTGCGTGCATCACATCAGGCTTGGCCGTGACGGCTTCGCAGTTTTTACGGCAGCGGTAGTAGGGATACTTGCTCTTGCGACCAGTCGAGAAGCTGCCGGTCAATGGCTCACCACATTTCGCACACCGCACGAACACTCTCAAAGGAAATTCAACTCGCTGTCTCTGATACCCAGTCAGAGTGGGCTTTTTGCCATTGAGTATGTCTTGAACCTTATCGAACAGTTTCTGACTGACCAGTGGTGCGTGACTTCCCCGCATTGGACCCTCTTGATCGGCGAACACCATCCAACCGGCGTAGAACGGATTGATCAAGACTTTCTGGAAGGTTTGTATGGGAAGTGGCTTCCCTAATACCGTTCGTAGCCCAAGACTCGTAATCGAGCGAAGAATTTCGGCCTTGGTATGCAGCCCCGTAGCCGCCATCTCAAACGCCTTCCTTATGAAAGGACTCCGTTCAGGATCAGGTTCCACATTCGGACCACTTCCAGAAGTTTGCACATTCAGGTAGCCAATCGGGGCTTTATGGGGCCAACGTCCCAAGGCTGCCGCAGCCAGCATTCCAACTTTCGTTCGTTCCGATTTTCGCTCGTTGTCGAGCTGGTGGACTGCACCAAAGACCGTCGTCAAAAAGTTTCCGGTCGCGGTCTCATCGATTGATTCAGAGACAGAGCGCAAAACAACGTAAGCGTACGGCCTTTCCCTTGTAGCGGCGATTGGTTTTCAGCGTAAAGATCGGCACATGTCCGATGGTTTAGAAGTGAGTTCCGGTTGTCGTGTTCGTCGCTGGCATCCGATTTCAGAGAAGCTGAAGATCGTAAAGTTGTCGTTGCAGCCGGGCGTCAGCGTGGCTGAAGTGGCGCGAGCTCACGGTGTGAACGCCAACCAGGTGTTCACCTGGCGACGCGCATTCGAGCGTGGCGAGCTGAGCGAGCGATGCGCGGCGTTGATCCCTGTCACGGTGTCGAACCCGGAGGACGATAAGCGAGAGCCAGAAGCAGTTGCAGCGTGCGCCGGCGGCGCGATTCACATCGAACTTCCCGGTAGAACACTGATCAGTGTGGAGAGCGGCGCCGATCCGGTTCTGTTGCGATCGATTCTTGAGAGCCTGCGCCAGTGATCCATCTTCCTATCGGGACCAAGATCTGGATTGCAGCGGGTAGTCACGGATCTGCGCCGCGGCTTCGATGGGCTCAGTGCGCAAGTTCAGACCGTGTCTCCACGAACAGCCGTTCTCCGGTCACGTGTTTGTTTTTCGCGGCCGGAGAGGTGACATCATAAAACTTCTCTGGTGCGATGGCGATGGTCTTTGTCTTTTCGCCAAGCGTTTAGAGCGTGGTCGTTTCATCTGGCCGCAGGCTAAGAATGGAACCGTGCGGCTCAGCCGCGCGCAGTTGTCGATGCTTCTGGAAGGCATCGATTGGCGCCGGGTGCAGCGCACATGGGCGCCTGAAGTTGGCGGTGTGATGATCATGCATGATTCCCCTGTATTCATAAGGGTTTTCTACGGATACATTTCCACGCATGTTATGGCATACTGCATCCATGGATCTCTTCCCCATTGCCAGATCTGGATGCGCTCGATCGCGATGCTCTGCTCGCTCTGATTCGTGCGCACCAGCAACAGCATGCAATGCTGATCGCTGCGCAGGATGAGGAATACGGCGCTTGAAGGCGAACTCGATGCCCAGCACCAGAACGTTGTCCCAACAAACCGAGACTCGAATCGCGCATGAGCGCATCGAACGCCTGAAGCTGATCATCGAGAAGTACCGGCGCATGATCTTCGGCAGGAAGAGCGAGAAGCTCATCCTCAAGCTCGAGCAGCTCGAGTTCCAGCTCGAAGAACTGAGACGGCGCAGGCCCAGAAAGCCGCCAGCGATTGCTGAAGGAAGCTTCGAACGGTTCAACAAGGCAGTCACGAAGCCTCATCCCGACCCGGCAAGCCTCTCCCTGAAGATCTTCCAGCGTGAAGTCGTCATCCATCTTGCCCGCACACGACTGCTGCCCCGATTGCAGCGGAGCGTCTGCGTCAGTTTGGCGAAGATGTATCCGAGCAACTCGAGTACGTATCCCGGAGAGCTTCAAGGTAATCCGTCATGTGCGGCCGAAGTTCGTTTGCGTAGATTGCGACCAAGTTGTCGAAGCGCCTGCTCCTGTCAAGACCGATCGAGCGCGGGATGCCAGGTTCGAGCCTGCTGGCGCATGTACTCGTATCCAAGTATGCAGACCATCTTCCGCTCTATCGTCAGTCAGAGATCTATGCCCGCCAAGGCGTTGAGATCTCGACGCTCGACGCTGGCAGGTTGGGTTGGTGCGGCCAGCGACCTGCTCGCTCCGTCTGGTCGACGCGATCAGCAAGCATGTCATCGCAGCCCCCAAGATTCATGCCGACGACACGCCGATTCCGGTGCTCGCGCCCGGCAACGGTAAAACCAGGACCGGCAGGCTCTGGACCTATGTTCGCGACGACCGGCCGGCAGGTTACACGCTCCGCCGGCAGTCTGGTTCACTTATTCGGAAGACCGCAAGGGAGAACATCCGCGGCATCATCTAAAAAACTTCAAGGGCGCCCTGCAAGCCGACGCGTACGCAGGCTTGCATCATCTATAGCGTGGAACCATCTATACGAGGCCTCCTGCTGGGCTCATGCGAGACGTAAATTCCACGACATCCATGCTGGCTCACGCCTCGCCGACCACCACCGAAGCGTTGAGCAGCATCGGAGCGCTCTATGCGAATCGAGGAAGAGATCCGCGGCAAGCCCGCGGATCTCCGGATCAGCTACGCCAGATCGAGCCAAGCCGCTCCTCGATGATCTTGCGCCGCTGGATGGAGAAGACGCTTCGCTTTGCTATCAACCAAAAGCGAGACTGCCGGAGCGATCCGGTACGCCCTCTCGCGCTGGCGTGCTCTCACGCGCTATGTCGATGACGGGCTGCTCGAGATCGACAACAACGCCGCTGAACGAGCGCTCCGCGCCGTAGCTCATGGGCCGGAAGAATTTCTTGTTTGCAGGATCTGATTCTGGCGGCGAACGAGCTGCATCCCTTTACACTCTCATCGCGCTCAGCAAAGCTCAATGGACTCGATCCGGAGTTCTATCTTCGAACCGTCCTCGCTCCAGATCCCCGAACATCCCATCAATCAGATCGAGCAACTCCTGCCATGGAATATCGCAGCTTCAGTCAAAACCACTCTTCCCAGGCCGCTTAAGACTCACTCATCAAGTGTCCACAAAGTAAAACAAGTGGACACCTGATGGCACACTCCATTGCTGTCAATAGGGACTGGAAGTACGCTTACAAAACAACTCCTGCAGCGAATAGCGCGGCCCTCGTCGTAATCAGGTCATTGGCATTGCGCGTGAACCGGCTCAAGTCATGGACAACCACGAAGCCAACACTATTGCTCTGGTCATCGCAAAACCGAAGCATCCTTTGGAATTCGTCGCGCTGTGTTGTCTTGGCTGATCGTCCTTCATCCTTAAACACCGCAACAACTGGCCAACCCAAACGTGCACAATGCGAGATCGCACGTTGTTCTTGTGTCGCCAAACTGAGATTGTTCACCTGCTCTTCAGTCGAGACGCGGCAGTAGATCACTGCATTGGTTCTATCGACTCGCCTCTTTCGCCGTTTCATCAACGGCCCTCCGAGTCGTAGTCAGCCTTGCGATACATGAAGCCGACTTGAAGGTCTGGATGGTCGACCTTGTCCTTCGGGCGAGTCAGATACATGACGCCCATGTACTCACCAAATTCAGGCTTGAATTGTTTGTCGCGGTCTAGATAAGCGTCTATGACGATATTTGCTAGCTGCTGAAGCTGAATTTCCCGTTGCTCTGACATCGGCCCTCAAGTGGTGGGATTGGTCTATCGAATGAGATCGTATCAGGCGCAAGCGTGCACACTGTGCAGTTGTCGTTCGCCTGATTCGACGCTTCGAGAGACTTAGTGGTCACGGAATTACACCTCAGCTCTTGGGAAGCGTCAGACGCCAATTCTGTGCCATTAACAGCTATTGGGTTTGAGTGTTTCAAAACGCGGGGACACGCGTCCGGCTCACAGACGGTCTCAGATGACGCGCAGGTTGGGATTACTCGATGCCCATACCCCTATGCACCCCATAGTTCGACTGGACAATTGCACGTCCAGCGAAAGAACGGCTGGCGATCATGTGTCGATTGAAGCCAGCCGTTCCGCATCTCAATGATGCTTCTTGAAGTAGTCGTTCTTTAGATGTTTGGCGATGGCTTCAGACAGGGACTGGATGCCGAGAGGACCACTCATCGACTTCCTAACCTGGTATGCCCATGCCACGGTTGAATCCGTGGTACGAAGCAGTTCAACAGATACGCTCGAATTGCCGTTCATTCCAATGCAATCAAGGAACAAACACCGAGCCACTTTGCCCGCCCCGGACTCGTCCTTGGAAGCGACGGGAGCAGCTTTCAAAATGTACTCCGCACTCTTGGCGTCGGTGGTTACAGACACCGGGACGTGCTTCTTAAGGATTGCAGCGGCTAATGCAGTTGAGAATTGCGGTTCGGCATTGATGTAGAGTTTTGGCTGGCTTTGAGAGAATGCAGGCACACACATAACGAGCATAGTGAGCGCAGTGAGGCACGCACGAAGACTGACCCTCATGGGGTTCTATTCTCCTGTCTTATTTGGAATGGGTCAGGCTTGCTATATCAGACCCACTTATAGAGCGGTCCCACCCTAGCAGCATCCTGCCGGATCGACAATGACTAATTTGGGTAGCTCCAATAGCTAGCAGAACAAGGAACTGGGACTGATGTATCAAAAAAGGGTTCTATTTTTATGAGCAATCGGCGCAGACTTCAGGAGTTAAATTCAATGACTCAAATAACGACCGTTTTATGATACATTCTCCTCATGCGCACAGCCATCTATGCTCGGGTTTCCACGAAAGACGGTCGACAGGACACAGAGAACCAACTCCGGCAGCTCCGGGCATTCGCAGAGACACAAGGGTGGACAGTCACTCAGGAGTACGTGGACCGGGCAAGCGGCAAGCGAAGCGATCGTGAGGAGTTCCAGAAGATGTTTGGTGCGGCATCCAAGCGGGAGTTCGATTGCCTGCTGTTCTGGAGCCTAGATCGTTTGAGCCGCGAGGGAACCGTGGAGACGCTGAACCACTTGCAGCGGCTCACCAGCTACGGCGTTTACTACCGCTCGTTCACTGAGCAGTACCTCGACAGCACCGGCATCTTCAAAGAAGCCGTTATCGGCATTCTCGCTGCCGTAGCCAAGCAAGAGCGTGTTCGGCTCTCAGAGCGCACGATTGCTGGTCTGCAAAGGGCCAAGGCTCAGGGCCGGGTCGGTGGCCGTCCGAAGGCTGAGGATACCGATCATAAGCTGGTAGCACGGATTGAGCGGCTCCGGTCCCAAGGTCAAAGCATTCGGTCAATTGCAAGCGAAGTCGGAAGGTCGCCGAATACGATCCTTCGATTGATGAAGGAAGATCGACTGAAAGTGTAGCGGCCATGCTTAAAGGACGATGGCTGAACTTCGACTTCACCTTATAATGGGATGCAATCTGCCATGCGCACCAACATACCCAAAATGAGTTTGGCCAAGCTTTCCCTTTATATCTCCGAATGGTTTCTACTATCCGAAAACAGCGAGAGTTGGGTTGACGAGCCTCAGGTTCTTATCGCATGGCACGCTCTCTTTTTCACCTCGGTTGCTCTTTTCCTAATATTCTGCGTGCCCATCCTATTCCAAAGCTTTTTTGAAGCCTCCTCGACCGCATCTTATGTATTCCGGTTGATTACGGTTCTGGTGGTTGGAATACTCATATTGATTTTTTCAATTCTTTCAGCTGCATACTATCGGCACCTGCTCCTTACGGGACGCGATCTTCGATTCTCCTCCGTAGCCAACTTTTGGGTCGGGTGGATTACTCTCTTTGGATTGCTGTATAGGGGTTGCTACTTTATTCGTCCGTCATTCTTCTCATGGGAACATCCGCTGATTGTCCCCGGTGCGACTTTGGAGCCGTTAAACTACTTCAAGAGTCTCCAGATAGGGACCGAATTCATACTCTATAGTGCCTGTACAGCTACCGCAGTTCCCCTCCATGGTTTCACGCCGAACTCGACTATCATATCGGCGTTCAACGTTGTTGAAACGATCGGTTCCGTTCTCATTATCGGACTGTTGGTTGCGACGTTTGTTGGCAAGGCCACTGCATCAAGGATGAACTGAAGGGCACCGTTTGGTTCGGAACCAGGTCAACTGTTTCCTAGCAAATCCGACGGAAATAGAAGCGAACCTGAATGCAAGAGAATTAGCCACCAGCTCTCACAGGTGATTCAATACACCCTTGGGATATAGCTTCGCCGATAAATACGAGGGCATTCAGCGCCGTAAGTGCCTGATTCTAGATAATCGAGAAGCATTGTCGCAGCGAATCCAATGTCTTTAGGTGCTGCAGGAGGGTGTTCCAACTGGAACTCTCTAGGGACGCCAGATTCCTTCGGACAGGCTTCTGGATAACATGGACCAGAGACCCTTCGACCCTATCGCCGCAATTGCAGACTCACATGTACCGCAAAAAGGAATGCGAGCGGCAGAAACTTCGCCGCTCGCAGTATAAATGCTGACCTTTTCGGCCTATTTGAACGTCGCCTGACCGAGCGCAAGTTCATCGCGATGGTCCTTTGCAACAGTGAGTGCACTGAAAGCAACTCCCTCAAGCGGACTTGCCTTGATGGCGGCAACGATGGCTGCATTCAATTTGTCCACGTCGTCAGGGCTCTTCGAAACGGTAACGATCATAAACGTACCGGGCGCGGAGGTGTGGACCGCCGCCGTGTCAATTTCGTACTCGACTATAGTGCCATCGGCAAGCATCTTCTCAAGCAACGGTGCCACCACTTCGCCACAGATTGAATCGTAGGCGTTGTCAGGGGCGCTTTCCTTCAGCTTGTAAGAGGAGACCTGCATGGTCGCGTTCTTGTAGGTACCGGGTGTCCAGTTGTAATAGCGGCTCATGACAATCAGGTCCCAGTGCTTGGTTGCTGCATCAAGCGCCGGCGAACTGCTCCCGCCTGCTTCGTACAGCCTATCCAAAACCTTGATCAGTCCCGCCATTGAATTCGCCGTCCACCAATCATCGTGAGTCCAGCCGTCAACACTATGAACAAGATTCTCATCAGTGCCATAGCCGTTGATGGTTCCATCTGCGAGGGCCTTTTCGAGAACAGCTTTTGAACTGGTATCGTTCCGCATTTCTGCCCAATGGGCCCTGGGGATTTGCCAATTGGCGATGTAGGCGTACATGGGGGCCTTTGCTTTCACAGTCTCTGATTGGGCGGTTGCCGCCGGCACAGACCACATGGTCAACAATGCGAGCGCGCACAGTCCCATGAAGATGCTCCACTTGCTTTTGTTCATCTTCGATCTCCTGATTTTTGTTCCGAGAGTGCTTGGAGGGGGATTACCGAGCCGCGGCAAGTGTACTGCAGATGTTTTCAATGTCACGAAAATTCGGACAAGCCTTTCGATAAGACACACAAATGCTTGCATGGGACGGCGCGAGTACGAGCACACTAAGTCCTCCCGCCCAACTCAAGGAAGTGAGCGCAGGTACAAAGCGACTGGTTTGACTCTCTTGGGAATTTTCCGAAATGCACACAGACCGAGCTTGGCAAGCACTGGACACGTGATGCCAGGATGCGTGAGGAGACAGAATGTCTTCGCACTCAGACGGCTTTGTGGAAATTCGTTTTAAGCCTCGACAAGCATGACCAGAGATTCGGATACGACACCATCATGCGCCATTGCATCCGCAGCAGCCTGCGTCTTCATTAGGGTCATAACAGCATCCATATCCGGAACATCCATCAGCACGGCAACGTGGTTGGGGTTTTGCGGGTCGACAAAGGTCCGCATGTTGGTAACGCCCAATGGCCCGAAAAGCTCCTTCCTTTTGGGCGAACTAAGCCAGTGATCTTTCCCCTTCGTTATATCGTGGTGCGCAACTACCGTTGGCATGTGCTCCCCCTATTTGCATTGGTCATTTAACTGTTTCCAACGACCCGCGCATCGTATCACTCTGCAGCATGTGAAGGGAAAGACATTCGTCTGCATCAGATCAAGGTTCTAGGAGCACTTGGTCCAGTCGAGGATGACCTTGCCCGTATTACCCGTCATCATTGCCTTGAATCCCTGTTCGAAATCGGAGTAGTCGAAGCGATGTGTAATGATGGGCGAAATGTCGACACCAGACTCCAGCATGACGGACATCTTGTACCAGGTTTCGTACATTTCGCGCCCGTAGATGCCCTTGATGGTGAGCATGTTGAAAATTACCTGTCGCCAGTCCATGGGCATTTCCTTGGCAGGAATTCCGAGTATGGCAATCTTGCCACCGTGACTCATGTTGGCAATCATGTCGCGTAGCGCGGCCGCACTCCCTGACATTTCCAGGCCGACGTCGAAGCCTTCCTGCATGCCAAGTTGCTGCTGCACATCGGCAAGATTCACTTCCGTTGGATTGATGGCCAGCGTTGCGCCCATCTTGCCGGCCAGCTCCAGGCGGTACGGATTCATATCGGTGATGACGACGTGACGCGCTCCCGCCTTCTTAACGACGGGAATGGCCATGATGCCGATGGGGCCTGCCCCGGTAATCAGCACATCCTCACCCATAACCGAAAAGGAGAGCGCCGTGTGGACGGCATTGCCAAAGGGATCGAAGATGGCCGCCACTTCCAGATCGACTCCGGCGTGATGACGCCAGATATTGGTCATTGGCAATGCGACGAACTCGGCAAACGCCCCGGGACGATTCACACCGACTCCGCTTGTGTGCGCACACAAATGACGACGGCCCGCGAAACAATTGCGGCAGCGGCCGCAGGTGACGTGGCCTTCGCCAGACACGATATCGCCTGGATGGAAGTCCGCGACGTTGGAGCCGACATTCACGATTTCGCCCACGAACTCGTGACCGATGGCCATGGGCACTGGGATGGTCTTCTGTGCCCACTCGTCCCACTGGTAGATGTGCACGTCTGTTCCACAAATGCCGGTGTACTTGACGCGAATCAGCACGTCGTTTATGCCGATGGTGGGCTCTTCGATCTCTTCAAGCCACAAACCAGGCTCAGCCTTGCTTTTCACCAGTGCTTTCATTCGTAAACCCCTAGTAAGACCCAATTGGAAACTTGGCCGTATTTCGTAGTGCACTCCATTGGATGCCGCAGCCCTGCAGCGAGTTCGGATCCACAGACGAAATCAAACAGCGATCGCCGACGTGACCACCAATTGTCTCAATCCAAAGGGTTATCGCGCGAGGTCTAGAATTGAGCTATCAAACGGCAAACCAAGCCACTCCTGCCCCCACGAGCGGAGCTTTTTCATGCAGTGCGGAGATGCGCAGCTCCATACTATTTCCCAGAATTCTTGCGGCTGTTGGCACAAATAACTGCGGTGACTTGGAGATGCCACCGCCAAGAACAACGACTTGTGGAGCAAAGTCACGCAGGACATCGCCGAGTGTTTTACCAAGCTGTACGCCAAACTCCTCAAAGACCGCGCGTGATGCGCCGTCTGCCTCTGCGCGCGAGGCCATTTCCGCAACGGAGATTTCTGAGCCGGTGCGTTTCTTATAGCTGGCGATGAGAAATTTGGTGGAGAGTTCATCTTCCACGATTCCATTGCCATAGGGCACGTTCCAGATTTCTCCGCCGGGAGGAACGCCCGGACCAGTGGTTACGTGTTTGCCATTCACAGCGAAGCCGCAGCCTATGCCAGTGCCCAGCGTGATGCAAACTGCCCGGTCGACTCCCTTTGCTGCGCCAGCGCCCACTTCACCGAGCAAATAGGCGGCAGCGTCATTCAGAAAACGGACCCGGTCCAGTTGCCAACCAAAATAGGCCGCAAGAGGTGCGCGTAAATCCACGCCGAATAGAAAGGGCAGCTTGTGTTCCATGCGGCTGATACCGCGGTCGTATTCAAATGGACCGGGAAACGCCAACTCCGCACCAGCCGGTTTCTGACCGGTGGAAGCTTCGCTGCCGAGATTGCACAGCAGGTCGATGAAGCCCTGGGCGGTGCTGATGCCGCGCAGTGGCGCGATCGCGATGGGACCGAGGTCAAAATTGGAACGATGACAGATGGCAGCAGAAACATGGCTGCCGCCAATATCGAAAACCAGAACGGAAGCTTCGTCTTGAAGGGATTCGGATGCGCGCATGATGACCCAGTCTTTTGTATCACAGGGAAACATGCGATGGGGTGATTGGTTGGTTGTGATCACCTGTCGATCTCATGTGGCCGTATGTTTCTGTTATTTCTGCACCAGGGTCATACCGTGCACAGGCGGCGGCAACACACAAGATTGATTGGGCGGATTGCTGAGGAAGGCAGTAATCGTGGAGGTGACCATGGACTCAACGCGTTCCTTGCCGAATCCATTACCGGCAAAATTCATGTGAGTTGCGCCATCAATCACACCCATCCACTGGCAATGAGCCGGATCTCCGGGAAGGTCATGCCAAGGAATCTGCCGAGTCTGCGGGCCACCTTTCAGCGACTGATCGCGGGTGCCGGTGAGGATAAGGATGGGCTTGTGAATGTTGCTCCATGCATGACCGGGAAAAACCACACCCGGCCCTTCGGGCGACAATGCGACATAGGCGTCGAAGCGATCCTGGCCTGCAGGCGGCGAAGCTACTCCAATCATGTTTTTTGCACCGGCTTCGAGCATCACCGTCTCCGAGCCCATGGAGTGACCAAGCAAGATGCGATAGGGTGCCCGGCATTGGTGGTCTGCCCAGGCAAGGGCCGCGCCAACATCGAGAAGACGCGCCTGCTCGGCATTGGGATCAGCAACAAGTGCGCGCACGCCTGCAAAAATGCCGTCCGCGCGCATGTCTGCGCGGAGCGCGGCCAGTCCGCTTTCGCGATGCCCCATGACGATGGTGGTGTATCCAAGATTCGCCATGAAATGGGCGAGATATTTGTAGCCTTCTTCCGATCCTCCGGCTCCATGCGAGATGACGGCAAGGGGACGACAGCCGGATCCGCTGCCTTCGGCCGCATAAATGAGGAGCGGCGTGGTGTGACCGTCAGCGCGAGTCATATCAATATGCTGCTGCGCAGGTGCGCAGACAGCCACGCAGCAAAGCAATGCCACTCCCACCATTGAGACGAAACTGATTTGCCGCGCGCTTAGCACAAGAACCTCCCGTTGTGATTCTTTCTTTGTGGTCAAACATTGAGTCTACAAAGAGCTAGTTCGTGCCGCTCTGTTTCTGCTGCATCCGCTCGCGCATCTTCTCGCGCATCTGCTCTTCCAACTGCGCATACTCTTTCTGTTGGTCTGGGGTGAGGATGGCGTTAATCTTTTTGTCGCTATCCTGCATGATCTTTTTCGCCTCGCGCATTTTCTTGAAACGACGTGTGGAGGTGTCCTGCCGCAGAGCACCCAGCTTGGCGCGGCGATCTGAGAGGATCGGCTCAATCTGATTCTTCTGATCGTCACTCAAAGCAAGCTTTTGCGCCAAGACGTCGATCATTCTGGCACTTGCTTCATTGCCGGACTGCGCGGGCTGAGCGTCCTGTTGGGGTGAGTCCTGCAGGATGGATCCGTGCAGGGCAAGCGGTGCAGTAAGTCCACATGCCAGAAGGCATGCAGTTAAGAGTAGGTTTCTATTCATTGCGATCTCCTCTATCAATGCAGTGGGGAATATGCGATGTGCAGTCGCCCGGGTTGTGCGGCCGCAATTTCTCTGCAGCAGAACTTAGCGATGACGGATCACTGTGCGGCGCGGTCCGGAGCGCGTAATAACAGCATTACCCGTCCCTCGACCTGTTACCGTACGGCTGCCGGTGTTTCCACGCGGTCCTGTGAAAGTGCTCGAGCTGCCCCCGGGATAGCGCTGCGTGTTACGAACAGTAGTGTTGCCGTTGGGGCCAGTGGTGGTCGCAGTCACATTGCCTGTGCCGCGCCCGGTGACAGTGCGACTGGCAGTTTCTCCGTTGGGTCCGGTAACTGTGGTGGAGTGCCCGCCTGCATAACGATCTGTGTTGCGCGTGTAGGTGTTGCCATTCGGACCAGTCGTCGTCACGTTTACGTCGCCTGTGCCGCGCCCCGTGACGGTGCGGCTTGCCGTGGCACCATTTGGCCCCGTAACCACGGTGGAGTTTCCACCTGCGTAGTGGTCAGTGTCACGCGTGTAGACGCCACCATTTGGTCCTACCGCCGTAACGCTGGCTTGGCCATTGCCGCGTGTCACTGTGTGGGAGGCTGTGTTGCCGTTGGGGCCCGTGGTTGTGGTGGTGCGAGTGGTTTGGGCGAAAGCGGTTGCCGCACTCAGGGTGACAACCGCTATGTACGCTGCGAGAGTCTTCGATTTCATATCAATCTCCGGGGGATTTGCAGTCTCGGCCTGGTTGCCCTGCCGACATTCCTATTCAACCTTGACTTTGGGAGATTGTTGCGAGGGGAATTGTAAGGAAATGTCGCAGTTCGTTACTGCCGCGCAACAGGCAGAGCGACGCGCACTTCAAGTCCTTTGCAGTCTGTTCGATTGATCGCCGAAACTGTGCCACCATGAAGTTCAACAACCTTGCTCGTTATGGCGAGACCAAGTCCGGTCCCACTTTCACGCAGATCCCGTGACTCGGAAACACGATAGAAGGGATCAAATAGATGAGGTAATGAGGCCTCCGGCACTCCCGGACCGCAGTCGCGTACCGTCACTTCGCATAGTTGCGTTCCATTCGGGCTGCTCCTCAACATTGCACCAATTTCTATTGTTGTATGCGGCGCAGCATAGTGCACTGCATTGCGCACGATGTTCTCGAACGCGCTGCGCAATAGATTCGCATCTCCGCGAACACTGGCGTCTGTTGCAACGTCGAGTGTAACTTTCTTTTCATCGGCCTGCGCTTCGAACTCCGCATCGTTTGCAATGCCTTCCAGAAGGGCGCGCAAGTCGACTTGTGCCCAATTCGCTTGAAGTGGTTGCAGATCAAGCCGTGTAAGCAGAAGAATCTGGCCGATCATCTCATTCATGCGGTCCAGATCAGACTGCATCTGCTCGACAACGTCCGTTTCACCTCGGCGTAACAGTTCCAGCGAAACAGATAGCCGCGTTAATGGTGATCGCAGTTCGTGCGAGATGTCCGCAAGAAGCTCCTGCCGCTTCTGCACCAGCGACTGAATGCGGTCGGCCATCAGATCGAAGGCGCGTGCAGTATCGGCCAGCTCATCCTCACGCGGAGTGATTGCCGGCAATGCGCGGCTGCTGAGATCTCCCGCAGCAAGACGCAGTGATGCCGCCTGCAATGCCCTCACGGGGGTCATGATATGGCGCGTAAGGAAAAAGCAGAACACCGCGGCCACAAGCAATGCCAGCATAATCCGCCAGCCGAATGGAAGCAGAAAATTGCGTTCAGCAATGAAGCTGCGCAGAGGATGGACTTCCATCACAAAGAAATAGCGCTGGCCGTTGTACTCAACAGGCGAAGCAGCCGTCCAGCGGCGGCCGAGCCGAAAGGTGGAAGACCCCGTCCGCATTGCCCGCCAGAGCACAAACGCGACGTCGCGAGATGGAATGCGGCCAAGGACGTCGTTCCCCTGCGCATCCAGAAGATTTGCCTGAATGCCGGATGAATCGTCCAGCGTCTGAAGATAGCGTTCAAGCGCAGGTTTGCCGCCGGTCGCATAGAAATCGATGGCTGAGTGCGCATACATATCTTGCGTGACCCGCATCCAGCGGCGGCCGAGTGGTTGCGTGCCTGAAAACACCGCCGCTGCCAGAATGAGCACTGCACCGACGACGAGGGTTAGCCAGAACCACCCATAGATCTTGGCGTAGAGTGTGCCGAAGATCTTCATGACACCACCGACTGGCCCGTATAGATGTAACCGGTGCCGCGCAGGCTGCGGATGCGCTCACTGTCTCCGCATTGCACACCGAGCTTCTTGCGGAGATTGCTAATGTGATTGTCTACGCTACGATCAAACGCTGTTACGGAACGCCCTAGACAGATTTCAGCGATGTCATCGCGCGATACAGGTCTTCCTGCCGACTTGACCAAGAGGAGAAGAATATCGAATTCCGCACCGGTGAGTACAACCTCTTCGCCCTCGCGCAAGACTCGGCGCGTGAGCAGTTGTATTTCAAGGTCGCCTACGACAACATTGGAAGGTTGTGCGGCTTGCGGTGCCCGGCGTTTGAGAACCGCGCGCATTCGAGCCACGAGCTCGCGTGGATTGAATGGCTTGGGTAAATAGTCATCCGCCCCGGCTTCAAGTCCGGAAATGCGATCGCCTTCTTCACCCCGCGCGGTCAGCATGATGATGGGCACATCCGATTGCGTGCGAATCTTGCGCAGTACAAGTCGACCATCACCGCCAGGCAACATTACGTCGAGCACAATAAGCGCGAATGGCTCACCAAATGCACGCCGTACGCCCTCATCCGCGGTGTGCACGGCATCCACACTGAAACCTTCAATTCGCAGTAGGCGCTGCAGATGCGCGCAAAGCCCCGTATCGTCGTCAACGAGCAAAATGCGAGGCGGCGTGTTTTGCACTTCGTGACTCGTATCCGGCATGGCGGGCGAATTTACCTCTTGCTATTCCTATCCTCTATGCAAATGCGTCGGTAAGGAAGTGTAATCCTCGCCTCCTGACACTTCCTTACATCCAGCCATCCCAGCCGGTGTTACCAAAGGATGAAGCGCCCTCCCCGCAAGCAATGAGCCGCGCTTCAGGAGGAAAAGGATGAAAGTGAAATGGATTGCTGTAACCTCGGTAACCGCACTGGGCGCCGGCCTTGTCTTGTCGGCAGGCGCTGCACAGGATGAGAACGGCTGGTTCCGGAAAGGCCTCGAAGGAGTCATCGTTCGGCATGTGGAGCGCGAGCTTGCAATTACCGATACGCAACGAGATCAGATCAAGTCAATTTTGAAAGATGAGCAGCCTAATATCGAGTCTCTGGCCACCCGCGCACACTCGGCTCAGGAGCAGCTTCACAGCACGCAGGTTTTCGACGAAGCAAGCGTGCGCGCCTTTGCCCGTCAGAACGAGTCCACCACTGAGGACATTCTGGTGGAGCGCGAGAAGGTACGCAGCGAGATTCTGGCTGTACTCACGGCGGAGCAGAGGCAGAAGGCTGAACAACTTCGCGAAAAGGCCTATGTGCGATTCATGCAACGGCTCAACACAATCGGCGATCAGCTTTAGCTGAACAATCTTCACTGGACTCTCCGCCTCACAGATACGACTTTCAGGCAAAGAGAGCGTGCAACCCCCTTCCTGCGCGCTCTCTTCTTTTTTTGTCGAGCTCAAAGCACACCTCCGCAACTTGTTACCGCGATGGAATTCTGGCCCTTTTCCTGTCCATTAAATCTTCCTTCCGGTATGGGCGCGCTACACTGGGAAGCGCGAAGGGATGGAATGTACTCCAGGACGCGTCCCATCCCGTAGACCAATCGGCGCACCTCCGTTTTGCGGACTTGCGCCATCTCGGCAAGCTTAACCGTTGCCTCCGCGCATCTAACCCCGTATGGAGATCCGCGAGTGAAGAAGCTGGCAAGTGCATCCGATCCACACTGGTACAAAGACGCGATCATTTACGAATTGCACGTTCGCGCCTTCGCGGATTCGAACGGCGACGGCATAGGCGACTTCCCAGGACTGATTTCAAAGCTGGACTATCTGCAAGATCTCGGCGTCACATGCCTGTGGATCTTGCCATTTTTCCCTTCTCCGCTGCGTGACGATGGATACGATATCGCCAATTACACCGATGTAAATCCCTCCTACGGCACGTTGGCGGATTTCAGGGCGTTTCTGGAAGCGGCGCACGAGCGAAACATGCAGGTGATGATCGAGCTGGTCATCAACCATACAAGCGACCAGCATCCGTGGTTCAGGGCGGCTCGGCTTGCGCCTCCGGGATCGCCGCAACGCGAAATGTATGTCTGGTCGGACACCGATCAGCTTTATAAGGACGCGCGCATCATCTTCACCGATACGGAGAAATCAAACTGGACCTGGGACGAAACTGCAAAGGCCTATTACTGGCACCGGTTCTTCTCCCACCAGCCGGACCTGAATTACGACAACCCTCTGGTGCTGGAAGAAGTGCTGAAAGCGATGCGCTTCTGGCTGGATATGGGCGTGGACGGGATGCGCATGGACGCCATTCCTTATCTAGTGGAACGCGACGGAACCTCATGCGAGAACTTGCCTGAAACGCATGATGTTATCCGCGCCATTCGCACAGCGATTGATGCCGACTATTCCAATCGTCTTGTGCTGGCGGAGGCCAATCAGTGGCCGGCGGATGTTCGTCCTTACTTTGGCGATGGCGACGAATGCCACATGGCATTCCACTTTCCGCTTATGCCCCGCATCTACATGGCCCTGCGGCAAGAGGACCGGCTACCTATTACGGACATCATGGCGCAAACACCGCCGATTCCTGACAGTTGCCAATGGGGACTATTCCTGCGCAATCACGACGAGCTGACCCTGGAGATGGTGACGACCGACGAGCGCGATTACATGTATTTCGCGTACTCGGCAGACCCGCGCATGCGCGTAAACGTCGGAATCAGGCGCAGGCTGGCGCCGCTGGTTGATAACAATCGACGGCGTATTGAGCTGTTGAATTCGATTCTGCTCAGTTTTCCGGGCACGCCGATTCTCTATTACGGCGACGAGATCGGCATGGGCGACAACATCTATCTCGGCGACCGTAACGGCGTCCGCACGCCGATGCAGTGGACATCCGACCGCAACGCAGGTTTCTCGCGCTGCGATCCCGCGCGGCTCTACTTCCCTGTCATCATGGACCCGATTTACGGCTACCAAGTCGTAAATGTGGAGGCGCAACAGGCTGACCAGTCGAGCCTGCTGCACTGGACGCGCAACATGATTGCGCTGCGCAAACTGTTCCAGGTGTTTGGCCGCGGATCACTTCGTTTCCTCACGCCATCAAATCGGAAGATTCTTGCATATCTGCGCGAACTGGACCGCGACGACGGCACACATGAGACCGTGCTCTGTCTGGCCAATTTAAGCCGTTTTGCGCAGCCCGTTTCGCTGGATCTCTCCGCGTATGAAGGCATGGAGCCCGTCGAGATGCTTGGCTATGTGCCCTTTCCAACGATCACGCGTGAGCCCTACTCGCTTTCGCTGGCGCCATATTCATTCCTTTGGCTGGAACTGCAACCTGCGCGCTTGAGCGCGGAGCCCGTTGCAACGTCCGCGTTGCACGCGGAGGATGACTTCTCACAGTCGCCTGCAGAAGAGGCCTTTGCCCTGGATGTGCTTACGCGCGGCTGGCCAGCGTTTCTGGCCTCGCACGGTTTGGGAGTTCTTGAGGATGCGTTGCCTGCGTGGCTTCCACGTCAGCGCTGGTTTGGTGCTAAATCGCGCGGCATTCACAAGGCACGCGTGCTTGACTGGGCGGAATTACCCATCGCGACCGATGAGTCAAATGCTGGCAACGGTCACTCGGCATTGTTCTTCATTCAGGTTGAGTATGCAGACGGCCCCAACGACTTGTATCAGTTGCCACTCGCCCTTTCAACGGGAAATGCGGCAGATGAGCTCATCGCCGCTTATCCACAGTCCGTGGTCACGACGCTTGCGTCCTCAAAGGGCCCTGCCGTGCTGCACGATGCTTCAGTGCGCGAGGACTTGCACGCCGCTTTGTTGGATCTGATTGCAACCGATGCCAGACTGACTCTGACCTCTCTCGAGAAACCCGAGAAAGAAGGAAGTCTGGAGGCCCGTGCTTCGTCAGCGTTCCCATTGGATACATTGCACGATCAACTGCCCTCGCGCGTGGGCTCGGCTGAACAGTCGAACACATCGATACTTTACGACGATCGATACATCCTGAAATTGTTCAGGCGCCTGCAATCGGGCGAAAATCCCGACGTTGAGATTGGACGATTTCTCACGGAAGAAACGCACTTCCGCCGCATTCCGCCATTTCTAGGCTCCATTTTTGTCTCGCAAGCCGAAGGAAAATCGAGCACGATCGGAATGTTGAGCGGGCTGGTGGCAAACCAGGGTGATGGATGGCAATGGTTCCTCGAGCAATTGGCTGAATTTTTCCCGGCAGTCGACGGATTACCTGCGCCGCATCAGCACGGTTCACCGAGCTTCTCTTCAAATACATCGACAGCGGTGTCAGCCGAGATTCTGGCGCACAGCGGTTCAACGTTGCAGGCGGCCGCATTGCTGGGCCGACGGACTGCAGAAATGCATCTCGCCCTTGCCACGCCGACAAAGAATCCAGCGTTCGGCACCGAACCGATGTCATCCGACGATTTGGCCGCGGACGCAGAACGCATCGAGCGGCAGATTCAATCCGTTCTTGAGGCAGTTAAGGCAAAGATGGCGGTGCTAAACGACAGTGCGTCGGACAATGCAGCATTGCTCGTTTCGCGGCGGCCAGCGCTGCTTGCGCGCGCGCGTGCGCTCGCGGCAATTCCCGCAGCGGGGCAGCGCATTCGCATTCATGGGGACTATCATCTAGGTCAGACACTGCGCACCGCCGATCATGGCGGCGACTTTGTATTGCTGGATTTTGAAGGAGAACCAGCACGGACACTGGAAGAGCGAAGAAAGAAGCAGTCTCCGCTGAAGGATGTGGCCGGCATGGTGCGTTCCTTTTCGTATGTGGCCTTCTCTGCGCTGGACCAGTTCCAGAACACTCGTGCGGCAACTGGAACTGGTGCGAACGCCTGGGCCATTGCATGGCAGAATGCGGCTTCGGCAGCATTCCTGGACGCGTATCGTGAAGCAATAGCCGTGAATAGGAATTTGTTGCCACCTCTTCCTCATGCAGCACAGCTGGTAAATGGCTACATTCTGGAGAAGGCGCTCTATGAACTGACCTACGAGCTGAACAACCGTCCAGCGTGGCTGCCGATTCCGCTGGCCGGCATTTTGAATTTGTAGCAACCGCGACGAAAGAGTACTCGAAGTATGGCGACTGCACACTCACTTCCTGAGATGGCCGATTCGAACGCAACCAGCAGCGCGCGCCTGCTTGTCTTGCTGGCGACAATGCCGGATGAGCATTTACAGGAGGTGTGCACACAGTTGGCGCAGGTGTTTTCGCCATCTGAAGTCCTCATTGCGGCTCCGGAGACAATCGCGACGAATACCGAAAGCACGCTTCGCGTGATTTCCGCTCCGCAAACCCGACCCTCGTGGATTCTGACCGCGGCAGATTTCGCCAATGCGCACGACCTTGCTGTTGCACACTCAGCGGAAGCAGTGCTCCTGTTGGGTCCTGAGGCCAATTCGCTGCAACCTTCCACGTTGACTGCATTAGCCAACGCGGTACTGACAGCTCCCAATGACCTTGCGGTTCCTGGCTACGATCTCTCCCCACGCGCCGGGCTCGTGAACTCGGCAATCCTCTTTCCCGTTACCAGGGCACTGTTTGCTACGCGACCTCGATATCCGCTGGCAGTGGATGTTGCCTTCTCTGCGCGCATGGCTGCCCGCATGGCCAACTCCGCACAACGATTCCTTCGGCTGAATCAAGGCGATGCACAGTTATGGCCTCTGAATGAGGCTGCCGTTGCCGGTTTCACCGTGACTGAAGTCGCAGCAGGACCACGCAGATTCGCGCAACCTACCGATCCGGACTTGAACAAGATTCTGCCATTGCTCGCTGGATCGCTCTTTTCCGATGTGGAGGCGAAGGCCGCCTTCTGGCAAAGACCGCGTCAGGCACCTCCCGCAGATGCCTTGCAGTACCAGGCACAGACCGCAGACGGAGCCTCGGACACGGCTGCCATGATCCAGGCATTCCGTCTCGCCTACACCAATCTGCAGGAGATCTGGTCTCTTGTGCTGCCACCGAATGCCCTTTTGGGATTGAAGCGACTATCGCAGCTCGATGGATCGGACTTTCGCATGCCTGACAATCTGTGGGCGCGCATCGTATATGACTTTTTACTGGCCTGGCGGCTGAGAACCATCAACCGCGGTCACCTGCTGGGAGCGCTTGTACCGCTGTATCTTGCGTGGGTTGCCAGCCACTTCCATACAACCGAAAGTGGCATGACACCGGAACAGCACATTGAAGCCGTTGCCGCCGTGTTTGAGGCGGAAAAACCTTACCTGGTCTCGCGCTGGCGCTGGCCCGACCGGTTCAATCCTTGACCTGCGCAGAACGAAGTGCGTGCACGACACGTGCAGGCACCGGCAAAACGAGACGCTTTAAGGAGTACGTTCCATGACAGCAATTCTCGCTACGATTCTTCAAGACAATCCGTTGCAGAATGCCGCGTCACCATACATGACCAATGCGACGATCTGGCACCACATGTCCGATGCGCTCAATCAGTCGTTCTACCGTGTAGTTACATTGCTGATTGCCATCTTGCCGGGTCTTCTGGCCTTCTTTGTGGCGCTGGTTCTTTTCACCCTCATCGGCATGGCCATCTCAGCCATTCTGCGACGGGCCCTCCTATGGGTGCGATTCGACGATCGAATCGCGAAGATGCGTGGCGATGCGAACTGGACGCCTTCAAGCACGCCGACTGCTATTGTTGCCCGCATTTCCTTCTGGGCCAACGTATTGCTCGGGCTGGTTATTGGGGTGTCCGCTTTGGACACTTCGTACGCAACGGCAGCAGTCCTGCCCATTTCGCTGTTGCCCTATTTGACCCGCTCAGTGGGCGCAGTCCTCCTGCTGATTGCGGGCAACATTGTTGCGCGGTTCCTGGCGCGCTCTGTGTTAATCGGCGCAGTCAATGCGCAATTGCAGTACGCTCGCTTTCTCTCTTTGGGCGTGAAATGGATGGTATTGGTGCTGACGGCTGCAATGGTGCTGGAGCATCTGGAGATTGGTGGCGCAGTCGTCGAACTGGCTTTCGGCATTCTTTTTGGAGGAATCGTGCTCACGCTGGCATTAGCCATCGGGCTCGGCTCACGCGATCTGGTTTCTCGTTCGCTCGAAAGCCGCGTGGAGCGGGTTGGCGAACAAAACGCAGAACCGGCTGCGACACCCGCCCCGCCTGCTGAGTCCATTCAGCATTTTTAATTGGGATGGGCAAGGGCCGTGCGCTATTTGCTGTAGCGGCTCAAGTCAGGACCGAGAAAATCTTCGAGCGTCGCGCCCGGCATCACTTCCTGGAAGGCATGTTCGGCGGCCGCTGTGGCTTCCGGTACAAGATAGTTTTCCGTGAGTCCCTTGCGGAGAATTTCAAACGCCTGTTCTGGCGTATCTGCCCATTCGAAAAGCTCAATATCCTTGGGCGAGATTGCACCCTTGTCTACGAGCACATCGAGATTGAGGACCTGCTTCCAGTAGGAGGAACCATATAGGACGACTGTGATCTTCTTTGAGACCTTCTTGGTCTGCGCAAGAGTGAGTAGCTCGAACATCTCATCCAGCGTTCCAAATCCGCCGGGAAAGACGACGAGCGCCTTGGCCAGATATGCGAACCAGAGCTTGCGCATGAAGAAGTAGTGGAACTCAAAGTTGAGTGACGGCGTGATGTACGGATTCGGATTCTGCTCGAACGGCAAATGAATGTTCATGCCGATGGTTTTGCCGCCAGCTTCCCATGCGCCACGATTGGCGGCTTCCATAATGCCGGGGCCACCGCCGGAGGTGACCACAAACCGATGCCGATGGGACGGCAACTCGGCGGTCCAGCGGGTGAGCATTCCAGCGAGTCGTCGCGCATCTTCGTAGTAGCGGGCCATTTCAACGGCTGCCACCGCGCGTTTGCGCTGCAGCTCCGTTGCTTCGCCCGACGCAATTTCGGTGGGCTTGGCAGGCTGCTCTTCACTAGGCGCTGGATGAATGGAACCCGTATTCTCGAGAAGTTCGAGCTCGTGATCGGCTTCTTCCTTGCCGCGGAAGCGCGCTGAACCGAAAAAGACTACAGTGTCCTGAATCTTCTCACGACGAAACCGCGCCAGAGGCTCCATGAACTCGGAAACAATGCGGATTAGACGGCCATCAGGACTGTTGAGGAACGTAGGGTTCTCATAGGCCAGAGGTGCCTTTGCAAGCGGTGCGGGGGCCTTCTGTGTTTGCTCTGTGGGCTGGGTAATTTGTTCGATCTTTTGCTCGGATTGGGTTTCATTGCTCATGCTTCACTTGCCCCGGTAATGCAATGCGTTCTGAAGTGCAATCCATAGATTCAATAGTCCAAGGCCTGAAATCAAGCCCCGCACAGCGCCGTTTGCGGCAATGATGCCAAGAGTGGGAAAGTGCAAGAAAATGGGATTCTGATCCCAAAAAAGACTGGACCATGGAATGTAGCAAATGGCCAGTCCGATATACATGCGAACCAGCACGCGCAGATAGAGCTCGGCGCGCACAAGCCAGGGCGGAATACGTGGCGGGTATGGTGGATGAGATTGATTTTGCGGCAGTTGCGCCTCTTCTTGAGATGGAGGCTGCTCACCCGGAGCCGGGCCAGCGGTAAAGGGTGGCGAAATCAAATCCGGCTGCTGGGGCATTGGCACAAACAATCCAGAGCGCCGGCCTTAGGCTGCCGCCGGGGCACGGACACCGTACTCAAACGGTACCACAGCACGGTGTAATGTCGAGAAAAACGAAGGAAATCGATCGCAAACGCATCACACCGGGACTAGAATGCCGACTCACATTCGTGATCCCATTTGGTCTAAAGATCTGGGAATCCACACACCACGATCAAAGGAGCTATCTCATGAAGTTCGCTGTCGCAGGCACGATTGCTCTTCTATTCACCAGTGGAGCCGCATTTGGCCAGAATACGCAGAACACACAGGCCACCGTTCTGACGTCGACGCCGGAAACGTCGTCCTGCCCCATCGGCATGCGGGCGCGTCACGCTTTCTCCGTCCAGCGCCAGCTGGCCGGGGATCATCGCACACCGGACGACAAAGGAACCACGCCGGTCAAAGATCGGGCTATGGCGCTCCGACTGACTCTGACGCCCATGGACAAGAGGCGTATTGCGACGGCATGGGTCACGATTGCTGGCCTTTCCGGAAAGAATGCCAAATTCATGCCAGCAGATGCTTCTGGACAGACGGGCAAGCTGCGGAGATCGATGCAAATTGCATTCGCACCCGGAGATGATGGAAATGTGGACGCGTATTTTCAGGCAGCTGGTTTCACTTCGATTCGAAGCATTCAGCTGAAGTCAGTAACCTACTCAGATGGCACCACCTGGAAGTTGCCGACGCAGAATGCATGCAGCGTAGTGCCTGACGGCTTCATGCTTGTGGCAGCAAATTAGCACCAGGCCGCCGCAAAGCAGTCGTTAGCCTACGCGTCCTGTGCGTAAAGAGTAAGCCCAATCCGGACGCCCATTGCCTTCGGCCACGGTAGCTGCGGCGTCCCAATCGTATTCAATTGAGATGAATTCAACATCCCAATCGGAGCCGTTTCGTGTCGCAATTGCATAGCGCGCGTGTGGCGAACCATTTTCAATGATGTGCGTGTGCGGCCACCTCGCGGGATATGCCTGCAGGCCCACGCTGCCGGGATTGATCACAAGACGGCCATCAGGCAGTCGCACCTTACGCGGCATGTGCGAGTGCGCACAGGCAATGAGCTGAGCTCGACAGCCTTCTGTGCGCACTTCCACTTCCTCTGCACTTGCAGCGCGGCATCCGCTCTCGTCAAGCGTTTCCAGAAGGTAGTCCACGTCATTCTCGAGTGTGCCGTGACAGAGAAAGACATCCTCCCCCATAGCTCGAGTTGCAGGGAATGTCCCGAGCCATTCACGATGATGATTGGAAAGCCGCCGTGCGGCGATGCGATCCGAGTCTCCCATGCTGCCGATGCTAAGTGTAAGCAACTGCCGCTCGTGGTTTCCGCTGATGGTTAGCAAATCCATTGGCATGAGAAGTTCCGCCGTTTCATATGCCCGGAGCGGCCCGGAAACCACGTCACCCAGATTCACGATGGTCTCTACATCGCGCCGCGTGATATCCGCAAGCACCACCTCGAGCGCGTCGAGGTTGCCATGGATATCGGCAATGAGAGCCATCCGCATGGCTCAATGATAAATGCCGCTCAGAAATTGAAATACGCCCCGATCATCGGTTCCGCGGTCTGCGTGAACTTGTCAGTGGACGTGTAGAGCGAGACAAGATGCGGCGCCTTATAGAGGTTGCCGCGGTATTGGAAGCGCAAGCCCAGATGGGGCAGCAGGCCCCAGTCGAGTCCGGCGCCATAGACATATACCGGCTTGGTATCAGTAGATGTTCCGCTGCCACTGTTCACGGGCTGATTGAGAAGCATGCCAATACCGGCAAGAGCGAATGGGCGCAGATTGGCAAGATGGGCGCTCACTACCCAGTCGGCTGTGACCTCATGCGCATTGGCCGAGACTGTCGACGTATCGCAGGCGGGAGTGACCAGATCGCAGAAGGTGTATTTCTGATTGGCGCGGTTGTAGGAGTAAGTTGCCTCAAACCCGACGAGTGGATTGCTGATGTGCCGAAGCTCGATGAGGCCTCCTGCGGAGTTGGACGGGCTCTGCACGGTGCCATTGCCACTTGTGCTTCCACTGAAAGCGCCGTAGGCACTGACCCCGATTGATGTTTGCGCATTGGCCGGAAATACGTAAATCGCTGCTAGAAAAACCGGAACAAGTACAGAGAGAATGCGAAGCACTTTCATTGTGGCCTCCCAGGGGGATTGGTGGAGCCGTGCGGCTTTGCCGTATGGGCGTTTGGACGCACTGCAGCCCAGTTGGTTGCCTGATGAAAAAGCAATATGAGGCGGACGTTGCGAAGGAGCAAACCGGGTTATTCTGTGAGCAGACGATGAGACGACGGCCGTTTTTGCCCATCCTGGCTGCCGTAACCGGCGCCACCCTGCTCCTGACATACGCGCATGCTTCCCCGGAAGATGCTTCCGCTGCACTGCCTTATCGCGGAGAGAAGCCGGTTCGTGCGCAACATGGAATGGTGGTAAGCGTTCACCATCTGGCCTCCGATGCGGGCCTTTCCATTCTCAAACAGGGCGGAAATGCGGTGGATGCCGCGGTGGCCACCGGCTTTGCACTTGCTGTGGTGCATCCATTGGCCGGTAATCTCGGCGGTGGTGGATTCATGCTCATCCGCTTTCATGACGGGAAGTCGACGTTTATCGACTACCGCGAGAAGGCTCCTCTGGCCGCAACTGAGAACATGTACCTGGACGCAAAGGGCAACGTACTGCCGTCAACCAGCATGCGGGGCAGCATCCTTGGCTATCGATCAATTGCGACGCCGGGTTCCGTTGCTGGAATGGTGTACGCGGAACACAAATACGGCAAGCTTGGGCTGGATAAGGTGATGGCGCCTGCGATCCAGCTTGCAAAAGGCGGCTTTGTGCTGACCGCCGAAGAGGCGCAGGAGTTGGCAGATCCTGACCTGGCGAAATTCCCCGCTTCGCGACACATCTTTCAACGCGACGGGCACCTCTATCAACCGGGCGATTTCTTCAAGCAGCCGGTGCTGGCGCAAACGTTGACCCGTATCGCCTCCGATCCCAACGATTTTTACGATGGAGTAATGGCCAAACAGCTCATTGGCGATCTGAAACAGGGCGGCGCGCTGCTGACGTTGAACGATCTTGCGCAATACAACGTGGTGGAACGTGCCCCGGTGACGGGGACCTTTCACAATTACGAAATCATCAGCGCACCACCGCCGTCGTCCGGTGGAGTGGTACTGATCAGCGCGCTCAACATCCTAGAGGGCTACAATCTGGCGCGCTTTGGCGATCGCACCGCGGCTTCCATGCACCTGATCATCGAAGCATTTCGCCGAGCCTATATGGATCGCAGTGAGTACATGGGCGACCCGGATTACAACCGCATTCCCGTGGCTGAGATGATTTCAAAGAAGTATGCCGAAGCATGGAGGCGCAGCATTACCGCTGACGCAGCAACACCGAGCGCGCAGTTGAAGAGGCCGGAGGGTTTTCTTCCCCCCGCACCCAAGACTGCCGGCAAGCGTAGTCCCGAATCACAGGACACGACACACTTCTCTGTGGTGGACGGTGATGGCAATGCGGTGGCTGTAACCACTACGCTGAACGATACCTTTGGCTCTCACGTGACTTCTCCTTCGCTTGGCTTTCTGCTCAATGACGAGATGGACGACTTTACATCGAAACAGGGCGTGCCCAATATGTACGGCCTGATTCAGGGGCCCGCGAATGCAATCGCTCCGGGTAAGCGCCCCCTAAGCGCGATGACGCCAACGATAGTGCTGGAAGACGGCAAGCTGCGTTATGTGCTGGGCTCGCCGGGAGGAGGACGCATTATTACCACCGTTGCGAACATCTTCCTTTCAATGGCCGAGGGCGGATTGAACATTCAGGAAGCGGTGGATGCCCCGAGGTTTCATCATCAGTACCTGCCGGACAAGGTGTTCCTCGAACCAGGCTTCAGCAAAGAGGCCATTGCCGGACTGAAGGCCCTTGGCTACAACCTCGACATCGAAAACCGGCACTGGTCCAACGGAGAGTGCATAGCGGTCGATCCCAAAACCGGAGATCTGCTGGGCGGACAGGACCACCGAAGCCACTACGGCAAAGCTGCAGGCTACTGATCCAGAAGCGTCCGGCTTAAATTACCAGCCACGTATTCAGGCGTACAACAGGCACAATCCGCAAAATCCATTTGCAGTGCGACAATGAGATAAGTGCTCCGGGATCAGCTGCTTTTCCCGGCACAGAGGCTTCGCGACCATGCAGCCGATTCTCTCGACACATCTGTTTGTGAACCAGCAACTGCATCCCGGCCTGCTGGAGATGGCCACACGCGCTGGCGCAGAAGGTGTGGAGATTTTTGCCGCGCGGCAGCACTTTGACTACACCAACCACGAACACGTTGAACAGGTGGCCGAGTGGTTCCGCTCGAACCCTCTCAAGCCGTTTTCGATGCATGCGCCCATGTTCCCCGACCGTGAAATGGGGCGCGGTGGAGCTCCCGCTGTTAACCTGATTCACCCTGAAAAAGCGCGGCGCATTGACGCCATGGATGAGGTCAAACGGGCCCTGGAAAGCGCGGAAAAGATTCCCTTTCGGTACCTGGTTGTGCACTTGGGCGAAAAAACGGACAGCTGGTCACAGAGGACGGTGGAGTTCGCCATTACGGCGCTGGAGCATCTGGGCGCATTTGCCCGGCCGCTCGGCGTGCGGCTGCTGGTGGAGAACCTGACCAGCGAAGCGACCACGCCGGAGCATCTGGCACTGATTATCGAGCTGGGCCACCTGCCGCAGGTGGGTATCTGCCTGGATGTGGGCCACGCGCACATCACGACGGGCATTGCCGCTGCGATTCAGGCCGTGGGACCGCAGGTGGAGTCGATCCATGTGCACGACAACAAAGGGTTTCGAGACGAGCACCTGTGGCCCGGTGACGGCAACATCGACTGGCAGACGACCATGCTGGCGCTGCACAGGCTGCCGAAGGATCCCGCACTGGTGCTGGAGATCAACTACAACCTCGGCGATGAGTTTCTCTCGATTCCGTCGAAGGTGGAGCAGGCCTTCGCGAAGATTCGGTAAGCAGACGCAATCGGGTCCGCTTTCAGACCGTTAGAAATTGCTGCTCATCGACCAAATATTCGGACCCCAATAATAATTGCAATGATGACCCCCGCGAGGACCGCCATTCCCATGAATGTCATCCTCCACTCCTCTTTGAGGGAAACAGGTTTTTCGAAGTCGTCCTCTTCGATGGCTCCCATGTCGTACGAGCCAGGGTCACTGTTGTTGTTTGCTTTGCCAACTGGTTTCGAGTCCAATAGCGCGAGCAAGTAGTGATCACCCTCGCTAAGTTTGATTACCGCGTCGTCCCAAGCCGCCTGCTCGTCTGAACCGGACTTGCTGTCTCGCTCCTCAATTCCCTGCGCAAGGCCAGCTATTTTTTGCTCATACGCGTCTTCGTTGTAATCGCGTTCGAACTCCTCGTTGATGGCCAGTATGTCCGGAAGAGTCCAGCCAGTCTCACTGAAGTAAAGCATTTTGCGCTCTATGTCATCGAGGGGAACACCTTCGCGAGCAGCTTCCGCCACGATTCTTGCGACGATATATTCCTTGGCTTCTCGTTGCGAACCGAACTTCATGTCACTGTAACCTCCACTTACTCAGCGATTACAAATTCAGATCACTTCTTTCGAGACTTCTTCGCTTCGTTTGCGGCGACGCGGGCCTTCACCATTTTGCGCACGAGGGTTGCGGGCAGCGGCTTGTCCAGCGCGAACTGGAGCGTGCCTTTGGCGGTGCGGTAGGGGGCAACGTCGTCTTTCATGGTGTCGAGCAGCGAAGCGGACATGGGGAAGAAGCTGCAGTGGTTTTTGAAGGCCGCGTAGGCGACGAGTGCGCCCATGTAGTGGAAGGCGGGCATGCCGTAACTGAGCTGTTCGGTTGCGACTTTGGGCGCGGCGGCGCGAATGGCGGCGCGGACCTTGCCGAGGGTGGTGCGGGCGGGCTCCGGCACTTTGGCCAGGTAGGCTTCCACGGCGGCGAGGCCGGCGGATGAGGGCGATGCGGACTTCATGCGTACACCTTCCTTTTCTTGCAGTTGTGCGGAAAGCTGCGCCAGTATAAGCGAGTTCGGCTTGCCGATGGCAAAGAAAGAATGCGGCGCCTGTTGTTGATGGGATGAATGATCCCGGTACTGCATTGTGTACTCGGCGCACAGTTGGGGAAATTGTAAGATGGCTAGATATATCGGAGGTCGGGATGCTGGTGCAGACGAAGCTGGCGTTGAGTGAGCTGGCGCCGGGCAAGATGCAGTCGGAGATACGGGCGATGTCCGCCGAATGTGAGCGCATCGGCGGCATCAATCTGGCGCAGGGGGTGTGCGACACGCCGGTGCCGGACGCGGTGATGGCGGCGGCGCACGCGGCAATGGACGCCGGACACAATATCTACACGCGCATGGACGGCATTGAGCGGTTGCGCAAGGCGATTGCGGCCAAGCAGCAGCGCGACTACGGCCTGACCTACGACCCGGAAAACGAAGTACTGGTGGCGAGCGGCGCGACGGCGGGACTGCACGCGGCGGCGATGGCGCTACTGAATCCCGGCGACGAAGTGCTGCTGTTTGAGCCGTTTTACGGGTACCACGTGGCAACGTTGAAGTCGCTGCGGATGAAGCCGGTGCTGGTGGCGCTGGCGGAGCCGGATTACTCCCTGGATCTGGATGAACTCCGTGGCGCGATTACGCCGAAGACGCGGGCGATTGTGTTGAATACGCCTGCGAATCCGAGCGGCAAAGTGTTTACGCGCGAAGAAACGGAACAACTTGCGGCTGTGTGCCGGGAACATGATTTGTTCCTGTTTACGGATGAGATCTACGAGTACTTTGTGTACGACGGGACGAAGCACATTGCTCCGGCGACGCTGGAGGGGATGCGCGAGCGGACGATTGTGATGTCGGGGTTCTCGAAGACGTTCAGCGTGACGGGGTGGCGGCTGGGCTATGTGACCGCGGACGCAAAGTGGATGGCCGCGATGGCGTACTTTCACGACCTGACGTATGTGTGCGCGCCCGCTCCCCTGCAGCATGGGGCGGCGGCGGGGCTGGAGCAGCTACCGGCCAGCTTTTACACGCAGTTAGCAGCGGACCACCAGTCAAAGAGAGAACGGATTGTGGCCGCGCTGCGCGATGCGGGGATGGAGCCGAGCGTGCCGCCGGGCGCGTATTACGTGCTGGCCAAGGCAGAGCACCTGGAAGGCGCGACGGCGGCGGAGAAGGCGCGGAAGCTGCTGGCCAAGACGGGCGTTGCGTCGGTTGCGGGGAGCGCGTTCTTCCGGCCGGGGCGCGGCGAGAATCTGCTGCGCTTCTGCTTTGCGAAGAAGGACCACGATCTGGACGAGGCGTGCGCAAGGCTGCGTCAGCTTTGAGCTGACGCGGTTCAGAGTTCACGGTTCAGAGTTCAAAAAGCGCGTACATTGTGGCCGAAATGAGGGTGCGCGGGGAAAAATTTGCCGCCGTTCCTGCGATGCAAGTGGTGAGGTTGCAAATCGCCAGATAACTCTGGCGGTTTGAGGACGCGAAGGCGAGCCTATTGCAGCCGAAAGCGTTGCAGGACCCCGTCACACAAGCCGAAATTTGCTCAAATTTGCTCGTTTTTAAGGGTACGCAAAATGCCTTACCTCTAGCATTGCATGCAGCAGACGCTCGCTCGTCGCTCGCAGGAGACCATTGCATGGAGCGGACGGCGCTTGCGCGCCAGTGGAGTTGTGATTTCCGCCTTCGCGCCGGCCCTACGGGACGGCGGGGTTGGTGGGCTGGGGTCCCAGGATTGCGTCCGCATGCGCGGACTTCATCCTCCACCCCAGCGACAAAACCCTGTCGCCGGGGACCCCGGCCTGGGCTATTTTCGCTGCACCCCTACGGGGTGGCATTGCATGCGGCGGCCCTGGTTGGTGGCAGGGTGAGAGTCGATCTATCCCGGGTGCCCAAATGCGAGGCATCTCCACCCCACGGACGAAGACCTGTTCCTTCACCCCAAAATCCATGGATCGCATTTTGGGGACCCCGTGTTCGTGGGTGCCCCGGCACCCGGGGCACCCAATTTTGGTGGTTGGATTTGTATTCCCTAGATTTGAGCTGCCCGGTCTTTGGTACGATGGCGAGAAAACTCCTATCCGCTTGAGGATCTATATGATTGCTCTGCGTTTGCTGGCTCTCTCCTCGCTCTTGATTCCTTTGACCGCCGTCGCACAGAGCTCACCTGACACCGACCTCAACGTGCCCATGGGTCACGTCCGCATCCCCGTCCTCGTCACCGACAAGCAGGGCAAACCTGTCTCCAGTCTTCACGAAGACGACTTCAAGGTGTTCGACAACGGAAAACCTGCCTCTGTCGACGGCTTCCGTGCGTTTGCGACAGCAGCGCCTTTTCCAGAGCGCTTTACTGTCTTCTATCTTGATGACCGGCACCTTAGCGCTGAACAAATGAATGGCGCCAAGCAAGCGGTGGCCGCTGCTGTTCCTTTGGCACTCGACTCCAACGGTTACGCCGCCATCGTCACCGGAACCGGGTCTGTGAACAGTGGGTTCTCCCGCAATGCTGACCAGCTCCGCCAGACTCTCGACTCAATCAAACCAACCGCATTTGCAGGCGTGGGAACTCGCGCCCATGACTTCGACCTTATCGGCATCTATGCCTCGCTGGCCGATTACGCCACTCGAATGTCGAAACTCCCGGGCCGACGGCTACTTGTGATCCTGTCGCCTGGCTTCTTCGCCAACTTCCCCGAAATTCACTCTGCGGCTGAGGTTTGTCTAGACCGCGTTATTCAATCCGGCGTCGTGGTCAATGCTCTTGATATGCAAGGCTCGCCTTCATTCCACGAAGACAGTATTGGACTCGAAGAATTGAGTTCCGCCACCGGCGGCTTATTTTTTCCTGCCAGTGCCACCGCTGCGTCCATCACGCAATACCCAGAACTTCTCTATCTGCTCGATATTCCGCTCTCCGCGGTCCGCGCCGATGGTTCAACGCATCAACTGAAGGTAAAAGTCTCCCACCCCGGCATGCACCTCCGCGTTCGCGTTCGCAAGAGCTTCGTTGCGCCCAGGGAGTCCAGATAAGCGGGATCGAGCGACAATCCTGGGCTATTTTCGTCGCACCCCTAAGGGGTGCGTTCTGTGGAATGGACGTGTTGGTGGCGGGGTGAGTGTTGGTCTATCCCGGGTGCCCAAATGCGAGGCACCCGGGGCACCCATTTTTTGGGGCGGAACTAGCGTCGCATAACCAGATCAGCGCCTTCCAATGTCTCGGCTTCCACGTATTCCAGCATCCCGAACAGCAGATCCTTCGCTTACCACCGCCAAACTGAAGAACGTTTGGGGCCCCGACTTTGCGCTCAGGATGACACGTCTGTGGTTGGGGGAGTGCTGATCTTTCCCATGTCCCAACTTCAGGGACATGGGGCACCCGGTGTTTGTGGCGGAACTTTCTTCACTGAAATGCAAATGCGAAAACTACGAGTTGCGGTTTAGTGCGCCGCGGCTTGAATGGCGAGATTGACGGCGACCATGATGAGGGCGAAGGCGGGGAGGATGAGGAGTGCCTTTTTGAGTCGTTTGGGGTCGGGTCCGGCGATGCCGCCGATGATGGGCGAGGAGAGGGCGAGGCCAGCCCAGCCGCAGGTGATGGCGAATCCGGTGGCGGTGGCGGTGAAGTGGGGGAAGCTGGAGCCGACGATGGCGAGGGTGGTGGGGAAGACGGGGGCCATGGCGACGCCGGCGAGGAAGACGAGGACGGCGGCGGAGACGGGGCGGGTGACGCGGAGCATGAAGAAGGTGGTGACGGCGATGCCGACGGCGGCCCAGAGGGTGACCTTGATGGGCGAGACGTGAATGAGGATGGGCGAAACGGCGACTCGGCCGATGAGGAGGCCGAGGGCGAAGCCGAAGGAGAGGATGTTGAGTGCTTTGGACTCGGGGACTCCCTGGGCGATGAGGTGGCGGGTGAGCCAGTTCCAGACGCCGACCTCGCAAGCGATATAGAGGAAGAGGAAGAGGCCGAGGAGGAGGAGGAGCGGACTGGCGAAGATGGCGGATGCCTGGGCGAAGACGAATCCGGAAGAGGCGGCGGGGCCGGGCATGGGCGTGACGGCGTGGACGGCGAGGGTGAGCAGGGCGAGGCCGGCGACGGTGTAAGAGAGGTTGGTCCACTTTTGCTTGAAGACGTGGGCGGAGATGAAGGGGGTGGCGAAGCCGCCGAGTCCGAAGAAGAGGTTGACGAGGTTGAGGGCGATGGCGCGGTGATCAGACGCAGCGGCGCCGGCGAGGGCGTTGGCTCCGGTGACGACGATGCCTCCGCCGATGCCGAGGAGGAAGAGCTCAAGGACGATGGCCGAGAATCCGCTGGCGCGCGGCAAGGCGATGAGGGCGACGGCGATGGCGGCGAGGCCGAGAATGAGGCCGATTTTGTCGCCCTGCGAATCAAGCAGGGGGCCGACGCCGAGCGAGGCGATCATGAGTCCGATGGCCTGGGCGGCGGCGATGGTGCCGTTCTGGCGCGGGGTGAGGTGGAATCGCTCAGAGAGGTCAGGGAGGATGGTGCCGAGCAGAGCGGCGGTCATGCCGTAAACGAAGATGGCCAGGATGGCGGCGAAGATGAGCACGTGTGGATGTCCTTGTTTGTGTCCGAGAAAGAATACGGTATGGGGTCATGGATGCGGGGCAGGAAAATTCGCGAAAGATTTGCGGGGGATGTGCTACCGTCTGTAACATTGCGGCGTCTATTGGGAACAAAGCAAGCTGTTTGTGTGTCCAAGTAAACAGGGGCTAAACCCGATTCCCTGTTAACCAACTGAGAGGACCGACCGTTGTACGAGTGACGGCGCAAGGTCCCGCCGAGTTTGCCGTCTTCTTTTACCCTTCCCAAGATGGAGCAGGAGGAGTGCGCCTGTGAGCGAACTGTGGAATGACATCAAGCATGCGCTGCATTTGTTTGTGAAGAGCCCGGCCTTTACGATTGCGGCGGTGAGCGCGCTGGCGCTGGGCATTGGCGCGAATACGGCGATATTTTCCGTGGTGAATGCGGTGCTGCTGAAGCCGCTGGGGTATCCGACGGCGGACCGGCTGGTGCAGTTTGAGCTGACGTCGCCGCAGGGGAACGGGGCGATTGCGTCGATACCGAAGTTCCAGGTGTGGCAGGAGCAGACGAAGGTGTTCCAGGAAGTGGCGGCGCACGATTTTTCGGGGCCGGGCTTCAACATCACGGGGGACCATCCGGAGCTGGTGCATGGGATTCACGTGACGGAGGGGTACTTCCGCGCGCTGGGAGCACCGGTGATTCTGGGGCGCACGTTTACGCCGCAGGAGGATGCGCCGCACGGCGGCAATGTGGTGGTGATCAGTTACGGGCTGTGGCAGCGGCGATTTGGCGGCGACCCGAAGATTGTGGGCAAGACGCTGCCGCTGGGCAACGATCCCTACACGATTATTGGCGTGACGGGACGGGATTTTCACACGGATCCGGAAGCGGATATATGGGTTCCGTTTCAGTTTGAGCCGAACAGCACGAATCAAGGGCATTTCTTCCAGGCGATTGGACTGTTGAAGCCGGGCGTGACGCTGGCGCAGGCCAATGCGCAGATGAAGCTGGCCTGGGCTGAGTTCAAGCGGAAATTTCCGGCGGCGGCGGACAATGACGGCGGATTCGCCGTGGAACCGCTGCGGGACTCGATTGTGAGCGGCGTGAAGTCGAGCCTGATGGTGCTGCTGGGCGCGGTGGGTCTGGTGCTGCTGATTGCGTGCGCGAACGTGGCGAATCTGCTGCTGGTGCGGGCGACGGGACGCAAGCGGGAGTTCGCGATTCGCTCGGCACTGGGTGCGAGCCGCGGCAGGATTATTCGCCAACTGCTGACGGAGAGCGTGCTGCTGGCTGTTTTTGGCAGTGTGCTGGGTCTGCTGCTGGGATTTCTGGGAGTGCGCGCGCTACTGGCGGTGAGCCCGGCGGGGCTGCCGCGCATTGGAGAGAATGGCGCGGCGGTGGGACTGGATTGGCGCGTGTTGATTTTTACGCTGCTGGTGGCATTTGTGACGGGCATTCTGTTCGGCCTGTTCCCTGCCCTGAGCGCGTCAAAGACCGATTTGAACACGTCACTGAAGGACAGCAGCAACCGCTCGGGTATCAGCTTTCGACAGGGCAAGACGCGGTCGATACTGGTGATCAGCGAAGTGGGGCTGGCGCTGGTGCTGCTGGTGGGCGCGGCGCTGTTGATTCGCACCTATATTGCGCTGCGCGGGGTGAATCCGGGATTTGATCCGCAGCATGTGCTGACGATGGAGATGGCGCTGACGGGCGATCGCTACCAGCACACAGCCGCCGTGGCGCAACTGGTTCGCGACGGGCGCGACCGGCTACTGGCGATTCCAGGCGTGGAGAACGCGGCGAGCGCGTGCTGCCTTCCGCTGGAAGGGGGCTTCGGCTTGCCCTTCAATGATTGTGGGACGGCCGACGGGCAAAGAGCCGTATACAGGTGGTGCGGGCTGGTCATACGTGACGCCGGGCTACTTTGAGACGTTCAAGATTCCCATTGTGCGCGGGCGTGCGTTTACGGATAAGGACACGACGGGCGCGCCGGGTGTGGCACTGATCAACCAGGCGTTCGCGAAGCAGTATTTTCCGAAGGGCGACCCGCTGGGGCAGCAGATCATTATCGGCAAAGGCGTGGGACCGGAGTTTGATGAACCGGCACGGCAGATTGTGGGCATTGTGGGAGATATTCACGATGGTGGACTGAATCGCGATCCACGACCGCTGATGATTATCCCGATGGCGCAGGTGCCGGACGGGGTAACGAAGCTGAATGCGGGCATAGGGCCGATTGCGTGGCTGGTGCGCGCGCATGGCGATCCGCGCCTGCTGACGGCGCAAATTACCGATCAGTTGCGCCAGGCGAGCGGAGGCTTCCCGGTGGCGCGCGTGCGGCTGATGGATGAAGTGGTGGCGCGATCGACGGCACGCGAGACGTTCAACATGATTCTGCTGGGAACGTTTGGCGCGGTGGCGCTGATTCTGGCGTCGATTGGTATCTACGGACTGATGGCGTATTCGGTGCAGCAACGCACGCAGGAGATGGGGATTCGCATGGCGCTGGGCGCGGACCGCGGCGTGATTCGCAAGCTGGTGGTGTGGCACGGCATGCGGCTGGCGCTGATTGGTGTGGTGCTGGGGATTGGCGCGTCGTTTGGACTGACGCGGCTGCTGGCGGCGTTTCTGTTTGGCGTGAAGCCCTATGACCCGACGGTGTTCATTGTGGTGCCGTTGATTCTGACCGCCGTTGCCTTCCTGGCTGTGTGGTTGCCGGCAACGCGCGCATCCAAACTGAACCCGATGCAGGCACTGAGAGTGGAGTAGGCACCTGCATGCGGCAGACGCTCGGCACCTGCGGTGCGGCGGACGCTCGGCATCTGCTCGCAGGGTCGCTCCGCTCGCGGGTCGCCCGGGTACCAGGGGACAGGTTTTGGATTACGCTTCAAGCACCTGCGGTGCGGCAGACGCTCGCTTGTCGCTCGCAGAAGAGTTGCGTTGCTCCAGTAGACTGAAAAGCGATGCGATGGATGCGACGAGCGGGATGGGCAGCGGCCGCAGTGATGAGCGCGGCGATGGCGATGGCGTTCTCCGGATGCGGGACGCCGGGAGCGCCGCAGGCTCCTTCTCTGAATTTGCCTGAGCCTGTGAAGGACCTGAATGCAACCCGCGCGGGCGACACGGTGACGTTGCAATGGAAGATGCCACGGCGCAATACGGACAAACTGCTGTTGAAGGACCCGGTTGAAGTGCGGGTATGCCGCAGCGTGGGTGACGCACCCTGCGAAAGTGTGGGGACAGCGGAGAAGATGCAACCGGGGGTTGTGACGAGCTGGAAGGAGACGCTGCCGGCAGCTCTGGTATCCGGGCCTGCGCGCGTGATGCGCTACTTTGTGGAGCTGCGCAATGATCACGACCGATCGGCGGGCGCATCCAATGCGGCGCTGGTGCTGGCTGGAGCCGCACCGGGTCCTGTGACCGATCTGACGGCAGAACTGCGCAGGCACTCAGTGGCATTGCACTGGACGGCGAGCGGCGATGATATTGCGGTGCGGCTGGTTCGCATGCGCCTGACTCCGGCGAAGAAAAAAGAGGCCGGGCCGCTGGCACCGGAACCTCAACCAGCAGAGGTGAAGCTGATTGTGGATGATGGCGCGCGCACCGGCGGAGCCCTGGACAAGACGGCGGAACTTGGCGAGACGTATGCGTATCGCGCGCAGCATGTTGCGATGCTGCATGTGGATGGAAGGACGCTGGAGCTGGCTGGAGAGCTTTCCGCACCAACGCGGATTGAGGTGAAAGATATCTTTCCGCCGGATGCGCCAAGGGGTCTGGAAGCTGTGGCGTCAAAGACGGAGAATGGGGAACTTTCGATTGACCTGAGCTGGCAGCCGAACGGCGAGAGCGATCTTGCGGGGTATGTGGTTTACCGGCGCGAGGGCGACGGGGAGTGGACGAGGGTTTCTTCAGCCGAGCCACTGGTGGCACCGGCATTCCACGACGCACATGTGTTGGCGGGACATACCTATCACTATGCGGTGAGCGCGGAAGACCAGAGCGGACACGAGAGCGCGCGTTCAGCAGAGGCCGAAGAGACCGTGCCCAGTGAATAAAGACGTAAAGGACGAGCAGCGATGAAGTATTGCCGGTTTGAGTTTGAAGGACAAGCGCTGTATGGCGTGGTGGAAGAGCGCGGCGGCGAGCCATGGATTGTGGACCTGGCGCCAGCGCCGGACGAGGACGTTGCTTACAAGCTGGCGCATGTGAGTGCGGCGTCGTGGAGTTTCGATTTTGAGCCGATTGCGATGTCGGCTGCCAGGCTTTTGCCGCCGGTGACGCCCACGAAGATAGTCTGCGTGGGGCGGAACTATCGCGACCATGCGAAGGAACTGGGCAACGAAGTTCCCGTTGAACCGCTGCTGTTTTTCAAGCCGGTCTCGTCACTGCTGGAGCCGAGCGGCGTGGTGCGGATGCCTGCCTTGTCAGAACGCGTGGACTTTGAGGGCGAGCTGGCGCTGGTGGTGGGTAAGCGCATACGGAAGCTGCGCGACGATGAGGACTGGCGCAGCTATGTGCGCGGCTACACGATTGCGAACGATGTGACGGCGCGCGACATCCAGAAGAAGGATGGGCAGTGGACGCGGGGCAAGGGCTTTGACACGTTCTGCCCGGTGGGGCCGGTGGTGAGCGACGGGATTGATCCAGACGCGGGCGTGGTGGTGGAGACGCGCGTGAACGGAGAGCTGAAGCAGCACGGGTCGACGAAGGATTTCATTTTTCCGATTGGAGAGCTGCTGCGCTACATTTCTGCGGCGATCACGCTGGAGCCGGGCGACCTGGTGCTGACGGGTACACCGGCGGGTGTTGGGCCCCTGAAGGCGGGTGACCGCGTGGAGGTTTCCATTGAGGGGCTTGGCGTGCTGAGCAATGCCTTTGCGGCGGAGGGATCCTGATTTCGTTGCTCATCCTGCCATTTGGGCCGAATGGACATCTAAACCGTCAGCGATGAGCACACGAACGTCTGTTCCCCGAGGCGAACGGGAGAAGAAGAAAAAGGTTGCACCCCTGCACTGGATTGGGGAGCATGGACTCTCGCTGTCCTTTGCCTCGCTTTTCCTGGTGTGCCTGGCCGGGCAAGGCATTTCCGGGCATGCAAGCTACAACGCGGAGCTTGCAGCGCATGGGCTACCCGCGATTGGCATTGGCGCCTATCTAAGGACGGGCAACTTTCTGGACGGAATCTTCACGAACTGGCAGGCGGCCCTACTGCAACTGGGATGCCTGATTCTGTTTGCCGTCAAGTTGCGGGAGAAGGGCGCGGCGCACTCTCTTACGACAAGGAACCCGGCGCGTAAGAAGGCAAAGCGGGGCGGCAAGAGACGGCCGTGGATCTATCGCAACTCTCTGACTCTCGCCTTTGGGACACTTTTTGTTCTTTCGTTTGTGGCGCACCTCTTTTTTGGCGCGATGGACTACAACGCGAAGCAGGAGATGACGCATCAGCCGCCGGTGCCGATTGCGCGTTATGCCCTGAGCTCGACCTTCTTATTCAGCAATATGCAGACCTGGGAGGCAGAGTTTGGCGTGATTGCCGTCTATGTGGTGTTCAGCATCTTTCTCCGCCAGGAGGGGTCGCCGGAATCAAAGCCGGTGGAGAGCAGCAATGAAGTGACTGGGAAGACAAACCATTAGAATCCCGCACAGGTTGCGACTGTGCGAGGTTGGTTGCATGGAGTTGATTTTTCAGAAGCTACGAGCGCGCGCAAGAAGAAATTTGAAAGAAGACTGTCTGTAGTGCAACCTGGCCAGCAGCGATGAATCTAAAAAGAGAGATAGACTGATACCGAACGCGTTCGATGAGTGGACGCCAATCCCCGAGGAGGCACCATGCCGCAGAATTTGCTGGAACAGTTGCGGAAGTTCACCACAGTGGTGGCGGACACAGGCGACATTGAAGCGATGGAGAAGTTCAAGCCGACGGATGCGACGACGAACCCGTCGCTGATTACGGCGGCTGCACAGATGCCGCAGTACCAGCCGATTGTGGACGGCGTACTGAAGGATGCTCGCAAGGAGCTGGGAGAAGACGCAGAAGAGCAGGCAGTGGCAAATCTCGCCTTCCAGCGGCTGGCGGTTGCCTTCGGGAGGAAGATTCTGGCGATTGTGCCGGGCCGCGTGAGCACGGAAGTGGATGCGCGCCTGAGCTACGACACGGAGAAGACGATTGAGATGGCGCGCAGCATTATTGCGCAGTACGATGCGGCGGGCATTGGCCGCGAGCATGTGCTGATCAAGATTGCGTCGACGTGGGAAGGCATTCGCGCAGCGGAAGTGCTGGAGAAGGAAAACATCCACTGCAATTTGACGCTGCTGTTTGGCGTGCACCAGGCGATTGCGTGCGCGGAGGCGAAGGTAACGCTGGTGTCGCCCTTTGTGGGACGCATTCTGGACTGGTACAAGAAGGACACGGGCAAGGATTACCAGGGCGCGGACGATCCGGGCGTGCAGTCCGTGACGAAGATTTACAACTACTACAAGAAATTCGGCTACAAGACACAGGTGATGGGCGCGAGCTTCCGGAACATTGGCGAAATTCGCGAGCTGGCGGGATGCGACCTGCTGACGATTTCTCCCAAGCTGCTGGCTGAGCTGGAAGGCACGGAAGCGGAGTTGCCGCTGAAGCTGGATGCGGAAAAGGCAAAGAGTATGTCGATTGAGAAGATCAAGATGGATAAGGCGACCTTTGACAAGATGCATGCCGAAGACCGGATGGCCCACGACAAGCTGAAGGAAGGTATTGAGGGCTTCTCTTCTGCGCTGGAGAACCTGGAGAAGCTGCTGGCGAACAGGCTTGCCGAACTGGAGCAGAGACAACCTGCATCGGTTTAAGAGACTCGACTTGTTTTGAGCTGAGAGGCGGCCCGCGTGGCCGCCTTCTTTTTTTGCCAAGCACAGTTGCGATTTGCACTTATGGGCCACCACTGCTAATGAAGTTGCAGCGTAATGGTTGCAATTCGCGACATTTGGGCTACTCTCTGTGTCAACACACTGTAAATAGGCGCGTGGCTGGCGTTCCCAGGCTGCATGCACGAACGACAGTCCTCTAGCCGCACTGATGGCAAGCGCGTTTGTGGACAAGATTTGTGTATTGGGGAGGACCGCATGCAGAGCGAGACACATCCGCTGGAACCGTTCTTTCAACAGGTGGTGCGCAACAGTTATGAGGGAACGCTGGGGCTGCGCGATCCCGATGTGACGAACTATGTGGCGCACCTGCTATGCGAGTTCTCTGAGGCAGACAAGCTGTACAAAGTGCGGGATGCCGAAGGGCATCCGGTTGAAGAGCTGAGGACGATGCTGCAGGCGGCCGATCCGGTGCATGGCGAGGCAACCTCGTTCGATGCCGAGCGGGCAGTGCGCAAATACATTGGCGACTACGCGCTGTTTGTAACAGGAATGTTTCCGGATGCGGTGGAGTCAAAGAGCGGACGACGCCATGAGCGGCCGAGCATGAAAGAGCTGATCCAAGCGGGCAAAGAGAGCTACTACATTGTGAGCCAGTTCAATTTGTTTGAGTACGAGAAGGAAGCGCCGCTGTTTGGACGGCTTTCAGACTGGTTTGAGCGGTGCATTCTGGGTCTGACGCTGGTGCGCGAGCAATTGACGCCGCGAAGGCCGATGCTGCCTCCGCCAGTGCAGTAAAGACGAATCAACGTATTTGATTGTTCGCTGCTTGAAGGACACGTGTGTCCCGTCCAATAATCTCCAGTGAAAAGGAGTTGCGATGGGCGAACATGTAACGCTGGCGGCGAAGGATGGGCAGAAGCTCGATGCCTATGTTGCACGGCCCGAGGGCGAGCCGATTGCCGGGCTGGTGGTGGTGCAGGAGATCTTCGGCGTAAACGCGCATATCCGCGCGGTGACCGACGGTTTTGCGCGGGATGGATTTCTGGCGGTGGCACCAGCGCTGTTTGACCGCATTGAGCCGGGGATTGACCTGGGATACGATGCGGCGGCAATGCAGGTGGCGATGAGCTTTGTTCCGAAGATCAACATGGAAAAGGCCCTGATGGATGTGGCTGCCGCGATGGAATACGCAGCGCGCACAACACACAAAAAAGTTGGGGTAATTGGATACTGCCTCGGTGGATCGCTGGCCTGGCTTTCAGCAACAAGGCTGGGCGCGACTGCAGCGGTGGGCTATTACGGCGGACGCATTGGGAACTTTGCCGAGGAAAAGCTGAGCGTGCCGGTGATGCTGCACTTCGGCAAGGATGATGCGCATATACCTGCGTCGGAAGTGAACAAGGTGAGTGCCGCGCATCCAGAGGTGGAGATCTTCTGGTATGAGAACGCCGGCCACGCCTTTAACCGTGATGCGGGTGAGGGCTATAACCCTGATGCTGCGCGCGAGGCGCGGCGGCGTTCGATTGAGTTTCTAAAGAAACATCTGGCCTGAGCGGTTGCGGCTTGGGCAAAGCAGCCTGGGCTATTCAGACCAGACTGCCAGGACATTTGCACCCCGCGTGGCTGAAATTCAGGACTGTGAATTTGTGCGGTACATGAGCACTGGTTATTCGGACCAAACAGCAAGGACATTGCCGCAACTGTCACTGAAGTGGAAGCGACGGCCGCCGGGAAACTCGAAGATCGGTTTGACGATGGTTCCACCGGCGGCGATGACCGCGGCTTCAGTTGCTTTGAGTTCCGCGGAGTAAAGCACGATAAGCGGCGCGGTTTTGGGGAGCGCTTCGCGCGGAGCCATGCGGTAGAAGCCGCCGTCGATTCCTGCGGATGCGGCGGTAAAGCTGGCATAGTCGGGGCCGTAGTCAATGAAGCTCCAACCGAAGACAGTGGAGTAGAACTTTTTCGCTGCTTCGATATCCGTGGACGAAAGCTCAATGTAATTGATGTGGTGATGGTGCGCTGGATGACCCATGAGTTGCTCCTTTGTGACGTTAGGAGTGAAGGCGCGGAAGAGGCGAGGACACACTTCTCCCAGGCGCTGCGATACTCCTCCATCCGCACGCACTCGCGAGCCGGAGCGTGAGGGTAGAGCCCGCTGATTGACGAAGCGGCGCGGGCTACCGAGGTACGAGATGAAGGTAGCAGAGGTGCTTTGCGGAGGCAACCATTAAGCATGCGCGGGTCATTTGTCGAATGTAAGTTGAAGCCCCGCAGTCACACTGCGGCCGGGCATGGGCACGCTGTTGATTTCTGCGTAGCCGGTGTTGGAGAGATTGGCGAGGCGTACGAAGGGCTGAATGCGGCCGGTTGAGCGCAGCAAGGCGAGGTTCCAGACCGGGTAGACGGATTGCTGATAGCGCTGGGCGAGCTGGACAGCGTTGGAGAGAACGATGGAGTGCGGCAGCGTTGCGGTCCACTCGGCGTGGATGTTCTGGACTGGATAGTTAAAGACGTATTCGGATTCAAGGCCGTGGAGCGCGGATTGTGCGCCGTGCAGAGCGGTCCACGCGATGCGGACGCGCTGGTTGTGCGTGGGCAGCCAGGTGAGAGCGGTTTCGACGCCGCCGAAGCGAAGGCCGCTCAAGTTGGTAGCCTGCCATTTGTCGGCAGCGCTGGCACGGACGTAGTCGATGGCGTTGTGTTGGCGGTTGTAAAAGCCTGTGGCGGTGAAGGAGAGTTTTTGCGCGGGCGTCCAGTCGATGCCGCCTTCGCCGGACCACGAGGACTCGGGCTTGAGATTGGGATTGCCGTTGGTAGTGGGGTCAGAGTAATAGAGGTCGGTATAGCTGGGAATGCGATAGCCGTAACCTGCGTCTGCACGGAGCTTGATTTGATGGCCGAGACGCACGGAGCCGGCAAGATGCGGCGCCCAGATGACCTGTGTGCCGCCGGAGAAGATCTCAGTGCGCAGTCCGGCGGAGAGAGTCCAGCGGTGCGCGGCTGGACGGAGATCGAGATCGAGATAGCCGGCGCCACGATTGCGGGCGTGGCGGCCGAGGTTGTTGCTGTTGATGGCGTCGCCGTCTGCGTCAAGCCCGGCGAGCACAGAGGCGGATGAAAACTGTTGCGTGCGGTGGAGCATGGCTTGCCACGAAGTGGTGACGTGGTTGTTTTCGTAGATGGCTGGATTGCTGCGGATGAGAACGAATTCATCGGTGTGGCGGCGGAATGCGAATGCGGCTGAAGTGCGTGTGCCGAGTTCCTGCCGTGCAGACGCAAACCAGCCTTTGGTGCGCTCCCATGAGGGATAGGGGCCGTAGAATTGCGATGCGCCAAAGGAGCGGTCACTGCCGGCGAGAAAGATATCGGTGAGTCCGAGCGAAGAGCTGAGCCAGGATTCGCTGGCGGCAGACTGGTTGCGGTAATCGCGATCGGGGATGAAGCCGGTGGAGAAGTTGCGGTCGGCGGTGAGGCGCGTGCTCAGGCGTCTGCGCACAAGGGATGCGCGTGAGGACTGCTCGTTGATGCCGAAGTTGCCGGCAGCGGCGCGAAGGCGGAGCGATGTTTCAGCAGGCGCGGCGGTGAGGAAGTCGGCGACGCCGGCAAGTGCGTCAACGCCATGCAATGTGGAGCCTGCGCCGTGAAGGACCTGGATGGAGTCGACGGCGTCGAGCGGCAGAGGCAGGTCGAGATTGTGGTGGGCGGATTGGCTGTCATTGACGCGAAAGCCGTTGAGGAGAACGAGGGTCTGACTGAAACCGCCACCACGGAGGACGATGTCCGACTGCGCGCCTCCGGCGCCGCGCTGCTCAAGGAAGACGGATGAGTCCGAGCGCAGCGCGTCGATGGGGGTCTGGTAGGTGAGGCTCTTAAGCGCAACGGACAGGATTTCGACGGAACGGGAGGAGTCTGCGAGTGGGACGGGGGTGGCAGTGCCAAGAACAACGAGGGTTTCAGAGGGCTGAGCCGGTTTGTTTGCGACCGGCGTGGCTTGCGCGGCGGCACAGGCGGCTGAGGCAAGAAGGAGGGTTCCCAGAAATGGTTTGCGGGGATTCACTTGCTGATGGTGCCGGACGATTCGGGCTGGCGCAAGGATAGTTTAGTATTCAGTTCAATAGTTGAGACTTTCAATTAATTGCGGCAATGCCGCATACCAGGCGGAGCGCATGCGCATTGACACTTTTCTTGAACAAAGCCCCATGTTTGCCGTGCATCGCGCTGCACGGCGGTTTGAAGCAATTGCGGCCGGGGCGCTGACGGGAGAAGGGCTGGGATTTCTGGAAGGGCTGGTACTTGCCGCGCTGGTGTTTGAAGCGCCAAATCTGGTGAAGCCTTCACAGTTGGCGGAGACGTTTGCAACGACGCGGAGCAACATCAGCCATTGTGTGTCGTCACTGGAGGCGAAGGGGCTGGTGCGGCGGCAAATGGATCCGGAGGATGCGCGGGCATTTCTGCTGGTACTGCGGCCGCAGGGGCGGCGCACGGCGATGCGCGTGATTACGGCGTTCGACAAGCTGCAGCGGCAGTTTGAGCAGGAGATTGGGAAGACGGCGCTGGGGACTATGCTGGGGAATTTGAGGAGGCTGGAGAAGGTTGGGGGCTAGCGAAGTTAAGTTGATGCAGATTGCCGAAGAAGCAGGAAACGGCTTTAGCGGCCCGTCAGACGGCGAGCAGAGTCAACGAGGTCGGAACAAAGGATGTCATCGATCTGTTCGTTTGTGAGATTGAGTGTTTCCGGATTCTTTGCATCAATTACCGGAATCTGGAAGGGCTTGAGTGCGTTTTCTGCCTTGTGAATGCACGACTGGATCCCCTCAATGACGAACTGACGAAGAGTCGTCCCTTCCCTGGCAGCGCGGAGTTTGGCGACCTTGTGAAGTTCATCGGGGATGTCGATGGTGACGCGCATAGGAGCATGTTCGCATATTTACGCCTTAATATCTGTCGTGAAGGCAAAGAAGGGGTCGAACATACAAAGGAGGAATGCGGGCTAAAGCTCGCGGTATATTCCAAGTGGAGTATTTGAGGCACGACTGAAGTCGTGCCCCGATACAGGAACCTCGCCAAAGGAGAAACCAGCTTGCAGAAAGAATTGCGCTAGAGGATGTAGCGGCTGAGGTCCTGGTCTTTGACGACGTTGGCGACCATGTCTTTCACGTAGTCTGCGGTGATGGTGAAGACCTTTTCGGGGCCGGAGGCGGTCATGCGCTCTTCGAAGGGAAGAGGTGTTGAGGCCTCATTATTGACAGCTTCTGCGAGCGCCAAAGCGGCCTCTTCACTGCCGGGACGGCGAGCCACGTCAGGGGCAAGGAAGCTAACGTCTTCCAGCACGCGCTCCATGATGGTGTGAAGACGGCGGGCGCCAATATTCTCAGTATTCTCGTTGACCTTGAAGGCGAACTCGGCCATTTCGCGCAGTGCATCGGGTGTGAACTCGAGTCGGACGCCTTCCGTCTCAAGCAGGGCTGTGTACTGGCGCGAGAGCGAGGACTTGGGCTCAGTAAGGATGCGCAGGAAATCTTCAACGGTGAGCGATTTGAGCTCGACGCGAATGGGGAAACGGCCCTGAAGTTCGGGGATGAGGTCACTGGGTTTGGAGACATGGAAGGCGCCGGCGGCGATGAAGAGGATGTGATCGGTGCGGATCATGCCATAGCGGGTACTGACAGTGGTGCCTTCAACGATAGGCAGGATGTCGCGCTGGACGCCTTCACGCGAAACGTCCGGCCCGTGTCCGCCTTCGCGACCGGCGATCTTGTCGATTTCGTCGAGGAAGATGATGCCTGAGGTCTCGACGCGCTCGACGGCGGCGCGATTGACCTGATCCATGTCAATGAGGCGGCTTTCCTCTTCCTGGACGAGGTAGTCGAAGGCATCCGTGACCTTCATTTTGCGCTTTTTGGTGCCGCCACCAAAGATATTGGGCAGCATATCCTTGAGGCTCATCTCCATGTCTTCAAGGTTCTGGTTGGAAATGATTCCGAGCTGCGGGGTGCCGCGTTCGCGCACGTCGAGCTCGACCATGCGGTCGTCCAGCTTGCCCTCGCGGAACTGCTGACGCAGTTTCTCGCGCGAGCGCTGGTGCGAGTCAGTCTCAGGCAGCGTGAGCTGGCCTTCCTGATGGCCTTGCGGGGGGGTGGGGGGTGGAGGGAGGAGGAGGTCGAGGAGGCGCTCTTCTGCGTTCATTTCGGCGCGATCTTCCACTTCTTCCAGGCGCTCTTCCCGCACCATATCGATGGCGATTTCGATGAGATCGCGGATCATGGACTCAACGTCGCGTCCTACGTAGCCAACTTCAGTGAATTTGGAGGCCTCAACCTTTAGGAAGGGCGAATTGGCGAGCTTGGCGAGACGGCGCGCGATTTCAGTTTTGCCGACGCCGGTGGGCCCAATCATGATGATGTTCTTGGGCATGATCTCGTCAGCGAGATCAGGAGGCAGCTTCTGGCGGCGCTGGCGATTGCGTAACGCAATGGCCACGGCGCGCTTGGCGGCCTTTTGACCAACCACGTGCTTGTCGAGCTCGGCCACGATTTCACGGGGAGTGAGCTCGTCAAGGGTGAGTTCCTGTTCTTCGGCGGATGCGGGCAGATAAATGGCCATGGGCGCTACGCCTTCAGTTCTTCAATGGTGATGTGGTCATTGGTGTAAATGCAAATTTCGCCTGCGATCTTCATGGACTTTTCAGCAATTTCGCGGGCGCTCATACTGGTGTTTTCCATCAGGGCGCGGGCGGCGGCGGTGGCGTAACTGCCACCGGAGCCGATGGCAGCCAGATCTTCGTCCGGATCGATGACGTCACCGGAGCCGGAGATGAGGAAGGTCTGGTTGAGATCGGCGACGACCAGGAGCGCTTCAAGATTGCGCAACATCTTGTCGGTCCGCCAATCCTTGGCCAGCTCAACGGCGGAACGGTTGAGATTTCCGGCGTATTGCTCCAGCTTGGTCTCAAAGCGGGCGAAGAGCGAGAAGGCATCGGCAGTGGACCCGGCGAAACCGGCGAGGATCTTGTCCTGATAAAGGCGGCGAATCTTACGCGCTGAGTGCTTGAGGACGTGATCACCGAGCGTGACCTGACCGTCGGAGGCCATCACGACCATGCCGTTGCGGCGCACGCAGATAACGGTGGTGGAGCGAATTCTTTTGGGGTTCTGGTTTGCGTTCACGGCTGGGAAAAACCTCCGGAAGTGCGACATCCGGCTGGCCGGAGACCGTACGAGATGCAGGTTCAAGTATAAAGCCGAGGTTCGAAGTTCAGGGTTCAGAGTGCAAAGTTGCCGGACAAAGGTGGCGGTCTGGGGCGAAAATCGCCTGCTTTTTGTGGCGAAGATGAGGGTGCGTTTTGCGGCGGGTAAAAATCGCCGGATGGATGTGGCGGCTGGGGTACGGAAACGCGCGCATTTTGTGGCCAAAGTGTATGCCGCGGCGTTGCGCGTAACGGAAATTTGGTCAAATTTGCCCAAATTTGCTTTGCATGCCGCGGACGCTCGCTTGCGTGCCAGGAGAGTTGTGGATGGGTCAGCCCATACCCAGGGTTGCGCGCTTCGCGGACTTCACTCTCCACCCCATCGACGGAGGACCTATCGATGGGGACCCCGACCTGGGCTATTCTCCCAGCACCCCTCCGGGGTGCGTTGCGTACATGCAGAGGTTTGACGGGTGGGGCTGGCGGCAATAGCTTGGTAATAAGCGGGCTGGGGAGTCTGAGCCCGCAACAAGGAGCATCGATGGGTATGAACAGGGTTGGCAGCCGAGCGGTGAAGTTTGCTCTGGTGCTGGCGATGGGCGTGACGGCGCTGCAGGCTGTATCAGCGCAGGAGTCCAAGCCGGCGGACAGCAGCGCGACCACCTCGGACGCAATGCTGAAGAAGTTTGAACAGAAAATTACGACCAAGGTGCTGCCCAATGGGTTGACCCTGATTGTGTGCGAGCGGCCCGAAGCGCCTGTTTTCAGCTACACGACTTTTGTGGATGCAGGTGACGTGAATGACCCCTCGGGCGAGAGCGGTCTGGCGCACATGTTCGAGCACCTGGCGTTCAAGGGGACCAAGGACATCGGCACGACGGACTACGCGGCGGAGAAGGTCGCGCTGGCCAAGGTTGAGGCCGCAAACGCCGCCTACGAGGCCGAGTACCTGAAGCCGGTGGGCCGCGACCCGAAGAAACTGGAAGAGCTGCACAAGGCCTTTCTGGCGGCGCAGGCCGCGGCGCAGAAGTATGTGATTCCGAACCAGTTCACCGATATTGCCGAGCGCAATGGAGCGACGGGGCTGAATGCCTCGACGGGCCTGGACGAGACCATGTTTTTCTGGTCGATGCCGGAGAACCGGCTGCAGTTGTGGGCGTGGATGGAGAGCGACCGGCTGGCGAACACGGTTCCGCGTGAGTTTTACAAGGAGCGCGATGTGGTGATGGAAGAGCGCCGCATGCGTACGGACTCAAACCCGATTGGGCGTCTTGTGGAGCAGTTTCTGGCGACGGCCTTTGTGGCGCACAACTATGGGCGCAGCGGAGTGGGCTGGCCGAGCGAGTTGAGCCAGATCAACGCGACCGAGGCAATGGCGTTCCACAAGAAGTACTACGTGGGGTCAGACATTGTGGTGGCGGTGGTGGGCGACGTGGACGCAGCGAAAGAGATGCCGATGCTGGAGAAGTACTTTAGCCAGGTGCCGGGCGGTCCGAAGCCGGAAGATATGACGACGGTGGAGCCGAAGCAGTTTGCGGAGAAGAAGGTGATTATCCGCGAGGCGACGCAGCCCTTCTATATAGAGGGCTACCACCGGCCGAGCTACCGCGATAAGGACGACGCGGTGTTCGACGCGATCCAGGACATCATGTCGAATGGGCGGGTTTCGCGGCTCTACAGAAGCCTGGTACGGGACCAGAAGATTGCCGCGGTGGCGCAAGGGTTCAGTCCCTTCCCCGGCGACAAGTATCCGAACCTGTTTGCGTTTTACGCGGTGCCTCTGCCGGGCCACACGCCGGAGCAGATGCGCGAGGCGATCCACAAGGAGATTGACAAGCTGAAGACGACGGACGTGACCGATGAGGAACTGGCCATGTTCAAGACGCGGGCACGCGCGGATTTGCTGCGCGGACTGGCGGACAATGAGGGCCTGTCGAATGCGCTGGCCGAATACCAGACACGGTACGGGGACTGGCGACAACTGTTTCTTCAGTTGAACCGCATTGACGCGGTGACGAAGGCGGATATCCGGCGCGTTGCGAACGAGATTTTTGTGCCCTCGAACCGGACATCGGCGGAGATTGACTTTGCTGCGCCTGCAGCGACTGCACACCAGGCAGCCAGCCAGAAGAATGACGGAGGCGCGGAATGAGGAAACGAGTTCAGAGTCGAGGGTTCAGAGTTTTGTTTAAGGTAATGAGCAGAGCGGCAGTTCCAGCCGTGGCATGTGCGCTGGTGTTGACGACGAGCGCGACGGCGCAGCAGGCCAAGCCGTGGGATAAGATCCCGGTTCCGCCGCTGCACGCGTTTCATCCGCAACAGCCGCAGCGTATTGAGTTGAAGAACGGCATTGTGCTGTTTCTGCAGGTGGACCATGAGCTGCCGTTCGTTTCCGGGTCTGTGCTGATTCCGGGCGGATCGCGGGATGAAGAACCGGCGAAGGCCGGGCTGGTGGATCTGTACAGCATGGCGTGGCGCACCAGCGGCTCGACGACGATGAGCGGCGACAAGATGGACGACCTGCTGGCAGAGAAGGCCGCGCATATTGAAACAGGCGGCGACGTGGACTCGACGGCAGTGTCATGGAACTCGCTGACGAAGGATTCTGACCAGGTGTTCAATCTGGCAATGGATCTGCTGTTTCATCCGAAGTTTGACGAGGCCAAACTGGCACTTGCCAAGCAGCAAGAGGCGACAGGCATTGTGCGTCGCAACGACGATGAAGGCGAGATTGCCGGACGCGAATCAGTAAAGCTGGTGTATGGGGCCGACAGCCCGTACACGCGCCAACCGGAGCTGGCCACGATTGGACCGATTACGGTGGCCGATTTGCAGGCATGGCATGACCGCACGATTGGCGGACGGCTGATTGTGAGCGTGAGCGGCGACTTTGATCCCGCAGCGATGGAGGCGAAGTTGCGCGGCGTATTTGAGAAGCTGCCGACCAGCAAGCCGCTGCCAGCTCGTCACGACAGCTTCAACGATCCAAAGCCCGGCGTCTACTTCATCAATAAGGACGATGTGAACCAATCCAATATTCAGATTGTTGGACTGGGCACGGACAGGCACAATCCGGACGTTCCGACGTTGGCCGTGATGAATGATGTGCTGGGCGGTGGATTTGCAAGCCGACTCTTCCAGCGCATTCGCACGCAACTTGGATTGGCCTATGCAGTGGGCGGCGGCTACGGATTCTCATGGGATCATCCCGGCACGTTCCGCGTGGTGGTGATGACCAAGAGCGCTTCAACCGTGGACGCAACGAAGCAGGCAATGGATGTGATCAAGGGATTGCCCACGACGCCATTTACAGAAACGGAGCTGAAGAGAGCAAAGGACAATATCCTGAACTCGTTCCTCTTCCGCTATGACACCAAGGACAAAGTGCTGGCAGAACGCGTGCGGCTTGAATTCTATGGATACCCGGCGGACTACCTGGAGAAGTACAAGGCTGCCCTTGAGAAGGTGAACGTTGCCGACTTGAACGCAGCGGCCAAGAAGTACATTCATCCGGACAAGCTGGCGGTGCTGGTGGTGGGTAATGAGTCAGAGATCAAGCCTGGGCTCGATGCTCTCGACATGGGTGCGGTCCATCCGATCGACATCACCATTCCAATGCCGAAGCACACAGAGGCTGAAAAATAATGAGTACGAACGCAACCACGATGGCCAGCCCGGCTCCAAGCACGCGGCTGGCTGTCGTTATCATGGCGGCGGGCAAGGGCACGCGGCTCAAGTCCGCCCGCGCAAAAGTTCTGCATGAGATTGGCGGCAAGCCGCTGCTGGGGCATGTGATTGCAGCGGCGAGCAAGTTGGTTGCCCCGACCAACATTTTTGTTGTGGTGGGCCACCAGGCCGAACGTGTGCGAACCTGCTTTGCAACAAGCGGGGTCCACTTTGTGGAGCAGGTGGAGCAGCGTGGCACGGGACATGCCGTGCAGTCGGCGCGCGAGGCGATTGCGGGATACGACAACGTGATGGTGCTTTCAGGCGATGCGCCGCTTGTTCGCCCGGAGACGCTGAAGCAGGTGTGGCAATTTCATCAGGAGCACATGGCGGCGATGACGCTGGTGAGCGCTGAGCCAGCAAATCCGACGGGATACGGGCGCATCTTTCGCAAGAGTCCGGATTCACCGGAGGTGACCGGCATTGTGGAACAAAAGATGCTTACGGCCGAGCAGGAGCGTATTCCTGAGGTGAACATGGGGCTGTATGTGTTCCGGACCGCTCCGCTGCTGAAGTATCTGAGCAAGCTCAGTACAAACAATCCGCATGGCGAGTTCTACCTGACGGATATGGCGTCCGTTCTCTACCAAGCCGGCGAACGAGTGGCAGCGTATCTTGCTCCGGATGCCGCGGAGTTGCTGGGCGCCAATACGCTGAAGGAAATGGCAGATCTGGATGCACACTTGCGCAGGTTGACCGCGGAGAAACTGATGGCGCAAGGCGTGACCATTTTCAGGCCGGAGACATGCGTGATTGACTCGGCTGTGGAGGTGGCCGCCGATGTTGTGATTGAGCCGTTTGTGCAACTGCTGGGCGCAACAAAGATTGGAACCGGAAGCCGCATTCGCTCTTACACCGTGATTGAGAACTGCACGCTGGGTGAGGATGTGCTGGTGCGGCAGAGTTGCGTGCTGAGCGAAAGCACAGTTGCGAATGGCGGACGCATTGGCCCCTTCGCGCATTTGCGGCCGGGTAGTGAACTTGGGCTGGATGTACACATCGGCAATTTTGTGGAGACGAAAAAGGCGAAGGTTGGCAAGGGGTCGAAGGCCAACCACCTGACCTATCTTGGGGACGCGGAGGTGGGTGAGGGGTCGAATATAGGCGCAGGCGTGATTACCTGCAACTACGATGGAGTGCGCAAACATACCACGCGCATTGGCAACCGGGCCTTTGTTGGAAGCGACTCGGCGCTGGTGGCACCGGTGACGATTGGGGATGATGCCTACATCGGCGCGGGGTCATGCATTACGAAAGATGTAGAGGCCGGGTCGCTGGCCGTTGCACGGTCCCGTCAGATCGACAAGCCCGGCTGGGTTGCGGGAAAACGCGCAAAAGATGCTTCTAACTAAGCAGTTGCCATCAATTCTGACCGGCCTGGCGCTCTCCCACTTTGGTGCAGGGCGCCGGGCCGATGTATATCCACCCGTCACAAACTGCCTTTAGTACTTTGATTCGGGCCAGTTACGGCCTTGCACAGGAAGCCGGGCGGGCGTAAGTTCGTGGTACGCTCCCAGATGAGGGGCGTGGCCTGCGCTGGGTGAACTGGGTTGTTCGCCAAGCGATTCAGTGAAAGACGAGGCGTTTCAGGCCAGCACCAACAGAACAGAATTGCTCGCCTTCGAGCAGGGTGTCATCTGCCGCTCGTGTGCCTCGAGGGTGAAAACTTCGCATGTACGTGGATGCCCTTCCGCCGGAAGAACGCTGCGGAAGCCAGAGAGAGGCAAAGGGTTGGCATCGAAAGTGGCGGATATCAGCGGGAAAAACCTCGCGCTCACCGGGCTCTCGGGAACGCAGGCAAGATCTGGTGCCCGTAGCCGCCGCACATCGAACATTCTGGTGGTCGACGACGAAGCGCACGTACGCTCGATGATTGGCGCCACGCTGGAGCATCAGGGCTACGAAGTTCAGCTTGCGAGCAGCGGCTCAGAGGCAACTGAACGGCTGGACCGCCACACCTACGATCTTGTGCTGACAGACATTGTGATGCAGGAAGGGAGTGGCATCGCGCTGCTCGAGCGCATTCATGCGCAGCATCCCAACTTGCCGGTGGTCATGGTAACGGCGATCCATGACATCAGCGTTGCCATCGATTCCATGCGGCGCGGCGCCTATGACTATCTGCTGAAACCCTTCGAGCGTGATCACCTGGTGGCTACCGTGCAGCGCGCCCTGGAGCATCGGCATGCGTTGCAGGAAAGCAAGAGCTACCAGCAGAATCTAGAGCAGGTGGTGCGTGCGCGGACCGAGATGCTTCGCCAGGCGATGGAAGACCTGGAGCACTCCTACGACGTGACGCTTGAGGCATTGGGCGATGCGCTCGACCTGAAAGACTCAGAAACAGAAGGCCACTCGAAACGAGTGACGGCTTACACCATTGCTCTTGCGCGCGCCATGGGAATTTCGCCGGCGGAGATCAAGGTGATTGCACGCGGCGCGTTTCTGCATGACATCGGCAAGATGGCCATTCCGGACGAGATCCTTCGCAAGCCGGGTAAGTTGAGCACGGAAGAGGAGCAGGTGATGCGCGAACACTGCTCACGCGGTTACCAGATGCTGCGCAAGATTCCCTTTCTTGCCGAAGCGGCGGAGATTGTCTTCTCGCATCAGGAACATTTTGACGGGACCGGCTATCCGAACGGCATACGCGGAACGAATATCCCGATAGGTGCACGTATTTTTGCAATTGCCGACGCGCTGGATGCGATTACCAGCGATCGCCCTTACCGCAAGGCGCAGAGCTACGATATGGCACGCGAAGAGATATATCGCTGCGCGGGAACACAGTTCGACCCGGCGATTGTCGAGGTCTTTCTGAAGATTCCCAACGAGCTTTGGCAGGAACTGCGCAACGAGATCAACAACCAGAACCGCCAGTTCTCTTCCTTCGATATCGAACCTCCGCCGCGCCTTCCGGCCGCGTAATTCCCTTACCTGACCATTGTTGACAACTCCGATGCCGGCAGATTGTGCCGCGGTGCGGTTTCGTGTGTGAGGACTACGACTAGCGCAGTAGCTTCCGTGTGATTGAATGTTGTGGTTACTCAACAAGCACGCGGAGGACACATGATTTCACGGCGCAGTGTGTTAAAGACAGGGCTTGGAGGCGCTGCGGCGCTGCTGGCCGGAAACAGTAACCTTGCACACGCTGCGATGTATTCAGAGAACATTTCTGAGCCGATGCGTTTTGGTGTGAATTACACACCGCGCAAGCGCTGGTGGTTCTGCTGGCTGGATTGGGATCAGCAGGCGGTCAAGGACGACCTCGAAGGAGTGGCGTCGCTCGGGATGGACCACATTCGCATTCAATGCCTGTGGCCGATATTTCAGCCGGGGATCAGTTCGATCAACGGGCGCGCACTGGAAAATCTGCATTCGCTGCTGGATGCGGCGGACAACGCCGGGCTCGATGTGGAAGTGACGGTGTTGAACGGATGGATGAGCGGACTGTCGTTTCTTCCGTCGTGGGTGATGCCACTGGCTCGCAAACAACACGGCGACGACTGGAATATCTTCACATCGCGTGCGGTGATTGATGCGGAGAAGCTGCTGTTCGAGCGGATCGCGAAAACGGTGGGAAATCACAGGCGCTTCATGGGGTTCGACCTTGGCAACGAGTTGGGCGTGCTGCAGGCAATCAACAACCCCGTGACGCCCGCGCAGGCCGATGCATGGGCGCGGGAGATGCTGAGCTACTGCGAGGAGATTTCGCCGGGGAAGTTCCACGTGAACGGAACGGACCACACGCATTGGTTTACGGACTTCGGTTTCACGCGGCCGATGCTGGCGACGACCGGCTCTGCGACGGTGATGCATTCGTACATCTATTTCACGGGCGTGCTGGATCACTATAAGTATTCCGATCCGGCCGCCGTTCACATTGCCGATTACATGATTGAGCTGGGAGTGGCCTATCAGACCGACCCGCACCGAAAAGTCTGGGTGGAGGAGATTGGGCTGGCCGGTGGCATGCCTGCGGAGTACGAACCGGTGTTTATGGAGAAGACGATGCGCAATATTGCTGCGACGGGAAAAGCGTGGGGCGTTACGTGGTGGTGCTCCCACGACATTGATCCGGCGATCAAGAGCTTCGACAAGATGGAATACGTCATGGGGCTGCTGGATCTTGAGAACAAACCGAAGGTGATTGGGAAGAAGTTTGCGGGACTGGCCGCAGAGATGAAACGGAATCCACCGGAGGCCGTGACGCGGACGAGTGCACTGGTAATTCCGGATGAAGGGCTGACCCAAAAGTCGTGGCCACCTGACTGGAGATATGCGAAGCCGTTTATGGATTTGATCGACCAAGGAGTGACGCCAGCGATTGTGCTGGAGAGCCGGGCGGGTGATGCGGAGTACTTGCGGTCGAGAGGGATTGAGAAGCTGATACCGCTGGGATGAAAATCACGCGAGGCGTTTCGCAAGTTCAGCCTGCTTCGGCATGAATGTAGTCCGCCACGTTCTCGTTCCTCACCAAGCCCCCGAAGCGACGGTGACGACGGCTGAATTCATTGAGGGCCTCGTAGAGGTCGGCTTGGGTGAAGTCAGGCCACATGCACGGGGTGAAGAAGAGTTCCGCGTAAGCACACTCCCACAACAAGAAATCCGAGAGGCGCTTCTCGCCACCGGTGCGTATCAACAAGTCCACGTCTTCGGATTCCTGATGAAGCGCTTTTTCGAGGGCGAGGCGAAGGGTTTCTCGTGAGGCACCCTTCTGCTTTTTTTGCGCGGCCGCAGCGGATGCGGCCGCCTGCGTAATGGCGTATCTCGATGAATAGTCAATGGCGACAGACACGAGGAGCTGACGGCCTTTCTGTGTGGCCGACTCCGCGTACTCCATTGCTTGCAGAACGGCGGGAGCGAGGCGGTCGCGGCGGCCGATAAACCGAAGCTGGACTCCGCGATGGCGGAGCCGCTCGGTTTCAAGACGCAGAAAGGCGCGCAGAAGCCAGAAGATCTTCTGTATCTCTAACGGTGGCCGGCGCCAGTTATCTGAAGAGAAGGCATAGAGTGTGAGCCGCTCGATTCCGATGTTGAGTGAGTTCTCCACCACCCCACGCACGGCGGCGATGCCGGCGCGGTGACCGGCGGTGCGGGGCAAGCCACGGCGCTCGGCCCAGCGGCCATTGCCATCCATAATGATGGCGACGTGGATGCCCCGCTTTTGCTCAACCTGCATGAGATGCTCCGGTTTGGCCAGCGCCGCTTTGGGAGGAGGGCAGAGAGCCGTACCAATCGATGGTGCGCGTGAAATACATGGCCGCGGCAACAGCGGCAAAGCTGGCGATTGCGCCGACCATCAGGGCATTGTCTTGAAGGCGCAAGAGCAGATAGATCAACGTATAGAGCAAGCCGAAGACCGCCAGTGCGCGGAAGCCCTGCAGACGGCTTGCGAAGATCCAACCTGCATTGCTTGAGAGCAGGCCGACCGATGCGACGCCGGCAATGAGGAAACCGAAGTCGAAGCCGACACGCTCTGCGAAAGAGAGCAAGAGCAGGTAAAAGATGAGCTGCGCGATGCCAACGAGAATGTATTGCGCGGGATGAACGCGTTTGCCGGTTGTTACCTCAAAAATGAAATAGGTGAGAAAGACGAGGCCGAGGAAGAGTGGGACGTACTTCATGGCGCGGTTCACCGACTGATAGGGATCGGCCACTTCAACAAATGTGACGCCGAGCGCTGTCTGGGTCAACCCCGCTATCAAACCAGAAGGTCCTTCGGCGCGTACTCCGCGTGCAATGAAGGGGACAGACCACTCGGCAGTAAAGCCCTGCGGCGTGAGCGCACGCTTTACGGGGAGGAACCCGCCGTCGAAGCCGGGATTGGGCCAGTCGCCCTGCTCGACGACATGCGTTGATTTGCCGTAGGCAAGAATGGCGAGCCGTTGTGCGCCAGAGAAGTGCATGGACGAGGACACGGAGAATTGCGCGTTGGGTGCGGCAAGGCCTGTAATGCGCGTGCTGAAGAGCGTGAGCTGCAATGGCGTCTTCTCGTTCTGATCGAGGACGGTGCTTTGCGCGTCTCCCGCAGGAGCAAGGGTAAGAGTCTGGCCGTTAACCTGGAGTGTCGCATCGCTGAGGGCGCCGCGCGCGCCGCTGGCACCGACAAAGATTTCAGCGCGACCCCAGTCAAGCTGCGCCCCTTCCGGCGCGTCGGTCGGTGTGTTTTTCAGGTTGAAGTGAGAATCGAGCTTTAGATCTGCCTGATATACGGGAACTTTAAACAGAGAGCGATGCCGCTCCTCGGTTGTGGTCTTAACAAAAGCGTTCGCCTCAGCAGGTGAAACGATGTACGTGCCGTGACGCGCTGTATCCGACTTGGATTGGGGAGGCACGGTGTATGGAATCGCAAGAATGGGCCCGAGAAATGTTTGCGAGCCACCGACAGAATTGCTGATTTCATTGATCACGCCGCTTTCTCGATCTTTACGATCAGTGACAATGCTTTCGACAAAGAAGGCCGGAATCACCATCAAGAGGGCCAGGCCGCAGACCACGATGAGCTTGATGCCCATCGAGCGTGAACCGATTTTGAATTGAAAGGACGGTTGCAGTGTGTAGGGTTGGTTCATTGCGTCTCCTTGGTCACTTTGCAATGCAAAGTTATTAGGCAAAAAATTTTCACGCCTCGTTGGAGGACAGGCGGCCCGATCTTGCCGCGGAGGAATCTCTGGTGACGCCCTTTGCGGCATCGCGTACAACCAGCTCAAGCGTTTCCAGATATTCGAGGTAGCGTTGACGTCCGGAAGACGAAATGCGGCAGATGGTCTGAGGACGATTGCGCTCAATTTCTTTGACGATTTCAATCATTCCGTCCTGCTCAAGGACGGAGAGATGGCGGCTGAGATTGCCGTCAGTAAGCGAGCAGAGCTGTTTGAGCTCGTTGAATGTGAGGCCTTTGGGGTTGGTGACAAGCGAGGTAAGCACACTGAGCCGCGCGCGCTCGTGAATGACGCGGTCGAGACCCTCATAGGCGAAGCGGCCCTCCTGGGGAGAACTCTTATCTTTCATTTGGATTCTCCTTCGCCTCGTGGAAGAGGATTGCTGCGACAAGAAGCTGCCCCACACCGAAGGACAGGCCCATCGTCCAGGGCGAAAGCGCATAGGCGCTGCCCAGCCCGAAGCAGACGAGTCCCGTGAACAGATACCAGGCACCTGCAGCAAAGATGGGCCGCGGCAGGAAGCGGCAGGAGGAGAAGACGCCAAGGGCGTAGACGATCTGCCAGATACCCGGAAGGAGCCACACAAGTTGCGGCTGAGAAACCACCAGAACGATCGTGACCAGAAGGCCGGTTCCAATGGCGGGCAGGAACTGCTCCACCGCCATGCGGATCATTTCGTCAGAGAGACCGGAGTGAATGCGGCGGCTGCGTGTGTACATCTGGACGGCAGTGATGCCAGCCGAGAGGACTGCGGTGGCAACCCAGATGGCGAGGTAATGACCGATTCCGGCGGCAGGATCGGGTATCCAAAAGCCCTGGACGACGGCGGCGAGGATGGCGAGCAGGCTTGTCGCAGCGAGTGTGGCGGGACCGTAGCCGCGGAACTGTGTCGACTGCGCCACCTGCCTGCGGATGCTGCTGATATCGCCAAGAGCCCGATGAAGGTCGTTCACGCTGTCTCCACTTTACATTGCAAAGTAAAACGGACGGGAGGAGTTTGTCAAATGCGAACGTGGGGAGGCAGGAGCTCAATTGGTCTCAGAAAGGCCGGGATTGCGGCAACCTGCAAAGGCTGCCGCGTGGTAGATCTTGAGTGCGAAGTCGCCTATGCCTTTGGCTTCGGCGCGACAACCTTCGCCGAAGGCGAAGGTTGGTGGAGGCGGCGGGAGTCGGATTATTTCGGGCTATTGATTCTGCATAAGTTATTGATGTTTTCAACGATACTACGATTCGCAGGAATTCTGTAGGAATTGCGGTACTTTCACGTACGTGAGACGTACACGCGGGATTTTCAGCGCGTGCTGTATGTGTGTGACTTCACCATCTCGAAACTATCTTTAAAAAATCCCAAACACGAGCGGCCACTTCTTTTTGTAGCTTGGCTTCACATTCGGTGATCCCAGTATGAGCTATGGGAGCATAAATTGATCGTGACGATTACGTCCAATGGCAGCTTCCGAGCTTACAATCCGACTTTCACGTGAGATCTGAATCCTAGTCGGGATAAGTGGTCCCTACAATTTCTTTGGCCAATGTGCTTTCGACTTGAGGAATACAAGTCGACATAAAGTTCAATTTCGCGAGGCTGGTCGGCTGGAAAGGTTATCCCACTTCACGCAGATGCGGCGCAGTATGTCTCCGTTCTCAGGTCGTCAGCGCAAAAACCTTCGTCCCTCACACGATGAGCTTCATCCATAAAACTCTTACTGACTGATGAACGGCATATAAATCAACTTCAGATCGCAGTTGCAAATGGCCAGCCAGTGTCGCTTTAATGAAGACGTGATTCGTTGATGGAGCTAGCATTTGCAATGACGACTAACTCTGATAGCTCTCAATTGAGCTTTCAGGAACTGCACAGCGTGAAATCGCAGTTCTCTGAAAAGAATATGAAATGTTCGCCATAATCACATTCCTCAACGCACTATATAATCGATCGTGAAGGATTTAATGAAGGTGACATGATAGATAAATTAGCCAAAGTTCAAATTCAGGCCATCTGACAGTTCTATGGCAACGGTGGTGACTCCAGGCAATGATTAGTGTGCATCGAGAGATAGTTCGTCGCCCTTGAGCATTATTGGAAAATGAAGCTCCGCTTCATTTGAGTCGATTGCCTATCACAATTTCTGCCGTGGATGAATCCTTTTTGAGAATGGGACAGATAAGCGAACTAGGAGAGGGCGAATAAATCTCCGCAATGAGATGGCGAAAAAGCCACAGAGATTTTGTGTTTCTTGTGGAGAGCAACTCCATGTCGGCTATTTTGATATTCATGGCCGTTGCGAAAACTCTGTCAAAAACTTCTGGGAAAAGGTTCGTAGAGTCTTTTGGCATCGGCGATCACAACGGATGAGTTGTGGAAAAGTTGGTACGTGACTATCGGATTCTCAATAGTTTAGGTACACGCGAAGCACACCACGAGTACACGCCGCGATTATGCGCTCCAAATAGCACATTATAATGAAACTTATTAGTTGGTGGAGGCGGCGGGAGTCGAACCCGCGTCCGAAATCGTTGTCAGCCGGGAGTATTCATGCTTTGTCCGGTTCCGCATGTTTTCGCCTCAGGAACTCAGAACGGACAAGATGCGCCTGAAGCTAGTCCGATGATCTTATGGCTGCAACACGGACCGAGCCGCAACCACCAGCCTACTGGATGACGTCCGATTCGCAGCCCATAGGCGAAGCCGCGAGGGACGGCTGCTTATTTAATTAAGCAGCAAGTGCCAGATTATCGTTGGCAACTTTGTTTTTGCGAGCGATTACGGGTGCCCACACCCCGACATGCCTCCCATACCGCAAGCGATCCCGTCGAAACCGTGACGCCCCCACATGCAGCGCTGAGGATTAGATGATCCAGAGCGGGCTGCGGGTGCGAGCCGGGCCAAAGAGGCCTTGCTGCATCTGACCATTTTACGTCAGTATCGACTGCGGCGCGGACCGGATGCTATGGTTGGCCGACGTTTCGGTTCGAAAAGAGGACAGGGGGAAGGCATGCTGGAAAGTGTGGTGCGGCTGCAGGTGGAAGCCATCATTAATGAGGGAGAGCTAGAGGCATTCCTGGAAATCGCTCGAGAGATGTGTGCCGGCAGCGCAAAAGAGCCGGGGACAATCGGCTACGAGTGGTTTCTGAGTGAAGACAACAAGCGCTGCCGCCTGCTTGAGACTTACTTAAACGCGGACGCCGTGCTGGCGCACTTCACGGGGCCTGTGGTGACCCAATTGGTACCCAGGCTGGCTGCATTGTGCCAGGTTGACCGGTTTGAATTCTATGGCGATCCGGGCCCTCAGGTGATGGCGATGGCCGGCGCTTTTGGGGCCAAGAAATTCAACTATGCAGCCGGTATCGGTCGCTAAAGACTATTGCTTTTCGAGATCGATGCGCTCGAACTCTCCCCGCTCGATGGCAGCGCGGATTTGCGCGGGAGTCTTGCCTAGCTTCGTCTGCTGATAGGCGAACAGGCCTTCTTTGGCGCAGGTGCCGCACTCGGCGCCGTGCAGGCCCTCAAAGCAACTGCGGAGGCTGGTATGTCCCAGAGCGCGGTCGCAGCGGCAGTAACAGGGCAACTGGTACAGCACTTTTCCGATGGTTGCGGCCTTTTGATAGGCGTGCACCTGCCACGGATAGCGGAAGTTATCGCCGGTGAGCTGGCGGCCGGAAAGTATGCGCGGAAGAGCACTCACTTTGAGTGGAGCGGAAGGATGATAGGCCGGAATGTCACTGGCAGGGTTATTCCACTGGGCGTAGCTTACTGCGGTAAATGCGACAACAACCAGGCACATGGCCCAACGGCGCTTCAAAAGAGACTTCATTGAACGGCTCTCCACGCGGACAATTGTAGTTCGCACTTGCGTAAGCGACAAATTGCCTAATCGATTGCGCATTTACGATGAGAAGCAAGCTTTGAACAAAAAAAGACGGCACGGATGTTTTACGATCCGTGCCGGGAGGCCAGTGACGCAAACTACTTCCGGAGTTCAGGAGGGTCCAGAGGACTCACCTCCCTTGCCGGAATATCTACACGATACTATAGGTGGAGAAGTTTGCAAATACAAAAATTGAAATTATTTCATATTATGATACGAGAACATTTTGTGCTATTTGAGCTTCCGATTCCCCTTATCATCAGAGAATTGAGGTAGTTCCGCGTGGGAGCGCCGGCGCCTTGCCCGAGAGCACGGAGAACAAGAGATGGCAGAACCTGTGGATTCCGCACAAATTCCGCTTCCTGAAGAGCCCGGGCAGAAGTCCGAAAGCTGGATGAAGGTGGGGACAGTGGCCGCACTTTCCGCGCTCGCGGGAGGGCTGGCAGCCGCATGGTTTTACAGAAAGACGCTGACCAGATTGCGGGAGGCCGAAGAAGCAACGTTCGTCGATGCGTCTTCGACCCCGGATGAAGACGAGTTCTGAAGCCAGGTTTGACCCTAGGGCTTAACCTGCCCGATGTACACGCCGAAAGGCTGCAACTCAACATGCTGCAGTGAAGCAGGATCAGCGCCTTGTGGAGACTTGAGCAGGGTCTCGCTCTGCTTGCCAGCCGCGGATAGATCAACTGACTGCGGCGATGCCGTGAAATTGACCGCAACCACCACAACTGGTTCGCCGGGCGCCTTGCGTTCCCAACTCAGTACGGTGTCACTTGATCTGGCGAGCATGGTCTGCTGCCCTGTTGCGAGAGAAGGCACTGTTTTCTTGAGCCGGATAAGAGTCTTGTACCAATCAAGCAATGAATTGGGCTCATGTTCTTCCGCTGCCACGTTGACCTTGGTGTATGTGGGCGGAATGGGCAGCCAGGTCTTAGTGCCCGGTGTGGAGAAGCCCGCATCCGACGCGTCGTTCCACTGCATTGGTGTGCGTTCGCCGTCGCGGCCTTTGTCTTTTGGCCAGCCGGTAATGCCTACGGGGTCTTTGACATCCTCTTTGCGCGTTGGCGGCGTCGTCTTCATGCCAATCTCGTCACCGTAATAAAAGAGTGAGGCCCCACGGCTGGCGAACAAGATTGTGGCAATCACACGCTCAATCGCTTTGTTGTGTATGCCGTCTCCATAGCGCGCATCCATTCGGGGATTGTCGTGATTGTCAAAGACGAGCAGCGGCGTGTGGCCATTGAGTTTTGTTTCAGCGTCTTCAATGCGGGTACGAAATGTGGCCACATCGAGCTTGTTGATGAAGCCGATCTGCGTATCCATCGGGAGTTGAAACTCAGGCTTTCCTGGAAGGCCGTACTGCTTCTCAAGCTCGGCAATGTTGGGCAGATATGTTTCGCCGATGAGCACGCGTGCGCCGGGGAATTTGCTGGAATCGAAGGTGTCAGCATAAGCGCGCATTTCAGCCATCACGTCATGCACACGGGGCAGGTTGTCCGTGTTTTTGCTATCCAGCTGTGGGTCACCAAACGCATTGATGATGGGTTTGCCGTTCTTGTCCTTTAGCACGCCATCGTCTTTGAGATTTGGATCTTCGAAGAGCGCGGTAATCGCATCGAACCGGAAGCCGCCGACACCGCGCTTGAGCCAGAAGGCCAATATGTCTTTGAAGGCCTGGTGAACCTTGGGATTGTTCCAGTTCAAGTCAGGCTGCTGGATGTAAAAGCGGTGGTAGTAATACTGGCGAGTTTTTGGATCCCACTGCCACGCGGAATGGCCGAACACCGACTGCCAGTTATTGGGCGGCTCTCCTTTCGATGTTGCTGTTTCGCCTTTGCCGTCGTGCCACATATACCAGTCGCGATAGGGATTGTTGCGCGAAGAGCGCGATTCGATGAACCATTTGTGCTGGTCAGATGTGTGGTTCATCACCATGTCCATGAGGACACGAATGTGGCGCTTATTGGCTTCGGCAATCAGATGGTCAAAGTCTGCCATGGTTCCGTATTGCGGATCGATGGCCTCGTAGTCAGAGATGTCGTACCCGAAATCGACTTGCGGAGAAGGATAGATGGGAGTGAGCCAGATGGCATCAACTCCCAGGCTCTTCAGGTAATCGAGGCGGGAGGTGATGCCGTTCAGATCGCCGATGCCGTCGCCGTTCGAATCCTGAAAACTACGCGGATAGATCTCATAAAAAACGGCATTCTTCCACCAGTTTTGCTCGCTGGTTTGTGTGGAAGAGTGATTGGCATTGGTGATTCCCTGCCCCAGGAGAGTGAGCGAAGACAAGATAATTGCCGCTGCAAATGCGGCTCGACGACACGAATACTTCATTGCAAACTCCTTCCGCCAAAGACGCCGACAACGCAATCAGGCCGACCTTTCACTTTAGCTCCTTTTGCCTGACGGAGAAAAATGCTGGGCGATACCGGCTATTCGACGGCTGCAACCAATGCCGCAAATGGCTGGAGCACGACGCGATTGAGCGGAATTGATGGAGGCTGCGGCGACTGGGAGCTATAGAGAATTCTCAGATTCGATCCGGTAACGTGATGTGCCTTCAAATCGTAGGAGAGCGTGCGAGTGTGCCCGCTCATGTTCAACGCAACGAGAACAGTCCGCCCCGGCGTTTGGCGGATGAAAGAAAAGACGTCGGGGTCATCGTTGTTTACGCCGATCTGGGTTCCATTTCTGAGAGCTGAATCACTCTCACGCAGAGCGAGAAGGGATTTATAGGTATTGAAGATCGAATTGGGGTCTTTGCCCTCGACGGCAACGTTGTAGATTTTTGCGGATGGCGGGATGGGGAGCCAGGGCTTGCTGGAAGTTGTGAAGCCGGCTTCCTTCGAGGCATCCCATTGCATAGGGGTGCGTTCACCGTCCCGCCCCTTCTCTTTGGGCCATCCCTTAATTCCGATCGGGTCGCGCACATCCTCTTTGCGCCTGGGCGGAGTTGTCCTCATGCCAATCTCTTCGCCGTAGTACATTTGCGGCGTGCCGCGCGTTGCGAGTTCAAGCACAGCCATGAGTTTGGCGATTTCATCGTTGTGCCGGCCGTCGCCGTAGCGATCCCACTGGCGCGGTTGATCATGGTTGGAAAAGAAGTACTCCGGCTGACCGTGGGCCGTGTTGTTTTCGATTTCGCGGAAGAGTTCACGGAAGCGCGGCGCAGATAACTTATTGACATCCGCAATCTGGAAGTCCATGGGCAACTGCACTTCATCTCCGTTGCCGTACATTTTGGTGAGGGCGGCGGTGTTGGGCTCGTCCGCCTCAGTGACCAGCACCGGGTTGCCGGGATATTTGTCGATCACTTTGCGGACTTCTTTGAGCACTTCGTGCACTCCAGGCTGATCGTCAGTGTACTTGTGCTGAATGTTGCGATCGCCGTAGGCATCATGGCCGGGAAGATATGGATCGTCGCGCATCTGGGGATCTTCGAACAAGCGCGAAACTGCATCAATACGGAAGCCGGCAACTCCGCGTTTCATCCAGAAATCGAGTACACCGTACATGGCCTTGCGCACTTCAGGATTGCGCCAGTTCAGGTCGGGCTGCTGCACGTAGAAGTAGTGGTAATAGTACTGGCGTGTCTTCGGATCCCATTGCCAGGCCGAGCCTCCAAACCACGATTGCCAGTTATTGGGTGGTTCGCCCTTCGATGTCGCGGTCTCGCCCTTTCCATCACGCCAGATGTACCAGTCGCGTTTAGGATTGGTGCGCGAGGAACGCGATTCAAGGAACCACGGGTTCTGGTCAGACGTGTGATTGATTACGTAGTCCATGAGGATGCGGATGCCGCGCTTGTGCGCTTCAGAGACAAGATGGTCGAAGTCGGCCATGGTGCCAAACATGGGATCGATTGCCGTGTAATTGGAAATGTCGTAACCGAAATCCACGTTGGGCGAGGGGTAGATCGGCGTAAGCCAGATGGCGCCGATGCCAAGACTCTTCAGGTAATCGAGGCGGGATGTAATGCCATTCAGGTCGCCGATACCATCGCCGTTCGAGTCCTGGAAACTGCGGGGATAGATTTCGTAGATGACCGCGTGCTTCCACCACTCGTCGTGCGAATTTGAGCCTGCAATCTGGGCGAGAGCGAACACCGCAGAGACTGAAAGCAAACCGGCTGCGACAACTGTACGAAGGGCTTTGCGAAGGAACGGGAGGGAAGGGTGCATCGGAGCTCCTTTGTGCCGTTAAGAGGCTCAAGAACTTCGCGACGGCACAACGGTAGCAAGCTAACACATTGCGGACGGATGAGCACGAGGGGGCGCCTAGTTCTGTGAAGGCGATTGTGGATGTGTTTGCGTGGTGTTGCCGGGACGCTCAGGTGATGTGGTTTTGGCCCCGTTCAGATCAAGCCCGAAGTCAGGTTTGTCGCGAGTTCCGCCAACGTGAATGGGCAGCTCAGCGCCGGCACCGTTCTTTTTGAAGAATGGGTCGGCGGCCTTGAGGAAGAATCCCTTCCACCCGCCAACCATTTGCGATACCGTGGCCTTCATTCGAGCCTTGCCTGTGAAGTCGATTGCGCCTCCATCGATGGCGTACGTGCCGTGCAGATGGATTTCAGCGCCCGGGACGGTGTACTCGAGGTTGGGCAATGTTATGACTCCATTCTCCATGGAGAAGTCGCTGTGCATTGATGAGTGCACCGCTTCGTCCGGCGGAGGCGGATCATCTTTGGAAGACTTTGCCTGGCCTGGATGGCCTTCTGCGCGCAGGCTGAGCTCACGGACCTTCCCCTGAACGTTGTCATTGGTGAAATCAGCCTGGTCGAGGTTGAAATGGCCTTTCAGTTCGATGCGTTTCTGCACATCGTTTTGACCGGGAGGGATGTGGAGCGATGCATTAAAGGCGAGATTGCCGGTAAGCAGTGGTGTTGTGCCGCTTGTGGCAAGACGGAGAAAGTCTCCAATCTGAGTGCCCGTTGCGTTGACCGTGAGTGCGATGTCATGCCCGCTGACGTGTGTGGAGGATTCCTCTGCGCGGACATGCACGATTTTGCCGCGCGCAGTGAATGAGGAACTACCGAGAGTAGCTGCAACTGGCTCGAGATCCGTGTCTCCGTTTGTGCCATCCACAAAGGCATGGAAACGTGTGTGCAGCGGCAGAGGATTGCCAGCGCTCTTCAGCTGGAAATCAGGCACGTTGGTTTCTCCATCGACAGTGAGCTCGCGGAGCACGCCGCGATAATTACCTGTCGAATCGAGAATGCCGGCGATTCCGTGAAAGATCGATAGATCGGCATTGCTGAAACTGTACGAGCCTGTGACGGGTGACTCACCCGCGTCTTCAACGACCCACGGGCCAAAGGTGCCCGAGGCCTTAATCACGCCCGGCGGGCGTGGATTCGTAAGATCGGCCTGGTAATGCATGGAGCCATCGGGGGAGATCGAGTCGAGGGTGAGTTGAGCAATGTCGAACTCGAGGGGTAGCTTGCCAGGCTTGCTGGTCTCGATGACGAGGACTGCGTCCTTGCAGATTATGCGGCCAATGAGTACGCGGCCAAAGACTGAGGCCGCTTTGGAGAAGGACGACTTCTTGTGAGGATCGGCGGGCGACTTGGGCCTTTTGGGCGGGATATGAATCCGCAGGCCGGCGAGGCGCACAGAACCGATGTGCAGAGGCCACGCGGACTGAATACGAACAGGAACATGAAAGCGGAAGGACTGCAGGTTGATCAGAGGGTCATTGGCGGTCGCCGATGCCGACTCTGATGCAATCTGCTCATTCCTGGGGGGCCAGATGCGCAGTCCCCTCCCATTTGCCCATAATCCCCATTCGCCGTGCAGACCGTTGCCGACAGAGATATGAAAGCTATCGAGCTCTACGTGAGCGCGAAAATGGTCAGAAAGGCCTTCCACAATGCGCGCACGCAGGTATGGTTCCGCCTGATGTGCGGCCACCGCAAGCACCGCAAATAGAACGACAAGCGCGGACGAAGCGGTGATAACCGCCCACTTGAGCGATCTGTGCCGACGCCAAAACGATGGAGTTTTCTCCGTCATCTCTACCAGCTTACTTAGATGCGATTTTCCGCGGATGGACCGACCGCGATTTTTGAAGGTGCCGGTAGATGCCGTAGACTTTCTAACACCGATGGAAGCCTTGATTGAGAACCTCGTAAAACTGCAGGAAGTGGAGCTGGAGCGGGCGCGCCTGTCCCAGGCCATCCGCGCGTTACCGGCGGAAGTCAAACAGGCTGAAACCCTGCTGGCGCAGGCGCAGCAGGGGGCTGCCACTGCTTGTGGCGAATTGGAACGCGAAGAACGGCTGCGCGAAAAGATGGAACGCGAAGCGGAAGCCCATCGCAAAAAGGCCGCGCACTTTCGCGCTCAGCAGGATGCCGTGACTACGACCGCACAGGCCGAAGCCATTGAGCACGAACTGCGCTTTGCCGAACAGGAGATTGAGCGGCTGGAGAACGAGGAGTACGCGAGTCTGGAGCGCTCCGAGGCCCAGGAGAGCGCACTGGCGGCAGCGCGCGCACATGTGGAGAGCCGCGCTGAAGATCTGGAAGAGACGCGCACCAATGTTGAAGTACGCCGGCAAGAGCTGACGCAGTCGCTTGACCGATGCGGCGCGGAACGCGAAGAGCTGCGCAAGCAGATTGATTCTGACTGGCTAATGCGTTTCGACCGAATTGCGACGAATCGTGGAACGGGCATTGCACGCGCTGAGAATCAGCAGTGCACCGGCTGCCGGATGGGCCTGCGCCCCCAGATGTGGAATCAACTGCGCGAGGGGGAGTTGATGAACTGCGACAGTTGCGGAAGACTGATCTACTGGGACGACAGGATGACTCCGGCGCCGAAGGCTCCACAGGCTGAGAAGTCTACGAGCGACGGTCACGCTATCCGACGACCAACTCAAGCCGGGGCGCACACGTGAGACGTATCTGCGTCGACATGGACGAGGTGATGGCGGATACGCTTGCCGAGCACCTTCGCCGTTACAACATGGAATTCGATGAGCAGGTGACGACCGACGATCTGACCGGAAGAGGGCTTTGGGAAGTGGCTCCGCACGACCGGCAGCAACAATTGCGCGCTTTTCTGGACGCGGAAGATTTCTTCGAAGATCTGCCCTTGATGCCGGGCGCACAGGAGGTGCTCAAGAAGCTCTCCACGCGATTTGAAGTGTTTGTGGCCACGCAGGCGATGGCGGTGCCAAATTCACTTGGACCCAAATACCGCTGGCTTCAGGAACACTTCCCTTTTCTTCCGCCCACTCATTATGTGTTTTGCGGCAACAAGAGCATTTTGCGCGCGGACTATTTGATCGACGATATGCCGCGCAATTTGCGGCTATTTGATGGCACAGGCCTGCTTTTTTCCGCGCCGCACAACCTGACCGTAGACGGCTTTACCCGCGTGAACACCTGGCAGGAAGTGGATGACTTCTTTAAGGGTGTTCGAGACTAACTAAGGTTCAAGTCTCTGGTCCCCAATTTTGCAAAAACTCATGCGACGGAAATAACTAGCGCCCCGCCACGTGTGCGGTTGTTCCAGGAAGCGCGCGCGGCACACCCGGGCGCATTGTGGTTACCGGCTGTGGCATAGGCTGATGCATTGTCACGATCAGCACATCGGCGGGTCGCTTGCCCGCGCACAGATAGGAATGCGGCGTGCTGGCGTCGAAATAGACTGAGTCGCCGGGCCCAAGCGTGCAGTGGTTCTCCCCGTGGCGCAAATCAAGTTCCCCTTCGAGCACATAGAGAAACTCAAAGCCAGCGTGAACGTGGGCGCGTGGCTCCTTTTGAGTTTCCATGGGAATGAACTGCGCGAAGTAGGGGTCCATGTGCCGGTCGGGAACCATGTAACCCAGGCTTTCGAAGTAATACGTAGGCTCGTCGACTCCGGTTTGAGGTAGACGTACACGCTCACGGCGGCGGTGTACACGGAACATAGACTGTGGCTCAGTCTCAAAGAAATAAGAGAGATCTTTTGAGAACACCATAGCCACTCGTGCCAAATTACGCAGGGTCGGCACGACGCGTCCGGTCTCAAGCTGGGAGAGAAAGCTGGCAGAAAGTCCGGTATGCTTGCCCAGCTCAACCAGTCCCATTGATTTCTTGAGACGCAGCTTCTTTATGCGTTCGCCGATACGCTTTTCTGCAATAAACCGCTCGGTGGTTTCTCCATCGACCTGCGATTTCTGGGTTTCCTCTTGGCGGACGGTAATTGGCTCACTCATCGGGCCCCCTTCCCGCGATTCCTCAGCGGATTTTGTTGTCCCCATCAAAATCTATTCCCATATTACCGAATTTATGATGGCCTCGCAAATAGGGGTTCCCTGTCGCGAGCTTATCCGCCATTCTGATTTAGATGCAGATAAATGGCACCGCAAGCACGGTTGTACTGAGCGGAGCATCTGGCCTCCTCGGCTCGGCTCTGCAGGAGAATCTTGCACGGAGCGGCTTCAAGACGCTTCAGTTGGTCCGCGGCCGCCAAGCGGTTACGGGCCAAGATCAGATTTCCTGGAATCCTAGCGCAGTACCAGCGCTTGAGAATCTGACCCCACTTGAAGGCTGCAGAGCAGCCGTCCATCTTTCTGGGGCGAGTATTGCGGGAAAACGGTGGAGCGCCGGCTACAGGCAGGAACTGGTTGAGAGCCGCGTGACAACCACGGCAGCTATTGCACGCACGCTGGCGGAGCTGGAGGAACCACCGGAGACTCTAATTGTGGCATCGGCCGTGGGAATTTACGGCGACCGTGGAGACGAGCAACTGAATGAGGAGTCCGCAATTGGCATGGGATTTCTGGCTGACCTCTGCGACGCATGGGAAGAAGCCACTTTGCCCGCGGAAAAGTGTGGGATTCGCGTGGTGCATGCACGATTTGGCGTTGTGCTTTCAAGAAAGGCAGGAGCGCTAAAGAAGATGCTGCCGATTTTCCGGATTGGACTGGGCGGGCGGTTGGGAACGGGGCAGCAGTGGATGAGCTGGATCAGCCTGGAAGATGCGGTGGATGCACTCCAGTTTCTGATCAACTCCATTGAAGTGAGCGGAGCCGTGAATGTGACCGCGCCTTATCCGGTAACGAATGCGGAGTTCACGCGCCTTCTTGCGCAAAGGCTGCGCCGGCCAGCGCTCTTTCCAGTGCCCGCGTTTGCGTTGCGGCTCGCATTCGGCTCCGCAATGGCCGATGAAGCACTGTTGGCGAGCCAGAGGGCCGTACCGCACAAACTGCTTGCTTCAGGATTTCGCTTCAGGCATGCACAACTGCAGGATGCCCTGCGCGTGGCCCTGGAGTAGAGCCGCGTGCAGGACTATTTCTTCCCCTTGGGACCGCCGGGCTTGTTCTTGTTGGCACGGCGCGCCGCGATCTCATGCATTTCCTTGCCAACGCTTGACTGGTTGATGCCAACCTGAATGGCGAGATTGATGATGTTGCCGGTACCCCAGTAGAGCGCCAGGCCGGAAGCGTAATTGAACAGGATGAAGCCCATGAAGATGGGCATACCGAATGCCATCATGCGCCGCTGATTTGGATCCATGCCCGGCGACGGCGTGATGTAAGTGGTGAGAAACATGGTGATGATGATGAGGATGGGCAGAATGTGGAGCGGGTCGGGCGCCGAGAGATCCGTGAGCCAGAGCCAGTGCGCATGGCGCAGTTCCACAGCATTTTCGAGCATTTCGAAATATGCAAAGAAGAGCGGCATCTGAATCAACATGGGCAGGCAGCTGCCGTACATGTTGACGCCCTCTTCCTTGTAAAGCTTCATCATCTCCGCGTTCATCTCTTGCCGCTTGGGATCATTGATTTTGAGATGAGCGTACTTGCGCTTGATGGCGTCCGTTTTGGGCTGCAGACGCATCATACGCAGCGATGACTTCATCATCATGACGCGGGTGGGCAGCATGACGAGGTTGAAGACAAAAGTGACGAGGACAATCGCCCAACCCCAGCTATCCAGTCCGCCACCGAGCAAATTGCGGACCCAGCGCAGCGCCACATACAGCGGCTTGGCAAGAATTGTGAGGACGCCAAACTGGATGAGCGGCTGGAGACTGGGACCGTCGGGCTTGCCATCAGGGCCCATGGCATGAATGCTCTTGAGCACATCGCTCTGCTTGGGTCCTGCAAAGATACGAAGGCGGGTGACACCGCTGGTATCGCCTACAGCAATTCCGAGAACGTCCGAGGCGTGCTTTTCACTGTTCGGGTTGCTTGCATCAGAAAGCGCTTCAATTCCATGATGCAAAGTAACGACCGTGGCGCGGCCCGGGACGTCAGGAAGAAAGGCCGCGGCAAAGTAGAGATCAGAAACCGCGGCGTACTGATAAGCAGCTTCAGTTGTTGCGCCGTTGCTGACTTTCTTGGCCTTGAGGTTGTCGTCCTTGCCGTCAATGGACCAGATGATCTTGCCGGCTTCATAATGCCGCCATTCGCGCTGGTCGCCCAGTCCATTGGGCCAGGAGATGAGTGCACGCACCGGCGAACCGTTGCGGCGCACGGAGACTTCCGCAGTCACCACATAACTGGCGTCAAAATGGAATGTCTTGACGACATTCAGGCCGTGCGCCTCGTAGTGGAAGCTGATGGAGCCGGGAGCAACGAGCGAATGGCCCTGCGAGCCGCTACCGGTGACAGTGACCTGATAAAGATCGGCCTTGTTTAACTGGTCGTCGAGGCCTGCGTCATAGGTGTAGAGCGACATCGGATAACCGAATCCCGTCGTCTGCGCATCCACCAAATCCAGCTGTTTGCCACCTGGAACGTCCGTGTACTGGGGCCCCTTGAGAATCCAGTGCTTGACCACACCGCCGCGATTGCTGAAAACGATCTTGTAGAGCTCGTTCTCTACCGTGTAGTCAGACTCAGACGACGCTGCCACCAAGGGAACTGCCGACGGCGAGGACGGGGCGCTTTTCCCTTGCTGGGCGGAAGGTGCTGCGCTGCCAGGCGACGGTTGCGCAGGTGCGGAAGCGGCCTCTGCCTGTTGCGCCTGCTGCTGTGTCGCAGCGGTCTGCTGAGGAGCCGGTGCCTGCGGCTTATTGAAAAGCTGGAAGGCCAGGATGGCGGCAATTGCCAAAAAAATGAAAGACATCAGGCCGCGCATATCGCCGCCGCCACCACCGCCGCCACCGGGTCTTTGAGAATCAATATTTGGATTGCGAATTTCGGGCAAAGGGAAACTTCCTGTTGTTTTGGAGCTGCACCTGTTCTGGCTGCTCTTTCTATGGTAATGGTTCGTGGTGGAGCGGTCTCACAGGACGGATTGGCGGGACGGGATCAAAGCCGCCGCGTGTGAAGGGATGGCATCGCAAAAGGCGCCATGCTGAGAGAGCAACTCCGCGCAGGGGTCCGTGCGTCGCAATGGCAATTTGAGCGTATTCAGAGCACGTGGGCTGGAATTTGCAGCCTCCTGGCGAAATGGAGTGCAGCGCGGGCGAGACGAAGCGCCGATAGAAACCAAGCAGAGCCAACAGTATCCGAGTCATGGTTTCTCCTCTGACGCACCGTGCAGACGTACTGCCTCACTCCGGGCCTGCTGAAGGATACGCATCAACTCCGCTTCGAGTTTCGGGAACTCGATGGTGAGGATGGAGCGGCGCGGATGGAGTATCAGGTCACACCCAGGCGGAATCTCTTCGACATGGCGCCGAATGGCTTCGCGCATGCGGCGCTTGATGCGGTTGCGCTCGTGGGATTTCCCGATGACCTTGCCCACGGTAAGTCCAATTCGTGGGGGCAACTGGGACGCGCCGCGGGGTGCCAGGAACCAACTCATGGACGCCGACTGGCGCTTGCGGCTGGCGGCATAAGCCTTCTGAAAGTCTGCATGCTTTTGCAGACGCAACCCTGCCATAGACGCCCGCCTGCGATTCGCCAGCGGTGCGGGCGTAAGGGGATCATCTTGGGAAGAGGTCTGCATCAGGAAGCCCGAAGGCGTTTGGCCGGAAATCGCGGAGTAAGTCAGCTGCTCCGGCCAAATTGAGGACGGAGAAGAGAGACTAGTCGCGATAACCAGCGCTGACTGCAACGCGCTTGCGGCCTGCTGCACGGCGGCGGCTGAGCACCGCTGCGCCAGACTTGGTCTTCATCCGCGAACGAAAGCCGTGCTTCTTAACGCGGCTGCGGCGATTGGGTTGAAATGTGCGCTTAGGCATGAAAGTGCACTCCTCTGTTTCACTTAAATTCTGTACCGAATCCGATCACGCCTTGCATGTCGACCGAAGCTCCACCCGCCGCGCGGCTCTGCGACGGCTGAGCCCAATGCGATCGGGAATGAGATAGGGTTGACCCTGCGCGCAACCGCTTGGGCCGGTAAGATACTAGTCTATCGCAGGTTGCGAATAGAATCCAGCAGGACCGGTCACGAGGCTGGTTACTGCTGTTTTACCAACTTCAGCGAGCGCTTTCTGCGCTGCACGTGCTCGCTCTCGTTTTCGGCTCAATTCAGTCTGACTTTTTTGTTGTAGTAAGTCCCCTTGCACACCTTGTAACGGATGACTGCAGTAACTTTTTTCCGTGCTTTCACCACGCATGGTGCAACCAGAAAAAGAATGTCGATGCGAGTGTGAAAGAGGCATTGCAAGGACTGCCAAATGTGCTACCATCGGGACCGTTCCAGAAAGATTCCAAGCGTCCCACGGAACAGAATTCATCCCGTGATCGATGCTCGCATCGATCATGTCAAGAGCAATCAAGCAGACCACGTTTCGGTGTTTTGACGGTGAGATTTGCACTCATCCGCCGAGACAGTTGTTGTCTGAAAATGCCCGGATGAGCACTTTCCGCTAAGAGAGACGCTGCTTAAAAAAGGACCGCTTCAATGGCTTTTGCTATCTCGCCAGCTTCGGCACTCAATCCCTGGATGCAAATTCTCTCCTCCTTAGAGAAGAAGGTCATCCGGCAATCATTCGAGACATGGTTGAAGCCTACTCGCTTCAGCCACGCAGCAGGGCGCACGCTTTATGTACGTGTGCCATCCGCTGAGTTCCAGCACATTGGCGACAAATATGGAGATTTAATTCAAGAGGCAATCGATCTGAACTCGCTCGAGTTCGACGACGTGGTGTTTGTCACTGCGAGCGAAGACCCTTCGATTCCTCCGCAACGCAAGGACGGCGGCTTCGGTCCCGTTCCAGCACACGCACCGACCGCTCCCTCCCCGGCACAGGGCTATCGCTCGCCGGAGCAGGGTCGTTTCGACTGGTCGACCGCTGCACAACTTAATTCTCGCTACACCTTTGACAATTTTGTGATCGGCAACGGCAACCAGTTTGCCCGCGCCGCCGCACTTGCCGTCGCAGAGCGGCCATCACGCGCTTACAATCCACTCTTCCTTTACGGTGGTGTGGGAATGGGCAAGACACACCTGATGCACGCCATCGGTCATGAAGTGAAACGGCGCAATCCTTCGTCCAGCATCTCGTATGTCTCAGCCGAAAAGTTCACCAACGAGATGATCACGTCGATCCGCAACGATCGCATGACGAGCTTCCGCGACCGGTTCCGCTCAGTGGACGTGCTACTGATCGATGACATTCAGTTCATCGCGCAGAAGGAACGTACGCAGGAAGAATTCTTCCATACCTTCAATGCTCTGCACGAGAGCATGAAGCAGATCGTGATTGCCTCGGATCGTCCGCCGAAGGAACTGACGGAGATTGAGGATCGTCTGCGTTCGCGCTTCGAGTGGGGCCTGATTGCGGACATTCAACCGCCCGATCTTGAGACCAAGGTTGCGATTCTGCAGAAGAAGGCCGAAAGCGAACACGTGGTGCTGCCGACGGACGTGGCGCTATTTATTGCGTCGAATGTGCGGACGAACGTACGCGAGCTGGAAGGTGCACTGGTGCGGCTGATTGCGTGGTGCCAGTTGAACCACATGGAGATCACGCTGGCGGCTACGCAGCAGTGCCTGAAGCAGTTCATCGATATGCAGGTGCGCAAGATCACAATCGAGTCGATCCAGCGCGCCGTGGCTGAGCAGTTCGGCATGAAGGTGAGCGACCTGAAGCAGAAGAACAATTCACGCAACGTGGTGGTGCCGCGCCAGATTGCCATGTATCTGGCCAAGCAGATGACCGAGGCGAGCCTTCCAGAGATTGGACGCCAGTTCGGCAACAAGCACCACACCACGGTGATGCACTCAATTGCCAAGATTGACGAGCAGCGCCGGACAGACAAGGATCTTCACCGGATGGTGAACAAGCTGCAGGATCTTTTGAACGGGTAACCACCTGCGGTGGGGCTGACTGCTTTCGGCTGGCCCGCGCCAGAAAGAAGGCGCGGAATTGGTGTTCACGGACTGCCCCTGACAACGAAGCAAGATTGAAAGGCCCTCATCGTTCATGCGATGGGGGCTTTTCCACTGCTTTCAGGTAACACTCAAAACTGCGTCAGGCTCAGCACATTTCCGTCCGGGTCTTTGAACCAGGCGACCTGTGCGCCGCTTGGCGCGGTCCAGATGGCCAAGGAGTGGTTGTCGTTCATGCCGGGGTAGCGCAGAAACTCGACGCCCCGTGACTTGAGCTGCGTGACCGACTGCTCGATTGAGACAACTTCCCAGCCGAGTACAGTGAAAGGCTGAGGCTTGAGCTCCTGCACAAGAGTGACGCGGAGCATGGTCCCGGCGGCATCCAAGACCAGCGCGAATGGATTCTCTTCAGAGACAGGCAGGCCAAGCGCACCCTCATAAAACATGCGCGCGCTGGCAAGGTTAACGGACGGAAGGAAGGCGACGATCTTGCTTTTTGGCAGTGCCGGCGACTCGGTCATGGTGCGCTCCGGGGAATGAGCTGAGTGCAAGCGCCATTGTGCGCCTATCGGCTCATCAAGTCGACGAACATTTTTTGGAATTTCGGAAGATCAAGATCGAGCTGCGCATGGACGAGGCGCACGCCGGTTGCGGGCTTGAGTTGTTCTGTCCAGGTGAGTGTATCGCCGTAGTTGGGGCCGTGGTTGATGTTCACATCCATGTAGAGTTGTTTCTCCCGCGTGATGATGGATGGATCGAGCCATGCGCAAGCGGCGAGTTCATCCCACATGTAGTAGCGGTCCTGGCTCCATGCGGCGATGTAGCGTGCGGTGAGCGATTTCGACTTTGCGATTTCATTCAGCATCGTCTGCGTGAAGGGTGCCTTGATGGAAACGTCGACTGTGGTGACATCGATGCGAGGCCAGGCGGCACGCAAGACAATGTGAGCGGCTTCAGGATCAAACCAGAAATTGAATTCGTGGCGCGGGTTGGTGGCGAACTCGGGGTCATCTGTTTGCGGATTGAGGCTGCCGCCCATGAGGACAATACCTTTTGTGAGCGCGGCGAAGTCGGGATCGATGGAGATTGCGAGCGCGATATTGGTGAGCGGACCACAAGCGAAGATGGTCACCTGATTCGGGTGCGCATGGACCTGACGAATAAGAAAGTGCGCCGCGTCTTCACTGATGGGCTTGAGTTTTGGCTGGCCTTCGGGGAGAGGAGGGACGTCGAAGGGGCCATGCTCCTTCGACATGGTGCCCATGCTGGTCATATGTCCCCAGGCGCCAAGCCAGACCTGCCTGCCGACGAGAGGCTCTTCGAGTTCCGTTTCTCGCTGAGTGCGGATGAGCGGAAATGCGGCGCCTTTGGCCACAGGAACATCGCTGTGGCCGGTCAGCTCAAGCATGCGCAATGTGTGCTCAGTTTCCTCGTCGCGCCATGCGTTTCCCGTCACCATGGTGATACCGAGCACCTGCACATCCGGCGACTGCAGGAGAACGAGCATGGCCATCTGGTTTGAGCCGCCCGGGCCAGAACCATCCTGATCGACAAGAACGAGGCGCTTTTGCGCTATGCACGCAGGAACGGCGAGCATGAGAAAGAGCAGCAGCGATGAGAGCTTCATGCAGGGTATTGTGGCATACCCATTTCAACGGCTAACGGCGGCGACGATCGCGGCCACCACCGCCACCACCGCCACTGAATCCGCGTGGACGAACAGGCGCTGCGACCGGAAGATCCGTTTTGCCTTGAGGGTACACGGCGAGGAAACGGCCTGGGCCTTCTCCCTGGCTCGACGTCTCGACGCCTTCAATGGATTTAAAGGACATGTGAAGGAGACGACGTTCGCGACTGTTCATGGGTGGAAATGCGTAGGGCACGCCCGTGCGGATCACTTTTTCAGCCGCGGTCTCAGCGGCCATGCGCAATTCCTGGGCGCGGAGAGCCTTGAAATTGTCGGCATCGAAGCTGATCAGGTCGTGCTCGCGCGAGTCCAAACGAAGCATTTGTGCGGCCACTGTTTCAAGCGCCCGTAGCAACTCGCCATTATGCGCTGTCAGCATTGGAGCATCCGGGCCAGCCAGTTCCACGTAGATCTCGCGTGCCTCGAGTCCTTCGGGGTCGCGTGCTCCGTCACCGGCCGTAATGCGGTACTTCAAGCGCATTCCACCGAGTCTGTTGAGTGAGGCCAGAAATCCTGCGATTGTTTGGGCGGCGGACTGAAGATCGGCAATCGGCATAACTCGGTTAGTATCGCAGAACGGGCCGCATCCTGGGAAAGTCCTTCAAAGAAACCTTCTGATCATCAATGAGTTAGCTTGTAATGGGAAGATGGAGTTATGTCTATGGATCTACCTTATAGATTGAGTGCCGAAGAGGCGCGTGTGCTTGGGTCGCTGTTGGAAAAAGAAGCGACTACGCCTGACTATTACCCACTTTCATTGAACGCGCTGATGAACGCGTGCAATCAGCGATCAAATCGCGAACCCGTGATGGATCTGGATGAAGAGACGGTGCGCCAGTCGTTGCACGGGCTGGAAGAGCATGGACTTGCCGGAGCCGCGCGTGGCGCGGATGGCCGTGTGGCCAAGTTCGAGCACCACCTTGGCGAAGCTTTCAATTTGAATCGTGCCGAAACAGCGCTGTTGTGCGTGCTGCTGTTACGTGGTCCGCAAACTCCGGGTGAGTTGCGCGGACGATGCGAACGGATGTATGCCTTTGGCGAAATTGGCGACGTACTGAGCGGGCTGCAGAAGCTGATGGAGCGCGAGCCTGCACTTGCCGCGATTTTGCCGCGGCAGCCGGGGACAAAAGAGTCACGATACTCCCATTTGATGTCCGGGCCGGCAGAAGCGGTGGCCACTGGGGCAATGTCGCCTGCTGTGGGGAATGCCAGCAACGCCCAGGAGGAGCGCATTGCGCAGCTTGAGGCCACTGTGAATGCACTACGGCAGGAAGTGGATGAGCTGCGCTCGCGGTTTGGTTCGTTGCTGAGTTAGCTTAGACGAGCTCGTAGCCGGCAAACCAGTAACCTATTTCAAAGGCTGCCGTATCTTCGGCGTCTGAACCGTGGATGGCGTTTTCCTGAATTGATCCGGCGAACTTCTTGCGGATAGTTCCCTCTTCTGCATTCGCAGGGTTGGTGGCCCCCATCAGCTTGCGCAGATCGGCGATGGCGTTTTCCTTTTCAAGGACCATCAACACCAGCGGACCCGACGACATAAAGTCGCATAGATCGCTAAAGAACGGCCTTTCGGCGTGCACATGATAAAAGCCCTGTGCCTGGGGTTTCGAAATAGAAGCCTTCTTCAGGGAAACAATCTTGAATCCTGCCTTATAGATTTCAGCCAGAATGGCGCCGGTGTGGCCCTTTCGAACCGCGTCTGGCTTGATGATGCTGAACGTACGCTGCGTCACTTCAGTTGCTCCTGTTGGGGCTTTTGCCCTACTTCTGATTGTAAAGGTGTGCGGATGGAAAGCACCTGGCAATCTGGTAAAGTTGCGGCATGCGTCGCATTCATAGTCTCTACTGCCTTACTCTGGCGGCCGTTGCCGCTTTGCCTCTGGCCTGTGCTCAAGCCCAGGAACCTGCCGCTGCCAAACATGAACTGCGGGTGTTCGATCCAACACTGATCGACAAGTCGGTAGATCCTTGCGAAAACTTCTACCAGTACAGCTGTGGCAACTGGTTCAAGCAGAATCCGCTGCCGGCAGATCAGATTGCGTACGGGCGGTTTACGGAACTCTATGAATTGAACCGCCAGCATCTGCGCACATTGCTTGAGCAGTCATCGGCACCGATGGCCTCACGCACGCCGAATGAGCAGAAGATTGGCGACGAATATGCGACGTGCATGGATACCGATGCCATCAACAAGGCGGGTATTGCGCCGCTTGCAGCCGGAGCTGGACCGGATCGAGCGTCTGCAATCGAAGGATCAGAACTGCCGGCGTTGTTGGGGCATCTGCATTCCATCGGTGTGGGCGCGTTTTTCCGCATGAACTCTGACCAGGATTACTCGAATGCCAAGGCGGTTATCAGTTCGTACAGCGCAGGCGGACTAGGACTGCGCGACCGGGACTACTACACACGGACTGATCCGAAATCTGTGGAGCAGCGGCGGCAGTATGTAGAACATGTGAGCAAGATGCTGCAACTGATCGGCGAGTCTGAGACGCAAGCCAAGAAGGATGCCGATACGGTAATGGCGATTGAGACACAACTGGCGAAGGCGTCGCTGACGCGGGTGGAGCGGCGTGAGCCGAAGAATCTCGATCATCCGACGGACGTGGCTGCGTTCAGTAAGGAGCTGACCAATTTTTCGATCGCGAAGTATGCGGCCGCGACGGGGGCGCCTGACTCCGGAAAGATGAACGACGAACAGCCGAAGTTCTTTGCCGAATTCAATACGCTGGTGGCCAATACGCCATTGGATCAGATCAAGACGTATCTGCGCTGGTGGTTGGTTCATTCGCTGGCAGGAACAAGTACACCGGAAGCTCTGGACCACGAGCAGTGGAACTTTTACGCTCACATTCTGAACGGCGCGCAAAAAGAGCAGGAGCGCTGGAAGCGCTGCACCAGCCGCGTGGACCATGAGATGGGTGAGGCCTTGGGCCAAGTGTATGTCGCGAAGTATTTTTCACCCGATGCGAAGAAGCACGCGATGAGCATGGTGACGGCGATTGAAGAGGCGATGGATAAAGACATCGACAATCTCGACTGGATGAGCTCGGAGACGAAGGCCCGCGCGAAAGATAAGCTGCACGCGGTGATGAACAAGGTGGGCTATCCCGACAAATGGCGGGACTACTCAAAGCTCAGGATTGTGCGCGGAGATGTTTTGGGCAACGAACTGCGCGTGCGGGAATTCAATCATGCCCGAGATCTGGCGAAGATTGGCAAGCCGGTGGACCGCGGCGAGTGGTTCATGTCTCCGCCTACGGTGAATGCCTACTACGATCCGCAGCAGAACAACGTGAACTTCCCTGCCGGCTATTTTCAGCCGCCATTCTTTAGCGACAAGGAAGACGACGCGGCGAATTACGGTGACATGGGATCGACGATCGGCCACGAACTGACGCACGGCTTTGACGACGAAGGACGGCAGTTCGACAAGGACGGAAATCTGAAAGACTGGTGGACTCCGACTGACGAGAAGAAGTTCAACGAGAAGGCGCAGTGCATGGTGGACCAGTATAACGCGATTGAGCCGGTGCCCGGCGTGCACTTGAACGGCAAACTGACGCTTGGCGAAAACCTTGCCGACCTGGGCGGACTTTGGATTTCATGGATTGCCTGGCAACAGAAAGTACAGGCGGAACATGTGGACATGAACGCCAAGATGGACGGCTACACGCCAGACCAGCGCTTCTGGATTGCCTACGCACAGCAGTGGTGCACGCAGACGCGGCCCGAAGCGCTTCGGACCCAGGCGCAGAACGATCCGCATGCGCCGGATGAGTACCGTGCCAACACTGTGCTGAGCGATTTGCCGGAGTTCGCGCAAAGTTTCCACTGCAAGAAGTCAAGCAAGATGGTGGCGGAGAAAGTGTGCCGCATCTGGTAGCCACCTGCGGTGGAGCAGACGCGGGCTAACGCCTGCACATTTTAGTTTGGCGGTGACTTGTAAGAGTAGAATGTCGCGAAGATACAGGCATTTGGATTTGCTTCCGCACGTTCAATGATCTCAGCGATCTCGTCGGTGTAGTCAGTTTCGATGTCCACGGGCCTTTCGTTTTCTGTTCCCAAAACTGACCAACCGTATCCAGCGAAGACACGGGTAACGGAGTCAACGTAATCCGAAGTGTTATTCGCCCAAGTGACTACATTTGTGAAAGCACGTGTATCGCCATCCAGGGCGGCTGGCTCAAGAAGCACCTCAACAACACCAATCCAAAGCTGCTTCATTGCGATGTCTCTTGGCCAATTACAACATGAAGGCCCACCTTGACGGTGGGCCTTAGCTTGCTTCCAGTCCGTAGCTGTCTTACTTGCCGATGACCTTGGCGAGCGTCTCGCCCATTTCTGCGGGGGAGACGACGACATGGATTCCGGCTTCTTCCATGGCCTTCATCTTGCTGGCCGCCGTACCTTCGCCACCTGAGATGATGGCGCCGGCGTGGCCCATACGGCGACCCGGAGGCGCTGTCTGGCCGGCGATGAAGCCTACGACTGGCTTTTTCATGTTGGCCTTGACCCATGCGGCTGCATCAATCTCAGCAGACCCGCCGATTTCGCCAATCATGATGACGGCCTCGGTGCCGGGGTCATCGTTGAGCAGCTTCAAGGCATCAATATGCGTGGTACCGATGATGGGGTCGCCGCCGATGCCGATAGCAGTGGACTGGCCAATGCCGCGCTGTGTGAGCTGATGCACAGCCTCATACGTGAGCGTGCCGGATTTCGACACGATGCCCACTGTTCCCTGCTTGTGGATACGGCCGGGCATGATGCCGATCTTCGCCATGCCGGGCGAGATGACGCCTGGACAGTTGGGACCGATGAGGCGCGACCTGGATGTCTTGATCTTGGCCCAGACCTTCACCATATCGAGAGTTGGGATGCCCTCTGTGATGCAGACGATGAGAGGAATGCCCGCGTCCTCAGCTTCGAGGATTGCGTCGGCCGCAAACGGCGGCGGCACGAAGATCATGGTCGCGTTGGCGCCGGTTTCTTTCACTGCATCCGCAACGGTGTTGAATACCGGCCAGCCTTCATGCATCTGGCCGCCCTTGCCGGGGGTTACGCCGCCAACCACGTTTGTGCCGTAGTCAGCGCAGCCCTTGGCGTGGAAAGTGCCTTCCTTGCCGGTAAGGCCCTGGACGATGAGACGAGTGTTGTTGTCTACCAAAACTGCCATTTACTTCACCTCGCCTTTCGCCGCAGCCACCACTAACTCTGCTGCCTCTTTCATGGTTGCGCCCACCTGGAAGTTGAGGCCCGACTCCTTGAGGATCTTGCGGCCCTCTTCAACGTTGGTGCCTTCAAGCCGGAGCACGATGGGCACCTTCACGTTGAGATTCTTGGCCGCTGCGACGACGCCCGTTGCGAGGCGATCAACGCGGAGGATGCCGCCGAAAATGTTGATGAATATTGCCTTGACGTTCTTGTCGCTGAGAAGGATTTCGAAGGCGTGTTCGATCTGTTCCTGCGTTGCGCCACCACCCACATCAAGAAAGTTCGCAGGCGAACCGCCGGCGTACTGAATGATGTCCATGGTAGCCATGGCAAGGCCCGCGCCGTTGACCATGCAGGCGATGGAGCCGTCGAGCTTGATGTAATTGAGCGCATACTTGCTGGCTTCCACTTCCAGCGGGTCCTCTTCGGCCACATCGCGCAGAGCCTTGATGTCCGCGTGGCGGAAGAGCGCGTTGTCGTCGAAGTTGATTTTGGCATCGAGTGCGAAGAGCTTGTCATCCTTCGTGGTGATGAAGGGGTTGATCTCAAGAAGCGATGCGTCAGTCTCCACAAAGGCCTTGTAGAGCGACTGGAAGAAGCCGACAGCTTGATTGATTTGCGTGGGCTTGAGTCCCAGAGAAAAGGCGAGCTTGCGTGCCTGCCATGCTCCAAAACCGACCGCCGGATCAATCGTTTCCTTGAAGATGGCTTCGGGCGTCTTGGCGGCTACCTCTTCAATCTCCATGCCGCCGGCCTGCGAAGCCATGAAGACCAGCTTGCCGGTTGAGCGATCAAGCACAATACCGAGATAGAGTTCGCGATCAATGGCCGCGGTCTCTTCAATCAGCAGGCGCTGCACCTTCTGGCCCTGCGGGCCGGTCTGGTGCGTGACCAACTGCATGCCTAGAATGGCCTTGACGTGCGTTTCGGCCTCCTCGCGCGTCTTTGCCACTTTCACGCCGCCGCCCTTGCCGCGGCCTCCTGCGTGAATCTGAGCCTTTACGACCACGCCCGAAGCGCCCTCGGCAAACAGCTTGCGCGCTACGTCATGAGCCTCTTCCGGCGTGTTGGCCACTTCACCCTTGGGCACGGGCACGCCGTACTTCGCCAGGATTTCCTTTGCCTGATACTCGTGAATTTTCATGATGGTTTGAAACCGACCCACCGCTGCAGAATTTGGGATCGCAGAGTGAACTTGTCCAGAAGAGGACCAACGCGAGCGAATCAGCGGTACGGTCATAGTATCTTGCGCGGCAAGAGACGGGCAACGCGCCGCAATTGCACAGTCCCATTTCGGAGCGCATCGCGCGACCCAATTACCATATTGAGAGATGAGCATTGTGAAGGAAATATTGAAGCCATTGGCTGAAGATGGCGCACAGATGACGCGCGAGCAGGCTTCGGCGGTATTGGAGGCCATACTTGCCGGCGGAGTGCCGGAGGCAGAAGTTGCCGCGCTGCTGGCGGTGCTGTCAACGCGCGGCGAACAGGCTCCGGAACTGGCTGGATTTGTGGAAACCATGCGCAAGCATGCGGTGCCGGTCCCCCTGACCGATGAAGAGCGTGCTGAGCTGGTGGACACCTGCGGAACGGGCGGCGGCGGTCCGCTGACCTTCAATATTTCAACCGGCGCGGCACTGATTGCCGCAGCGGCGGGCGCAAAGGTCGCAAAGCACGGCAATCGTGCTGTCACATCACAGGCGGGCTCTGCCGACGTGCTGGAAGCGCTGGGTGTGCCGATCACGCTGGGGCCTGAGTTGGCTGCTGAATGCCTGCGTGCGACAGGCTTTATGTTTTTGTTTGCTCCGAGCTACCACCCGGCAATGAAAGCTGTGGGGCCTTTACGCAAGGCACTGGGCTTCAGGACAATATTCAACTTGTGTGGACCCCTGACTAATCCGGCAGGGGCAAAGGCACAGGTAATTGGCGTGCTGGCGCCGAGCCGGGTGCTGCTGGTGGGTCGCGCTCTGGCCGAGCTGGGTGCGACGCGGGCTTTTGTGGTGCATGGAACAGACGGAATCGATGAGCTGACGACGACAGGCGAATCGGTGGTGGCGCGTGTGGAGATGCAGGAGGGCAAAGAGACTCCGGCACTCAAGGCGGCCCGCATTACGCCTGAGATGGCGGGAGTGGAGCGTGCAAAGCTCGAGGATTTTGTTGGCGGGGATGTGGCGACGAACGCTTCCCTGCTCTACGACGTCATCACGGGCATCCCCGGCGCACGGCGCGACATTGTGCTGTTGAATGCGGCTGCAGCTCTGGTTGCGACAGGGCTGGCCGGCGATCTGAAGGAAGGCGTCGCGCAAGGTGCCGAGGCCATCGACTCGGGTCAGGCGGCGGCCACCCTGGCCAAGCTGCGCGCGTTCGGGGAGAAGTTCTCGTCCAAATAAACTTGCGGCCCTAAAGCAGGTGTGCCTGACGAGTCATCCGGCGCACCAATATCCAGGGAAGAGCAAGGGCGAGCGCTGCCACGCATAGCGCCATAGAAACTTCAGTCCAAGGCGACAACGCAGCCAGAGAAGGCACGTTGAACCGGATAACTGATTGCGCCAGAACTTTTGGCGCTTGGCCCACCGCCGAAACCGTCTGCTCAAGCACGCCGGCACGGACAAACTCGATGGCGGCCCATGCAAAGACACCGATGGCAAGCACAAAGCCCAGCATGAATCTCTTCCATGGAAATTCGAGCGGCTTCGGCACATCGGCTTCTTCCCGCACCGCCGCCATGACCGCATTTACAAAGCCGGACGATGGCACGAGCTGCTCCTCGCCACACAGCATCGAATCGATCACAGCATCGAAATGTTCCTGAAGTTGAGGATCTCCTCGCTGAGGTGTCTGCTCGCGGTTCGAATTGGTCTTGTCGCTCATCCTTGGATACCCCTTTCGGATGCTTTTTCATAAATGGCGCCTGCCGTCCGCTGGTCTCCTCCAACTGTCTCGAGGTATGCGTGGGCTTCCCGCAGCCGGGGAAACCGCTTACGCAGCAATTCCCGCGCGCGTGCAAGTCTTGCCTTTACCGTGCCCTCCGGCAGGCGCATCGTGGCCGCGGTGGCGGCAAGATCTTTTTCGTGAAAGTAGAAGAGCACAATTGGCTCGCGATAGCGCTCGGGAAGGGCGAGTACCGCGCGGCGCACTGAGCTTGCGCACTGTGTTTGAGCCAGTTTCTCCCATTGCCCTCCGCCAACCATCGGCTCAGGTCCTTCCTCAATGGGGAACATAACCGGGGGAAACCGCTTCAGTTCTGTACGAAATACATTCGAGGCAAGAGCGAAAATCCAGCTCGAAAAGGCCGACTCACGTCTCCAACTCGCGAGGTTGCGCCAAATCCGAACAAAGGCCTCCTGCGCCATTTCCTCGGCGCGGGAGCGGTCGCGGCAATAGCGATATGCCATATTCACCAGCGGTCCCTGCCAGCGGCGGACAATTTCCTCGAATGCCTCCGAGTTACCGGCCAGCACGCGCTCCACATCTGCAACATCTCTGTCTGCGGTTGTGGGAGGGGAATGAGAATCATGCACGTTCATTTGCCCAGGCTTTCTTCAACCGGTATGACCTCACCTTTGGGAGCGAGGTTGCATTTTTTCGCTTCTTGCCCGCGCGGTGCAAGCAGCATTCAATCAGAATCAGCACTTTTCTGCATACGAGGCAATATTTCCGGTGCAACTTTCAGCTCATCCGCAAATAATGCAACCGGTCCGGCGAGTTCCTAGTCTCACCGTTTGAAAGAGGGCAATTAGGCCCCAATCAAATGGAGGATCGAATTCCGATGAACAGCCTTCTCATGTTCCTGCAAGACGCCAGTGGTCATCTCATGATTCCCGGGCAGTGGATTTTTCTCTCTGTGGGTGCGGTGGCGCTCTTTGTGGTCTTTCTACCGGTTGTCACCTGGCTCAATACGCGCCGCGAGGAGCGCGAGGCGTTCTATCGCGCCGATACTATGCGTCGCATCGTGGAATCTCCCGGTGCAGGCGCCAACGCGGCTCTTGAAATCATGCGCGAAGAGAATCGCCAACGCCTTGCTAAAAGCCGCGAGGGTATGACAATTGGAGGGTTAATCAATGTCGGTGTGGGAATCGGCCTGGCGCTCTTCTTTTGGGGAATGGGAGTTCGGTACCTTTGCATGATAGGCGCTATTCCCGGGCTCGTTGGTGTCGCTCTACTCGCGTATGTAACTCTATTCGCGCCGAAAATTAGCTAGCCGGTTGCGCGGAACTAATCAATTTAATTCGGGTGGAGTTAGAAAAGTCAGGCCCATTCAACTCCGCCACCCTATTCTCACGAAATTCACTTGAAAGAAGATTCGCAGCCCTTTCCCATTTCGTTCGAAATCTTCGACAATCACTTCTACAGGGCATCTAAGGCTGAAGAGGAGTGATTTATGAAGGCCAATTCATTCGTGATTGCAGTAATTCTTGCCATAAGCGCCGCAGCAACTGCGCAGCAACCGGGGCAGCCTCAATTGACGGTCAGCTCAACCAACCGCACTCTCTCTGTGACGGCGACGGATGAAGTCAGTGTGGAGCCGGAAGTGGCCGTACTGCACATCGGTTTTGAGACGGCGCCGACGGATTCGAAGTCGGCCTATGCAGAGGGTTCTCGCAGGTCGAACGCGGTGATAGCAGCACTCAAGCAGGCGGGCGTGGCCGAGAGTGATATTCGCAGCCAGTCGCAGTATCTTGCGCCCGACTATACGAATCCCAAGCAGCACAAGTACAAGCTCACCCAGCAGTGGACGGTTCATTGTTCGCCCGAGCGGGCCGCGGAGATTCTGGACATTGCAGTGGACGCGGGCGCCACCAGCAGCGGACAGATTGACTGGGAAGTGAAGGATGAGAAGGCACTACAGCAAAAGGCTCTGGATAAGGCGGCCGCGCGGGCTCGCGAGAACGCTGCTGCGCTGGCCAAGGGTATGGGTGTTGAGCTGGGCAAGCTGGTCTATGTGAGCAATCAGGAGTCGGGTGGCATTGCACCGCGTCCAATGGTACGCGCGTTTGCGATGAAAGCCGACAACACGGCGCCGTTGGCTGTGGAGCCGCAGAAGGTGACGAGCCAGGCGACTGTGTACGCGGTGTTTGCGATTGAGTAGTTCAGCCGAGCAGTTCGAGGGTGAGCGGATCGGGCCTGCCGCCAAAGTACTTGTCGAGGGCCTGCGGAAACAGCGCATTCTCAGGCGCAGCCTGCGCGAAGAGCGTGACGGACGAGCGGAATTTCAAGTCGTCGGGTGGACTGAGGATGCGGTCGATGGGCGTGCCCCGGACGGCGAGAACGAGTAGTACGCACTCTTCGAGCCGTGGTCCAAGGAGCGGATGGGTGAGATATGCGCGCGCTTCATCCAGCGATCGGATGCCGTAGAACTCCGCATTCGGGCTGCGGCCCAGTCCGCGCATCTGGGGAAAAATGAACCAAATCCAGTGGCTGAGCTTGCGCCCGGCGCGCAACTCGCTGATGACCTGGGCGTACATCGGCTGCTGTGCGCGGACAAAGCGGTCGAGATCGAAAGAATCAGCCATAACCTCTCAGCCGCATGGTACCTCCGCGCACCTGGCGCTTACAGAATTCTGTGCGAGACCGGCCGGTCTTCCAGGCTTTTTTGCATCTGCACACACAAGAGCAACATCCCAAAGATAGTTGTTATAACAATTATTTGCTGTGCCAGAAATGAACGGGCACCGAAGGAGACATGCGATGAGCAGACCCAAGCGTCAACCCTCTATTTTTCTGCCACATGGGGGAGGTCCCTGCTTCTTCATGAAATGGACCTGGGGACCGGCCGACACCTGGCAGGCGACGCGGGCCTTCCTCGAGGGCCTGTCGGTTTCGCTACCGGAAAAGCCAAAGGCGCTGCTCGTAATCAGCGGGCATTGGGAGGAGCAGGCATTCACCGTGGGTTCGGGCGTCTCGCCGAAACTGATCTTTGACTACTCGGGATTTCCTGAACATACCTACAAGCTGACCTGGCCCGCGCCGGGCTCGCCCGCATTGGCTACGCGGACTAAGGAACTTCTTGGGGAGGCTGGTTTAACGGCAATTTTCGACCCATCGCGCGGCTACGACCACGGTGTCTTCGTTCCTCTGAAGGTTGCATTCCCGGAAGCCGAAATACCAGTTGTCACACTGTCGTTGGCCGCTTCTCTTGACCCGGCATTGCATATTGCTGCAGGAAGAGCATTGGTGCCTCTACGGGACGAGGGCGTGTTGATTGTAGGCAGCGGCATGAGCTTCCATAACCTGCGCGCCTATATGCAACCGGAAACGCAGGAACGCGCCCGGAAGTTCGACCAGTGGCTGACGAACGCGATTGAATCCGAGGAGAAAAGGCGCATACAGTTCCTCGAGCACTGGCGGGAGGCTCCATTTGCAGGCTTTGCGCATCCTCGTGAAGAACACCTGCTGCCTCTAATGGTGGCGGCCGGCGCCGGCGGAGGGGCCCCAGGTAAGCATGTGTTCAGTGATGAGCCGATGGGCGCGGCGATCAGCGCATACCGTTTTGATGGATGAGTGTCAGCGCGCGTACCACTTCTTCTTCTTGAGAAGCTGCAGGCCGTTCTCAAGAAAAATGGCTACAGTGCCGAACAGCATGCACAGGTCTGTGCGCGATTCATGCAGGAAGGCGAGAATGCCGTAGTGTCCGAGCTTCGGCGCTCCGAAGCGCCAGATCGAATGCCCAAAGAGGATGGGTAACTTGGTGGTCACGATTGCTGTGGCGATGACGATGAGCAATGCGATAGCCGCATCGCCCGCATAGAGGTTAAAAATCAGCGCGGCGCCGCCGATCATCTCCACTCCCCCGACGAACGGGGCAAGCAGATGAGGAATTGGCAAGCCGATACGTTCGAAGCGGCCAACGCCCAGCTCTCCCGGTTGGAGAAACTTCAACAATCCCTCCGTGAAAAACACCAGACCCACGATGACCCGGATGAGGAGGCTGGGAAGATTCTTGCGCATGGGGCTCCTTTCCTGGAGAGTTTGACGGCTGCGGGATGCAACTTGCTCTAGTGCGCAGCGAACACAGTGGACAGCGGAAACAGTGCAGGCAACAGGCTACCGCACTTTGTACTCCTGATTTCAAGCGCGGGCAAGAAGCCGTGCGATAGGAGCCTCAAGAGCTTTGGGCTTTCTGGACGGCGCAAAGCGCGCAACCACGCGACCAGAGCGGTCAACAAGAAACTTAGTGAAATTCCACTTGATTTTGGCGATGCCCAAAAATCCGGGCTTTTCATTCTTAAGAAACCGATAAAGAGGATGTGCGGAGGGACCGTTCACGTCAATCTTGGCGAAGATGGGAAAGCTGACGCCGTAGTTCTTCTGACAAAATGCTCCAATTTCCGAAGCTGAGCCGGGTTCCTGCTGGCCGAACTGGTTGCAGGGGAAACCGAGGACAACCAGTCCCCGACCCTTGTAGGTCTGATAAAGCTGCTCCAGGCCTTCGAACTGCGGCGTAAAACCGCAATGGCTGGCCGTATTCACAACCAGCATCACTTTTCCGGCAAAGTCTGACAGTTTCTGTTCGGTTCCATCAAGCCGGATGGCCGAAAACTGGTGGATTGAATTCCTTGTTGCGGCCATTTTTCAAAAATTCCTTCTGCCGGACAGGATGTCATGCCAAAAGGCGCTGCGTCTAACAGAGATGCAGCAGGACATTCAAGAGCTTGGGACCCCCCTTAGGCCCGCCCAGGTCCGGTAGACTGGTGAAGGTCCTTAATTGCCGGGTGACTGGCAGCCGGGGCTCTCTCGGTGCCGGTTGTTGTGCAGTTGAACTCTGCCGGCGCGGCAGGGATGTTTTGAGGAAGATGCGGTTGCAGGATTGTCGCGCTGCCCCGGGGTTTGGGCGGGGGGACCACGGTCCAATATAATCAGTCTTTCCTCAAAGATGTACCAGAATTTTTAGCAGTGAGGGTGTGCATATTCTTCCCGTGAATCGGAACCTTGGATCGCACCAGAACTTGTGCTCGCCGCAGGGCCTCGGCCCGGTGAAGATTAAGCACATTTTGGCCGTACGCGCGACGCGGATAACCCTCCGCTTGCTCTGTGTTGGGCTTCTCGCGCTCTGTGTCTCTCCCGCCGTGCCCGTTCAGGCACAGCAATCAAATGCTCAGCAGTCAAATACGATTGAATCGATACGCGTCATCGGCAACCGCCGTATTCCCAAGGAGACGATCCTTGCCCGCCTGTTCACCCATCCAGGCGACACGTACGACCCCATTTCAATTGAGCGCGATTTCAACTCTCTTTGGAACACGGGGTATTTCGAGGACGTGCGCATTGAACGGGAGGATACCGAGAAGGGCATTATTCTCAACATCTTCGTCCGCGAGCGCCCCACCATCCGCGAAATCAACTACAAGGGTCTGAGCTCTGTAACGCAATCGGACGTTCTCGATCGCTTTAAAAAGGAACATGTTGGCCTTTCTGTGGAAGGGCAGTACGATCCGACCAAGATCAAGCATGCCGAGACAGTGATCAAGGAACTGCTCTCTGAGCACGGACATCAGTTCGCCACGATCAAGACGGAAGTGAAGACCATTCCGCCTGCGGCGGTGCAAGTGAACTTCAACATCAAGGAAGGCCCGACGGTCAAGGTGGGCCGCATCAAGTTCACGGGTAACCAGCACTTGAGCAGCCGCGTGCTGCGCCGCTCCATGAAGGAGCTGCGTCCCATCGGCATTCCCTACTCGATCTTTTTCGAAAACCTGTTCCCGCGTACGTTCGACTCCTCCAAGCTCGAGATTGACACCGAGCGTGTCCGCTACACTTATCGCGACAAAGGTTATGCCAACGCAGCAGTGGAAGAGCCGAAGACGCAGATTCGCGATGAAGGCGGCCTGAACTGGTTTACCTTCCGCCCGCGCCGCGGCAAGCGGATCGATATTCTGTTGCCCATTGAAGAAGGCTCACGCTACCGTTTGGGGACGATAACATTCACAGGCAACAAGGCCATCCGCAATGAGAAGGCCTTGCGCGCCACCTTCAATATCAAGGATGGCGACTGGTTCAATGCAAGCCTTATTGGGAAGGGCCTGGAAAATCTGAAAAAGGCCTATGGCTCGCTTGGTTACATCAACTTTGGCGCTGTGCCGACTCCGCATTACGACGACAAGAACCACACGATTTCGCTTACGGTCGACATCGACGAAGGCAAGCAGTTCTATGTTTCGCGCATCGAGTTCCAAGGCAACACCGTGACGCGTGACCGAGTGATTCGCCGCGAACTGTTGTTGCAGGAAGGTCAGGTATATAACTCTCAGTTGTGGGAGTACAGCCTGCTTCGCCTGAACCAGTTGCAGTATTTTGATCCGTTGAAGGTGGACCAGGACACGGAAGCCCACCAGAACCCCGAAGCCGGCACGGTCGAACTCCTCCTCAAGGTCAAGGAGAAGGGCAAGAACTCCATCGGCCTGAACGGCGGCGTCAGCGGCGGTACGGGCGCCTTCCTCGGACTTAACTATCAGACCAACAACTTCCTGGGCCTGGGCGAAACGCTGAGCCTGCAAGGCAACCTGGGAAATGTGAGCCGCCAATTCCTCTTCGGCTTTACGCAGCCCTACATCCGGAACAGGCCACTCAACATCGGCTTCCAGATCTACAACAACAAGCAGGACTTCAACGCTGCCAAGAACTACGAATCCACAACCGGACTGAGCGCCAACCTCACGGCTGCGCAGCAGTCGCTTACGCAGAACTACAATCAGGCGGCAACCGGACTGAACTTCTCAGTCAGCTACCCGTTGAAGCGGCATGCGTTCCAGCGCATTGGTTTTACATATTCGCTGAACAAGTCCACTATCACAGCGTTCTCCACTGCGTCGCAGACCTTCTTCCAGACCATCAGCTTCAGGTCCGGCATTCAAGGTTCAAATTCGCTGCAGGGCATCATAAACAGCTCGGCTTCGTTTACGTACAGCTACAACACGGTGAGCGACCCGCTACGGCCGCGGAACGGCCACGAATACACCGCGGCCTTCCAGATTTCGGGTATCTGGGGCAATCTGCGCTACTTTGCACCGTTTGTTGCCTACAAGAGCTACACGCCAATGCACTATCTGAAGCCCAATCCCAACGGGCGCAATGTTCTTGGCGTTCGTGCCCAGATCGGCTATGTGCAGGGCTTCGGCGGCGATGTGGCACCTCCGCAAAACCGCTTCTACACCGGCGGCGAGAACGACATTCGCGGCTTCGATATTCGCGCGGCCACTCCCTACGGATATGTACCGACGCGCGTGAATATACAGCTCACGAATCCCGACGGTAGCTGCGTACCTCGCGATCCAAACAATCCGCAGCTTGGCCAGTGCATTCAGGTGCCGATTCCGGTATACGGTGTCGCATCCATTGGTGGCGATACAAACCTTACGACGAACGTGGAGTACCGAATTCCGATTGCCGGTCCGGTAATGTTCTCTCTCTTCGACGACTTCGGCCTCGACGTAGTCCTGAACAAGGGACAGTTGAAGCAGAGCCCCGAGGGCTTCGCTTCTCTGACCTCGCCGCTGTATGGTTGCCCGGTCTATAACAACGGCTCCTGCCAGGGCGGTATTCCGGGTTCGCAGGTTGGTTTCCAGCGTAATATCCGGCCGATTTCGGGCACTAACTGGGTACCGCGCATGTCGCTGGGCGGTGAAATTTCAGTCATCATGCCGATCGTCAATGCGCCATTCCGCCTGTATTATGCGTACAACCCGCTGCGCCTGTACGAGCGGCCCTACTGCAACGATGTGTTGACGGGGTCGAAGGTGCGGAGTTGCTCAGCCGAACTCATCACGCGCGACATGTTCCCTCCAGGCGGCGCGGGTGATTACACCTACCAGGAGGCCATCCAGGCTTACGGCGCGCAAAATCAGTTCCGCGAGCCGCGCAAGACTTTCCGCCTTACGGTCTCAACCACCTTCTAGGCACTCACTCCAGGAGGCCCGCCACATGAGCGGGCCTTCGGAATCTAATAAGGAGCATCGTCACCAATGAAATTCTCAATTGCATTAGCTGCCGCACTTATCGCAGGCCTGGGCCTGAATGCAGCGGCGCAAACAGCTGCCGCACCCGCGAAGCCCTCGGCTGGACCGGAAAAGATTGCGGTTATCAACTTTCAGGCTGCTGTCGCGCAGACTAACGAATTCCAACGCAGCTTTGCCGATCTCAAAACGAAGTTCACGCCCAAGCGCGACAAGCTGGAGTCCATGAACAAAGAGCTCGACACACTCAAGAAGGACTTGCAGGCAAAGGCCGCCACGCTCTCCGATACGGAGAAAGCGAGCCGTGCGCGCACCATTGACGACAAGCAAAAGCAGCTGCAGCGCGAGGCACAGGACGACCAGACCGACTTCCAGCAGGAAATGCAGCAGACATTCAGTACGGTCGCGTCAAAAGTGGGCGAAACGCTGATGACTTACGCGAAGGGGCACGGCTACACCGTTGTTCTCGACGCGGGTGAGCAGGGCAGCCCCGTACTCTACGCGAGCGAGTCCACCAACATCACCAAGCCAGTCATCGATGCCTACAACTTGAAGTCGGGAATCCCGGCGCCCCCACCGGCCGCCCCGGCTCCAGCAGCATCTAAGCCGGCCGCTCCAAAGAAGTAACAGGTACCGTTTCAACATAGGCGTGCGGACCTGGTCCGCACGCCTTTTCCATGCACCTGACTCACCTTCTTACGGCCTCTAAAAGGCGGCTTCGGCCTTTATTGACGCTGTTCCTGTGCGCTCCTATAATCCATCTAGTTCCTGCTGACGTCTCCGTCCGCGTTCATTTTGCGCCTGCTCATGTCTGAGCCGAATCCCCCAAAAATCGGGGCACTCAACGGCATCACGTGTCCCAGGATGAAGAAATGACCAAGAGGTTTCTCAGGAGGCACGGGCATGTCTGCGCGCAACGCAACGGCCATCCAGGAATTTTGAAGGAGTTTTTGACTCTCATGAAGCGTACGTTCGTATTCGCACTCGCACTGGCGTCGGGCATGGCCCTGAACGCCACCGCACAGGCACCTGCAGCCAGCGCTCCGGCACCCGCTGGCCCGGCAAAAATTGCGGTCATCGCCTTTCAAGTGGCAGTTGCCCAAACCAACGAAGGCCAACGCAACTTTGCCGATCTGGAAAAGAAATACGCGCCAAAGCGCACGCAGCTGAAGGCACTTAGTGATGAAATCGACAACCTGAAGAAGCAGCTGCAGACCGATGGCGACAAGCTGAGCGACGCAGATCGCGCCACTCGCGCCAAGACCATCGATGACAAGCAGAAACAGCTTCAACGTGATGCCGAAGACGCGCAGAACGATTTCCAACAGGATATGCAGGAGCTCTATAACGGACTGGCATCCAAGGTGTATGACACCCTCGCGAGCTACGCGAAGGAGCACGACTACACTCTGGTCCTTGATATCGCCCAGCAGCAGACCCCTGTGCTTTACGCGAGTGATTCGACCAATATCACCAAGCCTGTAATCGACGCTTATAACGCGAAGTCTGGAGTTCCGGCTCCGCCGGCTGAGCCAGCAGGTACACCTTCCGCTCCGACCCCCAAGCCTAACGGCGTAAAGTAATTCCCTTCAACTGGCGAAGTGGCTCATCCAAAGCCGCTTCGCCGGTGAGTTCCGGCGGTTGGTTTTTTCCTGCCTTGAAACATGGAAAATCTGCATGGCTACGGCAACAGCCATCTGTGGAAATTTTTGTGGATTCTTTTCCGGATTTCTACAGAATTGGGGCAAATTCTTCGCTTGCAAAAAATAGCCGAACTCTGCTTATAGACATAAGTCTTTATTTTTCTTACGCTAAACTCCGCAGCAACCTGGGTGGAACTGGTAACCACCGAAGACGGCACATACCGGCCGGGCTTGAAGGGTTTCCACAATTAGCGATGAACGTACTGTAACAGCGCCGCTTTGTTTCATTCAGCGCAATTGATTTATTTTTGCTGGTCTTCACCCACCCGGAGGACGGCCAGGAACGCCTCTTGCGGAATATCTACCTTGCCAATCCGCTTCATGCGCTTCTTACCCTCTTTCTGTTTTTCAAGCAACTTGCGCTTGCGTGAGATATCGCCACCGTAACACTTGGCCAGCACGTTCTTGCGCAATGCGCTCACAGTCTCGCGAGCCACGATCTTGGCCCCGATAGCCGCCTGAATGGCCACTTCGAACTGCTGGCGTGGAATCAGTTCGCGCATCTTGGACACCAGCGCCTTGCCACGTTCATAGGCAAAATCACGGTGCACGATGATCGAAAGCGCATCCACGGGCTCGCCGGAGACGAGGATATCCAACTTCACCATCGGCGACTCCCACTCACCCGCGAGTTGATAGTCCAAGGATGCATATCCGCGCGATACGGACTTGAGCCGGTCGTAGAAGTCGAGCACGATCTCGTTCAGCGGCAACTCATAGGTCAGAAGTACGCGCGTCGGCGTGACGTACTCGAAATTCACCTGCTTGCCACGCTTCTCTTCCACCAGCTTCAGAATTCCGCCAACGTACTCTTCATTCGTAAGAATCTTCGCGTTGATCACGGGTTCGCGAATGGACTCGATGCTAGTCACTTCAGGCCAGCGTGAAGGATTGTCAACCTCTAACTCTGTGCCGTCGGTCAACGTGATCTGGTACCTCACACCCGGCGCTGTTGTGATCAGGTCCAGTTCGTACTCGCGCTCCAACCGCTCCTGAATGATCTCCATATGCAGCAATCCGAGAAATCCGCAGCGGAATCCAAAGCCAAGCGCGGCTGAGCTTTCAGGCTCAAAGAAGAATGACGAGTCGTTCAGTCGCAGCTTTTCAAGCGCATCACGCAACAAAGTGTGCTCGTGCGAATCGACCGTATAAAGCCCGCTGAAGACCATGGGCTTGATGTCTTCAAAGCCCGGCAATTGCGCCGCCGCGGGATGCGCGTCGTCTGTTACCGTGTCGCCAATGCGCGTGTCACTTACCGTTTTGATGGTCGCGGCAAAAAAACCCACTTCTCCAGCAGACAACTCTTCCATAGCGACGGGCTTTGGCATCATCGCACCCATCGAATCGACATCGAAGGCTTTTCCGTTTGACATGAGCCGGATCCGCTGCCCTTTGCGCATGGTTCCCTGCATTACGCGTACCAGCACAATCACGCCTCGATACGCATCGAACCAGGAATCAAAGATGAGTGCTTGCAGCGGCGCATTCGGATCCCCTTTTGGCGGAGGAAGCCGATGCACAATCGCTTCCAGCATTTCCTCCACACCCTGGCCTGTCTTCGCGCTTACAGCGATCGCGTCAGTGGCGTCCAGGCCAACCGCCTGCTCAATAGCTTCCTGGGTACGAAGAATATCCGCCGAAGGCAAATCAATCTTGTTGATGACAGGAATGATTTCAAGGCCGTGATTGATGGCCAGGTATGCATTGGCAAGCGTCTGCGCTTCCACACCCTGGCTCGCATCCACAACCAGCAGTGCGCCTTCGCACGAAGCGAGAGAACGTGAAACTTCATAACTGAAGTCGACGTGGCCTGGCGTATCGATCAGATTGAGCTGATACGTTTGGCCGTCCTTTGCCTTGTACAACATGCGAACAGCGTGCGCCTTGATGGTGATGCCGCGCTCCCGTTCAAGATCCATGGCGTCGAGAATCTGCGCCTGCATATCGCGCTCGGCGACCGCGCCCGTCATCTCAAGCAGCCGGTCACTCAAGGTCGACTTGCCGTGGTCGATGTGGGCAATAATGGCGAAGTTACGAAGGAAGCGTGCGTCCATGCCAGGTGAATACGGCCTTCCATCAGGCAAAGGCCTGATTCGACTCGATGTTCAAAATCAATTGCTGGGCAGGTTGCCTGATGAAGGCGTGCGATGCCTCAAACTGAGCAGGAACACCTGTTGCACAATAGGGAAAGCGTGCGCGTTCGACGCACAATATCTCCTTGGCTTAGCTTATCATCGGCAAAGGGGCTTGTTGCCTGCGAGCAACGGTCTTTGCGCAGCTCATCGGCGGCAAAGGACTGGGTCCCATCACTCAGCGGCTGTTGCGCCCGATATGCGGGGAAGATTCGCTTTGAAGTTCCCTTTGTCCGCGTGCGACGTCTGAAAGATGAATGAATCCGGTGTTATCGCATTTCCGAATGAGCAGAACGACGATTTGCATTGTTGGTTACGTGGCAGTTGCCTTCCTGTTGTCCGGGTGCGCGCCGTCCGGACCGGCAGCAACCGCGCCAGCTGTGCCCCCTCAGGCCACAGCACCGGCCTTACCCGCCCCCCAGGATCAGCCGGCAAAGTCTCCGATACAAAAACCGCAGACGAGTGAGGCCCAGGAACGCGTTCATCTCCTGATTGCGCAAGTCGAAAAGGCCTTCGCTTCCGGACAGGAGAACTACCGCAAGGGCCAACTTCCAGAAGCAAAGACCGACTTCGATCGCGCCGTTGATCTGATGCTGTCTTCCGGAATCGATATCAAGTCGACACCTGCACTACAAGACGAATTTGATCGAGTGGTTGATGCTGTGAATTCGATGGAGATGGCGGCACTGAAGCAGGGCAACGGCTTTAGTCCGAACATCGAGCCAGCGCCCGCGGACGTGGCAGAAGATGTGACCTTTGCCGTCGATCCAAATTTGATTGCGAAAGCGCGCACCGATCTCGCCACCACCAAATCTGACCTACCGCTTGTGGTGAACGACTACGTTGCCGGCTTTATCAATTTCTTTTCCAACACCAAGAAGGGCCATAACACGCTGCTGCATTCCTTTCAGCGCTCGGGCCGATATCGTGCAATGATTCAGCGCATTCTGGCCGAAGAAGGCGTACCGCAGGATTTGATTTATCTGGCCGTGGCGGAATCGAGCTTTCAGCCGCGAGCGCTCAACAGGCGCTCCCATGCGGGCGGAATGTGGCAATTTATGCCGCGGGGCAATTACGGACTTGAACACGACTCCTACGTCGATGAGCGTTTCGATCCGGAAAAATCCACACGCGCCTACGCACGCTATATGAAGTTCCTCTACAACCAGCTTGGCGACTGGTATTTGGCAATGGCGGCCTACGACTGGGGTGCAGGCAACGTGCAACGCGCGGTTCAAAAGACCGGATACGCTGATTTCTGGGAACTCTACAAGCGCAATAATCTTCCCGGCGAGACAAAGAACTATGTCCCGGAAATTCTTGCCGCAATCATCATCGCCAATCATCCAAAGCAATATGGCTTTGACGACATCACTCTCGATCCTCCCGTGGTCACTGACACGGTCACCATCAATTACTCTGTCGATTTGCGTCTCGTATCCGATCTCGTAGATGCGCCCGTCGATGAACTTCAGGCACTCAATCCAAGCCTGCTTCGTCTTGACACGCCACCAGAGACTGCGTTCGATCTTCATTTGCCAGCAGGCACTGCAGCGATGTTCCAGCAGCGGATCGCACTTGTTCCGGAGACCAAACGAGACGTGTGGCGCTACCATCGCGTCGCATCCGACGATACGCTTGCATCTGTGGCGAGCGCGTTTCATGTAAAGGAATCGGAGCTCGCAGAAGCCAATCAACTTGACAGGGGTCAGAGTCTGGCCGGAGTTGAAGCACTTGTCATTCCTGTACCGGCATCAGCCTCCGTGGCAAGTCGCGGAGGTCTCTATCGCGTTCGACGCGGCGATACTCTGATTTCCATCGCGGATCGTTTTGGTGTTTCGCTCGAACAATTGCGCTTGTGGAATCACATCAAGGGATCGGCTATTCGTACCGGAAGCCGCTTGCATGTTGCGCCACCCGATTACCGCACGCATACAACACGCCGCCGTCGCGCAACTTCTTCGCACAAGAGCACAAGCTCAACGCGCAAGCGTACAAGCGCAAGGAGCAGAGCGCACACGTCCAAACCAACGACGAAGAAGAAATCTTCCTCTCAAAAGAAGACGGCTCACAAGAAATCTTCGAAACGGAAATAGGAAACGCATCAATTAATTTTGTTCCCCGATGCATTCAATTCTTGTAATTTCGTAGCCATTGCATGTGAGGTATTGCTAGAATGTTCTCGCGCGCAAGAAAGCTGAGAACCCGGCGCGCGAACGCAAAGACGATTCAGCGGCAGGCAGCTGGAGGGAACCAGATGGACGATGAGCTAAAGTTCAAGGGGATGAGCAACGGCTTTCCCGATACTGAGCCACTCGAAATGGATCCACTTCATGACGAAGACTTCGAGGACGAAGAAGTCGAGACTTCAGGCATACTCACTTCTTCCGACGATGATGAGGGCGTGATTGAAGAGACTGTGATCATTGTGACCGAAGCACCCTTTGATCCATCGGTTATGATTCGCGTTCCAAAAGTGAGGAAGAAAGCTTCCAAGAAGCCGGCGAAGAAGGTTCTTGCGAAGAAGGCTGCCAAGAAGAAGCCCGCGAAGAAGGTTGTTGCGAAGAAGAAGGCAACAACCAAGAAGAAAAAGGCTCCTGCAAAGAAGGCAGCCGTCAAAAAGATTGCGGCAAAGAAGGCCGCGAAGAAGTCCGCCGCCAAGAAGAAAGCTGGCGCGAAAGGCGGAAGAGCTGTTACCCGAAAGGTTGCAGTGAAAAAGCGCGCCACCAAAACCACCAAGCGAGGTAACAAATTGGCCGTTAAGAAAGCAGCAAAGAAGGCGCCCGCCAAGAAGGCAGCAAAGAAGAAAGCTCCTGCCAAGAAGGCGGCAAAGAAGGCAGTTGCAAAGAAGAAGGCTCCTGCGAAGAAGAAGGCAGCTGCAAAGAAGAAGTAACAGGCAACCAACAGTATCAAAGGCAAGCAAAAAGGCCCGGTCAAGTACCGGGCTTTTTTGCGTCTATTGATTAGCTACTGCTTTGGATCTTCACCGAGTATCTGTGACAAGTGCCAGTACTGGTGCCGAAGATAGTCTTCGATGAGGTAATGCAAGGTCACCGCCTCATCTTCGCCAACCACGCAGCGCGCGTCCAACTTATCTTCGGGAATTCGATCGACGATCGCGGTGAGAATGCCATTTTCCACATCCCACCATTCCAGAAGCGTCACCCAACTCTGTTCCGCATAACCATGCACTTTAACCCAATCCTCTTGTGCATAGACAGGGCCTTCATAGCTGCCATCGATTACAGCGCGCACGAATCGCTGACGGTTGTTCGTAGCTGAATCAAGCAGGTGACCAAGAATCTGCTTCCGTGTCCAACCGCCCGCGCGCCAGGGCTCATCCGCCCATTCCGATGGAACTGCGCAAAGCTGCGCGCGAATATCATTGAGTTCAGATCGAAATCTTGAAGCCAGCTCTGTCATTTCAGCTTCCGCGCGGAAAACACTTCCATAACTCAATTAGATCGACGAAGAGGTATCAGTGTCCCGTCGGAATGGCAACAATGGCAATTCCAGCTTCGTTGGCACGCTCGATTAGCGTTTCGCGATCAAAAAGCAATGTGCGTTGCGCTTCGACGGAAAGGCAAGTGGCACCTGCGGCAATCATCGTCTCAATGGTGCGCATTCCTATGACGGGTACATCGAAACGCATATCTTGATTGGGTTTTGCAATTTTCACCACAGTCAAATGCCGCTCAAGAGTGGATGCCTCATCTTCGAGCGACTTCAAAATCTGGCCGGAGCGTTCAATCGCAGCGTCGGTGCCTTCCATCGCCTCTACGGCGACGCAGGCCTGCGCTGCGACTACGACTGTTTGTCCAATATCAAAGCCCGCGACGGTGCGAGCGACCTGCAATCCGTACTCGATGTTCTTCCGCTCGTTCTCATCAGGCGCGCGCTCAGTCAGCACGCCCTCGGCGGCAAGTAGACGCTCAAGAAAAGTGGTTGAACTGATGAGTTCAATGCCTTCGTCGCCCAGAACCTTTGCTACTGCTCCCAACAGCACGTCGGTGTTGCGTGTTCGAAGGTTAAGCAGGAGCTTGGCAAGCCGCCAGTCAGGACGAATCGAGCTGAAAATTTGTTTGTGCTTGACCTGGCCGGCCATCACTGCACGATTCACACCTTCCTTTTGGAACGTGTCGATGAGGCGTGAAAGTTCACCGAGCGAGAGCCAATAGACATTGATGCCTGCGTCCCCCTTCGCACGCTCGTCAATTTCCAGGTCGGTTTCTTCTTTGATGGCCGCGACAACAACCTCAAGTCCTTCAGCACGCGCCGCATCAAGCAGAAGGAACGGAAAACGGCCATTGCCGGCGATGAGACCGAGTTTCACGGCTATTTGATCACTCCGCGCTGGCTGCGCTCAATGAAATCGGCTAGAAGCGCAGCATCTTCGCCCTGCAACTCACGAATCTTCGCAACGGCCTGAGTCGTGTTCAACTTTGCGGCGAGTAGTGCACGAAACGCTTTTTGCAAGATTTGCAGCCGCTCTTGTGAGAAGCCGCGCCGCGTAAGGCCAACCTTGTTGATGCCGAACGCTTTGTTCTCGCGTCGCGATGAGGTGAGCGAAAACGGGAGAACATCCTGCGTCACAATCGTCCCTCCGCCGATGAAGGCGTACTTGCCCACAGTGCAGAACTGATGGACGGGAGAGAAAGCGCCGACACTCGCATAGTCCTCAATGATCACGTGACCCGCGAGGGTCGCAGCGTTGGCGAGAATACAATGGCTGCCCACCACGCTGTCATGCCCAATGTGGACATACGCCATGAGCAAATTGTGAGAACCGATGCGTGTGACGCCGCCACCCTTATCCGTGCCGCGGCTGATGGTCACGCATTCACGAATCGTATTGTCGCTTCCAATCTCAGTTTCAGTCGGTTCACCTTGGTACTTCAAGTCCTGGGGAGCGACGCCGATGGACGAGAACGGATAGAAGGTATTGCGCGGGCCGATCTTCGTATGGCCATCGATGACCACATGCGACACGAGGTTGCACTCCTCACCAAGTGCCACGTCCGCACCCACCGTGCAATACGGACCGACCGTGCACGAGTCTGGAATGACGGCACCCTCCGCCACAATTGCGTTGGGATGAATGCTCACTCAGAAGCCTCAGAAGACTTGCTTTCTACCCCTCGAGGAACGATCATGCAGGTCAGAATCGCTTCACAAGCGACCTTATCGCCGATGTAGGCCTTGCCAGCCATGCGCCCAGCGCGCGAGCGGAAACTCTGCACTTCGACTTCAAGACGCAGCTGATCGCCCGGCACCACCTGCCGGCGAAACTTTGCGTCGTCAATTCCGGTAAACACGGCCAATTTCTTTTGCCGGTCGGGAATCTCATTCAGCATGAGTACAGCCCCTGCCTGCGCCATCGCTTCAATCACCAGGACTCCCGGCATAATGGGCGCGCCGGGGAAATGCCCCTGGAAAAACGGCTCGTTGATGGTGACGTTCTTGAGCGCGACGAGGCGCGTTTTGGGCTCAAACTCGACGATGCGATCGATGAGCAGGAAAGGGTAACGATGGGGAAGAATGTCCAGGATGTCCTGGATGTCGAACGTCATTATTGAGCTCCGGGCGGCGCGCGGCAATCCGCTTTGCGCACGTGAGGATTATAGCGAACTGACTCGGCGCGCAGGCTTTAGGGCGTCGCTCGAAGGCTACTTCTTAATGCGCCGCGCCGTCGCATCCACGTCCCAGAAGTCGGGCGGCAGGTCGCGGTTGTACTCCACTTTGGTTACGTAAAACTGGCGAACCAGTTCATCATTCTTGTAGCGCGTGATGGTGTATGGCGTTGGAAATCCATCTACGATGTGATAACCGTCGTAGTCTTCTCTCTCGGTGTTCTTGTCCTTGTAGACAGGGTCGCGCCACTGGAAACTGCGCTGCAGCGGGAGATGCGAGTCAGAGTCGAGGAGGATTGTAATGGCCTCGTTTTCTGCGTTGATCAGGGTGACCTGGTCGGCAAGGTGCCGCTCGGCCATGCGCTTGCCCTCATAGAGGAGGATGGTCTTGGGATCCTTCATCCATACCTTCACTGCAGTTTCAATTGAGTGGTCGCGGCGGCGGATGAAATCATCGAGCTGCTCTTTCACCATCGGCTTCTTCCCGCGATAGGTCACTTCCCATCCCTCGTTGCCGAGAACGAAATCGACTACGTCGCGATGTTTGGTCACTTCGATACGGTCGTGATCAGGCCACTGATGAAACATCCATACCTCAGTGGTGCCCAGGTTTGGTGTGTTGTGAAAGAAAGCAGCGATGTGCCCTTGCTGCATGACATTTTTCTGGTTGAGCCACGCCTGTCCGCCAAGTGCCTGCACCATTTGATTCAGCAGCGTGCGTGCCTGATCGGCATTTTTGATGGCATCACTGTCTCCAGAACCCTGCGCACGCGCGGCGAAAGTACCAGCCAGAAGCAAAGCAACCGTCAGCACCGCAACTCCAGCCTTCTTCATCAGTCCCCAATCCTCCCCACATTGCCTTATGGGCCCTATCCCGCCAGCACCGCACCGCCATTTACATTGAGCACTTCACCGCTGATGAAGCCCGCATAGGGGGTGCATAGAAACAACACTGGACCAGCTATTTCCAGCGGTGTCGCCACGCGGCCCACAGGAATGCTATCGGCAACCTTCGGACCAAGTTCCGGATGCCCCAGCGTTGCAGCTGACATATCGGTGGAAACCCAGCCCGGAGCTACGCAGTTCACGCGAATTCCCTTCCGCGCCAGTTCGCTCGATAGGCTCTTGGTAAGACTGATAAGCGCGCCTTTGGTCACGGCATAGTCCGCATGATTGGCTTCGCCACGTTGGCCCGCAGTGGAACTGATGAGAACGATATGCCCACGGGCTTCATCCGGTGACTCGGGCGCACGCTGCAATTCCATCTGCGCCACGGTAGCTTGCACCAGGCCGAAGACCGAGTCGAGATTGATAGAGAGGGTGTTGCGCCACTGCTCTTCGCTCATGGAGGAAATTGGCGCGTCATGCGGCGGCCACACTCCGTGGTTGACGACAAGAATGTCGACCCTGCCAAAGGCCCCGACTGCCGCGGCAACCAGTGCCCTGCCGTCGGCGGGCGAGTTCAATTCCTGTTTCAAGGCAACGCAACGGCCGGGACCGCCGCATTCCTGCATCAGCGCGTCTGCCTGCGGGCTGGCCTGGCGATAACTGAACACAACACGTGCACCCGCCTGCACGAACAGACGCACTGTTTCCGCGCCAATGCCGCGCGAACCACCTGAGATCAGTGCAACTTTCTCCTTGAGGGACAGCGACACTCCAGCCATAAAGCCACGCTACTGCATGGCCTCGAGCGCTGTCGAGTTCGGAGAACTCTGGAAGACTGTGTTGAAGTACGCGCCGCGCTCAGGAGGGCGGGCTTCGATGACTGTTAAATGGCTCGCAGAACGCGTGCCGGGAAGGCGAAGAGCGCCCCCACAAGCTCCAACACGCCGCCGACGGCGATGCCGACAAGCCGGAACGGAATGAGAATGAGCCAGACAAGCGGGTAGAGAAGAAGTGCGAGCAGCGCCAACGGCCAGCAGAGCACAAGCAAAATGCAGAAAAGCAGAAACTTGACCATTGCGACGGCTCCTCTCTTCGCCGGTACACACTCTCCTTACGTAAAGCTTCGCGTTATGGTTCCCCTACTTCATTATTTGCCGGACTTCCCTTTCAATTGCTTTTTTCGCGCCCTGATTAGCGTCAACCTCTCTTTCTCCGGGAGAGCCAGCGCGCTTTTTGTCCGCTTTGGCAACTTGTCATAAATCAAACCGTAGGCTCGCTTGAGTTCCTCGGCAATCTCGCGCGGACGTAGAACATCCCAGTCCAACACCGTGACCCAGAATGCCCGCGCCATATATGGAGCCGGGATAATACCTTCTGTTTCAATCAGTTCGTGAAATCGTTCCGCTCCGGCATGGAACCAGAGAACACCTGTTCCTGTTCCTTCCAGATCCGTCATGGCAAACATCTTGCCACCAATGTCCCGATCGCCAGCCCAGTAGACAAGATGATGGCCCCAATTCACCGTCTCCACCACATAAGGCAGGGCAAGGCAGATTTCCCGGATGCGCTCGTTATCCATGGGAGCAAGTCTACGTTCAGGGCGCGATGATAATTTCAAAAATTCTACTTGACGTCATACACTAGTTGTCATACAGTATATTTCGTACAGTGTACGAGGTACAGGATGACAATTTCAGAGAACCTCTTCGAAAACCTTCGGCTCGAGCTACGGCGCGGGTGTTTGACTCTTGCTGTTCTCAAGCAGCTCCGGGAAGAACACTACGGCTACACCCTCCGCAAGAGCCTTGCCGCACACGGGCTTGAGATTGACGAAAGCACGCTTTACCCGCTTTTGCGGCGGCTGGAGACGCAGGGACTGCTGGCCAGCGAATGGCGGGAGGAAGAGAAGCGTAATAAACGCTTCTACCGCCTCTCACCAGACGGCGAACAAATCTTATTGAAGCTCCTGGACGAGTGGAAGGTCCTCAACGATTCAATCGAACGAATTCTGTAATAAGCGAAGGAACACACCATGGAAATTCTTGAACGGTATTTGCAGGCAGTCAGGAGATTTCTCCCGAGCCACCGGCTGGACGACATCATCGCTGAGCTTCGCGCCAATCTCGAAGCACAGATTGAGGACGCTGAAAGCGAACATGGCCGCCCCCTCACAAAGGCAGAGTTGGAGGCCCTGTTAAAGAAGATGGGTTCACCAATATTTGTGGCGATGCGTTACCAGCCACAGCGCTATGTGATCGGACCGAAGTTCTTCCCGATGTATTGGTATGTGCTTCGCCTGGCTATGATGTGGGCGACGCTCGTATACATCATCGTCAACGCGGTACAGATCGGCGCGGGCCAGGCGGGTCCACATGTCTCAACGGCCATTGCGCAGGCGCTTTTCCAGGTCCCCTTTACGCTCCTAACAGTTGCGGCCTGGATCACACTGGCCTTCGCGGGGATTGAGTACGTCACCGAGCATTATCCCGATGTGTGCAAATCGCACGAGTGGCTTGGTGGCAATTGGTCCGTTGATTCCCTGCCCGCGCTTGAGAAAAAAGTTGTTAACGGCTTCGCGCGACGTTCGTATGCCAAGGCAGTTGCGGATGTAGTCTTCGGGTTCATTTTTCTGGGCTGGCTGCTGCTCGTACCAGAGTATCCAATTCTGATGTTTGGACCTGGGATTTTTGCCATTGATGCAATCCCTTATACGCTTGCGCATACCTGGTGGACTTTTTACTGGATTATCATCGGGCTCAATGTGATGCAGCTGGCTTGGAACTGCATCGACCTTCTGCGCGATGCGTGGCAACGTGTAAGCCCGCTACAGCACATTGCAGCGAAAAGCCTGTCAGTGATCGCATTTGCAGTTCTGCTTGCCACCAGCAATAAGGCTTACGTTGTGCTCAAGAACCCCGCGACGGATCTGCCTAAATATGGAGACACGCTGAATAGCATCAACCAGGGCGTCCACTTGGGCTTGTCGATCATGGTCGCGGTTGTCGCTGTGCAGTTGGCATGGGAAATTGTGAAGGCTGTGCGCGATCGGCAAAAAAACTAGCATCGATGGGCGGCTCTCATCGAGCCGCTCATCAGAATTTGGCTTCAAACGCGTTGAAGCGCCGCTCGAGCTCCCACTGTGCTGCAGCCTTTTGGCTTGAGGCAAGGAACGCCTTGCAGGCAGAAGATGGCGTATCCGAGCCTAGTTTTTGCCCGCGGCAAGCGCTCACTGGTGCAGTGAACACATCAGCCGATGCCCAGAGGCTCGGTCCAGGTAGGAAATCGTGCTCCATACCGGTGCGTGCCAACTGTTTCAGATCCTCATAGCCGAGGTGATAGTCGTGCGCAGCGCGGACATACTCATGTGTGAGGTCGATGCGGCTGACGCCCTCGTCATCCGTCGAAAGAGCGACGGGCACGTTGTTTGCGCGATAAAGATTGAACGGATGGTCGTTTCCTTTCACGCCGAGAATACCTTCATTCGACGTCAGGTTAATCTCCACCATCACATGTTTGCGCGCCATTTCCCTTAGCAGCCCCTGCGCGTCATTCTCGTACGCAATGTCGACTCCGTGGCCAATGCGCTCGGCGTGCCCAAGCTCAACCGCCTGGCGAATATGAAAGCGCAATCCCTCCGGCGGAACGAGTCCCATGGTCAGTTCACCCGCATGCAGCGTGATATGCACCTTGGGATACACCGAGTGGAGATACTCCACCATCTTCATCTGCAGGGTGTAGTCGCGCATGGCAATATAGCCATCCTCGGGCATCACAAAGTTGATGCCAACCCAGGTATTGTCATGGGCATCCATTGCGGCCTGCACAGTTTCAAAGCCGAGCAGCGTTTGTGCAAACACCTGTCCCGGTTCATTGCCCCGCAAAATCTGGTAAATGTAGCGCACTTCTACGTTGCAGGCGGGCGCAGCCTGGGGCGTGCCGCAATGCTCAATTTGTTTGCGCAGCACCTCGGCGGTGCGTACGTCCTCGCGATCGGCATATACCTCACCTTTAACGCCAAGGTCCAGTAAGGTCTTGCGATAGGCTGCAAAATCATCCGTGATTGGATTCGAGCGTCCCAGGTCCGCAGCCCTGGTAAAGATCGGCGTTTCCATGATCTCCAGATACTGCTGATTTTGTTCGGCTGCACGACTGGCAACTTCGTCCACCCATTCGCCAATGTGTTTTTTCGAAAGTCCGCCAAATCGGTCAAACGTGGCAAAGAACTGGTCGTGACCACTATAGCCAGCGCGCGGCACAAAACTCCGCAGGGAGAATGAGTCGACCAGCCGATCATAGAGATCCTGATTTTTCACCGCTTGAGATGCAGCAACGAGTGGTTTATTGCATGGTGGTTTCACCAAGTCCAATGCGGCCGGATCGACGCACAATCCATCTTCTACGGCGTCACGAATAAACGACTCGGCGTAGACCGCGCCGCTCAGATGCACATGCAGGTCGGCACCTTTGGGAAATTGATCGAGGAAGATGCGCAGTGCCGGCTTACCGCCACGCAATGCGGCCGCGTAGGCACGTTCGGCACGAACTTCGGCGCCACGATGTGGCGCAGCAACAAGCGTTGCTGATTCGAGAGCGGATGCGCTGGAGACGGATCCTACAATCACAACAGTGCAAACCAACAAATGGCGAAAGTGATGCATAGTGCCTATCAGTTTAGAGCAGTTTGACCCGTCCTGCAGGTGATGGAGAAAGCTCTTCTTGACAGGCATTTGCGGACTGCCGAAAGCCCGTGTTGGCGGTTTGGCGCTAATGCGTGAAGTTGGTATACTAATCTGGCTGTTGCAGCACACTGTTCGTGGACCCGCCCACCTTCTCCGGTTCAGCCGGAACCCGCGCAGGAAAATGCAACGTATCTCCCTGAGGCCAGGTAGCTCAGTGGTAGAGCGCGGCCCTGAAAAGGCCGGCGTCGGCGGTTCAATCCCGTCCCTGGCCACCATTCCTCTGCAAATGAAGCTTTACCGTACGGCGAGAGCAGTGCGAATGATGGTTTGCCTCTTAACAACTGAAATCAGCGCACCTCCGGGGAGACTTTCTGCCTCGCTCCCCGCCAGTACAGGAACAGACCGATCAGAATTGTAACCAGCGTTCCACCGAGCAATTTGACTTCAAACACAACCTTGCTCGCAGCATCGCCCGGTGGAATCAGTGAAAATACAATCCCGAGAAGTACAACGGCAAATCCCAGCACACCGCATATCCATACACCAAGCTTCCCGCCCGGCACAAGAACGGCATGTGGATCCGCTTTGCGATCGCTTTTGTAGGCAAGCTTGATGACGGCCGCGAACATGTAAAGAAATGGAATGAAATAGAGGATGATGGCCGCGTCGACAACCAGCTGATACGCCTCAATCACAGATGAACTGCGAATCTGGCTCAGCAGGAGAATCGCACCTGAGAGCACAGCCTGCACCAGAATCGAAACCCACGGCGTCTTCCATTTCGGATGAATCTTGCCGAAGGCCGACGGCAGGTAGCGATCGATGCCGACGACAAATGGCACGCGGGCGATGCCTGCAACTGTGGACCCAACACCGCCGGCATTGCCTGCGGTTACAAGCAGGGCCGCAACTACACCAAGAAATCCAATGCCGAGCGCTGCCGTGCCCACGGTAATGCCGTTGAAGACACCGCTCTGCGGGTCAACCTGCGCGGCTGGTATGAGTGTAAGCACGGCAAACGTTCCAGCTATGTACATCAGCGCGATCAAGGCACCCGCACCAAACACCGCGCGCGGCAGCGTTCGACGGGGGTCGCGGATCTCCTCACTCATGGCGCTCACCAGCTCAAGCCCGGTGAAGGCAAAGGCAATCTGTGACCAGAAGTTCACTGTATCCATGTTCCAGTGAGGCATCATGGCCGCCAACGAGAAATGCGTTGCCGAGCCATGGCGCAGATAAATCACTGCGGCTATCCCGACGAGAATCAGGAGCGGAATATACGTCCCAATTCCACCGGCATTCTGCAGCCATTTCCCGATATTAAGGCCAATGATGTTCATCACCACGGCCACCAGCAGCAAAGCGAACGAAACGATCAAGAGAAAGGTACGGTCCTCCGCCAACGCTGAACCACGGCTGCCGAGAATGTACGCACTCATCGAAGCGCTTGCCAGCAGCAAACCTGGGAAATAGAAGACCGTATAGATCCAGTAGGTCCATCCGGCAACAAAACCGTGGAAGTCACCAAACGCGCGGCGCGACCATACGTAGAGGCCACCTTCTTCCGGGAAGCGCGAGGAAAGCTCATTGATGACCAGCGCACCCGGTACAAAGAAGAAGATTGCGGCCAGCACCCACAAGCTAATGGAGGATTGTCCGTTGTGACCTGCGGCTGCAATCCATCGCGGACCGAGAACCGTGGCGATGTTGAACAGCAGGACATCCCAGAAGCCCATCGACTTGCGTAGCTGGGCCTTGGAATCCTTCGAGGGGGGTGTCGGAAAGCTCACAAATGCTCTCGGAACATTCAGCAGCCGTGCTCAACGGCGCGGCTTCACGCAAGCATACCTGATTGGACGGACCTTGCAATGCTTTGCCACGCGAAAGGCAGGCGCCACAACGTATCTCCTCAAAACAAAGCCGGCCCAATTCAGGACCGGCTAAGGAGGAGAACGGTGATCCGGGCGTTCAGGCAAAGTAAGCAAGAATTGCCTGTTTCAGCGCTGGGACATCCACATAGGGCTCCTTGTCGTCATAGCGAGCCGCCCAGCAAACCTGCTCAATGATGTCGCGCGGATAACAGGAACGAAGTTCCTGCTTGAGCTCAAAACGGATGAAATCCATCAGCCGGTCGGGAATTTCCGCGTCGAAATTCACGTTGTTCAGCTTGGCGACACGCGTAAATATCTCACGGAAAGCGGTAGGTTCAATGGCGCCAATTTTGATTTTGGTCTTGATGCGGCGAATGAACGCTGGATCGACGAGTTCGGCCGGACTCAGGTTCGACGCAAAAACGACCAGCATTTCAAATGGCATCTCAATCTTCCTGCCCCCCGCCATGGTCAGAAAGTCGATACGGCGGTCCAGAGGAACAATCCAGCGATTGAGCAACTCTTCCGGACGCAGGCGCTGCCGGCCAAAGTCGTCAATGATGAGCAAGCCATTATTGGCCTTCATCTGCACCGGAGCCACGTAGAACCGCGACACCTCTCCAAACTGCAGATCAAGCATTTCCGCAGTCAGTTCGCCACCCACCAACACGGCGGGTCTGCGGCAAAGAACCCAGCGCTGGTCGCGGCTGGGATTCTTCTCCTCTTCCACGGCAACGTGCACCGAGGGGTCATAGAGCGTGATGATCTGGCCGTCCGCTTCAATGCAATGGGGAATGTAAACTTCATTCTCGGCCAGCGCGCGCGAAAGGGCTTCCGCGTACGTCGACTTACCTACACCTGCGGGGCCGTAAAGAAACAACGAACTTCCGGAGTTCAGCGCCGTGCCAAGCTGGCGCAGAAGACTATCATCGATGACCAGTTCGCGGAAGGCGTGCCGCAGGTCCTCTTCGTGAATAGCGACTTTCTTGACACTTTGACGCCGAACTTCAGCAATATAGCTCTTATAGGAAACGGGGGCAGGACCTACATAGCGGCTCTGCATCAGAAGATCTGCCGCACGCGTCCTGCCAGCTGAAGTAATGGCTATTTGTGGTATGTTGCCCAGCATGCCGGTAACCTGGCAATTCAGGTCAGCACGCAAGCGGTTGAACAGCTGAGTTGCGACGTTGTACGTCATCTTCAGCTTGTCGGCCAATTCGAGAACAGATAGCGCGCCGCCCACATAGAGCGTCTTCAGCGCCAGATCTTCCAGAAGCGTCGTACTGATATCGACATCGTCGAGCGATTCCGGCCACGAAAGCGGCCCTACTGTCGTGTTCTTCTTGAAGATCTGCGCCTTGATCAGATCCGTCTCGACAAAGTCGGTCTCGAGATTTTGCATGAAAGCCATTGTAGCCATCTCACCCTTTGCCGATCGTGAACCTCGGCAATCTAGCCTGTCATCTTTTCATACAGGTAAATTGCCGGCAAGGCGACAACCAAATTTCATCTTTGGAGTAATTCGTAATATCGCGACGTGCCAAATTAGGCAAGCGCCGCGACAGAACGATATTCGGGACCCTGGGCGGCTGGCGCCTCATTGAACTTCGGAATGGGCTTATAGCTGGACGAGAATAGCGGCCTGCTCACAGGACGATCCATCTCAGCGTTTTCAACGGGGGCATCTGCTGTAACAGGCTGAGAGACGGGCTCCACGGCCATATCCTGCAGGGACATGATGGACTTAAGCGCATCAGCGGCTTTTTCGATGCGCTCTTTGACAGCAGAAAGCTGCTCAATCTGCGCACGGATTTCGGCGATGTCGGCTGACGCTGCATCAAGGGCAACGCGGTAGGACTGCTTGCTGGATTCCCTATTCATTAAAAACCTCCAAGGGTTGTAGAGTAGGTTGGTTCATCCGGCAGGACAATATGGAAATGCCAAATACCGCACTACTTTTGGCACGTTACCTATGTGGGATGGTCTGGCCATCTTAGAAAATCATGAACCCCGCGATTGCACTGAAAATTCAGCACTCGTTCGCCAGACTTGGTGCAATATCCAACTCAAGGTATACTGGAGATTCGGCATGCCAAGGGCGACGTGTGTAGAAGGCGCCCTAGATCCCTAACCGGCGAACAGGCCGGAAAGGCGAGCGCAAAAGGCGATTGCCCCTGGCGCGAGTGGCGGCACGAAACACCAAGATTTTCTGGAGTTTAGCAATGGCACAGGTATGCGATGTTTGCGGCAAAGGTCCGCAGTTTGGTAACAATGTCTCTCACGCGCACAACGTGACGCGGCGCCGCTGGAATGTCAATCTGCAATCGGTGAAGGCTGTCGTGAATGGCGCTTCCAAGCGAATTCGCGTCTGCGCAAGCTGCATCAAGAGCGGTAAAGTCACAAAAGCCTAACCCGCTCGTTCACGGCACTGACATCAAGTTTTTCGACGGAGCCCCGCCCAGTCAGGACGGGGTTTTGTTGTGCCCGGAGACCTGACAGGACCTCAACGCCCAGACGGCACCAGCGGATTCTCCCAGGAGATGCCAGCTGCATCCAGACCCTTGGGAGACCATTTATCTACAATGGCCTTGGCCAGTTTGCCAAGGGTCTTCTCCGCCTCATTGTCACCTGTCCAGCGCTGGTCGCTGTTGTTGTACGTGAAGGCGGCAATCACAATTGGCCCGCTTTTGCTGGCGATCAGCGCCACATCGTTCCGCACCTGGTCGAGCGCACCAGTCTTATTCGCTATGGCCGACCCTGCCTCGCTGGTATCGAGCGTCTCAAGATAGCGGGGTAAGCTGTCCCGATCCTGCTGGTTGCGCAACATGTGCAAAATGGCCCCGCAGATGGGACCATCGGAAGCGACAGGCGCCCCTCCTTTCAGATCGAGACGGCACTCGGCAAACCGCTCCATAATCGACGCCATTTCGCGCGCCGTCGTCTTCCCCAATCCAAACATTGGCTGGTCAGCGGGCATTGGAGCAGTAGCGGGTACGTAGACCTTCTTATACAGCCAGGTCTGCTTCAGGCCGGCTTCTTCCAGAGTTCCATTGATGTGCGCAAGACCAAGCCTGTCGATGGCCAAATTGGTCGCAGTGTTATCACTTAAGACCACCATCAGCGTCAGGACGTCGCGCAGGGTAAGGGCAATGGGCGGTGTCAGTTCGCCCAGCACTCCGGAACCTTCCACCTGGTTCGGCTTGGTTAGCACCAGCCGTTCTTCCAAGTTCGCCTTGCCGGCCCGAATTTGCTCCGCCGCATCGAGCAGAATCCCCATTTTGATCGTCGAGGCAGTCTTGACCGGATCGTCCGGTGAAAGCGACGCGGTCTCCCCTGTTTTCAGGTTGCGCGCATAAAGAGCAACACCGCCATGATGGGTCGCGGCAATGGCCTTAAGCTGCGCATCGAGAACGGTGTCATCGTGGGTTGCCGGCGGCTCGGCCGCGCAAACAGCGGCGGCCGCAAATAATGTGAGGGTAGCAAGTACTTTTCGGTGAAGCGTCATCGCGAAAAGTATCGCAGACTTCGCCTTACTCCGCCTTGGTAAACGTCAGCGACGCCGAGTTGATGCAGTAGCGCATGCCCGTGGGCCGGGGACCGTCAGGGAAAACATGCCCCAGGTGGCCACCGCAGCGCGCGCAGGTTACCTCGACGCGCCGCATACCGAAGGTCAGATCCTCGTGCTCCACCACCGATTTCGAGTCGGCCGGAATCATGAACGCCGGCCAGCCGCAGCCTGAATCGAATTTGGCGCCGGAGTTGAACAGAAGAGCTCCGCAGCCCGCGCAGTGATAATCTCCCGACTCGAAGTTGTACTCAAGCGGACCGGTAAAGGCACGCTCAGTTCCCTTCTCGCGAAGAACGTGGTACTGCTCTGGCGAAAGCTGCGCGCGCCACTCCGCCTCGCTTTTTACCACTTTTTCAATGGAATTCCCGTTCATTGTTGCCTCAGTCTTCATACCTGTTAGATGGAGTTCGCGCGCGAAAGATACAGCCCTGTCAGACCTCTGCGATGAGCTCAATCTCCACCAGCACATCCTTTGGCAGGCGGGAAACTTCCACCGTTGACCGCGCCGGCGGAGTGACACCTTCAGGCGCAATGTACTTTCCGTAAACTGCGTTCATTTCGGCAAAATCGTTGAAGTCCTTCAGGAACACCGTCGCTTTCACTGTTTTGTCCAGGCTTGTCCCCGCCGCCTTTAGTACGGCATTCAGATTTTCCATTACCCGCGTTGTCTGTTCGGCAATACCACTGGCCACAACATGCCCCGTCTCTGGATCCAGTGCAATTTGCCCTGCGGTAAAGACCAGATTGCCCACGCGGATGGCCTGCGAATAGGGTCCAATGGCCGCGGGCGCCGATGATGTGTTCACAAGCGTCTTCGTCATGCCTAGATTTTAGCCGTCTGCCTTAACGCCAAACAGCCAATAGTGCGCCAGAAACCAACAGACCCACCAGCCAGTAGCCATTATTGATCAGCACATAGGTGAACGGCCGCCCCTCGTAGATGCTTTGCGGGTAATTTGGCGCGATAAAGAAACCCAGCCAAGCGATCAGACCAACGACGGCTCCCCAGCCAATCGAGGGCGCACCTGACCAAAGGATGAAGTGATTCAGTGCAAGGGCCAGCAAAAGGTCGCCCACGAACGAACCGATCATGCCCTTGTACACACCCTTGGGCTTTTCGCCCTCTTTGCGGCCAACAATTTTTATCCACGGTTTGGCAAACATCAGCGGCGAATACCAGAAGGCGCCCAAGAACCAGAGAAAAAGCGCACTGACGAGAATGGCCCAGAAATTCAATGCATTGTGGACATGCTGCATGGAAACACCTTTCTTCCAAATTGAATCTTGTGACTGCACCAGGAGGGGACAACGTACCACCGAATTTGCCGTTGCTCAGGCAAGACTGTCAAGGGAATTGAATCGATGAACCGCGCGCTTCAGCCGGGCGTTTTCACGCCCTTGTGCAGCATGGCGATGGCTTTCTCAAACCGTGCAACACGTGTTTCTTCCTTCTTGGCCTCGGTTATCCAACGCACGTACTCTTTGCGGTGCGTAAAACTCAACTTTTCAAAGAATGCCAGAAGCCCTTCCTTCTTTAGAGCGGCTTTGAACTTGGGCGGAATCTGCACCGTCCGGACAGCTTCATCGCGTTCCACTGTTACCTCAACCGTGTCTCCGGGGCCTTTGCCAAGTTTGTCGCGAATAGCTTTCAACATCGGCAGCATATGCTCAGGCCGCCCGTACTTCACCATCGTGCCTGTATAGGGCACGCTGTCAAACGTAACCTTCACCGGCACCTGTCCGCGCGTGCCGAACTCCTTTTCCACGTCGTATGGAAACAAGACGCAGGCGCCCGCACCTGTCCCTTCAATCTTCGCTTTGAACTTGTATTGCTTCATCGGGGTATCTGCTCCACCAGTGAGATTGGTCTCAATTTTCCATATGTCCGGAAACGGCGCAAGAAGATAATCATTCCCCTGTCATGTGAACCTTGTCCGTCCGCGGAGAATGAAAAATCCCACCTTCGCGCGCATCATGCAGAGCGGCAAAGGTGGGACCGGTTCAGACTTGTACTCGGATGCGATTGAAACCGCTAGACCAACTTCGCGTCCAGCGTGATCTCGGTGTTGTTCGCGAAGAGCTTCGAGATGGGGCAGCCGGCCTTGGCGCCTGCCGCTGCGGCATCAAAGGCTTCCTTGCTTACGCCGGGAACCTTCGCCGTCGTGGTCAAAGCGATCTTGGTTACGGCGAAGCCGTCGCCCACCTTGGCCAGCGTGACCGCGGCGTGAGTCTCAATCGAGTCAGGCGTAAATCCGGCACCACCGAGCTGCGCGCCCAGTGCCATCGAAAAACAGCTTGCGTGCGCCGCTGCAATCAGTTCCTCAGGAGTGGTACCCGAGTCTGCGCCCTCAAAACGAGTGGCGAAAGAGTAGTTGGCGTCCTTCAACACGCCGGTTGCGGTGGAGATGGTGCCCTTGCCTTCCTTAAGTGATCCTGTCCAAACCGCACTTGCCTTGCTTGCCATAATTCCTCCTTGGGGAAATCAGTATCCGGTGAGTAGTCTCTTCGATTGGGGTGGCCCCGCAGAGTAAGATGCCCGGAGCCACGGCGAAGGTTGATGGTTCGGGAACCTGTCTTGAACCAAGAAGCAGGCCGCCTCAATCTCTATGCTAATCTGTCGGGCATGCTCCCGCAGAGACCCACGGCCCTTGACGCCGATTTTGCTGCTGAAATTTCACAAAGTGGTGCGGCATGCGCCGTCGATGACCTGCCTCTTGATCATCATTGCCAGATTTGTCCCACATGCAGCAACCGCCTGACCGGCCACCGCTGCAAGCTGGTCTGCACTCATTGCGGTTACTACCTGAGCTGCGCTGACTACTACTGAGTACTTGCCTCCAGGCAATCCGCATTTCGCGCGTTCCGTCATTTCAGCGATGATTCGTGCTTGAAGCTGGCTTTGCGTGCAGCTTCAAACTCGTCGCCCGCCTTCCATTCAATCGGTTTTGCCTGCTCGCTGGCCAGCCAGCCAAGAACAAACCCGAAACGAGCAAGCTTTGCATCGCCACGGAAGTCCCAGTCGTCATGGAACTCGTCGGAAGGCTGATGGTAGTGGTGCGCAACATAGTCAGCAAACTTCTCCTTGCCCCACAATTCGTCATGCCCCTCGAAAAGTGTTCCTTCATCCACTGAGAATGCCGGAATGCCCACGCGTGCCAGCGAGAAGTGATCGCTGCGATAGTAATGGCCCGCCATCGGATTCGGATCGGGCAGCAATTTGATGTCGAATGACTTCGCGACCGACTCCACCGTTGGCCAGAACGTAATGCGTTCCGCTCCATTCAAGTTCGCAGATAAGGGGATGCCGATCGGTAACAGCATGTCGTAATTCAAGTCGAGCGCAATCTGTCCTGCCGGAACAGGTGGATGCATTCCGAGGTACTGCGAGCCAAGCAAACCCTGTTCCTCAGCCGTGACAGATGCGAAATACGCATCGTGCGGCGGTGGTTCTTTCGATTGCGCGAATGCCCGCGCCATTTCAAGCAGAATTCCGCATCCTGTTCCGTTATCGGCGGCGCCGTTGTAAATGCCGTCGCCCTTCGCGTCGGGATCGATTCCAAGATGGTCGTAATGCGCCGTGTACAAAACAGCCTGTCCGTCGTGACTCTTTCCCGGCACCTTGGCCACTACGTTGTTGCTCACATAATGTCGCACGCGGCTCACCAAGTGGCCTTCAAGCTTGACCGGAAGTTCCACCGCATGAAACCCGCGCTTCCCTGCCCGTTCAATCGCCTCGTCCAGATTGCCCATGCCCGCCAGCGTGAACAGCGACTGAGCTACGTCGTGCTGAATCCACGCCGCCGCACGAAGCGTGGCTGATGGATCACCCACGAGAAAGCTCTTTTCGATTGCCTGCGAGTTGCGAACCACGTCCCACGGATAGCTGGCCAGATCCGTACGATGAATCACCAGCACGCCCACCGCGCCACGACGCGATGCCTCTTCATACTTGTAGGTCCAGCGGCCGTAATACGTCAGCGCCTCACCCTTGAAGAACTTCGCATCGTTCGATGGCGGCTCATTCACGATGACAAGCGCGATCTTTCCCCTCAGGTCAACATCCTTTCCGTCCGCGTCCTTGTAGTCGTCCCAGTTGTATTCGGGTGCGTCAATGCCATAGCCCACAAACACAATCGGCGCGTCAAAATCCGCAGCCGCCTGCCCTGTTTCATCAATGGCCACAATCTGCGAGCTGTACGCGAGCGGCATGGGCGCGCCATGCTCCGGCACAAAGGAGAAGTGCGTCTTGTCCTCAACCGTGTGGACGGCGTAGAGCGGCACACGCTGAAAGAACGTCCCGTCGTCGCCGGCGGGCTCAAGTCCTTCCAGCGCAAACTGCGTGGCAATATAATTCGCCGCCAGTTGGCCGCCACGCGTTCCAGGGCCACGCCCTTCCAGCAGATCCAGCGAAAGAAACTTCACATGCGCACTGATTTTTGCGGGATCGATAGACTCGGCGGCAGCACGCGCCGCAGCCGGCAGTCCTCTCACCTCCGGCACTGTGGCCTTCTTTGCCGATTGAGCGCCTGCAATCAATCCAGTTGAAAGTGTGGCGGCAATCAAGAGCGCGCAACGTCGCATGATGCAATCTCCGAGTGTGGGAATGTGTTGAATCGAATTCTATCCGGACATGATCTGGCCCGCTTCGTTTGGACGCGTCTGTTTCGGAGCAGTTGCAATCAAATGCGCGCGCTGCAGTACCTTGCGCGCCAAGCCAGTTAGCGCCATTGCGCCGGCTTCGCCAAGTGCGACCCAGCGACGTTCGCCGTTGGCTACCGTCAGCGAATTTACTTTACGCTCCGGCACGGTACGCACGCGCACATAGTAGTTCACCTGCATAATTGCGTGGCGCACTGTCATACGCAAATCCTGCTCGGGCACATCCGCATCGTGCAGCAGTGGCAGCTCCCACATGCCGGGCATCACGCTCTCCGTCGCTGGGCGCTGCTCCAGCAGCACTTCGCGTGTTGCCACCTTCGAATTCGGCCGCAAACGCACAGAAAGGCAGCGGCCCACTTCTTCACTCAACATGCGAGGACGCGGGGCGGTCGGATGTTCGCCACGCGTATCGCACATGGCTGCAAGTGGACATAGCATGCACTGCGGATTGCGCGGCAGACACACTATCGCGCCAAGTTCCATCACCGCTTGATTAAAGTCGCCAGGGCGCGTCGGATCAACTGTCACCATGGCCAGCGCCTCCACCTTGCGCCGCAATGTGGTCCCACCGCTGCGCCGCGGCGCCGACCACCCCTGCAAACGGCAGAGCACACGTTCAACATTGCCGTCTACCACCGCCACGCGTTCGTTATGCACAATACTGGCAATGGCCGCTGCGGTGTATGCGCCAATCCCCGGCAGCGTACGCAATTCCTCCGCGGTTTTCGGCAACTCGCCATCACGGTGTTCCATGACAAACTGAGCCGCTTTGTGCAACATGCGCGCGCGCCGGTAATAGCCAAGCCCACTCCACTGCGCCAGAACATCCTGCTCCGGAGCTTCGGCCAGAGCCTGCAGAGTTGGAAACCGTTCAAGAAATGCACGATACCGGTCGATAACTACTGCAACTCGCGTCTGCTGAAGCATGATCTCTGAAACCCAGATGGCATAAGGATCGCTGCTTTGGCGCCAGGGCAGATCACGCCGGCTCCCCTCATACCACTCCAGAAGGAGCGTGCGCAGAACCTGGAGCGATCCATGGGCAATTTCAGTGAGGGCCATGTGCCCAGACTAAGGCAAAGCGCCCAAACTCAAACACCATTCCAATCCGTAGACCGGTCCTCGAATCGGAATAAAGTGCCCATTCCTTCGGTAATATAACTGCGCCTTAGGGGGTAATCAAGCCGATGGATACCGTGGTAATGTCCGACTACAGCGTTCATTCACGGGCTGCAAAGCACGCTCTTTCAGCAGTTTTTCGCCGGGAGAAAGCATAGATAGCCTGCATGTCCGCTAGGGGCTCAGAAGGCGTTTGCAAGGCAAGGAGGCAGCGCGCATGAAATCCACCAAGATTCTAATAGTTTTATCTATTGCCGCACTGGCAGGTACTCTGCAGGCTCAAACCGAACGGACCATGGTGAGCCTCGTGAATTACGAAAATCCGGCCGACGGAGGCGTTGCTCGGGGTACCACTGCGAGTCCAATCGTGTTTCCGAGTTCCGCTCCGTATTCTCACGTGGCTCTCAGTTTGAGCGTTTCTTCACTCGGACCTCAGGTGCAGCTCACCAACAACATTTCCAGCCATCTCAACCTTCGACTTACGGGCAGCGGGATGAGCTACTCCTCTTCATTCAACACAAATGGCTTTGACTCCAAGGCCAAGCTGAATCTCGCCTCCGCAGGTATCTCAGCTGATATTTACCCCTTCCGCTCCGGATTCCGCATCAGTCCCGGGCTTCTCATGCTGAACAAGAATCGAATCTCCGCCAACGGCATTGCTGCCGGAGGCACCTCGATCACGTTAAACGACACCACGTACTACTCGGCGACCGCCAACCCGGTAACGGGTGCCACACCGTTGCAGGCAACCGCTTATCTCGGGTTGAACAGCAACCGGCCTGCCTTCACCCTTACTACCGGCTGGGGCAACATGATTCCGCACATGGGCGGCCACTGGTCTTTCCCGTTCGAAATAGGCGCCGCCTTCGTCGGAACCCCTTCCATTAAGGTGAACCTCACCGGCTGGGCCTGCGCCGATCAGGCGCAGACAAACTGCTCTGATGTCACAAGCACAACTGGCACCATCGCACAGGAAGTTCAAACGAATCTGAATGCGCAGATCGCCAAATGGCAGAGCGACCTGGAACCTTTGAAGTATTACCCGATACTTTCCTTCGGCGTTTCTTACAGCTTTAGTCTTCACAACAACCGAATTCAGTAGTGGTCTCCTCCACAAACTAAGGGCCGCCTAAGCGGCCCTCTTTTTTGTCCTGGAAAATTACTTTTCGGGCTTCTGTCAGCAATCATCCCATCAGATCCGCCGCCAACTGCGGAGCGGCCTTCAGCGCGACTTCAATCTGGGCCTGATCTTTTCCGCCTGCCTCTGCTATCTCGGCCTTGCCGCCGCCGGAACCACCGACAATCTTGGCAACCGCACCCACCAGCTTGCCCGCCTGAATGCGCTTGGTCAGCCCGGGCGTGACACCGGCAATGATGGCAACCTTGCCCTCGGGTTGCGCCGAGGCCAGCACGATGACTCCCTCGCCCAGCTTCTGCTTCAGGTTGTCAACAAGCGTGCGCAACTGTCCGCGTTCGAGCATGTCTGCGCGATGTGTGAGCAGTTTCACGCCCTTCACATCCGCCACATGCGCCAACGCATCGTCCAGGCTGCTTGCTGCAGACTTCATACGCATCTCATCGAGTTCGCGGCGAAGCTTCTTCAGTTCGTCTTCCTGCGATGCAAATTTCGCGCGCAGCCCGTCAGTCAGATTTTCAGTTGAGGGGACATACTGTCCTGCGAGCTTGGCGAGATCGAAATCCTGTCGGAAAGTTGCCAGCGAACCGAGGCCACTGATGGCCTCCACGCGGCGCACGCCTGAACTGACTGAGGATTCCGCCGTTAGCTTCAGCAATCCAATTTCGCCAGTGGCATTGGTATGAGTTCCGCCGCAAAGTTCAGTTGAGAATCCGTCAGAGAGCTTCACTACGCGCACCTTGTCGCCATACTTCTCACCGAACAAGGCCATCGCGTGATATTCATTCACGGCCACGTCAATGGGTACATCGACAAGCGTCTCGACAGTGGCGTTCGCAAGAACTTCGCGGTTCACGATGTCTTCAATCTCCTGCAGCTCTTCATCAGCAACCTGGGCAAAATGCGAAAAGTCAAAACGCAGACGACCGGAATCGACGGACGAACCGGCCTGCTTCACATGCGTGCCCAGCACCTGGCGCAGCGCCGCATGCAGAAGATGCGTGCCGGTGTGATTGCGCTTGATGGCGTCACGTCTCGCTCCGTCCACAACTGTCTTCACTGCATCGCCAACAGCAAGATCCTGCTTGAGCACGGCTTTATGTGCACGCACACCCTGCACGGGAGCAACGCAACCGAGAATCTCGGCAACAGGACTGTTTCCGTCCGCGCTCAGGAAGAAGCCTGTGTCGCCCACCTGACCACCGGAGTCGGCGTAAAAGCTGGTGTGGTCGAGAACGACTTCGACGGAATCACCTGCGGATGCAGCGGGCACGCCAAGGCCCTCTTTCACGATGGCCAGGACCTTGCAGTCAGTCGATTCAAGCTGTCGATAGCCTTCAAAGACCGTCTTCGGCAGGTCGCGGAATGCGGGACTGGCGGTTTTCTGCGCGCCGCCCTTCCAACTTGCGCGTGCGCGGGCTTGCTCTTCTGCACGGGCAGACTCGAAGCCTTCAAGATCGAATGCTACATGTGCATCGCGCGCAGCATCCATCATGAAGTCGAGAGGCAGGCCAAAGGTTTCGTAGAGATGAAAAGCCTTTGCGCCGGTGAAATCGCCCTTCAACTCTTCATTCAGGCGTGTGAGTCCCACTTTGAGCACGCGATCGAACTGTTTCTCTTCGGCCTCCACGACTTTACTCACGCGGTCGGCTGAGTCGATGAGCTCCGGATACGCACCCTGCATCAGGTCGCGCACGGCGTACACCATCTGGAACATGAAGGGCTGCTCCTGCCCAAGCAAGCGTCCATGCCGAATGCCGCGGCGGAGAATCTTGCGCAGCACGTAACCGCGGCCCTCATTCGAAGGCAGCACTCCATCCGAGATGAGGAACGTTGCCGCACGCGCATGGTCAGAAATGATGCGCAACGATGCGTTGCCCACGTCATTCTTCACGGCTGTCAGTTCAGCAGCGCGCTCTATCAGGGGTGTGAACAAATCCGTCTCGAAGTTCGAGATCTTGCCCTGCAGCACTGCGGCGACACGCTCGAGGCCCATACCCGTATCGATCGACGGTTTGGGCAGAGGCGTCAGCTTGTAGCCGGTTGTTTTGCCGCCCTCGACAATTGCCGAGCGATCAAACTGCATGAAGACCAGATTCCAGATTTCTACATAGCGCGCATCATCCTGTCCGAACGGCAGATCCTTGCCATGCTCTGATGCTTCGAGACCGAGATCGAAGAAGATTTCGCTGCACGGTCCACAAGGGCCAGTCTCGCCCATCTGCCAGAAGTTGTCCTTGGCTCCGTACTCGAAGATGCGCTCTTTGGGCACGCCGGCCTCGATCCAGAACTTCTCAGCCTCGTCGTCGCGCGGCACGCCGTCTGCTCCCTCGAAGATGGTCACGTAGACCTTATCTTTGGGAATGCCCATCCACTCTTCGCTCGTGACGAGTTCCCAGGCAAAGGCAATCGCGTCCTTCTTGAAGTAGTCGCCAAAGCTGAAGTTGCCGAGCATCTCAAAGAAGGTGTGATGACGGCGCGTAAAGCCCACGTTCTCAAGATCGTTGTGCTTGCCGCCGGCGCGCACGCATTTCTGTGAGGTTGTCGCACGAGAGTAGTCGCGCTTCTCCGCTCCAAGAAAAAGGTCCTTGAACTGGTTCATGCCGGCGTTGGCAAACAGCAGCGTGGGGTCGTTGTGCGGCACCAGCGAGGAAGAGTGCACGCGGCGGTGCCCCTTCGACTCAAAAAAGCGCAAAAAGAGTTCGCGAATTTCGTTACCCGAGCGGTATTGCATTGTTCTTCTAGTGTAATGGGCACGGGCTGAAATGACTTATCGCAAGGCTGCTCCGTCCTAATGAAAAGGAAGCTCGTTGGGAGGTCGATGGGCATGTCCTTAAGAAGAGCGCGGCTGGCGCGGACTGCGCTGTTGCTCGCGGGATTGGGATTTGCCACGTCCTGCGCATTTGCTGGCGAGTGGCACTGGCAGAAGGTTAAGCCGGCTACGGACATGACGGACTCGTACCAGGCGAAGATTGGCCATTCGGTGTTGCAGGTGGATTTTGCGCCGGGCGATCTGGACCTTGGCACCGGACCAATTCTCGACCACATCGGCAAGGCGGTTTCTGCCATCGTGGCTTATTACGGACGCTTTCCCATCAGTCGTGGATGCATCCTGGTTGTTCCCGAAGAAGGCCGTGGCGGTGAGCCTCATGGAACCACTTGGGGCGACATGCATGGTTGCCCGGCGTTCACGAGGCTGGGCATTGGGCAGCATACCACTCAGGCAGAACTGGATGATGACTGGGTGACGACACATGAAATGGTGCATTGGGCATTTCCCTCGCAGCGGCGCGATCACCACTGGATTGAAGAGGGACTTGCAACCTATGTGGAACCGCTGGCCCGTGTGAAGACCGGTGAGCTGACTGCTGAGAAGGTATGGCACGACATGGCGCGCGACATGCATCAGGGCGAGCCGCAGAGTGGCGATGAAGGCATGGACCGGACGCACACATGGGGACGCACCTATTGGGGTGGAGCGTTATTTTGCCTTGAGGCGGATATCGCAATCCGCCGGAAACGCACAACCGCAAAGGGCTTGAAGATGCGCTCAAGGCGATTGTGGGTGCGGGCGGAACCATCGACCAGCATTGGCCGCTGGAGAGAGCCTTTGAAGTGGGCGACCGTGCAACAGGTACCCATGTGCTGTCTGCCATGTACGCGCAGTGGAAGGATGCGCCCGTGACGGTCGACTTAGAAAAGCTATGGATTGAACTTGGAGTTCGCCAAACTCCGGGCAAGGTGGAGTTTGTACAATCCGCACCGCTCGCGGCAATTCGCAAGGCAATTGCAGGCCGGCCATCGAAAGTACGGCACTTGCACCTGTAACCTTTACCAGTCAGGGGAACTCTCACGAGAGTTGACTCAACAGGAGGAATGAATGTTCATCAGCTCTCTTGCTGCCCGCCTTGGCAACATACGTCGTACTGCGGGTCTTGCTCTGCTAGCCTGCGCTGCCATCGTGACCATCGCTGCAGTTCCTGTGCATGCTGCAACGCCCAGCGTGGGTGAAAAAGCTCCGGACTTTACGCTGAAAACGCCTGAAGGGAAATCCGTCAGCCTGCATGGGCTACTCAAAAAAGGGCCGGTTGTGCTGATTCTGCTGCGCGGCTACCCCGGCTACCAGTGCCCCTACTGCCAGCGGCAGGCGCATGATTTCCAGGTGAATGCGGAAAAGTTTGCAGGCAAAGGGGTACAGCTGCTGCTGGTGTATCCCGGCCCTGCGGCGAACCTGGACGAACATGCAAAAGAGTTTTTGAAAGGCTATGAGAAGCTGCCAGCGAATTATCACCTGGTGCTCGATCCTGATTATGCCATGACACGTGCTTATGATCTGCGCTGGGATGCGCCGCGCGAAACTGCGTACCCTTCCACGTTTGTTTTGAACCACAAAGGAGTTGTGACCTACCGCAAGATCAGCCGCTCACATGGTGACCGGACAACGGCAGACGAAATTCTGAGCGAGCTTGGAAAGGCGATGTGAACGCCGGGCGCATCCAAACAGGTAGATAACGACACAGGAGGAGAAACATCGTGCAAAAGCTGGCTATTCTTGCGGTTCTCAAGGCCAAGCCGGGCAAAGAGCAGGCGCTGGAAGATTTTCTTAAGTCGGCGCTGCCGTTGGCGCAGGCCGAAACCGGGACGGTTGCATGGTACGCCTTCAAGATGGGCGACGGGCGATTCGGCATCTTTGACACCTTTGCCGATGACGCCGGACGCAATGCGCATCTGAATGGTGACATTGCCAAGGCGTTGTTTGCGCACGCCGACGAATTGCTGGCGACGGCTCCGAGCATTGACCAGCCGGAGATTCTGGCAGCGAAGTAGCGTTAGCCTTCGTCGCCTTCCGCATGCGCCTCTGCTTCAAGATTGTCCAGCGCAGCCAGTGAGTCGTCGGGGACGTCCCACTGGCGGAGGATTTTGTAGATCACCCCGGTGGAGAAGCCGGCGGCGACCAAGCGGCGCATCAGACGCGCCGTCTCTTTTTCATTGGTGGGCTTGCGGAGGCGTTTGCGCTCAAGATGCTGACGGGCAAGCGTTTCTTCGTTGGTATCGGCATAGCGCGCTTCAACCGCCTGCTCGGCCACCGCGCGCGGAACGCCCTTCTGTGCCAGCTTTTGCCGCACCAGGCGCTGGCCGAGCTTTTCATTTTCGTGCCGCAAACGCGTGAAAGTCTCGGCATAGGACCTGTCGTCGAGATATTTCTGTTCCTTGAGTCGAGCGACAACCGCGGTAATAAGTGCCTGGCCGTGCGGACCTTGCTCCACGCGGGATTGCATCAGACGCCGCAGTTCTACTTCGGTGCGCATGACGCGGCCGAGAGCCTTTACGGCGTAGTCATAGAGTTCCCGCTCATTGAGCGGCTCGCGCGGCTTCTTCGATCTGGACTGAAAGGCCATAGTGGGAGCGCGCTAGATGGTGGCGCGGGTGTAGAGCGTTGGTTCAGGCGCGCCGAGGGGCTCAAGCTTCAGTGATTCCGCGCGGAGGTTGATGGTGATGTATTCGCCGCTGTCTTCGAGTAGGCCGGAGAGCTCCAGTTGGACACCGGTGGCGGAACGAATGGAGGCTGGAATGACGTTCTTGGTGGATACCCCGGGCTCATCTGTGTCGACGGAATCGCAACGGAAGGAGCCTTCAAGGAGAAAGGTAGGCAGATTGGATGAATCGATTTCCATCTGCGCGTTTTCGAAGACGAGCCGGATCTCCTGGCGCAGCAGGTTGGACGGCGCGGCCTGACCCTCCGGTGCATCCTTGCGGAGGGCACGCAGGTGAATGGTGACACGCGGAGCATCCTGCTCAACGGAGACGAGGATGCTGTCACGAATGGCGTAAAAACTAGACAATTGAATTGCTCCTTGCGCGTGTTGCCGTGCTTTCTCAAAGCATTATGTACAGCTCAGCTATTTTGCCGGTGCAGTCCACTGGTCCACCCAGTCATTCACGGTCTTCCACCAGAGCTCAGAGTTCTGAGGCTTGAGCACCCAGTGGCCTTCGTCCGGGAAGTAAAGCATCTTGCTGGGTACACCGAGCAGTTGCAGTGTATCGAAGAGCTGGAAGCCCTCGCTGACATCGAGCCGGTAATCGTGTTGCGAGTGGACAACAAGAGTAGGCGTTTTGAAGTTTTTTGCGTAGAGCGATGGCGACCATTTGCGGAAGGGATTCTCGCTGTCGGGTTTTCCGTAGTAGTCCCATGGATGGCCCTTGAACTCCCAGATGTTGAACCAGTCTTCTTCGGTGGAGCCGAAGGCAGACTCGGCGTTGAACATGCCGTCGTGCGTGACGATGCACTTGAAGCGGTTGGTGTGGCCGAGGACCCAGTTGGCCATGTAGCCGCCGTAGCTTGCGCCGAGGGCGCACTCGCGGCTTTTGTCGATGAATGGATAATGTGCTTCGGCGTAGTCGAGGCCGGTCATCAGGTCGGTGTAGGGTTTGCCGCCCCAGTCGCCGTTGACGCCGTCGACGAAGGCCTGGCCGTAGCCTGTGGAGCCGCGCGGGTTGATCATGACGACGACGTAGCCGTTGGCGGCGAAGAGCTCGGCGTTCCAGCGGTAAGACCAACATCGCCCCATGCGCCCTGCGGGCCGCCGTGAATGAGGAACTTGAGCGGATACTTCTTTGCGGGGTCGAAGTTGGGCGGGCGGATGAGGAAGCCCTGAATCTTGGTGCCGTCTTTGGCGGTGAACCAGAAGGACTCCATTTTGGGGAGGTCGAGCTGGGCGAGGAGGGCAGTCGTTGAGGTGGGTTATCGGCTCGGGAGAGGTCGCCTGGAACCCGTAGACAGACGATCAAGTGGGCTAGTCCCGCAAGTTCCACACGAATTCCAACTGCCATCCGACATCGAAAAGCGCAACAACCTCGAAGGGTCTGTCGACCTTCATCTCAGAAGCGAGGATCGACCCGAGTTGGCGCTCGGGCAAATGGGTTTCATGCAATGAGCCGAAATCCGCCCCTTTTCCGATTACCGTCAGGCCACCTCCAAGCAGTTCGATACTGAAAATCCATTCTTGTCCGCGATCCCCGGCCGTAAACGCAATGTCATGCGGGTCAGACCAGATAAATTCATCTCCCCACCGGTCAAAATTGACGGGAGTCCACCCAGCCATCTTCGCTTCTAACAAAACGTCCTTGATCGTCTTCGTTGCGCGGTCGTAGAGCCAGAGGCGGAACTTGTCGCTCTCGTAGCCGGCGCGGGCTTGTGAGCGCCATGCCAGATACTTGCCGTCAGGCGAGTAGGCGGGCGAGAAGTTGCCGCCTGCCGAAGTGCTGACCTGCACGGGCTTGGCGGCGGGGTTGGTGAGGTCGAGGGTGAAGATACGGGCGCTGACGCTGATGGCCTGCACCGGATCGATGTTGTCGGTGTAGGCGAGTTCTTTGCTATCGGGCGAGATGTCGCAGCCGCAACCGCCGCCGTCGAGCGAGAAGGGCGGCACGTCGTGCGGGTTGTGCGGCGTGAGGTCGCGCATGCCGCTGCCGTCGGACGCCACGTAGAACAGGTGCGAGCGCTTGTCACCGGTGAAGTGATCCCAGTGGCGGTAGAGCAAGTGCGTCCAGATCTGGGCTTTGACCTTGCTGTCTGCGAGTGTCTTGTCCTTCTCCGCGTTACAGCTATTGCCGGTGTTGAAGTCTGACGCAGTAATGGCCGCACAATCGGGATAAACAGACGATGTGAAGACGATGAATTTGCCATTGGGCGACCACTTGGCGTTGTCGGCCTCGGTTGCGATATCGGTGAGCTTTTTTGCGTTGCTGGTTGTGCCATTGCTGCTGTCGAAGTCGGCGAGCCAGATTTGCTGGCCGCCCTCGCGACCGGAAAGAAAGAGGATGCGCTTGTCATCTGCCGAAAATTGCAGGCCGCCGTCGCCGGGCTGCATGACGGCAACCGCGGTGGGCGGCTTTGCGTTTTGGTCGTTGATGGGCTGAATGAACCACTGCGTGGTCTTGGAGTTCTGGTCGAGATTCACGGTTGTTACCGAATAGGCCAACCACTTGCCGTCGTGCGAAACGGCCGTATCGCCGAGACGCTTCATGGCCATCATGTCTTTGAAGGTCATGGGGCGCTTTGCATCAGGATTCTGCGCAGAAGCGAATGGAGCAAGGACAAACACGAATAGAAGAAGAGCAAGACAACGGCGGTTCATCGGCATCTCCGACGCGCGAATCAGGTTCGCGCGAAGAGAAAGTGTACACCGCAAGTGGTAGCGAGTTCTGTGCGCGCGTCTGAGACCCAAAACAGTGTCGCGAAAGAATCGCTGATGATTTGCATCATTGAGCGAGGGGGAGGGGGTGGGTCAAGAGATTAAATTTGTAATCTATTGAATCGATGTGGCTTATATGGATGTCTGCTCTACAATTTGTGCAAGATTTTGCCAATTTTTGCTCGATTTTGTCTCCAGGACGGCTCTGTACCGCATTCTTTCGCTCAAAAATGCATGACTTTGCGAGAGCCGGCCGGAGGCACGCACAAATCGCGCCCTTCGCTATCCCAATTGTAGTGAGTTTCAGAAATCAATCTGCAAAGGGTGCGGACTAAGCCGCCTGGAGCTCGAGAATAATGGCGGCGCCGCGGGGCTCGCTGTTCTCGGCGGAGATACGTCCGTTGTTTTCGCGCAGGATGGTGGCGCACAGGCTGAGACCGAGGCCGGCGGTTTCTGCAACGGCCTGGGCGGGCACAAAGGACTCAAAGGCGCGGGTGGGATTGAGGAAGCCGGGCCCCGTATGGGAGATGCGAATCCGCACGTAGTCCCCTTCGGAGGTGGCTTCCATGCGCACGGTTCGCTCCTCGGCGGAATCCATGCTCTCCACTGTCTCAATGGCGAACTGCAGACAGTACAGTACGGCCTGGCGTACCTGCTGCGAGTTACCCAGCACGCGCGGCAGGCCGGGCGCGATGTGGAGCCGGAAGTCGATGCCGCGATGGACAAATTCAGAGCGGTGGAGCTGCTCCATATCCGTGAGGAGCTCAGAGACGGAGATGGCGGAGAAATGCTCATTCTGCGAGCGCGACATACGGGCGAGACTTTCAAGGGTCTGGCGCATGGCGCGGGCTTCATTCAGAATGGCGTCGACGGCGCGGCGGTTTTGCGGGCTGATGTCCGGCGCCTCATTGAGCAGCGAGGCATACCCCAGCACCACGGTAAGCGGATTGTTGAGCTGGCGAGTTACGTTATTGGCCAGTTGCCCGAGACCGGCAAACTTTTCCGCGTCGATCAACTTTTCGAGCATCATGGATTGCCCGCGTGCAGCCTGAATACGCGCTGACAGCACTTCAACGGGGCGCAGGTCTTCAGGGCGAATCGGCTCGCTGGGATCCCGCGGCGAAGCGAGGATGATGGCGCCCTCTGTGGAACCGCGGCCATACATGGGCGTGGCCAGCGCGGCGGTCATGCCCAGGCGCTTCAGGTCGTCGCCCGGCAACAGCCAGGGCCCCATATTCAAGTGGAAAGTCTGACTGTCCTGGACTGCCGGACTTACCGTGCCGGGAGCCAGAAAGTCCGCAGGCGCAATGCGGCTGGCGAGGGCTTCAAAGGCGCTGAAGGTCGCTTCGTCGAATCCTGCCGCACCGGCCAGCCGGTACTGGCCCGTGTTCTGGAGAAGCAGGATGGCTGCCTGCGCAAACCGGCTGTTGGTCACAATTGTCTGGCAGAGCTGGTTGGCCTGGCGATCAAAGTCCTCAAGCCGGCGCCGGCTCATGGTGAGCCGGGTGTAGGCGGCGAGCTCATCGCGCGACTGGCGCTCGCGTTTTTGCGCGGCGGTGAGCGCAACGAGATCATCTTCAAGCTCAAGCACAACCGCGCCAATGGCAACCACGACAAAGCCGAGTACGGCAACACGATTGAATGGCAGCACCAGTTCAGGGTAGACAGTTGCAAACCGGGCCAAACCGGCGAGTTGAAACACGGTGGCCAACAATCCCGCTGAGAGCAGAACGGTGCCAGGCGAAAAGCGCTTGAAGGCGAAGAACACCAGCAGCGCTGCGACAAAGTTGAGTGCGCATTGCGTAAAGATGAGCGGCCACCCGCCGCCGGCCGTTACGCAAAGGCTGAGTGCAACGCCACCTAAAACGACACAGAGGCTGAGGCCGAGCCAGGTGGGCATGCTCCCTTTGGAGTAACCCCAGAAGGCTCCCACCAGAAGGGAAAGCGCACCCAGCGAAGGGAAAAGCAGGAACGGCAGTCCGCCGGGCTGGCGGCCGGCGAAGCCCAGGTGGAGCAGGAGGGCATAAGCAATTAACGGAATGGCAAAGGGAATCGCATAAGGAATGCGTGCTCTGCCGATGCGAAAAACGAGAGGTGAGAGTGCCCAGAGAAAGAGTGTTGCGCTTATTTGAGCCGCACTCTGCCCAAGTGCCGCACTCAGCGGATGGGCGTGGGAGTTACTCAGATCCCATGTGGGTCCTGGGAACTGCTGCACCAGCCCGATGAGAGCAAATATCAGTCCGAAGAACCAAAGCAGCGGACGAAGTCTCTTGAGATGCAGATAAAGATAGAGCAGCGCGGGCAGCAGGATTGCCGTAAGTGCGACTGCCGGAAGCAGGTAGTAGTTGGGCATCGATGCAGCGGGACTCCTGAGACTAGCCTTTCGAGCGGCGTGTCCGCCCGCGCCGCCTCCTGCCTTAGCGTGCTGCAAGCCAATGGGTTGCAGTCAATCAGCGAATCTACTGATTCTGCATCATATAACCAGCCAAGGCATGCAAGGAGTAAAGTTCTGCAATCAGCGGTACCTTCCGTAATTCAGTTAACCGCTTTCAGGATAGGACTCAATTTTCGAGTTTTTCCGGTCGGCCTGTCCATGCGTCTAATGTTGTAGTGAAAGATGCAACCCTGTGGAATTCGCGCGCATGGGTCAATCCGCCGAACCTGCAGGTAGGGGGTCTCAAGAAAAAATAATATGCTCAAACGCTTATGGTTAGCCATTTTGATTGGTGCTTGCGTGCTGCACCTGCCTGCGCAGGACAAAGACAGCTTTACCCCCATGGCGCTCGACGCCGGCTTCGGCCCGATGGATACACGACCTCCGACCACTCCGGCCGACCAGATCATCAAGGAGTTTTCCGCCAAGGAGAGCGAGTATCGCGAAGCCCTGAATCATTACACCTACCGTCGCGCAGCACGTGTTGAAACCATTGATGACGATGGGAAGGTGGATGGCCAGTGGTATGAGGTGGACGACGTAATCTTTGACCCCTCAGGCAGGCGCACGGAAAAAGTTGTTTTTGCACCCGAAAGCACGCTGGAACGCGTGCAAATGACGCCTTCAGACCTGAGCGATATTCAGCACGGGTATCCGTTTGTGCTGACCACGGAGGATGTGCCTGAATACAACATTCAGTATGTGGGTAAGCAGAAAGTGGATGAGGTCTACTGTTACGTCTTCGATGTTTCTCCGAAGGAGATCAAGAAAGACAAGCGCTACCTGCTGGGGCGCATCTGGGTGGACGCAACCGATCTGCAGATTGTGGTGACCAATGGGCGCATGGTCCCGGATGATACGCGCAAGGGGCACGAGGATCTGCATCCACCCTTTATGACCTGGCGGCAGCAGATTGACGGTCACTACTGGTTTCCCGTGTATACACGCGCTGAAGGGGTATTGCACTTTTCCGGCGGCAGCGGATACATGGCGCAGGATGTGCACATCCGCGACATTATCAAGTACACGGACTACAAGCGATTCGGCTCGAGCATCAAGATTCTTTACAACGGCCAGGATATTACGAATAACGGCCAGCAAAAGCCTGGACAGAGCGGACAGGCACCAGCCAAACCCGCGCAACCGGCGGAGGACAAGCCGCAGCGATAATAGCTGCATGGACCTGACCTTGCGATTGCTGGAAGGCGATCTAGCCGTGGCACGACTCGACGGTGATGCGCCACTGCCGGCGTGGCTTGCGATGAACGCAAAACCGCTGGCATGCGCGATGCGGACCGGCGACGAGCTCTCGATCGTATGCCCGGAGGCAGCTGTTCCGAACGACGTCCGCAGCGAAAAGGGCTGGCGGGCGTTTCGGATTGCCGGAACGATCGATTTCGCGCTGACGGGCGTGCTGGCATCCGTTCTGGAGCCGCTTGCGGAGGCGAAGGTGGGCATCTTCGCGCTGTCGACATTCGATACGGATTACATTCTGGTGCGGGCAAACCAACTGGAGCAGGCGCGAGCGGCGCTGGCGGCGCGGTTTCGCGTGGAGTAGCGCGAACATCCGAGTTGGACTGCAGAATGATCTGCCCACTTCTTGGGCAAGAAACTGAATTTCGTCCGTTGCGAACAGGAAAGCGCGACCGCAACCACGACGGCAAGCAACCCTTGACTCTCCGGTAGTCGTGATAGAGATCACTGAAAGGCTTGTAGGAAGGGGGTCAGACTTCGGCTCAAAAGGTGGTGGGCCATGGTTTTCTTACTCATTTGGCTCGTGCTCTTCCTTGTGGTTGTAGCCTTCCTGCTACTTCTCCCTGCATCCTGGCGCCGTGCAATTTCCGATCGCTATTCTGGCGGTCGGCCAGTGACATGCCCGGAGAACCATCAAGCGGCAGTCGTCAACATTGATCTGGAACACGCTTCAGCGACCGTCATGAATGGAAATCCGGATTTGCGCCTGTGTGACTGCACGCGCTGGCCGGAGCGCTCCCACTGCAACCAAGACTGCCTGTCCGATGCAGTTCATGCGGAACCGTACCATGAAGTGAAAGTGAAGGCGGGCAGAAAGCAGATCTACCATCTTCCCGTGCTCCTGGGAGCGTTTGCCGCCTGGTACGTGGGGCTCATCTGGCACTCACACTATTTGTTTCGCGCGCGGTTAACGCAGGATGCCGGACTCACTCAAGCGCAAGTGAAGGAGATTGTGGCGTGGCTATCGCCGCACCTGCTCAGCGCGGCTGTCTGTCTTCTCTTCGCTTACGGAGTCGCCTGGCTGCTTGCCGTGTCTCATCGCAAGGGTGTGCTGCAGGGATTGCTGATGTCCGCGGTGCTATGCGGAGTGGTGGTGGTGGCAAGTTGGTACGGCTTTGCACGATTGCCGCACGATCTTTTGTTGCTTGAAGCGGGCTATGTGGTGCTGGCCGCACTGACTGTGGGAGCCATTGTGGGCGGCTTGCGTGACAAGCTCGTGCTGCGACCCCATTGATGTGAAGCAACGAACCGGCAGCGGAGACTGAGCTCATCCACTCACCTGGCACGGTCTCCGCTTCGCCATTGGCTTGTACCGTCGGAACGGCAGGCACATTTGTGCGCGGACTAAGCGGGCAATATTGAGCGCAAGCTCAGAAGCGCAGCGAAAGGCAGCTCAGGCCGCCATCCATCTTGCGAAATTCTGACATCTCCAGTGGTAAGGGCTGAAAGCCGAGCGATACGAGCTGGGCCTGAAGGCGGGGATAACCTGCGGGCATCAGAACGCGCTCATTCACGCGGACACAGTTGGCGGCGTAGCTCTCTGATTCGCTCACTCGAACGAGACGAAAGCGGCCAAACTCAGGCCGGTTGGCCATTTCTTCCATGACAACGAGCGTGTTGTCGCCAATAAAGGCGATGCCGCTCTTGAGATGGAGGATGGTAGTCATGGCGCGCACGTCGATGGTGGACGAGGTGTAGCCGAGCGCGGCCAGATGCGCGGCGAGCTGGCGAGCTCCTTCCTCATTGGTGCGGTGCGAGAGGCCAATGAAGAAATGCGTTCCGGCTTCGCAGATGTCGCCGCCGTCGACGGTACCGGGGCTTTGAATGGCGGGTATGGTCGGGAAGAAATGCTCAAGCGCGGGCTTGATGGCGTCAACTTCACCGGCGCGGGATTTGGCACCGGGACGCATGAGAATGGCGCCGTGTTCGGTGACGATTGCGGTGTCTTCAACGAAAGTGGAATCGGGAAAATGAAGATCGGGATCGAGTGTGGTGAGAGCGAGGCCGCAGCCCTCCAGCGCTGCGCAGTAAGCGGCGTGCTGCTCAAGGACAAGGGCAAAGTCCGGTTTGCCAAGCGAGACGGTGGTGAGGCCATCGGCGAAGTTTGACCCTGGTGTGCGAACTATGGCGTACTTGAACAATCGGCAGTTCCCTTCCGTTGGATGATTTCACAGACGAACGCATTTAATTGTTCTCTGTTACGGAAATTCGGCGGCGCCGCCACCGCATGAAGCCGTAAGCAGGAAGCGCAACCGCCAGAAGCGCGGCAGCACGGAGGGCGCTGCGCGGATCGTCGTGGATGGCGGCGATAAGAAACAGCAGCGAGCAGCCAAGCACCAGCAGAGTGGTGACGGGGTATCCCCACGCACGGTAGGGTCTTGGCAGTTCGGGCTCGCGCAGTCGAAGCGTAATCACGGCAATGTAGTTGGCCGAGTACATGGCAGCGATAAGGATGGCAGCGACGGCGATGATGTCGTCGAACTTTCCGCTCACGATGAGTACTGCTGCGGCCAGGCCGGACATAAGCAAGGCCACAACGGGAGTTCCGCCCGGACCCACGCGCGCGGCACGTTCGGTGAAGAGGCCATCGCGCCCAATGGCCAGGAGGATGCGGGGCGCACCGAGCAGGACCGCGTTGATGAGACTGAGCAGGGTGAGCAAGGACAGAATGGTGACGAATTGCCCTCCCCAGGCAGGAAAGACGATGCCGGCGGCGTCGGCGGCGGGCAGCGTGGAGGCGGCAAGAGTGGGGATGGAGAGCACATGGAGGAAGGCCAGATTCATGATGAGGTAGAGTCCGATTACAAGAACAACACCGCCAATCATTGCGCGCGGCAGATGATGCGCGGCGTCGGTGTCTTCTTCAGTGAAATAGATGGCCTCATACCAGCCGTCGTAGGTAACCACGATGGCGCGCAATGCGATGACGATGGGCGCCAGGGCAGCGAGAAAGCCTGCGCGACGCAATGAGTGCGGGAGCGATGCGGCGAAGGCCGGCGCCGGATGCAACAGGCACGCGGCGGCGAGAAGCAGCAACACAGCCGCCGTTGTGGCGCTGGTGACTTTCTGGATGTTGCTGCCGAACTGCAGACCGGCCAGATGCAATGCGCAGAAGACGAGCAGAATGGCCAACGCAACGGGGACCTGCCACGGTACGAGCGAGGGAACAAGTGCGGCCAGATAGGCGGAGGCAGTGACCGCGCCGGAGGCGATGACGGCGCAGTTATTGAGCCAGTCTGCCCAGCCGGTGGCAAAGCCTGCTGCAGGACCGTAGGCGCGTTTGGAGTAGATGTAAAAGCCGCCCGCCTGGGGCAAGGCCGTGCCTAGTTCAGATAACTGGATCGCGCCCAGAAGAGCGTAGGCTCCGCCGAGTATCCATGCGAGAAGGATGAGCCAGAAGTTGCCCAATTGGCCGGCGATGGTTCCCGGCAGCCGCAAGATGCCGACACCAACGGTTCCGCCGAAGATGACGGCGACACCGAAGCCAAGGCCGAGGATTCGCGCCAACGGTGCAGGCGAGCGGTCCGTTGCTGGATGAGCAGGGATTTCCTTGGGCATGGCGGATCCAGCCTGCATTCAAGCACGTTCAGTGAATCAGCATCAACAGAATCAGGAAGCCTAATAGAAGAGGTACTTGCGCCAGCGGTCATCGCCGCGGCCCAGCATCCGCATGATCTGGCGGCTGGTGTGCAGAGAGAAGGCGCGCGGCTCACGCATCAGGGTCATGTCGTCAATCTCATTGAGCAGGCGGTTGCCTTTGCGTCGATTGCAGGCATGGCAGCAGGCGACGAGGTTTTCCCACGTGGAGTTGCCGCCGCGCGAACGCGGAATGACGTGATCGAGGGTGAGCTCGCTGGAGGGGAGCACGACGCCGCAGTACTGGCAGGTGTTGCGGTCGCGCAGCAGGATGTTCTTGCGCGAGAGGGCGCGGGTCTGGTGAGGAATGCGGCGGTACTCAAGCAGGCGAATGACCGAGGGCATGGCAACATTGCTGCGCTGCGCATGGAGAAGGAGTCCGTGCTCCTCTTCAGTACGCGCGATGCCCTTGAGCACGAGCACCAGAGCGCGCCGCGCACCGCAGATATTGATGGGCTCATAGGAAGCGTTGAGTACGAGCACAGGCATCTGCAGAATGTGATTCTGATGCGCGTGTGCGTGGACGGCAGTGTGCTCCGCGGTCAGAACCGCGGCACGGGCCGCCGCTTTTTGCTTGCGTGCATGAATCATGGCTTTTCCCAGCGACATCCTTCGGTCCCCTCAATCAAAAAGATGGTTGGTGATGTGTTGCCTGCATGCCGTGCGTTGCGGTGAAAGGTTGCGGCGGCAATTGCGCCGTTGTGGAAGCGCCCAGCGGCGCTCCCGCGAATGAAACACGATGACTGATACGGCCTGCGCGCGCCAAGGTTGCCACCCACACAGACTTAGCGCCGGCCTCTATCAATACCCTGCTGGCTGCGCGCACCGTGGCGCCCGTGGTCAGAATGTCGTCGACGAGCAGCACATCACGCCCCGCAACGGCCGTCGCGCTGTCTACAGCAAAGGCCTTGCGCAGATTCTGCCGCCGCTCGCGGCGAGAGAGTCCCGTTTGCGAGTTAGTGGCCCGGATGCGTAAAAGTGTTCGTGGTGAAAGCTCCAGCTTCCATTGAGCATGGCTCCTAGAAAGGGACTTCAAGGCATGTTCCGCCAGCAACCGGGTCTGGTTAAAGCCGCGCATGCGATAGCGGGAGCGATGCAGGGGCACCGGCACAACCAGCATTTCCGCCGGCGCAATCGCATGGAGTGAAGCGATGGCGATTGCAAGCTTTTCTCCAAGTCCGCGCGCGGCTGCCTGCAGGCCATCGTACTTCAGGGCATGGATGGCATCGCGCATGCGTCCATCGAAATGCCCATAGGAAACAGCCTGCGTGAATGCGGGGGGCGCCAGCCTGCATGCCCGGCAATCTGTGCGCCCGGTATTGAGGGAGCTCGGGTCAAGCGAGTCGCCGCAACGGACGCACGCCTTCTCTGTGAGCGGGGTCATCTCCGACCAGCAAACATCACAGATTGGCGCAACAGAAAGGCGCGGCAGAGGGGAGCCGCAGAGGGTACAGCAATCAGGAAGGAGGGTGGTGCCGAGCACATCCGCGGTACTTCGCAGCACGCGAACCACTGCGCGCCAGCGGTTGAACTCCGATGGCGGAACGTCGCACGCCTGTGAACCGAAGTCCCTGCGGAAGACGCACCCCTATCCCGGGCGGGCAAAGCTTGAGCCGCCCATGGCAGACAGTATACGCAGAAGTGCTGTTCGTTGCCATCAGGAGTCAAAGAATCCAGTAGTCTGGGACGCACCTGGGCAAGGGTTTGGCATGTGCGCACTACAAGTGCGATAAACTGCAACCCGAAGAGGATACATGGTGTTACACAGATGGGGAGCGATTGGCTGTCTTGGTGCGGCCTTGTTGAGCGGAGGTCTGGCCGGACGTGCACAGCAGTCCCCGCCACGGCCACAGCAGAGCGGCATGAGCAGCGGTATCGCTGCAGGTGTGGCTGCTCCTGCGCAGTACGACGAGCAGAAACGCCCCATCACCGCGGGCGGCTTTGTCGACAAAGGGCCGATGATTTTTGAAGACATCACAAAGAAGGCCGGCCTGTCGGGATGGACCCACAAGATGGGCACACCCGCAAAGCAGTACATTGTCGAGACCAACGGCTCCGGCGTCTGCCTCATCGACTACAACAACGACGGCTGGCTCGACATTTATCTGGTGAATGGTTCAACGTTCAAGGCACTCGACGGCAAAGAGCCCGAGCCAAAAGCCGCGCTGTTCCGCAACAATCACGACGGCACATTTACCGACGTGAGCGAACAGGCTGGCGTGACCAATGAGCGGTGGGGCTATGGCTGCTCGGTGGCCGACTACGACAACGACGGTTGGCCCGACCTCTACGTGGGGAACTACGGCAAGAACCGGCTCTACCACAACAACCACAATGGAACGTTCACCGACATGGCGGAGAAGGCCGGAGTTGCGGTGGACAACTGGACGCCCGGATCAACCTGGGGCGACTACGACGGCGATGGAAAGCTCGACTTGTATGTCACGGGCTACGTGCACTTCGACCGGAACAATATGCCGGCCTCAGGCTCGAAGGCCGTGGGTTTTGCCTCGTGTCTTTATCGCGGTGTAACGGTGAACTGCGGACCGCGCGGACTGGAGGGCGAGCCGGATCACCTGTTCCACAACAACGGCGACGGAACGTTTACCGATGTGACGGCCAAGGCCGGCGTGATGGACAAGGACAAGTACTACGGTTTCTCCACGATCTTTGTGGACGTGAACGGCGACGGCAAGCCGGACCTGGTTGTCGGCAACGACTCCGAACCCAACTATCTGTACATCAACAAAGGCGACGGCACCTTTGATGACCAAAGCTATCTCTCCGGCTTTGCACTCAATAAAGATGGTCGCGAAATCGCATCCATGGGCATTGCGGCCGGCGACTACGAAAATAATGGCCTGATCGATTTCTTCGTCACCGACTTCGGCGACGACTATAAGGTGCTGTTCCATAACGACGGCAACGTGAGTTACACCGACGTGAGCTACAAGGCCGGCATTGCGCAGACAACGATTCCATTTGTGGGCTGGGGCGACGGCTTTATTGACTACGATAACGATGGCTGGCTTGACCTCTTTATGGTGGACGGACATGTGTATCCAGAGGTGGACCAGCACGACTGGGGCACTACGTGGGCGGAACGGCCTCTCCTGTTCCACAACATCCCCGACACTCCCAAGGGCCGCAAGTTCCAGTACATCAAGCCGGTGGTTGGGTCGGGACTCGCCGTTGTGCTTCCCGCGCGCGGCGCCGCCTTCGGCGATCTCTTCAACGACGGCAAAATCGACGTGGTCATCAATCCCGTCGACGGGCCGCCAGTGCTGCTGCGAAACGTAAATGCCGACCATCACCATTGGGTTGAGCTGAAGCTGGTGGGAGGGACCGATCCCAAGACCGGCAAGAAGAGCCCCCTTGACGCCACATGCGCGACGGTGTTCCTCACGGCGAATGGAATGCGCCAGCGGCAGGATGTCATGGCGAGCGGAGGTTATATCTCCGCCAATGACCGCCGGCTACACTTTGGCCTGGGCGATGCGACCGATGCCGGCACAGCGGAGATTCACTGGCCCTCAGGCCAGAAGGAAACGGTCAAACTCCCGGCGGTGGATCGCATTTATACCATCGAAGAAGGCAAGGGGATTACCGGCGCGCTATGCGATGGCAAGGAATGCGCCGACCCGAAGGCTCCGGCGAAGTAGCGAAAAATGAGTGCAGATACAACGGGCTTCCGATTCGAATGAACCGGAAGCCCGTATTCCCTGCCGGCAGGGTTGGAAGCGGGCGTGCGCGCAGACTAGAAAACGCCCGCGAGAAAAACTTCAGACGACAGGCCCTTCTCCACCTTCACGCCGCATTTGGCCAGCACGACGGGCGACAACGTGAGCACCGGGCTGTGCGAGCCCGCCAGCACTTTGTACACCACGCCGTTGCGCGTTGCGGCGGCGAAGGCTGAGGCCCCTTGAGCACCCAGAACCAGCAACTCAGCCTGCTGCGCGCGACTCTGGAAGAGCAGCTCCTCGGTTGGGTCACCGTGCACCACGATGGCCTGCACTTCAATCTTCTCGCGGAGTTCGCACGGAATCAGCAGCAGCAGATCGTGCTCAATTTGGCCAACTGTACGATCGGCAAGCGCCTCTTCGCGCTCCTGCGGGATGATGACGTGCTGCAAAAGCAACCGCGCCTTATGTTGAAGCGCCAGCTCCGCTGCGAACCTCGCCAGCGTGGTACTGGTCTCCGCCAGGCTCACCGCGCAGAGAATTGTGCGCGTCTCAAAGTTGCGATATCCGCCATCCACGGTCTCAGGCCCTACGATGAAAACCGGCACGGTGGCATTGCGCAGCACGCTTTCCGCAACCGAGCCGACAAGCAGCTTGCCGATGGGTCCGGGCGAGTGCGTGCCCATCACAATGCGGTCGACAGAGTGCTCCTCCGCGAACTTCAGAATCTGATCGGCAGGCAAACCCGGCCGAACCGCAATTGCGCAACTCACGCCTTGAGCACGTACCCTCTCCGCCAGCGGCTCAAGATGTGCTGTCTCAATCCGCGCCGCGGACTCGAAGTCGTAGTAGCGCACGCCGGTCGCATCCGAACCAGTCAGCACGAGCGTGTCATAGGCATGCAACAGGATCAGATGTGCCTTGAATTCCTTCGCCTGCGCCACCGCAAAGCGAAAAACTCTCTCGTCGGTCGGAATTTCCGTGGCGAACAGAATGGTGGAGGGATTGCTCCACTCAGCCTTGGTGGAAACGGCCATGGGAACCTCCTTCTTGAAACCCTCTATGTTAGACGCGTAACAGGTGGGACTGCGGTGTGCGGCAATACAGGCGCAGGTGATTTAGATCACTCTGCATGCAGCGCATACTTAATAAGGGCGAAGCACCTCAGGTAAGGCAGAGGCGAGTGTCTGGAGCAAAGTCGCCAGACAGGACTCCCATTGCTGCGGATTGTGCGCCTGATTTGGTCATTTGTCCAGTAAAAGTCCGCTTAAAACCCCGCGTTCAGACTGTCCGACGCTCGAATCGTGATAGAAATCACAGATTTGCCTATGCGGTTGGTGGTCTGCTGAAAAGGAAGCACGGGAGGTCCCATGCAGCCAATGCATCAAATTCCCGCACGAGGCGGGATCGATTACGACGAGAAGCCCTTTCTGGCCATTTGGGAGGTCACGCAGTCGTGTGACCTGGCCTGCAAGCACTGCCGGGCGGCCGCGCAGCCCATTGCCCACCCTGAAGAGTTGAACACGGAAGAAAGCAAGGCCCTGATTGACCAGATTGCGGAAATGCACGTGCCCATCTTCGTGTTTACCGGCGGCGATCCGCTCAAGCGCAAAGACCTGTTTGAGCTGATTCGCTATGCCTCTGACCAGGGCGTGAAAGTGGCGGTAACGCCCAGCGCCACGCCGTTGCTTACACGCGAAGCAATTTTCAAGATGAAGGAAGCAGGGCTGGTCCGGCTTGGCATTTCGCTGGACGGCTCCTGCCCGGAGATTCACGACGCATTCCGCGGTTTGCCCGGCGCATGGGCTCGCACCATTCAGGCAATCGAGTGGGCTAACGAAGCCGGCATTCCCATCCAGGTTCACACCACCATCAGCCGCCACAACGCGCAGGATCTCGACAATCTATGTGCGTTGTTCGAGAAGCAGAAAATTGTAATGTGGAACGTCTTCTTCCTGGTTCCAGTGGGACGCGGCCAGTTGGACGATCTGCTGAGCGGCGAAGAATTTGAACAGGTCTTCGGGAAGATCTACGAGCTGTCGCAGCGCGTGAACTTTCAGATTAAGACCACCGAGGCCATGCACTATCGCCGTTATCTGCTGCAGCACAACCTGGAAGAACGCAAAATGGGACATGGGCACCCGGGAGGCCATCCCCATGCCGCGGCGGAGTACGAGCCAGGAACGCCGCAGGCCGACGCACAGACCCGCACGCACGGCTGGGCCACGCGGCGCGTGAACGACGGCAAGGGCTTCATGTTCATCTCGCACATGGGCAACGTATACCCCAGCGGTTTTCTGCCGATTCACGCAGGCAATGTGAAGCAGACGCCGCTTGCGGAAATCTATCGCGAGGCACCCATCTTCAAGGCACTGCGCGACACGAGCAAGCTTGAAGGCAAGTGTGGCGCATGCGAATTCAAGGAAATCTGCGGTGGATCGCGGGCACGGGCCTACGCCCTTACCGGCGACCCTCTTGCACAGGAACCCTGCTGCATCTACCAGCCGAAGAACTGGGACCCGGAGCTCGAAGCACAGGCTCGAGGATTCAAACAACTGCAGCAGGCGGGAGAGCTGGTGACTTTATAGCAACAATACATAGCGAAAATAGATAGCAACATTACATAACAAGCAATACTTAGAGTGAAGGGCCGGGGAGCAATCCCCGGCTCTTCATTTTGGCGCGCTGCGGCTGGCTGCTCACCCTGCACGTCGCGTATTCTTCGGTGTCGGCTGCAGGCAACGCTTCGTCGGCAGTGTGTTGTGTCACGCGCATGCCGGTGTTCCTTCAAAGTCGCTGCGCACCATACTGCCCAAAGGAGTCTTTACTAGTGAAACGGGTTCTCTTCGCGCTTTCCGCTGTTGTTGGATCATGGCTCACGATGACGTGTTTGCTCGGCGCGCAGATTGCAGTGCAGCATGGGCTCAAGCTACCGGAGATTCACGCCCACGATCCATTCATTCTTGCCGACAAAGCAACGCAGACTTACTACCTCTATCAGAGCAGCGGTCCGCGCAACGCAAAGGACGGCCATTGCGGTGTGATTGCCTACACGAGCAGGGATCTTGAATCGTGGTCAGGTCCGTATCTCGTCTTCGAAATTCCAGATGGATCGTGGGCCGATCCAGCCGAGTTCCTCTGGGCGCCGGAGGTGCATCTCTACAACGGCAAGTACTACCTCTTCGCCACGCTCAACAATCAGAAAGTGCCGCTTGTGCTTGAGAACCCGCCGCCACCGAGCAACACGAGAATCGAAGTGAGCTATGCAGGCCACGAGGGATTGCATCCGCGCGGCACGCAGGTTTTTGTGGCTGATTCGCCGATGGGGCCGTTCAAGACAATTGTGGATGCGCCGATTCCTCCGCGTGACTACACCACTCTTGACGGAACATTCTGGGTTGAGGATGGGACGCCGTACATGGTGTACGCGCATGAGTGGCTGCAGGTGCTGGATGGGCAGATGGAAGCAATCGCGATGAAGCCGGATCTTTCAGCCGCAGCAGGAAAGCCGTTCTTTCTCTTCAAGGCATCCGATGCGCCTTGGCTGGATGAACGCAAGGAGACGGTGAACACGCCGCAGACGTATGTCACGGACGGACCGGAGCTCTACCGCACGCGCAAAGGCGTGCTGCTGATGCTTTGGTCTAGCTACCAGAACGGCAGCTATGTGGAGGCTGTGGCGCGATCAATGAGCGGCAAGCTGAAGGGGCCGTGGAAGCAGGAGGGCATTCTGCTGGGCAACGACAGCGGACATGGCATGATTTTTCACGCGTTCGATGGGAGCCTGCGTTTCGTGGTGCATCATCCATTCGATGGAAGGAAATCGCATGCGTACATCTACAGGATTAAGGACACGGGGGAGGGGTTGCGGCTGGAGCAGTGAACGTTAGATAAGAACGAAGCCTGTTTCAGGCGGTACGCATTTGGAAGACCCATGCGGCATTATTCCCAGCGGAAAAACTTCTCAGAGAGAGCACTGAAGAGGAAGAAAAAGAACACCAGGGCAGCGACGTCACCCAGGTGGTGCGCCCACCCGTCGCCATTCCAAATGCCGTTGAGGAGGCTGACGGCATACGTCATCGGCAGCATGCGGGCGACCGTACCGATAATGGGCCCCATTCGGTGGATTGGAACAAACAGCCCAGAGATGCCGATCATTGGATAAAGAATGAGCGCACCGATGGGCTGGGCGAAGCGCGCCGTGGGTACGATGCTGGCAATAAGAAAGCCGATGGAGATGATGCCGATGGTGCTGAGAAGTAGTGCACAGGCAAAGGAGGGAATGGAGACGCCCGCCTGGAAGATCAAGTAGCGCTTGCCGGCAAGAAACATCAGCAAGAGAGAAATTGCAGTGAACAGCAGTTTGACGAGGATGTGTGCGCCAAGAATTGTCTGGGGCCGAAGCGGAGTGGCGCGAAGGCGCTTGAGGATTCCACCCTCGCGATAGATTGAGACGATGTTCACCATGGAGAGCACGGCGTTGATGGCAATGAACAAAGAAACAAGGACGGGAAGGCTGGCTGAAGCAATGGGCTGGTTGAATCCCGCCGACTTTCCAAGCACGAGAAAGAAGATGACTGGAATGACGATTGTGCCGATTGCGCCCATCGGCTCACGCAGAAAGACCTTTATCTCAATCCATGTCAGCTTCAGGAGACTCCGCAGCATTGTCGTCACTTCCTACTCTCGTATTGAGTGGCCCGTGAGTTTGAGAAAGACATCCTCAAGGCTGGGCAGAATCGTACGAAAATCGGTGACGCGCATCCGGTTCTCGGAAATGCAGTGAATGACCTGTGTGACAAGGTCGCCGGTACCGCGGACCGTGAAGCGATCGCCGTCCAAGTGGACTTCCTCTACTCCCGGAATTTCCTGGAAAAGACCACGTGCCTGCGGAAACTCGGTTTCGACAATAATGGTGCACTCCGGACAGTGGCGCCTCACCAGCTGCTCGGGAGAATCAATATCGATGATTCGCCCATGATCCATAATGGCCACGCGATCGCAAAGTCGTTCGGCTTCTTCCATCAGGTGTGTGGTGACGAAGACAGTTTTACCGCGCGCGCGGATGCCACGAACCAGTTCCCAGATCGTGAGCCGAGCCTGCGGATCGAGGCCCGTTGTGAGTTCGTCGAGAAAGACGACCTCAGGATCATTGATGAGAGCAAGGGCAATGAATAAGCGTTGCTTCTGGCCTCCGGAAAGAGTCATGAACCATGCATTGCGCTTTTCGGTCAGGCCGAGTTGATCAAGCAGTCGCGCGGCATCGACGCTCTTGTTGCGATAGAGCGAAGCCCAAAGGTCCACCGCTTCCCACACTTTAATACGCTTCTGCAATTGGGCAAGCTGTAGCTGAACACCGATGCGGTCCTGCAGCTTGCGCGACTGTCTAAATGGATCGAGCCCGAGCACTTGTATCTCGCCGCCGTCCGGCTTGCGAAGCCCTTCGATGCACTCCATGGTTGTGGTCTTGCCCGCTCCGTTGGGGCCGATGAGGCCGAAAATCTCGCCTTCTTCCACGTGAAAGGAAGCATCGGCGACGGCGACAGTCCGACCGTAGGTCTTGCGGACTCCGGATGCATGAATGACCTGAGGCATGCGTGAATTCGGCTGTCCAGGACATGAGACAGGCTGAATCGCAGTGTATCTCAGTGAGCAGCGGAGCCGGCGTCAGCCTTGCCTTTGAAGCGTGAGTACACGAAGACCATGTAACTGACGGCGAGAATCATGCCGAAGGTCCACCAGACGAGACCCACAGCCAGCGTGTGCGGACCGCTGATTGCACGCGCGAGCGTAATGTCGTTTGCATCTCCGGTGGTTGCAGGTAGCAAGGTGGGATACACGCCCCAGCAGGCGCCGGCCAGCATGAAGAACAGGTAGAACGAAGAGGCGACGAAGGCCTTCACCGCCTGCTGCTTCCGGTTCCAATGCCAGATAAGGAAGAGCGTAACGATCACGCCCAGCGGCACGATATAGGAGACCGGATACATGTTGTAGTTGTGCAGGCTTTCCGGCCGCACGGCAATCGTGGCAATCAGGCTGACGACTGTGAGCACGATCAGCCCAATCCAGAGCGGCGTCACCAGCTTGCGCGCGCGCTTTTCCAGATCGCCTGAAACCTTGATGGTGAGCCAGAGCGCTCCGTGCAGAGTGAGCGCGATGAGAGCAACCAGTCCGCCGATGACTGTGTACCAGTCGAGAATGCCGGGGTGGGCTCCGGGCTGCCAGTTGGTCCATAGAGGCAGGAAGAAATATCCGTCGGCGTTGAGTGGTACACCGCGGAGTACGTTCGCCAGTGCCGCACCGTAGAAGATGGCAAGCAGAGCACTGGCGAAACCAAAGACACCGTCCAACAGCGCGCGCCAAACGCCGACATCAATGTGATTGCGCAACTCAAGCGAAACACCGCGCAAGATGAGCAACCACAATACGATCATCAGCGGTAGATAGAAGCCGGAGAAGGCCGACGCATAGAGCAGCGGAAAGGCGAAGTAGAGTGTGCCGCCGCCGGCCAGCAGCCATACTTCATTGCCGTCCCAGACGGGGCCGATGGAGCCGAGCGTGGCACGGCGTTCTGTCTCATTGCGCACCAGAAACAGGTGCAGAATGCCTACTCCGAGATCGAATCCATCAAATACGACATAGCCGACAATCATGACGGCAACCAGCCAGAACCAGAGAAAACCCATCATCGTAAAACTCCTTGTGCGGCCAACTTGCGGTGGCAATCAATCGGCGTGCGCGGCAACAATCTTGGTTTGCTTCTCCGGGCCGTTGCTGATCTCACGGTAGACAAGAACCGTAAACAGCAGGCCGAGCAGCGCGTAGAGCCCCATAAAGCCAAGCAAAGTAAACAATCCGTTTGCGGCTGAGACGTTTGACGAGAAACCCTGGCTCGTACGCATTAGTCCGTAGATCAGCCACGGCTGACGACCAATCTCCGCAGTCATCCATCCCGCAGTGTTTGCGATATACGGAAGCGGAAAGCTGATCAACAGCAGCCACAGGATCCATCGTGTGTGGTACAGTTTGCCGCGCCACAACAGGAACGCCGCGCCAATCATGAGCAGAACGAAGTAGGTTCCGAGGCCAGCCATGATGTGGTAGGCGTAATAAAGCAGCGGCAGCGTTGTCGGCCATTCGTCGCGCGGGAACTGATCGAGCCCCTTCACTTCAGCCTTGGTGGTGCCGTATATCAGGAAGCTCAGCACATCGTTCACTACGATGGGATTGTCGATCTCTCCGGTCTCCTCATTTGGCTGGCCCATCAGCACAATGCCCGCGCCGGTTTCCGTCTTGAACAGGCCTTCCATGGCGGCAATGGCTGCCGGCTGATGCCTGGCTACATATTTGCCATGCAAATCGCCGGTGGGAAAGATGATGAGGATGCAGGAGATGAGGCCGGCAATCACGCCCACCTTGAGGAAGATGCGTCCGAAGTTGGCGTTGCGCCCATCGAGCATATAAAACGCGCCAACGGCAGCCATCACAAAGCTGCCCGTCACAACGGCGCCCGTCATGTTGTGGGCGTACTGCAAAAGACCCCACGGGTTCATCAGCAACTGCCAGAAGCTCTGCACTTCAAAACGGCCATCGGGCAGACGGCTGTAGGCCACTGGGTGCTGCATCCATGCATCGGTCACGATGATGAAGAAACCCGAAATCCAGGAGCCGAGCCATACCATCACAGCCGAAAACCAATGCAGCCTTTTCGAGAGGCGATTTTCGCCATAGAGGAAGAGACCAAGAAATGCGGACTCAAGGAAGAAGCTGAAGACGCCTTCCATTGCCAGGGGCTGGCCTATGACTCCGCCCGAGAGCTGCGAAAAATGCGCCCAGTTGGTGCCGAATTCGAACTCCATGGGAATGCCGGTAACGACGCCGAAGACGAAATTGATTCCGAAGATCTTCCCCCAGAAGCGAGCGGCTTTGTCCCACTGCTCGTCGCCGGAGCGCAGGGCAACGGTCTTAAGCACAACAATGAGCAGCGCCAGACCCATCGTCAGTTGGGGAAAGAGGTAATGGAAGGTGACGGTGAAGGCAAAGTGCAGCCGGTGAATCAACTCAGCAGTCATGGACGATTCTCCTGGTGCGATGCGTACTTGGCAGCGCGAGTCGCCGACACCATCGAGACGGCCGGCACAGATTGCGCTGGTGATAGACCTGAATTCCCGGTCAACCGCGCGAACTTATTTGTATCGTTTGACCACCTTTATCCGAAGTGATTGAAATCACACTCGACACTTGCCCGGACAGTTCATTCTAAGCCGGTGGAGCACCACCCCTCCCTCCCGGGTGGTAGGCTCAACCTCGAAGGGATGGAGTTCAGAGCCGCCCGGCATGGGCGACGGAGTTAACGATGCGGATAGCGATTATCGGCGGTGGCGTTGCAGGAATGGCGGCAGCCTACGAGCTTGAGCTCGCGCGGCGCGAAGGCCAGCCCACGCAATATACGCTCTTTGAGGCCGGCGATCGTCTGGGCGGCGTGCTCTCCAGCGAACAGGTGAACGGCCTTGTTCTAGAGCATGGACCCGACTCGTTTCTGACGGAAAAGCCCGCGGCCGCAGAACTTTGCCGCGAAATTGGGATTGGCGAAGAGCTGATTCCCTCCAATGACGCTGAACGCCAAACCTGCATTGTGGTAAAGAACCGTCTGATTCCCTTGCCGGACGGCTTGATGTTTCTCATTCCCACCAAGCTGATTCCAACCGCGCTCACTCCCCTGTTCAGCCTGAAGACGAAACTGCGCATGGCGATGGAGCTGCTGCATCCGCCCCGGCCAAGTGAAGACGATGAGTCAGTGGCCGCACTGGTGGAACGCCACTTTGGCGCAGAGGTAGTAGACCGGCTTGCCGATCCGCTACTTTCGGGCATCTATGGTGGCGATGCCCGGCACCTGAGCGCGCGCACCGTGCTTCCCAAAATGGTGGAGATGGAGACCATGTACGGCTCCATGACACGGGGTATGCTTGCGGCACACCGTGCGATGCGCAAACGCATGGCGGCGCAGAAATCCGCACCCAGCAAGGACGAGAAGCGGCAGAAACCGCGTGGCATCTTCACCACTCTGCGCGGAGGGCTGCAGCAGATGGTGGACGCGCTCGAAAAACAAATTGACCCGGCCAGTGTGCGGCTCAGCACGCCCGTGACCGCGCTTGCGCGCCAAGACGGCGGCTGGCGTGTGACTGCGGACGGCACGAGCGAGCAGTTCGACGCGGTCATCCTTGCCACTCCGTCATGGGCGGCCGGTACCCTCCTTAAAAGTGTCGATATCGATCTTGGTGACGAACTTGGAATCATTCCGTATTCGTCCTCGATTACGGTCAACCTGGTCTTTGACGAGAAGGCGATCGGGCCACTGCCCAAGGGCTTCGGTTTCCTTGTTCCTCAAAGTGAAGACCGCTCCATGCTCGCCTGCACCTTTGTGCACCGCAAGTTTGTGCGTGAAGCAGCTGCGGGTAAGGTTGTGCTGCGCGCATTCCTTGGAGGCATGCGCAAGGAAGCGATGCTCGCAGAGACGGACGAGGAGCTGGTTGCTACCGTGCGGCAGGAACTCGTGGAGATTCTGGGTGAAGGAATCATGCGTCCATCCGCGCAGCCTGAACGTGTCCATGTGGCGCGATGGCGTCGCGCCATGGCGCAGTATGCGGTGGGTCACAAAGACCGTGTGCAATGGATTCGCAAGCGGGCTGGATTGCTGGCTGGGCTCAAGCTTGCAGGCAATGCCTATGACGGAATCGGGATCTCCGACTGCATCCGGCTGGGCCGCCAGGCAGCCCGTGAACTCACGGCCGAGCTGGTGCGGGTACCGAACGCACAAGAGCAGATACAGCCTCAACCCCATTGAGTTCAGATTTGCCGACTGACATTCTGACGGACAACGACCTAGATTGGAATTGCGTCTTCCAAACAGGGTGCGTGCTCCTGCTCCAGCTTCACAGGTATGCAGCCAAGCTTCCAAAGGACTTCCGACGCGGGAACGGGCCGGCCATAGAGCCAACCTTGCGCTTGAATTGCTTCCGTCGCGTTGTGCATGAAATATTCGGCCTGTTCGGGAGTCTCGATGCCCTCTACGGTCACCTGCAGATTGAGTTGCCGCGCCATGCTCAGAATCTGCGGCAGAATGGTCACGGTTACAGCCTCGGTTCCAATGGCGCGCACAAACGCGCGGTCGATCTTGATGCCGTTCACGCTCAACTCGTAAAGATAGGCCAGACTCGAAAACCCAGTTCCAAAGTCGTCGATGTGCACAACATGACCGTTTTCGCGTAGACGCAGGATCGTATCCTTGGCGGCCTCCTGGCGCGCGGTGAAGCTCTCTGTAATCTCAATCCCGAGACAGGCTGCGGAAACCTGCGCCTGTTTCAGCGTTTTTGCGAGCATGGGCACAAAATCCGGATCGGCCAGGTCCGCCGCGGCGATATTGATATTCACGTGGAAGTCCGGCCGCTCACGAAGAGTCGGTCCGAAGTCGCGAAGAATGCGGCGCAGCACCAGCCTGGTGATTTCGCCCACAAAGCCGCGCTCTTCGGCGATGCGTACAAATACATCTGGTGACACTGCCATATTGCCATCGTCATTCCAGCGCACAAGGGCTTCGGCGCCGACCACTCGTCCGGAGAACAGGTCGACGATCGGTTGATAGACAACACCCAGCGCATCCCTCTGAATCGCGCGCCGCAACTGCTTCTCAATTCCTCTGTTTCTGCGGTACAGAAGCGGACAAACGATGCCAAACAGGCATCCTGCTAGCGCGCCGGAGAAAATGAAGCCGGCAAATTCGAAACGGTGCGCGCCCAAAGCTTCAGCAACCGAGGTGTACGACGACAAACAGACCGTGCCGTCTTTCGAGCAGTGCGTGGCGTAGAGGCGATTGTCGTAACGCGCCCTTCCCTCATGCAGAAGCTCGATTCCCGGGGCCGGCGACTTTTCACCCGCAAGCCGTCCAGCGTGGCGCGATACCCGATCCATATCCGTAACCGTAAAATGCATCCATTCCGGCGAGTCCACATGCATGTTGTACGGGTTATAGATGACAAACGAATCTCCCTTGCGGACCGCGATTACCGTTTTGCCGGGAACACGGTAGGGAGGCAGGTTCTGATAGATGGACGTACCATCGCGTTGCAGATAGCTCGGCTTGGTATGGTCCACCTTTCCCCGCACAACGCCGAGCAGAGTCGAACAGGCGATGCTATCGCCCCTCATGCGGCCGGCTTCCTTCAGGAAGTGCGAATGGAAGACAAGGTCGCGAAATGAATCGATATCGGCTGAGGAGCAGAACGCATCCCGGGATGCATTCATGCGATTCAAGACTGAGCGGGACTCTTCCGTGGAAACGTCACCCGCAACGGCCAGCTTGAGTGCCGTGGCTTCAAGGCGTCTGGAAACCTGATGAAATACGACCTCGCGCCCCAGGAGACAACCCAGGACCGCACCGCAGGCAATGCCCACGATAACTGCCACAACTGGCAGTGCCATACGTTGGCGTAACGTTTTCAATACATAGAAATCTTCTAATGATTCAATTTCAACCACAAGACACATTTGGGGTATGCGAAGTGCCCATCCGGACCATGCCTTCCTCCTGTTGGGCCATGAAATTTCAGGCATAACTCCGTCAAAGGACAGAGTTACCCATCCACTTCACATTGAAATTCGCGGCATTTGGGCGTATCTTTAGAAGTGCAGACGAGTTTGTCCGGCAGCAAGTACGGAGCGCTGGCGGAGAGATGAGTGGGCTGATTGCCCACTTTTTGTTTGGGGCAAATGTTGCGCTCCAAACAGTTGAAAAGACTCGGATTAAATGCATTTTAAGGCGCAATGGCAGCAGGTTTGGAAGCAATCCGCTCAGCGGCTGAAAGGGTCGCCGCTTCGCACGGGCTCGACGTCGTCGAGGTGGAATTGTCTGGTCCCGCGAAGGACCGCACTCTCCGTATCCTGTTGGAAAGAAACGCTGAAGGGCGTGCCAAATTGCTGGCGGAGCTGGCCGCAGGAGTAGAAGGGCTACCGGAACGTCTGGTTGAAGGTAAGTTGAGCGTGCACCAGCTCAGCGGCATTACCCATGAAGATTGCGCGGCATTCAGCAGGGACTTTGGAGTTCTGCTGGATGTTGAAGACCTGGTTCCCGGCGGGGAGTATACGTTGGAAGCCAGTTCACCCGGCCTGGACCGCAAACTGCGCACCGCGGAAGACTTTGCCCGGTTTGCTGGTTGCCTGGTCAAGGTACAGACGTTTGAGCCGGTTCGGAACAACCGGCATTGGCAGGGCAGGCTGGGCCAGCCCCAGCCGAACGAAATTACGCTGGATCTGAACGCGGTCCGGCAAAACAGCAAGAGCCGGAAGACCGGTTTGAACTCGGTTGAGATTGCGCTCGCCAACATTGAAAAAGCGCAACTGATTCCGGAGATTTGAAAATCAACAGGCAGCGGCCCGGTGGCGGAGTAACCCAACGGTGCAGCAGCAAACGAGAGAGTTCGTAAAGTATGTCCAGCGCTTTGTACCAAAGCATTGAAATGCTCAGCCGTGAGAAAGGCATTGAGCCCGATATCGTCGTCGGCGCGGTGGAGGAAGCCATCGCCCTTGCTACGCGCAAGTACTACAAGACACAGGAAAATATGCGCGGGGAACTGAACAAAGAGACCGGCGAGATTACTGCCTACGTGTACAAGACAGTTGTTCCCGATGAAGAGCAGGTGGAAGACCCGATCAACCAGATCACGCTGGTCGAAGCCAGCCAACTGGCCCCGGGCGTGGAAGTGGGCAGCGAAATCCGCATGTACCGCGACACAAGTCCGCTCGGCCGCATCGCCGCACAACTGGCCAAGCAGGTCATCTTTCAGAAAGTCCGTGAAGCCGAGCGGGACACGGTCTTCCAGGAATACGCACACCGCGAAAAGGAAGTACTGAACGCGACGGTCAAGCGCATTGAAGGCCAGGACATAATCTTCGATCTTGGCAAGGCCGAAGCGCGCTGTCCGCGCCGTGAGCAGTCGCGCCTGGAGCAGTTCACTGTGGGCGAGCGTCTCCGCGTGGTGCTCATCAAGGTCGACCGCGCCGCCAAGGGTCCGCAGGTCATCGTGAGCCGCGCGGCGCCGGAGCTGGTGCAAAACCTGTTCCAGAGCGAAGTGCCGGAAATTTACGACAACACCGTCGTCATTCGCGCCATCGCGCGCGAAGCCGGGGAGCGCACCAAGATCGCCGTTCAGTCGCGCGACAAGGACGTGGACCCCGTGGGCGCCTGCGTAGGCATGAAGGGCATGCGCGTGCAGTCCATCATTCGCGAATTGCGCGGGGAGAAGATCGACATCATCGAGTTCTCTGAGGAAATCACCACCTTTGCCGAAAAGGCGTTGCAGCCGGCCAAGGTGAGCCGCGTGTCCATCACAGACCTTACGGAAAAGCAGCTTGAAGTCATCGTCGATGACACGCAGCTCTCACTGGCCATCGGCAAGAAGGGCCAGAATGTCCGTCTGGCCGCGAAGTTGCTGGGCTGGAAGATCGACATCAAGAGCGAAGAAGAGAAGCGCCAGGAAGTTGAACAGCAGATGCAGGCGCTCTCTGGCGGACCGACTACACCCATCGAGCAGGTTACGGAGCTGGGCGAGTCCATTATTCAAAAGCTTGTTGCTGCCGGAGTCACCACGGTGGAGGGTCTGGCCGACATGACACCCGAGCAGTTGGAAGAGATTCCGGGCATCGGCGAAAAGACGCTGGAGAAGATCTCCGTTGCGGTGCGCCACTACTTCGGCCACTACGTGGAAGGCGAAGTTGCTCCTCCCGCTGCAGAGGGCAGCGCGGAAGTGGCGACGCCCGATGCAGCCGTTGGAACTTCTGACGCCGAACTCGAGAACGCACAGGACGTGCTTCGCGAGGGCGAGCAGGTCTCCGCAGCAGAGGCGACTGAGTTCACGGAAGAAGCTGGCGAGCTACCCGAGGTCGATGCTTCGGCTGAAGCCGCGGGCGAGGGCCTGACCGCTGCCGAGGTGGCAGTTGAAGAGGTGCCTGCAGCCGGTCCGGACGAAACCACGGAAGAAGAACCGAAGATTGAGGGGGACGGCGCGTAAGATGCGCCGGACGAACGACACGAATCGGGCGATAATGAAAGTCCCCGGCAACAGAAGATGCCATGAGGTCGAAATGAGCAGCTAGCGGCTTTTAGGCACCACATAACTTGAAAAGAGGCGGATGAGTAAGATTCGAATCAACGATCTTGCGCGTGAGATGGAGGTCAAGAGCCGGCAGGTTCTTGACGCGTTGGCGGAGCTTGGCCTGGGTACAGGGAAAACCCACTCCAGTTCACTCGAAGAACATGAAGCGCAAAAGGTTCGCGCGCATTTCAACCGTGGCCGCTCAGCAGACAAGTCAGGCGGCGCATCCGGTCGTGGCGGGCAGGGGGCAGTAACTCCCAAAATCGACCTGTCGCATGTTTCCAAGCCAGGCGATGTGATGAAGGCCATTCTGGCCCGCAAGCAGGAAGCGGAAGCCGCAACCAAAAAGGCCCCGGAGGCTCCGCGTGCGGCAGCCACAGTTGTGAAGCCGGCAGCCAAGACTGCGCCAGCTGCAGCGGCCGCCACTCCAGCTGCACCAGCGAAGCCAGAGCCGCGCAAGATTGTTCCTCAGGCACGCCAGGCACCCAATATCATCACAACTCCGCCGCCTACCCCGGCAATCGCTTCGCGTCCACCGTCGGGTCCCGTTGTTGCCAAAGCACCTGCGGGCGCCGCGTCTGCTCGTCCGGCCGTAGTTGTAGCTCCGCCTCCGGTCGCCGTCGTTGTGAAGCCTCCTGCGGCACCGCCGGCAAAGCCGGTCGAAGCGCCCGTGGCGGCCAAACCGGCGATACCGGAAGAACCAGCAGTCGCCGCGCCGTCAGCGCCGGCAGCCAAGGCCCCCGAAGCGCCTGCATTGCCGGTTGCCGCAGAGCCCTCTACTCCTGAGGTTGCTGCCCCCGTTGCCAGCGCGCCCGCCGCGCCTGCAACTCCAGCTCCCCCTGCGCCTCCGGTTCGCCGCGTCGTGATGCCGCAGACAGGGCCACGTCCGGTCTACAAGGCACCGCCTCCGGTACCTGGAGCTCCCCCTGCCGCTGGCATCCAGCGCGGCAAGCCAATCTTTGATCGTCGGCCCGTATCGCCCGGTGGATTCCAGAACCGTACTCCTGGAGCGCCGGGGCAATTCCCTGGCGGTCCACGGCCCAAGCATCCCACGCGTACCACACCGGGCAGTTTTGCCGGTGGCCCCGGTGCACGCCCCGGTATGGGTGGACGTCCGGGCTTTGGTGCCCCCCGCCCCGGTGGCGGATTTGGTGCTCGCCCCGGCTTCGGAGGTGGCCCAGGCGCTGCTGCTCCACCTCCCGGCGCAGCTCCTCGTGCCCAGCGGGGTAAGGGTCGTGGCCGCGGTCAGCAGCAGTATCCAAAGACCAAGGAAGGTCCAATGAAGGGCTTTGTGCCGCCGCCACGTTTTGGCGGGGCACAGATGGGCATGGAACCCCAGCCCATCACCCGTGAAATTACCGTGACCGAAGGAATCAGCGTCAAGGACCTGGCAGAAAAGCTTGAGATTCGCGCCAAGGACCTGATCGCCACGCTGCTCATGCGCGGCGTCTTTGTCACCGTGAATCAATCGCTCGACGCCGAAATGGTGAAGGATGTGGCGGTACGCTTTGGCGTCGGCGCCAATGTCATCACTTATGAAGAGGAACTCGAAAATCAGGCCATCGAAGAAGTTCTCGACGACGAGAAATTCGATGTGGTTGAGGTTCCACGGGCTCCCGTTGTCACCGTGATGGGCCACGTGGACCACGGCAAGACTTCACTGCTCGACGCCATTCGCGAAACCGACGTGGCTGCGGGCGAAGCTGGTGGCATTACGCAGCACATCGGCGCTTACAAAGTGAAGTTCACCAAGGAGGGCTCACCCGCTTCAGGCCGTGAGATTGTCTTCCTTGACACTCCTGGCCACGAAGCCTTTACCCGCATGCGTGCTCGCGGCGCCAAAGTTACGGATCTCGTCGTGATTGTTGTTGCAGCGGATGACGGTGTGATGCCGCAGACGCTCGAGGCCATTGACCACGCCAAGGCGGCCGACGTGCCGATCATCGTGGCAGTCAACAAAATCGACAAGCCTGAGGCGAATCCGGATCGCGTGAAAAAGCAACTGGCCGACCGTGGACTCATTCCTGAGGAATGGGCTGGCGGTGGAGACAGCTCAACCGTCTTCGTGGAAGTTTCAGCGAAGAAGCGCTTGAACCTAGATCTGCTGCTGGAAATGATCTGCCTGCAAAGCGATCTGAATGCACCCAAGGCGACCCCCGGTAGAAAGGCCGTGGGCTCTGTGCTTGAGGCCAAGCTCGACCGCGGCCGCGGTTCCGTGGCCACGGTGCTGGTACAGGACGGCACACTGCACCTGAACGATAGCTTCATCGTCGGCAACACCTTCGGAAAAGTCCGCGCCATGTTTGACGATCGCGGGCGTGCACTGCAGGAAGCCGGCCCATCGACTCCGGTCGAAGTGCTGGGTCTTGAAGCCATGCCCGACGCCGGCGATACATTCCTCGTCGTCGCCGACCGCGACAAGGCCAAGGGCATTGCCCAGTACCGCAAGATGAAGGATCGCGAAGCGCAGTTGGCCAAGAGCTCCCGTGTCACGCTTGAGGGTCTCAGCGAGCAGATTCGTCAGCAGGGCGTCAAGGATCTCGCCATCATCCTCAAGGGTGACGTCACCGGATCGGTCGAAGTGCTGGCTGATTCGCTGGCGAAGATGTCCACCGAGAAGGTGCGCGTCAAGGTGCTGCACTCCGGCGTGGGCTCAATCACTGAAAGCGATGTGTTGCTCGCAACCGCGTCCAATGCCATCGTCATCGGCTTCAATGTGCGTCCAGAGCGCAAAGCCGCCGAACTGGCGCAGCAGGAAGACGTGGACATTCGCCTGCACTCGATCATTTACGAGTTGCAGGACGAGATGCGCCTCGCCATGATGGGACTTCTTGAACCTACGTTCAAAGAAAATTATGCGGGTCGCGCCGAAGTGCTCAACATCTTCCGCATTCCGAAGATCGGCACCATCGCCGGCTGCAGGGTTTCGGACGGCGTCATCCGCCGCGACTCGGACATCAAGGTGATGCGCGACGGAGAGCAGATCTTCAAGGGCAAGGTGGCTTCGCTCAAGCGCTTCAAGGACGATGCCAAGGAAGTGACCAACGGTATGGAGTGCGGTATCGGCATCCAGGGCTTCAGTGACCTGAAGGAAGGCGACAGCCTTGAGGCCTTCACCATGGAGAAAATGGCTGCTGACCTTGGCGCACTCACAACTGCCAAAGCATAAAAAAAGTCATACCTCAACGTTTAGGCCCGTGGTTCTCCACGGGCCTTTACTTTTTCCATGCCGCCCAGAGAAAATACAATCTTTATATGTCCCATTGGGCACCGCTCGCGGCGGGTACGGTGGTTATTCTGTTGCTCGCCTCGTTACCCTTCGTCTACCGCACGACAACCGTCGTCGGCTGGGAAAATGTGCGCGCAATTGGCCGCTCGCGCAGAGCTGTCCAAAAGCTGATCCACAAACGGCTCCCCAAAGCGCGTGTCCACACTATGGGCGTTACGCGGCTCTCTCCCAGCAATCTTTCCATCTGCATTGACGTTGCCACAGACGCTGAGCGAGACGCGCTGCTCAAGGACACCGTACTCCTCGGGGAAATGCGCAGAGCCCTCCATAAAGCTCGTTACCCGGAAGACGTAATCCCCGATGTCGCCTTCAGCGTTGAATCCCAGGAGACCGTCACGCGCGAATTTGGCGGGAAGTGGTCGAAGGCAAGACAGTAGACTTCTCCTTCATTCACTCTCCGTTCAATTCAACTTTGCACGCGCAGGCGTATCCTGTTGCGTTATTCCATGCGAGGAGGTGCATGTTTGCCGTCGAAAGATTTACAGCAACAAATGTATGGCCTGACTGGAAAGTCCACCGCACAGCGCACCACCCTGGTGGTGTTGCTGGCAGCATGGCTGATTCTGGCGTATTGGATTCTTCTGGCCGGCGGCGTGACTACGATTGGCTCTTTAATTGGACATGACTGGCAGATCGGAAACCCAACTCGATGTGGCGTTCTGTTTGCCGCCTTCACCATTTACTACTTTCGAATTCTTGCAACGACCTTTATTTTTCTACGCCGGGGTATGGGCTGGCAGGAAGTCTTTTCCATTTCACCATGGGTTCTATTCATCTTTATGCTGCTCGGTATTACAGGTGCATTGAATCCCTCCCCGATGGGGACAACTGCCGTAATCGGCGCGGTGTTCTTCCTTGCAGGATCGTGGATGAATACATGGAGTGAGTTCGGCCGGCACGTGTGGAAGCAGCAGCCCGAAAACAAGGGAAAGCTCTATACGGAGGGGTTCTTTCGAATCTCCCGGCATCCAAACTATCTGGGCGATTTAATTTCCTTTTCGGGACTGTGCATCTTTGCAGGACGGTGGTTTGTGTGGATCGTTCCTGTGCTGATGTTGGCCTTGTTTACGTTGGTCAATATTCCGGTACTCGACGCGCATCTGCAGGATCATTACGGAGCGCAATTCGATACCTATGCAAAGAAGACACGTAAGCTGATTCCATTCGTGTACTAGCGCGAAACAAGACAGAAAGTGGACACACTGCGCGCGTACCTCCTGCATGCACTGCATCTGGCAATCGGTTGGATGCAAAATTTCTGTCGCACGTCGGGTTGCGTTGTGCGCGGCAATCAATCCATTGAAGTCATGTGAAACAAGAGGTAATTCGATTCCTGCGGTGCGCCTTGATGCCGATGACGCCATCATCCTTTCTTCGTCTAACGGCGCAGGAGGTAAGAGATATGCGTTCCGTAGTTGTTGCAAGTTTGCTTTTAGTTCCCTTGGCGACCGCACTTTCGTCGCATGCGAGTGAATCCCCAAAGAACGTACTGTCTAAAGTAAAGTCCCCTCAAGTCTCCACCGGCATCCAGGACCCCTCGCTTCTTCGCACACCCAAAACCATCGCCATCCCCTACCATGACCTTCTCACCATGTACCCGCAGCGCCGGGATACGGTGGATCTCATGATGACTGTGGAAGCAAACGGTCGTGCACACAATATCCATGTGATCAAGACGACCGATCCCTTTCTTGATAATTCCGCCATTGCGAAAGCAGAGCAGCTGCAGTGGAAGCCAGCGAGCCTTGATCACAAATCAGTAAACGTTCCAGTCCGCCTTGACATGGTTATCTCTCGAAAAGTAAACGACTAGTCCTGTCAGGAACCACAGGCCCGCTTCTCGAATGAGGGGCGGGTTTCCCCTTCTGCAAATTTTTCCGAACACCCCGCCTTCCAGCCCCGTCTTTGCTGTTGAACACCATTTCTACGGTGGGCACCGCACAACAGACGCGCAAAGACTGGGGAGCACGAACTCATTGATTACCGACCCCGATGCGGAGTTCTCGGCTCTGGTCGAGCGCCAGTCGCGCTTCGTCTTTCGCGTGGCCTATGCCGTACTGCTCAATGCGCACGATGCGGAAGATGCCGTGCAGGAGACATTCTTGAAGCTGTATCGCAATCACGGCTGGATGCAGGCTCGGAACGAACGTGCCTTTCTCGCACGCACGGCCTGGCGTGTGGCCGTGGACCTGCGCGCAAAACGAAAGCCATTTGCAGAAGTAATTGATACTGAAGCAGAAGGCGCCGCGCATCAGTTGTGCGGCCTTGAGCTTTCGCCTGAGCAGTCAGCTTTGCTGCACGATCGACATGCCCGTGTCCACGCCCTCATCGACGCTTTGCCTGAAGACCTTCGTGTACCGCTTGTCCTTTCAGCAACTGAAGAAATGAACTCGCGTGCCATTGCAGAAGCGCTCTCCATTCCCGAAGGAACGGTGCGCACGCGGCTGATGCGAGCGCGCCAGCTCTTGCGCGAGAAGCTGACAGCACGCGAGGAGGCGCACCGTGTCTGAGCGCGAAGATATGAAGCACGACGAGTTCGACCTGCTGCTTGACGAGGCGCTGCGCACGTTTGGCGAAGCCAGCAATGGGCTTGAAGAACGCGTGCTGCGGGGTGTTGCGACCGAGAAATTGCGCAAGCGCCGTATGCGCATCACCTGGGTCGTTGCGCTGCCGCTTACGGCGTGCGTGCTGCTGGCGCTGTTTCTTCCTCGCTTTGTTCAGCACATACCCATCACAGTTGCGCGAATTCCAGTGGAACCACCCGCGCTACCAGTTCCTCCACAGAAAGTCGACTTTCCCAAGTCGAGGTCAAGCGAACCAAAATTCGGCCTTCTCATTCGGCGCGACACGCTGCGGCTGTGCACCTGACGTTATCACAACCCAAGCTTGACGTCTTCCCCACCCCAACTCCGCTCACTCCGCAGGAAGAGGCATGATTCGCTTCACTAGCGACATGCCCCCCGAAACATGAGCGCACGGCGCTCATTGCAGCACAGCAGAAGGATCAGACGAGCCGATTCATATTGCGGCTATTCAAATTCCACCCATCCGGTCGCCCTCGCCGGGGCGATGAAAGATAAGGAGAATCCATGCGACGCATTCTGCCCATCTCTTTGCTACTGCTGATTGCCTTCACATTTCAGGCACAATTGCCGGCCCAAAACGCGGACCAGGCGCACGACAGCGCAAAAGTCGCAGAGCCGACACCGCACTTCTATCACATGGAGTTTCTCGTTCAGGAGCTCGATTCGCATCCGGAAAGCCGGTGAATAGCCGCACTTATACGACCACTGTATGCACGACCGGCGACTTTCAGCAGTTCAATTCGAACCGGTTCCAAGATCCCGATTGCCACTGGCTCTTATTCAAATGCCACCACAAATGCGCTTGTGAACACACAGTTTCAATACGTCGATGTGGGAGTGAATTTCGATATTGATGGCGTGCATGAAATTGACAGCAAGTTGTCGCTGAGGCTCAAGGCAGAAGTCAGCAGTGTTGCAAGTAAAGATGACTCTCCTCAGCATCAGCCCGTCATCCGGCAGAACTCCTGGCGCGCGCCGGTGTTAGTCCCCATCGGCAAGCCCACCGTCGTTTTTCGCTCCGACTCGCTCGACAGCAAAGGAGCAATGCAGGTGACTCTAACTGCTTCGCGCATTCAATGACAGAGCACTAAAGCGGATACCGCTCCGCCGCTACGCAGCTCTGCGCCACGGCACGACTGAGCGCGATCGCATCCACCGGATCGTGCTTGGCCAGTCGGCGCAGAATTGCGAGCTGTGTCCGCAGCATGTCGCCTTCGCCGCAGGCCGCAAGAATTCGCCGCGCGCCCTGATCGGCGAGAGACAGCGACTCCTCTGCCAGCAGCGCTGTCATTGCGGCGGCAACATCCGCCGCCTTTCCCGCAGGGAACTTTTGCGCACGCACCAGCGCCGACTCAACCGCATACACCTGGCTGATCATGTCGGCCAGATCCGCCATAATCTCCTGCTCGTTCTCGAGCGCGGCCATGAAGCGCTGGCTCGCCACTCCTGCGGCGAACAGCGTGATCTTGCGCAATGCGGCCAGTGCCTTTACCTCGCGCGCCAGAGGTGCGTCGGCGCCATCTCCGTCATCGAATGACGGTGGCTGCATCACCTCATCCATCAGCGCCTTGATGGCGGACATCAATGGCAGCTCGCCCTTCATCGCGCGCTTCATCAGCCAGCCGGTAATAATCAGCCGGTTAATTTCATTCGTGCCTTCAAAGATGCGGTTGATGCGCGCATCGCGATAGAGCCGTTCGGCCGGATACTCTTCCACGTAGCCGTAACCGCCCATGGTGGCCACCAGCTCGTCTGTCACAGTGGCCAGCATCTCCGAGCCGTAGACCTTCAGAATGGAACATTCCACCGCGTACTCTTCAATATTCTTCTGCACGGCTCGCATATCTGCAGACTGCGCCCCTTCGAGCGCTGCGAGACGCGCATCCAGCATGCCCGCCGTTCGATACGCCATTGATTCCGTCGCGTACAGGCGCGCCGCACCGGTCGCAATCTTGCGCTGAATCAACCCGAACTCCGCGATGGACTTGCCGAAAGCTCTGCGATCCTTTGCATAACGGATTGTGTGCCCAAGCGCTCGACGTGCGCCGCCCACGCAGGCCACGCCGAGCTTGAAGCGGCCCATGTTGAGCACGTTGAACGCGATGTGGTGTCCTTTGCCCGGCTCGCCCAGCAGGTTTCCTTTCGGTACCTTGCAGTCGGCAAGAATCAGCGGACAGGTGGATGAACCGCGGATGCCGAGCTTATGCTCTTCCGCACCCACGCTCAGGCCCGGCGTGTCGCGCTCAATCAGAAACGCTGAAAACTTTTCACCATCGATTTTTGCAAAGACCGTGTACAGGCCGGCAATGCCGCCATTCGTAATCCACTGCTTTTCACCGTTCAGGATGTAGTGCGTGCCTTCAGGCGACAACACCGCGCGGGTGCGAATATTCATCGCATCTGAGCCTGAACTTGCTTCAGACAGCGCATAGGCTCCAATGCATTCAGCCGTCGCAAGCTTGGGCAAGTAACGCTGCTTCTGTTCCGCAGTGCCGTACCACACCAGCGGTAGTGCCGCGATGCCCACATGCGCGCCGAACGCCGTGGAAAAACTTGCCAGCATGGAAAGGTGATCGACCAGTGCGGTCGAGCTTACCTTGTCGAGCTCCATCCCGCCATACACTTCGGGAATCTCAATCGACGTAAATCCCAGCTCGCCTGCCTTGCGCAAAAGTGACGCCATTGCACCGGGGTTCTTCGCTTCAATCTCAGCCGCAGCGGGCTCAATCTCGTCCCGCGCAAACTGCCCGGCCGTCGCGGCCACCTGGCGCTGCTCTTCGTTCAGGTCCTCGGGCGTGAACACTTCGTCTGGGGCTCGCAACTCCAGCAAAAAGCTGCCGCCCTTCGCGGCAAGGATGGGGGAAACGGCAGTTGAGGACATAAACCTCCTGGCTGTGGCAACATTACGCCAGAGGGCCAAAGGCGGGCAAACAACTGCCTCTGAGGGTGATCTCCTGAGCTCTCCGTAAGGGCATCCCTTCGCGTACAATCAGGCTTATCTCCGTGTGTGGAGGAGTGCCCTGATCACCGCGCTTTCAGCCAATCTTTCCTCCCTGCTGCCGCCGCTCGACCGACTCGCGTCAGGCGCCGCATCGTGGCTTTGGCTTGCCCCGGAAACCGGATTCAAGCACTACCTCAAGGCACAATTTGCTGATCGCACGTTTGAAGGGCTCTACCACTGGAACTGGTTTGACCTTTCTCTGCTCATTCCTTACTTCCTCGTCATGATTTTGCTTTCCATCTATGGCATGCACCGCTATACGATGTGCTACCAGTACTTCAAGTACAGGAAGAACTACAACCCCAATCCCCTCAATCACTTCGACGATCTACCCACAGTCACTATCCAGTTGCCCATGTTCAATGAGCAGTTCGTGGTTGATCGTCTGGTTGAAGCCGTCTGCGCCATGGAGTACCCGCGCGAGAAGCTTGAAATCCAGGTACTTGATGACTCCACGGACGAGAGCGCTGAGGTTGCCGCAAACATTGTTGCCCGCTACAAGGCGCTCGGCCATCCCATCGAATACATCCACCGAACGGACCGCACCGGCTTTAAGGCGGGCGCGCTCGACGAGGGCCTGAAGGTCTCCAAAGGCGAGTTCGTCGCCATTTTCGACGCGGATTTTGTGCCTCCGCCCGACTGGCTGATGAGGGTGATCCATCACTTTGCGGAACCGGATGTGGGCATGGTCCAAACACGCTGGACCCACCTGAACCGCGACTACAGTATGCTCACGCAGATTGAGGCCATCCTCCTTGATGCGCACTTCGTTATTGAGCATGGTTCCCGCGTTCGCACAGGCGAATTTTTCAACTTCAACGGCACCGCAGGCATGTGGCGCCGCCAGGCCGTCTACGACGGCGGTGGCTGGCAGCACGACACCCTGACGGAGGACACGGATCTCAGTTACCGCTCGCAGATGGCCGGCTGGCGCTTCAAATATCTGCCTGATGTGGAGTGCCCTTCCGAGCTGCCCATTGAGATGACGGCCTTCAAAACCCAGCAGGCGCGCTGGGCCAAGGGCCTCATCCAGGTTTCCATCAAGTTGCTGCCCACCATCTTCAAGTCAGGCATCTCGCGCCGGCGCAAAATCGAGTCTATCTACCACCTCACCGCCAATCTCAGCTATCCGCTCATGATCGTGATGACCGCCCTGCTGGTGCCAGCCATGATTTGCCGCTTCTATATGGGCTGGTTCCAGATGCTGCTGATTGATGTGCCTCTGTTCACCGCGTCCACGCTCTCCATCGCCGTGTTCTACGTCATGAGCCAGCGCGTGCTCTTCCCCAAAACGTGGATGAAGAGTCTCCTCTATCTCCCGTTCATCATGGCCCTTGGCATAGGCCTTACCGTCACCAACACCAAGGCCGTAATGGAAGCCATCTTCGGCGTCCAGTCCGCCTTCATTCGCACGCCTAAATACCGCGTGGCCAAGAAGGGTGAAAAGTCGCAGGCGGCCAAGTACCGCAAGCGCCTCAAGCTGGCGCCGTGGATCGAACTGCTGCTGGGCTGCTATTTTGCGGCGGCCATTGTTTACACCTTCGCAAACGATAATTTCTTCACCGCGCCGTTCCTCATTCTCTTCGTTATCGGCTACTGGTACACCGGGTTGATGAGCCTGCTTCAGGGCAGATTCGAGCGCTGGCGCTCCGGCAGCCCGGCTCCCGACGAATCCAATCCAAGGCCGTATCCGGTTGGTGTGTAGGACATAATCGCGCGCCGAGCCGTATCTGAACTCCACACTGCAGGTGGTCCGCTACAATAGAGCGAAGCGCCTGCCGCATCGGAGACCCGAGTCTCCGCACCGCCAGGCGCATCTACGTATCATGCTTGAAAAAATCCTGCCTGAAGCCCTGACCTTCGATGACGTGTTGCTGGTGCCCGCCTACAGCGATGTGGTGCCCACGCAAGTCAGCACGCAGACACACCTTACGCGCAACATCGTGCTCAACACTCCTCTGCTTTCCTCTGCCATGGACACCGTGACCGAATCGCGCATGGCCATCGCAATGGCGCAGCAGGGCGGCATCGGCATTGTGCACCGCAATCTTTCCATTGCCGATCAGGCCGGAGAGATTGACAAGGTGAAGCGCTCGGAAAGCGGTATGATTGTCGACCCCGTGACCATTGAGCCGAACCGGATGATCTCCGATGCACTCGATGTCATGCGCCGCTACAAGATCTCCGGTGTGCCCGTCACGAGCGGCAAAAAGCTCGTCGGCATTCTTACCAATCGCGACCTGCGCTTCGAGACGCGCACAGATATTCCCATCGGCGACGTGATGACCAGCAAGAACCTCATTACGGTTCCCGTTGGCACCACGCTGGAAGAGGCCGAACAGATTCTGCATCAGCATCGCGTGGAAAAGCTTCTCGTGGTGAACGACCAGTACGAGCTCAAAGGTCTCATCACGGTCAAGGACATTCAGAAAAAGCTGAAATATCCCAACGCCAGCAAGGACGAGCAGGGCCGTTTGCGCGTGGGCGGGGCCATTGGCGCCACCGGCGACTACATGGAGCGGGCAGCCGAACTGGTAAAAATGCGCGCCGATGTGCTCGCCATCGATTCCGCGCATGGTCACTCCTCGCGCGTGCTGGAAGCGGTGCGTGAAGTGAAGGCGGCCTTTCCGCACGTGGGCCTACTGGCCGGCAACGTGGCCACCTATGAAGGCACAAAAGCACTCATCGAAGCCGGAGCTGACGCCATCAAGGTCGGTATTGGCCCTGGCTCCATATGCACCACACGCATGGTCACCGGCGCGGGCATGCCGCAGGTTACAGCCATCGCGGAGGCCTATCGGGCCGCGAGCGAACACGGCATTCCTGTCATCGCGGATGGCGGCATCAAATACTCGGGCGAAATCACCAAGGCGATTGCCGCCGGCGCCAGTTCCATCATGATCGGATCGCTCTTCGCAGGCGTGGATGAAAGTCCCGGCGAAACCATCCTCTACCAGGGACGCAGCTTCAAGAGCTACCGCGGCATGGGTTCTCTCTCTGCCATGAGCCAGGGCTCAGGCGAACGCTACTTCCAGTCAACCACTGACCTTGAAGTGAAGGAAGTGGCCACTGAAGGCGTGGTGCAGCGCGAGCGCAGTGGACAGAACCGCTTAGCCAAGTTTGTGCCGGAAGGGATTGAGGGCCGCGTGCCTTATCGCGGACCGCTCGAAGCCATGGTCTATCAGCTCGTGGGCGGCTTGCGCAGCGGCATGGGCTATCTCGGTTGCAACTCCATCAAAGAGCTGCAGGAGAAGGCCAAATTTGTACGCATCAGCGGCGCAGGGCTGCGTGAAAGCCACGTACACGACGTGATCATTACCCGCGAAGCACCCAACTATCACGTTGAGTAGTCTAAGAGAGTATAGGTTCGTCTGGCGGCGCATCGCACCGTTACACAGCTTGACTGCATGCAATTGCAGGGCTTTTTCGCCTGATCGATTCCGATTCCCCCATCACCGGAAAGGTTAAGCGCATTGTTGAACGGCTCGAAAACAAGAACTCAAATGGGTACGCTGTTGCGTGCCTGGATCCCTGTTGCTATCGCCATTGGCGTCATCGCTTTTGAGTCGACCAAATTCTTTGGCGCCGACCACACCAGTGGCCCATTCCGCCTGATTTATCAGGCCATCTTCGGCCCGGTCAGCAATCTTGACTGGGTTGAGATTCATCACACCATCCGCAAGACCGGACACTTCCTTGGCTACGGCACCATCGGCCTTCTATGGCTGCGGGCGTGGCACATGACTGTCCCCCGATTCTCATGGCTGGCGTGTGCGGCGCTTTCCCTGCTTGGAACCGCCGCAATCGCGAGCTCCGATGAATTCCATCAGTCGTTCCTGCCCAACCGGACGGGTATGTTCAGAGACGTGGTTCTGGACTGTATTGGTGCAACCATTCTTGTTTCTCTCGCGCTCATGTGGAAGTGGACACACACGCACAGCAGCTCATCACGACCGGCTTAGTCCGGCCCGCGCACTGCTGAAGAAGAACTTCTCACTTCGATCAAAATCTACCAAATCAAAATAAAAACGGGCATCCGCAGTGCGGATACCCGTTCAATAGTGCAATGTATATAGCTTCGAATGAAGCCTGGCTTACGCGGCTTCTTCGCCGCCTTCAGTTTCTGCTTCCTTCTTCTGGGCTTCGAGTTCGGCTTCGAGCTTCTTGCGCTTCTCAGCCTTGACCTCGGCACGCTTCTGGCGCTTCTCGTCCAGCTGTGCCTCGGCATCCAGCAGTTCGATGAACGCCTTCTCGGCGCCGTCGCCCTTCTGGAATCCGGTGCGAACGATGCGGAGATAGCCGCCGTTGCGATCGCCGTAGCGCGGAGCCACGGTGTCGAACAGGCGCGTCACGGCCGCGTCGGTCTGGAGGAAGCTGAGCGCCTGGCGGCGGGAGTGCACGTCGCCCTTCTTGCCCAGGGTGATCATCTTCTCAATGTGAGGACGCACCGCCTTGGCCTTGGCCACGGTGGTCATCACGCGGTCTTCCACAATTACGGACGTGACCAGGTTGCGCAGCAGGGCGCGGCGATGGCTGGTGTTGCGTCCGAGTTTGAATCCTGCATTGCGATGGCGCATGGGTGATACTCTCTTTCGATTTTTTTGTGCCATCCCGGGCCGCGTTCACACGGGCCCGGGGCACCCAACTTCTTGCTGCGAGACTTAGAAATTCTCCGTCTCGGTAGGCAGCTGGAGATCGACCGAATCCAGCGGCTCGTCTTCATCGTCATAGCGGCTGTAGCTTGCTGCCAGCGCCGCCGCAGGCGAAATGCTCGTCGGTCCGGGAACCGCGTTGCCCTGCTCATCGATCTTCATGCCAAGCGAGAGGCCCATCTGCGCGAGAATTTCCTTGATCTCGTTCAGGCTCTTGCGGCCGAAGTTCTTGGTCTTCAGCATTTCGGCTTCAGTCTTCTGCACCAGTTCGCCGATGGTCTGAATGTTGGCATTCTTCAGGCAGTTGTAGCTGCGGACCGAAAGCTCCAGCTCTTCCACTGAGCGATTGAGATTGTCATTGCGCAGCAGCACGCGGCCTTCTTCGCCACGGGCTTCCGTTTCAATCTCTTCCTCAAAGTTGATGAAGATGTTCATGTGGTCCTTGAGCAGCTTGGCGGCCAGGCCCACTGCATCGGCCGGCAGTACCGCGCCGTTGGTCCACACTTCCAGCGTCAGCTTGTCATAGTCGGTGATCTGACCCAGACGGGCAGCATCCACCGCGTAGTTCACGCGGCGCACGGGCGAGTGCACGGAGTCGACCGGAATGAAGCCCAGGCCGAGATCGCCATCGAAGTTCTTATCGGCCGAAACATAACCACGGCCGCGCTTCAGGCGCATCTCCATCTCGAGGCGTCCGCCTTCTGAAACAGTCGCGATGTAGATGTTCTTGTCCAGAATCTCCACGTCGCCGTCGGCTTCAATCATGCCGCTGGTCACAACGCCTGGCTGGTCCGCGCGCAGGTAGAGCGCCTTGGGGCCGTCGCCCGCAAGCTTGAACGGAATCTGCTTGAGATTCAGGATAATGTCGGTTGCGTCTTCCACGACGCCGGGGATCGATTGGAATTCGTGCAGCACGCCTTCAATGCGAACCGCGGTTACGGCCGCTCCTTCAATGGAGCTGAGCAGCGTGCGGCGCAGGGCGTTGCCGATGGTTGTGCCAAATCCGCGCTCAAAGGGCTGCGCGCTGAACTTGCCAAAGGTGTCGGTGAGTGTCTCGGCATCCACTGCCAGACGCTTGGGTTTTTGGAATCCTCTCCAAAGCATATGTCTCTCGTTTCCCGCGCGGCGGGTACGTCGCGAAGCATTCTGCGGCGGCCGCGCAAGTTCTCCTTCGTTGTGAAATGCAGCCTCTGGCTTTCAGCTTCCAGCTTCTAGTTCATTACGCAGACCGAAACGGCATCGGTCTGCACAATGAAGCTGGAAGCCGGCAACTGGCGGCTAAAAGCTGTTACTTCGAGTAAAGTTCGACGATAAGCTGCTCGTTGATGGGCAGGTTCACGTCATGGCGCTTGGGCAGCGCAGTCACGCGTCCCGAGCGGTTTTCAAAATTCACTTCGAGCCACGCCGGTGCCGGATTTGCCGAGGCAAACTGCGTTGCGTGCTCCACCACGTCAAACTTCTTCGCGGCATCAACCAGCGCGATCTCATCGCCCACGTTCAGCTGGTAAGAGGGGATGTTCACCTTGCGGCCATTCACCGTCACGTGGCCGTGGCGCACAATCTGGCGAGCCTGGCGGCGCGAAATGGCAAAGCCAAGGCGATACGCAACGTTGTCGAGGCGGCGCTCCAGCTGCTGGATCAGCAGTTCGCCGGTAACGCCCTGCGCGCGGCTGGCCTTCTCGTAGTACGCGCGGAACTGACCTTCCAGCGTGAAGTACATACGCTTGGCCTTCTGCTTTTCATGCAGCTGCAGGCCATAGCCCACAATCTTGGCCTTGCGGTCCTTGCCATGTTGTCCGGGGGGAAAATTGCGCTTCTCCAGAGGGCAACGGTCTGAAGTGCACTTGGTGCCCTTCAAGAAAAGTTTGGTGCCTTCACGACGGCAAAGGCGGCAGACTGCTCCGGTATAACGTGCCATTACTTTCTCCTGACTTCGGATGACGATCGCTTTACACGCTTATGGCGCTTCTTCGCGATCCGGTTAATTCATGTTCAAAATTCAGAGTTCGAGGTTCAGAGTTGCATTAGCTTTGAACTCTGAACCTTGAACTGTTTCCTTATACGCGGCGGCGCTTCGGCGGACGGCAGCCGTTGTGCGGAACCGGCGTAACGTCGCGGATGGACTTGACTTCGATTCCTGCGGCAGCCAGCGCGCGAATGGCCGACTCGCGGCCTGATCCCGGACCGGCGACGCGCACATCCACAGCACGCAGACCGTGGTCGCGCGCCATGCCCACCGCGTTTGACGCAGCCTGCTGCGCCGCGAACGGCGTGCCCTTGCGCGAACCGCGGAAGCCGAGCGAACCCGCGCTCTTCCAGCTGAGAGTGTTGCCCACCTGGTCGGTGATCGTCACGATGGTGTTGTTGAACGAAGCCTGAATGTGCACAATGCCGTACGGCACATTCTTGCGTTCGCGCTTCTTGAACTTTTTGTTCTTCCCCGCCTTGCCGCCGGCGGCCTTCTGTGTCTGCTTTGCCATTAGGTCTTCGCCGTCGCTTTCTTCTTGCCTGCAACTGTGCCTCTACGGGGCCCCTTGCGGGTGCGGGCGTTGGTGTGCGTGCGCTGTCCGCGCACGGGCAGCGACCGGCGATGCCGGCTGCCGCGGAAGCTCTGGATTTCGATGAGGCGCTTGATGTGCAGTTGGACGTCTTTACGCAGATCGCCCTCCACTGCACCTTCGTCCTCAATCACCTGACGGATACGGTTGACCTCTTCTTCGCCCAGATCCTGAACCTTCTTGAACGCATCCACGTTCGCCTTTTCCAGAATCTTGAGCGCACGCGGGTTGCCGATCCCGAATATGTAAGTAAGCGCGATGCGTGCCTGCTTGTTGCGGGGCAGATCGACGCCAGCAATACGTGCCATTGAAATTCCTTTTCTACTTCCTGTTGTGTGCCTCCGGCCTAACGCCGGTCCGCACATGTGATTGCGGTTCCTCCGGGGTTCATCGCAAGCCTTGACTTAAGCTAACTAGCCCCACACCTGCTGGAGTTTTCCGCTCCCTGCCAGATCGTGCTTATCCCTGGCGCTGCTTGTGCTTTGCGTTCTCGCAGATCACACGCACCACGCCATTGCGGTGGATGACCTTGCACTTCACGCAAATCTTCTTTACTGATGCCCGAACCTTCATTGCTCAACTGCCCTTCTTCCGCTTCAGCTCCCAGGGGAGGCAGCGGCTGTTTTACAACTCACTTGTAGCGGTAAACGATGCGTCCACGATTCAGGTCGTACGGACTGAGCTCGACCGCCACGCGATCACCCGGAAGAATGCGGATGAAGTTCTTGCGCATTCTGCCCGAGACATGCGTCAGGACCTCATGGTCATTCTCGAGCTTCACCTTGAACATGGCGTTGGGCAGCGTTTCCACCACCGTTGCCATTACCTCAATCGCGTCTTCCTTCGACAAACTGTCTCCCGCCTGCGGCGCCTGTGCGCCCTTGCGTTTTGGACCGGATATTTCTACTCGGTCAGGATTCTCGCTCCGGTGTCGGTAACCGCCACCGTGTGCTCAAAGTGAGCACTCATGCTTCCATCATTGGTCACTGCCGTCCAGCCGTCCTTGAGCACCTTCACATCCGGCTTACCCACGTTCACCATCGGCTCAATGGCGATGACCATGCCGGCACGCAGCTTCATGCCACGTCCAGCTTCTCCAAAGTTCGGCACCTGCGGATCTTCATGCATGTTCGATCCAATGCCATGACCTACAAAATCGCGGACGATCGAAAATCCTTCCGCCTCAACCACCGTCTGCACGGCCGCACCAATATCACCCAGCGTCGCTCCCGGCTTCACAACTGAGATCGCCTTGTGCAGCGAGTCTTCTGTCACCTTCAGCAGACGCGCCGTTTCGGGTGCAATCTTCTGGCCCACCGGCACCGTTATCGCCGAGTCTCCGTAGTAGCCGTCGACAACCGCCCCGCAATCCACTGAGACGATGTCGCCCTCTTTCAGCGTGCGCTTGGCGGAGGGAATGCCATGCACCACTTCCGAATTCACTGAGGTGCAGAGCACGCACGGAAATCCGTGATAGCCCTTGAATGCCGGCTTCGCGCCCAGTTCCTTCATGCGCGCTTCAGCAGCCTTCTCCAGATCCAGGGTCGTTGCGCCCGGCTTCACCATTCGACGCACGAGTTCCAGCACATCACGAACCACCTGGCCCGCACGGCGCATCTTCTCGATTTCCTGCGACGACTTAATCACGACCGCCAAAACTCTCTTTACCCCTCCGGCCTTTTCAGACCGAAACTTCCAAAAATCTGCGCTGCCACCCAAACATGCACAAGCCACCGTCCACGGCTGCCTGCGTCCCACCGGGCCATCTTCGGTTCCCGATCAGCGACGCAGCCGTTCGACGGCGGCAACAATGCCAGCCGCAATCGCGGCAATTGACCCATCCGCGCTTACTTCCACGAACCGTCCAAGATCCCGGTAATGCTCCACAACTGGCGCAGTTTGTGCGTTATACGCACGCATGCGTTCAGCAAAAACCTTCTCGGTATCGTCGGCTCGCTGGACCAGAGCAGCACCTTCTACATCACAAAAACCGTCCCGCTTCGGCGGGTTTGAATGGATGTTATAGATGGTCTGGCAGACTGGGCAGTTCCTGCGCCCCGTAATTCGGCGCAGTAACTGATTATAGTCCACTTGCAGGCTGACGGCAACCAGTTGCAGCGCGTTCGAGCCACTCGCCAGGCGGCCATCCAGCCAGGTTGCCTGCGGCAATGTCCGCGGAAAACCATCCAGAATATAACCGCGTTTCGTGTCAGGCTGTTGCAGCCGCAGAGCCACCATCTCGTTCACCAGCGAATCGGGCACAAGCTGCCCCCGCTGCATGATCTCCTTGGCCGCCTTGCCCAGCGTCGTGCCTTGCGACACATTAGCCCGAAGTAAGTCGCCGGTGGAGATTTGCGGAACTCCCCATAGCTTCACAAGCTCCTTGGCTTGGGTCCCTTTCCCAACGCCAGGTGCTCCCATCAAAAGAACCGGACCGGGTATCTGAGGTGACCGAGTCTCCGACTCGGTCGCCTCAGCAGTTGCAGAAGAGAACATTACCAGGTTTTCCTTCCGCGAATGCGGCCTGATCGCGGGGAAAAGCCGTCGTAGTGGCGCATGATCAGTTGCGACTCGACTTGGTTAATAGTGTCCATAGCCACGCCGACCACAATAAGCAGTGACGTGCCCCCGAAGTAGAAATTGACCCCCAAGCCATGCGTTGCCCAAGTGGGCAGAGTCTCAAAGAAGTGCCCCACCAGCCACAACCTATCCAGACGAATACCTGAAATCAGGAAGGTTGGGATAAGCGAAATCACGATCAGATACAACGCTCCGACCAGCGTGATCCGGGTGAGAATGTCGTTGATAAAGTCCGAGGTCCGCTTGCCCGGACGGATTCCAGGGATGAATGAACCCGACTTGCGGAAGTTATCCGCAATATCGTCCGGCTTCATCACGATGGACACGTAAAAATACGCGAAGAAGATAATGCCCACCATGTACAGGAACTCATACCAGGGATAGCCCGGCTGAATTGCCTGCAGCAGCGGATGGAAGAACTTGCTGTTCTGTACGGCCTCCATCTGGCCCATCATGAGCGGCACAGACAGGAGCGACTGCGCAAAGATGACGGGCATCACGCCGCCCGAGTTCACCTTCAGTGGCAGATGGCTTGAAGCTCCGCCCATCATCCGGCGACCCACGATACGGCGTGCACTCTGGATGGGAATACGCCTTTCCGCGCGTTCCACCCAGACGATGAAGGCTACAACCGCGATCATGCCCACAAGCAGAAGGATGATGACAAAGATGGTCATCGATCCCCATGCGTCGGTCTGAATTTTCTGTACCAGCTCGCCTACGCCATGCGGCAGACCCGCAACAATACCAGCAAAGATCAGCAGGCTCATGCCATTGCCGATGCCGCGGTCGGTGATCTGCTCACCCAGCCACATAATGAATGCCGTACCGGCGGTCAGCGTAATGACCGTAAGGACATCAAAGCCAATTCCAGGATGCAGCACCAGGCCGGGGGTGCGGGTAAGAATGGCCGCAATACCGATGGACTGAAGCGCGCCAAGAACGACCGTGACATAACGGGTCCACTGCGTGATCTTGCGCTGGCCGATTGCGCCTTCCTTCTGGATGCGCGCCAGCGGCTCATACACAACAGTCAGCAGCTGGAAGATGATCGACGCCGTAATGTACGGCATGATGCCCAGCGCAAAGATGGTCATGCGGCGCAAATTGCCGCCGCCAAACAAGTCCATCAAACCCAGGGCCGAGCCAGCCTGCCCGGCAAAGAGTATCTCAAGCTGCTTGAAGTTGACGCCGGGCGTTGGAATCCACGCGCCCAGACGATAGACCGCCAGGATGCCGAGCGTAAACAGCACCCGCTTGCGCAGGTCAGGAATGCGGAAAATGTTTAGAAACTTCTCAACCATCGTTGCTCGTCCCAATCAGGCGTCACCGCCGGTGGAAACTACCCCCAATTTTCATTGTAGGCTCCGGGCGGCAACGGATCAGCGACTCGAAGGACTCCAGTACGCTATTCTGCCCGCCCCCCTGCAAGCGGTGCCGTGACCACCGGCACAGCCGCCAGGCGCGCCTAAGCCGCTGAAACCGCTCCGCCGGCCACAAGGGCCTTGCCGCCGGCCTTCTCAATCTTCTCGGCGGCCGACTTGGAAAACTTGTGCGCGTGAATGGTCACAGCCTTCGCCAACTCGCCCGATCCAAGAACCTTGATCAGCGCCTTGGACGACGAAGCCAGACCCAGCTTCTTGTAGTCCTCAAGAGCAATTTCCTTCACGTCGAGTTCGGCAATCCGGTCCAGATTCACAACCGTGTACTCGGTGCGGAAGATGTTAGTAAATCCACGCTTGGGCAAACGGCGGTGCAGCGGCATCTGGCCGCCTTCAAAACCGCGCATCATGCTCGAACCCGAGCGGGAACGCTGGCCCTTGTGGCCGCGGGTCGAGGTCTTGCCCATGCCGGAACCCATACCGCGGCCGACACGCTTGCGCCCGGTGTTTGCCTTCTTCGGGGCGCGCAGATTGGAGAGATTCTTTGCCATGATGTCCTCGCTAATAGCGCCAGAGACCAGCCGTAAAAGCCCTCCCTGACTCGCGTTTTGAAATGAAACTCCCGGCGATCAGTGCCGGGAGCGAAAAACTAACCTTCCAGAATCCGAACCAGGTGGGGAATGGTCTTCACCATGCCCCGGATCGATTCGTTGTCCACACGCTCAACGATCTGATTGAGGCGCGTAAAGCCCAGCCCCTTCACCACCAGCTTGTGCTTCACCGGCGTGGCGATGGCCGAGCGGTAATACTGAATGCGGATCTTCTTCGTCTTCGCCTGCGCCGTCATTAGATCTCCTCCACCTGCTTGCCGCGCATCGAGGCAACTTCGGCCCGGTCGCGCAGCTGAGTCAGCGCATCAAACGTGGCTTTGATCACGTTGTGCGGGTTGGCTGTGCCCAGGCTCTTGGTGAGCACGTTCTGCACACCGACCGAGGTCATCACCGCGCGCACTGCGCCGCCGGCAATCACGCCCGTACCTTCCGGTGCCGGCTTGAGCAGCACCTGGCCCGAACCGAAGCGGCCCAGCACCTGGTGCGGAATCGAGGTCTCGGTCAGGTTCACGTGCACCAGATTCTTCTTCGCGGACTCAATTCCCTTGCGAATCGCCTGCGGCACTTCCTTGGCCTTGCCTGAGCCGTAGCCCACCACGCCCGAAGCCGCATCGCCCACCACAACCAGCGCGGCGAACGACATGTTCTTGCCGCCCTTGACCACCTTGGTCACGCGGTTGATCGATACAACCTGATCCTTCAGGTTGTACTGGTTGGCATCGAGTTTCTTCTTGATTATCGTCATGCTCTTGTATGTCCTTCCGGGCCGCCCCAGCGGTTCCCCTGGAAAACCCGTTTCAACTGGCCGAAATACTCGACCAAAAGATCAATCGCGCCAACGGCGCCTAGAACTCCAGGCCCGCTTCGCGCGCCGCATCGGCTAGCGCCTTGATGCGCCCGTGATACAGATAACCGCCGCGGTCGAAGACCACCTTGGTTACGCCCTTTTCCTTGGCCAGCCCGGCAATCGTCTTGCCGATCTCCTTGGCCGCCGCAACGTTGCCGCCCGTCTTCAGCTTGATGGTCGAAGCCGACGCCAGCGTCACGCCATTCGCATCGTCGACCAGCTGCGCGTAAATGTGGTTCAGCGAGCGGTACACGTTCAGGCGAGGACGCTCGGTCGTGCCCGAGAGCTTCTGGCGGATACGCTTGTGAATGCGCTTGCGAATTTCGTTTCTCTTGGTCTGCGTAATCATTGTTTTCTCTTCCTATCAGCGGAGCCGCCTTGCGGCCCCGTTCGGTTTGTCTGTGATCCTGACCCTTCACTTCGTTCGGGGCCTGGATGATCGCGCGGGGCTCAGTTGCCTCGCAACGAGATTACTTGGTGCCCGTCTTGCCGGCCTTCTTTTTCAGCTTCTCGTCCGAATAGCGCACGCCCTTGTTCTTGTACGGGTCCGGCTTGCGCAGCGAACGCATTTCGGCGGCCACCTGGCCCACCTTCTGCCGGTCGATACCGCTTACCGTCAGGTGCGTCTGCTTGGGGTCGATGGTGACCTCAATGCCGGTAGGCAGCGGATACTCGATCGGGTGCGAATAACCCAAAGTGAACACCACCATGCCCTTACCCTTCATCTCGGCGCGATAACCAATGCCCACAATGTCGAGCTCCCTGGTCCAGCCCTTGGTCACGCCCGCCACTGCGTTGTATACCAGTGCCCGGGTCAGCCCGTGCATCGCAGCATACTTGTCGCTTTCGCGATTCAGGTGCAGTACGCCATCCTTGGTTTCCAGCTGAATGCCCTTGGCAATCATGGCCGAAACCTTCCCCTTCGGGCCTTCTACAAGTACCGTGTTTCCCTGCACCGTGTACTTCACTCCCGCCGGAAGCGGGATTGGCTTCTTTCCAATACGCGACATCGAATCAATCCTTCGTGTGGCTTGCGAGTCCCGCAACGGCCCTGCCGTTTCGTTCCACTGCAGCCATGCCGGTCTTCATCCGGCAGTTCAGAGTTCACAGTTCTTAGTTTCGAAGGCTGCATCGATTTGCGCAGCCTATTCTCTTTGAACTCTGAACCCTTAACCTTGAACCAGTCTCTTACCAGACTTCGCAGAGCACTTCGCCGCCTACACCTTCACGGCGAGCCTGACGGCCGGTCATCACGCCCTTCGGCGTGGTCATGATTGAAATTCCAAGACCGCCCTGCACGCGCTTAATTTCGTCGCGGCCGACATACACGCGGCAGCCGGGGCGCGAAACGCGCGACAGGTCGCGGATGGCCGCTTCGCTTCCGCCGTACTTCAGGTACACGCGGAGAACTGGCTTGCCGTCCTCTTCCTGGGTCTTGTAGTTCGAGATGTAGCCCTCTTCCTTAAGAATGCGGGCGATCTCGGTCTTCAGTTTCGAAGCCGGCACATCCAGCTTCTGGTGGCGCGCACGGATCGCGTTGCGGATGCGCGTCAGAAAATCTGCTACAGGGTCGGTCAGACTCATTCCTTCTCCTTCATTCCCCGTTCGCTCCCCCTTTTGGGGAGAACCTGCGGAAATGGCTGGGGCACTGCCCCACAGTTTTTAGTTCCTAGCGCTTAGTTGTTAGTTCATCGAAACCTGCAGGCCTTATGCACCCTCCAGGCTGACAACTAACGACTAACAACTAACAACTGCTCGTACTACCAGCTTGACTTCACAACGCCGGGGATCTCGCCCTTCAGGGCCAGTCCACGGAAGCACAAACGGCAGATTCCAAACTTGCGCAGATAGCCACGTGGCCGTCCGCACAGCTTGCACCGGTTGTGTTTGCGGCAGCTGAACTTCGGCTTCCGCGCGTCCTTCACTTCTTTTGCAGTGGTTGCCATAAATCCTCTCTTGCTTTACGCGCCCTGGCGGAACGGCATGCCAAAGGCCGTCAGCAACGCTCGCGCGCTCTTGTCGTCCTGAGCGGTGGTCACAATCGTGATGTTCATGCCCTTCAGCTTCTCCACCTTCGAGTAATCGATCTCGGGGAAGATCAGCTGATCACGCAGGCCGAGCGTGTAGTTGCCGCGCCCGTCAAAGCTCTTGGTTGAAACGCCGCGGAAGTCACGCACGCGGGGCAGTGCGGTCGAAATCAACCGGTCCAGAAACTCGTAGGCCTTGTCGCTGCGCAACGTCACCATTGCGCCAATGGACATTCCTGCACGCACCTTGAAGGCCGCAATCGACTTCTTCGCCTTGGTCGTCACCGGCTTCTGGCCCGTGACCATGCTCAGATCGGCCACCAGCGGATCCAGCAGCTTGGTGTTCTGCGTTGCCTCGCCCAGGCCCATATTTACGACGATCTTCACGAGCTTCGGCACACCCATCGAGTTCTTGATCCCGAGCTCCTTCTGAAGCGCCTGCTTGATTTCCTTGTTGTACTTTTCTTTCAACCGTGCTGCCATGTCTCGTTTACTCTCTTTCTTCCGGTCCTCGGAGTGGACTCTTCAGTCCGTTTACCGCTTCGGAAGGTATTCAATTGGGCTTTGCCTTATTCTCCAGAGCGGCCCTTGAATTCAATGTCCGCTGAGAGCTGTCGGCTGCCTTACTTCTTCTTCGTCGGCAGATCACTGCCGCACTTCTTGCAGATGCGCACCCGGCTGCCGCCATCGGACTTAAAGCCGACCTTGGCCTCACCGCAGGTGGAGCACACCAGCACAACGTTCGAAATGTGAATGGGCGACTCGTGCTCGGCGATACCGCCCTGCGTGCGCTGGCCGGACTTCGACGAAATCGTCTTCTTGACCACGCGCACATGCTCCACAAGCACCGTGCTCTTATCGGGAATCGTGCGCAGCACGCGGCCCGTCTTGCCCTTGTCGGCGCCCGTGATCACCTTGACCACATCGTTGCGATGAATACTCAAACTCGGCATTTCTTCTCCCAGCCAGAGCCCTTGCCGTTAAACAACTTCAGGGGCCAGCGAAACAATCTTCAAAAACTTCTTCTCACGCAGCTCGCGCGCCACCGGTCCGAACACGCGTGTTCCCACCGGCTCGTGCGCATCGTCAATTACGACTGCCGCATTCTCGTCGAAACGGATATAGGTTCCGTCGCGGCGGCGGTGCTCCTTGCGCGTACGCACGATCACTGCCTTCACAACCTTGCCCTTCTTCACCGTTCCATCGGGCGAGGCTTCCTTCACGGCCGCGGTCACAATGTCACCAAGTCCGGCCTTCTTGCCCAGCCCTCCGCCCAGCGGAAGAATTACCTGAAGCTTGCGCGCGCCGGAGTTATCGGCCACCGCGAGCATGGTTCTCATCTGCACTGCCATGGTTTCTTCTCCTTGCCCGTCTTAGTTGGCAGCCACGGCGTTGGCCGTGTCTTCAATCTGCGCCAGGTTTGAGCGGCGCACAATCTCTTCGAGGTTCCACCGCTTCAACTTGCTCAGCGGACGGCTCTCACGAATGCGCACCACATCGCCCACGCGCGCCGAGTTCTGCTCATCGTGCGCGTAGAACTTCTTGGTCGAGCGAATAATCCTCTTGTATTTCGGGTGAGCCTTGCGCATTTCGACCTCGACCACGATGGTCTTCTGCATCTTGGTCGAAACCACGTTGCCCACCTTCTCATTGCGCCGATTGGTCGCCGGCGCCTGTTCCGTTGCCTTCAGCTCCGTCATTTGCGGGCTCCCTTCTTTGCCTTCGCCGCCGGAGCCTTCTCCGCCGCCGCTTCCTTCTTCGCGCCGCCAAGTCCGAGCTCGCGCTCACGGGCCACCGTCTTGATCTGCGCAATCTCCTTACGGAGCTGGCGCAGCTTCTTCACACCGTCGGTCTGGCCCAGAGACACCTGGAAACGCAGCCGAAACAATTGCTCGGCCGACGTCTTCTCATGGCTCTTCAGCTCTTCATCGCTCAAATTGCGCATCTTCTCGAGTTCCATCTTCTTCTCTCCAGCGCTCAGTCCGCTCCAACTGGAGCAAACGGCGCAAACCCTCTGCAGACTTTCAGGGCCTTACTTGGCCGCCGCGGCGACCCGTTCCACTCCCTGGCGCTGCACAAACTTGGTCTTCAGGGGCAGCTTGTTCGAGGCAAGACGCATCGCTTCCTCGGCAATCGCCGGCGCCACGCCTTCCATCTCAAACAGAATCTTGCCCGGCCGCACCACTGCAACCCAGTGGTCCAGCGCACCCTTGCCTGAGCCCATTCGGACTTCGGCAGGCTTCTTGGTGATCGGCTTGTCCGGGAACAGGCGAAGCCAGATCTTGCCGCCGCGCTTGATAAAGCGCGTCATCGCAATACGGCTGGCCTCAATCTGGCGGTCGGTTATGTAACCGCACTCCATGACCTTCAGGCCATATTCACCGAAAGCCAGCGACGAGCCGCGCCACGCCTTCCCACGACGCTTGCCCTTCTGCTGCTTGCGGTACTTCACTTTCTTTGGCATCAACATGACGAAAATCCTCAACAACAGTTCACAGTTCGTAGTTCATTGTTCGACTGGTTCATTGACACTCATCTTGTCTCTGAACTTTGAACTCAGAACTGTTCTTAAAACACTCCCGAGCCGGTCGCGGCCGGTGCCTGGCGGCGCTTCTGCTCATAAATGTCGCCGCGATAGATCCAGGTCTTCACGCCGATCACGCCATAGGTCGTATGCGCCTCGGCAAAGCCGTAGTCAATGTCCGCACGCAGCGTATGCAGCGGCAGACGGCCCTGCAGATACCACTCCGAGCGGGCGATTTCATTGCCGTTCAGGCGGCCCGAAACGCGGACCTTGATGCCCTTGCAGCCGAAACGCAGTGCTGAATCCACGCTCTTGCGCATTGCACGGCGGAAGCTGACACGCTTCTCCAGTTGCAGAGCGATGTTCTCCGCGACCAACTGCGCATCAAGCTCCGGCTTGTTCACCTCGATGATGTCGATAAACACGTCGCGGCTGGTGCGCTTGCCAAGCTCTGTCTTCAGCTTCTCGATCTCGGCGCCCTTGCGGCCGATCACGATGCCTGGCCGCGCGGTGCGGATCAGGAAGCGCAGCTTGTTACCGGGGCGCTCAATCTCCACCGAACTGACGCCGGCAGCTTTGAGCTTCTCGCGCAGCTCAGCCTTCAGCTTCACGTCCTCAATCAGCAGCTTCGAGTAGTCGCGCTCCGAGTACCAGCGCGAACGCCACGGCTTGTTCACTCCGAGCCTGAATCCGTAAGGATGGACTTTCTGTCCCATAATGCTTCCTCTCAAAAACCTTTTGGCCTGCTTATTCGGCCTTCTTCGCGGACTTCTTGGCAGCCTTCTTCGCTGCCGGTTTAGCCGCGGCCTTCTTCGCCGGAGCCTTCTTGGCCGCCGTCTTCTTGGCTGCCGTCTTCGCCGGCTTTGCTTCCGCAACCTCCGGCCCATCCACCGTCGTCACCACGCCCGCCGACGCGTTACGCTCGGCCACCGACACGATGATGTGCGCCAGCCTCCGCTGATAGCGGTAGGCACGGCCCATTGGTGCAGGGCGGATGCGCTTCATGCGCGGTCCGTCATTAGCCAGAGCCTGCTTCACGAACAGGTTGTCGACATCGAGGTCGTGACCATGCTCTTCAGCCACATACTTCGCGTTGTCCACGGCCGACACCAGCAACTTGTGAATCACAGGAGCAATGCGCTTCTTGGTAAACTGCGCCGTTTCCAGCGCCTCCTGTACTCCGCGGCCCTTGATCAGGTCCAGCACCAGGCGCGCCTTCTGCGGCGAAACCCGCTGAAACCTTGCCTCGGCCCGGTACTCTTTTGTCTCGACTGCCATCGTCTCTTCCTCGAATCTCTTCACCGGCTCGCCTGCGAGCGGTTTCTTCTACCTTGCCTTGGCGCCGGCTTCCGCCTTGCCGCCCGTGTGTCCCTTGAACGTGCGCGTCGGAGCAAATTCGCCCAGCTTGTGACCCACCATGTTCTCGGTCACGTACACAGGAACGAACTTCTTTCCGTTGTGGACGGCGATCGTGTGGCCCACGAACTCGGGAAAGATCGTCGAGCGGCGTGACCAGGTCTTGACCACCTTCTTGTCGTTGGCCTTGTTGAGCACTTCCACCTTCACCATCAGGTGCGTGTCCACAAACGGGCCCTTCTTCGTCGAACGTGCCATAAACTCCTGCTCCTCTACTTCGTCCTGCGGTTCACGATGAACGCATCCGTCCGCTTGTTGTTGCGCGTCTTGTAGCCGCGCGTCGGCTGGCCCCACGGCGTCACAGGATGACGTCCGCCCGAGGTCTTGCCTTCACCACCGCCATGCGGATGGTCGACCGGGTTCATGGTTACGCCGCGGTTGGTCGGGCGAATACCCAGCCAGCGATTGCGGCCGGCCTTGCCGATCGTCACGTTCTCGTGATCGGTATTACCCACCTGGCCCACTGTCGCCATGCAATCCACCAGCACCTTGCGCGTCTCGCCGGAAGGCAGCTTCAACAGCGCGTAATCGCCTTCCTTGGCCACCAGCTGCGCCTGCGCACCGGCCGAACGCGCCATCTGCGCGCCCTTGCCTGGCTTCAGCTCAATCGCATGCACCGTGGTGCCGGCAGGAATGTTCTTCAGCGGAAGCGCGTTGCCCACCAGAATGTCGGCCTCCGGGCCCGACGTTACAGTCGTTCCCACTTTCAGGCCCACCGGCTGCAGGATGTAGCGCTTGTCGCCGTCCAGGTAATGAATCAGCGCAATGCGCGCCGAGCGGTTCGGATCGTACTCGATCGTCGCCACCTTGCCCGGAACGCCAACCTTGTCGCGCTTGAAGTCGATCTGGCGGATCTTCTGCTTGTGTCCGCCGCCGTGGTGACGGATCGTCAGGTCGCCCGCATTGCGGCGGCCACCGGTGCGCTTGCGCGTGGTGAGCAAGCGGCTTGTGCGGCTTGGTTGCCGTCAGCTCGTCATTGCTCAGCGTCGTCTTGTAGCGCAGCGTCGGCGTTACCGGTCTGTATGTCTTGATAGCCATCGTCTTTTGTCCTGAAGAGCCGGCGTTCCTGCTGCCGCTCTCCCCGTTTTCTCCGGAACCTCATCAAACTGCAGATTCCGATATCTCTTGCTCGTCCGAGCCCTGTCTTCGTCACTGGTCATTGACCATTGACTGCTTGCCTTACAGGTTGCTCACGTACTCCGGCAGCTTTTCGCCCGTCTTCAGCCGGACGTATGCCTTCTTCCAGTCGGGGCGGTAGCCCGCGTACTTGCCGCGGCGGCGTTCCTTGCCCGCCACGTTCGCCGTGCGAACAGCAGCCACCTTCACCTTGAACAGGGCCTCGACGGCCTGCTTCACTTCGGTCTTGGTTGCCTCCGGAGCCACGTCGAACACCAGCGTGCCTTCGGTTTCCTTCACGCCCAGACCCTTTTCCGTGATCAACGGGCGGCGAATCGTCGTATAGAGAGTCGGCATTACGCAGCCTCCTTCTGTGCGGCCTTGCGCTTGGACACAGACTTGGCCAGCGCCTCAGCCAGCTGCTCAATCGCGGCCTTCGAGAAGATGGCGCGCTCATAGCGCAGCAGGTCGTACGGATGAACCTCGTTGTTCAGCACCAGCTCCACGCCCTTCAGGTTGCGCGCGCCCATCAGCAGCGCCTGAGTCAGCGTCTTGCCGTTCTCCACCAGAAGCGTCGTGCGCTTGGCGTCCAGCTTGTCCAGCGCCGCGCGATAGAGCTTGGTCTTCGCTTCCTTCAGCTCAAGCGTGTCAACCACCGTCAGCTTGCCGTCGGCCAGCTTCGCAGCCAGAGCCGAACGCAGCGCGCCCAGCAGCTTTTTGCGCGGGAACGCATAGTCATAACTGCGCGGCTGAGGTCCGTGTACCGTGCCGCCGTGGCGCCACAGTGGCGAGCGCACTGAGCCCACGCGTGCGCGGCCCGTGCCCTTCTGCTTCCACAGCTTCTTGCCGGAACCGGCAACCAGCTTGCGATTCTTGGTGGCATGGGTGCCCTGGCGCAGCGAAGCGCGGTAGTGTTTCACCGCCTCCCACAGCAGCGCCTCGTTGACCTGCTCAGGCGCGAACACCGCGTCCGCCAGCTCCACCGAGCCCACCTTCTTGCCTTCCAGATTCAAAACATCAACGTTTGCCATCTTCTTCTTCTTCTGCCGGAGCCTTTCCCGGCCTTCAAACTCGTGCGCCCATCGGGCGCGTCTGCTGCACGCAGTACCTACTTGCGCTTGCCGCCGGCCTTCTTTGAAGCCTTCAACGGATCGACCGTGCCGGAGCCTGCAAATCCACGGCGCTCGCGCGGAGGAGCCGCAGCCTTGCGAATCAGCACATAGCCCTCGCGCGGTCCGGGAACGGCGCCTTCCACCATCAAGCAGGTTTTCGTCCAGATCAATGCCACGAATGCGCAGGTTGCGCACCGTCACCTGATCCACGCCCATAGTGGCCCGGCATGCGCTGGCCGGGGAACACGCGCGACGGAAAGCTCGAGGCGCCGATCGAACCCTGCACCTGGAACATGTGGCCGTGCGACTTCGGTCCGCCGCCAAACTTGTGACGACGCACAACGCCGGCAAATCCGCGACCCTTCGATGTGCCAATCACATCCACAAACTTTGCATCCGCGAAAATGTCGACCAGCACGCGATCACCCGCCTTGGTCTCTTCCTCGCCCTCGACCGCCGCAACAATATCGATCTCCTTGATCAACTTCACCGGAGGAGCTTCGGTCTTGGCCAGGTGGCCGGCCTGCGGCTTGGTGATCTTCGAGGCCTTCACAAACTCCACCAGCCCAATCTGCGCCGCGTCGTAGCCGTCCTTGGCCGCCGTCTTCAACTGCGTAATCACGCACGGGCCGGCCTGCAACACCGTAATCGGATGCACTTCGCCCTTTTCGTCGAAGACCTGCGTCATACCGATCTTTTTACCCAGAATTCCCGCAACTGCCATCTCGTCCTCACCTCATCATGCGACCCTTACCGTGCCGCACTGCCGGAGTCCTTCCGGACCTTAAATCCACTTCGCGTTGACTGCGAAGGCTGTATCACCGTGCAGCTTCCGCGCCCGCCAGGGCGCAGTTGCCAGAACGGCTAGTTCACTTTTCGAACGCCTTGATCTCAACGTCGACGCCCGCCGGCAGATCGAGCTTCATCAGCGCGTCCACGGTCTGCTGCGTCGGCTCGAGAATGTCGATCAGCCGCTTGTGCGTGCGGATCTCAAATGCCTCGCGCGACTTCTTGTCCACGTGGGGCGAACGCAGCACGCAGTACTTGTTCTTGACCGTCGGCAAGGGAATCGGCCCCGCCACCGTTGCCCCGGTGCGCTTGGCCGTATCCACAATCTCGCCGGTCGAGGTATCCAGCACGCGATAGTCGTACGCCTTCAGCCGGATGCGAATTCTCTGTCCTACCATGACTCTGCTTTCCGAGCAGTCTGAGATCGGCCAGTTTCCCCGGCTGCAGCTGACCACTGATCTCCGCTTTACTTGATAATCTCCGAGATGGTACCGGCGCCCACCGTGCGTCCGCCTTCGCGGATGGCAAAGCGCAAGCCCTTCTCCATGGCCACCGGCGTAATCAGCTCAACCTGAAGCTGCACGTTGTCGCCAGGCATCACCATCTCCGTGCCTTCCGGCAAGCTCCGCCACGCCCGTCACATCCGTCGTGCGGAAGTAGAACTGCGGACGGTAGCCCTTGAAGAACGGCGTGTGACGGCCGCCTTCTTCCTTGCTCAGCACGTACACCTCGCCCTTGAAGTTGGTGTGCGGCGTAATCGAGCCCGGCTTCGCCAGAACCATGCCGCGCTCCACGTCTTCCTTCGGAATACCGCGCAGCAGAAGTCCCGCGTTGTCGCCCGCCAGACCCTCGTCCAGCTGCTTCTTGAACATCTCCACGCCCGTGCACGACGGTCTTGCGGGTCTCGCGGAAGCCCACAATCTCCACTTCCTCGCCCACCTTCACCTTGCCGCGCTCGATGCGGTCCGGTAACAACCGTGCCGCGGCCAGAGATCGAGAAGATATCTTCGATCGGCATCAGGAACGGCTAGATCCACCGCGCGGTCGGGCTGCGGTACGTTCTTGTCCACCGCATCCATCAGCTCGTCGATCTTCGCTTCCCACTCGGCCTCGCCGTTCAGCGCGCCCAGTGCCGAGCCGCGAATCACCGGCACATCGTCGCCCGGGAACTGGTACTTCGACAGAAGCTCGCGAACTTCCATCTCCACCAGGTCGATCAGTTCCGGATCCTCCACCGCATCGCACTTGTTCAGGAACACCACGATGTACGGCACGCCCACCTGGCGGGCCAGCAGCACGTGCTCCTTGGTCTGCGGCATCGGACCATCGGTCGCCGCAACCACCAGAATCGCTCCGTCCATCTGCGCCGCGCCCGTGATCATGTTCTTGATGTAGTCGGCGTGACCAGGGCAGTCCACGTGCGCGTAGTGACGGTTCGCCGTCTCGTACTCCACGTGCGCCGTCGCGATCGTGATGCCGCGCTCACGCTCTTCCGGCGCGTTGTCGATCGTGTCGAACGAACGGAACTTGTTGTTCGGGTTGTGCTTCGACAACACCTTCGTGATCGCCGCCGTCAACGTCGTCTTGCCGTGATCAATGTGCCCGATCGTCCCCACGTTCACGTGCGGCTTCGAACGGTCAAATTTTTCCTTCGCCATAAAAGTCCTCGAATTCCCTTTCGTATCTTGTACTGCCCGTTTCTACCTCAGGGCGCCGGCGTTCCGGCTCCAGCCCCAAAAACCATCTCCCAACCGCTGCGCTCAAACATCCCGCCCAGACGGCTGGTTCTTACTTGCCCTGCGCACGGCCGATAATCTCATCGGCGATCATGCGCGGCGCCTCTTCATAGCGCGCAAACTGCATCGAGTACGACGCCCGACCCTGCGTCGACGAACGGATGTCGTTCACGTAACCGAACATTTCCTTCAGCGGCACAATGGCCTTGATCACCTGCGAACCAGCCGCGTGCTCCATGCCCTCAATGCGGCCGCGGCGCGAGTTGATGTCGCCGATGATTGTGCCCATGAACTCCTCGGGAACGGTCACTTCGACCGCCATCACCGGCTCCAGAAGCACAGGCCTTGCCTTGCGGGCTGCTTCCTTGAACGCAATCGAACCGGCGAACTTGAATGCCATTTCGTTCGAGTCCACGTCGTGATAGCTGCCGTCGAACAGCGTCACCTTGATATCCACAATCGGATAGCCGGCCAGAATGCCCAACTCAAGCGCGCCCTGCACGCCCTGATCGATGGGCTTGATGTACTCTCTGGGCACCGAACCGCCCTTGATTTCATTGATGAACTCGTAGCCCTTGCCCGGCTCGTTGGGCTCGATGCGCAGCTTGCAGTGTCCGTAGTTACCCGAACCGCCGGTCTGGCGAATGTACTTGCCTTCAGCCTCGGCATGCTTGCGAATGGTCTCGCGGAAGGCCACCTTGGGCTCGCCTACATTGGCTTCAACCTTGTGCTCGCGCTTCATGCGGTCGACAAGAATCTCCAGGTGCAGTTCGCCCATACCGCTGATGATCGTCTGACCCGAATCCTCGTCAGTACGCACCTTAAAGGTCGGATCCTCATCGGCCAGCTGCGACAGCGCCACACCCATCTTTTCCTGGTCAGCCTTGGTCTTCGGCTCAATGGCCACCGAGATCACTGGCTCCGGGAAAGTGATGGCGCCGAGCGCGATCGGATGCTGCGGAGAAGCAAAGCGTGTCGCCTGTCTTCATGTCCTTCAGGCCCACGCAGGCGCAAATGTCGCCGGCATAAATCTCGGTGATATCTTCGCGCTTGTTGGCGTGCATCTTCACCAGACGGCCCACGCGCTCCGTCTTGCCGGTACGCGGATTCAGGATCGTGTCGCCCGTCTTCAGCGAACCGGAGTAGATGCGCACAAAGCTCAGCTTGCCGAACGGATCGTTGATCAGCTTGAATGCCAGCGCCGCGAGCGGCTCGCTATCTTCCGCCTTGCGGATAAGCGTCTCGGCATGGTTCGAAGGATCGATGCCCTCTACCGGCGGCTTATCGAGCGGGCTGGGCAGATAATCAACAACCGCGTCGAGCAGCGTCTGCACGCCCTTGTTCTTGAATGCGGAACCGCAGATCACCGGGAAGACCTTCAGGTCGATTGTCGCCTGGCGGATACCAGCCTTCAGCTCTTCCGTGGTCGGCGTCTCGCCTTCCAGAAACTTCTCAAGCAGCACATCGTCCGTCTCAGCAATAACCTCAATCAGCTGCAAACGGAAGGCTTCGGCCTTCTTCTGCAGTTCTGCGGGAATCTCTTCCACCGAGTATTTCGCGCCCATCGTCTCGTCATGCCAGACGATGGCCTTCATCTCGATCAGGTCCACAACGCCCTTGAAATTCGCTTCCGCGCCGATGGGAATCTGCAGCGCCACCGGCCGCGCGCCCAGGCGCTTGCGGATGGTGTCGATCACATGCTCGAAGTCCGCGCCGTTCTTGTCCATCTTGTTCACGAAGCAAATACGCGGAACCTTGTACTTGTCGCCCTGACGCCACACCGTTTCCGTCTGTGGCTGCACGCCTGAAACCGAATCGAACACCGCAACCGCGCCATCCAGCACGCGCAAGCTGCGCTCCACCTCAGCCGTAAAGTCCACGTGGCCGGGCGTATCGATGATGTTGACGCGGATATTATTCCACATGCAGGTCGTGGCCGCCGAAGTAATCGTGATGCCGCGCTCCTGCTCCTGCTCCATGTAGTCCATGGTCGCAGTGCCTTCATGCACTTCGCCGATGCGGTGCGTGATGCCGGTATAGAACAGGATGCGCTCTGTCGCTGTCGTCTTTCCGGCGTCGATATGCGCCATGATTCCGATGTTCCGGCAACGATTCAGAGGGTATGCTGCGTGCCACGGTTTCTTCCTTTTGGAGCCTCTCAGGCTCCGGTTGCTTCGTACTTCGGTTCCACTCGCCGGGCGCTCTTACCTGCCCAGACTCAAAATGCCTGCGTGCCGACTACCAGCGGTAGTGCGCAAAGGCCTTGTTGGCCTCGGCCATGCGGTGCACGTCTTCCTTCTTCTTCATCGCCGCGCCGCGGCCATTGGCCGCATCCAGCAGCTCATTGGTCAGCTTGTCGACCATGCCCTTTTCGCCGCGCCCGCGCCCGTAGGTGATCAGCCAGCGAATCGCCAGCGAAGTGCGGCGCTCCGGATTCACTTCGATCGGCACCTGATAGTTGGCGCCGCCCACGCGGCGGGTCTTCACTTCCAGCAGCGGCTTGCAGTTCTCAACCGCCTTCTTGAACAGCTTGAGGGCCTCTTCGCCGCCACCTTTGGACTCCAGGTTCGTCATCGCCTTATAGAAGATGCCCTGCGCGGTCGACTTCTTGCCGCCCCACATCATCGAGTTCACAAACTTGGTCACCAGCGTCGACCTGTAGACCGGGTCTGCCGCCACTTCCCGCTTCGCAATGTGCCCTTTTCTCGGCATTCTCTTCCTTGACTCTCTGGCGCGCCCGGCGCGCCCGCTTCTGTTACCCCAGTCCCGGCACCAGCACTCCGTCCGGGAACCGCCATCACTCAGGCCGCGATCATCTCAACCGGCCACTCGCCCCGACCAAAATCAGGCCGGAACGGAGTTCACTTCTTGCCTGGCGCGCTCCGCCCTTGGCGCGCTTGGCGCCGTACTTCGACCGCCCCTGCTTGCGATTGGCCACGCCCACCGCATCCAGAGTGCCGCGCACCACGTGGTAACGAACTCCCGGCAGATCCTTCACACGGCCGCCGCGAATCAGCACAATCGAGTGCTCCTGCAGATTGTGGCCAATGCCAGGGATATACGTGGTCACTTCAATGCCGTTGGTCAGGCGCACACGCGCAACCTTGCGCAGAGCCGAGTTCGGCTTCTTGGGTGTTTGCGTGTACACGCGCGTGCAAACACCGCGCCGCTGCGGCGAGGCCTGCAGCGCCGGCGAGGCCGTCTTGTAACGGGGGGCCGTACGCCCCTTGCGGACCAGCTGATTAAATGTAGGCAAACCGAAACTCCTTACCTTCCAAAACCTCCCGGAAACTCCCGGGTCCGGCACACGCAGAGCTCACGCAGGCCACACACCTGCCGCGCGGCACATATCAGCCGCACCCATCAGGCGCAAAAGCCCCCTGAAAAGCTCGTTCGCGTCCGCCTTCGTTCACTTCCAGACGAGAACCAGGACGGTGGCCTGTCGCTTATCCCTTACTGCCAGATAAGGCTGACTCCGTTTCGCCGGTTCCGGCTCGCATAGCCCTCCAAGGTGGAGAAACGCGCGAGCACCGATGCGATACTGCCCCTGCCCTTCGCAAGAAAAGAGCGTTTGCGGGGTGATTGGGCCGCTTACTGCTGGCCCCGGGCTCCACTCCGGCCTCTTGCTTTCCCGGCCGGGCTGCCCTGCCGCTTCCAGACGTTCAGACACACGTATGGAGGCGTTCTTGCCGAACCTTCCCACAATACCAAGAAATAGGTGCGGGGTCAACGGTTTCCAGTTTCTGATGCGGCGAATCCGTCTCCGCGAGGACACCATTGAGATTCTGCACTAATGTTGTAGCAATTTAATGCGCTTACGGGACCTTGTAGGTCCCGTAGGCCTCTACATAAGACCTCTTCCCACCTGCAACCGATGAGGAAGACGGATAAATGCCCGAAACAATCTCCTTTCGCCAGAGAACACTTGTACCAGTTGACGGCGGAGAGAGAAATCCGGAAACTCCGCTGAGATCAGGAACCGCGACAGACGTGGAACTGCCCAAGTAATCCTTCGAGACGTTCACAAACAACTGGCTTTCAAGGGTCGCTCCAGTTTCGGTCCAGAATAGACCGCCGGCATAGTCTACATTCGATTTTCCAGCAAACCCTGTGTAATCAAATACAAACATTGGCAAAGGCCCGGGCGTTGGCCCCGTTGTTGTCCACAGGTCGGGGAATGGGATCGTTACTGCGCCACCATTCGACGGATAGGTGTTATACCCCACAAAGGTTGAGACACCGGACGAGGGAAATCCCACCGACGAATTGATGGTGTAATAGCTGTCGCTAGTTAGGACACCCGCCGGCAGCTCTGGGTATTGAGTCAGGTTTCCATTCGCCAGCTCGAGAAAATCCACTCCTGCATATGTGCTCGGGCTTCCTGCTCCTGCAGGCAGATTGGTATACGTGATCGCTCTGGGAATCACAGCATCTGCGGAAGTAAAACTGACCGTATTTCCGCCGTTCATTGCGCCTGGAACCGTTTGGTTGCTATAGCCCTTCGCAGCGATCACCGTAGACGATGAGTCAGTGAGCGCAAGCACAAAGTGATCACTTCCAACGGGAGCCTGAATCTGGAAGCTACCGCTTACTGGCAATCCGTTGTTTGTGTCGAGATAGAGCGTCCCCGCCGAGCTTACGCCCCGGACAATATATGACATGGAAGTCGCTGATGAAAAAACGCTTGCATCCACTGTCCCTGTTAGAGAACCTAGCGTTGAGGATTGGCCAATCCCAAAACCACAGTAGCCGGTATAAGTCGTGCCATCGGCAGTGCTCTCAAAGTCGATCGTTTCCTGTTGGACGCTCGGAGGATTGAGAGGATAAGGAGGACATAGATAAGCGACAGAAAAATTCGACGTCCCGGCAGGAACCGAAAAACTCGCCGTATTGGAAATCACGGACACAGCCGAGTAGGAGCCCGAGCCCGTCTTGACCGCCACTGCAGTCGGCGTTCCGCTCGTGAAGTTGTACGTCACCGTGGTCGGACTATTGTTTCCACCCCCACCGCCGTTTCCTCCCGAGCCTCCATTCGAGCCACCGCCCGACGAAGACCCACCACATCCAGCCGTCCACACCGCCACCAACGCACACAATAGGAACGTGCTAGGAATCCTCATTAACGAACCCATGGACAAAGCCTCTCTTGTCGAATTTCATGCAGAATGCGACTGAAGATTTACGGCACCGTATAGGTGCCATACACCCCTACCAATTTCACCGTTCCATCTGCCGCGCTCGCGCCCTCGGCATAGCTCCACTGAGCAATTCCCTCTTCCCAGAAGACCTGGGTTCCGGAAGCAGGAGGAGCCAGAAAGCCGGAGATAGAGCTCAAGTCCGGCATCGCGACGGTAGTCGCGCTCCCAAGGTAATTCGGCGTCGCGTTAACGATCACTTCGCTTGAGAAATTTGAGCCGCTTGGGGTCCATAACTGGTACCCGCCACAATGCACATACGGTTTGCCGGCAAATCCGATGTAATCGAAATTGAAAGTAGGGTTCACCGCGGCTGCTGGCGCGGTCGTTGTCCAGACAGCCGGGAATGTAAGGGTCAACGGTCCTGCCTTCGACGGATTGGCAAGCGCTTCTTCATAGGCATTCAACGGCGACGAATTCTGATATTCCGTTGATCGAATCGTGTAGTAGTAGCCGGCTGGCAGCACTCCGCTCGGGAATGCCGGATATTCCGTTAAATTCCCCGATGCCATCGTAAAGAAATAAGCGCTTGCGCTCGTTTGTGGAGTTCCGGCACCAGCGGGCACATTGACAAGCGTAATCGGCTCAGTGGGCGCAGCATCTCCGGCACCGAAAACTACCGTATGGCCGCCATTCAAATTGCCCGGAACTGTCTGATTGCTGAAGGCCTTCGCGGCGATCATGGTGCGCGACGAGTCGAATATCCCCATCACTACAGAATCGCTGCCCACAGGCCCCTGCAGCTGGGTGCTGCCACTTGCGGGAAGTAGACCGACATCATTGATGTAAAGAGCTCCCGCCGAATCGACTCCTTGTACCTCTGCTTGCATTGTTTGAGCCGTGGGAAACGCCGATACATCGAGATCTCCGTCCAAATTGTCCAGCGTTACTGGAGTCGAGGAAGCGACATAGCAACTCCTCGTAAACGAAGTGCCGTCCAACGTGCTCGCAAAATCGACCGTCTCCACATAGGTACCCGATGACACACCAGGAGTATTGAATGGACAAAGAAACGCCACCGAAAAATTGGTCGTCCCCGATGGCACCGAAAACGTCAGTTTCCCATTGGTCGCAGCCTGCACTGCGTAGCTTCCGGTACCTATCTTCACGGCCGCCACGGTGGGCGCACTGCCGTTGAAGTTGTACGTCACCGTGGTCGGACTGTTGTTTCCACCCCCACCGCCGTTTCCTCCCGAGCCTCCATTCGAGCCACTGCCCGACGAAGACCCGCCACATCCAGCCGTCCAAACCGCCACCAAAGCACACAAAATCACACTCAGAACCCGCTCACGCTGGGAACTCATGCCGTTCCACCCTCTTAGCACACTCGGCAAACTTTTCAGGGAGTTATGCGTAACCCATTCTATGAAGCTGACTCTGATCAGAGCAAGAATGAAACTCAATTGAAGAGTTACCTAACTTGACGCTTCGCTCATGACTCACTTTCAAATGCTTCCCAAACTCACAAACCAGTCAGCTTTAATAGGGTGCAAACAAAAAGCGCGCAAGGACCTCAATCCACGCGCGCTTCCTGCACTTCTAAGGCGCACACCCGTTTCACATTGCTGCCGGCGTGCTGATTCCGCCCTTACTGAACCCCGTGCAGCTTCCACACACCATCTTCTAGCGCGAAGTCTGCCTGTCTACGCGAGCTCAACTGGTTCCCAGGGTTGTGCGCAATATCCTGCAGAGGCTGGGGAATCCCGTCCATATCCACGCCCTCCACAAAGCTCGCGCCCCTGGCCGTCTTTACACCGGGCAGAATCTCACTCTGCACTGTGCCAATATCGTGCGGTTTCAAGTGGTTCTTCTTCACCGTCACCACCACTACCGAGTAGTCCGAGTCGTTCGCAGTGTCCGGCCGCCACTGGATTACGTCGCCGCCACGGGGCAATGCGACCACCTTCTTGCCCTCGTCGGTCAGCTTGAAGTCTGCCCATATCCGGTTCGGATAGACCAGCGTGCGATTCCAGTACTTCGCCGTAATTCCCTGCCGCATCCCTAAATCATTCACAACAATATGAATGCCCGCAGGTGGCTGCTGATCGTAATAGGCCTGAATCATTTTCAGTGCCTGATCCTGCGTCAGCGGCGGCGCCGACTTGCAACCCGCCAGCAGTCCTGCTCCCACAATCAAAAGCGCACTCAGCCAAAGTGCTCCATAGTGTTTCGCGTTTCTCACAGTTCCCCCTTCGCGCAGCGGATGCATCCGCCTTTCGACGACCCGCCATTTTTCTCCTACCATGCAGGTCTGTCAATGGAGAAGAAAGTGATCGCGCTCACAGCACTGCTCCCAGAGTTGTCGGCAAACTGCCGCATGCGCGCGGTTGAGAGAAGAATTCGCAGAGCGCGAAGCCTTCTATTTGCCCGCCACCCGGTCCATCAGCAACTTCAGAAAGGCCTTTTCATTGGACGCGAGGCACACATTTGCATTCGGCGTGCCTTCCACGGCCCGCGTCATCCCCTTGTCATCCACCGCAATTCGCAGCGGCTTCACCGGGCATAACGCCGGATCCAGCACATAGGCCACCGTTACCGGATCGAATAGTGTTGGCGTCTCCTGTTTGGTTCCCTTCGCCCACTGGCGATAGAGCAATTCCAGCTGGTCCGTCAGAGCCGACCCATGCGCAAGCAGCTCCGTCCGCTCGGCCGACTCCAGGTGAATTTGCGTCGAATCCAGCGGCATCATATAAATGGGTACGCCCGAGGCAAACAGCGCCTGCGCCCCCTTCGGATCGCGATTGATATTCCACTCCGGCTCGGGCGGCCTGCGCTGCCCGTTCGGCCCGTCATACCCCCGGTCCACGCTGCCGCCCATCAGCACCACGCGCTTCAGCTCCTTAAAGGTCGCTGGATCCCGCTTAATCGCCGCCTCTACCGTGAACAAAGGCCCAATCGCAAGCAAAGTCACCTTGCCCGGATGCGCACGAATCGCGCTCAGCATGAGCGTCACTCCGTCCACATGCTTCTTTTTCGGAGCGCCCTCCGCATACGCCTTCTGCGTCATCACGTTGTCCGTCTGCGTCGCCGGCCCTGCGCCCACAGGAATATCACTGCGACCCACAGCCGCCAGATAACGATCAAGCAGACGAGCGCGCAACTCCGTATTGCCAAACGTCGTCGTCACACCCAGAATCTTCAGCTCCGGACTCTTCAGTGCCAGCGCCAATGCAAACGCATCGTCAATATCGTCGCCAATATCCGTATCCATCAGCACGAGTTCTGGATGGGCTTTCGAAGGGCCCTGCGCAACCGCACGCGCCGTAAACAGCCCGGCCGGCCAAGCCACGCCGCATAGCGCCATCAGAACCACAAACCAACCGCGCGAAATCTTCATGGGCACCACTCTACCCGTACCGGCCGCCACTCGGCGAGTCCGTCTCTATGTCACGCTCAACAATTGCCGCTTCTCAATCTTCGCTTCATCAAACTCAATCCCGAAACCCGGCGCCGTCGGCTGCGCAATGTGCGCGCGTTCCACCACCGGAAAATTCTTCTCGAAGTGGTGATAGTGCTGCATCTTCAGCACCAGGTACTCGCCCAGCGGAAATGTCATCGGCGACTGGCTGAAGATGGTATGAATCGCCGCGCGCAGATTATGCCCATGCGGAACCACGCGCACATCATGGAGTGACGCCACCGTCCCAATCTTCACCAGCTCGCTCAACCCGCCGCACCACTCCGGATCGGCCTGCACAAAGTTCAGCGTTCGCGCCTGAAGATATCGCTCCACTTCCCAACGCCCATAAAGATGTTCGCCCGCGGCCAGCGGCACCGTCGTTCCCCGTCGTATCGCCGCAAAGCTGTCGATCTTCTCAGGGTGTGTCACCTCTTCCATCCAGAACGGCCTGTACTTCTCCACCTGGTGCGCCCATTCCAACGCGTAGTCCTGGTCCCATCCGCTGTATGCGTCAAACATAATCTCGTAATCCTCGCCCAGCGTCTCACGCAGCGTCTTCACCAGCTCAATGTTCTTCCGCATCCCCTCCGGCCCCGAACCCGGACCGTAGCCGATAAACCACTTTTGGTAGCGGAATCCTTCATTCTTCTTCGCCAGAGCCTGTTTGCGCACCTCGTCCAGCTGCAGCGAGTAGCCCAGCATGCTCGCGTACATCTCCACCTTCTCCCGCGAGGGCCCGCCGAGCAGCCGCCACACCGGAACGCCGTAATACTTGCCGCGCAAATCCCACAAGGTGTTGTCGACTGCCGAGATCGCCATCAGAAAGAAACCCGCACGCGAGTGCCGGTTCGAGCGGTACATCTGGTCCCACAGTACCTCGCCAGCCAGAGCGTCTCTGCCAATCAAAAACGGCCGCAGATCTTCGTAGACCACAATCGCGGCATCGCGCTCAATCGGTCCATACACGCCCTCTAATCCTTGACTGGTGCGAATGCGCACATAGATTGCTTCGTATTGCACCGTGCGCGTGCCGTCTGGATTGTCCTTGTAGGGAGCGGGCCTGTAATCGTCGTACACATCCAGCGGATTGACCTGACGTTGCTGATTGATGCCCTTCTCCGTCGTATAGTGCCCATGCAGCTCCAGCAACTCCACCGCTTCAATCTTTAGCGGAGCCAATCCCGAGCGGACTTGCCGTTCCGCCTGCGTCTGTCCTATTTCCCCAAGCGCAATCGACGCGCCACTCAACGACAACCCTGCACCTGCTGCCGGGAGCGCTCCCAGAAAACCGCGCCTGCTCAATTGACCGCTCCGCTTGTCTCCACTCATGCAGTCCAAATCCTTCCTCTTTTGGTCCGAGACAGTATGCCACCATGCACGCGCATACTGCCTGGTCAAAAGAGAAAGGCATTGGGCTCAACTGAATCCTAGTACCGAATGCGGCACATACTTTTCTTCAAGTAACTTCAACTCTTCATCCGTCAACTTCACGTCCAGTGCGCCCACCGCATCCTGTAGATGGTGTGGCTTCGTCGCGCCCACAATTGGCGCAGTCACACCCGGCTGAGCCAGCAGCCATGCCAGCGACACCTGCGCACGCGGCACACCACGCTTCTCGGCCACCTCGCCTACGCGGTCAATTACATTGTGGTCTGCGTCTGCCGTCTGCCCATACATTTGCTTGCCGAACGCATCCGTATCCAGCCGTTTCGTCGCCTCCGCATCCCACGCCCGCGCCAGCCTTCCGCGCGCCAGCGGGCTCCACGGAATCACGCCAATCCCCTCTTCCCGGCAAAGCCCCATCATCTCCCGCTCTTCCTCGCGATAAATCAGGTTGTAGTGGTTCTGCATCGAGACAAAGCGCGTCCAGCCGTGCCGGTCCGCCAGGTACAGCGCCTTCGCAAACTGCCACGCATACATCGACGACGCGCCGATATACCGCACCTTGCCCGCCTTCACCACGTCGTGCAGTGCCTCGAGCGTCTCTTCCAACGGCGTTTCTGGATCAAACCTATGAATTTGGTACAGGTCCACGTAATCAGTCTTCAACCGTTTCAAGCTCTCATCGAGTTCAAACAGAATCGCCTTGCGCGAAAGTCCCTTTCCATTCGGCTCATTGCGCATCGGGCCCCATACTTTGGTTGCAATCACCACCGCCTCGCGCCGCACATTGCTTTTGAGGAAATTTCCCAGCACAATCTCGCTGTCGCCACTCGAGTACACATTTGCCGTGTCAAAAAAATTAATCCCCAGCTCCAGCGCCTGCTTCAGGAACGGCTGGCTGTCTGCTTCATTCAGAGTCCAGGCATGGCGGCCGGCCGTCAACGGCCCCTTCGCCGGCTCTCCATAGCTCATGCAGCCCAGGCAAATGCGTGACACCTTCAACCCGGTCTTCCCCAGATTTACGTAATCCATCTTGTGCTCCTAGGATTTGTTGAAGAAAAAAGAAAACAACACCGCAGACGCGGCCCACTGCAAACCATCTCTCCGTTAAGAGCGCACTGCCCTGCAAAAGGATGCAGCAATCCACTCCATCGAGCGCGCTCGAACCTGCATTTTTTGCCGTTTTCAACTTCGTCTGCACGCAAAGTTTTCGCGCCGTCCTTCTACTTCCCCTGCGCCAGCGCCTTCTCAATTCGCTCCACGTCGTACACGCATCCACCCCACACGCCGCCGCTCGCCTCCACCAGTGCCGCCCACAGCCGCGTATCGTCCGGCAGCGCAGGGTGGGGCGCAAGATCAGCACGCGCCGCGCGCCCGCGCAACCTCTTTCCCCCCTCTTCCGCTCCATACTCCCGAAACGAATCCGCAACTAGATTTACGGAGGCCTTCATCCGCGCGCGATCCACCACAATCTCAATCACGTCGCCTTCCTGCACCTTTCCAATCGGCCCGCCCGCCAGTGCCTCCGGTGAAATATGACCGATGCACGCGCCCGTCGAAACCCCGCTGAACCGCGCATCCGTCAGCACCGCCACATGCTTGCAATGCGGCAACGCCTTCAGGGCCGACGTAATCTGATAAATCTCCTGCATTCCCGCGCCGCGCGGTCCGCCGCACACCAGCACCATCACATCGCCCGCGCCAATCGCGCCGCTTTTGATCGCCGCAATCGCCGCCTCTTCTGTCACAAACACCTTCGCCGGCCCGCGATGCCTGTACACATTCTCCTCGTCAACCAAATCCGCCGCAATCGCCGTAGACTTAATCACCGACCCCTCTGGCGCAAGATTGCCCAACGGAAAACACACCGTCGACGTCAATCCCATCGCGCGCGCCGATTCCGGCGTGTGGATTACATCCGCCGGATCAATTCCGTCGATCTCCTTCAGCCGCGCGCGCATCTTCTGCCTCCGCTCGCTCTCCTTCCACCAGTCGAGACACGCATCCAGCGTTTCGCCGCTCACAGTTCGTACGCTCGTATCCAAAAGGTCCGCGGCACGAAGTGCCAGCATCACCTCCGGCACGCCCCCGGCAAGAAATACCTGCACCGTCGCAAACCCGCGCGGGCCGTTCGGCAGCGCATCCACCAGCCGCGGCACCTCGCGATTCACCGCGATCCAGTCCTCTACCTTCGGTCGCGTCAGCCCTGCGGAAAACGCAATCGCCGGCAGGTGCAACAACAGGTTCGTCGATCCGCCAAACGCCGCATGCAGAACCATTGCATTGCGCACCGCCGCATCCGTCACAACGTCGCGCACACCCAGCCCCATCTCATGCAACCGCTTCAACGCGCGGGCGCTTCGCGTTGCCGCATCCAGCCACACCGGCTGCCCTGAGGGCGCAAGTGCCGTGTGCGGAAGCGATAGTCCCAGCGCCTCCCCCACCACCTGCGACGTCGCCGCCGTTCCCAGAAACTGGCAACCACCGCCGGGCGAAGCACACGCGCGGCAGCCCATCTCCGCCGCATACTCCAGCGTGATCTGATTCTGCGCAAACCGTGCGCCAATCGTTTGCACCTTGCCTGCGTCTTCGCCGTCTTCCGGCAGCAGCGTTACGCCGCCCGGCACCAGTACCGCCGGCTGCGCCCCCGCACTCGCCAGCGCCATCATCATCGCTGGCAATCCCTTGTCGCATGTAGCTACGCCCAACACGCCCTTGCCCGTCGGCAATGACCGCATCAGCCTCCGCAGCACCATCGCCGCATCGTTACGATACGGCAACGAATCCATCATCCCAGTCGTGCCTTGCGTACGCCCGTCGCACGGGTCGGTCACTGCTCCCGCGAAGGGCACAGAATGCAGCCGCTTCAGCTCGCGCGCAGCCTCGGCCACCAGCAACCCAACTTCCCAGTGCCCCGTATGAAATCCCAAGGCAATCGGCGTCCCGTCTTCGGCGCGCAATCCTCCATGCGTACTCAGGATCAAAAACTCAGGTTCGTTGAGTCGCGCGGCCTCCCAACCCATGCCCGCGTTCTGGCTCAGCCCGAACAAATTCCCTGAGGGCTGCGACAACAGCATCTCCGCCGTAATGGGCAGCGCGCCCGCAGGTCCGCGCGCATGCGTCGCCACATCCAGCAGCTCCGCTCCCGCTGTTTCCAACACCGATTGTGCGCTGATTTCTGAGATGGCCTACCTCCTCACGCGTTCACAAAGCTCCGTGCATGCTCGCCCAGTATAGTGGCCCGCTCATCGCACGTCGCATGACGACTTTTGCCATCCGCCACCGCGCATGCAATACTCCCTCCGTTCGCACAATCACTTCCCTGCACGCACTGAAAACCCGCACACTCTGAAAAATCAGCATGCAGCCTCTCTATCGCAAAATCACGCGCCGTCTCGTCCCTCTGCTCATGTTGCTTTATCTCGTCGCGTTTCTTGATCGCGTCAATATCAGCTTTGCCGCGCTCACCATGAACCGTGACATCGGCATCGGCCCCGGCCTCTTCGGCGTCGCCGCGGGCATGTTCTTCTTCGGCTACTTCCTCTTTGAGGTCCCCAGCAATCTCATCCTGGTCCGCGTCGGCGCGCGTCGCTGGATCGCCGTCATCATGTGCGCCTGGGGCATCATCTCCGTGGCAACCATCTTCGTCCACGGTCCGGTTGACTACATCGCCCTCCGCTTTCTCCTCGGCGCCGCTGAAGCCGGCTTCTTCCCCGGCATCATCCTCTATCTCACTTTCTGGTTGCCGCCCTCCGTCCGCTCCAGCGTCATGGCCATCTTTGTCGCCGCCATTCCGCTCTCCAACCTCATCGGCGCGCCCATCTCCGCCCACATTCTTCAGATGAACAACATCCTCGGCATTCGCGACTGGCAGTGGCTCTTCATCCTTGAAGGCTCACCGGCCGTACTTCTCAGCGTGCTGGTTCTCTTCCTGCTTCCCAGCCGCCCCGCAGACGTCTCCTGGCTCAGCGCCGACGAAAAAGCCCAGCTCGCGCGCGACCTTGCCGAAGCCGAACCACCGCACGCCGGTCACAAACATTCCCTGCTCGAAATGTTTTCCGCACAACCCGCCATTTATGCCTGGAGCTTCGTCTACTTCTGCCTCACCATCGGCATTTACGGCCTCGGCTTCTGGATCCCCACCGTCCTCGCCTCGCATGGCATGACGATCAAACAGCTCAGCTGGGCCGCCGCACTCCCTTATCTTGTCGCCATCATCGGCGCCATCTGGTGGAGCCGCCGTTCCGACCGCCTCAACGAGCGCCGCTTCCACCTCACCGCCTGCTACGCCTCCGCGGCCTTCGGCTTCGTCCTCGCCGCCTTCGCGCCCAACGCCTGGATCGCCATCGTCGGCTTCTCCCTGGCCGCTACGGGAGTAATTGCGGCTATGCCCGTTTTTTGGAGCGCTTCCACCCTCGCGCTCGCTGGCCCGCTCATCGCAGCCCACATCGCCGTCATCAACTCGCTCGGCAACCTCGGCGGATTCGTCGGCCCCGCGCTCATGGGCTGGCTCCGTCAGCGCACCCACCACCACGTCGCCGGACTCGCCTGCCTCGCCGCATGGCTCCTCATCGGTGCCTGGTCCGGCTGGGTGCTCACTAAAGACTCAACTGCAAAATAGCCGCTCGATAACGAGAAGAAACCACAACTCCGGCTGTGCCCCATTCATCGCGAAGCGCCGGGTCCCAAAAATGCGACCTTGCATTTTGGGGTGGTCGAAGCGATGAGTGGGCGTCCACGACTTCTGGCGCGCAAGCGCCGGCTGCTGCATGCAATGCCTAGCGAGCGTCTGCTGCATGCAACGCATCCGCAATCGCCACACTCACCAGTGAGTCTGCGCATCCGTAATACAGAAACCACTTCTTCTTGAACCACACCAGCCCTTCGGCAAACGTCGTCCCCGCCGCATACTGGCCCGTCTTCTCGTAGGCCATCTCCGGCTTCAGCACCGGCTCATCGGCCTGCGTATAGAAGTTCATCGGGTTACGCGGATCGAAAAGTGCCTCGCCCGCCGCGTATGCCCCTGCCCCCAGCTTCGGGTCGCCATCCTTTTCCGCATTCTTGCCGTTGTAAATCACCACAATCCCCTTCGCCGTCATCACCGGTGGCGGCCCCACCTCGGGAAACGAGCTGTCAAAGTGCCCCGGCCGCGGCCGCAGTACTTCCATCGGCTGCCCGTTCTGCCCATCCACCGGCGTCCAGTGAATCAGGTCCCTTGAGGTCGCCAGATGCACCGCACCCTCGCCCCAGTACATCCAGTAGAAGCCGTTAATCTGCGCCGCAATCAGCCTGTGCTTCTTCCGGTCCAGCTCCGTCAATATCCCCGCCGACTTGTACTTCAAGCCCGCATACTTCCCGCCCGACGCATCCTGAAACGCTGGCCCGTACTTCGTCCAATGTTCCAGATCGCGCGACGTCGCAATCCCTACGGAATACGTCTTGCGATTCCACTGCGTATACGTCAGCACGTATGTCCCATCCGGGCTCTCCACAATCCGCGGATCCTCCACGCCGCCCGGCCACTCGCGCGACTCCTGGCTGTCCTTCGCCGGATAAAACACCGGCGTCGCCTTGCGCGTAAAGTGAATCCCGTCCTTGCTCTCCGCCAGTCCCAGCCGCGACGTGTGCCCGCCAATCTCCATCGCGCCCGTATCGTCCTCAGCGCGATACAGCACATAAATTTTTCCCTTGCGCACAATCGCCGCCGGGTTAAACGTGTGCAGCGCCTCCCAATGAATCGGCTTGCCCGCAATCGGGTCTTCAAACGTTGATGCAGGCTGCGGCGTAATCACCGGATTCCCTTCCGCCGGCCTCACAAACGGACCAATCTCCCACTTCTCCTGCTGCGCATGCCCACCTGTTGCGCTCAACGTCAGTGCGCCCGCCACCAGAGCCAGCCCAACAACACGCCACTTCATTCGACTCAGCCGCATCCTCGTCATCATCCTTTGGTGCACCCTTCACTCCGATTCAGGAAACTTCGCTAACGCCGCTCATAAAAACTCAACGCCGCATCGCCCTGCTCCAGCAACCGTACGCGCCGCAACGCGCCAAACTCCTCCGCCAGCGCATCCCGCCGCGCATGTTCGGCAATCACAACCGCTCCCTCACTCAGAACACCTCGCGCCCCGCCACCCAGCAACCCCAGCACCGCCTCGTACTCTTCCTCCGCGTCATACGGCGGGTCCAGAAACACAATGTCGAACGCGCCCGCATTCTTCCCCGCACGGCGCAAAAATGCCACCACCGCGCTCGCGTGCACTGCCCCATGCAACCCAAGATTCTTCAGATTCGCCCTCAGCGCCTTCAGTGCCCCATCGGCCCGCTCCACAAACTCCGCGGCAGCCGCCCCACGGCTCAGCGCCTCAATGCCCACCGCACCCGAACCCGCATACAGGTCCAGCACGCGCGCGCCTTTCAGCCGCGGCGCCAGCACATTAAACAAGGTCTCCCGCAGCCGGTCGCTCGTCGGCCGCGTACCCATCCCTGCCGGAGCCTCCAGCACACGCGATCGAAACTCTCCCGCTATCACGCGCATCGCTCCCAAGAATACATCCGCACCACTCCCACCCCTGACCTTCTACAATTCCCCTATGCGGGGTTGGTCCATTCCGTTAGGCCGCTGGGTTGGCGTGGAGATGCGTATCCACACCTTCTTCCTCCTGCTCGTCATTGTGTGCCTCGTTCTCTCCGGGGGAGACAATCCCCTGCGCGGCCTCGGCCTCTTCTTCGCCGTCGTCGCTGCGGTCGTCGTCCGAGAAACCGCGCGCCTCCTCGCCGCCGCGTGGTTCAATCTCCGCCTCCGCGCCGTCTTGCTCCTCCCCATCGGCGGCTTCTTCGCTTACGCCAATCCTGAAAGTCAGGAGAATTCCAACCAGGGCGTCGCCCAGTTCGCCCTCGCGCTCGCCGGCCCCGTTGCCAACCTGCTCACAGCAGCCTGCTGCGCAGCCGCCTTTCTCGGCTCCGCCGGACCCGACGTACGCCTCTTTGACCAGCCACTCATCAGCTCCGCCTGGCTGCTCCGCAGCACCGTCTGGATGCAGGCCGGCCTCGGCATTCTCCACTTCCTGCCAGCCTATCCACTTGACGCAGGTCGTCTCCTCCGCGGCAGCTTCGCGCGCAAGCACGGCCTTGCACCCGCCGGCCGCGCCGCCAGTGGACTCGGCCAGCTCATCGCTGTCGCCATCATGATTGCCGGCATGGCCCTGCAAAGCCCCTGGGTCGTCCTCGCCGGCTTCTTCATCCTCATCAGTGCGCAGATTGAAGATCAGGGCACCTTCTTCCAGACCGTTGTGGATACCGTGCGCATGCGTGAAGTCATGCTCACTGACTTCGCCACGCTCTCCCCGTCGGACACCCTCGCCGACGCGCTCGCCCGCTGCGTTCACTCCCTGCAGGAAGACTTCCCCGTCGTCCGCGGCCCGCAACTGGTCGGCATCGTCTCCCGCCAGCGCATCGTCGACGCACTCCGCAACGACGGCAACGGCTACGTCCAGTCCGTCATGTCCCGCGCCTTCCAGGTCGCCCGTCCAGAGGACACGCTCGGCACCACCATCCGCCGCCTCACCGCAGGCCGCGGCCTCACGCTCATTCCGATAACGGAGAGTGGCCGCGTCATCGGCGTCGTCAGCGTGCAGAACCTCATGACGTCAATGGCCCTGCTCAGCGAACAGCGCCGCGTCGAACGCGAAGTCAACGGCAGCTAACACCCCCTTGTTGCCTACCTGCTGCTCCCTACTCCCTGTATCTTGATACCGAGCACCATGTCCGAACCCGCACCCCTCACCCCCGGCCTCTATCTCGTCGCCACGCCCATCGGCAACCTCGGCGACATCACCCTCCGCGCACTCGACGTTCTCCGCGCCGCCGACATCATCGCCTGTGAGGACACGCGCCAGACCCAGAAGCTCCTCAACCACTTCGCCATCGACGCACGCACCGTCAGCTACCACCAGCACAACGAGCGCGCACGATCTCAGGAACTCATCGACGCCATCCAATCCGGCAAACCGGTAGCGCTCGTCTCGGACGCTGGCACCCCCGTCCTCAGCGACCCCGGCGGTTGGCTCATTCAGGAAGCCATCGCCGCTGGCGTTCCCGTCATACCCATCCCCGGTGCCAATGCCGCGCTCACCGCGCTCATCGCCAGCGGCCTGCCCGCCACCGAGTTCACCTTCCTCGGCTTCCTGCCGGAGAAGGCCGGCCCACGCCGCACCCGCCTTGAAGATCTCGCCGCCGAATCAAAGACCGCGCGCACGCTCATCTTTTACGAGGCCCCGCACCGCATCATTGACACCCTGTCTGACCTCGAATCTGTTTTTGGTCCCGCCCTGCGCGTGGCAGCCGCACGCGAGCTGACCAAGTTGCATGAGGAGTTTGTGCGCGGCACGGTAGCCGAGGTGCGTGCCTCCCTGCAAGAGCGCGATCGCGTGCGCGGTGAGTTCGTCCTGGTCATCGAGATTCCAGAACCAGCCACAACCTTGGGTGCCCCAGGTCTCGAATCTGAGACCTGGGTGAGCGTCAGCCAGCGCATCGCCCGCCTCCACTCCGCAGAAGGCCTTGACGAGAAGAACGCCCTCAAGCGCCTCGCTCGCGAAACCGGCCAGTCCAAAAGCGAGTTGTATCGCGAACTCCAGCGCGAACGCGCCCGCCGCAAGTAGTCAGTGTGCTGACCTGCTTACTTCCGGTCCAGCTGGAAACTGATGCACCATGGCACATTGACCAGAGAAATACGCCGTCGCACCCCTACGCCGGCGGCACAAACCCCTCAAGAAACGCAACGCTACCCGCGCTCGTCGCATCATGACGAAAATGCTTCACAGCCGCGTACTCAGGCGACGCGTACCATGCCTCGGCCGCCTCTCGCGACGGGAACTCCAGAATCGTTACGAGCTTTGCGGGTAGTGCGCCCTCGCGCACATCCGGGCTGCTGGCTCCAACCAGCACTCTGCCGCCATGCGCAACAATCAGAGGAGCGGCCCCCTGACGGTAGCGTAGGAACATCTCCGGATCATTCAAATCAAATTGCAGCAACACGTATGCCTTGGACACTGGTAGTTCTCCTCCACTGCCAAGTTATACCTTTGCAAGCGCTCACCTGCCCACCGCCTTGTGCATTTTCTTTTGGCGAACCAGCCCGGCATTCACCGCCCAATATGCGATTTCCCACTTCTATGGCCTGTGGGACTATCATGACGCCGTTGGTTTTCTGCCAACGGACGCCACATCGAAAATCAGAGCGCAGGGGGAACGATGAGCCATTCATCCAGGGACGAGTCTCGCAACACGCAATCCGCAAAATTCAATCGCCGCACATTGCTGGGCGGCGGCGCTGCCCTGGTCGGCGGCCTCGTTGCGGAAGCCGCGCTGCCAGCAACCAGCGCTCTCGCGCAGCCAAAGCCCTCAACCAAATCCGCATCGTCCGTTCCCCCCAATCTTGATCCGCCCGTCGTCCAGGTGCAAGGTGGCAAGCTCCGCGGCTTTCGCGACGGCACCACCACAGTCTTCCTCGGCATTCCGTACGCTGAGGCTGAGCGCTTCGAGCAGCCCAAACCCGTTCAGCCATGGGAAGGCATCAAAAGCGCGCAAGCCTGGGGACCCGTCTGCCCCATCGTCAACATGACCAAACCCGGCGCCGACGAGTTCGTCTTCCCGCATCGCTACTGGCTCCAGAACGAGGCCTGCCAGGTCCTCAACATCTGGACGCAGAATCCTTCGCGCACCGCCAAAAAGCCCGTCATGGTCTGGATGCACGGCGGCGGCTTCACCAACGGCTCGTCCATGGAGGCCTACGCCTACGACGGCAAGAACCTCAGCGAGTTCGGCGATGTCGTCGTGGTCAGCATGAATCACCGCCTCAACATCATCGGCACACTTGACCTCTCCGCCTATGGACCCGAGTATGCGCAATCGCGTTACACCGGCACTGCCGATCTCCTCGCCTCCCTGCAATGGATCCATGACAACATCGAAAACTTCGGCGGAGATCCCGGCAACGTCACCATCTTTGGCCAGTCCGGCGGCGGCAGCAAAACCGCGCGCATGATGCACACGCCCACGGCAAAGGGCCTCTTTCACAAGGTCGTCTGCGAGAGCGGCGGTGGCGAAGTGCTCGCCGATCAGGACCCCGCCCGCAGCATCGAAATCACACAACGCATCGCCGCCGTCACGCTCGCCAATCTCAACCTAACCGGCGATCAAATCGACAAGCTCAAAGCCGTTCCTTATCCCGACCTCATCGCAGCCGGCGACAAGGCGCTTGAAACAGTCGCCAAAGATCTCGATGAGCCGCGTCTCCGGTGGAACGTCATCGCCGACGACAAATACATCACCCGCGCATTCTGTGACTGGTCCAGCAGCATTCCGCTCATGTTCGGCACCGTCTTCAGTGAAATGCGCAGCAACGTCCCCACTGGCGAAGACAAAAACGCATGGACGCCAGAGGAAATCGATCGTCGCCTCACCGCCGCCTACGGAGACAAGAAGGACGCGGTTCTCGCTCAGTTCAAACAATCCTTCCCTGAGAAGAAAATCCAGGACGTGCTCTTCCTCGCCGTCCCAACCAACAAGGCGCTCGTCGCAAAAATGGAAGCAGGCACCGCGCCCGTATATAACTACCTCTTCACCTACGAGTACCCGGTCAACGGCGGCACCACTTCGTTCCACACCTCTGAGCTGGCCTTCGTCTTCCACAACCTCAATGAGCCCCATGTGCGCGTCGCCACCGGAGACGTGCCCGCCGGCTACGCCCTGCAGGACAAGGTCTCACGCGCCTGGATCAACTTCGCCCGCACCGGCAACCCCTCGCAGTCCGGCCTCGTCTGGAAGCCCTACACAAAGCAGGACCCCACAACCATGGTCTTCGACCACAAGAGCGGATGCCGCAATCTGCACTTCGACAAACTCGGAGCGCTCCTGCCGGACCAGCTCGGCTTCGGATTCATCAGACGGAAGGCGTAGCAGATTCGACGATCGATGGAACCAGTTGCCTCTCAAATGCGAACGCCCGGTCGAATTCAATCGGGCGTCCCATCCGTTCCAGTGAATGAAAGTTAGCTCCGGAATGATTCTCTCAAGGCTTCTGCTCCGTACGAGCGGTCTCTCCAGTTTCAGGCCCAAAGAGAGCAATGATATAGAGCGTAACCAGATTCACAATTGGCACCAGAATCAGAATCGATAGAGCCGGGTGTACCCCTGCTCTTTTGAAGATGAACCAAAACGGAAGGATGATGAAAACCGCCGTCAGCAGAGCCGCCACTGAACCAATGGATAGCAGGAGAGCGGGTGAGCGTACACCGCTCCCTGGGCTCGCATTGGCAAAGCACCAAACCGATACAACTGAAAGAAAGATGAATCCCCAAACGGCAATGTTAATGATTGTGATCTTCTGAACCAGCTTCACAACTCTCCTCACTCTTTTTGCATTGAATGTATCGCATACCGAGCATCGCTTGGAGCCCGCTCAAACACCACTCTCGCCGCCTCTGCTATCCTCGGGTTCTGGCTGCTTTCCCAATGTTCCGCTGCGCCAGGCACTTTTCAGTCCTAGCTTGCAGGGAGGTCTTTCGTGAAGAAACATTCGCTTCTGGTTCTGGCCCTTACGGCCGCGCTCTCCATTCCCGCATTCGCCGCGCTCAAAGTGGGCGACTCGGCGCCCGCATTCTCCGCACCCGCCTCGCTCGCAGGCCATGAATTCCACTTTTCGCTCAAGGACGCGCTCAAAAAAGGCCCCGTCGTCGTCTACTTTTACCCCTCCGCCTACACCGGCGGTTGCGATATTGAAGCCCACACCTTCGCCGAGAACAAGGACAAGTTCACCGCTGCCGGCGCCAGCATCATCGGTGTCTCGCAAGACAGCGTCGCGCGCCTTAAGCAGTTCTCTGCAGACCCCAACTTCTGCGCCGGCGAGTTCCCTGTCGCCTCCAATCCCGACGGCAAAATCGGCGAAGCCTATGGCGTGACTTCCTTCCCCGGCAAGGCCGGCCAGAAAGACGTGCGCGGCCAGGAAATCGGCCACGGCTTCTTTGAGCGCATCACCTTCGTCATCGATAAGGACGGCAAGATCGTCTCGGTACTCTCCTCCAAAGACGACCATCTCTCGCCCGCCGAGCACGTGCAAAAGTCGTTGGAAATCGTGCAGAAGCTCAACCACAAATAATTCCGCCGGAAACGTAACAGCACACCCCGCTGAACAGGACCACAAGCCCTGCTTCGCGGGGTGACGTTCTTTCTGCAACCTCCAGGACGAAAGCGCTCACCGAAGGCAGCGCCCAATGAGGGCTCTTTCCTTACCCAAATTCCGGAGCGCTGTCCACATCCTGAACGAACGGTATAGGCTTGCCCATTTTCGCATCCTTAATTTCGGGCAAATTTGACCAGATTTCGCCTGTTTCCGAGCACCTGTACACGGTCCTGACCGCAACTTGCTCGCTTTTCCGCACTCAGACCGCCGGATAAATCTGCCGCTTTCAACGCTCCACCTGTTGCACTCCCAAAGCGACGCGCAAATCCACGCGTTTCCATTGCACTGCGGCCACAAAGCACACGCATTTTGTGCCCGCAAAGGCAGCACCTAGAACCTTACCTCTACCCCCGCAACCATCCGCACTGCCTCCGCCGCATCCCGCGCCACCGTCATCAGCGCCCGGTTGTGCTCTTTCAGAAAGCCCGCTCCAACGGCCGTATCCAGAAACGTGAGCAGCCCGTCGAAGTAGCCCAGCGTGTTGATCAGTACCAGCGGCTTGGCGTGAATCTTCAACTGCGCCCAGGTCACAATCTCCATCAGCTCGTCCAGCGTCCCGTAGCCCCCCGGCAGAATCAGGAACGAGTCCGCCAGGTGAACCATGCGCGCCTTGCGCTCATGCATCCCGCGGACAATCTCCAATCGAGTCAATCCGTTATGCGCCACTTCGCTCCCGGACAGAATCTCCGGCAGCACTCCGATCACCTCGGCCCCGCCGGCCATCGCCTCATCGGCAGCAGCCCCCATCAGGCCAATGCTCGCGCCGCCATACACCATGCCCAGACCGGCACGCGCCAGCTCCCTGCCCACTGATTTTGCTTCGTTTAGAAATGCCGGATCGTTCCCCGGCGCAGAACCGCAATAGACGGCCGCATAGCGACCGTTCCGTTTTTCTCCCGCTCCGCTCACTGCAACCTCGGTCCAAAAAACTCGCGCAACGCCTCGGCCACCTTCTCCGGCTCGCCGTCGTGCCCCGTCGGCCCCGTGTGCCCCATCCCCTTCAATTCCATGCGCTTGGCGTGCGGAATCATAGATTCCAGACGGATCATGGTGTTCTTCAGCATTGCCGGACTCTGTGCTCCGCCCAGCAACAGCACCTCTGCATGGGCAATCCTGTGCGACTCCAGCTTGTCCTTGCTCTCCACCATCAACTTGTAATCGTAGCTCTGCGTGGGCACCAGCGTCTCCAGTGCGGCCTCGCTCGGAGTATTGCTCTCCTTCTCCTGTTCCATCGCCTGCTTAAAGCTCCGCGCCAGCACAAACCGCGGCAACTTGCCCACCATCGTGTTGGGCAGCATGCCCCAGCCCTTCAGCACTGTCGTTAAAGCATTGGCCATCTGTCCTTTGGCCAGCTCCTTTTCATAGCGCCGCATCACCGGCGCCAGCACATCCATCAAAGTCCCGTCCACATCCATCGGCGGCTCGTATACTGCCGCCTGCCTTATCCCTGAGTGCAACATCAGCGTCTGCAACACAATCAGGCCGCCCGTCCCCGCTCCAAAAACCATCCGGGCACTGCTCTTGAACAGGATTGAGGTCAGGTCCTCCACCTCACGTTCCAGGCAATACCCGCTCCCAATCGGTCCGCTTGCGCCGCGTCCACGCCGGTCAGGGATATACACGGTGAATCGATCTGCCAGCGCCCAGCCCAGCTCCATCAGATTTTGTGAGGTAGACAGGCTGCCGTGCAGCAGAACCAGCGGTGGGCCATCGCCGAACTTGCTGTATCCAATCGCTGTGCCGTCATTTGAGGTCACAGCGCCGGCAATGACGGTCATGGAAGGGGTACTCATTGGGTCAGTTATCGCGCGGAACGACGCAATCTTAGCATTCGCTTTTTGTGGATTTGTTGAACAATCGGGCTTTGCTCGCAACCAAAGTCATCAACGGTACACTGGACCCTGAACATCTTCACTTCGGACTCTGCCGTGCACTCTCTCCTCGCCCATCTCAACCCCGAACAGCGCGCCGCCGTCGAAGTCACCGAGGGACCGCTGCTCATCCTTGCCGGCGCGGGATCGGGGAAGACACGCGTCATCACCAGCCGCATCGCCTGGCTCATTCAACAGGCCCACGTCGCACCAGACGCCATTCTCGCCGTCACCTTCACCAACAAGGCCGCCGCTGAAATGGGTGAGCGCGTCACAAAAATTCTCGGCCATTCCACTCTTTCCAAACCGCTTATTGCCACCTTTCACTCCCTCTGCGTGCGCATCCTCCGCCGCGATATTGAGGCCTTGCAAATCGACGGCAAGGGCCGCACCAGGTCCTTCGCCATTTACGACGAAAACGACCAGCAGGGCATCGTCAAGCAGATCATGAAGCGCTTCGGCATGGACACCAAGCAGCTCACGCCGCGCACCGTCCTCGGCCGCATCTCCTGGGCCAAGAACCACATGGTCGACCCCCAGGACTTCTTCCTCGGTTCTTCTGACCCCAATGGAGAGCGTATCGCCCACATTTACAAGGGCTACCGCGACGAGCTGATGAAGAACAACGCCATGGACTTCGACGATCTGCTGCTTGAAGCCGTTCGCGTCCTCAAGGTCTCCTCTGAAGTCCGCGAGCGCTACCAGCGCCGCTATCGCTATCTGCTCGTCGACGAGTACCAGGACACCAACCGCCCCCAGTACGAGCTCATGAAACTCCTCGCCGGCGAATCCAAAAACGTTTGCGCCGTCGGCGACGAAGACCAGTCCATCTACTCCTGGCGCGGCGCCGACATCCGCAACATCCTCGAGTTTGAGCAGGACTTTCCCAACGCCCGCATCATCCGCCTCGAACAAAACTACCGGTCAACACAGGTGATTCTTGAGGCGGCCGGTGCCGTCGTTGCCAACAACCTGCGCCGTAAAGGCAAGAAACTATGGACCGATCGCCAGGGTGGCTCCCTCATCGGCTACTACGAAGCGCCCGACGGCGAAAACGAAGCCCTTTTCATTGCCGACAAGATTCAGGCGTTTCTCCGGCAGTCAGGCTCCTCCGAAAATCAGGAGCCCGGAAGGGCCGCCGTCCTTTACCGCACCAACGCGCAATCCCGCCTCGTGGAAGAGGCACTGCGCCGCTACAACATCAGTTACACCATGGTGGGCGGATTCAGCTTCTATGAACGCGCCGAAATCAAGGACTTGTTGGGTTATTTGCGGCTGGTTCGCAATCCGCATGACTCCATGGCCTTGCAGCGTGTCATCAACACCCCCGCCCGCGGCATCGGAGCAACCACGCTCGCTACGCTCGAGAGGCTTGCGCTTGAGACAGGCACGTCCACTTGGGATGCAATGAGCGCGGCGATTACAAGCAAGTTGATTCCCACACGCGCGCTGATGGCACTCGATTCCTTCCGCAAACTGATGATCGAAGCGCAGACCATGATGGATCCCGACTTCGCCGGCAAACTCAATGCCGCCGAAGAGTTGGCCGGAGCTGCCGGGGAAGCGGGCGACACAGACTTTGCCTTTGGCGCGGAAGACAGCGCAGAAGCGAAAGACGCAGACCTCGACTTCTCTTTCGGCTCCAACGATGACCAGATACCTCTGCTGGACGCGAGCCACTTCTCGCCCTTCGCGAAAGCACCGAAGAAGCCGTTCCTCAAGCCTCCCGTGAATGCACAGCCGAATGACAGCAACCCACCGGAAAAGGACGCGGTGGAAGCACTCGCGGCGTTGGCAACTGGCTCGTCAGCCCGCAAAGACGTGGCCACACTGCCCGAATTGATTCGCTTTCTTATCGACCGCACCGGCTACATCAAGGCGCTTGAAGCCGAAGGCTCGCCTGAGTCGTTCAGCCGCATTGAAAACCTGAAGGAACTGGCCAACGCCGCGCACGACGCCGAAGAGCGCGGTGAAACCCTGGCCGAATTTTTGGACCACGCGGCCCTCGCCTCTGACACGGACCAGTTTGACCCCGATTCCCGCGTCACGTTGATGACCTTGCATGCAGCCAAGGGCTTGGAGTTTCCCCTGGTCTTCCTCGCCGGAATGGAAGAAGGGCTCTTTCCCCATTCCCGCACTCTCATGAATCCAGAGGAGTTGGAGGAAGAGCGCAGGCTTTGCTACGTGGGAATGACGCGTGCCATGAACACGCTGGTTTTAACGCGCGCCCACTATCGACGCCGCTATGGCAACGACGCACCGGAGGCATCGGTACCTTCGCGATTCCTGGAAGAGATTCCACCTTCGTTGATGGAAAGCCTGGGCAGCGCCCGCCCTGCGGCATGGACCGTACCCGCCTATAGCTATGGCGCTGGCCGCGGCGGCACACGCTACGGGAGCCAGCGTGGTGGCTCCGAATCCGGCGAACGGCACTACAATTACGAGGACGAGAGCCAGGATATTCCCCGCAGCACAGGGCAATCCGGCAGTGGCCGAAGCGTGACCGCGCGCAAAAAGACCGATGCGGGGTCCATCGACAACATTGCCCGCTTTTTCGGCGGCAAGCCCGGCGCATTCGCGCGTCCGGCCATGGATCTGCCGGAACCGAAGGGTTCCACAGGGCTCAATAAGGGTCAGCGGGTCCGCCATGCAAAGTACGGTGAAGGAACCATTCTGGTGCGCGAAGGCGACGGCGAAAACGCCAAGCTGACGGTAATGTTCCCGCGCCATGGGCTCAAGAAACTGATGGAGAAATTCGCGAACCTGCAAAAGATATAGGGCCTGGGGACAACGTGTCGCGCCTATCTTCATCCAAACGGTTAAACCCGTGAGAAAGCAGGTGGCAACAACGATGAGCGAACGGAAAGCACTCACCTCAGCCGAAATTGAAATCGCTTTGCAATCACTTCCGGGCTGGTCCGTCGTGGAAGGGAACACCAACCCTCCCACACATGAGCTTCATAAACGTCTTATATTCAATGACTTTTCCCACGCAATCGCCTTTATGTCCTCGGTGGCCGGCCCTGTGGATGCCACGAACCACCACCCGCGCTGGGAGAACGTCTGGAACCGCATCGATGTGTACCTCTCCACACATGACATCGGCGGCCAGGTCTCGCCTGACGACGTGAAACTTGCGCGCTTGCTCGAATCCCATTACGCGACAGCGAAAGGCGATTCGTAGCCTACTGCGCGCAACTGGAACGATTCCATACATCTGTCCGAAAAGCCGCGACGTCTAAAATAGAGTGAGTGGGATGATTGCAAGCGTCCGCCGACAAGCAGGCACGCGCGCATAAGTCCGCACTGGAGGAGTTTCATGGCACTGTTCAAGACATCCAACCCTGCCCTTGGTGAAAAAACGTTCAGCGATATCTCTCGCGCGCAATATGGCGGTTCCATTGATGTCACCGCGCGCATGACACTCAACGGCACGGTCAACAAAACTGGCATCTTGCTCGTGCTCGCCTTGGCCACAGCCATGTGGACCTGGCTGCAGTTCATGCAAACGCGCGATATATCCACCATTTCAGGCTGGATGTTGCTGGGTTTTCTCGGCGGTTTTGTGGTTGCCCTCGTCACCATCTTCAAAAAGGAATGGGCAGGAGTCACCGCCCCCGCCTATGCGCTGCTGGAAGGACTGGCACTGGGTGGAATTTCTGCGTTTTATGACGTGCGCTCTCACGGCATTGCGATTCAAGCTGTAGGACTGACCTTTGGCACGCTGTTTGTGATGCTGTTCCTCTATCGCTCGGGCATGATTCGCGTTACGCAGAAATTCCGGATAGGAGTCATCGCGGCGACCGGCGGCATTGCGCTGTTCTACATCGCTGAAATGGTGCTGGGCTTCTTCGGCGTACACTTCTCCACCATCAATGGAGCTAATCCCATCGGCATCGGCTTCAGCCTGCTGGTGGTGGGCATTGCGGCGCTCAACCTCGTGCTTGACTTCGACTTCATCGAGCAGGGCGTAAACGCCGGCGCTCCCAAGTACATGGAGTGGTACGGTGCCTTCGGCATCATGGTCACGCTGGTTTGGCTGTATCTCGAAATGCTGCGTTTACTGGCAAAGATCAACAACCGCAACTGATACGTTGAACCCTACTTTTGATCACGACCCCGCGTTCGCGCGGGGTTTTGTGTGTCCGAGGCCTTACTTGCGACGGCTCCCATGCTTTTTTCGCTCTTCAAACCCTGTTACCATGAAGGACGGCCTCACCCGCGCCGCGGGAGAATTTCAGGCCAGCTGATGGAAAGAGGATTTTCTCTGTGGCAGATACCAAGAAGATTGAAGATAAGCTGGAACGCAAGAAGGTAAAGCGGACAGCCCGCAAAAAGGCCGCGCCGAAGGCCAAGCGCACCACGCCGCGCGGCTCCAACAAGAAAAAGGTCAAGAAATTGGCACGCGGAATCTCGAAACGGTAGGTTCTCGCGAGAGTGTCAGAGCAGTTCGCAGCAGGCCGGCTCATTGCAGCCGGCCTGCTGCTTTTTACGGTGGTAGTTCAGCGGCGAAGACGCTCCTCCCCCAAAACATGGGCTTCCACAAACGAAACCTCGCTCTGTACACTGCCACAAAGACCTCCCGCGTCCTCACGGATTACAACTCTGCAAGCACAGGAGAACTGCTCTGGCTAGCCAACTGTTTGCCCGCAAGTCCATTGACAAGCTGATCCGCGAGTCGGAAGACCCCGAACACGCACTCAGGAAGACGCTCGGCCCCTGGTCGCTCACCGCGCTGGGCATTGGCGCTGTCATCGGTTCGGGCATCTTTACAGTCATTGGCACGGCTATGGCGGGGCAGAAGTTCTCGGCTCCATCCATTGAAAACACTCCGCTCATTCACTACCTGCTGACCCAGACTCCCATGGCGGGCCGTCCCGGTGCGGGCCCCGCGCTGGCCCTTTCTTTGGTGATGGTCGCGGTTGTCTGCATCTTCACCGGGCTTTGTTACGCCGAACTGGCGTCGATGATTCCCATTGCCGGCTCGGCCTACACCTACACCTACGCCACTCTCGGCGAGCTCGTCGCCTGGATCATTGGCTGGGACCTGATTCTGGAATATGCCTTCAGCAATATGAGCGTAAGCGTTGGATTTGCCGCGCATATTGAAGCCCTTTTGGAGTGGTTTGGCTGGAAACCTCCACTCGAATGGATCTCGCCCGCATATCTACCCACAGGCCTGCAGGACTTCGCCGGCAAAGACCTCTACGCACCAGGCTGGCACTTCGGATTCAATATTCCAGCGTTTCTCATCGTGATGATTCTCACGGTAGTGCTGGTACGCGGAATTCGCGAGTCGGCACGCACCAATAACATTCTTGTTCTGGTGAAAATTGTCGCAATTTTGACGTTTATTTTTGCAGCGGCCAACTTCGTCCATCCCATCAACTGGCATCCCTTTGCACCGAACGGCTGGACCGGCATGCTTTCGGGTGGCTCGATTATTTTCTTCACCTATATCGGGTTCGATTCGGTCTCAACCGCTGCTGAAGAATGCAAGCAGCCGCAGCGCGATCTGCCCTTCGGCATTCTTGCCACCCTCATTGCGTGCACACTGCTCTACAGTGGTGTCGCCATCGTGCTGAGCGGCATTGTGCCCTGGCAATCACTCATGGGTGATGGAGCGCCGGTGGTGAACTCGCTGAAGCGGCTTGCGGCTATGCAAGGCGGCGGCGTACTCCATTGGATCGAACTTGTGGTGCTCATTGGCGCGATGCTCGGCATGATCTCGTCGATTCTGGTGTTCCAGCTTGGCCAGGCACGCGTGTGGTTTGCCATGTCACGCGACCGGTTGTTACCCGATGTCTTCAGCCGCATTCACAAACAGTTCCGCACGCCGGCAGTAGCCACGTGGGTTGCGGGCTTTGTAGTCGGCGTTCCTGCCGGTCTTCTCGATATCGGCACGGTCTCGAATCTTTCCAATATCGGAACGCTGTTCGCGTTTGTTCTGGTCTCCATTGCAGTGCTGCTGCTGCGCTATCGCGAACCGGAGCGCCCGCGCGCCTTCCGCGCGCCGTTCGGGCCTGTGTTTCCCATTCTCAGCATCATCTTCTGCATTGTGCTGATGATGGGCCTGGAAGTGATGACGTGGATGGCGTTCTTTATCTGGCTTGCCCTGGGCTTGGTGATCTACTTCCTGTACAGCCGTCACCGCAGCGAGTTTGCGCCGGCGCGGTAACGCACGGGCCACTCAGTCCAATGAATTGAATGCTCACTTATCCGTGCAGCGTTATGATGCCTTCATCTTCAATTTTGGGGAGGCACCACTTTGTCCAAGCTCAAAAACCTCTCTCTTGCCGCGCTGTTCGCGCTGGTTTCCGCAATCGCAATTCCCGTATGGGCTGCTCCAGCTGAATCGGCCGACGCGCTGTTTGCGCACGCCAAAGCAGAAGCAAACGCAGAACACAAGCATGTGCTGATGGTCTTCTCTGCGTCGTGGTGCGGACCATGCCATCTATTCGAACGCTACCTGGATGCTCCGCAGATGAAGCCGATTACGGATAAGGCGTTCGTGGTGCAGCGCATTGATGTGGGTGAGCGTCCAGGCGATCCAAAGCATTCCGATACGCCCGGCGGTAATCAGCTGCGTGCCGCGCTGGGAGCAGTGAAGGAGCCGGGCTTTCCATTCATCGTAATAACCGACGGAAATGGAAAACCAATCGTCAACTCCTACATCAACGGTAAGCCGGACGACAACATCGGCTACCCGGTTTTGCCCAGGGAAATCGATTGGTACATGGAGATGCTGAAGCGGGCGGCACCCAACCTTACACCGGAGGAACTGGCAGCCACGCGTACGTGGTTGAAAACACACGCTCCTCACTAGAGGGGCCTCCGAAGTGCCTATTTTCGAGTTGGCTATGTCGAAAAAAATCTTTTGAAGGAGTCGCTCCGTCTACTCAAAATGGAGTCAAAATAGGTGAGGAGGACAAGGCCATGCAATCCTTCCTTCAACTCAATTTGCAAACCCCCGAGAAAAAGCCTGAGAACGTAAGTTCAACCCCGCCGGCCAACGAAGAGCAGGAGCATCTGGCTGCGGGCAAGAAGCTGAACCGGATGGCAAACCGTGCCGCGCACAAGGCGGCGACGGTCTATGGCCGGAGTGGTTCGGGCTTGTTCTCGAAATAGCTGCGCCGAAAGCCAGCGGTGCACGAGACGAGGCAGTAAATGAAGACAAGGCTTGAATTTTGTCTTCTTGCCTGAGGCCTCGCACGGCAGTCTTCTCACAGACGGAAAGCGATCGGAGGAGCACTCGCTCGCTTTCCGGCACTTGCAGGTTCTGCGTCTCATCTTCCCCAAACGCTACACTTAGAGTGTGACTGAAATAGCTCAGTTTATCCGTAGTCTGCCCAAGGCGGAGCTCCATCTGCACCTTGAGGGCACCATCACTCCATCGACGCTGGTGGAGCTGAGCCAGCGCCACGACGATCCACCACTGACGCTGGAAGAGGCGGAAGAGTTTTACCAGTTCAGCGACTTCACAGGCTTCATCAACGCGTTCAGAAATGTGACGCAGCGTTTGATTGATCCAGAGGACTACGAACTGGCCGCCTGGCGCATGATGCAGCAACTGGAAGCCCAGGGCGTGGTGCATGCCGAGGTGTACATCTCGGTCGGTGTGATTTACATGTGGCGCAATCACGACCCGCATGCGTTCGACCCGATTTTTGCGGGACTGGAGCGAGCGCGGGAGAGAGGTACGCGCGAGCTCGGAATCTCGGTCTACTGGATATTTGACGCGGTCCGGCATTTCACGCTGGCGGAAGCAGCACGCGTCTTCCGCAAAGCGGCCGACATGCGCGAGAAATTTCCATCGATTATTGGAATCGGGCTGGGAGGCGACGAGCGTCGTTGCGGATCGAAGCCGTTTCGCGCGCTCTATGCCGAAGCCAAAGACGCGGGACTGCGGCTAACCAATCACGCGGGTGAAACGACAGGGCCGGATGCAATCTGGGATGCTCTTCGAATCGGATCTGAGCGAATTGGTCATGCGCTATCCGCCATTGACGATGGCCCGCTGATGCAGGAACTGCGCGCCAAACAGATTCCACTTGAGTTGAATCCAACCTCGAATGTGCGGACGGGAGTGTGTCCTTCGTTTTCTTCGCATCCACTTCGGCGCTACTTCGACGATGGCATGCTGGTGACGCTGAACTCGGATGACCCCGCATTCTTTGGCGCAAATCTCTTGGATGAGTTTGTGCAAGCGCACGAATTGCAGGGCTTTACCCGCGAGGATCTGCGGAAGTTGGCCGCTAACTCACTGGAGGCCAGCTTTCTGCCGGAAGAAAGGCGCAGGATCTGGCTGACGCGTGTGGATACGACTTCATGAGACCTTGAGTGCCCAATTTGAATCTCAAGTACCGAAGTTGCAGGTTTCTACCCCCAAAGAGGCAGAGCGTTTTGACCGAAATACGCTATCATGCGGGTAGGAGGCTGTAGTCCCCCATGTCAACTGAACTGGAAGCCCTCACGCAAGAAGAAGCAAACGATAGCCACACGTTGCGCGTGATTGGCTGGTTTTCAGTCGGTATGGCTGTGGCGGCGATCGGCCTTTACGTGGGACGCGAGATGCGGGATCGCTATCAATTCCGGCAGCGCACGCCTTACGATTTTTATTCCAACGCGGGCGAGAACCCAGTCAGCGAGTTCGGCCTCGGCGTCTAAATCAGCCTCGTGTTCTCTGCAAGAGTGCCGCCTTCGGGCGGCATTTTTGCGTTTGGGAATGGATAAGACTCTTGCGCGGTTTTCAACCGGCGCCGGCATGAGTCCTGCGTTAGGCTAGGGTCTTATGGGCCGCATCCGCGTACTCCCCGATCACGTCGCCAACCAGATTGCCGCTGGTGAAGTTGTTGACCGGCCGGCATCGGTGGTCAAGGAACTGCTCGAGAATGCGCTCGACGCAGGCGCAACGCGGATTCGCGTGGAGGTGGAAGCCGGCGGACGGAAGCTCATCCGCATCAGCGACGACGGGCAAGGGATGAATCGCGACGACGCGTTGCTGGCTTTCGAGCGGCACGCAACCTCAAAGCTGCGCACGTCCGAAGATCTGCTCTCGATTGCGACCCTCGGCTTTCGTGGAGAAGCGCTGCCATCGATTGCGTCAGTGGCACGGGTGACACTCGAAACCGCAACAGATGAGGATGCCGCAGGCACACATATTGAAATCGCCGGGGGAAAGATTCATCACGTGGACGATGCGGCGCTGCCACGTGGAACGACGATTACAGTCGCTGACCTTTTCTTCAATACGCCGGCGCGGCGCAAGTTTCTGCGCGCGGAGTCAACGGAGCTCTCACATGTGACGGCGCTGGTGACCCATTACGCGCTGGTGCATCCAGAGAAACATTTCGAACTGGTTTCTGCTTCGCACACTCTGGTTTCCGCCCCGCCTGTGACCCGCACGGCAGAGCGCATCTTTCAGATTTTCGGCAAGGACACGCTGGCGCAGCTGCTGCCCGTTGCCGCCGAGACACGATTGGAGCACGTGGGCCTGCCTGAACCCCCGCCCTGGAAAAAAGACCCCGATGCCCCAGCGCCGCAACCGGGGATGTTGCGTTTGAGCGGCTTTTATTCCAAGCCCGAGTTGCAGAAGCTCAATCGCAACTCGATCTACATCTTCATCAACAAGCGGCTGATTCGCGACCGTCTGCTCATGCACGCAATCACCGAGGCCTATCGCAACATCATTCCACCCACCAGCTTCCCGGTTGTACTGCTCTTTCTTGAAATGCCGCCGGAGGAAGTGGACGTGAATGTGCACCCGGCGAAAACCGAGGTGCGCTTCAGGCAACAGACGATGGTGCACGACTTTGTACGCGACAGCCTGCGGCGTGCACTGTTCGAGGCGCGACCTGCGGCAGGTTTCCGCGCGGCGCTTGATTCAGCCCCTGTCGCCAGCCCATCGTTGATGCCCCCTGGGACGTCACCTCTTCCTGGGCAACCGGAGTCGGCTTCCATCACAGTACGGGATGCGGAGGCCTTCGAACTGACGCCCAGGCCCGTTGCGCCCGTACCTGGCAGGCTGGACTTCGGCGCTGCGGCTGGAATGGCGGAAGCTGCCGTCTGGCAGGAGACGGCTGCAGCTTTGCTTGACGGCACCGCGCAGGCTGGCGCTGCAGAAATCACCGCGAACGGCTCTACCCGAGCAACTTTCGCCACAGAAACTGAGCAGGTGGAAGCTGAGCAGTCTGCGGCCACACTCAACCAACTTGGATTGCTGAAGCCGCTGGGACAACTGCGTGAATCGTTCATTTTGGCTACAGGGGAGGATGGACTCTGGATTATTGACCAGCATGTGGCACACGAGCGAATTCTTTTCGAAAAAATCCTTCGTGAGCGGAAAGTCGAGTCAATCCAACGCCAGCGGCTGCTTATGCCACTTCTTGTGGAGCTGAAGCCCTGGCAGATGGTCGTTTTCGCGCGAATTGCCGAGGAGCTGGAGCGAAACGGATTCGAGGTGGAACCCTTTGGCCCTCAAACACTTGCGGTAAAAGCGGCGCCCGTTGGGCTTGACGGCAAAGAGCTCGAGAGGATGCTGACCGAGGTGATTGAACAGTCCGGAAACCCTACCGAAGAGGCCCGGCAAAACGAAGATCTCGACGCGCTGAAAACCCGCATTGCGGCATCTCTGGCTTGCCATTCGGCCATTAAAGTGAACACGCCGCTCGATCCGCAGCGTATGGAGTGGCTTCTGGTGGAGCTCGCAAAGACTGAGCATCCAACAAGTTGCCCGCATGGACGGCCAATTGCGCTGCGCTACTCCTGGAAGGAGATCCTGCGGGCCTTCCATCGAATCTAATTCACATTTAGAATGGATTTCGGTGGCAGCGGTCCGCCCGTCAGTGAGCGAGCTGCCAATCCCCTGCGCCAATTTAGAAGCGAGGTTTTTCTTTGACATCGGAGCAATTGGAAGCAGCGCGCGCCGAAAGGCTGCGCCAGAACGGTCTTGGGACACTCACATTCGAGGATGCCCGTACCTGGATTGAAGAAACGGGTCTGTGTCTCTTTCTGCCCAGAAAGCAGTTTGCCTCCACGGTTACGCCTTCTTTTGTTGAGGCAATTTCCGGACACCACACTGAAACCCCAGGACAGAAGCAAATTGCTGTAGCTGAAGAGCTTCTGGTCCGCCTGGAACTGGATGGGATAGCTGTCCGGCTCAATCTGCTGGGGCAGCCCGGCGAACAGCCTGACTTTGTGGTCGCCTCGTGGGTTCTGCCCTACGTGTATGCGCTGCGCGGGGACCGCGACTGGCGCCGCAACCCCCAGCTGACAGGCTCGCGGCAGGTTTCTCCGCTGGCGGTTCAGGTATACAAGGTGCTCGAGGCCGGCGACTCCACAGTTTCACAGCTGAAGCACACCCTGGGACGGGAAGTGTCAGAGTCGGCCGTCATTCGCGCTATCACAGAGCTCTGGCAGCAGCTTCGCATCATTCCCGTGATTTCCGCGCCGGGTAAGGCAGCCAAGTGGCAACTGTTGCGCCATCGCTTCCAGAAGGCCATCGCAGAAGGCGCTTCCACGTCGCAGGTAACCGCAATTTCAGTTCTCGCCTCCATCTATCTGCAGGCCGTAATTGCCGCCAGTATGGAGGAGGTTGAAGTCTTCCTTTCGCCGCTCACGGCGCGGAGCAAGGTACGCGAAGTGATACGCGGGCTGGTTGCCACGCGGCAGGTTCATACAATTTCGCTGGGTCACTCGCCTCATTTCTATGTGGCAGGTACTCTGCCCGAGTTTGCCCCTGCGTCCTCCATCTATTCAAGCGCGGCCATGTCTTCGGCATCCTTCTTTCTCAGCGAAGAGGACGAGACGCACTCGCTGCACTCGCCGGCCCGGTCGCTCAAGCCGCTGCATCCTGCGCGATTTGAACCCCGCAGACCCATTGAAACCTACATGCCGCGTGCGGAGAATAGCGCAACCGCACCGGCACCAGCACCGGCAGCCAACGGAAACGGGCACACTGCGCCTCAGAGGCCGAGTGTCAACGGCCAAAGCAGCAACGGGACACATTCGCACAGCAATGGCAATGGTGGGCATGCGCAGGATCGCCGGCCCAGCCCGAGCGCGGCCAGTCGGCCGGCATCGCGTGCGACAGAGAGCCGTCCTGCAGCCAAGCGTGCTCCCGCGGCACGGCCCGCAGCACGTCCCACTTCCAGCTCTCGCTGGAGTTCCGCAAAGCCCAAGAGCAGCGGCCCGCGGAAGACGGCGCACAGTGGAAGCTCGCATTCAGCCGCAAGCCACTCCACAGGTACTCGCCGCACAAGCAGCTCCAGCAACGGACTTCGCCATGCAAAGCCTGCCGCCAAACCCACCACGTGGGGTAAGGCAAACGGTCACAAATCGACGGCGAAAACAGCAGCGAAGAAGAGCGGAACTCGCGTTTCCACTGTAAGCCGCAAGGACTCCCGCGTGGATGCGCGCTCGGCCCGTCCGGCTCGCAAACCTGCACGTGCGGCCACTGTTGGTGCCGGAAGCGCGAAACGATACGGCTTCAAGGCACGCCCGAGTCACGGTAACAAGAAACGCGGATGAGCTCAGCTGTTCCATCCGCGCCGCTGTCTGTATCCAGCATCATCGTCGCCATCGATGGCCCGGCCGGAGCCGGGAAGAGCACGATCGCGCGGCATCTGGCTCAGCACTTTGGCCTCCTCAATCTTGAGACGGGGGCAATGTATCGCGCCTTTGCGCTGAAGGCTCTGCGTGCCAAAACACCGCTTGATGATGAGGAGAGCCTTAAAGAGCTCGCCGCCGAAACCGAAATTCGCCTGGAGGCCGGCGAGGATGAAAACCGCGTTCTCCTCGACGACGAGGATGTCACCGGATTGATTCGCAATCCCATCGTGACAGATGCAGCTTCACGCGTGAGCGTGTTCCCACCGATCCGCGCATGGATGGTGCGCCTGCAGCAGCAGATGGGTAAGAGTGGCGGCGTGGTGATGGAAGGCCGCGATATTGGCACGGTTGTCTTCCCTCACGCACAGGTGAAGATCTTTCTGGATGCTGCGCCGGAAGTCCGCGGCATGCGTCGTTTTGACCAGATGGGAACCGAGCAGACTGCGCAACCCGAGGACGTGATTCGCGAATTGCACGCACGCGATGAGCGCGACCGCAACCGGGCAAACTCACCACTTAAGGCCGCTCCCGATGCGGTTCTACTGGACTCAACCAGCATGACATTGGACGAAGTGGTGGCCGCAGCCGAGAAAATTGTGATGGAAAAAATCGCCGACTGAGCGTATCACCGGCGTGACAACATTCTGCGCTCTCCATTCCGCATTCGAAACCACGCTCAGATACCATACAGGCCGGATGCGATAGGCTCTTTATTGGATATGGAAACCACCTGCCAGCGCTGCCACCAGGCAATTCCCGACGAGAGCTGCTTCTGCCCCTCGTGCGGCCTGCCTCAGCTTGTGTATACGGCGGAAGAGGGCACGGTGACTCCGCCGGATGGAACGCGAGCGCCGGTTATACGTGACGCAAGTTCAGTGGACTGGAAGGTGGCTCTGCGTTACGCGGCGGTTTTTGGAATCCCCGCGGGCATTTTGTGCAATGGCTATTCTCCCCTTGGTCTGTTGGGCTTCTTCTGGATGTCCGCAGCAGGCGCATGGGCAGTTTCTGTCTATGTGCGCCGTGGACGCCCTGCGTGGGTGACAACCGGGGCGGGTGCGCGCATTGGGCTTGTAACAGGCATTCTGGCTGCGTGGCTGGCTTTTGCGGTCAGTGGCGGAGCGCTTTTTACGCAGCGCTATCTGCTCCATCATGGTGACGCGGTAAATGCTGAATGGACGCGGCGCGTGGATATGACGCAGGAGATGACAGCCCAATTGGTTTCGCAGATGGGCACTGGCGACCAGACCCAATTGGACGCGCAAAAGAAGTGGATGCTATCTCCCTGGGGTCACGCAGGCATTGAAACATTTGGCTTTGTTTTCAACGGAATGTTTCTGCTGTTGTTTGCCACGATGGGTGGTGCCATCAGCGCCAAGCTGACGGCGCGGAGCCGCCGACCGGAACTTTAGGCAGGAAACAGGTTTGCCAGAGTGCGGGTAAACTGCAGAATTTGCAACGTATTTCCAGAATTTTCTCCACAATCTGAGCCAAAGGCTGCTTGCTCCATGAGGCCGAGGCTCGTATCATCCACGAGAGACTGAGTACATACCAAGAGAGCGACGATGAGCGAAGAGCCCATAAAAACGAGCCTGCGCGTAAAAGGCAGGCTCATGTCCGGATCCGAAATCGAGCGGACGCTGGTGCGGCTGGCGCATCAGATTGTGGAGAAGAGCAATGGCAGTGCCGACCTGGCTTTGGTCGGCATCAAGAGGCGCGGCGTTCCATTGGCAGAGCGGCTTGCCAAGCTCATCTCTGAGATCGAAAAGCATCCTGTGGATACAGGTGTGCTCGATATTCAGTTCTACCGCGATGACCTTACGACGGCAGGACCACGCCCCGTGGTGAAAGAAGGCGCGCTCGGATTCGACGTGACAGGCCGCGACGTGATTCTCTGCGATGACGTGCTCTATACGGGCCGCACGATTCGCGCCGCGCTCGATGCATTGTTCGATCATGGACGTCCGCGCCGCGTGCAGCTTGCCGTGCTCATCGACCGCGGTCATCGCGAACTGCCGATCGAAGCGACCTATGTGGGCCGGCATGTACCCACCAGCAGCCGCGAAATCATTGAAGTGAAATTCCAGGAAGTGGATAACGACGAGCAGGTTTTGCTGGTCGAACGTGTTGATTGACAGCTTCTTCCCCGAAAACCGTGGCGCTACTGCGCGCCCATGCACAGATGAAGGTTGCGAAGGCTCCGCATGAATGCAACTGCAACACCCGTCCGTCGAAATCTGCAACACCCGAAACCACCCGCCAGTGCTTTTCCTTGTAATCCCGGCTCGCTTCTTTCCATCAATGACCTTTCAATCGAGGCGCTCAGCCATCTTTTAAAGCGCGCGTCGGTCCTCGAGTCCATGGAACCGGCCGAGCGGGACCAACTGCTGTTCAAGCGGCGCGTCGCATTGCTCTTTTACGAGTCGAGCACGCGCACGCGCACCAGTTTTGAGCTTGCAGCCAAGGCTCTTGGCGCGGATACGACACTCGTGTCAAACCTGTCGTCGAGCATCGAAAAAGGCGAGACGTTGAAGGACACCGGGCTTACTCTGCGCGCATTGGGAGCCGAGGCCATTATTTTGCGGCACAACTCAAGCGGTGCGCCTTGGCTGTTGGAAGAGTCCACACATCTGCCCGTGCTCAACGCAGGCGACGGCATGCATGAGCATCCCACGCAGGCTCTTCTTGACCTGCGCACAATCCTGCAACATCTGCGGCCGAAGGCGAAGACTGTTGCAGAAGACACGCTGGCCGGAGTCACGGTCTCGATTGTGGGCGACATTCTGCACAGCCGCGTGGCGCGCTCGAACATGCTGCTGCTTCCGCGGCTGGGGGCACGCGTGTTGCTCTGTGGACCTGCGCCTCTACTGCCGGAGATTGCCTCAATGGAAGGACCGGGAATTGAAATTGAACGCGACTTCGAAGCGGCAATTTCAAAATCGGATGTGGTGATGATGTTGCGCATTCAAGCAGAGCGCCTGGCTGGCCTGCAGCTCGATCTTGAACAGTACAAAGCCGAGTATCAGCTCACCGTGAAGAGGCTTGCCCAATTTGCGCCAAAGGCAGTCGTCATGCACCCGGGACCGATTATTCGCGGACTCGAGCTGACAGCCGATGTGGCCGACGGACCGCAGTCGGCAATTCTCGAACAGGTGAAGAATGGCGTGGCCATACGGATGGCTGTTGTGGAACGCGCGTTGACGTCAAAGGGAGGCCGCGCATGAGCACACTTCTCATCAAAAATGGCCACTTGATTGATCCCGGCGCCGGTGTTGATGGCACAAAGGACATTCTCCTGAAAGATGGCCGCGTGGCCGAGATTGCCGGCGCGGGCAAAATCAAAGTGAACGGCTCCGAAGTGATTGACGCCAAGGGCCTCACCGTTGCGCCCGGCCTTATTGACATTCATGTGCATCTGCGCGAGCCCGGTCAGGGATACAAGGAAACCATCGCATCCGGCACGGCAGCTGCGGCTGCTGGCGGTTTCACCTCGGTTGCTGCCATGCCCAACACGACGCCCGTGAATGACTCGCCGGACGTGACCCGCTGGATGCAGTCGCCAGACCGTGGCGCGCATATTCGTGTCTTCCCCATCGGCGCGGCTACACGCGGCTCGAAAGGCGAAGCGATCAACGACTATGCGGCGCTTAAGTCTGCGGGCGTTGTTGCCGTCACCGACGACGGACATCCGATTTTGAAAGACAGCATTATGCGCGAAACGCTGGCCGCAGCAGCGCGCGTGGGCCTGAGCGTGATTCAACACGCGGAAGACACGCGTATGACGCAAGGCTGCAGCATGAATGCGGGTCCAACGGCCTTCAAGCTCGGATTGCGCGGGATGCCGCCGGAAGCCGAGTCAAGTCTTGTGGAGCGTGATATTCGCCTGGTGCAGGAACTCCATGATGCGCGCGTCCATCTGCATGTGGCGCACACGTCCACTGCCGCGGCAGTGGCTGCCGTGCGACAGGCGCGTCGCAATGGATTGCGCGTGACCTGCGAAGTAGCTCCGCATCATTTTCTGCTTACGGAAGAGCACGTGGGCATGTATTCGACGCACGCCAAGATGAATCCGCCGCTGCGCTCGGCTGCGGACCGCGACGCGATGATCGAAGGCATTCTCGACGGCGTAGTGGACGCGATTGCGACCGATCACGCGCCGCACGCCGTGCACGAGAAGGAAGTGGAATTCGAGCGCGCGCCCAACGGCATCACCGGTCTTGAGACCGCACTGGGCCTTTGCCTGCGCTGGCTGCACAAGGAGTGGAAGCTTCCGCTGGGTCGCGTGCTGAGTCTGCTGAGCGCGCAGCCGGCCGCACTGCTCGGCCTGAAAGGCCGCGGCACTCTGGCTGTCGGAAGCTTTGCCGACGTGGTGATCTTCGACCCAAACGCGGAGTGGACCTATCGCGCTTCGGAGACGAAGTCCAAATCGCGGAACACTCCGTTTGACGGCTGGGCAATGCAGGGCAAAGTACGCTGGACAATCAGTGAAGGAAAGATAGCGTACGCAAACGAAGAACGGGTCTAGCTGGCTTTGCCCCGGAGTTCCGATTCGGCCCGCAACCAGTCTTCGGCGTCGTGCCCGTGTTGGTAGCCGCGAGCTTCCCAATAGCGGTGCGCCAGCCCGGCAATCTGGTCGTGCGTTACCTGGATGGAGACAACTTTCGACTTTCCGGTAGCCGCTTTCTTCTTCGGCGCCGCCGCCTTTTTGGGCGCAGCGGAGGTTGCGGCAGAGGTGGTTGCGCGTGGTTTTCTCGCGGTGGTGGGTTTCTTTACCGTTTCAGCCATGGAACTTCCTCCTCTCAGCGGCGCGTCGAACGAGCCACTGTCTACAAGCCTAGCGAGCTGTCACGCGAAAAGGAAGCTTCAAGCGGCGGCGTGAATCTCCAAAGTCACCTGCGTTGATTGGATGGGCGAAGTCTCTTTCCTTCAATCGATTTTTACCTCATCGAAAGTTGCGACACACATGCCGCGGCGCATATGCTTAACCCGCACTTCGGGCCAGGCGTGAAAGCAATCCGCGCGGCGCCGGCCGGCAGCAAGGATATGCCCATGAAGATGACCAAGCGTGAATTTCTTAAGGGAACAGGAGCCGTCGTTGCAGGAAGCATGATGGCAAAAATTTCACCCGCCGAGCAGCACGCCGCTCCCCGTGAAAACTGGGCCGGCAACATCACCTACAGCACGGACAATCTGCAAATGCCCGCCAAGGTGGATGACGTGCGCACGATGGTGAAGAAGGCCACCAAACTTCGTGCGCTGGGCTCGCGCCACTCCTTCAACACCATCGCAGACAGCTCGGTGGAGCAGATTTCGCTCGCGCAATTGCATGACATCGTTATCGACGAGAAGAACAGTTCGGTGACCGTGGACGGCGGCGTCACCTATGGCTTTCTCGCCCCGACCATCGATGCGAAGGGATTCGCATTGCACAATTTGGCCTCACTGCCGCATATCTCCGTTGCCGGAGCCATTGCAACGGCCACGCATGGCTCGGGTTTGCAGAATGGAAATCTCGCAACACCAGTCTCCGCGCTTGAAATTGTGACTGCCGATGGCAAAGTGGTTCAGCTCTCGCGCGAGAAGGACGGAGACACTTTTCTCGCGGCTGTCGTTGGCCTCGGCGCGCTGGGCGTGGTTACACGCGTCACGCTCGATATGATTCCGACCTATGAAGTGGCGCAGAGCGTCTATCTGAATCTTTCCTTCGATGAGCTGGAGCACAATTTCGAAGCGATCTTTGGCGCGGGCTACAGCGTGAGTCTATTCACAGACTGGCAGAAGCACCAGGCAACGCAGGTGTGGATCAAGCGCAAGCTCGAACCGAATCAGCCAAATGTGTGGGAACCGGACTTCCACGGCGCAACCATGGCGATGGAGAAACTGCATCCAATAACCGGTCACCCCGCGGAAAGCTGCACCGATCAGATGGGCATTCCTGGTCCGTGGTATGACCGCCTGCCGCACTTCCGGATAGGCTTCACGCCATCAAGCGGACGCGAACTGCAGACCGAATATCTGGTGCCCCGCGATCATGCGTATGACGCGATTCTGGCCGTCGAGAAGCTGCGCGACCAGATTACGCCTCTGCTCTTTGTCACCGAACTGCGCACCATTGCGGCCGATGAATTGTGGATGAGCACGGCCTATCAGCGTCCCACCCTCGCCATCCACTTTACCTGGAAGCCCATGTGGCCTGAAGTGAAGGCGCTGTTGCCGCAGATTGAAGCGGCGCTCGAGCCTTTCGCCATGCGCCCGCACTGGGGCAAGCTCTTCACTTTGTCACCGGCAACGCTGCAAAGCCGCTATACGAAGCTCGCTGCGTTTAAGGAACTTGTGGCGAAGTATGATCCGACGGGAAAATTTCGCAACGAGTTTCTGGAGCAGAATCTGTACTCGAGCTAGACACTTGTGCAGCGATATGCGGGTCGTTCGTCACGCATGAGCAATTCCGATTCGGCTCAGCCCTTACGGCGATAGTGGATCTGGAATTCGTAACCCGCGTTCGGTGGGAAGAGTGCGGCCACGTGACGCAGACGCTCGGCCAGAGCGGGCGCGGCCAGCAGCGGGTAATCACGCTCACGTAGGTCGTGATAGTCAAAATCAACAGCAAGCGAGAGCATGTAGATGGCCAGCGCATCGGAGAAAGTGGCTTCGAAGTAGGCATTGCGTGCCCGCTCGTCCACAATGCGTGCGCCGTTCTGCGAGTCGTGCACGCGGCGGCGCGTCTCCCATGCATCCTGGCTGGACTCGCCCCGCACCTGCGCGTCCGCCTGCGACCAGACCATTTCACTGAAGCTCGCCGGCACGCCGGTCGCATCCACAAAGTTATGCGCCACGTTGATGAAGAACTCAAAGGCAAGACCGAAGCGGTCTTCAACCAGGCGCGTGGAAAGAAAGACAGCTTCAGTGGAACCGAACAGTGCGTTCCGATGGCAGACCGCGCGATCTCCCAGATCAACCGTGTAACTGGGTGCAATGAGAGTTTCACCCGTATCGGCAATGGCAAGCGGCACAAAATAATAGGCTCGGCTGCTGAGCGCCGGTGCAATTGCAGACGGCACGGCGTCCACCAGACGGCTCAAATCGGCCTCGGGCAGGCGCGTTTCTCCCCATGCGCCGTAGCGCAGGCCGTTTTGCCCGCTGGATACGTTGACCTGCGTGGCGACCTTCTCAGCCTGCCAAAGGTCAATTTGTGCTGTACCTGCCATCAGTCCTATTCTAGACGAGAGAGGTAGAAGATTCGATGCGCACCGCAACCGTAAATCATAAGGGTGGAACCGTTTTTGGATTTCCCCTCAAGGGCTTCAGCCTGTTCCAGAGCATGCTGCTCTCGCTGGCTTCCGCCTTTTTCACCTTCTTTTTCACCACTTGCGTCGCAATCTTCTCGTTAATGGCATGGAACATCTTCGGCCGCCATAATGTGAATTATGCTGACAGTTACCTCTACGTCGGCTTTCCGCTGGGTGTAATCGTTCTGGCCGTGGCACTGCCCTTTTTCGCAGCACTTTGGATTCGCGCCAAGATGATGAAGTAGCAATAGCCCTGGCTTACAACCCCGATGCTGGACTCAGGGGCACCCATGATCCTGAAACAGTACTACCTTGGCTGCCTTGCGCATGCCTCATATCTGCTGGGCGATGAAGAGAGCGGAACCGCCGTTATCGTCGATCCTCAGCGTGACATTGAGGGCTACCTTGCGGACGCCGCCGAGTTCGGTCTCACCATTCGTCACGTCTTTCTGAGCCACTTCCATGCCGACTTCGTAGCAGGCCACCTGGAACTGCGCGACCGCTGCGGTGCGGATATTCGACTTGGTTCCAAGGCGAAGGCAGAGTACGCGTTCGTGCCCATGCGCGACGGCGAGTCTTTGGCGTTCCCTGGAATGCGGCTACAGGTGCTCGAGACACCAGGACACACGATCGAGTCGATTTCCATTCTCGTGTACGACCGCGCGAAGAGCGATTCCGTTCCCTGCGCGGTATTGACCGGTGACACGCTATTCATTGGCGACGTAGGCCGGCCAGACCTGCGCGCCTCCCTGGGCTGGACAGCCGCGGATCTGGGTGCTCATCTCTATGACTCGGTGCACAACAAGTTGTTGCCGCTATCAGACGAAGTGCTGGTCTACCCGGCACACGGTGCGGGGTCGCTGTGCGGCAAGAACCTCTCGTCCGACACGGTTTCCACGATGGGTGAACAGCGCAGGTTCAACTACGCGCTCAAACCAATGACCAGGGATGAGTTCATCCATCTGGTCACAGCCGACCAGCCGGACGCGCCGCCTTACTTCACGTACGACGCGATCTTGAACACGCGCGAGAGACGCACTCTCGACAAGACACTCGAGACAGTTCTGCAACCTGTCGAATTGGACCGGATTCTCGAATTGGGCGAACGTGGTGCGCAACTTCTTGACGTGCGCACACCGGAGGAATACGCCAAGGGGCACATTGCGGGCAGCATCAACATCGGCCTCGACGGACAATATGCAACCTGGGCAGGCACTCTGCTCAATCACGAGCGGCCCATCGTCATCATCGCCGAGCCAGGACGCGAACAGGAGGCAGCGCTGCGTCTGGGGCGTATTGGGTTCGATCATGTGCGCGGCTACCTGAAAGATGGCATGGCGGCTCTTGCTGAGCGGCCTGATCTCGTCTGGCCTACCCAGCGCGTCGGCGTGCTGATTGCCGCGGAGGACCTCGCGTCGAGCGAACCCCCGTTGGTGGTCGATGTGCGAACTCCGAATGAATACGCAGCTAGGCACATTGAAGGCAGCGTGAATGTGCCACTGAATCGCCTGCAGGAGCGTATGGCCGAACTGCCACGCGACCGGCGGATCATGCTGCACTGCGCGGGCGGCTACCGGTCGTCGGTTGCCGCTGGAGTGCTGCATCAGCACGGGCTCACGCAGCTGACCGAGATGGCCGGAGGCCTGGCCGCATGGGAGGCAGCACAGTTGCCCGTTGTCTCAGGAACATAGCGGACACGCTGCAGGATCAAACAAAACGGCCATCCCAGTGGGATGACCGTTTGCAATTTCGATTCTGATTGCTGAGCTGTTCCAACGCGCTTGCGTGGACTACTTTGAAGAATAAGCCAGCAAAGTTGCTGCCATAATTACGAGCCCTGCAACAGCAAACCAGCGCGGCTGCCCAGGTTTCATCCGGCTTGACGGAATGAATCTCGACGAAATGAAACCCAGTTGCCCGCCTAGCGACTCCGCAAAGGCGCAAATGCTATCGCCGATCCCCTGGAACATACCTGGCACAAGCCCAAGCCCGATGAGAACAACTCCCATCCAGATTCCGTTGACGCACTGAGCGGTGGTAATCATGCAACCGTGTTAAAAGGCGAGCTTAAATACCTGCCGGTTTGGGGTCATTTGGGTCGTACTTGGCCACCTGAATTTTCTTGGCCAGGCCAACCTTGGAGAGTAGCCAGATGCCCCAGAAGTTGGGGTCAACCTCATACCACTTCAGTCCATGACGGGCGGAAACAGGATGCGCGTGATGGTTGTTGTGCCAGCCTTCACCACCGGTCAGCAGCGCCACCCACCAGCTGTTGCGTGAGTCGTCGCGGGTTTCAAAGCGGCGGCTACCCCACATATGCGTGGCCGAGTTCACCAGCCAGGTGGCATGCAGGCCCAGGGTAACGCGCAGCAGCACGCCCCAGAGAACCATGCCTACGCCGCTCTTCCAACCACCACCGAAGTACCAGCCACCGCCAAGCAGCAACAGTCCGCTGATGGTAATGGGAACCCAGTGGTATTTGCTGAGCCAGACGTGGAATTTATCGCGTGTGAGATCGGGCGTGTAGCGCGCAAGGATTTCTGTCTGCGCATGCAGTGCTTCGCCAAAGAAGATCCAGCCCGTATGCGCCCACCAGCCGCCTTCGCGCGGTGTGTGTGGATCGCCTTCCTGGTCACTGAGCTGGTGATGCACGCGGTGCGTGGAAACCCAGAAGATCGGCCCGCCCTCAAGTGAGAGCGTCGCGCACACGGTCATGGCATACTCCACCCACTTGGGAGTCTTGTAACCACGATGCGTGAGCAGCCGGTGGTAACACATGCCAATTCCCACGTTGATGGCCAGCACATAGAGCACGGACATGACGGCAAGCCGCTGCCACGTAAAAAAGAAGAACGCGGCCACTGCACCAATGTGAAACAGAGTCACAGTGGTGACGGTAAGCCAATTCAAACCCGCACCTGCAACTGCCTTGCGCCCCATGCGGATCAGACTGCGTGCGGCGACAGCGTGGTGCTGCTCTTTGTTGACGGATTCAAGCGTGGAGCCCTGTTGAGCGTGCGTAGGCTCGGTGGCTCCCTCAATGGGAGGTGCGGTTACGACAGTTGCCATTCTTCAGACAGGTCCTCGAAGAGTGGCTCAAATCCCACTCTTACTCTCTAAATTGTATAGGAGAGATAGGTTTTCTCTCACTTTTAGACGCAATATCACCACAAAAGTCACGAGTGCTATCAAAATTGGGCAAAATGCGCCACTCAGACAGTGGGTTCGCTCACTTAGCCGCAGTGGTCGTAAAGTACCCGCCACTCGTGGAGAAAATCTTGTCCACCTGCCCCCGATAGACGCGATAGAGAGCGAACAGGCGCTGAGAACGGCCTCGCAGCTCAAACAGAAGCTCGCCGCGATTGTCAGAGAGTGCGTCGACCGCGTCCACAAGCCGCATGCGGGGAGTTACATCGAGATGGCGGCCATCCGTAACGCTCTTGAACAGGACTTGAATGTTGCCATAGAGATCGGGCTGTGCGATGAGCGTGACGAACTTCTCGTCCGCCAGATCGCCCGCGGTATGCGCGGTCAGGACCATTGTGGCGCTGGAGCCGTAGGCAAGCTGAAAGACACGGAAGTCTTCGTCGACAAGCGGAGGCGGCTGTGGCGGGGGCATCGCTTTGGCGGCAGCGGCTCTTGCTGACCTGGACTTTGCATGTGCGGATTTGAGCTTGGGTGCCGGGGACGGCGTGTTTAATCCGAGCGCTGTCCGCGCGGTCTTTTCCAGTTCCGCTTTGAGTTGCAGTTCATCGTCAGGATTTGACCAGGTGAAAGTCCAGATGTGCTCGGGGCGGTTACGCACATCAGAGACGGCCACCATCTGATGCATCTGCTGCGGCATGCCCACCAGGCTTGGCACTTCGACGGATACCTCATTCTCTGGCTTTCCGCGAATCAGGCGCGGACGGTCGGGGTCTGAGATGGCGGGGAGGTCGTTTGTCGCCTCCGGATTCGTGACCGGCTCCGGTTTCGACGAATGGTGAAGAACGGGACGATCGGTGTCGGGGGCAGGTGTGCTTGTTCCCGTCGACGCTGCCGGCGCGCCCGAGGACACTGCCGGCGCGCCAGTGTCGGAGCCCTTCGCCCCGGAATCCGCCTTGTCCGATGAATCTTTGCGCTGCAGGGTCGGACGGTCTGTGTCGTCGCTGGAAGCCGATGAGTTGTCGCCGGAATCTTGCCGGTGCAGAGTTGGCCGGTCCGGATCCGGCGCCGGCGCATCGGTTCTGTCGTCGCCCTTCGTCTTGCCACCCTTTTGATGCTTACGGTGCAGTGTAGGCCGATCGCTGTCGTCGTCCATGTTGTCGTCGATCTTCGCGATGGCAGGCGGCTTCGGCGTGGGCATCGGCTTCCAGGCGCCAAAGCCAACCCATGAGCCCTGCTGCTGGCCTGCACTGTGAATCACGTAGAGACCGACGTTTTTGCCGTTCTCGCGGAGTTCGTATTCCACTTCACTTTGAACGGCGAGGGGGGCAGGCCGCGCCAGATAAATGCCGCCATCCTGCAGTGTCTGGCCATCAAAGACCGCCACTGGAATCATGCGGCTGGTCTTGGGCTTACCGGCGTCCCCAGTCCACTCGAGGACCGAAATCGCGCGAAGGATCGGCTGGTCCTTGTCCGGAGCCTTGATCTGGCCGGGGTACTGTGCCAGCGCGAGGGAGGCGCTGGAACCCACAATGAGCGCGAACACTGCCGTCCAACCTGCCGAATTCTTCCGATTCAATGACACTGTCGCCCCACCTCGGGAATAATGCAGAAGGAAGGACCCCCACGGTCCACCGCTTCGCTCATCAACACTGGTTATCAAGACCGCTCAACAAGGATATCGCCATGGAACTCAACAAGAAGGTTGCCAACTTCACGCTCCAGACCGACGAGGACAAGACTGTCAGTCTCTCAGACTACGCGGGCAAGCCCGTCATCCTCTTCTTTTATCCGCGCGCGGATACCCCGGGTTGCACCATTGAAGCCTGCGGATTTCGCGACACCTTCAAAAAGCTGCAGGCTGCCGGCGCCGTCGTCCTGGGCATCTCGCGTGACACGCCGAAGGCTCAGGCCAAGTTCCGCGCCAAGTACGACCTTCCCTACACACTCCTTGCAGATGTAGACGAAAAAGTCTGCAATCAGTTTGGGGTGATGAAGCAAAAGAACATGTACGGCAAGATGGTGTGGGGCATCAAGCGCACGACCTTTTTGATTGGACCCGACCAGAAACTGCTGCACATCTTCCCAGACGTGACACCCGAGGGCCACGCCGAAGAGGTACTGGCCATCCTGAAAGAATGGAAAAAACAGCAAAAGTAGGCAAAAGAGCGGCAGCGCGGGATGTGAAGGGCCGGCTGCTGCCGCGCAGCTTCTATGAAGCGTCACCCGAGCTGGTGGCGCCGCGCCTGCTGGGCAAGTTGCTTGTGCACCGCTCATCCCAGGGGGTGATGGCTGGACGCATCGTTGAGGTTGAGGCCTACCTTGGCCCGCACCATGCCACACCAGACCCGGCCGCGCACACGCATCGCGGGCCCACACCACGCAACCAGGTCATCTTTGGGCCGGCGGGTCACGCATATGTCTACGCCATTTATGGACAGTATTTCTGCATGAATGTGACGTGTGAGACCGATGGACTGGCAGGCTGCGTGTTGATTCGTGCGCTGGAGCCGATTGCCGGATTGCACCAAATGGCGCGAAATCGTCACCTTGCTTCGAATGCGACGCATCGCCAGTTGACCAGCGGACCGGGTCGTCTATGCCAGGCCATGAATCTTACGCGCAACATTCACAACGGGCTTGATCTAACTGATCTGAACTCCTCGCTTCAGATCGTAGATGACGAAATCGTCATGCACGATGTGGCCGTAACTCCGCGCATTGGCATTCGCCACGCAATAGAATTGCCCTTGCGCTTTACAGCGCACGGCCACGAATGCGTCTCCGGTCCTCGAAAAATTGCCGGTAAACGCATCTTCACATCGTAGTATTTCGTCCATGCAAGAGAACCCCATCTCACATACGAGGTAACAATCCACTTTGAAACCGACTGCTCTTCCCCTTGCCCTTGCAGTGACCGCAATCCTTGCCTTTGGAGTTTCAACCACAGCCCGCGCACAGCAACCGGGCCCGCCACCTCCTGGAGGTCATGGCCATTTCACTCCTCCACCGCCGAAGAACCTGCAGGTTTTGCCTAAAAACTTAACTGGTGAGCAGGTGCACAAAATCATGCACAAGTGGGAAGCCGAGCTCGGCACTGAATGCTCAACTTGTCACGCCGCCGATCCAAAGCACCTGATGCCAAATGGACGTCCGAGGCTTGACTTCGCTGCAGATTCAAAACCGGAAAAGAAAACTGCTCGCCTGATGTACAAGATGGTCCAGGACATCAACTCAAATTACGTCAGCAAGGTTGACAATTCGGGCATGCCGGTTACATGCGGCACATGCCATCGCGGACATCTCAGCCCTGAGCCGTTCGTTGCTCCGCCCGATAATGATCACGACCATGACCACCATGAGGCACCGCCGGCAGGTCAGGCCCCTTCACCGCAGCACTGAGGCTTGCGGCAGTTACGGTTTCCAGACGAAGGTGGCCACCGATCCCCTGGGGATGAGCGTGGCCGCCGTTTTTCCATGAAATTGAATGCGGAACCACTGGCTCTTCTCTCCCGTGTTCAGCACGTAAAGAACATCTGAACCGTCGGGATTGCTGAAAGCCACGTCTTTGAGTGAAGAGCCTTCAGGCTCGTTGCTGGCAATGCGCACCGCGCCCGCCTGAAGAAATTTGCTGGCATGGCCCAGCACGTAGAAATCCAGCTCGGGTTTCACGCGCGGATGCTTCGGCGCCGTAAGGTCGATCGTCATCAGACCACGACAGGTGTCACAACCACCCACATAGGGTCCGTGGTTCTGGTCCGTCGCCAGCGCCCAGAGCACATAACTTCGCGACCAGTTCCGCATCACAGCGATCAATTCCGCCGCTTCTTCCGCAAGAATATTGCCCTTGCCCTCCAGGCCCTTTTGCCAAGTGCCGCCGCTTGCCTCTGTCACCCACTGATCCTTGTCCGGAAACTCCGCGTGGTTCTTCGTCATCACGGCCGGATCACCCTCATAGTGATGCCACGCGGTTCCTGCCGCCAGTGCGCCAGCCTTCGGATCTCTCAAAACGGCTTCCGGATAGTCGGGACGGTCCCAGTTGTGGTCGTAGACCATAACCTTGGGCGAGAGTTGTGCGGCCTTCAACGCAGGACCCAGATCTACTCCCAGGAACTTCGCCTGCTCTGCGGCATCCATGTGCATGCCGCTGTACGTCGGGGGCGCATAGAGCGGCTCATTCTGAACACTGATGGCCCATACCGGCACGCCCGCTGCCTGATACCCCTGAATGGTCTTCACAAGGTATTGCGCAAACGCGGCATAGAATTCCGGCTTCAGGTGCGATTCTTCTTTGGTTTCAGGATTTGAACCGAGCATTGAGCGGTTTGTCTTCATCCAGCCTGGCGGGCTCCAGGGTGAAAGCATGATGTGCAGATTGGGATTCAGAGTGACTGCCTTCTTCAAGAGCGGCAGAATATATTCCTCATCGTGCGCCAGAGAGAAATGCTGCAGCTGAGGATCGGTAACTCCCGTCGGAGTTGTGCACGCTGTTTTGCTTTGCTGGCAAAGATCATCGAAAGAGTAAAAAGTGACTGCCAGATCAGACGATCCGACCGGCTGCCGCAGGAAGCTCAGACCAATCCCATCCTGCGGCGAAAAAAGCTGCTCAAACACTTTCTCGGTCTGTTCCGGAGAAACCTTCTTGGCAAACAACCACGCCGCACTATCCGTGAGCGATGCGCCAAATCCATCGACTTGCTGGAAGCGCTGACTTTCATCCACCGTGATGATGGGCATCTGCACGTCCGGCTTCTTGCCGGTGAAGTGTAGATCCGCTCGATGAGACAGTGCTTCGAGCAAATCCGGAGTGGTCTGGTAGACCTCGATTTTCTGCGCCTGCGCGGTGAATGCAACCAGTACCAACGGCACAATAAGAAAATTCGATCGCAGCATCGCCTCTCCTCTATTGGAAAGGAAAATGCTACGCCTTCTGCACCGTGTTGCAAGTGCGAATCAACACGCAGGCAAATGCATCTGTCTTGTCACAGGAAAAGCAGCCACAGACCTCTCTAGTGCGCTTCGCTCTCCCCCGTCAAATCGCTTGGAGATGAATCGGTGGATTCCGAGTTCGATTGTGCGTCTATTTCGCGCTCACGAATGAGCTCAATATAGATCGCTTCGATTTCAGCGCGGTCTGCATCGCTGATGGCAACTTCAAATTGGGGATAACGTCTCATGTTGCACCTCGCGACTGCTTATGCGAATAGGAACACACTTTTCGTACCACTGTTGCGCTTCTTTTCGCCGCGGCATCAAGATGCCAACCATCTGATTCCGCGAGGTCACGATGCGCTTCGCTTGAAATCTCCGCTCTTGCCGCCCGATTTCTCTTCCAGCTGAATATGGCGAATGACGATGCTTTTGTCCAACGCTTTGGTCATGTCATAAACGGTGAGAGCGGCGACGGATGCCGCGGTGAGCGCTTCCATCTCCACGCCTGTGGGGCCGACGGTTGCAACGGTTGCCTGAATGTTCACACCGGCATTCTCAATTGTTGCCGTCACGTTGACGTGGGTCAGCGCCAATGGATGACACATCGGAATCAGCTCTGAGGTCTTCTTGGCCGCCTGAATACCTGCGAAGCGTGCCACCTCGAGAGGATTGCCTTTGGGATTTGAAGGAAGCGCCGCAAGCACTTCGTGGGAAAGTTCGATAAACGCGGAAGCGGTCGCTGTTCGGCGCGACGACTTCTTTTCGCTCACGTCGACCATGCGCGCGTCTCCTGCTTCATCAAAATGCGATAACTTCCCGGAATCTGCAATCGACATGAACTGCTCCTTACCTAGAACAAAAGAATGCGAACGATTTCTCCGGCGTCGAGGCTCGCCGTTCCCTCCGGTACCACAACACAACAATTCGAACGGCCAAATGCCGCCTGATCGCCGCTGCCCTGCCACGGCACAGTAGCGACCTTGGGAAGTCGAACCGTTGAGGAACAGAAGTCGCAATGTGCCGGAAAAAATCGCGTCAGTCCTGCGTTTCCGCGGCCTCGGGTGCCCTCCCTCAACTCGGCAAGCGCAAAGCGTGGGCCGGCACTTGAGTTCCCTGCCAGCGCACCCACCACACGCGATGCGAAGAGCCGGAAGGTGACAGCTGAAGAAATGGGGTTGCCCGGCAATCCGAAAAACGGCATCGGCTCCTCACCCTTGCGCGGCACCTCACCAAAGACCAGCGGTTTACCAGGTTGAATTCGAATGCCCGTGAAGTAAAAAGCCGCGCCAAGTTTGGCAAGGCATGGTTCCACCAGATCGAATTTGCCCGCGGAGACTCCACCTGAGATCAGCAGCATGTCTGCCTTCAGTGCTTCCTGCAATGCGGTGTCGAGAGCTGTCTCCGTATCTGCAGCCGCAGGCAGAATCCATGGCTCGCCACCAGCTTCCGCCACCAGCGCCGCCAGCATGGGCGCATTGGAATTGCGAATCTGCGCCGGGCCAGGTTCCATTTCAACTGGAACAAGTTCATCGCCGGTGGTAAGGATGGCCACGCGCGGCCGCGCGCAAACTTCGAGTTCTGCGGCTCCGCACGCGGCGGCCAGCGCAATCTGAGGTGCGCCTATTTGCACACCCGCTTCCAGCAAAACATCTCCCTGTTTTGCCTGGGCAGCGCGGGGAACCACATTCTCTCCGAATTTGAAGGTACGTTCCCGCTGGAGCCGGATACGGTCTCCGTCGCGTTCCACGTGCTCAAGCATCACGACCGCATCCGCTTCCACGGGCACCGGTGCACCAGTCATGATTTCCCACACTGCTCCCGTTGGTAATTCGCTTGCGGGCGCCTGTCCGGCCTGCGTGGATCCAGCGATAGGAAGCCAGTCAAACCGCATCAGTTCTTCCGCGCGGCAGGCGTATCCATCGCGCGTGGAGCGTGGGAATAGCGGCTGATCTGCATCGGCGAGCAGCGGCGAAGCAAGTACCCGGCCTGCAGCGTCCGCCAACGGAACACGTTCAGACCTCTTCGGATGTGCGCGCAGCCTCTCCGCGTGCTGTTGCACCAGGCGGGCGGCGTCTTCATAGCCAGGTAGCGGCGAATGCATGTTTCCGATTGTAAGAGGACCGGCTAGGCACCGTGTATCCGCAAGGGCTTCCACCGCTCCCGCACCACGGGCCAAATGCAAGAGAAAAGGCACACCGTTCTGAACGGTGTGCCTTTTGGAGCGTTCCTACTGGCCGTTTCTATTTTTTCTTGCTGGCCTTGTAGGAGGAGCCAACCTTCTCTCCGGCCTGTTGCAGAATGCCCTTGGCGTCGGCGGAGTAAGGACCATTGGGTGCAAGTTCCAAATACTTCTGGTAGGCATCCGCGCATCCCGGAGGAAGCACGATACGCTGCGTCTTGGGATCAACTGTTGCCTTCTGCACCAAACCCTGACCGATCAGGTAATACAGCACTGCATCGTCGGGCGACGTCTTAATGGCTTCCTGTGCTGCGGCAACCTGCGCGTCTCCGTTGCCTGCCTGGAAGAAAATGACAGCCTGATTGCGCAGATACATGCCGGCCTTGGTCGGATTTATCTTCGCCGCGGCATCATAGGCAGCGTTGGCTTCAGCAACCTTACCCGTGCGCGCGTAGACCTCGCCCAGGCCAGCCTGTGCCATTCCCCCGATTTCTGGATTTTGCTTCTTCGCGTTGGACTCCAAATCAATAGCTTTCTTGAATGCGGCTTCCGCCTCGTCGTACTTCTTGAGTCCGAGCTTCGCCTGTCCAAGTTGAGCCCAAAGAATCGAAGCATCCGGCTTCGCGGCCGTATCCTTCGTCATCAGGGTTTCCATGTCCGTGTACTTGGCGGTCTTAATCTCAGCTTCCTTCGCTTCGAGATCGGCCTTTGAAGCGTTCGCGCCCAACTGCTGCGCAGCAAGCTGCTGGGCCTCACCGGCCTCTTTCTGGTCCTCATTCACCTGGTGCAGATCGTCATTCAGGTGCTTGATCACTTCGTTGGCTTTGAGCGCCTCGGAGTTATGCTTGCGCATTTCCGCAAGCTGCTTCTGTGTCTCTTCCGGCAGCTTGTCCACGAACTCCTTGCGCGTCATATCGAAGTCCTGCAGCAGGTCCTCACCGGCGACAATCTTCACATTGTTGAATGAGTCCACCATCTTGTCCGGTGGCGTATCGGGCTGGCGGTAGATCGCCATATATGTTCCCGGAGCAGCTTCACCGGAGTACTGGCCGGCTGAGTTCACCGGAAAATTGTATTTGGATGTGTGACCGCCGTCCGTGGAAAGGCTTACGGTACCGTTGCTTTGCGGCGCACCAGTCGGGTTGGTGATCTGGCCGTGAATCTTGCCCATGGGTTGGGCCTGAGTTGCAGCTGCCGGTGCCTGCCCGAAAGCGGGCGTCAGCGATATCGCCAGAACGCCCAGCCAAAGTGCAAGTGTGCGTTTCATATGTGTTCTCCTTGGGAGCACGGACCTGTCGAAGTGTCCGCTAGTTCATTCCTAAACCTTGGTGGAAGCCTTCCGGGAGGTTCACTTCACGGGACTCAGTTAGAGACCGGCCCGACCCACGCCGTGCAGCAGCCAACAGCAAATAAGATACAACGTTGCGCCCGATATCCGCACCCGGTCCGGATGAGTAGCCGCCGCGTATACCAGGCGACTCCTATGCTACGGTCCCGCGGCTGTGCGGCCTGTGGCGCAAATCACACTCTACAATGGTCTCATGGCAATCAACATACGTCCCGCAACTCCCGGGGACGCACCGCAAATTCTGGCATTTATTCGTGCCCTTGCGGAGTACGAACGCGAGCCTGATGCTGTAAACGCGAGCGTCGAGGACTTGTTGCGCGACGGATTCGGGCCTCAACCTTTCTATCGATGCCTGATGGCAGAGCAGGATGGCCGTCCAGCCGGCTTTGCACTTTATTTCTTCAATTACTCCACCTGGCTGGGCCGCCCTGGTCTTTATCTGGAAGACCTGTTTGTCTTGCCCGAGATGAGGGGCTTCGGCGTGGGAAAGGCGCTTCTGCAGCGCGTCGCCCAGGCTGCGGTTGAGAATAACTGCCAGCGCCTGCAGTGGGAGGTTCTGGATTGGAATACTCCCGCCATCGACTTTTATCGCGCCATGGGAGCCGAATTCCTGGATGAATGGCGCAACGTTCGTCTTTCAGGCGAAGCCCTGCTTGCGCTCGCCGGCCAGCATGACGACCCCGTCGCCGGGACGGGCGACAGGTCATGAAAATTCGCGTGATCGGCGGGGGCCTTGCAGGCCCGGAAGCCGCACTGACTGCCGCTCGGTTGGGCTGCGATGTGGACCTCTACGAAATGCGCGCCATGGTCGACGGTAAGCCACGCCTGACACCCGCACACCAGACTATCGATTTCGGCGAACTCGTCTGCTCGAACTCACTCAAAAGCGAATCGCCCAACACGGCTCCGTGGCTGCTCAAGCAGGAGATGCGCCGCGCCGGGTCCGCCTTGCTGCGCATTGCCGATGAAACCGCCGTGCCTGCCGGCCACGCGCTCGCCGTCGATCGCATCGAATTTTCAAAGCGCATCGCCGAAGCCATCGCAGCCGAGCCGCGCATTCACGTCATCCGCGAAGAGGTCACGTCCCTTGATGATGACAACACTCAGTGCACAATCATCGCCACCGGCCCGCTGACTTCCTCTGCGCTCAGCGCTGAAATCCAGCGCATCACTGGTTCACAGCATCTCGCCTTTTATGACTCTATTTCGCCCATCGTCGACGCCGAAACCATTGACATGGATCGCGTCTACTTTGCCGCCCGCTGGGACAAAGGCACAGCCGACTACATCAACTGCCCCATGTCGCCGGAGGAATACGACCGCTTCTTCGATGCGCTCGTGGAAGCAGAGGCTGCCGAGGCCAAGGAATGGGAAAAATTGGAGTACTTTGAAGGCTGCCTGCCGATCGAGGTGCTCGCAAAACGTGGCCGCGATACGTTGCGCTTCGGCCCCATGAAGCCCGTTGGCCTGCGAGATCCGCGCACTGGCAAAACTCCATGGGCAGTCGTGCAGTTGCGCAAAGAAAACCTGCGCGCCGACAGCTACAACCTTGTCGGATTCCAGAACCATCTGAAATGGGGCGACCAGGCACGTGTGCTGCGGCTTATCCCGGGCCTTGAAAACGCGCGCTTCCTGCGCTATGGCCAGATCCACCGCAATACCTACATCTGCGCACCGGCTCTCATCGATTCGACGCTGCGTCTCAAGTCAGACCCGCGGAAAATGTTTGCGGGCCAGCTTTCCGGCGTTGAGGGTTACACGGAATCCATCGCGACGGGTATGCTCGCCGGAATCTATGCGGCGAATCTGGCGCATGGCCGGGAACCAGTCCCCTTGCCGCGTGGCACTGCGCTCGGTTCTCTCGTGCACTACATCACCCACGCCGACCCAAAAAACTTCCAGCCGGCCAACATCACCTTCGATCTCCTCCCTCCCGTGGAAGAGGAGCTGCGAAAGAAGGTGCGAGACAAGAAAGAACGGCGTCGCATTCAGTGTGAACGGGCGCTGGAGGTTTTTGACGCGTGGTGGGCCGCCCAGGATGCCGGTATTCGCCCGGAACCTTCACGGCCCTGACCATTCGCTTCTTGTCTTGGAGAAAGCCTACGCCGGTGCCAGAAATCGTTGCCCATGCTTTTCTGCAATGGCCAGCACCTTCTGGATGGTCTCTGCTGACGGTTGAGCAGGCGCGTTCTCGCCATCAGCGAGAACCTGCCCCGCCTCTTCAAAGAAATGTCCCAGCTCAGGAGTACCGGTAATGAGCACCCGCACATCGCTCGTGCCAGGGTTGCGGAATCCATGCATTGCATCCGGAGGAATATTCACCAGTTGTCCAGGCACGGCCGATTGCCATTGCAGTCTTCCATTAACCTCGAGAGCAAACTCCGGATCTCCTTCGAGCACGTAGAACGATTCCTGATATGGATGTTGATGCGGCGGCACACCCACACCCGGGGGAACGCGCGTATCCAGCAGGCAATAGTGATTGCCGGTTGCCTCTAGCGTGAGGAGCCACTTCAGCTCCACACCCAGAATGTCAATTCGCTGATTGGTTGTCTGCATGTCTACTTTCCTTTCCTGCTCTGTTTGCGCAGAGCTTCCAGCAGAGTTTCAATGGCCCATACTGCGGCCTCCTGCGCATCGCCGCCATTCAGGCCGCCACGATCACGCAATAAGTTCCAGAACGGCGCACTGTAAAGCGCCAGAAAAACCGCGACAATGCGGGCCCGTTCTCTGGGGCTCTTCCCCGCGATCAACGGGGCCAGACTTTGCGTGAATGCCGGGCGCCCCTCGGCGCCACCGCGTTCGCGCACTGCCGTGCCTGCGGATGAATTCAGCACTGATCGAATCAACGGCTCATTCTCATCGAATTGCTGAAACGCCGTGCGGACGAGTATGGAGATCTCTCCTTCATTTCGCGGAAAGCGCGTCTGCGTCTGCTCGCGCAGCCGCTCCCAAAGCGCCTGCAGCAGGCTCCCGCGGTCCGGAAAATGCCGATACACCGTGCGCGCGCTCATGTCCGCGGCAGCCGCAATGGTCTCGTGGGAAAAACCCCGGTCTTCGCCGCGTGCCAGCAGATCCATCGCCGTCTCCAGAATGGCTTCTCGGGTGGCCGCCATTTGGCGGGCCCGCAAGCCGCCGGTGGGTCCTTCTGTGTTCATGACAGTATACTGTCATGATTGCACTATACTGTCAATAAGAATTTCGCCCGATTGCAATGAAGACCGGACAGCCAGGCATCTGGGAACCAATCCGCCAACCGCAGTGTCCAATTCAGCAAAGGGTTTGGTGATCGCAAAAGCACCGGCCGTCACGACCGTGTACCCTGAGAATTGGAGCAGAACAGGTGAATCGACGGACTGAAGTCGCCGGTTGTATGGCGGGATTGGCTGTATTGCTGTGCCTTGGGCTTGGCGCCGGAGCGCAAACCATCTCGCTCAAGCTCAAGCCTCCACCTGAAGCCACGAAGTCCGGCAAACACATCCCCGCAACTGCCCAATCTTCCAAAGCTGCGCCAGTTCCACCCGAGGCAGCCAATAAATCCGTGCTGCCCGATGTCTTCGACGGCTGGGTTGAAGCCGCCAAACCAACCACACTCACGGATGCCACGCAGGCCGATGCCTCCAATGCCGCTGCGCTTAAGGAATACGGCTTCACCGGAGGCACATTTGCGACCTACAAACGTGGCGGCGAAACTCTCTCCATTCATGAACTCCGTTTTGGCGACCTGAGCGGAGCCTACGGAGCCTATACCTTCTACCGGCAGAACAATTGGCCGAAAGAGGACATCGGAACCGGTGCGACTTCTGACCGCAAGCGCGTTCTGTTCTGGAAAGGAAGCATCGTCATCGATGCAACTTTCTCAACCATCACCACCTCATCCGCTGCTGAAATGCGCGAAATCGCGAAGCGTATCGGCTCTCCGCGCGGCAATCGAGGCCTGGCCCCCACCATTCTCGCCAGCCTTCCACAGGACTCCCTTGAAAAACAGACCACGCACTACGCGCTCGGCCCTGCTGGCTACGCTGGTGCCGGTGGCGTCCTGCCTGCCGAACTGATCGGCTTCGACAAGGGTGCGGAAGAGACTGTCACCGCGAACTACGACCTGCGCTCAGGGCCGGCAACCCTCACGCTCATCAATTACCCAACGCCGCAGATTGCAGCCGCGCAGGAAACCCGCATCCGTGAATACCTGAAAGCCGACGGCAAAGGCACGCCCGCATGGACCAAGCCGCTCAACGATTCCGACAAGGCATCGCTCGAGGTGCGCCGGTCCGGTCCAATTGTCGCTCTCGTCTCAGGCGATGCCATCCCTGACGAAAGCCACAAACTCCTTCAGTTGGTCCACTACGACGAGGAGATGACCGCCATACCCCAGCCCACGGTCTCCGAAGTGTCCAAGACCAGCCAGCTCCTCATGGGCATCGCCACAATCTGCATGATCGGCGCGGGAGCGGCAATTCTCCTTGGCTTCTTCCTCGGTGGTGGCCGGGCGCTGTATCGCATTGCGCGCGGCAAACCAGCCTCGTCGGTATACGAGGCCGAGTTCATTCGTCTCAATCTCAAGGACTAGCTCGGCAGCCTGGGAACCAGTGTCGACACCGTTGCAGCCTTGAGTCGTGGCCCCGAGCCCCATCAAAGTTCACTTCGAGCCTGTGGAAAATTAGATCGAAATACCAGAAAAACCCTATTAAACAGGGAAGACTTCCTATTCTGAAAGGAAAACAGAAGGCGAAAATATACGTCGCTGACACAATTTATGACAACGCCGTAAATTGCACATTATAAATATGTTATTTCGATTTCGATTTCTCCTTGACACCCCGTCCCCCTCAACCTACTATGCAGCCAGAAAGTTCTGATGGTTTTGCCTCCGTTGGAACTATTCTCCCTAAGGAAAGAGCCGCCCTGTTGCCGGGCGGCTCTTCCGCGTTCAGACCTTGTTTTGAATGACTAGCGGCCACCCAGTCGGAAATCAGCCATCATCGCGCGCAGCACTACCAGTGCCGTGACGGTGACACTCGCCAGCATGCAGGTCCAAAACCCTATCTTGCTGTATGGGACAAAAACACCACCCTCTGCTCCCGGAAGCGTCACCCCGGACTGCGAAGGAAGCAGCGCACGCACGGTCAGGGCGATTACAAAACCCAGCGCCCACACCAGCGCAATCTTGAACCCGAGTTGAATGGTCTGATCCATCAATGGCCTTCACTCATTTCTTCCACAACAAGCGCACAGCTGGTCCGTCGAATGTCGAGCATCCCAGCTTAACGACCAACCCGTATCGTGGCCCCATTTCACCCCTTGCAACCCTCCGCCTTCCCCATTTCTCTTGCGAGCAACAAGCGAGCGGCTGCTGCATGCAATGCCGAGCGGCTGCTACATGCAATGCCGAGTGGCTGCTCCATGCAATGCCGAGTGGCTGCTCCATGCAATGGCAAACTTTACCGGAATCCCGCGCAACGATACAATCGGTGAGGAGATCGCCGACGTAGCTCAGTTGGTAGAGCAGCTGATTCGTAATCAGCAGGTCATCGGTTCAAGTCCGATCGTCGGCTCCAGACATCCGGCCGATTTCCCGGCATACTTCCTTTAGACACCAAAGAACTCCGCCGCGGGCACTCTTCGCCACACAAAATCAGTTCTGCGTCGCAATTTGTGAGACGCTGCGCTCCTGCCACTTCCCCCGCGTGAAGTCCGGAAACTTCATCGGCGCACTGCCTGCCGCCAGCGATGCCCTGCTCAGCGGACCCGGTGCCGACCACGCGGCAGCATCGTACACATCCAGATCAGGAACCAGTCCAGTGCGCATGCATTCAAGCAGCCGGTAGAGCATGATGAAGTCCATGCCACCGTGACCGCCCAGCTTCTGCGCAATCTCGCCTTCGCGCTTCCATAGCGGATGCTGATGCTCCTTCCACGCATCCAGCGAACCCCAGTCTTCGCCGCCCGCCTGCCCATCAAAGTAGATACGCGGCGGATAATCCGCAAACGCTCCCTTTGTTCCGGCAATCAGATTAATGCGGTTATACGGTCGCGGATTCACCACATCGTGCTTCACCGTAATCGTCAGCCCCTTCGCCGTCTTGATGATCAGCGTCGTCATGTCGCCATCAATGTAACGCTCCGCCTGCCGCGGGTCGTCCGCTTTCAAATGCTCTCTGCGATACGCATCCAGCCCGCGCTGCGGCGTACTCACCGCCACCATGTAGTCAAAGCGGTCGCCACGCTGGATCCCCATGTAATTCGCCACCGGCCCCAGTCCGTGCGTCGGATACAGATTGCCGCCCTTCTTCGTATGCCACGTGCGCCGCCACAGTCCTTCGCCCTCGTTTGAGAACAAGATCTCGCGCAGGTCGTGAATATACGCGCCCTCGCCATAATTCAAATCGCCGAAAAGCCCTGCGTGCACCATGCGCAGCACAATCGTCTCGTTGTAGCCGTAGCAGCAGTTCTCCATCATGATGCAGTGCCGCCGCGTCTGTTCGCTCGTATTCACCAGCGTCCAGCAATCTTCAATCGTCGTCGCCGCCGGAACCTCCGTGAATGCATGCTTGCCGTGCTGCATCGCCGCAACCGCCATCGGCACATGCCACTCCCATGGCGTGGCAATAATCACTGCATCCAGATCGTCGCGCGCAACCAGAGCCTCATAGTGGTGGTCACCGTTCGTGTAGAGTTCCGGAGCCTTCTGTCCCGCCTTCACCACCATGCCCTGCGCGTGCTCCGCCTTCTCGCGCACAACATCGCACAGCGCAACAATCTGCGCATCCGCCGCCAGCAGATTCTCCAGCAGGCTCGTCCCGCGTCCCCCGGTTCCAATAATCGCCAGCCGCGGATTCTTCGCCTCAAACGGCACGCCGATCATCGTTCCGGCCTTCGGCGCTTCTGCTTCGGCATCCAGTCCCGCAACACTCACGCCCACTGCCGTCAGGCTGCTCAGGCGTAGAAACTCACGCCGCGACCACTCTTCCATCAACCCCATCTTCGAATCGTTCATCTCGTCCTCAAACTTGCTTTTCACTCGTCACGCACCTTCCACTGAGAATGCATTCTGAAAGTCTGTGCGTGAATACCGCTCAACTATACATTTCTCAACCATGCACTTTCCCGCCTCCTGCCACGGCTCACAACGCGCAACAATTTCCCCGTGGCCGCAGGTTCGCTGGCTGTGCTACCGTACGGGCACGTTTTCATTCGCTGTTCCCCCACGGCGCTCCGCTTTGCCGCAATTTCCAAATGAAAGTCAGGACACCGAGTGCACGCCACCTCCACGCAACCCTCGCAGGCCGTCCAACCCGCAAAAACACTGGCCGCTCCGCCTCCGCGCAACGTCGCCGTCGACGCATATCGTGGACTCGTCATGGTCCTCATGATGGGCGAAATCCTTCAGTTTTCGCGCATGGCCAGGGCCTTTCCGCAGAGCGCCTTCTGGCACATCCTCGCCTTCAATCAGACCCACGTGGAATGGGCCGGCATGAGCCTGCATGACACCATCCAGCCCGGCTTCACCTTCCTCGCAGGTGTTGCGCTGCCCTACTCCATCGCCAGCCGCAAAGCCAAAAACCAGCCCTTCGCCAAACAGTTGCTGCATACCATCTGGCGCAGCCTCGTGCTCATCCTCCTCGGCATCTTCCTCCGCTCCACGCACAGCCCGCAGACCTACTTCACCTTTGAAGACACGCTCACGCAGATCGGCCTCGGTTACACATTCGCCTTTCTGCTGGCTTACTGCCGTCCACGCTGGCAGTGGATCGCGCTCGGCGCCGTGCTCTTCGGCTACTGGCTCGCCTGGGCCCTCTATCCGGCGCCCGGCCCCAACTTCGACTACACCGCCGTCGGCGTCCCCGCCGGCTGGAGCTACAACTTCACCGGCTTCCTCTCCCACTGGAACAAGAACTCAAACTTCGGCCAGGCATTCGACCTCTGGTTCCTCAATCTCTTCCCGCGCGCATCGCGCTTCGCCTTCAATGACGGCGGCTACCTCACCCTCAGCTTCATCCCCACCCTCGGCACCATGATCCTCGGCCTGCGTGCAGGCGAGCTGGTTCCGCTCCGCCGCTCCGCGCATTCCCATGCGCAAGTTCCTCATCGCCGCTGCGCTGCTCATGGCCGCCGGCCTCTTCCTGCACTTCGCCGGCATCTGCCCCATCGTCAAGCGCATCTGGACCCCCGCATGGACGCTCTTCTCCGGCGGCGTCTGCTTCGCCTTCCTCGCCGCCTTCGCCTGGCTCACTGAAGTAAGGCAGTGGCGCAAGATGGGCCTTCCCGCTCGTCGTCGTCGGCATGAACTCCATCGCCGCCTACCTCATCGCTCACCTGTGGGAAGACTTCATCGTGGAGAACCTGCGCATCAACCTCGGCACCGCGCCCTTCCGCATCTTCGGCGCGGCCTACCAGCCTCTCATGATGGGCATCGCCGTCATGTGCGTCTACTGGATCTTCCTCTACTGGATGTACCGCCGCCGCATCTTCCTCCGCGTCTGAGTTCTTTTCTGGCTTTGGTTGAGATTCGCTGTAGCTATACATGGGAAACCACCGCTCTCAATCTTCCCCGATTCGATCACGTGGTCTTGTAACAGGGCCCGACTTCAGTCGGGCCGATAGCGCCGGTTTTTCTCTCGGGCTTTAGCCCCTGAGGGCCGCTCCCGCACTGTCTTTTGAAGGGTACGGGCTTCAGCAGGGCCACTGCTGCACTGTCTTTTGAAGGGTACGGGCTTCAGCCCGTACATAAAAACCCGCAAAATCAGAAGGGCTTTAGCCCCTGAGGGACGCTCCCGCCTCCGGCTCAAACGCTCCGCGGAACAACGCCCGCATCGCCCTCCACAGCCATCGCACCAGCACCACCAGGATCACCACGCACACCGCAGCGATCCCCGCAGCCACAAACGGATGCGTCGTCGCCAGCCACGTCAGTGAAACCGCCAGCGCATCCTCGCCAAAGCTCAGCCCGATATTCGAGAACGGCTCCGGCGAAGGTGTCACCGCCGCGCGCACTGCGGTCTTGCCGCCATGCGCAATCAGCGCAATCAACCCGCCCGCCAGCGCAGCCACCATCTGCTCCTGCGGAGACAGTGTCGCCGTGGCCCGCCACGCAAGCAGCGCCGCCACCGGCACGCGAATGAACGTGTGCAGCGCATTCCAGATCAGGTCAAACGCGGGCACCTTGTCGGCAAACAGCTCCACACCAAACAATGCGGCACTGGCCCCAATCACCCACCAGTTCTCCAAAGGATGCAGCGCCGCCGGCAACGCAAACGCGCCAAACCGCCCCAGCAGCCCCAGCGTGGCCACCGTGGCATACGTATTCAGCCCCGCGGCAAAGCTCACCGCGATAAGCAGCGCCACCAACTCCTCGGCCGGAATATGCATGGCGCAAGTATATGAGGACCACGGCCCTGCCAGCTTCAATTTCTTCGTGTCATCACTGCGGCTCCGATCCCCACAAATCCGGGTGCCCCAGTTCCGGGGTCCCCAACGACGGGTCTTCGTCGTCGGGGTGGAGTTCCGGGGTCCCCAACGATGAATCTTCAACGATGGGTTGGACATCTCGATTTTGAGACGTGGGAAAGCTCAGCACTCAACCCACAACCATCTCATCCCTCGCACGAACTTGGCTTGGCCCATTTGTCTCTGACCGCACATGCAATGCCTCCCGTAGGGAGGCAGCGAAAATAGCCCAGGGTGGAGCGCAAAGCGCGCAACCCTGGGAACCCGGCCACCAACCACACCGCCGTCCCGTAGGGCCGGCGCGACCGCTACATGCAATGCCCGGCGCGGCTGAGTCGCACTCATCCCCACACAAACCGTGGGTCGTATTCGATCTGGTGCTTCTTCAAAATCGCCAAAAGCTCCGCCTGAAAATCGCGTTTCTGGTGATGCTCTTTCTGCCGCGCAATGTACGCCAACGTTACCGCAACCTGTGATTGTCCGATGGAAAACGCACCATATCCCTCCTGCCACGCGAATCCCTGCTTGCCGCCCTCCGCATGCATCCACCGCGACGACCCGGCTTTGATCGTTCGCAGCGCATTGGCAACCGACTTCGACGATGGCAAAGTAAGCAGGATGTGAACATGGTCCTCCGTCCCGCCCACTCCCAGAGCCTGCATCTCGTGCTCACGCGCAACCGCGCCGATGTAGGCCCATAGCCTCTTCTGCAGATTTTCGGGAATCGCCTTGCGGCGCTCCTTGGTGGAGAACACGCAATGGTAGAGCGAGGAACAATAGGTATGCGCCATGATGGCCTGCATCCTACCTCGCTCCCATAGCGAACGCTAGGACGTGCGTCATACCAATTCGAGGAGAAGGCCACTTCAATCTCTCCCACAAATCCGGCTGCCCCAGGGCCGGGGTCCCCAACGACGAGTCTTCGTCGTTGGGGTGGAGATCTCGATTTTGAGACATGGGAAAGCTCAGCCCTCAACCCACAACCATGTCATCCCTCACACGAACTCTGCTTGGCCCATTTGTCTCTGACCACACATGCAACGCCTCCCGTAGGGAGGCAGCGAAAATAGCCCAGGGTGGAGCGCAAAGCGCGGCAACCCTGGGAACCCGTCCACCAACTACACCGCCGTCCCGTAGGGCCGGGTGCCCCAGGGCCCGGATCCCCATCGATGGGGCGGAGATCTCGCTTCTGAGGCCTGGGGTGGGATATAGCTTGAGCGAGTACCGCTTCAAACCCCACGAATCTGGGTGCTCCAGGTCCTGACCACCACTACTGTGCAACAAGTATTCCTGCATGAAAGAGCTTTCGCGCAATGCCCAAGCTGGATTTCCCGGAACAAACACTGAAGAAGTCGGCTACCGCTCAAAAACTGTTGGATACCCCTTTTTAAGGAACGAAACTATGCCCGACTTTGGAAAGAGCTTTTCCAAGAGAAAGCTATCAACAAATCCGAGCATTATTGCGGGGACCGCAAGTGGCGGGATGGTGCCAACTGCAGTAGTCGCGACGAACCTGAGCAATCTACCTTCAACGCTTGCAGCAAGAATTCCCAGCTTGCTTCGTATCCCTTTCAAAAGATCTCCGACATCCTCGTCACTCAGCGAATCAGAATCTTCGAGCCATTTCTTGAACGCAGAACATTCGGGCGACGACCGAACTTCGAGAATCCTCTCTATGTCTAACCGGCTTTCCTGACTAGGCTCCGCAATGTCGGCAATGCTCAACACTCGGCTAAACCGACCTTCAGGTACATTCGGATTTAGGTCGAATGGATCGACTAATCCCGCAAGCTTTCCAAACAGCAACGGAACTTCCTCCGTAGAAAGCCCTGTAATTGCCGAATAAGTCGACATTTCGGCGAGCCTCGAATTGAGACCATTCACACCTGATACAGCCGAGCTCACCAATGCGCTTGCGGAAATCGAATCTATGCCTAAAAGTTTTGAAATGTTGTGGTCAACTCGGAACGTTCTAGGTTTGACTTCTTCCACTTTCAGATGTAGCAGGGGCTCTTGGGATCGAGCAATCAGCCCTTTCTCATTTAGCACATGAAGGAGCGATGCTCTAAGAATTGGACTATTGCTCCGTAAGTCGAGTTCGACCTGCATTTGGAGATCGGCTCCAAATGTAGGGTGTTGCCTCACGATCGCATTTCGCACCGCGTCTTCAATCGCAGCTCGATCAGGATTCTTCAGTCCTGAAATGGTCTGAAGGCTCAGAAATCCGGCAGCCAACAGGGATTCACGATCCCGGCCTTCCGCAATACCAAAGCTAAAATGGTCGGGCGGTAACGAAGGCACGCCGTTAACGGCTATCCCTAAAATTAAATAGGTAAATTCGCAAGAGAATTGAATTGCTCCGGAATTGAGGGCAGTTATAAGTCCGGATTTACCAAAGACTTTAACCAAATGTGCGAGTTCATATAAGCGATTAGACCGGATGATGACCGAATCGAAGAGTATTAGTCGCCGTAGGAGCGCCGCCACGTCAATTCCAGTCACATGACGACCACTTCCAATGCCTATTCCACCTAAAATTCTTCGCCTAGTGCTCATTGATCTGGCAACATCTTCGCTGGAAAAGCCCTATAAATCAAATGACTACTAACTCTACATCTCTAGGTTCCGAACCATCGGCAATCGACGCATTGATATGTTTCAATAGTAAAGATGTCTGTTCCCCGTAAACTGACCCCCCGCGGCCGCATGATTGCCGCAAAACGCAAGGCCCGTGAGCTGGCCATGGTGGGCCGCGCCCTCGCGTCCACCAGCCACCCCGTTCTCGCCCAGATCGTCCCTGCGCGCTTCTGCAATCTCTCCTGCGCCTATTGCAACGAATACGACAAGGTTTCAGAGCCCGTCCCCCTCGACGAGATGGTCCGCCGCATTGACCACCTCGGCCGCCTCGGCACGGCCATGATCGGCATCTCCGGCGGCGAGCCGCTCACCCATCCGCACCTCGACGACATCATCCGCCGCATGCGCAAAACCGGCGCCATCGCCGGCATGATCACCAATGGCTATCTGCTCAACGTCGAGCGCATTGAGCGCCTCAATCAGGCCGGCCTTGACCACATGCAGATCAGCATCGACAATCTGGAGCCCGACGAAGTTTCCAAGAAGAGCCTCAAGGTCCTCGACAAGAAGCTCCAGATGCTCTCAGAACACGCCGAGTTTCACATCAACATCAACTCGGTCGTCGGCGGCGGCATTCGCAATCCCCAGGAAGCGCTCATCATCGGCAAACGCGCCCTCCAGCTCGGCTTCACGTCCACCATCGGCATCATTCATGACGGCGATGGCCAGCTCAAGCCGCTCAATCCTGAAGAAGCTGCCGTCTACCGCGAGATGAGCGGATGGAAGAAAACCAATTACGCGCGCTTTGACGATTTCCAGGCCAACATCGTGGAGGGCCATCCGAACACCTGGCGCTGCCGCGCCGGTTCCCGCTACCTCTACATCTGTGAGGACGGCCTGGTGCACTATTGCTCCCAGCAGCGCGGCTATCCCGGCGTCCCTCTGGCCAGTTACACCACCGCAGACGTGAAGCGCGAATACCTCACCGCCAAGAGCTGCTCGCCCAACTGCACCATCGGATGCGTACACAAGATCAGCTATATCGACCACTGGCGCTCGCCGCAGACCAGCACCATCTCACCCGGCGGCGGACACAACGTCCCCCAGCCTGAACTGGTCAATATCGAAACCAGCGCCTGACGCGGCCAGTGCAAAGAATTTCCCACTCCCGGCGCATAATATCTTCAGGACACTTTTTCCGGAGCCTTTTCGCTTCAGTCTCTGCGCAATTTGCGTGCAGGCATTTGGGAAAAAACGGCCAGGCCGCCTGGGACGCGTCCCAAGTCAAATGGAATCAAGACTCTGCAGCTAAGTCCTTTGGATTACGGACTTTAGGCGGGATATATAGCCCGTAACCCCTTTAAAGGACGGACTTTAGCTCCAGAGTCCGGACTTTTTATTTTTCCGGACTCCGGCGCTATTGAACCAGGACACATATACCGCGTCTATTTGCCCATCTTCTCGGAGAGCCCCTGCCTCTTCAGGCTGGCCAGCGCCGCATCGATCGTCTGGAAGAGCTTGCTGTGGTCCGTCACTTCCACATAGTGCCTGCCGCCCTTGTCTTCGGTGACGATAAAGATCGTCGGCGTCTGCGTAATGCCGGTGCGCTTGCTGAGCTGGTTGTCCGCTTCCACCTCGTTCGCCAGCTTGCCCTGCGGGTCCATGTCAAAGGGCATCTGAATGCCGTGCTCCTGCGCAAACCTGTCCGTAAACTGGCGCAGCATCAGCGGATTGAAGATGGCAGATTGGTTGGCGAAGACCTGGTTGCGATACTCGCTGCCCAGGCCCTTCTTCTGCTCGTCGAACCAGCGCGCATTGATGGCCGCAACGCGGCTCCAGTTATGCATGGGGATAAGCAGATCGTGCCGCACCCACGGAATCTTGTACTGCGCCACAGCAGATACCAGCAGCGGATTGGTGGCCGCGCAGGCCGGGCACTGCAGATCGTCAAACTCCACAATCGCAATGCGCCATCCGGGCGGCGGCTTCAGCGCTGCATCGTCCTTCACCTGGGTTGCGGCGTGTAGCGCCTGTGCGGAAACCAGGAAGACCAGCAACAGCAGCGATGCCGCAACGTGGCCCCATCCAGTCTTCAAACTGGAACGATCAATCTTGCGGCTCATGGCCTGTACAAGTCCCATTCGTATCTTCATCCCCGTTAGTCTGCGGGCCTACTTGCGCGCCACGCGTTTCGGTCCTGCTGCACCCTTCGTGTCCTCAAGCGCCTGGTCAATCAGTTGGAAGAGCTTGCTGCGGTCCACCACTTCCACAAAAGGCGCGCCTTTGGAGTGAGCCGTTACCACCCAGATGGTCGGCGTATGCTCAATCCCGATCCGCTGTCCGAGCGCGTAGTCAGCCTTCACCAGCCCGATCAGCTTTCCCTGTGGATCGATCGCGAACGGCATGGCAATGCCGTGCTCCTTGGCAAAATTCTGTGTAAAGTCGCGCAACCCGTTCAGGTTCACAATATTCGGCTGATCGGCAAAGACTGCATCCCGGTACTCGTTGCCCAGCTTCTTGCTCTTTGTGTCAAACCAGCGCGCATTCACCGCCGCCTGCATGCTCCAGTTGTGGAAGGGCAGCGGAAAGTCGTGGCGCACCCACGGAATCCCGTACTTCTCAGTCGCCTCCCGCAGCAGTGGATTGGCCCGCGCGCAATCGGGACACTCCATATCGTCAAACTCCACAATGGCCACGCGCGCACCCGCAGGCGGCTTCAACGCGCTGGGATCGTGCACGGGCGTGGTGGGAGGTGCGCCAAACTGCGCGTGCGCCGGCGCCGCAGTGAACAGGAATGCTCCCAGGGCCATGGCAGGCAAAACGCCGCGCGTGACAAATGGAGCAAAAGGGCAAAGCTTAGCGGAAAAGAGCATGGGAATTGGACGGCTCCTTACTCCTTATTGTAACGGCTGTATTGTGCAGAAGTTGCGCGCGGGCTGCCGGTACGCACTACTCCCTGTCGCGCTCCGCCTTGCGTTCGGCCATCCATTTGCGCCACTTATAGTCGGCCACAAGCGACACACCGAACACAAGAAGAACCACGACAATCAGCAGCCCCAGCATGGTTACATCTTAACGGCCCACAACAATCACGGTGAAGGATCCGGGAATCATCGGAGGGCGGCCGTACGGATTTTGGGCTGAGGGCGCCGGACGCGGGCCGAACTTCGCCGTCACCAGATAGACGCGATCGTTGACCGTATCGTAGGCCATGGTGCGCGCGCCCCGCTCCGTCGGCAACATCTCAATCGTCTTGTACGCTGGGGTCGAAGCATCCACTACGGCCAGTTCACCACTTTCGCCGCATGAGGCGAACGCTAGCTTGTGCTTGGCGCTCCAGCGGGCTGCATCCGGCCCCTCACCGATGGATGCCGTCGCAACCGTCTTACCCGTAGTCGCATCCACAACCCCCATGTGTTTGCCGTCGCATACAGGGAATAGCCTCTTCCCGGCAGCGTCATACGCCAGTCCACTGGGACTCTCGCAGTCTTTAAGCGGCCACGTGGCTGTGACGGTTCCGGATTGCGCGTCGATGCGCACAATCTCGCTCTTGTCTTCAATGTTGTTGAAGATCAGCCCGTGCCCATCGGCCACGGCGAACTCCGGCTTGCCGGGCAATGGAATCGTGGCGACCGCCTTGAAGGTCGCCGCATCGATCTTCGTTGTGCTGTGCCCATGCCCGTTAAAGGTCCACACTGTGTTCGTCACCGGCTCATACATGATTCCGTCCGGTCCCGCGCCCGTGGGAATTGTCGTCACCTTCGCCAGTGTTGCCCGATTGAACACCACAACATCGTCCGACCCACCATCGGAGATGTATCCATACTTGCCTGTTGAATCAAAGGCAACGCCGTGGATGCCCTTCATGCCGGAGATGGTTCCCGCCAGCTTTCCGGAGTTCGTGTCCACCACATCCAGATGGTCGCCGCGCGAGAGGTAGAGCCGGTGTCCTGCCGGATCAACCACAAGATAGTCCCACCAGCCCGCGTCTGGCAGATTCCAGCGCTCGAGAATGTGATAGGGCTTCTGCGCGTTCAAACTTGCACTCATTCCTGTTGCAAGAAACGTCGCCATCCCGCAAAACAATAGAACCTGCACAACTCGCCTCATTGACATACGCCTGCTACCTCCTGGTCGCAAGGAAAAGTGTCGAATATTCCAGCGTGATGATTGTGCAGTATGCCCCTTAACGCAAGCTTAAGACGGTAGATCTCTCCTTCCCCGCTCGCTTCATTCAATTTCCGCGTGCACTGTGCCAATGCAGTACTCTGTTCCCAGCAACTTGGAATTCCACACAGGAACGCACGTGCGCATCGTCCTTTCGAACATTGGCACCTTCGGCGACATCAATCCGTTAGTCGCCCTTGCTCTTGAGCTCAAACGCCGTGGCCACACGCCGGTGATGGCAATTCCTAACGTCTACAGACCTAAAATCGAACCCCTCGGCCTCGAATTTCATGCCATCCGTCCGGACATCGATCCCACGAACTCCATCCTTGTCGAGATGGTGTACGACGTAAAACACGGCACAGAACACGGTCTGCGCGATTTTCTCTTCCCGTCGCTTCGGCAAACCTACGATGACCTGATGGACGCCGCCACAAAGCCCGTGCGCGCCGATCTCCTTCTGCTCGGAGAACTCAACTATGCCGGACCTTTGGTTGCAGAGAAGACGGGCATTCCCTGGGCGAGTTATGTGCTTGCTCCGCTATCCTTCTTCTCCGCCTTCGATCCGCCGGTACTGCCACCCTACCCAAAATTGGCGCGTGCCGACCGCGTGAAGGGATTTGGCCGTCTCATCCGCCGCGTGGCGCGCCTTACCACTCGTAAATGGCCGGAGCCCATTTACGCCCTGCGCGCGGAACTGGGACTGCCTCGTGGCGCCAATCCACTTTTCGACGCCAAGCATTCGCCGAACCTGGTGCTGGCCATGTTTTCGTCTGTCCTGGGTGTTGCGCAGAAGGACTGGCCTGAAAATACCCTCATCACAGGCTTCTGCTTCTATGACTCGGACGCTGGCAACTCAGCCCTGCCCGCCCACCTTGAAGACTTCATCTCTGCGGGCGAACCGCCCGTAGTCTTCACTCTTGGTTCTGCCGCAGTGCTGGCAGCGGGCGATTTTTATGAAGTCTCGGCAAAGGCCGCAATGACTCTGGGAGCGCGCGCGGTTCTTCTCGTCGGTAACGACCCGCGCAACAGGCCCCAGTTCGATCTGCCCGACAGTATTTGCGTTGCCGAATATGCCCCTTATTCGGCGCTCTTCCCCCGTTGCGCCATGGTGGTGCACCAGGGCGGCGTGGGAACCACAGCCCAATGCCTTCGCGCCGGGAAGCCTATGGTCATCATGCCGTATTCCCATGACCAGCCAGATAATGCGCGCCGTATGAAACGCCTGGGAGTTTCGCGCACTATTCCTAGAGACCGCTATACGCCACCGCGCGTGGCGCGAGTCGTGTCTGCAGTCCAGGTAGACGGGGAAATGGCGGCGCTTTCGAATGAAATTGCCAGACAGATTCAAAGTGAGGATGGTATCCGCAGCGCTTGCGATGCGCTGGAGGCTCTTCACGCCCGCAATTCCGGATAGAATTTCACTCGCTCGTTTGGCACCATTAGTTCCGCCAAACTGCACACTGGTAACACTTTCGTGGCATTCGGTAATGGTCCTTTTCGCCAAAAAACTGAGGCGAAGTGCCCACAGTAAAGGTATAGTGAATCCAAGCTACGACCTAAGCGAATTTCGCAGGTGCAGTATTCAGTTAGCTTCCGGTAATTCATGGGGACCGGTGATAGCAGTTCAATCAGGCAGCGATTTCGCGTAAGTTGACTGCCATGTGGGGCTCTATTGAGTTCCAACGGTCGCTTCGCGCGACGAATGGGGTTTGGGGATCAGGGGATGGAGAGCCAGAAATTTTGTGTCTATAACCGTACCCGCGACACGCTGCTGGGCTTGGAAGCGGTGCAGGTAGATACTGCGACCGAAACCCTCAAACGGCAAGTCGAGTACTTGGCCATTCAGGCGGAAACCGGCCTCTGGCTGAATCCTTATCGCGGAATTCCGCTGGTTCCCGGCATCGCCCCCTTCGATCTTGTTTGTCTCGATCAGGAGTACAGGATTGTTCGCCTCATTGAATCAGTAGTTGCCGCGGAAATGCTTCCTTCGACAGGTGAGGCCTACAGTGCAATTGTCCTGCCGGCCAATTCGCTTTCCTCGTCCAGCTCGCAGGTGGGCGACGAACTGGCAATCTGCCCCCCGTATGAGATGAAACAGCAATTCCCGCATCTCTCCGTCCAGAGCCGCAGTAGTGGTCGCTTCCAGACTATCCCCGAATCCAACACGAGCGAACCCCACGCATCAAGAATGCCCATGACGGTCATGCTGAGCGACGAATCAAATCATCGCGCCGCCCAGATAAAGACCATCCGTGAGCAAAACGTATACGAAGATGAGATCGACTACGATTCGCCGACCAGGATCACACTGAAAATGCGCCTGCTGCGCTGGCTCGTCTCTGACAGACGAGGGACCAAGCGCAGACCCAGGCCTCGGCTCATCGCTTATCGCTGGACCGGCGGTAACCCACAGGCGCACCACATTGGCGACATCAGTGACACGGGCCTCTATCTCGTTACTGATGAGCGCTGGATTCCCGGTACAAAAATTCTGATTACGCTGCAGCGGACAGATACCGACGGCGAGGGCGAGGAAGAGTCGATCGCCATCGAAGCCAAGGTTGTACGTTGGGGTGCCGATGGAGAAGGACTCGCCTTTGTTGGGGCTCATCCGCAGGAAGGCTTCGGCCAGATCTGGCCGGATATCGGTGCAAATCGTAAGGAGCTGAAACAGTTCCTGCGCAGACTTTTTACCGAAGAATCCGAATACCAGGTGGCCTGAACGGCAACCTGCATTCAACCATAAACCTCTCTATTTTCCGCGAATTTATGCGAACTGCTCGCTTGCAGACGAGTGCGTAACCGCGTCGTTTTGCGGGCAGCCGTGCTGAATAAGCAAGAAATTCTTCAGCATCCAGCGCCTGAAGGCATTACCCTGTGTGCGTGCTGCTGGCGCCGTCTGCGCTTCCCTGCGCGGCGTTTTTTACAGGCGGGAACATTTTGCCAGCGGACCGCACAAGGAGGGTTCGAATGGCTGTCTACTCCAGCATTCTTGAAACCGTCGGCAATACGCCGGTGGTCAAAATCAATCGCCTTGCTCCTGAAGGCATCAACCTCTACGTCAAGGTGGAGGCCTTTAATCCACTCGGCTCTGTCAAAGACAGGCTCGCACTCGGCGTAATTGAAGAAGCCGAACGCTCCGGCAAACTCAAGCCCGGACAAACCGTGATTGAAGCTACCAGCGGCAACACGGGCATTGGTCTTGCGATGGTGTGCGCCGCCAAGGGCTATCCACTCGTGGTCACAATGGCGGAATCCTTCAGCATCGAGCGTCGCCGATTGATGCGTTTTCTCGGTGCGAAGGTTGTCATCACGCCGGCTTCTGCCCGCGCGGTGGGTATGGTGAACAAGACCGTCGAGTTGGCGGAAAAGCACGGCTGGTTTTACACCCGGCAATTTGAAAACGAAGCCAATGCTGACATGCACTCTCGCACAACCGCGCAGGAAATTCTGCGCGATTTTGAGGGAAAACAGCTCGATTACTGGGTTACCGGCTTCGGCACAGGTGGAACCCTTAAAGGCGTGGCACGGGTTCTGGCCAAGGAACGGCCGCAAACGAAGATTGTCGTCTGCGAGCCCGATGATGCTCCCATGCTCTCCAGCGGAATTGAACAGGAACGCAATCCCGACGGCTCACCGTCGGCCGGGCATCCTTCCTGGAAACCACATCCAATTCAGGGCTGGAGTCCTGACTTTATCGCCAAGCTCGCCGGCGATGCGGTCGCATCCAAAGCCATCAGCGAATTCGTGCGCATAGCCAACCCTGACGCGATGGCGTGCAGTAAGAATCTCGCCAAGAAGGAAGGCATATTTGTTGGCATCAGCGCGGGGGCTACCTTTGCGTGCGCACTGCAGGTTGCCGCCAAGGCGCCGAAGGGCTCAACCATTCTCTGCATGTTGCCTGACACGGGCGAGCGCTATCTCAGCACACCGTTATTCGCTGATGTATCCACGGACATGACAGAAGAGGAGATCGCAATCTCCAAGTCCACGCCTGGATGCTGGATGCCCGAACCCAAATGAATGAGGCAAGAGTAACCTCAACCCTGAAGCAATCGCTGTTGGCTGATGTCGATGACCTGACACGCACTCAATAGAAACGCCGCCCGGGCGGGGCGGCGTTCAAATCGCGATTGCCGAGGGATGAACTAAACAAACTCGCCCATACTGCGGGCTTCCATCTCTTCCATCCGTTCGCGGAACTTCCTCATTTGCTGCTGGAACTCCTCAGCCTGCTTCGGATCCATCCTGAAGTTCTGCATTTCCATTAGAAGAGCTTTATCCATCTGTTCAGCCTGCCGCTGCAATTCCATGGCTGCCGCAAAATCGTACTCCGTCGCCAGCGGAATCAACATCGTATTCGGATCCATGGCAGCCAGCGCAAACGTACCGCCATCGGGAGTCAACAGCTGCAATTCGGAACTGCTTTTGTGGTGCCTGGAGTCGACCTGAAGCGTAATTGTCTGCTGTTTGCGGTCGCGCAGAATGGTAATCTGCGCCGGCTTTCCCTTATTGGTGCGCAATGCGCGTTCCCAGTCAGCCGTGGTTGCAATATTCTCCTGACCCACCTTTAGAATCACGTCAAAGGCCTTCAGGCCAGACAGCGCCGCTTCACTCTTGCGCGCCACCTGTTTAACCATCACCCCGTTGGGCACTCCCAGGTAGTCGGCCATCTGCGCCGTCAGCGGCTCCACCATCACGCCAACATTCAGGCTGCTGCCAAAGAAGGGGAGATGAAAACCGCTGGAAGGAGGCACATCACCACCACTACCGGTGCCGCCGGGCAGTATTGCCATGCCGGGCCCTGGTGACGAGAAGCTACTGCCCCCCTGGTCAATCCTGTTCCAGACTTCCTGCTCCATCGCCTTGCGGTCCACTAGCTCCACCGTGATGGTCTGCTGCGAACCGTCGCGACTTACCAGCAGCTTCACTTTGCGTCCCGCCGGAATTTCGCGCATCATGCGACCGAACTGCTCGGCGCCTTCAACTGTTTGCCCATTCACTTCAAGCAGAACGTCGTTCACATGAATGCCTGCCTGCGCGGCGGGTGCGTCGTGATCGATGAGCGTGACCACAGCGCCTCGAACATCCTTGAGTTTGAGTTTGGATGCCGAATCGGAATCCACGTCGCCCACCAGCACTCCCAGATAGCCCTGGGTGGCGGTATGGAGAATTGGGATGATGTCCTGATTGACTTGTGTGACGCGCGAAACTTGCGCCTGGATGCCTATCGGAGCCAGAATCAGCATCGTTCCGACGAAAGCTCCAAGACACTTCATTGATCTACGATATGGCCTCGAAAAGTATTCCACTTTACCCTTCTCCTGCTTGATTCCCTGCTGGCTTCGCACTCTGAATTTGTTGGCACGATTTTTCAGCATGAGCAAGCACCTCTTACTACTGAATCTCCGGCACACGACTTAACACCTGCCGTGAGACATTGCGAATCTGTGGACTCTGGTCCGTATTTGACACCGAATAGAGAACCTGACGAACGCTGGTATCCGCCTCCACTGGTTCCAGGATGCTGATCGCCTTCGATCGGATACGAGCATCGTTGTCGTTGAGCAGCGCCTCCAGTACGGCATCCCGCACGCGCATATCCTCGGCGACGTAAGGCTCCAGGCCACGCAGCGCTTTCTCCCGCACTGCTTCATTCCGGTCATAGCGCAACGCCACCATCAGCGCATCGCGAATGCCTGTTCCCTCGCAACCATTCCCCGCTCTGCATTCAGCCGCAAGCAATCCAACCGAACTGTCGCGCACTCCAGATGAAGCTGCATTTTCAGAAGCCATCATCAACAACTGCCGAATCGCAGGATCACTCAGCGATCCCTGCACCTTGTGCGGAATAATCTGGTTGTAGCTCACCTCAACCAGGTCGCTGCCCGGCTGCCGTGCCACATTTGAGACGCTGGCCACCTGCGACGGCACAAATGAGGCTCTTTGATCCTGTACGGCGGGAGCGGGTGTCGCCTCGGCGACCTGCGCTGCGTTTGCTGAAGCCTCATGCGCGGCGCGGCTCTGGGCAACTTCGTATCCACCGATCAGTCCAGCACCGGAACCCACAATCAGGAGCAGTGCAGCCGCAACCGGCGCCGCCTGCATGCTGGCAAAGTTGTTCATCATGCGCTGGCCCCAGCGCTCATACCACCGGCGCGGCGGCAATGCGTCCAGCGCATCCTCGAGCCGCATTCGCGAGCGGGCAACCAGATTGGCGTCCGGCTCAACCACGGGCAGCACTGCGGCTAGTGTACGCAGCGCGAGAAGTTGTTCGCGTTCTTCACGGCACTCGTTGCAGCCCACAAGATGCCTGTCCAACTCATGTGCGTGTTCATCGGACAGTTCCCCATAGGCCGCCAGCACGATCCGTTCGTGGGCAAGTTCACAATTCATGGTCCTACGTCCTTCCAGCCTCAAAAACAATTCTGCAAAGCGCCTTCAAATCTCCCAGCTCTCTATTGGGCCGGTGAGCGCCTTATCGCAATTCCGCCAGTTGATTTCTCAACTTTTTCGTCGCCCTGAAGAGCGTATTCTTGGCGGTTTCTTCTGTCGTATTCAACATCTCTCCGATCGTGCGCAGGCGGAGCCCCTGGTAATGTTTCAGTTCAAACACCATCCGCTCGCGCGGTGTCAGCTTGTCGAGCGCTGCCTGGATCCGATCACCCAGCACCTTCCGGTCCAGCTCCCGTGCTGGATTTGAAAACGAGCGGTTGTCCGAGACAGATGCCAGCACGTCAATCTCATCACCTGAGTGGTCTGTAAATGTTGCCTGATCCTCGCGACGAGTCTTGCGGCGACGCAACTGGTCCAGGCAAAGATTGGTAACAATGCGATAGATCCAGGTGTAAAACGAGCACTCGAATCGGAAGTTGCCGATATACCGGAATGCCTTCAAAAAGGCTTCCTGATAAATGTCCTCGGCATCGTGCTCGGAACCGGTGAGGTGCAGCGCCAGGCGCAGCACCTGCTGCTCGTACTGGCGCACAAGAGCATCGAACGCGGCGCGTGAACCTGCCTGCGCTTCGCGGATTAATTCCATCTCGGGGGCGCGAGACTGCAGACGTTCCTGGTGTCCGCGGTTCGGCCCGTCCATTGCCCGTGTAGCGGCCATACCTTGGGAGGATTGTACCCTCCGAGTGGTTGGCCACGCGACCGCCCCCGGTAAAGTAACCGGTGTGGCGGGTATGCTCGCAGCGTCAGTAGCCATCGATTCTCTGCTCCGGAGAGAGAATGAGTCGCACTTGTTCTGACGGGTTTGGCGTCCAATGGTGAGCCGTCGGTAAGTAACCGAAGTGTTAAATCCCGCCCCTGCCCGATACACTGAAAAGGCATGCATTCAAGCCTTTTTCCTGAATCCGGTGGCGGAAGTTCAGCCGGAGATTGGTACACCGCTCATTGCGACGGCGGATCTCGCGGAAACCCCGGTCCTGCCGGCTATGGTGCCGTGATTGAAGCTCCCACGGGCGAGGTTGTTGCCCGGCTCAGCGATTTCCTGGGCATTCAAACCAACAACTATGCCGAATACCAGGGCATGCTGGCAGTCCTGCGATGGGCAATGGACCACAATGTGGGGCGGTTGCGGGTGGTCTCCGACTCAGAACTGATGGTGAATCAGATGAAGGGCCGCTACAAGGTCGCCAGTCCGGTCCTGCGCCCCCTCTGGGAAGAGGCCAAACGCTGCGCCTCCCGCCTCGAGCGCTTCGAAATGCGCCACACCTTGCGTGGCGGCAACAAAGAGGCCGATAAGCTGGCCAACGACGCAATGGACCGAGGCATGGGCAAGAAACCCGAGCTAACGGCAGCCCTCCGGCCCGGGATTCCAAAACCCCAGGAGCGATTGGAAGGCTATGTGAAAAATGGCGTAGTTCACCTGCTGGAAGGTGAGTTGCCCGAGGGTACCTTCGTCGTGATCACTCGTAAATAGAACCTGACCAACTTCATTACCCGGCATCATCGGTCAAGGAGCAGCAAAAGAGCCGGAACTCGCATGAGTTCCGGCCCAATACTTTTCTGCGAAATAATCAATCAAGCTATCTTCTTCGCCGTTCTACTTGTTCCCACCCAGATTGTTCCGCCAGGTGCGGCCGTCTTTCTCGAGCAGCCTATCCGAGCAATCCGGCCCCCATGTTCCCGCAAAATAATTCGGGAAGACCTCGGGCTGTTTGTCCGCCCACGCCTCCAGAATTGGCGTATACAGGCCCCACGTCACCTCCACGCCGTCGCGGTGCGCGAAGAGCGTCTGATCGCCCAGCATCGCATCCAGCAGCAGCCGTTCGTACCCGTTTGCGCTTGAGGTGCCAAACGCGCCCGCATAGTCGAAGTCCATGTTCACCGGACACACAGCCATGTTGGGAGTGTTGGGTACCTTGGCGCCAAAGCGCAACGCGATACCCTCGTCAGGTTGAATACGAATGGTCAGCAGGTTCGGCTGAATCTCGCCGCATCCGCCAGCGAACTGCATGCGGTTGAAGATCAATAGCGGTGGTTGCTTGAACTGAATGCTGATCTCGGTGGCGCGCTTTCTCAACCGCTTGCCGGCACGCAGATAAAACGGCACGCCTGCCCAGCGCCAATTCTCGATCTCGAGCTTCAGAGCGGCAAATGTCTCGGTCCCCGACTCCGGATTCACGCGTTCTTCATCGCGGTAACCGATCACCTTCTCACCACCCACGACTCCCGGACCGTACTGTCCACGCACGGCATTCGTAATCGGAATCTGCGGAATAGCTCGCCAGGCCTTCACCTTCTCCCGGCGCACGGCTTCAGCATCAAAGCTGGATGGCGGCTCCATCGCCACAAAGCTCAGCAACTCCATCACGTGGTTCTGGATCACATCCCGCAGCGCACCGGCCTTTTCGTAGAACGGCCCCCGCCCTTCCACACCCAGCGTTTCAGCAGCGGTAATTTGCACATGGTCGATGTAATTCCGATTCCAGATTGGCTCGAAAATTCCATTTGCAAACCGGAACACCAAAATGTTCTGTACGGTCTCTTTTCCCAGGTAGTGATCGATGCGAAACACCTGGCTTTCGTGAAAGACGCCATTCACGTTGCGATTCAGCTCTTTCGCCGAATCCAGATCGTGGCCAAAGGGCTTTTCTATGACCGCTCCAACACGACCGCGCTCCGGCTGTGCCATGCCCTGCGCGCCCAGGTTATCGATGATGGGGGCGAAGTACTCCGGCGCCGTCGCCAGGTAGAACAACCGGTCAGGCCCAATATTCTTTTCCGCGGAAATTCGGTCAAGCTCGGCTTTCAAACCAGCGTAGTGGGAAGCATCGTTGAAGCTCAGAGCGTAGTAACTGATCTTCGACACAAATTCATCGAGCTTTGGATCACTTGCCTCCACACCGCCGAACTCGATAATGCCCGCGCGCATATCCGCGGCAAACTCGTCGCCGAGTGGCCGGCGAGCCACGCCCACTATGGCGAAATTCTTCGGCAGCAGGTTGGCCTGCTCCAGGTGATAGAGCGCGGGCAGTAGCTTGCGCTTGGTCAGGTCGCCCGACGCTCCGAAGATCACCATGATGCCCGGATCTGGAATGCGCTCGGTGCCGGAGTTGATCTGAGAGAGGTCCTCGGGGCTGACCTTCATTTGCACTGTTGCCATTACGTTGACCTCCGTGGGGTTCAATTGATCAATGAGAAAGAGAGAAACAACGAAACAGTGAAAGGCTTCTGATATTGATCGACGTTTCGGCTAAGTCATAGCCCCCGTTTCCTCTTACCCGGCCCTCTGTTTCTCTGTCCCCATCAGTCTTTCTTCACGGCATGGCCGCCAAATGCGTTGCGCATAATTGACAGCATGCGATCCGTAAAATTGTTCTCTTCGCGAGACCGAATGCGGCGAATCAGTGACTCGGTAATCACCGGCGCGGAGACGTTTAGATCGATGGCCTCAAAGACCGTCCAGCGGCCTTCGCCCGAGTCCGAAACATAAGCTTCAAGTCCATCGAGGGACGGGTTCTTTGCCAGCGCATCGGCCGTTAGGTCCAACAGCCAGCTGCGCACAACGCTGCCATAACGCCAGACTTCGGCAATCTGTGGCAGTTTCAGTCCCATCTCTTCCTTCTTTTCCATGATGGTGAAGCCCTCTGCATAGGCCTGCATCATGCCGTACTCAATACCGTTGTGCACCATCTTGACGAAGTGGCCCGAGCCAGCCGGACCCATATGACCCCAGCCTTTGTCTGGAGCTGGGGCGAGAGTCTCAAAGATGGGCCGCAGATACTCGACAGGCTCCTCGTCGCCGCCGACCATCATGCTGTAACCCTCTTTCAGGCCCCACACACCGCCCGAGGTACCCACGTCGACGAAGTGAAATCCCTTCGCCGTCACTTCCTTGTAGCGGCGCTGGGTGTCTTTGTAATTCGAGTTGCCGCCATCAATCAGAATGTCGCCGGCGTTCAGGAACGGCTCGAGTTTGGCAATCGTATCGTCCACGGGTTTGCCCTGCGGCACCATAATCCAGATCGCTTTGCGCCGGTCAAGATTCTTGGCCAGATCTTCCAGCGAAGAGACGCCCACGTTACCTGAATCGGTGAGCCGCCGAACGGCGTCCGCATTAAAGTCAAAGCCGACCACCTGGTGGCCGCCAAGGCGCAGACGCTCGGCCATATTGCCGCCCATCTTGCCCAAGCCAATCAATCCCAGCTGCATCATGATTTTCTCCTTCGCTTCTCTAGAGGACTTCGAGTCCTGCAAGCTCGCGCCGTAGCGCGGTATCGTTTTTGAAAACAATCGACTTCATACCCGCATCTGCAGCGGCCATGGTATTTTCCTCGCGGTCGTCAATAAAAAGTACGCGCGCCGCGGGCTTTCCCAGAATATCCAATGCCCGGCGATATATCGCCGGCTCCGGCTTACGTAATCCCAGATAACACGAGCTGAGTGAAACCTGAATGAACTCACGGATCTGGAACTGCTTGAACCTGTACTCATTGGTCTCGCGCGCCTCATTATTTAAGACGCCGAGCATACACGTATCCGATGCGGCCAGGTCTTTCAGGATGCTCATCGCACCATTCTTCAGCAGCTCTGACTGCGCATACATTGCCGCCAGAAACTCTTCATGTGAGAAACTGCGCGGCTGGTAAAACACGGTTTGGTCCAGATACTCCCAGGCTGTGATTGCATCACGCTCCCAGGCGTCATACGATTTCGCATGACGTGCCTCAAAGGCCTCCCCATCCAGTCCGAACTGATCCAGAACCAACGCACGTTCACAATGGTCCCAGCCGTTTGTCAGCAGCACGCCGCCGACGTCAAACAGGATTACGTCCAAGGGGAAGATACCGGCCTCCAGTTCATAGTGTGAGACATGAGGAACTTCTCAGCGCTTGAATCTGCTTTCTAAATGATTGGATGCTGTTGACAGCTGTGTGGACGCGCTCCGCTACGCGGAACTCTTTGAGCCATCGCCGCACATGTACTTCGCTTCAATGGCCAATACCTTGTTGAAGCGGCGCACAAACCGCTCTTCCTTCGCGATGAATTCTGCTTTGATAAACGCGTCAACGACTTCGTAGGCAAGAGCCGATCCGATGATCCGCGCACCCAGCACGATTACATTCATATCGTCGTGTTCCACACCCTGGTGCGCCGAATACGTGTCGTGGCACATGCCGGCACGGATACCCGGCATCTTATTCGCCGCCACACACACGCCCACACCCGAGCCGCAAATAAGAATCGCGCGCTTCGACACGCCCTGTCTGATTGCATCTCCCACCTTCTCCGCAAAATCCGGATAATCGTCGGGCTGGTCACCGGTGTAAGCGCCAAGATCGACAACTTCGTGTCCGGCCTTCGCCAGGTAGGCGCGAACCTCTTCCTTCAGCGGAAAACCTGCGTGGTCCGATGCAATAACGAGCTTCACTGGAATCCTTTCAGAAGCGGTGTAGCTTGCGATGATGCGTTTGCACTGCCTCTTCCGTTACTTCTTGAGAAGCGCCTTGGCACGGGCGGCCACATTCTCCGCAGTAAAACCGAACTCCGCCAATACCTTCGGCCCTGGTGCCGACGCGCCAAAGCGGTCGATCCCGATTACATCACCATCGGTTCCGACATACTTCCACCAGCCCAGCGTCGCACCGGCTTCCACAGACAGCTTGGGCACGCCAGCAGGCAAAATGTTCGCCTTGTATTCCGCCGGCTGCTCCTCAAAAATGCGCCAGCTCGGCATGCTCACCACGCGCGTCGCAATGCCCTCAGCTTCAAGAAGCTTTGCCGCATCCACCGCCGGCCACACCTCAGAGCCTGTGCCAATCAAAATCACCTGCGGCTTCGCCGTATCAACCAGTGCATATGCACCCTTGCTTACGCCACCGTATACGTCGGTTTTTGCCGCATCAATCACCGGCAGATCCTGTCGCGTCAGCGCGAAGAAGCACGGACCTGTGCGATTGATCGCCAGCCGCCATGCCGCAGCAGTCTCGTTCGCGTCCGCAGGGCGGAAATCCGTCAAATGCGGTACCGCGCGCAGCATCATTAGCTGCTCAATCGGCTGATGCGTTGGTCCGTCTTCACCCAAGGCAATCGAGTCATGCGTAAAAACAAACAGTGAGTGCGATTGCATCAGCGCCGCCAGGCGAATCGCTGGCTTTGCATAGTCCGAAAATGTAAAGAACGTCGAGCCGAACGGAACCAGCCCGCCGTGCTTCGCCATTCCGTTTACCGCCGCGCACATGGCAAACTCGCGCACACCAAAGAACACATTGCGTCCGGCCGGATCCAGGTGGAAGTTCGCACCGGGCTTGAAGATCGTCTTTGTTGAAGCCGTAAGGTCAGCCGCGCCGCCAAATAATTCCGGCACCTCGCCTGCAATCGCATTCATGATCGCGCCCCCGGCGTTGCGCGTCGCAACCGGCTTGTCCACCGGATAACTCGGAATCGCTTTCTCCCAGCCAGCCTTTCGCTCGCCCTTCTGCGTACGCTCAAACTCGGCAGCCAAACCTGGAAACTCCGCACGATAGTTCTCGAAGAGCTTCTTCCACGCGGCCTCCTCGGCCGCGCCCTTTTCACCGGCCTTGCGCCAGTTAGACAGCGCATCATCCGGAACATAAAAGCTCTTATCTTCTGGAAACCCAAAGAACTTCTTTGTCGCAGCAGTATCGGCCACACCCAGCGCTTCACCGTGAACTTTGTTCGTGCCCGCCTTCGGGCTGCCGTAGCCAATCACCGTCCGCACTGCAATGAGTGTCGGTTTGGTTGTTTCTGCCTTCCCCTGTTCAATCGCCTTCTCAATCGCGTCCAGATCATTGCCGTCCGCAACGCGCAACACCTGCCAGTGATATGCCTCAAAGCGCTTCTGCACATCTTCGGTGAAGCTCAGCTCCGTCGGGCCATCCAGCGAAATCAGATTGTCGTCATAGAGCACGATCAGCTTGCCGAGACCCAGGGTTCCAGCCAGCGATGCTGCCTCATGCGACACGCCTTCCATCAAATCGCCATCGCCGCAAAGCACGTAGGTGTGGTGGTCCACCACATCGAAGCCCGGCTTGTTATAAACCGCCGCCAGATGCTTTTCTGCCATCGCCAGACCGACGGACATCGCAAACCCTTGCCCCAATGGTCCCGTCGTGACCTCTACGCCATCCGTCTCGCCCGCTTCAGGGTGGCCCGGCGTGATCGAGTGCAATTGGCGGAACGACATCAGATCGTCCATCGAGACCTTGTAGCCCGTCAGATACAGCACGCCATACAAGAGCGCCGACGCATGCCCATTCGACAGAACAAAGCGGTCGCGATCGGCCCACTTCGAGTTCGCCGGATTGTGTTTCATCAACTTATGAAAAAGCAGATACGCGATCGGCGAGCAGCCGAGTGGCGCGCCGGGATGTCCGCTATTGGCCTTCTGCACCGTATCCACGGCCAGCAGGCGCAGCGTATCGATAGAAAGTTGATCCAGCGAAAGATCAGTCAAAGTTGGCGTCATAGCGGATTGAATTTCCTTTCGTCGTGATGCGCAAATCGATTAAGTAAATCCATTTACTCGCGTTCGATCTGTACATCGACATTGTATCCGAGCCAGCTGTCCTGGCCCGTCCAGTGGAAGGTCCATGATAGCTGACCGGCTTGCCCGTATGCCGTTGAATCGATGTCGGCACAGAAGCCTGCGCTACCAATTGAGATGCTCGAAGTTCTGTTTGTTGTCTTCCAGTCATCGGCCGTCCAGACAATGTCAAATGGCGCTCCATCGAGCACGCGCAATGTGTGTCCAACCGGCAACACATGGATTTGCCGCCGCAGACTGGAAAACTCAACCGGCGTGCGCTGCCTTGTTCGCTTTCCGTCTGCCGCGTAACGCTGAAAAACAGGCTCAATACGGTCAAATACCTTGCCGTCCGTGGCCGAGCGCAACAGCTTCAGATACTCAGCATGCGCCCATACCAACGGAACAGCCGATCCTGCCGGCTGCCCCAGAAGCAAATGCGCTCCCGGCCGGCTTGGCTCATCCCACACTTGCTCGGGCAGCATCTGACCCATGGTCGCAAAGCCTTCAATCGTCTTGATCAATTCTGAGATATCTTTGCCGGCAGCAAGTTCGTAATGCGCGCGCTCACCTGTGAGCAGCGGCCATACGCGGCCCTGTCCCCAACCCTGAAACGGACCACCATCCGCCCTCTGCCCGTAACCATCCCAGTTGTAACGAAGCCAACCCGGACCTTGCGGCAGGTCGCGCTTCAGGACTGCGTCGATCACCTTCAACGTGTCCACAATCAACGGATCGTCTGCGCGCCGCACGCCGTAGCGGACCAGTTCCAGAAATCCGCCATCCACAATCTCGCGCGCCTCAAATTCGTAGCGCGTACCCGGAGGCCGATTCGATAGCCGAAGCGTCTCTGTTCCGCAGCTCTCGCACGCGTAGGCTTCGCCCTTCTCAGGCGGGCGGATGCGCATGTAGTGCCGCTTTACCTCAGGCAGCAGCACGCCGTCATTGGTCACGGTCCAATGCTCCAGATGGTGTTCCATCCAGTCGGCAAAGTCTTCGTAAAATGCCGCGCGCTCAGTCGCATCATAGGCGCGTGCAATTTCCGCTGCGCAGATAAGACTCGAAATGACCGCCGCCAGTGTCGATGGCGAGTAGCCCGAATTCTCCTCCCAGCGCTCCTGGTGCGTGATGGGTGCATGCTGCACCAGGAAGCCCGCCGCACGCTCCACAAAGGCAAAGATATCCATCTCGCCCAGACCTTCGGCCTTCCATAGCCTCCAGGCCAGAATGATGGGAAACGCCACTTCGTCCAGTTGCACTCCCTGCCAGTAAGGTCGCCCGTCCACCCAGAAGTTCTGCGCAAAACCGCCATCCGGCTTTTGCGTACAGGCCAGATACACCAGCGCGCGGCGCGCCGTCTCCACGCGACCGCAGGCCAGCAGTGAACTCGCCGTCTGCACCATATCGCGTGTCCACACCAGGTGGTACCCGCCCAGATCGTCATCGCCCATCACCTGGCCCCAGGGAATGGACGCCGACGCAACAAAAGCACCCGAAAATGTCTTGTCCTCATGCGCCAGCAGCACGTTGTGGCTTGCCCGCATCAGCTTTCCGTCATCGCCGGACTTTGCCGCCAGCCATTCGGGATTCGCCGCCCGTTGCCACTGCTCAATAAACCGGTCGTGGTGTTGCCCGAAAGGCATCGCTAACGCGCTCACTGTCTTCTGCAGCGCCGGATGTGCGCCTTCCCCAATGCCGATCGCGACAGTGAACTCCCGCGCTCCGTCCGCGCCTGCGTTCACCATGTTGAGCTCACCCATCGCAGCAATGTTGCCGTCCGTGGCGGAGCCGAACTCCCAGCGCATCCGGTAGTTCTGCATCAGGTCGCGCCAGCCATCGCTTTGGCCAACGAACCCGCAGCTTACGCGGGCAAATCCGCAACTCGCCCCCATGGCCAGCGCCCACTCGTTCTTCCACGCCAACACCATCTTGTGCCCGGCCACATCCACGGCGCGCGCGGTATTGCCTTCGCCGCCGCCGTCCAGGTGCGGCGCCAACAGCGCATATACCTTCAGCCTTGGAATCAGGTCGTGATGCCCTTCCAGCCGCACATGCTGCAGCACCACACTGTGGTGTGGATCGCAAATCACTTCCTTGATAAGCCGATAACGGCCGTCCGGATCGCTGTTCACGTAACGCACGCCCAGAGCTTCCGTGTGGATGTACTCAAACGTGGTTAGCAGGTCCCGCTTCTCCTCGTGAACAAATGTCGAACCATCGGTGACCAGAAAGCCCATGTCGCGCACCTGAGCACGATCGATGGTCGGGTGATAGATCTCGTTCAGAATGCCGTGCGAGCACGTAAACCAAATACGGCTCGAAGCTGAATACGCCGTACCCACGGCATCCTTCACACTTGAGGTCCAGCGCGGCTCAAGGCCAGGCGAACCAAAAGCTTCGCCTTGCTGGTCAAGCCAGCGATAGAGACTTAGATTGGGCTCATTCAAGGTCGGTCACTCATTCCTGTCTTATGCAGGTCTCATTCCACACTCGCTATGCACAAGGATGTGGCAACAAGCTCTAAGGTTTCTCTCTTGCCGCGGAAATCCCACTTCGCGGCACACATACGGCGAAACCCGGGTCCTTGCAGGTCTTTCTCCCGGGGTCACCGTTCTGGTTCCAACTCTTTCTTTGAAATACCTGTGCGATTGTGCACCTTAACTCCGCACATCCGCATCCATCCAAACATAGAGGGCGCGGCCTCATGTGTGAAGATTGAGTGTACGCGCCAGGCAGGCGTGTTCCCAGTCTGAACCGTACGGTTCCTCCAGACGTGAACCGCCTTTGCATCTGAGCCTGTGCCGATTCATTAACCGGCGCCATATCGCGACGTACAATCCGAACGGAGGAGATTCCCCGAAATGGCATACGAACTAGCCCCGCTGCCCTACGACTACGCAGCTCTTGAACCCTTCATCGACTCTGAAACGATGCATCTGCATCACGACAAGCATCATCAGGCGTACATCAACAACGTGAACGCCGCGCTTGCGAACCATCCCGACCTCGCAGCCAAATCCGTCGACGACCTCGTTCGCGGCCTGGCCACTGTACCCGAGGCAATTCGCGGTGCCGTCCGCAACAATGGCGGCGGTCACTCCAACCACTCTATGTTCTGGACCATCATGGCGCCGCCCAGCGCGGGTGGAGGTGGTGCACCTAAGGGTGCCATCGCCGACCAGATTGCCAAGGACTTCGGCGACTTTGAGGCTCTCAAGAAAACCTTCAACGAGACCACTGCCAAGCAATTCGGTTCCGGCTGGGGTTGGCTCGTCTTCGAGGGCGGCAAGCTTAAAGTCACCACAACCGCCAATCAGGATTCGCCCCTCTCGCAGGGACTTTACCCGATCCTCGGTAACGATGTCTGGGAACATGCCTATTACCTCAAATACCAGAACAAGCGCCCCGACTACCTCGCTGCATGGTGGAACGTGGTGAACTGGGCCGAGGTCAACAAGCGTTTCGCCACGGCCAAGGGATAGACCCTTCGCACCGGCAAAACTCAAGAAAAGGCATGGGCTCCTGCTCATGCCTTTTTGCTTTTCTGGCCTAGACCGCTCTACCTGCTGCCACTCCCGACGCCCACGCCCATTGAAAATTGAAGCCGCCCAGCCAGCCCGTCACATCCACGCCTTCGCCGATAAAGAACAGCCCCGGAACCTTGCGCGACTCCATCGTTTTCGAATTGAGCTCCCGCGTATCCACGCCGCCGGCCGTCACCTCGGCCTTGGCAAAGCCCTCCGTTCCTGCAGGATGAAATGTCCACCCATGCAGTCTGCGTTCAGTCGCTTCGAGCGTGGAACTAGTCCATTTTTCTGGCATCGCAACGTCGGCCACATGACCGGCAAGCCTCTGTGGCAGCCCGCCACGTAACGCAGCACGAAACGCACCCGGATCGCGCCGTGCGTTCTTCTCAAACAGCGGCGCCAGCATCTTCGCTCCCGGCCCGAAATCGACAGCAAGACTCCCGCCTTCGCGCCAATAGGATGACGCTTGCAAAACCGCCGGCCCGCTAAGTCCTCGATGCGTGCACAACAGCTTCTCGCGAAACACGGGGCCCCGCTCTGCACGCACCTCCACCGTCGCTGACACACCCGCCAGTTCCGTCCAGCGCGCCTCGTCTCCGCTCAGCACCAGCGGAACCAGGGCCGGGCGCGGTTCAATCAAACTCAATCCGAACTGCCGCGCAACGTCATACGAGAACCCTGTCGCACCCATCTGCGGTATCGACAACCCTCCCGTCGCCACCACCATTGCCGCGCTTCGGAATTGGCCCGCCGCGCATGCAATCGCGAACTCGCCGCCAGTCTGTTCCACGCGCACATCACGTGCATTCACGATCAATTCCACACTGCCGCCGCAGTTCTTGGCGCGCTCACACTCGGCCAGCAGTAGATCCACAATCTGCCTGGCCGATCCATCACAGAACAGTTGCCCCAGCGTCTTTTCATGCCAGGCAATGCCATGCCGTTCCACCAGTGCAAGAAAATGCCGCGGCGTATATTGCGCCAGCGCAGACTTCACGAAATGTGGATTTTCGGAGATGAAATTTTCGGGCATGGCGTGAATGTTGGTAAAGTTCGCGCGCCCACCGCCGGAGATCAAAATCTTGCGACCCGGCTGCGCATTGTGCTCCAGCAGCGCCACGCGCCTTCCGCGCTGTCCGGCCGTTGCCGCGCACATCATCCCGGCGGCGCCCGCACCAATCACAACCAGGTCGAACTTGCGCGTCTCTTTCTGCATGGGTCGCAGTCAGAATATCTTGCACTGCCGCTGGCACCTGTCCACACAACAATTTTTCTCTTGTCGCTCATGCGCCGCGCGCCATACCGTTAACCTGCTCCCGAGGTGAGACCCGATGACGCAACTGCCCACATCTGTTGAGCAGGCATTGGAAAGTCTGCGCACTGCCGATCATCGGCAACAGGACGCCGCATTCCAGTTCCTCATGACGGCAACCAAACAGCAGGTCGATTGGAAATACGACGTGTGGGACAGCCTCATGGCACTGCTTAAGGCCGGTGACAATCGCCAGCGCGCCATTGCAGCGCAGGTGCTCTGCAATCTCGCCAAAAGCGACCCCAAACACCGCATCCGTAAAGACCTCGTCGCGCTCATTTACACCACCCGCGACGAGCGCTTCGTTACCGCGCGGCATACCATGCAGTCCCTCTGGAAGGTCGGCGTCATCGGACCCATCGAACGCAGCCTACTCGTCGACGGCCTGTCCGCCCGATTTAAGGAGTGCAGCGCCGAGAAAAACGGCACTCTCATCCGCTACGACATTCTCGCCTGCCTGCGCCGCGTATACGATGAAACGCGGGATGAGTCCCTGCGCGCTACTGCCGCGCAACTGATGGAAATGGAAGACGACCCAAAGTACAGCAAGAAGTACGGGACACTCTGGCGCGGTTAGTGCAATATCCCACTGTCTCTGCTCAAGCGTCTGGAAACTGCGCTCGCACCAGCGCCAGCGCTTCTTCTGTCGTCGTAATCGTGCCTTCCAGCTGCGCATCTTCTGCCGCACGAAGCATTTTCTTGAACTCCGCGCCGGGTTTGTAACCGGCTGCAATCAACTCGCGCCCAGTTAGCAGCAATTTCGGCTTCACTGCTTCCTCGGTCATTGAATAAAACCGCTCGCGCGCGAAGTTCCAGTGATCCAGATTTCCGCTCGCTGCCAGGCAATCCAATTTGTGAAGCGCCAGGTGTTGTTCAAAGTTCTCCATCCGGAAGAATCTCTTCAACGTCGACGTCTTCATCTTTGGCGCATCCGCAAAGCGCATGTGGTTGTTGATGAGAGCGAGAATCATGCGTGTCTCGTCGTTTGAAAATCGGAAGCGCCGGCAGATCTCCGCGCCCATCGCCACGCCCACTTCCACATGCCCGTTGAAGCGTACGCGGTCGCTTTTCGTATACGTCGGCGGCTTGCCCACATCGTGCAGCAGTGCGCCCCAGGCCAGCGTCAGCGGACACCCGGCTTCCAGTCGCTCCAGCAGCAAGAGCGTATGTGTCCATACGTCGCCTTCCGGGTGATACTGCGGTGGCTGCTCCACGCCCTTCATCGCGGCAATCTCTGGCAGCACTTCCATCAACAGTCCCGTTTCATCCAGAAGCTCAAAAGCCTGCCGCGCATGTCCCTCGGTAAGCATCCGTGTAAGCTCATCACGCACACGTTCGCGGCTGATCGTCGCAATCTTTGGCGCGGCCTCACGCATCGCCGCCTTTGTCGCCGGTTCAATCTCAAATCCAAAGCGCGCCGCAAACCGCACCGCGCGCAGCAGGCGGAGCTGATCCTCTTCAAATCGCTGTGCAGCGTTGCCGATGGCCCGCACAATACCCGTTTCGAGGTCCTTGAGCCCATCCACATAATCGAGAACCGCCGCACGAATCCTCTCCTGTTTGGTTGACCGTCCGGCAGCTGCCTGCGCTTCCGCACCTTCCACACTGAGCAGCTTGAACGGGTCGAGCATCAGGCCATTGATTGTGAAGTCGCGGCGCCGTACGTCTTCTTCAGCCGTATTCGTGTAGCGGACAACATCCGGTCGCCGCCCGTCAGCGTAGGCTCCGTCAGACCGAAACGTGGCCACTTCCGTGACGATGCGCTCTTCGTCGTTACCCTCAACCACAAGTACGACTCCGAACTTCGCACCCACCGCGAACGTCTGCTGGAAGAGTCCAAGCACAGTGTCCGGCCGTGCCGAGGTTGCCACATCGAAATCCTTTGGCTCACGACCAAGCAACAAGTCACGCACGCAGCCGCCAGCCAGATATGCCTCATGCCCGGCTTCGCGCAGCTGTGCGGCAACTTTCATAGCCGCCACGAATTCGCTTCCCTTCGCCATCGTCCACCATTGTCGCCCGAAGAGCACGTTGTCCGCATCGCCTTCCGTCTCGGCCTTATCCTTCTACACTGGAACCATGCCTTCTGGCCTCATCCTCGGTATTGAGAGCTCGTGCGACGAGACCGCCGCCTCCGTCGTCGAGCGCGGAGCGCACACCCGCTCTTCCGTTGTCGCATCGCAGATTGCCACGCATGCACGCTATGGGGGTGTTGTGCCTGAGCTCGCCAGTCGCGAGCATCTTCGCGCCATTGTTCCTGTTGTTCGCGCCGCGCTAGCCGAGGCCGATTGCACCCTCTCTGATCTCGACGCCATCGCAGTCACCTCTGGTCCCGGCCTCGCCGGCGCACTGCTCGTTGGCATCTCTTACGCCAAAGCTCTGGCCTTTGCGCAGGGCCTTCCGCTCATCGCGATCAATCATCTTGAAGGCCACATCCACGCCGTTTTGCTTCATGAGCGTGAATCGGGTCAGGCCGCGCCACACGAGCGCGCTCTCGCTCTTGTCGTCTCTGGCGGCCACACACATCTTTATTCCGCAATGCCACATGCTGACACCTGGCAATACAAACTTGTCGGCCGGACGCTTGACGACGCTGCCGGCGAGGCCTACGACAAGGTGGCAAAGCTGCTCGGCCTCGGCTATCCAGGCGGGCCCTGGATTGATCAGCTTGCCCTGCACGGCAATCCACGCGCCGTTCCCTTCGCCTTTGCGCAAATCAAGCGTAAGGTACATCTGGGCGGTAAGGCTCCACGCACCAAGGCAGCCTCAACCGCGCCTATCGCCGAGCTCGATCCGCATTTTCTGTTTTCCTTCTCCGGAATTAAAACGGCGGTTCTGCGCTACGTTGAACTCCATAACCTCAAACCTGAGGCCGAGGCCCGCCGCGACGCCCTCTTCACTGGACCCGATGCGCCGGACCGGCCCACCATCGAGCAGGCCCTTGCGCACTCTGACCCCACCACGCTCGACCTCATTGCCAGCTTTCAATACGCGGTGATCGGTGACCTGCTCCGCAAGACCTTCTCAGCAGCTGAGCAACTCGGCGCCACGCGCATCCTTATCACCGGAGGCGTGGCTGCCAACCGGGAACTGCGGGCACGTTTCATTACAGAAGCCGCGCGCCGCGGCACACAGGTCAGCTTCCCCGCCCTTGCTCTTTCCACTGACAATGCAGCCATGATCGCCGCGGCCGCCTGGCCACGCTTTCTCGCTCAGGACTTCGCTGACCTCTCTCTGACGGCTGAGCCTGCCCTGGTCTTGGGAAGCTAGCCTTCCCGAGATGTCCTTAAAATGCTGCACCCTTTGTGCAAGTTCTTTGCCTTTTTTTCATACCTGCGTGATGAAATCCTTACCAAGTAGAGAAAAATCTACACATCTTCCCTCGCACCTGCCAAACCATCTCCTTTGCTAAAACGTTTTCTTTCCGGCATTTGCTACTTTCGTAATCTTTGGCAATCCACGTGCACATCGAAGGTTACCGGTTCGATTCTATTGCTCACCCGGATGTACGTGAATCCATGTTGCACTCATGCAGAGTGCCGCAATCTTGAGGTGTACAGATGGCAAGTCCAGCTAGGGAAATTCACGGACTCCCACGGGGACCCCGCTTCGTTCGCACTGATTTCACAATTTCGCCTGAAAAATGGGCCGCCATCATGGGACAGGAACCTGCGTTCTCACGCTCCGGGGACACTCTATACATTTTGAAGTGCGAGGGATTGCGCAGCGCAAAGGGACTTTGCTGGGCACTCGCGCTTGAAGCATTTGGAGTGATCTGCGGCATTGGACTCTGGCGCTTTTTGCACTAGCGTATTCCTGCAACCGCAAGATTTGGCTTGCGGACAATGTTGGCATTTTGATCAGAATTTCTCTTAAGGGGTAGCACACTGAAACTCTGTTTTCGTTTCAGCATTGCAAAAAGAGTTCATGGTGGATCTGTTTAAGCTTCGTATTCATTTGTCTCCTACTTCAATTGACTTGCGCACCATTGATGCCATGCGTTTCCACGCATTGTCGCATCGAAAAACTGGCCTTTGAGCTCCTGCGGCGTACGTCCCGGCAGTCTCGCTTACGTGGCTGCAATGCTTGGGAATGTGTGTAGCGGAAATTCTTTAGAGTTGCCTATCTACCAATTGCTCAATAGCACGACATGGTGCCCATAAGTCTATTACCTGGGTAACTTTAAGTTGATTACGAGTACCCAAAAAGTTGTAGGGAAGGTGCAGTCTGTTGACTAACTGCACTAAGAATTTGCCGAGCCTGAGTTCATACAATGCCGGCGCTTTGGGACTGAATTGCCTTGGAGTACTTGAAAGGATTTTGCTGTGAAGCGGTTAGTTTTTTTTCCCATACTTCTTTTGCTCTCCGGATGCGGTGGCGCCTCGATGATTTCGGTTACGCCCGCCAGCATCAAGACTGTGGCGGTATCGCCCGCGAGTACGTCGGCCAAAGCTGGACAGAAGGTCCAATTCACCGCGCTCGGAACCTATAAAGACGGAACCACTCTCGATATCACGAACGAAGTGGCATGGTCTTCAAGCTCGTCCACGGTCGCGACCGTATCAAACGTCGGCCAGGTAACGGCAATGTCTGCCGGCACGAGCGTGATCAAAGCTGAGCTCAATGGAGTAACCGGCGCCTCCGAGCTGACTGTGACAAGCGGTACTACGTCTCCCACGGCCACTCTCGTCTCCATTGCGGTTTCGCCTGCCTCGACATCCGTAGCTGTGGGAGCCAATAAACAGCTAACAGCCACTGGGACCTATAGCGATGGCACGACCCAGAATCTGACTTCCTCGGTTACCTGGTCCTCGAGCGCGTCCAATGTTGCCTCCGTGAGCTCTACCGGCGTAGTTTCGGGAAAGTCCGCAGGATCTAGCACCATTCAAGCAACTTCGAATTCAGTTTCCGGTAGCTCCAAGTTGACCGTCACTGCAAGCTCTACGACGGGCATTGCATCCCTGGTCTCGCTTTCACTCTCGCCGGCCAGCTCGTCCATCGCCGTCAACGCGACAAAACGATTTTCTGCCACCGGGACCTATAGCGACGGCTCAACGAAGAATCTGACTTCGACGGTCACCTGGTCTTCGAGTGCCACCTCGGTCGCCACTATTACGGCCTCAGGGCGCGCCACTGGAGTGAGCGCGGGTTCAGCCACAATCACGGCTACTTCAGGATCCATTTCCGCCTCCGCCACGTTGACCGTAACAGCGGGCTCCACGTCGAACCCCGCCACGATGACGTCCATCAGCGTGACGCCGGCAGCATCCACCGTCACGGTGGGTGCCGCACAGCAATACAACGCCATTGCGACATACAGCGACGGATCAACCAACAATGTAACTTCATCCGTGTCCTGGTCCTCCAGCGCATCCGCGATCGCCTCCATCAACGCCTCCGGCGTCGCCTCGGGCGTTAGCGCCGGCACTGCAACCATCACCGCCACTTCGGGATCGATCTCCGGAACGGCGGCACTGACCGTTGACGCGGCAACGACTGGCCCCGTCACCATGAAGTCAATCACCGTCACGCCGGGAACTGCGTCGGTCTCTACGGGCTCCGCGCAGCAATTCGCCGCGCTCGCCACGTACACGGATGGCTCAACCAAATACATCACCGCTACAGCCACCTGGTCATCAAGCAGCACAGCTGTTGCCACAATTGCAGCGAGCGGCCTTGCTACGGGCGTGACTGAAGGCACAACAACGATCACTGCCAGTTCCGGCTCCCTCAGCGGCTCGGCTCTTCTCACCATCTCAAACACTGCTTCAGTGGGCGGCTGCGACGGATTGGGCAACTGCTACATCTACGCAAGCGCGAAGGGTTCGGGCAATGGCTCGAGCTGGGCCAATGCCTACACCGGCTTCGGCACAGGTTCCGGTCAGGTGAGCCCGGCCAAGATGCAGCGCGGCGTCACCTATTGGATCGCAAACGGCAACTACGGCGCCCAGAACTTCACCACGCCGGCCAGCGGCACCCAGTTGATCACCATCGAAGGCGCAACCTCGGCCAGCCACGGTCCAGCCACCGACTGGAGCGACAGCTACGCAGGCAAGGCCGTCTTTGGCGGCGGTCAAACAGGCGTCTTCACCGGCTACTGGGACTTCGAAGGACAAACCCGCGGCTCCGACTGGCAGTCCGGCTACACCATCATGTTTGACCTCAACGGGGTCAGCGGAAAGTCCGGTGTCATCACCAACCGCGACTCGTCCGGCAAAGCCGCCTCCAACCTCTTCTTCGATTACGTCGAGGTCCGCGGCTCGAACATGAATTTCACTTACAACAGCGGTAGCTCGTCGAACTGCTCCACCTACTGCGACGGCGGCTTCTACACCGGCAGCCCCACCAACAACCTCTACGTTGGCCACAGCTGGATTCACGATGTGGGCGACACTCAGTTCCAGTCCAACATCAACGACTCGTCGGCCAACTCCAACGGCTCGGGCTGGATCATCGAGTACAACTACATCTCGCGCGACCACACCGGCGACCAGGCAAACGGAGCCCACTCGGAAGCTTTCTCTTCCACCGTGCAGAACATGACGGTTCGCTACAACTACTTCCAGGACATCCTCTCCTCTGGCGTCATAACTGACGCCTCGGGCGGCAACCCCGACGTGGGTCCGTGGTTTGTCTACGGCAATATCGTCTTCTGGACCGACAACGCAGTCATGACATCCAACTCCACGGCTTCAGGACTGGGTGACGGCTTCGTCAGCTTCTTCGGTGGCACCGTGCATGGCACCAGTTACATCGTGCACAACACCATCGCCAACCTGGGTGTGCAGCCACACTGCTCGGAACAGGGGGTGGCCTGTGCAATGTACTACCTATACGCCTCCGGCTCTGGCTCAGCCAGCTGGGTGATCGAGAACAACCTGGTCTGGAATGCGCACGGTTCGTGCGTGTATAACGGTGGCGCTTCCTGGACCATCACTTCCGACTACAACTCGCACTATGGCGGCCCGGCAGGAACCATGTCCAACTGCGGCTCCAATGCGCAGACGGTCTCCAACACCAATCCGTTCGTCAATTGGGATGGCAGTGGCACTCAGTTGGTACCGTACGAAAGCCTGGACTTCTCGACCACGACAGACACAAGTGCGGGAAATGATATCTTCTCCAGTCTGCCGGCTGGATGCACTCCAGGCGTTAACTGCATGAACGTCGATATGAACGGAAAGGTCTTCGGCTCCTCGGGCACTTATGACAGAGGCGCACTCCAGAAATAGAGCTTGATCTCCTCCATTGAGCGCTCTGTGCGGCTTCGGCCACGCAGAGCGCTTTTTTCTTGCCGGAAGGTTTCTTCTTGCTGTGCGTATTCAATGTCCATCCTCACAATCTCCCCTTCCAAAGGGATAGAATGCTCGCGAACATTGAATCCGGCCGCATGACACATCTTCTTTGCGCGTCCGGGAGAGGCTTCCCGTTCTCTATGCACATCATTCGCACCGCTCTTCTATCCACCGCTGTCGTCCTTCTCTTGTCGCTGGCTCCTGGCCGGAAGGCAATCGCGCAGACCAACCAGCCGATTCGCGTCCTCATAGTCGACGGTCAGAGCGGGGGTCCCTATCACAACTGGAAGCTCACCACGGCGATTATGCGCAAAGAACTTGAAGAAGCGGGCATCTTTGACGTGACCGTTGCAACAGCGCCTCTCAACACGCAGGACTTCTCCAACTTCCATCCGCACTTTGACAACTATCAGGCTGTTCTGTGGAACCTCGATGCTCCCGACTGGCCTGAAGACCTGCGCAATCAGCTCGACGCCTATGTCAAAGGTGGAGGCGGCCTTGTCATCGTGCATGCGGCGGACAATGCCTTTCCCAACTGGGCAGACTGGAATCGCATGATCGGTGTCGGCGGCTGGCGCAACAGAGATGAGCACGCGGGCCCGCACTTCTACTACAAGAATGGCGAACTGGTTCGTGACACTTCACCGGGCAAAGCCGGCAATCACGGCATGCGCCTGCCATTTCAGGTCGTAACACGCAATGCAGACAACCCAATCATGCGTGGGCTTCCTGCTGTCTGGATGCATGCACCAGATGAGCTATATAACTCCTTGCGCGGTCCAGGTGAAGATATGACAATCCTCGCCACTGCCTATTCTGATCCAAAGAACCGGGGAACAGGATATGAAGAACCGATGGTCATGGCGATCCGCTACGGCAAGGGGCGCGTCTTTCACACCACCATGGGCCATGACGCGGCAGCGCTTAGCTGCGTGGGACTCATCACACTCATTCAGCGCGGCACCGAGTGGGCCGCCACGGGCAAGGTCACTCTGCCGGTGCCATCCAACTTCCCCACTGCGGACAGTACCAGCATGCGAGTCGATATCGAGGAGATGGATCCTGACTTCCTCAAGGGCGCAGCATCGGTCATCCAGCAACCCGTGCACGTAGCCGCTCCTTGACTAGCTCGTAATCGGCTTCGCTCAGTGCGGCTTGTCCACGCACTCTGTGTCGCAGATTGCGTGCGCCATGTAGCCTGCTGCCGTTGCAAAGGCGCGGCCCGCCTGATCCATGCGCGCCGTGGAAGCCGAAACACCTTCGGTGATAATGCCCGCGTCCCAATTGCTCGCACGCAGAATCTTAAGCGCCTGTGCGCGCCCCGCCTTCAGCCGCAAGTGGTCTGCAACCGACCACGACGTCGTGAACGGCAGCCTGTAGCTTCCCGGCAAGCCATACGCCTCATTTGCGTAGGAATACTTATAGTTTTTTGAGTGCAGCCAGCGATACGTCCGCGCAAACACCGGGTTGTCTTCCGGCACAAATCCCAGCGCGGGCAGCTTCATCAGTGAACCCGGCGGAATCGCCGTAAATACTGATTTTTTGCCGTCCGTCGCCGATGCGAATATCGGACCGTCCGCCCCCGGCGCATCCGTGCTCACGCAATGCTTCAGTACTGCTGCGTGCAGCTCTGTCGCCTCTACAGACAATTTGGCTGACTCCGTCGCATCCCCCAGCCTGTCATACAGCTCCGCCATCTCACCCAGCGCCTTCCACGTCAGCACATTGTCGTACGTGATAAACGGAAGCACCTGAAACTCATCCTGCGAGTCCTGCAGGGATGAATACAATCCCGTCGTCTCGTCGCGCCGCGACAGAATTCGATCGCGCAACGTCGCCAGCGCACCCTCATGCTCTTTCAAAAATGCCACATCGCCGGTCTCCCGCACGTACGCGCCCAGTGCAATTACCGGCGCCACCGCCTCATCCAGTTGAAATCCGTCTTCCAGCACAATGCCGTCGATAAACCGGCTATGCGTCCCGGTGTTGCGCAACTGCACTGTCAGCGCGTACTCCAGCGCATTCTTCGCCATCTGCTTATCCACGTCGAGCAGCGCTGGAAAACTCCACAGCATCGCATCACGATCCCAGTACGCGGCCGATACGTAATAGCGCGGACTGCGTGACGTGACGCCCACCCATTGCTCCGTATCAATTGTTTTGCCCCAGGCGTACATCTCTGTGAACAGATAGTTCCGGTTCATCAGCAGATCGAGATCGGCTTTCCCTGTCGTCCGCGTCCGCTTTCTGCACCACTCTGCGGTTTCGGCAATCATCGCGTCGGCACCATTGCGGACAAGCAACTCCTTCAGAGCCTTCGCATTGTGCGCCGCGCTGAACTCCTCCACTCCCGGCGCCAAAATATAAAGCGCTTCCACCGTTTGCTCCGGAGCCAGCGTTGCCATCTTGCTTGCCTGCACTGCAGGGACGCCACTCAATGGTGGCATGGTCACCATTGCTTTCGAACCTGGATGCACGAGCGACCACGCATACTGCGTATCATCGGTGATGTAACTGAACACTTCACCTTCGTCCACCCAGGGTGCGGCGCCAACCGTGCGCTCTCCATGTAATTCCACCGGCAAATACGTCACACGGCTCAGGCTGCCGAAAGCAGCGCGTACACCCATCTCCACATCGACTGGCTTTTCGCGATGATTCGTCAGTGTCAGCCGCAAAAAGGCTGCGCGCGAACCCGGAGGAGCGCAATACGTTGCCGTCGCTTCAATCCCATCCACAGTCTTTCTGGCGGTCGGAACCCAGTACTCCGTCAGCTCCCATTGCGGGTTCTTCCAATCGAATGCCGTGCCGTCTACATTGAAATACGGCGCAAGCACAGGACCACCCTGCTCGCCGTTCACTTGCAGAAGTCCACGCGACCGCATGGAAATCACATTGAATGTCGTGAGCGCCGCATCGTTCGCTCGAATGTCCGGCAGTGAAATCCACTCGTTGCCCGTCGCCAGCACATCCGTCGCTTGCAGTGTGAGCGCATCATGCCGTATCGTCGACTGGCTCAGCGCCACGCTGGCCCATAGGAACACAAATATCAACCCGGCTCCGTGCCGCTTCCAATTCAGCCTTTTCTTCACTTTCTCTACCACTGCTGCATCCATCGAGTGTGCGCTCCATCCGCACTTCCGCGCACCAGAATACACGTTTCCGGCTCGCCCCATGGCCTTCGGCCTGGTTCAACTCAATGCGCTATTTGTCTTTGGGTGCCATAAATCCCTTGCGCGCTGTCACCTCAACCCCAGACCGATCCACCTTAACGCGCAATGGATGATAAGTGCCATTCGACTTGACATCTTTGAGAGAGACTTCCAGCAGGTATAAATTCTCCGGCGCAGCCGATAGCGCTTTTAATCCGCCCTGCAGGTCGTTGTTGTTGTGGAAGAATTTGCCTCCGGTGCCGTCCGCAAGTTCTGCCATTGCGTCTTCGCTGCTCTGCATGGAGTCGAGCTTGTTGCGCACTTGCTGTCCTGACATCATGCCCAGCGTCGATTCGTTTCCGCCTTCGCTCGCGCTCACGTTGCCCGCATACAGTCCGCGCGCATCCAGCGTATTCACAATCACGTCTGACTGTGCAGCAAGGTCCATGATCTCTGACTTAAGAGCCATCGTGCTCGGTGCCAGTGTCAGGAAACCGGGCGACACAAGAATCAGAATCCGCTGCCCCGGCAGCTTAGCCATGGCGCGCACCACGTTCTCAACCCCGAGCAAAGATTCGCGCGCATCTTCGTCGCCCACCGCAAGTGAGCGGGCGGCGGCGGCTTGTGCTGCACGCTGAAACGAATCTGTTGGATTGTCCATCCCCTGGTAGATATTGCTCGAGGAAGAGGACGACGGGCCAAACTGGATAGCCGAGCACTGCTTGGCCTTGTCCACAGCAATCTGAAAAGCCATCGGATCGTGCCTGCGGATGATCTGATCCGCGGCGTAGTAATCCACGTCAGGACAATCTTCCTTCGCATGCTGAAAGGCCTGATGCACAGTGAGCTTATTTACCGCTTGCTGAAGTACATCACTGTCACGCGTAACACCCGAGCTCACCCCCATCAACGACAACACATCCGCATAATCCGTCTTCGCCAGCGGCTCTTGAAACAGTCGCAACGCGGCCTTCTGCACTCGAGGCAAATCGTCAACGGTCATGTGCCGGTCGTCAAAGAGAAAAACCACAAATCTCTTTCCGGAACGCAGCACATTCATCGCCGCGCCAGCATCTGCGTTGCTCGCCGGAGCCTCAGTGGCTGCTGCTTCGTCTGTATGCACATCGGCGCTCGTCGCGCTTCGCACCACCGTCAGTCCCGTGATCGCCATGCGCTTGTGGCCATCCATCACTTCGAAGTCCTCTTTGCCGAGCCCAGGCACTGCTTTTCCGCTTTTATCCACCACCACTGCGGGCACAAGTAAGGAATTCACACTCACGTGCAGCGTGAATCCGCTCTGGGTGTCGCCGTCCGGTGCTGAACCGATCGCCGGCTGCGCCATCGCAGCAGTGTCTTCCTTCGAACCGGCGGCTTCGCCCGTCGTCTCGGCCACCGGCGTTCCATTCGCACTGGACTCTCCCGGTTTCTCCGCGGGCTTTGCCGGCTCTGGTGCGGAGGCCGCTCCAATCAGCGGCGCATTTGTAGCAACATTCGCTGGTTGCTCAGTTGCAGCAGGTTGAGCACTGCTCTGCGGAACCGCGGCGGCTTGCGCGTCATTACCCCCTGTTGTTGCCGCGTCCTGCCCCTGAGCATTCGCCGCCTCTTCCACAATCCGCGCGCTCGAGCCAAAACGGTGGTAGTTCGTGAATACTGTCTCGTTCATCCATTCCGTTGGCGCGCCGCTTGTGAGAGTCTCCGCGTTGGCAAGCGCCTCTGATAACGCCAGGCTGCGCACCGGACATATATAGGTGCTGCCGGCAATTGCGACTGGCCCATAATCCACCAGAATCGCTGCATTACGAAACGGCATTCCGCTTTCAGTGTCTGCTTCCAGAGTCACTCGTTCAATCGTTCCACTCGCAGAGTCAATCCAGATGGATCCGTGGTAGGCAGCCTTGGTTCGTTCAACACCCACATTGTTTGAGTTCACATTCTGCCTCACACCAATGCCGGCAACGCGCCCTCCGGTTGATGCGCTGAAACCTTCCACGCTCGCTTCACGCTGAAATGAACTGATCAGCTCAAAATGCGATGAGCTTGTCGGCACCGAGTAGTGAAAGACACCCACCAGTCCTGCCTGCGTCTTCTCCCAGTGGCTCCAGCTCACTTTGCCGTTCGCCATATCCGTCAAAATCATGCCGAGTGTGGTGCCAAATTCACCACCGGAGACAAGTCCGATTTTTGACTCGAACACGGCAGAGCCCTGCGTAGGAGGCTGGTTTTCTCTCTCGCGTCTCACCGTGATTTCGGCTTGCGAAGTTCCCACCAGGTGCAGCCCAGTGCGCGTTGGCCAGTTCCCTTTCTTCAGCGCGTGCGGAGTATCGTCATACAAATTAATCGTTCGCGTGGCCAGAAAGTTCGGCAATCCAGGCAGAGTTTGCGATGCGAAATCGCGCGCGGCTCCGAGTAACCGTGCCTGCTCGGCGCTGTCCGGGACAGCTCGATCGGCCATCTCACTCTCAGGCAGATCGAGAAACTGTGATTTGTCAGCGAGTACCCTGAGCGCAATCGATGCCAGTGGGTCCGATCTCAAATAACCATTCAGACGCGCAAAGGTTTCCGGCGATATCCGTCCCTTGCTCTCTACGCCCGCCAGATGCTTCGCAATTTCCGCGTCACTCTTGTGTGCTTTGCTGTCGGTGGTCAGCATCTGCTCCAGCTGCTCCACGCTTGCGCGCTTTGCAGCCGCACACGGCAATGTCACCGTGGCAAAGATTATGCCGATTACAAACCAACGCACCATGCCACCTTCAGTACTAAGAGCAGGATCCATTTCACAATTGGAGGCTCATCCGCCAGAACGCAATCCCAGGCAGGCGGGTTCGATTTTCGAGATCGTTTCTCTGGCCCATAAGCCTACGCGAAGACATCCATTCGCCGCCAATATCCCGTAGAAATGCAAAAAACCGGATGCGCAATGCATCCGGTCCATAATTCTTGGCGCCTTGCGCCTGAAGCCTTTTGGTTGCGGGGGCTGGATTTGAACCAGCGACCTTTGGGTTATGAGCCCAACGAGCTACCGGGCTGCTCCACCCCGCATGTGCAGTTTAACAAAGGTCATACAAGGGGGTCAATTCATTGCGCCCAAAGCCTTCCTTTGCCATGGATTGCCCTCCTTGTTCCACACTCTTCCGGTACACTGCATGCAACCCGTAGCGCCCCCTCCAAGGAAACCCACCGGATGCCTCACCTTTATGTAACCGTCCTGGTAGTCATCGTCATTGTGCTTCTGTCGGTCGCCATCTATCGCGCATTCGGCGTCAAAACCAAGGCTGACTACCTCGTTGCCGGGCGTTCGTTGCCTGCCTTCGTCCTCGTCCTCACTCTGCTGACTTCGTGGATCGGTGCAGGCTCGCTCTTCGCTGGAGCCGAAAACGCCTACCGCAACGGCTTTGCCTCTCTCTGGCAGCCGGCCGGCGGCTGGCTCGGATTACTCCTCATCTACTTCATCGCACCCCGCGCGCGTAAATTCGCCCAGTTCACCCTGCCTGACCTCCTTGAAGCCCGTTACAACCAGACCGCCCGCGTCCTCGGCACCATCGCCATCCTCTTTGCCTACGTCGGCATCACCAGCTATCAGTTCAAAGGCGGCGGCAACGTCCTTCACCTCATCTTTCCTGACGTGGTCACGCCCGAGCTCGGCACGTACATCATCGCCGTCTTTGTCATCGTCACCACCGCCCTGGCAGGCATGTCCTCCGTGGCGTATATGGACGTCGCCATCGGCTCCCTTGTCACAGTCATCTGCATCATTGCCACGCCCATGCTCTTCTTTAAAGCCGGCGGATGGGCCGGCCTTCACGCCGCCCTGCCCGCCACCCACTTTGAGATCCTCGGCAATCTCTCCTTCCTCCGTGCCATGGAGTTCCTCCTCCCCACCATGCTCCTCATGCTCGGCAACCAGGTCATGTACCAGAAGTTCTTCTCCGCTCGGTCTGAGAAAGACGCCCGCATCTCCGTCATCGGCTGGATTCTCGGCACCGTTCTCCTTGAAACCCTTATCGTCGCCATCGCCGTCTTCGGCTCCGCTCTCTACCACAACGGAGAAGTCGCCAGCCAGCCTTACGAAATCATCCCCTACACCGCCCGCCACGGCCTGCCTGCATTGATGGGTGCGCTCCTCCTGGGTGCAGTCTTTGCCAAGGTCATTTCCACCGCCTCCAACTACCTCTTCTCACCGGCCACCAATCTCGTCAACGATGTCTTCGTTCGCTACATCGCACCCGGCGCCTCCAACAAGCGTGTTCTCATCGTTTCGCGTCTTGCAGTTGTGCTCCTTGGCATCTGGGCTCTCTATCAGGCCGTCTACGCTGAAAGTATCCTCGAGAAGATGCTCTGGGCTTACACCATTTATTCCGCCGCGCTCACGCCCGTCGTCCTCGCCGCCTTCTACTCCAAACGTGTCACTGCCGCCGGAGCCGTCTCTGCCATCGCCAGCGGAACTGTTGTCACTCTCGCTTGGGATTTCCCCGCCGTGCGCAGTCTCTTCCCGCCCATCCTCGCTGAGCGCGAAGCCATCTTTCCCGCGCTCTTCGTCGCCCTCATTTTCCTGGTCGTGGTCAGCCTCATTACCCCGCCGCCCCCACCGGAAAAGCTTCAGCAGTTCGCCGACTGATCTTCACTCACGGCAATGGCCGGAAGGTTGTAGAGAATTCATGGGCACTTCCCAGCCTCCTTTGGGAAAATAGTCTGTGCGCAAGGATTCTGGCCGCTTCCTCGCTCATTCGGCAAAGTGGCCACATTTACTCAGGAATTGCTGTAGACTCTCAGTGCGCAACCCCCGGCGCGTCTTTGGCCGCGTCTGACAATCGAGCGGACCCCTCATGCAAAAAGCGAATCCAATTCTTGTCACAGGCGGCGCCGGTTTCATCGGCTCCAACTTTGTTCTGCAGTGGATCAAGAACGTCGGCACGCCCGTCATTAATCTTGACCTCCTCACTTATGCAGGCAATCCAGCCAATCTCGCTTCACTCGACGGCGATGCACGCCACACGCTCGTCCGAGGCGACATTGGCAACTCTGATCTCGTCAACTCCCTGCTGCGCGAGCATCAACCGAGCGCCATCGTGCACTTCGCTGCGGAGAGCCACGTCGATCGCTCCATCACCGATCCCGGCTCCTTTATTCGTACCAATGTACAGGGCACATTCACACTGCTTGACCAGGCGAAACGCTACTGGTCCTCGCTTGACGACGCCGGCAAACAGCAGTTCCGTTTTCTGCATGTCTCAACGGATGAAGTCTATGGCTCGCTCGGCCCCGACGATCCAGCCTTCAGCGAGACAACGTCCTACGCTCCCAACAGCCCGTACGCCGCATCCAAGGCTGCTTCCGATCACCTCGTCCGCGCCTATCACCACACCTTCCACATGCCGGTCGTCACCACAAACTGCTCTAACAATTACGGCCCTTATCAGTTCCCCGAGAAGCTGATTCCGCTCGTGATTCTCAACGCCCTTTCCGGCAAACAGCTTCCTGTATACGGCGATGGCAGCAATGTGCGTGACTGGCTCTTTGTCGAGGACCACTGCTCGGCCATTCGCGCCGTCCTTGAGCGCGGTCGCCTCGGTGAGACCTACAATATCGGCGGCAATAGTGAGCGCAGGAACATCGATGTCGTTCAGACCATCTGCGACCTTGTCGACGAATATCGCCCTGACACCGCCATCGGCCCGCGCCGCAAGCTCATCACATTTGTGACAGATCGCCCCGGTCACGACCGCCGCTATGCCATTAACGCAAGCAAACTCAAATCCGAGCTCGGCTGGCAGCCGGCCGCGCGCTTTGAAGATGGCCTGCGTAAAACTGTCGAATGGTACCTCGAAAACACCGCTTGGGTTGAAAGCGTGCGCACCGGCGCATATCTTGACTGGATCCGCCAGAACTACGACGAAAGGGTCGCTCAATGAAAGGAATCATCCTGGCGGGAGGCTCGGGTACGCGCCTTCATCCCGTCACGCACGTCGTCTCCAAGCAGCTTCTCCCGGTCTATGACAAGCCGATGATCTATTACCCGTTGAGCACGCTCATGCTCGCGGGCCTGCGCGACATTCTCATCATCTCCACGCCTGAAGACACGCCGCGTTTCTCTGGCCTGCTCGGTGACGGCGCGCGCTGGGGTATCAACATTCAATATGCCGTGCAGCCAAGCCCGGATGGTCTCGCACAGGCCTTTCTCATCGGCCGCGACTTCATTGGCAATGACACATCTTCGCTTGTTCTAGGCGACAACATCTTTTACGGCCAGTCCTTCTCTGTGCATTTGCAGAAGGCAGCAAGCCTGCGCCATGGCGCCAAGGTTTTCGCCTATCCGGTGCATGACCCCGAGCGCTACGGAGTCGTCGAATTCGACGCAAACGGCCGCGCCATCAGTATTGAAGAGAAGCCAAAACAGCCGCGCTCGCGTTACGCCGTCACCGGCCTTTACTTCTACGACAACACCGTCGCCGATCGCGCCGCTGATCTTAAGCCCTCTGCGCGCGGTGAGCTCGAAATCACGGATCTCAATCGAATCTATCTAAGCGAGGGCACACTGCAGGTGCAGGTCATGAGCCGCGGCACCGCGTGGCTCGACACCGGCACACACGACTCGCTCTTTGAGGCAGGCCAATTCATCCAGACCATTCAGCGCCGCCAGGGGTTGCTCATCGCCTGCCCTGAGGAGATTGCCTATCGCCTCGGCTACATTAATGCCGAGCAGCTTGAGAAGCTCGCTCGGCCATTGGGCAAAAGCGGCTACGGCCAATACCTGCTTGATTTGCGCCATGAACCCATCAATGCTGCGGAGAATGAAGAACTGTGAAGATCGTTGGAACCTCGCTGCCCGGCGTGCTGATTCTCGAGCCAACCATTCATCGTGACGACCGCGGTGCCTTCTGGGAAACCTGGAACCAGAAGCGCATGACGGAAGCCGGCCTGCCCTCCATTTGGGTGCAGGACAACTTTTCCCTCTCGCGCAAGAACGTCATTCGCGGCATTCACTACCAGGTCACAAATCCACAGGGGAAGCTCGTCCGCGCCACGCACGGCGCTGCGCTTGACGTCGCTGTCGATCTGCGCAAAAGCTCGCCCACCTTCGGCAGGCACGTCGCCGTCGAACTCAGCGGCGAGAATGGCCGCATGCTTTGGATACCCCTCGGTTTCGGCCACGCCTTCCTCGCACTTACTGATGTTGTTGGCTTTGCCTATAAAGTGACCGATGATTACTCGCCCGCCGGCGAGCGCACTCTGCTTTGGAATGATCCCGACGTCGGCATCGAGTGGCCCATTTCACCCAGCGACGCAATTGTCTCCGACAAAGACCGCAAAGGCGCGCCGCTCACTTCCGCCGAGGTCTTTCCGTGAGTCGCACTCCACGCATTTTGCTTCTCGGCGCTGGCGGACAACTTGGCCAGGCACTCGCGGAAAGCTTTCAGGGGCTTGGTGAATTGCATACGCACACGCGAGCCACTCTCGATCTCGCACAACCAGACGCAATACGCACCGCCATTCGAGCGGCCAATCCCACCATCATCCTCAGCGCCGCCGCTTACACCGCAGTCGACCGCGCAGAATCCGAGCCCGAAGTCGCGCAGGCCATCAACGCAGCCGCGCCGGGCGTCATCGCGGAAGAAGCTGTCCGTTGTGGAGCGCTTCTCGTTCACTACTCCACGGACTACGTCTACGACGGCAATAAATCTGGTCCATGGACCGAGGACGATCCTGTCGCGCCTCTGAACACCTACGGAGTCACCAAGCTGGCCGGCGAACGCGCCATCGCTTCGGCCGGCGCAGACCACCTTATCTTCCGCACCAGCTGGGTCTTCGGTCCGGTAGGCAGCAATTTCTTGCGCACCATGCTCCGCCTCGGCCGTGAGCGCACCGAGTTGAACATCGTCGACGACCAGCTGGGAGCACCCACGTCCACACTCGAGATCGCCTCCGCCACGCGCGCCATCGTCCAGGACGTCTTCACCCATCGCGTCCAGCCCGGCTACTCCGGCGTCTATCACATGACCTGCGCCGGACAGGTCTCATGGTGCGGCTTTGCGCGTGCCATCTTTGAGCGAGCGGCGGCATCGAACGCTTTTACTGCGCCAACGGTCCATCCCATTCCCACAAGCGCTTTTCCCACACCGGCACGCCGACCGCATAACTCCGTCATGTCCAACGAGAAACTCAACTCCCGATTTGGCGTCAAATTGGCTCCCTGGCAGGACGCTCTCGACCACGTGCTGGAGCGAATTACATAAAGCGGCCCGATTGCGAATACACTGATCTATAGAGCCTGAATTCTCTATGCGCCCTGAACTCATCCGTGCTTCGAAACTTCTCCAGAAGGGCTCTCCCAGAGCGGCCGAAGAAGCGATCGGTCTTCTCCAGAACACCGTCTATGGGTTCAGCATGAAAGTCTGCGGCCACCCTGAAGATGCCGAAGACACCATGCAGGAGGTGCTCTATCGTTCGCTTCCCTATCTCGCAAAGATTCAGGAACCGCGTGCTCTTGCCGTCTGGCTCTATACAGTCACCCGCAACCGCTGCTGGCGCATGCGCCGCAAACCCGCCGGCGCGCCCGCGCACACACTTTCCCTCGATGAGCTGATGCCCGATGACGCGGAGCTCGCCCATCTGCTCAAGGACGCATCACAGACTCCCGAGCAGAATCTTCTCAGCAACGAGCGGCAAAGCGAGCTGCAACACGTCATCCTCAAGCTTCCCGTGCCGTTGCGCCTCGTGCTCGTCCTTCACGATGTGGAAGAGCTCAACACCGACGAGGTCGCCAAAGTGCTCGGTCTGCAACCCGGCACCGTGCGCGTTCGTTTGCATCGTGCGCGCCTTGCCATGCGCAAGCTTCTGCAGCAGGCCGCCACTGAAACCGCGCATCTCCCACGCAAACGCGCTACACGGAAACCGCATAAACGCCGTCCTGCAGACTGCCGCGCCCTCTTCGCCAACCTCTCCGAATTCATTGACAACCGCACCGATCCTGTCACATGCGACAAGATGCAGGCGCACATTGAGGCCTGTCCCTCCTGCGTTGCGTTTCTAAGCGACCTTCGCCATGCCATTGACCGCTGCCGTACGCTTCAGGCCCCCTGCGACCCCGCCATCACTGCAAAGCTAAACGCATTGCTTACGCGCGAATACCTCTCCCTCATCGGGGCCAAGTCCGCACAAAATAAATAGCGCCTGGCTGTAACGATTTGCGGTATCCGTGGATTTCTTCCAATGAAAGGGAGAATTCCCATGGAAATCACGGTTCGCCATCTTAATAAAGTTCAATTTGAAATCGAATCCCGGTCTCATCGCATTGTCTGTGATCAGCCGGAGGATAACGGCGGCAACGACACAGGGATGACACCACCGGAGCTTATGCTTGCCTCGCTTGGCTCCTGTGCGGCTTTCTATGCCGCCCAGTATCTCCACGCTCGCGGGCTCGATGAGCACTCGGTTACCGTCTCTGTCACTGCGGAAAAGCTTCGCCAGCCGGCGCGCCTCGGCAACTTCAAAGTCAATGTCCGCTGTGCGCTCGACCTGACCCCTGAGCAGCAACAGGGCATGACGCGCTCCGTGCACCTCTGTCTCATTCACAACACGCTGCTCAATCCACCCTCCATCTCCATAGAGCTTGAATTGGAACAGCCGGCGAAAGCCTAGCGGCATCAGAGCACATCGCCACCTGCAGTCTCGTCGCGCAAGGGATTCAGGATTGCCCTCGAAGTGAACCGGAAATTACGGCTCACATTGCGCGTACGTCCGTGAGAAATGGGCCTGTGTCCCTTCCGCTGCACAGTCTCATCCATAACAGGCGGAAGGAAGGACTTTGAATTCAATGTCGGATCAAATCGGAACCAGTGTCCAGGAATCCTCTGTTACCCCCGCCCACACTGAGCCTTCTCATGCGTTGCCTCGGCTCGGCTCACCCGCGCCATCCTTTGAAGCTGTCACCACCTACGGAACAATCCGCCTGGAGGACTTCCGTGGCGGATGGATTGTCCTTTTTTCGCACCCGGCCGACTTCACTCCGGTCTGCACCACAGAGTTTTTGGCGTTTGCCGCACTTGCGCCTGCGCTGCGCGAACGCAATGTCGAACTCCTTGGCCTCAGTATCGACAGTCCAACTTCGCACATCGCGTGGGTCCGCAACATCAAGGAAAAATTCGGCGTCGACATCCCATTTCCCATCATTGCCGACTCCAACAAGGAAGTTGCCATGCTCTATGGCATGTTGATGCCCGGCGAAAGCAAGACAGAAACCAGCCGCTGCGTCTTTGTCATCGATCCCGCCGGCATCATTCGCGCCATGATCTATTACCCTCTGACCACCGGCCGCAATACAGACGAAATCCTTCGGCTCATCGACGCCCTCCAAACCACCGACAAGCATGGAGTTGCCACGCCGGCCAATTGGAAGCCCGGTGACAAGGTTATTGTTCCGCCTCCCAGCACGGTGGAAGAGGCAGAAGCGCGTATGGAAGCCGGCTACGAATGCACGGACTGGTACTTCTGCAAGAAGACTGTGTAGAGGAGGCTTGGGTATGGCTTGCATCAATGCACACGGCGAGTTGACCGAATCTGCTCGCCATCTTTTGGAAGCGCTGCTTCAGCCTGCTTCGGCGGATGCCGTCGCCCGGCACACGAACCTTCCTCTTTTTCGCGTGCGTAGTGGCCTCCGTGAAATGGGACAGGCCGGAATGGTGGAGACTGATGGGGAAACCTACTCAATGACGGAGCGCGGTCGTTCCCTCTTATCGGTAAAAAAGTAGCTCCACTTGGTTGAAGTCCGCAGAATCAAACGATAAGACCCGGCGTTCACGCCGGGTCTGAATCGTTCCGTGCCTGCGCATGTGCGGGCACGGCATCATTCCTGCAGTTTTGCTGAGACTTGGCTCTTAGTAGCGCCGTCCTCCGCCCCACAAATGCGATGCAGCCATCTCGTAGCCACGCCGAAACGCTTCGCGATACACCCTGCGCTCGCGCCCGCCCAGCTCTGGATGACGATACTCGTCGCGGTTGTTCACGTCTGGCCTTCGATTGTTGCCGAAGTCCTTCCGCGCTCCCTCAATTCCATCTCTGAAGCCGCGCCGCTGAATCTCGTTGTAAGCGGATGGCGCATTCTCCCAGTCCTCATGCCTGCGGTCATACCCCGGTCCCGGTCCAGGTCCCTGCGGAGCGTAAGCCGGTCCACCGCCCATGTAGTGACGCATTGAGCGATCGTAGCCTTCCCGGAACCCCTGGCGATACGCTTCCCAGAACTGTCCGGGAACATGCGGGTGACGGTATTCATCTCGATTGTTTACATCGGGGCGCCGGTGGTTCTCCACATCCTTGCGCGCCCCATCCATGCCGTCTATGAAGCCTGAACGCTGGTACTGGTTGTACGCGCGTGGTGGTGCATCCCAGCGATCTTGCCCGTACGCCTGCCCATATCCGAATCCCGTGCTTGGTGCGGGTGCCGCCTGCATGGACTGCACACCGCCTAGTCCCAGAACTACCGCCAGAGCTGGCGCTGCTGCAAAAATTAAACGCATAGTGGACCTTTCCTTTCGTGGTGCCTTACTGCGTGAATGATTGTGCGGCGCCTCAACCGCCTCCCAGCCGCAGAGTCAACTTATACACCTTTGAAAACACCGACATTCTAACTTCGTTGCGCCCCTTTGCGCATCAGCGTGAGTTAAAAGAAGTTGCACTCCCAATTCACCTCACTTCATTCCGATACGATGGCTGTATGCCGCCGCTCGTCGAGCTTCGCAACCTTTCCGTGCATTTCGGCGCGACAAAGGCCGTTTGCGGCGTCAGTCTCTCCGTGGATGAAGGGGAAGTCCTCGGCCTCGTCGGCGAATCCGGTTCAGGGAAGAGCGCCACTGCACTTGCCATTCCCGGTCTGCTCGACCCGGCTGCGAGCGTTGCAGGCAACATCCTCTGGAAAAGCGAAGACGGTCTCATGGATCTGCTCCATCAACCGTCTGCAGCACTCCGTAAAATCCGCGGCCGCTCCATCGGCATCATCTTTCAGGAGCCCATGACCGCGCTCAACCCTGTGATGACCATCGGGCGCCAAATCGCTGAAGCCTACACAGCCCATGCTCGTCATGCCACGGGCCGCGAGTCGCGCAAAAAAGCCATCGCAGCACTCGAGTCCGTCCATATCGCAGATGCCGCACACCGCTTCGCTGACTACCCGCACCAATTCTCCGGCGGACAGCGCCAGCGCATCCTGATCGCCATGGCTCTCATTCACCGGCCTCAGTTACTCATCGCCGACGAACCCACCACCGCGCTCGACGTCACCGTGCAGGCGCAGATTCTCGCCCTCCTCAGGGACTTGCAACGTGAGCACCAGCTCGCCATGCTCTTCATCTCGCACGACCTCGCCGTCGTCGGTCAGGTTGCGGGCCGCGTCGCCGTCATGCAAAAAGGATTGGTTGTCGAAGAGGGCCCTTGCCGCCAGATGCTGACCTCTCCTCAGCATGCCTATACACGCAGCCTCCTCGCCGCAGTACCAACCATGCGTACCAACCGCGAACAGCCCCTCGCATCTCTACCAAACGCATGAGGCGCAGCCTCTCCGCGAATCGAAAGCGCACCACAAAACTCAAAGTAACTTGGGACGAACTTGCATCTGGAACTTATTTCGCCACTAATTCAGGGCTTGCAACATCACTTTCTAAGTCCAACTAAAGTGCCGCAAATAGCCAAAGCCCGAATAGCTGCATTTCTTTAATTGTCTCGAGGATCTAGAATTTTTCACATGTTCGTGTCGTTCACGCACTGGCCCATGTGGATTCAAGCTGCTGTCGTGGCACCGTTGGCGCTGCTTGTAGGAGCGCCTATGTTCGGCTGGTGGCCGAAGAATGCTCGCGAATGGCGCTACTTCGGCGCTCTGCTGGGGTGCTTTGCGGTCTTCTGCATCGTCGTCATCGGCCTCCTGCACCATATATAGAGCAACATTGAACTCTCTTCCAGGTGTTCCCAGCTTCACCATTTCCAAAGCAATCAGTTGCTCCCACAAATGCTGCTTTCTTCAGAAGCGTCACTTCTCCGTCTAAATCTCTGACACTTTCGAGTTAGTCCACAAGTCTCTTCTAAAATGCATTAGGCACAAGTACGCGCAGATTCTGAATTTACGCCAACTTCATCCTCCCGCCGTCGAAATTCCATTCGCAAATCATTCACTCCGTTAGTGCTCCACCTGCGCTACACTTAGCTTCGCATTCACCGAATACACTGGGCAGTCCACGCAATTGGGTCGTGATCAGTTGGAATGGCGGGCCCCGAGGGGAGAGGTCATGAAATTCCGTGCAAGTTGGTTGTGCCTTTCGGCACTGGTATTGACGTCATTCACAGGTTGCCTCAGTGGCGGTGGCAGTGGCGGTAGCTCATCCGGTGGAGGAGGTGGCTCGAACTCTCCGACATTGTCCTCAATCTCGGTCTCCCCAGCCACTTCATCCATAGCTGTGAATTCCACCCAGCAATTCACTGCCACAGGACACTACAGCGACGGCTCAACGCAGAATCTCAGCAGCACGGCCACCTGGACGTCGAGCAGCACGTCCGTGGCCTCCGTCTCCAATGCTGGTCTGGCAACCGGCGCCGCGGCAGGCACCACCACAATCACTGCCACATCCGGGTCCATCTCCGGCAATGCCAGCCTTACCGTTACCGGCACCACCGGGCCAACGTTGACATCGATCTCGGTCACGCCGTCCACGGTTCAGATCATCACCGGAACGACGCAGCAGTTCACTGCCACTGGAACTTACAGTGACAACTCGACGAAGGATCTCACAAGTTCTGTCACCTGGACATCGAGCAATACCTCTATTGCCACCATCTCCGGCACCGGCTTGGCAACTGGTGTTACAACCGGCTATTCAACCATCGAAGCAACAGATGGCAACATCTCCGGTACGGCAACCCTGATGGTTGCAAGCTCGGTCCTGACGTCGATCACGGTGACTCCGGCGAACCCCTCAATCGTTGCCGGCCACACGCAGCAGTTCACTGCCACCGGGCACTACAGCGACAATTCAACCAGCGACATCACCAATACCTGTGCTTGGAACTCGAGCAAGACTTCTGTCGCCACCATTGTCAACACCGGTCTGGCAACGGGTGTCGCGGCGGGCACCTCCACAATCACCGCAACATTGAACTCGATCTCCGGCACGGCCAACCTCACAGTCACGTCGCCCACCTTGAAGTCGATCGCAGTCACGCCGGCTTCGCCGCAGGTAGCAGTCGGTGGCACTGTTCAATTGACCGCAACCGGCACATACGTCGACAACAGCACACAAGATATTACTTCCACCGCCACTTGGAGCTCCGACAACACCTCTGTCGCAACAGTGAACAGTGCAGGAACCGTGACGGGCGTTGCCGCGGGCTCCACCACCGTGCATGCCGCCTCTGGCAGCATCAATGGCTCAGTAAACCTCACCGTCACCCCGGCCAATCTCGCCGCGTGGTGGCGATTCAATGAGGCAGGCGGCGCAATCGCCACAGATTCCTCCGGGAATGGCTATGACGCCAACCTTTATGGCGGGCTTACTTTCACCTCTGGTCAAACTGGTGGCGGAATCATTGCCAACGGCACAACTCAGGTGATGAAGACTCCCGCGATCAATCTCAGCTCGACCCATGCCTTGACGCTTGCCGGCTGGGTGGCTCGCACATGGACTGGCACAACTACCAAAGTCCTGGCGGAGCTTGGCTATGACTACTCGGTAGCAACAGACGGATTCGTCTTTTACGTCGATGACACCACTGACTGCGGTGGGTCACCCGCCATTTACATCGGAGTCAAAGGCGATGTCGGCTCCACCTTCAACTGCTACGCGCCGCCGTCGAATGGCAATTGGCACCACATTGCCATGGTCCTCGATAAGTCGAAATCAGACAGCTCGGCCATCCAGTTGTACATCGATGGTTCGCTGAAGACTGTGCTTTCAAGCAAGAGTGTTTCGGCAAATACCAACAACTTCGGTTCCGAGCAGCTCTATATGTTCTCCCAGAGTGGCACCTCGCAGTTCGCCTCCGGAATCGTGAGTGACCTGCGGCTCTATAGCCGGGCACTTTCGGCCGGCGAGATCAGCCAGCTTTACACGCTCGGATCAACCACCGCCACCGTGAGCTCGCTCTCCATCTCTCCGCAGAACGCCGGCATTGCCGCCGGTCAGCCCCTGCAATATGACGCTCTCGGAACCTACACTGACAACTCAGTGCGTGATCTCTCCACCGCAGTCACCTGGACCTCTTCCAATACAGGTACAGCCACAATTCTTCCCGGCGGCCTGGCAACTGGAGTGGCTGTCGGATCCACGAACATTCAGGCGGCCATTAGTCCGTTGAGCATTTCCACTGGGCTCACGGTTGGCACCACAGCCACCGTTCCCGGTAAGCTCGTTCAATTCTCCACCGGCGACGACGGGGTTACCACCGTCGCACATGGCGTCCTTGGCGCGCCGATGACCGCAGGCAACATGCTCCTCGTCTTTTCGCACTGGGATAATCAGTCGATTACAGCCACAGTTTCCGATTCGGAGGGCGACACCTTCACCCCGATCACTGGCCCCATCAACCAGGGCACGCAACGCTTCCAGATCTGGTACGCGAAGAACATTGCAGGCGGCACAGCCACAACCATCACGGTGACTTACTCAGCCCAGACAACCAAATTCTCGCTGGTTGACGTTGCGGAGTATTCAGGCCTCGACAAAAACTCTCCGCTCGGGACATTCACACATGCCACGGGCACTGGATCATCGCTCGACAGCGGATCGATCACCGTCCCCTCAGCCAATAGCCAGACAATCATCGGAATCTTTGGTGATGATGCATACGTCAGTCCCTTCACCTCCGGTACAGGATTTACCCAGGATGGTTTCGACGCATCCACCATGTATGAAAGCAAAGGAGCCACATCCGCCGGTAGCTACAACGCGACCGCCACGTCCCAGGGATCTGCGAATTGGATTGCCTTTGTGATGTCCTTCAACAACTACACCAATTAGCCCATCACCGCGCCCGCATCATCGCGGAACGATGGTCTGCCGCTAACCTTGATGCTTCTGTAACCATGGCGCCCCTCATTCATCACAGTGAGGGGCGCGCTGTAAGACCCGGAGCCCACCATCAAGTTGGGTTCCGGATCTTCTTTCATTGCATGCCTTTCTTCCGGCGCAGGCTTCTCCACCCCTCCAAATGCACCAAACCCGGGTTCAACGCCTTGGCATGTCCACGGCTCAGTGAAATGAACAATTGCGGAACCTTGGTGCTATACTCCCCCACACGAGGGCCAGCCATGCGGCGGACAATCCTGCTCAGCTTATTTGCGCTTCTTGCCCTGAGCGCGGCGAATAATGCCTGCGCTCAGCGCCGCGGCCAAGCCCGGCCGGGTCACATCCGGAGTGGCAGCGTATTCAACCACGCCCGGCGCGGCCAAATTTCTACTCGCGCACGAGGTCGCCACAACTTCAACCGCACCCGGGGATTCTCGCCCTACGGATTCGGCTACGCATACCTGCCCTACGATTCCGGCCCTGCATACGCATCCGAGCCTCAACCGGACATTTCGGTTGAACAGCCGCCCCAGATAGTCCCGCCACCTGCGCCGCCCGTCGTCGAGCCGCCGGTGCATCCAGTTTTCAAAGAGTACAAATGGCCAGCCAAATCCTCAACAAGCTCCCAGTCCGAGCCGCAGTCCTTTGCCATTGTCCTCAAGGATGGGTCAACCCTCTCCGCTGATACCGTCTTCGTTGCAGGCAATGACTTGCACTTTGTCGACCCCGACGAACGACACCTGCGCATCTCCATGAGCGAAGTCGACCGCGCTTCAACCCTCAAGATCAATCACGCCAGAAACTTGAATCTATATCTGCCCGCCGCGCAGTGAGTAGCTGCCTCCCGCCCTCCAAACGCACCACCGCCCCCCATGCGCGGCGCAATGTGCGTCGGCCCGGGAGGCGGTCTTTAAATCGCAATCTAAGTTGTCTTACTCGGCTGCGGCGGTTTCCGCTACTTCTTCCGCGGGAACTTCCTCGCCGGCTTCGCTCAGAACCTTCACCTTCACCCGCGCCGTTACTTCACGGTGCAGCTTGATGGCGACTTCGTACTCGCCCAGGCTCTTCAAAGGTTCGTTCAGCTGAATCTTGCGCCGGTCGATCGAGAAACCCTGCGTCTCAAGATCGGCCGCAATATCCGCCGAGGTCACTGAACCAAACAAGTGGCCATGCTCGCCGGACTTGCGCGTAAAGCTCAGTGCCACATGGGAGAGCTTCGCCAAAAGCTCCTCTGCCTGCACCTTCTCCACAGCAGAACGGCGCGCAGCCGATGCCTTCATCTGCTCAATCACGGCCTTATTGGCCAATGTCGCCTGCAGCGCAAGCTTGCGCGGCAGCAAAAAGTTGCGACCGTAGCCATCGGCCACCTTCACCACGTCTCCGCGGTGGCCCAGGTTGGCTACGTCTTCCTTCAAAATGACTTCCATTTTCCAATCTCCAATGTCTCTTGCGGTCGCATGCGGGGGCGTCCTTCGTCTTGGACGGTCTCAGAAGCCCTTCCGGTTGCACCGCGCTGGATTCTACAACTGCTTTCGGCGCGTTGTCGCCCATTCCCAGGTAATTTCGGTCATTTCAACCGTTACTTCTGGGTGACGTGCCGCAAAACGTGCCTTTTCTGCCTAATAGCGGGTTGCAAACGGCAACAATGCAATGTTCCGCGCCTGCTTGATTGCGCGCGTCAACCGGCGCTGATGCGTCGTGCAAACGCCCGTCAGGCGGCGAGGCACAATCTTGCCGCGCTCGGCCACAAACTGTTGCAGCAGACGTACATCCCGGTACGGAATCGCATCGATCTTTTCGGTGCAGAACTTGCACACCTTCTTGCGGCGGAAGAACTTGCCACGTCCGCCAGGTCCGCCGGAGCGCCCACCGGAGCGAGGTCCGGAGCTTGTTCCATGCGAGGGTGCCGAAGGAGTTGATTGTGCGCCGCTCTCAGGCGCCTTTGTCGTTGTTTCTTCTGACATCGTATTTCCTCATCCATTCTCTGTGCCGTGCGCCCCGGTCGTCCGGCCCACACAGCACCATCCCGCCCCGCGCAGCCATACTGCGTTGGGGCAAAAATCATTCGTGGCTCAGGCGGAAGCCTGGGCCGTTTCAGTCGCTTCGGCTGCGGGAGCAGAAACAGGAGCAGCCACGGGAGCGGCCTGTGGCGCCTCCGCACTCACCTTGCGGCGAGACGCACGCAGCGCCCTTACCTTCGCCAGGCGCTTTTCTTCCTCGTCAATGCGCACGGTAATGAACTTGATCACCGGTTCGGAAACGCGCATGCGGCGCTCAAGCTCCAGGACCACCGGGCCCTCGGCCTCAATCGTCAGCAGCACATAAATTCCGTCATTGAACTTGCGCACCTGGTAAGCCAGCTTCCGGCGGCCCAGCTTCTCGGTCGACTTCACTACGCCGCCGCCGCTGGTCACCGAAGCGTTAAAGCCTTCGAGCAGCTTATCCACGTCTTCATCAGCCGAGTCCGGCCGAACGATAAACATCACTTCATACAAACGAGACATCCAGTTTCCTTTTCCGCCGGTCCATTTCCTTCCGGCCTCAACCGTCAATCGCTTCGATGACGGACCCAATTTCAATCGCAGATTCTTCCTGCGGTTCTTCTCATACCGCCGGGCTGTTTGGCTCACGACGGTTAAACTCGTTCATCGCTGGTCCCGGCCCTGCCTCAATGATGCGCCGCGTGGCCATCGCCACCCGATCCAGCACCTCGTCCAGTACCGCCAGCTCCTTCTTCCGCATGGGCGAGAGCAGAAAATCCCTGCCGGGCCTCTTTGCTCCAGCCTCTCTCGCTTCCTGCGGCAGATCCGTCCCAACACCGATGCGCAGCCTTATCCACTCCTCGGTGCCGAGTGAAGCGTTGATGCTGCGGGCTCCGTTGTGTCCCGCGGCCGATCCCCGCTCCTTGATCTTCAACGTCCCCAGCACCAGATCCAGCTCGTCGTACAGCACCAGCAGATCCTGCCTGGGGTCGATCTCCAACTCCCGAACCAGAGCGGCTACAGAAACTCCGCTCAGATTCATGAACGTCTCTGGCTTGGCCAGCACCACATCCCGTCCTGCTATCCGGCAGGTTGCGGTGCTTGCCTTGCATCGCCTGTTGCCGACTACCACTCCGGCCTGCTCGGCGATGCGATCTACAGCCATGAACCCCGCGTTATGCGGCGTCCATTCATACTCCAACCCGGGATTGCCCAGCCCCACCACCAGAAAGGGACCACGCCTGCCGGGATTCTCCGCGGCTGCGTCCAAGGCTTACTTCTTCGCCCCGCCGGCCGCAGGTGTAGTGGTCGCGGCAGCAGCAGCGGCAGCCGGTTCCGCTGCGGCCACTGCATCGGCAACAGGCGCAGCTTCTTCGCGCACTGAGATCACGTGTGCCACCGGCGCATCTTCTGACGTCAGATACTTGATCTTGTCCGAATGCGGCAGGCTGCTCACGCGCAGTACCTCGTGCATTCCGAGTTCCGAAATATCCACGTCGATGTGCCCCGGAATATCGGCCGGAAGACACTCAATTTCGACCTCGCGCAACAGCTGGTCAAGAATGCCGCCGTGCACCTTCACGCCAACAGATGTGCCAACCAGCTTCACCGGCACACGTACGCGCAGTACCTTGTCCAGCGCAATCCGCTTCAGGTCAATGTGGATCAGCTGATCCTTGATCGGCTCCAGCTGCCAGTCCACAATCATCGCCTTGGCCGCGGACTTGCCGCCCACTTCCACATCAAAAATCGTGTTGTGTCCGCTCTCGGAATAAAGAATCCGGGAAATCTGCTTCGGATCAACTTCAAGCGCCACAGCCTCATGGCCGGCGCCGTAAAGAACTGCAGGAATCTTGCCCGCAGCACGCACACGGCGCGCTGCATTCTTATTGAACTTGCCCTCGCGGGCTTGTGCGACTACGACTTCTGGCATTTCGTCTCTCGTTTCTCTCTTCGGGCACGCAGCCTCTGGCTCCGCTCCCTTTGTTGTGTCAGTGCTCTTCATTCAGTGAATGGCGTTCAGTTTGTCTTCACTGCCTCTGCTGCCCGCTTATCACTCTCGCCTGACTGGTTAATGTTCTGATCAGTTTTCCCTGACCACTGCCTAACTGAATAACGAACTCACACTCGATTCCATGTGAATGTTCTCGACTGTCGCGCCCAGCAGGCCCGCAATCGAAACCACCTTGATCTTGCTTACCTTCTGCGCCGCTTCGCGCAGCGGAATCGTATCGGTCACCACAAGTTGCTCCAGCCGCGATGCCGCAATCCGTTCAATCGCCGGACCTGACAGCACCGCGTGACTCGCGCACGCGTGCACGCTCTCCGCGCCATTTGCATACAATGCGTCCACCGTCTTCACCAGCGTTCCCGCCGTGTCGATGATGTCGTCGATGATCAGGCAGTTCTTGCCTTCCACATCGCCAATCACGTTCATCACCTCGGTCACATTCATGTCCGTGCGCCGCTTATCCACAATCGCCAGAGGTGCGCCCATCTTCTGCGCAAAGAAACGTGCGCGCTCCACACCGCCCGCATCGGGCGAAACCACCGTCAGATTGGGAAGATTCAGATCGCGGAAATAGCCCACCAGAACCGGGCTCGCGAACATGTGGTCAACCGGAATATCGAAGAAGCCCTGAATCTGCGCCGCATGCAGATCCACAAACAGCGCGCGGTTGGCGCCGGCCGTCGTAATCAAATCGGCAATCAGCTTCGCGCTGATCGCAACACGCGGACGATCCTTACGGTCCTGTCGCGCGTAGCCGTAATACGGAACAACTGCAGTAATGCGCGCCGCCGACGCACGCTTCAGCGCGTCGATCATGATCAGCAACTCCACCAGATGCTGATCCACCGGAAAGCACGTTGACTGCAACACAAACACGTCCGCGCCACGCACATTCTCCAGCAGCTGGAAATACACTTCACCGTCGGCAAAGCGCTGCAGCTTCACCTGGCCCACGCTCACGCCGATATGCCGTGCCACATCTTCGGCAAGCTTCGGGTTCGCTGAACCGGAGATCAGTTTGAATCGCTTGTCCTCGCTCAGGTTGCGCGCGCGCTTGCGCTCCGAGGCCGGTTTTGCCTCGCGCGCCTTGCCCTGCGATTCGGGGGACGAACTCTTGACGGGCTCCTTGCCCTGTCCCTGGCCGTCCTGCTGTTTGTCTTCCGCCGCGATCGTTACGCTGTCCACTGTCGCCATCTTCCGAAGTCCTCCAAGCTGGTTTGCTTTAGCTGCTTCCGGAATTCCTTCTACAAAAATCTGGCTGGGCGACTAGGATTCGAACCTAGACAAGTGCCTCCAAAGGGCACTGTCCTACCATTAGACGATCGCCCAGCATCTTGCTCCCCGCGCACTTTCGCGCAGTTCGCGCCTTGCCCACTTCCCGCAGCCGCACGCGAGTCTCACCCGCAGAACGCCCGCCTGTCAACCCTCAATCTGCCTGCTTCAGCATCTCGCTCCAGTAGGATGCGCGGGGCATTGTCCGCGTCACCAAACTGGCCACACCCAAGGCCTTCAAACGCGCCTCAGCTGCCTCCGCATCTCCCTGGGTTCGAAACAACCCATAGAGTGCTGAACCGGAACCCGACAACTCGGCATGCACAGCTCTCTCCGGCGTGCCGTCGGCCGCAAGTATGCGCTTGATCTCAGCTAGGGAAGGATGCTGGCGGAACACGACCTTTTCAAAGTCGTTCTCAATCCAGCTCGTGATCCCGGTCTGGACAAGCGCGAACCCGAGCGGTTCGGCCAGGTCCCCACCCGCGGCGGGAACACCGGAGGAGCCTGCCTGCCTGCGCCTCAGGATCGCTCCTGAAAAGGCGCCCGTGTAGGCACGACTCAACTCATTTAGTTTATCGGTACTTGCCTCCTGGGTCAAACCCTCCGCGGCGCAGTGCGCGTCCCAGTCCCTGAAAGCCTGCGCCGTTGAAACTCCCACCTCCGGCAACGCCACAACACACCACGTTGGCTCAAAATCCGGCAGCGGACGCACCACCTGCCCCCGATCCTCTCCCAGCACCGCTCCACCCACCAGAAACAGCGGCACATCCGAGCCCACCCGCGCCGCTAACTCCAGCCTTTTCTGCGCTGAAAGGTGTGATCCCTCGTTCTTTAGTCCCTTAGTCCCTGGTCCCCTGGTCCCTGGTATCTTCTGATCCCTGACCCTGATCCCTGTCCCCTCGACACCGAACTGGGTGCCCCAGGTCTCGATTTTGAGACCTGGGAGACCAAGTCCGTTCCCACACCAAGCCCCAGCTCAGCCTCCAGCCCAATCAGCGCCGCCACCGCATTCGCCGACCCGGCACCCATCCCCCCCTGCACCGGCAGTCTCTTCTCTATATGGAGGGAAACATCCGCCGTGACACCCATCGCCTCCAAAGCCAACAAAACAATCTTGTAAGCCGTATTCCGCTCGTCCGTCGGCACGCGCTTATCATTCGACGTCAGTCTGATCCGTGTCTCCGCCGCCAGCCGCGCCTCAACCGTCACAAAATCATGCACTTCCAGCGTCTGGTACACCGTCGCCAGCCCATGAAATCCATCCGCCCGCGGCGCTCCTATATACAGCCCAAGATTGATCTTCGCGTGCGAACGAACATGAGTCGCCATACCGGCTTATTGTAGAGGCTTGCCTGCGATTCCAGAGTCTGCACGTTCGCCCAACGCAATTCAGATGTGGACTGAGCGGTGACTGTCGATTAGCCGACCAACTACTCGCGACCTTAGAGAAAACTCCTCACTACCTGCTCAATTGGGAACGCGAGCGCCACTCATTCAGGAGGGCTGCAAGTTCTTCCGGCTTCAAGCCGTAGCTGTCCGGCAAGCCATCAGACGCACCTACTAAGTGTCTGTTGATCCGTCGAACCTTTCGACTAGGTGCGCCCTGCCGGTCGAAGACAACCATCCGATGACCAGACGGCGGTATCGGCACCACCCGAAAATCGCTGACATCCTGCCAGAGAATGAGCGAGCTGCGACGGAAGAGCGAACAGAATCTAAAACCGTCGGAATTGAGACGGAGGTATGCGGCACCGGGAAGAAGCTGTAGAACGAAGACGGCAAAACATAATCCAAAGAACAGAACCCCCAGCCATCCAACTATCAAATCTTCACGACGAGCAATCTGCCATGCGCCAGCCATCGTGAAAGCCAAGCAGAGAAGTGAATATAACGCTACCTTTCTCTTACGGGGATGTAACACAATTTCATTTTCAGCTATGTTCGCTTCAGCTGGGTGCATTCTGGAATTCTAGCGAAAGTAGTTAAACGAATGGGAAAGAGAGTCCGCCAAAGATCAGCTTACCCGTTTGCGTTTGGATCACCGCCTAACCGGAAGTTACGTTCTGTCCAACAGTTCAGCTACGAACTATCCAAAATCTCAGGATTATTCCCGCCGGTTGACTTATTTCGTCCAACCTCGATCGCAACGAGCAAGATCAGCCCGAAGCACACTTCGACACAGACCCACCTGCCCGAACTCAAATCACACCCTCCACACTCTCTGACCACTCAGCCTTGGCAATCCCCGCCCCTCACGCTACACTTGCCGCCATCGGGACCCGCTCATGTCCACATCCGACTTCGACTCCAACCAGCCGCACGACATCTGCACTCACTGCGGCGCGGTGGGATCAACGGACCTGAACTGCCGCCTCGAATGAACGTCGCCAGCGCGGCTCTATCTGAGCATCCATCCGCCTGCGTCCAAGCGCCACTACGATCGCGATCACGTCGCCGCGTTCGATCCCCAAGATGCGTCCAAGCCTTCTCGGGTCGAACCCCTCCATCGGACAAGTATCGAGTCCCCGCGCCGACGCCGCGAGCAGGATGGTTTGCGCCGCAAAGAAAGCATTTCGCGCGGCCCAGTGGCGTACTCCGCTGGGTCCCACTGGAACCAGTGTTAGCGAAGGAAAAGCCACCGTCAGAAGTGAGTAAAGTGGTGACCAGAGAAAGGATGGAGCGATTCTCAAAAACCTGATGCGAGTATTTGTCTCTCTCAGGTAATATTCTCTCGATTTCGCGCTGAGTTCACGTGTTGATTCGACGTAGGTGTGAAAACTGGAGACGGTTTCAAGCGCAATCCGGCTGGCAGTTACGAACACCAGGAGCGTGGATGCCGATCGCGCCGCACGTTGATTGCGGCAGGCGGCCGCGCCGGCAGCCTTGATTGCCGGGTCGCGAAGCCAGTGAATCACATACGGCTGAGAGTTTCCGCTGGATGGAGCCAGCAAGGCTTCGCCGATCAGAGCTTCCACGTCCTCGTCGGGTATTGGGTTTCCGTCGAACTCCCTGATTGCTCGGCGGTCCCGGTTGACCTGCTGAAAGGTCCACCAGCGCTCGTCCGATGCCGTCGCCATACTCTCAGCGGCGGCGTAAACATCGGTGGATCTGCGCTCATGTGTCGCATTCATTTCAACAATAATGTAAGCTTTTGCTTAGATTGTCTACTCACATTTGGGAGATTGCGCTCTTGCCCGGTCGAAGGTTGCTTAAACCCCGCAAAACCCCGTCACAGGAACGTGCCAAGGCGACGGTCGAAGCGATTTTGGAGGCGGCTGCTTACATTCTTGTCAGGGATGGCTGGGAAAAATTCACCACCAACAGCGTGGCGGAGCGCGCCGGCGTGAACATCGCGTCCCTCTATCAATACTTCCCAAATAAGCAATCCATTGTGGCTGAGCTTCAACGGCGCCACATTGAGAAAGGGCGGGCTGCTTATCCAGACATGATCCTGCAGCTGCGATCACAACCAAGTCTTCGCGCCGCCCTGAAGATTCTTATCGATGGCGCAGTTGCCGAGCACCGAATTAATCCACAATTGCATAAGGTCTTTACCGACGAGCTGCCCCGCGCCTCAAGGCGCCTGCATGGAGAGAAGGACAAACAGCTGATCGCGCGTCTCGCGAACATTTTGGAGCCGTACGCAATACAAGTGCCTGACTTGGACATCGCGCTATTCCTTTTTCGGGTCATCAGCCACTCTGCAATTCACGAAGCGGCGAGTGAAAGGCCAGATCTCCTCGAAAACCCGCTCTTTGCCGAGGAGTTGATGACGCTGATCGAGCGCTATCTGATACGGGACACTCGGAGAAACTGATCTGCCAAGTCGAGCCGACGAAAAGCTCAATCGGTCAGGAGTACATCCGGAGAAATAAATCATGATTGCAGGCTCTTGCCTCGATCTGAGCGGCGGTTGCGTCTTGAGTATTGCCCGCATCATCCGCAGCAAAGACGTCGTGGGCTTAATCCAGCTCACGAGCCGCCGCCCAACAACTCTTGGCGGCGCCTCCCTATTTCGTGCTACACTTGCCGCCATCGGGACCCGCTCATGTCCACAGCCGACTTCGACGCCAACATGCCGCACGACATCTGTACCCACTGCGGCGCGTCCGTCGAGCCCTTCACCTGGAAATGCCCCCGCTGCGGCGCAGCACTGAACCGGAAATCAGACGCTCCCGACCGACCCAAACCTGTCTCCGCAATCCCTATGGCTCCCTCGCGCTCATCCTGCTTTACCTTTTCCTCCCCGGGCCCTTCGACTACGCTCTGTGGTCAACAACGAAGCAACAGTTGCGGCCACATCTTCTTGCGTGGGTCATCTTTGGCGCCCTCCTTTCAACCGGCTCCTACCTCTACATCCGCCACACCATGCCCACCATCCATTTCCCTGAGGTTGTTCTCCTCATCTATGCAGCCATTGCCGTCTTCGCCCTCTGGGTCTTCTATCCCAAGGAAGGAGAGGACTGAGAAAACCTGCTCTCGCTTCTATCCACACGCGTCACATTTGGCAATCCCCACCTCTCGCGCTAAGCTCTTTTTGTCTGCAAGCGCTCACCCATGCCCCCACGCAACCCCAAAGTCGACGCCCTCCTCAGCCAGCACTCCAAGTGGTTTGAAGAATTCGACGCCCTCCGCACCATCGCTCTCTCCTTCCCCCTCACGGAAGAACGCAAGTGGTATCAGCCCTGCTACACCCTCAACGGCAAGAACGTCGTCCTCATCCACGGCTTCAAGGAGTACTGCGCACTCATGTTCTTCAAGGGCGCACTCCTCAAAGATGCCAAAAAACTCCTCGTCAGCCCCGGAGCGCAGCAGTCCGCTCGCCAGCTTCGTTTCACCAGCCTGAAAGACATCGCCAAACTCAAGCCCGTCATCAAGGCCTATATCGCTGAAGCCATCGAAGTGGAAAGATCCGGCCTCAAGGTCAAACTCAAACAGACCTCTGACTTCGCCCTTCCCGACGAGCTCAAAGCCGCTCTCGATAAATCCGCCGCCCTGCGCAAGGCCTTCTACGCACTCACCCCCGGCCGCCAGCGCGGCTACATCTACCACTTCTCCAAACCCAAACTCACCGCCACCCGCACCGCCAAGGTCGAGCGGGCCATCCCGCAGATTCTCGCCGGCAAAGGACTCAACGACTAGCCAACTGGCTCAGCCGGAGAGCATTGCATCCGCGCATTTGCTCTTGCGATCAGACGAAGTACCCTACAATTTCTCTCCCCACTTACTACCCATTTCCCCGTAATCTAGTCCCACACACTCCCATGTCCCCCACACCGCCACCTCCCGCCCACGATCCCGATAACGCCCCGAACAATACCCCCAAAAGCGCTTTCGATCCCGATTCCTTCCAGCCCGACGCCCTCGATCCCTCCCTCGGCGCGGAAACCGGCTCCATCCCCCAGGCGCCCGCCTTCAGCTTCGGCGCCAAGCTCTTCGCCCTCATCCTCTTCGGCGTAATCTTCTGCATTGGCCAGTACCTCCACCACGACCCCGGCCCCAAAGGCGCCGGCGGCCCCTTCGACATCCAGTTCATGGTCCTCTACGTCATCGCCCTCGTCGTCATCCTCTGGGCAGACGGCGTCTTCGACATCAAACCGAAGGCGTAGCCTCCTCAATTCCGCTTTCGTCCTGCCAAAACCCTTGTGAAAACCCAGAACAACTGTGCCAAATCCGCCGTACAATAAGTCACGGTTCAGGCCAGCTTCCCGCATCTGCTCCGTCAGCCTGCATCGCGCGTCGCAAGGAGGGTCCCCATGCCCATCCCCATCGGTATTCCGCGCGCACTTGTGCTCCTAACTCTCTCTGCGTCCCTGCTCCCCATTTCCATACACGCGCAAAAAGCAGGCTCAGCCGTACCGCCTCTCGCTCTGCATTCGGCCCCCATGGACCTCGACTACGGCAAGCCCTATGTGCAGGTCATGGTCAATGGCAAGGGCCCTTTCCGCTTTGTCATTGATACTGGCACTGGCGGTGACGCACTTGTCTCTCCTGCGCTCGCCAGCCTGCTCGCTCTTCCCGTCGTGGGTCAGGCCAACTTAAGTGACCCCAGTGGCCAGGGCAGCAAGCCCGCACCCATCGTTCTCATTGATTCACTCGAATTCGCCGGCATCAACTTCACCGGCGTTCACGCGCTCGATCATGGCTTCTTCGCTGAGGCCGGCGAGTGCGACGGAGTCCTCGGCTTCACTCTCTTCCGCGACTTCTTGCTCACACTCGATTTCCCTGATCGCCAGATCATTCTGTCAAACGGAGCGCTCAAACCCGATGGCGGCAAGTCCGTGCTCCCCTTCCGCATGCCGCATGGTGTCCCCATCGCCACACTGCACCTTGACGCGTTCCATACTGTCGAAGCGCAACTCGACTCTGGCGGCGGCGGCCTCGTTATCCCCACGCAACTTGCAGCAAAGCTCAAATACGATATCGAGCCGGTCGTCTTCGCCAAAGGCCGCTCCGTCTCTGCGCGCTTTGAGCTCAAGGCCGGCAAGCTCGCATCGGACGTGCGCATCGGCCGCTACACCTTCACGCACCCCGTGGTCGAAATCCATCCTGCATTTCCGCTGGTGAACTTCGGTTCACCGCCCATGCAGATCTTCGCCATCACTTTTGACCAGAAAAACCTGCTCGTCCGCTTCCTCGCCAACCAGAAGCGTTTCAGCCTCTCCGCGCCGCCCAGCCCCATGCGCCTCACGCATGTTCCAGAAGACACGCCGCCGCCCTCCGGTCTGGTCCCCGTCGGCTGAAGCAGTTTTCCTGCGTTTGAATTTTGCAATTGCTGTCTGCCTCCGAGCGAGTTAGATTAACTGCGCCCCACCCCTTTGCCCGCCACCTTTCGCATTCAGGAGACCTTCATGCAACGCCGCACTTTCCTTCGCAACGCAGCCTCTCTGCTGCCTGCCGCCTCTCTGCCCGCCTTCGCCCTTGAACACGCTGACGCAGCAGAAGAAGGCCACGTCATCCTCGCCGGTCACGACCGCCTCGACCAGACTCACTCCCTTGGCTTCAGCCGCATCCTCTTCAAGGTCCTCCCGCGCGAAACCGCAAACGGTCTCTTCCTCATCGAGCACGAAAATCTCATCAAAGGCGGCCCGCCGCTGCACCTGCACTACCACCAGGAAGAGTGGTTCTATGTCATGGACGGTCAGGTCGATTTCCAGGTCGGCGAAAAGCGCTTCCGCCTCGGCCCCGGCGACTCCGCCTTCGGCCCGCGCGGCATTCCGCACACCTTCTCGCATGTCGGCGCCACCCCGGGCCGCATGCTCATCGCCTTTACCCCCGCCGGCAAAATGGAAGAGTTCTTCCGTGCCACCGCCATCCCCAACGGCCCCGGTTACACCGCGGAAGTCTTCGCCCGTTATGACATGAAGCTCATCGGCCCCTCACCCTTCGCCTGAGCACAAGGCCTCAGTTTCCGCGAGCCGGAGATAGCAGAAGCGTTCTATCCGCTCAACAACACACCATAAAAGAAGCCGGGACCTCGGCCCCGGCAACTTTGAACTCTGAACCTCGAACTCCCTCAGGCGGTTGCCCCCGGTCCCACAATATTGGGGACCGGAAAGTACACAACCTCCTGCGAGCGATAAGTAAGCGTCTGCCACACCGCAGGTGCCGAGCGTCTGCTCCATGCAATGGCCTCAGGCAATGCTCTCCACTTCTTCGCGCGCCTTGCGCAGCGCTGCCACCGCGTCCCCGTTCGGGATGAACTCCATCGCGGCTTTGTACTTGTAGTTGTGCCGCGCCAGCGCGCGATACAAGTTCATGTAATTGATCTCGCCCGTCCCCGGCTGGTGGCGTCCCGGCACATCCGCCACGTGGACCAGCCCAATCACATCCGCGTGCTTCTCGATCTTCTCAATCAGATTGCCCTCGGCAATCTGCTCGTGAAAGAAGTCATAAAGCAGTTGCACCTGCGGGTGATTCACCGCGCGCACCACCTCAATCGCCTCGGTGATCGTCTTCATGTAAAACTTGGGATTCTCTTCCGGGTCAATCGTCTCCAGCAGCAGCCGCACCGGCTCGCCCGCAATCTTCTTGCCATCCACCAGCTTCGCCGCCTGCTTCAGCGTTTCAATCGACGCTTCATGCTGTTCGGCTGGCGTCTGTCCTTCCACAATATTGCCGCTCAGCACAATCATCGCCGGAATCTCCAGCTTCTCCATCGGCATGAACGCGTCCTGCAGCTCCCGCAGAAATGCCTCGCGCACCGCGGCATTCGCCACGCCGTTCTTCAAACCTGCCGTCGCATCAAATTTGATGCCCAGCTTCTTCCGGGCCGCATTCGCGCTCTCAAACTCGTCATCGCGTCCACTTCGCGTACTCGCCCACCAGTTCCACATTCGTGTAACCGGCTTCCGCCACCTTCTTCAACCGCTCTTCAAACGGCAGCTCGCGAAACACCGTCCACAACATCACGCTCAGCGGAAAGGGCGATTCGCCTCCGCCAGCTTTCTTCGCGCCTGAGCCCATCTCGCTCGCACTTGCTCCGCGTTCCAGCGCCACACTCCCCGCCGCCACCGCTGCCATCCCCATAAACTTCCGTCGATCCATGCCTACAACCTCCCGTACTTGAACAACCCCGCCATCATACCCAATCAACGTACAAATAGGCGATGGGTGCGCAAACCGTTCGTGCGCAGAGTGCAACGACACATTTCGCACCCCGACGGGGTGCGGTGAAAATAGCCCCGGATGGAGCGCGCGTAGCGTGCGGAATCCGGGGAGTGAGCCAATTGCAACCCTGCCGTCCCGTAGGGCTGACGCGAAAGATCATAGACAAATTGTCTACGAGCGAAGCTTGAGGATCTCCCGCGCGAACAGCGCCATCGAAAGACCCACGATGCTTCCCGCCACCTTCAACCCACACAAGAACCGCAAAACAATTGAAGTCTTGACTGAGTTACACCTTTATCAATGTGATCCACTAACTCGAGATCACATTCGGTCGAGAGATAATGGACTCATGAGTGAGGATAGCCCTGTGAAGTCAATCGGCAATTTGACCCTGATCGAGCAGGGATTGGCCTTGCTTCAAGCTGGGGATTCTGAAGCTGGTCTTTCGCGGATGAAGATCGAGTATTCGAAGAGTCCTCGAAATTCTCGAGCAAGGCTATGGTACATGGCTGCCCTACTTTGGACTGGAGACTACAAATCTGTTTCGGAGGAACTGGAGCGCGTAATCACCGTTGGTCTCTTCTCCACACACCAACCAGGTGGCGAAAAGGACTACGCCCTTATGGGAGCTGCCAGGTGGTGCCTCGGGGATTATCAAACAGCAGTTCAGATTTGGAACCAAGGCGTAAACGCGTGTGGGTGTACGTTTGGGTGCTGCGTTCAAACCTTGATGCTCTTGAATGTTGCTTCTACTGTAAAGCCTGGTGTCTGCTGCAATGTAGAGTTGCGGGACATTATGCTACGCAGAACCGCCAACCCTCGCGTGCGCGGTTGGCTTGGTGATTTGGCTCGCTACTCTGCCGACATCATTACTTTGGCTGACATGGCAAGGTCCTTGCGCGCGGAAGAAGAAGCTGCAGTTGCCAACAATTCAGAATCCGTTGAGAAATATGCCAATTGGATGCTGGCTTTTTATCAGTCACTGAAGCAACGTAAGCAGAGCCTCCTCACAAGTTCGCAATTCAACTCATTGATGGAGTCGATGGCGGCCCCCGATCGATTTGCGAATTGGAACCCGGAATCCTTCGCCGGCCTGATAAAACGTCCTGAACTCTATATTGCCCGCCATCAGGCCTTGCAAGAATAGGGGGCACAATCCACCAATCGAAAATACTTCTTTGGGCTGTACTCTGGAGTGTCTTCGTCAAACATGCATCCGCCCCGAGCAGGTGCCGAGCCTCCGCTCCATGCAATGCCCCGCCCACCGCAGATGGCTGCTGCATGCAATGCCTGCGGTAAACTGCATCGTATAGCTCTATACCCTCCTCGAAGCACGCTCATCGAATCCAGGGGTATCGGTTTCGGAGGTTCCGCCGTCCATGCGAGCATCCACTGCTCTTCTGTCTTCCTGCCTGTCTTCCTGTCTGGCCCTCGCCGCCTTCACCGTTGCCCTTCCAGCTCAGCAGCAGCCCATCCCGCTCAGCGTCGACAAAATCTTCGCCCACGGCTCGCTCCTCGGCAACCCTCCCGGTGACATCACCTGGTCGCCCGATGGCAACCACCTCTCCTATATCGACAGTGATCAGCTCATTGACCTCGACCCCTCCGGCACCACACACGTACTCATCAGCCGCGCCAAAATGAAGGGCTTCTCCGCCGGTCCCGCCGACTGAGCAGGAGCGCGACCATCGCGCCCGCTACGGCATGCCTGATTACATCTGGGCGCCAGACTCGCAGCACATCCTCTTTGACGCCAATGGTCGCCTCTGGCTCTTCAATCTCAAGAACGGCGTCGGCATCGACCTCGGCAATTCAGGCATGGCCGCCGGCACAGATCCCAAGTTCTCGCCCGACGGCAAACTCCTCGCCCTCGTTCGAAAACACAATCTCGCCGTCATGCACTTCGACGAAATGTCCCAGCCCACACGCGACGTCGCCGACAACGAATCGCCCTCCATCCTCAATGGGGAAGTCACATGGGTCTACGCCGAAGAGCTCGATGTGCGCAGTGACTACTTCTGGTCCCCCGACTCAAAGAACCTCGCCTATCTCGAATCCGACCAGGGACACGTACCCGTATATCCCCTCACAGACTGGCTGCCCACCCACGCCCGCGTCACCATGCAGTCCTACCCTCAGGCCGGCGACGCCAATCCTGCCGTGCGCGTCGGCATCGTCAAAGCCTCCGGCGGTCACACCAGGTGGATCAAAGTCCCCATCAAGCAGGGTGACGATTACATCCCCCGCTTCGGCTGGATTGACGCGAAGAACGTCTGGATCGAAACCCTCACCCGCGACCACCAGCACCGCACCCTTTACTTCGCCAGCATTAACTCCGGCGACGCCGTCAAAGTCCTCGACATCTCCGATGACAAATTCCTCGACGAAAACTACGACGTCACCGTACACGACGGCTTCATCGCCCTCACCAGTTGGAGTGACGGCCACAACCACATCTATCTCTATAGCTACAACGCGTCCAACCCAGAATCCGGCGCCGCATCCCTCGTCAAGCAGCTCACCTCCGGCGATTTCGAAGTCAGCAAAATCGTCCGCGTCGATCCCAAAGCAAAACTTGTCACGTATCTTTCCAATGAAGACAACGTGCAGGACATCGGTATCTGGCAGGTCACCTTTGACGGCCAGCGCAAGCAGATCAGCACCACCGCAGGCTCGCACTCACCCAACTTCTCGCCCGATGGTTCCCGCTACGTCGACGACTTCTCCACCCGCATGACCCCGTCCGTCTACTCGCTCTGCTCCACCGGCGGCGCCTGCAAGGTCTTCTGGGAAACCCACGCTCTCGATGCCTATGGACTCCATGCGCCCGAGTCCATCACCGTCAAAGCGCATGACGGCACACCGCTCTACGCCACGCTGCTTCTCCCCGCTGGCAAAACTGACCCTGCCTCCGTCCCGCTCATCGTCAATCCTTACGGCGGCCCCGGCCCCATGAACGTCTCCAACAAGTGGGGCTCAGGCCTGCTCTTCGACGAGCTCCTTGCCCAGCACGGCTTCGCCGTCCTCCACGCCGACAACCGCGGGGAAGGCATGCGCGGACGCACCTTCGCGCAATTCGCGTATCACAACTTCGGCGCCATCCAGTTTGAAGACCAGATGACCGTTGTCGACGACGTCCTCGCCAAATTCCCGCAGCTCGATCCCAAGCGCCTCGGCTGGTGGGGCTGGAGCTGGGGCGGCACCTTCACCCTCTACGCCATGAGCCACAGCGACCGCTTCCGCGCCGGCGTCTCCGTCGCTCCCGTCACTGACTTCCGCAACTACGACTCCGTCTACACAGAGCGCTACCTCGGCCTGCCCAGTGACAACCCCGACGTCTACGACGCCGCAGCCGATGTACTCACCGCCAAAGACCTTCACGGACACCTGCTCCTCGTCCACGGCACCGGCGACGACAACGTCCACATGGAAAACTCCATCCAGTACGTCGAAGCCCTCATCAAGGCGCAGAAACCCTACGACCTCCAGCTCTACCCGCGCAAAACCCACTCCATCGCAGGCCGCGACGTCCGCACTCACCTCTACACCCGCATCCTCGCCCACTTCGAGCAGTACCTCATGCCCCCCGTGCAATAGCGCGAGCCCATTCCGCCAATCCGGGCACCGGGAAAATCACAAATCTACTGCGAGCGAGGAGCGAGCGCTTGTTGCATGCAATGCAAAAAGGCTCCCACCCCGGGGGAGCCTTTCATTTTGAAACCACAAAACTCATGCGAGCGAATGCGAGCGGCTGCCGCACCGCAGGTGCCGAGCGCCTGCTCCATGCAACAAAGATCAATATTCAAATCAAATCTTCTGCGAGCGAAAAGCGAGCTTCCGCCGCACCGCAGGTGCCGAGCGCCCGCTCCATGCAATGGTGGTTAAGGGTGCCGACGCCGGAACAATTCGTCCTTCTCGCATCCGCCGCATTTGCTGCAACCCAGGCAGCAGAAGAGAAGCAGTCCAACACCCACCGTGACCACGATGGCGATCACCGTCGCCGACCCCGCAAGCCACTGAATTAGGTGATACATCTTCCACCTCGCCTGTCTATATAGACCCGGCTCGCGCTCAAATAGTCTCGGCGCCGAGCACCTGTCTTTAAACGCCCTCAGTGTAGCATCGCCAAAAATCACAGTCACTCAAACGTATTAGCAAAATCGTAACCGCCAGTAACGTAAGCGGCAGTACCGCCGCCCTCGCCATTCCCCTTGCTTCCAAGCAAAGAAAAGGCGAAAATACTCGCATGCCGGAAATGGCCAATCCGGACCCCCTCGCCGAGCTCTGGCAAGACCCTGACTCCCTCCGACTCCACCTCACAATCTTCCGCGAGCGAAAAGCGAGCGTGCCGCACCGCAGGTGCCGAGCAGCCCGCTGCATGCAATGCCCGCACCGCAGGTGCCGAGCAGTCCGCTGCATGCAATGCCCGCACCGCAGGTGCCGAGCAGCCCGCTGCATGCAATGCCCGCACCGCAGGTGCCAAGCAGTCCGCTGCATGCAATGCCCGCACCGCAGGTGCCGCAGGAGCTCAACTGGCTCTTCGTCGATCTCAATTCCTACTTCGCTTCCGTCGAGCAGCAGGTACGCCCCCAGCTTCGCGGACGCCCCATCGGCGTCGTCCCCATGCTTGCGGACACCACCGTCTGCATTGCCGCCTCGTATGAAGCCAAGGCGTACGGCGTCAAAACCGGCACCGTCGTCGCCGACGCGCGCCGCCTCTGTCCCGGCATCGAGTTCGTTGAAGCTCGCCACGAAATTTACGTCGAATACCATCACCGCGTCATTGAAGCCGTCGAGTCCTGCCTCCCCGTCGCCGCCGTCCTCTCCATTGACGAGATGGCCTGCCGCCTCATCGGCCGCGAGCGCTCCCTCCTCGCCGCACTCGAGCTCGGCCGCCTCGTCAAAGCCCGCATCCGCGAGCGCGCCGGCTCCCAGCTCCGCTCCTCCGTCGGTCTCGCCACCAATCGCTACCTCGCCAAAATCGCCTCAGACATGGAGAAACCCGACGGCCTCGTCGCCCTCCCCCTTGACCTCCTCCCCACTGCCCTCCCCCAACTCGAGCTGCGCGACCTCCCCGGCATCGGCGCAAAAACCGAAAAGCGCCTCAACGCCAAAGGCATCCACACCATGACCCAGCTCCTCGCCCTCTCCGCTGAGCAGGCCGGCGAGCTATGGGGCTCCGTCTGGGGTGAACGCCTCTGGCACTGGCTCCGCGGTGAAGACTTTGACATGGCGGAGACCGAGCACCTCAAGTCCATCTCCCACTCCCACGTCCTCGCGCCTGAGCTGCGCAACCCTGAGAAGGCCTGGGCCGTCGCCCACAAACTCCTCCACAAGGCCGCCATGCGCCTCCGCTCCAATCAGCTCTGGGCCTCCTCCATCACCCTCTCCATCGGCTTCGCCGTCCCCCGGTCAGAAAAAGCTCCCGTCTCCCGCTTCGGCGTCCCCACCAACGGCTGGCACGCAGAGCTCCGCCTCGCCGAGTGCCAGGACAACCCCACACTCATCGCCGCCCTCACCAAGTTATGGAGTCAGAGTCCCGCAGGTGGAACTGGGATGGGGGTGCCCCATCCTTTACGCAGTAAAGGGTGGGATGAACACTCTTCTGCGAGCAGTCCGCTGCATGCAATGCCTGCCGCACGCAGTGCGAACCAATCCCCCGCCGGTTCCACCGGGATGGGGGTGCCCCATCCTTTACGCAGTAAAGGGTGGGATGAAGAATCTCCTGTAGCTGTGCCCCATTCATCGCGGCAGGATCGCGATGAGCGGGCGGGGAATTCCAACTTGAACGAAAATCTGGGTGCCCCAGGTCTCGATTCTGAGACCTGGGAAAGATCGAATTCCAACCCGGTGCCCCATCCTAATCGGGAAGGCGAAGCCGAGCGCTTGGGGTGGGTTGAAGAATCTCCTGTAGCTGTGCCCCATTCATCGCGGCAGGATCGCGATGAGTGGGCCGGTAACTCAGAATCGAACGAAAACCTGGATTCCACCGGGATGGGGGTGCCCCATCCTTTACGCAGTAAAGGGTGGGATGAAGAATCTGCTGTCGGGAGCCAACCAAGCAGGAAGTGTCTGCCGCACCGCAGGTGCCGAGCAGTCCGCTGCATGCAATGCCTGCCGCACCGCAGGTGCCTTACTTCATCGCAGTAAGTCTCAACAACCTCGTCCCTGACCGCCTCCACTCCCTCAACCTCTTTGACGCGCTCGACAACGCCCAATCCCGCAAGCGCCTCATGCAGGCCATCGACACCATCAACCAGAAATACGGCACCACCGCCCTCGCCCCCGCCGCCATGCTCGCCGCCTACAAAGCCGCACCCACACGCATCGCCTTCCATTCCATCCCCGACCTCTTCTAGCCTTCGCTCAGTCACAAACCCACGCCCAACCACAAAACTGGGTGCCCCAGGTCTCGCGTCTGAGACCTGGGAAAGGCAAGCGTTAATGACGCGCAGTGCTGCAAGCAACGAGCGCCGTCTGCTCCACGCAGTGCGGTGGTAAGCGAAGAATCTGCTGTTCAGGATGCCGTCCAAACCACGAACCCGGGTGCAGGGAAATGGCGCCGAAAGAAGCCAGTCGTCAAATAGACTGGCCACAGTTTTTAAGTCATCCGCGCGTGACGACAACAACAAGCCAGATATATCCCACACAAAAATAGAGCGCCGAGCTGAATCCGAGCGCTTTTGTAACGCAGTAGGCCCAGCGTAAGTAAGAAACCCCATGCTGATACTGCTCATACCAAAATTCAATCCACAGCATGAAAGTGAAGCTAAATAGAATACAGGCACCAAGCAGAAACAGGGGTGATGCGTAAATCCATGGCAGATGCCCCCCATTTCCTCTGAATACTGAGGAGCTAACCAAAAGAACTATTGAACCTGAAGCTAGACCGATCACGAACTCAGCCAACCGAAGATAACGCGCAAGGATTGGCTCGAATGAACCGGTTCTCCCTTGCGGCTCGAATGTAAATGCCGAATATTCGTGGCTGAGATTGTAAACGCCGAATCCGACAGCCGCAGCAATAGCAATGACAGCCAGAAGACCACTGAATCCAGGAAACATTATCCGCACATCGTATCAGAGGTGACCGCTGAGCCTGAGTGCTTAGCAAGAATTGGAGGATGGGAGATTAGGGCCGCCCTCGATCATTATTCAGCGGTGCGAGGAGCCACGATTTGTTTCAATCTATCTTGCAGACGCTGCTGTTTTTAATTTGCGGCTTTTGGACCTAAACACTGATGCCGCATAACTCGAAGACTTGACTTCATCAAGGGAACTCAGGACGCTTACCAGACAAAGCGGCACGCAAAGCTCTACGCTGTACGGCAGTCAAATCCTTCCTCTTTGCGATATAAGAGAGAATTGCTGCATTCTTAAAGGAAACCGTCGTCATTTGCCACTCCGTTGGCTCAGCTGCCCTGTTAACTTTATTTGATGATAACCGGAAAGAATTGGATACCCGCTACTTTTTCCGTCACCTCTGCCATCGGCAGTCCATTCTTCGTCATATTCCGCAGTGATGTTTAACACTAAACCGTCCGTATATTCATCAATTTCAAGCTCCCTAGCACCAGTTTTGGGATCACGCCATAATGCGACGACCTCTGACCTCCGACTGGTCCCATTTACCGGCCGTGACAAACGAGACATGCCTGAACTCGTGACCGTGAGAACCGAGGAGCCAGGATCATCAGCGAGCGCACCGGCATATCGACCCGGCCATCGGCCGATTGTCTGTGGACCATCGCTCAGAAGCGCTATGACGAGATTGGGTCCAACAGCACGAAGTAGATCTCCAACGGGATCGGGCCTTGCCAGGTCTTCGCAGATTAAAACAGTGCATGTGAGCCAAAGACGAACATTCAGAAAAGCGAGCGATCTCTTTTCGAGTGAAATGTGTTCCCACCAATTAGCCTCCGGATGTAGGTTTGCCCCGAGCCCATATTGAACGATCTGCGACTTAGTCAATTTCCAGCGATGATGTTTCTTTTGCCTAAATCTGCCCTTAAAAATTTTCTTTCCTGATCCTCGAACTGCAATATCCCAAAAGGCCTCATTTGCTCCGCATTTAGATGATGATTTAGCTGCCTTACCTACACCGGCCACGACAAAACGGTTGGGCGTTACAACACCATTAGCAATCTTTGAGTATTCGTTAATTGACATCGCCAACTCTGGGAAAATTACGCCATGGACGTCCCATTTCTTCTCTGCGGCGGCAAGCAAACGTTTAACATAAGCGAGCGTCGGCCCCTTCCCCAATCTGTACGTGAACAACCCATAGCCACCCCCTCCCACAGAGTCAGAAATCGACACCGATTTAGATTTCTTGAATTGAATTGGACTCACAGTCTTCGGCCATGGGACTATTAATAAATTGAACGAATAATACGGATCATCCCTCTCCACGCTGAGCTTCCACTCAGGACAAATGTCAGAGGGTGGACAATACGCGAGGTGATGCGATAGCGAACGAACAGTTAATCCAGACTGAGGCGTGTGCATCCGTGGCAAAACTCGCCCCCTACTTGGATGAATCTCCTGGCAAAGCGTGGCCCCGTTGGCAATTGATTGGGAAAACAAGAGCAAGAATTCAGTTAGCTCGAGAAACTCCGATTCGATCAATTCTTCCTTTTTTGCACCCCTCTTTGGTTGAGTGCTATAAACTCCAACTCCTTTGCAAGCTTCGTCAGCCACCGCCAACAGATTTAGTAGGGCCCCTGTGCATTTCCGGGATTGGCCGACGCTTGAAATTGCAAGGCGGCCCTCACTCTTAAGCACGTTCCACCAGCTTTGGATTTCATGAGGAGCATTCACCCTCCGCAAATAGCTGTCACGCCACTTCTCGGCCAAATCACCTATATCTTTGGATCTCTCCGCGCTGGTGCGCCCTGCAAGGAAGGTCTGACGATCTTCCACAACTGCTGCAAATGCTCCAGAGCACTGAAGGATAGCAGCACAAACGCAAAACACGTCAGGCGGCCAAGCTGGGACAAGTTTCTTTCGTTTCGACAACGGAAGAAGATAATCTATTTTCTCTTCCAGCGTCTCTTCTTTGCCGTAGATTGTATTTCGCACAAGGTCATTTTAGAACTTAGTAGGATATTATCTGCAATTAGAAATCACCTAGTAGGGTTTCATGCGAAACCAAAGTCATAACCGGGAGTGATTGATAGGTCAGCGACGCACTCTTCGCTAACAAATAGTGTCGGTGCCCCACCCTTGCGCAGCCTCATCGCGCAAGGGTGGGAAAGCACAATCCGCCCCCGTTCCACCCCCACACAGAAAAAGCGGCTCCGGCATCGCCGGAACCGCTCTCCCCTTCACGCTACTTACTCTGCGTTTACTCCGTCGCCGGCCCCCAGAACTCCGGGTCGGCTTTGATCATCGCCTCCGGCGCATAGCTCTGCCGCGGGTTGATGGCAAACAGCTGCGTGCTCGAGCTCTCAACAGCCGCCCCAAGCAGCTCTCCCAACTTCTTCATGCCGTCTTCGCCCATGGCCGCTGCAAATTTCTTGCCCTCGGCGCTCTTGCCGTCAATTACAGACATCGCCTTGTCTGAGCTGAAGACCAGAAACGTCCCGTCCGGCGCGCCGTAATCGATGTGGAACGTCGCCCAGTGCGCGCTGATGCCTGACTTCTCGCATCCGGAGATATACAACTTCACCAGGTCGCTCCAGTCCTTGCTGTGCCCGGGCCGCACATGGTATTCCGTGATCTCCATGTAGCGCGCGTGGGTCAGATCGCCCGTCGCCTTATAGCTCATGTCCTCATGGTAGGAAAGCACTCCCTGGTCCATCGATTCCAGCAGTTTGGAGTCGGCTTCAATCGCCTCATCCAGTTTTGCCGAGAGCTCCTTGTTCTTCGCAACCGCCTCACTGTCCTTCTGCCACGCTTCATACGAGGGGTAGCCAGTGACGTACAGGCAGCGTGGTTTCCCTGAAAGCGAACACATCGCAATGTAATGCTCCGTCGACTTGGCCTCTTTCATCGCTTCCACAAAAGCGGCCTCAGTCTTGTCGTGCGCCGCCGTGGTCGTCCCCACCTTCAGGAATTCCCGATTGATTTGAAGTACCTTGGGTACGGGCACGGTTGCTGCTGCTTGCTCTTGCCCCATCAACATCGGACCACAGGCAACCGCGAGCGATAGTCCCAACAGGACTGGGCTGATCATTCTCATTTTCGAAGTACCTCCTTGGATTACTCGGAGTTGGCTGGCGATTTTTTGGGGGAGGGGAAGCGCGAGCGCTCCGAGACGTGCGAATCCTATGCCGCCTCCACACCCATGTAAAGGTGTTTCGGGCCTGAAGCCCTCTTTTCTGCAAAGGCCCATTGGAAATGCATCCGAGCGTGATTCAAATCACACTCCGTAAGACTCCCTGGCCCGCTTTCGCCGCCGCCCTCCAACCTGATCCCGATCCCGCCCCCGACCCGCCAGAATTTGGCCCCAAATCCATCAACCTGTTGGAAAGATATAGGTCGGCCGTTTTTCGCACCCTTAATTTGGGGCTAATTTGAGCAAATTTCGCTTATGTGCGGCTGCCTGTAAATGTCTTTGGCCAGCTCTTGCTCGCTTTTCCCCGCCCAGCCCGCCAGCTGAATCTGCCGGAATCGGTGCCTCCCCGCTTGCGCACGCAAAACGGCGGCGTCTTCCTCGCCGTCACTCTTCACATTGGCCGCAATACGCACGCCATCCCGCAGGGCAAGTATTCTGTTGCTGTGACCCCCGCCCCGCGCATCTGGAAGGCCCTTCGCCCGCTGCTTCTCCCTGCGGCGCCGCGCACCTTCGGCAAACTCTTCCGCGCCTTTGTCCTTTGGCTCGTTACACTTGCCGTCGCCCTCTGGCTCTGCTGCGCCTTCCTGCTCGTCGTCTTCCGCTTCGTCGATCCGCCCACCACCGCGCTCCACATCGAGCGCCGCATTGAATCCTGGTCGAGCAGCAAGCCCTACCACCCCCGCTATGACTTCGTCCCCCTCGCGCAAATCTCTCCGAATCTGCAACATGCCGTCGTCGCCGCCGAGGACGCCCGCTTTTACCAGCACCACGGCTTTGACTGGCAGCAGATCCAGCTCGCCGTCGATGAAGACCGCGAAGGGCATCGCCTCCGCGGCGCCTCCACCATCGACCAGCAACTCATTAAGAATCTGTTCTTTGGCACCAATCGATCCTTCCTCCGCAAAGGCGCCGAAGCCTCCCTCGTCCCCGTTGCCGAAGTCGTCCTCGGCAAGCGCCGCATCCTCGAACTGTATTTGAACGTCGTTGAGTGGGGCCCCGGCGGCATCTACGGCGCTGAGGCCGCCTGCCACTACCATTACGGCACGTCTTCTCGCGCCATTAGCCGCGAAAACGCCGCGCGCCTTGCAGCCATTTTGCCCAATCCCATCCGCCGCCGCCCCCAGCGCATGGACCACTACAGCTCCATCATCCTCACCCGCATGAGCCAGATGGGCTGGTAATCCTTCAAGTCGGTACAACCCTTCTGCTACGGGTGGTTTACCATGGGGTTCAATCGCACTGCGGCCTTGCTCGCCGCGCGCAAACGGGAACTGCGCCATGTCCTCTTCTTCATTGCCTGGCGCCGAGTGCGTCGGCATCATCATCGACGAAAAATTCACGCTCCTCGAATACCTCGGTGGAACGCCGCATAGCAGTGTGTTCTCCACCCAGCTGCACATGGATCCGCCCCGTCAGGCCATCCTCAAGCTCATCCCCGAGCAGGCCGTCGATGCCGAAGCCCTCCGTGTGCAGTGGGAAACCGCACGCACGCTCACACATCCCAATCTTGTCCAGCTCTTTCACTCCGGCCAGTGTGAGATAGACGGCGCTTCTTATTTCTTCGCCGTCACCGAATATGCCGAGGAAATCCTCTCTGAAATCCTCCCCACCCGCCCTCTTACAGAAGAGGAAGTCAGAGAGATGCTCGATCCGGTCCTCGACGCTCTCTCCTATCTCCACATTCGGCACCTCGCCCACGCCGCCCTCAAGCCTTCCAACATCATGGTCGTCTCTTCCACCCTCAAATTGTCGGTAGATACCGTCCATCGTGAAGAAGATCCACCGTCAATGACCCGCAAAACCCGCTCCGGTGCCAACACACCCGAAGCCTCCATTTACCACGCACCCGAACTCGCCACAGAAGCGCCCACGCGAGCTGCCGATATGTGGTCCTTCGGCGTCCTTCTCGTGGAAGCACTCACGCAAAAGTTGCCAAGCTGGTACAGTTCCAGGGCAACAAATCCCACCGTGCCAGTCGGCATGCCTGAGCCATTACTTCGCATCGCGCGCGACTGCCTGCGAGTTGACCCTTCCCTCCGTTACACACTCGGCGACGTTAGCTCCATCCTTCATCCCGCGCCGGCAGCGCCTGAGCCGGCGCACGCAACCGCGCCTCCCATTTCGCCGTCGCAGGCCAAGCGTCGCTATGCCTTTTACGTTATCGTTGCCGTTTCAATTGCGGCCATCGCCGGTGCCATCGCTGCAATCGTCACCATGGGCTCGCGTCATCCCGCGCCAAAGTCGGCAGCACCCACTTCTTCACAGGAGCTCTCCACACCCTCGCCTCGACCTTCTCAGCCGCTGACCGCGCAGCAGCAGTCTGCTCCACCTGATTCGGCAGCGCCCCGGCCGCAGGCTGGCGTTCCGCAACACGCTCCATCCCCAGCGCCCGCCCAGCACTCTGCTGCGCAACCGGCACAACCCAACTCCGCTGCGTCCGCGGCCGTTCTGCACCAGACTCTCCCCAACGCTTCACAAAGCGCCCTCGACACCATTCGCGGCCACATCCACGTCGCCATACGCGTTGACGTCGATAACTCCGGCAGCGTCGCCAACGCATCCATTGAAGACCCAGGGCCCAGTCACTACTTCGCCAATCTCGCCCTTGAAGCTTCGCGCAAGTGGACCTTCCAGCCCACGGCCGGCACATGGCTGCTCCATTACACCTATGCGCAAACCGGCGTCGAAGCATCCGCCGAACCCGCAACTCAATAAGCAACCTTCAATCCCCGCAATACTTTCCCGCAATTCAATTCCGGCATCTTGACCGCCGCAAAGTATACAGTGTATACATACTCGCATGACGACCTCTGACCGGATCGCCCGTGCCGCGCGCCGCATCCTCGACAAGGAAGGAGCCGACGCTGTTACCACACGCCGCGTCGCGAGCGCCGTCGGCATCACGGCCATGGCCCTCTATCGTCATTACGCCAATCGCGACGGCCTGCTCAACGCACTTGCTGACGCGGGCTTTGCCGAACTCACACAGCGCCTGGCAGCGCTCAAGCTCAAAGGCGGATTGGACCGCCAGCTCATCACCATCCTCGATGTCTATCTCGACTTCGCGTTCGAGTCGCCGCGCCTTTACGAGCTCATGTTCCTCACCAGACGCGAAGGCGCACGCCAATATCCAGAAGATTTCCGCCGCGGCACTTCGCCCACAGCCAACGTCGCCGCCAACATCATTCGACAGGCAATGGCGGATGGCACCTTTCGCAAAGACGACATATGGGAAATCGTCTTTGAAACCGGCGCGCTGCAGCAGGGTCTCATGATGCTCTATCTCGGCGGCCGCGTCGACCTGTCGCCCCAGGAATTCCGAACATACTGCCATCGTGCCTTCAGGAGATACATGAATGGAATCCGCAGTTAATCCCCGCACACTTATTGAAGGTCTTCTCGCCACCGCCGCCACCTCGCTCTTGCTCTACTTCGGCAATGGAATGAACCCCGTCTGGCCGCTTATGTGGTTCGCCTTCATTCCCGTGCTCTGGTTCGCGCTGCGCAGCCCGTGGCTTTACGCGGCGTGCGCATCGTTTGCCGCATTTTTTCTCGGCTATCTCAATCTCTATAGCTACTTCACGCACACAATCGGCCAGCCCCCAGCCGCATGGATTGAGACTTTCGCCGCTGCCGCTCTGGTCTTCACCGCCGTCATTCTCCTCTTTCGCGCACTCGCTCTGCGCGGCGCACTCTGGAGCGCCCTCGTCACGCTGCCCGCGTCATGGACCACGCTGGAATTCATCCGCAACTTCACCACTCCTCACGGCACCGCCGCAAGCCTCGCCTATTCGCAACTCGCCTTCCTGCCGTTTCTGCAACTGGCCTCCATCACCGGCCCCTGGGGAATGACCTTCTTCCTGCTCCTCTTTCCCAGCGCTGTCGTTCTCTGGCTCCACCACCGCACGCAATCGCCCCAGCGCGCGCTGCGCGTGCTTGCCGTATCGCTCGCCGCGCTTGCCATCATTCTCATCTTCGGCGCGGTCCGCCTCACCGCGCACACTTCAAACACCGTACGCGTCGGTCTCATCGCATCGGATATCAAGGGCAACGGCAACGTCGTCGATGCCGGCGCACCCGCGGAGCGCCTCTTCCACGATTACGCGCAGGCGGCCGAATCCCTCATCGCACAGGGTGCAAAGGCCATCGTCATTCCAGAGAAGCTTGCCGTCATCAACCAGGGCAAATCGCAACCCGCAGACACCATCTTTCAGTCACTCGCTGACAAGTCAGGTGCGACCATCGTCGCCGGTGTCGTCGATGTGGACGGCTCTGTGAAGTACAACCAGGCGCGCATCTTTTCACCCAGCGCGCCGCTGCAGACATATGACAAAGAGCACATGCTGCCGCCCTTCGAGTCGAATCTGACGCCCGGCACGACTCTCGTTCTGCTCCCGCACCAGAAGCAGCTCTGGGGCGTCGCCATCTGTAAGGACATGGATTTCCGCGCACCCGCCAGCCGCTACGGTACAGCCGGCGCAGGCCTTCTGCTCGTTCCCGCGTGGGACTTCGTCGTCGATGCCGCATGGCACGGCCACATCGCCGTCATGCGCGGAGTGGAAGACGGCTTCAGCATTGCCCGCGCCGCCAAGAACGGCTTCCTCACCGTGAGTGACAGCCGCGGCCGCATTCTCGCCGAGCGCCGCAGCAACGCAGCACCATTTGCAACGTTGCTCGCGGACGTGCCCGCCGAACACTACGGCACGCTCTATCAGACGCTGGGCAATTGGTTCGCGTGGGCGGCAGTGGCGCTGCTCATGCTCACACTCGCAAAGTGGGGCGGCTTCTATTTAACGACCCCTGACGGAGAAAAGCGTATCAATTGATCGATTGTGAATCCCTAAGCACCAGTCGTCGGAATCGCCGTTAAGGGCAAGGGCACGGTTGCATTTGCTTCTGGTGCCGTTCTCGGCCTTTCAGGCGGCGGGCCATCCAGCACCTTCGCCATCATTGCATGGATATCCCGGTCATAGTTATATGTTCCTGTATCGGGCATTCTGTCCAAATACCTCTTAGCCACGGCCAGAGCCTCGCGGGCCTCCGCGAGATTTCCTTCCGCCCAGTGAAACGCACTCTTCGCAAGCCAATAGTCTCCGTTGCGCTCGCCGAGTTTCTTCTTTAGCATTCGTTTCCACCACAAGTGAACGCCTTCTGCATTATGGTGTAACAGCAAATTATCGATCACAAACGCTGTGTGCAGTTCCGCTGGGAGGTCGCAACATGACTCTGAATAGATGCGTTCGGCTTCGGCCAACGCCTTTCTTGCTTCTTCCATTGAGCCCACGTCAATGTAATGGATCTCAGCCCAAAGACGTAGAAGGATCGCTTGTACCCCTTCCCGGATATGCAGGGAAGCGCGCTCTATGGCTTCGATGTCATAATCCTTCGGGCGTCGTGAGGAAACGGTGGTTGCCGTGACGGTACTTGCCGCACGCCGGAAGTCTGCCGCCGGGCCGCCGCGTAGCAATTGCAGAATTCGCGCGCCATCGGAGTAACAGCTCTCAGGCCTCATCGGGAGAAGATTGACCAAACCTCCGACCAGACTGAACGAGGCATACAAAGCGAAGAATTCCCAATATGGCCGCCATGAACTCCCGTCGGCAGAATAGGCAAGTGCGGCCGCTACAGTCCCTGTCAGCACGCTTGCAAATGGGCCGGCGGCAATCGCCGCAACTTCATTCCAGCGGCTTTCGTCCGGGTTTACCGGCACCAGGCCAGTAGCCCCACCGAGCACAAGAAGCTGTTCGATACGAAAGTTGAACGCCCAACGATTCCCCGTAACGCGGAATTCAAATGGACCAATGATGAATGCGCGCACCTTCATCCCCGCGGCCAAGCCAACCAATGCGTGCCCGATTTCATGAAGCAAAGTAGCTGCCAGTCCTGCGCCAATCCAAAGTGCCAGGTCATTCCATCCCCGCAGAACAGGCAATCCCTTCTTCCAACCCCAGGCGATGAAGACATTCGCTAGAGCTATGATTCCAACGATCATCAGCACGAGCGCAATAGTGTCGAGCACCTTGCTCGTGCCGAACCCCTTAATGTGCGGAGAATTTCGCTTCACTTCCATCTCACGCACTGAGTCTTCCGGAAGGAAAGCAAACAATCCTCCAAAACCTATGACAATTTGCATCACTTGAATTTGGAAAAATGCGGGGGCATGGCCAGTCGCTCCATGCCGATGTAAAAAACTCTCCGAGATGACCATAATGACGCTAGCGCCAAGATAGGAAATGCTGGCCAGTATCGCCCACAGTCTCGCCGAAGGTTTTTTTGCTTTGAGTGTCCACCACGCAAGTGTGCTGAGTATGCCCAGGACTGTGGCCGATAGACAGATCGTCTGAACGAGCGCAAATCCATATATTTGATCGGGCGTCAGCACCCTACCGTCTTGCAACATCCGCTGCATATCCGCATGCGTCTTCAAAAGCATGGGAAGAAGCGGCAAGCCTGCAGCAAGATAGATCAATGCTCCGGCGCCAAAACACCAAAGCATAATTTTCCTGAGCTTATTCACGGGTCAACAGTCCAGCATGAGCAATGGATTTGATTTCTACAGGGAACTGTTACCAGCCAATATACTCCACCTTCGGTCGCACATCGATAAAAGTTCTCGGCCAATCTTGGCCAGAGTAATCGAAAGTTATCTAATTGAGTTACAGTCTGGCAAACCGGGGCACTTGCTCCCATCTCTCGGCATGTTGCTCTGTAAAGAGCCGCAACGGGATGCATTGAGTCAGAAAAATCTGTGTCCCATTCATCGCGGTTGTATGTGTTTGCGATGAACGGGCGGTAGGGAGCAGGCAGGCGGGTGGCTTTCCACGCGCGGATGGACAGCCACAATAAGATCAGTCCCCGTAAACGGGGCAGGCTTCAGCGATCCTAAGATGTTGGCAATAGCCCGCTTCAATGAGCGCGTTATCGCCAAGGCACCGACTGAGCCCGATTGCTACTCGTTCTTCGGCTTCACTCCAGCAACTCATCGGCAGACTTTCCGAAGCCGAGGTGCGCATTGCGGTGGACCTCCAGGGCGCCCCGGAGACCGGCACAACCCGCCACCCAAAAAGCGTGAAAATACTGCACAAAGCAAAAACAGCCTAATTTCGGCTAAATTTCCTTATTGTGCAGGGTCCGTACAACCGGTTTGGACAGCCTATTGCAGCAAATGGCGCGCTATACCGCTGGATCAATCGGCCGCTTTTGCCTCCCAACCACTCGCGCTCATCGAATCGCCTGCGCATTAAAGCAATCTTTCGCCAGAATCACCGGATAGACCTGCTGATTCATCGTCTGTGCCGAACCCCGCTCCATGCTCACTGGTACGCGCAGTACAATTCCTCCCGAAAGGCTCAGAGGATATGGATAGGCACTGTGTGGTTTCGCTGCAGGGGCAAAGCTGCCTGCGAATCATGGCATTGTTTCTTTTCGCCGCCTTATTGGCGCTCGGCACTCCCTGCCTCATCGGGGAGTCCGTGCCCTGCGAAAGCCTTGCCAAGCTTAAGCTCGAGAACACAGTAATCACCAGCGCGAAGTCTGTATCCGGAGGGCCATTCACGGTGCGTGACTCCGGTCCACCCTCGCAGGTGAACTTGCCAGCCCATTGCAGCATCACCGGTAGCATTCACCCTTCTTCCGACTCCGACATCGAGTTCGAAGTCTGGCTACCCGTCAAGTGGAATGGCCGCTTTGAGGCGGTCGGAAACGGCGGGCTCGCCGGAGCCATCAGTACGCAGGCCATGACGGAAGCTCTTCGCGATGGATATGCAACAGCTTCAACCGACACGGGCCACAAAGGAACGCCCATTACAGGAGATTGGGCACTTGGTCATCCAGAGAAGATCATCGACTTTGGTTATCGCGCTGTGCATTTATTGACCGTTCAGGCCAAGGCATTGATTTACAAGTACTACGGCACAGCACCCCGGTATTCCTACTGGAACGGTTGCTCGGAAGGAGGCGGTCAGGCACTGTCGGAGGCGCAGCGTTTTCCAGGCGATTACAACGGCATCATTGCGGGCGCTCCCGCAAATTACCTTGTGCATCTGCAGGCTGGGGGCAATTGGATTTCGCAGGCAATCCACATAGATCCGGCGACCTTTATCCCGGCAGACAAACTGCCGTCGATTTCCGCCGCTGTGCTGGCGCAATGCGATGCCGCTGATGGCGTGAAGGATGGTGTGATTGAAGATCCGCGCACATGCCACTTCGATCCATCCGTTCTCGAGTGCAAGGGAGCTGACTCATCCTCCTGCCTGACCGAGTCGCAGATTGAAGGCTTGAAGAAGGTGTACGCTGGTGCGAAAAACCAGCGAACCGGCGAGCAGGTTTTTCCCGGCTATATGCGCGGGAGCGAGATCCTCTGGGGCTTCTGGATTGCGGGTACAGAGGTTCCACCTGGAGATTTTCAACACGCGATCATGGCTGCCTTCTTCGCGAACTTTGTTTTCGACGATCCCCACTGGGACTGGAAGAGCTTCGATTTCGACAAGGATGTCGCCTTCGCCGACAAGAAGATTGGCGCAATCGTCAACCAGATCAATCCGGACCTTTCGGCCTTCAGGATGCATGGCGGCAAGCTGCTGCAGTATCACGGCTGGAGCGACCCCGCCATCTCGCCGCTCAACAGCGTTGATTACTTCGAGAGTGTGCAAAAAAAGATGGGCGACACGCAGAGCTTCTACCGGTTGTTTATGGCCCCTGGCATGGGGCACTGCGCAGGCGGACCAGGGCCCAACACTTTTGACAAAATGACGGTGATTGTCGATTGGGTCGAACACGGCAAGGCTCCCAATCGCATTGTCGCCAGCCGTCCCGGTCGCACGCGGCCGCTTTGCGCGTACCCAGAAGTAGCAAAATACAAGGGCACTGGCAGCATAGATGATGCTGCGAATTTTGTGTGTGCGCGGCCCTAGAGATTTCATCGATAACCTGTAAAATCCGCCGAATCTGTAATTCCGCATTCCAATTTGCCTGAGCGCTCCCCTCTCTCACTAAAGGCGGGTCCCCATCCCCTGAACTTTCTCTACCTCATTCGCGTAACTCTCTGCATCCCATCTCCCGCGTGCGTGCGGATTAGTAGGTAGAAGCGAACCCAATGGCACGATCCTGGCAACCGGACTTCGAACAACTCGTCGAGGAGCATCAGTCCATGGTCTTTTCCATGGCCTGGCGCATGACCGGTGACCGTGGACTCGCCGAAGAGATCGCTCAGGATGTCTTTCTGGAAATGGACAGGCACATGAGCAAAATCGAATCTCACGAACACGCCCTCAACTGGTTAAGGCGCGTGACCATGAACCGCTCGGCCGACGCATTGCGCCGCCGACGCGTCCGTGGCGTGAACCTTTGGGTCGAGATCAAGGACGAACTCTGCGTTCCGGACGAGGAGAACTCCTCCCCGCTCGGCGCGCGCTTGGAACAGTTGCTGGCCACCCTGCCTGAGCCGCAGCGCGCGGCGCTTATCCTCCGCTACCAGGAGGATCTGTCGCCCGACGAGATTGCGGTCACGCTGAATTCACCTCTGGCCACCGTCAAGAGCCACCTGCAGCGCGGACTCAAGTTGTTGCGCGCAAAGGCCTCTGACCACTTGAAGGAGTACATTCGTGGAGCCTGAACCGATCAATCAATTCGAACGCGAGCTGCGCCAGGCCTTCGAACGCAAGCCTGCGCCACCCAGCCTGAAAGGCCGCATTCTTGCCGCGCGCGCGCAGCGCCGCAATGAGCGCATCCATCACCGCATGGTCGTTTGGCAGCGTCTTGCCGCGGCAGTCGTGCTGGTTGCCGTTCTCGCAGGCGGCCTTGCCTGGCGCCAGGTTCAGCGGCGCCGTAAGGGCGAGGAAGCCCGCCGGCAAGTCTTTATCGCGCTGCGCATTACCCAGCGCGCACTCAACCAGGTCAGCGCACAGCTGGACGCACGCAGCCGCGCCGACCATGCACAGGACCAGGGAGATTCGGAATGAAACGCACACTTGTACTCATCGCTTTAATGGCCGCCTCGCTTGCCGCGCCGGCCTTTGCACAATCCACGCCGCTTCAACTTCCGCCTGCGCTCGAGAAGTCGCTTGCCGCGAAAGCAAGCGACGTCACCGAAGTGACGCTCGGCAAGAACATGCTTGAATTCGCCTCCAAGTTCATGGACGGCAAGGAGAAGGGCGACGAAGCAACGCGCAACCTCATTCGCGGACTTGACGGCATTTACGTGCGCTCCTATGAGTTCGACAAGGAGGGCGAGTACTCCATGGAACAAGTGGAGCAGCTTCGCCACGCATTCACGCAGCCCGAGTGGATGCCGATCGTGCACACGCATGAGCGCAAGTCTGGCGAAACCACCGACATTTTGGTCAAGCAGGTCAACGGCGAAACCCACGGCATGTTCATCTTCACTGCCGAACCAAAAGAGCTCACGATTGTGCTCATTCTTGGCCCCATCCGCATGGAAGATCTGAGCAAACTCTCCGGCCTCAGCGGACTCTCCGGGCTCAGCGGCATGGAGTCCACGGTCCACAAGTCCAACAACAAGAACGCCAATGGCAAGGGCGGTGACGAATGAAGCATCTCCTCTGGATTCCCGTCTGCATGGTTGCGCTGGCCGTTCCCACCGTCGTCCTGGCAGGCGGTGGCGAGGGCGGCTTTGATTCCGTCGTTCGCTCGATTGAGACCCGTTATCACCAGCAGGCAATGCGCATTCCCTTCGGGGGGCTCATCAGCCTGGTGGCCCGCGGAGCAACGCACAATGGCGTCGGCAATCTGCACGTTGCGGAGTTTGAGCATTTTGACGCGGAAGTAAACGGCAATGATCTGAATCAATTGGTTGAGGAAAAGATCGGCGCCGGCTGGCAGCGCGTCATTCGTGATACTTCCAACCACGGGAACGAACAAACGCTCATTTTTATGCGGCCGGAAGGGAAGCGCATGGGCGTGTTTGTCGTGGATCTGGATGGGAAGGAAATGAACGTGGTGCAGGTCTCAGTCGATCCGGATCATCTGAACGAAACAATCGGCAAATATGACCACCACGATCACGGCGTTGATTTGGATATGGACAACGATTCGGAATAACGCCGGTTAAGTCCGGCGAAAGCGCGGCCTCACCGCTCGTCCTCACTGGGTCTCCGGGCAGGTTTTTTTAGAGGGCCGCGCCGCAGCCGGAACAGAACTTCGCCCCCGGCACATTCGTCGTCTGGCAGCGGTGGCAGGCGACCAGCGTGCTTTGCGATGGAGCCGTCTGCGCACCAGCGGGCGGTATATTGACCGTGACATTCATCGGCCAGCCAATGGGAGGTGCACTCATACCCAATGCCGCGGCAATCCCCGCAGCTTGAATTGCGTTAAATTCGCGTACGCGCCCCGGCATGAAGAAGCACTCCAGGAACCCAAGAATCGCCGGTATTCCCGTCCAGAAGAAGCAGCAGTAAAGAATCCCCAATCCAGTTCTGCGTAAATAGAAGTGATGTATGCCGAAAGTGCCTAGAAAAAGCGCCAAAAGTATACCCACAATCTCATCGCGCCGTACCGCCTGATACTGCTGATAGAAAACTGCCTGCGTATTGGGATAGGGAACAGTGCTCATGGCGACACTCCTTCATTTCCTTGCATTAAAACATACGCATACACGAGGGGTGAGGTTCCCGGAACGAGCGGTTGGTACCCAACCGACACCGTGAACACTCCCTTGTATATCTGGCAAGTCACAAGTAACTCGCCTAGTTGGATCTGTATCGCCTTGCGCACGCAATTCATCACAAAAGCACAGAGGCTGCGGTCTATTGATGCCGCAGCCTCCTAGTTTTCCTCACCTGATCGAATCGATTACTCCACTGTGTTCTTTGCGATTACTTGCTTGTACCAGTGCGCACTTTGCTTGGGCGTGCGTTTCTTCGTCTTGAAGTCCACGTAGTGAATACCAAAGCGTTTGGAGTAGCCATCAGCCCACTCAAAATTGTCCATCAGGCTCCAGAGGAAGTAGCCCTCAACAGGGTAACCTTCAGCCGAAGCACGATGCAGATTTGTCAGATGATTGCGCAGATACATGACACGATCGACGTCATAAATATGACCATCAGATGCGATCACGTCGTCAGATGAAGTGCCATTCTCAGTAATGTAAATGGCCTTCGGGCTCCACAAATCGCAGACATTGCGCACCCCCCAGTAAATGCATTCGGGACTGATCTGAATCCATGGCGAGGCCATATGCGGATACGAGCTGGGCATCTTCTCAACCACAAAGCCAAGTGGACTATCGTCCGCGTGTACATAGGAGCACCTATAGATATTCACACCGACAAAATCCAGTGGGCTGCCGATGGCTTCCATGTCGCCTGGTTCCACTTTCGGTGCGTTGGGGCCTTCGTGCTGCAGATATTCTTCGGGATATCTTCCTTCCATCACGGTGGTCAAGAAGTGCCCATTCATAATGCGCGTTGCCTTCTGTGCCGCTTTGATGTCCGCGTCTGTCTCGGCAATCGGCACGAAGACTGCGGCATCCTCAGCAAGGCCCACTTGCGTATCTTTCGAGGTGTTGGCACGGAGCGCCTGGACTCCCAATCCATGCGCGAGAATGCCATTGTGGCGAACTTGATTGGCGGGGCCATCGGCCAGCTTCAGACCCGGCGCAAAAGTTCCATAACGGTATCCGAGATCTGTGAAGCACTCAAACTCATTCGTTGTCATCCAGTGCTTAACCCGATCGCCGAGATGCTTGCCCATAAAAGCCGCATAATCAGCGAATGCTTTTGACGTGTCGCGCGATTGCCAGCCGCCTTTTAACGCAGCCGGCGTATCCCAATGGAAGAGGGTAACGTAAGGCGTAATGCCGTTCGCGAGCAATTCATCAACAACGTTGTTGTAGTAGTCCAGACCCTTCTGGTTGAGCTGGCCTTTGCCCTCGGGAAAAACGCGCGACCAGGAGATCGAGAAGCGATAGGTTTGCACGCCGAGTGCTTTGAGTAATTGCACGTCGGTCTTGTAGAGGTGGTAGCTATCGTCAGCCACGTCGCCTGTATCGCCATTATGTGTCTTGCCAGGCGTGTGGCTGAAGATATCCCACAACGAAGGTCCACGGCCATCAGCCTTGGCGCCGCCTTCAATCTGATACGCGGCGGTGGCACAGCCCCACTTGAAACCTTCCGGGAAGGTGAGGTTGAGCGGCGTGCGCTCGGCCCAGGCGCTGCGTGGAAATAAGGATGATGTGTATCCGGCCGCAGCGACCGCGGCGACTGTCTTGCCAAACTGGCGGCGGGTGATGCGTTTCATAACGTCCTCTCTTGCCGCGGGACGAGGGGCTCCCGCATGAGCAAAAACGTTTTAGCAGAGGGAATGGGCGACTGGCAAGCTGAAAAGAAGCGCCGGAAATGGTTGAGCCGCAACCCTGAGGGCTGCGGCTCGAATGTGGCGAAATTGTGTGCTGTTTAGAGCTCTTTCACGCCGTCGACAAATGCCTTCAGCTTGCGGCTGCGGCTGGGGTGACGCAGTTTGCGCAGTGCCTTGGCTTCAATCTGGCGAATGCGCTCGCGCGTGACCTGGAAGCTCTGGCCCACTTCTTCTAGCGTGTGCTCTGAGCCATCTTCTAGTCCGAAGCGCATCTTGATGACACGCTCTTCGCGCGGTGTGAGCGTGCGCAGAACCTGCGACGTGTACTCCTTGAGGTTGACGCTGATGACAGCCTCGCTGGGCGAGACAGCCTGGCGGTCCTCAATAAAGTCACCTAGGTGCGAGTCTTCCTCTTCGCCAATCGGCGTTTCCAGTGAAATGGGCTCCTGTGCGATTTTGAGCACTTTGCGGACCTTGGCAACAGGGATATCCATGCGGCGGGCAATTTCTTCGCTGCTGGGCTCGCGGCCAAGCTCCTGCACCAATTGACGCGAAGTGCGGATGAGCTTGTTGATGGTCTCGATCATGTGCACCGGAATGCGGATGGTGCGGGCCTGGTCCGCGATGGCGCGGGTGATGGCCTGACGAATCCACCAGGTGGCATAGGTCGAGAACTTGTAACCGCGACGGTACTCGAACTTATCGACCGCCTTCATGAGGCCGATGTTGCCCTCCTGAATGAGGTCGAGGAACTGCAGGCCGCGATTGGTGTACTTCTTGGCAATTGAAACGACCAGTCGCAGATTGGCTTCGATAAGTTCGCGTTTGGCCTGCTCGGCGTCCATGTCGCCCTGGATCATTTCGCGCTGCGTGCGTTTGAGCTCCGCAATGGAAACGCCTGCATCTCCCTCGATTTTATCCAGGTCAGCGCGGCAGTTCTTCTGCTGGCGGCGGTATTCCTTCTTGAGTTCCTCGCTTTTCGATGCATCGTATTTCTGGTCGAGCGAGCGAATCTGGCGTTCGAGCGTGCGCATGGTGTCGACGGTCTTGTTGACCTTGTCGAGCAGACGCTTGCGTTCGAGGGCCGTGTACTTGAGTTCGCGCACGATCCGCGAAACGTAGACCTTTTCGCGTGCGATGAGCCAACGCGTGTGACGCACTTCCTTTGCACGGGTCTTGGTATTGAAGCCAGCCTGCTTTTCTTCCAGCTGCGCAATCTTCTTCTGATGCTTGACGAGCACGTCAATGCGCGCAACGGTGGACTTGACGCGCGTCTGCACCACATCTTCAGTGAGCTCTTCTTCGTCGAAGACGACTACTTCTTTAACGTTGCGCACGCCGCGCTTGAGATCTTCACCAAGGGCAACAATCTCACGAATGACGATAGGCGAACGCGAGATGGCCTTGAGCACGCGCATCTGGCCGCGCTCAATACGCTTGGCGATTTCAACTTCGCCCTCGCGCGTGAGCAAAGGTACGGTTCCCATCTCGCGCAGATACATGCGGACGGGATCGTTGGTTTTTTCGAGCGTTCCGGGCGTCAGATCGAGCTCAACATCTTCGCCTTCTTCGAGCTCAAAGTCTTTGTCGCCGAACTTCGGTCCGTCGAGCAGATCGATGCCCTGCCCGCTGATGGTCGTCATCAGATCGTCGAGGTCATCAGGTGAAGTGCTCATCTCATCGGGCATGATTTCGTTCACGTCGTTGTAGGTGAGATAGCCCTTCTCTTTGCCTTGATCGATCAGAGTGTCAATCTCTTGTTCGAATTTGTTTTCAATGGCCAATGTGTTCCTGTTCTCCCGCGTATTTATTTTTGGGGCACCGATTTACGCAACGGTGCGCAGTCTAGTGCGTGGCAGCAAAAAAATCTTCCCCAATGTGTGAGGGAAGGCGCGTACGCCCACAGACCTGCGGTCTCCCGCAATCTTAGTGCGGAATATTGATCGTTTCTCGGAACAGGATGACTGCGCTTCAGTTCTCGCCTGAGTCGCCCGCGAGCCAAGGCTCATATGTGGGGCAAAAGGGCGCGCATCCTCACAGAGACCAACAGAATACCACGATTCCTGGTATAGGCGACCACGGAATTTGCGGATTGCAGCCATTTGGCTCATATTCCGCCTCATCGGCGCCGGCAACAGATTCGCGACTGCTGTCTTGCTCTGCACATTCTCCCGCATTTATTTAGACGCTGGGAGCGACGGGAACGGCGCAAGGAAAGCTGCCGGAGACAGCGGAATGGGGCACATAGGTACTAGGCGGAGGGGCCATGAAGGCGTCGGAGAGCCCGGTCGAGCTCGAGTTTGCGCTGCGTGAGGAGGACGACTTCGCCATGGTCCGCTTGGCGCTCTGCCTCTGCTATGCGGGAGCGGATATCGCGTAACTCATTTTCTATCTGACGTTTCTCGAGTCCGACAACGGCTCCAATGACGGTTGCGTCAGAGGGCGGATCGGTTTCGGCGAGGAGGGCTTCGGCAAGCAGCCGGCGCTGGGTCTCATCTTCCACCACTTCCATCGGGTCGCGGGAGCCACGATTGGCGAGGGGCCGGAGGGCCGGGAAAGAGGCCAGGCTTTCAAACCACTGTGGCTGGCGTTTAAGGGCGTCGGCGGCAATGCGGCGGGATTCCTCAAATTCGGGGTCGGTGATACAGAGCGCGCGCAGGAGGACGCGGTCCAGTTCGGTCAGCTCGGAGGTACGGGCTTCGACGCGGTCCCGGCGCTTGAGGGCCGCCTGGCGGAGCTCTTCGCGCAGGACTGCTGAGTCAATCCCGAGTTTCTGTGAGGCGTCGGCGGCAAACTGCTCTCGAACCAGCTTTTCGGGGTTGCGGCGAATGTGAGGCAGCAGAAAGTTCATCGCTTTGACTTTTTGTTCGGCGTTGGCTCCGGGAAACAGTGCGCGCGCTCGTTCAATCAGGTATTCGGACTGACGACGGGCGCCGCGGATGGCGTTGGCGTAGGCCTCGACGCCGCGCTCACGGACAAAACGGTCGGGGTCGAGTCCGCCTTCAAGGGTGACAATTTTGATGGCGAAGCCTTCTTCGGTAAGGAGCGCGATGGATTTTTCAGCGGCGTTGGCGCCAGCGGTGTCGGGGTCAAAGTTGACGACGACGTTGGAGGTGTGGCGCTTCAGAATGGCCACCTGCTGTTCTGTGAAGGCCGTGCCGCTGGTGGCGATGACATTGCGGATGCCGCGCAAGAAGACGCTGATGCAGTCCATTTGCCCCTCGACGAGGAGCGCAAACTCCGCCTGGCGGATGGTGGTTTTCGCCTTATCGAGATTGAAGAGGACCAGGCTCTTGGAATAGAGGGGTGTTTCCGGCGAATTGATGTACTTTGCGCCAGCTTTATCTCCCGTTTCCAGCGTACGCGCCGTGAATGCGATCACTCGCCCGCTCTCATTACATATAGGAAACACGACGCGCTTGCGGAAGCGGTCGTAGAGTGGGCCCTGGCTGCCATCGCCCTGTTCTTTGGAGGAGAAAAGTCCTGAGGCTCTTAGAGTGGGCTCATCAGCCATACCGCCAAGGCGGCTGCGGAGAGCGTGAAAGCTGTCAGGAGCATAGCCGATCCGGAACTCTTTGATTCCCTTTGCGTCGAGACCGCGGCCAGTGAGGTATTCACGGGCAAGCGCGCCTTCGGGGCTCTGCAACTGTTCTTCGAACCATGCTGCAGCGGCTTCATTCAATTCAAGGAGTCGGCCGCGAAGACGGGCCTCAGCTGCTTCTTCAGGGGACGAAAATTCGCGCTTGGGTAACGGGATTCCGCACTTCTGCGCGACGATTTTGACTGCTTCAGGAAAGGAGACGTTCTCGATTTTGCCTACAAACGAGAAGACATCACCTGAAACACCGCAGCCGAAGCAATGATAGAACTGGCGGACGGCGTGGACACTGAAAGATGGTGATTTCTCTTTGTGAAATGGGCAAAGGCCCGAGTAGTTTTGCGCGCCGGACTTGCGCAGGCGAATGTAGCCTTCAATGACTTTGACGATGTCGGCTTGTTGCTTGACGGATTGGGCGAAGTCGGACACAGGGAGATCAACCCCAAGAATACGGCAAGGCCGAGGATTTACTCCCCGGCCTCTCAGTTTCTGAAGGTAGAACCAGTCTGCATTGTTTGAGGACTGCCTTATGGTCGCGGTGAATCAATTAGGGATGACCGTGGCTGCCTCCGTTTCCGCCGCCGTGCCTTCCACCACCGTTGCCTCCACCACCAGTCACTCTTCCGCCATTTCCGCCGCCACTGCCTCCGCTGCCGCCATTGCCGCCGCCGAAGCCGCCCCCAAAACCTCCACCACCGTTGCCTCCACCGCCATTACCGCCGCCGCCGAAGCCCCCACCACCGTTGCCTCCGCCGCCATTTCCGCCACCGCCGAAGCCTCCACCGCCGTTGCCTCCACCGCCATTTCCTCCGCCGCCGAGGCCTCCGCCAGCGTTGCGTCCACCGCCATTTCCCCCGTCACCAAAGCCCCCGCCAGCGTTGCCTCCACCCCCATTTCCGCCGCCGCCGAAGCCTCCACCACCGTTGCCTCTGCCCCCATTACCGCCGCCAGTATCTGCACTTCCTGAACCATCACCCGAACTTCCGAAGCCACCATTCATTGCATTGCTCAAGCGGAGAGAAATTTGTGAATAAGCCTGATGGACACCGGTAGCAACAGTCTTCTCGCTTGCAGTTGCCCCGAGTGCAACGAGTGACAAAACCAGAAGGTATTCAACCATAGCGCTTCCACTCTCGCTGGCTTGAAACTTCCTGAGCTTGCTGAAAACCTTGAGAACTCGTTCCATATTCAGTGCCCCTTTCCCATGCCTCATAGCCGGTACCTGAAATTCTGCGACTGCCAAGCTCTGTCTCTTAAATTGACCCCGGAGCGCACAGGGGAGCGCTCATGCGAAACTTGACCAGCGGCACAAGCTTCTGCGCATCGTTTGCTTACTTCAATACCCCTATAGGCACCTCATATTTACTTACTAGTAACCATTGCAAATGAGTACGCGCGCTGCAATCTTGCTCTACATACCGATTGAGCTGCTCCCTGTGCAGTCCCCTGACCAGCTGACGGAAATTTGCGTACCCATTGCATTGGTTACGCGCTGAGTATGATTCGCATGGACTAATGTCACCCTCTGCTTCTCTGCCCGATGCGGTCCATTGCGAGCCTGCTTCGCGGGACCGCTTGAGACTGCTGTCTTCCAGGTAATCGGGCGATTAGATACCTGCCCGATGATTGGGGCATCTGGCATCGACGAAGATCGGCACTAATTCATGCTTGATTTGCAACCAACGTTGTAGACCCAGCTGCTCACCAACGTCGGCCTTGTGCGTTTTGGAGAAATCTGTCGGGAGCCTTTGTCGCTCTATCGTTCTGAAGTTCACAAATATTTGTTGCAACGACTATCAAACTTTCGCATCGAATGGTTTGAGAGGAGATTCACCCCAATGAGTTCATCCATTTGGAATATTGACCCCGCCCACTCTGCTGCCGAGTTCAAAGTAAAGCACATGATGATTTCGAACGTGAAAGGCAAGTTCAGCGGAATCAGCGGAAAGCTGATCTTTGACGCAGCCAACCCTGCTAACTCGACCGTTGAGGCCGAGATTCCCGTTGCCACCATTGCCACAGGCGATGAACAACGCGATGGACATTTGAAAAGCAGCGAATTTCTCGATGCAGAGAAATTTCCTGTTTTCAGCTTTAAGTCCAGCAGCGTTCGCGCAATTGAACCCGGCGAAAACGAAGTGACCGGAGACCTTACCCTGCATGGCGTATCCAGACCCATCACCTTTTCCGTGGAGGGCCCCAGCGCACCCGGCAAAGACCCCTGGGGCAACGAGCGTATAGGTCTTTCAGCTACCACGAAAATCAACCGCAAGGACTTCGGTCTTACTTGGAATGCGGCTCTCGAGACCGGCGGAGTGTTAGTTGGAGAAGACGTCGCGATCACCCTGGACGTTCAATTCATTAAGGGGTAATCCCTTTTCTACCAGCAGGAAAGGCGTATATTGCCCACTTCGCGCCTTTCCCCGCTGAGGAATTCTATTGACGATAGTTTATTTTATAGACGATAGTCTAATAAATGAACTCGCGTCCACGAAAATTGCGGGACCGTCAGCGCGAACAGACGCGCGCCGAGATTGTCCGTGTTGCGTTTGAACTTTTCGGCCGGTACGGTTACTCGGAGGTTCCGGTCGAGATGATTGCGGCCGAGGCCGGAATCTCGCGCGCAACATTCTTCAATTATTTTGCGCAGAAAGATCTTCTGCTCCGTGAGATCGCGGAGGCGCGCGCGGTGAGGCTTAAGACTTTTCTTGCCGAAGTGCGCGCTGCGAACGTTGAACCGACGCTCGCAAGCGTCGTCGAGACAGTTCTAAAGCTTACAGGCGAGAATGCCCGCATCAGCCTCCACTCCAAACAACTGTTGCTCACCACATTCTTCGGGCACGCATCACGCGGTTTTATCCTCACCGCCCGCGAGCATGCAATTGAAATTCTTGTAGAAAGCCTGCGGCTGGTACCTGGTCTGAAGTCAGACCCGCAGCTGGTAGCCGACACTCTCTTCGCCGTTTACATTGCAACCATGCTTGAGTGGCTAATGCGAGAAGGTGTAGCCGAAAACTGGCTGGTCGACACCATGCGTGACCGCCTGAACCTGGTGATGGAGGGCGTAGCATGAAGCGCCGTCGCATCCTTATCGCCGCAGGAATTGCGGCTGTGGCCGTTGCTGTCCTGGCCATTGTTCTCTTCATTTCGCATAAGCCCGGCAACGAGTACTACGGAACGATTGAGACGCGTGAGATTCAGGTTGGATCCAAGGTCGGAGGACGCGTTGTTGCAGTTTCTGTAGAAGAAGGCCAACGTGTGAAGGCAGGCGAGGTGCTCGTCCGCTTCGAGAGCGATGAGCTGACCGCGCAGCACCAGCAGGCGGCCGCACAGGTGGTGGAAGCCCAGGCAGCACTCGAACGTCTGGTCCGCGGCAACCGGCCGGAAGAAATAGCAGAGGCAGAGGCCGCTGCTGCCGCGCAGAAGGCAACGCTGGAAGCGGCTGTTCACGGTCCACGCCCGCAGGAACTTGCGCAGGCGAAGGCAGACTATGATGCCGCGCAGGCGGATGCAACGAACGCCGAGGTCTACTCCAAGCGGATGGCGGAATTAGCGGCGAAGGATGTTATTTCGCGACAGCAATTCGATGATGCGCGAGACAAGCGCGACGCGAGCGCTCAACGTGCGGAGGCAGCGCGACAGAGACTCGCACTTCTGCAGGCCGGCACACGGCCTGAGGATATCCGCGCCGCGCGGGAACGCTACACCCAGTTAGAAGCAAAAGCGACTCTTGCACGGCGTGGCGCAAGGAAGGAAGACATTGATGCCGCGCGCAGCCGTGTTGCGCAGGCAGAGAGTCAGGTTGCCGAACTCGATGCACGGCTCCGCGAAGCAGTCCTGGTTGCTCCGGCGGACGCTCTGGTCGAAGTAGTCAGTGTGCGGCCGGGGGACCTGGTCGCACCGGGGCGCATTGTGATGAGCCTGCTGGAACCCTCGCAGCTTTGGGTGAAGGTTTACATCCCTGAAACGGCCCTGGCACGGGTCCGCATCGGGCAAGCTGCGGAGGTGCGGGTGGACAGCTTTTCAGGCCGCCCATTCTCAGGCGAGTTGAAGCAGATTGATTCTCAGGCCGAGTTCTTGCCGCGTAACGTGCAGACAAGCGGTGATCGCGAGCATCAGGTGTTCGGCGCAAAAGTGTACGTCAACAACGCGCAGGGTGTGTTGAAGTCGGGCATGACGGCGACGGTGCGGCTGAAATGAATGCCGCGATTACAGCCGATCGACTTACTATCCGTTTCGGCTCCTTCACGGCCGTTGACGATGTGAGCTTCTCAGTGGAGCAGGGAGAGATCTTCGGCTTTCTGGGACCAAACGGCTCAGGCAAGACAACCATCATCAAGGCATTGTGCGGTCTGTTGCAGCCTTCCTCCGGAGGCGGATCCATTCTCGGTATGGACATTCGCAAAGATGCGGCGGAAATTAAACGCAATGTCGGTTACATGTCGCAAAAATTCGGCCTGTATGAAGACCTGACAGTTGAGGAGAATATTTCCTTCTACGCCAGCATCTACGGACTCGAAGGAAATCAGGCGGCGTCACGCAAGAAGGAGGTGCTGGAACTGACAGGCATCGGACCTTATCTCCACCGCCGTGCCGGGCAGCTTTCCGGCGGTTGGAAGCAGCGCCTGGCACTTGCGTGCTCCATCATTCATTCGCCCAAGGTTCTCTTTCTCGACGAGCCAACGGCCGGCATTGATCCGGTGGCGCGGCGGGCACTTTGGGACCTGCTGTTCCGTCTCTCCGGCCAGGGCGTGACATTTTTTGTGACGACGCATTACATGGATGAGGCCGAACGCTGCGGACGCGTGGGTTACATCTATTTATCCCATCTGGTGGCGATTGGAACGGTGGCGGAGTTGCAGCGGCTTCCCGAGGCCAATCCGCCGGACACCGCACGTATTGCGATGGAAACCGATCAGGCATCTGCGTTGCTCGCAACTGTGCGCGCCATCCCATACGTGCACGAGGCGACCATCTTCGGGCGGTCGATCCATGCACTGATTGCCAGGGGCCACCTGGAGGATCTGCGTGCACGATTCCCGCAGGTCACGATCGAACGTATCGAGCCAACGCTTGAAGACATCTTCGTGACTCTCACCTATCGCATCATGGAGGAACAGTCATGAAGCATCTCTTTTATGGCCTTGTTCCCATTTGCCGCAAGGAGACAGTACATATTCTCCGCGACCGCGGAACACTCGTCTTTTCTCTGCTGCTGCCAATGCTTCAGCTTCTTCTGTTTGGATTTGCCATCGACACAAATATTCGGCAAATTCCCACGGTCGTTTTCGATGAGTCGCACACCCAGGCAAGCCGCGATCTTCTGCAGCGATTTGCCGCCAGCGACGTCTTCGCGCTGCGCAGTGTTGCGCAGTCCAACGAAGGACTCTACGAGGCAATTCGAAGCAATCGTGCCCGCGTGGGGATTCACATCCCACCCGATTACGCGAGGCATTTACTGGACGGAACCACCGCCAACGTGCTCGTGCTGATCGATGGCTCCGACTCCACAATTGCCTCACAAGCAATCAGCACATCCAGCGGAGTTGCATTGCAGCAGTCGCTGGCACGCGTGCTCCCCAACGGCAACATGCCCATCGATGTAAGGCCTTCTGTGCTCTACAACCCGGCAACACGCTCGGCGAACTTCTTTGTGCCGGGGCTTATAGGCATTCTGCTGCAGGTGATGGTGATTCTGTTGATTGCCTTAAGCCTGGTGCGCGAGCGCGAGCGCGGCACTCTGGAACAACTGACTATGACGCCGGTTGCGCCACTGGGCTTGATGGTCGGCAAAATGATTCCCTACGGAGTGCTGGCATTTGGGGAACTGTGCGCCATCTTGTTTGTAATGCGCGTGGTCTTTCTGGTGCCGATTCACGGCAACGTGTTTGTGCTGTTGGCACTCTCGGTGCCGTTCCTGCTGACGGTGCTTGGGCTCGGGCTGCTGATCTCGACAAAGGCAAGCACGCAGTCGGAGGCCTTCCAACTGGCGATGGGAACGGTGCTGCCTTCAGTCTTTCTCTCTGGATACATCTTCCTGATTCAGAACATGCCGGGAGTTTTCCAACTCATCAGCCGCATCATCCCTGCCACCTATTACATACGCATCCTGAGGGGCATCATTCTGCGCGGCGCAGGGCTGCGCGAGCTATGGCTGGATGCGCTGGTTCTGACGGTAATGGGCTGCCTGGCGATTGCGGCGGCCGCATGGCAGTTTGTGCGCCAGCGAGCTGTCTAGAACACTCTCCCGAACTTAGTCGTTGCAACGAATATTAATCTGGTGCATCGAATACCTGTACGATCAAAAACCGGGCGGCTCCCCCCGGCCCCGGCTGAATGGAGGTTCACCATGTCCCTGCGCGCTGTAAAAGAAATCACTTCTACCCGGCCTACGCTTGAGGGCGCCGGCGTTAAGCTTGAGCGCGCCTTCGGCTTTGGCAAAACCAAGGAATTCGATCCGTTTCTCCTGCTGGACGATTTCCGGAATGAGAACCCGGCTGACTACCTTGCCGGTTTTCCGTGGCATCCGCATCGTGGCATTGAAACGATCACCTACGTGCTTGCCGGCGAGGTGGCGCATGGCGACTCGCTGGGCAACAAGGGTCGCATGACTGCAGGCGACATTCAGTGGATGACCGCCGGGAGCGGCATACTGCACCAGGAGATGCCGAAGGGCGACGAGAACGGGCGGATGCACGGCTTTCAGCTGTGGGCGAATCTGCCTTCAAGCCAGAAGATGACGGCTCCTCGGTACCAGGACATTCCGTCGAATTCGGTTCCCGAGGTGACTGAAGATGACGGCACCAAGGCTCGAATCTTGTGCGGCACGTTCTGGGGCAAGACCGGACCGGTGGAAGGTGTGGCGGCCGACCCGCAGTACATCGATATCAGTGTGCCGCCGAACAAGAAGCGGCGTATTGCGGTGGACGTGACGCGGAACGCGTTTGCGTATGTCTTCGCAGGCGCGGGCAGTTTCCGGGATGCGTCGGAACCGCAGGCGGTTTTGACTGAGTCGGCGGTGGACCCGAATGCGCCGGCAAAGTACGACGCGAAGAATCACTCGCTGGTGCTGTTCGACCGGGGCGACGAAATCGTGGTTCAAGCAGGGCCGGAGGGAATCCGATTCCTGCTGGTGAGTGGTAAGCCGATCGAGGAGCCTGTGGCCTGGTACGGTCCCATCGTCATGAATACTCAAGCCGAATTGAACACCGCCATGCGCGAACTGCAGAGCGGCAAATTCATCAAGCACCAGTAAAGGGCTTGTAAGTTCAACTGGGGCGCGGCCGGAGATCCGGTTGCGCCTTTTTTCTTTGAACACACTTCCTATTGCGCATCCTGTGCACATTTCTAAATGTCTGCGCTACACTGACGGTCTCTGTTGGGCAGTGAGTTTGAATGAACTGCCTGTTGGAACGCGAGGAGACTCTCATGCAGCTACCACCTGTTCTCGCTGATGAAAGCGAGAGGATTGCGGCGCTGCATGCGCTGGCGATTCTGGACACTCCGGCCGAAGATCGATATGACAGGCTCACGCGCCTGGCCATGCGCGCCTTTGATGTGCCTATCGCAAGCATCAGCCTGATTGATACCAACCGGCAGTGGTTCAAATCGTGCGGAGGTCTTTCGGTGTGCGAAACCTCGCGCGACATTTCGTTCTGCGCACATGCGATTGCATTCGATGAGATTCTCTATGTCGAAAATGCGCATAAGGATGAACGCTTTCGCGATAATCCGCTGGTTGTTCATGATCCAAAGATCCGTTTCTATGCGGGCTGTCCACTCAAAGTGAATGGCTACAAAATGGGCACTTTCTGCATCATCGACCGGAAGCCGCGGTCGTTCAGCGAAGAGGACCGGCGTCTGCTTCGGGATTTGGCAAACATGGCGGGTGAGCTCATCTCAGCCTCGCAGCCAGCCGGAACGGACGAGTAAGACCGGGCATTGCGGTTGCAGGACACTGCTCCTCAGGAATTGCGGTGCGGCAAGAAACCAGTCTCTTCGATAGAAAAATCGCTGGAAAATTGAAGCGCTGTTAAAGGGGGAGGGGTGGGTTAGGCCCCCTTAATCCTGCATTTATTTTTGAATCAATACTCTACGTGAAATACCGCACTTTCTTTTGTGCAGATTTTCGCCGATTTTGGGGCGATTTTGTATCTGGAAGGGATTTGAATCCGCAATTTTGAACGCAAAATGTACAAGTTTTCGGGCCGGTCGCAATGCGCATCGGGAATCGATCCAAGACCAGCTACCTTCATTCTAGACAGACTGCGGAATTAACCTGCAATGGTGTGACCGACGGAAGAATCTCCATAGGTATGGTGTTTTGTGTCACCGCAAGGCCACTGCTGCCTGGCGACCACCTCCACTTGGAACGCAGCGTGTTCCGGGCGACAAACCTGAGGAATTGAAGCGGCGCGATGCGGATTTACTCTTCAGCGAACTGCGCAAGAGAACTGGCAGAGAGAACCTGTGCAGGCATGAAGCCGCGTTCGCGCAGGGTACGCAGGCTAAGCGCGTCATGCCGTTTGGCGAGGCGCTTGCCGGTGGAGTCAGTCATCAGCCCACAGTGGAACCAGTCGGGATTGTTGAAGCCGAGTGCGCGATTGAGAAGTATCTGGCGAGCGGTGGACTTGAGCAGGTCGGCACCGCGAACGACTTCAGTGATGTGCATTGCCGCGTCGTCTGCGACGCAGGCAAGCTGATAACTCGCTGTGCCATCCTTCTTCCAGATGACGAAGTCGCCGAAGTCGGTGCCAGCAATAAAGCGCTGCGGGCCAAGGTTGCCGTCAACAAAATCGACGGCCTCGCCGTCTGGCACGCGGAAGCGCCAGTTGGCGGTGGCGGCTTTATCGGCCCATGCACTCGTCCAGGAGTCTGCTGCATGCAATGCACGGCAGGTGCCGGGGTAAACGGGCTCGTCGTCAGGGTCCTGATTTGCATCTTCATGCGGAGCGCTGAGCGCAGCGGCTAGATCTTTGCGCGAGCAGCGGCAGGGATAAACGAATCCATCTGCCACGAGCCGGTCCATTGCGGATTTGTAGAAATGGTGGCGCTTGCTCTGCTGATACGGAGCATACGGGCCGCCGATGTCGGGCCCTTCCTCCCAGTCGAGACCGAGCCAGCGGAGATCGTGGAGTGCCGCCTGTGCGAAGTCGTCCCGGCTGCGATCCGGGTCGAGGTCTTCCATGCGCATGACGAGATTGCCGGAGGCTACCCGAGCGCGCTGCCAGGCGATGTGGAAGGTGCGCGCATGCCCCGCGTGGAGCAAACCGGTGGGAGAAGGCGCAAGACGACCGCGGTATTTTTGACTTGAGTTTGGAGGGGTTGCGGCCGCCATTGCTATTAGTCTAGCGGCCGCGATGGGAGTTACATGTTGGCGTGGCCGGAGCGCATTTCTTCATTGAACTGCGGCTTGGTGAAGTTGAGCGCGGCGTCGCGGGCAGCCTCATACTTCGGCTTGAGTTCCATGAGTTGCGGCGTGGGCGTTGCGAATTCGCCGTCAAGAACGATCCACTCTCTGCCGGATTCACTGCCGGCCACACGGAGGAGATCCTCTGCCGTTGTGTTCAGGTACTGCGCATCCTGGGGATCGGCAATCCAGACAGGCTTGTTTTGGCCGAGAACGCCGGAGAGCCAGAACACCTTGCAGAACAGGTAGGCGAGGCGCTCGTTGTCGTTTGTGTCAGTGAAGACGAACTTCTTTTGCCAGCGGCTGTAAAAGCGGGTGGTGACGGGTACGGGCTGGCGATTGCCGGACTTGATGAATTCGAGCTGGCCGAGGTCGACCGTCTTGCGAACGGCGTTGTAAATGAAGCCCTCGGCGTAGGGCTGTTCCATGGCCGGAACAATGTCAGCAAACGTGACAGTAACGCTGCCCGCAAGCTTGGCGTGAAGTCCATGCGTACCGCCGTCAGCGAGTTGCATTTCACCGTGCACGATATAGGTGTCCGCTCCCGATGTGGAGCGATGAAACGGCCACTGGAATTTGCCGAAGGCGATGGGCAGGCCAGCGAGCGTTACATAGCACTCAGGCCGCGGATTGCGCAGGCGCTTGGCGGCAGCGGCCAGGTGAGACTCCATCTGGGGCAGCAACTCTGGCTTTTCAAAGTCAAAGGCGGCGCTCAGCTCCAGTTTGAGGCTACGGTCAGCGAGGCCGGGAAGTCCCAGCTCGAAGACGGTAGTCGGGTCGCCGTTGAAGTCGGTGCCGGTGGAGGTGGAGACGAGGGAGAGGCCTGCGTGCTTCGCAGCGGATTCGAGAGATGTGGAGAGTGTTGTGCTCATTTTGAGGTTCTTGCAATCTGCGCGAAGCGCTTGGATTGGTACCCACTTATTTTAGAGCATGGCGCCATTGCATGGAGCCGCCGCTCGGCACCTGCGGTGCGGCAGCCGCTCGCTATTCACTCGCAAGAGGATTGTGGGGTTTCCAGTGCGGGCGCGTTGGAGCAGATTGCGTTCTGCTACACTGCGGACTCCTTCCCCGAACTTCTGGAGATTCCGATGAAATTTCGCGTCTGGACCGTTGCGCTTGCGCTGATTCCTACGTTGGCCGTTCTTCCCGCTGTGGCGCAGGGAGCTTCAGGCAAGCCCAAGGTGAGGGCAATTACGGCGTTTGTACGCCTGGACCATGCGCACTTTGAGGAGCAGATTGCCGCCGCGGTGGCGGTTCTGCATCGCGTGGAGAAGCAGTTTGAGGATGCGGGCTACGAGGTGCAGACAATCAGGATTACGACGCAACCGGTGGCAGAGCTGACCGCGGGGATGGACGAGGCGCAGGCGCTCAAGTACCTGGGCGAGCTGGACAAGTTGTCAGTGGAGGATAAGTTTATTCCGGATGTGGGGCCTGCGATGCTGCATGACAGCGACAACGAGGCGGCCATGCATTTATTGGAGCGGGCACTTTCAACGCTGCCGAATATCGAGGGGAGCGCAATTATTGCGGATGATGACGGTATCCATTGGAAGACGATTGAACGCACGGCAGAGCTGGTGAAGTATGTGGCTGCGCACAGTCCGCACAGCCAGGGGAACTTTAACTTTACGGCGACGGCGATGCTGAAGCCACTGGGGCCGTTCTTTCCGGGGTCGTATCACCTGGGCTCGGGTAAGGCATTTGCGGTTGGGTATGAAGGCGCGAACCTGGTGCAGGAAGTATTTGCGAAGGACAGCGGAAATGCAAACGCCGCGGTGAAGGACCTGACAGCCGCGCTGACGGTGCACGCGCGTGTGGCTGAGCGTATAGGCAACGAAGTGGCGGCGGAAACGGGCTGGAGCTATGCGGGTCTAGACCCGACACCGGCGCCGCTGGGGGATGTCTCGATTGGCGCAGCGATGGAGGCGTTTACGGGAGCAAAGTTCGGCTCAAGCGGAACAATGACCGCGGCGCGCATTATTACAACGGCAGTGAAGGCTGTACCGGTAAAGCAGACGGGATACTCCGGGCTGATGGTACCGGTGATGGAGGACAAGCTGCTGGCTGAACGCTGGGCCGAAGGGACATACACGATTGATTCGCTGCTGGCATATTCGTCGGTGTGCGGCACGGGTCTGGATACAGTTCCGCTACCGGGCAACGTGAGCGTGAAGCAACTGGAATGGATGTTTGGCGATGTGGCATCATTGGCCTACAAGTGGCACAAGCCGCTGTCGGCGCGGTTGTTTCCCATTGCGGGCGGAAACCGGGGGATTCCACCGCGGTCGACGATCCGTTTTTGTTCAACACGAAGCTGCGAGCGCTGCCCTAAATTCCCTGCCAGCAATGGGAAGGGCTGGCCCATTTACAATGGCATATGTGCAGCCTGATTCGACTAAGCCCATTATTTTCGCCGACAAACTGACCAAGGTATACGCCTCTGGCAAGCTGGAAGTGCCCGCGGTGCGCGGCATCAGCTTTGAAGTGGATGCCGGTGAGTTCGTCGCCATTGTGGGGCCGTCGGGTTCAGGCAAGTCGACCTTGTTTTACATGCTGGGTGGGCTGACCCGTGCTTCAAGCGGCCGCGTGCTGATTGATGGCATTGATTTTGCCCATTTGAACGACGCCGCGCGCACACGCCTGCGCAGGCATCGCATCGGCTTCGTCTTCCAGAAGTTCAATCTGCTGCCGACGCTCTCGGCAATGGCCAATATTGAGATTGCCTACGACATCAGCGGCAGGAAAGAGCCGATGGACAGGGCCTATCTGGACCATCTGAGCGACCTGTTATCGATTGGCGGCCGACTAAAGCACCGGCCCAGCGAACTGAGCGGCGGCGAACAGCAGCGGGTGGCCATTGCGCGCGCGCTGATCACGCGTCCGGCGATTGTGCTGGCCGACGAACCGACGGGCAATCTGGACACGAAAAACTCGGATGCGGTGCTGCACATGCTGCAGCGCTCGAACCAGGAACTGGGCCAGACAACGCTCATGATTACGCATAATCCGGAGGCTGCTGCCATCGCCGGCCGCATCCTTTATATGCGGGATGGAGAGATTGTCCGGGAGGAAAAAGGGGCCGGTGCCAGGGTGCCTGAAACCACCCCCGGAAGTACCCCTGCAGTGGTTTGACCGGACGTAAGCCGCCCGGTATACTCAGGTTTGCACCAAGCGGGAGTAGCTCAGTGGTAGAGCATCGCCTTGCCAAGGCGAGGGTCGCGAGTTCAAATCTCGTCTCCCGCTCCAATCCGCCCTCCGGCTCCCGCCGGGTTGGCTACGGCGGTTTGGAGTGTCTTTCATAAGATTCAGGCGGCCCTGCCAAGGCGCGGTACCCAAGTGGTAAGGGAGAGGTCTGCAAAACCTTTATGCGCCGGTTCGATCCCGGCCCGCGCCTCCAAACTCTTCAATACAATTCATTCCTTTCGATTCGGGCGATTTGCGAAGTAGACCGCCTGCGTCCCTGGTGTGACCGGCATTGGAAGTTCAACGCACGCGAGGCCATTACGGGTGCTTGAATGTGCGCATGTATCATGGACCTTCGTTCGTAAGCCCTTACGAGGTCACCGTCCAATGCATATCCGCACTGCTGCTGTTTTGTTGATTTCCGCCGCCACGCTCCTTGCGCCATCCCTTGCACAAAAGCCCGCGCCAGCACCCTGGGTTGGTACATGGGCAACCTCGCCCTTTGACGGCGACCCGTGGCACACGATTCCCACGCTTGTGGACTCAACTCTGCGCGAGGTAGTGCACACTTCGCTGGCCGGCAGTGAACTACGCGTGCGCCTGACGAATGAGTTTGGCAAAGAGCCTTTGCATGTGGATGCGGCGTCTGTGGCGCGCACCGCGAGCGCCAGCGGCATTGACACCGCAACGTTGCATGATCTGAAGTTTGGCGGATCTGCGTCGATCGTTATTCCTCCCGGAGCGGAGGTTCTTTCCGATCCCGTGGCACTTGCCGTACCCGCGGGAATTGACCTGTCCATCAGCATCTATCTTCCGCTGCAGCAGATCAGCGATGTCTCCGTTCACTCCAGCGCGCAGCAGGACAACTACATTGCGGCGGGCAATCATGTGCGTGACGCGGAGCTGACTGCGCCAAAAGTTGTTCCCTCGTGGTATTTCGTCAAGGGTGTCGATGTGACTCCGACTGCCGCGAAAGCCGCGGCGGTTGTAGCCTTTGGCGACTCGATCACGGATGGTGCGTATGCAACGGAGAATGAGAACCACCGTTGGCCTGATTACCTTGCAACGCGGCTGCGCGATAATCCGGCGACAGCGAATCTGTCCGTTCTGGATGAAGGCATTGGCGGCAACTGCGTTCTCATCCACTGTGTTGGACCCAATGCGCTGGCCCGCTTCGATCGCGATGTGCTTGCGCAGGCCGGCGTGAAGTACATCATTGTGCTCGAAAGCATTAATGATATTGGCGCATTACACAACCCCAACCAGCCCGACTACAACCTGACGGCCGAAGATCTGGAGCAGGGCCTTGCGCAACTGGTGGCGCGGGCGCATGAGCACGGCATCAAGGTCTTCGGAGCCACGCTGACTCCTTACAAGGGCGCTGGATATTTCACTGAGAAGGGCGAGAAGATTCGGGAGGCAGTCAACGCATGGATTTTGACTTCGGGCGTCTTTGACGGCACGGTCGACTTTGACAAGGCCACGCGCGATCCGGCGAATCCACTGGTCTATGCTCCTCAGTACGATAGCGGCGATCACCTGCATCCCAAAGACGCAGGCTACTCCGCCATGGCTGATTCGATAGATCTGAGCTTGTTCCGCTAACACTTCTGCCCACTGCAGAAGTATCCATACAGTCATGTGCCATTGAGCAACCGAAATGAGGTTGAATCTCGGTCGATAGACAGTGGATGGGAATTCCTATTGAGAGTCAGAGGCTTTCTTGAAACTTAGCCATCGCACCTTATGGCAAAGACCAAGAAGTCATGGTAGACTCTTCGCGAATTCACTAAGCACACTAATTCGATTGAGACTGCGTAACGGGCTGCTATGGGCTTCTGCGCAGAGGTGGAACATCGCATGGGGACGCCGCGCTCTTGGCTCGTTTTGTTGCTTCTGCTTATTACCTTCTACACGGTCAGTTTTGATGGAAAGGCCGCGGCGCAAGTTTCGGAAGGTCAAGGTATTAAACCTCGTATTACGCAGGCCATTGATCAGACCCCTCTGGTGACGCTGCGAGGTAATATTGCTCCTTTGGCCAAAAGCCGTTTTGATACAGGTCCCGCGCCCGTATCGATGTCGGCCGGCCGCCTGATCCTCATCTTGTCCCGAAGCGCACAACAGGAAGCGCAGCTGCAGACCTATCTGCAGCACGTGCAGGATGCTAATTCGGCGCAATACCACAAGTTTCTTACTCCTGAAGAGTTCGGGCATCGCTTTGGAGTCAGCGACAACGACTTGCAGGCGGTGGAGTCCTGGCTAACGAAGCAGGGTTTTTCGGTCAGCAAGATTTCCAAGAGTCGTCTTGCCATTGAGTTCTCAGGCAATGTGGGACAGGTGGAAGGGGCATTTCATACCTCGATTCACAGTTTCGTGATTGCAGGGAAGCAGTATTGGGCCAATACAAGTGATCCGCAAATTCCTTCCGGTTTGGCGCGTGTGGTTGCCGGAGTTACTTCGTTAAACAGCTTCAAGCCGAAGGCGCAAATCATACACGGACCCAGCGCCTTGGTGAACCCGACTGAGCACACAGTTACCCCTACCTACACGACCGGCAATACAGCCAACGGTTATTACGTCTATCTGGGTCCAGCAGATGCCGCCACAATTTACGACACTCCGAATGCGCTGAATCCCGCCTATTCAGGAACGTCCTACGACGGAACAGGTGTCACCATCGGCATCGCGGGCGATTCCAATATCGATGTAACGCAGAACGCCAACTACCGAGCAACATTCGGACTCAGCCCCAAGGCCACCACCGTTGTCGTAGATGGTAAAGATCCCGGCGAAAATCAAGACGCAATCGAGGCATATCTTGATACGGAGGTCGCTGGCGGCATCGCACCCAACGCGAACATCATTCTCTATACAGCAGCGGATACCGACTATCAGTCGGGTCTCTTTCTAGCCATCGGGCGGGCTCTCGACGATAATCAGGCCGACATTCTGAATGTCAGCTTCGGCGCGTGTGAGAACGCCCTTGGGGCCGCTGCCAATCAATACATCTATGACCTTTGGGAACAGGCTGCTGCCCAAGGAATCTCGGTCACCGTGTCCACAGGTGATAGTGGTTCGGCAGGCTGCGACAACCCAAATACCGAGAGCACTGCGTCGAGCGGTCTCGGAGTCAACGGCCTGGCATCTACACCGTTCAATATCGCCGTCGGTGGTACAGACTATGACGCTTTGTACAGCAACTTTCCGACAAGCTTCACAAGCTACGTTGATGTCACGAATGTGTTCCCCAACCACCGCAGCGCGCTTAAATACATTCCCGAAGAACCCTGGAACAATTCAACGTATCCAAATGGTTCGGTCTCAGGAAACAGACCACTTTCCTATTATGGCCATTCCAACAACATCATTGCCGCAGGTGGAGGACCAAGCTCGGTCTACACGCTTCCGTCATGGCAGACCGGGTTCGGTATCAATACGCACCGCAATCAACCCGACGTCTCATTTTTGGCGGGTAGCGGCTTTTATGGAGCGCTTTGGGGAATCTGCACAGATCAGGATTACAACTACAACACGAATAGCCCCATCACGGATTGCGCCGGCAGCAATACGGCAGGCAACAACTTTTACCTGACGGGTGTGGGAGGTACATCCGCATCGTCACCCGCATTCGCTGGAATGCTCGCGCTCGCAATGCAGCGAACCGGATCAAGACTCGGTCAAGCAAACTATGTGCTCTACAACCTGGCAAAGACCAAATACACCACGGTGTTTCATGATGTCACTGCGGGAAACAATTCCGTGAACTGCCAGGTTGGAACACCAGACTGCACCTGGCAGCCCAGCGGTTATACGTTCCTTTCCGGCTACAACACCGCCACAGGCTATGACGAGGCCACTGGACTAGGCAGCGTGGACGTAAAGCAGATGAGCTCGAATTGGGCGTCGGCTGGCCTTGCCAGCACCACCTCAGCCTTACAACTCAACGGCGGCACCGCAGCCGTCAACATTACGCACGGCCAGACTGTGGGCGTAAACGCAACTGTGAGCGGCAGTAATGGAACGCCGACCGGCGATGTTGCGTTGGTTGACGATTTGGAACCCGCAGCGTTCCCTAACAACGTGGCACTCGGTACACTGACGCTTTCTTCAGGGAGTGTGTCCGCCAACATCAATTCACTCCCGGGCGGAAGCTATCAGGTTTCTGCGCACTATGGTGGTTCAAGCACCTTCGCGCAGAGCGATTCCAACGCCATCCCTGTCACTGTGTCCCCTGAGAGCAGCTCGGTTCAACTTAAAGTTGCGGGCTACTACGACCCAAGCACCGGACAGCCAGCCTCGACACCCTACTATGGCTTTATCTATCTTCTGGATGCACAGCCTTACGGTAACAGCGCGTCGGCTTCCAATCCCAACGGTCAAGCCACCGGCACAATCACCTTCAAATCGGGTACAAGCACGATCGGGGCGTCAACCCTGGACAGTACCGGTCACGCCGAGCTGCAGACCACGACCATCTCCGGCGGCAGCAGCAGCCTCACCGCGGAATTTCCGGGAGACGCGAGCTTTCAGGCAAGTACAAGTGCGCCAGTTGCATTGACCGTTACACCGGCGATTACTTCATTGAATCTGAGTTCTTCCATTCCTTACTCAATAGTGGCAGGGTCGGCGGTCACTTTGAGTACGACGCTCAGCTCGAATAGCGCGGGCGCGGCACCAACCGGCACGGTGACCTTTATGAACGGATCAACGCCGCTTGGTTCAGCTTCATTGTCAGGCACCGCAGCTGGTAGATCGACCCTCGCAAGCGGCAGTGCTACTATCACAAACTCGACACTGATTGTCGGATCGTACACGGTCACTGCAGGCTATTCAGGCGACGGAAACTATGCTTCCTCTACATCCGGCCCAGTTCAGTTCACAATCCTGCCGATGTACCTTTCTCTCGTAGTTATGCCGCCATCTACCACTACTCCCACCAATCAGCCGGTCACTGTCACGGTCAATATGATACCGGTCGAAGCAAACGGACTTCAGGCTCCGACCGGAACAATGACACTTACCTACAAAGGCATCACATCGTCGCCTGTTACTGTGACGAACTCATCGGCCGCGATAACGATACCCGCAAACTCGCTGCCAGTCGGAAACACGATGGTTACCGCAACCTACAGCGGCGACCAGTACTACGCGACAGCATCGTCATCCGGTTACATCAACATGGAAGGCTCCGGAACGATTCATCCGAACATCGTGGTGGCAGCGCCTGGTGGAACGGTAAATTATCCGGTCAGCGTTGTTGTGTCCGTTAGCGGTGCAAGCGGGGACCCTATTCCGACCGGCAATATCACTCTGCAGGGTGGGTATTGGTGGGACACGCTGCCTCTTACAAACGGCGCTGCTACCTTTGTGATCCAGAACAGTCTTCTGGGAGGTTCAAATCCGCTGACTGCCACGTATCTCGGGGATTCTAACTACACAAGCGGAACAGGCACCGGCGTGGTAAACGTATTTGCGAACGGATTGGTTTACTTCCCATATGCAAATCTTACGACCGTCGTAAATCAACCTCTGGATGTGACTGTGGCGGTCGCGAATCCAGGAAATAACCTACCGGACGCAACGGGCACGATAACACTATCCAGCGGATCCTATACGTCTTCTGCAGTTCAGTTGAATGCAGGTACTGCAACCATCACAATCCCTGCGAACTCTCTGGACATTGGTGGCGATACTGTGACTGCGACCTACAGTGGAGACGCTAACTACTCTCCGGGGAGTGGAGCAGAGATTGTTTCCGTTACCGCCGTGCCTAATCCCTCGCTATCCATTTCAGGGACGAATCTGACTGTATCGAGAGGCGCGACCAGCGGTAATACCTCGACTATCACACTGACTCCAAGTGGGGGGTTCACTGGTACGGTCAATCTGACCGCCACCATTGCCAGCAGCCCAGCCGGCGCATCGAATTTACCCACGCTCAGCTTCGGTTCAACAACTCCAGTAACTATAAGCGACACCAATGCAAAGACCGCGACCCTCACGGTCAACACCAAAGCCCAGTCCAGTGCGTCACTCACTCAACCCTCGGGTCCTTTCGCTCCATGGTACGGATCAGGAAGCGCGGCCCTGGCATGCGTCATTTTATTGGGCATACCCGCTCGTCGCCGAAGGTTACGCTCCTTCTTTGCGATGATTTTGCTTTTGATCGCACTCAGCGCTGGCGTTGCAGCCTGTGGTGGAGGTGGGGGAAACAGCAGCACACCTCCCCAGGTCATCCCTGGCACCACTCCCGGCACGTACACAATTACCGTAACGGGTACCTCGGGCTCGACTAGCAGCACGAGCAACGTCACGCTAACTGTGCAATAGACAGATTCAAGGTCTGGCTGGAGTATGCGCGGCAGCCTAGCGGGCCTTCGCGTCGACAAAGAGCTTCTGCGCAAAGATATCCAGGTAATCGCGCCAGTTGTTCCATGCGTGAAAGCCGCCGCTCGAGTGTACTTCGGTCTGGATGCCTGCCTTATTCAGCAGAGCGATCGTGGCGTCGCTGTTGGCCCGTGCGATGTCGTACTTTCCAGATCCAACCCAGTACAGTCGGAACGGCTTTCCCGAAGCCTTGAATTGTGCGATGTCCGTGTCTTCCTCTTCCTTTTGGTTGTCAGGGAACCAGCCCGAACTGAAGATGCCAATCCAGGCAAAGTCGGCGGAGTTATCCAACGAAATATTAAGTGCCTGCAGCCCGCCCATTGAAAGACCAGCCAGGGCACGATGATCGCGGTCCGCAACGGTTCTGTAATGGCCATCGACGTAAGGCAGCACGACGGATACAAGATCTTCATTGAAGGCATCGTGACCCATGCGCACGCCGGGCGCGAGATGGAAATCTCTTGAAACGTGACCGGCGGGCATGACGATGATCATGGGAACGGCCTTGTGCGCGGCAATCAGATTGTCCAGAATGGCACCGGCGCGACCGACTGAAGTCCATGAGTCGTCTGTATCTCCGCCGCCGTGGAGCAGGTAGAGAACAGGAAGGCGCGCTGTTCCATTCTCATAGCCCGGCGGCGTGTAAACATGCATGCGGCGAAGGCCGTTCGTTGCTTTGGAGTAGTAATAGACCGAACTGATTGCCCCGTGTGGAACGTCATCCTTGTATTCAAGGAACGGGGCTCCGGGAACCTCGTACACGCTGCGCGACTGGTTCAGCGATTGCGAGGTAAGGGGATTGCGGGGATCGGTGGTGTTCACTCCATCCACCACAAAGTTGTAACGGTAGACGCCCGGCTCAATGGGGCCGATTGTGGCCTCCCAGATTCCCTTGTCACCCTTCTTCATTGCCACTCCACCCATGGCTTTCATCACCACATCGGGAGTGATATTCGGCGTCGCTTCAAGGCCCTCCGCCTGCAGTTTGACCTCCGATGCATCAGGGGCCCAGATGCGAAACTGCACCTGCCGGTCGGGCAACACTTCCACTGATTTCAACGTGTCATTGGGAGTGGGTGGGGGCATGCGAAAGACCGGCGGAGGAGGTTGTGGTGTTTGAGAATGCGCAACAGGCAGAGTGCACAACACCATGCAAAGAGCGCCAATCCGCCACCAATTGAAATGTTTGCGCATTGTTTTCACCTCTTTCTTGCAATCAGTTCCGATTGAAACCAGTTCTGCTCTGTTACCGCGCGGGGTATTCCGCCGTCTTTCCGGTGCGTGAGTTGAGCACGCTGAAATTGCCGTCGGAATCCGCAACCACCTTGAAATAATTGCCGTCTGATCCGCCCTTAAGATTGGCGACAAACGGTGCGGGACTGTTGTGTGCTGCATCGGAAGTCTCATTGATGTGGAGCATGTAGAGCGCCTTGAGGCCGGGGCTTGCATGCACCGTGTCATACGCCTCAGGCATACCGGCCTTGTGCGCGCCGTTGTCCATGATGGCCACACGCGGATGGATGGCGAAAACGAAGGCCTTGCTATTGGAAAGATTCATGCCGTGGTGATTGACGAGATAGAGATCCACGTGTCCGATTAAATTGTCTGGACAGACCAGCGGAATCTCTTTGGCCTTGGTCAGGTCGCCCAGATCGAGAAAGCGAAACTTACCGTAGCGGATGAGCACACCGGCCGAGCGCGGATTCTCCGTTGTATCGAGTGTCCACTTGGGCTCGCTGGCGCAGTAGGAGTTCGGCTCCGGCTTAATGCCCGGCACGGACTTGATGTGCTCGCCATCCGCAGCGAGAACGATCGTGGTAAGTCCGGGGATGTCGATCGTGTCTCCGGGATGCACAATGCGGCGCGGCGTTCCCTGGATGGCCTTGAGGTACGCGGCATAATCGTGGCGCGTGATATCGGAGTCTTCACGATTCTCACCGTGGTCAAGGAATTCGCCCACCTTTACGCGGGCAACAAGATTCGGCACACCGCCCACGTGATCGGTATGGAAGTGCGTAATGAGAACGTGGTCCAGTCTGGTGATGCCGGCGTCTTTCATTGCCGCCTGAATCCGTTTGGCGTCACGACCGTCATTTCCGCCCCAGCCGGTATCAACGAGCATGGAAGCGCCCGTGGGAGAAACAATCAGCGTCGACTGACCGCCTTCCACGTCGATGGTGTAGATGAGCAGATGCTTTGCCTGGGCATGGATGGATGCGGTAATGGCAAGCAAAGCGAAGATTGCGGCGGAGAGAAGTGAAGCGGCGAAGAGATGCGCGAAACGCGGTTTGAATATGCGGCGCGAGGATTGCAGGGAAGCAGAAGCAGTGTTTTTCATTTGCGGCGAATTGTATTCGAGCGCGCCGGTGCCGGGAAAGCCGCAGTGCCCGCAATTTGCGCATGGATTGAAATCGTTCAGGCCACGCGTGGCGCATTCTCGCATCCAACAGGATAGAGACTGAAGGGAAAATTTTGCGAAAAGGAGCGTGGAATGCAGCGTTTAGCGGGAAAAGTCGCGATTGTAACCGGGGCGGGTTCGGGCATTGGCAAGGCCATTGCCGAGCGGCTCGGTTGCGAGGGAGCCAAAGTGATTGTCGATTACATTGGCGACTCAGCAGGTGCGGAGGACACACAGCGCGCGATTGAAAAGGCCGGCAGCGAAGGAGAGCTATTCAAGGCGGACGTAACAAGCCATGGCGATGTGCGCAAGCTTGTGGAAGAAGCATGGAACCACTTCGGCTCGGCGGACATCCTGATTAATAACGCAGGCATGGAGCACAAGGCCGCGTTCTGGGACACGACGGAAGCAGACTACGACAAGGTGATGGACGTGAACCTGCGCGGACCGTTCTTTCTGACGCAGGCGTTTGTGCAATGGCTGCGCGCAGTCAACAAGCCGGGGCGCATCGTAAACATCAGCTCAGTCCATGAGGACATGGCTTTCCCCGGATTTTCAACCTACTGCTGCAGCAAGGGCGGTTTACGCATGCTGATGCGCGACCTGGCAGTGGAACTGGGGCCACTGGGGATTACGGTGAATAATATCGCTCCGGGAGCGATTGCAACGCCTATCAACACTGCGCTACTGAATGACAAAGAGAAACTGAACGCACTGCTGAAAAAGATTCCCCTGGGAAGACTGGGCACACCGGAAGATGTAGCGAGCATGGTGACTTTTCTGGCATCAGACGAAGCAGCCTATGTGACAGGCGCAACGTTTGTTGTCGATGGCGGGCTGATGCGCAATTATCACGAACAATAAGGAAGACGATGGCTGCACGGATTGAAGACTACGCCTTGATTGGAGATTGTGAGACGGCGGCACTGGTGGATCGGAAGGGATCCATCGACTGGCTCTGCTGGCCCGACTTTTCGTCGGAGGCCTGCTTTGCCGCGCTGCTGGGCACGGAAGAGAACGGCTACTGGAAGATTGCGCCCGAGGATGGCACATGCTCGGCGACGCGATACTACCGCGATCACACATTGATTTTGGAAACCGTGTTTGAAAACGCAGATGGCGCCGTTCGCCTGACCGACTACATGCCCATTCGCGACCAGCACTCGGCAATTGTGCGTGTTGTGGAAGGAATTCGCGGAAGCCTGAAGATGCGCATGGATCTGAGGCTGCGCTTTGATTACGGGCGGACTGTTCCATGGGTCACGCACTTTGACGGGGGCGTGCGTGCCGTTGCGGGTCCGAATCTTGTCATCCTGCAGGCATCCGTGCCGGTGCGTGGCGAAAACCTGAAGACCGTGGCGGAGTTCACCATGAGTGAAGGCACGCAGGCGACGTTTTCGCTTCGCTACGGCAACTCCTTTCAGCCGGAACCGCGGCCGGTTCATCATGAAACTGCGTTGAACCATACTGAAGAGTATTGGCAAAAATGGAGCGGACAACTGAAGTACACCGGCAAGTACCAGGAAGCGGTGGAACGATCGTTGATGGCTCTGAAGGCGATGACGTTTCGACCGACAGGTGGCATTGTCGCCGCAGTCACAACGTCGCTGCCTGAATCAATTGGTGGACAGCGCAACTGGGACTATCGCTATTGCTGGCTGCGCGACTCTACCTTCACTCTCCTCGCGCTCACCAACGCAGGCTACTTCAATGAAGCGGAGGCCTGGCAGTCCTGGTTACTGCGTGCGCTTGCTGGCAGCCCTGACCAGGTGCAGATCATGTATGGGCTGAAAGGCGAGCGGCAATTGGTGGAGTGGGAGGTGGATTGGCTCACCGGCTATGAGCAGTCAAGTCCGGTGCGCATCGGCAATGCGGCTTCTCTGCAGGTGCAGCTGGACATCTTCGGAGAGATGCTGGACTCGTTCTTTCACGCCCAGCGCAGCATGCGCAGACACGGGGAACGTGATTTCAGAGTGCTGGTTTTGTTGCTCAATCACCTTGAGGCAATCTGGCATGACCCTGACCAGGGAATTTGGGAGACGCGCGGCGGCCCGCAACAGTTCACCTATTCGAAGATGATGGCCTGGGTTGCATTCGATCGGGCAGTGCTGCTGGCGGAGCAACTTGAATACGATGCGCCCGTGGATCGATGGAAAGAGATCCGCGACACCATTCATAAGGAGATTTGCGACAAGGCTTTTAATGCGGAGAAAAACTGCTTTGCGCAAGCCTATGGGTCAGGCGAGCTGGATGCGGCGCTGCTTCTGATGCCCGTCGTCGGATTTCTGCCCGGCAGCGATCCGCGCGTGAAATCGACCGTGGAAGCGATTGAGCGCGAGCTGATGCCTGACGGATTTGTGCTTCGCTACGACACGTCGAAGGCTCCGGACGGCCTTCCACCGGGTGAGGGCGTGTTTCTTGCGTGCAGCTTCTGGATGGTGAGCAGTCTGAAGGCGATTGGACGCCTGGAAGATGCTCGTAAGCTCTTTGAGAAGTTACTTGCCTTACGCAATGACCTGGGGCTCTTGTCAGAAGAGTACGATGTGAAACTCCAGCGCCTGGTGGGAAATTTCCCGCAGGCTTTCTCGCATATCGCGCTTGTAAATGCCGCATTTGACTTGGCAGAAGCCACTTCGGCACATAAACGCGCGCATCGCCATGCCAACCATAAGGGCTCTGAAAAGCCCGCCTGATATGATGGAAACTGGGTAATTGTGCGGCCAGAGTTCCGCAGGTTTGCACCGAACAACGGCGTTCCTTTCTTGAAGGACCAGGCCGTCATCGCGCAACGCCCCCAAATCCAGTTAAGGACTCCCGCTCTGTGACTCAGACGATACGCAATATCGCCATCATCGCCCACGTTGACCACGGCAAGACCACGCTTGTCGATGCAATGCTTCGCCAGGCCGGAACCTTCCGCGCCAATGAGCAGGTGGCTGATCGCGTGATGGACTCAAACGAGCTGGAACGCGAGCGCGGGATCACCATTCTTGCCAAGAACACCGCCATCCACTATGACGGAGGCAAGATCAACATTGTGGACACACCCGGCCACGCCGACTTTGGCGGTGAAGTGGAGCGCGCGCTCAAAATGGTGGATGGCGTGATGCTGCTGGTGGATGCTGCCGAGGGTCCGCTGCCGCAGACGCGCTATGTGCTGGCAAAGGCTCTTGAAGCCAAGTTGCCGCCCATCGTCGTAATCAACAAGATTGACCGCCCCGATGCACGCCCGCAGGAAGTGCTCAACGAAATTTACGATCTTTTTATCGATCTGGATGCCGACGAGCATCAGCTCGAGTTTCCGGTTCTGTACACCGTGGCAAAGCTCGGGACTGCCACAACGGATCCCGCCACGCCGGGAACAGACCTGAAGCCGCTCTTTGATTCCATCGTGTCGACCATTCCGGCCGCAGTGGGCGATGCGGAAGGCTCGCTGCAGATTCTGGTCACCAACCTCGACTACTCCGACTACTTCGGCCGCATCGCCATCTGCCGTGTCTTTCAGGGCACGTTGCATGCGGGCGACGAAGTCAACATCTCGCGCCGTGACGGCTCGCTGATGAAGACGAAGATCACCAAGCTCTTCACCTTCAGTGGCCTCAAGCGTACCGAAATTACTGAGACCACCATGGGCGATATCGTCGCGGTGGCCGGAGTGGAAGGCATCACCATCGGCGAGACAATCACCTCGCTTGAAAACCCGGAACCGTTGCCACTCATTGTCATTGACGAACCAACCATTGCTATTCAGTTCAGCGTGAACAATGGACCGTTTGCCGGACGCGAAGGACAGTACGTCACCAGTCGCAATTTGCGCGAGCGGCTCGACAAGGAACTCCTCACCAACGTTTCGATTCGCGTGGAAGAGTTGGACTCGCCCGACACATTCAAGGTCCTGGGTCGCGGAGAGCTGCAGCTCGCAATTCTCATTGAAATGATGCGTCGCGAGGGATTCGAGCTGATGGTTGGCCGTCCCGAAATTGTGACGCGTATGGTCGATGGCGTACGTATGGAGCCTGTCGAGCACTTGACCATCGACGTGCCTGAAGAACACACGGGCGTTGTCATCGAGAAGCTCGGCCCGCGCAAGGGCGAGATGACCAAGATGCACAATCACGGATCAGGCCGCGTGCGCATGGAGTTTCGTGTGCCCAGTCGCGGTCTCATCGGCCTGCGCAGTGAAATGCTCACTGAAACCCGTGGCACCATCGTAATGAATGCGCTCTTCGACGGATACATTCCCTACCAGGGCGAGATTCCCCAGCGGCCAACAGGAGCGCTGATTGCAGACCGCCAGGGCGCAACCACGACCTATTCGCTCAATGGTCTTCAGGAGCGCGGCATACTCTTTGTTGGACCGGGTGTCGAAGTCTATGAAGGAATGGTTGTCGGCGAACACTCGCGTGACAACGACCTCGACGTCAACGTCGTCCGCGAAAAGAAGCTCACCAACATGCGCGCTTCGAGCGCTGACGATGCCATCCGGCTGGTGCCCTACAAGGCACTCAATCTGGAGCAGGCCATCGAATTCATCGCCGAGGACGAGCTCGTCGAAGTCACACCCAAGTCGCTTCGTTTGCGCAAGCGCATCCTGCAGGCCAATAAGCGGCCAAAGCGGTGGGAGAAGACGCTGGCATAAGTTGGCTCTCGGGTGACAAGACTTCGATTAGGAGGTCGCATGTCTTACAGCGCCATTAACCTGCAACAGAAGTTCGGCCTCTTCACGGAGCAATGGCAGCCCAAAGTCATTGCCGAGATGAATGACTACCAGTTCAAGGTCGTCAAGCTGCAGGGCGACTTTGTCTGGCATAGCCACGCAGACACCGACGAAACTTTTATTGTGATCGAAGGCAACCTTCGCATCGATTTCCGTGACGGCGCGGTCCACATCGGTCCAGGAGAACTGTTCGTCGTTCCCAAAGGTGTTGAGCACAAGCCTGTCGCCGAGCGCGAAGTGAAACTGATGCTCATTGAGCCGCGCGGCGTGAAGAACACCGGCGAGCAGGAAGACGATCGCACGGCGCCGAATGATGTTTGGGTCTGAACGGAATTAGCGAACCGCTAGAGTCTTCCCTTCGCTTCCAGCACCCGCTCAAGCGCCTCTTCCGCCGTCGCGCCAACACTCGACAAGTGCCCCATCTTGCGCCCACGACGTGCTTCGCGCTTCTCGTAGAGGTGCAGCCGCACGCCGGGGACTTCCATTGCTGCCGCAAAGTTCGGAGCATTGTCCGGCGCATCAAGCCATACCTCGCCCAGCAGGTTCACAATCGCGCATGGCGCAATCAGGCTTGTGTCGCCCAGCGGTAGATTGCACGTCGTTCGAACAAGCTGCTCAAACTGGCTCGTCGCGCAGCCGCGCTCGCTCTGGTGATAACTGTTGTGCGGACGCGGCGCCAGCTCGTTCACCAGAAGCTCTCCCTGCTTCGTCACAAACATCTCCACGCAGAGCAGCCCTTCAATGCCCAGCTCAGCACTAATGGCTGAAGCCAGTTCCTCGGCGCGCCGCTCTAGCTCCGGACCCACGTTCGCCGGCAGCACGCTCCACGCCAGAATCTGATTTTCGTGATGATTGCGCGCCGCCGGATAACTGCGCACCTCGCCCGCGGGATTGCGCGCCGCCATCACGCTGATCTCGCATTCAAGTTCAAGAGCCTTTTCAACCACGCAGGGCTTCCCGCCAAGCCCCTGCCACACCTGTCCAAAATCAGAACCGTGCGCAGCGCGGGCCTGTCCGCGACCGTCATAGCCGCCGCGGCCAATCTTCACAAACACGTCGCCCAACGCATGCACGGCATCGGCCAGTTCTGCCGCGCTGGTTGCCACATGGAACGCGCCAACCGGAAATCCATGTTCCGCAAGCCAGGTCTTCTGCAGCGTCTTGTCCTGAATAATGCGAATCGCTTCCACGCCCGGCCGCAGAGGTGCAATTTGCGCCACACGCTTCAGTGCGTCCACGCCAATCTGTTCAATCTCCAGCGTCACGGCATCGGCGCCAGTAGCCAGCCGCCGCGCGGCATCCACATCATCCCATCGCCCCACAATCGTCTCGTCGACCACATAGCTTGCGGGGCATGCGGCCTCGGGGTCCATCACGCGCACGTGATAGCCCATCGTTCTCGCGGCCATCGCCGTCATGCGCCCCAACTGTCCGCCGCCCAGAATGGCAATCAGGCCGCCGGGCTTCACCACGTTTGAATTGTCATTGAGAGAAGCGGTCACTCCGGAAGCTCCTGTTGGAGAACTTCATCCGTACGCGCCTTGCGCCATTCCGCCAGTCGCTCATAGAGCGCCCCATCGGTCGTCGCCAGTATCTCCGCCGCAAGTAGCGCCGCATTCGCCGCGCCCGGCTTGCCGATCGCCAGCGTGCCCACGGGAACTCCTTTGGGCATCTGCACAATCGAAAGCAGAGAATCCATCCCCTGCAGTTGTGTCGCGGAAACCGGAACACCCAACACCGGCACCAGAGTCTTGGCGGCCAGCATGCCGGGCAGGTGCGCAGCACCTCCAGCGCCCGCAATTATCACGCGCAACCCACGCTCACGCGCGGTCTCCGCATACTTGAAAAGCCAGTCCGGCGTGCGATGCGCACTGACAATCCTGGCTTCATGCGGAATATTGAGCGCGCGCAAAATCTCCACGGCCGCTGAGAGCGTCTCATAGTCGCTCTTCGACCCCATCACCACGCCCACCAAAGGCTTTTCTTTCATGGGCCGATTATACGAGGCCTCACTTCCTGAACCACGCTTGGACCGCAACTTCAATGACGGCCAGCAAAACACCCATTGCTGCGGCAAACCCCTTGGCGCGCTGCCAGTTCAGCTCATGCTGCTCCATGCGACGCTCCAGCTCATACAGCCGCCCGCCGCTCCCATCGCCCACGAGTCCACTCATTTGTGATTTGAGAACACTCAGGTCGCGGAGCACCTGGGCCTCAAACTCATTCATCATGCGCATTTTTTGGACTCCTTCACCGTTGAGGCTGGCTGCGAAATTGAACAACTCATGAACCCAGCGGCAGATTGAAGATGAGCGCCGCGGAAAACTCCGAGTAATTCGGCGGATTGGCGCCATCGAAGATGCGGATGTAGAAACGGTCGGTTGCAGAAACGCGTACAAAACTCATGATTGATGTTGTCGCCCGCAGCACAAGATCTGGCGTCTCGTGCGGACCAAACGCATTGTCACGACGGCGCACCTCAAAGCCTCCACCTGCGGGGGCAGTCACACCCACGTCAACCGTCACCGTGGCGCCGCTCAACTGGGTAACACGTACTCCACTCAGATTCGAAAGCACGGTGACACCAACGGCGGCGGGCAACATCACATCGGCGGGCACTGTCTCTGTGGTGTCCATTGCCAGTGCGCCCGCCCAGTCATTTGCAAAATCAATGCTGTATTCAACCAGATCTGGATAGCTTGCCCGGTAACTTAACGTCACGCTTCGTGCAACCACAAGCGCCGCGCAATTCAAAGAAGATGCATTCAATCGAAGCGCATCTCCGGGCTGCACATCCTTCGAAAAGCTATTGCCCAATGCCTGACAGGTACCTTTCCAAACCGCCCCCGGATCGATTGCCACGTCAACGAGTGCAAGTGCTGCATTCCGACAGTCCTGGGAAGAGCGCACGGCTGGATTCATAACGGTTCCCTGCCAGGCCGCCACCTGAGGAAACCCGGCCGAAGTTAGTTCAGACTGGCTTGTTGAATTAACTGCTCGTCCAACAGCTCTGCCGGATGCACGATAACTCACCGCAATCAACGTGTTCACTGGCGGCGTAAAGCCAGGGAAGAATCTGAGCTCACCTCCGCGATCCAGTTGGCACTCCGCAGACTGGGCCATTGACCCGATGCGACGCGATTGCGGACTGCCTCCAGGGGGTGTGGTCGCCACCCAGCTGGAACCAAGACTTTCAAGATGTACGGAACGGATCGAGCCCTGCAAATTGAGGCTGCTGGCGGCGGCGAAAGTGCAGGTTGACGGCAAACTGACCATGGAGCCGTCATACAAAGTCAATGGCATGCCGGCCACACCATCCACAAACTCCTGGATCTCGAACAGAAGATATGCCGGAGCTTGATTGCTCTCTCCCCCATAGCTGTTGAGTGATGTGCCATCGAAAGCACGGAAGATGGAGAGGACTCGTTGATCCTCAGGGCAATGTACGCGCATGCGCAGCGCGTACTGATGGGAAGAATTCACCGCGTACGTTGAACCCAGGGGTGAACCGTTGACAACAGGCTGAAGTGTAACTGCGCCTGTGCCCGCGTCTGCCCTTGCCTGAAATCCCGCAACACATCCCGCTTGCGTCAACACCCCGTTGAAAAAGGCGGCCAGCAGTCCCGCGCTTCCGGCTTGCAGGGATACGCCCGTCGCCTCAAGCAGGAGGGTGCCGCCCATCTCAACAGGGCTGAGCCACGTAAGCATCGTGGTCCCATCGGTACCCCTTCCGCCCTGCATGGCAAGTCCGCCATTACCAAGTGTCAGGTAGCCTGGACTTCCCGTGTTCGACCAATTTCGCGCATTGAGCGCACCTTCGGTAAATGGCTCGTCAATGATCGTTTCCCGCTGTGACGTTGGGAAATACGGTTTGCCCGTAAGGAAGAACTGGCTGGTAACTCCATCTCCCTGGAATAGCTCCGTTACGTAATTGGTAGGTTCAATGCTTCCACACACCGTAATGTCATTTGCAAGCATGCGCTTTGCAGACGAGTTCCATGAAAGCCTGATTTCCCGCAGACTTCCCGGCCCTTCATCAAGGTCATGAACCGCACCGGTCGCAGTGTCGCGAACGAGTGATCCCGTTGCACCCCGATAGACCGATGATTCGAGAACTGGCGAAGACGGATGGATCACTGAATCCGGAGCCGTGTCGGAAAGATGATCCCCGCTCACCGCTTCAATCAGTAGCCGGTACCGTGGTCCTTCCAGGCCAAGGCCGGAATACTCACCCAATGGAGTCGCTGCAATGTAGCCCTCAAAATAGCGGCTTCCGTCATCTCCCTCAATGGCAAGCGATTGATTCCGTGTCGGAGCTACAAGGCTTCCATCCAACGGCAAACTCAGCGACAAATTACAAGCAGAGGGCTCCGCCCAACGCCGTTCGATCGTGATCGGATGTGCCGCATCGAGAGCCGCTGTGTAGTCTTGCCCCTGAATAATGATCTTCATTTCGTTTTTGCCGATCTCTTTATCAGTTCGTGGTTCTAGATAACAGCGTGTGGCGCTGGCAGAAAGCTTCGGTAGCACAGAACTCTTTCGCCATCGAGCGTGTCCTTCACAGGAAGAGCGGTGAAACTTGCTCGCAAGGCGATGCGTTGGTGCGCGCCATCTTGATTCCCGGCAAGAGAAGCCGTGACCTCTTCGGCGCCCGCATTCTGTTGCAATCGTGGATAGTGGAAAACAATCCTTTCACCTTGACTGCCAGCCAGAACAAAGAGCGCGGACCACTCCTGATAGAAGCTGCCTCCTTCGCGGTCAACAAAGCCGGTAAGCGCCTGCATCTTCGCGCCCGGTGTGGGCTCTCCTCCAGGCAACGGTTGCGCCAGCGTCAGCGTGTCGCCGTTGACGCCAGACACGACAGCCACGTTAAACGTGATCCGGCGAATATAGTCCACATCACTCAATGCCTCTCGCACATGCGCACCGGCAATCGGAGTTCCAACAAATCCCACCTGTCCCGTGTAATCTGCATCCACCGCGATGAGCGATCCTGCAGGGAACTTCGCTGCATTACCGTTTCCGAGTATCAAAGAACTCGCTGTTGATCCCGGTTCCAGCGCGACCGCCGCGCGGGCTTGCCCGCCATCAGGCGATGTTGCACCGCCACCAGAGGAAGCCAGGATGTTCATGTGTTGCGAACCGGTCGCCAACGACATCGTCAATTTCGTCCAGCTCTGAAACTCGAAAGTGACTTCGGCTTCAAGCGTTTCGCGAACTTGCTCGAGAGCGCTGGCCGGAATGCCGGTAAACAGAGCTTGAGATTTGCTCTTGGATTTCCGTGAAAAGCCTTCAATCCAGCCCAGATCAATCCAGGGAGCCGGCGCTGATTCCAAATCGAAATCTCCGTGAATCGCCGGATCAAATAGTTCCGGTTGCTGGAGTGTTCTTTGCACTGGAGCAAAGTAAGCACGAACACGGCGCGCCACAGGTGCGGGCGCTTCAAACCAATTTGTGGCCATCTATTCCCCCGGTTCCTGATAGCTGTACACTCTCACCTTGACCGAGCGGCTCAGTACGTCGCGCTGCGTTGTGATCGGCGTGAACACAGGATCATCCCAGAAGACCTGTGTCAGCATTTGCGTAGGCGGTTGAGTGCTGTAACTGAACTTCATAGCTGACTGAGGTTGGAGCAACTGCGCCACTTCCGAGTCCATTGCACTCAGCATTCTTCCCCGGTCAAGGCCGCCGAAACTCTGCGAGCCGCCGGTTTGATAAAAAATCTCGCACTCCTCAGCAGCCAATGCCAAGGGAAGCGCACTGTCCAGGCCAAGGATCTGCCAGCGCAGCACGAAAACGTCGCTCGGCAAGGTTGCAAAGGGAGCCTCTGCCTCTTCCACAACAATGCCCGGCCGCACAGCGCCTCGCAGCAGGATCGTTCGTGACGGATTCAGAGCTGCCAGTCGCGTGCGTAGTGCCACATAAAAAGAGTCCTTCGCATTTTGCATAGAATGGTGATCCTCGTTGGCTGTAGGCAAATCGAATATCGTGCGCGGCAACTCTCTTCAAAGAGTCTGTACGTGCGCCTCGCGCAGGACCAGCCTGTACAGATACGTCTGACCAAAGGCTTCATTGCTTGCGATGGACTCGATTAGGTAGTCCTGTCCAGCAACTGTGACACCCAGGGTCATGTTGAAGAACGACTGCGCCGAAGGAAGATCGAGAGTGCTCACCTGCTCTTCGACACTCGTCGCGGAAACCAGTAGCTCCCACTGGGATGTATCGCCTTGCTTCCAGGAGGGACGTAGTCGCCGCATCACAACAGGTGCCAGCACCGCCTCATAAAACGTGGCCGATAGCAACCCAACTTCCATCGGATTGGAGCTGGTATTGCTGCCGGTGACACGCAACAACGCAGTTGTACCGCCGGTGCTTCGAAGCAGAGCATCGGCCAGCATTTGCGGCATGGCGGATGAAGCACGGGAAGTCGTATCGCTCATCCGTCACCCCACTCTGCTGGCTACGTAGGGACGCAGCCACGCTTTCACGGTCTCGTCCACAAGCGAGCTCGAAAAATACTGCATCTGCATTGAGTCAATCTGTGCTCGGCTTGCATTCAGTGCTGGAGTAGACTGTGCGTTGCGCACCAGTTGAGCGCACGCGGATTTCACATCGTCTCCGATCGCCGTCAGGCCCGCAGTGTACGTAATCGAAAGCTCGTTATAGGGCAGGCCGAATACATTGCTCGGCAGGGATAACTCTCCCGTCGCGGCATCGAAATCCACTTTTGAAGTGTCGATCGTCGTCCATTGCCCGGGAATCGAAAAAGTGGAAATGAATTCTTGCAGAATTTCGTCTGCAATTTCGCCGCGCCTCGGCTGGCCATAGCGCCCTTCCATCGCAATCAGCGGCGACGCAGCGCCATCTTTTGCCACCAGTGGCAGATACGTAAGGCGCACGGTGAGCGCACCTTTCGTCAAACGCAATCTCTCGGTGTATTGCGTCGGATTGAGATCCGATCGACGGCAATAGCTATTAATAAGTGCGGACGCAGCAGTGATCCAGTCTGCCGAAGTTCCTGCAGGCAATCCGTAATTGATGTACTCCGAAGGCTGAAGATAGGCCATTGCTCACCATTCCGCAAAATTCAGGTTGGAATCGAGTAGTTCGTGCGGGTGCCGGCGTCACCGGACCCGCACGAAGACGAGGAGCGCGCAGCCGCTTCCTAGCGATCCACCAGCACTTGATAGTGCGCGTAGTTGGCGCCCTTCACCACCACGGCGCCAAATTTGACCGCCACATACTGCTGGGCAAGTGATCCGGGAGTGCCAAGTTGGAAGATGCGCGGTGTCGGATCTCCCAGCCAGTGATACTCAATCAGGTCCTCGGTCACAATGTAGGCAGGCAGCACCGCAGAGCCTGATCCCGGTGTACCCGTATAGCTCAGGCTCCAGTCGGGAATCAGAGGCAAATCGCCGGCCTGGGTGGAAAGCATCTTCACCCGCATGCCGCCCGTAATCGATTCAGTGTTGAGAACTAAGTTGAATTCTGACTTGATCTCCCGGTCGATCAGATCCAGCAGCACCGGATTCGCATAGATGGCTGTCGGGCGCACTGCGTACCCATTGCTTGCAACCATCTCCGCAACCGCTGACTTGATTCCGTCGACAATGGAGGCCGATGTTCCAATCGTGACCGTATTGCCTCCTGCGGCAATCTGCGCCGCTGCGCCAAAGTACTGGGCTGTGGTCGGCGAACTCAGGCTCGTGTCACTTCCGTTCCATAGGGCCACGTCGTGCGTCACCATCACACCGCTCACGGTGTCCACCAGGTCCTTGGCCTGAAGGTAAGCAAACTGCTGCTGCTGATTGCCAAGCTCGATATCAAACAGGTTGTAGTTGATCTGCGCAACAATCGCCTTCAACGGCACACTGCGCTCCACGCGCGTGGGCGTCACAACCGGTGCGGAAATGCTGCGAGGATCCACAAAGCCCGCGGTACCGGGATTTGGCAGCGCCGTCTCTTCGAAGAATCGCGACGGATGGCCGGTGGCCGGCACCTGGCGGATCCTCTGGCCAAAGGGGCTGGAGCGCCGGCAGATATCAAAGATCTCTGTCTGGTACAGGGGAACTTCAACGGCGCCGGGTCCAATAAAATCGGCTGCTGCATGGATGTCTGCAAAAGATGCGTTCATAGGCTCTATTGCCCCCTCCATGGGGCTTTATGGCAGGTCACCGGTGAAGTTCGCCAGTACCTGGCCGGGTTTTAAGATTTCTACTCTGGGTGGGAGTGCTCCGCTCTTACCGTGCGCAACTCCGCAAACAACTGCCGAGCAATGTGCCTTGCCGGATATTCGCTTACGCGATCGCGCCGGCCCGCAGCAATTGGCTCTTCACTGCGATTCGTTGTTCCAGACTCAATCCTGCAAGTGCCGCATCCAGTGTGCGAACATCCACAGGGCCCTCGCCAATTCCATGCTTGGCAAGCATCTCGGTTGTCGCTGCGGGAACCGTCTTGCGCATGGGATTCAGCGCGGCTGCTGCACTCGCCGCCTTCAGCTCGGCAATCTCTTGCTCAGCAGCGGCAAGCTTTTGGGCAAGCTCAACTTCACGTGGATTCTGATCCACTGTGGCCGACACATGCTCCAGCTCGCCCGCAAGCACTTCAGGCCTGATTTCCAGTTGTTGCAATGCTTCTCCCAGACGTGCCTCCATCGCTTCCAGGCGCTCCGAAATTTCCTTTTCGTCCGTCTCCATATCCATCCTTTCTACCGTGATGAGAAACAAAGAAGTGGATCGCACTCCTTCTTGGCTCAAAATCACTTCACTTGCATTTGCTGTGTGGCACTGTCTAATACCGGCGCTTCATCAGCTCGCCATCCGAAAACTCGTTGCTCGATAAGCGGCCTTGTCGCGCAGAAGAACTGCCGCGCCCGTGAAGGTAACTCGCGTGAGCCGCCAGATGGGTGCGCGCATGTCCTCCACGCGGGCATCTGCCAGCTCATAGCTCATACCCAGTTCATTGCCCGATGCGGCCTGCAGCGCCGATGCAACCTCGGGGAAATCGCGTGCGTAAACATAGCCGCGCACTTCGAGTTTCTCGCCCTCAAGATTTGCCTGGGTCAATACGCCGATCTTGCGCCGCGCATCATGTCCATCCCAGCCAGGTCGATAATCGATACCCATTCCCAGCAGGGAAGGCAGTGCTCTTTCTGCAGCTTCACGAGTGAGGACTACGCGGTGTCCTCGCGCACCCGAGGGAGCTTTGTCACTCGCTGAGTTGACCAATGTCAACACCCCTTCAAAAGCCACGCGATTGGGGTGGCCCTCCACATGAGGAATCGTTACCGCCATTGCTTCCAGTTGCATGCGATCTCCGATGTATTTCACGATGGTTAAATCAATTTGAGAAGCGCGCAGATCCAGCCCAGAGGTCGGTGCCCGCAATTTGGTGAGCCTCTGCGCTGAACGCGGCACTTCGGCAGGAGCAAAATCAGCCCCTCCCCCAACTACTCTTTACAGAACTTGAAAAACGAGGAACTCCTATACGCGGCTCTCTGCGGAAAGCTGCGCGACTCCAGACTGACGAAGCGGTGCCAGACCCCGAAGGGCGCGCACTTCATCCACCGTCAAAACGCCCGCCTGAAGGAGCTGTACTTGTAACGCTAGTTCCGTTTCTTCATCGCGAGCATTCAGATCATTAAAGATGAACTCGAATTCATTCCATCCGATGCATTTCGCAAAAAGATCACGTGTAATATGGCCGGCAATCAGTTGCGCCAGAGGTTGAATCGCGCCTCGAAATGCTTCGTCGGCAAGCTCTGCCGCGGTCGAGCGGTTTACGTCTCCCTCCAGACCCAGCAAAAGCGGTGGAAGTCCAAACGCATTGGCAATCATGCGGATAAGAAACTGTTGCCAGGCCAGTCGCAAATCAGCGTCCGTTCCCTGTGCAAAGCGAAGAACTTCGGGCTTCTGTTCCGTAGAAAGCAAAGGGACGCGCCCGGTTCCTTCAATCTCATCCTGCCACCACCGGATCAGGCGTTCATGCTGCACCGGTGTCGCCTCATTCAGCCAAAGCGCATACTGCGCCACTGAATTCGCCGCCAGCTTACCCGCAAACCGGTGCGCGGAAAGAAATTGATTCACTGTTTCAAACGCAACCTCGAGTGGACCAAGACCGAACGGCGTAAAACTGCGCGGGTTCATGCGGACATACATCAGTTGATCGTCGCGTAATGCAATTCCTTCTGACGCAGGTTGCCCTGCTGTCACCTGCGCATAGCGCGGCGTCTCCACACTGCCATCCCATCTTGCATTGATGCGGATCGAAGCGCCATCCACCGGCCACAGTAGTGCAGGCCGTTCCGGGTCGCCCGTCGGTTCCATTTCAATCGCGCCAAATCCGCCAGTGAGAGCATCCTCAATCACCTGCTCAATCAGCGTGCGAAAGCTGTCGCAACCGTTCGGTTCCTCCAGCGCTCTTCTCAGCCCTTGCAATTTTTCGCTTGCGACTTTCGGATCCGCGAACGAAGCACCGCGGCGGACACGCACCTGCCAATCCATTGAGGCCACACGATCCTTGATTACATTGATCGCGCGGCGAACAACGGGCGTTTCAGCAAATCGACGGAGATTTGCCGGAGTAGCCTTGGGCATCAATTGGCCCTGCGCGCGCACAGGCGTCAGGATGGATGGGAGGGCAAGCGTCCGTCTTTCAGTTTCTGCGGCGGCACCCGCTTCCATTGGGTATCCACCCTTCGCCTGCTGCCAGAGGATTCGCAATTGTTCACGAATTTTCACTCACACCTTCCTTATTGTTTCCGGCAACGAAAAAGCGCGAGTGCCTTCACTCGCGCCTCGCGCTCCTCATCTTGCCTTGGATGTCTTGAATCAAAGAAACGGCGGAACAGCATCCTGCAACGCCGCATTGCCCCAAAGGGCAATCGCAGCATTGGAGAGCATCTGTCCTTGTTTCTGGATATTTACCTGGATGCTTTAAGTAGTGAACTCGACTTACAAATTGATGTTAGCGCAGACTCGATAAATTCTATGCAAAGTCTATTGAGTTAATTTTCATGTTCCGTTTGTGTACCATGGCGCGCGCTCAAGTGCTCACTCATGAGATGAGCGGACAACCTGCTTATTCCAGGTGAAGCTCTCGCCGCGCAGTTTGCGCCACTCGCCCCAGATCTGCGGTTGTCAGCACGCGGATCTGATGCTCCTCCATCGTCTCAATGCCGAATCGATAGAGCGCGAGCCTCTCTGGTTCTTCATCCGTTGCTCCAATCTTCTTAGCCGTCTCCACAAAGGCAGTCAATTCAAGCGCGGCCTTCTCAACGCGCTCTACCCCCTGCCGTATGCCTGCCGCGGAGAAGGCAAGTACTTTGGCCATCTCCAGGCCCGGCTCCAGGGAGACGGCGTGAAACATCCGGATCACGCCATTTGGCTTGTAACCCGCATCGATCTTGAGCGGATCTCCCGGTCTCGTATACATGGATGCGGCAATTCGTTTCCGCATAAGATCCCAGACTCCCGCATGTTCAAACTCCTGTCGCATGCGCGCATGAATGGCCGCTCTGCCTCCGAGTCGTTCAGCCCGTTCCCGTTTGGGCGCATCGACGTAGATGCGCATCAGCTCTTCAACGCCTGCGGGGAGACTCTCGGCCAGATACGCCTTGGGGGCAGTCATCTGAACACCGAGCGATAGCGATTCGTCGAGAATGCGCTTTATCTTTCCATCTGTATCCGCATTCAGCCGAATGCGAAGCTCGCTCTCCATCCCCTCCAGCATGGCTGTGTCTGCATGAGGGTCAAGACAGCGCACGCGCCGCCAGTCGCGCGTGAATCGAACCTCTGCCGTACCGCTGCCTGCTTCACGCAAAATCACGCCGATGTGCACATATTCGTTGCGCACCACATCCGGCACATAGCGCAGAAGCTGGAACTCACAGGCACGTCGATCGTGGGAAATCGTCATCTCTCAATCCAACTGTCGCACATCTCCATCAACAAGCTCGCCAACTCACGGCTCTTCATGGCTCTCGCGCCACAACTCCGCAATTGACTCCTCTCCACTCCTATCGCGCATTCCTTCACTGCACCCGCATCTTCTGACTCATCCTAGCGCCCCTACCCGCCTCGTTCCACTCCATCGACATCACATTCTCAGCCTCCCGCCCCCAATTGGGAAACGGTCTCCGGTCTGACACTCGAAACAAGTCAATCAACTCGCGTATTCGTTGTTGCCGCCTCAGCAACTTTTCCACCAGTGTCTCCATCTCTGACACGTCGCCGCCGTACCATTCCGGAGGAATCTCGTTGGCCGCGGCCCACACAGTGTCGGAAGACATCCGCTCCAGTCGCGATAACCACGGCTCAAATGATTCCCATCCGCAGACGCCTTGATACACATCATTGCGGTAGAAGACGCCACGCAGCGGCGCGTCTTCAAATCGCCACTCTCCCGCGTGAAAGCAGTATCCGAAATCGATAAAGACGGCCCTGTAACGGCGCTCGGTGCTCCGTCGCGCAAACACAGCCTGGCGGCCGTTGGCATTCGCTGTCCACTTATCCAGCGCCAGAATTCCGCCAAATTCTTCAAGATTATGAATTTCACATAATTGTTCCGCAGCAAGAAAGTCGACCACCTGCCCCGGCATCAGGCCTCCCACAAATCGCGAACCAAATTGCAAGCCGGGTTTGCAGCGCTCACGGTGCCTGCCCAAATCGATCTCGAGCTCTTCTGTATTTTCGATAAGCCACGGCGTTACATCCACTAACTCCGGCACGGGCACTGTCAGGCCCGCTGCCAGCGCCAGACGCGTCGCCAGCATCTCATTCGCCAGCACCCGAAGATGTTGCGGATTATTTTGGAATTTCACAACATACGCGTTGTTGTCAGCACCCAGCATCAGGTGTCCCTGCGCCCCGCCCCGCATGCGCCGGATATGCTGCACCGCCAGAACCGCCAAACCATTCCCTCCCCGCAACTGTCGACTCTGATTCTAGCGGTACATGGCGTCAGCGCGCAGTTTCACCTCAGATGCATGTAGGCCCTTGGAACGGGCCCGGGTATCGCGTCGTGATTGAAGTGGATAGTTCCTCTCTCGCGGCCAGTGCAATCGCGGTCGCAAGGACCCGGTCATCGTGCATTCCTGGCCGAGCTCCGCTCTTTCCATTGGCGAGCCGCACAAATCCTCGACACTCCGCTAAAAGCCGTCGGCTCGCAAAGCACTCAGGCGATTCCACCAGTGCAACAGACAGTTTTCCCAATGCGATGGGCCTCGTCGTAGACGTGGTCAGCCAACCGGCTGAGCCGCCCTGATGGTAGATCTTTGTATATCCGTAAATACTCTCGGCCAGCGCAAGAATCCCCGTCCCATGATTGTTGCGCTCAATCACCAGCCACGCCTGGTTGTACTCTGCCGCAATCTCCGTGACAATCCGGGCAAGCGTTAATCCGCCAACATGGCTAGCAAACTCCGCGCATTGCAGTCCGGTTTCCATCTCCAGAACCTCAACAGCGGAGTAGTCACCCTCGCTTCCACCGCCCGCAGGATCCACAGAAACCAGGTACCTCTTTCCGGGTATTGGAGGCAGCCAGATCTCCATCTCGCCGTTGTAGCGCCGCTCCAATGGATCAGGCACACTCTTTAGCCGTTCCTCTATCACTGACAGCTCAAAGATGGCATCGCCGCTGCTTAAAAAGCAGGTCTCGCTGTCCTCGGCAAACTCCTGTGCGGCAAGTCCCTGAAAGCTCGTCCGGATTTGTCTTCGAAAACCAATCTGCTCCGGATCCAGGCCAATGTAGGCCATCAGCGCGCGCTCTTCTGCGGTTTCCGTGGCTGCATCAATCGCCGCGGCGCGATAACTGCTCTCCATCCACCATGGGAAGAAGTGCCTCACCACGCCCGATTCCTGGGCATGTTGCCACTCTCCATGAAAGCAGTCGCCCACGCCGTTCGGTGTCGATTCCAGAATCTGCTCTGCGTCCGGCGTCAGCGCGGCGCGCAATCCTGCCAGAGTCTCTGCCGCATCTCCCGGCCAGTGAGCAAGTTCAGAGCAATGCAGATTCTGTATCGTCAGACCCCTTCCCCCATTGCGATCACCCGCTGAAATCACAAGATACTCCGAATCCAATGCCGGAAAGGAGAGCCTGCTCACGCTTGAACGTGAAGTTCGTAGCAGTCCCGTTTGCAATTCCGCAGGCAGCTCATCCAGGAACCTGCGCACAATCCGGAAGATCTGTTCGGCTGCGCGCTGCGTATGCGCCACTTCAAGTGTCAGCGTTCCCGGATGCGTGATGGTTTTCAGAAAGAACCGCGCCGCAATCCACGTGGTTAATCCAAGCTGGCGCGCCTTGAGCACAATATTGCGCTTGCCCTTCTGCAATTCAAAAGCGGCTTGCGCGGCATTGGCTCGGAGCGGCTCAATCGGGCCTTCACGCGTGCGAATCCGCAAAAGCCCTTCAGCAAGTTCCCCCAGAACAGACCGTCCTGCAAGGCTTGAGGGACGGCGGTCAAGTAACCTCCCCAGCTGAATCAGTTGGTCTTGATTGACGTGGGATATGCGGGAAATTTCCGCCAGGCTATGGCTCCGGAGATCGACCTCGGCTGCCAATCATGCCTCCTGTCTTTTAAAGGATCAGAAATGAATTGGCCGACGGCATCGTATTTCCCGTCGGCCAACTGCGCTCTTCCTGAATTCCGGTTGCGGAATGTTATCTCTAATTGCCGCCGCACCAGTAGCGAATCGTATAAGCGGTGCTCGCTGCAAGTGCGGACTGAGCCGTGAGCGTAAGCGTCGTTGTGCTCTCGCTCCAGGTCACAGTGGTGAGTTGCGCGGTGCTGGATGAAGCCGAGACCACGCAATTGGCTTGATTGCTGTGCGTATTCGGGAAGCCGAATGTAGCCAACGTTCCTGTAGTTGGACTCGCCCCGGTCGTCAGAACCACTGTGCCGCTTATGCCGTCACATGTATGGCCGGCCGCACATGCAATTGTGGGCGAACTGCCCGCCGCACTGCCCGCACTCAAAGAGATCGTGCCTGAGCCCATCATGAACTTGCCTGAGACAAATCCATTGGCAGTGGTATTGCCGCTGCCCGTCACAGTAAGCACCGTGGATGGACTGGACCCGCCACTCTGCACCAGCAATCCGCCGCTCCCGCTATTCGAGCTGCCATTCACCACAACAGCATTGGCGCCGGCGCCCGCGTTTAGAATCGTCTGCCCATTCTGGTAAAACACTTCCCGGTCCAGTGAATTCACCGTATCTGTCAGCCGGAAGAAGTTGCTCGCATCTTTCTTCAGCTTCCACTGCACGGTTCCGGCATAGTTGCTCCACGCAAGCGCGCCTGTCTGGTCGCTTCCGCCCCCAGGCTGAATCACCACATCCTGTTCGGCAGCGCTCCCATTCGCAAATGTTGTTGTGTTCCCGGTAAATGTTGCCGTACCCAAAATTGTGGGCGAACTCAACGCGGGTTGGGACGCAATATGAATCGCCGCAATCTTGTACGTTTGACCTGCCGGTCCGTTGGCACCGGTCAAACTTCCAATGGTCATCGCAGACCCATTGCAGTTCTGTGCCGCAAGCGCTCCTGTAAACCAGTTCCACTTGGTGCCGAAGATCACTGGCACGCTTGAATAAGTCGTACCGTTGCACAGTGTCTGCAAACTTCCCGTGCCTACACTCGCGTACGCCGCTCCGCTTGCATGTGTCTGCGCAAGTGTCCCATATTGCCCGCGCGCAACGGCAAACGTAGTCGCGCCAGATCCGGCACTCCCTGTAAAGCATTCAATTTCCTGGTCGACCTGGAAACAACCAGATGCGCCCCATCCCTGCTGTGCATTTGCCACTGTAATATTGGTGGCTCCAGCGGACTGTGCCGCTGCCAGCGTGTCTGAGATCGCAGCGGGCGCCTCCACCAGGTAGGCAATCGTACTCGGAACAGGCGGAAAAACACTGTTCGAGTCATACCCCGCGTTAAAAATACTTTGACCGTTCCACTGGGCAAGACTGTTCGTGTTCGTGATTGCAGTCGAATAACCCACCGGTGATGTCGGATCGGGGCTCCCAGTGTTACTGGTGCTTCCGTACGCCCAGCTCGTCGCGTTCATATTGATGGAACCACCCGTCGCCACACTGGTCAGCGGGCTGGTCACCGTCTCGGCAATGGCGTCATTGTTGTAAGGCTGAAAGGCTATGTAGGCCAGATCGAAATACGTCGCTCCACCCGCAAATAAATTTGTCGCATTCACGCCGATCGTATCGCCCGGAGTGATCGTACTCAAATCCACATCCACACTCTGTGTCGTCCAATCGGTCCCGAATTTCAGGCTCGCATTCACGATCTGTGTATTGGTGGTTCCGTTGTAGTCGCTCACCCTCCACGTTTGCGCGGAACAACTCGCAGATCCGCACCTTCCATACACAAGCATCTTCATCTTTGTGCGCGGCAACCGGTCGCCTACGATTAGATACTTCCCGTAGGGTCCGCTTCCATTCGCATTGGCCTGGCCTGACATGGAAAACCCACTTGCGTAATTGATTGGGTCCATGTGTGCGTAACTCTGCGTTATCTCCGTTCCACTCGGATCAGCGGTGCAACCCGAAGCTGTCGTAGAAGTCTGATAGGCGAAGTTGAATTCGTCACAGGGAATAAGGAGGTCGGATCCACTCGTAAACGGGCTCCGGCCATTTCCGCTCAAGAGAAAACCGGCATCCAGCTTATTCAGCGCCTCATGCGGCCGGTTTCTGTACGCGGGTGTTCCAGCAATCGCGCTGATGATTGAGCTGCCCTTATCCTCTGCCTCAATTTGATTACCCGTGCCGTTGACCGTCACCTTGTTTGCCGGAATTCCCGTATGTTCAAACGTGTTTGCATTGCCCGACACAAGAAGTCCAATACCCACCTGCGCATTCACATTGCCTGAATCACCAGCCCAGTTCACGTAGGACGGACCACCGCATTGCCCCAGGTTTCCCCCTGTTATCTCGGTCGGTCCTTCGAACCGTGCGTGCTCTCCGGAGTTCGGCGTCCAACACTCGTCGTAATATTGAACGAACGTTCCGGAGGGATATTGCGTTGCAGTCGAGCCCAGCGGAGTCTTGAACCAGAAGAGGCCCAGTGTAAAAGGATCCTCTCCTCCGTAAATGCTGACGCCGTGAACAACTCGATGGGCTCCGTTGTACCAGACCAAAGGAATCAGATCGAACTTCAGGTTGAGATTGGTATAGCTGTTCGTGTCCGGAGTCCACGCATAGTAGCTTGTATTGTTCTTGGTCGGGGGTGCTTCAACCAGGCCCCCCCACAAGTTCATCACGTCCACGTTTTCAAACTTCAAAGCGTAGGACCCAGCCTGTAGGAAAATGCCGCAGGAATAGTTGGAACGTCCAGGACCGTTAACCTGTTCTATTTGTAGATTGCGGAAAATCCATCCATTAATGCCTGACGGCATCGCCGCACCATCTGACCCGGGAATGGCAATTCCGCAATTGCCCATATACCACGGCGCTTGAATGCCATTGCCGACAGTGACTGTAGCTCCAGATGAAGTCGTTGCCGCTGCGGCCGCCAGTTGAAGCTGCGTATCACTCACGACACTTGCCACGGTCGTCGTAAGAGTGTCACCTGAAGCTCCCACCCCCGTTACGGTAACGGGTGTCCCCACAATCAGGAACGAAGGCGACTTCGTAAAGTGGGCACAAGGAACAGTCAACGTCGTTGAACCGCTTGCGATGCTTCCGGCACAGTTGCCCGAACCTCCATCGAAGACCATCGGACCGGGCGCCGGCGGAGAACTCAATGCTGTGGTACCGCCAGCCGTACCCGTTACCCGGTTCGGGAACGTATTGTTCCCACCCACTGCAGCGGCTGCGGCATTTACGGAGTTATCCACCTCGATCGTCATGTCGCGGACGACCGCCCCAAATACGAGGTTCCCCGGCGCATCGGGAGTTGCGAAAACATCCTGGCCGGGTTGCCCTTGAATTGTGGTTTGTGAAACGCCCGCACCAAAGAACGACTGACCCTTCCATGTGATGGTGCTTGTCAAACACCTGCCTGCCGGGAACTCGACCTCGTATCCATTCTCGTACGCATCATCAAAGGCGGATTGAATCGCTGCATGGTCATCGGTCGCGCCATCACACTTTGCGTTGTAGGGCGGTGCGGTTACCAGCAGCACATTGTTCACACTTGCGGTGAGGGCTGGGGCATTGAGCGGCCCGGCAAAGGACTGCATCGAACTCGTACGCAGAGAGGCGCCTCCAAGCGAGGCAAGCGCAGCCGTACCCGTCGAGGCTCCGGTTCCACCCGCTGCAATCGGCACCACATTCATTCCGCTCAGGACACTGCCGTTCACGTTGTAATACGCAATTTGTCCAGTAGTGCCGCTATTGACTGTTCCTGTCACGCCGCCGCCGGCACCGCACGGAGAACCCGTGTTGGAAATGAATCCGGAGTTGTCAATCTGAAGACAGTCGTGTCCGCCCGCTGCCGCAAGTCCGGGAAATTTGATTGCATTCACACCTGAAAAGCTGGCGTAAAGCTTGCTGCCGTTTCCCCCATACACATTGAATGTCGAACCCGATCCATTTTCATAGTTGATGCGGACAGCTCCCGTCGAATTCGATGTATTGATATAGGTGTCGCCGCTGTTCGAGCTCTGATACGCCTTAAAGCTATCCAATCCGCCCAGCGCGGAGTTCACTCCCCAGTTATTGCTCGCATCCTTCACCAGATACCATTGGCTGGCTCCGGTGTTGTCCTTGTAGATCAGCGATTCCTTCTGATTGCTGTTCAATCCAGCCCAAAGAACCTGATCGACCTCCGCATCCGCCCCATTGCGTGCCGTCGTCGTACCCGCAAAAGTAGACGTCCCCCCCACCTGCAGATTTCCCTTGAACTGCGCGTCGCCTGCATTGCTGATCGTCGCAACCGTGCTTTCATCTGGCCCGCCGGAACCAATCACCACTCCCCCGGTTCCCGAATTATTCGAGCCATTCAACACCACCGCACCCGTACCCGCGGCATTCAAGACCGTCTGATTATTCGTGCCGCCCACAGTCGTAATTTCCGCAACCACGTTCGGCGCCTTGGTTTGATTCGACCCCGTAAAACTCACCGTCGGCTGCGATGTGTATCCCGTGCCGCCCGCAGTCATACTCACGCTTCCAACCGTGTAGCCTCCCGCACAGCTGACGGACGTGCTCTGCAGCATCGTCGCCGTCGCCGAAGCCCCGGTTCCGCCGCCTCCGGAGAACGCGATCGTGGGCGCCGCCGCCGAAGAGTAACAGCCACCGTTGTTCACCACCACATTCGTTACCACGTTTGCGGTTGCACTCAGATACTGTCCGATCGAGAAGCGATACACATTGTTCAGCTCATCGCGAATCTGATAGAACTGCGCTCCCGCCGTCGCATCGCTCAGGCCGGTCGTCCACCTGTAGCCGTAGTCGGTCTGATAGCGGTCGTAGAGCCCGCGCTCATTTCCAACGCCCGTTCCCAGCCGGTAATGGTTGGTGATCGTTCCATCCTGAGTGCTCGCATACCAGTCGCCGTTCATCCCATTGAATGCGCGATGAAAAGAATCCAGAAAACTATTGCGGCTGCCGTTGTCCGTCAATTCACCCGTAAACATCGTGCCGCCGGTAATCCAGTTGTTGTAGGAACTCCCCTTATCGGCAACCACCTGGTTGATGGAGTTCTCATTGCGCAAACCAATCACAGTGTTGTTCACGGCATTCGGGCCCAGATGCAGCGCCGTCCCGCAGCCTTCCACATCGCCGCCTGTAATCGTGTTCCCGTCTCCCTGCGCCAGATCCACACCGACAGTTCCGCTCACGGGATTTCCATTCAACGTTGGGCAATTGATATGAAGACGAACAAACGTGCTCGCATTCAACCAGTCCGTCGTCGCGGCGTTTGTCGCTTGATGGCCAATTCCACTCACCGCGGTCAAATAACCGCTCAGGTGATTGTCGTAAAACGTCCCCCCTGTATAGTTCCCAGTTCCATCCAGAGTCATTCCCACTTGATTTGAATTGCCCAGAAAATACAGGCTCTGTAAATCCAGTTCCTGCGTACGATAGGCCGTAAAACCAACTGCTGTTGAACTCGCGGAAGACGTCGTATTAATCACCGCATTGTCCAGATGAAAACCGGATGTATCCACTGCATACGTCGGATCGCCAACCTGAAAAAGCGACGCCGGCCCGGAATACAGGAACACCGTACCGCCCTGGCTGCCGCTCGCGCTGCTTGCGCCTCGTAGTGAACATCCATGAAGCGACACGTTGCGCGTTCCCGCCGTAACAACCATCTGGCTCGCCGTCGAGATCGTTGCACAGGGCAGCAGTATGGTCGCATTTGCTGTGTTGATTGACACGTTGGCTGACATTGCCAATTGGCCTGAGAAATTCCGCGCATCGCATGTACCGCCGTACGTACTGCTCAGGCTTGCTAGGCACGCCTGCAGCTTCGCCCCAAAGTCACCCCCCGCAAACTGATCGACCTGCCAGTTGCCTCCAAGCTTCAGTCCGGTCAGCGGCCCCGTCGCAGCGCCACCTGCAAGTGGTAGCGCTCCGGCAAACGTCATATCGACATAATGCTTATCCGCCGCTTCAAGCGGCTGCACCGGATCACCAGCCAGATAAAGCGGTCCACCCAGAGTCCCACCCACCGGAGTCAGCGAGCCTTGCGCAAGAGACTGAATCGCCTGATCCACATAAGCCTTGCTGACCGCCTGTACTGCCTGGGCGGCCGGCATCACCTTTGCCCGTACTTGCGCAAGCGTGGCCTGCGCAGCTTCCGGCACAACCCAGTACTCAGTGCTGGTCGTGCCGTCGCTCAGGTGATAAACCGCGGTATAAAACAAGCCTGCCGGCGTCGCACCCAGATTCGGCGCAAGATTCACGCTGAAAAAGCCATCCGCTCCCATCGGCACGGTCGTTCGTCCAGCCGCCACAGCGGCTCCTCCCGGCGCATTGAATGCGGGCCAGCTCAACTGCAGCGTGCCGGTTGCCGGTAAGCCATTGGCAAGGTAGACCGTCCCTTGCACAGTCGTCGTGGTAACTGTCTCACCCCAGGCCGTCCACCGGATCCCCATTCCGAGTGCGCAAAGCAGCATCCACTTCACCGTGTAAAGCCGCAAAACGGTCGTCAGCTTCATTCGTTCCCATCCTTGTCAGCATTGCCGCAATAGCTGTGATGGCATTCCCTCAATCGAAATGCGCTTGCTTACTATTGCGGGTTTGTCTTGTTGTGAATGCGTCAGTCGTACAGCAATCGTTCGCACATGAATCGAATGCGAGTTCAAAGCCGAATCCCTGTTGGATTCGCTCGTCGCACCGGAGCGCGCTTCTTGTCGCGTTGTTCTTAAACGTGAACGCTCATCTGCAATAACCGTCGGAGAAGAGTCCCTCGATCCTCCGTTGATTATCTTCCTTTTCGCGCGCTTCACCGGACCCCAGGCACTGCGAGGTACAGCTCTCCCGCGAATCGCTTTCGTAGAGTTGAGGGTTCACCTTCGCCGCCTGCTCAATCGCGGAACACGCGCATGGCATGCATTTATGTAGGCACTGCTTTTAACTTTCTATCTCTAGCTTGTAAGAAACGCATAGTGTATTCACGCTCTGGTCGTCGAAAAGCACAACTGGCCTCCTCAACATGGATCAACTTGGCGGAACGGGGCTGGAACCCCACAACAAGGCGGGCTCCAGCCTTTCCGCAGGACAATGCACTTGATCTACAACACCATTTCCAGAACTAGTGCAAGCATAACTCGCCGCACAATAATTACCTGCAACTGCCCTGCCCCTCCACTTTCCCCTTGTTTTCAATTCGATAACCCGCTCTGCCCTTCTCGCCTGCTTGACTCGCATCAGTCCGCACCTCCGTTTCATTTCCAACAGCCCTCCACAGCATCCCCTTCGCCACTCGGCTACCATAGCAAGCATGACCAGGCCCGCCACCCACGATCCAACACTCCTCGTCCACGGAGGCGCGTGGGCCATCCCCGCTGACGCCGCGGAAGACCATCTCCATGGTGTGCGGCGCGCTCTTGAAATCGGACACGAGATCGTCGCCCGCGGTGGCTCGGCCATCGACGCCGTCGAAGCCGCCGTCACCGTCATGGAAGACGATCCAACCTTCGACGCCGGCCGCGGCAGCTTTCTTACTTCCGACGGCCGCGTTCAGCTTGACGCGCTTCTCATGGATGGCGCGCGCATGAAGGCTGGCGGCGTCGCCTGCGTTGAAAGATTGCGCAACCCCATCAAAGCCGCGCGCCTCGTCCTTGAGAAAAGCCAGCACGTCTACTTCATGGGCGCGGGCGCAGAAGCATTCGCGCAGGCCAATGGCATGCCGCTCATTGACAATGCGGAGCTCGTGCTCGATCGCGAAAAGAAGCGGCTCATTGAAGCCCAGGCCCGCGCGGCCAGCGGTCTGGCCGACGAAACCTTCAGCGGCATCAAGGACGACAAAGGCCCTGAGACCGCAATCCCTCTTGAAAGTCATGACACCGTCGGCGCCGTCGCGCTTGACGCATTCGGGAACCTCGCGGCCGCAACCTCCACCGGTGGCACCCTCAACAAAACGCCGGGGCGAGTCGGTGATTCGTCGCTCATCGGCTGCGGCTGTTACGCAGACAATCTCGCCGCCGCCGTCTCTCTCACCGGCTGGGGAGAGCCCATCATGAAGCTGGTTCTCGGTAAGTGGGCCACTGATCGCGTCGCCGCCGGAACGCCTCCCGAACTCGCCGCGCGTGAGGCAATTGCCTACCTCTACAACAGGCTCGGCGGCCATGGCGGAATCATTCTCATCGGCCCCGATGGCCGCTTCGGAATGGCGCACAACACGCCCGCAATGGCCTGGGGCCTCGCCACTCCCGGCGGAATGCAGGTAGGGTTGAAAGCCTCCTGAACTCTTCGCCGCTCAGGCCGTCGGCGCGGCGCGCTTCCATTTCAGCCGCGTATACGCCACCCGGAACCCGTACCGCGCGGCGAACGCTGATCGACCAGTTATTTCCGGGTTGGCGGTCAACCGCCAGGAGCTCCGAAACCTCAGTTCAGCAGTACGCCCTGATTTGGACTATCCAGCGAGAAGGTGGGTATCTCAATATCAAACCGCTCACCGCTCTCGCTCTCCATCTGGTAGGCCCCGCCCATCATCCCCGATGTCGTGTTGAGTGGCGCGCCACTTGTGTATTCGTAGCTCTCGCCGGGTTTCAGGACCGGCTGCTCCCCAACAACACCCGCACCCTTCACCTCCGTGAATTCGCCCCGCGCATTCGTTATCATCCAGTGCCGGCTCAGTAGCTGTACCGTTTCCTGCCCCTTGTTCTCGATGATCACTCGATAAGCCCAGAAATATTGCGAGCTGTCAGGCGAGGACTGCGCCTCAAGGTAAGTCGGGATTACGCTTACCGCTATTTCTTTGGTAATTGCTCTATACACCGTCGGCTCTGCCATACAGTGAGCTTAGAACAAACCTGTGGGATGAGCCAGATTGAACGGACCGGCGAGCTCAATTGCTCTGAAAGAACCCCGATCCGGCAAAGTAGAGTTGGACACGAATGGACGGTAATTCGCCCCGGAATCTATCTGCATGGAATACTTGCAAGGCATGAGCATTCAATCCAAGGAAATACCGCTCCATTTGAACGTGATTGACACTTCGAAGGATAGATGGCTCATCGATGTCCGCAGTGTGGCGGAGGCATCGGGGCCTGGCAATCTTCTCATGAACCTGATATTGGAAACGAATGTCGATGAAGATGGAGAACGCATCCGCACCCGTGAGCTTAAAATCCTGGTGGCTGCTTCGAGGCTCTCTGATCCCTACCTCTTGGCTGATGTTGTGAACCAGATTCGCCTCTGGATCGAAACAACAAAGGGAGATGGGTTCTTGGAACTGTTGAACGGCTGATCTCAGCACACATCTGCGCGGGTGGATCACGCGACGCGTCGCTTCTGAGATGTTTGTGGGCGATCCGGACCCTTCGCAAATTTTCGCGTTGGCCGGGCGAAAATTGAGTGAAGGAAGAATGGACGGTAATTCGCCCGGAGCGCACCAGGATCAAATCCGGATCGTTCAACTTCGGTTCAACGAACAACGTGGAAGGTCCGTCTCCAGCGCGTGTCTGGGAAGAAATGCACCAGTACATGGCCGATCCACGCGAGCTTGTTCCCGATTCCTGTCTGTTCAAGTTGTCCATCTGCGGCCTTGAACGACCAATAGTTGAACAGCGGTCGGCCAATGATGTTGGCGCGCGGCACAAAGCCCCAGTAGCGCGAGTCCAGGCTGTTGTGCCGGTTGTCGCCCATCATGAAGTACATGCCGGGCGGAACCACTAGGTCGCCGTCGCGCACATAATTGGGGAAGTTCACGGCCCACGACTCTGTGGACCCATTCACCTCCGACGGGGGAACCGCGGGAAAATCATCCAGGAATTCGTTGAAGTTATCCGTCGTCGTCGGCTGCGCAAATCCAACAGGCTGCGCGACGCCATTCACAATCACAATACCGTTGCGTAAATGGATATGATCGCCAGGCACGCCGATTAATCTCTTCACGAGTGGAGTGAACTGCGGATTCCCATCGGCGTCAGTCGCATCAATGCCAGGCTGATAAACGGGCTTGTAGAACACCACGATATCGCCGCGCCTCGGCTCGCGGTACCTTATCAGCGGCATCCATGAAGCGGGTGGCGATAGCGTCATCCGGTCGACCACCAGGTGATCGCCTATAAGCAGTGTGTTCTTCATCGAGCCGGACGGAATGAGGAAGTTCTGAGCTAAGAAGGTCAGAATGAACAGGCCCACCACCAGCACTGTGCACATGCTGGCCAGAGCCTCGAAAGGAGTCTCGTCCCGATTGGCGCTGGTAGTAGCCGGGGGTTTCGTCGAACCGGGAGAGATCTTCGTCGTTGGACCCACCGTATGGCTCCTCAAAAAGGCTGCCGATGACAGGCGTTCGCAGCGGTCAGATCCGAAAGGGTTGATTTCTTGCACGTTCGACTGTGCTCGAACTCACGTCATCTCGGAGTCTATCAAATCCATTGCGTGCAGAGTTTCTCCGAGTCACTCGGCATTGCGAGCGTCTCGCGGCCAACCCGCCAGGAACAACTTTTAAGCGGCTGGAGGGCGCGGTTTCAGCCGGCCGCCAGTCTTGACGGGCCGTCGCGCAACGGTAATAAGACGGCTGACGCACATGAGAATAATTTATGGAACTGTAGGAACCGGTGGCTGCATCGTCTCTTCCGTTATCGGTATGTTTACGCGATATTTTGGGCTGGGATATTGGTCTGCTTTTTTCAACACTTCCAACATGTTGGTGAATGGGCACGGACCAAAGAGGAATGTTCCTTCTTTGGAATGAAAACTGCAAGAAGCTGTTCCTTGGGTTCTAAGGGGAGTTCCCTTAAATCCGTCATGGTATTCGATTTCTATTCCCAAATGAATAAACTCAACGCCGCTTCTGGCCAAGTTAGGTTCAAAAGTGATCTGGGGGGAAGTGACAGGAGCGTTACTCGTCAGGCTATTAAACCAGGCCTCGGTCCACTTCACTTCATCGGACATCTCCCCTCCGGCATTTTTAGTGATTTTCGAGAAATGCATAATAACGTGAACTTGGCCAGATGGAATATGTCCCAAGTTCTCGATAGGCACATAGAGCACCTTTCTGGCCCAATCTACCTGAACGCCACCACTAACGACATAAGCACGTTCCGAGATTTGCAAAGCGTCAGCGGCGGTATTAGCTGCAGACGCGGAGGCCCTAGACTGAGCTTTCATTTGCTCCAGGGTTTCAGAAAACTGCTTTTGGTTGTTATCCGAAGCAATTTGAAATTGTCTTTGATTTTCTTTGAGGGCGCAGGCTGCGATATCAGCAGACCGCTTAGCCTGTTGCGTAGCGATTCTCATTTGGTCAAGTTGGCTCTTAGCGATGCAAGCATAGTAAGCAGCAGCCAAGAATGCCGCAGTAGTCGCGCAGAACAGCAACAAAGTAAGACGGTTGAGAACTACCTGCTGCCGATAGGACTTGTATTTATATGTGTTTGCGCCCCTTTTGTACTCATCGTCTGGACGCACTTCGGCGATCCTCCGCCCTATCTCATTCCATATGTTTTCTTGGCGTATATCTGCGGCGTCGCTGGTGCGATTATGATTGCGCAACGCCTCTTCAATTAGGTCAAGGCGGGATACGATCGCCTCGATGAATTGTTCAATTTTTCGGGGAATCCACATAGGTAGACCTAATTAGGGCTCTAATCAGTAGAGATGAAACACGAATATCACGAAGGACCGAAGGCGAGCGAGAACTTTCAGAAGCTCGCTCAGGCTGTTCTCCGGGCACCGAAGGTTTCGGTTCCGAAGAAACAGACCAAGGAAAAGCCTACTGCCGGCAAGAACGGTGGTTAGAACGGTTCCTCTTTCCACGTCCCTACCTCCGGGTGGGAGACGTCATCAAGGTCCTTGCCGGTCAATTCGGCATACGTCAACCGCTTGCCGCCAAGCTGCGTCATCAGTTGGCGGCAAAAACGTCAGAGCCAGCAACGGAGGCGTTCTGTCTTTCGCGGTGCGATGCGGCAGATGCGGCCTGAATCCGGATATCCCATGACCTTTTCCTGGACCGTACGCGCAACCTCTGCTGGCCATTACTACTGCCCACGTTTACGCGCTCTCGAAAGACACGCGCACCACCAGCGCAGCAATCGAACTCCACCGTCGACTGCCATAATCTCTCTATGCTGTTTCTCGCATCCGCATCCCCGCGCCGCCGCGAACTCCTCTCCCAGATCGGCTACACGTTTCAGGTCCAGCCCGCCCACATCAATGAAGATGTGCGCCCCGGCGAGGAACCTCTCACCTACGTCACCCGCCTCGCCCGCGAAAAGGCGGAAGCCATCTTCGCATCGCTGTCTGACCCCGCCGCCGTCGTTCTCGGCGCGGATACAACCGTCACCCTCGACGGCCACATCCTCGGCAAACCCGAATCCCCCGAAGACGCCGCCCGCATACTCGCCCTCCTCAGCGGCCGCACCCACCAGGTCATCACCGGCGTTGCCGTCGTAACCAGCGCCGGCACCCAGGTCGCGGCGGAAACCACCGGCGTTCGCTTCTGCACCATGAGCCGCCAGGAGATTCTCGACTACGTCGCCACCGGAGAGCCCATGGACAAGGCGGGAGCCTACGGCATCCAGGGCCGCGCCGCCAGATGGATTCCCCGCATTGATGGCTGCTACTTCAACGTCGTCGGCCTGCCCCTCTCTCTCGTCTCCACCATGTTGTCGACCCCAAAGGTCGAGGCGTGATCTGCCTCACGTCCACACTGTGAGGCCGGCATCGCCTTCGGCGCCCGGAGTGATACCTCCATCTCGACTCTTTGATCCGGCGTCAAAATCTCCACACCCTTAAAAAAGAGCAAATTCGGGCAAATTTCATTAGTTTGACGGCGCCTGAAGCGCGGAAAGGCCAGCAAACTCTTTCTTTTCCCGCCTTTCAAGGTCACAGTATGCACGCTGTTATGAGCGCGCCCGGTTGCGCCCGGCTTTTGGCCTCGTCCGTGTGGCCGCTTGCGCTGGAAATGAGCACAAGAGTGTGGTTACTCTGTGACTCCAAAGTTTCTCCCGAGTCAACAAACTCAGGCCCAGGTTACAACTCATGAGATAAACTTCCCAGTGATTCAATCCATATAAGGAAACTCATGAAGAATCGAGTGCTGCAGACTGCCGTCTTGCTGCTGCTTGGCTTCGCGTTCTCTGCCGTTGCCCATGCACAGTTTCAGGAGCCCACCAAACAGGAATTACAAATGACTTCAGACCCCATGGCGCCCGGCGCGGCGGCGGTCTACCTATATCGTGAAGAGAAAACAGACGACAATCTTCACTACCATAGCTACTACGAGCGCATTAAAGTCCTCACCGAAAAGGGCAAGGAACTCGCCACCGTCCGCATTCCTTACGAGCACGGCACCTTCAAAATCACCAATATTGAAGGCCGTACCATCCACTCGGACGGCACCATCATCCCGCTCACCACCAAGCCCTCTGATCTGATGGATTTCAAATCCGGTTCCACGCAGGTCAATACCATGGTGTTCACATTGCCCAGCGTTGAAGTGGGCAGCATCCTCGAATACCGCCTTCAATTGCGCTATGACGATTCCGTGGTTTCCTCGCCATCATGGGCTATCCAGCAGCCCTACTTCGTCCACAAGGCCCATTACTTCTTCTCGCCCAATCACAAAGGCAACATCTACATAACAAATAAGCGCGGAGATACGTTGAATCACCTCATGTACGCCGTGCATGCCGATGGCAAGACCGAAGTCAAGGAAGACCCCATGGGGAACTTCACCTTCGATATCGAAAACGTGCCGCCCATCCCCGATGAAGACTGGATGCCGCCGCTCAACAGCTTGAACTGGAGCGTCGAGTTCTACTACACCCAATACCATTCAGGGACTGACTTCTGGACAAGCGAAGGGAAACGCTGGGCTTAAGGAGTCGGACAACTTCGCCAAACCTACCAGCACCTTGAAGGACGCCGTCGCCACCATCGTCGCCCCGGGAGACACGGACGAGCAGAAGGCGCGCAAAATCTACGACGCGGTCATGAAGCTCGATAACACTGATTTCACCCGCGAGAAGTCTGAGGCGGAACGCAAGAAGGAGAAGATCAAGGAAATCAAAAATGCAGAGGATGTGTGGAAGCAAAAGAGCGGATCTTCTGATGACATCGCGCTGCTTTACGTCGCCCTGGCACGGGCTGCCGGCCTGAAGGTCTACCCCGCCCAGGTCGTCAACCGGAATCGCGCCATCTTTGACGCCAATTATCTCCGCATGCAGCAGCTGGATGACTACATAGTTATCCTCGATTTGGGAGGCAAGGAAATCTTCCTCGATCCCGGCGAAAAGATGTGCCCCTTCGCCCTAATGCATTGGAAACACACGGTAGATGGTGGATTGCGCGACTCGGATAAGGGTCCGGAATTCGTCGTCGTTCCGGCGGAGAATTACCGTCAAAATGTAGTTCAACGAGTGGGAGACTTAACCATTGATGCCTCCGGCAAAGTCACTGGTCTCATCCGCTTCATTCTCCTTGGCCAGGATGCTCTCCGCTGGCGCCAGGCTGCCCTTCGAAACGACACCGATGAGGTCAAAAAGGAATTCAACGAAGCAATAAAGGCCTATATTCCAGATGGCGTTCAGGCGGACTTTGACCATTTCCTGGGCCTGCAAGACATGAATGCCACGCTCATGGGCATCGTCAAAATCTCCGGCAATATCGGCGCTGCCACAGGCAAGCATTTCTTTCTCCCCGGACTTTTTTGCGAGTCCAAGGCACACCATCCGTTTGTCGCTGAAGCCAACCGCTCCGTCCCAGTCGATATTCATTACCCAAAACTCGAAGAAGACGAGATCGTTTATCACCTGCCGGAAGGATTTTCAGTGGAGGGATTACCGCAACCCGTCTCGGTGACCTGGCCTGACCACGCTTTACTCTCCATTAAGGCTAAAAACGAGGGCAATTCTGTCACCGTTTCAAGGCTGCTGGCCTACAACTACACCCTGCTCGAACCGAAAGCTTACTCCGACCTCCGCGGCTTCTACCAGAAGGTTGCTACTGCCGATCAGGAGCAGCTCGTACTCACACGCGCTGCCGTCGCAAAAGGAAACTAAACGATGTCATCCGCGCTGTCAAAGAGAAGTGTCTTTGCTCTAGGTTGCGTCCTCGCCGTCCTCGGTTTCGGCACAACTCCCTGCCATGCCAAGTGGTTCTCCAAGGGACAACCAGTACCCCAATGGGGACTCGACGCGTATAAGACAAAGACCCCCGACTACGCCGCAGATGCTTCCGCCGTCATTCTTTTCGACGAATACCTTGAAACGATTGACGCACAGGGCCGCGCGGTCGAACGGGAGCGCGAGGCCATTCGCATTCTCAAGCCTCAGGGCCGCGGAAACACCTGCGCCGTTTCTTACACAGAAGACCAGAAAATCAATTATTTTCGCGCTTGGACGATTGCAGCCGACGAAAAGACCTATCAAGCGCAGGATGCAGATTTCAGTGAAACTGGAGACACGAGTGTTCCCATCATGCTGTCCACGACTCGAGTACGGGTTGCTCATCCTCCTGCAGCCGATGTTGGCGCAACCATCATCTGCGAGTCTGAAGAGTTGATGGAACCCTATTCGCAGGAAAAGATGTGGGAGATACAGAACGGCATCCCTGTCGTGTTTCAGGCACTGGAACTCGATCTTCCTGATAATCGGCCCTATTCAGTTTCATGGGATCAGCACAGCCCAGTTATACCTGTCGAGGTGGCGCCAAACCACTGGCGCTGGGAAGTGAGAGATATGAAGCGCCTCGATCTGCGCGATATCCCTTCCCGACCAAGCTGGTCCTCCCTCGCGGCGCGGATGGATGTTCAATGGGGTAGCGCCGCAGTTCCGGGCATCGAAGCCCAATGGCGCCAACTTGGCGAATGGGTTACCAAGCTTGAAGCGGACCGTCCTGATCCGTCCCCAGAGATCACTGCGCAGACGGAACAACTCATAACTGGTGCCAGCGGCTTCTACGATAAGCTCAGCCGCATCACGGATTACATCCAGAAAAATATTCGATACTTTATCGTTATTCGTGGAATTGGCGGTCTGCGTGCGAACCGCGCTGGCGATATTTTCCATAACCGATACGGAGACTGTAAAGACAAGACCACCTTGCTCATTTCAATGCTCCAGGTTGCCGGAATCCACGCTTTCTATGTCCCGGTCGATGATCGTCGCGGTATCGTTAATCCAAATCAGCCATCCCTCTATGGCAATCATATGATTACAGCCATCGAGATTCCCGCGGACGTCGACGACAAGCGGCTTCTATCAATTACTAAGGGTAGAGACGGAACCCGTTATCTTATTTTTGATCCAACGGATGAACGCACACCGGTAGGGAATCTTCGCTCTGACCTGCAAGGCGGTTATGGCATTCTCGCGGCTGGAGCAGAGAGCCAACTAATCCAAATTCCAATCCTTCCTCCCGATGCGAACGGTACCAACCGGACAGGGACCTTTACTCTCGCTGCCGACGGTTCGCTTACCGGATCAGTAACGGCGCAGCATTTTGGTCCAGAAGGCGCAGATCTGCGCACGCTCCTGAAATACACCGACGAAAAACAACAGCACGATTTCTGGGAACGCACCATTGCGGATGACCTGCCTGGCGTCGCTCTAAAGTCCGTCTCTGTGACCCAGCCGTCCACTTTATCGGCGCCATTTCTGCTTCACTATCAGTTCAATGCAAGTGGATATTCGCATACCGCCGGTCCGCTCCTGCTTGTTCGGCCGAGAGTTGTCGGGTCCGATACCTTACCCTTCGACAACAAGCCTAGAACAGTACCGATTGACCTGGATGCAACCGGCGAATGGAAGGATTCCTTCGACATCACGTTGCCTCCCGGCTACGTAGTTGATGAACTCCCCGATCCAGTCAAGATTGATTTCGACTTTGCGAGTTACCAGTCTTCAGTGACGGCCAAGGGAAACACGTTGCACTATGAGCGCGTCTACAAGGTGAGACAGATACAGATTCCGGCCACTCGCGTGGACGACTTCCATAAGCTCGAATCGGCCATCCTGATGGATGAACGCAGCAATGCGGTTCTCAGACAAGCGCCCGGCCAGTCGCTCCAGGTAGGCGCACACATGTAATTCGGTACCGTGCAATCCACACGGCAGATACCTATTTTGGTTCACAAAGTGGATGAGCCGTGACCTATACTGCGTCTAACGAGTGACGGCTGCACATCACTTCCCCGACTCGGAGCGTATATGGCGGCACAGGCTTCAAGAAAACGCACTGAGGAGCAACCGGTAATCCCAGACCGGCTCTACTTCAAGATCGGCGACGTTGCGCGTCTCTGCAAGGTTGAGACATACGTACTTCGATTTTGGGAGACCCAGTTTCCGCAGTTGAAGCCCAACAAGAGCGGTACAGGTCAGCGCCTTTATCGCCGCCGCGAAGTTGAACTCGCTCTCGATATCAAACGCTTGGTGCATGGCGAAGGCTACACCATTAGTGGAGCGCGCCAGGTGCTGGGACAGGTTCGGCGAGCGACCGCTGCACAAGCCGGATCGACTGTCTCTCTGGAACCGCCACCCACTTCAAAAAGAGACAAAGTTGCCGCAACCATCGGTCATGCGCGCGCCGAACTGCGCGAAATTGCCGGACTTCTGGCCACGCCACAACCCAACGCACCCAGAAAGCGTACGCGCATGGCGAGCATGCCCAGCCATACCGGCGTGCTGTTTCCTTCTTGAAATGAAACTAAGTAGGGCTTCCTAGACATCCTGCAAAAATCTTCGCAACTGAATCGAACTTGCACCGCCTTCCATACTGGTCTTGGCGGCTTCGCTGGTCAGTCCGTCGCTCGTCATGAATTCAAGTCCCAGTCCGTTTTCGCCCCAGCGCGCAACTTTACTCTGGACGGCAATCGAATCCTCATCCCCGCCCGCATGGCTGCTCTTCTTCTTCAATGTCAGCATGAAAACTGTTCCGCGCAATGGCCGTTCGTCCGTTACAAGGTAGAGTCCAGCGCTACTCACATCTTCTACCTGGTAGGTATGTACCTGGTCGCCAGACCAGCGATGTGCAGTAAGAATGGGTGAAGCTCGGCGTTCATCCTTGCGGCGGTCAGGTACCAGCCACCGCAGGAATCGGACTGAAAGCGAATCCTTCTTTTTGCTGTCGGCCTCTTTTGCATTCGCGGCCGGTGTGCTCGGAATGGAGTTCGATTCCCAGCCCCCATCTCCAGTGACCGGCGTAGCCGTTACCGGCTCTCGAACAGGGCTTTCTTTCTTTTCCTGCTCGATCGCTGATTCCACTTTGGGGGCCATCTCATGTTTCACATCTTCTACTGGCATCGGAGACGCCAAGCTCGCTTCGGGAAGCATGATGTCCAGCAGGTCACCCACCTCTGTTTTTGAAGTGGCCACCGTTCTTGCAGGAAAGATCAATGCGCTTGTAGTACGCGGTTGAAACAAGACGAACATTCCAGAACAAAACGACTCATACTGCTCCACAACGCGCCGTTCCCGATCGATGCAAATCAGGTCGAAAGGCGGCGCACTTTCCGCCACCGGCGCCCCAATGCACGGCTGCAACCACAATCCCGCTCCAGGCCGCGTCACAATTGATTCAATCAGTTGATCGAGCTCTTCGTGCCCCGCGTCGGCCACAGTGATTTCGGCGCATAAAAGAGAATCGCGGGTGGTATTCCATACTCGGAATTTCTGACTCTCAATCATCCTTTAACCTCGCTCGCGATTGGGTCGCTCTCAACGCTTCAACTGTAGATGGCCCCGAAAGTTCTAAATCACTATAACTGCGTGCCATTCAGGTTTCATCCTGCTATTCGCAAAGGGCCCACACGACTACGCTTGCATTTCAATTTGGACGGAACCCCCAATTTGGCACAAACGAGGGGAATTCTCACGATCTTCGAACCTGCGCCCCATGCGGAACTTTGTAGAACAATATTACTGGTAACAGCATATTCGATTACCTGTAAGGCTCAAGTCATCATTTCTTCTGTGGGAGTGGAATCTGCGCTAAAGCCCACATTCGAGGAATTGCTGCTCCGCCAACTTGGGGCTAACTTCGAATCAAGCTCGTTGAACCCGGCAGTTCGATCGCGGGAGAGTATTTAACAAAGGACCGGTTGATCGTCATCATGTCATCCATACAGCGGCAATTTCCGCACATCATCTCCAGCCCATCAAATCACCTCAGAGTCGGACGTATCATTCAGTTTCACACTGGAAGCGTGGCTTCGACGCATCTCGCCTCTCAAAACTCGATGTTCTCGAAAGCAGCAAACACGAGGGCATCATTCGCAGAGAGATTTCCTCGCACCACAATCTGCTTAATCGCCCTCGCCATCTTTGCAACCACCGTGGCGGTTGAAGTTCAGTGCCTTCACTTCGCTGGCTATTTCTGGCGGTAATCAAGTTCCACGCGCGCCAGTCGATTGGCGGGGATGAACCCGGCGGTGTCCTGGATATACGAACGCCGGGAAAATGAATATATGGAATAAATCGAATGAATGGTCGGGACGGGCAGATTTGAACTGCCGACCCCTCGCACCCCAAGCGAGTGCTCTACCAGGCTGAGCCACGTCCCGACATAAGTGAGCCGGTCCGCGACCGCGAACCGGCGTTAGGGGTCTTATTCAGTTTACACCAGCCTAGGCTTCAGGACCATGCCATCGTGCAATCCGCAATTGCCGCGGGGTTCTCTGCTAACTGGAAGGTGGAACGAACTCCTGGGGAAGCCCAGAACCCTCTCCAAAAAAGAACTGCTCCATCTGCTCCACCAGAAACTGTTGAGCCTGCGGGGTCCACGGCTGTAGGCGATACTCGTTGAGGAGCATCTTCTGCCGCTCAACCCATTCTCCCCAAGCCGCCTTTGAAACATTTTTGAAAATCTTCTGGCCAAACTCCGAGTCAAACGGGGGCTCGTCCAGGCCTTCCATCTCTTTCTTGTTGCGTACGCAAAAAACCATGTGCGCCATTCTTTGTAACTCCCTCTCCAATTGTATTGGATGAAGCAGAATCAGCGATCTCAGCCAGATGAAGATCCCTCAAAAGGCCAAATCATCGATTTGTCGCCTTTCGACGGGGTACAGAAGCAACCATGACCGCCATATATCGTTCGAATTTGCTCCGCTGATTTTGGATCTAATCCCCGGAGCGCTGACTTCACGTGCGGCAACTTCGGAATTTCGCTTGACAAGTCGGTGATTTCCGCATTTCCTGTTGTCCAAACGCACATTCATAGCTGCTGTCTGGTTGTGTGCTCTGGCACGTTGGAATGCGCACCAAACTCGATGCTCTGCGGTATGCACGCAAGAGTGGTGGCACCACGCCCTTTCAGGCAATTGCCTTGGAGAATACTATGTCCGGTCCCAATCGAATCACTCTCCGTACCGCGGGACTCTCCGACAACGCCATGGGCGGTCTGGCGTACATCATAATCATTCCGGCAATCGTCATCCCTCTCATTAAGTCATGCAACAAGAACTCGAACATCCGCTTTCATGCGTGGCAATTCATTCTGCTGGCCATAGCATGGATTGTCATTGACATTGCCTTGGGCATCTTTGGGCTCATCGGCACTTGCTATCAGCTCATCAATGTTGGGCTGTACTCACTCGTGGCTCTGGCCGTGCTTATTCTCTGGCTGATAGCGCTCATCAAAGCCCTCAACGGCGAACGCTACAAGCTGCCCATCAAAGGCGATTTCGCGGAGAAGCTGGTCGGCGCCTGAAATCTTCACGAAGCTTCTTTTCGTGGAGGTGGCTTTCAGTTGTCGTTGATAGTTGTTGCTCGTTCATCTACCAATGGCAAGCAGTTCCATTGGCGGCATCTTTTGATTCGAGGTATTCACCCCAAAGGAGCTCATTATGTCCGATCCGTCACAGGTCCCACCCACTCCCGCACAACCCGCCCAAAGCGGCCTCTCCGACACCGCAGCGGGCGCACTCGCCTACGTCACCATCATCCCGTCGATTATCTTTTTGGTGATCGAACCCTACAACAAGAACTCCTTCGTACGATTCCACTGTTGGCAGAACATCTTCTTCACCATTGCATGGTTTGTTGTGGACGTGGTCCTCTCTGTCATTCCCGTCGTCGGCTGGATCATCTTGCCGATAGCGATGGTCGGATTCATTGTCATCTGGATCATCATGTTGCTGAAAGCGCTCAAGGGTGAGCGTTATCAGCTGCCGATCATCGGCAAATACGCCGCACAACAGGCCGGTTCATAACCCCAGCAGCGGCGTTGCAGTCACTCAACTTCAGCGCCGCTTTCCTTTCTTGCCATTCTTCTTTTGGCCTCTCAGCCGCTTCATCGCGTGCGTCACATCCTTGCCCCGCCGCGGCTTCTTTGTCTTCGCTGCCGGTTTGCCTGGCTTCCTGCCTGTCAACGCAATCCCCTCCTCCACCAGGGAGAACTGCAGTCTCCGCTCCTGCGCCAGCACACGGTCCAGAACCACTTGCACTCGGTCGCCCGCCCTGTACCGCCTTCTCCACCGCTCGCCTACAATCTCGTGGCTGCTCTCCCGCCACACATAGCGGTCGTCGCGCAGGCTATCGATCGGCACGAGCCCTTCCACGAACAGGTCCGTCAACTCCACAAACAGCCCAAACTTCGCGGGATTCAGGACCAGCGCACTGAACTCTTCGCCCACGCGGTCCTGCATGAATTTCACCTTCTTCCACTCCACCAACTCCCGCTCGGCCTCTGCCGCGCGCCGCTCTGTCTGGCTCGTTTCCTCCGCAATCTGCGCCAGCTCCTGTTCGGCAATCGGAGGCTCAATTTCGGTGTGCGTATCGGAGCGTTTCTTTCCACGATGCACCACAATCCCAGCCAATCCTTCATTCGGATGGGTCCATGGCGATGCGTGCCGTCCCTTCGTCACTTCACCAAGTCCTGAAATTCCTCGCCTTAACAACGCCTTCGTAATCCGATGCACAATCAAATCCGGATACCGCCGGATCGGCGAAGTGAAGTGCGTGTAGGTCGGCGCAGCCAAAGCAAAATGTCCCTCATTCAACTCTGCGTAGCGCGCCTGCTTCAGAGACCGCAGCATAAGGTAGCTCAGAATCCGCTCCTCCGGTTTTCCTTCAATCCGCGCCGCAAGCTTCTGATACATCTTCGGCGTTACCGCAATGTCCTCTGCCACCTCGTGCACTCGGGCCTGCCGACCCGACCGCTGCGCCTCTCGCCGATCGCCGCGTGTCTGGATCCGTTTCACAGGCAGCGCACCCAATCCGAGCGAATACCCAAAGCTCGCCGCCAATTCCTCGAATTGCACCACTCGCCGCGCGTCCGGCTTTTCATGAATTCGGTAGATCGCCGGAACGTGCATATCCTCAAGCCACGTTGCCACACACTCGTTCGCCGCCAACATGAACTCTTCTATCAACCGATTCGCCCATGTGCGCTCTGCCCGCGTTACGCCGCGCATCTGCCCCTGTTCGTCAAACTCAATAACCGGTTCGGGCAGATCGAAATCGATGCTTCCACGCTCCTCGCGGCGCTTGTTCATCAGTACGGCCAGTTTCTTCATGCGTTCAAAACTTGGCACAAGCGATGCATACCCCTTCCGCACTTCCGCATCGCCGTCCAGAATCGCGCTCACGGCGGTATAGGTCATTCGAGCCGCCGAACGAATCACACCTTCGACAATCTCGTAGCCTTCAATCCGGCCTTCCGCATCAAGCTGCATTAGGCAGCTCTGGACAAGCCTGTCTTCTCCCGGCCGCAAACTGCAGATGTCCGTTGAGAGCTCCTGCGGCAGCATCGGAATCGCGCGGTCGGGGAAGTAGACACTGGTTCCGCGCAGCCGCGCCTCCAAATCGAGGTCGGTCCCTTCGCGCACGTATTCAGCTACATCGGCAATGTGCACCTGCAGAGCAAAACCGCCGTCCGCGCGTTCTTCCACCAGCACGGCATCGTCGAAGTCCTTCGCCGTCTCGCCGTCAATCGTCACGATGGGTAAGTGCCTGAAATCTCTGCGGCGTTCCAGCTCGGACGGCTCCAGTTTCGCAACCGCGCGCGCCTCGGCCAGCACATTTTCCGGAAATATACGCGGAAGCTGATGCTTGCGAATCATCATCTCCACGTCGACGCCGAAATCATCTGGATCGCCCAGTACCTCGATCACGCGCCCCTGAGCGGGCTTGAACGGCGTCGGCCACGCTGTAATCTCCACATCCACAATCAGGCCTTCGAGATTCTCATACTCCGGCCGCGCAGTGGCCTCCCTGCCCAGCGTGCGATTTTTCGCAAGCGCCTGTGTCGCCTGTGGCTCTTCGGCACCGCTCCTGCGGAATCACAATCGGCTGCGTCATCCGTTCGTCGAAGGGAATAACCACGTTGTGCGGATAGCGCCCGGCGCGCGCGTAGTGAAAGGTACCCACCACCGTGGCATTGCGCCGCTCCACCACGCGCGCAATGCGTCCGGATCGGCGTCCATCGGCGCGCGGAGGCTCCAGCTCCACCAGCACCTGGTCGCCTTGCATCGCGCCATTGATCTCCGTCGGCGGAATGAAGATGTCCTCGTCGATGCGCGAGCTTTGATTCGGATTCGGCCGCACAAAGCCGTAGCCATCGCGATGCAGATCGAGCCGCCCGGCAATCAGGTTGTCGCGCGTGCCCGCTGACGCTCGCGGAGTCCCCCAGTGTTCACGGTCGAGTTTCACCAGCTCGCCGCGCGCGGTCAGCCGGTCAAGCTGCTCCAGCAGCAGACGCCGCTCGCGTCCGCCACCCAACCCCAGCTCACGCACAAGCTGCTTGTAGCCAGCCCGTTGGCCCGCTGACCGCGACACTCGGGTAATCAGATCTTTGTCGTTCATCTCACTCCACATTACACATGACAAAGGGGAGACACGTGGGCTCCCCTTTGTTTCATTGCAACGGCCTGCAATTACGCTTCGCCGTTCAAGTTCGCCTTCGGTGCAGCACCTGCCGTATTCAGGTTGTCCTTCAGTAGATTCGCAATCAGCACATCCACCAAAGTGCTTCCCTGCGCTCCGCCGCCTCCACCGCCAGCAACAATCTGCGGCACAAGCTGCACCTTGTTTTCGGCCAGTGCCTGCACTACCTGCACCAGCGCATAATTGCCGGACTCCATCGACGCAATCTTCATTTGAATCACGTCCGCTTCAGCAGTACCCACGGCGCGCGCCTTCTCCGCGTCAGCGTTTCCCACCGTGATCACTACCTTCGCGTCCGCGTCTGCGTTGATGGTCTTCGCCCTAGCTTCCGCTTCAGCGCTGATCGTCCTCACTCGAGCATCGGCTTCCGCATTGATGGTTTTTGACTGGCCTGCGCCGGTCGCCTGCTTCACCTGCGCCTGCGCCGCAAAATCCGCAATCGACACTGACCGTTCCGCGTCCACAACACGTGCTTGCGTATCGGCCATTGCCTTAGCCTGCTGAAGATCCTTGCGCGTCTCCTCGGCAAGCTGCTGCGTCTTGTAGGTCACTTGCTCCTGTTCTGCGATCTTACGATCCGTCAGCGTCTTCATCAGCGCTTCCGGCGGCGTAATATCACCGATCAAGGTGTCAATCGCGTTCACGTTGTACTCCGTCAGCGCCTGTCCAATCGCAACTTTGGCTTCTGACTGCCGCTCACTGCGCCTCTTCAGAAACTCAATCACATCTGAGGTCTGTGCGGCATTGCGGAAGTAGTTGCCGATCGTCGGCTCCAGCACCTGCGTCACCAGGTTCGCCATGGTCCCGAACCGGGCAATCACCTTTGGCGCGTCATTCCTCGGCACATGGATAATCTGGCTCACGTCAAGATTGAACGTAAATCCGTCTGACGACCGCACCGTAATCGTCGACAATTTTTCATCCAGCTTGTGCGCTTCCGTTTTTCCTGTCGCCCAATTCAGCACGATGTTTGCCGTCGGCACCACCTCCACCTTGTGCGTAAACGGATTGATCGGATACTTGCCCGGATCGAGCGGTTCAAACCAGACACCCTTCTCGCCCCGGCTCACAAGATTGCCGTGCTTGAAGCTGTCGCCGGTAAGGTCCTTGCCTTCCCTGCCCACAAAGGCAATCACAACGCCAACTGTTGCAATCGGCACCTCTGTCATCGGCTTCATCTCCACCGTGGCAAAGCGCGGGTTAATGAAATACCGTCCCGCAAGAATGACCTGCTCCTGCAGTCCCTTACTGCCGCCATTGGCGATGAATGCTTCCGCGTCCTGGTAAAGGTTGTGTCCGGGCACCTCTTTGCCCGCAATCTCACCTGTCACCAATGGACGTCCATCCTTGGTCGTCACCACGCCCACCATGTTGTCGGGAATCTCCAGTACTTCCGCCGCGGCTACTGAAAACAGTGCCGTGTTGATGCGGTACGTTCCCGGGGGAATGATCGAAATCTGAGGTCCACGTTCGCCGCCCTTCTGCAGAAACGAGCGTGCATCCTGAAAAGAATTGCACTCGACTGTCTTCGCGAGCACACGCCCACCCGAAAGTGGCCGCCCATCGCGCGCCTCCACAATGCCAATGTGTCCCTTGTCGATGTTCGTGAAGCCGACGCGTGTCACCGCGTACTGCCACACCCACAAACCAAAGTGGATGCCCGGCGCGAGTGTGTCTGCCTGAATGCCTGCCTCGCCGTTCAGCGCGATAATTGCCCCGTCGGGCAGCGTCCGATTTCTCCCAAAAAGGACCCACTTCCTATTCACAACACCGATTTCGTCTTTCGCAATAATCACCGTCCCAAAGAAGATCCTCAGAATCGCTTTGTGAAAGACAACGATGGCCAAAATGGCCACAAGCCAACCGTACTTCGCAGCCACAACAACGAACGTGGAATCCATAACTGCCAGCCTCCTTTTGGCCGGCGGATATGGATATTAGCGCAGTTTTAAATCGATTTTCCCGTGAGCTGGTATGTGCTTCTCATGAGCTGGTACTACCTTCTAACTCCTGATCCACGTAGGACTTTCCCAGGTAACTTTCCGGTCATTTTTCCGTTTGCTATGACCGGAACGCCATTTACAAGTACGTAGTCCATGCCTGTCGAGAGTTGGTTAGGTCGCTCGTAAGTCGCCTTATCTGTAATCGTCTGTGGGTCAAACACAACCACATCTGCCCACATACCTTTCTTGAGTACTCCACGGTCGGTCAGTCGCATACGTTGCGCTGGCAAAGCCGAGAATTTCCGGATTGCTTCCGGCAAAGTTAGAACGTGCTCTTCCCGCACATACTTTCTCAGGACGCGCGGAAAGGTTCCATACGCACGTGGATGAGGATGCTCCGTGCCCAGCAAGCCCTCCGGTGATGTTCCGGATGAATCATTGTCGAACGACATCCAGGGTTGCTTCACGCCAAGCACGACATCGGGCTCATCCATTCCAAATACCGCCACTTCGGTAAAAGCTTTGTCCTTGATCAGCAGATCCATCAAGGTATCGATCGCGTCCTCATGCCACATCGCCGCCACTTCCGACAGCCGCTTCCCCTGCAACGGCAGCAACTCCTTGTTCTGGACCACTGCTACCAGAATCGCCTCGGGGCCGGGGATTTCCTGCCACTCATTGTCCCAATCTTCACCGGCCGAATCCTTTCCTTTGGACAGCAAATCCTTGCGAATCCGCGCGCGCATCGCTGGATCTTTCAGGCGTTCGAGCAACTTGGCGTCGCCACCATCGTGAACCCATGGCGGAATAAACGCAGAAAACGAATTAAACCACGCGGTATATGCGTAGGTATTCGCGCTCACATCCACGCCTGCTGCCCGCGCGGCATTGATCCGCTCCACGATCTGCGGCATCTTGCCCCAATTGTCTTTGCCAGCGGCCTTCAGGTGCCAAATCTCCACCGGAATATGCGCCTCACGCCCAATGCGTGTCGCCTCGTCAATCGACTCCAGCACCTGGTCGCCTTCACTGCGCATGTGCGTCGCGTAAATACCCCCGTACTTGCTCGCTTCCGACGCCAGCGCAATCAGTTCATCCGTCTTCGCATAAGGCGCTGGGGCATATTGCAATGAGGTGGAGACGCCAACCGCGCCTTCACGCATCGCTTCATCCACCAGCTTTCTCATCTGGTCCAGCTGCGCTGGCGTGGGCTGCACATCAGCATCGCCCAGCACCATGCGCCGCACGGAAGTTGCTCCCACATAGGTCGCAAGATTGATTCCCATCCCCTGCTTCTCAATCCGTGCGAAATACTCGCTCAGGGTGTGCCATGAGGGATTGATGTGGTAGTGCTCGTAAGTCTCTTTGTCGGACGCCAACATGGCGTCATTCACCGGCGCAACCGAATCTCCTTCACCGGTGATCTCCGTCGTAATTCCCTGGTAAATCTTCGAGGGCAACCGCGGATCCACCAGAATCGTCAGCTCGCTCTGGCCCAACATGTCAATAAAACCCGGCGCCACCACCTTGCCGGCCGCGTCAATCCTTTCCTTCGCCTGCGCCCTCTTCAGATTGCCGATGGCCACAATCTTCCCGTCGCGTATGCCCACATCACCCGAGTACCACGGTGAGCCGGTGCCATCGATGATATGGCCATTCGAAATCACCACGTCGAAGGGCCCTTCCACAGCTCCACTTTGCCCGTTGGCCCCGCCGCCGGCAAGCAACATTCCACCCACAACAGCCGCCACTGCCAGGTATCTGTTCATCTTTTGCCTCGCTTTTCAGTCTTGTTTCGCGATTGTAATGTCCTTCGAGCGGATTCGCCCTCTATTTGCCACTCCCATAAAGGCCCCGTTACCTCCGCGTGCAACCTTGGACCTTTCGCAAACTCAACAACTTCAACAACCACGCACTGCGGGCTTAGAATAGGCGCAGTGACTTGCTTGGGTTCTCCGAGCACCATTTAGAATCCACACTGCGGAAGCTCGCAGAATAGCGCGTGCTCGCACAACTACATTTCCGCTGAACGACAGTTATGATGCTGCCTTGGCACCCCCGGTCCAGGAAGGACAGAAGAGGAATTTACCTTGAGCGCTATGTGGAAACCCAGTCAACCCGCCACACCCACCCCAAATCCCACACCGGAGCCAACACGCCCTATGCCAACGACCCCTGCCTATGAACCACCTGCGCGTAGCGCAGCCCCTGCCGGAGAGCAGGCCTCCATCGGAAAAGGCCTTGTAATCAAAGGCGAAATCACCGGTACTGAATCCTTGTTTATCGATGGCAAGGTCGAAGGGACCGTCAATCTGGCCGGCAATCGCGTAACTGTTGGCCGCAATGGACAGGTAGCCGCCAACATCACCGCGCGTGAGATCGTGGTTCTCGGCAAGGTGCGCGGCGACGTCACCGCCACGGATCGCGTGGACATCCGCGCCGAAGGCGCGCTCACCGGCAATGTGACTGCAGCCCGTATCAGCATTGAAGATGGCGCCTTCTTCAAGGGCGGTATCGACATCAAGAAATCTGATGCAAAGCCTGATGCCAAGCCATCCACAACACCCGAGCCGGCCAAGCCCGTTTCTGCCTAGACTCCAATCCATTACAACTTACAACAAAGCCCCTGCCGTTGCAGGGGCTTTGTATTGGTCGTGGAATTTCATCTGCTCAAGCCGAGCCGCCTCAGTGTCACCTGCGGAAGCGCAGAACCTGCTCGTTGCAGTATCTGGAAAGTCAGCGCCAGCCATCCCGCCATTCCAGCCAGCAATATCACCAGGCTCGCCATTCGCCGGTGAATCCACTGGGCTCCGCCTAAATGTACCGCGCCATACTCTAGAAGATGCAGCGCGCCCCACAGAACCAGTCCGGCAGCCAGCGCCGCCACAAGGCATCTTCCCATTTCACGGTAATCAAGGCTCACCAGCGATACCATCCGCCGCTTATGCAACAGAAACGCTATCGTCATAGTCTGCAGCACAATGCCAATGTCCGACGCCATCGCCAGTCCCATCGCGCCAATTCCGTGGTAAAGACTGGCATAAATCGGCAGTGCCACAGCCGTCACCACCGTCCCGGCAATCATCGGCACAATCGTGTTTCCTGCTGAGTAAAAGGCTCTCGAATAGATCGCTTGTGCGCACCAGAAACACATCGACAGAGAAAAGACTGCAAAATAGAGGGCACACCGCACACCATCCGCTTGGGAAAACTTGCCTCCGACAAACAACAAGTCAATCGCGGGCTTTCCCAGCACCATCATGGCCGAGGCCGCCAGCAGCCCCAGGCACACCACGCGCGACACCGAATCCGCAACCTTTGTCGCAAACTCGAAACGATTCTCCTTCGCCCACAAGCTTGCGAAAAACGGCATCGAAGCCGCACCGGCCGCCTGCGCCAGCACGGCCATTGGCGCGACAAACAACCGCTTCGCATACGACATCAGCGAAATCGCGCCCGGATTATGCGACGCAAAATAGTTGATGATCCAGGTATCCGCCGTCACCAGCGAAACTCCGATAATCAACGGCAACGACATGCGCACCCACTCGTGCAACCCCTCATCGTGCCAATCCAATATCGGTCTGTAGTGCACCCCTGCGCGCCGCGCAAACACCGCATTCAGAAGAAAGGGCCCCACGAGAGCGCCAGCCACCGTTCCCAGCGCCAGCGAGGACACACCCAGCTTTTTCACCAGAAACAACCCGCCCAGAATCGTGCCCAGGTTGTAAATCAAGGGCGCTACCGCTTGCACATTGAACTGCTTCCGCACAAGCAGCACCGCGCCGAACACGCCTCCTGCAAAAAAGCACAACTGCGCCGGCAACAATATCCGCGTCAGCTTCACGCAAAGCGCCGCCTTTTCCGCGTCGAATCCTGGAAACGCCCAGTGCACGTAGAGCCCGCTGAAAATCTCTCCGAGTACGATCACACTGCCCAGCACTAGCAGCATCGTCGTCAGAATCACAGATAGCGACCGCTCTCCGTCCGCCTCCCGGCCTGATTCGCGGTACTTCGTCAGGATCGTGACAAACGTGATCGAAGCGGCTCCACCCACCAGAAAGTACGAGATCATGTCCGGCAATTGGAACGCCGAGAAGAAGACGTCGGCCTCCATGCCCCCGCCGAACAGATGACCGATGTACATATTACGAATCAGCCCAAACACACTGGACAGAAACGTCGACGCCATCAGGACAAGCGTTGCCGAGAATACCGAGTGCGCATGCGTTGGCCGCATAGCACGCAGCGCGCGCTCCCATGGCGAAAGTGGGGCTCCAGCCGAAGTTGTTTGCTTGTCACTCACTCTGCTTGATTCTACTGGCCTCCCGGTTCCCCGCAGCTCGTCGTATGCTGATCTCGGGGGTACTCATGCGATTCGCTTCTTCCGCTGTTGTCGCCTTGCTTCTCGCCTCGTTTGCTTCCGCTCAAGCCATTCATGGCCGCGCAGGCATTGTTCTTCCACCACCGCCCGAAGTGGCCACCCATCCGGTCACTGACGACTATTTCGGTACCAAGATCGTCGACAATTACCGCTGGCTAGAGGACGCCAAAAGCCCCGAAACCCGCGCCTTCATCAATGCCGAGAACGCCTACACCGATCGCTACTTCAAGCAGGACCGGGGCCGGGCCGCGGCCGTCGACTCGCTGGACGCCCTTGAGCATGTCCCATCCTGGTCCATTCCCGTCGAGCGCGCAGGTAACTATTTCTTTATGAAGCGTCTCGCCGATGAAGACCAGTCTTCCATCTATATGCGTCACGGCTGGAACGGCAAAGACGAGCGCCTCATTGACCCCGCCCAACTCTCGCGCGACCCGAACACCTCCATCTCCATCGCAACCGTCTCGTCGGACGGCCACCTCGTCGCCTACTTCGTTCGCAACGGTGGAGCCGACGAGACCACCGTCCGCGTGTTCAACGTGAAAACCGGCAAGACTCTCTTCGACGAACTGCCCAGGGCAATCTATTACTCCATCGATTTCACACCCGACGGCAAGGGCATCTTCTACACCCGCACCAATGAGAAAGGTTCTCTCGTCTACCTGCACCTGCTTGGTACACGTAACGCCGACGATAAGCTTCTCTTCGGCCACGAGTTCCACGGCGAACTCCTCGGTCCGCTTGATCTTTGCATGAGCTATGTGACCGATGATGAACGCTACTTCGTCATTGAGATTGACCGCGGAGTTCCCGCGACGCGTGTCGACATCGTATACCGCGACCTCACCAAGCCCACAGAACCTTTCAATATCCTCGTCTGGGGCCTCGACAACCGCTTCTCCGCAATCGAGTACAAGAATTCCTGGTACGTCAAAACCGACTACAAGTCACCTAACGGCCGCATCCTCAAAGCCGACCCCGGCATCATGCCCGACGTCTGGAAGACCATTGTCCCGGAAGAGTCTAACGTTATTGAAGACTTCTCCATCGTTGGCGGCAAGCTCTACGTCAATCACCTGAAAGACGTGAAGACCGAAACGTCTGTGTATTCGCTGCTGGGAAAGTCACTCGGGACAGTCTCCTATGACGGTATCGGCTCCGCGTCCACCCTGTTCGGTCGTGCCATCGACCGCTATGGCTTCTTCTCATTCGATTCCTTTATCCAGCCTCCTACTCTCTACCGGCTCGACACGGCCACCGGAAAACGTGACATTTTTGCACAACCTAAAATCCCCTTTGACACCAGTCAATACGAGCTCAAACAAGTCTTCTATACCTCAAAGGACGGCACCAGGGTCCCCATGTTCATCGCCGGAAAGAAGGGGCTAAAAACTGATGGTTCGGAACGCCTGCTGATGACCGGCTACGGCGGATTCAACATCAGCCTTACACCTCACTGGAATCCAGAGTGGGCATGGTGGATGGAGCAAGGTGGCTGGTTCGCGCAGCCCAACCTGCGCGGCGGTGGCGAGTACGGCGAAAAATGGCATGAAGCCGGCATGTTTGAACACAAACAGAACGTCTTTGACGACTGGTTCGCCGCAGCCGAATACCTGATCGGACAGAAATACACATCGCCCGCGCATTTCGCCATCATCGGCCGCTCCAATGGGGGCCTGCTCATGGGCGCCGCCATGACGCAGCGTCCCGACCTGTTCGGTGCCATTGTTTGCGGTTACCCGCTGCTTGATATGCTCCGCTACGATCTCTTCGAGCAGGGACCGCATTGGACCACCGAATATGGCTCCGCCAAAAACGAGAAGCAGTTCCCCTACATCCTCAAGTACTCTCCTTATCAGAACGTGAAGGCGGGCACCAAATACCCCGCCATCCTGTTCTTTACTGGAGACAGCGACACGCGAGTCGATCCCATGAACGCCCGCAAGATGACTGCTCTCATGCAAGCGTCGTCGTCAAGTGACCGGCCTATCCTGCTGCACTACAGCCTCGATGGCGGCCACTCATCCGGAGTAAGTGTGACGCAAAAAGTAAAGGACGACGCTGATCAGCTCAGCTTCCTGTGGACAGAAACAGGACAGTAGTAGGATGCAAAGCTATTGATACACAAACTCTTCCGTCCTTCGGTAGAGTCTGCGAGGCATCCCCTTCAAGATTTGCACCCGGTGCCCGATAAAACCAACGAGCAAAAAATGCAATCCGCAATCCTTCGCTCGGCCAGATGACAGACTCCGAGGCCCCCACGGGGGCTTCGGCTGTCACTGAATCGGGCGTGGATGGTCGAATCCGTTTCGGTGCGTCGCACATCGGACCTTGGAGCAAGGATGACACAGTTGGAAATGCTGCACAGAAAATCCATGGCTCGTCCGAAAACTACGCGCGTCGGACTTTTGCACTCCATCGGCATTCTCGACACTCCACCTGAGCCGGAATACGATACCATCACCCGCGTTGCGGCCGAGTACTTTAAGACAGCCTGCGCATTTATCGGCATCCTTGACGAGGAGCGCATTTGGATCAAGTCCTCCCTTGGCATCTCTGCGCAGGATCTTCCTCGCACTAGTTGCATCTTCAATCTCGTCGCTGATCAGCAGGAGCCATTCGTCCTCTGCGACATGTCGCATGCTCCCGAATTGCGCGAGCAACTCCAATGTGTTCCGCAACTGCACTCAGGCTTTCTGGCCATCGCACTCATTTACTCCTGCGATGGAAATACAGTCGGAATTCTCGCGATCGCCGATGCGAAACCGCGAAGTGACTTCGATACCGAGTCGGTCGATATGCTTGTCAGGCTCGCCGATATGGTTTCCACCCACCTTGAGCTACGCCGCATCCAAAGAGGTTCTGGGTGGCACCGCATAACCAGAAGCCGCAATGCAGCATCGCACAGAGCAAAGTGGCCCAGCGCGGAAGACCTGCGCAGTGCCCTGGAAAATGGTGAATTTGTACTGCACTATCAGCCAGAGATTGATCTTGAGACATGCGAAATCATTGGACTTGAAGCTCTCATGCGTTGGGATCACCCTGAGCGCGGCATGGTACCTCCGGACCTGTTCATTCCTCAGGCAGAGGCAAACGGCATGATTCTTCCAATCGGAGATTGGGGACTTGCCGAAGCGTGCAGGCAGATACAGCTTTGGAACAACGAGAACCTCGGGAATGGGTCGCTACGCGTTTGCGTCAACCTGTCGGCGCGGCAATTCGCCCGCCAGGGCCTCACGAATCATGTGCAATCTCTACTTATCCAGACCGGCACCTCACGCGGACAGCTTGGCATCGAACTCACTGAGTCGAGTCTGATTCCCAACATGAACACCGCCATTGATGTGCTCGCTGGTCTCCATGGACTTGGTGTTTCCCTCATGATGGATGATTTCGGAACCGGTTACAGTTCGCTCAACCATCTCCACGCGTTCCCATTTGATGTGCTGAAGATTGACCGCTCTTTCGTCGGCCGCATCACGGATGGTGAACAGCCACTTCAAATCGTGAAAACGATCATCGAACTCGCCCGCGTGCTGGATATGGATGTAGTCGCTGAAGGTATTGAAACAAACGAACAATTTCAACTCCTCCGCGAGTTGGGTTGCCGGTTCGGGCAAGGATTCTTGTTCTCGCGGCCCGTTTCGGCGGAGGCCATCTCAAGTCTTCTTCGAAAACCCGGCCGAATCCTCGCCGTCAATGAGAACTGCAACGCGGCCGCCGTTCAGGTTGCCTGAAGAGTCGACGTGCTGTTCCAAAATGCAACCTCGACTTCGAGTTTCCTTCTTTGGGAATGAACGTCTGGAGTTTCGCCACACGCGGATTTCGCTTCGATCCCATTTGGGTTACCGTTCCAACCATGACGCAGGTTGCTCCATCTCCATCAACGCCCGAAGGTACAAGCTTTGCCTCTGTTCTGGCTGAGCAGACCTTCGGCCATGACTTCGCACGCGGCATGCGCAAGCCTCCTCAAAGCGATAAAGTTCCCCACAGGGAAAAGGACTTGTTGGAAGACGATATTGCGACCATTAGCTACGAACAGGCTCTTCGAACGCACGCACGCAGCACAGCCACTTGGATTCAACATTCCACCGACTCCCTTGAAGATCACAACGCAGCGGTAGGTCGAGTCGTCACTCTTACTTCACAGGAACCTTCGCCGCTCCGAATTCATGAGATTTCACTGAAGTCCGGGCAGAGAGAAAGACGCTCTGCAAGTATCACGATTCGCTTGAGCAGTAGTGAATGTGAGCAGATTCACACACGCGCTGAAGAGGCGGGGCTTACGGTATCGGCGTACCTGCGATCATGTGTTCTCGAAGCGGAAGATCTCCGCGCTCAGGTGAAGAAGATGATCACCGAGATGCGTACCGCACAGGAATCTTCAGGAGCCCACAACGAATCTGCAATGCCCTCCCCCAGGTCCTCGCGCTGGCAGCAATTCCTCGCTCGACTTTTGAGAATCAAGCGTACGGCTCGCGCTTAGGTAGAGTTACTCCACTTCCAGCACCAGACACTTTAGATACTCGGACTCCGGAATATTCAGAACCACCGGATGGTCGGCAGACGCTCCACGGCGCTCGCGCAGACGCACGCGCCTGTGCGCATCCGCGGCAGCAGAACTGACCGCGCCCTCAAGATCGCTCCAACTCACGTGGTGGCTGCAACTGCACGTCACCAGTAAACCACCTGGCTGCATCATTTTCATCGCGCGCAGATTCAGCTCCTTGTAGCCACGCAGCGCGCCTTCCACCGCACGCTTTGACTTTGCGAACGCTGGTGGATCGAGCACGATCGTATCGAACTGCTCACGTGCATCCGACCAGTCGCGCAAAATCTGAAAGGCGTCGGCCTCCACCCAATCCACTTCCGCCCCGAGCTTTTTGCGGTTGAGTTCGAGATTGTGTTCTGCCACTTCCAGCGATGCACGCGATGCATCGATGCCTGTCACCCGTTTGCAAACCTCCGCAAGATGAAGAGCAAAGCCACCCTGGTACGTGCACACGTCCAATGCGCGGCCACCTGGAGATAAAATCGAGGCCCAGCGCCGGGTCATCTCATAGTTTTCGCGCTGATCGAGGAATGCACCGGTCTTCTGCCCGGAATTGGCGTCAAACTCGAACTGCAATCCGTTCAATTGGAATTGAACTTTCGACGTTGCACCCTTCACTGCAAACAGCGGCTCCACACTCGCCGCCGACAATCCTTCCAGCTCTCGAATCCGCGGATCGGGCCGCTCGAAAATGGCCTTGGGATTAATCCTTTCGCACAGGACGCGCACACACGCTTCGCGCACGGCAGCTGAGTCCAATCCCTTCGCCAACAATTGCAACACCACCAGGTCGCCGTATTTGTCGGCGATCACACCAGGCAATTGGTCCGCCTCACTGAACACCAGTCTGCAGGAGTCGCTCCTCGAAGTGTCTCCATGCAGAATCGGAGACCGCCTCTCGATCGCATCGTGAAGCCTCTTCTCCAGCAGCGTTATCCACTGCGCGTGGTCCACTGAATCACGCGAGATCAGGCGCAATGCAATCTGGGAAGTCGGACTATAAAGCGCGGTCCCCAGCAGGACGCCACGCCCGTCAGCTACGGGGAGCAGCGTTGGCGAATCGCTCTTTCCGGTGTTCACATCCTCGATATCAGACGCATAGACCCACACGTGCCCCGCGCGAATTCGATCGGCGGCTCTTCGACTGATACGCGCGCCATACGAAGCTTCACGACTGGTACCACGCGAACGCGTTGCAATGTCCGGCTGTTGCGCATCACTATCGTCGGGTTTAACTGTCGGTTTTGCTTCTGAACGAACGAAAGACGCCCGCGGCCGTTTTGACCGGGGCGCCTTTCTCGTTTCCTGGGATTGATTGGTCTTGCTCATCTGTGTCCTCCGGGGATCAATCGTCGACCGGAGCAAACAGGTGTTGAAGACCTATTTAGCCTGGATGCTCTCCAGATAACGGCAGAGGTTGCTGATCCTCAACTGCCTTTCCTGGCTGTTGGCCCTGTTCATCTTACCAAGGATAGGACCCCAGACCGGCATCTCTGCGCTGCCATGCGCTGCGGTTTCGCTGCCAAATTGCAGCGTTGCCGCAATGTGAGTGTCCGGAAATTTGCCGTTGTTTTGTTTACTCAAGAGCGTCAAGTCAGTTGGCGCAGTTTTCAGCACAGGAGCCACAGGTCCCTGTCCTTTTCCATCCATTCCATGGCAGGATGCGCAGTAATTTGCATACATTTGCTTACCACTGGTCGCGGATGTTGGTTGGACTTGAATTGTGACTTTGTCCTTTGGCTGCTGTGCGATTCCCAAGACAGCAATACAAGTGATTGCAAGTAGGGAGAGGTATTTGAACATATTGTTCTCCGTTTCCGACCTCCACTCCGCAGGGGACTCTACGCCTCCAATAGCTACCCCAGGCAGTGACAGCCGGCACAACCCACAAGGGCATAAGGCTCCGCACCATCCAAAATTGCGCATGGCCTCATTCAAGACCACCAACAGCCCCTGGATCAGCACCTTACAGCGCGTCCATTTTCCGCTTTAAAAAACAAAACGGCCTATAATGAAGCATGGCGACAGTACGGCAGCCCAATTTGGCAGCCTCCGGTGAGACTTCAGCCGCTCCAGGGGCGAATACTGCCGTCTCCGACACTCCAGCTTCACCCACCAGCCAGCAGGCCATCAACGAGCGCTTCGAGGCACTGCTCCGCCATGTGCAGGCTAATCGGCCCACCGAAGACGTGGACCTGATCCGCAAGGCATGGAACTTCTGCGTCCAGCATCATGAGGGGCAGATGCGTGCATCCGGTGAGCCATACATCATTCATCCGCTTGAAGTCGCAGAAGTCCTGGCGGAAATGAAGATGGATTCGACGGCGATCTCCGCCGGTTTGCTGCACGATGCGGTGGAAGATACGCCCGCAACGCGCGAGGAGATCGATAAAGAGTTCGGCGATCAGGTTGCTCACATCGTTGAAGGCGTCACGAAGATCGACAAGATCCAGTTTGCCAATCGGGAAGACCGGCAGGCGGAGAACGTCCGTAAGATGCTGCTGGCAATGGTCACCGATATTCGCGTTGTTCTGATCAAGCTGGCGGACCGCATACACAACATGCGCACGCTGGAGCACTTGAAACCGGAGCGTCGCGAAGCTATCGCCCGTGAAACGCTGGATATCTATGCGCCTCTGGCACACAGGCTGGGCATGGGCAAGGTGCGTGGAGAGCTTGAGGACCTGTCCTTCAAGTACACGGATCCGGTCAGCTACGAACAGGTTGCCGAGGCTGTTGAAGCAAGGCGCGTGGACGGCGAGCAATTTCTGCGCGGCGTTGAAGACACACTCGCGGAACAATTGCGCGAGAACAACATCGAAGCGCGCGTTGAATGGCGCATTAAACGTCTCTATTCGGTCTATCAAAAGCTGCAACGCACCAAATCCAGCTACGACCAGGTGTACGACCTCCTTGCAGTCAGGGTGATCACCAAAGACATAGCCTCCTGTTATGCCGTTTTCGGCCTGATTCACACGCTTTGGCGGCCGGTACCGGGCCGTATCAAGGACTTCATTGCGATTCCACGCGCCAACCGCTATCAATCTCTGCATACAACGGTGATTGGCGAGGGCGGGAATCAGTTCGAAGTGCAAATTCGCACCGAAGAGATGCATCGCATTGCGGAAGAAGGCATTGCGGCGCATTGGAAGTACAAAGCGGGCGAAGAGGCGCTCACCGCGCGCGACGAGGAGCGGCTGAACTGGATTCGTCAGCTGGTTGAGTGGCAGAAGGAGATGACCGACCCCAACGAATTCCTTTCGAGCCTCAAGATGGACCTCTATCCCGATGAGGTCTATACCTTTACGCCGAAGGGAAAGGTCGTGGTGGTGCCTTCGGAGGGCACTCCGGTCGACTTCGCCTACACGATTCACACCGAGGTGGGCCACACTTGCGTTGGCGCCAAGGTAAATGGGCGCATGGTACCGCTGCGCACCAAGCTCAAGACGGGCGACATTGTCGAAATCGTTACGCAGAAAGACCATAAGCCCAGCCGCGACTGGCTTACGTTCGTTAAGAGCCCCCGCGCGCGCAATAAGATCAAGCATTGGCTGAATGAAGACCAGCGTCAGCGTGCCGTGGAAATTGGCCGCAAGCTGCTCGATCGCGAGGCTCGAAAGTTCAAGGTGCCGCTGAACCAGCTTAGCGACGATGATCTGGGCCGCATTGCAGGTGAATACGGAGTAGCCACTGCGGCAGATCTTTTAGCTACCCTCGGCCAGGGTAAACACTCGGCGCACCAGGTTCTGAACAAGTTGGCACCGGGATTCGCGAATCCCAATGAAGAAGAGACCGAACAGCAAAAGCCTGGCGAGGCGGCTGTTGCCGACGCTATCAGAAAGCTACAGCTTCGGGGGTCGGATTCACTGCAGGTGGAAGGTCAGAATGACCTGCTGGTCTATCGTGCGCGGTGTTGTAACCCGATTCGCGGGGAAGAGATTGTGGGCTATGTGACGCGCGGAAAAGGCGTGGCAGTACACGCCAGAAGCTGCCCAAATGTGCAGAATTTACTCTACGAAAGTGACCGCAGAATCGCCGTGGAGTGGGCTCCGGCGAGTAGTTCGCAAAACGGCGCCGGCCAGCGCTATCCGGTGAAGGTAACGGTCTATTGCCATGACCGCACGGGGATGCTCAAGGAACTGACGGCAACGATCTCCGATGAGAACACAAATATCCGCTCGGTGGATATCCGACGGGACGAGAATGGTGAAGCCATTATCGAGTTCATTGTGGAAGCCGAGGACGTAAACCACTTGAATCGCATTGTCCTGGGTCTGCGGCGCATCAGCGGCGTGCGCACGGTGGAGCGGACGCAAAAGCTTTAAAAACATATCCCAGACGGCGTACCCGCATTTCCAGCGAGGAACGGCCCACAAGGTAATGAAACTATGGGAGAGCTGTCTGTACTTCTCTTTGTCGCGCTTCTGGTGACTGCGGCCGTGCTGCAGCTGATGCGGCGGCGTGTGTGGGCGGCGGCGCTGGTGACTGTGGGACCAGTTGGTATTGTTCTATCGCTGGTTGCCGATCTTGCTCGCGGGGAACAACATATTGGCCTGGCGGCCTATAACGCAGATGAACGGCAACTCGTAGTGAGTCTTCCACTACTGGCACTTTGCGCACTTGCTTTGTGGAGACCGAGCTGGCGCTGGCTTTTCTGGATTGTGTGGCTGCTCAATGCACTGATCGCCGTGGGTTTGATTTATCTTGCCTTTTTCTGGAAAGTGTTCAGCTAGAGGAGCATAGACGTGAGACGCGCGAGGTGAGAGCAATGAGGGCTGAATCGTCAACACGTGCATCGGTGCTTGAGGGCATTCGTGTGCTCGATGGCGGGTTTGCGACCGAGCTTGAATACCAGGGCGCGAAGATTGACGGGCCGCTCTGGTCGGCGCACGTGCTGGAAGATGCGCCGGAACAGGTGATTGCTGCGCACCGGGCCTACATTGAGGCTGGCGCCGAATGCGTTGCCACGTGCAGCTATCAGGTTTCGCGGATGGGCTATGGCGAAGTTGGCCTGCCGCAGGGGCGTGCGGACGGTGCTCTTCTGCGGGCCGTGGAGCTGGCGCGGCAGGCAGCTGCGGAGTTCCCTGAGCGGCATGTGGTGATTGGTGCATCGCTGGGGCCGTATGGCGCCGCGCTGCACAATGGGGCGGAGTATCACGGCAAATACGAGATCGGCTTTGAAGAACTGGTTCAATTCCATCGTGAGCGGATTGAGGTGCTTGCAGCAGCGACGGGCAAGCAGAGGCCCGATCTGCTGGCATTCGAGACGTTCCCCTCACAGGAGGAAGCGCGCGCGGTGTGTGAGGCGATGGAGCCCTGGCCTGAGCTGACCGGCTGGCTGAGCTTTTCCTGCCGGGACGAACGGACGGTTTCGCATGGTGAGCCGGTGCGGGAGTGCGCGGCGATGCTGGATGAAATTCCGCAGATTGTTGGGGTTGGAGTGAACTGCGTTCCACCGAGCTGGATACCGTCACTGATCAGTGAACTGCGCGCCGGAACGAGAAAGCCGCTGCTGGTGTATCCGAACTCGGGCGAAGGGTGGAATGCGGATACGCGCAGCTGGATGGGAACGAGCGAGCCGACAGAATATGGCGAACTGGCGCGGCGCTGGTTTGAGGCCGGGGCACAGATTGTGGGTGGCTGCTGCAGGACGCGGCCTGAGCACATCAAGGCTGTGACCGCCGCTCAGATTGCGTGACTATGCTGGCCGATCCTGTGACGCACAGCGTGCTTTTTGTAGCCTCAACGCGCATTCAAGTGGTGAAGGTACAGACGGCGAGCAGATGCTCGGCGCCAGATCCGGGTTTGGCGAGTGAGTTATGTCCAAAGCGGTTCCACGGCTGCTCACATTAGGTGAAATTTGCTCGAATTTGGCCAAATTTGATGTTGCATGCAGCAGACGCTGGCTTTTCGCTCGCAGGAGAGTTGTGGCTTTGCCCTGTCCTAAACAGCGCGGGATCCTTCGGTCTGCTCAGGACAGGCTCTCCGCTTCGAAGGCACCCGGAACAGTTGAATCGCTCATTAGTCACCACAAGCCGACTTACCGTTACCGATCCGACCCGGCGACGTTCAAATGTCCGAGATGCCCGTTTCCCGTCAAGTTGACGGGAAACAATGCGATGGATATTTGTCGCCCCGCGTGGCTTCCTCGCTATCGACTCCAGAATGTGCCACCCGAGATCGGCTACTCCCGGTGGAAGACCAGGTTTTCCGTCTGACTTCTCCCCTCGGGATCGATGCGTTTGCCTGTCTGAGTCATCGTTTTCCCATCCTGGCTAATGACCTTATGGATGATAGCCCTTTGCTTCCCATTAACCATGAAGGTCGCAAGCCAATCGCCGGGGCCCAGCAGGGTCTCCACGACCGTCCCGCCCTTTCCGAGCGCGCCTGCAGGATCCTGAGCGGCTCCTCCCCCTGCCGGAAAGGTAAACCGTGCCGTCGACTTCGTGCCATCGTTTGCCACTAGCGTAATCACAAACTCAATGTCACCGGAAGTGAGCCCCTGGTAAGTTTCCGTGTGTTCCTTTAACGGCGGCTCCACCAACCTCGAAGCCGGACATCCAGTTTCCAGTTCCCTATGATCGGATCGGCTGCCCTCGCTGGTGTGAACATCGCTGAGCAAAGGAGAATCTGGACGGGGATGATTCGATGGAGTTTTGTCATCAGTCCTCTTTCTTGTTTCTGCATCGAGGTTACGCGTGGACGGATTCTGCAGCAGCAAAGGTAAGGGTGAGCACGGTGATGTCGTTTTCCTACCAACTCCTGGGCTGCTTGGGCAATGGCTTCGGCGGTTTGGGTGCTGATGTTGCGGGTCCGTTCGAAGCCGAACAGTTCGCCGATGGGGGATTGCGCTTCGACCACGCCATCGGAGAGGAAGGTGAGTTGGTCGCCGGATGCAAGATGGAGACTGGTTTCGGAGAATTCGGCGAAAGCAGTGATGCCTAACGGAAGGCAGGATTCAAGCGCGATTTCTTCGCCGTTGCGATACGGCGCGAGGTGACCGGCGTTGGCCAGGGTGAGCATGCCGTCGCTGGAAATATCCGCGCAAAGACACGTGGCAAATCCGCCAAGGTTCATGTCGGCCAGAACGAGGTTGAGGTGTTCGAGGAGGGCGGCGGGCGGCTCGTTTTCGCGTTTGCGCGCGGCGCCGATGAGTACTGCTGCGGTCATGGCGGCGGCCGCGCCCTTGCCGCTGACATCGCCGATGAGGATGCGCTGGCGATTGCCCGGCAAGCTGGCGCTCGAGTAGAAATCGCCGCCCACTTCGCGCATGGGGCGAAACGCCGCCTGAATCCGAACCCCGGGGATGGCCTCAATGCGCGCGGGCACCAGCATTTTCTGGATTTCCCCGGCGGCGTGCATTTCCCCGGCCAGGAGGGCGCGCTCCTGTGCGGTCTGTTGCTGCTCGCGGAACAGCAGCAAGAGCAGCGCAAGCACGAGAGCGAGCACGGCAACGGCTTCCACATCAGCCACGGCATTACCCCATCGGGTCTGAAGATCGGGGATGCCGGGAATGTGCGTGCTGGTAGAGCGCACGGCATAAAAGGCGATCATGGCCGAGCCCCACGCCATGGATAAGGCCGCCAAAGGCTTCATGCGGCGCGCGATGTTGCTCCAGGGCAGGAATGCGGCAAACGGAGCAAGGTTCTCGAGGATGCGGAACACATCGCCGATGGCTTCGAGTTTCCCGACGCGCAAGGTATCGAGCCACAGCGCATGCGCTGGAGACATGAGGGGCAGCAGCAAAGCCGGCAAATACAGCCCGTTCCCCACGACGATAAACACCCAAAAGAGTAGCGGGACGCGCCTGCGGGCCAGCGCGAAGAAGAACAACGCTCTTGCAATGTTGGCAGCGGCGGCGGCTACCGCCCATGCGGCGAAATAGGATGAGATGGAAAACGAGCCCAGGGCCGCGGCGCCCGTGTAGTCGAGGTAAATGGGAGGCAGAGACGCGCAGGAGATGGCGAGTAACAGCAGTTCGCGACGGCCGCGGTCATTTAGCCACAGCTGAAGGAGGATCACGCCGAGAACGCCAATGATACAGAAGCAGACCGCGGGGAAGATTCGGGCGCAACCTGGGAGACGATGACCGCGCTGCGCCGATCCTGGAGAAGATCCCAGCCGCCGACGGAGATCGCAAACTGTGGCCCGCGCTCCACGGGAACCCTGAAAATCACGCGGCGAGTGATGCGCAGCGCGATGACGGCGGGTGGAGCCAAATCGGCGGAAATCGCCCACTCGCGGATGGTGTTCAGGGTGAAGCCGCCGGTCTTAAGACTACCGGCGGAGCCGACCAGCCGGCCATTCACGTACACCTCGTACGCAGCGTAGAGCGCGATCTGTATCGCCGGTTTTCTGACGCTTTGAAGCGAGGAGAGATCGATGTGGCAGCGAATCCAGATGCGCGGCTCAAGGGCTACGGGATTCCAGGCGGAATAGGGCTGCCAGGCGGAGTCGTCGAGATTGGTTGCGGCCCAGGCGGGGTTGTCGCCGGTACGCCAGACGCATTGCTGGGGTGAGATGGTCTGGATGGATGTGGGCACGGGAGCAATAGCGGCAGATATGGCCACGTTGAACAAAGGCGCGAAGAGCAGGAGAAACGCGCGCTGAAATGTCGGGCTCACACTGGCCTCAGGGAAAAGGGAGTGAACGCCATGCTTTCATACGCACCAGACTTATGCAACGGGAAAGGCAGGATAGCTAATGAAGGTCGGCAACTTTTACTCGCACCTGGCCACAACTAGGTTCTGTGCCGCGATATGCATTTCAATATCTGCGATTCCATGATTTCGACAACACCTCAGGGGAGAAGGTTCACGCCAGGTCAAGCTGATCGGTAACGAGCAACGGGCAAGGGTGGAGCGATCCACCTAGACGTATAGTCGCCTTCTCGGACACTTGCCAGCGACTGGCAGATTAGTCCTGACAAACGCCGCTGTCGTCCGTTCACCATCCTCTGCATCGACCCCGCTCAAGAACGGCGGACGTTGGAAATGACGAGGCGTGGAAAGCATGGAGCGTAAGGTACAGAATGTAAGTCGTATTGAATTGAAATCAATCGTCCCAGTTATCAGTTACGAGAATCGCATAAGGATGTTCGCCCATTTCCGGTTTCTATGAGCTAGGGCCTGTTCACACAATTCTGACGGCAGCCGTTGCTGGGGAAAATCCGGTCAGACAAGGCGGAGGACGAAGACTTTGGTGATTCCAAGGCGAGGACGACAACGCAGTATGAGCGGATTTTCGCCGCAACCCTGCGGGCCGGGGCCGATTTTCCCGATCTCGGCGTCACTCGTCGCTAAGGTACGTTCAGTACCTGCCACTCCTCACTCCTTGATCTCGAGAAAATCGGCTTCCGGCGGCTACTGCCAGAATTGTGTGAACAGGCCCTAGAGACAACTTTCAATCTCATCCGTTGCTACTTCCGGTTCATTGCAAAAATGGTAATTGAATACACTTCAGTCTCGTTCGCAAGTTCAAGGACTACGCTGTTCCCCCTCGGCCTGTTTTTCAAAACAGCTTCGGAATGGAGTGGAAAGCGATGCTGGTGGGTGAGGCTTTGCAGGGGCTGAAGCCCCGGTGTTTGTCTCTGGCACATCGGCACGACTGAAGTCGTGCCCTGATACAAGGCTCCTCTTGCGCGGGGTGGGTGCTGATCTCTCCCCGGTCCCCAAATGCGAGGGACCGGGGGCACCCGGCGTGATGATTTTGAGAGGACGGCGCCGGTGGGTGGTGATTCAGGAAAAAGTAATGCGCGGCGTAGGTGTTCTTATGGCAGAGCTTGCGTGCGTGCATCAACATGCTAAATGGGTGTGAAGTGACGTGAACGGTTTCATTGAACGGCATATGGTGGTAAGTTGCGGTTTTGGGGAGGAGACGGCGAGCTGATGCAGTTTGGGCAGTGCACAGGCCTGCGTCTGATGTTTTCAGATGCGCGTGACAGCAGGGAATTTGTTGGATGGTCACGGTCCGGAGCGGGCTGGGTACTGCTGACAATTGCGGCACTGACGTGGTGTGCGCAGCCAACGCAAGCCTGGGCACGGACCAGCATTGTGCATGCGCACATTGTGGTGGATGCGGCGACGGGGCGGGTGCTTGAGGCGTACAACGCGAACCGGCGGGCGCATCCGGCGTCTCTGACCAAACTGATGACGCTGTACCTGACCTTTCAGCAACTGGAGAGCGGGAAGCTGACATTGAACACGCGGATGCGTGTTTCCCGCCATGCAGCCAGGCAGCAGCCGACGAAGCTGTGGCTGCGACCCGGCAGCACGATTACGGTGCGGGACGCGATTCTGGGGATTACGACACGCTCCGCAAATGACGCTGCGGTGGTGCTGGCCGAGCACCTGGGCCGTAGCGAGGCGAATTTTGCGCATCTGATGAACCGGCAGGCGCGCAAGCTGGGCATGACGCGCACTGCGTTTTACAACGCGTCCGGCTTACCGAACCGGCGGCAATGGACGACGGCGCGCGATATGGCATTGCTGGCCGTGGCGCTCATCCACAGATATCCGGCGTACTACCATTTCTTCGGCGTGCGGGCGTTCCGCTTCAAAGGGCGGACGGTTTATGGACACAATCATTTGCTGGACGAATGCGACGGCGTGGACGGGATGAAGACCGGCTATGTGTCTGCGTCAGGATTCAACATTGTGACATCAGCCGAGCGGGATGGACGACGGCTGGTGGGTGTGGTGCTGGGTGGGCGGACGGCGCGCGCGCGCGATATGCAGATGGCCAGCCTGATCGATAAGGGATTCGGGCATGGCTTTACACGGCACTCGGCGGCGCAGGCTTTGGCGACGCTGACGCTGCCGAATCCGCTGCTGGGCAGGATTGCGAAGACGAAGCATGTTTCCACGAACGCGGACGATGGGGCAGGAAATGACGGCGCATGGGTGATTGAAGTGGGCGGCAACTTCAGCACGCAGCACTCGGTGCGGCGGATACTGAAGAGCGCTCGACTGAGTGCGCCGACCCTGCGGCATAACGGGCGCGGAATTGTTGTGGCGCTGCGCGGGCGGCGGTACCGGGCGCGCTTCTCGCACCTGGAAGGCTCAGAAGCGATGGCGGCATGCACGGCGCTGAAGCGGAAAAAGTACAGCTGCCGGATCGTGCGGGGTGGAACGCCGTCGAATGCGGATCTGGCATCTGCGGGGAGCGCGGACGCTGGTGAGAGCGACTGAAACCGAGCGCCCATATTCTTGACTGACAACAAGCTGATCCATCCCAGGTCTCAAAATCGAGACCTGGGGCACCCTGATTTAAGCTGATGTCGAGTTCTGCTATTTGCCTGCTTCGGTGGAGCGGATGAAGGCGGCGGTGGTGTCATGGAGCTGCTTGAGGATGTCTGTGGTGACGTAGACCATGTGGCCGCTCTGGAAGAAGTGGTAGTGGATGTTGGACTGGAGCGATGCGGGAATCTGCAGGTGCTTGTCCTCATAGGTTGCGCCGAAGTAGGTGCATCCGAGATCGTAATAGCCGCCCATGAGAAGGACCTGGAGCCGGGGATTGGATTTCATGGCGGTGGCGAGGTCGGGCATGACGTTTGTGCCAACGGCCCAGCCCTCTGAGACGGGCGGCTTATGGCGCAGGTCCCATTTGTCGCCGGCCTCGCCTGAGCCGGGCTTGTAGGTCATGTTTTCGCCATATTTGAGGGTGCTGCGCGTGTACTGATTAACGGCTGTGTTGTAAGCCGATTCAAGCGCGTTGTCGAAGGGGTCGTAGTCGGCCTCGCGGCTGAGGCGGTTGAAGTCAGGCCCCTGGTAGCGGGTGTCAAGGCGGCCGACAGTGATGCCCATTTCAGACATGAGCTCTTTGGAAAACTCGCCGCCGCTGACGCGGAGATTGGCTTTGAGCCAGTAAGAGGCGGGTACTCCGGTGAAGGACTCGAGTTTGGCGGCGATGGATTTCTTTTCGTCGTCCGTGAGGTCTGCGCCTTTGAGCAGAGCCGAGGCATAAGGGCCGGTGGCGAATTGCTCGACCTCATGCAGGAAGGGCTCGAGCTCTTTGGGCTGCGAAGGCACGCGGTGGTGGAACCATGCGGTGGCGGCCATGGAGGGCAGAGCGAGGAAATAGCCGTTGTCCGTGCCGGGGTTGCCTTCTGGATCGTCGGCGCTGTCGTCGAAGCTGAGAATTTGCGAGAGGAAGATGGAGCCGTTGAGATCGAGGTGTTGCTGGAGGTAGTAGGTGAGGACGGCGGTGCGGGTGGTGCCGTAGCTTTCACCGAAGAGATATTTGGGCGAGTTCCAGCGGTTGTACTTATTGAGGAAGCGGCGGATGAAGCGGTCGAATGCGTGTGCGTCCTGATCGACACCGAAGAAGGATTTGGCGGCGTCTTTTCCGAAGATGCGGCTGAAGCCAGTGTCGGGTGCGTCAATGAAGACGAGGTCGGATGCGTCGAGAAGGCTGTATTGGTTGGGCACCAGATCGTAGGGTGCAGCTTCTTTGTGTGTGAGGTCCTGAGGAACTTCAATGCGCATGGGACCGAAGGCGCCCATGTGGAGGTACATGGTGGAGCTGCCGGGACCTCCGTTGTAGAGGAAAGTGATGGGGCGATTCTTGCCCGCGTTCTTTGCGAAGTAGGCAACGTAATACATGCGCGCGGTGGCGGGCTGGTCTTCAGGCTTGGCCTTGGTGTCCACGGGTGCGTCGGGAAGGTAATTGCCGTCAAGGCCGATCCACTGGTCCTGGTCGTCAGTGGCGCCAACGGTAAGTGTGCCTGCGACGGCTTTGTAGTCGATGGTCTCAGAGCCAATTTTGACGGAGCCTTCTGTGGTGGAGTCTGGCTCTGGAGCGGATGCGGCGACTTTGGCATCGGGCGTGGAATCTGATTTGGAATCGGATTTTGCAGTGCTCTGGGCAGAGAGAGCGGGAAGGGCAAATGTGACGAGAAGCAAGGCAAATGAAAGAGTGCGCAGGCGCTGCGGCATGGTGGGGTTGGACCTCCGAAAGAATGGAACCAGTGGTTGGAGTATATCGAAGAGAGCATTTGCGGAAGGAATGGGAAGGGTTGAGAGGCGGCAGGGATGTGACGAATGCGGGAGGAGCATCGAGAGTGAGCGCGATGTGCACTTGCGGTGCAAAGCTGAGAAGAGACGAGCGTTGCAGGCAAGCGGAATCCTGAAGGCTCCCGGTGCTGGCCAGGCGGACGATGGGGTGGTTGACTTGAACGGACCTGGGAATGATCTGGCTAGATTGTGCGAGCGGAGTTGGTCTTGACATCATACTTAGATATCTATATAAAGACATCTGAATATGGCAAAGACGGATGCTCTGCAAGGTTCGCTCGATTTGCTGGTGCTGAAGATACTGTCGCGGCGCCCGCGTCTCCACGGCTACGCCATCATGGCTGCCATCGCCAATACATCCGGCGAAGTGCTGCGCGCAGAAGAGGGCTCGCTCTATCCGGCGCTCTATCGGATGGAGGAGGCGGGCTGGATTCGCGCGGAGTGGATTAAGAAGGACACGGGTCGACGGGCCCGCGTTTACGAACTGACCACCGCGGGCAAAAAGCAACTAGGCGCGGAAGAGTCGCGCTGGCAGGCTGTGAGCCTGGCGATCAATCGGGTTCTCCGGGAGGCATGAGATGTCGTTGTGGTCGCGTATTTCGAATGCCATGCGCGGTGAGCGCCTGAATCGCGAAATCGAGGAAGAGTTGCAGGCTCACATTGATGAAGCCATTGCCTCAGGACGCGATCCCAAGGAAGCGCGCCGTGCATTCGGGTCCGCGATGCGTGCGCGCGAGGCGAGCCACAGCATTCGTGTTGCCGGATGGCTTGAGTCGCTTCTCGCCGATTTGAGTTTTGGATGGCGGCAGCTCTGGCGCAACAAGGTTGCATCCGGGGCCGCTGTGCTTTCGCTGGCCCTCGGCATCGGTTCCTGTGTCGCCGCCTTTCGTCTGATCGATGCGCTGCTCTGGCGCCCGCTGCCGATGGCCGGCGCGAGCAAGCTCTACATCCTCTCGAGTGAAATGACCGGCTTCAACGGCAAGCCGATGGAGGATGACCACTGGGCGACGCCGGAATACAACCTGATGCGCGAGGCCGTAAAAGATCAGGCCGACCTCATCGGCATCAGTGACGCCGACCGCACGGACATCACCTTGGCCAGCGATGACGAAATAGAGAAGGCCCACGTGGTTTATGTTTCCGGCAACATGTTTCCACTCTTCGGTCTGAAGCCCGCGTTGGGCCGCCTGCTGACGCCTGCGGATGACCGCAGTGGCGCGGCAAATCCCTATGCGGTGCTCTCGTGGGATTACTGGAATCACCGCTTCGGCCGCGATCCCCACGTCCTCGGCAGTTCGCTCCACATAGGAGACCAAACCTTCGAGATCATCGGTGTTGGCCCGCGCGCATTCACCGGAACGGAAAAGGGGATTGTCAGCGACATTTTTCTGCCGCTCAACCTGAACCGGTCAGCCGCTCAGGACAATTACAACTGGCACCACATCTTCCTGATGTTGAAACCCGACGTGAGCGCGGCCACGGCTCTTGGGCCACTCCTCCAGCACCTCACCACCGTCAACCGCGCCTTCGGGAGCGCGTGTTCCACCTGCTTTCGCGGCGAGACCAAGGAGTCAATTGACCGGTATCTCAATCAAAAGCTTATTTTCACTCCTGCCGGCGCGGGCATCTCCGACCTGCAGAAGGACTATCGCCGCCTGCTCGGAGCCCTTGGTCTGCTTGCCGCGCTGGTTCTGCTGATTGCCTGCGTGAATGTGGCCAACATGATGACCGCCCAGGCTGCCGCCCGCGCTCATGAGATGGCTCTGCGCATTTCGATCGGCGCGGGCCGCCGTCGCCTTGTCCAGCTCATCCTTTGCCAGAGCGCGCTATTGGCACTGGTGGCTTCCGTTCTTGGCGCATTCTTTGCGGCGTGGTCGGCGCCTTTTGTGCTCAGCCTTGTGAACCCGCCGGACAACCCGGCGCGTCTTGCCCTTCCTGCCGACTGGCGCGTGCTGCTGTTTGGCTTTGGGCTGATTATCCTTGTGACCCTCCTGCTGGGCTTGCTTCCTGCTGTGAGAGTCTCTGCTGTACGGCCCGTTGCCGCGCTTAAGGGCGGTGAAGACCCGCATTCGCCGCGCCGACTTATGCGTGGATCCATCGCGCTGCAGGTTGCATTCTGTTTTCTTGTTCTCTTTCTATCTGCGCTCTTTGTCACGTCGTTTGAGCGACTGCAGAACAGGCCCCTTGGATTTTCCACCGATCGGCTGCTGCTGCTGGAAACCGTTGCGGGAAAAGGTCAGCTCCCGGTGGTTTGGAATCAGACTGCCGAGGCGCTGCGAGCTGTTCCCGGCGTGGATTCAGTGGCCATCTCGAGCTGGCCGCTTTTAGGACGTATCCGCATTAACAGCGATATTTCGATTCACGGCGCGCCTCCCAGCCCGACCCCTGCGTTCTTCCTGAATGTTTCTCCGGGCTGGCTTTCGACGATGAAGATTCCGCTGGTATCCGGCCGCGATTTTCTTCCGCAAGACGCGTCGCCTGGAGCCGCCATTGTGAGCGAGACGTTTGCCAAAACTTACTTTCCCGGTCAGGACCCGATTGGGCAAACCTTTCAGCGCGGGATAAACGAACCCATCAACAAGATCGTTGGTGTGGTCCCCGACGTACCGGACCACGATCTGCGCGCGCCGATTCTCCCCGTTTTCTACGTTCCCTTCAACGCGATCGACAACAAATCCAGCCCTCAAGCCGCGGGCTTCGCAACGTTCGTGATTCACACACAGTCCGAGAATCCTCTTGCGCTTGCCGGCTCGCTGCGCGAGCTTGTGGCGCGGCGCCACAACGGCCTTCGCGTCTCAAATGTGACCACTGAGCTCGAGCTGGTTCGTGACCAGACGATTCGCGAGCGCATGATCGCGATGCTGGCCGCGTTCTTTGCCGCCGTTGCGCTGCTGCTCGCCGGCATCGGACTCTACGCCGTGCTCAGCTACTCGGTTCTGCAGCGCCGCCGCGAGATCGGTATCCGCATGGCGATTGGCTCGAGTCGCATCGGTATCGTGCGCATCCTCACTTTCGATGTTTTCCTGATGATCGCTCTTGGAGGCTGCGCAGGCATCGCGCTCGGATTCGGCTCGGCTCGGTATGTCACGTCGCTTTTCTACGAGGTGAAAGCAACCGACGCGGATATGATCGCGCTGCCGGCGTGCGCAATTCTGCTCACCGCGCTGATTTCAACGCTGCCCGCCGTCATGCGCGCGCTGCGCACAGACCCTACCGAGATTCTTCGGGCGGAGTGAGGGACGCAGGCTTTCAAAGCTGATAGCCAAAAAGTTGCCCTCTCGGAAAAGTGTCTCCGGTATACAAAACGAGTCTTTGAGGCGATTTTGGTTTGGTGAGAACCGTATCCAAAGCTGTCCATGGAAATGACCGCTGGAATATTTGAAACGAGCGTGAGCGGCAGAGCCCAACGGCCTGACTCGTATAAGTGTTTCTATGACCGGACAAAGCTGGGCACCTTCATTCCAGCTAGACCTTCGAGATACTTCCGCGGAATGTAAGTGGGGCGGCTTACAACTGCCCATTGCTTTTGAGAAAACTTCGCCCTGTGCGATAGGGGTAACAGACGCAAAACGAGGGCCGGGAAAAATCCCGACCCTCGCTTGTTAAGACTGGATTCTGCCTGAATCCGGGGAGGCGAACTTAGAGAGGTTGCACGTCTGCAGCCTGCCAGCCCTTGGGCCCCTTCACCACATTGAACTGAACGGCCTGGCCTTCCTGAAGGCTCTTAAAACCGCTCGAGTTGATCGCCGAGTAATGCACGAAGACATCCTCGCCGTTCTGACGCGAGATGAAGCCGAAGCCCTTCGCGTCATTGAACCACTTCACAGTACCTTGTTCCATCTTGATTGTGTTTCCTGGATTGAATTGCGCTGGATGAATCGGAGCGACCACTGGCAGAATCTTGCACTGGTTGGGCGAGTTACTGCTCACGCCCGGTTCAGTTCTAACGCTGGAGGTAGTTTAGCATTGGTCTGGAAAAGTCTGTCATCAATCTTTGGATTTGCCTCCTCGCCGGAGGTTCCGAAAGTTGGAAGCGGTACAGAATCAGGAATCTGCGTGGAGCTGAGGTAGACCATGCCAGAGGAGTTGCAATGAGCCGGGATTTGGTTCCTGAATTGCTAGCGAAGGCGACCGAGGCGCTGGAACGGGAGTTTCAGGAGCTGCCGGAATGGGCCGCACTGGGAGAGAGCCACCAGCCGGAAGCAATGGCAGCGGTGCTAGAGGAGACGGCGCATCGGCTGGGCAATAACTACCCGTATTTTCATCCACTTTATGCAGGGCAGATGCTAAAGCCGCCGCACCCGGTGGCAAGGGCGGCCTACGCGCTGGCAATGAAGATCAATCCAAACAACCACGCACGGGATGGCGGACGGGCCAGCAGCGAAATGGAAATTGAAGCTGTGGCCGGGATTGCGCGGATGTTCGGCTGGAGCGAGGGGTATCTGGGCCATCTGACGTCCAGCGGTACCCTGGCGAACCTGGAGGCGCTTTGGGTGGCTGGACAGGAGCGGCCGGGCAAGCGGATTGTGGCCAGCGAACAGGCGCACTACACGCACAGCCGGATATCAGGAGTGCTCAAGCTGGAATTTTCAGCGATTGCAGCAGATGCGCGCGGGCGGATGGACTTGAACGCCCTGGAAGACGCGCTGAAGAAGGGGGATGTGGGCACGGTGGTGGCCACACTGGGGACGACGGCGATCGGGGCTGTCGATCCGCTGCCGGAGATTCTTGAGCTGAGCGGCCGTTATGGCGCCCGTGTGCACGTGGACGGCGCATACGGCGGATATTTTCGACTGATATGTGACGCGCTCGATGAGTCTGCAGCCCAAGCCTATGCGCATCTGGAAGATGCAGACTCGATTGTGATTGATCCACACAAACATGGACTGCAGCCGTATGGATGCGGTTGCGTATTGTTCAAAGATGCGGGCGTGGGGCGGCACTACAAGCACAACTCGCCGTACACGTACTTCACTTCGAAGGAATTGCATCTGGGTGAGATCAGCCTGGAATGCTCGCGAGCGGGTGCGGCGGCGGTGGCGCTGTGGGCCACGCAGAGACTGCTGCCATTGACCAGCGATGGGGAGTTCGCCGCAGGTTTGCGGAGGGGCCGGGCGGCAGCGAAAGAGCTGGAACGACGCCTGCGGACGGATGCGGCAGGGCGATTTGGCGGAATGACGAGCGGAGGGCCGGAGCTGGATATCGTGGTGTGGACGGTATGCGGCAAAAGTACCGAAGATAGCTCACTTAGGGCTCGAGAATCCTTTGCCGCCTGTGCCACAAGGGGTTTACACTTGGCGCTTGTAGACTTACCGCAGAATTGGTTTGGTCCGGGCGACTTTGCAAACTTATCCCCTAAGACCGTCACCTGCCTGCGCTCAGTACTAATGAAACCGGAGCATGAGTCGTGGCTACCTGAAATCTGGATGCGACTCAGCGAATCGGTGAATCGGTTTTAGGGAGACAAACAGGATGGCGGAAGCAGGTACTGCTGCGCGGGAAACCGTAAACGTTGTCATTCGCGCTGGCGACTGTTTGGTTACGCTGCTCCCTTCTTACGGCGGAAAAATCTCCTCTATCACAATTCAAGGCAAGGAATTGCTGCAGGCACCTTTGCGGCCAATTGCGGCGCGGACGCAGACAATGAGCTTTGACGCGAGCGATGCGAGCGGCTGGGATGAGTGCTTTCCTTCTGTGGCGCCGTGCGAGGTGGAGGGTGCGTTTGGTACCGCTCAAGTGCCGGACCACGGTGACCTGTGGCGCGTTGCATGGAAACGCCTGCCGGACGAAACGAGTGAACGAGCCGTCACATTGAGCGGAGAATGTTTCTCACTTCCATTGGAACTGGAACGAACAGTAGAACTGAGTGAGACCGAGAAAGGCTGGCAGTTACGGACCGAGTACACGGTAAGCAATCTGGGGACAACTGAAGTGCCTTGGTCCTGGGCGGCGCATCCGCTGTTCGCCGCCGAGGAAGGCGATCAGATTCTGCTGCCGGGCTCGATTACCAAGTTGCGCGTGGAAGGGTCTGGAGGCAACCGGCTTGGCCCTCACGGATCGACCGTGCAGTGGCCGGTCACACTTCTCTCCAACGGCACTCATACGAACTTGAGCGTTGCGCAGCCTGCGGAGTCAGAGATTGGTGACAAGCTGTTTGCTGGACCGCTGGGCGAAGACGAGAACTGGTGCGCGCTTCTACGGCCATCCTCAGGGTTTCGTATCAAGGTGCATTTCGATGTGGTGGCGACGCCCTATCTGGGGCTTTGGATTTGCCATGGCGGCTGGCCTGACGCACCGGGACCGAAGCAGACTTGCGTGGCGATGGAACCGGCGACGGCGCCGTGTGACTCACTGGCCACAGAGGGCGAGTGGTCGCGGACGCTACAGCCGGGTGAGTCCTTTTCGTGGCCCATGCTGATCGACTTTGAACTTTTATAGGAAGTGACACCCATGCATGACCCTGCGGCTCTGAGTTCGATTCACCGAAAACGCTTCCAGTTGGAGCCGGCCGTGTTTGCCGCGCCTGGCCGCGTGAATCTGATTGGCGAGCACACCGACTACGCCGAAGGTTTTGTGATGCCGGCGGCGATTGACTTTGCCACACTTGCGGCGATTTCTCCACGAACGGACGGCAAGATCGTCCTGTACTCGGAAAACTACGGTGAAGAGACGAGCTACGAGGCATCCGCCCTTCCCAAGGGACCGCGACAGCACTGGTCGGATTATCCGATGGGCGTCGTGGCCATTCTGGCGGGAGAGGGGCAGGCGATTCCGGGCTTCAGCATGAGCCTGTGGGGCGATGTTCCAGTGGCTGCAGGACTTTCAAGCTCGGCAGCACTTGAGGTGGCTACCGCTTTCGCAGTGACATCGTTGACGGGGATGACGTATCCAGGACCGGCGATGGCGAAACTGTGCCAGCGCGCGGAGAACGAGTTTGTAGGCGCGAGTTCAGGCATCATGGACCAGTTCATCTCAGTGAATGGCAAAGAGGATCATGCACTGCTGCTGGATTGCCGCGACCTGAGCTTCAAGCTGGCGCCGATTCCGCATAACGTGGCGCTGGTAATTGCGAACACGATGGTGAAGCACTCCGTTGCCGGAGGCGACTACACCACGCGTCGCGCGGAAGCAGAGGCTGCGTGCGCGATTATCAATGGGCATCGGGGTGGAGTTCCCTTCCTGCGCGATGCAACACTGGACGATCTGGCCAAGTGGGGCCACGAGATGGAGCCGAAGTCGCTTATGCGCGCGCGGCACATTATCAGCGAAAATTTGCGGACCGTGGCAGCGTGCGATGCACTGATGAAGGGCGACATGAAGACGCTGGGAAGCCTTATGGCGGAAGCGCACTGGAGCTACAGCCGGGATTTTGAAGCAAGCTGCGTGGAGGCGGACACGATGGTGGAGCTGGCGCAGGATCTGCCGGGACTGATTGGCGCACGGTTGACGGGCGGCGGTTTTGGCGGGTGCACGATCAATCTGGTTGAACAGACGAATGCGGACGAATTTACACGGATGCTCGGGGACCGTTACGAAAAGAAGATGGGGATCAAACCGGACATCTTTATCTGCCACGCCAGCGGTGGAGCGCGGAAGATTGCGTGAAGAGATTGAGACTCATGCACTTGGCGGGAGCTGCCGAAAGATGGCGAGCCAGAAGACCCTCTGGGCAATGAATTAGCCAGTATTCAAACCAGTTCCGGATGTTACTGCCGGACGGCTGTACCTGCATTGGATTTCCTGCTGCCTTGGTAAAATTGCGGGAGGTTCAGCGGCTTTTGAGACCGGACCAGGTCGTCCCCCGGCGGCACGGAGTTTCAAGGCTTAATGCTGAGCCGCCTAGACGGCGTGCAAGCGCCGCAGAGAGATCTTTATGCTATCCAACTCGAACAAACCCTTTTCATACGAGACACTTCCAGCAAATGGCGTGGTTTCCTATTTCTCCATGGAAATTGCGATTCATCCCTCAATGCCGACCTACTCGGGCGGCCTGGGCGTACTTGCGGGGGATACTCTGCGCTCGGCGGCCGATCAGGGCCTGCCACTGGTGGCGTTCACACTGGCCCACCGCAAAGGGTATTTCCAGCAGCACCTAACGAGCGATGGCGAGCAGATGGAAGACGTGCAGCCGTGGGACCCGTCGGATTTTTGTATTGAGGCGCCAGTTCGGACGACGGTTTCGATTGAGAACCGGACGGTGCATGTGCGCGCATGGCGCTACGAACTTGTGGGCCGCGCCGGTCACATTATCCCCATCTATCTGTTGGATACGGACTTAGTCGAGAACACGGGCTGGGACCGGGGATTGACCGACCATTTGTATGGCGGCGACTCAAACTACAGGCTGCAGCAGGAGATTGTGCTGGGCATGGGTGGCGTGCGGATGGCAAGCGCACTGGGTCTACACGTGAACGTGTATCACATGAATGAAGGACACGCGGCACTGCTGACGCTGGCCCTATTGGAACGGCAGCTGGGCGGCGGGGCGCAGGGCGAAGTGATGGAAAGCGATGTTGCGCAGGTAAAAGCGCGCTGCGTATTCACGACCCACACGCCTGTTCCAGCCGGGCATGACCGATTTTCAAATGAGCAGGCGATGCGCATTCTGGGTGGTGAGCGCACTGCACGACTGGAGCGCCTGGGCTGCTTTAAGGAAGGCATGCTGAACATGACGCTGCTGGCCTTGCAGTTCAGCCGGTATGCAAACGGCGTTGCCTTGCAGCACGGCAAGGTTTCACGCGCAATGTTTCCGGAGTTCAAAATACATTCGATTACCAATGGCGTGCATGCACCTACTTGGATAAGCGAGCCACTGCAGCAGTTGCTGGACAAGCACATAGAGGGCTGGCGCAGGGACAATCTGTTTTTGCGCAACGCGATTGACCTGCCGGAAGACGAGATACTGCAGGCGCACGCAACGGCCAAGGAAGCGCTGGTGGCTGAAGTGGGCACGCGAACGGGAATCGGACTGAATCCGCGCATGCTGACGCTGGGCTTTGCGCGGCGTGTGGCGACGTATAAGCGCGCGAGTCTGCTGTTTACCGATCCAGAGAAGCTGATGGAGATTGCCCGCCAGGCGGGTGGACTGCAGATTCTGTTTGCGGGAAAAGCACATCCGCAGGACCAGCCCGGCAAGGCACTGATCCACTCTGTGATGGAAACCGCGAACAAGCTGGAAAGTGAACAATTACGCATTGTGTACCTGGAGAACTATGACTGGGTGCTGGGCGCGCAACTGACAGCGGGCGTGGATGTATGGGTGAATACGCCGCGGCGGCCCTATGAAGCCAGCGGCACCAGCGGCATGAAAGCTGCTTTGAACGGCGTGCCGAGTTTGTCGATTCTGGACGGATGGTGGATTGAAGGCTGCATTGAAGGCGTGACGGGCTGGGCAATTGAAGATGGCGCGAATGATGCCGAAGAAGCAGCGGCCCTTTATCGCAAGCTGGAGACAGCAGTTGTGCCACTGTACAAGGAGTCGCCTGAAAGATGGGCGCGCTTAATGCGGCAGACACTGGCTTTCAACGGATCGTTCTTCAACACAAATCGCATGGTGAAGCAGTACACGCGGAATGCATACTACCCGCACGCAATGTTGCAGCTGACGAATGTGGAAGAGCCGGAGTTCGCGCTGTAAGGAATACAAACAGAATTACAGAATCAAAGTGGGCGAGCCTCCAAGGAGGCTCGCCCTTGCTTTGCTCTGCGCTTGAAAGTAAGGACTCTCGACGCAATGGCTAGTCTGCAGGGCTGCCTTCGCCTTCAAGCTCGGAGCCGATGCGATGGAGCTTCATGACATGCCATTGGATCCAGTCGAAGATGAGGTAGACGACAGGAGTGGTGAAGAGCGTGAGGGCCTGAGAAACGATGAGTCCGCCGATGATGGTGATACCGAGCGGTTGGCGGAGTTCTGAGCCGGCACCGAAGCCGATGGCGAGCGGCAGGCCGCCGAAGAGCGCTGCCATCGTGGTCATCATGATGGGGCGGAAGCGCAGCAGGCAGGCCTGATAAATGGCTTCTGCGGGCGGGAGGCCCTGCTCGCGCTCGGCCTGGAGCGCGAAATCGATCATGAGAATGGCATTCTTTTTGACAATGCCAATAAGTAGCAGAATTCCTATAAGCGCAATGATGCTGAGGTCAGTGCCAGTGAGCATAAGCGCAAGAATGGCGCCGACGCCTGCCGGCGGGAGTGTGGAGAGAATGGTAAGCGGGTGGATGAGGCTTTCATAGAGAATGCCGAGGACGATGTAGACGGCAACAAGGGCCGCGAGGATGAGGTATGGCTCATTGCGGAGCGAGTCCTGGAAAGCCTGTGCGGTGCCCTGGAACGATGCGTGAATAGCGGAGGGCATACCCATCTGGGCTTCGACGTTTTGAAGCGCGGTAACGGCCTGACCGAGGGCGACGTTGGGCGCGAGGTTGAATGTAAGCGTGATGGACGGATACTGGCCCTGGTGATTGACGGCGAGCGAGGTGCGCCGGGTTTCAAAGTGCGCGAAGGCACTGAGCGGAACCATATGCGCGGTGGTAGTTGCTACAGTGGCGGCCACGGGCGCAGACGAACTTGTATTAGAAGACGACAGGGACGAAAGAATCGAAGGCGAGGTGGAGGCTGCGGCGGAGGCTCCGGGAGTGGCTACCGAGACGAGCTGACCTCCTGAGGTGGGGAATACGGCTGTGGCTCCGGTGGGCAGCGACGGAAATGCAGGGCCGGAAACCGCGGCAGCCGCTGTGAGAGTAGGCGGCGCAGCTGTAAACGATGTGGCGGAGAGCGATGTGGCCGCACCTGTTGAGACGCCAGTTTTGACATAGATATTGTTGAGCGCCTCGGGCGTCATCTGGTATTCAGGCGCGACTTCCATAACGACGAAATACTGGTTGAGACCGGTATACATCGTGGAGACCTGACGCTGACCAAAAGCGTCATAGAGGGTCTGGTCAATGGCGGTCATGCTTACACCGAGGCGTGCGGCGGTATCACGATCGACAACGAGATTCAGTGCGAGGCCCTGGTTCTGCTGGTCACTGGATGCATCGCGCAGCTCGGGCATGGCACGCATGCGGGCGAGCAAGCGTGGAGCCCAATCGTTGAGTTCCTCGAGATTGGCATCAGAGAGCGTGAACTGGTATTGTGCAGAGCTGCCTCGGCCGCCCATCCTGAACTCCTGTTCAGCCTGCAGGAAGAGGGTCGCGCCGGGAACGCTGGTGAGCTTGCGGCGAAGGCGATTCACCACCATGTCGGCAGTTACGCCTTTGCGGTCTCCGTAGGGCTTGAGACCAATGAACATGCGGCCCGTGTTAAATCCGCCGCCACCGGGGCCGCCGCCACCGACAAACGAGGTAACGGATTCGACGGCTGGGTCGTCGAGAACCATGTTGGCCAGTTTGAGTGTCTTGGTGCGCATGGCGTCAAAGCTAATGTCCTGAGCGCCGCGGATGGAGCCACCGATGCGGCCCGTGTCCTGTTGCGGGAAGAAGCCCTTGGGCACGATGACGAATAGGTACGCGTTGAGGCCGATGGTTGCGAGCACGACACATGCGATGAGCGCTTTGTGGCGAAGGACCCAGCGCAGGACGATGGCATATTCACCGAGAAGCCAGAGGAAAGCGCCCTCACTCCAGCGATAAAGCCTGCCGTGGCGGACCGCGCTATGCGGCTTGAGGAAGCGAGCGCACAGCATGGGCGTGGTGGTGAGCGAGACCAGCAGCGAAACAGAGATGGCAACCGAAAGCGTGACCGCGAATTCACGGAAGAGCTTGCCGACGATGCCGCCCATGAGGAGGATGGGGATGAAGACGGCGATGAGCGAAAGGCTCATGGAGAGCACAGTGAAGCCAATTTCGCGCGAGCCCTTCATGGCGGCTTCATAGGGCTTCATGCCCGCTTCAATATAGCGCGTGATGTTTTCAATCACGACGATGGCATCATCGACCACAAAGCCGGTGGAGACGGTGAGCGCCATCAGGGAGAGATTGTCAATGCTGTATCCGAGCACATACATCACTCCGAACGTGCCGATGAGAGAGAGAGGGACGGCGACGGAAGGAATGATGGTGGCCCAAACTTCGCGCAGGAAGAGGAAAACGACGAGCACGACGAGGATGACACTGATAAGCAGCGAGATTTCTACATCGCGCACGCTGGAGCGGATGCTTGTAGTGCGATCGTGCGAGACGCTGATTTTGACGGAGGGCGGGATTTCCGACTGCAGACGCGGCAGCTCGGCAAGCACTTTATCCGCGGTCCTAATGACGTTGGCGCCCGGCATTTTGAAGATGATGACCAGAACGGCGCTCTTCAGTTTTGAAGGCGGCCCCTTGTCTGGATTAATGGCCACGACACCGCCGGTATGAACGTCGGCAATGGAATCAGTAACCGTGGCAACGTCGCTGAGACGTACAGCGGCGCCGGTCTGGCGGTTATAGCCAACGATGAGAGGCGCGTAGTCTTTGGCCTTGAAGATCTGGTCATTGTCACTGATGAGCCAGCGATGCTTGGCATCTGAAAAAGAACCCTTGGGGCGGTTGGCATTGGCGCCGGAGAGCGCGGTGCGCACGGCGTCAAGCCCGACTCCGTTGTTGGCCAACTGCATGGGATTGAGTTCAACCCGCACGGCGGGCTGCGACGTGCCGCCGACGAAGACCTGACCGACGCCCTCAATTTGAGAAATCTTCTGGGCGAGGATGGAGTCAGCCATGTCATAAATCTGGGGCTTGGGAATGACGTCAGAGGTCAGCGCCAGGATGAGGATGGGGGCATCGGCCGGATTGGCCTTGCGATAGTGAGGGTTCTGCGGTAGATACGCAGGCAACTGACTGCGTGCGGCGTTGATGGCGGCCTGGACGTCATTCGCAGCCGCGTCAATATTGCGGTTCAGATCGAACTGGAGCGTGACGTTGGCACCGCCGAGGCTGCTGGTGGACGTCATTTCATTGACGCCGGCGATACGGCCGAACTGGCGCTCAAGCGGTGTGGCCACGGCCGAGGCCATGGTTTCAGGACTGGCGCCTGGCATGCCCGCACTGACACCGATAACAGGCATGTCGACATCAGGCAGCGAGGCTACAGGCAGAACCGTGTACGCGATGGAGCCGGCCAGCAACAACGCCAGAGAGAGCAGCGTGGTGGCAACGGGGCGTCGAATAAAAATGGCGGACAAATGCATGTCGTCTCCCTAGTCCGCGCTGACGGCCTGCGCTTTTTGCAGCGACTCAAGATGTTTGCGATGCGAGCGCTGAGCAAGCTTGTCAAAGTAGAGATAAACGACGGGCGTGGTATAGAGCGTGAGCACCTGCGAGAAGATCAGGCCGCCGACGATGGTGATACCGAGAGGTTTGCGAAGTTCCGCACCCATTCCGCCGCCGAGAGCCAGTGGAAGGCCGCCCAGCATGGCGGCCATGGTGGTCATGAGGATGGGCCGGAAGCGCAACAGGCAGGCCTGGAAGATCGCATCCTCAGGAGCCTTGCCCTCATTCCGTTCCGCATCGAGGGCAAAGTCGATCATCATGATGGCGTTTTTCTGGACAATGCCGATCAGCAGAATGATGCCAATGAGGGCAATGACCGAAAACTCGTTGCCAGTGACCATGAGCGCCAGCAACGCGCCCACGCCGGCTGATGGCAGTGTGGAGATGATCGTGATGGGGTGAATGAAACTCTCGTAAAGAACGCCAAGAACGATGTAGACAGTGAGCAAGGCGGCAAGAATCAGAAGTGGTTCATTGGAAAGTGAGGCATTAAAGGCGGCAGCTGTGCCCTGGAAGCTGGCATTGACCGCGGCGGGCATGTGGATGCGATCTTCCACGCGCTGCACGGCGGCGACCGCATCACTAAGCGCTTTGCCCGGCGCGAGATTAAAGCTGACAACAGTGGCCGGGAACTGACCCTGATGGCCAATGGAGAGTTGCGTGCGCGTTTGCTGCCAATGCGCAATCATGCTGAGCGGAACTTGCGATCCATTTGCCGTCTTGACGTAGAGCGACTTGAGCGTGGATGGGTCCGTCTGGAACTGCGGCGCGACCTCCATGACGACGTGGTATTGGTTGAGCTGAGTAAAGATAGTGGAAATCTGACGTTGGCCGAAGGCGTCATAGAGAGTATTGTCGACGTCGGCCATGGCAATGCCGAGGCGTGAGGCGGTGTCTCGATCGACGATAAGGTCCACGCCAAGTCCCTGGTCCTGTAGGTCACTGGCGACGTCGGTGACATCTTTCTCCTCTTCGAGCCCGGCAACCATCTCGCGCGTGACGCGAGCCAGTTCTGTCTGGTTTGGATCTTCAAGCGAATACTGGAACTGCGTGCGGCTGACGCGGTCTGCGACAGTAAGGTCCTGCAGCGGCTGCAGGTAAAGCTGAATGCCGTCCACGTTATTCAGTTGCGGTTGGAGGCGGCGAATGACGTCGCTGGCGGAAATGCCGCGCTGCTCCAGCGGTTTGAGAGTGATCTGAATACGGCCCGAGTTGAGCGTGGTGTTAGTTCCGTCGACGCCGATGAAAGAGGAGACGTTTTCGACGGCCGGATCTTTGATGACCACGTCGACGAGCCTTTGCTGCAAATGCGCCATGCTGTTGAAGCTGACCGTCTGCGGCGCTTCACTGATGCCGAGGATGACGCCCGTGTCCTGCACGGGGAAGAAGCCCTTGGGAACGACGATGTAAAGCAGAACGGTGGCCACGAATGTGCCAATGGTGATGAGAAGCGTGATGAAACGATGGCGCAAAACCACCTGCAGAGTGCGCCCGTAAAAGGCAATGATGGCGTTGAATCCGCGCTCTGAGGCCTGATAGAGGCGGCCCTGCTGGTTCGCCGGCGTGTGGTGCAGAATGCGCGAGCACATCATGGGCGTGAGCGTAAGTGAGACTACGGCGGAGACCAGAATTGTGACGGCAAGCGTAATGGCGAATTCGCGAAAGAGGCGGCCGACCACATCCCCCATGAACAGCAGCGGAATGAGCACAGCGATGAGCGAGACCGTGAGCGACAGAATGGTGAAGCCGATCTGCGCACTGCCTTTCAGCGCAGCGTGCATGGGCGTTTCACCCTGCTCAATATAACGCGATATATTCTCGATCATCACAATGGCGTCATCAACCACGAATCCCGTGGAGATGGTGAGTGCCATCATGGTGAGGTTGTTGAGCGAGTAGCCCAACAGGTACATGACGCCGAAGGTACCAACGATGGAAAGCGGCACGGCCACGGACGGGATGACAGTGGCGGCAAGATTGCGCAGGAAGAGGAAGATGACCATCACCACGAGCGCGACGGTGAGCATGAGCTCAAACTCAACATCGTGCACAGATGCGCGGATGGTGGTGGTGCGATCCGTGAGGATGGTGAGATTGATGCTGGCAGGCAGACTGGTTTTGAGCTGCGGCAGAAGCTTGTGAATGCGGTCAACGACGGCGATGATGTTGGCGCCGGGCTGGCGCTGGATGTTCATGATGACCGCCGGATTCTGATTCATCCAGGCGGCCTGCTGTGTGTTTTCCGCGGCATCTACGATGGTGGCCACGTCAGAGGCGCGGACGGCCGCGCCATTGCGGTAGGCAACAATGACAGGCCCATAGTCGGGACCGGAGAGAAGCTGATCGTTGGCGCCAATGGTGTACGACTGGCGGGGACCGTTGAGCGTGCCTTTTGCCTGATCAACGTTGGCCGCAGCGAGGGCGGTGCGCAAATCCTCAAGGCTCAGGTTGTAGGCAGCGAGCTGGGTTGGATTTGCCTGAATGCGCACGGCGGGCTTCTGTCCACCGACGATGGAAACCAGGCCGACACCGGACACCTGTGAGATTTTTTGCGCGAGATTGGTATCCGCAGCATCCTCGATCTTATCGAGAGGCAGCGAATTCGATGTGAGGGCGAGGGTCATAATCGGCGCGTCTGCCGGATTGACCTTGCTGTAAACGGGGGGATTGGGAAGGTCGCTTGGCAGGAAGCTGGTGGCAGCGTTAATGGCGGCCTGTACTTCCTGCTCGGCGACGTCGATGTTCTCGTCAAGGTTGAACTGCAGCGTAATGACCGAGCCGCCGCCAGAACTGACGGAGGTCATCTGCTTCAAACCCGGCATCTGACCGAACTGGCGCTCCATGGGAGCAGTAACCGATGAGGCCATAACCGAAGGGCCTGCACCGGGATAAAAGGTGAGGACCTCGATGATGGGGTAGTCGACCTCAGGCAGGGCGGAGACGGGCAACTGCTCGAAGGCGACAAAGCCTGCCAGCAGTATGGCCGCCATGAGAAGCGACGTGGCGACGGGACGCAGGATGAAGATGCGAGACGGATTCACTGCTACTCCTCGTGCCCTTGCTTTCCTTTGCCCAGCTGCGTTTGCGCCTGACTCGCTGCTTTTTGCGCGCGGGTTTGACTGATTTCAACGATCTGCCCCACCCTGAGGCGCTCCGCGCCGTCGACGACCACGTTGGCACCAACTTCAGGGCCAGTCTGGAGGATTGTATTTTCTCCTTCAGCGAGATCGATCGTGACGGGCTGCATGCTCGCCGTGGTTTTGCCGTTGGCGCCCTTGGCGACTGTCCATACGAAATTACCGTTTACGCCAGTTTGTATGGCGGTGGAGGGAATGACGAGTGCATTGGGACGGTTCTCCATGACGACATGGACATTCACGAATTGATTGGGAAAGAGAACGCCGTCGTTGTTATCAAAGACCGCCTTCAGTTTTGCCGTTCCTGTGGTGGTGTCGATCTGGTTGTCCGCCGCAAGAAGCCTGCCGGTGGCGAGCTTTGTGGTGTCGCTGCGGTCATAGGCCTCGACAGGGATGCGGTTGTCGGTGGCCAGTTTACGAAGGACTTCAGGTAGCTGGTTTTCAGGAAGAGTGAAGTACACCGCGATGGGCTGAAACTGATTGATGACCACAAGGTCAGTGGAGTTTGCCGAGATAATGTTGCCGGGGTCCACCAGGCGCAGGCCGATTTTGCCGGTGATGGGAGCCTGCACGGAACACCAATTGAGCTGTAACTGCGCATTCTGGACAGCGGCCTGATCTGCCGCGATGGCGCCTTCATACTGGCCCAGGCTGGCAGCGCTGGCATCCAGCGCCTCTTTGGACACAACGCCAGCGTCAAAAAGCGCCTTGTAGCGCGCATATTCGGCCTGGGAATTCTTGAGGAGTGCCTGATCATGGGCAAGCGTGCCTTTAGCCTGGTCCAGCGCAGCTTTGTAGGGGCTTGGATCAATTTCAAGAATGGTGTCGCCCTGGTGGACGAGCTGTCCCTCAGTAAACCTGACCGGCAGAAGCTGGCCGCTCACTCGCGCCTTGACGGTGACGGTCATGTTGGGCGTAACGGTGCCAAGAGCCGTGAGGTAAATGGGCATGGGCCGGCGTGCGGCGGTAATGATCTGCACCGGAACAGGGCGGCCTGCAAGCGCGGCGGCAACCTGCTCCTTTGCCGCGGCAGCCTTCTGGTGATTGCGATACATGATCCAAATCGCAACTCCCAGGGCGGCAAGCAACAGGACGTAAACCAATATGCGGACCCAGCTAATCGAATGAGACTCTGGCGAAGAGCCTGAAGCCTTATTTAATTCCGCTGCACTTTGAATGGACATAAATTGAACTTCCTGGCACCAAATTCGACATTGAGGTCGTCACACCGTAGCACTGAGTAAACGAAGGAGGGCGTCAGTGCGAAAAAGACGGCATACGGTTCTACGGACGTTTGGGTTTCAAGAAAGGTTTCGGCTGACCACCGAACTGGGGAATGGGGTATCGGCCGGAACGAGCGTATCCCTATTATGAAAGGCCCTTATGAAACAAGGCAACCTGCGCGAGAGCACTTGCGGAATGGGCGCCTTTCAGGCTGCGCTTGAAATCCACCCTGCTTCGATTCCAGCCCGTTACCGCTACGAAGCACTTGACTGCACAGTTGGACGGCATATGACCTGGGCAGGAGTACAGGAGACACAGAGAAACTGAGGCCGCGCAATCGTCTCTGCGAGCATCGGTTCGAGCGCGGTCAAAGGGCACGGCGACGGGAAAGGACCTTAGCATCGCGCGGACTGGATCTCGAATCCAATCGCTTACCTGTGCCGCAATGTGCAGCGCGAAGACCTCTCCGTTCGTCTACCATTAGAGATTCGGGAGAACAGTTCAGCAGATTGCGACTGGCTCAGCGGGGGCTTGCCGGGTAGATTGCCAGCACCCACAGTTCAACGGCTTATTAGCTACCAGGGAAAACTCCCGTAACAGGAGCAAGTACTCGTCATGTGGATTGTCCGGCTGGCACTTCGGCGGCCCTATACATTTGTCGTCTTTGCCCTGCTGATCTTAATTCTGGGCGCCTACAGCATCGTCACGATGCCGACCGACATTTTTCCGAATATCGATATTCCGGTCGTCACAATTGTGTGGCACTATAACGGCCTTTCCGCGGAAGAGATGGCCAACCGCGTGGTATTCAACAGCGAGCGCGGCATGACCACGACGGTCAACGATATTGAGCACATCGAGTCGCAATCACTGAACGGCGAAGCCATCATCAAGGTTTTCTTCCACCCCAACGTGGACATTGGCAGTGCCGTGGCACAGATCACGTCGATCAGCCAGGTGATGCTGCGCTCACTGCCACCGGGAACCACGCCACCCTTCATCATCCAATACAACGCGTCGAGCGTGCCCATTCTGCAGTTGGGACTTTCGGGCGAGGGCTTGAATGAGCAGCAATTGAATGACCTTGCAACGAACGCCATCCGTACGCAATTGGCAACAGTGGAGGGCGCGCAGACACCCTACCCCTATGGCGGCAAGCAGCGCGAGATCGTTGTCGATCTGAACATTCCAGCATTGCAAGCGCGCGGGTTGGCTCCGGGCGATGTGGTGAATGCGATTTCCGCGCAGAATCTGATAGCGCCTTCAGGCACGATGAAGATGGGGCGTTACGAGTACGCGATCGAAACCAACTCGGCGCCGAAGTTCATTGAGCAACTGAACAATCTACCCATTCACACGGCGAATGGCGCAATTGTGTTTGTGCGCGATGTGGCGCACGTGCGCGACGGCAATCCACCGCAGACGAATATTGTGCGCGTGGATGGCCTGCGGGCAATTTTGATGAGCATCAACAAAACGGGCTCAGCTTCAACGCTGGATATCATCAAGCAGATTCGCGAGAAGCTGGCCAGTCCCGCGGTTAGGGGCAACCTGCCACCGCAGCTGAATATCAATCCGCTCTCAGACCAATCAATTTTTGTGCGCGGTGCAGTGAGCGGCGTGGTGCGCGAGGCAATTGTGGCCGCATGCCTGACTGCGCTAATGATTCTTGTCTTTCTGGGCAGCTGGCGGTCGACCATCATCATTGCGGTTTCAATTCCGCTGTCGATTCTTTGCTCATTGGCCGCGCTGGCAGCTCTGCACGAAACCATCAACATTATGACGCTGGGCGGCCTGGCACTGGCGGTTGGCATTCTGGTGGACGACGCAACGGTTGCGATTGAGAACATCAATCGCAATCTGGAGGCGGGAAAGGAGCTGGAGCAATCGATTCTGGACGGCTCCGCGCAGATTGCCGTGCCTGCGTTTGTCTCGACACTATCAATCTGCATCGTGTTTGTGCCGATGTTCTTTTTGACAGGCGTGCCACGCTACCTGTTTGTTCCGATGGCCGAAGCAGTTGTGTTCGCGATGTTGGCGAGCTATCTGCTGTCGCGCACTGTGGTGCCGACGATGGCCAAGTTTCTGCTGTTTGAGTACGATGATGCTGAAGCAGCGCGCAAACAGGCGAGCCGCAATCCCTTTGTGATCTTTCAGACGGCATTTGAATCCGGCTTTGAGAAGATGCGCAACTTCTACGCCGGCTTGCTCACGGTATGTCTTGATCATGCGGCGGTTTTCCTGATTGGCTTCTTTGCGTTTACGGCAGTTTCAGTTGCTGTGATTGTTCCGTGGCTGGGACAGGACTTTTTTCCCGCGGTGGATGCTGGCCAGTTCAAGATTCACGTACGAGCGCGGGTGGGCACACGCATTGAAGAGACCGCGGCCCTTTGCGATCGCATCGATAAGACCATTCGCGAGCAGATTCCCACGAAAGAAGTGGTGACGATTGTCGATAACATCGGCCTTCCCTACTCAAGCCTGAATCTTTCGTACTCGACATCAGCTCCCGTGGGTCCCGCGGACGCCGATATTCAGGTACAACTTTCGCCCAAGCATCATCCGACTGAAGAGTATGTCGACCACTTGCGCATGGTCCTGGCGAAGCAGTATCCGGGTGTAACTTTCTACGTTCTTCCGGTGGACATTGTGACGCAGATTCTCAACTTTGGCCTCGCCGCGCCCATCGACATTCAGGTGGTGGGCAACAAGCTGACCGCCAATCGCGACCTTGCCGACAAGATGCTCAACGAGGTGAGCCAGGTTCCTGGGATTGTGGATGCGCGCATTCAGCAGCCCTTTAACCTGCCCAACTGGACTGTAAATGTGGATAGAATGCGGGCCCGGGATGTGGGCATGACGCAGGCGGATGTGGCGCAGAGCATTCTGGTGGCACTGAGCGGAAGCTTCCAGACCACGCCAAGTTTTTACCTGGACCCGCGTAACGGCGTGACGTACAACGTGGCGGTTGTGGCGCCGGAGTACGAGATGAATTCGCTTTCGTCGCTGAAGAGCCTCCCGGTGGTTGGCTCGGCGAACAGCGCAGCTGCGGATTCTGCAGGTGCCGCGGCCACTTCTGCTCCTGGCGCTGCCAAGCCGGTGCAGGTGCTGGGGAACCTGGCAACGCTTGTACCCGGCACAGAAATGGCCGAAGTGAGCCACTACGATGTGCAGCCGGTACTGGATATCTTTGCCAATGTGGAAGGAACAGACCTGGGCACGGTGACGCGCGCGGTGCAGAAGATTGTGGACTCGCACAAGAAGGACCTACCGCGCGGCTCTCACTTTGCCATCCGCGGACAGAGCGAAACGATGGACAAGTCGTACATTGGCCTGCTGGCCGGTCTGGCGTTTTCGATTTTGCTGGTGTACCTACTGATTGTGGTCAACTTCCAATCATGGCTTGATCCGTTCCTGATTATTTCCGCACTGCCCGCGGCACTGGCAGGCATTGCATGGTTTCTCTTCCTTACGGGAACGCGGCTGAGCGTTCCGGCACTGACGGGAGCAATCATGTGCATGGGCGTGGCCACGGCCAACTCGATTCTGGTGGTTAGCTTTGCGCGCGAACAGCTTGAAGTTCTGGTGGGCGATGCACGCAGAGCCGCACTGAATGCGGGCTTTGTGCGCCTGCGGCCGGTGCTGATGACGGCGCTGGCCATGATTATTGGAATGGTACCGATGGCGCTGGGACTGGGCGACGGCGGCGAACAAAACGCACCGCTGGGTCGCGCGGTAATCGGTGGCCTGTTGCTAGCCACATTCGCAACGTTGTTTTTTGTGCCTACATTCTTCTCGGTGGTGCATGGATGGACGGAACGCAAACGCCGCGCGCCACGGCATGTGGAGTTGAGCACCGAGTTCGACGAGTTTGAGTAGTCCACAATGAAGCAGGATCTGGAGTAGCTTGCATGAATCACGCATCGCACAATCCTTCACCACAGCCGCAGGGCCACGGGCACGACGATGTACCGGTACTCAATGAGACCCGGCTTTCTCCACGCACAACGGCTGTTGGCGCCGTGCTGATTCTGCTGGTCTTTGTTGCGCTTGCGGTGATGGGCATTTTGAGCCGTCTGCACAGTGAACGCGTGCTGGCTGACACGACTGAAGTGCTGGCGGCACCGACAGTAATTGCTCTGCCTCCTAAACCTGGCGCACCTGTGGACAACTTCATCCTGCCGGGCAATGTGACGGCGTACACCGACTCGCCCATCTACGCGCGGACTTCAGGCTATTTGACGCGCTGGTATTTCGATATTGGCGCGCACGTGAAGAAGGGCGCGCTCTTGGCTGAGATATCGTCTCCGGAAGTTGATCAACAACTGGCGCAGGCTGAAGCCGACCTGGCGACGTCAGAGGCGAATGCGAGCAATGCGAAGGTGCAGGCGAATCGGTATCAGGGACTGGTGCAGTCGAATGCAGTTTCCAAACAGGATACGGACACACTGGTGAGCCAGGCGGCTGCGACTGCGGCTGCGGTGAAGGCGGCACAGGCGAATGTGCAGCGGCTGAAGGAGTTGCAGTCGTTTGAAAAGGTGTATGCGCCGTTTGATGGAGTAATCACAGCCCGAACGGTGGATACTGGGCAACTGATTGATGCGGGCGCGGCGAAAGAGATGTTTCACATGCAGGCGGTGTACACGCTGCGCGTATATGTGAATTTGCCGCAGGTGTATGCGCCGCAGGCCAAGATTGGCGCGAAATTCGATATCGAGTTCCCGGAGCACCCTGGCAAGACTTTCACTGGAACGCTGGTAAGGACCTCCGATGCAATTGATCCGGCGAGCCGCACATTGCTTGTAGAACTGGACATCAACAACCGTACTGGCGAACTACTGCCGGGCGCGCTGGCGCAGGTGCACTTCAAAGTGAAGTCTGCGGCGCAAACGTATGTGATTCCTGTGGCTGCGCTGATCTTCAGACATGAGGGACTGCGCGTGGGCACAGTGGTGGATGGGCCGAAGGGTCCTGTGGCGCATCTGGTGCCGGTGGTGATTGGACAGGATGACGGTGCGACCGTGCAGATTGTGAACGGGCTGAGCACCAGCGACAAGGTAATTCAGGACCCACCAGACTCGCTGATTGAAGGTGAGCGCGTTTCACCGGAGAAACTTGGTTCCGGGCAGTCGACGGAGGAGCAGTAAGGATGAGCTCTCCTCACCAAGTCAGGGCGCGTTGGACTGCGAGTGTTCTATTCATCGGCGCGCTCAGTTTGATCGGCTGCAAACCCGTGGGCCCGAATTACACTCCTGCGACAGTCGACGGCTCCGCCTGCTTATAAGGAAACGGGAGGCGCAGCGGTTACTCCGCCGCCAAATCCAAAGGGCGGCACATGGCAGCCGGCTTCGCCTTCTGACGGACTGCTGCGCGGTGCGTGGTGGGAGATCTACAAGGACCCGCAACTCAACGAGCTGGAAGAGAAGATCACGCCGGCAAACCAGACATTGCGCGCGGCGGTGGAAGCCTATCTGGCTGCGCGCGATCAAGTGAGGGTGGCACGGGCGGATTTTTATCCGACTGCTTCTGCGGGACCGTCGTTTGCGCACGATCAGTTGTCGCACAACCGGCCGCTTGCGACGAGCGGTTCGAAGTCGAGTTACAACGACTTGGTTCTTGCCGGACAGGCGAGCTGGGAGCCGGACTTCTGGGGACGTGTGCGGCGCAGTGTGGAAGCAGCTACGGCCAACGCGCAGGCCAGTGCTGCCGATGCGGCGGTGGTGGACCTGAGCCTGCATGCGGAGCTGGCGCAGGACTACTTTGCGCTGCGCGGGTTGGATTCACAGAGCCGTTTGTTGCAGTCAACGGTGAGCGACTATGAGCACCAGCTCGATTTGACCCAGCATCGTCTGCAAGGCGGAGTGGCCACGGAAGCAGATGTCGCGCAAGCAAATACGCTCCTCGAAACTGTGCGAGCGCAATTGATCGATGTGCAACAGGCACGCGCGCAGTTTGAGCACGCGATTGCGACGCTCATCAATCTGCCTGCGGCTCAGTTTTCGCTGGCTTCAGAGCCGCTCGATTTGCCTCTGCCGGCAGTGCCAATTGGTGTGCCGTCACAGCTTGCCGAGCGCAGGCCGGATGTGGCCGCAGCTGAGCGGCGCGCGGCTGCCGCAAATGCGCAGATCGGGATTGCGATCAGCGCATTCTATCCGACAATTTCGCTCGGCGGCGCAGGCGGATTTGAGAGTGCGCACGGCGGAACGTGGATTCAGGGACCAAGCGCATTGTGGAGCCTAGGCGCGCAAGCAACAGAACTGCTGTTCGAGGGAGGACGGCGTCATGCGCTGACGGATGCGGCGCGGCACAACTTCGAATCAGAATCGGCGAATTACAAGGCGACGGTCCTGGCGGCGTTCAACGAGGTGGAAGACCGGCTGTCAGACCTGCGCATTCTGGAGCAGGAGAGCGCGGCGGAGCGGAGGGCTGTAGGCGCGGCGCAACACTCACGTGATCTGGCAGAACAGCGCTACAAGGGTGGTGTGACGAGTTATCTGGAAGTGCTGACGGCCGAAAGTGCGCTGTTGCAGAACGAACGCACAGCCACAGACCTGGAGACGCGTAGATTTGTGGCGAGTGTGGGGCTGGTGCGCGCACTGGGCGGCGGCTGGGACGTAACTCAATTGCCGAAGTAATTCATGCGGGAGGCGAAATCAAATGGGCGCGCGGGCTCCGTTCGCTTCCTAGATTCCCTCGCCCATTGAGACGTATTCGTTCACCTGGCTGAGCTCCATACGATAGGCACTGCGCTCGGCTTCTTCCATGGCAAAGTTCACTTTTTCCTTTGCGTGCGCGCCGAGGCGTGTTTCGAGTTCTTCCACGCGTGCAGAGAGCGCGATGAGCGCGTCAGAGAGCGGGTCTTTGACGTCGTGCGGATCAGTAATGAGGATGCGCTCACCGTTGCGATAAACAATATGCGCGGGCACGCCTACTACGGTGGAGTTGGGCGGCACGTCTGTGAGAACAACCGAACCTGCGCCGACGCGTGAGTTCTCGCCTACGGTGATGTTGCCCAGAACGTTGGCGTTGTTGCCGATGAAGACGTTGTCGCAGATGGTGGGGTGGCGCTTGCCGTGGCCTTTACCAGTGCCGCCAAGAGTGACTCCCTGATAAATGGTGACGCCGCTACCAACGATCGCGGTTTCTCCGATGACGACGCCAGTGGCGTGATCAATAAAGAGGCGGCGGCCAAGCATGGCGCCGGGATGAATGTCGACACCCGTAAAGAAACGGGCCACCTGCGACAAAATGCGCGCAGGCAGACGCAGGTGCATGTGCCAGAGCCTGTAACTGACGCGATGGAACCAAACGGCCCACAAGCCCGGATAGCAGAGCAGAATCTCAAGCCGCGAACGAGCGGCGGGATCGCGCTCAAGTACGGATTGGATGTCCTCGCGGATGCGATCAAGCATTGTTTGCCGGCTTTCAGTGGCCGGCAACGCCCATTGGCGCCGCCGGCCGTGGAGTGAGACTACATGGTGACAGGTTGCGTGGGAATGGCAAGTGCCTCCTGACGCAGCGAGTCAAAGAGCACGGACGACAAGTAGCGCTCACCGAAGCTGGGCAGGATGACCACAATGAGTTTGCCTGCATTCTCAGGACGCGCAGCGACTTTGAGTGCCGCGGCGACGGCCGCACCGGAGCTGATGCCGACAAAGAGGCCTTCTTCCTTGGGTAGGCGACGCGCCATTTCGACGGACTCGTCGTTGGTGACCTGGACAACTTCGTCGATGAGCTTTGTGTCGAGAATGCTGGGGACAAATCCCGCGCCGATGCCCTGAATCTTGTGCGGCCCGGGCTTGCCGCCGCTCAGCACAGGGCTGTCAGTCGGTTCAACTGCAACGGTCTTGAATTCCGGCTTCTTTGCCTTGATGAATTTGGAGATTCCGGTCAATGTACCGCCGGTACCCACGCCGCTGATAAGAATGTCTGCCTTGCCATCGGTGTCATCCCAGATTTCAGGACCGGTGGTGTGCTCATGGATGGCGGGATTTGCGGGATTGTCAAACTGCTGCAGGACGTAACCGTTGGGCGTGGCCGCAAGAATTTCATTGGCCTTGTTGATGGCGCCCTTCATGCCATTTGGACCCGGAGTAAGAACGAGGTCTGCACCGAGTGCACGAAGAAGAACACGGCGCTCGACGCTCATCGTGTCCGGCATGGTGAGGATGATCTTGTATCCCTTGACGGCCGCCACGAAGGCGAGCGCGATACCGGTGTTGCCGCTGGTGGGCTCAATGAGGACTGTTTCGCCGGGCTTGATTTTGCCGCGCCGTTCGGCATCTTCAATCATGGCGAAGCCGATGCGGTCTTTCACGCTGGACATGGGATTCTGACTTTCGAGCTTGACTACTACGGTCGCCGGCAATCCAGCCGACACGCGGTTGAGCTTCACCAAGGGTGTGCGCCCAATCAACTCAGTGACATTCGCGGCAATACGCGCCATCGTTTTCTCCTTTTTTCTGTCCGCGAGGGTACGCGGAATACTGCGGTCAAGATTGTCTCGGGTGGATTGGCGGCTCGACCGCCAAGAATAGATGCGTTGCGCCGCTTGAGGGCACAGATATGCATCGCGGCAGACACCAGGGCGGCGTTAGCGACATCGACGCATGCCAACAGCGTAGACGCGACCAGCTGGATTTGGCAACCGCAAAGGCCGGCAAGGCCGCATTGGGATGCTGACTTTGGTGCAGACTTTGGTGGGATAGACCGGTCAGGCCGATTTTGGAGGCGGGTTGAGGCGCCAAATCATTGCATTCAGGCTGAATGCAAAGCTGACCCAGGCGAGATAGGGGATGAGTAGACCGGCAGCGAGCGGGTCTACCAGTGCAAATACGCCCATGGCAGCCGCTATGGCCAGCCACAAGAAGAACAATTCAACGACCGCCACCCCAAGGGCATGGCGACGAAAGAAAATCCAACTCCAGGCGAGATTCAAAGCAAGCTGCACCACAAATAGTGCATGGCAGACTGCGCGTAGTCCCGAAGCGGGGGCCATGTCAATGCGCCACATCGCAACAGCCATCAGGAGGTAGAGGAGGGTCCAGACGGGTCCAAAGATGCGGTCAGGCGGATTGAATGAGGGCTTGCGCAGGGTGCGATACCAGGTGTGGATCTCGGGAGCAGTCCAGCGGGCACCGATTGCGCCGACACCGAGGCATAGAAAAATCCAAGCTGCCAAGTTCAACCAGATCATGATTTCGTCTCGACCAATTCTAGTGGTTGGGGCCGTTTGATGGCGCATTCCGAAAGTGAGTGGGGCCCGCGGAAGACAGCAGAAGCCAAAATCACTGAACTGCGGGCCTCACTGCGATGTGCATACACGTTATATCCTGAAGTGTTGCCCCGGCTACGCGCGGCTCTTTGTTTCGGCCTCGCCCCCGCGGCTCTAAACGCTATGAGTTCGAACATGATTGCCATTCATCTGCCTGACGGCTCTATTCGTGAAGTGCCGCAGGGCACGACGCCACTGGACATTGCCAATTCCATCTCACCCCGCCTTGCGGCCGTTTCGGTTGTGGCACGCGTAACGCCACTTGCGGCGCAGACCGCTACGCCGGCCGAGACCAAGGACGCTGACTCCACCGAAGCTGCCATGTATGCGGCAGAAGATGCGGCTGCGCCCCGGATGGTTGACCTTGCCACTCCGCTGACTACGGACGTAAAGCTGGAGTTGCTGAAGGAAGGCGACCCCGATGCGCTGAAAGTGGTGCGGCACTCGGCGGCGCACGTAATGGCAACGGCAGTTCTGGAACTGTTCCCAGAGACGAAGCTGGGTCACGGCCCGGCGACGGACGCGGGATTCTTTTACGACTTTTATCGCGAAAAGCCGTTCACGCCGGAAGATCTGGAAGCGATTGAAAAGCGCATGGCTGAGGTGGTGGAACGCAACGAAAAGTTCGAGCGCATCTACGAGCCACGCGAGGAAGCTCTGGCCGAGTTTGAAAAAGATGGCGACTTCATGAAGTCGCACTTTGTGACGCGTTTTACCAAGCCAGGCTCTGAAGTAAGCTTTTACCGCAATGGCAAGTTTGTGGACTTTTGCCGCGGACCGCACGTGCCTTCCACGGGCCGCGTGAAGGCCGTGAAGGTGACCAAGGTTGCCGGCGCCTACTGGCTGGGTGACGAAAAGAATCCGCAACTGCAGCGCATTTACGGCACGGCGTTCTTCTCCAAGAAGGACATGGACGCTTATTTCGCGCAGCTTGAGGAAGCTGCGAAGCGCGATCATCGCCTGCTGGGCAAGCAGCTGGACCTGTTCAGCATTCAGGAAATTGCGGGGCCCGGACTCGTGTTCTGGCATCCCAAGGGCGGCATCGTCCGCAAGGTGATGGAAGACTGGATGCGCGATGAGTGCCTGCGGCGCGGATATCAGATGGTTTTCACCCCGCACGTAATGCGCCGCGAATTATGGAAGGTGAGCGGGCACGAGGGCTACTACTCCGGCAACATGTATACGCCGATGGAACTGGATGATGCCGAATACCGGCTGAAGCCCATGAACTGCCCGGGACACATTCTGATCTACAAGAATTCGCCGAAGAGCTATCGCGACCTGCCGCAGCGGTATGCGGAGCTGGGCAATGTTTACCGTTATGAGCGCTCGGGCACGATGCACGGCCTGTTGCGCGTGCGCGGCTTTACGCAGGACGATGCGCACATTTTCTGCATGCCGAGCCAGATTGAGAGCGAAGTCGAGGCGTGCATCGATTTTGCGGAGACTGTGCTGAAGACGTTCGGATTTAACGAATTTAAAGTTGAGCTCTCCACCTGGGATCCGAACGATCGCAAGAGTTATACGGGCTCGGACGAAAACTGGAATCTCGCCATCGGGTCGCTGGACAGGGTGCTGAAGGCGAAGGGCATTCCGTACAAGACGATTCCGGGCGAGGCTGCGTTTTACGGACCGAAGATCGATATCAAGCTTGTGGACGTGCTGGGGCGACTTTGGCAGTTGTCGACGGTGCAATTCGATTTCACGCTTCCGGCGCGGTTCGGCCTCGAGTATGTGGGTGAAGACGGCGAGCGGCATCAGCCAGTAATGGTGCATCGCGCGCTCTTCGGGTCAGTGGAGCGCTTCTTCGGCGTGCTGATTGAACACTACGCTGGAGCATTTCCGCTGTGGCTGGCGCCGGTGCAAGTGGGCCTGGTGCCCATCAGCGAGCGGCATGCGGCATATGCGGAGAAGGTGGCCGAGGAGTTGAAGGCAGCAGGCTTCCGCGTGGAGACCGATGTGCGCAACGAGAAGATGAATGCGAAGATCCGCGACTTTGCCAACCAGAAAGCACCGTACATTCTTGTGTTCGGCGACAAGGAAGCAGAGACGGGTGCGGTGAGCGTACGCACCCGCGGCAAGGGCGACCAGGGCAGCATGCCACTCGCCGAATTCATCGCGAAGGCGAAGGGGCTTGTGGCGAGCAAGTCGACGGAGCTCTAGCGAGATGTTGCTGCGCTGAGGCGGCATTGAGTGGATTGCAAGAAATACAAATCGCCTAGACGGTTCGTGTGCTCGCCTATTCAGGATCAGATCGCGCCTGCTCGTCTCCAGGGCTTGCCGCCTGTTGATCGTTGAGAATTGCCCTTGCGAGTTTCTTCTGTTTTGGGGTCATGATGCTGGAAACGGTACTCATACCGCGCTTGCCCAGCGGCTCTCCGCCAGCTGCGGCCCGGCCGAACCACACATACGCGCCCACATAATCGAGTGGAAGACCCCTGCCAAGGTAATACATCATGGCCAGGTTAAGCTGGCCGCGGCTTGAGCCATACAACGCAGCCAACTGGAACCACTTGGCCGCCTGGCGGTAATCTCGAGCCACGCCGATGCCATCCTCATACATCACACCAACATTGCTGTAGGCATCCGGAATCCCTTGAGCCGCAGCCTTGCGATACCAATAGAGTGCTTGGCCGTAGTCTCTTTGGACACCTTGGCCGTACTGATAAAGAGCTCCGAGGTTGTTCTCTGCCGCCGCATTTCCCCGTTCCGCGGCCTTGCGATACCAGACGGCTGCCTCGGCGTCGTCTTTGTGCACGCCGCGCCCGAAGTGAAAGCTGTTGCCGAGTTTGCATTGCGCGGGGGCGTCTCCCTGTTCAGCCGCTGCCCTGTACCACCGGATAGCCTGAGCATCGTCCTTGTCCACGCCAAGTCCGAGTTCGTAGAGATCGCCAAGATTCCGTTGCGCGGCAGCAAAGCCCTTCGTTGCGGCGTCTGACAACAGTTCGAAGGCAATTGCGTAGTTGCGCTCCACGCCCTTGCCGGTGGCGTAGGCGTAGGCGAGCCTCGTCTTATCCACCAGATCACCGGCTTGCGCCCCTCTGGTCATGTCGAAAATCGTGCGGCTTGCTGTGCTTTCACCGGAATCTTCAGAGGCGGGCGCTTCGACACGCAGCTCTTTGCTCATTTGTGAACCGGTCGTTTGGCCGGACAATGCCGCGCAGAAGAGCGCGGTGGCAAGAAGTGGAGAGAAGAAGGTAACTCTCATCGGATCCTCCCTCCCGTGTCGCCACGGAAGGGAAAATCGTACCTCCGTTCACTCAATTACTACAAGATATTCATCTTTCATTAATGACAAAATTTGCGCAGATTTGCATATGAAGTGTCGGCCGTCACAATAAAGCTCCGAGGCGGTGGCTTGTGGGCTAGCTTTTCTGCGCGCCAGCCAGAGGGTCGTGGAAGAACGTGATCCACACGAAAGCGGTAGCGAGAAGTGAGGTCACGATTGCAGCAACGACGATGGCCATAGGCTGGTGGCCGTGCGCTGCAGCGCGATCTAACGGAATTGCAGAGACGAGGAAAAACAGCAGATTGGCCAGTGCAAGCGGCTTGGCATAAATGCCGCCCATGGGGCTTTTGCGTGCGAACCAGTTGAGAATGGCGAAACCGAAGCACGCGCCGGCGAGTACCTGCAACACGAGCGCAGCCAAAGGTGCGTTTCCCAGGTCAAGCGCTGCGGCAGTCTCCCGCGGCGCAAAGTCGAAGACGACTCCAGCAGCAAAGAACAGCAACGCAACCAGTGTGAGAATGAGTTTCGTCAGCATCGTGCCTACTATGCGTTGATTGCCATGCCTTCCACGGCGGCGTAGGCGTCGAGCATGGCTTCGCTCAGCGTGGGATGCGCGTGGATGGTGAACATCAACTCATCGACCGTACCTTCGAGTTCCATCACGGCGACAGCCTCGGCAATCAGCTCCGTTGCAGATGGCCCAATGATATGCACGCCAAGAATTTCACCGTACTTTGCGTCGGCGACTATCTTGACGAAGCCATCATGGTTACCGACGATGGTTGCTTTTGAGTTGCCGGCAAAGGGAAACTTGCCGACTTTGACTTCATAGCCCTTCTCTTTGGCCTGGGCTTCGGTGAGGCCTGCGCTTCCAATCTGAGGTTCTGAGTAGGTGCAGCCTGGAATGCGGTCTCGCTTGACTGGGCGGAACGTCCGGCCGGCAATTTTGGTGACCGCCACAATGCCGCTCATGCCGCCGACGTGGGCAAGCTGCGGAAGGCCGGCAACAATATCTCCGATGGCATAAACTCCGGGCTCGGCTGTTTCATGGGCCTCGCTGACCTTAATGAAGCCGCGATCCACTTCAACGCGCGTCTTGTCCAGGCCGACATCTCCAGTGCGCGGTGCGCGGCCGACGGCGACGAGAACTTTGTCCGCTTCCTTTTCGATGGTCTTGCCGTTGGCGGTAGTCCAGGTGACTTTCACGCCGTCTTTGGTCTTTTCGATTTTCTCGACCTTGCAGCTTGTGTTCACGTCGATGCCGCGCTTCTTGAAGAGGCGGGCAAGTTCCTTGGAGATGTCTTCGTCCTCGACCGGCGCGATGCGCGGAAGAAATTCGACGATGGTGACATCTGAACCGAAGCTCTTGAAGATGGAGCCGAACTCGAGGCCCACGGCGCCCGCGCCAATGACGATGAGCGACTTGGGGACCTCGGAAACTGAAAGCATTTCAATGTTGGTGAGGATGCGGTCGTCGGGCTTGAGACCGAAGATCATTTTGGCTTCAGAGCCGGTGGCAACAATGACGTTCTTTGCCTGGACACTGTTGGCTGCGCCTTCGGGCGTGTTGCTTAGCGCAACGGTGTGGATGCCATTCTTAGCAGCGCCCGTGAGACGCCCGTAGCCTCGAATCACGGTGACCTTATTCTTCTTCATGAGGAACTCAAGGCCCTTGGTGTGTTTATTGACGATGGTTGTTTTGCGCTTTTGCACGCTGGCCCAGTTGAGAGAGCGGCCGTCCACGTTGTCGATGCCGTACTCCGCGGCATGCTTGAGGTGGTCCCACAACTCGGCGTTGAAGAGCAGGGCCTTGGTGGGGATGCAGCCGACGTGAAGGCAGGTGCCGCCGAGGACATCAACCGACTCAATGAGCGCGGTCTTGAGGCCGAGTTGGCCAGCGCGGATGGCGGCAGTGTATCCAGCGGGACCGCTGCCGATGATGGCGACGTCAAAGATGGGTTGTGCGGCTGCTTCGGGCATGAATGGACTCCGTTCCGGCGGCACTGTGGAGGGACACAGAAGCCGCAATGACATTTTTCAGTTTACTGGTTGCCGATGCAGCGGATGTGACGGCGGTTTCAAAGCTGCGATTGAATGAGGTCGGCTGCACTGCGGATAGTTGCCTCGTCGTCACCGAAGGTCTCGAACCAGTGCACATCGGGTTCGCGGCGGAACCAGGTCATCTGGCGCTTGGCGTAGTTACGGTGGCCCTGCTGTGCGGCTGCAACAGCCTCGACTTCTCCCATCTCGTCCTGCAGGACCGCGAGCGCCTGACGATAGCCGAGCGAATCCAGCGCCTTTACCAGGCCGTACCGTTCCAGCAGCACGCACGATTCGTCCACAAGACCATTCGCGAACATGGCCGCGCAGCGCGCGTTAATTCGATCGTAAAGCGCGGCGCGCGGTGGATTGAGCCCGATGCGAAGCAGGCGAAACCCTTTGAGTGGATCGCGATTCTTCTCCTGGTTCTGGAGATGTGCCGACATAGGAGCGCGTGACGCGAGACAGACCTCAACGGCACGGATGAGCTTGGGTGAATCGTTGGAGTGGATACGGGCGGCGGAGGCGGGATCGAGGCGCGTGAGTATGCTGTGAAGCCATGCGGTGCCGCGCTTTTCGGCCGAGACGCGAAGGCGGTCACGCAAATCGGGTTGGCGCTCCGGACCGGCAAAGAGACCCTCAGTGAGCGCGCGAAGGTAAAGACCTGTTCCCCCGGTAACAATGGGCAGGTGGCCGCGATCCGCTATATCGCGCAGGGCGGCACGCGCCTGGCGGCTATACTCGCCAGCTGTGAAGGGTTGGTTGGGGTAAACAACGTCGATGAGGTGATGTGGGACGCGAGCGCGCTCATCCGATGTGGGCTTGGCAGAGCCCAGGTCCATACCGTGATAGACGGCCACCGAATCGCAACTGACGATTTCTCCGCGGAAGCGCTCAGCGAGAGTGAGTGAGAGCGCTGTTTTGCCGCTGGCTGTGGGGCCGAGCAACAGCACGGCAAGCGGAAGCGGCGGATTGGGTGCGTGCGGAGCGTTCAAAGGCATGGGAGTCTTTAGGCGTCAAAACTCCATGCTAGAGCAAGAGCGGAGATGTGCTCTCAGCGCTGTGCTGCGTTGCGGCCCTGTGCCAGCTTTGGCGCTGGTTCAAAAATGTCAGAGAATGCTCTGGTTCGGTGTTGAAACCGCGATTTTTTGCACGAAAACTGGCAAATTTTGCACGATTTTGACGCGTATTTTTGACATCCCAGGCGAGTCAATCCTGCCCGGCAATCTGTATAAACTATTTGTAATGATTGATTTATTATGTTTTTCTCTTCTCGCAAAATTGCCTGTACTATGCAGCGATTTGGAAAGGGGGGTTGGGGTGCTCCCTGGTTCAGACTGGTCAGCGAGTCAGCGGGTTCTGGCGACAGCAGGGCGGAGCTGTGCAGAACCATTTTGCGCCGAAGCGGGGTAATGATCGGCAAAAGAGGAAGGATATGAGAAGGGCCAGAGTCCCGGATTGAGACTCTGGCTTTACCTTAGCCGCGCCGTTTGCCGGGAGGGCGGCCACCAGGTTTGCCACGGAGCTTTTGGCCAAATTTGCCAGGCGGCTTGCCACCGGGCCTGGGACCGGACTTGCCGCCGAATTTGCTACCCGATTTGCCTGCTGGACGACCGCCGGACTTCGGTCCGGATTTTGCTCCAAATTTTGATCCGGATTTGGGTCCCGACCGCTTATCGCCGAATGCAGGTTTGCCACCTTTGCCTGGCTTGCCGGTGGATTTGGGTCTACCGGCAAAACCCGGTTTGCCGCCGGGGCGCGGGCCTGAGCCTGAACGGGCTGGTGGGCCGGATAGTTCGCGCGGCGTGCTCTTACGACCTGTGGAACCTTCGGTGGGTGAATACTCAGAGATCTCCAGGCGCGGCCTGCCGCCGAATTTAGGCTTACCGGTGAAGCCGGGCTTTGGGCCCGGGCGGAACGTGCGTTGGCCGCCACGGTTCTCTCCTCCAGCACCCGCCGGACGATCAAAGCGACGGCCCTGCGGGGGACGTCCACTGAACTTCGGACGGTCGCCTGGGGCAGGACGAGAAAACTCACTCCGCTCGGGCCGAGGACGCTCACTGCGACCGACGTTGGGACGCTCTCCGCGGCCAAAACGAGAGCTGCCACTGCGCTCGGCATTTGGGCGAGTTCCCCGGTCAAAACGTGGACGATCGTCGCGACCGACATGAGGGCGATCACTGTGACCGGTTCGGGGAGGACGCTGACTGCGGTCGAAACGCGGTTGCTCAGTACGCGCGGGACGATCGAATCGAGGCGGCGCTTCGCGACGAGGACCGTCATCCCGGTAAGGACGAACCGTCCGTTGTGGACGCTCAAAGCCGGGCTTGGGGCTGCGAAATCTGGCATCGCCAAAGCCGGGTTTCTCTGGTCGGGTTTCTGCCGGACGATCTGACGCCGGGCCGGTCTTCTTCCACAAGGGTTTGCCGCGCAGGTTACGCACTTTGCGGGCATCGCGTTTCTGCTCGCGTTCTTCCGTAGTCATGCCGGCCTCTTTAGGCAGCATGTAAGTGGTGCGGAGGCGACGAGGCTTGAGCTTGCCTGCAGCGGTAAGGCGAAGCGCTTCTATTTCCCTGTGCTCAAGCTCGCGGATTTTGCCGGGCTCGACGTCGAGCGCGAGAGGGCCGTAGCCCACACGGCGGATCTTTTCGACGTGGTGGCCAATCTCCTCAAACATTTTGCGCAGCTCTCGATTGCGGCCTTCGGTGAGAACCACCTCAAACCAGGGGTTGTTGCCTGCGCGGATCTGCTTGATGCGTGCGGGAGCGGTGCGGACTTTCGCCGCGCCCTTGCGAACGGGTGGAGCCGCGGGGTTGGTGCTGCCGCGGGTGATGGTGACTCCTGTGCGCAGAAGGTCGAGATTTTCTTCCGTGGGTTCCCCGGCGACTTTGACCAGGTAGGTCTTTTCGACGGCGTTGGCTGCGCGTGTGAGGTCATTGGCAAGAGGCCCGTCATTTGTTACAAGAAGCAGGCCTTCGCTGAGATAGTCGAGGCGGCCAACGGGATAGAGACGCTCACCAAGTTTGGCGAAGAATTCCATCACCGTAGGACGGCCTTCGGGGTCGCTGACCGTGGTGACGTAGCCCTTCGGCTTGTTGAGCATGAAGTAGCGAAGCCGCTCTGCACCGTGAAGCAGCTTGCCGTCTACGCGGATGTGGTCGCGCGTTAAGTCAGCTTTCGCGCCGAGAACGGTGACGGTCTGGCCGTTGACTTGAACGCGTCCCTCTGTGATCAGCTCTTCAGCGTGGCGGCGGCTGGCGATGCCTGCCTGCGCGAGGATCTTCTGCAGGCGCTCGAGTTTCGGTGCCGGTTCTGGAAAAGACTCGGGCTCGGACTTTTTGTCGGAGCCGGATTCGGGCACTTTCGGTTCGGGTTGCGCCTTTGCCGCGCGCTCGAGAAGTGCTTCCGCATCCGAGGTGATCTCCTGCTCAGGGCCTTCAGCAGGATGATCGAGTGGATCAGTCATGGGGTACCGTTTCGGCTTCAGGCTGCGAATCTATTTCGGCAGTCTGGGGTTCGGATTCAGTTTCGGAAGTGCTTGTGGAATGGGTGGAAGCGCTCTCGGACGATTCGCTCGGTGCCGCAGAGACTTCTGCCTTCCTATCATCGCCATTTTCTGTTTCGGGTGCATCGGGATCGAGTTCCGCGCCGGTTGACTGCACGTGTTCGAAGCCCGACTCGGTTTCTTCGGATGCCTCGGCTAATTCGACTGCGGCGATCTTCTCGAACTCTTCCATAGAAGGAAGCTCGGAGATGTCCTTGAGTCCAAAGCGGAGCAGAAATTCCCTGGTCGTCTTGTAGAGGATTGGGCGGCCGATCACCTGCTTGCGTCCGGCGGTGGTAATGAGCTTGCGGCTCATCAGCGAGCCAAGCACGCCAGCGGACTCAACGCCACGAATGTCATTCACCTCGGGCGCGGTAACGGGCTGTTTGTAGGCGATGACTGCGAGAGTTTCAAGCGCCGGCAGTGAAAGCTTCATAGGGGGCTTGAGGCTCTTGATGAAAATACGGACGGCATCGTGGCATTCGGGCTTGGTGGCCATGCGATAGCCGCCGGCAATTTCGCGTATTTCGACGCCGCGCTCGTCCGAAGCGAGACTGGCGATAATCTCGTCGAGAAGCTGACGCACAATGGCGCGGACTTCACGGTCTCGCTGTCTGGCCTGTTTTTTGGCTTCGGCTTCGGGATCGACTTCCGAAGCTTCTTCTGCGGGAGTGGCTTCCGCCGTGGCTTCGGCAGCGGGTGGGGCGTCTTCTGCCTCCACCGAGGCAGCGAGGCCAAGTTCAGCGATTTCTGTGGCTTCTGAGGACCCGGCAGCGAGCGGAAGAGGTTCCGATTCCTGTGAAGACTCCGCCTCCTCTGCGGCAGACGCAGCGGCAGCGGCATCCTGCTCCGCTTTCCATTCCAGGGCTTCAGAGGCGAACAGAGTGGCGAGCTGCGCCAGCGTGACGGGCTCTTCGGAGGCGTAGATAACAGCTTCGAGCTTGGCTTTAAGACTCATGAGACAACCAGTACCTTCTGTATGGTACCGGACTCCGTGCTGAAGCGCTCATGTGGGAGGGTGAGGAAAACAGGCCACGAACAGCCAATTACGTGTGTGGGCCGGGGGGCGGCATGATGGAGAGAGGATTGCAGGGCGAGACTAGGCAAAGTGCATAAAGAGCCAATAGAGCACTCCAGAGAGAAGTGCGGCGGCTGGAAGGGTAAGCACCCATCCTGCAGCTATGTTTCTAACGGTATTCAAGTGCAGGCCGCTCCCGTTGGCAGACATGGTGCCTGCAATGCCTGAGCTCAGAATGTGCGTCGTACTGACGGGCAAAGCAAAATAATCGGCGGCCAAGATGGTTCCCATCGCCACGATGCCAGCACTTGCTCCCTGTGCATAGGTAAGATGCTGCTTGCCGATGCGCTCGCCGACCGTGATTACGATGCGTTTCCAGCCAATCATGGTTCCAAGACCGAGCGCGAGGGCAACCGCAACTTTGACCCAGGTTGGAATGAACTTCGTAGCCAGATCAATCTTTTCCCTGTAGCTCTTGATTTCTTTCAATTCAATCGCAGTGAAGATGTGCGGACTTGTCTTGTCGATGAGGTGGAGCGCCTCGTCAATGACATACATCTCATTGCGGATTTGCGCCTGACTGTGGACGGGGATGGCCTTGAAGCCGCCCGAGCGAGACACCTGCTGATCAAGGTCCGTTACGAGGACGCGCAGGGCCGCAATAGTTTCCGGCTGAAGTTTACGCGCATGGATAAAGGCCATGACTGCAGTGTTCGCCTGCTGCACGGTGAGATGGGCATCTGCAGAGGGCTGATACAACACCTGCTCAACCTGTTGTGACTGGGAAATGAACTGTTGGACCTCGGCAGGACCCATATTGTGGTTGAGCGCGTAAACCGTGGGCACCGTGCCGATGAGAATGAGCATGATCAAGCCCATTCCCTTTTGCCCATCGTTTGAGCCGTGAAAGAAACTAACGCCCGTACACGTAAGCACCATCAGTGCACGAATGGGCATGGGGGGCGGCTGATTGTCTTTCGGAGCCTCATACAGACCGGGGTACTTTGCCGTGCGTTTGGCAACTATGAGCAGCAAGCCCGCAAATACGAATCCAATAATCGGCGAGACAACAAGCGCCTCCAAGACTTTAAGTGCCTGCGACCAATCCACACCCGCGGTGCCGGATTGCGGGCCAAGAAACTGATTCGCAAGACCAACACCGATGATGGAACCAACGAGCGTGTGCGAGCTGGACGCGGGCAGACCAAACCACCATGTTCCGAGGTTCCAGAGAATGGCCGCAAGGAGCAATGCAAACACCATTGCAAAGCCTGAGCCGGATTGGACCTGAAGAATGAGCTCGACCGGCAGCAGAGCAATGACGGCGAAGGCTACGGTGCCTGAGGAAAACAGCACGCCCGCAAGATTGAAGATTCCGGAGAGAACCACGGCCAAAGTTGGCTCAAGCGAGTGTGTGTAAATGACCGTGGCTACGGCATTGGCGGTGTCATGAAAGCCGTTTACGAATTCAAAGCTCAGTGCAATGAAAAGTGCGGCAGCAAGCAGGATGAACGTGGAAATGCTGGCGGAAGTTCCCACGGAAAAATCGCGAGCAACATGGATGCCAATGTAACCAATACCCGCACTGATGGCGAGGAGAAATGCACCGATCGCAACGGGACTGGCGCGACGCATCTTCTTCTCAAGCAAAGAGTCGCGGGTAGAGAGCGATACCGGTGCGGTTACAAGGCCAGCCATAATTCAAAAGTCTCTCTTGAAGAACAGCTGGGAATTGGCAAAGAAACGCTCGCGGAACACCGAACAACGCGGTTCACGCAGATGAAGCTTTCTGGAGAAACAGGAGAGTACGAAGCCTGGAAGGTGTTGCTCCTCGAACCGGTATGGCAGATCGGCATAAAACCCCGGCAGTCGTGAATCTCACGCATGCAACTTCGACTTGCCCTCAGGGGATTCAGGCTAGCCGGAGACAGTGTACAACGCTCGCAAAGAAATGAATGTGACCGCAGCCCCAGGATGAAGCGGGTTCGCTCTCACTCCGAGTCAGGTCCGGACAACTTACAACCGCTTCCGGAGGGTGGTCTCTACTGCCAGTCGTCACGGGCGTTAGCCAAAGCGTCATTCATGACTGAGTCGAAGCCCGTGTTCTTCTTGATGAAGATCTCACTGAAGAGCTTGTCTTGCCTCAGCAGAATTGCCTGAAGACGGACTAACTCGAGCAAAGCCAGGAACATAGCCACTAGCGCGCGCTCGGATTTGGTGTGGCTGAGCAGGCGGCGCAGTGCCACGGGCCGGTCTTCCATGGTGAGGCGGCGGGTGAGGAACTGGATCATCTGGCCGACGGTCACGGCATCCTCGTCCACGTTGAAGATGGGGCGGTGGCGGGCGCGCTCGAGGATGTCGCGGAAGATGCGGACGAGGTCGACCGTGTCGGCGGCAATCTCGGGTTCAGCGGCCACGTCGTCGCGGAACTCGCGAACTCCCGGGTTGGTCCACGAGGCTGCTTCGAGCATCTGCTTTTCCTGCAACATCTGCGCAGCATTCTTGAAGCGCTCGTGCTCGAGCAAGCGCTCAACGAGTTCGCGGCGGGGGTCTTCCTGAGTACCATCAGGACCGATTTCAGCGCGTGGCAAGAGCATTTTGCTCTTGATGTGGATGAGCAGCGAAGCGGTGTAAATAAACTCGCCGGCCACGTCCACATCACCCGCTTTGAGTTGGTTCACATAAGCGAGGAACTGCGCCGTGATTTTGGCGATAGGGATGTCGTAAATGTCGATGTCCTGCTTGCGGATGAGGTCGAGAAGCAGGTCGAGCGGCCCGTCGTAGACATTGTTGACGGTGATCTGGAAGGGCGAACCTTCCGATTCTTTTCTGGCCGCGTCGGTTTTGGCCTCGTCGTCCTTCCTGGCTTTGGCGGCCTTGGCGGATTTATCCGGCACGGGCGGCGGTGCGAGGACGAGCGGGGGCGCCTCCGGGGTTGTAGGAGCGGTGGCTTCAGCGGTGTTCGGCTTGGGGGTTTCTTCGGTCAAAGCATTCTCTTTACTGCAATGGCTCGTAATTGCCTTGCTGATCTGTTATGTCGGTTCCGGGGGCGTCAGCGATGCTCAAGGAGAAGCGGCCTTCGTCTGTCTGCGAAATGGAGACCTTTATTTTCTCGTCCTTTTTGAGCATTTTCTTCGCCTTTGCAAAATCGGCGGAAAATACCTTTTGCGGAACAACAAAATCCTGCAATGACTTGTCCTGATTACGCCAGCAAAGTAGAGTCCAAACTTCGTAGCTACGGCCGGGAATTTCGAAGACAAAATGATCAGGCTGCTCGACGTCGCGTGAAGTCGTCACAAAAGCTCTCTTCTTCTTAGCGGTCAAAAAAGGCTCTTCCAGTTCCCGTTCAATCGAAGTAAATACCCGGTTGCTCTCCTGAGTTAAGGCAATATCGCGTGGTACAAGGTTGTTCTTCCAATAGTCGCGGAGTTGTTTGGCCCGCTGATCTGCCGGTAGTCCCCACCAATCCGCATACTCACTGAGATCTCGTGGGTCCCTTGTGTCGCCTGCCGAGGTGCCAAAGAATCGCCGTACGGTTCCGAGGTCGTGAGAGAGATCAAAGATGCTCCGCACTTCGACCATGGTCTGCTCCGCACGGATCGCAGCTTTCGCTGATTGGTCGCGAAGCATATCCCATGTCTCATCGATATTCGTTTCCAGATGCATACGCCGGGTATGAATTGGATCAGTAACCGCATTGACTGAGCGGGCGGCATCGATCTTACAAAATTCGCAGCGTATGGAAGCGTTTCGACAGCCCTTTTGCGTCTCTTGAATCACTTCGGAAGAACTGAAAATCTTGTGCAAATCGCCAACTGGGCACAAGTCAGGGTCTCCTGGGTCGGTCTGGCGAATCCGCTGCCCGCCAGTGGACATGGAATGAATCTTGAATGCCACAGAAAGAGGCGCCTCAGTCAGGCCAATGGTATTGCCATAACTCTTCGACATCTTTCTGCCGTCGGTGCCGGGCAGTTTCGGGGAAGGCGTTAAAAGAGCATCGGGCTCGGGAAAAACCTGTGTCTTATACATCGAATTAAATCGGCGCGCGACTTCACGGGTCAATTCGACGTGAGCAACCTGATCCTGTCCGACAGGGACAAACTGCGGCTGATAGACCAGAATGTCTGCTGCCTGCAGAAGCGGATAACCCAAGAATCCGTAAGTGGATAAATCCTTGCCCTTGAGATTGTCCTGCTGTTCCTTGTAAGTTGGAACCCGTTCCAGCCAACCGAGCGGCGTAATCATGCTGAAGAGCAAATGTAACTCAGCGTGCTGGGGCACGTGACTTTGAATAAATATCGTCGATTTTTCGGGGTCCAGTCCTGCCGCCAGCCAATCGATCGCCACATCTAGAGTGTGGAGTTTTACCCGGTCGGGATTTGCGTAGTCGGTGGTCAGCGCGTGCCAGTCGGCGATGAAGAAGTAGCACTCGTACATGTCCTGCATATTGACCCAGTTATGCAGAGCCCCCATGTAATTGCCGAGGTGGAGCTTGCCTGTGGGGCGCATGCCGCTTAAAACGCGCGGTCGGGTGGATGAAGTTGGCTCTTCGGGCATGATTCTCGACTGCTTCCGGGCGATGATTCTGCGATTCTCCCCGGACTTGATCGGTTCGGTCAAAGTGGGGCTTGGACTATTGTAGCGGGCGCGGGGCTCCGCCCTTTCACAGCATCTGCAGAAGCAAGTAGATGACGCGCATGGCCGGCCCTACGAACAGGTTGATGATGAATCCGCCGATCACCAGCATCAGAATCCAGCTCAGCCAGTAAGGAATGCGGTCATAGGTCTGGACAGCGTTGTAGGGAAGCATGTTGCGCAGAAGGTGGCTGCCGTCGAGCGGCGGAACCGGGAGCAAATTGAAGATAAAGAGCGATAGATTGATGAGAATTGCCAGCATGGCCAGCAGGATGATGGCTTGCGTATTGGACTGAACGCCCAGGGCGAGTCCGCCAGCGAATGTGGAGAGTACCAGGTCGTGCCCGCCAGGAACAAAGAATGAAATAACGATGAGCACCAGCAAGGCAACGAGCACAAGGAGCAGATTGGACGCCGGGCCGGCAAGCGTGATGAGGTTTTCGTCACGAACGATTTTTTGAAGATTGCGGCTAATGACGGGCGTTGGCTTGGCCCACCCGATAAGGACTCCGGAAAGAAAGGTAAAGCCAACGAGCGGTCCGAAGATGGCGAGACCGGGAATCAGCAGCGAGCCAATCGGATCGATATGGTACATCGGGTTCAGTGTAATGCGACCTTCAAGTTCGGCCGTGTGATCCCCAAGCCGGGAAGCGGTCCAGGCATGCGCGCATTCATGCACGCTCAGTGAAAAAATGAGCAGAACGAACTCAAAAACGGCAATGACGACCTGAAGCGGTTGCAAATGAAAACTCCGCAGAGTAATGGACTCGAAGTGTCAGGGTAGCATGCGGAGCGGTAAGGGCCTCAGGGCTGTTCGGCAGGAAAACTGCCAATGGTGGCGCCGTCAGGAACGTGGCTTCCGGCAAGGATGATGGCGTGGCTGCCGACGCGTGCGCCGTCGCCGATTTTTGTAGCTGTATGCCGAACGGGCCCGCCCTGGTGCGCTGAGTAGCTGTGCGAAAAGATGCGCGCAAAGGAGCCAATGACGGCGCCTTTGCCGATGGTGATACCGCCACGATCACTGAGTAAAGCGCCTTTGCGAATAACGGCGCCATCGCCGAGCGAAAGGTTATAGCCGAAAGTGACGTCTACACCATGCTCAAAGCAAACGCCGGAACCAACGTGCTCAAAAATATGGCGGCCGAGCATGCAGCGGAAGCGGATGCCGAGCCAGCGATTGATGCCGATGGGTGAGCGGTCAAACATTTGCCAGAACCAGATGAGCGGCTTGCGGCGTGCATATCGTTCCACGTCTACCTCTGGAAAATACTCCGCTTCGAGTGTCACATTTGCGGGATCAAGCGATAGGCCCATTACCGCTCCGGGGAGTTCGCTGGTCAGGTTGAGATGGAGCTTTCCGCCGAATGGCCTGCCGAGGTAGAGCTGATAAAGCTGATCGCGCACGATTTCCGAGCGACGCTCTGGCGTGCAGTGGCGCACAAACTCTTCGTCGAGGAACTTGAGCCAGCGGCGATAGACCTCTTCCGCTTCGGGCGTGGGACGCGGGACGGGAGCACTGATGGGCGCGGTAGCCATACACGATGGAAGATATACCAAAAATGCGCACCAATGCGAATGAACGGGCTGACGACTACCGCAGAAACCGGGGAACCGATGCAAGTCCTTCGCCCGCGCTATTCTGGAAGGTGTGCTCGAGCAAGAGCATGCCGAAGAGATACCACTATGCCAGACGAGACAACCGCAGAATCCGCACATACACCCGCAACACTCGCTACGATTGCCACGCTCGGCCAACATGAAGGTCAGAGCGTCATACTGAAGGGCTGGCTCTACAACTCGCGTGAGAGCGGCAAGTTACTTTTTCCCATCTTTCGCGATGGCACCGGCACCGTGCAAGGAGTGGCGCACGTGAAGAGCGTGCCCGCGGAGGTGTTTGAGACACTGAAGGGCCTCACCCACGAGTCAAGCGTCATAGTGACCGGTAAAGTGCGTGCGGACAAACGCGCGCCCGGGGGCTTCGAACTCGACGTGGAGAACGTTGAGGTGGTTCAGCGTGTGCCGGAGTCGGATCCGTATCCGATCACGCTCAAGGAACACGGCGTCGATTTCCTGATGGAGCACCGCCACCTTTGGGTGCGCTCCCCGCGCCAGTCGGCCATTCTCCGCATCCGCGCGGAGATTATGCGCGCAGCGCAAGAGTACTTCGACAGCAACGGATTCATACGAACCGACCCGCCGATTCTGACGCCTGCCGCGTGCGAGGGCACGTCGACACTATTTCCGGTGGACTACTTCGGCGATCCGGCGTTTCTTACGCAGTCGGGACAGCTTTATATCGAGTCGACTGCGCTGGCGCTGGGCAAGGTATACAGCTTTGGCCCGACGTTCCGCGCGGAGAAATCGAAGACGCGCCGCCACCTGACCGAGTTCTGGATGATTGAGCCGGAGGTTGCGTACTGCGACTTGGACGGCCTGATGGAGCTGGCGGAGAATTTCATCTCGCATATTGTGCAGAGCGTGATCAAGAACCGCTTGGCTGAGCTGGAGACAATTGGCCGCGATGTGGAGAAGCTGAAGACAATTGTGCCGCCGTTCCCGCGACTCCGTTACGACGAAGCTGTGAAGATGCTAAATGAGGCGCACGCAAAAGGTGAGCTTGAGCATCCGTTCGAGTATGGAAATGATTTTGGCTCGCCGGACGAAACGTGGCTGAGCTCACAGTTCGACAGGCCCGTAATGGTACATCGCTATCCTGCAGCCGTGAAGGCCTTCTACATGGAGCCAGACCCCAAAGATGCGAACTTCGCGCTATGCGTGGACGTGCTGGCCCCTGAGGGCTACGGCGAGGTCATCGGCGGCTCGCAGCGTGTTTCGAGCTACGAATTGCTGAAGAGCCGAATCGAGACACACAATCTGCCGCTCGAAGCATTTCAGTGGTACCTTGATCTGCGGCGGTATGGCTCAGTGCCGCATGCAGGCTTCGGAATGGGGATTGAGCGCGTGGTGGCGTGGGTGTGTGCTCTGGACCATGTGCGCGAGACGATTCCTTTTGCTCGCACGTTGCACAGAATTTACCCGTAACAAATTTCCCTGGCACGGGAAACGCTTCACACAAGAACCAGCAATTCAATTCATACCAGAGAAAGCGGCGGCCCGTAGGCCGCCGCTTTTCAATGTTGGTTCAATTCACGCCTAAAACGTGAGGCGCAGAGCCAGCTGCAACTGACGCACATTGAAGGCGAAGTTGCTGTTGTTAGTGCTGGTAATCGAAGCAAACGGCGTGCTTGTGTACCGGGTCAAAGTGTTTAGATGTGTGGTGGAGTTGGTACCGAGTGCATACGCAGTCGAACTGACGCCGGTGACGTTCTGGTGATTGGCGAGGTTGAATGCCTCCGCGAGGAACTCGAGCTTATAACGCTCCCGAACCGAGATGGCCTTGGAAAGGCGCATATCGACATTCCAGGTGCTGGGATAAGTGAAGGAGTTGCGGTCAAGATTGGGCAAGCGAACCGCGCCACTCGATCCGTTGAAGGAGGTGGTCACCTTCGACGTAGTGGTGGTTGCGCCATCCTGATAAAAACCGGACGACGTACCCGTGATTCCAGCCGAATAGGGCAGACCGCTCTGCGTCTGGAAACTGGGAGATATCTGATAGTCGTTCAGCAGATAGCCAAGAGGACCGTGGAACTTCCAGGGTGATTGACCGGTAGCGAAGATGACCAGCCGGTTAGGAACGTTCTGATTGGAGTTGCCCTTCTCGAGCTTTATGTTGGTCGTGTCGAGCAGAGCGTTTGCGCTTGCGCCGGTTGTGTTGTTCTCACCAAAGTCCATTGCGTGCGACCATGTATCGCTGATGCTGAACGAGACATAGTGCGAAAGCCTATGGTTATAGCTGACAACCATTCCTTCGTAGTTGGAGGTGACTCCGCTGAATATAGCCGTGATCGAGCTGAAATTGGGGTTGGGCCGTCCATTCGCAGTCGCCGCTTTGAAGAAAGCATTGGCGTGAATCTGCGTGCCATCGGGGAAAAGTCCCTCGCCTGAAGGATCGACGACCGTGTAGGTAATCAACACAGGATCAGGCAGGTTGGTGTCTCGGAATGTTGGCAAACGCCGACCCCAGGAACCAAGCCAGGAGAGCGAGAAGACATCCGATTTGGTGAACTGGTGCTCGAATGTCAGATCAGCCTGGTGAATCTCAGGCAGCTTGAAATTGGGGTCCATGTAGTACGCCGTGGAGTTTCCGCCGCCACTCAGACAGGTGCTGTAGTCAGACGGCGCAACGACTTGCGGAAATACAGGAGTGCAGGCCCCGCCGGGGTAGAGGTTCGGATTGGTTTGTCCGCCAGATCCCGTACCGATGAGAGCCTGGTAGATGGTTGAATTGATGGCGCGCGCGAAGAACATGCCATAACCACCGCGCAATACCGTGCTTCCTTTTCCGGAGAGGTCATACGCGAAGCCGACCCGGGGACCGAAATTGGTTTTGTTTGCAGGCAGAGACTGAGTCTGTGTCAAAGCGGCGTTGGGTAGTTGTGGATCTGGCATCTGTTCGTAATCCCAGCGAATGCCCATGGTGAGGCTGAGTCGCGGACTGACCTTCCACTCGTCCTGCGCGAAGAGTGCGTAGTCAACGGTATTGAAGTCCAATCCAGCCGGGCCTGCTCCCTGATTGAAGTAGGAAAAGTGCTGGGCAGTCTTGCCGGAGATGGGGTTCTGAGAAAGGTAGAGGTCAGTAATGTAATCGGCGAGCGTCACTGAGGTGCCAGAGACAGTGCTCGAGTAGCTGAAGCCGCCGTATTGGTTGTACAGGTTGGAGATGCGGTCATCAGTATGGAGGAAATCTAAACCAAATTTGAATGTGTGATTTCCATGCACCCAGGCGACGGTATCCGCGATCTGCCAGCGATTTTCATCGGGCAGTGCGGCGCGATTGAGGAACTGCGGGGTACCGAACTGGAAGAAGCCACTCAGGTAAACATTCGATGGAAGACCGAGCGGATTCGTATAGTCGGGTGTGTTGACCAGATTGTTGGTTTCGTAGTTAGTCGGTACCTGGTTGGATTCGAATTCAAAATCACGACCATACATAAAGCGAACTTCGTTGCTGAGTCTCGTAGTCAGGAAACTGTCGAGCTTTGCGACGAGCCAATTGTCGCGGACATAGTCATTTCCGAAGCTGCGCATTCCGTAAGCCACCGCGGGCGACGTCTGAATACCTGCCGGAGACGTCCAGCGCATGCGATTGGCTTCCACCGCGAAGTGATGTTTATCGTTGATCTGCCAGTCAATCTTGGGGAAGAAGATGGTCTGATCGCCGGTGCGGGGCGTATTCCCAAGCATGCTGGTGAGTCCTGCAATTCCATTCTGGTAGACAGTAGTTGCGTCTCCGGTAGAGAGGCCCGTATTTGAGACGATTCGATTTACCTGCGCGTCAAAAAAGCTGCCACTGGTAGCGTAAAAGTTAGCGTTGGCGCTTGTGCCGGTAATGGTAGCCGCGCCTGGAAAATCGTGATAGAAACGGTCACCGGCGACGAAGAAAAAGAGCTTATCCTTCAGAATTGGTCCGCCCAAAGTGAAGCCATATTGACGGCGCAGGTCAGTGGGCTTGAAAGGTTGAACCTCATACGCGATGGGATTGGAAGAAACCTGCACAGGGTGCGTGACGTAGCCATTGGTCGCATTCCACGCGGAGTCGCGATCAAAGAAATAGCCTTCGCCATGGAAGCTGTTCGTGCCGCTCTTGGTAATCGAGTTGACGATGCCACCGGCAGAACGGCCGTATTCAACTGAATAATTGGACGTGTTGACCTGGAATTCCTGAACGGCATCCTTGATGGTGGAGTAGCCGGCACGCGTGCGTCCACGTTCCTCAGAGAAGTAGGCCTGGTTATCGTCTGTGCCATCGATGGAGACGTTGTTGAGCAATGTGCTCTGGCCACGGAAGCTCAGCAGGCCATATCCGTTTGCGTCGTTGACCACACCGGGAGTGAGAAGCGCGAACGCGGACCAGCGATAGTTGTTCACCGGAACCTGGCGGATGGCGGTCTCATCTACAACACCGGCAAAGTCAGGCGACGTGGTGTTAATCAACGGTGCGGCTCCGGTCACTTCAATCGACTGCGACTCGGCGCCGACAGTGAGACGTGCCTGAACGTCCGTGAGCGAACCAACCTGAACTGTAACGTTCATTGAGCGATAAGGCGCGAATCCCGGCGCGGCAATTGCAACATTGTAGGAGCCGGGCTGCAGGTGGAGGATACGGAAGTATCCTGATGCGTCAGAAACCGTTGTTTGTTTTGCGTTGGTTCCAATGTTTGTAGTGGTTACGGTTGCTCCGGAAACGACAGCGCCCGTACTGTCGAGGACGTTGCCGCCAATTGCACCGTCGACAGCGGTCTGCGCATGCAAGGAAACAAACGCAGGGACAAAAAGGAGGGCGACCGCCAGGAACGTGCGGCCAATCCACTTGCTTGGATAAAACATTGAGGCTCTCCTAAAGCTTTCCTCTATCCGGTGGAATTAAGAGGGCATTGGCAAACAATGATGCACAAGAACCCTTTGCGGAGGCCGGTTTCCTCCCGCACTCACACTGAAAACAACCGCGTCATCTTGACCGGACACACGTGTGTCTGGAAGGCTGCTTTCTTGAGATCAGAGAGTGAGCTTATTTGTTTATTGCCAAACGCGAGTTAACGCCAAGTTACATATCAGTTACGGTTTAATCTGTGATCTATGACACTGTGACAATGTCCACTTTTAGGCGCAAAAATATACGAATCCTGCCGCACCGTTTAGTGGCCGGCAATACTCGCGCACTGCCGATTTTATCGAAATTGGGAATCCTTGGGGGCAGTTGGGCAATCTCTTTTTAGAATTGAGCTGTGAATAATCTGGAGAATTGCCGATGACCCTTTCCGCTGCTGAAGTCGACAAGTTGAAATTCGCACCTGCCGTTGAAGGTGTTTTGCCCGTGGTGCACCACCGCTGGAGCGCACGCGCATTCTCTGATCGCGAGGTCAGCGGCGAGACGCTGAAAAAGCTCTTTGAGGCTGCACGCTGGGCACCTTCGTCAAACAATGAGCAGCCGTGGCGCTACATTGTGGGTCTGCGAGGGACTGCAACGCATGAGGCGCTCGTGAAGTCGTTGATGGGCTTTAACCAGGCCTGGGCGCCAAAGGCCCCGGCGCTGATTCTTGGACTGGCTCTGAAGAACATGAGTTCAAATGGAAATCCGAACGGATATGCTCTCTACGATTTGGGGGCCGCGACCGTCCTGATTACTCTGCAGGCAGCTGAGATGGGCCTGAACAGCCACCAGATGGGCGGCTTTGAGAAGAAGACCGCGCGCGAACTGTTGGGAATTCCAGAAGAATATGAACTGGGTTCCCTGATGGCGCTCGGTTATCAGGCCGACCCTGAGACACTTGGCAGTGAACAACTGATCGCGCGGGAAATGGCTCCCCGGAGCAGGAAGCCGCTGAACGAACTGGTGTTTTCGGCCTGGGGCGAACCAGCCTCCTTTGTCAAATAGCTGACCACGGAATCGATCCCCCAGTGTCACTGTAGATTGAAAGCTGGAGGTTGGTTTTGGCGACAGCCCGCAGCTCTGCAGGATTGAAACGAAGAGCACCAGTTAAGCGTATGCCTCATCGCAGGCAGACCAGACGTCAGCGTATCGGCTGGCGCGGCAAGTTGGCGCTCGCTTTGGTCGGTGTGGTTGTCGCGCTGGTCGGTTGGGCGGCGATGGCACGTGCCTTTGCACCCCATTCGAATACTGAACTTAGCCGCTTTGACGCGGTTATTGTGCTGGGAGATCCCGCAGACAGCGACGGAAATCCTACTCCTGAGCAGCTTGCGCGCGTGAATGAAGGTGTGCGCGAATACGAGCGGAGCATTGCGCCGCGGATAATCATGACCGGAGGGCCTGCGCATAATCGTTTCGTAGAAGCGGACGTAATGGCGAAAGCGGCGGCCGCACAGGGAATTCCGGCGTCACAGATTCTAGTGGAGCCCCGCGCTCTGGACACGATTCAGAACGTCTGCTACGCCGCGCGGATGATGAAAGAACACGGCTGGAATTCGGCAGAGGTCGTCTCAAGCGCTGGGCACCTTCCGCGCGCGGCACTGATCCTTGAAAGGTCCGGTATCTCCTGGCGGACCCACGCGGCACCTCCACTCGAACCGCATTCAAACCTCTATAGCGCTGCGGTTTCGATTGTGGAAACGGTCAAGACAATGCGCTACCTTGTATACACACAATGGGCTGAAAAATGCACAAACTGACGTGTCTGAGCATGGGACGCGAAGCGGATATTCAGGAATTTGTTTCTCCCGCCCGTCCTGAGCAAGACGTTGACAGCCCGAGGGAGTCTAAGAACCGTAAGCCAATCCCTAAAAGAAGGTGGACGGTGGGAGGTCTGGCCGCGTTGTCGGCCCTCGGCGCGGTCCTGTAAGCTGTGTGGTGATGCGTCTTTCCGTAAGGCTTTTCCTGACATGTGCAGCAGTTGCCCTCGTACTCCCTGTCGCGACGACCCGCGTTGCCGCGCAGGAGCAGAGCGGGGACACCCAGGCGACGGGCAATGGGACCTACATTGCCCTTGATCCGCTGGCCAACGTTCGTTACGACAACCGTTTCGACCTTTCACTTGGTGCGGCATACGCGCACATCAAGGCAGGTCCTCCGCCTTTGCATGAGGGCTCAAATCTGGGCGGCCTGGACCTGGATGCCTCCTATTGGCTGGCAAAGCGCTGGGCCGTGGAGGGTACTGGGCGCGCCTACCTCGGCACCAGCGGCGCGGCTCCTAATGCGTTAAATATCAGCGGTCCATTTGTATCCCAGTATATTTTTGCCGCGGGTCCTGAGTGGCTTGGACCGCATAACAAACACGCCGCACTTTTTGCTCATGCCATGGTGGGCGGCGCCTATGGCAAGTTCGAGCAGGATCTGCGTGGAAATCCGCCTTCATCGGTGGGCTTTTTCAATGACCAGATGGCTATGGCCGCGGTCATTGGCGGTCATATTGATCTGAACCGGTCGGCCCACTGGGCATTCCGCATTACCCCGGATGCGATCTATACAAGATATGGCATCAACTATGGCAATCAGCAGGTGTATCCCTACTGGAATTTCGCCATTTCAGTGGGAGCGGAGTACAGGTTCAGCAAAAAGCGCTAGCGCATTAGAGAAACGCAGCCAGAAATAAAGACCGGAGTGAGGAAAGATCAATCGATCTGCCGCACTCCGGTTTTTTCGTGTTGTGAGAAGAACGCATCGGCGAGAGCTGCGTGGTTCATTTTCGTGTGGTAACCTTCTGCGTTCAGGGCCTGTGCATATTTGGCAGCAAGTGAAGTATGCAATTGCGTGAAGCACAACAAAGCACTTTGCCCGTAACTGCAGACCACGTACCAAGGGCGGGATGGAATGCACACAATGAAGGACACGTTGGGAGTATTGCTTGCTGGTGGGGCCGGTGAACGGCTCTTTCCGCTCACCCGAGATCGTGCAAAGCCTGCCGTTCCCTTTGGCGGCCACTACCGCATCATCGATATCACACTGTCCAACTGCGTGAACTCAGGACTGCGGCGTGTGTACGTGCTGACCCAGTACAAGGCGCTTTCGCTTAACCGGCATATTCGTGAAGGCTGGACAGGCATTATGGCGCAGGAACTGGGCGAGTTCTACGAGCTGCTGCCGCCCATGCAACGCACCGGCGCGAACTGGTATATGGGCACGGCAGACGCCGTTTACCAGAACATTTATTCCATTGGAAGCGAACAGCCAAAACACGTGATCATTCTGGGCGGCGACCACATCTACAAGATGGACTATAGCCGCATGCTGGATTATCACCAGGAAAAGAAGGCTGACGTCACTATCGCCACGATTCCGATTTCTCCCGATGAGGTGAAGCATTTCGGCGTGGTTGAAGTTGCGCCAAGTGGCGAAGTGGTTGGATTCCAGGAGAAACCCGCAAGCACGACTCTGCGTTCTCCTTTCAATCCAAATGCGGTCGACGCCTCAATGGGTATTTACATCTTCGAGACGGAGACTCTGCTGAAGGCGCTTATGGCCGACTCTGAGGATCCGAATTCCAAACATGACTTTGGCCATAACATTTTGCCGAACATGCTGGGTCAAAGGCGCGTGATGGCCTACAGCTTTGTGGACGAAAACAAGCAGGAAGCACTTTATTGGCGCGACGTGGGCACGCTGGACTCCTACTACGACGCGAATATGGATTTGTGCTCGGTTTCACCGACGTTCAATCTCTACGACAAGAGTTGGCCCATTCGCACCCGAGTGCGCCAATATCCCCCGGCGAAGTTTGTGTTTGGCGAGCCCGGCAGAACGGGCATGGCGGTGAATTCGGTAATTACGGCAGGCGTTATTATCTCCGGTGCGTCAGTTTCGAACTCGGTGCTCTCTCAGGACGTGCGTGTGAACTCCTACTCGGACGTCAGTTCCAGCATCATCTTTTCGCACGTAAATATCGGGCGGCATTGTCGCATCCGCCGGGCAATCATTGACCGGGATGTTCATATACCTGAAGGCACGGTGATTGGATACGATCCCGTGGAAGATAAGCGGCGCTACTTCGTAACTCCATCTGGACTTACAATCGTGACGCGCGAAGCTTCAATGTTCGAGAATCCGGTGGAACCCGAATTCCTGAAGCGTTATTAGCTCCCATTGACCATTTCCTGAGGCACATTCACTTCGGTCCATAGGTAGACGGAACAAAATGCTTTGGTCCCACGTATGAACTCCCTATGCAATGCGTGGGTACATTAAGCTGGAGCGTGGTGGGGGCGCCTTCGCTGGCGAAGGCCTCAAGGGCATCCGCGGCACGGCCCCGTGTTGAAGCCAGGATTTCCGGCAAAGAACGGGTTCCGGGGAAAGTGCCCACAACCGCTGACGCAGCAAAAGTACGCATGGCGCGCGGGGAGGATGGAGCGCTGGAGATCGACTGGTCCCAAATCGTCCGTCGCTGCATGGACGGGGATTCCGGCGCATGGGCCGAATTGGTCCGCATGCACCATCGGCGTGTCTACGGGCTCTGCTACCGGTTTACGGGCAATGCCACCGACGCTGAAGACCTAACGCAAGACGTCTTCCTGAAGATCTACTCGAACCTGGCCAGTTTCGATACAGCCCGCGGCAGTCTGCAGGTGTGGATTACTACGATGACGCGCAACCTGCTGGTGGATAACTTTCGCCGCACGAAGAATTTGCGCGCAACTGGCTCTCTCGATGACGGATGGGATGAGGCGGATGAGATGCGACCGTCGGACCGGCTGGCATCTAAAGGAATATCTCCGCATGAGGCGGCCGCCCAGAAGGAAATCGCCCGGATGGTGCAGGGCGCTCTCGCCAAAGTGAGCGCAGAACTGCGCGAAGCTGTGATTTTAAGAGACTTGCAAGACATGGATTACAAGGAAATTGCCCAGGTGCTGGGCATACCCGAAGGTACCGTAAAGTCGAGGATCAGCCGAGGTCGCGCGGAACTGGCCCGGCTCCTTGAACGTAGTAAAGGACAGGTGATGTAGCCATGACGGAGCGCATCCACATCCCGAACTCTCCTGAATGCGGCCGCTGGGAAACCATGTTGGCCGATGCGCTGGACGGTTTGCTTCGTCCCGAAGACGAGGCCACCTTCTCCGCGCACATGGCTGCCTGCCCGGCGTGCACCGCTCTGTTTGAAGAAGCGCGGCGGGGACGCGAATGGCTGGAGTTTCTTTCCCCGGAGCCAGAGGTTCCCGAAGGCCTGCTTGACCGGCTACTGGCCGCAACCGGCCCCGGACAAGTAGCCGGTTACGGACTGGTGACGGCGGGCGGCGCCAGCGTGGCCATGCCTGAACCCTGGCAGAAGCCAGGCTTCATGGGCTGGGTGCGGCGCTTTGCCGAGCCGCGGCTGATGATGACCGTCGCGATGGCCTTCTTCTCGATTGCACTCACACTTAACCTCACCGGAGTTAAACTCGCTGATCTGCAAATGGAAAATTTGCGTCCCAGCGCCGTTCGTTCCTTTATGGAGCGGCGCCTGGCAATGGCCTCGACGCCGATTATTCGCTATTACGACCATTTGCGCCTTGTCTACGAAGTCGAGTCGCGCCTGCGCGAGTTGCGCCAGAATACGCAACACCAAAGCAACCCCCAACCAACGGGGCCGGGCGAGTCGCGCCAGACACCTCACAAAGATGGCGGTTCGCGCGTGGACCCTCCGCAACAGTCGGGCACTCCGACTGAGATGGAAACCTCAGATTATTTGGAAACATCCCTGACGCTTCAGGACAAGCCCTCGCTGTTAGTCGGCTCCCTGCCCCAGAAAGCTACTGATGGGGATCCCGGTTCATCGGGTGCAAGACGGGAAAGGAGCAAACCATGGATTGCGTGAATCACACTGGAGTAACCGCAACCGCCTTTTGCCAGAACTGCGGCAAGGCTCTGTGCGCGACATGTGTTCGAAATGCACCGGGCGGACAGATCTTGTGTGAGCCCTGCTTTATTGCCTGGCAGGGCCTGCAGCAGCCCTTTGTGGCGCCGCCTCCGGGAGCACCTAACCCCATTGCAGCTGCCATTCTTGGCGTTATCCCAGGCGTTGGCGCCATGTATAACGGCCAGTTCATCAAGGGTCTGATTCATGTGGTGATATTTGCCATACTGGTGACTTTTGCCAGTCAGTTCCACGGCGGCATTGATGTCTTTTTCGGACTCATGATCCCAACATGGATCCTGTATCAGGCGTTTGAGGCGTACCACACTGCCGCTGCGCGGCGCGACGGCCTGCCTCTGCCCGATCCTCTGGGAATCAATGAGCTCAGCAACCTGTTTACGCCAGGCGGACGGCCCCTGTATCCGGGCCCACAGGCTCCCGGCGCACCGCCAGTACCAGGAGCTTCAGCGGGACAACCGGCCGCAGGGTATACGCCGCCTGGCGCCAATCCTTACGCTGCCGGCTTCACTCCTGTGGCTGGATACACAGACCCCGCTGTTCCGCCAGTGCCTCCGGTTCCGCCTGTTTATTGGAAGCGCAAGGAACCGATTGGCGCGGTAATCCTCATTGGATTCGGTCTGATTCTACTCATGAATCAGTTGGGCGTGGTGACAGAACGCATTGTGCATTTTCTGTGGCCGCTGTTGTTCATCGCCTTGGGCGCGTGGCTCATTTATCGCCGCATGAATGACACAAGGGGAGGCATGTAATGAACCGCTATATCCTGATTCGTCGCCTTACCGGACCGTCCGTTCTCCTGCTGTTGGGCATTGTTGCTCTGCTGCACCAGGCCGACCTGGTGAGTTGGAATCTTTTCTGGCCCCTGCTGTTGATCCTGATCGGCCTTCTCAAACTTGCACAGCGTGCGGCCTTGGCAGCCGCTGGCGATGAAGCCTACTCGTATTATCCCGGCGCAGGCTATCCGTATGGTTCCGGTGCACCCGTACAGGCGCCCGGAACGCAGCCCATCCCACAGGGTACGGGCCAATCGATTGTGCCTTCGCACAAGGACTTTGGTCAGAGCGGAGGAGAACAGTCATGAGCAGCCAGCCTCCTTACACGCCGCCGGGTGGCGGAGTGCCGCCGTACGATCCGCGTACACAGTGGCGGGTTTATCGCGAACAGCAGCGGGCCGCATGGCGCGCGCAGCGCGACGCATGGAAGGCTCAGCGCTATGCCTGGAGAGCACACACGCCGGGGCTGCTGGGACCAAGAATTCCGTCTGTCGTCGGTCCCATTATTCTGATTGCCATCGGTATCGTCGGACTGCTGATCTACACCGGCCGCGTTTCATGGGCCAGCACGGCCATGTGGTACGGCAAGTGGTGGCCACTCCTTTTGATCGCTGCGGGCCTGGCCATGCTGGCTGAGTGGGCGATTGACCTTAAGCGGGATACTCCTGTGCGCCGCAGTAACGGATTCATCGGAGTGCTTGTGCTGCTCGCTTTCCTGGGCTTTGCTGCTTCTGGTTGGGCGGGATTTTGGGGTCCGCTCCACTCGCGATGGGGAAATGACGGCGACGACTTCTTTAATGTGTTTGGCTTGCCCGAGCACGATTTTGATCAGGAAGTCCTCAACGTACAGATTCCAGCCAACGCGACGGTGCAGATTGAGAATCCGCGCGGCGATGTGAATGTTACCGCCGGCGATGTGACCAACGTTTCGGTGCAGGCGCACGAAGTCGCCTATGCGGGTTCGGACGATGAAGCAAAAAAGATCTTCGATGCGGAACAGGCGCATGTGACCGTGAGCGGAACAGCCGTTCTGGTGCGTTCGGCGGGCAATCACAACGGCCGCGTGAACCTAACCGTGACCGTACCGAAGACAGCCAGCGTCTCCATGAATTCCGGACGGGGTGATATTACGGCCGCGGGACTCAACAACGGCGTGAGCATCTCCACGTCGCGTGGCGAAGTTCATGTGAACAGCATCCAGGGTTCGGTTGTCGCGCACTTCACTGATGGCCGGCACAATTTTTCGGCGCATCAAGTAGATGGCGACGTAACGATTTCGGGTAACAGCAACGATCTCACCTTTTCTGAGGTGAAGGGCAAGGTTTCCGTCGACGGTGAGATCTTCGGCGATGTGCATCTGGAAACAATATCCGGGCCGGTACACATGCATACTTCGGTTACAACTGTGGACATTGCTTCGCTTCCCGGTGACATGACGCTGAACTCCGATGATATGCGCATTACCCAGGCAAAGGGAGATGTACGCGTAGTCACTCGATCGAAGGATGTGGATCTCAACGATATCTACGGCAATTCGTATGTTGAGGATCGCAATGGCCGGGTCGCAGTCTCGCCTGCCGGCAACTTCAACATTGAAGTGAAGAACGAGAAGGGTGACATTGAAGCGACGTTGCCGCCCGATGTACAGGCGACGGTGAGCGGCGGCACGCGTAATGGCGACATTGTTTCCGACTTTCCGATCACAATTACCGGCGATGAAAACAAGTCTGTGAGCGGGCGAATTGGTTCAGGTACCGCAAAGATTTCCCTCAATACGGACAACGGCGACCTGCATATCAAACGCGCTGACAGTGAGCCGCCGGCACCGCCGGTTGCTCCGGCACCGCCCGTGAAAGGCGCCATCCATTTGAGGGCCCCCAAGACACCGCCACAGGCGCCTGTCGCACAGTAAGAGCACAATCAATTTGCAGGAAACACGGGCAGGCGCGGATTCCATAGACTCCGCGCCTAGTCTGCTTTTGCAGCAGACTCCCGCTACTTCTTACTCGGTTCTGAGCGCCTGCATGGGATCGAGATGAGCCGCGCGCCAGGCAGGGACGAGGCAGGCGAGCATTGCCACGATGAGCAGTGCCACCGTGACTGCGCTGAAGACTGCAGGGTCGAGCGGTTTGGTTTCGTAGAGCATCGATTCGATGAGGCGCACAATCGCCGCGCTTCCCGCCAGCCCAAGCAGCAAGCCAACAATCGCAGGACGGATGCCGTCAATCAGCATGAGGCGCAGCACCTGGTCGCGTTGTGCGCCCAGTGCAATGCGGATTCCAATTTCATTCGTGCGCTGTGACACCGTATACGAGAGCACTCCGAACAAGCCCGCCGCGGCAAGCAGAAGTGCAATAACCGCGAAGGAGAAGATCAGAATGGAATCGAACGCGGAATCGAGCGTCGACTTGCCGATAATTTCGCGCAGGGTGAGCACATCGGAGACAGGCAGGTCGTGATCCATGCTGCCGATGATTTTCTGTACAGGAAGCGCAAAGGCCGCTGCATCGTGCTGCGCGCGCAGGACAATCGTCACGCCGTTTTGCCTTCCTGCGTAAAGCGGCATGTACATGGTTGGATTGGGAGGCTGCGACACGTTCCAGCGGACATCGCCCACTACGCCGATAACCCGAAAAACATCGCCAGTGTAATTAATCTTGATGTGCTTGCCGACTGGATCTTCTCCCGGAAAGAATTGCTTTGCGGCGTCTTGACTGATTACGACGACATTTCCACGGTCAAGGCGTTCATCTGAACGAAAGATGCGACCGCGGATAAGCGGAATGTGGATTGCCGAAAAGTAGCCTGGGTCGGCTGTGCGCATCATCATGTCCAGACCAACGCCTTTAGCCACCGGCGGGTGTTCGAGTACGGTGATCAGAAAATCACCACCCCAGCCTCCACCGGGTGCGCTGCTCACCAGCCCTGCCGACTGCACTCCCGGCAAAGCACGCACACGCCCGATGAGCATTTCAAAGAAATTGATTTTTTGCTCAGGCGTCTTGTATCGCACGTCAGGGAGCCCTAATTGCATGGTCAGCACGTTGTCCACGGGCACGCCAAGGTTGCTGGTGCGCAGTTGCTGAAAGCTCTTCAGCAAGAGACCTGCCGAGACAAGCAGCACAACGGTAAGTCCCACTTCGACAACAAGCAGGCCTTTGCGCAACATCGCGCGGGAGCGCCCGGCGCTGTGCGATCGGCCACCCTCATTGAGCGCGGAGAGAACCTGCTTGTCTCCAGCGCCGAGTGCGGAGATGACGCCGGAAAGGAGCGCACAGAAGCCGACAATGACGAGGGTGAAGATTGCCACATGCGCATCCATGTGAATCGACTCGACGCGATTCATGTCGGGCCGCGCGGAGACCAGCCAATGCACAGCACCCCATGCAAGCCCGATGCCCGCAAGCCCGCCTGCTGCGGTAAGTAGAAGGCTCTCAATGAGCCGCTCTCTCACCAGACGAAGCCTGCCACCACCCAGCGCGGTACGGATTGCCAGCTCTTTGCTGCGGGCGGCCGTGCGCGCCACCAGAAGGCTCGCGACATTCAGACAGGCAATCAGCAGCACGCAACCAGTCGCCGCCAGTAGTGCATAGAGGGGTGTTTTGTAGTCAAGCACAGCATCGTCCAGCATCGAACGGCCTTCCACCGAATCATGAACGGCAGGTAACGCGTGCTCTTGTTTTACCTGGTGCTGAACGGCCGCGAGTTGTTGAATCAAGCTTTCCTCGGTCACTCCGGCGGCAAGGCGCGCCACAGCGACGAATTCATGATCTTCGTAGGTTTTTAGAAGTTCGGCAGGCGCTTCATGGCTGAGGGGTGTCCAGGCCTGAATGGTGTTGCCACCCATTGCGCCTGCATAGATGAACGACTTGGGCAGAACACCGATTACCGTATATGACCGGGCGTTGAGATAAATTTCCTTGCCCACAATCTGAGGGTCACCGCTGTAGCGGCGCTTCCAGAAGGAATAGGTGAGCATGACAGTCGCATTGCCGTTGGGGCTGTCGTCCGCCGCATTGAAGGAACGGCCCAGGATCGGAGTCACTCCGAGGATATGAAAGAAATTCCACGAGCACCAACCGGCATCGATTGTCTCTGGGAGCAGCCCATCTCCAGCGGAAACGTTGTAACCCTGGAAGGGCGAAATGATGGCAAGCTCTGCCCGGCCTTGCACCGCCTTCTTCCAATCCCAGTAGCTGCCTGCATCGATGGGCAAATGCTGGAGGGGCTTTTTGTTTTCGATATTGTGTTCGTATAACGCAACGAGGTTTTCCGGATTCGCATAGGGCAGTGGCTTCAGGAGTACGGAACGCACAACCGTGAACAGCGCAACGTTGGCTCCGATGCCGAGCGCCATCACCAGAATTGCAATGAGCGTGAATCCGGGAGTGCGCCTCAGGGTCCGTGCGGCGATGCGCACGTCGCGCAAGAGAACTTCAACGCTACTCCAACTCCATGCCGCACGTGTCTGTTCACGCATCACCGTCGGGTTGCCGAACGTGCGCAGTGCCGCATAACGAGCCTCTTCCGGATTCATGCCGGCGGCACGGTTTTCGGCGATCTGTTGCTCGAGGTGAAAGGCGAGTTCATCATTCAGGCGTGCGTCCGCCTTGCGGCGCTGGAACAGCGCAAGGAAATTCATCTTCAGTCGATTGAGCCACCGCATGGGTGCCCTCCGTTCATCGCGCGAGAGATCAGGCTTCGCGCACGATCAGGTTGATGGCCGATGAAAGACGATTCCAGTTCGCGGTCTCAGCTTCCAGCTGCTTGCGGCCAGCGGCGGTGAGTGCATAGAACTTTGCCTGCCGGCCCGTTTCACTCTCCTGCCATTTCGCTTTGATCCAGGCCTGCTGCTCAAGCCGGTGCAGCGCTGGATAAAGCGAACCCTGCTGCACCTGCAGCACGTCGCCGGAGAGGAGCTGAATCCGCTTTGCGATGGCCCAGCCGTGCATCGGCTCGGGCAGTAGCGTCTTCAGAATCAGTAGGTCGAGTGTTCCTTGAACGAGATCATTGGGCTTACCCATGCCTAGATTATCTACACAATATTGTGTAGACCGTCAAGGTATCCCTTCCGGCAACTCGTTTTCGTCCGGTCAATCCGTGGTATTTGCTTCCGCGCCGATTCGTTGTATGCTCCTGTCGCGGAGGCTTGATATGGAACACACGCCGGTTCGAGTGATTACCGTTGAGCGCGAATATGGATCACGCGGTGGTGCGTTCGCGCACGATCTTGCCAGGCAAATTGGATGGAAGCTCTACGACTCCGAACTCGTGAGCGAAGCGGCTCGAATGGCCGGGGTTTCAGAGGAATTGGCCGCACAGTATGACGACAGGCTAGACCCGTGGTATTACCGCTATGGCAAGGTCTTCTGGCATGAGTCGGTTTACCCGATGACAGGAATTCCGGACGAGAAGGTCTTCGACGCAGAACGCATGCGCACGCTGATCCACCAGGAGATTCTGGATGCGGCCAAGACGGGCAACTGCGTAATAGTGGGCCGTGGGGCTGCCTGTGCATTGGCCGGACAACCGGGCTGTTTTCACATCTTTGTCTACGCAACGTCAAGGGCCAAGCGCCAGTGGTTTATTGAAGCATTTCCTGAAAAAGCGGCGGAAGTAGATCACCTTTTGCCATCATTCGACAAGCGCCGAGCGGCTGTTATCCGCCAGTTCTACCAGCAGGACTGGTGCGCGCGGAGTCTCTATCACATGATGTTGAATTCCGCGATGGGTATGGAGGGGATGATTGCGGCGACACAGTGTGCGGCTGGAGTTTGCTGCGAGAGCCCAACTTCGCTGGAAGATGCCAGCACTTTCTAGGCGACAACCGGCGGCAATCACCTACCGTTTGAGGCGTGCAACCCGTGAATTGATGCGGGTGAAGATCTCCCAGGGAATTGTTTGAGCCGCTTCTGCGTGATCGAATGCGGTGACCCATTCACTGCCCTGTTTGCCGATCAGGACCACTTCATCGCCAGTATGAACGCCTGCAATCTCCGTCACATCGAGGACCGCCTGGTCCATGCTGATGCGGCCGATGAGCGGTGCGCGCTGCCCACTGACAAGCAGGCTGAAGTTGTTGCCCAGGTTGCGGGTGAGGCCATCTCCGTAACCTACGGCAACCAGTGCCACGCGCATGGGTTCTGTGGCAACAAAGGTCGCGTTGTAGCCCACCGAGTCACCCGGCTTAAGTGTGCGTAGACTCACGACACGCGTCTTCCATGTGAGTACAGGTTTGAGTCGAGGAAATGCGGGCGGATTGCTTAAATGATCATCATTTTCGAATTGGGGAACTAGACCATAGAGGGCGAGCCCGGGACGGAGAAGGGCCTTCATGCCATACCTTGCTGCAAGTGCAGCGATCTCCCGTGGCTTTCCCGCCCAACAGTGCGGCAGAGTTGCCGACGTTGAGGTATTCGGGAGAGAGTCCTGCGGATTGAATTTGAGCGAGTGCGGAGTCGAGACGCGTGAGTTGTTCGCGGGTGATACGTCCGTCGGATTCGTCGGCGGCGTAGAGATGCGTCATCACCGCTTCGAGCTTCAACGGCGACCCGGCGCTAAAGTGTGCCAGCGACATGGGCAGATCGTCTGGACTTACGCCCTGGCGGCTCATCCCAGTATCGATCTCGAGGTGGACTGGGATGGATTGCGGTGCGGAGTTTGCGGCCCTCGCGGCGGCCTCAAGCTCGAGAAAGTGGGTCTCGTCCCACATGACCGGCGTGAGGCCATGTTCAATGGCCGCTTCACTTTGGCCGGGGAAGACGCCAGCGATGGCGAGGATGCGGGAAGTGGGACAGACGCCGCGGGCATGCACGCCTTCTTCAACGGAAGTTACGCCAAGCCAGCGGGCTCCGGCGCGGACGGCTGCGGGCGCACAGAGGGCGAGCGAGTGGCCATACGCGTCGGCCTTGACGATGGCCAGTAGTTCAGCATGGGGCGCGGCCAGTTGAGCAAGCTGGCTGAAGTTCTCTTCGAGTGCCTGGGTGTCGATTTCGACCCAGCAGGGGCGGGATGGATGCGTTGGATTTGGAATGGCGCGGGTCACCCTTCAGTTTAAAGCGGTTCCCGAACTTGTGTTGACGTTTTGAGAGCCGCGCAGGGGATGGCAGGTCGCGACGCAGCTCCGACTGCGTTGCTTACACTGAGAGGGGAACAAACCTCTCAGCACCGAGGCCAAGGCTATGAAACTTCGCATTCAAGGCAACTCTCTGCGGCTACGCGTGACACGGCCGGAGCTGGCCGCGCTGCTGGAGACGGGTCAGGTGGTGGAGACGACACGTTTCGCGCCGGGGCCGGATGGGGAGCTTGCTTATTCGCTTGCATGCGCCGAGTGCAGCAATGTGGACGTGCGCTATTCCGCAGGCGCGCTTACCGTTGTGCTTCCCTGGCCGGTTGCACGCCTCTGGGCCAGCGAGAGTGAGGTGGGCGTGAGCGCCTCGATTGATGTGGGCGGGGCGGCGCTGACGGTGCTTGTTGAAAAGGACTTTGCGTGCCTGCACGGAACGGAAGAGGAAAATCGCGGCACGTTTCCCAATCCGAAGATGCCGATATAGCTGTCCGTTTTGCGTGGAATTTGTGGTTGAAGCGAGAGGAACCGGCGCGAGATTGCTCGCCGTTTCGCAGGACTCAGTGTGCGGGAGTGAATTGTGCCAGGTTTATCAAGCGGTCCACGTGCGGAGATGCGAGTCAATTGCGGCCAAAGACGAATTTACGTGTCTGCATTTAAGCGAAATTTGCCCAAATTTGCTCGAATTTAAGGGGTCGAAACTCGGTTGACCTATACCTTTGATACAGAAGACGGAAAACAGGGCAGTTACGTCCGAGGTATTTCATTGGCCGGACCCAGGTACGTGGGGTTTTAAGGATCGGTTGGGAGAGATTCGCGCTTTCCCACCCTAAACGCTCTGCGTTCAGGATGGGCACCGATTTTCCACCATGGGAAAGATCGCGAGACGCGAGCCAGCGTGGGCTGCTAGCTGCTTTTACGTGAGCCGCCGTAAACGAGGGCTCCTCCGGCGAGGATGCCGATGGCGCCAAGCACAGGAGGAATGGGAATGGAGTGATGTTCCTTTTTTTCGACCTGGATGGGGCCCATGTCGACTTCCTTCTTGTGGGTGGTGTAAGTGAAGCCGCCGTAGGCGAGTCCGATGAATCCTGCGACAATCAAAACCAATCCTGCAATCTTCATACTTTTTACTCACTTTCTTTCAGGGTTTGGCGTAAGTGAATACCGACGAACAGAGCACAAGCCGCGAAAAAGTAAATCAGGCTGAGAGTTCCAATGCTGATTCGGCCATGCTGCTCCGTTCGTCGGCGCGGTTCGTGTGTGGCAGAGGGCGGAATGATCTCCGGGAGCTCCATTTCGACGCTCCATTTCCTTACTCGGAGTTCCGGTTGACGGCATAGGCATGCGAACGCTCGTCATCCTTTTTCTGGTTGTCACGAACCTGCTCTTCGGCCTTACGTGCAGCGTCTTTCACGTTGCCCACGACCTTCTCCACTTTGCCCTTGACCTGCTGGGCTGCGCCTTCGACCTGCGCGTTGGTGTCGCCAGACCACTCACCTACCTGGCGCTTCACGCGACCGGCAGCATCATCGATTGCACCTTTTACTTTGTCGTTATTCATTGCAGAAACCTCCATGGGGGTTGGGGTTGTTGTTGTGTGAATTGGGGAACCGTTGCGCACTGGGGAAGACTGCGGGCACAACGGCGACGCGTGGTTTTGGGTTGTCAGACGACGGGTCTTCTGCCCTGGATGAGGCGAATGAGCAGAACAACGAGCGCCAGTACGAGAAGAAGGTGAATATAGCCACCAATGGTGTAACTACTCACAATTCCCAGAAACCACAGAACTACGAGGATTACAAAAATTGTCCATAACATGGTGCACCTCCGAGTGCTCTTCTACTGCGGATTCAGACAACTCTAAGTTGGACGCGGGGGTTCAGAGCAGAGGTTGTGCGGATGGGTGATATTCGCGATTTATGGGGGAAAAGCGGGAGCGAGAACAACCGATGCGCGCGAGGCTGCATCTAGGCGGCGGACATGGATGTTAGTGGAGTTAGCTGAGCTGGCGGAGAGAGGAAGTGCGAGTCCCCAGTTGCCCGACCGTGAGGAAGCACGAGGAAGCAGGTGCACCCGGCTCGCAGTTTGCTCGCAGGAGGGCAGTGTTTCAGCGCGTGCAAACTGCCTGTGATGTACCTGCGTTGCGCAGGCGCGGCCTCGCTGTAAAATCCAGTTCGAGAATGATGTACCGCAGAACATGCGCTGAAGGGGGTTTCTGATGCCAGTAAAGCGAATTGGAATTTTGACCGGAGGCGGCGACGTCCCGGGTTTGAACTCAGTGATCAAGTCAGTTGTCTATCGAGGGTCAGAGATTGGATGCGAGGTTATCGGCATTCGCCGCGGCTGGGAGGGATTGACGCATGTGGATTTCAACGACCCTGCGAGCAAGTCGCGCTACATTCTGCCGCTCACGCGCGAGAACACGCGCACGATCGATCGCACAGGTGGAACGTATCTGCACAGCTCGCGCACCAACCCAACGAAGATGAAGAAGCTGCCGCCGGTGCTTGCGGGCCAGCAGTTCGCGAGCAAGCAATCAACAAAAGGCGGCGAGACGACGACGGTGTACGACGTGACGCCGGCGGTGCTGAAAAATATTGAGACGCTGGGGCTCGACTACATTGTGGCGATTGGCGGCGACGACACGCTGAGCTATGCCGCGGAACTGGACCGGCAGGGCATGAAGGTGATTGCGGTGCCGAAGACGATGGACAACGATGTGCGCAACACGGAGTACTGCATCGGGTTTTCAACCGCGGTGAGCCGGGCGATGGATGCGATTGAGCGGCAGCGCACGACGGTTGGATCACATGAGCGGATCGGCATCTTTCGCGTGTTTGGACGCGACGCCGGATACACGGCCCTCTACACCGCGTTTGTGACATCGCTGCGTTGCTGCATTCCTGAGTACAAGGTGAATCTGCAGAAACTGATTGAAATTCTGGTGGAGGACAAGCGCCGGAATCCGAGCAACTATTCGCTGGTGATTCTCTCAGAAGGTGCGGAGTGGGAGGGCTACACGGTGAAGAGTTACGGCCAGGCCGATGCCTTTGGCCACCAGAAGAAGATGAGCGTGGCGGAAGACCTTAGCAATGAAATCCAAAAAGCTGCGGGCGAAGAGACCGTGGTGAGCGATTTGACCTATGAGCTGCGCTCCGGCAGTCCGGATTTCGTGGACCGCATGGTGGCCATTACGTTCGCGGGCATGGCGATGGATGCGATCCAGGAGGGCAAGTCCGGCCTGATGGCGGCCATCAGCGGCGGCTGCTACGCGCTGGTGCCGATTCCCGATCCCAAGCTGGGGCCGCGCAAGGTGGATGTGGCCACGATGTACAACACCGAGCGCTACCGGCCGACGTATAACCATAAGCTGGGCCTGCCGATTTTTTTGATAAGGGGTTAACCTTTGAGTTGGCGGTTGAGCGGAGGGACGCGCTCAAGACAACTGCAATTCCGCTGTGCCGATTTCTGGATTGCGAATGCTGATGGCCAACGCGCAGGTGGGGCAGAATATCGACCCGGATGAAATGCTGCGGTATTTCTCGTGGACTGTGGTTGCGGTGATTGCGGTTATGTACACGGCGTATGTGTTCTGGACGGAACTCGCCAAGGATGGGCCGTTCATCTTCTCAAAGAAGAACAAGTGGCCGAAACATCTGGTGCTGCTCTGGCATGCGTGTTTTCTGCTGATTCTTTTTTGTGGCTACCGTATCTACACGGCGGCTGTTCCACATTTGCCGTTTCTGGATGACGAATGACGTTTCGCATTAGCTACAGGAGGCAGATTTTCTCTTGCCGATGTCGCCGGGATACTCGCAGCGTTTGGGATGGGGTACTTCGAGCGGAGGTGGCTGTACCGGGAGCGGAGGACCGCCGGTGAGGAGTCGGAGAATCTGGAGGAGTAATTCGCGCCGGCCCTACGGGACGGCGGGGATTTTGTGCGGGGTTCCCAGGATTACGTCCGCTGGCGCGGACTCCATCCTGGGCTATTCTCGCGGCCTCCCTACGGGAGGCATTGCATGCAGCGGACGCGCTTTTCGCTCGCAGGAGATTCGTGGTTCCCACCCTTGAACCACCCCAAGCGAAGACCGTCCTTGGACCCCGGTGCTTCGCTAGGATAGGCAACCATTTTTGTGGTTAGGGAAGTGTTGTCACTAGGAAAGGTGTGCCGCCCGCCCTCAAGTAGTTGGCGGTAGATAGCTGTTGGAGAGGTGCGCGGAAAGTAGCTTTGAGTAATTAGCAATCTTGGCCCAATAAATGATCCATACGATAAGCCCTGCTATTCCAATGAGGCCACCAAGAAGGGGTATAAAGATACAGCAATTGAGAACACACGTAGCCAGTCCGATGGTCTGACCAGGAGCCGGCTCCGTATTCGGGATACCTAGCCTGTCAAACTCGGCCTTCAATGACTTTGCAATATTGAGTACGACGATAAATTGCCACACCAAACCAAAGAGTGGAATAAGTGTTAGCCACACTTTGCCTGGTTCCATTGCTCGTGAGGTTGGAGAGCATTTACTGAGCACATTTTGAAGTGTGAGTAAATATAGGACCAAGGCAACCAGAGTGAAGAAAAGTATAAGTATCACTGCGAGTGTGGGCAGTGAGTGGTTCTCCATAGATTCCCCCGACGAGACTTAGTAGCTGAAAAATCTGCCAGATTGTATTCATTGTTTTCAATACTTGTCCAACTAAATCGCCTGATCGGCAACAGCAGATTCTTCGCTTACCACTCCCAGGCTGGTAAGAACGCCTGGGGCCCGTTGTCACCCCAAAATGCAAAGACTGCATTTCGGGGACCCCGACCGTGCGCTCAGAATGACAGCTCTGTGGATAGGACCAACAGTAAGCGGCCAACGCTATTCCACGGTGACGGATTTGGCCAAATTCCTCGGCTGGTCGACGTCGCAGCCGCGGCGGACGGCGATGTAATACGCCAGCAGTTGCAGCGGGACGATTTCGATGAGGGGTGAGAGCAGTTCCGTGGCGGGCGGGATGTGGATGACGTGCTCGACCAGTGTTGCCGATGGTGTCGTCGCCTTCTGTGGCGACGGCGATGACGCGGCCGGAGCGGGCGGTGACTTCCTGAATGTTGGAGAGCGTCTTTTCGTAACGCAGTTTGGAGGCGGGGTCGGCTTCGTCGCGCGTGGCGAGGACGACGACGGGGAGGGTCTCGTCAATGAGCGCGTTGGGCCCGTGCTTCATTTCGCCGGCGGGGTAGCCCTCGGCGTGAATGTAAGAGATTTCCTTGAGCTTGAGCGCGCCTTCGAGGGCGATGGGGAAGTGGATACCGCGGCCGAGGTAGAGGAAGTCGCGCGCGGTGGAGAAGTGGGTGGCGAGCTCTTCGCATTGTTCCGAGCGGGTTTTGAGGACATCTTCAATTTTTGCGGGAAGGCGGGAGAGCTCTTCCATGAGGGCGATGGATTTCTCCTTGTCCAGCCGGCCGCGGAGCTGGCCCAGCTTGAGGGCGAGGAGGAAGAGCGCGGTGAGCTGCGCGGTGAAGGCCTTGGTGGAGGCGACGCCGATTTCAGGGCCGGCGTGGGTGTAAATGGCTCCGTGGGCCTCACGCGCGACCATGGCTCCGACGACGTTGCAGATGGCGACGGTTTTGGAGCCGAGGGCGATCATTTCGCGCTGGGCGGCGAGCGTGTCTGCGGTTTCACCGGACTGGGTGATGAGCAGGCCGAGGGCGTTGCGATCAGGAATGGGATTGCGGTAGCGGTACTCGCTGGCGTAATCGACGTCAACGGGGAGGCGGGCAAGGCGCTCAATCATGTATTTGCCGGTGAGCGCGGAGTGCCAACTGGTGCCGCAGGCGGCGATGTTGATGGAGGAAGCGGCGGCGAGCTCTTCGTCGGGGATGTCCATTTCGCCGAGGAAGACCTTGCCTGAGTCAAGCGAGTAACGGCCGAGGGTGGTGTCTCGAATGGCGCGGGGCTGCTCCCAGATTTCCTTGAGCATGAAGTGCTTGTAGCCGCCCTTTTCGGCCTGGATGGGGTCCCAGGCGATGCGGGTGAGTTTGCGCTCGATGGGGTTGCCTTCAAAGTCAGTGAACTTGACGCCGTCGCGGGTGAGGATGGCCATGTCGCCGTCGGCGAGGAAGTAAATGTTGCGCGTGTGGTGGAGGATGCCGGGGACGTCAGAGGCGATGAAGGACTCGCCTTCACCGACGCCGATGACGACGGGAGGGCCGGAGCGGGCGGCGATGATTTTGTCTGGCTCAGCGGAGGTGAGGATGCCGAGGGCGAAGGCTCCGGTAAGGCGCTTGACGGCGCGGCGGACGGCTTCATCAAGGAGGACCGGGGCGCCGGCGGATTCAGCGTCGTTCTGAATCTGCTCGATGAGGTGGGCGATGATTTCGGTGTCGGTTTCTGTGACGAACTTGTGGCCCTGCGCGGTGAGCTCGCGCTTGAGCTCCAGATAGTTTTCGACGATGCCGTTGTGGACGACGACGAGGCGGCCGGTGCAGTCGCGATGGGGATGGGCGTTTTCTTCCGTGGGGCGGCCGTGGGTGGCCCAGCGGGTGTGGCCGATGCCGAAGGTGCCGTCGAGGGGCTTGGTGGCGAGGACTGCCTCAAGGTTGGCGAGCTTGCCGGGCGCGCGAGAGACCTGAAGCGGCTCATTGACCGCGTTGCCGACGGCGATGCCTGCTGAGTCATAGCCGCGATACTCAAGGCGGCGCAGGCCTTCAATGATGACTGGGACGACTTTCTTTGGTCCTACGTACCCGACGATTCCGCACATATGTTGATTGTAGGAGAGAACCGGGCTGCAGCCATGTCACCGAAGTGTGAATGGGGTACCCAATGTATGGCGTATTGAGGCACGCGAACGGGCGGGCAAATGTCGCCAATCGGGAGTGGCTGCCCTCTTATTCCTCTATCTGGTACGTGAATTCTTCAATGACGGGGTTGGTGAGTACGTCGCGGGCGATCTTTTCGACTTCAGTTTTGGCGGCTTCGCTAGAGAGGCCATCAGCCAGATTCAAAGCGAAATACTTGCCCTGGCGCACGGCGGTGACATCGGCATAGCCGATTTTTCGCAGGGCATTGTGGATGGTCTGGCCCTGGGGGTCGAGTACCGAAGTCTTAAGGGTGACATAGACATGCGCCTTCATAATCCGTGATTATAGTAGGACCGGGCGACCCCGGCGTAACGCACTTTTACCGGCTATTTGTTTGTTGTAAGCCGGCAGACGCTTCCCCCCTTCCGTAAGGAGAACTTTGTGATCAATTACCTGGAACTGCCGATTGGTGACCGCTCGCCGGAGATCTTTCGTGCAGTGATTGAAATTCCCAAAGACGCGACCAACAAGTTTGAGTACGACAAAGAGCTTCACGTCTTTAAGCTGGACCGCAACCTGCACTCGCCAGTCCACTATCCCGGCGACTACGGCTTTATTCCCTCCACCCTGAGTGATGACGGCGATCCGCTGGACGTGCTGGTGCTTGTGCCGGGGCCCAGTTTCCCTGGGTGCGTGCAGGAAGTGCGCCCGATTGGCCTGCTGGAGATGCTGGACCAGGGCGTGCTGGACGAAAAGGTGCTCGCGGTGGGCAAGAACAATCCGCGCTATTCAAATGTGTGGAATTACACGGATATCTATCCGCACATGCTGAAGGAGATTACGCACTTCTTCTCGATCTATAAGGATTTGGAAGGCAAACGAGTGGAGATCAAGGGCTGGCATGATGCGGCCTATGCGCGCGACCACGTGGTGCGCGCGGTGAAGTTCTTCAAGGACAGCAAGCAGGGCAAGCTGGTTCTGGAAGGCAAGGCAACCGCGGCAGCAAAGGCGAAGCACGCCAAGTAATTCGCTCGAATGAATGGCACAAGACCGCTGCGCACTGCGCGGCGGTCTTTGCTTTTTGTGTAGCATCAGTCCGTGGCGGATGCCGCTGAAAGTCGTCTGCGCGCCAGTGGATACGCCGTGAACCAGTAAAGCACCATGCCCAGCAGGCCCACTCCACTGGCGAAGAGCAACGACGAGACCGAACCGATGCCCGTTGCCGTGTGGCCCAGCGTTTCTCCGCGCGAAACCCACAGAGCATAACCGATGAGCGCGAATGGGCCAACGCATAACGAGCATGCGAACGCCAGATTACCGGCCTTGAAAGGCCGCTCCAGCTCCGGCTCGCGGATGCGCAGAACAATGAGCGCGACAAACTCCAGAATGAGGCTCGTCCCGTAGAGAATCAGGTCAATTGAAATGAGTCGCTCGAACGGCAACTGCAGTGCCAGCGCCCAAGCCGCACCACACAGCAGTACACTCACCCACGGAACATCGCGGTTGTTGCGCTTCGCAAGAAACTGCGGCAGCATGCCGTCTTGCGCCATGGCCATGGGCAGGCGCGTGTAGCTCATCATCAGCGCGTTAAACATGCCAATGCCGCAAATGGCGCCGCCCGCAACAATGGCAAGTCCCAGCCAGCGTCCGCCAAGCGCATTGGCAGCCGTCATCCAGTCACCGGTTGAGAAACTGTCTACCGAGAGACCAGCTACTGCCGTTGCAGCCAGCGGAAGCACATAAGTGAAGGCCGTAACCGCCGCCGCCGCAACAATGGCGCGAGGATAGTTGCGCTGCGGATTCTCCACCTCCTGCGCCACGGTGGTTGCATTGTCCCAGCCCATGTAATTCCACATGGCCACCAGCATGGCGGTAGTCAGCGCAGCATTGGAATTTGAATCGCCCCACTGCACTGCCGGGTGCGTAGTGAAGCCATGCCAGAATCCAAGTCCCACAAAGATTGCGAAGGGCGTGAGCAGCAAAGCCGACAGCCCGATGGAACCCTCACCCACCGCCGGCGCGCCGCGAAGATTCCACAGGCAGCACACTGCCACCACGCTTACCTTGCACGCATAGCCCTGCCAGCCGCTCGAGATCTCCGGAAAAAGCTTGCCCAGATAGAGCGCGAAGATGGAGGGGTAGATGGCCATGTCAAAGATGCTGGCTGAAAGCGAAAGCCAACCTTCCTGAAATCCCCAGAACGGCCCAAGCGCACGACGCACCCAGACGTAGAAACCGCCCTCCGCCGGAATGGAACTTGCCAGCTCGCCAATCATCAGGGCTGTCGGCAGGCTCCATATCAGCGGCAGCAAAAGCAGAATTGCAATGGCCCACGCGTAGCCCGCGCCGCCCAGAATGTCCTCAATGCCGTACGGGCCGCCCGACACCATAAAGAAGGTGGCGGCCACCAGTGGCAGAAAACGCATCTTCTGCCGTGACGGCTTCAAGCGCAGGAACATAGGTGTGAATTTAACAACCTTTGTCGCCTCAACGAAGCGAAAAATGACCCCGCTGCATGGATCGGAGGATGTGGGCCGAATCCGCGCCTGGCGCGGGTGCGGCGAGTATTTGCAGCAGAGGGCAGGCAGCATTGCCGGCCCGGCAGTTCAAGCATCACTTTCCCGCCGCAAAGCAGTGAAACGGTTCCGGCAAAGCCTGCGTTTCAATTTCCGGTATAATCGCTAGGCAGACCCGGAGAGATGGCCGAGTGGCTGAAGGCGGCGGTTTGCTAAACCGTTATAGGGTCAAAAGCTCTATCGGGGGTTCGAATCCCCCTCTCTCCGCCAGTAAGCCTGACCAGGTTGGCAGGCGAATACATACAGATGGAACAGGTGAGGCCCGGATTCCGGGTCTTTTTTCTTTGCGCCCCAGAGTCTGGCGCCGGCATGTTGGCGGTCAAGGCCGGGAGCTTTCTCCCACGGTCTGGCTGTCTGCGGCCGAAGCTTCTTCAAGCGGCACCCAAAGGGAAAAGCGTGCACCCTGGCCTGGACTGCTGGCCACTTCAATGGAACCACGGTGCGCCATCACGATTGCGCGGGCAATGGCGAGGCCCATTCCCGTTCCCTTGCCGACACGAATTCCTGTTTTTCCTCGATACAGTTTTTCAAAGACGTGGGGCACGTCGGCTTCGGCGATTCCCGGACCGCTATCTGCAACGGAGAATTCCAGGCGGTCAGCGGTTGTGTGGCAGGTGAGCTTGATCTGACTGCCCGGCGGCGCATAACGCGCGGCGTTCTCAAGCAGGTGATGGAAGACTCGCGCGAGAAGACGGGCGTCAAAGCGTGCGGGTGAAGCACCTTGAGATTGAATGACTATCTGATGTTTACCGAGTATGCGTTGCGATTGCTCTACAACCTGCTCGAGGAAGAGCTGGGGGTCGAGGAGTTCGAGCTTTGGCTGAATGGTGTGCGCATCGATTTCGGCCATTTCAACAGCCTGGCCGATGAGTGTGTCGAGCCGCTCGCTCTCTTCGTCGACGACACTTGCGAGATCCCTGCGCGTTTCCTCATCGAGCCCATCGCCCTGCAGCAGTGTGGTGGCAGCGGCGCGGATGGAGGTGAGCGGCGTGCGGAGTTCATGAGTTACGGAATCAATCAATGCCGTCCGCAGATACTCACTTTCACGCGCGGCTTCGGCACGGGCCGTTGTTTCAATGGCTATGGCACGCGTCAAGGCAATGGCAATCTGTGCCGAGATGGCGGTTGCGAGTTCAGGCGAGAGTTGCGCAGGCTTCCAGGCGAGGATGCCCATGCACCTGAGGCCGAGCTGCAAAGGGCGCGACCAATACTCGCCGGTCTGCACCGAAGAGGAGGTTGTGTTCTTCATTAAATTGGACAGTGCATTCTGGATAATTTCGGGCGGCGCACCGGTTGTTGTATTCCACAGGTTCTGATCAAGAAAGTAGAGGACTACCTCGTCGAGCGCAAAGATGGATCGGATCAACTGCGGGAGCGCCTGGCGGAGCTGTGCTGCATCTTCATGAAGCATCATTTCCTGGCTCAGCTTGTAGAGGCGCTCCACATCTTCGCGGCGGCGCTCGGCCTGCTCGGTCTGGTGACGCGCGCGCTCAGCGACTCCCCCAGCAGCCAGGGAGCTTGCGAGGAAGGAAGACATGGCAATCCACTCCGGCAGGCCCGCCAGAACAAAGGTGTGATAGGGGAGCAGGAAGAAGTAATCAAAGGTAAGGCTGCACAGAATCGCGGTAAAGAGAGATGGGACAATTCCAGCCTGCGCACCGGTCCATACGACGAGCACCAGGAAACCCATTGCAGCAGTGACTTCACCGGCGTGCGCCCAGGCCAGTGCCGCAGTGACCGCCACCGTGAGCAGTGCGGCGACTGCGATTTGGAGGGCGGTCTTGCGAGGATGGTCAAAGAGACTCATCGAGGATGCTGTAGGCATCATAGCTCCTGCCCGGAATGATGTAACCTTCCTGAAAGAACCCTCTTATGCCGACCAGAATTCTTGTGATCGACGACGAGCCGCAGATAACCCGAGTGCTGCGGACTGCGCTCTCCGCACAAGGCATGGATGTGCGGACCGCCAATGATCCTGTGGAAGGGCTGAGGCTGTTCCATGAGTGGAGCCCGGACCTGGTGGTAACGGACCTGATGATGCCGGAGATGACGGGCGTGGAAGTTTGCCGTGCGATACGAGCCACTTCATCCACTCCTGTTCTGGTTCTCTCTGTGCGCGATCATGAACGGTCAAAGATTGAAGCACTGGATGCGGGCGCAGACGACTACGTGACGAAACCGTTCGGCATTCAGGAGCTGCTGGCACGGGTACGCGCACATCTGAGGCGAGCACCGGAGCGGGTTGAGTCCGCGCTTGAGGTGGGAGACTTTGTGATTGACGTGAGCGCGCACAGCGCCACTGTGAATGGAAAGACGCTTCGGCTGACGCCCAAGGAATTTGAGTTGCTTGTTCTGCTGGCACGCCATGCCGGAAAGGTACTCACACATCGGATGCTTCTTACGTCGGTTTGGGGATCGCAAGCGGCTCACCAGCCGGAGTATCTGCGCGTGTTTGTGGGTCAACTGCGGAAGAAGCTGGAGAATGAGACCGGCAAGAAGTTCATCCAGACTGAGCCCTGGGTAGGTTACCGGTTTGTTCCAGAGGGAACGAACGACACAGAGGAATAGCGGGTTGATCGCCCGCCGGGTTCAGTGCCTTCGATGCCATGCCGGGTGGAAATTACCGCGGCATGGCATTTTGAGCGGGCAGGTGCAAGTGCGCAATCAGGCGCGATGACTCAGATGAAACGCAGGCTGCCACCGGCCATCAAGTCACTGTGCGACAGGATGAATGTATCGAGCTTGCGTCCGTTGAGCTCCGCATGTTGCGAAGTGGAATCTGGCGCGTGGTTGACGATGCGCAGTGACTTATTGCCGGGAAGGCGCACGGTCATGGAGGGAAAGAGCGATTTGCCCACCACGTACTCTGCCTTGCCTGGGCAGACTGGAAAGAATCCCATAGCACTCATGAGGTACCACGCCGCCATTGAGCCGGTGTCTTCATCGCCGGCAAAGGTATCGGGCGAATAGAGTTCGTCCATCACACGACGCACCCAGTACTGCGCGCGATCAGGACGGCCTGCCAGGGCGAAGATGTACAGAACGTGATGCACGGGCTGATTGCTATGTGCATACTGCCCAAAATCCACGGCAGCCATCTCTGACATTTCGTGGATCTCCTGTCCGTATACACCGACGTGGAAGACCGGATCCTGGGTACACATGGTTTCAAGTATCTTTGCGGCTTTGGCATTTCCGCCCAGCTTTTCCATCAAGGTGGACATGTCGTGCGGTGCATCCCAGCGATGCTGCCAGGCTGAACCTTCAACGTACGGACTTCCCCACTGGAATTCGTCAAAGGGCGCGATCCAACTTCCATCTCTCTTTTTGCCACGCATGAAGCCTGTGCCTGGGTCAAAGAGGACACGCCAGTTTTCAGAACGCTTGAGAAATTTCGCTGCGTCGTCGTTTTTGCCGAGCGCCTTTGCGACTTGCGCGATACAGAAATCACCGTAGGCTGCGTCAGTGGTTTCTGCCACGGACTGTTCGACTTCATCTGTGGAGACGTAACCGAGGCGCAAATATTCTTCGATACCGCGACGTCCATAGCCCTTGTCCGGGTCACCCGGTTCTGTTGCGTGGCGAACCAGCCCTTTATACGCTGTTGCCAGATCGAAGCCCTGAATTCCCTTTGCGGCCGCGTCGCCGAAGACGGAGTCGATGAGGCTGCCGGTCATGCAGGCGCGATAGCCCGGCGCAGGAAACTGCGGCAGCCAGCCACCTTCAGCGTAGGCATTCACCCAGGCCTGCAGGATTTCTCCGAGCCGTTCGGGATAGACGACAGACATGAAGGGATACCAGGCGCGATAGACATCCCAATAACCGTGGTCGGCATACATCACACCAGGGGCAATCTTGCCGGTGTAGGCGCTGTAGTGATGTATGTTGCCGTTTGCGTCAAGCTCGTGAAAAATGCGCGGAAACAACAGAGCACGATAGAGACACGAGTAGAAGGTCCGGCGCTGCTTGTCTGAACCACCTTCCACTTCAAGGCGCGCAAATGCGTCGCTCCAAGTCGCCTTTGCCGCTGTGCGTAGTTCGTCGAGTGATTTTGTTCCGACTTCACGGTCGAGATTGAGTATTGCCTGAGGGAAGGAGATGAAGGATGTGGCAATTCTGGCGACAATCGTCCTGGATTGTTTGAACCGAACTATGAGGGCCTGCCCCTTCTTAAGTTGCGCAGTGTCGACCTTCTCCCATGGTTGATCGAAGCGAACGACATAATAGGTTGCGAAATTTGCGGGGACGCCCCCTTCATTGCTTGTGGAGGTGAAGCGAATCTCGCGCCTGGCCTGGTCCTGCGAAGCGAGTTCACCGCCTTCAGGAATCTCGATCAGAAATCCGGATGCGGTGTCACTACTGTTTGTGCTTTCGATGATGCAGCATCGTTCAGTGGGGACGAGTTCCGTTTGGACCTGATAGCGCTTCAACGAGAGGCGCATGGAATACGGGTGCAACTCAGCCTTCTCAGGACGCCACGAAGAGGACCTTGGACCTGGCTCCGGGTCAGGATTGCCCGCAAATGGAAGGAAGATGGCGTGGCCGTAGTCAGAGAGCCAGGGACTGAGCTGATGGGTGCAGCGGAAACCTTGCAGGCGGCGGTGGCTCGGCTGAAAGAACCAGGGCGTGCCACCTTCCGATTGCAAAGTCCAATGCGCCATGCCGAAGGGCGCCGCCGCAATGGGCAGAGTGTTGCCGCGCGAGAACGTATAAAAGGAATCGGTTCCCTGAAGGATGTTCGCCAGGTCGATAGTCGATCCCGTGCTATTCTTTGCGGGCTTTGTGGTCTCTGCGGTTGCGCCTGCAGTGAGCTGCGGGCCGAAGGCCGCAGCGATTGCAGCAACGCCCGATGTTTTGAGAAAAGTTCTCCGTCCCGATTTAGGTCCTTTGAAAATCTGATTCGATTCGCCTGACATCCAAACTCCTTACAAAAAGAAAGCACTCTCCCTAGTATCGCAAGCCAAGGTGGGCTGCATTGAAGAGAGAGTGCTTTGCCGGGGTTGTGGGACTTGACGTGCAGCTTTGGCTATTTTGCTCCAGTCAGTGTGCGGAAGATTTCGACTTCGCGCTCACGATATGGTTTTCCGTCGGGGTAGAAGATGTCGTGAAACCAGATAGTGGGCTCCTGAAGTACGTAGGGACGCTGCCACGAGTCCCAGGGAAGATTCGTCTGCGTTTTCCCCTTCACGAGTCCCCAGTTGATGGCGCCGATGTGCATTTTCTTCGCGAGCGGAAGGATGGTATCGAAGGTGCTGCCTGCGCCACGCGCCATGTATTCCGTGCAGATGAGTGGGCGATGAAATTGCTCGAGTTGCTGGGCTTTCTTTTCGAATCCTTCAGGCCAATCGTAGTTGTGGAAGGTGATGACATCGGACTCTTCAACCTGCAGGCGGGACATAGGCGACATGGCCTGGAGCGAGGACCAATCGCCTTGCCACACGCCACTGGTGAGAGGCTGTGCGGGATGCGCCGCTCGGGCCCATGCAAAGACTTTGGGCAGTAATGCCAGGACAAGTGCTGTCTTGTTTGCCGGCTCCAGCTTGCCGTAGGAGGAGCCGTCGCCATTGTCGGGCTCATTCCAAACGTCCCACGCGAGAACGCGATCATCGTTGGCGAAGGCGCCGACGACACCCTTTACGTAGGCTTCCAGTTTTGGGTATTGCGACGGGTCCTGCAGCATGGCACGGCCTGGCGCCTGCACCCAACCGGAGTTATGCACGCCCGGAATGGGAGGATGCTGCGGGCCGAGTTTGGGATCAGGGTCCCAGCAGGAATCAAAGAGAACGAAGATGGGGCGGATGTGGTGGCGCGCCGCGATGTCAAGGAACTCATTCATCCGATGTTTGAAGCCCGCGGGATCCTGCTCCCAGAGCAGATTGTGAAGGAAGACACGCATAGTGTTCATGCCGAGCGATTGTGCCCAGCCGAACTCGCGGTCAATTTCATTTGGATCGAACGTGGCAGCCTGCCACATTTCCAACTCGTTGATTGCGTCACTCGGGACGAAGTTTGCGCCCACGAGCCAGGGCTGCTTTGCATACCACTGGTTCGCCTGCTGCTCTGTCCAGCGCTGCGGTTGGGCATGGAGCTGAAGACCCGTGATACCTAGAGTCGCAAAGAAAAGGAGAACTGCGACCGCTCGAATTCGAAACAAATGCCGTGCCTGATTCACTTTCACTTTCCTTCACCTGGCCGCTCCTTCACGGAAGATGCCAGACTCCCCTCATTCGATTTGACATGCGGAAGCAAGTGTAACGCCGGTTACGACAGATTCAGTAGTCCTGCTTCGACTATGCAGGTCCGCGATTCGCAGAGATCTTTATCTTTCGCTTAGAAATCCCTTTCGTAATCTGAACGGCTTTGCCTCAAGAATTCTTTCTGGGACAGCGGATTTGTTGACCGCTTGCCCTGAAGTGGGGGTTTGCAATGCAGGACCTTTGGGCGCTTTGCTTTACCGCAGTTTTCTTTGCCGCCGCATTTCTCTATGTGCGCGCATGCGACAAGTTGAGGTAATTCATGACTTTCTTCACGATCATCGCTCTCGCGTTGGCAATTGGCATCACAGCCTATCTTTTCATCACGCTGCTATTTCCGGAGAAGCTTTGAGATGACCGCAAACGGTTGGCTGCAATTCGTGGTGTTTTCACTTCTTGTGCTTGTGACGGCTCGGCCACTGGGCATTTATCTGGAAGGCGTACTGGAAGGGAAGATCAAATGGATCAACCGCTCCTTCGGCGGAGCAGAGCGGCTTCTCTACAAGCTATGCGGCGTGAAGGCCGATACAGAGATGAACTGGCGCGAATATACCTTTGCGCTCCTGGGATTCTCGGCGGTGACTTTGCTGGTCACTTACGCAATTGAACGATTGCAGACAATTCTGCCTTTCAATCCGCAGCATTTTGGCGCAGTACCCTCCGCACTTGCCTGGAATACGGCAGTGAGTTTTACCACCAATACGAACTGGCAGGCTTACACACCTGAAACGACGATGAGCTATCTGACGCAGATGGTGGGTCTGGCAACTCATAACTTCCTGTCAGCAGCGGTGGGCATTGTTGCGGCCGTGGTACTGGTTCGCGGCATTAAGAGAACGGATTCCAAGTGCATCGGCAACTTCTGGGTGGATATGACACGAGTTCTGCTCTACGTTCTGCTACCCGGATCGGTTATTTATGCGCTCGTGCTTGTGGCGACCGGAGTGCCGCAGAATCTTCACGCTTATGTGCAGGCACACACGCTTGAACATTCTGCAGTTGTGCAAACCATTGCACAGGGTCCGGTCGCTTCGCAGGAAGCCATCAAAATGCTGGGCACGAATGGTGGCGGATTTTTCAATGCGAACAGCGCGCACCCCTATGAAAATCCCACGCCCTTTTCGAATTTTCTAGAGATTCTCTCCATCTTTCTGATTCCTGCCGCGCTGACTTGTGTGCTGGGTTCCATGACGCAATCGCCGGGGCATGGGTGGGCGGTTTTCTTTGCGATGTACGCACTGTTTGCAGTTGGATTTGGTGCGGTATATGCGGCCGAATCACAACCAGATCACCTGATTCATGGGGTGAATCAGACGGGCTCTGCGACGGCGCCGGCCGGCAACATGGAGGGCAAGGAAGTACGCAACGGAATTGCCGAGAGCGCGCTGTTTGCCACGGCCACCACCGACGCAAGCTGCGGCGCAGTGAACAGCATGCACGACAGTTACACGCCGCTGGGCGGTCTGGTTCTGCTCACCAATATTCTGCTGGGCGAGGTGATCTTTGGCGGCGTGGGCGCCGGTCTTTACGGCATGATCATCTTCGTGGTTTTGGCGGTCTTTATCGCTGGTTTGATGGTGGGACGAACGCCGGAGTATTTAGGCAAGAAAATTGAAGCCTTTGACGTGAAGATGGCGATGCTTTATGTGCTCATTTTCCCGCTCATCATCCTCACTTTTACCGCATTTTATGTAGTTTTGCCCAAAATTGGTCTTTCCAGCCTGAACAATCCCGGGCCACACGGCCTGAGCGAGATTCTTTACGCGTTCACTTCCGCGGCGGGCAATAACGGCTCCGCCTTTGCGGGACTGAACGCCAACACCGGGCCCTACAACATTGGATTGGGATGGTCCATGCTTATCGGCCGTTTTCTGATGCTGATTCCTGTGCTGGCGATTGCCGGCAACCTGGCGCAAAAGAAACGCGTACCGGCTTCGGCAGGAACGTTCCCGGTGAACACGCCGACATTCACGGTGCTTCTGATCGGCGTTGTGCTGATTCTTGGCGCGTTGACCTTCTTTCCGGTGTTGAGCCTGGGGCCCATCCTCGAACACCTGCAACTGCATGCGGGGAAGTTGTTCTAAGGGCCACCAGGATCGACAGGAGAACTTTCGATGGTTGAGAAACAGAGTTTATGGAACAAGAAGATTCTTGGGCAAGCGCTCATTGATGCGGTGCGCAAGCTTGATCCACGCCTGATGTACAAGAACCCGGTGATGTTTGTGGTGGAAGTGGGGAGCGTGCTCACAACTGCGCTTCTCATTGAAAGCGCACTGCACCATCACAGTGGTCTTGGCTTCAATCTGCAGATCACACTCTGGCTCTGGTTCACGGTACTCTTTGCCAATTTTGCCGAGGCCATGGCCGAAGGGCGCGGCAAGGCCCAGGCCGACACGCTGCGCAAGGCCAAGGGCGAAACAACCGCTCGCAAATACAACGCGCACGGCGAACTGGAAGATGTTCCGAGCGGCTTGCTGCGCATTGGCGACATTCTTTACGTGGAAGCGGGCTTTTACATTCCGGGCGACGGCGAAGTGATTGAGGGAGTGGCGACGGTGGATGAGTCTGCCATTACCGGCGAGTCCGCCCCTGTGATTCGCGAAGCAGGTGGAGACCGCTCGGCGGTCACGGGCGGCACGAAAGTGATTTCAGACTGGCTGAAGATTCGCGTCACTTCCAATCCGGGAGAGACATTTCTTGACCGCATGATTGCGCTGGTTGAAGGAGCTTCACGCCAGAAGACCCCCAATGAGATTGCCCTGAGCATTCTGCTCTCAGGTCTGACGATTGTCTTCATTCTGGCTGTGGTTACACTGCAACCCTTCGCCATTTACTCGGGCGCCCCGCAGACCATCTTTGTTTTGGTTTCACTGCTGGTGTGTCTGATTCCCACTACGATAGGTGGCTTGCTTTCCTCCATTGGCATTGCCGGGATGGACAGGCTGGTTCAATACAACGTTCTGGCAATGAGCGGGCGCGCCGTGGAAGCGGCTGGCGATGTGAGTACGCTGCTCCTGGACAAGACCGGGACCATTACGCTGGGAAACCGGCAGGCTGCTGAATTCTATCCGGCCCCCAATGTGAGCGCTGAGAAGCTTGCCAGCGCGGCGCAGTTGTCGTCGCTTTCCGATGAGACGCCAGAAGGGCGTTCGATTGTTGTTCTGGCCAAAGAGAAATACAACATACGCGGGCGCAGGCTGGAGGATACTCACGTGGAGTTTGTTCCCTTTTCCGCGCAGACGCGGATGAGTGGAGTGGATATTGCGGGAACCCGTATTCGCAAAGGATCAGTGGACGCCATCACCCGATTCCTGGAGCAGCAGGGATCTTCAATTCCCAGGCAGGTGAGGGAGCAGGTAGAGGAGATTGCCCGCAAGGGTGGAACTCCCCTGGTGGTTACTGAAGATGCGACCGCATTGGGCGTCATCTATCTGAAGGACATTGTGAAGGGCGGGTTGAAGGAGCGACTTGCGCGCCTGCGGTCAATGGGCATTCGGACCATCATGATCACCGGTGACAATCCGTTGACCGCGGCAGCCATTGCGCGCGAAGCGGGCGTGGACGATTTTCTTGCCGAGGCCAAACCGAAGGACAAGATGGACCTGATCAAGAGCGAACAGGCCAAGGGCAAACTGGTGGCGATGACAGGCGATGGAACGAACGATGCGCCTGCACTGGCTCAAGCAGATGTGGGCGTGGCCATGAATTCCGGAACGCAAGCCGCGAAAGAAGCCGGCAACATGGTGGATCTGGATTCAAATCCGACGAAGCTGATTGAGATTGTGGAGATTGGAAAACAGCTGCTGATGACACGCGGCTCACTGACCACGTTTTCGATTGCGAACGATGTGGCCAAGTACTTCGCGATTATTCCCGCCATGTTTGCCGGCGCGTTCCCGGTCTTCAATGTGCTGAACGTGATGTATCTGCATTCGCCGCAATCCGCGATTCTTTCGGCAGTGGTCTTCAACGCGCTCGTGATCATTGCGCTGATTCCACTGGCGCTGAAGGGCGTGAAGTACGATCCACTTCCAGCAGCAGCACTGTTGCGGCGCAATTTGCTCATCTACGGTGTTGGAGGCGTACTGGCGCCTTTTGCGGGAATCAAGCTTATTGACCTGGCACTGGTGGCACTGCATCTTGCCTGAGGAGATCATCGTGCATTCAATCTGGAAGACATCGATTCGGTTTTCGGTATTCAGTTTTCTTCTCTTCGGTCTTGCCTATCCGCTGGCGATTACCGGCGTGGCGAGCGCGATTTTTCCGCACCGGGCGAATGGGAGTCTGATCACGCGCGACGGACAGGTGATTGGTTCAGAGTTATTGGCACAGGACTTTACGACAGACAGCTACTTCCATCCCCGTCCCTCTGCCGCAGGCAGCGGATATGATGCGGCCAATTCGGGCGGGTCCAATCTTGCGCAATCGAACGCGGTCCTAGTGCATCGTATGCAGGCGGATGCGGACAAGTTGAGCAAAGAAGATGCGGGTGTGCCGGTGCCAGAAGATCTGGTCACTACGTCAGCCTCGGGGTTGGATCCGGACATTACGCCGGATGCGGCTTACTTTCAGGCGCCGCGTGTGGCAAAGGCGCGTGGTTTGAGTTTGGATGTGGTGCGCGCGTTGATTGAAAAGCACACGACCGGACGTACCTTTGGTTTACTGGGCGAGCCGCGCGTGAATGTGCTGGAGCTGAATCTGGCACTGGATGAGGTAAGTGGAATCCAAAGTTGAGCCCCTTCAAAGCGGGGGCCTCCGTTTAGGTGATCTCCGAATCTGTTGCCGCCCTCCAAGTCCGGAAAAATAATGTTCCGGACTCTGGAGCCAAAGTCTTGGTTCGATTGACGTTACAGCGTGCGAGTGACTGCAAAGTCTTTAATCTAAAGAATTTAGCTGCAGAGTATCTGAAATGAACAAGTTAGGGTGCCGGCTGCGCGGTTTCAGTTCGATCCCGGCCACTTCAGCCGTTTCTATTGTGCGCCCGATTGGTGAAATTCTCTGCAAGAGAAAGCCACTCGGCGCATGAGACTGGGCCGCTTTTTTAGGGGTCACCCCCGCACGGCCAAATCTGAGTCCGCTGGGTGCGCGGCGATGTACTAGAGCAGTTCCCGAATTATCGTAGATCTTTTGAAAGTTGTGGCGTGTTGCCTTTTCTTAAGGAAAGGGCCACCTGGAAGTGTTCCTTCGGTTTACACCAATTCGGGAACTGCTATAGACACGATTCGATTGTGGCCGCGTGAGTGTCAAGACTCAGCCCATGAAGCCGAGATACGGGTCTGCTCCGAAGTTTGTGAAGTTGGGAAAGATCTGCTGGATTTGTCCGTCGGACAATCCGAACCAGCGCGCAAGCGTACCTGCGTACTGGTCGACCGAGGTTGTTGGTATGAGGCGGCCTGCGCCGACGTCGTTGGCTTGATTTGCACCGACGACGGGATATTGGCCGTACATGTCCTGGCCGTGAACGGCGCCGCCCACGACGAAGTGGTGGCTGCCCCAGCCGTGATCTGTGCCGTCGCTATTCGACGTAAGCGTCCGACCAAAGTCAGATGCGGTGAAGGTCGTGACCTGGTCACCGAGTCCGAAGGTGGTCATCAGACCGTCAAAGTACTCCATTGCCTGACCGAGTTGGGTGAGGAGGCGGGCGTGCTGAGGGGCTTGTCCATCGTGCGTGTCGAAACTGCCGAGCTGCACGAAGAAGATCTGCCTTGAGACGCCAAGGCTTCCGCGGCCGCCAATGATACGGGCCACAGTTTGCAGTGACGAGGCAAGCTGATTGTCCGCCAGCATATTGGTGACGGGATCAAGATACTGCGGCGGATCTGGAACACCCGCAGCACCGGCCGGCAGCATGGACGTGGCGAGCAGGGCCTGCGCCTGCTGGGAGCGGTTGACGACAACCTCATATTCCTTGGCGAACAGATTGGTTTCATCCGCAGTGAGGATTGAAGCAAGAGCGTCGGATCCGGACTGATAACCGAAGAGCGGCTGCGACTGTCCGTAGATGGGAATGGGTCCGGCGGAAGTGACATTTAATTGAAACGACTGCTGGCCCGCGAGAAAGAGGGCGATACCTGCAGTGGATATGCAGGTGAACATGGAGTTTGAATTCATGTTCATGCTCTCGATTGCGTCAGCAACCGCGCCACCCCAGCCAACGTGCTCCGCGCTACCGCCGTTGGAGGCGATGGCCTGCCATGCAGCAGTTTGATCGAAGTGCGAGAACAAGGATGCCGGCAATGGGACCGTGCGATTCTGCACCTGCGTCTTGGTTGCGGGAGCGATGAGAGTGCCCACGTTGGACACAATGGCTGCGCGTCCGGCTGTGAAGAGATTCTGAATGCCCTGCAGGGATGGATTGAGCGCGAATGTGCGGCCGCTTTGCGGCGTTTGCAGTGTAATGGGCAGGAGATTGCCCAGGGGATACGCAAGGCCGGGCGCGCCGGAGCGGGCAGCGGTGAAGGCGGCAAAGGAATCCGGATCGGTGGCGATGACTGTTCCGTGTCCATCGTTGCCACCGTAGAGGTAGACGCAGACGAGCGCGCGATAGTCGGTCGCACCGCCACTCTGCGCCATGGCCGCCATGGAATTGAGTCCGAGCAGCAAGGGGCTTGCGGTCATACCCGCCATAGAAGCGAGTGAAGCCGTTCTCAAGAACTGCCGCCGCGAGTGGTTACATGCACATTTGCTCATGTTCGCCTTTTAGTCTTGCGCCGCAAATGACGGCGCCGCCATGGTGAGATAGATTGCCGTCTTGACGCGAGCGGCCTTTGCCGCATCGATGTCTGATTGGTTGCTGGTTGGAATGGGAATTGCGCTGATGGCGTTGATGATCTGACTGCGCAACGTGCTGTCCATGGCGCCGGCCATGAGCAGCAGGTTGATGCGGTCAACGAGTTGATCGGGTGTTTCCGCGAGACCAAGCTCCGCACCATATGCGGAGTAGAGGTCAGGGCCGTTTGAATCGTCAGCGCCGATGGCGTACTGCATAAAGTTCAGGTAGCCCACAACTGTGGACACATTGGTGATCTGCATTTCCGGAGCGACGAGTCCTGCCTGTTCAATGCTTGTTCCCGGTGGCACGTATCCGGGCGCAAACCAATTGAAGACAGTTGGTGAACGCAAGGCCATCTGACCGAGACCCCAGATGGGATCTTCGGTGGTGCCCATGTAGTATCCGCCTGTGCGTGATTGTGCAGTGAAGGCGCGTGCCCATTCGGTAAAGCGGAGGAGCGGCTCGCGTACCTTGCCGTATTGAGGGTTGCTTGCCGCGCTGACGGCATCGCGCGCTTCCGGATCGAGCAGGATTGCGGTGATGACGGCTTTCATGTCTCCGCGAACGCCGGAACCATTGTCTTTGAAGACGGCGGCCACGCGGCTGACATAAGCGGGGCTGGGATTGCTGGTGACGAGGTGCTGAATGAGCTGTTTGGAGAAGAATGCCGGCAGGTTGGGATGATTGAAGAGGGTGTCGAGGCCGGTCTTCAGATCACCCGTCGGATCAGGACTTGCCGACATGGGAATGGTGACGCCGAGAAAGTTCTTCTGCGCGGTTGAGTGGTGACTGGGATATGCCTGCAAGGGCAGGAGGTCTTCGCCGAATCCTGTACCCACGTAGATACAGCAACTCGACCAAGCCGTGTCAGAGGTGTTGCCGGGCACATTCCAACTGAAACCAGTGAAGACCTTGGCCAGGCCCATGACATCGTCATTCGAATAGGTGGGGATTGGCTTGCCGGTCCCGTCGAGTTTCTGCGTGCCGTCGTCATTGAGCTGATAGAGTCCGATGGTGAACAACTGCATGACTTCACGCGCGTAGTTTTCGTCGGGGTCGGTGGTGGCGTTGCCCTTGTCATTGCCCAGCATGGAGAGGTACTCGCCCATCATGGGATTGAGCGTGACGTCTTCAAGGAGTTGACGGAAGTTGCCGAATGCATCGGCGCCGAGCACATCGTAGTAGTTGGCTTCGCCGCGCGGCATGTTCTGGATGCTGGCGTCGACACCAGAGATAACGAAGATTTCAGAGAGTGCATATTGAACGCGCTGGCGAAGTTGATCGCTGGCCGACACACTCTGCTGCCAGAATGCGTTCTCGTCGTAGATCTGATCCTGGTTGTTTTGCATGTAGAGCGCAGAGATGCATTTCTGATCTCCGGATGCGCAGGGAGGATTGTTGAAGAGAATAGCCTGCTCTATTCCGGGCTCCATTTTGGTTTGCTGCAAACTGAACTGCTCATTCAGCCAGGCCTGATAGCCAATGAGAGAGAGATGGCGGATGTCCTCGTCGGTGGCGCCGAAGGTGGCCTGCGCGAGGAAGCGTGATGCATCTTCCGGACTGACGAGCGGTACGGGCACGGTGCCCTGCACTTCCGCGATCAGGTCCGATGAAGTTGCGGGGCCGGGTGCGGGATTGAGCACCTGAAGATCGAGGTCGCCCGGCTGCGTGAGATTGAGTGTCGCGGTGAGCTGCGTGCCGCTGTCGAATGTTGTGGGCACCGGCGAGCCGTTCACCAGAACCGTGGCGCCGTTGATGAAGTCCTTACCCTGTACGACGACACTTGCGGAGCCTACCGCAAAGGACATGGGGGTGGCTGTTTCAAGAACAGGAACTGGATTGAGAACGGCGATGTTCCGCGTTATGAAGACGGTTGGGTTGTCTGCGCTGACTATTTTCAACTGGACTGCGTTGCTTGGCGTGGGGACGACCGGGGGCGCGGTGTAGGTGATGGAACCATCGCTGTTTCGCACGACAGTGCCGAGCGTTGCATTGCCACCCTGAATTCCGTTGATGAAGAGCGTGACGGCGGTGTTGGAGGTGCCATCGACCGTGAGGCCCATGTTGAGCGAGTTACGGACGCGCACGTCGGTTCCGAGATAGGGTTGGAGCGTAAGGACCACCTGGCCCGGACCGACGGTAACCGCAAGGGATTTTGAGCTGGCTGAGCCGGGATCAGGATTCGTGACAAGAATGGGAAAAGTGCCGGGGTTTGGCGCGGCAATAACCGCCACCAGCTTTGTGGGGGAGACGTATGTGGTGGCTACCGGAGAACCGTTCCACAGCACCTGTGAGGTGAAGATGAAGCCCGAACCGGCAAGCGTGACAGTGGTTGTGCCCTCAGTGAAGGCGGTTGGAGTGACGCTGTTGAGGACTGGAATGGGATTGAGAACGCTGATTGCGACAGTGCCGGGAGGGTAATCAAGATGTGCTGTGGGCACGGCAGTGATGGTAACGGTATTGGGCGCAGGGACCGCCGCAGGAGCGGTGTAGAGACCATTGGAGTCAACGGTGCCAAACTCAGAGTTGCCCCACGCGACACCGTTGACGAAGAAGGTGAGAGGCATCCTGGTGACGGCAGCGTAGCTTTGAATTTGAACCTGTTCATTTACGCGGACCGAATTCTGTGACACCGTAATCTGCCCGAAAAAGCCGGGGTCAATGCTGGCGGGACTTCCGCAGCCAACCAGGCAGGCCACAACCAAAAGCACTAGGGACCAGGCTGCTGATGTTCGGTTCAATTGGCCGTCAACTTTCAAGAACATGGGACACTTCCTGCCTCGCATTCGAGGGACATTGATAAAGTGCCGCACTCGATGAGTGAGCGAGACACAGTCACTTTTCGAAGCGAGCCCTGCCAAATTGACGGGATCAGGGGAGCGGGGGAGGGTCGCAAACTATGGTGGAAACTTCGCCGGATGCTATTGAATACAGTGGGCCCATCATAGCGCTGTAAAGGAGTACATCACCTCTTACGGTGATTACCTGTGCCGTTACTTTGGTGATGTTTTGATGCGGTTGGGCGATGGGTGCCTGTGCGGCCACAAGAAAGGTTGGCTTATGCCGCCTGGGCAAATGCGCCGTCTCAGGCCTGGGCGATTGGAACGGGCAACAGCAGGTGCGCAGACGTTCACTGCGGAGTGAAGTCTCCTTTTCAAATCAAGAATTTGAGGGCGGGATTTCCGGCTTTTCGAAATGGGCACAGAACCACTTGCCGTCTGCCAATGTGGCGATCTGAATTTCTGTAATCTCGGTCGGCAAGATGGAACGCAGCCATTGGCCAGGCTGGGTATCTTCGGTTGCTTCATTTACCGCGTCTGCTCCCGGGGAGCTTGAGCGATCGGACTTTCCAACGCGGTCGAGGATGACAATCCGGGCAGCGGGCCGGGCCACCCAGATCATCTCCTTGAGGGCACGGGCCGGGTTGGCGAATTGGCTCATCCCGCCCAAATGCAGAACGCGGTCAAAAACTTCGGAACGAAATGGGAGGCGTGCTGCCTCTCCCTGAAACAGATGTGCGGTGCGATTGAGGGCAGACAGGTTCTTCTTGCACGTACGCAACATGTTGATGGAGATGTCGATACCGAAGAAGTCTACGTTCTGTGGAATGAAGGGAATTGTCGCCCCTGTGCCGATGCCCACTTCAAGAAGGCGCATGCCAGGCTGCAAATTGAGCTGTTGGATTGCTGCCTTTCTGAGCTCTTCTCTGGCTTCTCTTCCGGGTCGTAACAGGTCGAACCAATCGTAAAGGCCGGCCACCCAGTCGTAACGACGCATAGCACGCAGATTGGCGCCCGACACCGTGCTGACAAAGAGGGGAATTTCTTCGCGAATTGGAAAGACTCGGCCTGTAGCGGCATTCCGAAGGTTGCCGCCATCCCGTTCCAAGGAATGTCGCGCGTCGGGATCGCACAACAGAGATAGGACTTCAGCCTCTATTTCTCAACTCCAATACCATGAGGCAGCGTCATAGACTTTTGCGATGAAATCAGCTCCAATTTATCACAGTATCAGCGGTTCTTCGGCGGCTCCGACATGCCTTTCTTGCAGTGGATTAGACAGCACTTGCTACAATCGGGTTTACCCGTCACGGCGGGAAACTACCGCTTGACGAGCTGGCACCGCGACGCATGACACTCCGCCTTTTCAATACTCTTACCGGGAAATTGGACGAACTGAAGGCTTCAGACGGCGAATCCATTCGCATGTATGCCTGCGGGCCTACCGTCTATGATTTTGGCCATATTGGCAACTTCAGAACTTTTCTGCAGGTGGATGTTCTCCGCCGATTCCTGCTCTTGACCGGTCATAAGCTTCGCCACGTGATGAACATTACGGACGTGGACGACAAGATTATTCGCAATGCGACGGCTGCCGGAATCCCCATCGGCGAATACACGCCGCGTTTCGTGGACGCGTTCTTTGAAGATCTTGATTCGCTACGGGTACAACGGCCAGAGGTGATTGCCCGCGCGACTGAGCACATCGACAAGATGGTCGAATTGGTGGAGAGGTTGTCCGCGGCCGGCGCTGCTTACCGTACGGACGATGGCAGCTGGTATTTCCGGCTCTCCGCCTTTCCCGAATACGGCAAGCTCAGCAAGAAGGACTTCTCTGGAATGGAAGATGGCGCCCGCGTGGACGTGGATGAGTATGAGAAGGACTCGGCGCGGGATTTTGCTTTATGGAAGGCGGCAAAACCGGGCGAAACCGCCTGGGATACGCGCATTGGACGAGGGCGACCGGGCTGGCACATTGAGTGCTCAGCAATGGCGATGGAGTATCTGGGAGACAGTTTCGATCTACATGCGGGTGGAGAAGACCTGATGTTTCCCCACCACGAGAACGAGATTGCGCAGAGCGAATGCGTGACACACAAGCCCTTCGCGGACCATTGGATGCACGTGCGGTTTCTGCTTGTGGACGGGCGAAAGATGTCAAAGAGCGAGGGCAACTTCTACACGCTGCGCGATCTTTTGCTCAAGGGTTTCAAAGCTTCTGCGATTCGACTGGCTCTCATTTCGGTACCGTATCGGCACCAACTGAATTTCACGTTTGAGGGACTCACGGAAGCGACCAATGCCATCGATCGGTTAAGGACCTTCCATCAACGGATCAAGACGGGCAGCTTTCCCGCCGGCGAGAATGCCGAGGTACAGTCGGCGGCAAAAGAAGCACATGCGACGTACATGGAATCGCTGGCAAATGACCTGAATACGGCCGAAGCTCGCGCACCCATCTTCGATCTTGTCCGAACTGCGAATACTGCCATTGACCAGGGCAAGTTCTTTGCGGAAGACCGTGCAGCCGTTCTCTCTGTGCTGGCTGCGTTCGATGCGGTATTCGATGTATTGGAAGACAACGACGCAGAACCGACCCGGCGTGCACTTGAGTGGGCAGAGTCTGCCGGACGGATGAGTGAGGTTGCGCCTGAGCTGATTCAACGCCAGTCACTTACCGACGAGATGATTGAAGCACTTATTGCTGAGCGCACCCAAGCCAAGAGACAAAGGAACTTCGCACGCGCCGACCAGATCAGGAATGAACTTGCGGAAAAGGGAGTCCTTATCGAGGACTCGAAGGAAGGCGTGCGCTGGAAGCGCAAATAGGCTGCATCACACTGCATTGATTGCACTTTTCAGACTGGCCACGAAACCGCGAGCGGCTGTGAATCGTGGTAGACTTGCGGCGAAGTGAAAGCGTTTGTCTCATTCCCGATTTTGTTGCTGGCTGGCATATTGTGCGCCCATGCGCAATCGCAAACGCCCGCGCCGACGCCGACGCCTGGATTGATAAGCCATCAAGGACTGCTTGATTACACCTATTCACTCCCTTCCGATTGGGAATTGGTCAATTCGCAGCCCACATTGCCGACCGTAAAAGAGGAACAATCAAAGAAGGCGGCGACCGCAGAGGAGCGGAAGGGAGTGGAGTGCGTACAGGTGACGCTGACGGCAAGGCATGGCAGCCCAGCTTCAGTGGTCGTGGCAGTAGAGCTCTCCTTTGCCTGCTTTGGACAGACGATGTCTGACAAGGATCTGCCGGGATTTGCGGATGGAGCGTCCGATGGTCTTAGAAAGAGCTTCACGATCTCCGATGTCCAATACGGCACCTATCAATTGAGCACACATAACTTCTGGATCGAGCGGGCCAAGGGAACGGTAATTGACCATCCTGAAGCCAAGTACACGATTGAGATTGCGTGCACGTTGCTCAAGAAGGGCGCGGTCTGCTGGATGACGATGGCGGCGGATGAGGCGGCTCTAGGCGCCTTCGAGTCCGGTCCCGTATCACTGGAAGGGGCGACCCCAACCCCATTGGTTCCGGCGGATGCCTTTGAAAAGAAACCAGTTCACTAGTCGCGAGACCTGGTGAGAGCTCATGCTGCCGAGGCCTGGCCGCATCCCTGAGCAGCAGAGCCCGTGCTATCCTTAGAAAGAGCGGCCCCTAAAATGCACAGTTTTTTGTCATGTCGAGGTTCGATCATGCCGGCTTCCTGTCGCTGGTCGCGCTCACGTGCGCGCTGCATTTGCCCTCGCCGCCATCTTCGCGTGCTGCCCACCCGTACGCGACCTAGTCTCTTCGGCGGAGACTAGTATCTCGTCCGCCGAAGACTCCTCGCCTGCTTTCTGAGCCGGAAATTGAGGCTCGCAGAAGAGTCTGCCCTACGCAAAATGGGGCCCGCGGCCGTCCGCAAAGGTTTCCCTCTGCCAGAAACGAATACGCCGCGCCAACGTACCTGTCCAGGAGAGAAGAAGATGAGCAATCAAGCACTGCATGCGCAATTTGGACCCAAGCTGGTGGGTTCACTGCCGGGCCCCAAGGCCCAGGCGGCCGTTGAAGCCGACACGCGCTACATTTCGCCCAGCTATACGCGCTCCTATCCGCTCGTGGCCAAGCGCGGCCGCGGTGTCCGCGTGGAAGATGTGGACGGCAATGAATTTCTCGATTTCGCCGCCGGCATTGCCGTGAACTCTACCGGCCATTGCCATCCGGAAGTGGTTGCCGCCATTCAAGAGCAGGCAGCGGAGCTGATTCACATTTCCGGTACTGACTTTTACGACGAACATTTGACCGACCTTGCCGCAAAACTCAGCGCCATCGCACCGATGAAGGGTCCGCACAAGGTGTTCTATGGCAATTCCGGAGCAGAGGCAGTGGAATGTGCACTCAAGTTGGCGCGCTATCATACCGGTCGCCAGCATATTATCGCGTTCCTTGGCGCCTTCCACGGACGCACCATGGGCGCTCTATCGCTTACGGCATCCAAACCGCAGCAAAAGCGCCGCTTTTCACCTCTTGTACCCGGCGTTACCCACATCCGTTACCCCTATGCCTATCGCGGCTGCACCGGCGGACCGCAGGAGGAAGAGGCATTCGCACTCGGATGCGCACGCTACATTGAAGAAAAGCTCTTCAAGACGATTCTTGCTCCTGAGGAAGTCGCCGCGATTTTCGTGGAGCCCATCCAAGGTGAGGGTGGATATGTTGTCGCCCCCACCAATTTCATGCGTGAACTGCGCAAAATTTGTGACCGCCACGGCATTCTTCTGGTGGCCGATGAAGTGCAGAGCGGCGCGGGCCGCACGGGCAAATGGTGGGCCATTGAGCACACGGGCGTGGAGCCGGACATTGTCTGCATGGCAAAGGGAATTGCCAGCGGCATGCCTCTGGGTGTTTGTATGAGCAAGGCCAGCGTGATGGACTGGGTGCCGGGCTCGCATGCCTCCACCTTTGGCGGAAACCCGGTTTCCATTGCTTCGTCTCTCGCCACCATCGACATTCTCAACAACGGCGCCATTGCGAACGCAGCACATGTTGGCGCGAAGATGATTGAACGCCTTAATGGATGGAAGAAGACACATCCGATGGTGGGCGATGTGCGCGGACGCGGACTTATGATCGGTGTCGAGCTGGTGAAGGACAAGACAACGCGTGAACCAGCATCGGCGGTCCGCAACCGTGTTGAGTATCTTGCGTTCGAACGCGGGTTGCTGGTGCTCGGATGCGGTGAAACCTCGATTCGTCTCTGCCCGCCGCTCATCGTAAGTGAACAGGAAGCGACGGTCGCACTCGATATCCTCGAGGACGCGCTGACGATGGCGGAAAGTGAATTCAAGCACGCAGGTGAACTGACTACGGCGAATGCGTAGCACCCGTATCCCAACTTAACCAGAAAAGGCCTGGCGCAAACGCCGGGCCTTACTGCTTCTGCGCAGGGAATGAGTTCCTATTCCGCATTTGTATCTGTCCCAAGAAGTTTGCCTCCAGCTATTTTGGAGACTCGCGGCGGTGTATTCAATTGACTCCTTGCTCAAATCGTTGTGAGAAGATGTTTCGTGTCATTTCGCTGCGTTTTTTCTACGGCAACAACTTTGCGGCACAACGCAGTCAACATAACCCCTAACTCTCCCAAGGAGGATTCAATGGCAGGCAAGTTTGTCATAAGGAAGTCTTCAGACGATCAATACTGGTTTGTGCTCAAGGCCGGAAACGGTGAGACGATTCTTACGAGTGAGCGCTACAAAGCAAAAGCATCGGCCTTGAATGGCATCGAATCCGTGCGAAAGAATGCTCCTCTCGATGAGCGGTATGAGCGAAAGGTGGACAAGGCAGGACATCCACGTTTCAATCTCAAGGCTGCCAATCACGAGATCATTGGCAGCAGCGAAGGTTATAACAGCGAAGCAGCACGCGATCACGGTATTGAATCCGTAAAAGCCAATGCACCAGAAGCAAAAGTGGACGACGAGGCTGTCTAGAACATCCTTCAGGAAGTGGAGGGATGAGGCGAACCGATGGAGCGGGTTCAGTCTCTGGATTTATTGACCACTTCGCTCAGACGAGTCACACGTGAAAAGGAAGGCCCGGCATGCAAGCCGGGCCTTTGCCACTTCAATCTTGAAAGCTGGTCACGCTCCGTGAAGCTAAACGCAATCTGTCAGGTTGGTGGATGCAATCTCAGCTGTGCGGCGCGCGGCGAGTTCCAGGCTTTGCGCCATTTCCCTTGTTGCCAGCCGCTGCTCTTCAGCCGACGCGGCCAGCATGTGTGACAGAGTTGTCACACCTTCGGTTTCTTTACCGATACGTTGCATGGCTGCCACTGAGGTATCAATATCGCCGCGGATCACAGACACCTTTGCCTGAATGTCAGCTGTGGCAGCGGCGGTTTGCTCGGCGAGTTTTTTGACCTCACCCGCGACTACGCTGAAACCCCGGCCATGGACGCCGGCGCGAGCAGCTTCGATGGTCGCGTTCAGAGCCAGGACACTGGTTTGCGTTGCAATGGATGCGATCAGATCTGCCACCTTGGCAACACCTTCGCTTGAAGATTGCAACCGCTCCATGGCCCGCATGCCCTCTGAGCCAGCCTCTTGAAATTTTTGCGCGGCGTTCTGAGTTTCCACCGCAGTGCGTGCCAGCTCACCGATGCTGCTGTCCATTTCCTGCGAAGCGGTGCTGACTACCGCAATCTGCTTGCTTACTTCTCCGACTCCGCCCTGCAGTGCCCGCTGTGCGCATGCCAGAGCTTCAACCTTTTTCGTCATGACTCCCCAAACAACCACCGCACCCACATAGACTCCACTCGCATCGATGATTGGTTCAATCTCCAGATCAAGCTTTTCCGGTCCCAGGTGGATGGTGGCTTTATGTGGGAGTTGGTGAGCACCTGCGTGGTGCTTGGCGCCCAGGATTTGATCGACATTTTCAGGATGCTTGTGAAAGATGTGGATGGACTTTCCCTGGATTTGGTCGCAGGGCACGGGAAGATATTGCTGCAGCGAACGTAGAGTCTCTTTCGACTTGCGGTTCATATAGCGCAGAATTAGATTGCGGTCGCAGAACATAACGTTCTCTGAAAGGGCATCCAGAGCGAACTCGAAGATCCGATCTACAGGTACAGGTTCGAGTTCGAATTGCGGTTTCTCCTCCACAAGCGTACTCGCTGCTGTTGGTTCGTTCTGCCGTGAAAACCATCCACCAACCGACCCCTTGGCCATAGATAACTCCAATCTGTCGCAAATCTGCGCATTTCCCTTATCGGCATGGATGGGAAATACCTGAGGCGTGATGCATGACGTTGCCAGGGACGGCCCCGCCACCCCAGAATGGTCAGCCGATGGAGCAAAAGGTTTCAGGTCGAAGATCCTGGGTGGAACTCACCTCAAGATGGATGAATTGGTTCGGCGGAGTGCGATCCAATGGGCAGGCGATTGCGCCTCATCTGGCACTTGGAATTACCGGTGAGGAGGAGGCCTTCTTTTATCTGCGACGCCACGGTTACAAGGTGGTTGCACGGCGCTGGACTTCACACGGCATCCGTGGAGACCTGGACCTGATTGCCTGGAATGGCACCCTGCTGTGTTTTGTGGAAGTTAAGACTCGTTCAAAGCATGATCTTGCCGCCGCGGAAGCAGCTATTGATGACACAAAGAGAAGAGTGATGCGAAGCCTTGCCAGACGCTACGTGCGGCAGTTGCCGCTCTCAGAATTTCCGGCATGCCGCTTCGACGTAATCAGTGTGTATTTGATTCCAGACAAGCCTGCGGAGATCGTCCATTTCGAAGGCTCGTTCGGCTGGAGCAACCGGGAATACGATTAGTGTTCGCTGAGCCGCGCTGCGGGTCAGCCCTTCGCGTCCTCATACTCTTCATGCCATGCCATCTGAATGGCTTCAAGCTTGGACTCGTTCGATTTTTGCGGATCGTCGGCGAAGCCCTCAAGCTCCGTAACGTAGCGATGCAGGTCAGTGAAGCGTACCGTCAGAGGATCGACTTCCGGAAATTTTTCCTGCAGTTGAATGCCAATTTCTTCGGTATCTGTCCAATGAATTTCGCGTGGCATGGATTCCTCGTTTGACTATGGAACTGCGGTTTTACTTGTTTTCAGCCAGCGTGAGTGGCTTGCCCTCGGAAGTGTAGTTGCGGTTCCACTTGGGAATCTCGACCACATAGTTTCCTGGCTTTGTAATGACTGCCTGGCAGCCCAGGCGAGAATTCAATTGCTGATCTGCCGCCATATCGAGGCGATCGATCTCATCGTCCTCTGCCTCGCTGATATCCGTCTGGTCCTTGATCCACAAATGGCATGTGGTGCATGCGCATACGCCGCCACATGCGTGATCGAGGAAGATATCGAAGTTCTCCGCGACATCGAGAAACGACATTGGCTTACCGTGATGATCGTACGGCAAGGTGCCGAACTCAAACTCGACCGTCTTGCCTTCCGGCTCGAAGGTAACGCGAACCAACTTCTCGGGGGGGATATTGGTCGTATTCGCTCCACTCATCTCTACTCTCCTTACACGCGCATCCGAAACAGATTGGCTCGCAGGCTGGACACTCGCTCTATTTGAATTCCGCCGGGGCCATTGGATGCGGTGCCGTCACATTCTCATCCAGATCTTCACCTGCGGCATCCATGGTTTTGCCGCGAATTGCGCTCGTCACCGCCGCATCCATCATCAACTCTGCGAGTCTCTGTGTCGCACGGTCCAATGCGGCTGTCGCTTCGCGCAGGGCCGAGGGATCGGTTCCCAGCTTTGCGGATGCGAGTTTGCCCTGTGCGGTGGTAATCGCTGCCTGCTCTTCACCTGTTAACTGAGCCCAGACAGGATTCGTCTTTGCCTGATCCACCTTGGTCAGAAGAGACTCAGCTTCATTTCGTGCCTCAATCAAGAGCCGCTTCGTAAAGTCCTCTTCAGCATGATCGAACGAGTCGAGAATCATGGTCTCTACCTGCTCGTCCGTCAGACCGTAAGTGGGCTTCACTTCAATCTGCGACTCCTTCCCGCTGCGCTGTTCGCGCGCGGAGACGCGCAGAATTCCATCTGCATCGATCAGGAACTTCACTTCAATGCGCGGCAAGCCCGCGGTCATCGGCGGGATTCCCTTCAGGTCAAAACGCGCCAGCGAGCGGCAGTCTTCGGCCAGTTCGCGCTCACCCTGCACCACGTGAATGGCAACGTTTGTCTGGCCATCGACACCGGTGGTGAAGTGCTCAGTGGCCGATGCGGGAATTGTCGAGTTGCGCTGAATGATCTTGGCCACCACGCCACCGAGTGCTTCAATGCCAAGCGAGAGCGGTGTCACGTCGAGCAAGAGCAACTCCTCGGTTGCTTTTGAGGAACCCGCCAAAATGTCTGCCTGCACGGCTGCGCCGAGTGCCACCACTTCGTCGGGATTCAACTCCGTGTGAGGCTTTTTTCCGCGCGCATTCAGTCTGAAGAGATCGTCGACCAGCTTGCTCACGGCAGGAATACGCGTCGATCCGCCAACGAGCACAACTTCATCAATGTCCTCGGGCTTCACGCCTGCGTCCGTCATCGCCTGCTTGCACGGCCCGGCGGTCCGCTCCAGAACTCCCTCAATCAGCGACTCGAAGACTTCGCGTGGAATCTCTCTCTGATAGCGGTCGCCATTGGGCAACTCGACGTCGAAGCGTGCCACGTCGGCAGCGGAGAGGTGGATTTTTGCGTCAATTGCGGCTTTACGCAGCGCCTGCACCGCATCTGGCTGGGCACGCAGGTCCACGCCATGCTCGGAGTGAATTTCATCCAACGCAATTGCAAGCAGCAAGTTGTCGATGTCGTCACCGCCGAGATGTGTATCTCCGTTCGTCGACTGCACCTCAAAGATGCCGTCGCGCAGCTTGAGAATTGAAATGTCGAACGTTCCACCGCCCAGATCGTAAACGGCGATGGTTCCCTCCCTGGCGCGATCGAGTCCATAGGCGAGCGCCGCTGCAGTAGGTTCATTAACAAGCCGCAACACTTCAAGCCCGGCCATGCGGCCCGCGTCTTTTGTCGCCTGCCGCTGTGCATCATTAAAGTATGCGGGGACGGTGATCACGGCCTGCGTAACGGGCTCACCAAAGAAGCGCTCTGCGTTCCGCTTCAACTGCCGCAGAATGTAAGCTGAAATCTCCGGTGGAGTAAAGCGCATTTCGCCCAACTGCACGCGCGGAACCTCGCCCTCTTCCACATCGTCTGCAAGGCGGAACGGAAAGAGTTTAAGCTCACTCTTAACCTCTGCGAGACCACGCCCCATCAACCGTTTCACGGAATAGATCACGCGCTCCGGTGTTTGGATCAACACACGCCGGGCGCTGTTGCCGACTGTTACCGTAGGCCGGCCGCCTTGAGGGGGTATCGGATCCAGCGCCACCACTGACGGCACCAAATTCGACCCATCCACACCGGGAATGACCACCGGCTTTTCGCCCTGCATGTACGCGACCAGGGAGTTCGTTGTCCCCAGATCAATTCCAACTACGCGTCCTTCAGCCATCCTGTCTGCCTATGCTCCCAATACCTCAGTTACGTCGCGCACCAGATTCCGCAGATACCGCCGTCGGTCCAACAGTGCGATCATCGCTTTCCTCGCCGTGGCCTGAGCATTCTCATCGCCCTCATCCCAGGCATGCCATTGCGTGCGCAAGTCTGTGTCCACTTCATGCAGGAGTGCGTCGAATTTCTGCTTTGCTTCCGTCAAGCTCTTCTCAAGTTCCGGATCGCTTTCACCCGCGGCCCGTGCCGTGCGCATCTCTTCCAGCTGCATGTTGAGATCAAAGACTTCTTCCAGCAAATCTGCCGGTGCCCTGGATGGATCACGGCGGTCCTTTCCGCTATGCTCCTCGCCAATCTCCGCTCCACTGAGCTTCAGGAGATACTCGGTACGTGTTACCGGATCCTTCAAGGTGCGGTAGGCATCGTTCAAGAGCGCCGTATCCGCGAGACTCCAGTCCTTTTCGCTTTCTGTGGCGCGAGCGAATCGGTCAGGATGGAGCTTGCGGCTGAGGCGATGAAATTCCGTCTCGAGCGCATCCAAATCCAGATTCAATTTGGGCGCAAGCCCAAAGACGGAGTAATAGTTGCTTCCCGGGGGAGGCTGGATCTTGCTGCAATGCGGGCAAAAGAGCTTGGCCTCATTGTGCGCCACGGAGCAGGACCAGCACTCAACTGGGACAGCGGAATCAATCACCTTCAACATGCAGTTCTTCCTTCAGGCCCGCTGTACGGGTAACCAGCAACCAGTTGGTTGCGTAAGAATGGGACCCAACTCGCGAGCGGGTCCCATTGTGCACAACAGAATCGATTCGGCCGGCGAAAACCGGGCTCAGGCGGTAAAGGACGTCCCGCAACCACATGAGCGCGCCGAATTGGGGTTGATGAAATTGAACCCCTGGCGCATCAGCGTTTCTTCGTAGTCTAAAGTCATTCCGTGCAGATAGAGAAACGACTTAGGATCGACAAAAACGCGTACACCGTCGAACTCAAAGATGCGGTCACGCTCGCGTGGCCTGGTGTCGAACTTAATCGAGTAGGAAAGCCCCGAGCATCCACCGCCCATCACACCGAGGCGTAGACCGCCCTCTTCAGGGGCGATGCCTTCCCTGGCCATGGCCGTTCGGATGCGCGCAACTGCCTTAGGCGTAACCTGGAGTCCCTGCGCAGGCGCCTGCGGCTGCGCCGCAACAGCGTCCTGCGAAGGTGTAGCTCCAATTGTGACAAAGTTCGACATCAATATCCCTTTTGCACGAGCTGCCGCAAGTCTTACTTGACTTCAGCTGTTACCGGCGCAGCTTCCGCAACACCATTCTTCTTCTTCCAATCGCCAATTGCCGCGCGAATTGCATCTTCCGCGAGCACCGAGCAGTGAATCTTCACGGGAGGGAGCGAAAGCTCCTTCACGATGTCAGTGTTCTTGATCTCAAGAGCCTCTTCAACCTTGCGACCTTTAATCCACTCGGTTGCCAGCGAGGAACTTGCAATTGCCGAGCCGCAACCGAAGGTCTTGAACTTCGCCTCTTCGATCACCTGCGTCTCGGGGTTCACCTTGATCTGCAGGCGCATTACGTCGCCGCACTCAGGAGCGCCGACCAGACCGGTGCCCACTTCCTGCGAGCTTTTGTCCAGCGTGCCTACATTACGCGGATTGTTGTAGTGGTCCACTACCTTATCGCTGTATGCCATCGGTTCGATCTCCTTTGAGCGGGGGGAAGCCCGCCTGTTCCCATTCAATTTGATGCACCGACCGGTTGAGCCGGCGCGAATTCATATCAAGTTCGCTAGTGCGCCTGCCACTCGATCTTGGTCAGGTCAATGCCTTCCTTCACCATCTCGTACAGCGGTGAAAGCTCGCGCAAATGCTTCACGATGTCGATCACTTTCGCTGCCACGTAGTCCACTTCAGCCTGCGTGTTGAAGCGACCCAGGCCGAAGCGAATCGAGCTGTGCGCCACATCGTCGCCCAGTCCAAGCGCCTTCAATACATACGATGGCTCAAGTGTTGCAGAGGTGCATGCGGAGCCCGAAGAAACTGCCACATCGTTGATGCCCATCAGCAACGACTCGCCCTCCACATAGACAAAGCTCATGTTCAGGTTGCCCGGCAAGCGGTGCTCCCATGAGCCGTTCACGTGAATGTAGTCCAGCTCGGACTCGAACTTCGCCTTCAACCGGTCACGCAGTCCGCGCAGATACGCAGCTTCCGTGTCCATCTCTTCCAAGGCAATCTGGCAGGCTTTGCCCATGCCAACGATTCCGGGGACATTGAGCGTGCCGCTGCGCATACCGCGCTCGTGGCCGCCACCGTCAATCTGCGCCGCAATCTGCACGCGCGGATTGCGCCGGCGCACATACAGCGCGCCCACTCCCTTCGGCCCGTAGATCTTATGCGCGGTCAGAGAAGCCACATCGACGTTGTCCTGAATCACGTTGAATGGGACCTTGCCCACGATCTGCACAGCGTCCGTATGGAAGATCACGCCCTTCTCGTGGCAAATCTTGCCAATTTCGCGGATCGGCTGCAGCACACCAATCTCATTGTTGGCGGCCATGATGGTGACGAGAATTGTCTTGTCGTCGATGGCGCGCTTCAAGTCCTCGATATCGATAAGGCCATCCGCCTTCACCGGCAGATAAGTCACGCGGTAGCCGTACTTTTCCAGGCGCTTGCAGGTATCAAGTACAGCCTTATGCTCAGTGACCTGCGTGATGATGTGATTGCCGCGCTCGCGATACATCTCCGCAATGCCCTTGATGGCAAGGTTGTCTGATTCTGTGGCACCCGAGGTGAAGATGATCTCCTTGGCCGTTGCACCAATCAGCTTCGCAATCTGCTCGCGCGCGATTTCTACCGCCTGTTCAGCTTCCCAACCAAAGCTGTGGTTACGGCTGGCTGCGTTGCCGAACTTCTGTGTGAAAAACGGCATCATGGCTTCCAGCACGCGGGGATCCAACGGGCTGGTCGCGTGGTTATCCATGTAGATCGGCAGCTTCACTCCCGCCGGCACCTCTACCTGTGTTGTAACTGTGCTCATCTCCAACTCCATCCTTCTGACAACAATCCCCACCGCTTGATTCTGTGGGTCAAATACAACTTGCTACCGCGTTAGAGTCACCAGCGGCTGTGGTTGCGCTGCATGCTCCTGTTCGGCCAGATCTTGAATACTGATGCTCTTCAGAACTCCGGCGATAGTGTCATTTACGCGCGCCAGAGGTTCTTTGATGGTGCAGCTCGGGGTGAGGTCGCAGCCATTCGCACCCTTCGTGCAGCTGGTAATAAAAAAGGGCCCATCAATCGAGTGAATCACTTCATACGCTGAAATCTGCCGAGCTTCCTTTGCCAGCGCATAGCCGCCGTTCATTCCGGCGTGAGAGCGCAGCAAGCCCGACTTGGTAAGTTGCTGCAGTATCTTGGCCAGGAGCTGGGCTGGAATCCCATATGCGTCTGCGATGTCTTTTGCGCTCAACGCCAGCGTTTCCGGATGCTCAGCCAGGTACTTGAGCGCCATCAACCCGTAATCGGCCTTTTTGGAAAGCTTGAGCATTTGAATATCCGACTTGTTCAGTCCGTATTCAGTATACGACCAATTCCATCGGCTATTCAAGGAGGTGGGAGCACAGCCCTGTGGGTTTCATTTTCGGAGTCCGAAGATAATGACTGAAACGCTGAACCCCCGGATTTTGCCGTTCAGTACCAGATTGCGCCAAAACAGACAACTTGCCGCTTGAAAAACATATAAAGGTGGCTACAATCGGCGGAAAGAGCAACAAACATCCCCAATTAGCACTGGTATTGATGGCAAGTCCCTGCAAACACCCTCGAGTAAGAATCGTTTCCCGGCACGAAGACAGCGAATTTATGGAGTGCCTGGAGTGTGGCGAAGTCTTTGATTCTGAAGAATTTAATGACATGGTTATCGAAGAAGACGCTGAGAAGCAAACCGCGGAGGAAGACGAGTAGATACTTTACTTCTCTCCTTCAGGCAGAACGGCCCCCCCGGGCTTCTCGAAGGCAGTAGTGCGCGCTATTGCGCCGCAGTCTGTTGATCTGCGGTTGCATGCATTAGCCGAGGCAAAATTATCGACTCCATTATGGTGTTAGGTGGCGTGGATTCAGCGTTATATCCACCGCCAGTGAAGACTGCAACCAGACCAAACTGAGGCGCGATGTAAATCTTTTGGCCACCATTGCCCTGGGCCGCAATTACGACTGTCTGCTGCATGCCGGCGGGAGTCTTCACATCAAATTGATGGCGCCACCAGAAATATCCGTAGCTCACATTTTCGACGTGGCTATGCTCGGCGGTGGCGGTGCGCACCCAGGAGGCGGATAGCACGCGCTTTCCATTCCATAAGCCATTATTTTCGAATAAGATGCCGAGCTTGAGCATGTCGCGCGGCCGCAGGTGGATCTGAGAAAATTCTTTGTTGTTGTTGGTCAGGTCGAAGTTCCAGGTCCAGTTGCCGCGCGGAATGCCAAGCGGACCGAAGAGAACCTCCTGCGCAAAATCCGGTAGCTTTTGGTGCACCACGTTCTCCGTGACACGGCCGACAACAGCAACACCGCCTGAACAGTAATATGCCTTGCTGCCTGGTTCGTTGATCATCGGCAGATCAAGCGTGGCTTTCACCCAGTCCGGCGAATTGTCCAGCACCGTTTCCCGGCCTGGCGAGGTTGAGCTGTGGTCATTGCAATCCAGTCCTGGACTCATCGAGAGAAGATCACCCAGCGTGATTGTTGCCTTGCGCGGATCAGGATTGGCGTAGCTTGAGTAGTGCAGCAGAGGCAGTACGCGCTGTTGCACACCTGTGAGTGCGCCACGATCGATGGCAATTCCCGCCAGCGTGCTCACCACCGACTTGGTCGCCGACCGCAGTTGATGCGTCCGTTGCGCGTTGTAGCCGTAAAAGTACTCCTCCATCACGAGCTTTCCATCCTGATAGAGCAGCACACCGTGCACATCTCTATATGTGCGGTTGAGAATGCCATGGACGATTGCATTTGCGGTGGCCACACCCAGTGGTGTGTGCGCAATATTTCCTACGGCGATGCCGTCGTGCATATCCACTGGGGGACGATAGTGGTAGTCCGCAGGAGCATTGTGCCCCTTCGGGCGCGGCGTGGCCAGAGCTGCAGACGCGGGAGACACAAACGCGGAAATGCGCGGGTGAACACTGCCGTATTGTTCGTATCCTGTCACTTTGCCATTGGCGTCGCGCACAAAGGGGACGGTTTCACCCGAAACGGTCAGGAACCGATCCGTGCCCGACCAACGCAGCGGATACTTGGCGTCATCGACCACCGCAAACAGGCCATCGCCATCGACAATTTCGAGCGTATGGCCTGGCCGGTCACTGTAAGTGCCCACATAGTCCGCCAGATTCGGATGTTGTGGAGTCTTCTTCTGTGTTTTGAGCGCGCTACTTTGCGGGACGGCTATGAGCGAGAACAACAACCAACAGAGAGCATGCGCAAAGCCGCGGCGTGATCTCAACGGGAAACCTCCATTGTTGTGTGATGGGGATAAGGAAGTTCAGAGAGCCGCGACCAGTGTACCTTGCGCCGTGGCTAAGCCTGTTGCTGCCCCCCTCGCGCGCTCCGGTTTATGCGGGCACTCCGCTCATGGTGCCGCTTCTATTACGCTGCATGCCCGTGCGGATGCGCTCCCGGCGCTTTCTTTGCGGCTAACCACGCATAGTGCAAGCCGGACACTACAGTCAGAATCATCGTGGCCCATAGTGAGAAGTCGTGAAGAAGGTGAACCCAGCGCACCTGTGTAAGTTGATGAAGCAAAACGACAGCGACAAGCGTGATTTGTGCCAGGGTGTTCAGCTTGCCGAAAACGCTCGGTTGGAACTCGCGGCGCCCGGTGGCCGCCCACAGAATAGCCGCCACCAGCAGGATGCAAACATCCCGACCGAAGACCAGCACCGTCACGCGAACCGGCATCAGATTCTCATGCATCAGCACAAGAAAGAGCGTGCTTAAGAGCAGCTTATCGGCTACAGGATCAAGATACTGACCAAGCACAGTAGTTTGATTCAGAAGCCGTGCGAGTAAACCATCCAGCGCATCTGTCACACCCGTGGCGATGAACAGCCAGAATCCAAGCTCAAATTTTCCTTCCAGGATTGCGGAAACAAGGATTGGAGCCACACAAATGCGCAGCAAGGTCAGGAGATTGGGAAATGAGCGAAACGGATTGCGGTTTTGCTTTTGTATTTCGGTCATAATGCCGAAGCCAATGGCTCCAGGTGAATTCGCCAGATGCAGTGAGCCTTTTGGCGAATGCCATCTGAGCGACTCGGGATATTCACCCGTCCCGGATAGTAAAGCATGTCCGCGAGCAGCGCGCCAAATCCTTTTCCAGTAGCTTCGACACGCAAATTCCGGATGACATTCTTCTGCAGGCCTGCAACTCAGTTGATCGGAGGTATCCAGGCATTCGAATGGTTCGAAAAATGCGGGGTCCTATCAATTTGGATTCGATGCTTCTGGGTAACGATGGAACGCTTTGCGCATGCGCGTACGAACGGCCAGCTTAATTCGAAGATCGTCGAAAACCTGGATTCTCTTCCCCCGGCGGACGTTTATTCCAAATTCAATGAGCGATTGAGCAGGTCCAATGTAAATCCGGCGCTGCCGATGGCGATCTGTGCGGAGATAGTTCATTCCCTCAATTGTGCTGTAAGCCAGGTCAAATTCCTTGTAAGCGTCGGACACCACCGAGTCGTTTAAACGACCGAATGGATAGGCAAAGCTTGCTGGAGCTTCGCCCAGCAACTCCGTAAGATCCTTTCTGCTGCCGCCAATCTCTAAGATGCGCTCAATTGGATCCAATTTTGGCAGGTCGGCATGTGTTCTGCTGTGTCCGCCAAATTCAATACCCTGACCCACCCAAGAACGAATTTGGTCCGCAGACATGGTCTTGAGTGTTCCTTTCCCGTTCGCTTCGTCCCATGTGTTCGTTGACGATATCCTTTCGGTGACCACGTACACAGCTCCGCGAAAACCGTTGCGACGCAAGACCGGAAGCGCAAATTCCGCGATGTCGGCGTAGGCATCGTCGAAGGTAATGATGATGGGTTTCTCAGGAAGACCGGTACCTTCTCTTACCCATTTAAGCCAGTCAGACGGCGCAATCCCTTTGTAGCCTCGGGAAGCGAGCCATCCGATCTGCCGCTCAAATGCCTGTGCGGAAACATTGAGCGAGCGATACATTCCCGGGCGAAACGGTCCCACGTGGTGATAGAGCAAGACGGGACACCGTAGACCAAACTCCTGCTGCAACTTCTTCCACGATCCGGCAATCTCCACCGCGCTACGAATTCGAGTGAGCCTTTCACATAGTGCAAGCAACTTCAAACCAGCATTACGAAGGGGACCAATTGAGATAAACTTTTCTTCCCATTTGAGGGGATACGCAATAAGAGGCACGACAGGGATAGATGAGTTCACGAGTGCTCGAAGTAGCGCTCTTTTAAGGGAGCGCGTCTCACCCATCACGGACAGGGAAGAGTGAACTCGATATTCGGGATGCTTGCGACTCACGCGCAGATCGCCGGCACCCAGCGACTTTGCCTGGCCATTTAAATGCTGCCAGGTCGTCTTCACGTAATATTCCTGGGTGGCCGCCGCAGGAAGAAACCTGAATTCGCAACCTGCTTTGTAGAGCCGTAAACCGAGTTCGAGATCCTCGGCAGCCAGAATCTCTTCATCAAAGCCATCGCTCTCTTCAAGTACCCGTTTCGGCATGGAACTATTAATGAGCGAAGAGAGTACCGACAGAGACTCTCCAATCGGATCTGGAAATTGCAGCCGCATTTGCGGATTAAGCGGCCTATAGTAGGACTCATAAAAGGATTCCGTCACGTGACGAATCAGAGATCGCCTGCTATCAGGTGCAACGTAGATTGGCCCGTGCACAATCCGGTGACCAGGGACAGAGTGCGCGTCTGCATGAACCTTCAGCAGGTCTGGAGCACATATCAGGTCATCGTCCAGAAAGAGAATCAATTCTCCCGCTGCGGCTCGAATGCCGACATTACGAGCGGCACCGGCGCCACGATGTTGCGCTTCAAATATCTTCAACCCGCATTTTGGTTTGAGCGACTCAAGCCATTCCTGTGTTCCATCCGTGGATCCGTCAACGACCACAACAACCTCATATTCGTCGGCGGGAAACTCCTGCTCAAGAAGAAGCGGAAGCGTCCGTTCCAGCACCTGACGCCGGTTGAAGGTTGGAATGACAACGGAGATCCTAATCATCACTGGTGATCTAATGCTGGCTTGCGGAAGACATAGAGAATATAGGGCGAGAAGTACTCGTCAAGGGATTGCGAGCCGATTTTGGCAAATCCTCGCGATTCAACCAATTTGATACCAAGATCCTCCGCCTGTTTCACTACGACATCTTTCGCACCATAGTACGTGTAGACACCTGCCTCGAGGATATAGCCCCAATCCTTGAATGCATGATGACTATTTGAGAGTTTCCAGCGAAGCTGATCACGATAGTAGGGCGAATACCAATGAAGAGACTTGATGTTGTGCGACGAGTAGATCAATGTGCCGCCTGGCTTAAGCACGCGAATCGATTCCCGGAGCGCGGTGATCCGCTGGTCAATCGGAAATGCATAGTCAATTCCGTTAAACGAGATGAGTACATGGTCAAACGATGAATCGGGCTCATGAATCTCGTCGTAGCTCCCAATGCCGAACTGAAGATAAGGAAAGCGCCTCTGCGCCGTTTCGATGAAGATGGGTGACTGATCAATTCCTTTGACCACCAATCCCATTTCATGCAGGATGAGCGTGGTCCTTCCCATGCCGCAAGCGAGGTCAAGGAGCCGCTCACCTGAGCGATAATACTTCGGAAAGATCGCCTCTTCGTCTGGATGCAGATGGTAGACAGCAAATTCCGCGACCGCACTTGCGGTCCTGTACGCCGCCAGATTGGCTTCGAGTTCCTTTGGTATTCCTTCCCGCAAATTCCCTCTCCGCTCGTCGCATAACCAATCAAGTCGGCCAAGCATGTAATTCAAACCGGATTTTACATGAGATGCAGCCGGCCCTGGATGCTCGGAACAGATCAGTCAGTTTGGCTTTGAGCGGTACGGTATTTCAAGAACAATGCTGCCTTGATCCGTGACGTCCATCGATGGTTCCAAACGATGACTCGAAAGCGACGATGGATCCCAGAACTCCAAATGAGCTTGTACTCTTCTTCTCCGCGCAGAAAATCGTATTCTTCGAATCCGCCATCGGCGCAGTAGTCCAAGAGTGCGGGCAATAGCAAAGTTCCCGGTGCAAACCGCGAATAGGCACGATCGTATGCCTTTGTATAATCCCAGAACTTTTTACCGCATCGAAATCCAAGTTGAAACGCAACGGGCTGATTTCCAATCTCAAGCAGCGCAACGTAGAGCTGGTTCATGGGGCCGAGCTTCTCAAAGACCTCTTTGAACGCTCTTGGATAGGCAGCAAAGAAAACTGGAGACGAGCGGTGGGCTTGCTTCTTCCAGTCAAGCGCTGTAAGCGTGTCCACCAGGCCGGGCTCAAGATCGGGCCGCTCAATAATGCGAATACGCATATCCTCATCTTGCGCCTTTTCGCTTCGCCGTCTGAGTGTCCTTCGAACGTGCCCGGAGAGGCGCTGCATTACAGTGGCTGCGTTCCCTTCGATTCGCAGAAATGGGCAGCCTTCGGGCTCAGTGAAGATGCGATATGGAAGCCCTGATCGCTGCAGGGCCTGCTCCAGCGATTTGCAACCGTCGCCCGTATCGCGGAGCTCGCGCAAATCGACAAGGTCCCACTCTCGTTTGTTCTTTGCTAAGAATTCGACAATGGCGCTTGTTTGTCCGTCGAGATCAGAACCGACCATAAGATCGTTGTAATCGGAGTGGTGTGTGGCAAAACTAATCTTGCGGATGCGGAGCGCGCGAGAAGAAATGCGGCGAGCGAGAGGAGCGATGCCTGTAACTTGCCCGTCTTGCAAGAGCTTGAGCACAAAGGGAGCGATGCGACTTGACGGGGACTCTTCTGCATGTTGCCGTATCCAGGCATTGAACCACCCGTACGACATGAATACATTTGGCGATCCGTCTAATACCAGTAGACGATTCCAATCACTCTCAGCAGAGGCGACTTCGCTATCCGAATGCAGGATGTTAACAACGTATGACGTCGAGCTAGCTGGAGTCGTATTGGCAGCGAGATTGGGGGACATGGACGCTTACCAACGATTCCGTGGAATCAAGAGGGCCTGGCAGGGAAATAGAGGGAAAAGAAGAAAGTCCGGTTCCTCTTTCAGAAAGTCCTGGACTGCACGGACGACTCCTGGCGTAATACGATGACCATAATCGTCGACCACGATGCAGCTGCGCGGCGCCATGCGCGGTGCAAGATATTCAAGGCTTTTCCGCGTCGCTTCATACATATTCACGTCCAGGTGGCAGAACGCAACGTTTTTCAGGTTTAACGTTTCGACCGCTGCAGGAAAGAATCCGCGGATGACGTGCGCGAATGGCTTATCGGCAAGCAGGGCCACTACAGCGCTCTGCTGCGTGTCCATGAAATCCCCGGGCCTGAATTCCTCTTCCCAGTCCAATACTTTCTCATAGCTGCCAGTCTCAAAGGGATCGACGCAATAGAACTCCGAGTTCGGCTGTGTCATCGCATTGCAGATATGCCGAGCTGTACCACCTCGGTATGAGCCGACTTCGAGATAGGTCCCAGGGCCGCACTGCCTCGCAAGCATCCAGAGGTTCGCCAGACGGGCGATATCAAGACAGGTGTGTTCCTTCACCTGATCGACCGAACCGCGAAACTCCCGGTCAAAAAGGATCTCTGCCTCGTCGTCTTCAATGGGTGGGGTGAGCAACGACTCTCTGGAGTCTTCCGGAGAGCCAACGAACGAGCGAAGAGCGGCCTTGATTCCGCCGGCAAGATAAGCCGGCTCCCACTTCTCGGGATGCGCTCGCCAGCGTGCAAACCGTTCACCGAAGGTTCGTTTCATATCGAATCCGATGATGCCTGGACAGAAGCAGGCAGCGGTTCCAGAAATTGCCTCTTCCACTCAAGGTGCGGGCGGAGCGCGCCTGGCCAGCCGCCGAGATAACTGCCACGCGTTTTGCTGGGTGCGTCCAACACCTCAAAAGTGATCAGATCCTCCCACTCGGCAATCACTGTGGAGTGGTTCATAAAAACATAGAGATGCACCTGATAGGTACCATTGTTCATCAGGTGCGCCGGAACCTGAAATGAACTGCGCAGCAGCCCGGCGGGCGAAGCGGGTTCTTCAAACGGCGCAGTGGCAAAGACGTTGACGCCGTGTTCGTTGAAGATCTGGACGGCAAAATCAATGCAGGGGATTGCCGCCAGTTTCCAATACTCGAATTCGACAATAAAGGGAGTATTGACGGTGATCTCGCCGCCCGTTGTTTCCTCCAGCGGCCGCACGCGCGCCCGACGCAAGCGAATCTGATCGTTCCCCGGAGCACTGTGAATGTCGTCGTACACAACCTCACTGAAAGTGGGAATCCATTTCTTCAGATAGGTCGAGGTGACCTGAGAAGGTGAGCCGTCCTGCACAATTTTGCCCTCGTGCAGGCAAATGGCCCGCGTACACAGACTGTCGACAGCGAGCAGATTATGGCTCACAAAGAGCACTGTTCTTCCCTGGTGCGCCGCCTGGCCAATCTTGCCAAGGCACTTCTTCTGAAAGACACTGTCTCCGACAGCTAGAACTTCGTCGACGAGCAGAATCTCAGTTTCAAGATGCGCGGCAACGGAAAATGCCAGACGAACATACATTCCACTTGAGTAGTGCTTGATCGGCGTGTCGAGCATGTGGCCGCACTCTGAGAAGTCGACAATCTCATCGAACTTCCGCGCGATCTCGCGGCGTTTCATTCCAAGGATCGCACCGTTCAGGTAGATATTTTCGCGCCCGGTCAATTCAGGATGAAAACCCGCGCCGACTTCAAGCAAGGTACCGAGGCGGCCCCTGATTTCAATCCTGCCTCTTGACGGCCTGGTAATGCCGGAAAGCAGTTTCAGTAGAGTGGATTTGCCTGAGCCGTTCCTCCCGATGATGCCCAGCACTTCGCCTCGCTGCACTTCAAAGTTGATCCCGTCGAGTGCCCAAAGTTCGGAATTATGCGCTTCATGCCCGGTGGAATCCTGTTTAGTAGTGCGACGGCGAAACGGGGCGCGGAACGTATCCGCAATGGTGTCCCGCAGCGTACGGTAAGAGCCCTGAGGACCGATACGATACCGTTTGCCAATTTCGCAGCAACGAATGGCAACCTCGGTTTCGGATTCAGATGAAGTCGGCAAAGGTATCCTCGGTGTGGGCAAAGTAGAGCGATCCGGTCAGAAGCAACAAAGCCGCAATGCAGCTTGAACTAATCAGCGGGAAAATCGGCAATGGTCCGGCGGGGGCAAGCGTCCATCGAAATCCTTCAACAACCCCCACCAGTGGATTCAACAGGTACCAGGAATGCCATCGAGCAGGAACGACGCCGACCGGATAGGCGACCGGTGTTGCAAAGAACCACACCTGCACAAGAAGACTCAGCGTGTAACGAACATCGCGGTAGCGGACGTTGAGTGCCGCCAGCCATAGTCCCGCTCCCAGGGCAATCGACACATCCAGAATGACGAAGACAGGCGCCAGAAGGAAAGTGACGTGCGGAACAATGTGAAAGTACACCAGCATGCAGACGAGCACACATACGCTGATTAGGAAATCCGGAAGACTGGACAGAACAACGGAAAGAGGAATTGCAATGCGGGGAAGATAGACCTTGCCCACGAGGCGCCCGTTGGAGGTTACGCTGTTGCTCGATTCGGTGAGGATGTTCGCGAAGAGCTGCCATACCACCATTCCGGAGAATGCGAAGAGAAGATAGGGAAGGCTTGTTGAAGAGGGCTGCACAAGGCGGCCAAGAAACAAAGTCAGCATCAGGGCTACAGCGAGAGGTTGCAGAACCACCCAGGTGACGCCAAGTGCGGTCTGTTTGTAGCGAACCTTCACGTCGCGCCAGGCAAGAAAGTACAGCACCTCGCGGTGATGCCAGAGTTCGCGAATGCGCAAACTCCAAGGAGCTTCAGCAGTTCGAACAACGACGCTGGATGTGCTTCTTGCTGGCCGCATATCCATCAAGGAATTCCGGTCACTGCTTGCCCCCGGAGATGATCAAACGTTGACTTTATGTTGAAGCCGAACTACAGGCAGTAGGATAGCAGAATGAATTCCGCATGCACTCGCCTGCGCCATGCTGGACGTACGGTTGAATCATCTGCTTGATTCCTACCGGAAAGGGCAAAAAAGTGTCACTCCGCATCAAATCGAAGCCGATTGTGCTTGTTCCCATCTTCTCCTTGCGATTCCGGTCCAATCCATTTCAAGATACTTCGAACCATCTCAGGCAGATTAGACTCCACAAAGAAGCAGCTATGAGTCGCTGGCAGAAATTGCTCCTCAATACCGCGCTTTGCGATTCTGCGCCAACCGAAACGAGCGGCTGATTCTATGCGTTCTAGGCTCGTCTGCGCAGAGAAAATGAAGGAACGGAGCATCCACCGGACGGGCCACGTACAGTGGAAAGTGGTCATCCTCAATCCACTTGATCATTTTCTGGATAGACGGTCTATTTTCCAAGGGCGCCAGAATTCTGCGGAATCGCGACATCAACGACCAGATCACATGGCGAGCAAATCGTCGAGAATTCCTGGTTAGCCCTGGATGTTCGCTTGTCCAAAGCGCATGCCATTGGCGGCAGGCTCCTCTAAACCAAAACTTCCAGTCGCTGAGATTCCGGGGCTGCCAGGTATTGGAACTTCGTACAAGAATGACACGGACATCCTGGCCATCCAGCACAAGTTGCCTCGCCGCCTCCACGGCAACCACTCCGCCATAGCAATAGCCGCTCACGAAGTACGGCCCCTGCGGCTGAGCACGCTGAATCACGCTTGCGGCTTCCTTGCCTTCCTTTTCCAGAGCAAAGAGTGCCTTACTGTGAAATGTATTGAATGGCCGGACTATCTGGACGTCCATCTTGCCGTGAAGGTGCTTGGCCAGCCGGCGGAAGTACAAGCCCTCCTGAGCATCCGTTGGAATGCAGTAGAGTACCCTGCTTGCGCCGGTTTCCCGGACTGGAAAGACTCGCATATCGCTGGGTGCGTCTTGTGAGGGCCGGGATGGAGTGGGTTTGCCAATAAGTTGCGCCAGATTCCCAAGAGTCGGTTCGTCCAGGAAATCCGCGGCATGTGCACTTGTATTGGCGCCAAATCGCTCGTCTACCTCCGCAAGCATATTCATCGCCGCGAGCGAGTCACCTCCAGCCTCGAAAAAGTCTTCATCTGCGCCAAGCGAATCGAAGTCCAGAATCCTTGCCCATATTTCATGGAGCGATAGATAGATCCATCCTTCCTCCTGAGAATGCTTTTCCACGTCATCGTATGATGTCGGCTCTTGGGAGTGCTTTGCAAACTGCTCTGCGAGCGCCCAGCGTTGGATTTTGCCGAGTTCTCCGCGAGGAATGGTGTCAACGAAATAGATGCGGCGTGGAACCTTGAATCGGGCGAGACGTTCTGCTGCGTATGCGCGCAGTTCGATTCCCGTCACAGGCGTGGTTCGCTCCGGCCGAAGGATTACTGCGCAGGCTAAATCCTCGCCTAACGTGCGGTGCGGTAAGCCAAATGACGCCGCTTCCAGCACGGCCGGGTGCGACGCCATGACAGCATCGACCTCAGAAGGATTTATCTTTTCGCCGCCGCGATTGATCATCTCCTTGAGGCGGCCAATCACAAACAGATTGCCCTGATCGTCGAGATAACCAGCATCCCCGGTACGAAACCATCCCTGATGAAAGGCTGCGCTCGTCTGCCTCAGGCTGATTTAGATAGCCCGCAATGACCGCAGGCCCTTGGACTGCAATTTCACCGTGAATTCCCGGCGAAACGCGTACACCGTTCGAATCGAGGATTGCAATTTCGAGGCCACAGGATCTTCCGGCTGACTTGGCAACACGCCCTCCAGGAAGAAATGCGTCCACCGCAATTGGGCACGCCTCAGTCATGCCATAGTCGTTAAAAACCGGTATCTGCAGAATTTCTTCCAACCCCTGCTTAACTTCTTCCGGCAACGGCGCTCCTGCCGATTGAAGAAAGCGAAGGCTGCATCTCACCTCAGGAGGCTTGCGACGTAACTGAACAAGGGCTGCCTGATGCACAGTTGGAGAGCAGTCATACCATGTAGGCTCATGCATCTTTAGCCAGTCGATGTAGTGGACAGGGTCGAATCCTGCCGTAGCAAGAATGGAACCGCCCACCAGGAACTGCGCAAGTGCATTCTCGACGCCTATGATGTGACACATTGAAGTCATCAGCAAGAAGCCTGTCTGCCTCAGTAGAGTCGCAGAGTGCTGCTCCGTGCCTTTACACCCGCCTCAAGATTGTCCGCAGAGAGCGGCACGATCTTCGAGATGCTGGTCGTCCCTGAAGTCACGAGGTACAGAACCGTGTTACCGCCTGTGTGACGCGGAGTGAGTGGCTCAGCGGCTTTCTCGATTCGCCATTCCCTTGGGGATGAGTTGGATTGGGCGTAGAGGATATGAATCCCCATCGCCCGAGCAACATCGGCTACGGCCGAGAATTCTTCTGTCAAAATGAGCGCTGATGGAGCGATCCGTTCCAACCAGCCTCTCACTTCGTCAACGGTCGACTTCGACTGAAGCGACGCGCACGTACATGCCCTGAGAGCTCCAATAACCGCAATCACTTGCAATGCGGATGCCGGCAGAAGAACAGCCGCAACATCTTCTGGGTGTAGGCCGCAATTTCGCAATTGTCCTGCCAAATCATCCACGCTATCCGCCAGCTGCGCATAATCCATCGCCAGGCCATCCTGGTCAAGAAGCGCAGGACGCTGCGGACTTTTACGAGCGGTTATGGCAATTGCATCCAATGCGGACAAAGTCATCAAATAACTCTTTGCGTTTCAGATCAAGAATAAATGCCGACAGTAGGGCTTAATGGCGCCTGTAATCGCCCTTGGTTAAGCGGAAGCTGAGTGGTTTTTGTACCGCCGTTTTTTCAGAAGCAGATCATAGAAGCAGAAAGTTCGTTCGGCCATCCGCGGGACCGAAAATTCATCACGCGCACGGCGCCAGCCTGCTTCTCCCATCTGTATCAGCAGATTCCGATCTCTCGCCAGCTCTTCAATGCAATCTGCAAGGGCAGATGCACTTGCGTCAGGAATAATCCTGCCGGTTACATTGTCAACCACCAGCTCACCAAGACCTCCGGCACCACTGGCAATCACAGGCTTTGCCGCAGCCATCGCCTGAAGTGCCGCAATGGGGAATCCTTCATCCACTGAAAGCATAACCAGCACATCCCAGCCCGCGAACAGGTCATTCAAATCATTACGCCAGCCGAGAAATGCCACCAGTTTTTCTGCTCGGAGCTTCGCTACCAATTCACGGAGTGTTTCTTCCGATGGACCAGAACCAGCAATCTCCAATCGAACGTCCAGTCCTCTCTGCTCAAGTAGAGCTGTAGCTTCAATCGAGGCTTCAATGTTCTTTGCGGGGATGAGGCGAGACAGGACACCCATCGTCAAAGGGCCTTCCTGTGCTTTTCGTTCTGCTCTAAGTGGCTCTGTATCAATGCCAGATGGGATCACTTCAATCCGGTTGGCTTTCACACACTCCGCAACGGATTGAGAACAAGCGATGACGCCATCTGACCAAGGTATCGGTATTTCCCTGGAGACTCTTCCGGTAGACTCGTCAATTCTGCCGTGCAGATGCCGAATGATGACCTTTGCGCCGCTTAATTTACACAATGCTCGAAGAAGACGCCCACCCCAGTGCAGATGGAGAACTTCTGCGGGATGCTTCAGAAGCCAGAGCCAAACCCGCATCAACCCGGTGAGATCGCGCGCCGTGCCGTCCCAAAGAATCGTGTGGGTGGGATTTCCCCGCGACTCGATCCATTTGGCCAACGGTCCGTCTTTAAAGAAGAGGACAGTTGTTTCGTAGCCGTACTGCTGCGAATATTTCGCCAAACCAGCGACGATCTCAATAACACCCGTACATTCAATGTCGCCGTTCTTCACGCAGTGAATGCTTCGGCGCATGGAGTTTCATTCCTCTGTCAATTCAGTTGACCAAGTTTATCAATCGTCGTGACTCTCAGGAACTTGTCGAAGCAAAATCGGACGGACATTCCAGGGTATTCTCGGCGAAGGTCTAGTCAGTCGAAATACGAAAGTCACTTACTTTGAATTGGACGTCGAATAGGGAGCGCGTAGCGACCGTTTTGACCAGTCCGCATCTCTTTCCGAACTGAACAAGAATGTCAGCGTTCCTCCTCGCATCAGCTCTTCGTGCGTCACGTAGCTGCGGTCGAGCGATTTTCCGTTGAGAAGCACATCTTTCACAAACTCGTGCGTGTCGTTCATCCCCTTACCTTCAATCGTCAGCGTCTTTCCGTTGGGTAGATGCAGCACAGCGCGATCCACAAAGGGACGCCCCAGCACATACTGGTTCGAACCCGGCGCGACCGGATAGAAGCCCAGCGACGTAAAGATCAGCCACGCCGACATCTGCCCCAAGTCGTCATTGCCTACCAGTCCGTCCGGCGCTGGATTGTACTGGGAGTCCACAATCTGCTTCAGCCGAGCCTGTGTCTTCAGCGGTGCATCTGCATACATATAGAGATACGCGAGATGATGGCTTGGCTCATTGCCATGAATGTATTGTCCAATCATGCCCGAGATGTCTTCCACGTCAGCGTATTTCGAAGGATCCACCTTCTGATCAAACATTGCGTCCAGCTTGGAAACGAGCTTACCGTTGCCGCCCAACATGTCGATCAGTCCTTGCTCATCCTGCGGTTGATACCACGAGTACTGCCACGCATTCCCTTCCGTGAATCCGCTGCCCGCACCCGCCTTCGCCGGGTCAAACGGTTTGCGAAACTCTCCGTTTGCGAGCCGCGGCTCAACAAATCCGTCAGCCTTATTGAACGTATTCCGCCAGTTTGTCGCACGCTTTTCAAACTCGGCAGCAATCTCACTCTTTCCCATCGCCTTGGCCATGCGCGCGATCGTCCAGTCGTCAAAGGCATATTCCATCGTCTTCGACGCAGCTTCGTCATCGTTATCTACCGGTACATAGCCCAGCTTCATGTACTCGCCGAGGTGCCCGTACGGCGCATACGTTGCGCTGGCCACCATCGCATCCAGGGCGGCCTGCGCGTCATAGCCGCGAATCCCCTTCATATACGCATCTGCAATAATCGGAACCGCATGGTAGCCAATCATGCACCACGTTTCCTGCCCCTGAAACTGCCAAACGGGCAAAATGCCAAATGGGCTTTCCTGCTGTGAGGCAACCAGAGACCGCACCAGGTCATTGGTGCGCTCTGCGGGCTCAATGATTGTCATCAGCGGCTGCTCAGCGCGATACGTGTCCCACAACGAAAGGGTGGATACAAAGTGGAAGCCGACCGCGCGATGCACCTGGTTGTCTGGACCTCGATACTCGCCATCCACGTCCATGCTTATGCTTGGCGCCATCATCGCGTGGTAAAGCGCCGTGTACAACGATTTCTGCATGGGTGGCGCTGCATCGAACTCAACTCGCCCGAGTTCTTTGCGCCACAGTTCCTGCGTCATCGAACGCACGGCATTAAAGTCAAATCCCGGAACTTCCGCGTCCATGTTCGCAATGGCGTTGGCTTCACTTACTGGCGAAATGGCCACTTTCACAATCAGGGGAGCCGCATCTGGCGCAAAATCAAATACTGCCTCAAGCCCGCGTCCTTCAATACTCTGTGTATCCTGCGGCGAGGTCCCCGGCGTTTTGAATCCGTGATACGGTGGCGGATCTTCTTCCTTGTTGTAGAGCGAGTGCCCCGTCATCGGCGCACTGAAGCGCATTGCAAAGTACAACTGCCGCCCCGGTGCCCAGCCACGGGTCTCGCGCATCCCTGTTACAGTGCCGTTTTTGCGAATACGAATGCGCGACCAAAGCACTTTGCCCGGATAGTTGTAAATACTGCTGCGCAAATCCAGCAGCACGTGCCGCTTTTCACCCGGCGCATATGTGTAGCGATGCACTCCGACGCGCTCGCTTGCCGTCAGCTCCGCCTTCACCTTGCTGTCCTTCAAATACACGCTGTAGTAACCCGGTTCGGCATGCTCATCAGCATGCGAAAACCGCGAGCGGTACCCCGGCTGGGTCTTTGCAATATCGCCAGGCTCAAGTGGAACATCATCGCCGCTGATCGGCATCAGCAGGACGTCTCCCAGATCACTATGACCCGCACCTGAAAAGTGTGTATGCGAGAAGCCCAGAATCGTCGTGTCATCGTATCGGTATCCCGCGGCCCACTTGTAGCTTTGCTTGAAATAGCGAATCTGTGTATCGGGTGAAAGCTGCACCATACCGAACGGTGCCGTTGCTCCGGGAAAGGTGTGTCCCTCGGGACCAGTTCCAATCATGGGATCGACAAGTTTGAGTGGGTCGGGCGTTTGCCCAAATGAGAATGTTGCCGCAATCAGAACGGCCAGCCCGATGAGCTTTTTCATAATTCAAAGGTATAGCAGGCAAACTCAACAGAGTGTCCACTTCGATTCTTCTCCATGCTCCAATTGACAACACGAAGGGTGCGCCCTAGCCTTCCAGTAAACGCTTGCTCGCTCAATTCGGTCTCAGCCGGGCACCTCACATTTTCGCGTCCGCTCTCGCAAAAGGAGTTCTTCCATGCTGCATTCTTCACGCCGTCGGTTCCTTAAAACATCTGTAGGTGCAGCCGGGCTTTCTCTCGTCGGTCCGTCGGCAGTGGTTAAGGCTTTCTCGCAATCGCATTCCGTTGGCGAGCACGAGTATCCATCCAACCGCCTCCTGCCTTTCCCGCTCAACTCCGTCCGACTCATGCCCGGCATCTTCAAAGAGCAGGAAGAAATCAACGCGCGTTACCTCGACTCCCTAAGCGTCGATCGTCTGCTGCACAGCTTTCGACTCACCGCTGACCTTACTTCGAGCGCTACTCCATATGGCGGATGGGAAGAGCCCACATGCGAGCTGCGAGGCCACTTTGCAGGCGGGCATTTCCTTTCCGCTGTTGCACTCAACTTTGCCTCAACCGGCAATGCCGATCTGAAATCGCGTGGTGACGAGCACGTGGCCGGTCTCGACGCGTGCCAGAAAAAGATTGGCACTCGCTACCTGAGCGCCTTTCCCACCGAACTCTTCGAACATCTCGCGCAGGGCAAGCCTGTCTGGGCTCCGTTTTACACCTACCACAAGATCATGGCTGGTTTGCTCGATATGCACGAACTCACGGGCAACACAGACGCGCTCGGCATCTGCGAAGGAATGGCCCAATGGGCGCAGGAATTTATGTGGGGCTTCAGTGACGACCAGCGCCAGCGCATGCTGCGCACCGAGTACGGGGGAATGAATGAAGTCCTCGCCAACCTCGCTGCCGTGACAAAAAAAGATCGCTACATCGAAGCAGCTCACATCTTCGAGCAGCCCAGCTTCCTTGACCCGCTTGCCGCACGGCGCGATGAGCTGACCGGCCTGCATGCCAACACCCACGTGCCCAAGATCATCGGCGCGGCCCGCATGTATGAGGTCACAGGAGATCGCCGCTACCGCGACATCGCCGAATACTTCCTTGGTGAAGTGCTCGCCGCGCGCACGTACGCTATTGGCAACACCAGCGTAGACGAACACTGGACCACTCCTGCCGATCAACTCAAGGGCACGCTTGAGTGGACCAATGCCGAGTGCTGTGTCGCTTACAACTTGATGAAGCTGCAACGCCACGTCTTTGGCTGGACCGCAGACGCCCGCTGGATGGACGCCTACGAGCGGGCACTCTTCAATTGCCGTCTGGGCACGCAGAACGCAGACGGACTTAAGCAATACTTTTTCCCGCTCGCTGCCGGTTACTGGCGTGCCTACAATTCGCCTGAGTCATCGTTCTGGTGCTGCACCGGCACCGGTGTGGAAGAGTTCGCCAAATTCGCCGACACCATTTACTTCCGTCGCGGCAAAGATATCTACGTCAACCAGTTCATCCCCTCTGTGCTCGAGTGGAAGGGAGAGGACCTCACCCTCGAGCAGACAACGAAATTCCCTCACGAGCAGGGAACCACGCTCACCATCAAGACGTCGCGGCCCGTTGAGCGCTCCATTTATGTACGCATTCCCGGTTGGACTACTGAGGATGCCGCAGTCAAAATCAATGGACACCCGCTGGAAGCCATGGCCAGCCCCGGCTCCTATCTCGCTCTGCGCAAGGTCTGGCACGACGGCGACACTATCAGCCTGAGCCTGCCCATGCAGCTCACCACCGAGCCCCTGCCGGGGGACAACTCTGTTGTGGCTGCGATGTATGGACCACTTGTTCTTGCAGGCGATCTGGGGGCAGGACCGAAGGCAGATGATCAACTGCGCATCGTGCATGGCCGGGCTACAGTCCCAAAGGATCTCCCAGGACCTGAACCACCACCCAACGTGTTGGCGGATTCCGGGGCTGTCGCGAAGGATTGGCTGCAGATAGATTCTTCCTCTGATCTACGCTTTACTGCCGAGGGGGGAGTGAAGAAGTATCAGCTTATGCCCATGTATCAGATAGGCAGCCAGCGTTATGCGCCTTACTGGAAGTTGCAAGACAAGAAGAAGCAGGGATAGTTTCACTGTATGTTTTGAGCGGGAGCGCGGACAGAGTTTTTGAGGTACCTTCTGCCCATGAAAATTGTGACAACGTATGACTACCTCACACGCGCGCGGCGCGACCTCTGGTCCACGCTTGAGTCTGCACCAAATGAGGTCCTGGTCCGTGACCTTATTGGCGGTCCACGTTTTCATTGCGTGAAGGATCTGCTCTTCCATATCCCTGACGTGGAAGATGGATGGATCAATGGTGATATTCGAGGCGGCCCACTTTTGCAGGCTTCGCTTCCAGCGCTGCAGAATGCGGGTCCGGATTTCTCCGGCTTCGCGCTCGACACATTGTTGGGCTATTGGCGGCAGGTTGAAGAGTCAACGCTTGCCTGGATGTCCACTCTCACGGATGCCGATCTCGAAGCCGATGTGCACGTCGACGACTGGCCGGAAAAGAAGTTCACCGTGGACAGCCTTCTTTCACATGTAATGATTCACGAAATGCGCCACACCGCACAGGTTGCTCTCTTGCTGCGGATGCAGGGTGTTAAGCCGCCAGCGCTTGATCTGCTCTTCTATTTGCCCTGAGGGCTCTGTTGAACAAAACCGCTTTACAACACCGAGTGTGCTCAACGAAGGTTGTGTGTGGCGTTCGTGACGGCCTTCGCGGTGTGTTGAGCGACCCCATACGCAGTGAGGAGTTACTTTGGCTCAGGGAGAGGTTAACGCACCGGCCCGCGTCCCCGGCCGCCGCTGGCGTATTGCATGGCTGCTCGGCCTCGGCGTTCTCGTCAACTACTTTGACCGCGTCAACCTCTCCGTCTCCTACGAGTCCCTGTACGCCTCCTTCGGCATCTCCACCGTCGTCTTCGGCTACCTTTCGAGCTTCTACAACTGGCCTTACTGCGCCTGTCAGCTTCCCATCGGCGTCGTGCTCGACAAATTTGGCGTGCGCCGCGTTGGGCGAGTCAGTACCTTTCTTTGGTCGGTTGCATCCTTCCTCGCTGCCATTGCGCCGGGCGTGCCGTTTCTCTTCGGTGCGCGATTCCTGCTCGGCATTGGGGAGTCGCCCGCTTTCCCAGCAAACGCAAAGGCCATCGGCCACTGGTTCCCCGCACGCGAGCGCAGTTTTCCGACAGCCATCTTTGACTCTGCAGCCAAATTCTCTTCCGCCATCGGCGTCCCCCTGCTCGGCATCATCCTGATCGCCATCGGCTGGCGCTGGAGCTTTGCCGCTACAGGCCTCATCAGCCTTGCTTACTTCTTCATCTTCTGGATCGTCTACCGCGAGCCGCACGAGGATACGAAACTCACTGAGATTGAACGCAACCACATCGAGTCGCACGACGCAGCGCATCCACCCTCCGATGCGACGCAATCCACGCCCCTCCTTCGGCTCATGGGACGCCGCAAGGTGCTCGGCCTCGCCATCGGCTTCGGTTCTTATAACTATGTCTTCTATCTGCTGCTCACCTGGCTTCCCAGCTATCTCGCGCTTCAGCTCCACATTGACTTGCTCCACTCCTTCCTTTACACGGGTGTGCCCTGGCTTATCGCCACAGTGGCCGAGCTCGCCATCGGCGGTTGGCTCGTGGACGCGCTCATCCGCCGCGGTTGGAATCCGAACAGTGTGCGCAAAACCGTGCTCATTGGCGGAATGGCCTGCGGTCTCGGCATTTTTGGGGCGGCCCATCCCAGTTCAGCGGGTGAAGCCCTCGCGTGGATCAGCCTCTCCATTAGCGGCCTTTCTGTCGCGGCCCCCGTCGGCTGGGCAGTCCCGTCACTCATCGCCCGCAAACCCGATGTGGGAAAAATCGGAGGCATCATGAACTTCTCCAACCAGATTTCCGGCATCTCCGCGCCCATCATCACCGGATACGTCGTCCACGCCTATCACTCCTTCGCGCTGGCCTTCGTCATCCCGGCTATCTACCTGCTCATCGGCATCACCGCCTACATCGTCATGCTCGGCCGCATTGAGCAGATGGACGCTCCTGCACCCGGCGTAGGATGAACTATCCTTACCTGTTACGGTGCCGCCTGACTTACGGTACTGCACAGGAGCCTCATGAAAGCCCTTGTTCTCTCCGCCTACAACCAGCTCGACCTCACTGACATGCCAGTGCCCCAATACGCAACCGATGAGTTGCTCATCCGCATCCGCGCCTGCGGCATCTGCGGCAGTGACGTCCACGGCTTCGACGGCAGCACCGGCCGCCGCATCCCTCCCATCGTCATGGGCCATGAGGCTGCCGGCATCGTTGAGGCAGTTGGCTCGGATGTTCCCGGCTTCCGCCCTGGTGACCGCGTCACTTTCGACTCCACCGTCTACTGCGGCCTCTGCTTCTACTGCCAGCGCGGCCAGATCAACCTCTGCGACAATCGCGAAGTCGTCGGCGTCTCCACACCCCTCTTCCGCCGGATGGGCGCCTTCGCAGAGTATGTGACCGTTCCCGCGCGCATCTGCTATCACCTGCCAGAGTCCATGCCTTTCGCGCACGCCGCGTTGATTGAGGCCGTATCGGTTGCCGTGCACGGCGTCTCGCTCACGCCCATCGAGCGCGGAGACACTGTCATCATCGTCGGCGCGGGCATGATCGGCCTGCTCACTCTCCAGGCCGCTCTCCACGCAGGCGCAGGCTCGGTCATCGTCGTCGACCTGGACGATACCCGTCTGGCGCTTGCTCGCGACATGGGCGCGACCCATACCATCAACTCAACACCAGACAATGCAGCTGCGCAGATTCTCGCGCTCACTGGCGGCCGTGGTGCTGACTCCGCTCTTGAGTGTGTCGGCGCCACCACACCCATCAAGCTCGCAATTGAATCCGTGCGCAAGGGAGGAGCCGTCACGCTCATTGGCAACGTCTCACCCTCAGCAGAAATCCCGCTCCAGTCTGTCGTCTCGCGCCAGATCCGCCTTCAGGGATCCTGCGCCTCCTCTGGCGAATACCGCGAGTGCATCCGGCTCATGTCCAGCGGAGCCATTAAGGTGGATCCACTCATCTCCGCCGTCGCGCCGCTTGAAGAAGGCGCAAGCTGGTTTCACCGCCTCCACGAGCGTGAGCCTGGCCTGCTCAAAGTCGTTCTCGAGCCTTGAACTATCGTTTTTCCTGAGGAAAATCACATGGCAGAAAAGCCCGCAGAGAATCTCTTCGACCTCACCGGCAACATCGCCCTCGTCACTGGGGCTTCGCGCGGCCTGGGCCAGTACTTCGCCCGCGCTCTTGCCCGCGCCGGAGCGGACCTTGCGCTCACCGCCCGCAAGGCTGAGGATCTCTGTGCATTTGCTACGGAAATCGAGTCCCTGGGTCGCCGGGTATTCTGCACCGCTCTGGATGTTCGCAACCAAAGCAGCATAGCGAGCGGCATTGCCGCAATCGAAGCCCACTATGGCAAGATCGACATCCTCGTGAATAACGCAGGCTGCAACATCCGCAAGCCCGCGCTAGAGGTGACCTGGGACGACTGGAATACTGTGCTCGACACCAACCTGCGCGGCTCTTTCTTCGTTGCACAGGCAGCCGCCTCCGGAATGATTCAACGCAACTATGGCCGTATCATCAATATCGGCTCGGTTACCAGCGTCGCTGGCTTCGCCGGACTAGGCCCTTACTGCGCCAGCCGCGGTGGCATTAAACAGCTCACCATGAGCCTCGCCGACGACTGGGGCCGCCACGGCGTCACCGTCAACTGCCTCGCGCCCGGCTGGTTCAAGACGCGCCAGAATCAGGTGCTGTATGAGAATGCCGCATGGGTTGAGTACATCTGCGACCGCATTCCGCTCAAGCGCCCCGGCCAGCCCAACGACCTCGACGGCGCCATCGTCTTTCTAGCCTCGGAGGCCAGCCGTTACATCACAGGGCAAACCCTCCTTGTCGACGGCGGAGTCTCTACCGGTGCCACCAAGGCAACCGTCTGACGGGTTACCCCGCACGCGCATCCCGGTTCTTCTCAAAATTTCGAGGAAAAGGGTAAGAAAACATCAGGCCGCAAGCAATGCAATCACATCGCTTCAATCGCTACAATCTTCCGCGTGATCTCCGTCTGCAATGACTCCACATCATGGAAAAAGAGCCTGCGTTCACGCGCCGGCAGTTCCTCCAGCAATTCTTCAAATGGAGCGACTTCGCATCCTGGAAATGGCGGAAAGCCCGCCGCATCTGCCATGCGGCAGCTCGCATGTATCAGCTCCTTCATGCTCCAGCAGGCCTCTCGCTCAACTCGCTCATGATGATTCGCAACAATTGGTTCAAACTCCGCAGGGAGTTTCCACTCGCGAACGATCTCGGCTCCTATTTCACAGTGATCCTTTCCGAAGAGCTCACGTTCTCTTGTGAGAATCCCCTCAGAAGTTCCACGATAGGTGACGATGAGGGGCACGTATTCATCTCGCATCAGTACCGCCATTGCAATGCGGCCAATGTCATGCATAATGCCGCATGAAAAAGCTGCGTCGCGGTCTACGAACCCCGCGGAGCCCAACTGTTCGGCGATCGTGGCGCAGGCCAGACTGTGCCGCCAGGTCGACCGCACAACGGGGTCGTTGACCCATCCACCCAAAAATCCCCGCATCCCCACTGCAAGACACACTCCCTGCAAGTGGGTGGCACCCATCACCGCGATTGCCTGCACAATGCTGTTAATCGGGAATCGTGGCGCATAGAGGAGCGAGTTCACTATCATCAGTACTTCGCTTGAGAACGCCGGATCCGACGCAATCAGCGCGCTCAGTTGATTCAGTGGCACATTCTCCTGTGCAGCAAGGTTCATCACGCGGAGTGCCACCTGTGAAAATGGAGGAATGCGGATGTACTCCCACGGCACCGCGCATTTGTTGTGCTCGTCCTGAAATGCCTGTGTCATGGACTGCCTCAGTCACCGGCAGCGCTGCGGCGCGAACCGGCATGAGAATTCATTCGGCAAAATGGCAATTTTCTTTAGGGTCGCCAGACAAAATTCCTGAAACACCCAGCAAACCCTCTTCAGGACAGTACGATGGAATTTCGGAGTGATACATGCCCAAAATTCTCGACGGAACCGCCATCGCCGCCGCCATTAAGCAGGAAGTTGCAGAAGAGGTTAAGGCTCTCGCCGCCCTGGGCATTCGCCCCGGTCTCGCTGCCGTACTGGTCGGCAACGTACCCGCATCGGAGATTTACGTCCGCAGCAAGGTGCAGACTTGCGCCGATCTCGGCCTCTACAGCGACCTGATCACCCCACCCGACACCGTTACAACAGAGGAAATGCTTGATCTCGTCCACGCGCTCAACGGCCGCGACGACGTCGATGGCATCCTCATTCAGCTTCCTTTACCTGCACAAATTGATTCCAAAAGTCTGCTTGATGCGATCGTGCCGGAAAAGGACGTTGACGGTTTCCATCCCGTGAATGCCGGGCGCCTTCAGGCAGGCCGCCCCGCACTCGCGCCCTGTACACCCGCAGGAGTCATCGAAATCCTCAAGCGCAGCAACATTCCCATTTCCGGACAGAATGCCGTTGTCGTTGGCCGCAGCGACATTGTCGGCAAACCAGCCGCCATGCTCCTTCTGCATCAAAACGCGACAGTCACCATCTGCCACTCCAAAACGCGCGACCTGCCCGCTGTCACGCGCCAGGCCGACATTCTCGTCGCAGCCATCGGCCGTCCCGGCTTCATCACGCCCGATATGGTCAAACCCGGCGCCACCATCATCGACGTTGGCATCAACCGCATCACCGCGCGCGAAGATTTCAATCGCTTCTTCGCCGGCAACGAAAAGCGCGAAGCCACCTTCTTGAAGCGCGGCTCCACTCTCGTCGGCGACGTCCACCCCAAAGCCTTCGAAATTGCCGGGGCCTATACGCCGGTTCCCGGCGGCGTCGGCCCGCTCACCATCGCCATGCTCATGGCCAACACCGTCCGCGCCGCCAAAATGCGTAGAGGGCTCTAAGTATGCTGCGCGTCGGCCTTACCGGTAGTCTCGGCAGCGGCAAAAGCACCGTCGCCGCAATTCTCCGCGAGCTTGGCGCTGAAGTCATCGAGGCAGACGAACTCGGCCGCGCGCTCATGGAGCCCGGCCAGCCCGTCTATACCGAAATCGTCCGCACCTTCGGCCCTGAAGTCGTCTGTCCTGACGGCTCTCTCAATCGCGGCAAACTTGCAGAACTCGCATTCTCGCAGGGCCGTTTGCGGGAACTCAACGCCATTGTCCACCCGGCCACCATCGAGGCACAGCGCCTTTGGATGCACAAGATCTTCAGCCGCAATCCAGAGGCAATCGCCGTCGTTGTGTCCGCACTTGTCTTTGAAGTGGAACGCGATGCATTGGCCCGCGGTGAGTCCGGTACCGTCCTTGCCGATTGGAAACGTCGCTTCGACCGCGTCGTCGTCGTCACCGCGCCCGACGAGCTCAAGATCGCCCGCTACATTGCCCGCGTAGACCCCACTGGTGCCAATCGTGCTGCAACAGAGTCCGACGCTCGCGCCCGGCTTGCCCATCAAATTCCCGATGCGCGAAAAGCATCTCGCGCCGATTACGTACTGGAAAATACAGGAGATAGGGAAGTTTTGCGTCAGCAGGTTGAGCGCCTGTGGCTGCGATTGAAGGACGAAAGCAACAAATCGCTCGAGTAAGAGTCTCTAAAATAATAGAGAGCGGCAGCAGGTGCGTGCCCGATCGAGCGTGGAGGACGCCCATGTTTGCCCGTTGAATTCCAGAAAGGTCTTTTGGTTCCTACACCATGAAATTGCGCCGCTTATTGCTGGTTGTCGTGCTGGTGGGTGGGTTCTGGTATATCACGACCCATGCAAGTTCTCCTTTCGGCCACTTTTCGTTTCTCCATAACGGCTACTCAGGCTCGCCCCTTGAACTCACAGAGGCCCATGCAGCTCCTCAGTACGACTCCGAAGAACAGAACAACATCGCCGTCTATAAGCGAGTCCTGCCTTCGGTGGTCAACATCACGTCCACTGCGTTGGTTTTCAACTTCTTCTATGGAGCGGTCCCGCAGCAGGGCCAGGGATCGGGCTTCATCCTCGACAAGGCTGGCCATATCCTCACCAACTATCACGTTGTTGAAGGAGCCAATCGCGGCATTGAGGTCTCACTCAGCAACAAGCGCCGCTACTCTGCCAAAGTCGTCGGCATCGACAAGGTTCACGACCTGGCCGAACTCCAGATTGATGCGCCCAACCTTCAGCCCGTCACTCTTGCTGACTCATCCGGCCTCAATGTGGGCCAGAAGGTCTACGCCATTGGCAATCCCTTCGGTCTGAGTGGCACCATGACCAGGGGTATCATCAGCTCCATCCGGTCGATCCGCAATGCCAACGGCGCTCTCATAGAGGATGCGATTCAGACCGACGCCGCCATTAATCCGGGCAACTCCGGTGGTCCCCTGCTCAACTCACATGGGGACGTCATCGGCATCAACACAATGATCGCCTCCAATGGCGCCGATCAGAACTCCGGCATTGGATTCGCCATTCCCATCAATACCGCCAAGGCCGTGCTCTCTGATCTCAACAAGTATGGCCGTGTCAAACGGCCTTCGCTCGGCATCGTCTCCTTTGCCATTGGTCCCGATCTCGCCCAGCAGATGGGACTCTCTGCCGATTACGGCGTCCTTATCCAGCGCGTGTTGCCGGGCGGCGCGGCAGAGCGTGCAGGTCTTCACGGCGGCAATGAGCGTGCCTACGTGGGCAACACGCCCATCATGCTGGGCGGCGACTTGATCATCGCTATCGATGGCGAGCAGGTCACCAACACACAGGACATCAGCACGATTATGGACAAACACCAGGCGGGGGACACCATCAGCGTCACCGTCCTTCGCGGTCAGAAGCGGATCACACTTAAACTCCTGCTCGGCGAAGCTGAAGTCTCCAACAGCTGACACGTTCCGCTTCTCAAGTAAGTTCGCGCGTCTCTGTTTGGGGACGCGCGAACTTACAAACGCCATCAGGCAATCGTCTATTTGCCATTGAGGCGACAGAGGGCCGCCAGTTGCCCATCTATTCTTGCCCGTTTTAGCAAGAAGAGTGAGATGGCGGGCACCTGATGCGGACGACGTGCGAACTCTTGCGGGGCCGCAGGTACACGGAGCGCCTGCATGCAATGCTCAGAAGCCAGCTTGAATCGCCGCCGTGTGGGCTTGTTCCACCTGCATCGCTGCCATCGTCATCTGTTTCAGCGTAGTGCTCAGCGACAGTCCGTATTGTGGCTTCGCGACTGATCAGCGGGTCCACCTGGGCAATCTTGATCGTCGCTGTGGCCGCCATTTCTGCCACAGCCTTCCCGCTTGAAATCGACTGCACCAGCGCAAGGATTGCTGTTACCGCCGTGGCCACTGCCTGCACGGCAACCAGCGCCCGTTGCCTGTTCGCCGTATCGGCAATGCCCGCCGCCATCAGGAGCGATGCATTCACCTGCTGCTGGAAGGTGACCACTTGAGTCTGCAGATTCGCCAATGTGCTGTCGCTCGGATTCGCCAGGTACGCTTTTGCCTGCTGCGCCAGCACATTGGAAGCCGTGTCAAAGCCCATCGTCACTGCAGCAAATGCTTTTCCGTTTTCCGGCGAAAGAAGTGCTGCGGTTGAATCCACGGACGCCACAGCACTCTGCAACGCTGGTGTCCAGTTCACAATGTTTTGCGCCACGCTCGTTCCGTTACATCCATCCAGCAGTGGCAATGGCAGAAGCAGTGCCATCACCACACCCATACGCAAAATCGTTCCGCTGGTACTCTTCGCCGCTGTATTCGATAGAGCGTCCGTATCGCTGCCGCTTTCAGATTTGGTTGTGTTCTGGCCATTCCCTCCTGACGCGCTGTTTGCGCTGGGGTCGCGCGCCACCAGCCCCAGCAGAGCTGTCGCCAGCGCGCCCGCAAGAGCAACTGTGTTTCCGCCTCCAACGTGACCAAGCGTGACTCCTTGTTGCGACAGGACACCGGCAATGCTCGCTACCGCAATCAGCACGCCGGTCGCGGTCGTGCGCGGATGCTCCCAGATATTGGCAATCCAGTTCTTCACTTGTACTCCTTCCATGGAAAAGGGCGGCCGAAGCCGCCCGTCTCAACTTGTGCCAGAGTCCATGTCGCAGGAATACGCGCCGCGGGATCTCAGTTAAATCAGAGAGAGCCACGCAACACTTTTGCGCAGGATTCTGGCTACCTATTCAGAGTAGGTTGAAGGGTCGAAATTATCTGCAAAGTGAATTTCTGCACATTAGGGATGGGGTGATCGAAAGGAATTCAACGAGATTGCGTTGGGCGTATTGATCAATTTGGCGCGTTTTAGCACTTCATATAGCGCCGGCCGCTCAGCTTATACTCGCCGCTCGCGACGCGCGCAATCGCTTCACTGTAGGCTATGTGTTCTTCCGCCAGAATTCGCTCCGCAAGCGTGTGCGCATCGTCTGATTCCAGCACTTCAATCACCCGCTGCAGAACGATGGCTCCGTGATCCAAATCTTCGTCCACAAAATGGACCGTACACCCGGCTACCTTCACTCCATACTCAAACGCCTGCGTCTGTGCGTCGAGTCCCGGAAACGCCGGCAATAGGGATGGATGAATATTCAGAATGCGATTGGGAAATGCGGCGATGAATTCCGGCGACAGGAGCCGCATATATCCGGCCAGAATCACCAGATCTACATCGTGCTTTTTCAACGCAGAGATGATGTCCGCATCGTGTTCGGCACGCGGTCTGCCCTTGGAGACGAACACCTCTGTCGCCAGACTCAGGTCTCGCGCTGTAGTGACGCCCTGCGCGTCCGCAATATTCGAGATCACAACTGCAATCTCAACGCCGCGCAGTTTTCCCGCGCGGATGTTCTCCGCAATTGCCAGAAAGTTTGAGCCGCGCCCAGAGAGCAGAATTCCTAAACGTAGGGGCTTCGCGTCCGGCCTGTCCACATGCGCGTTATCCAACTCGCCGCTCCCATTTAAGAAACTGCTGCGCTTCCTCAGCCTATCTAATTCATTCCGTTGGCCGCGCTGACTCACTGCCTACTCGTCACTTATTTACGTGTACTGAACCCGGCGATCACCCTTCACAACGCGCCCAATCACGTAAAACTTCTCTTCCGCGCGGTCCAGCAGCGCCTTGGCCTTAGTGAACTTGGCGGCGGGAATCGATGCGATGAGCCCCACGCCCATATTGAACGTGCGCATCATCTCGTCCTGGCTCACCTGGCCCAGCTCGCGCAGATGGTCGAAGATGGGCAGAACCGGCCAAGAGCCAATTTCAATTTGCGCTCCTGTGCCTTTGGGCAGAATGCGCGGCAGGTTCTCCGTGATGCCACCGCCTGTGATGTGCGCCATTCCGTTCGTCAAACCGCCGGTGAAAAGCTTCTGAATTACGCTCAGATAGCTGCGGTGCGTCTTCATGAGCGCCACGCCCGCTTTTTCCTTAATGGCAGAGACATATTGCGTGTACTTATAGCCGGCAACTTCAAACAGCAGCTTCCGCGCCAGCGAGTAGCCATTTGTGTGCAGACCGGTTGAAGGAAAACCGATCAGCACATCTCCCGGTTTGATGCCTTGACCGGTAATCAATTTGTCGCGATCCACTGCGCCGACAATAAATCCCGCGAGATCATACTCGCCGTCGGTATAGAAACCTGGCATCTGCGCCGTCTCACCGCCGATGAGTACGCACCCGTTGGCATGGCACGCCTCGGCCAGGCCGGAAACCACGCTCTCCGTCACCTCCGGGTTCAGCTTCCCGCTGGCAAAGTAGTCGAGAAAGAACAGCGGCTTCGCGCCCTGCACGGCAATGTCGTTCACGCAATGGTTCACCAGGTCCGCGCCCACCGTGTGATGCAGCCCCATCTCAAAGGCCACCTTAAGCTTCGTCCCAACTCCGTCGGCGGAGCTCACTAAAACTGGATTCTTCCACCGCCCCGTATCCAGCCGGTAGAGCGCTCCAAAGCCGCCAATGCCGCCCATCACGTTGCGTGTGAATGTTTTCTGCGCCAGGAACTTGATACGTCCCTTTGTGCGGTCGCCTTCAGAAATATCGACTCCAGCATCGGCGTAGGTCACAGACTTCTTTTTGGATTCTTCAGGCACGGACGGACTCTCTGCGGAGGTTTGGACGCGTAGGTTGGTTGCGTCGGAAAGGTTGATTCTAGCAGGATTTCGGGCGCGCCTCTGTGCATCGCTCACCGCCGCCGCGCGAAGGTCACCGGGTGCAAGGACGATTCGGCCAATTTCGACTGCTACCGTTACTCTTGCCACATATGTCAAGCATGCTTGACATAAATCCGCTACGGCGCTACTCTCGGAAAGTAAAGTCTACTTGACATGGAACCCGCTGTCCTCAATCGCGTGAAAGAGCTCCGCTCAGCTAAAGGCTGGACGCAGGAGGATCTCGCCAAAGCCACGGGCGTTTCGCGCCAGAGCATCAACTCCATTGAGCGCAATCGCTATGTGCCGAGCCTCTCCCTCGCGCTCACCTTCGCGCGCGTTTTCAGCTGTCCCACCGACCACATCTTCACTCTGGAGAAAGAACCATGAGCCATCCGCTCAGCCGCATCCCATTCTTCGGCCAATTTGTCGACGAGCGCTTCCTCGAGCATCGCCGCCGCTCCACCAGCGTCGCGGGTCTGGCTGGAGCACTGCTCGCCCTCTGCATCTTCGAGTACCGCCTCATCGTGCAGCACGTCATCCATTGGGATCTGTTCGCCATCATCGCCATTATGGCTGTCGTAAAGATCGCCATGATGCTCTGGTACAAACTGCGCGACTGAAGGAGAGAAGACCATGTGCATCGCTCACGCAACTTCGTCCCGCCGAAGCCGATGGCTCCGCGCCACTGCCAATCTTGCCCTCGTTGCGGGGCTGCTGCTCTGGAACTTCTCGCCGAAGACGACTCTCGCGTCACACGACTGGATCGACGCTCTGATGGGCCTGCTGATGGGTCTTTCCATAGGAATGAATCTGATGCTGCTTTTCCTCGCGCGCCGCTGCCGTAAGGCAGCAAACGCACTATAAGAATCTGCGGCGTTCTGCTTCCGTTGGCATAGGACACACAGCGAGCCGCCCCCAGATGCGATAACGCCAGCGCGCGATGAGTTCGTAGCCCCAGTCCCGCATGAGACGGGGCAGGGCGCGCAGGATGCATGCCCAGAAGGGCCATGGTTGCGGCAATACACTGAGCATTGCAATTACCGCATCGGAGCGCAACAACACTTGCGGCTGTTCGCGCTCCAGGCCCCGCACAACTACGATCGACCCCGGTCCATCCGCAACGCTCTCCATGACAACGCCGAGCTGCACAAGCAATTGCGTCACCCTCGGTATCTCAGATGGGGCGAAACGCATGCAATCTCGGCGGTCCTTTTGCAGAAACCAGCGCACCGCATGGTTACATAACCCACAATGTCCATCGAAGATGACGAGTAGTCGTCCGTCGAGTTGTGACCACTGGCTCACACTGTTCGCGATGATATCGAAGTGCGAGAAGATTCAAGCGCGTTATCACATCTGTGCATTCAAATCCCTTTTATACTGAACCCATCATGACCACCCCAGCCGCTTCCTTCGTTCGTACAAGGTCCGTCGCCCTGCAGAAACGAGCCGAGAGTTTCTTTCCAGGCGGAGTCAATTCTCCAGTGCGCGCATTTCGCGCGGTGGGTGGGGAACCGCCCTTTGTGGAGCGAGCCGAAGGTGCGTATCTCTTTGACGTGGATGGAAATCGCTACATTGACTATTTCGGCTCGTGGGGTCCGATGATTCTGGGTCATGCGTTTCCGCCGGTTGTTGAGGCCATTCAGGAAGCGGCGGAGAGATCCGCCAGTTTCGGCGCGTCAACTGCGGTGGAAAGCGATCTTGCGGAGCTGATTAAAGACTGCTATCCGCAGATTGAGAAGCTGCGCTTCGTTTCTTCGGGAACAGAGGCAACAATGTCGGCGATACGGTTGGCACGCGCGGCAACCAATCGCAAGCGCATCATCAAATTCGAAGGCTGCTATCACGGACACGCCGATAGCCTGCTGGTCAAAGCCGGTTCCGGTGTTGCAACTCTGGGTATTCCGGGTTCGGCTGGGGTGCCGGAAGAGATTGCATCGCTTACACTTGCGCTGCCGTACAACGATCTCTCCGCCGTGGAGGCCGCCTTCACAGCGCACGCAGGCGAGATTGCGGCCATCATCCTTGAGCCGGTTGTTGGTAATGCAGGCTGCATTCTGCCCGCTGACGGCTATCTTGAAGGTCTTCGTGCACTTACGACGCGGCACGGCGCGCTCTTCATTGTGGATGAAGTGATGACGGGATTTCGTCTTGCCCCTGGCGGCGCGTGCGAATACTTCAAGCTCGACCCGGACCTCATCACACTTGGGAAGATCGTCGGCGGCGGACTTCCTGTCGGCGTCTTTGGCGGAAAAGCCCAATTCATGGATCTACTTGCGCCGTTAGGGCCGGTCTATCAAGCGGGAACATTGAGCGGTAATCCGCTGGCGATGTCTGCGGGTATTGCGACGCTGACGCATCTGCGCAATCACTCTGACGCCATTTATCCGCACATCGACTCGACCGCGAAGGCGCTTTTCGAAGGTGTTGCGGCCGAAGCGAAGAGGCAAGGTATCGCTATCACTATCAATCGGATAGGGTCCATGGGGACGTGGTTCTTCACTCCCGGACCGGTGAGAAATTACGACGATGCCGCGAAGTCTGACACAGCCGCCTTTGGACGTTTCCACCGGGCCATGCTGGACCGAGGTGTCTGGCTGCCGCCCTCGCAATTTGAAGCAGCCTTTGTGAGTGCTGCGCACGGAGAGGCGGAAGTGACTGCAACCATTGAGGCTGCGCGTTCATCTTTCGCGTCCTGAGCACAAGGCAGTATCCTCCCAAACGAAGATGACTGGTCTTACCTTCAAGCGCAGGCGATTGCTGCGAAGGCTCGCCGTTCACCACTTGCCTTTGGCTGCCCTGAGTTTTTCGGGCACGTATCTGCTTTACGTGACCAGGCCATATCCTGATGTGATTACACGGCTTAGCTTTTCAACCGCGTACCCGGCCCTGGCGCTTCTGGTGGCAACGCTGCTGATAGGGCCGTGGAACTTGTTTTGCAGGCGTACCAACCCAATTTCAAGCGATCTACGCCGGGACACTGGCATCTGGGCCGGCATTGCGGGGATTACCCATGCGGGGATTGGGCAGTTCGTCCACATGCGCGGAAAGCCCTGGCTTTACTATTTTTACAGCTCGCAGGATCACCACCACATCCTCCCACTTCGCCACGATCTGTTCGGGTTCTCCAACTACACAGGTGTGCTGAGCCTGCTGCTGCTGGCCGCACTTTTCTCCACTTCAAACGACTGGTCGTTGAGGAAGCTGGGGACGCCTAAGTGGAAGAGTCTGCAGCGCTGGAACTACATGGTTTTTGCGGCCGCTGGAGCCCATGCCATTGGCTACCTGGTGATAGAGAAGCAAAAACTGAACTTCGACATGACCATCGCGGCCTTCCTTGCCGTTGCGCTGGCATTCCAAGGGGTGGGTTTTGCGCTGCGTCGCAGGGAGCGCGAAGGTGCCGTTGTGGCACAACAAGGCTAGGTACTGATACAAATTCCGGTTTACGGCTCGGTTCGGGAAGCGGCGGGGACGGTTGGATCCCATGCATCGACAGTGACGAAGCGATGCGTATGTTTATATCTTGCAAGGATTTGGCCGGCAGCCTGAACGGACGGCCCGCGATCGGCACCGAGCTTCAGGTGACCGCCATCGTGAAGCACGATATTTGTAGCCCAAAAAAGCTGTTCAAGATGATCGATGCGCCGTATGAGCCGCTCCGCGATCTTGTCGGCTGAAGGCTCCTTCCAGTCCGTTGTGATGGCGTTCCAGAGGACAGGCGTCATGTCCAGCTCAAGCGCAGAGCGCAGGACGCGCGGACGGCGGCCGCCAAAAGGCGGGCGGAAATACTTGACGTGCTGCCCTGTTATGTCCTGCAGAGTCTTTGAGGTACGCATTAACTCATCGTCGACATAGGCACCGCTTTTGAGGGCGAGGTTGGGGTGGCTCCAGGAGTGATTGCCAATGAGGTGGCCTTCCTGAGCGATGCGGCGGGTGAGTTCCTGCTCGGCCTCAGCGTACTTGCCAACGAGAAAGAAGGTGGCGCGAACGTTGTGGGTATTGAGGATATCGAGGAGGCGCGGTGTCCAGGCAGGGTTGGGACCGTCATCGAAGGTGAGGGCGAGCTCTCCGGGGCGAGGCGGGGCTTTGAGCGCCCATCCGAAGATCTCCGAAGCGGGCCACATGGCCGCGTAGGCAAAGCCACCGGCAGCGAGGCCTGCGCCGGCCAATGCGCCAAGTCCAACGGACAACCCGGTTTGGAGTGGAGTGAACATGCGCGCGCTAACCCAGTGTGCGGCGGGTGGCTGCCCGGCGGCAAGTGCCGCGGGAGGCAACCCAGGCTGCGACGCGCTTTTGCCCGAGGGATGGCGAAAGGGCGCGTGTATCGTGGCCAGATGACAGGGCTGTGGCGCGAGAATGCTTGCCGCCTTTGCGTGCCAAGCGGCGATGCGCGGGATGGCGTGCATTTTGTGGCTCCATGGTGCGGAATTGAGAAGCATATGCTGGCCGCACAGTTTGCACACCCCGTGCAAATAGCCGAAATTAAGCGAAATTTGGTCAAATTTAAGGAAAGTGATAGAGGCGGACCTATACCGTTGGGGCAGGGCAATGCGGTGCAGCGGGTGTTGGTTAGTCCTCGCGGGAGATTTGGTCGCTTCTACTCATTCCGTCCAAGAGAATGAGGCAGGACTTGTTCCTGCGCTGCCTGGAAACAGTCTTTCGTTGCCCTGGCGGAGGCGAGATGGGGACATGGAGTGTGGGGGCTGGGTGGACCTGAAGAGAATTGAGCGGCATCTCCTACCGGGCGTATACTTGAGTTGTTCGGGCCGTATCCTGTGTCTCCGGAGCGGCACTGGAGCTTACCATGAGCCTTACGCACTTCCCCTCGAGCGGAGCTTCCTCTTCCGCGACTTCTGCGACCAAAATCACCATGCCTGTACTGACCGAGATGAAGCGGCAGGGCAAGCTCATCAGTGCGCTGACGGCGTACGACTACGCGACATCGCGCCTGGTGGACGAAGCCGGAATTGACCTGATTCTGGTGGGCGACTCCCTGGCGATGGTGGTGATGGGGCACGACAACACGCTGGCCGTAACCGTGGACGAGATGCTGCACCATACGCGTGCCGTGCGGCGCGCGGTGCATCGGGCGCTGGTGGTGGCCGACATGCCGTTCGGCAGCTACCACGGAACGATTGAAGACGCTGTGGCGAACGCGGTGCGGTTTGTGAAGGAAGCCGGCGCCGAGGCGGTGAAGATTGAAGGGCCGCGCGCGGAACTAGTACGAGCGCTGACACAGGCAGAGATTCCTGTGGTGGCGCACCTGGGATTGACTCCGCAGAGCGTACACAGGATGGGCGGCTATCGCGTGCAGGCAAAGACGCAGGAGACGATTGCCCAGTTGCAGGCCGACGCGCGGGCTCTTGCCGAGGCCGGCGCGGGAGCGCTGGTGCTGGAAGGCGTGCCGCGGGAAGTGGCTGCGGCGATCACGGCGGAGCTGACGATTCCGACGATTGGAATTGGCGCGGGTCCGGACTGCGACGGGCAGATTCTTGTGTTCCATGACCTGGTAAACCTGACATTTGCGCCTGCCGCAAAGTTTGTACGGCGCTATGGAGATGCGGCGGGTCTTGTCCGCACGGCGGTGGAGCGCTATCGTGAAGACGTAGAGCACCGCAATTTTCCAAGCGACGAGGAGAGCTACCACCTGCCGGCGCAGGCGCGCAGCGCGCTGAAGCACCGGCCGGAGACGGCGTCTCACCGTCGCACCGCACGACCAGCCTGATGGAACTACTACGCACGGTCGCCGAGCTGCAGCAGCGGGTTCGCCAGCAGCGGGCAAAAGGGATGTCGATTGGACTGGTGCCCACGATGGGGGCGCTCCATGCTGGACATGGATCGCTGATTCGTGCGGCATCGACGGCGTGTGACTACGTGGTTGTGACCCTGTTTGTGAATCCCACACAGTTTGGGCCGAATGAAGATCTTGCGCGGTATCCGCGGACGTTTGCGGCCGACTGCGAGCTGGCGGCCAAGGAAGGCGCCGATGCGATGTTCACGCCTTCGGTGGAGGAGATGTATCCCGCGGGGTCGACGACTTTTGTGGAAGTGGAAGGGTTGAGCAGCCGGCTGGACGGCGCTTCACGGCCGGGACACTTTCGCGGCGTGGCAACGGTGGTGACGAAGCTGCTGGCGGCGACGGAGCCGGACCGGGCGTATTTTGGGCAAAAGGATGCGGCGCAGGTGGCGGTGCTTCGACGGCTGATGCGCGACCTGTGCTTTGGGGCGGAGCTGGTGGTGTGCCCGATTGTGCGGGACACGGACGGGCTGGCGCTGAGTTCGCGGAATGTGTACTTGACTGCGGAGGAACGCAAGCAAGCACTTGCACTCAGCCGGGCAGTGCGGCGCGTGGAGGCGCTGGTGGCGCACGGAGAGCGCCGGGCAGAGGTGTTGCTAGCGACGGCGAAGGCGAGCCTGGCGGCGGAGCCGAACCTGAAGATCGAGTACGTGGAGCTGGTGAACGGGGAGACGCTGGAGCCGGTAAAGACGGCGGAGGCGGGAGCCTTGTTTGCAGTGGCTGCGTGGGTGGGCGAGACGCGGCTGATTGATAATGCGGTGGTGAGTTAGGCGGCGGGGCAATATTACTTCAGTCTTTGTTTGAAATCTTCCAATACAAGTTATCGCGCCTTGCCACGGGTACAAAAGCATGGTCACGAGGTTAGATTCTCTTTGCCCGTTTGGTCATTTGGAAGGAGAATCAAAAACAAGCGGCAGCCATACGTTCCCATAGGCCAATCATGACTTTTAATCGCGGTTACGCCCTCTTCCCATATTTCGTTTTCCAAGAGGACTTCTGATGCAATGAGCTTTCCATTCAGCTTGAAAAGATAAAGCCGCATCCAATGTGGCTCCCGGCGAAGTTGAGTGGGAAGTCTGTCACGCACACAGTTTAGTAAGTGATCGAAGGTGACTTTTACTGGTGCTTCCATTTGCATTAGAAGCGGTCCATGCATACCCGCCACCGATCTTCGGCGACGGTCCATTCCTCCCATTCAACCTGGTCCCCAGCACTGCCCGCGGAGTAAAGCGCATCTACTGCAACATGCAAAGAGCCTTGGACTAGCTTGCGAAAAGCGATGAGAGTAGCTTCCTGCTGATCTTCGTGCCAACCTGCACTTGACTCGACGAGCCAACGATCCTTCAGGTGGTCCGAGCCCACAATCACATCAACCTGAGTTGTGAATCTTCCATCCGAACGTTGAGATATCTTGACAACTCTCGGTGCGATCGAAAATCTACCGTCGAGTGTCACGGCCGCGGATTCAGTTGTTCGGGCAGGAATGCTGTGACCATTTAGAAAGTCGCTTGCATACCTAATCAAATCGATTGACATTCTTAGAAAGTCTAGCGCAGAACTAACGAAATACCTTCCGGATGACGCAAACTAACCATACATGCCTGAGCTGCCTGACATTTCCGCGTACATTACGGCGCTTGAGGCGCGGGTGCTGGGGCAGGTGTTGGAGCAGGTGCGGTTGGCTTCCATATTCCTGCTGCGCAGTGTGGAGCCACCGCTGGAGGCAACGCACGGACGCAAAGTTGTCGCCTTGCGGCGTGTGGGCAAGCGGATATGCATTGGCGTGGAAGGCGATGTGTGGCTGGTGCTGCACCTGATGATTGCGGGGCGGCTGCACTGGAGGCCTGCGGGTGCGAAGTTGAGCGGGCGGCAGATGCTGGCGGCGTTCGATTTTGCATCCGGTTCGCTGGTGTTGACGGAGGCGGGATCGAAGCGGCGCGCGTCGCTGCATGTGGTGCGCGGCGAAGATGGATTGCGCGGGCTCGACGCGGGCGGGGTTGAAGTTTTTCCTCTGGACCTGGACGGATTTCGTGCGGCACTGACTGCAGGAAAATCGCACGCTGAAGCGGGCGCTGACGGACCCGAGGATATTGAGCGGAATTGGCAACGCGTACTCGGATGAGATTCTGCATGCGGCGCGGCTTTCTCCGATTGCGCAGACGCACAAGCTGAAGGGCGAGGAGTGGGAGCAGCTGTTTGATGCGGCGCGGGGAGTGTTGTCTGCGTGGTGCGAACGGCTCGGTTCCGAGGCCAGGAGAAAATTCCCGGAGAACGTGACGGCGTTTCGACCGGAGTTTGCGGTGCATGGGAAGTTTGAGCAGCCTTGCCCGCGATGCGGCGCGCCGGTGCAGCGGATTCGCTATGCGGACAATGAGACGAACTACTGCCCGACGTGCCAGACGGGCGGGAAGGTGCTGGCGGACAGAAGTCTGTCACGGCTGCTGGGGGCGGACTGGCCGCGGACGCTGGATGAGCTAGAGGCGCTGAAGCGGAAGTGAGCGCGGGCGGAGGCAAGTTGACTTAGCAGAGCGGTTTTGCGAGACTCAGAGATGCTGCCGTTCTGGCTAAAGAGGCCAGAAACGTGTCCCGTGCCGAAGTGGCGGAATTGGCAGACGCGCGTGGTTCAGGTCCACGTACTCGCAAGGGTGTGGGGGTTCGAGTCCCTTCTTCGGCACCAAGAAATCAAATGAAACAGGAAGCCACCGTGAGGGTGGCTTTTGTTGTTTGTGGGTATGGGAGGGCGCGATGGCCCTGGTTGCGCGGCATCACAAATGGCAGCGCGGGGGTGGGGGTAGCATGGATGCATGAGCGCTACTGTTTCCGATAGCTATACGTTCAGCCCGATTGGGTGGGTAAGGAGCCCATTCCAGGACACACATGCGGTTCCCAAGGGACCCGGCGCGCGGCACCCTGAGGAGGGCGTGCTGGAGATTCGGCCGGAGCTGGAGGCCGGGCTGAAGGATGTGGAAGGGTTCTCGCATCTTTTTGTGCTGTGGGTCTTCAGCGAGATTAAGGACTTCGATCTGACGTCGCATCCACCGGCGGACGACCGGCCGCATGGGCTGTTTGCGACACGGTCTCCACGACGGCCGAACCCGATTGGGCTCACTGTGGTGGAGATTCTAGGGGTTGAGGGATCGAAGATCCGTGTGCGTGGGGTGGACATGCTGGACGGGTCGCCGATTCTGGATATCAAGCCGTATCTTTCGTCTGTGGCACCAGAAAAGCTGCGGCGTGGCTGGCTGGCAGAGGCGGAAGAGCGGAAGAAGAGCCAGGGCTGAAGAGTCAAGGACTCCCCCGTGCGGCCTGAATGGATTTAGGCGGGGTTTATCTTGCTGAATTCAGGTGTTCTATGGTCCTTAAGTCTATCTTGGATACACAAAAGTGTGATTGTTTCGCCGGCGATATCATCCTAAATTGATGAGAACGCGGGGCGTCCAGGAGTTGAACAGCTACCCGCTAAAGCGATTTACGAAGTTTTGCTTCAAGCAGTTCTCCGGGCCCGTCTACCTTCCCTTTCACCGCCTGCGGTGATAGGGCAGCAACCGAAACCTCCTCCAATGCGCCTTTGTGACGCGGAACTTGAAGACGAGCGATGCTCTTTTTGATCGGACAAATCGCACTCGTTGTGGCCATAGCCGGGTACTTCGTGTACTGGCAAATGTCCGTCCGCCGTCGCAATCGTCAGAGCTGGGAGTCGTTGATTGGCAGACTGAATGAGGGTCTGAAGTTCAACGCACTGAGCGAGCATTTCCCCTGGAAGGAAGGCCTGAGCACGACCCCCGAGGAGACCTGGGAGCAGCTGGGCGGAGTTCGCGGGTTGCGCGCAATTTACCGGAACGCGGGAGTCATGCTGGAGATTGCGGATTTTGCAGCGCGCAATGCCAGCAATGTGGACCCTGCACTGTTGCAGAATATTCATGCCGACGCGGCACAGATTCGGATCTGCGTAATGACAACTCTGGCACAATGCCTAGTTAGCCAGGCGACGGAGACTGTGCGCGTAAACACCTTTCGGGCGGCGTCGATGTACACGGGGCTCGCGGCGCACATGACCGAGTTGCTGCAGGCAAGTGCTTCAAATGCGCTGCCGGCGTTTGTTGCTGCTGCCTAGTTCTCTCCTGTTGCGCGGTTTTCGCCGCGCCTATTGCCCTTCCAACTAGCGATAGCCGACCATTCCACGAACACTTTCGATCAGTTTGGCTGAGTCAAAGCCCTGGCCGTTCTTGAAGACTGTTTCGACGTTCTCCACTGCTGAAATATCCTTAGCCACGTCGCCTTTCACGACAACGAGATCAGCCTGTTTGCCTACAGCAACGGTTCCGATGCGGTTGTCGCGGCCGAGATATTTGGCGCCGTTTTCAGTGGCGATATGAATGGCTTCCTGTGGTGTGAAGCCTGCGTCCACAAGCAATTCGAGATTGCGTTCATCGCCGAAGCCGGGAAGTACTGCGCCGTATCCGGTGGGGTCGCAACCGGACATGAGAAGGCCGCCGGCGCTGGCGAACTCGCGCTCAAATTGCATCTCTTTTTTGACGAGTACACCCATGGGTGAACGGGCGGCATGATCGCCGATCTGGCCGCGAATGCTCATAATGCTGGCGAAGACTTCAGCCGGCATGGAATCTTTCTCGCGCAGAAGAAAGCTCATGGGTGGATGGCCAGGGGCCATGCTTTCGAGCACGGCGAGGGTGGAAGTGACGGCAACATGTTTTTCAACGAGGGTGTGGATCATGGCCATGACGCGCGGGCTGGATACGTCAAGGTCTTTAGCCATTTCCTGACGGAGATTCGCAGGACATTCACCCTCTTTGCGGCCGGGATAGAACTCGCTATCGACGACGATACCGTGCTCGAGGTTGTCGATGCCCATGTTGGCGGCTTCGGTGAATCCCACTGTGCAGAGATGACCGGTGAGTTTCTGGCCGTGCTTGTGGGCCTCGTCAATGGCGGCTTTGAGTTCAGCCGGCGTGATATGCATGTAGGCCTTCCAGGAGGTGACGCCCTGGCTGACCCAATAATCGACCATTTTTCGAGCTTCGTCGGGGCCGCTAAGTGCATGCATTTGCGGAATGAGGGGCGGCTCGCCTTCGAGATAAGGGCCCGTGACATCGAGGTCCGGGCCGGTGCGAAGGCCTGCATCGATTTCCCTTTTCAGATTGAGGTCTGTATACGGAGAGATGCTACCAGTTGTACGTCCTGTGGTGACTCCTGCGGCGAGATAGAGAGTTGGCGCGGAGTCAACCAGTTCGCCTACGACCAAGCCGCTCAGTTGATGGTTCATCGGCTCGGTGTAAAAGAGATGCTCGTGCATGCCCACGAGTCCCGGGTACACGGTGTGGCCACTGAGGTTGATGATGCGGGCGCCTGCGGGTGGCCGGGTGGTTGTGCTGGGGCCTACGACGGCAATCTTTCCGTGGTCAATGACGATAGTTTGGTCCTGCTGGGGCGCGGCTCCGGTGCCGTCAATGACTTCAACATGCCTGAGGGCAACGACGGGTTCCGTGACGGAGAGATAGGGCGCCAGTGGATTTTGCTGAGCGGGCTGGCCCAATGCGCTGCTTGCGGCGAGGAAGGCAACGACGGCAAATGTGCTCGAGAGGGACATGCATCAAAGTCGCGTGCCAACACGGTATTCGTCAATCAAAAACGGGAATGAGCCAATAACTCAACCTAATAACTCGCAAGATTGTGTGTAATTCACAATTGCTTTCGCGGTAGAATCCAAGCCATTGTCCCCCGGAAAGGTGGAAGGAGAACTTCAAAGGCCGGTTCAACTGCGAGAGTGCCACGTTTTGTGTTTCGTGTTCCGCTGTTTTGCGCGGGCACTTTCTTCCCTCGCATTTCTCCCCTAAAAGCGTTAAAGGATGGCACCGCAAACGGCCATTGAATGCCCTCGTACGAAGCTGAGTGCCCTATTTGGGCAATTTTCATGGACTTGGCCGCGTGGCTAGAATCCAAGACATTCTCAACAGCGGAGGGGGTCTCATGCTTGTTATGGATAAGGTGGACTATTACGAGCTCATGCAAATCAGCCGCTCGGCGGATTTTGACACCATACATCGCGTGTATCGCTTCCTCGCTGCGCGCTTTCACCCGGACAATCCAGAGACATCGGACCCTGAAAAGTTCAATCTGCTGCGCGAGGCGTACGATGTGCTTTCCGATCCTGAACGGCGGATGTCCTATGACATGGAAGCTGAGAGTGCAGTTCCGCAGCCTCAGCCAATGTCGACCAATGTCGACTTTATGGACACGATGCAGGGCGAACTGAATCGCCGCCTCGCCGTGCTCGCAGTGCTCTACTACCGGCGCCGCCACAATCCCACGACGCCTGAGGTTTCTCTGTCAGAAATTGAGAAGCGCATGGGATTTCCGCGCGACTACCTGGAGTTCACCACCTGGTATCTGGTGAAGAAGGGCTATATTACCCGCGCAGACAATTCCGACTTTACGCTGACTGTTGCAGGCGTGGATTTTGTTGAGACACAGCGCGCCAACATCCCGGTTCTGAATCGCATGCTGACCAGCGGCAGCAGCACGGATACTGATGTGGATGAAAACAGAACCCTCAGTTCTGATGCTGAACGCTGGATTGTTCTGCCCGATATGACTCGCATCCGTGACCGCCGCGACCCCAACCGGAAAGGCGATCGTCGCAATGGAGAATTCGGGCGGCGCGCAACAGACGTCATCGCGTAAGGCGAGGGCGCATCCGGCTCTTTCCCCGTTGCACTTATTTTGATGTATTTGGATCTGGCTGCAGCCTTCGGGCTGCCGCCACCAACTCAGCATTGCTGTGCGCCTCAGTACCATCCGGCAACTGCGTCACGTCTTCCAGGCCAATACGCATGCCATGTCCGCGGGCGAGAGCGCGCCGGATGACCGCCCAGCAGGCCATACCGTAGCCGTGATGCACCTGTTCGAGCGCGATTCCTGCCGACGCAAGAATCTCTTCCATTTGCGCTGCGTGCTTCAGGGCCGCATCCGCGTCCAGATCCAGTGGTTCTATGAGCACGCGGCAACAAAGTGGCGCCAGGCCTGAGCGCACAAAGGTATGCGCGTCCTCCACAGTCAGCAGTCCAGCTTCAATGCCAACGCCGCGTGTGTGCAGCATTGCGCACAACTCCGCGATGCCTTCTTCTCCCTGATTTGCTGTGATGAGATCTGGCATCAATTTCCAAGCGGCAACAATACGCAACCGTTCGGTTGCATTTGGCACGATGGTTGCCGACGTTGTGAGCGAGATGGGGATTTGTGCGCACTCCGCACGCACAGCGCTCAGCACCTGCGTGCACCAGTATCCATCAAGAGTTTCCTGGCCTCGATCGTCGTAAGCGTGCACGTGGACCGAGTTCGCACCAGCTTCGATTGCTGCTCGCGCCGCTTTGGCGATTGCACTCGGAGTACGCGGTGCCGCCGGGTGGACTCTGTCCCCATTCAATGCGACCTGCAGAAATGGTTGGCCCAGCATGTCAGTCTGCGCGGCACTCAGGCCGCTCCGAGTTTCTCCAGAAGCGAATCGAAGTCTTCAAGTTTCGCGTACTCGATAATGACGCGGCCACGGCCTTTGTGATCCTCGATTCTGACCTTGAGTCCAAGAGACCGCTGGAGCTGCTCGGCGACTTCCTTGACGTTGGGGTCAATGGGCTGCTCGGGCTTCGGCTCCTTTTTCTTTGATTCGGGATTTAACACGCCCTGGATATAGGTTTCAGTCTGGCGAACAGAGAGCGAAAGACCGGTTATTCGTTGAGCTGCCTTCTCAATGGCTTCTGCGTTGTCGAGTGCAAGGAGGACTTTGGCATGGCCGAAGGTGAGCTGCCCATTTTCGACACGCGCCTGGACGGAATTTGGTAACTTCAACAAACGAATGAAGTTAGACACGGTTGCGCGGTCTTTTCCGGTGCGCTGGGCTATCTTTTCCTGGGTCATGTGGAATTCGCGGCCAAGCCTTTCAAAGGCACGGGCCTGTTCCATCGGATTCAGATCTGCGCGCTGCAGGTTCTCGACAATCGTGATCTCCATTGCCTGTTCGTCAGAGACCTGGCGCAGCAGTGCTGGAATGGTTTCCTTCTTCGCAAGCTCCGATGCGCGCCAGCGTCGTTCGCCGGCGATGAGCTGAAATCGTCCGTTGGCGAGGGGGCGGACAAGAATGGGTTGCACCACGCCGTTGGCCACGATCGACTCTGCCAACTGGCCGAGTTCCTCCGAGTCCATCTGCATGCGAGTCTGATAAGGATTCGGGTCAATCATCTGGATGGGAATTTCACGCGGCTTACCGGCCTCAACGTTTGGTGCAGGAGCAGCTTGAGAGGCCTGGGCTTGTCCCTGAGGACGAGGAATGAGGGAGTCGAGGCCTTTGCCGAGTGCGCGGCGCTTGGGGTCCTGGGCGGTTACGGTCATCATTCTTGTTCCTTCCCCGGCTCACTGGCCGGTTTCTCTGCTATTGCTCAATGTCGTCTGATTCGAACGCGGCGTGTGTCTTCATACTCGGAAAACCGTTCAGGAATAGGGCCAGAAGCGTACTTCTGCTTTAGTTTCTGGCGCGCTTTGGGCAGCAGCCTTTCGGGCCTTTCCTCTGGGACTTTCCATCTCGTTGCGCGCGAGGAACTCACCGGCCAGTTCGAAATAGGCTTCCGTTCCACGGGAGCGTCCGTCGTAAAGCGCAACAGGTTTGCCGTGGCTGGGTGCTTCTGCAAGGCGGACATTGCGGGGAATGACGGTCTTAAAGAGGCCATCTCCGAAGTATTCACGGAGGGTTTGAGTCACCTGCTGGGCGAGGTTGGTGCGGTCGTCATACATGGTGAGGAGGACACCTTCAATGAAGATCTCCGGATTGAATGCGCCGCGTATGCGTTCGAGCGTCGAAAGGAGCTCAGTAATGCCCTCGAGGGCAAAGTATTCGGCTTGCATGGGGACAATGAGGGATTGCGCCGCAACGAGGACATTAAGGGTGAGCAAGTCGAGCGCTGGGGGGCAATCGAGAACGACGATGTCATATTGTTCTTTCACCTGCTCGAGCGCCTTTTTGAGGCGCAAATGGCGACCTTCCACCCCGGCAAGCTCGACGTTGGCCCCGGTGAGATTCTTGGATCCAGGCAAAATCCAGAGATTCTCGATCTCCGTGGGCAGAATGACCTGTTCAGCGGGAGATTCTCCAACGAGGACATCGTAGATGGAATGTCGATTGTCGTCGCGCTGCAGGCCTATACCAGAGGAGGCATTTGCCTGGGGGTCACAGTCGACCAGGAGGATGCGCAGACCCTCTAAAGCAAGGCAGGCGGAGAGATTGATGGCGGTGGTCGTCTTGCCGACGCCACCTTTCTGGTTTACGACACCTAGGATTTTGCCCATGGGTGTTGAGATTAAGACAGTTGCTCAGTTGGAGTACAGGAGCAGCGCCTGTGGAGAATGTGGGGATGCTGTGGAAAGTTCCCGGAAGAGATATGGGCGGTGGTAGATAACTTGCACTGGTGCTGAGAGTTGCGACTCGGGGCGTGGGTATGCATTTTGAGGGTGGGAAAAGGTCAATTGGTGGAAAACTCGCGCCAATGGTGCAGCAAATCTGCCTGGATTTTTCTTAGATTTCGCTCATTTGGAGGCCTGCGGAGTTGTCCGCTTGCGCGTATAGACCGGATTGTTCCACGTAGAACATGGGTGTGGGCGCAAGTGAGCAATTTGGATGTTCCACGTGGAACATTGCAGAAGGTCTGATTCGGAGTGTTCCACGTGGAACATTCTCTCTACATTTGCTCAGTCTTTCTCCCGAATCCGAGAATTCTCTCTTCGCTGCACGGGAGTTGGATCGGATTCAGCCATTGAAAGCGAGCACCAACGCTGGTCTGAATGGAAGCGAGCTCTGCGCGCGTCGTCATGGGAACGAGCCAACCGCCATGCCGAACCAAGCCGGCGGCCGTAGGTATAGCGGACTCCATGCGGTCGACTGCGCGTAGGGTCACGCAATCGAATACAGAACTAAGCGCCTCTGCTCGTCCTGCGTGGACTTTCGCGGCTATATTCAGACTTCGCACGGCCTCCTGCAGGAATGCGGCCTTCTTGTTCTGCGACTCTGCGAGGGTGACAGCGATCTCCGGTCTACAGATCGCAATGGGAACTCCCGGGAATCCAGCCCCAGAGCCGAAGTCGAGAAGTGTTGATAGCTCCGCGGGAAGCGCCTGGGCACAGGCTATGCACTCGACAAAGTGGCGGGAGAGAATGCCTTCCGTGTCGCGGATGGCGGTGAGGTTGAGCCGGGCATTCCACTTGAGAAGCAGATCAAGATAAGTTTCAAACTGGCTGAGTTGTGACTCAGTGAGAGGCTTGAGGTTGGCATCGGCCAAGCGGTTACGCAGATTTGTTGTGATTTCTCCCTGCATGCTCACGATTGGGCTACCGGTTGGGATGTTGCCGCTGGGAGCGGGCGCCAGGACTCCGCAGCTTGAACAAATCTGGCAAAGAGAGCTCGAGAGAGAGCATTCTCCTGATACGTGCGCTCGGGGTGCCACTGGACGGCAACGACGAAATGATTCGCATCATCGAGCTCAACCGCTTCAATGACATGGTCGACTGTAGAGATGGCCGTGACCCGCAGATTGTCACCTGCAGTCTTAATGGCCTGATGATGACTCGAATTGACCTGCAGTTGCTCTCCTTGCGCGAGCGCGGCCAGACGGGATCCGGGGACGATTTCTATGGGATGCGCCTCAGCGATGTGACGGCCGGGGCTGTGGTTGACTGCCGTGCCCACGGTGGAGGGCAGGTCCTGGTAGAGCGAGCCGTTGCGCCACACGTTCATGGTCTGGGTTCCGTGGCAGATGCAGAGGATCGGCTTGCGCAGGTTAAAGGCATCCTGAAGCAGAAGTTCGTCGACCGCAGTACGTGCAGGATCGTCGGGTCCGCACTCGGGTACGCGCGCCTCGCCGAAGCGCTCTGGATCGACATCGTAGCGGCTACCGGGTAAGAGAACGCCATGTACCGTGGCGAGGGTTTTGGCGACCTGATCCGGCCGCTCGAGCAGGGAGATCACGACCGGTGTTGCGCCCGCGGCTTCAAGTGCCGCTTTGTAGGGCGGTAGAGAGCGCTGGTTGTATTCGGCGTCGGCCGAGGTGGGCTCAGGAATGGCGATGCGGACAGGCATGACGCATCCAGTGTACGGCAAATTTCGACCTCATCCAGGAATCGCTTTTTGACCATGTTCACTTTTTCTTGACTGCAGTCAATAGTTGATGCATGATTTGACTATGGTCAAATTTGATCCGGCAACGACGAAGGGTGCAGAGACGCGACAGCAGATTTTTGAGGTAGCGATGGAACTGTTTCGCGACCAGGGCTTCGATGCAACGACGATGCAGCAGGTGGCCGAGCGGGCGGGCGTGGCGAAGGGGGCCGCGTACTACTACTTCCCGAGCAAGGAAGCGATCATCCAAGCGTATTACGAAAAAGTGCAGACGCTGCAGGAAGAGATGTGCGCACCAGTGTTTGCCGCCAAGACAGATATGAAGACACGGCTGACAGTGGCGCTGATGAGCAAGTTGGATTTGGCCGCAGAGGATCGGCTACTGCTGGGCGTCGTGTTTCGTTACACAGGTGAGCCAGAGCATCCGCTCTCGTGTCTCGGCGCGGGGACGAAGGACATCCGGCGACGGAGTATGGCGGTGTTTGCCGAGGCGCTGAAGACGGAGAAGCTGCCGCCGGATTTAGCACTGCTTCTGCCTGTGGCACTCTGGGCGCTGCAAATGGGGTTGCTGGTCATGCTTTTCTACGACACAAGCGCGGGACAAAAGCGCACGCGGAAGCTGGCGGCAGGAGCACTGGAGTTGACGCTCCAACTGCTCAAACTGGCCAAGCTGCCGGTGCTGAAGCCGGTGCGGACGAAGGTGACGGGCCTGCTACGGGAAGCGGAGTTGCTGGCATAGTTCAAGATTCCACGCGCGAAACATCCACGGAAGCGAGGAGGACTCGATGGAGGAAGCAGTCGAGAACAAAGAGAAGAGGCGGCAGGCGCTGCGACTCATTCAACTCTGAAATCGGTGTCGACGTGAACGACACCCTCCGATTGGCTCCAACCGGGGCGATGTACCCGCCCAAGCACAATCATGCGCCGAAGGAAAAAAACCGCAGCTGCCAAGCACACCAGCACAGCGACGATTGAAGCCTCCGGGCCAAACTTTCCACCGGTCAGAATGGCGGATCCGGTCAAGGAGCCCAAGATCAAGCCTTTTGCGGCGCCCAATCCCGATACGCTCATTCCAAACACACTGCCCTCCGTAAAGTTCCATGCCGCATGCAATCCGATGGGAAGCCACAGACGTCCTGTCGCGGAGTAGGCGGCTCCGAGGAGCACACCCGCTTCCAACGCAATTGCAAGCGAACTGACTATTGTTGCCCCTGGATTGAAGGCGTGTGCAGCGCCAAAGAGAGCAGAGGTTGTCAGCAGTGCCCACCATGTTCCAGCAACTTTATCAATCAGCCGGAAAAGAAACCCTCGAAACAGGACTTCTTCTATGACTCCCTCGGACAAAGCTGCAATCGCCCCTGCGCCCAACAGTGAGGCACTTCCCCAGCCGGCTGGGTGGTAGACGGACGCCGGCCAAAGCAGCAGCATCACGGTCGAAAACAAGCACACTCCCACGCCAACACCGGCCGTAAACTCCCTCAACCAGCCCGAACCAACCAACTCGCTTGGCAATCGTCGTTCGATCAAGCGATATCCGACCAGATACACTGCCGCCACAAGGAGCGCACTCAGAAACATCAGTGAAAGATCAGGAATATGTTTGTGCGCCGTTACCTGCAAAACAATGACCAATGCGACCGCAATGCCGAGATTGAGAAAGCCAAGTCCGCTCTGCTTCAACGCTTGCTTTAGTTCAGCCGTCATAGGTTGCTCCGCGTTGTGACGATTCTAGCCTCTGGTGTGCAGTGCACAGAACTGCGCACCTCCAAGCTGAAACCTGGCAAGGCCCGATCACAACCACGAACAATTAGACCTTGCACAAGTGACCGTTCCTCTACGCGAAAGGGTCATCGATACGGACCGTGCATTGCGGAAGAGGTACGTCAAATAGGCCACGCCAGTTCCGCCTAACGGCGCAAGACCTTTAAACGTCTCGAGAACCCGGAGCAACTTGCGCAGGGATTGGCGGGATGAAGTGAGCCAGTGATTTGGCGGGTACGGCTGACTGCCATACTCACAGTCACTTTTGCGGCGAAGGCGCTCGAAGTCTGATCCGACACTTGGCGATGAGTTTCGAATTCCTCTATTCGGCGCGCAGGGCTTCCACGGGATCGATGGAGGCGGTGCGGCGTGCGGGAAGGTAGCTTGCCAGCGCCGCTGCCGCGACGAGAACAACGGGGACGACGGTGAAGGTGACGGGATCGAGCGGGCCGATGCCGAAGAGAAGCTTCTGCATGAGGCGCATAAGGATGGATGCCGCGCCGAGGCCAATGGCAATGCCGGCCACGGTGAGCACCAGCGCGGAGCGCACGAACATCCATGCAAGCTCGTTCTTGTTGGCGCCGAGGGCCATGCGGATGCCGATTTCGCGCGTGCGCTGGGCGACCGCGTAGGAGATGACTCCGTAGATGCCGAGGATGCCGAGAGCGAGCGCCATGGAACCGGCGATGGCGAGCATGACGAGCGTGAACGAGGTGCGGGCCATCGACTGGCTATAGATGTCCTGCATAGTGCTGATATCGGCCAGAGGCAGATCGCGATTCACGGACCAGACGGCCTGTTGCATTTCATTGAGGAAGGCCTGTGTTCCGGCGCGCTGGGTGCGGATGGCGAAATAAACGGTGCGGCGGGTGCCGGTGACGCCGGGGCCATAGAGGTCGTGCATCATGGAAGGCCAGTAGACAGTGGGCGGCGAAACCTGATCGACACCGTTCTCGCGCACGTCCTGGACGACACCGACGACTTCAAACCAGGGCATGCTGGAGAACTCGCGAAAGTGCTGGCCGATGGCTGCGACGGGCGAGCCCCAGAGCTCGCGGGCGAGACTTTCGGAGACCATGCCGACGGGATGGAGGCCGTAGATGTCGGTCCATGTGAAGTCGCGGCCGGCGAGAATGCGCGTGCCCACGGTATGGAAGTAGCCGGGCGCAACGTAGTTGTAGAGGCGCATGGGTGGATCGTCGCCTGGAGAGTTCTTGCCCCTCGACGAAGATTTCATCCCAACCCGGTTCGGCTCCGGACATGGGGACGCCCGCGGCGAATCCGACGGCAGAGACACCGGGAATTGCGGCGAGCTTGTTCTGAATGCTTTGCTGCGCCTGCGTGACGGCGAGCGGGTCGTGCACCAGCGTATCGGGAATACTGATGCGCATGATCTGCAGGGAGCGCGGATCGGAGAAACCGGGATCCACACTGCGCATGGCGCTGAAGGTGCGAATCATGAGGACGGCGCTGATGAGCAGGACCAGAGCCATGGCGACCTGTGCGACGACGAGGAGATTACGGCCGCGCTGGCGGTCGCGGCTGATGCTGGATGTGCGCGCGGCACCGAGCGGCTGCGCTTGCCGCGAACGCGCGTAACGCAAGACGGGAATGGAGCCGAAGAGAATGCCCGCGAGAATGGAGAGAGCCAAAGTGAAGACAAACGAGCGCGCGTCGAGCGAGATTTCACCGAGGCGCGGCATGTGCTCAGGACCGAAGGCGGTGAGGAGGCGGAGGCCGCCATACGCGACGGCAATACCGGCCGCACCACCCAGCAAGCCGAGCGTGAGGCTTTCGAGGAGCAGCTCGCGGGTGATGCGCCAACGCCCTGCACCAAGCGCGGCGCGCACGGCAAGCTCATGCTGACGGGCATCGGCACGCACGAGAAGGAGATTGGCCACGTTAGTGCAGGCGATGAGCATGACCACACCGATGGTGGCCATGACGACCCAGAGCACGTTGCCGACGCTGCCGACGACCTGATCTTTCAAGGGCAGGAGCGACGGCGTGATCTTCCAGATGCGGTAGTAGTGCGGGTCGGAGCCGGGACCATTGGTCCAGGAGTCCATCCAGACGTTGATGAGGCGGGCTACGTCGCGATTGGCCTGCGGGATGGTAACGCCGGGCCGGAGACGCGCGATGCCGCGATAGGCGAAGCCGGCAAGCTGCTGATGGGTGGGATCGAAGGCCAGCGGCACGACCAGATCGAAGTCATAATTGAGCAGCTTGAATCCGCGAGGCATGACGCCAGCGATTTCGCGCGGCTGGTGATCGACCTGAATGGTGCGGCCGACGATGTTGGGGTTGCCGCCGAAGCGGCGCTGCCAGTAGCCGTAGCTGAGCATGACACGCTGGTTTCCGTGCGGGTCCTGGTCAGCAGCCGTGAGCCACTGGCCGACGGCAGCGGGCACGTTGAGGGTTTGAAGAACTCCGTCCGAGATGAGTGCGGTATCGACCTGCTCGGGCTTGGCAACGCCCGTGACACTTGCGGTACCCGGACCCCAGACGCCGAGAGACTGAAAGACGCGGTTATGCGCGGTGAAGGTGAGGTCCATGGATGCCGAGAGGCGCAGTTCATCGCGGAAATCGGCGAGGCCGGGTGCGCCGGGCGCATTGAGATGGAGTGAAACCAGGCGCTGCGACTGAGGATAGGGAAGCGGCCGAATGAGGACGCAGTTGATGACGCTGAAGACGGCGGTATTGGCGCCGATGCCGATGGCGAGCGTAAGAACAACGGCAAGGGTGAAGCCGGGCGAGCGGCGTAGACGGCGAAGGACATGCTTCAGGTCTTTGAGCAGAGTTTCAAGGCGCTGCCATTGCCAGACTTCGCGGCTGCGCTGTTCGATAAGGGTGGTGTTGCCGAAGTCGCGGCGGGCAGTGCGCTCGGCTTCTTCGCGCGGCATGCCGCTGTCCATTAGGTCGGCGATCTTTTCGTCGAGGTGCTCGTGGATGGAGGCAGAGAGTTCAACGTAGCGGCGACGGCGGGAGAAGAAGCTGATTGAGCCAGTGCATGGAAGCCTCCTATTGCCCGGCGAGTGCCAGCACGCGGCTGATTCCGGCAAACATCTTCTCGACGCTGGAGATTTCATGCGCGAGGTGCTTCTTGCCTGCCGCGGTGACCTTGTAAATGCGCACTGGCCGATTGCGGGCCGAGAGGCCCATCTCGGATTCGAGCCAGCCGGATTTCAACATGCGCTGCAGAGCCGGATAGAGCGAGCCTTCTTCAATCTGCAGCAGATCGTCAGAGATTTCTTTGATGCGCTGGGCAAGGGCATAGCCGTGCATTGGCTTGCGGCTGAGCGTCTTGAGGATCATCAGCTCAAGTGCGCCGGGAAAAAGATCGCGGTATTCAGTGTTTTTGATCATCATGATTCTCAAATAGTGTTTTCGACAATACCTTTTTAGAAATAGTATGTCAAGACGCACTTCTGACTGCCCTTACGTGCGAGGCTACAATCGCGCTATGCATGACGTGGTGGTGTATTCGCGCGAGGGGTGCCACTTGTGTGACGTGGTGAAAGAGACCCTGAAGCAGTTGGAGGGTCAGGCTGATTTTCAGTGGCGCGAGGTGGACATCGATGCCGACCCTGAGTTGCGGGCAAAGTACAACGACGAGGTGCCGGTCGTCTTTATCGATGAGCGCAAGGCGTTCAAGTACCACATGGACGCACGGCAGTTTCTGAAGGTGTTGGCGGCGCGCGGTTAAATCCTTAATAGTAGTAGCGCGTCTTCGCGGTCCAGGGAGAGTTGGGATAACGCTTGTGGAGCAGCGTGAAGGCGGCGCGGCTGACGGCGGTGTTTTCTTGCTCAGCAGTCTTCCAGTCGGCCTCTCTTGTGTCTGGTTGCTCTCTGGTGAGTCCCCAATCGAGGCAGGCGTAGTGGGTGGCACGGACGGTGAGGGCAAGGGCTTCGGGGAGCCTAGGGTCGCTGGGATGCGAGGCGGCGTAGTCAACAACGACGCGTCCCATAAAAACCGGAGCGCAAGGCATCTGCATCAGACGCGTGAATTCGGAATGTGCCGCGGCGCGCTGCTCCGGCGTAAAGTAGGCAGGCGGCGCGGGTTGGATGGTTGACCAGGGATCGGAAGAGAATTGACCGTATCCGCCTGCACACCACCAGTTATTGCGGAAGTTGTCGAACCGGTTGTAGCTGACCAAGCGGGAGACACCTGGTTCGACATAAGGGCGCAAGCCGGGATTGTGGAGAATCGCGAAGACGGCTGGAAAACCGATGGAGTTGCCCGCAACTTTGCGAAGGGCCGGGGGCAGGTGCGGCGCGAGGGCGCGGGCAGACTGCTCATCGCCGAGGACAACACTGCGCGTCCAGGCGGCGAGGACGAGGTCGCGACGCAGGTTGGTGGGCAACCGAGTTGAGTTGGTGGCCTTCACGAGGAGCGCGAGCGGTGTCTGGCGGTTGAGAACGAGAGCCGCGTCATCGGCGAACTCAAGCATATTGTTGCCGAGACCGCAGAGATCCGATGCGGGAGTGCCGTCGCTGTTGCGGCAATTCCAGGTGATTTGCGCCGCGCCAGCGGATTGGGTTTCGAGCAGGGTCCGCGGCGCGTAGGTGAGGAACTCGTCGAAGGAGCGGGCGACGGCCATACGCTCGCCGAGATAGGCATTGGTGGCGGAGCTGGGTGAGGCCGCGCGCAGCGCAGGCATACGCTCGTCAAGAAGGGCGCGGGCTTCATTGTCGCGATGGAGCGCGGTGAGCAAGCGTACGCGATGGAAGAAGACCGTATCGTACGCCGGGCTGGATGTAGGGATGGCAGCGGCGGCGGCGAGGAGATCGGGGACGGCGGGATTGGCCGCATCGACTTTCATGAGCGCGAGGACGAGCCAGGGAAGCGTATGGGTGCTGCGCCATGTGGCGATGGTGGACGATGTGGCGGCAGGGTCACGGACGGCGTGAATCCAGGCCAGGAGCGGCGGCGGGTCTTTGAGAGGAATCTGCTTCATCAGAGCGTAGCTGAGGTCATCGAGATCCCATCCAAAGTTAGGGTCGGGCGCGGGACCGGTGAGTGCGGCACAGACCTCGGCGATACGTGCCTCTGGCTCGGTGCGCATGCGGACAAAGTTGAGCTCAGCCTGAACGGCGTGGCGCGAAGGCGAAGGATTGGCTTGCTTTAGAAGCGACTCGAGCAGATGCTGCGCGTCGAGCATGGTGGGCTTGTCGAAGGTTGCGAGGTCGCCGCTGTAGGGGTCAGTTTTGGGCGCATCTGCGAAGGCTTTGCGCACGAGGGAGCGCGCGACCAAATAGGGCGCGATAGAGGACCAAGGGGATGCGGGATTGTGCGCGATAGCCTCGAAGCCGGAGCGGGCCTGGTCAAGCTGGCCTGCGTAGAAGTCGGCGGCGGCAGATTGGTATGCGCGATCTTCATGCAGGAGAGCGGGAGCACTGGCGGGAGCGGGTTGCGGCTGTGTGGCGGTCTTGCCTGCGCAGTTGGCAAAGACGGCGTCCTGACCACTGATCCAGTTGAGTAGCCAAGGACTCTTTGCGCCCCACGCCTGCGCACGGTGATTGAGGGTGAGCGCAGCAGTGACAAAGGCATCATCGGGGCAACGCCGACTGTCGGGATTGAACCAGTCGTCGAACTGGGCGTAATCGGCGGGCAGCGGGTTGGCTGTGCCGGCCGGAACAAATCGGGCGCGCGCGTTGCGCCATTGGTTGACGGGCTGCTTGTCTGCTTCGGCCTTGCGGGCGGCGGCAACTTCAGCGGGAGGAACCTTAGACCAGTCGCGGAAGGGTGTGGGCGGAGGTGCGTAAATCGCGCGCTCGAACGGCGAGAGTGCACTGCCGTTGAGATAGCGGAAGGCGACGGCATATTCGTTGGAGTCATAGCCGGTTTGCAGAATGCCGAGATGACCTTCGGCGTAGGTCTGCAGGTTGTCGGGCATGGAGACGCGGACGAAGGTGTCGGGCGCGAAGTCGGGTCCACAGGCCTGGACGGCGGCTAAAGAGAGCACGCAAAAAACGGCGAGCGAGAAGAGGAAACGGCGACGGGCGTTCATGGAAGCTTCTCCTCGATCTGATCGAGCGTGGCGGCCGACCAGCCGTGGTCAGGAAAGATGTAGATGCGTTTGCCGGCTAAATTGTACGGCCAAGGCTCAGTGGTGGAGACACCGAAGGAGTGACTGCAGAGCGGTCCGCGAATGCGGAATTCCTGCAGGTCGCGCGGGGCGCGGCGGCGATCAGGTTCCATGCGGAAGTACATGGGCACGGCTTCGTCGATGGGGAGTCCGCCGAGCCAGTCGTCAAAGGAGCACCAGGAGGCCAACGCTGTGATGGAGAGCGGCAGCGACGGAGGCATCTGGCGGTGGAGATCGACGAGTAGTGCGCGATAAAACGGGCGCTGCGAGAGCGTGGCGTCGAAGTCGATTTGCAGAGCGACTATGCCGGGCTCATGTGCGCTGCGGAGGATTGCAGCAACAGCTTCGCGGAGTGCGACGTCATCGAGAACGGCGTGGTGCGTGGGCTCGATGCGCACGACCGGGATGCGCGCGATGCCGGAGGGGAGTGCGACAGGATTCATGCGCGGATGCGGCGTGACGGAGAGATCGATGGCGAGGGTCTGGTCAAGGTAGGCGACGGCGAAACGGTGCGGGTCGAGCGAGCGCAGGTCCTCACGGCGCTCCCATGCCCAGAGGGTGACGCGCGGCAGAGTGGCGAAACGCGCATCGAGCGGCGAGGGCGGGTGCAGCGGCGTGTCCGACCGTGTGGCAAGGCAGACGAGCAACAACGTCAACGCAGGCAGAATGCCTTTGGAGGAGAAGAAAGAAGGCATGACGGTAACAGGAACACAGTGCCTGAGACGACGCGGGATTGCAAGCCAGTGAACAGTGCGCAGGGCAAAGACGCTCTTTGCGCAGTTCCTGGGAGATGCGAAAAGCTGCGGGACTTACTCGGTGCGCAGGGCCTGCATGGGATTGACGGAAGCGGCACGGCGCGCAGGAACGTAACAGGCCATGAGCGCCGTAAGAATGAGGACGATGGTTGCGGCGGCATACGTGATGGGATCGGTGGCCTTGATGCCGTAGACATATCCCGCCATGACCTGACTGAGAGCAAGTGCCGCGACAAGTCCTACTGCGACTCCGATGAGCGTGACACCGAGACCTTCACGCAAGACCTGCCGGAGGACCATTCTGCGATCGGCGCCGAGAGCCATGCGGATGGCGAGCTCGTGGGTGCGGCGGCTGACGGTGTACGACATGACGCCGAAGATGCCAACTGCAGAAAGAATCAGCGCGAGCGCGGCGAAGATCCAGACGAGCGTCATGGGGAAGGCAAGTGTGCCGTAGGTTTGCGCAACCCGTTCAGACAGTAGCTGGACATCGTTCACGGGCTGGTCGCCGTCGAGCGTGCGCACTGCTTCACGAATGGAAGGAACGACGGACATGGGCGCGACCGACGTGCGCACATCAAGAAAGCCCCATGAGATGGAGTGTTGTGCGAAGGGAACATAGATATCGGTGCGAGGCTCCCATAGGTTGTAGCCGCGACGGTCGTTCATGATACCGACGATCTCGTAGGTATTACTCTTACCGGACTCTTTGCCGGAATAAACCTGTTCGAGGATAGTCAGGTGCTGGCCGATTGGATTCGCATTTGGCCAGTAACGATGTGCGGTGACCTTACTGATCAAGGCAACTGGCGTTGCTCCGTCGGCATCGCTTTCCGTGAATATGCGCCCAGCCACAAGATGAATTCCCATCGCGCCGAAGTCACCCGGTGAAACAACATTGAAGTCGGCCGTCGGCTCCTGGCCTGGAAGTGCGGGCGGCTGACCTTCAGGCCGGAAGAAAACGGTGGAGCCCGGCTGTTCGAGGCCAGCTGACTTGACGCCAGGAAGAGCTTGTACTCGATCGAGAAGCTGCTGGAAAAAGGCTTTCTGGTTCAATGCTTCGGAGTATTTGTAGTGGGGTAAGTCGATCTCCATGGTTACGACGTTGGTGGGATCAATGCCGAGGTCGACGTGCATGAGACCGAGAAACGTGCGCACGAGAAGACCCGCACCCGTGAGGAGAACGAGAGCCAATGCGATCTCAGAGATGACGAGACCGTTACGAAGACGGCGACGGCCGGAGTCTGAAGACGAGTTGGCGCCACTTTCGCGCAGAGATTCATTCAGGTCTGTTTTGGATGCAGCAAAGGCCGGCGCTAGACCGAAGACGACACCAGTGAGCAAGATGAGGCCGAGCGAGTAGACGAGTACACGCCAGTCGATATTGATGACGCTGGCATTGGGGATGCTGAAGCGGTGGTAACGTGCAGTCTCAAGAGTGAGGATGCGGTCTCCGATGAAGGCGAGAAGGAGACCCAGGCTCCCTCCGATGGCAGCCAGCAGCACACTTTCCGTAAGCAATTGCCGAATGATGCGCGGACGGCTTGCTCCGACCGCCGCGCGCACGGCCATCTCTCGCCTTCTGACGGATGCGCGTGCGAGCAGAAGATTAGCAACATTGCCGCAAGCGATGAGAAGCACGAACAGTACAGCTCCGGACATGATGAGAAGTGGCTTGCCCATCTGGCGGTAATACGCAGCGTGGAGCGGCTCCACTTTGAAGCCCCATCCTTTATCGGCAACAGGATGCTCGAGGGCAAGATTGGCAGCGAGCGTGTCCATTGCGGCCTGGGCCTGCTTGATGCTTACGCCAGGTTGCAAACGAGCCTGCGCCTGCAGGTCGCGGGTTGTGGCACGGCCGATCTCGCTTTTCTCTTCCGGAGTGAGGGCAAGAGGTACGAAGACATCCATCTCCTGGTCCCATGTGAAGCGAAAGCGCGCCGGCATGACACCGATGATGATGTACGGCTTCTGATCAAGATGGATGGTCTTACCCAGGATGGAGGGATCGGCTCCGTAACGAGTTTGCCAGAGATGATGGCCGATGATGGCGACCTGGTCGTGGCCGAGCTCCATCTCTTTCGCCGTGAAAAAACGGCCGAGCAAGGGCTGAATGCCAAACATGGGCAACATTTCGAGCGAGCCTTTGATGCCATCGATACTCTCCGGGTGACTGCCTTCCGTGATGTTGAAACGATTCCAGCGGTAGTAACAGACCTGCTGGAAGATATTCTTCTGGCCAGCAATGTCTGCGAGGTTAGGAGCGGAGACGCCAGTCTGGACGTAGCCCTCGCCCTTCTGATTGCGCCACTGGCCAAGACCGACGAGTTGCCGCGGAGTTGGATAAGGAAGTGGGCGCAATACGATGGCGCTGACGAGGCTGAAGATGGCGGCGTTGGCGCCGATGCCCAGCGCAAGGGTGAGGCAGGCGGTAATGGTGAAGCCGGGACTGCGCAGGAGCCCGCGCCACGCGTAGCGGATGTCCTGCCAGAGACGCTCAAACATTGCCCACCCCCACACTTCATGCGTTTGTTCGCGAATAAGAACTGTATTGCCGAAGGCCCGGCGCGCGGCATAGCGCGCTTCTTCCGCGGATGCGCCACGCTCACGCTGCTCTTCCGCTTCGAGGTCGAGGTCGGATTGCATCTCGCGTTCGAGATCGGCGCTGCGCCTGCGAAGCTGCCACCATCGCATCTCAGTTTTCCTCGGCTGTGGGCCACATGACGCGCGCGACGGCTTCGGCCATCTGCTTCCACTGCGACTCCTCGACAACGAGCTGCTTTTTGCCTTTTTCCGTGAGCCTGTAGTACTTGAATTCGCGGTTGCGGTCCGGAGCGGTCTCCCACTTTGCGATCACCCATCCGCGCTTTTCAAGCCGGTGCAGTGCAGGATAGAGCGAGCCGTGCTGCATCTGGAGAAAGTCATTGGTGGTGCGTTGAATGTGCTTGCCGATCTGATGTCCGTGCGCGGGCCCGTAGAGGAGCGTGCGGAGGATGAGCATATCGAGCGTGCCCTGGAGAACAGTGCTGCGCGTCTGTGTCTGTCTAGCCATGGAAGACTGTCTACCCTCAATGGAATGCGATGGTAGACATTCGACTATCGGATGTCAAGAATGGAGTTTGCGGCCTGCCAAGCGCGGAGTCCGCTTAACTCCGCACTTTGACTTTCGAGTGCTCTTGGGTTCGCTTCAGGACGCGCCGCTCATCACTTGCTGACGATGCCTTTACCTTCTTCGACTGTATAAATTTTGTCGACGGCTGGAAGCTTCAGCTGCTCCACTGTGCCGCTGGGCCAGTGGATTTCGACGCCGTCCACAGCTGTCGCGTCTGCCAGGCCAAAGTGGACGCGGAAATCATTGGAAGAGAGATAACTTCCGCCGCTGAGTACATCGCCCCGCTGACGCATGCCAGCGGCCTTGAGATAAACGGTTGCCCCCACGGCGTCACGCGGACTTTTCGGTCCACCGATGAGTTTCAGTTCGACCCAGTGATGGTGGTCCTCATTCACGTTGCGAAGGAGTACCGGAACTCCATCCATACTGTTGATCACCACATCGATCTTGCCATCATTGAAGATGTCGCCGAAAGCCGCGCCGCGTCCCACGGTGACCACGGCAAGTCCGGTGCCGAGCACAGCAGGAACCAGAGAGAACTTTCCGTTGTGCAGGTTGCGATAGAGGAGGGTGCGCTGCGCGTAGCTGTTCGCCCATTCCGGATGCTGGTCAACTTCTGGGTAGACATGGCCGTTGATGATCAGCAGGTCCTTCCAGCCGTCATTGTCGTAGTCGAGGAAACCGTCTGCGAAGCTGACGAAAGGCATGGATGACGTGGCGATTCCAGCCTGAATCGATACATCGGTGAAGGCGCCGGTGCCGTCATTTTGGAAGAGAACGTTGTAATCGTCGGCAAAATCCGTGTTGACGATTGAGAGATGACCGTTGTTTTCGTAATCCCCTGCTGCAATGCCCATGTTGGCGATCTCGCGACCGTCCTTATTGAGGGCGTAGCCACTCAGATAACCTTCCTCGTCGAAGGTGCCATTTCCCTTGTTCATGTAGAGATAGTTGGGCGATGTGTCGTTTGCCACGAGAAGGTCGGGCTTGCCGTCTCCGTTCACATCCGCAAACAGAACGCCCAGGCCGTAATATCCGTTTGGATCGTCCACGCCCAGCTTCTTGCTCACATCCGTGAAAGTGCCGTCGCCGTTGTTGTGAAAGAGATGATCATGTTCACCGGGCAGACCGCGCGGGCCGCACATCACCTGCACGCCGCGGTACTGGCAATGCGAATAGCCGACTGCCTTCGAGCCGGAGACCGGCGGATTGGCCAGATCAATCTTCGCGTATCCGTCCACGAAGAGATCAAGTTTGCCGTCGCCGTCGTAATCGCCGAAGGTTGCGCCAGTGGACCATGTGCCGACCGTGACGCCGGCGGTTTCCGCCACGTCGCTGAAAGTACCGTTGTGGTTGTTGTGGTAGAGGCGGTTCTTTCCGTTGTTCGTGACGTAGAGATCGGGCCAACCGTCGTTATCGTAGTCGCCGACAACGCATCCGTATCCCCAGCGGTCATTGGCAACGCCCGCCTTTTCGGTTACGTCGGTAAAGGTTCCGTCGTGGTTATTGCGAAAAAGTGCGGCATGCGTTGGAGGCTCCTTGCCATCGAGAGCCTTATACGTCAAGCCGTTCACAAGGTAGATATCGAGCCAACCGTCATTGTCGTAATCAATGAGGCAAACGCCCGGCCCTTTCGCCTCAAGGATGAGCCGCTTCGCAGGGGTCCCTGCGATGTGATGCCATTTGGTGAGGCCCGCAGAGGCGGCAATATTTTGAAAAATGATTGGGCCCTCTTTGACGAAGCCTCCCTCCGTGATGGGGCGATGCTCGCTGTCGTACTGCGGAGCCTGAGGACCAGCATTAGCCATTCCGCCCATGTTTTGCTGCATTGCAGCGGCGGGCTCGGCTGACTTTGAAGCCGGCTCCGCGCTCTTCGGAGGAGCGGGCTGCTGTCCCCACGAACTGGAGGCTACCGGAAAAGCGACGAGTAGAGCGAAACATATGAGGGCGAGAGCTGCGCGAGTGCGCCCAAAGGGCCGCACACTGCGCGCGAACATGTGACAGACACGCACCACGCACGTAACACCGTTAGGAAACTTCATTGCCACAATCGCCCCTGAGATTCATCCACCACTCCTCGCACTGTGAGCGTGAATGAACGACACACTCGCATGCTATGACAAGTGTCACATTTTGCCCCCTCTGGGTCAGGCAAAAAAGCAGACAAGGATTGACTTGCCCATCGAGCCGAATTGATTCAGGCGCCACGAGCCCTAGTGGATGTCAGTCGGGTTGAGTGCTCCTGTCCGCCGAGGGCTCGCAGGAATGTCGCACCCCGAGCCTCACTCGTTCGCCTGCACGCTGGACACCGTCGACACAGCGAGTCAACTGATCCGACCTGAAGCGCTTAGCGACGGGCAATTCTGTGAGCCCGAAGCTATTTTTACGGCAGGGACGGCATTTCGAGCAACTCCAAATGATTGAAACTACACATGATCTACAATTCTTTCTTAATTAACATTCTTTATTTAGTAAACAGTGTTATATTTATTTTCGTCGATAAGTCAAGCCATGGGAACCAAAGAGAGACGAGAGCGGGAACGGGATGCGGTGAGGACAAAGATCCTCGACGCGGCGCGGGCATTGTTTGTCGCGCAGGGCTATGAAGGCGTGTCAATGCGCGCAATTGCCGAGAAGATCGAGTACTCGCCGACGCTGATCTACCAGTACTTCAAGGACAAGGAGACGTTGATCAAGGAACTTTGCTACTCGGACTTTGACGCTCTGGCGGAGCGGCTCAAGAGCACGCTGGAGATCTCCAACCCGATTGAACGGCTTCGGCAGTGCGGACGCGAGTATGTGCAGTTTGCGATTGCTTATCCGAACCACTATCGGCTGATGTTCATGACGCCCATTCCAGTGGATAACGATGAGGCAGAGCGGGAAAAGCGGCAGGGCAAGCCGGAAAGTGACGCTTATGCACTCCTGCACCTGCTGGTCCAGAAGGCCGCAGAGGAGGGCGCACTGCGCGACCCACATACGGACGCAGATCTCGTGGCACAGACACTTTGGGCAGGTCTGCATGGAGTGATTTCGCTGCATATCGTGATGTATGGAGACGAGTGGATTGCATGGCGTCCACTCGAAGAACGCATAGAAACAATGCTCGATGCACTTGGCGGAGGATTGTTCGAGGAGAGACGCTGATGCCACCTCTCGCCCGACGCAATCTCTTCCACGACAAGATTCGACTTGCCGTAACACTGACTGGAATCGCCTTTTCCGTGGTGCTGATGGTGGTGCAGTGGGGATTGTTTCGAGGATTTTCGACGAGCACGACGAGCGTGATTGACCACTCGGGCGCTGACATCTGGATTACCGCGAAAAATACCGCATATCTGGAACAGGCGCTGCCCTTCAACGAGAGGAAGTATTACAAGGTGCTGGCCACGCCGGGTGTGGCGATGGCAGCGAAGTACATTGAACGGTTTGCGATCTGGAAGGAACCGAATGGCAGGTCCGAATCTGTGGGCGTGATTGGATGCGATCCAGAAGTGCCACTGGGATTGCCGTGGGGCATGGTCGCGGGCGATCCACAACAACTCAAGCAACCGAATGCGGTGGTTGTCGACCGCATTTACGCGAACAAGCTGGACGCACACAGGATCGACGCCCGGGCGGAAATCAACGGGTATCGCGCTCACGTGGTGGGATTCACGAACGGGATCCACGCGTTCACAACCTCACCGTATGTCTTTACAACATTCAAGAACGCACTGGATTTCACCGGCCTTAAGGACGACCAGATGAACTTTGTGCTGGTGAAAGCTGCTCCCGGCGTGGACGTGAAGAAGCTGAAAGCACAATTGCAGGCACGACTGCCGGACAACGATGTGTACGAGACAGCCGAATTCAGCGCGAACACACGGCACTACTGGATGTTTACGACGGGCGCCGGAGTGGCTGTACTCATGTCCGCGATCCTCGGCCTGATCGTTGGCATTGCTGTGGTAGCGCAGACCATCTATGCAACCACAATGGACCATATTCGTGAGTACGGAACACTGAAGGCCATGGGTGCACCGAACCGCTATGTGCTGGGAGTGATCATGGCGCAGGCTGCGATTGCGGCCGTGCTCGGCTATGCCATTGGTATGGCCGTGAGCCTGTTTGTGGTGCGCGGAGGCGAGACCGGCGGCGCCTACATTCTGATGAGCTGGCAGGCCGCCGTAGGACTTCTGTTCCTGACGATGGCGATGTGCCTTGCGGCAGCAGTTGTTTCCGTGAACAAGGTTCTCTCACTGGACCCCGCAATGGTGTTCAAGGGTTAACGCTGCGAAGAATGACGCGAATGAAGCGGAGCAAATAAAGGATGTCCGACGCAATCCAAATCCGGGGTGTGACAAAGAACTACAACGAGGGTTCCGTGGGAACTCTTGCGCTCTCCGGAGTGGACATGTCGGTCTCCCGCGGAGAAATGGTGCTCATGATGGGCCCTTCCGGCAGCGGCAAGACCACTCTCCTCTCCATCATGGGCTGCATTCTACGGCCCACAGCAGGACAGGTGCTTGTACAAGGCCGGGATGTAACGGCGCTGAAGGAAAAGGAATTACCACCGGTGCGGTTGAAGCACATTGGCTTCGTCTTCCAGGGATTCAATCTGTTTCCCACGCTGACAGCAGGCGAGAACGTGGAATTGACACTGAAGCTGAAGGGCGTACGGGGAAACAAGCTAAAAGATGAGGCGCGGCGCTTGCTTGAGCTTGTGGGGCTTGAGGAAAAGTACGACGCGTTTCCTTCCGACATCAGCGGCGGGCAGAAGCAGAGAGTTGCAATTGCCCGCGCTGTTGCCGGAGAACCGGAGATTCTGCTGGCAGACGAGCCAACCGCCGCATTGGATACGCACACCGGGAAGTCGATTGTGGAGATGATGCACGGATTCGCGCGTAAACAAGACCGCGCGGTGGTGATTGTGACACACGATGTACGGCTGACTGAGTATGCGGACCGCGTTGTGCGCCTGGAAGACGGACATCTTGCACAGACAAGCTTGTAACAGGGCTGTTGCCCAAGGCGGCAACGACCGAACATGAGGTGGGTAATGGGCAGTTTAAAGAAACCCTCAAAGAAACTCGTCGGAACCATTGTTGCGGTGATCCTGAGCGCGGCCGGTGCCCTCGCACTGTACTCAAGTGGCGAAAAGAAAACACCAGCGGTGCCCGCGAATAATGAACCAAAGATCACGAAGACTGTTGTTGCAGGACCGGGATTGGTAGAGCCGGAGTCAGAAGACGTGAAGGTGGGCTCAGAGCTCGCGGGAAAACTGAAAGAAGTACTTGCCGAAGAGGGCGACCACGTGAAAAAGGGACAGGTGCTGGCGATACTCGTGAACGATGAATATCACGCACAAGTGGAGTCAAGCCGCGCGCAGGTGCAACAAGCTGAGGCAGCATACGATAAGGTGCTGAACGGCGCTCGTCCGCAGGAGCGCAAAGAGTACCTTGCCAATATGCAGCAGGCTGCGACCGTGGACTCGAACGCACGAAGCGACTTTGAGCGCAATCAACAACTCTTCGCAGATGGAATCATTTCGCGTGAAGCGATGGATCACGCGCGGCGCGACCTTAAAGTGGCAGAAGACCAGCTCGAGTCGGCAAAACAGCAGTATCACCTGGTGGACGATCGCTCGCGCGCAGAAGATATTGCCTCAGCAAAGGCACAACTCGACACGGCGCGCGCACAGCTTGCCGGCAACCAGGCGATCTATGAGAAGACCTTTCTACGAGCGCCGTTCGACGGAACCATTCTGCGCAAGCATCATCGAACCGGTGAAAGTATCACCAACTCCAGCGTGACCCCCGACCCTGTTTTCACGATGGGGGATGTGTCGAGCCTGCGAGTTCGTGTGGATGTGGACGAAACGGACGTCAGCCGCGTGGCCGACGGCCAACGTGTGTATGTGACGGCGCAAGCATATCCCGACCGGAAGTTCTGGGGGCATGTGATCCGCGTGGCAGGACAGCTGGGACACAAGAATGTGCGCACAGACGAGCCGAAGGAAAAAGTCGACACAAAGATTCTGGAAACACTGGTCCAGATGGACCCAGGTACGCATTTACCAATTGGGCTCCGAGTGGATGCCTATATTCAGACCGCTGCGTTGCAATCACAGCCGGCAAGCCCGCATTAATCGCTAGTTTGCTGCGATTAATGCGGGACGCCACTGGCTGGCCCACTTCGTAGGCTTCGGTCCCATGACGAAATGCAGAGTTCCGCCAGCCTGAATCTGCTCCCACGTGATGTAGGGAACATCAAGGGGCTGGCCGTTGAGCGTTGCTGACTGAATGTATACGTTCTGCGCTGAGTTGTTCGCCGCTTCCACATGGAACGTGTTGCCATTGGCGAGCGTGAGTGCGATCTCTGGAAGCATCGGACTGCCAATCATGTAGTCGCCGCTGGCGGGATTGACGGGATAGAAGCCCATTGCAGTGAAGAGCAGCCACGAGGACATCTGGCCGCAATCGTCGTCGCCATCAAGGCCGCCGGGCGTTGCATCGTATTCCTTCAACGCAATTTTGCGCACCATGGCCTGCGTCTTCCACGGCTGGCCGCCGAAGTCGTAGAGATAACCGTAGTGGTGGCTGGGCTCATTGTTGTGCACGTTGTGGCCGCCGGCGAAATGCTGGTCGAGCTTGGCGTCGTACTTGTCGGCTCCGCCCATGAGCTGGATGAGACCAGCCTGATCATGGAGCGGTGACCACGTGTAGACCCAGGCGTCGCCCTCCGTCCAACCTGCTGCGCCGCGATTGTCGGCGCCGTCTTTATCACTGCCGAGCGGCGCCCAATTGCCGTCGGAGGTCTTGCCATTCATCAGTCCAATGGCGGGGTTGTAGAGGTGGCGGTCATTGAGCGAGCGCTTCAGGAAGAAATGGTAGTCGTCCATACGGCCAAGGGCCTTGGCAATCTGCGCGACGCACCAGTCGTCGTAGCTGTCTTCGAGCGTGCGAGAGGCGGCTTCGTCAGTCTTGTCGGTGGGAATGTAACCGAGCTGCTTGTAATAAGTGAGACCGCCGCGCGCTTCGTAGGGCGTGTGCGGCTCGCGGTCGAGCCAGCGACGCGTGGTGTCGCCGTCGGGGGGCGTCATTGCGTCTTTGTAGACGGCCTGCCAGGCTAGCTGGCGGTCGAAGCCGTGGAAGCCTTTACGGATGGCCTCGGCAACGAGTGAATCAGCGTGAGTGCCGATCATGATGTTGGTGTAGCTGGGATTGGGCCACTTGGGCATCCATCCGCCTTCTTTGTAGTTCTGCAGAAGAGCGGTGATCATGCCGTCGATGTGCTCAGGTGCCAGCAGCGTGAGCATGCTGTTCTCGGCGCGGAAGGTGTCCCAGATGGAATAGGCGGTATAGCTTTCGCCGGAATGGATGGAGTCATCGTAAGCGCTGTAATAGCGGCCGTACTCAGAGAAGACACGCGGATAGAGCAGCGCGTGATACATCGCAGTGTAGAGAAGCGATTTGTCGGTCTCGGTTGCACCGGGCATCTGGAGACGTACGAGCTTCGCATTCCATTCCTCGTGGAGCTTTTGTTGCACCTCTTCAAAATTCCAGTCGGGAATTTCACGGCGGAGATTGTCACGAGCCTGGTCAATGCTGATGAAAGATGTACCAACGCGAACAAGTACAGATTGGCCGGGTGTGAATTCAGCGTATGCGCCGCGGCTGGAGGCGGCTTTGGCATCATCCATTCCGTAGGTCTTCATGGTGACCGGGGCCTGCTCAAACTGCACAACAAAGTAGCCCTTGAAATGGGGTAGCTGCAACGGGCCGAGGTACGCATCCATGCGGTCGGGGTTAGAGCCTGTGATTTCGTGGGCGTGTTGGTTCACGGATGCACTGCCTGCGATGCCGGGACGTGAGGCTTCGATGAGTACGCGCGCTGTTCCCGCCTTGGGGAATGTGAAGCGGAAGATGGCACAGCGCGTGGTGGCAGTCATTTCGGCGTTGATCTTGCCTTGAGCGCCCGCATCGAGCGAAACGCGATAGAAATCTGGACGCGCGGTCTCCGATGCATGGCTATAAGGAAGCTTGCGCGCGTCGGGTGCAGTGCGCAATTTACCCACTTCAGGCATCAGCGTGACGTAGCCGTAGTCGCCCATCCAGATGGCGGGCTGGTGCGTGCCGATGAAGCCGGAAATGTTCGGATCGTCATAGTTGTAGGAGACGATGCTGATCTTGTTCTGGCGAGTCTGCGCGGTCCAGTCGGTCATGCCGAAGGGCGGCGTGACAAAGGGCATGGTGCCGCCGTAGCCAATGGAGCTGCGGTGCGTGCCGATCAACGGATTGACGTAGGAGACGGCGTCGGGCTGCGCGGCGAATCCGGAAATCGAGCCCAGAGAAAGCATGACAAGACCAGAAGTGAATCGCTTCAACCTATTCATCACGAGGAAATTGTATCTTGCAGAGGTTTGACAGCGATGAAATGCGAAGCGAACGAAGCCTAACTCGAAATGCGCCGCAGGTGCGGATAGCGCAGGCCAAGATTGTAGTTGAGCTCTACCTCCTCCTTATCGCTCGTCTCAAGCGCAAGCGTGAGATGGACGGGATCCTTTGCCGATGCTCGAATAGCAGAAAAAAGAGCGTTGGGCGAAAAAGTGTCTCCATTCACCTTAAGCACCTTCATGCCTGGTGCAACTCCGGCACGAAAGGCTGCACCCTGCCATGCAACCGACTCGATTTTTCCGGAATTGTCGATGACCGCGCCGATGGAGTAAGAAAGATCGATCGCCTCGTCCTCCGCCTCCTGCGCAAGGTAGAGCGGACTTGCCGAGTCATCGAAAAACAGCCGATAACCTGCGAGCTCAAGTCCGTCGAGGACGTGGCGATCATCATGCGCATGCAGACGAATGGCGAAGAACGTCTTCCAGTCGAAGGGAGCGATGTGGCTTAGCGTAGCGATGAGGTCAGGAAAAGTGTACAGAGAGACGGCCGTCTGTTCGCCATTCCCAGTGAAGAACGAAGAAACGAAGTCCGCAATGCTTTTGCTACCTGACGAACACTGTCGAATTTGCTCATCGACATTCAGCCAAAGCAGGACACCTTCAAAGTAATAGTCCTCACGGCGTTCCCAGTCCTGCCAGTCCACATGGTGACCGGCAAGGTAGACAGGATCGTTGTCGCTGTCGGCAAGTGACTTCCACGCGCGCCCCGGCCTGTTGACAGCCATGGCCGCATCAAGAGCAAGCATGTCAAGATATTGGTCTTGCGTAATTTGGCCGGAATCCTTCGCAATGCGCATCGCCATGAACTCAGTCAGTCCTTCGTAGACCCAAAGCATGTTGTCGCGCATGGGCGTGTTGAAGTTCGGAGTGTGCATACCCTCGGGCCGACGGTAAAGTCCATTCCACGAATGAATGAATTCATGCGCAAACAACGTCGCCATTTGCGGATAGCTTTGAGCCTTGAGAAAGTAATCGGCCGGTACTGCAATTTCACTGGATTCGAGATGCTCGATTCCGCCGTCGTTGGGCAGAACATCACTGGCAGAGACGAGGAAGTTGTAGCTGCGGAAATGCTTCGACGCGAAGAGCGTTTCAACGGCGCTCACCATAGCGCTAAGGGTTTCGATTTGCCGCGGTGGCACAGCGAGATCCTCCTGTGCGTCGGCGACGAGATCAAGTGAAACGGAATCGTCTTGAGCAAGCGACCAATGCCGCATGTACCGCCCGGCGAAGACGGGAGAGTCCACCAAAGCAGCAAGAGACGTTTGCTGATAAGAGATTGTGCTGCCGTTTATCCGATCAACCCGCAGACTTGAGGCCGCATGGAACGAAGGAGGTAGAATAAGCCGCGCCTCGACTGGGAGCTTTTCGACTGACGAGCCTCTCGGATAAAGAACCAGATGTTGCCATTGCACCTGGACAATGTTGTGCGTAATAACGGCGCCTTTATTGAACGGCGAGAGGTATTGAAACTGCACCTCGAGCGTCTGCTTGCCATGAGGCAGCTTTACATGAAATTCATGCACATCCAGCGGGTCACGCTCCCAGTTCACACGGTGGCCACCCATCGTGATGTCGAGACCTGCTAGATTCGCCATGGACACGGTTGGTGCGTGACTGGCCAGTTCCCAACTTGGATAGAGCAAAGTGATTTCTGATTCACCGTGAAGTGTAATCGTCTCGCGCACGGACAAAATCTTGTGCGCGGTATCGGTAGCATCGACGGTGAGATGCACGACCGATTTGGCGCGAGCGCCAGATACGGGAACCGCGAAGCAAGCGCTGCAGCAAAACAAGAGAATGGCAACAATGGAAAGTTCATACACCGCATTGTTAAGCCACTCTATATATTGAGATTTCTCGTACTTGTTACTTGTCAGAGACTGCATTGCATTATTCGTTTCCATTCGGTGAGGAAATGATCTCGTGCGGATTATCCGCGCACGGGATGGCTAATGTTGCTGATTCAAGTATGGTGCAACGTTACTGAAGATGCGGCCGATCTCCGCAGGAGTGAGCGGCAGATTCCTTCGCAGGACTTGTATGTATTCTTTGGGCGTTTCTACCGGCCAGTCCGTTGCGAAGAGAATGCGATTAAGACCGATGCGACGCAGGTTGGCGGCCAATCGTTTCGGCCCTTCGGTGAAATCTTTCTGCTCGTCGTAAAGTTGCCGATCGTCGCTTCCCGGCGGAGCGGTGGCAGCAGATGGTGGAAGTACGATCGCGGCAATATCGAAGTAGAGACGGCGGCAAAGCTTTGGCTGCGCATCGCATTCCTCAATAAAGGTAGAGATGCTCTCGTCGGTGGTGCGGTCATAGCCACCCCAGCCGCCCAGATGAGCCACCTGCACGGAAACGTCAGGAGCGAGAGGCAGAATCTGCGTCATGAAGACTCTGACACTGCGCTGCGCATTCCATTTTTCTGCCGGTCGCAGATGAATGAGGATGGGCATGCGCAGATGATTGGCGCGGCGGAACACCAATTCAAGCCTATGGATCTGATCCGGATCATCGAATCGGAATTTGGCATTAGCAAGATGCAGTTTGAGTCCGCCACGCAGTCCGATGTGGGCGCAGTGATCGATAGCAGCCAACGCATACGAACGGATGGGGTTGACGCTACAGAAACCAACAAGCCGTTTTGGATGGCGTTCCACCTGGTGAAGCGTCCATTCGTTCTCGGTATTCACCTCTTCTGCCTCGTTCGGGATGTGAACGAACGGCGATCCGAGACGATAGGCGTCAGATAGTGCAGTTCCGTAGCGAATGCCGGCTGCATCGAGAGCGGCTATCATTTCCTTCGCCGTGTTAGCCTGCTCAGGCAGCTCGTGTTCGCCGGACTTGGCATTCGAGCCCCGGTTGAGAAGTTGTGCCGCGCGAGGACTCTGCAAATGCATGTGATGATCGGCGGCGGGTACAACCTGCGCTTCCGACTGGGCCGTCAACGCCAGGATGAAAAGCGCCGCTATAAAAAGGGCGAGCATTCGGCTGCGACAAACCATGCGCCATCATACATGCTGCAAAAAGCGTGCCCAATTGAGAGTAGGTTCTTCAGGTCACTGCTCCTGAAGTTGTACGTATTTTCCCCGCGCCGTGCGAAGCATTTGCATGACGCTGGCCTTTTCCGCGGGCGTGTTCCAGTTGGTGTTAGCATCTGCCAATGCGGTGAGTCGGTCTATCCATTTGACGAAGAATGCTGCGTCTTCCCCGGGATGCGGCGTGGAACCTGCGACATCAATATAGATAGGACTTGTGGTGGCATAGATGTAATCGTCGTAGACCGGATTTTCCGGCTTGTCACTGGAGGCCCGCAGGAGACACCAGCCCGTTTGCGAAACAGGAATCGTACCTGATACTTCTGCGGATTGGCGGTTGTCTTTGGGAGTGACATCGCGCACAACCTTGCCGTTGCAGACGAGTTCCAGATGGTCGATGGAAACAAAGGATCGCATCCAGACCGTGAAAGGAACCGCGTGATTACCGGCAGAGAGCTTCACATCGTCCCCGACCGTCTTGCCGCCCAATGTAAGTCCGAGCAACGGGCCATTAGTGGCAAACGTGCGACCGTGTTTGAGTTCGCTGAGGAATCGGTCAGGAGTTGCGTCAGTCTTCGGAAGATCCGCATACACGCGCACGAGCCCAACGGGGCCACGGAGTGACGCGTAGTTGCCCATGGTGTCGGAACCCGCACCGGCAGGCAGACGGAATCCGCAATTGAGAAGGCGGTACCAGACTGAAGCGGTCATGCGGTGATCGCTGAAACCAAGCGCCTCAATGTAGTCGACCTTACCAAGCGCCACATCCACGGGCAGCTCCAGCGCTTCGTCGAGAGGCTGCCCCTGGTCAAGTGTGGGATCACTATAGGGATCGACCTGAATGTCAAAAGGATGTGCGTAGCCGACAAGGGCCCCCTGCTGGTGAGCCAGGTCCTCGATGTCAGCATTTGTGGGCACGAGGCTCGCTGCTGCGGTGTTGCCGTAGGATGCGTAGTCGGGCAAAAGATAATTGCGCGTTAGATGGAGCAGCGAAAGGTGACCCCAAAAACTTGTGTGGAACTCCTGGCCCTGGAGCAACCAGTGATTAGGGGTGGAAGCCGGGTCGGCTGTGGTGCGAAAGTAGGCGATATCAGGGATCCGCTGTTCTTTATTGACAATGAGGTTGTCGACCAGAAAAAGGTCTTCGGCTTCCTGTTGGGCAACAAGACGGGCAGGCGTATTGCGATAGGCACCGCCGTAATTCATGTGAACATGCAGGTCGGCGCTGACCCATCGCGACCCGACAGTGGTTGGGATTGTGATTCGCTTGAGATGAATCACGACGCGCGCGTTGGGTGAGCAGGTCACGGTGCGGCGCTCGACGGAATAGTCGATGCCCTTGGTGACTTCAATGTTGACGCGGCCGATTGGGACGGTGAGATCGGCAGTGCCGGTTGAGTGGAAGTAGTGCGCCTCAAACGCGCTCTGCGTGTGATCGTAGGCGTCTTCGGCCTGCATCCATGCGTCGTCGGGTGCGTAGGCACGGGCATCCGCGCCCATAACTGAGATGCGCGTGGGCGTGGGTTTGCCCGATGCGTCGAGAACAGAGATGGTGAGGTGGCCCATGGGATGCAGATAGTGCTTGTTTGCGGCGACAACTTCGTGCTGTCCTCCACCGAGAACATCCTGCACCCAGAGTGATGTGTTGCCAGTGCGGTTTGAGATGAAGGCAATATGCGCGCCGTCCGGCGACCAGCGCGGATTGGTATTGTCGAAATCACCGTAAGATATGGGGAAAGCGTCGCCGCCCTGTGCAGGCATGAGCCACAGCTGATGCCACTGGCCGCCGAGGTACGAAGCATAGACCAGGCGCTTGCCGTCGGGTGAGAACTCGGGCCGCGCCTTCCATGCTGTTTCTTCGTAGTGGATTTCGTGGGCTTCTGCACCGGGCTCAGCCCTCATGCGCCAAAAGCCGCCGGTGCCGTAGATGTGTCCGCGATTGGAAACAAAGAGAATCTCTTTACCGTCAGGCGACCAGGTGGGGCTTATCTCGTGGTTGAATTCGCTGTAGTAGAAGCGCGGAAGTGTGCTGCGCAATTCTCCGGTGAGCCGCTGTACGTTCGTGAGTGAGCCGTTGGAAAAGTCGGCAACAAAAATGTGGAAGCGCTTGTGATACGCCGTGGACACAAAGACGAGGCGCCTGCCGTCGGGCGAAAAACGTGGGTCCACGTTGACGTTGCCGCCTGACGTGAGCTGGTGCGATTGGTGTGTCGTACGGTCAAGCGCCCAAAGCTCCATCGCATCGTGCTCATAGCGCACGTAGACAATCCAGCGTCCATCGGACGAACAGTCGGGCTCGTAGTCATAGCCCGTGTCCGCAGTGAGCTGCTCCGTGTCCGGCGAATCAACCTGCTGACGCCAAAGAGTGCCGGCCATGGAATAGATGAGGGAGCGCGAGTCAGGTGTCCATGCCGCGGCGTTCGGTCCTGTGGTCAATTGCGGCAGATACATTTCGCGGTAGTAGTAGCGATGGGGCAGATCAATCTGCTCCAGTACGGCCTCACGCTGCGCGGCGATGGGAAGCACCGCAAGCAAGAGGAGCAATATCAGGGTTGTTTGCCTGGAAGGCACGATGCGCCGGCGCGAAAACGCAGATTGCAGATAGGTCCGCATGGCTGCGAGAAGTCTAACCCACCATCAAGAGCTCTTTCTCGCCGATGGGCATTCTCCGTTCCAATATGGAATGCTGCGAATGCATCGACCCCATGCAACCAATAGACCGGCGGGGAACGTCGATAAGATGGAGTATGGCTTTAATTTCTCCCTCTCCGCGGAAGATCATCACACGAAGACGCTTTCTGGCTGCAGGCGCACTGGGCGCCGCTGGCCTTGCGCTCTATTCGGGCGAGGTTTCACGCCACTGGCTCGAGATCACAAATATCGAAATCAAGCTGAAAGACCTTCCTGAAGCCTTCGAGGGTGTGCGCATCGCCCAGATGAGTGATATTCACCTGGGCGAATTTACTGAGGAGTATTTCCTGCGGCATGCGGTGGAGACGATCAATGGATTGCGTCCGGACGTTGTACTGCTGACGGGAGACTTTGTAACCAAGGGGTTACGGGGAGTTGCATTTGGCGCCAAGCAGATCGAACCTTGCGCGGAGATTCTAAGCGGAATCGGGTGCGAGCAACGGTTTGCTGTGCTTGGAAATCACGATGTCCTCGTAGATCCACAAGGAGTGATGGAGGCGCTGTCAAGCAAAGCCATTAAGGTGTTGCGCAATTCCTTTATGCCGCTCGAGCGAGGAGGAGCGCGCATCTGGCTCGCCGGGCTTGACGACGTGCTTGAAGGGGACGCAGAGCCTGAACTAGCAATTCCCGCGATGATTCGGAATCAAAAGGATGAACCAATTGTGCTGATGTGCCACGAGCCGGACTTTGTGCGCTGGTTGGTAAAGCGGCCGGAAGGCGAGGCAGTGAGCCTGATGTTGAGCGGTCATACTCATGGGGGGCAAGTGCGGTTTCCGTTTGTGCCGCCAATAAACCTTCCTCCTCTTGGAAGGCACTATGTGGAAGGCCTTTTCCAGGTGAACAAGTTGCAGCTCTACGTGAATCGCGGGCTGGGCACGGTGGCCTTGCCATTCCGGCTGAACTGCCCTCCGGAGATAACGTTGTTCACGTTACGGAGAGGTTAAGCGGCGCAGAGTCGGTCTGACTTCAGTGCAGGAATTGCTATCGCAATCAGAAGCGGACAGCGACGCCCGACTCGCAGAGATCGGTCAAAACCGAGAGCAGGTTCGTGATTCCGAGTAGCTGACGAATGCGCGGGGTGAGGTTGATGAGCTCGAGGCAGCAGTCGTTGGATTTGGCGGATACATAGAGACGCACGATGGTGCCGAGCGCGAGTGAGTCCATAAAGGTGAGGTCAGTGAGATCAAGCACGACACGCTTACAGGCCTTGACCAGAGGGCGCACAGCCGCAGTCAATTCAGAACAGGCGTAGCCCACCATCCGCCCGTGACAATGCACGATAGCGCGATCAAGGTTGAGATCGACATCAAGCGAAAAGGTTGCGACAACGGGAGAGGAAGGCATGGCTTCTCCACGGCGCCGGTTCAGTTTTGGGGATACCGGTACGCCGGAATTGTCTCACAGCTCAAGGGGAATGCAACGTGCAAAATGGCTGGGAAGCCTGGTGTGGCTTCCTTTGAAGGCCAGCAAGGACTCGCGATGTTGCCCTTCACGCGCTAAGGGCAGCCTCAGACAGCATCTCTTCGATCGCTGCACGTAGGCGCTGCGTTAGCTCGTCCGCCTGGCGGATGGTCATGCCGGTGGTCAAAATGGGTTCGCCGACCGAAAGTGTCACATCGCAGGGATAAAAGTGGCGCGTGTGGATGGGGAGTAGGTCATAGACGCCGTGAAGAGCTATGGGTACGAGCGGCACCTGGGCACGAATGGCGAGAAAAGCAGCGCCGGCGAGGAATGTCTGCAATGTGCCATCAGGGGTGCGTGAGCCCTCGGGAAAGACGAACAGGGGCATGCCGGCACGGAGGGCTTTAACGCCTGCTCCCAGGCTGGAAAGCGTCGAGTGTGAATTTTCTGTATCGATGGGAATTTGACCGGAGCGATTGAGATGCCAGCCGATAAAGGGCATGGTCCAGAGTTCACGCTTGGCGAGGATACGGAACTGGAAGGGCATCGTCGAGAAGACAACCGGCGTATCCATATAAGAGGTGTGGTTTGAGGCGTAAACAGCTACCGGATGCATACGGAGGCGCTCGGCGCCGCGCACAGTGAGTTGAGCGCCCGAAAAGAACATGCTGCCGCGGGCCCAGATGCGGGCAATGGCGTGCTGTATGCGACCGGACTTTTCAAACAGCGAGACAAAGAGCGAGCAACTGCCGCAGAGTGCCGTCCAGATGGCAAAGAACGGCGCCTGGAGCGCATTGGTGCGCCAGCGCTGAAAGCGCGGCATGGGATTGGGGCGGCGTGAGGTGAACGTGCTTGGGGTCATGCCTGGAGTTCCGGAATAGGGGCGAGCAGCAGGGCGCGGGCCTCACCGACGAGATAGACGGAACCTGACACTACCACCTGCGATGGCGCTTGCCCGCCCGAAGACCAAGTGGCAAGTGCGAGTGCCTCGGCAACCGATGATGCTGCAACAGGGGCCACACCAACGGATTCTGCCGCGGCGACCAATTCCGCGGTGGGCGTAGCACGCGGGCTTGCGATTGGCGCGAAGACGATGCGGTTAAAGAGCGGAAATAGGATGTGGGCCAGTTCCTCGATCGGCTTGTCTTTGAGGCAGCTGAAGACGAGTGTAGCCGCCGCTGCGCCCGATTCGCCGATGCCGAACTCGGTGCGCAACGCAGAACGGAGCGCCCAAGCCCCGGCAGGGTTGTGGGCCACGTCCAATATCCACTTTGTTGTGCCCGTATGGATTGTTTCGAGACGGCCGGGCCAGCGCGTGGTGCGGATGCCTTCCTCTATTGCGGCCGACGTGATTGGAAAAGCGTGGCGCTCGGCTAGCTCTACAGCAGTGGCGACGGCAAGCGCGATGTTGCGTTGCTGATGCGCGCCATGGAGAGGTGAGTCGACCTGGATGGTGGAATCAAGCGCGTCGATTGTGTAAGCGCCGTGCTCATAACCCTGAGCTGCACTCATTGGCGGCATATAGGGCACGGCACTCACGCCGCGCACATTGAGATCAACGGCAACTTCACCGAGGACCTGGTTGGCTTCAGGATGCTGTGGCAGGGTAACCAGAGTTCCGTTCGGACGCAGAATGCCGGCTTTTTCGCGCGCGATGGCGGAGATGGTGGGACCGAGCCATTCGGTGTGGTCGAGGGATATGTCCGTAACGACCGAGACGAGCGGCGAGACGATGTTGGTGGCGTCAAGGCGGCCCCCCATACCTACCTCAAGTACGGCAAGATCCACTGATTCAGCGGCAAAATGGAGGAAAGCCATCGCGGTGAGTGTTTCAAAGAACGACGGCTGCTGGTGCAATCTACCATCTGCAACCAATTGGTTGCCTGTTTCAATCACGCGGAAGAAGTGGCGCGCAAAGTCGTCGTCGGGAATGTCTACGCCGCGCACGCGGATGCGTTCGTTGGGCCGGACCAGATGGGGCGAGGTGTACAGGCCGCTGCGCAAGCCGGAGGCGTTCAGGATGGAGGCGAGCGTGGATGCGGTGGAACCTTTGCCGTTGGTTCCAGCTATGAGGAGCGAGCGGAATCGGTTCTGCGGATTGCCGAGTGTAGCGAGCAGGGTGCCGACTTCGTCGAGCGAGAACTTGCGCCGTGGCTGGCCGGGCTGGGTATGCAGCTCGGGGGTCATGGCGTTGAGTTGCTGGATGGCCTGGGCGTACGACATGGAATCTTAAGTATAGATTCCGCGAGCTTGGCACTCCTAGCCAGGGGCCCAGACGCGGGCAAAGTGGCTAACCCGGATACCAGATCTTGCGCGGATCGCTTGCGCTTCTCTGGTATGACCACGCCTCGTCGATAAGGCGCGGCAGGTCAAATTGAGGCCGCCAGCCGAGGAGAGACTTTGCCTTGGAGTTGTCGAGCCATGTGGAGCAATAAGGGGTTGCGATGGAAACCGAAGGGAAGCCACGGGTTGTTTGAAGGTGGTCGGCCACCTGCCGGTAGTCCACCGGCTCATCCATGCAGATATTGAATGTCTGTTGGCTGGCAGCGGGGTTGTCGAGCGCGAGGACGATGCTCTCGACCAGATCGCTGACATGTACGAAGTTTCTTTTCAGCGGAATGCCTTTGCTGTCGATTGGGAGGGGGACTGTGTGAGATGCGTGATAGGAGTCGGCTTTCTCAGCGCCAACCAGATCGCGCCATCGGGGACCTCCAAAGACATCTTCACCGAAGCTGAGCGAGTAACGGAAGTCGTCCTTCTCCATGATCCACGGCGCGCGGAGGCAGCATCCATTCAGTTTGTACTGGATGTAATACTGCTCGAGCATGACTTCTTCAAGGACTTTGGAGAGCGCATAGCAGCCGGGATATGCGGAGTGCTTTTGCTGCTCAGTTATGGGAAGTGGATGCGGATAAAAGAAGTGACCTAGCGCGGCATCGCCGCCAATGAGAATGAATTGCTGAAATGAATTGCTCTGCCTGCATTCTTCAAGGAGCCAGAAGAGTCCTTTGACAGCGACGTCCATGATGCTTTCGGGGGTTTCCTTGCAGGTGGCGCAATGCACAACGTGGGTGACGCGGTCGACGGCCGCACGCACCGCTCCACGATCGGAGATGTCACCCTGAACCACTTCGAGCCGCGAATGTGGATCGAGGCTGCGATTGTGGCAAAGGCCGCGCAGCGTGACGTGATTCCACGCACTGTCACTCAAGATGCGGCGTATGAATGCGCTGCCAACCTTGCCTGAGGCGCCGGTTACGAGGATCGTGTTCATAGTGCGAGTCCTTTGCTTGAGCGCGGCAGTTGCGACGCGCTGGAGTGCGCCTCCACGTTATCAAAGCTTTGGCGCACGAGGTTGGGGATAGAAGAGATGGGGGCTTAGCGGTTTAGCAGGAGTTGCAAGGCTTCGCGCGCGGACTGGAGGCACTGGCGGGCTTCGTCTTCACTGAGCAAACCCTCATGGACGGCCTTTTTGCCGGTATCGTTGACCTTGTTGGCGATGGCGGGAAAGTTGGGGTCGATGCCAGTGAGCTGGAGGTTGTTATTGACCTCGTGGAGCAGGTTGCCCAGCGTCGGCGCATTGCGGTAACGGCGCCGAATAAGTTGCGCCATCGGCTCATCAAGCCGTTGCCTGATCGCTTCTTCAAGTACGGACCTGCACATGACGGCGCAGGCGGTGAAGAGGCCGTAGAAGTAGCAACGCGTCGCTTCGTCCAGGTAACGGTCGGCCTCGTCTGAGGTTGGCGTAACCACCACACATTCGCGCAAATGGGTGGCGCGCGCCACGGCCGGCTCCACCATTTCCAATAGTTCAAGTGCTAAAGCGGTACGGAGGAGATCATTCTGCTGCGCGTCGAGTGCCCGCTGGATTTTCTGCCAGATCGGGGTTGTGGCGCCATTCGTAGCGCGAACATGAGTAAGTGACGTAAGGCGCTCGCGCGCATGATGCACGAAGCCGTGCCTCATTTCATGGGCAAGATTGCGCCAGCCAGCGACAAAACTATTTGGATCAGTACGGAAATGTTGCCAAAGCTCGTCATAGACCACCGGTGGAAGAACGGTGCGAAGTTGTGGGAAACGATCAGTGCGGGCTAGTTCAGCTATGGCGAGGCAGAATTCCTGGCCAGGTGCACCAGTATCCGACATGGCGAAGAGTTGATCTTTGAGAAATTCGACATCGATCGCCATGAAATTTCGATCCTCTGTGGCCAGCATAATTAGGAACAAACGCCTGTCAGGCTGGCTGTGAAGTCAAAAAGTAGGGCCTGGTACAGGAATGGAACTACTGTATGGGACAGGTTGAAGTTGGGAATGGGAATGGATACATTTCACTCGCCTGTGGATCAAATGCACGGCGCAAATACGCATCTGGAGCGCATAGGAACTCACTCTCCACAAAACGCACAACCTTTGCACAAGCGGTATTGGGTGAGCTGTGGAATCTGAGGGGAATTCGGGGCGCTACCGGGATGGTGTGGACGGGTTTTCAAAGCTTCCTGAATTACACAACCAGGTTTTAGAAAACCCAGACCCCACTGGAGGCCGCTTCTATATTGAATTCGAACTGAGTTTCCACTTTTCCTAACGCACTACGGTGACTACTGGAGTATCTCTATAGTTTCTTCCTGTGAATAGTACCCGTCGCACAATACATGCCGCGTTAACGGCATCCGCTGGCAATACTGACGCAATGGCAGTCTGCTATAAAGGCAGCGCGGAATGGACCGGTGTTGCGGGGAGGCGTGATGAGGAAAGTGTGGATTTTGAAAATGGCTGCAATTGCACTCGTCGCGCAGGGGGTGAATGCGCGCGCAGAAGATTGTTCAGGGCTCGCGAAGTTGAAGCTGGAAGCCACGACGATTACGCGAGCTGAATTGGTGGCCGACGGGAACGTGGATGCAGGCGGCCAGGCGATCAAGTCGCTGCCCGCTATGTGCCGCGTTGAGGGTGTGATCCGGCCGTCGAGCGATTCAAAGATTCACTTTGAGGTTTGGCTTCCCGAGTCGGGGTGGAATGGACGATTCCTGGGCGTGGGCAACGGCGGATTTGCAGGAGCCATCGACTATGGAGAGATGGCTGCTTATGTAAAGCGTGGATTCGCCACTGCAGGATCAGATGCGGGACATAAAGGCGAGTTGGCCGACGCCACGTTTGCCTACCAACATCCGGAGAAGGTGAAAGACTTTGGCTGGCGTGCCGTGCACGTGACAAGGCAGCGTGCCCGGGAGATTGTGAAGGCGTACTACGGCAAGACCGAGACAAAAGCGTACTTTGACTCATGCTCAGACGGCGGTCGCGAAGCGCTGATGGAGGCGCAGCGCTTTCCGGATGACTACGACGGCATTCTCGCTGGAGCACCGGCGAACGCATGGTCGAGGCTGTTGGCAGCGGGTTTAGGTGTAACGCAGACAATGCTCGTCGATCCGCGTGCATGGATACCGCCAAGAAAACTTGCGGCGATTCAGAAGGCAGTTCTCGATAGGTGTGATGAGCTGGACAAGGTAAAAGATGGAGTTGTGGCCGACCCGACACAGTGCCATTTCGATCCCGATGTGCTGTTATGCAAGGGCGAGGACTCCGATACCTGCCTGACCGCGCCGCAGATTACGAGTCTGAAGGTTCTCTACGCCGGCGCCAAAACCAAAGAGGGCAAGACGGTCTTCCCCGGATTCACGATGGGGGACGAAACGAGTTGGCGCCAGTGGGTTGTAGGAGACGATCCAGGTGGCTCAGCAGGTGCCCAGTATGTGCGCAACGATTTTCGCTATCTGGTGACAGGAGACCCAACGTGGAATCCGCTGACGGCAGACTTCGCAGCAATGGTTAAGCTTTCTGCGGAGAAGACCGCGGCCGATCTGGACTCAACGAATCCTGACCTGACGAAATTTGCAGAGCATGGCGGAAAGCTGATTTTGTATCACGGGTGGAACGATCCGGCGATTTCACCCTGGAACACAATTGACTACTACGAAGATGTGCGCAAGACGATGGGCGCAGCGAAGGAAGATACGTTTGTGCGGCTTTACATGATTCCAGGGATGGAACACTGTTGGGGCGGTCCGGGTGCGAGTGCGTTTGGCCAGTTTGGAACCGAAACTTCCGCAGGGCCGAAACACGGAATCTTCGAAGCCTTACAGGGGTGGGTGGAAAAAGGAGTGCCTAATGAGGAAATCGTAGCAACCAAAATCGATGCCGATGGGAAGACGGAGTTTACACGGCCTCTGTGCGCCTATCCCAAGGTTGCGAAGTATAAGGGCGCGGGCGATGAAAAGGACGCGGCGAATTTTGCTTGTATGGCTCCATAGTCGGCGCCAACACCGGTGACGGGAAACCTGCACCATATCCTCAATTGTTGACGTGTTTTCCACGCGCGCGTGCTTCCATTGATGACTACAATCAAAAGCAAGTAAAACTGCGGTTTTTCGCGCATGCGCTACGTGATGTAGAGTGGGGGCGAACCCACATATGGGTGGATGCGGCAGAACGCACAGCGCGAAGCGAGGGTGACTGCATGCCGATGGTTGAAAGCGAAGTTGAGAAGCCGGCCGCGCAGGGGGCAGCGATGGAAATAACCGTAAGCCGTCAGGATTTGTTGAAAGAGCTGACCGCAACGCAGAGCGTTGTGGAGCGCAAGACGACCATTCCTATCCTCTCGAATTTCCTGCTTGAAGCGGATGGAGAGAAGCTGAACATTACGGCGACGGATCTGGACCAGGCCATTCGCACCAGCGCAAGCGTGAAGGTGAAGAAGCCGGGTTCGGGCACAATTCCAGCACGCAAGCTGTATGACTACATCAAGCTTCTGCCTGATGGCGACATCTCCATCAAGATGCTTGAGAACCATTGGGTACAGATTCGCAGCGGCCGCTCAAACACAAAGATGGTGGGCATGGCACGCGCCAATTATCCGCAGGTGCCTGAGTTCCCTGCCGTCTCCTCTACAAGCATTTCAGTCGTAGCGCTGAAGACCCTGATTGCGCGGACCATTTTTGCCATTTCGAATGAAGAATCCCGCTACACGCTGAACGGCGCGTTGCTGGTGATCAAAGCCGAAAGCCTGGCGATGGTTGCGACTGATGGACACAGGTTGTCGTTCGTCGAAAAGCAGGGCGAGCAACTGGAAGGCATCAGCGGCGAGAAGCGCGTGCTCATCCCGCGCAAAGCGCTGCAGGAATTGCAGCAGCTGTTGAACAACACAGATGCCGAGAAAGTGGATTTCGCGGACGACGAGCATACGCTGTTCTTCAAGGTGGGCCATCGCACACTGAGCACGCGGCGGTTGTCAGGTCAGTTCCCGAACTACGAGGCCGTGATGCCGCGCGACAACACCAAGTTCGCCGTGGTGCGGTCCAGTGAGCTTGCGGCGGCCATACAGCGCGTGGCGCAGTTTGCCGACGAGCGTTCAGGCGCGGTGCGCATGCGTCTTGAGTCGAATGAGCTGAAGATCAGCTCGCAGTCAACCGAATCGGGAGAGTCAGAGGACACGATCGATACACCATACTCAAGCGACCCGATCATGGTGGGATTCAACTCGACCTATATTCTCGACTTTCTCAAGGCGCTTGGGAATGAAGGCGAAGTCCGGCTTGAGTTCAAGGACGCGCAGTCAGCCGGTCAGATGCGGCCCGAGGATCCGGACGCGGAGTACAAGAGCCGCTATGTGCTCATGCCGATGCGGATCTGAAGTCGAGCGCAAAACGAAATTCGCGAGTTACAGAAGGCCCGGCTTGATGCCGGGTCTTTTCTGTTTCAGTCTGCCGCAACAATTGATTTTCTCTCCATGCGTGAGGCAACACTGCTGAGTCGCCGGAAGGACTCGAGCCGGGCCTCGTGGCTCCATGTGTCCGTGACGGCGATGATTTCGTCCGCTCCAGTCGCGGCGATGAGGCGTTCCAGGCCCGCCTGCACGGTGGATTCGGAACCGATGATGGCCGCGCGCAATTTACTCATGACAGCCGCACGTTCCCACTCGTTCCAGATTGAATCCATGGAATCGACGGGCGGCAACAGCTCGACGGGCTGATTGCGAATAAGCCGCAAAAAACGCTGCTGCGGCGTGGTGAAGAGCCGCTGCGCTTCCGCATCGGTTTCGGCGACGGCAAAGGGAATGCCGATGATCAGCCAGGGCTGCTGCAGTGTCTCACTGGGCCTGAAGTTTTCGCGATACAGACGCGAGGAAACTTCAAGCATGTCGGGCGCGAAGTGCGCGGCGAAGGCGAACGGCAGTCCAAGGGCAGCAGCAAGCCGAGCACTGAAATCGCTCGAGCCAAGCAGGGTGATGGGCACATTGCTGTCGCGCCCCGGAAACGCTTTGACAGCTTGATTGGGCCGTGCGGGACCAAGGTATGAGCGCAGTTCCGCGAGCAGCTCGGGAAAATCGTCGCCCGTCTGTCGGGTGTCGCGGCGCAGGGCGCGCATGGTGAGAAAATCTCCGCCCGGAGCCCGGCCTAGCCCCAGGTCGATGCGGCCTGGATAGAGCGCTTCGAGTGTTCCAAACTGTTCAGCCACCACCAGAGGCGCGTGGTTGGGCAACATGATGCCACCGCTACCGACGCGGATGGTCTTTGTGGCCTCGGCCACATGACCGATCAGAACCGAGGTTGCCGAGCAGGCAAGACCCTCGATGGAGTGGTGTTCTGCCAGCCAGAAGCGGCGGTAGCCCCACTCCTCGGCGTGCCGGGCAAGGTCAACCGACCGGGCGATCCCCTCGCCGGCGGGCTCGCCGGGGTGAAGGCTGACAAGGTCAAGGACGGAAACGGGTAGGCCCATAGGTGCTTAGATGTGGCCACGCCGGCATCGATGCAGGCTGGGCAAAAGCTGATTTACTTCAATTTCGGGCCATATATTTTGATGTAGAAGAAGGGCAGATATGCGGATATACAGAATCTCATTAGCAAATATGGTTTACGGGATTATTTGCGCCAATATCACCCTAATTCGAAGAGAAACAAGGGACTTAGGAGAACGGCAATAAACTTGCAAGTAAATTCCTGAAGAATCTGTCTTGAAGGGGCGAGTTTCCCATTATGAAGAAGATGTTTTTGAAGGCCTTGGTTCTGATCTTTGCTTTGGTGCTTTCTGCTCAGGTTTATGGTCAGGCTGTTGCGTCGATTACTGGCTCAGTCACTGACTCATCTGGAGCAGTGATTCCTGGAGCCAGCGTTACTCTTGAAAACACGACTGTGTCGTTCAAATACCAGGCGGTCACGAATTCAATTGGCACCTACACGATTCAGAATGTCCAGCCAGGACCCGGCTACAAGATCACCGTCCAGGCGGCGGGCTTCAAAATGGCTGTAATCACCGGCCTCTATCTGAACGTCAGCGCGACCCGCACGCAGGACGTGACTCTGCACATTGGTGCGGAAGCGCAATCGGTCCAGGTTTCCGCTGAGACGGAAAACGTGACCATCAATACGACCGATGCCACCGTCGGCAATAACTTCCAGGTACAGTTTCTGAATGATCTTCCGGTCGCGAACCGCGATAGCCCGTCCGCGCTGTTTTACCAGCAACCGGGCGTGACATTGGACGGCGCCGTGACGGGCGCACGCACCGATCAGAGCAACGTGACTGTCGACGGACTGGAAGTGAATGACAACGCAACTGGCGGCTTCGGCGATATCGTGGGCAATGCCCCGGTGGATTCAGTACAGGAGTTCCGCGGAACGACGGCCGGCCAGCTTTCAAGCGCAGGTCAGGGCGGCGGCGGCCAATATGAGCTGGTGACGCGCAGCGGTTCAAACCAATTTCATGGTGCGTTGGTGGAGTATCACCGCGATGCAGCACTGACTGCAAACAGCTGGTTCAACAACAACGCAGGTACACCACGCTCCCCACTCATCCGCAACCAGTTCGGCGGCAACGTCGGTGGACCTATCTTGCGGAACAAGGCATTTTTCTTCTTTGACTGGGATGGACGTCGCGACACCATCTCCTCGCTTGTGACTCGCACTGTGCCAATGGACGTTATACGCAACGGCGAAATCGCCTACCGCAACGCTCCGGTGGCGTATCCACGGTGAGCTGGCGCCCAACTGGCAGCATTTGACCCGCAGGGGATCGGTTTTAATGCACCATTGCTGAACGTTATAACGAGCCGCTATCCGGCACCGATTGACCTCACGCGTGGCGACGGATTAAACTACGCAGGCTACCGCTTCAACTACCCAACTCCACTTGTAGAGAACGACTACGTTGGGACCGCACAATACAATCTCACAGATCGGCAAAATATTTGGGGACGTGTGACATTCGCGCGCCAAGATCGCACTTACAGCGCGATCCAATTTCCTGGCGATCCCGTAACGCATCCTTTCCAGGACCGCAGCCGCGCATGGGTCGTTGGTCATACCTGGGCCATTGGTTCAAACAAAACCAACCAGGTACTTTACGGCGAGACCTTTGAAGACTACGCCTTCCCGGCACTGTATAACCCAACGGGTGCCAATCAATTTATCTTCGGTACCCAGCCATCTGGTAACAATTTCCTTTCTTACCCATATAGCCTTGCTATCAATGCACAAGGACGCACTTTTCCGATTCCTGTGATCCGCGATGATTTCACGTGGATTAAGGGAAAACATACCTTGGCAATCGGCGGTACGTTCAAATATGAGAATCCCAAGAGCTACACGTACTTGAATTACAACAGCCCAGGTGTTGGTCTTGGCGGGAACTTGAAAGGTCTAACGGCCGCCTATCGTCCGTCAGATATTTCAACTTCCTCGGCGAGCCTGGCGGATTACGATTCGGTGTTTGCTTTTGCATTGGGCCGTTTCTCTCAAGTCAGCAGCACCTTTAACTATGATGCTGGCGGCAACCTACAGCCTCAAGGCTCTGGATCTCGTTCGCACTATCGCTATTACGAGACTGAACTGTACTTTGGCGACACATGGAGATTGACCCCATCGTTTGTTCTCTCGTACGGCTCCGTTGGCAGAACTACTCCGTGCCTTACGAAGTGAATGGCATTGAATCCATACCTGACACGGGCTTTGATGATTTCTTTAATGCGCGTGTCGCGCAGAGCAAGGCTGGAGAGTCTGGGTACGGAACGGACTGCAACACAGGTTCCGGTGGTGTTCCGTGTGTCAGTTACATTCTGGGGGGCAAGGCCAACAACGCGCCGGGATATTTTTCGCCGCAGAAAACCAATTTTGCGCCACGACTGGCGTTTGCATGGACCCCAACTGCCGACCGTAAGACCGTGATTAGCGGTGGTGGTGGAATTATCTATGACCACACGGTAGTCAATGCGGTCCAATACCAAGCTTCCCAGTATTCATACCTGTTCCAGGCAAGTGCAACTGAACCATTTGGCGTTACCGGCGATCCAACTACGTCGCTGATGAACGATCCCCGCTTTGCGGGATTCGATAACCCGCCTGCACCACCTGCGGCTCCTGCAGCCATCCACGCTCCGTATACGCCCTTCGTCGATTCAAACGGTTATCCGTATGGCTTGGCTAACGGTGGAGCTTTCAATGAAGGCGTCGATAAGAATCTCAAGACGCCTTACTCTATCGGCTTCAACTTCGGAATTCAGCACGAGTTTCCACATGGACTCATTCTGAAGACAACCTATGTGGGACGGCTTGGCCGCCGCCTCCTTGCTCAAGCAGACGCCAATCAGCTCATTGAGTTCCAGGACCAGCAATCGGGTCAGCTTATGTCTGAGGCATTTGGCAATGTGGCGAAGTGGATGCGTGCGAATCCGAATGCGGATCCGACAGACGTCCCGGCTCAGCCCTGGTTTGAAAACCAGATGGGAATGAATCCAGCGGGTTATACGGCTGGAGATTTTGGCGTGCCTAATTACACTTCGATCGTCACTGCCTATCTCGGTACGCTTGCCTATCGCGGAGACTTCGCCGATACAATTCAAGCGTTGGCCAGCGTACCACTTCTGCAGGACAACGTCGGCATGGGTTCTCAATTCTCTGAGTTCACCTACTACACAAACAAGGGCTTCTCCAGCTACAACGGGCTGCTCACCACGCTTCACAAGAATTTGGGTGGCGGTCTTACTTTCGACCTTAATTACACCTGGTCGCACTCGATCGACAACGTTTCTGTTATCGCCAACGCGCCCGCGATTGGTGGTTACGGTTTCATCTGCGATGTTCTGCGGCCCAGAAATTGCCGAGGCAACTCAGACTTCGACGTAACGAACTATGTCAACGGCTCCTTCGTGTGGGAGCTCCCAGTCGGACGGGGTAAGGCGTATGCCGCCAATGCACCCCTTTGGCTGAACGAGGCGATTGGAGGTTGGCAGATTAGCGGGCTGCCCAGCTGGCACACCGGTGTTGCCTACTCTGTAACAACCAATGCTTTCGTCGCAGGCTACGCAAACAACGCGCCTGCAATTCTGACAGGACCATCCAGTGACCTGAATATCAATATTCATAAGGATGGAGCAGGAAACCTATGGGCGTATAAGTCTGAAGAAGCTCCTGCGACAACTGATTTTGAAGGCCCAATTGGCTTCCAGATTGGTGCTCGCAATAACTTGCGCGGACCAAAGTTCTTCAACGTAGACCTCGGATTGGGCAAGACCTTTCCAGTCTGGCCGGAAAAGGTCAATCTCAAATTCCGCGCAGATGCATTCAATGCACTGAACCATCCAAGCTTTGAAACGCCGAACAATGATGTTACAGAAACCTCAACCATCTTTGGTCGAATCGAAAACACTGTAGACAATGCGTCGGGTTTTTCAGCCCGCGTGCTGCAGCTCTCGCTGCGGTTGGAGTTCTAAGCGCGCATTAACGTACAACAAAAGCCCCGGCCATGTGCCGGGGCTTTTTCTTTGATTGAGGCTGGTTGAAACCAACCTTAAATTTGAGTTCGCGCTCAAGGCACGGAATTCAATGCTTCATAAAGCTGAGCGCGCGGATCAGGAAGTCTCTAGTCTCCTTGCGGGACACGACTGCGTCCAGGAATCCCTTTTCAAGCAGGAACTCGGAGCGCTGAAAGCCTTCCGGAAGCTTCTGGCGAATAGTCTGTTCGATGACGCGGGGACCTGCGAAGCCGATGAGTGCGCCCGGCTCTGCGATATTAAGGTCGCCAAGCATGGCGAAACTCGCCGTGACTCCCCCCGTAGTGGGATCCGTGAGTATGCAGATATACGGCAAACCGGCGTCATCCAATTGAGCCAGCGCGCTGGAGATCTTCGCCATCTGCATCAGGCTGACGACACCCTCCATCATGCGCGCGCCACCCGACGCCGCAATGACAATGAGCGGCATGTTGCCTTCGCGCGCACGATCAACTGCTCGGGCGATGGTCTCTCCCACGACGGCCCCCATGGACCCCCCGATGAAGCGATATTCCATTGCGCTGATGACAACCTTATGCGGACCCATCTGGCCGACGGCGTTGAGAATCGCGTCGTCGAGGCCCGTCTGTTCCTGGGCCCTTTTCAGGCGCTGTTTGTAGGGCTTTACATCGACAAAGTTGAGAGGGTCCGTGGATCGAAGTCCACCATCGACAAGTTCAAAGCCCGGTTCCAACAGGAGTTCAATGCGTTCGCGAGCACCCATCTTGAAGTGATGACCGCACTTGGTGCAGACATTCAGGTTCGCTTCAAGGTCGGCCTTCCAAATAGTTTGGCGGCAGCCCGGACATTTAATCCACAGGCCTTCTGTGCGGACACTCTTCTCCTCGTCACCATTGGTGCCGGGATTCTCGATCTCACTGCTTTCGCGCTTAAACCAGGACATAGACCTTAGCCATTGTATATCCGCAGAAAGGCACACACCTGCTGAAGGAGCAAAGAGCGAATTGCTTTGGAAAGAGGGCAGTTATTCGGTCCGCCACTCAATACTCAATGCCGCGCTGGGCCAGTATGCCTTTCTGATAGGCGTGCTTCACTTCGCGCATCTCCGTCACGGTGTCGGCCAGCTCCACCAGCATGGGATGTGCATTGCGGCCCGTGAGGATCACGTGGACCATCTCCGGCCGCTGGCGGAGGGTCTCCGCGACAACCTCCGGCGCAAGCATGCCGTAGCTGATGGCGTAATTGATCTCATCGAGGACAACAAGCTCCCACTCACCCGAGAGAATCGCCTGGCGGGCTTCCGCCCAGGCTTCCTCAACAAGGCGAATGTCCTCTGGATCGGTTTCTGCGCCACCAACTTTCACAAAGCCGCGGCCAAGCTGCTTGATGACGAAATCGGGGCCAAGAGCACCGATGGAGTCGAGCTCGCCGTAATGCCACGAGCCTTTGAGGAACTGCAGCACCAATACGCGCATGCCGCAGCCAAAGGCGCGCAGCGCAGTACCCAGTGCGGCAGTGGTCTTACCCTTGCCCGGCCCGGTGTTGATCAGCAGAAGGCCGCGGCGGCTGGAGGATTCATCATGCATGACGCAAGTTCAAGTGTAATGAATGGTAGCGGGAAGAAATGGCGATTAATGGCCCGTGTGGTAGGGATGCCCCGTAAGAATAGTTGAAATGCGGTAAATCTGCTCCGCCATAACAAGTCGTGCCAGCGAATGGGCCATGGTCAAAGCGCCAAAGGAAAGCTTGAGTTGGGACCTGCCCAGGGCATCCTTTGACCAGCCGTCGGCGGGTCCAATGGCAAACACAAGGTGCTGTGTGCCATCGTCGCGGCGCTCACGCACCCAGGCAGCCAGTCCATCAGACGTCATCTGCTTTCCGCGACTATCCAGCAGCACGGTAACGGGCGCGGTACGGCCTTGCTGGCGGGTAAGCCAGTCCAAGAGCTGAGCCTCAGTGCGAAAGGACTCGCTCACGCATTGCGTAAAGGCCGACGATTTCTTCAGATAGGAGCCGCAGAGCTTACCCAGCTCATCAGACCCCTTCGTGGAGCTGCCGATATGGACCAGAGTCACCTGCATCGAGTATGAGGATAAACGCAAGCTCGCGCAGATCCGTAATTCCACAGCAACTCTCACGAATTGATATTGAAATTGGGACCCCGTGGCTCTTATATTCCGTTTTCCATATCTTGCCATAAAGCCGAGTTCCGCTTAGTCGAAACTAAGCTTTTTACAATCAATTCATTAGGGTTATGTTCTCGACGGGATGGATTGGCAATAAGCGTGCATAAAGCTTTCCAAGCAATTAGCTCCTTGCACCAATTTGTTTGTCCCCCGCACGACACAGACCATAAAAGGATGAACTTAAAAAACTCCGTAGGTTAAGACCCAAACGCGCTAACAAACAGCAAAAAAGTCAGGCGCGTTGATTTGGGATTTTGGAAATCTTTCAATTCCACAATTACGACTCAGATTGGCCGATTTGGAGGAACAAGAATGCAGGTTCTATGGCTAAGGAGAGCGGGGCTGGGATTCGGCCTTGCGTTGGCTCTGACGATCGTTTTGCCGGTTTTCCAGCAGTCTGCAATGGGACAGGCAATCTCGACTAACGGTGGATCGATTCAGGGTAGTGTGACGGATGCAACCGGTGGAGTTATTCCCGGAGCCAAAATCGTCGTCACCAATACGGGCACGAGTTCCACGCGGAGCCTGGTCACAGATTCTGCGGGCTTTTATAGTATTGGACCTCTGATTCCCGGTACTTACACGATTTCGGTGACAGCGCCCGGTTTCCAGCACACCCTTGTAACTACCGTTGTGAAAACGGGTACGGTCACCAGCGGAAACGTAAAGCTGACGGTTGGCAGCCAGGGAGTGACGGTGGAAGTAAACGCCGGAACCGTCCAGGTGGACACTGAGCAACCGGGCGTTGCCGGTGTGGTGACCGGTGAGCAGATCGACACGCTGCCGATTAACGGCCGCAATATTCTCGACGTCGCGCAACTTCAACCTGGCGTTGTTCTCCAATCGGGCCAGGATTTTGATCCGACAAAGACCGGCTACTCGGCACTTGGTGTGAATGGGCAGAACGGACGCTCGACGCGCATCCTTGTTGATGGTCAGGATATCTCCGACGAAACCGTGGGCACAGTCGTATACAACGTGCCGGAAGGTGCCATCGGTGAGTTCCAGCTTAACCGTGCAAACCAGGATGTGTCTGGCGAAGTGACATCAACCGGCCAGGTGCTCATGTCCACGCGCTCGGGCACCAATCATATTCATGGCAACGCCTTCGGAATCTTCCAGGATGCCCGTGCGGGATTTGCCGGAATTAACGGCAACGCGGGCGATGCTGCACCCTTCCAGCGCGATCAGTACGGCGGCTATGCAGGCGGAGCCATTCTGCGCGACAAGCTCTTCTTCTTCGGTGGCGCGGAGCGCATCAAGCAGTTCGATTCCAGTCCAGTAGGCCAAAGCAATCCAAATTTCAGCGCGCTGTATGGGATGTATCCCAGCGTGCCCGATCCATTCAAGGACACATTCAGCATTGGCCGTCTCGATTACGACGGACCCTGGGGCGTGCACTACTTTGTCCGCGCCACATACAGTAACAATGCATCCTTCGGTACTTCTGGTCAGAATCCCTATGCACTGTTCCAAAATCAGGACAATGTCCCGGCAATTGTGGGTGGCGCAGATTTCACAACCGGACGCTTCACCCATTCACTGCGTTTTGGGTATCTCAAGTTCATCAACAATTTGAATCCTGGCTCGTCGGCGCTCGGCAGTTCCGTTTACAATCCGTCAGGCATTCTCGGCATCGACTTTGAATTGATCAGCGCCATCTATGCGGGTAGCAACTACCTGGCGCCGCAAAAAACGTACCAGAGCAGCAAGCAGTTCCGCTACGACGGTACGTGGACCAAGGGCGCGCACAGCATCAAATACGGCGGAGAAGTCACCCGCATTCTTGGAGGTGGCTTTGCGGCGTTTTACGCCAACTTCCTCACAAGCGTTCACACGCAGACCGCGTTCCAATTAGCCTCGTGCGGCACCAGCAATCCGATCGGCGGAACGGACGGCAACGAGCAATGCCTGGGTGATCCGTTGTACGGTTACTCCCCGTACGAATTTATCCTTGGTAACGGCAACGGCAGCTTCAGTGAGCGGCCCGGTTTCGGACTGCCTGGAGGCGGTCAGTTCAGTTGGCGCATGGCGGCCTACATTGGCGATACCTGGAAAGTGAGGCCATATTTCACTGTCCAGGCAGGCGTGCGCTGGAGTGTCGATACCGACCGTGCCAACCAGGATCTGCCCACCCCAACCTGCGGACAGGTTGACCCGTCATTGCAGTTTTCCGGCTGCGACAGCCAGCACGCTGATACGCCTCTCTTCGACTTCTTTGGGCCCGGCCTTGGTCTGGGCAAGCCGACGCACCAGCCCTGGGCGAATTTTGGTCCTCAGTTGGGCTTTGTCTTCAGCCCAGGTGCGCACAAGATGGCGATTCGCGGCGGAGCGGGCATCTTCTATGAGAACAACCTGTTCAACAACGGTGGCAATGCTCGTGCCCAAAACTCACCGGCTGAGTTTCCAGGCTTTGCCTATGGCTACAACCATTACTACGACACCAGCTTGAGCCTGCCTGGATACGTTAACGGAATGCACGGTCTGACGAATGACGGCGACCCCTGCAATGTGGGATCCACAACAAACGACCCCGGCTGTATCAGCTGGTCCAACATCTATGCAATGTCGAATGCTGACGCGTCTGTCCTTGTCAGCAAACTGGACACGAAGTATAAGGCAGCATCGGCCGTGCCTCAGCCGAATACCAGCTTTGTGGGTGGCGGAGACGCACTTAGTGTAGCTAGCGGATATGGTGGCCCGTATCTCAGCCCTTATTCATTGCAGATCAACGGTGGCATGGAGTACCAGATTAAGCCAGGAATGTTGATCAGTGCGGACTACATTCACAATGCAACCTTCAAGGTTCCATTGACTGTTGACACCAATCACGTGGGTGCAGCCCGCTACCTGAACCAGACTGCAGCTCAGAATGCGATCGCTGCGACATTGGACGCATGCGGCGCAGCGTCGATCGATGCCGTGCTCGTTCCCGGTGGATGCCCCGGAGGCTCGGGTGTTGGAACTGACGGGCAACCAAATGACACGGCAACTATCGATGATTTCGCGAATAATGGACTCGATTCTGCCAATTCGTACCTCAGTGGCGTTGCAGCCTCTGCCTATGGACTTACTCCGGACGAAGGTGCGGCCTTTGCCGGAGCGAATCCAAACGTTGGTGACGGCAACTTCATTCTCCCCGTTGGCAAATCCGCTTATGACGCGATGCAGATCGTGTTTCAGGAGCAAAAGTCGAGCCCGATGCGCGGCATTCTGCAGAGCACCGCGCAAGTCTCATACAACTTCTCTCGAGTTGAGTCCAATTCGAGGGGCGGCAGCAACCAGTTCTTTGGTGGCTATGGCGCCTGGGACAACGATCACGTCAACCGCTACATGGGTCGTAATGGTCAGGACCACACCAACATGCTCAGTCTGGCCGGAAGCGTAACCCTGAAGTATGGACCGCAGATCTCACTCGTGGGCCACTTCTTCTCTGCAGCGCCGACCGATTTGACACTGGCTGACGTTGTTGCCAGTGCACAAATCTTCAAGACCGACGTGGACGGTGACGGAAGCACGGGCGACCTGATTCCCGGAACCAATCCCGGTGCCTATATGCACGACGTGAAAGGCAGCGGCCTTAACAAGCTGATCAGTAACTACAACGCCACGCAGGCGGGCAATATCACACCCGCCGGCCAGGCGCTCGTCGATGCAGGACTATTTACCCAGCCGCAGTTGGTGTCCCTGGGCGCAGTCAAGCAGGCTCTTGCTCCGGCTCCATCGAGTCCGTTGAAGAACCCCACGACCCGCACGCTCGACGCCAGGTTTGCGTATCCCATTCGTTACCTGGGCCGATTCCGTGAAGGCCTCCTGATTACGCCGACAGTGTCGGTTTACAACGTAGTCAACATGGCAAACTATGGACCCTATAGTAAGCTGGCTGACGCCAACACCAGCACGGATTCCGACATCTTCCTGAACAGCGCCAATACACAACGCCAACATTTGGTCAACCCGCGCACTGCGCGGTTCAGGCAATGGAACATTTGACCAGGGTGGTCCTCGCACGATGGAGTTCTCACTCAAGGTCGAGTTCTAATCAACTTCAATCAGCAACAAGAAGAGGCGAAGAGTTCAACTCTTCGCCTCTTTCATTTGCCGGGCGTGCGCGCAGAATCGCCGAGATCAGTTTCACACGGAGAGTCTCATTTCGTGGAAAAAAGAAAAGCCTTCGTCCTGTTTGGACGAAAGCTTTTGGGTGCACGAGTGTTCGATTACTTTCTTTTCCCGCTCTTCTTCGCAACGGCTTTGGGTGCCGCCTTTTTCGCAGGGGTGGCTTTCTTAGCTGCCTTTTTGGCAGGAGACGTTGCGGGCTTTTTTGCTGGTGCCTTTTTCGGAGCGGATTTAACAGACTTCTTCGCAACGGTCTTCGCCGGTTTCTTTGCGGTTGCCGGCGGCTTGGGTGCCGCCGCAGATTTGCCGCGTGCGGCGCGCGTACGGGCGGCCAGAGCTGCCTTTAGTTCTGTGTCGAACTGCTCGGGCGTAAGCGGGCGCGCGGATTTACGCAGGCGTTCAATGTCGTAGAAAGAGCGCCGTGCCGAGAGGAAGACGTGGACAACGAAATCGACATAGTCGAGCAGAATCCAATCGCCTTTCCGGCGGCCCTCCACCGAGTGGGCATAGACGCCGTACTCGCGCTTGAGGTGGAATTCGATTTCGTCGGCGATGGCCTGCGCCTGCCGGTCATTGAGTGCCGAAGTAATGAGGAAAAAGTCTGCGAGGCCGGAGTCGATCGGATCGAGCTCGAGGATGCGGGTGTCTTCACCTTTTTTCTCTTCGCAAATGCGCGCTGCGGCCTGTACAAGGATGCGTGTTTCAACAAGTGCCTGGGATTCAGTCATGCGTGGCTAGCTATCTCCAAAACTCAATCGTAGACGTGGCGGTGGTCGCCTGCAAGTCGCAGAACCAGGAATCAGACTCCCCCGGTGTAAAGATGATGAGCACGGATGTAGCTGGCCACCGCCGGAAGGAGGAGGTCCCTTGCCCCGGTTCCGTCCTGCAGGGACGCACGAATCTGCGAGGCGCTCACATCCATATGGAGTCCGGGAAGCACATAAAACGGGGCTTTCGCACCGCATTCATTGATCAGGGTGTAGGTGCGGAGCGCAGTGTTGCCCAGGCTGTTGCCAGTAGGCGTCCCGGCTTGAAGTGTGATGCCCTGGGGAAGCAGCGAAGCGAGTTGTTCAAGACTCTCTCCGGGGCGCGAGGCGATCACGAGCGAGGCCGCAAAGGGGATTTCAGCCGCGTGGTACCAGCGGCGCAGGCCGTGCAGGGAATCCGCGCCCATAAGGCAGAAGAGCTTAGCCTCTGCAGACATGCGCGCGCGCAACACATGGAGCGTGTCGACGGTGTAATTGGGTCTGCCGTCAGGTGTGGGCGCATCCACACGCGAAACGGAGAAACCAGTTTCATCGGCGATGGCAAGCGCGGTCATCGCGACGCGGTCTTCGTACGGTGCGGTAGATCCAAACGGCTTCAGCGGCTGCGCGCCCACAGGTGCAAACAGTACGGCGTCGAGAGAAAGCGCCTGCCGCGCAGCGCGGGCAATGGCAAGATGACCCGCGTGAGGCGGGTCAAAACTGCCGCCAAAGAATGCCACGCGGCTGCCGGTGATGGGGGCGTTCTCAGGCACGCGTTTGGCGGCTCCACCAAAGGTTGATGCGTCGGCAAGGGGTCATGACCTAGGATTTTAGTCGAGATGCGATACATAATTGCAGTTCTGGCTTTGGCGGGCGCGGTGGTTTCGGGCCTTGCCCTGCAGGTTCACTACTCCACGGCAACCGAACCGTGCTCCATTAACGCGCACTGGGACTGCGGTGTGGTCAATCACAGCCCATTCGCCATGATGGGCCATGTGCCCATCGCCGCCATCGGCATTGCGGGCTATCTTCTGCTGGGCGTTCTCGCATTTATGCGGAAAAAGTTTCTGCTGTTTCTTTTGGCCACAGCCGCATTCATCTTCGCCTTCCGGCTGAGCATGATCGAGGAATTCGCGCTGGGCGTATGGTGCCTTTACTGCGTCATCTCGCAGGGAATCATTGCGCTTATCCTGCTCCTGAGCCTGGGCTGGTTCACGGCGGAGTATATGGGGCTGAAGAAAGCGGCGAAGCGATAAGTAAAAGCCGGTCTCTGGACAATAACAGGGTGCCATGAGGCCCAGAGACGATAGGTCAGGTGCACTGTACGGTTGATGCACCTGACGCAAAGGTCCATTTCTCAATACCTACGGAAGTGCACTTCAACATTGATCTTTACGGCGACTGGTTTGCCTAATCTCTCGGCGGGCTTGAATTCGTAGTGACGCACAGCCTTTATCGCTTCATCATCGAAATCCTTGCGTAAGGATTTGGCTACGTGTACATCCTGGGGTGAGCCGGTCTTATCGACGATGAGGCCGACGACAACGTTTCCTTGGAACCCATCCTTGGAGTGTTTCTCAGCGGATGGGAACTCCGCATCCGTCGCCTTGACGATCACGGGGGCCGAAACGCCTGGGCCGACCTTGTATACGGGACCGTATGGGCTATTTTGCACCTGGCCGGATTGAGATTTTGGCTGGACGTCGACGGCGAATGCCGAAGCCGCAAGAGACGTGAACAAGATGCAGAGCGCCGCGGGAACGATCAAACCGAATCGCGCGGCGGGACCGAGGGTGCGCTTTTTGGAACGGATAATCATGATTCGTTTCTCCAGTATGTTGGCATCGAAGATACCGATGGCCTGAGCGTGCGGAGTCTGAGAGCGGAGCGCCATTCTTTCGGCAAGCCGCAGCAGAGAGTATGCGTAGGTACGTGGATCGACGACTTTCTCCGTGACCATGCGGTCGCAGAGAATTTCGCGTGTCTGCGCGATACGCGCCTTGAGCATCCAGAGGACAGGGTGAAAGGCAAGCAGAAGACTCGCTAACTCAAAAGCAAGATTTTTCAAGTAGTCGCGGCGCTTGATATGGGCGCACTCGTGGGCGAGAGCAGTCAGAAGGTCCTGGTCGCTGGATTCGGCGACAAATGCGACAGGAAGCAGGAGAGTGGGAGTTCGGAAGCCCAGGGTGACCGGTCCTGCGATACCGGAAGTGACACGGAGACGAACTCCGCGCAGAGAAAAGGATCGTTCGCAGCGGCGCCAGAGTTCCTCTTGCCGCGGTGTGAGTGATACGGGACTGGAGCTCGATAGAAGCGCCGCGGTGTGGACGAGCGAGACGAAAAGCCGGACAGCAAAGTAGACCAGCGAGCCGGCATAGCAGAGCAGGAGACCGAGAGCCAAGCCGGAAGGCAGGACAAGAAGCCCCTTTGGAAAGACAGCATGCGCGGTTGAATCCACGAACGTAATCGAGGAACTTCCTGCCACAGCAGGAAAGGCCGGCAAGAGAAAAGACAGCCCTCGCAGCAGGGGAAGGGCGGGCGCGGCAAGCGCCGCAACGAACGTGGCTACCCAACCGATATGCTCTGCCTGCGGGCCGAGCCTGCCAAGCAGGCGGCTTGCCAGCCAACCGGCACAGGCAATGAGGATGACTTCCCAAACCGCGTTCATCAGGTAAGAAATCACAAGCGATGACAGGCTATTCATCCTGGGAGTCCTCCTCCTCGGCAGCCATCTTTCGCCGCAGTGCCGCAATTTGCTCCAGATCGAGCTGGCGCGATTTGATCAAGCTCATCACGAGCTGTTCGGACGATCCCCCGAACATGCGCTCAACCAGGTCTTTGACTGCCTGTCCCGCAACCTTCTCTTTCGACGCGGAGGGGCGATAGATATAGGCGCGTCCATCCAATGTGCGCTTTACCCTTCCCTTGCGGTGAAGAATGTTCAGCATGGTCTGAACGGTGTTGTAGGCAAACTTGTCGGACGAGGAGAGCGCGGTTTGGACCTGCTGTACCGTGCAGGAGCCCTCGCTCCACAGTACCTGCAGAACTTTGAGTTCGAGAGGGGTAAGAGTAGTCGTTCCTTTTCTGCGTCCAGCCATTTTGTCACCTAAACAAATAGGAGTTTAGGAGTATGACTTGACGCTGTCAACCTAAATATTTAGGTGAAAGGAATAGGATACAAGTGGCTAGATCGCCCCACGACAAGCCCCGCGCATTGATAAACTTAATCCAACTGCATGTTGAAGAAACGCTACGCGCGCTGGATGTACGAGTGGGAATACCGGCTGACCACACGCGATGAAAATCGCGTCGTCCGGCCATTGGAATGGGGCTTTGACTGGGTGGAGCCCTGGCTTACGGCGCATGGGTTCGGCGCGGCGATTCCCTCGCCGGAAGCTCAGCGCGACGATGCCACGGCGGAAGCTGCGATGGTGCGCATCAACCAACTCCTGATCGAAAACAGCAAGGAATTCTTCAGCTACGAGAAGCCGACGGATTTCCGCCTGGAACAGCGGCACCCCATGCTCTTCCCCACCAATGTGCGGCCAGAAACGCTTGAGCAGGAAGCCGAGATCCGCCGCCTTGCTGAAGAAGGCAAGATAGACAAGGCCACCTTTCTGCGCTTTACTTCGCCGGAGCGCACGCAGTATCCGGAAAACGACCAGGTGAATGCGCGCTGGTATCCGGCTCCCGCACACAAAGACCCCGCGCGGCCCAAGCAAGCCATTGTGGTGCTGCCCCAGTGGAATGCCGACGCCTTCAGCCACAACGCACTGTGCGCGGTCTTCAACAAATTTGGGGTCTCCGCGCTCAGGCTCTCCAAGCCGTATCACGATATTCGCCGGCCAAGCGAGCTGGAGCGCTCAGATTACGCGGTAAGTGCAAACGTTGGCCGCACCATCTCAGCCTGTCGCCAGGCGGTCGTCGACATTCGCTGCTGCCTTGACTGGCTTGAAGAGCAGGGCTACCAGCAGTTCGGCGTGCTCGGCACAAGCCTCGGCTCGTGCTATGCCTTCCTCGCCAGCGCGCACGACAAGAGAATTCGCGTGAACGCGTTCAATCATGCGTCCACCGCCTTTGGAGACGTGGTCTGGGCGGGCCAGAGTACGCGGCACATTCGCGCCGCCATTGAGCAGGCCGGCCTCTCCCAGGAGCGTCTGCGCGCGCTGTGGGGCGCCGTCAGCCCGGTCAATTACTACGATCAGATGGCCAGCGATGAAGTGGACGGCCTCGCCAAGAAGATTCTGCTCGTGTATGCCGAGTATGACCTGACCTTTCCGCGCGAATACTCGCTGAAGGTAGTGGAAGCTTTCAAGGCGCGCGGGCTGAATTTCAGGCCGCGCGTGCTGCCCTGCGGGCATTACACAACAGGCGAAACGCCCTACAAATACATTGACGGCTGGTACCTGGGCTCTTTTGTGCACCGAGCTTTCAAAGAACTGCGTGAAGAGCACGCCGCTCAGGCAAGTGCCACGGTGACCTGTACGGAAGAGGCCGAAGAAGTTGCAGAGGGAGTAGGGATAAGGGACTAGGAACGTGTAGCCTGCGGCTTGCCTGATCGTCGACTCGCACCCAGCTGTGCCACAAGAGAATGAATAGCCGCGCGATATTGCTCTGAATCAAACGTGAATGGTCCGAAGTCCGAGTAGTCCCGTTCGGGGCGATATGGTTGTTTAAAACCGTTCCACACGACCACGTTCGCATTTACTGAGATTGTTGCGAAAAGTGGCCAACATCCAACTTCTCCGCAAGAACACCCCAATAGCGGGCAACCGGCCTTTTCGAAGTGGTCTCCGATTCCTTCCCCAAGGAAATAGTGTTCAAGCGGCCCCGTATTAAAGTGCTCGGGAACCAAACCGGCGAAGCCTCCTGCTGGCTGGAAGCCCTTAACGCGTTCGAATTCCTCGACGAGCGTTACAAAACTCGTTCCGTCCAGCAAAGGAACAATCGATGTGGGGCCAGATACACATTCGAGAGGTTCAACTTTGAAGACGAGATGGACAATCTGAATCATGGCAGCCATGGTAGCAACAACCGAAGTGCTTGCGATGCAAAGCGGAACGTTTCAGCGGTATTACCGCGTAGATCACAAGATGAAGGTTGCGCGCGGCATCGGAATTGTTTGCTCGGCATGTGTCGTCGTATGGCTCGCACTATGCTCGCTGATCGGTGTCGTAGCGGCAGAAGGCGCGCTGCATCCTGTTCGTCGCGCGCTCACCCAAGGCGACCAGACCGAGGCAAACACAATCGCCGACGAGGACAGTGCAGCTCTCCAGAATGTTGCGATTCGCGCTCAGGATGGCACACATCTGAGCGGATGGCAGATTACGCCTTCCAAGTGGAACGGAGATATCGTGCTCTTGCTCCACGGGGTGTCGGACAATCGCGCCGGCATGCTGGGCCCGGCGAAAATGCTGCTGCAGCAGGGATACGAAGTGTTGCTGCCTGACGCGCGGGATCACGGCGCGAGCGGAGGTGCGATCGCGACCTACGGAGTTGAAAGAGCGGAATGATATCCGTGCATGGTTTGACTGGCTGAAGCGCATTCAACCGGCGCATTGTATCGACGCGATTGGGGACTCGATGGGCGCAGCGCAATTGTTGGAGTCGTTGAGCGTTGAGACGGGTTACTGCGCAGTGGTGGCGGAGTCTCCATTTGCAACTTTTCGTGAGGCTGCTTACACACGCATGGGGCAGCAGCTAGGGACCGGGCCATGGGTTGGCCGGACGCTGTTGCGGCCTGCTGTCGAGATCGGGCTGCTCTATGCACGGTGGAGGTATGGTGTCGACCTGGGGCGCGCGCGGCCGGATAATGCCGTGGCCGCCAGCCACGTGCCGGTGCTGCTGATTCACGGATTGAGGGACGATAATCTGCCGCCGCGCAATTCGCAGCTCATCCTGATGCGAAACCATGGGAAGAATCCCAATGTTGCGTTGTGGGAGCCGCCGAATGGAGGGCACTGCGGGGCGTCAAGTGCAGAGCCGCAGGAGTATGAGCACAGAGTGTTGAAATGGTTTAAGAGTCACGATACGCAAAAGCGTTAGCGCAGCACCGACAGATTCATCCGCAGCATCTTCGCCGGATCCAGATACGCGTCCCGCCAGCGGACCGCAAAATGCAAATGCGGTCCAGTCACGCGGCCTGTCGCCCCGCTCAGCCCGATCCTCTCGCCCGTCGTCACGTGCTGGCCCTCATGCACGTCAATGCGGCTCAGGTGCATAGAGAGCGTGTACAGGCCCATCCCGTGGTCGATCACCACAATGTTGCCCTCGTAGTAAAGCCTGCGCGCCAGCACAACCGTTCCCGAGTTCGCCGCGCGGACCACGGTGCCAGTATGCGCGCGGTAGTCCATGCCCTTGTGGATGCTGGCCAGCGTTCCGTTGAACGTGCGCCGCGTGCCAAAGCTGTCCGTCGCGGCGGCATGCACAGGCGCACGGAAGTCGCCACGCCAGAGCGGTTCCGGCGCGCTGGCTGAGAAAATCTTGTCCTTGAGCGTGCGCTCGGCTTCGATGACCTTGAGCTGTTCGGGATCCGGCGCCACAAACCGGGGCGCAACACGCAGCGTGGTGGTGCGGTAGTGCGCGGGAAGAATCTCAATCGTGCGCTCAAGAGGCTCATCGCCTTGCGCGGTGTGGATCAGGATGTGCAGAGTTGAAGGCCCGGTCGTAGCTTCCACATCCACGCCGATCAGCGCGTACCAGGTGTTGTGGCTGGCCGTAGGGAAGAACTCGATAACCGGTCCCATCCAATGCCCAACCACATATTGCGCTCCGGGCGCCTCCACACGAATCAACTCCGGCGACCCGGCGACAACCCGCGCGGGAGTCAATGTGATCTCCTGCTTCTGCGCGAAGGCTGAAAATACGGCAACGGAGAGAGCGAAAAGAAGAGCGGCGAGCCGCAGAAAACGAAAACCGGCCATGCACTTAGGATAGGGTGCTTTGCACGCGCGTGTAACCCCGCAGGTGCTTGAAACATCCAATGTGCGGTATGACTTCCCCGCATTGGATTCGATTCTCTAGGTGGCAAGCCCTTGTGCTGGCCGTAATGGCAGCCACGCTGCTCTGTCCGCGGACACACGCACAGAACACTGCGCATCGTGTGCCCGCATTGGTTGAGCTCTTCACGTCGGAGGGTTGCTCGGATTGCCCGCCTGCCGATCGGCTGCTGGAGCGGCTGGACAAAGAACAGTTTGTACCGGGCGCGGATGCCATTGTGCTGAGCGAGCACGTCACCTACTGGAATCGCCTCGGCTGGCGCGACCCGTTCTCGCTTGAAACTGCGGACGCGCGGCAATACGCCTATGGACGACAGTTCGGGTTAAGTTCCGTATACACGCCGCAGGCAGTGGTGGACGGCGCGTGGCAGTTTGTTGGCAGTGATGAACGGTCACTGCGCACGGCACTGGCCAAAGCAGCATCTTTGCCGAAAATCGATCTGACCATCGAAGACGCACAGCTCAAAAGCGGTAAGGTCACCTTCACTCTGCATGGAAAGCTCGCGGCAAAGACACGCATCTTTGTTGCGTTGGCTGCAGACGCCACCCGCAGTGAAGTGGCGCGCGGAGAAAATGCCGGACGTACATTGCATCATGTAGCTGTGGTGCGGGCAATGCAGGAATTGCGCCCCGATCAAGCCGAGGGCCACGAGGTGCACATCGAGGCCGGCAATGCCGCGCGGAAGGAAAGTATGGACGGTGCGCTACGGCTGGTGGTGTTTGCAAAGGACGCCAAGTCTGGCCGCGTGCTGGCCGCGGCCGAGCAGACATTGCGTTAGTGCTATTCCGCGCGCAGCGCCCTGCTTGGCTCAATGCGCGCCGCACGAATGGCTGGAATCAGCGAAGCCGCGCTGGCAATGGCGGCAAGCACGGCAAAGGACGCAAACAGCACCCATGGATCGCGCGCCGACGTGCTGTAAAGGAATGATGTGAGTGCGCGCGCCGCAAACCACGCAACCACAAGTCCGGCCACTGAGCCGCACAACGCAATCCAGGCATTCTCACGGAAGATGAGTCCGACAACCTGCGCACGCTGCGCTCCCAGCGCCATGCGAACGCCAATCTCGCTCGTGCGGCGCGCTGCGGAGTATGCGAGCGTCCCGTAAAGTCCGATGCCGGTCACAAGCAACGCGCAGATGGCAAAGAACACCGCAAGCATGGCCATCATGCGCTCTGAAGCAATGGTACTGTCGATATTGCTCTATCCGTGGTCAAAGCCGGAGCAGGAATTTCCGGAGCCATCCGCGCAGCAATCCGCCTGGCGGCAGAGCAAGAGGAGCCGGGATCCATCCACCGTACGACAGCCACATAGCCAGGCTTGTGATCGGTGCTTTGTGTTATCGGCAGTAGGCTACCATCGGCGCATCTTTGACGAAGGAAGCGTAATGAATATCTCCCACAACGCCAGATACCTGATAGCTTTTCTTTCCTTCATAATCGTTCTGGCCAAGCGGATTTTGGCCCGGAAAAAGGACCTTTACAGCGCCCCCTTGTGAGGACAATCTTGAGTCCGATGCCGTTGTATCATTCCATTGAAGTCTTGACCGGCAAGATCGGAATATTCATTGTGTCGAAGATATCCAGGTGACACCATGTTCATGTAGATCGTTTGATCTCCGTGACTCGATGGTGTTCTGAAGTCATAGGTCCATGTGCGAGCCACTCATGGGCGTGAGATCTGGCATAGCGATATTCTTCAACGCCAGGCAGGTGGCTGAGGCTTCTGCATATTGGTGGTACCAGGTAACCGGCCGTCTCGCCGCCACGGCCCTGTTTGCTTCATCGCAAGTTCAGATCAACAAGCCCTTCGGATGAAATCCCAGGTCGAACGCGTAGGCGGTCAAGGCTTGTTGCAAGCAATCCAGCACCAAATACGAGAATGAGCGCCAGCGCGACCTGAAGCCCCATGAGTGTGCGCGGCAACAGACGATGCTGGCGTGAATGAACAGATTGCGAACCTGATTTGATTTGTTCGTTGAGGCTCTTTGATGTTGCACGCAGAGCGGGAACCAGACCAATCACAATCGTGGAAACCATGCTGTAAAAGCAACAAAGAAAAGCACACGCAGATCGAGCGAAGTATCGAGCATGACGTTGGCTGTTGTTACCGGTGAGTATGGCGGCGAGAAAGCGGCTGACCAATGGTGCGCAAGCATACCTGCTGATGTGCCCAGCACAGCGGATCAACATGCTCTCTACGAGCAGTTGCTGGATGAGGCGCAGACGCGATGCGCCCATGGCAATCGCGTGGCCAGCTCGCGCTCACGCGCAGTGGCACGGGCCATCGAGCAGGCTGGCGAGATTGAGGCACGCCAAAAGAACATGGCGCCGCAGAGCACAAAAATCACCACGAGTGGTTTGCGGAACATGGCGCGCATGTAGCTGTATCCCCGTGAACCTGGCTCTGCAGTGAAATGGAAATGCTTCGCTTTCGCATTCTTGATCCACTCGCATCGGGAATCGATTCAGCGAGGATGGCATCCGAAGACTGCAGCAAGTGCGGCATTGGCTTTTGCCAGTGAGACTCCGGGAGCGCGTCGCGCAATCACGCGCATCCACCATGAGTGATAACCGGAGGCGATCGATCTGTAGGGCGCATCGATGATCGGCTCGGCCCACACGGGACAGAAAATCTCCGGCGAAAAGTAGGAGTCCGCGCCGATGAAGCCAGCTGGCATTACACCGACAATAGTGAACGGCTTATTGGCTATGGTGAGTGTCTTGCCGATAACGTTGGGGTCGCTGTTAAACCATGCGTCTTCCAAAAGCTCTCGCTGATAACTGCCACGCTTGCCTGTCCTTCACGGTCGTCCTGTGGCATCAGCCAGCGACCGAGAAGTGGCGGAGTTTGAGCACTGGGAAGAACTGGCCGCTCACCATGGCCCCATGAACCTTGACATTGGTACCGTTGAAGTGCGCACCTGGAACGGCCGCCTGAAATAGCCTGCTATGGATTCAAATCCATCGTGTTGCTGTTCCAGTCCGCGCAGAAACGGCGCGTTGAAGGCATAATTCGGCGCCATGTCTCGTCGTCACTTCTGGGTCGATGCGGATTACCGCAAGCTCATCCGCATGTGGCACGGGCAGCGGCCGCAGAAGGATGCAATCGAGAAGCGAAAAAACCGCCGTGTTCGCACCAATGCCCAGCGCCAGCGTGAGAACAGCGGTCAGCGTAAAGCCGGGCGACTTGCGCAACTGGCGCACCGCATAACGCAGATCGCGAAAAAGCTGTTCAATGCGCGGAAAGCCACGCTGCACACGGTACGTCTCGCGTGTCTGCGTCACTCCGCCAAACTCGCGCAACGCCGCAGTGCGTGCCTCCTCCGTGGACATGCCCTTTGCCGCATACTCCTGCGTCAGCAGATCCACATGCGCCGCCAATTCATCGTCAAGATCATGGTCGCGGCGCGGACGGGCGAAAAGTGCGGCGAAGCGGCTGAGCAGCGTGCGAAACCAATCCATTCTTCACTCCTTTGCGGACACTCCAAAATGAGGAGCTCATCTCAGCGGACACCCCTAGTTGGAAGGCGCAAGAATGCGCGCCATCGTTGCGGCCATGCGCTCCCAGTTCTCGGTCTGCTCGGCCATCTTTTTACGGCCAATGCGGCTCAGTGAGTAAAAGCGCGCGCGCCGGTTGGTTTCAGATACTCCCCACTCTGACTTGATCCATCCCCGCTGCTCAAGCCGCAGAAGCGCCGGGTAGATGGTGCCCTGGTTAAGAATCAGCGAGCCGTCACTCACCTGCTCAATGCGCCGTGCAATGCCGTAACCGTGCAGTGGTCCCAGTGCCTCAAGAGTCTTGAGCACCATCAGGTCAAGTGTGCCCTGCAAAACATCCGATTTGGTTTCGCCCATACCTTCTCCTGTGGATGGTCTACATGTTGACATCGCATAGGTGGAATGTCAACAGGAGTAAGGCCGCAAAGAGTACAGTGTTGACTGAGACACAAATCCATGACGAAAACACTTCTCCGCATCGTCAAAAGCATTGCCGGCCCCGTCGGCGCTCTCATGATCGTCATGGGCGGCATCTGGATTCTCCAGGGGCTCAATCTGGCCTGGGGCATTTTGGCGCGCAGCTTCATGCAGAATGACCGGCATTGGGCCATCTATGGTGCCCTGCTGGCCGTTGCCGGGCTGGTCCTGGTTCTCTGGAGCTACACCAAGCCGCGCGCGCGGTAATCCATCCTCCAGTGCAGCCTTTTGCCGCCGCGGTTTGCACAATCCGGGCGTCCGTTTTGCCGTAAGATTGAGCCATGACCGACCGCATGTCGCTTTCCGTCGCCCAGGCAGATCCGGAAGTTGCCGCTGCCATTGACCATGAAACCCTGCGCCAGCATGAAGGCCTGGAGATGATCGCCAGCGAAAACTTCGTGTCAGAAGCTGTGTTGGAGGCCGCGGGTTCCGTGTTCACCAACAAATATGCTGAAGGCTATCCGGGGCGCCGTTATTATGGCGGCTGCGAGTACGCCGATGTGGTTGAAAATCTGGCGCGCGATCGCGCCAAACAGCTTTTCGGTGCCGCGCATGCCAACGTGCAGCCGCACTCCGGCTCCCAGGCCAACGCAGCCGCGTATATGGCGGTCCTCAAGGCCGGTGACACCATTCTCGGGCTCGACCTGGCCCATGGCGGGCACCTCACTCACGGCCACAAGCTCAGCTTCAGCGGAAAGCTTTATCGCACCACCTTTTACACCGTGCGCAAAGATACTGAGCAGATCGACTATGACGAGCTCGAGTCGATTGCCACGCAGGAAAAGCCGCGCGCCATCATCGGGGGCGGCAGCGCCTATCCGCGCTTCTGGGACTTTGCGCGCATGCGGCAGATTGCCGACAAGGTCGGCGCAAAGCTCATCTTTGACATGGCACACATCGCTGGCCTCGTGGCTGGCGGCGCGCATCCCTCTCCAGTGCCCCATGCGCACATCACCACCACCACCACCCACAAAACCCTCCGCGGACCGCGTGCCGGCCTTATCTTGTGCGGAACGGATTTCCAGGTCGGTGAAAAGCCGGAGCAGACCATCGGCAAGGCAGTCGACATGGCCGTCTTCCCCGGTCAGCAGGGTGGCCCATTGGTCCACATCGTGGCCGCCAAGGCCGTGGCATTCAGAGAAGCGCTTCAGCCCGAGTTCAAGGCGTATGCGGCCCAGGTGGTCGCCAACGCCAAGGTGCTCGCAGCAGAGTTGGCCGCCGCCGGTTTCCGAATCATCTCCGGTGGTACAGACAATCACCTCATGTTGGTAGACGTCTTCGAGAAAGGCATTCTCGGTTCTGAAGCTGAACTTGCCCTCGGCAAGGCAGGCATCACCGTCAACAAAAATGCCATTCCCTATGACACCAATCCTCCCCTCAAGCCTTCCGGTATCCGCGTCGGCACACCGGCTTTAACCACGCGCGGCATGAAGGAAGCCGAAATGCGGCAGATAGCCAAATGGATCGCCGAAGCGCTCGAAAAGCGCAACGACGACGCAGCGCTCGATCGCATTCGCGGCGCGGTTGCGGAGCTGGCCAATCACTTTCCGCTCTATGCATGGAAGCGGGAAGAGTCCGCGAAGTTCGCCGGCCAAAGCCGCTGATTCGGCCCACTCTCCGAGGTTCCAGAAGCTGGGAAATCGCCAGATCTGTTCGCCATCGTTGCGTTCATAACGGTGAGAACCGGCGTGCGCCATCACCCGTTAACTATCGTGTAAAGAGCAAGATGCGGCGCCATTCCTATCGTTCAGGCAACTCTTACCACAAAAGTTCGTGAGTTTTGGCTTTTGTGGGATGTCGTTAGGAAATGCACGGGCCTAATATTTGGGCACTGGAGAAGACATGCCCCCAACCAATCGTCAAAATGCCTATCATGAAGCGCTCAGCGCAGCGAATGCGGAACTCGACGATCTCCTCGCAACGGTGAAGTCCCTTCAAGTCCGGATGCAACAACTGGAAGATGCCAGGGAAGCACTTACGCGGTTCGTCTCATTCGATGAACAGTCCAGCTCCGTGCATCAACCGGTTGCGCACTCGTCGGTCGAACCAGACCGCCAATGGACACATCAAACTGCTCCAGCAGCGGCTCAACCCGCCGTGGAGCCGGAGCCTGTCCAGGCGAGACCGGTTCAGGAAGAATCGAATGACCCGATTCTTCGACGCATCAACCGTGCATTGGGCCAGCCGGCAACGGCCGAACAGGCAATGGCCGAAGTAGCCGTGGCCTGATCGTTTTCGCGCCAATCGCAAGCCTGCTCAAAATCGATTGAGTCAGGTGATATGAGCCGCCAGCTTGGCAAAACTGCCGGGCGGTGGCTTGGGCCCTTTTTCCAGTCGAGCCTCTCCTCGCTACCCCGCCTCCGTCATCGGGTTCCCGGCAGCTGATTGTTTCCCCACACCACGCACCGCCTCATGCAGCCGCTGATCGCCGGATGCCGACGCATCCCCTGACACCGCGTAGGCCACGGCAGACCCGATAAGCGCAGGAATAATAAACGCGTGACCTCCCGTTGCCTCCGCCACAAAAACCACTGCGGCCAGCGGAGTCTTGTAGCCTGCAGAGATAAAGCAGGCCATGCCCACGGCGGCATACAACGCTGGCGTCGGGCTGTGAACAACTGACTGCGCGAACGCCATGCCAAATGCCCCTCCACTCAGGAATAGCGGCACAAACATCGCGCTCACCCCGCCCACGCCAAGGGTAAAGATGGTTCCCACCAGCTTGAGAGCTCCAAACGCCACCAGCTCCACGCTGCTGTGCGCAGGTGAAAGCACCATGCCGACAGCCTCATAGTTCGGGCCCAGGGGCACCAGACTCCCGTTGTAAAAGTGCAGAAACGCAAGTCCGCACATTCCCGTAAGCAACCCGCCGCCAGCCATCTTGAGCCAGTGCGGCCAGGCCAGATTTACGCAAAACATGCGCACCCGGCGAAAGATCACCACAAAGGCCATGGCAACAAGCCCAATAATCAGTCCCAGCACCACGCACCACACAAGGTCAGTGCGTGAGAAGGATGTCGCAGTGGCGAAATCGAACAGCGGTGCGCTGCCCAAAAACGAGCTGAGCGTCATGTAGGAGACAACCGACGCAATCAGTGACGGCAACAGCGCCTCATGCGCAAGGTCGTCCTTATAAGGCATCTCCAGCGCGAAGACGATGCCCGTAAGTGGAGCGCGAAAAACGGCCGACATCCCCGCGGCTGCGCCGCAGATCAGCATGATGCGGCGGTCTCTCTCATCGAACCTGAGCCTGCGCAGAAGACGGAAGCGGGACCACAGCCAGGAGCCAAGAGCGCCGCCGCCGTAGATGCTTGGCCCTTCCAGTGCAGCGCTTCCGCCCATTCCGACCGTTGCCACCGCGGCCAGCAGTTTGGCAGCAAACGGCCGCATGTTGATCCGGCCCTGATGCTCGTGATACGAGCGGATGACTTCTTCTGTCGAGTGCTCATCGGGATCCGGTGTCAGGTATTGCATGATGAGCCCGGCTGCCAGGAACCCTGAAACAAGTCCGGGAAGAATCGCCCAATGATGCGCCAGGTAGAAGCGCAGCACCGGCGGCCAAATCTTCTCAAGAATTGCTACGGCAATTCCGGTAATCACAAGCCCGGTTGTCACGCCAATCACGGGCGCAACAATCAGCCACTTCTGTAGGTCGCGCGCATACACCACACGGAGTTCTTCATGGAATTGAGGCGCGTACCTGCGCACCAGCGGATGCCGGAGAAAACCCCAAAAGCCCTTGGAACCACTCATGCCCTAGACCGACTCCGCCTGGGCATCGTTCCTGCTTGGACTCCCATCAGGCGAAGCTGAGTCCAGAGGGGAATCTTCCCTGAGTGCAAAACGAAGCAGTCCGTCGCGTAGCCGGCGTACTTCGGCCTCATGCGTCAGCGAGAGCCTCTTCAAAATCGACCCGCCTCGCGGCGTGAGCGAGACAAGCACCACTCGACGATCGGTTGAGTCGTTTTCGCGTTTTACCAGGCCACTTGAGACCGCACGATCGATGAGCCCAACCACCGAGTGGTGCCGCTCCTGGAGAAATTCGGCTAACTCTGAAACCGTCGCGCGCCCCGTGCCGTTAAAACCGGCAATCCCCAGCATGAGTTGATGTTGTTGTGGCGTTACGCCGGCCTTGCGCGCCTCGCTTTCGCTGAAGCGTATGAACTTGCGAATCCGATAGCGGAAATTGGCAAGTTCCCCAACCACGCTTTCGAAATGCGTTTCTCCTGACCACGGGATGGGGGCACGTTGAGTGTCCATAACGAATATATATCGTATTACGACATATCGATGCAAATGTGCAGTCCACCCCTTCTGGCAAGGCGTCCTCTCTGAGTGCGCCAATCCAGAGGATCCAACGGCAGACCCCTCAATAAATCGACAACCTTAATTTCGACCAAATTCGGGCAAATTTACGTAAATTGCGGCTGGCTGCAGAACCTTTTGGCCGCAATATGCACGCCTTTCTCCGCATCGCAGGCCACAACATGCTTCTCCTTCGCACGCGCACCACTTGGCAGCTCAAAACGAAGTGCTTTGTGTTGCCGTTCACACCACGAATGGCAACACTATTCAATTCTTCTCGTGACCTGCCTTGCCGCACCATCGCGGATCGCCGCGTCCCACTGCCGTGTACAGCCCAAAGCGGCCAGCGCTATGATGGCCTGTCCGAATACAGCACCTGTGGCTCTCCCACTAATCCCCTCAGGAAGATGAGTGCGCAGCCCCGGGTTTGCCGGGGCGGAGGTCTGCCGTTCCTGTCGACCAACTCCACTTGAGAAGAGGATGAGCATGAACCTCAAGCAGATGTGCCATACCACGCGTTGGAAAAGCCGAATGAGCTGCCTCGCTTCAGCCACAGCCATGACACTTTTGTTGGCAACATGCGCGCCGTTTCTGCGCGCGCAAGCCACAGAAAACACCATCGTTCTCACCGGCGCAGACCGCAGACCCGCCACCTCGCTCAACGGTGAATGGGGTTACATCGTTGACCCCTATTTCACAGGCCTTTTCAGCTCTCATCACCAGATGAAGAAGAACGGTTGGTTCCTCAATTACAAGGCCAAACCCGGCGATACTTCTCCAACCGAATACAACTTTGCCACTGCGCCCAAATTGAAGGTGCCCGGCGATTGGAACACGCAGCGCAAGGAACTGCTGTATTACGAGGGGCCTCTCTGGTACGAGCGCGACTTCACGTACGCGCCCAGGGAGCACACCCATCTGTTCCTCCACGTGGGCGCGGCGAATTACCAATCGTATTTCTGGGTAAACGGGCAACAGGTCTGTGAGCACGAAGGTGGATTTACAGCCTTCAACTGCGAAATCACGAGCGCGGTGCATGCAGGCAGCAACTTCGTTGTGGCCGCAGTGGATAGCACCCGCCATGAGGACAGTGTGCCCACACTGCAGACCGATTGGTGGAACTACGGCGGCCTCACAAGAGAAGTGTCGCTCATCGAAGTGCCGGATAAGTTCATTGATCAATACGATGTGCACCTGCAGCGTGGCGACGGATCCACGATTGCAGGCTGGGTGCACGTGATGGATGCCGGAACGGGCGAAAAAGTGGAAGTCTCCATACCCGAGCTGCACGCTGTAACCAGTGCGGTAACCGATTCTGACGGGCGCGCAGAGTTTCATGTGGAAGTAAAGGGGCTTGAGCGCTGGTCGCCGGCAACGCCGAAACTCTACAAGGTGGATCTGCGCGCCGGCAATGATGCGGTGCACGATCTCATCGGCTTCAGAACAATCGAAGTACGCGGTACGGAAATCCTGCTCAATGGCAAGCCGATCTTCCTGCGCGGAATCACGGCTCACGCAGAAGCGCCCTATCGTTCAGGGCGTGCTTACTCTGTAAAGGATGCAGAGACGCTGCTGGGTTGGGCCAAGGAGCTGGGGTGTAACTTCGTGCGCCTGGCGCACTATCCGCATGATGAAACCATGCTGCGCACTGCCGATCGTATGGGCATTCTGGTCTGGTCCGAGAATCCTGTCTATTGGGCGCTGGAGTTCGATAATCCCGTTGTCTACCGCAAAGCCGAACAGCAACTGAACGAAGAAATCGATACTTCGCGCAATCATGCCGCAATTATCTTGTGGTCCATGGGAAATGAGACACCGAATAATCCCACACGCACGGCATTTATTTCGAAGTTAGCCGATCATGCGCGCGAGCTCGATCCAACTCGTCTGATTACTGCAGCGTTACTTGTTCGGGCAGAAGGCCACACAAAGATCATTGATGATCCTTTGGGGAAAGCTCTCGATGTTATTGGATTCAATGAATACATTGGTTGGTATGAAGGTCGTCCCGACTCAGCAGATAGTACTGAGTGGAGCGTGGCCTATCAGAAGCCGTTGATTGTAAGTGAATTCGGCGGTGCAGCGAAGGCGGGACTGCACGGAAAGGCCGATGAACGCTGGACGGAGGAGTACCAGGCGGACATTTACAGGCATCAATTGCCCATGCTGAATAAGATTGCCAATTTGCGTGGAATGAGCCCCTGGGTATTGATGGATTTTCGCTCGCCGAATCGCCCGCTTGCGGGCATTCAGGATGAGTTCAACCGTAAGGGACTTATTTCCGATCAAGGTGTGAAGAAAAAAGCATTCTTTCTTCTGCAAAACGCCTACAAAAATCACGCCGTTGGAAAGGCCGAGTGAGGATGAACCAAAGTACTCCCACCACAACCCATCCCCTCCATTTCCAAGTGTGTCCAATTGAGTTATTCTCTGGCTATGGCAACTGAAACTATTCTTGCTCAAATTGACGCTGAAATCGCACGTCTTACTCAAGTGCGCGCGCTGCTCGCCGGTACTGGCAAGGCCGCCTCCGCAATTAAAAAGGGAGTCTCTAAAGCAGCTGTTCCCAGAAAGCGCAAGAAGCGCGTTCTCAGCGCAGACGCTCGCAAGAGAATCGCGGACGCGCAGCGTAAGCGCTGGGCAGCTCAGAAATCTAAATCGAAGTAAGAACTCTCAGGACGCAAGAGAGCTTATAAGAGGCAACGTACTCGGATTCAATGAGGCGAGAGAATTCCTGCAGGTAAAGCCTGGCTGCGATTTCAATTCCTGATTTCTTCCAACATCTTCGAAATTAGCCGGAGTCTCTTCTTGCTTTACCAGGTTTCAACGGCAAGTATGTTGGGCGGGCCAGCATGTCCCTGAATTACCTGCGTTTCAATCACTGCTTCCAGATTCTTGTCTTCCCAATCGGGAGGCACATGGGCAAGCAGCGCTTTAAGGTAGACGGGGTTGTAGAGAATCTCTCCTGCGGCCTCGGTTCCCTTCTCTGAGATCCCAGCGGCAATAATTACTGGCTGGCCGGTTGTCTTGTCGTGGATGCGCGCCACAATGGCGTAGTCGTGCGCGAGCTTCTCGTGCTCCCGGTTCCACACGGTAGTCCAAGCTGTTGTTGGTCGCGCTCTCTTGTCCACAAGTATTCCCGAGTCTCCACGCAGCTCAAAATCAAAGCGCAGGTTGTGCGTAATACGCAAAGTCCAGATGTTATCCAACCCTCCAATCAGAACGATGGGACCTTCGCGAAGTTGAGCGAAGGTGGCCTGCGACGCCGGTACAACACGAAATGTTTTGTCGCGCGCTTCAAGCGCTGCTGCTGCGCGAGTAAGGGTAACTACGTCTGAAAGTGCGAAACGACCTTTGTCCGTGGCGGTGACTTCTGTCGATTCGTGATCCGATTCTGGGTTTGCTGACTCAAAAGAACCAATTGCGTTCACATCAATGCGACTCTCAGGTTCGCCCAGGCAAAACGTTGCCGGATTCCGGCTGGACGTAACTGGCTCCCAGAAACGGTCGATGATCGTCAGAGGCGGCGGAGCAGGCCTTGGCTTAAGGGCCATCCCAAGTAGCGCACCGAGCAATCCCGCGGAAAGTGCGATGCCCGCGACAGCCCACCAACGTATTCTGCCGGACTTTATTGAGTCTTGCGTCGCCTGCATTGTGGCCGAAGGCGGCGTTGAATCGAGGGACTCAGGTTCACGCTGCGAAAATACCGGAACATAGGAGCCGACAGGCAATTCAATGACGGGTTCGCCATCGTGTACAGGGTCGTAGTAGTACTGCGAGAGGCGCTTCCGTACCTCGCCGGCTGTAATGCGCACCACCGGATCGGCATTTGCGTCGTAAGCGGCGGATCTGCCGAAGACTTCCACGCCAATTGTGCGCTCTTTGAGCTGAGTGCCATTTCCAAGCAGCGTTTGCTCCACGACATAAGCGAGCAAAGCAGGATAGCGTTTGCTGTTCGAGAAGAGAGGATGAGCCAACAATCTGTTCAGCTGTGCCCGGATCAACTTCGGATCCAGCGAGTTCGAATTGGTTTGAACCGTGGCCGGGTCGGATTGTTCAAACGACCTCGGCGATAGCCCCATCCAATTGCTCCTTTTGTGCTTCTCCCAACCCCAGGAAGACCACTCACACCTCAAGAGACAGTCATCAAAATGATTCGTCCAAAGAGCTTAGTGGCCAGTGTTGGGTATGATACGTCCCCGTATCGAGCTTGTCTATACGTTAAGACAGTGTTGATAATAGAAGACTTAATAGATCACCGTGAGAGTCGCTACCCGAAAGAACCTAGTGCTGGAAAGTCCAACCACCTAATGTGGAAAGCGGTCCGGAAGGTGGGCCTCAAACTCCACAGCGCGGGACAGCAAGTTGATTCCGCGTCTGTGGGAGATGAGAGGCAAACTTTCTTGTGATTGCGGCTCCTCGCCCCTTTGATTTTTCCGGCTTGTACGTGGAAAGAGGCCGACCAAATCGAGGGGCGCCTTTTTGCTTGGTGACTTGCTCGAAGAAATCGCCCTCCCCCTTTCCTTCCGAAAAGCCTGTTTCAATCGAATGAAAATCCAACAACCACCGTCATTCGTCCAGGCTTTTCTGCGCCTTGAGCACACCGAACGCTGGATGCAGTATTCTTTGCGGTTCCTTAAATCCAGGTGGAAAACCATGACGAAGATAGAGCTACGTAAATGGACGACAGCTGTTTGCAGCGTATTGGCAATGGCGTGCGTTCTGAGTGTCTCAAGCCAAGCAATGACCAAAGAGGAGGCGCACCAGAAAGCCGAGGTGTTGCTCAAGCAAATGACACTGGACGAGAAGGTGGGGCAGTTGAATCAGTCGTCGGGCATGCAAATGCCGATGCTGGGCAATGAGAAGCCTGACAACCTGATTGAGCAGGGTCGCGTCGGATCGATTCTATGGTTGACGGACGTGAAAGAGATCAACCGGCTGCAGCATCTTGCCGTAGAGAAGTCGCGACTGCATATTCCGATTCTGTTTGCGTTTGACGTGATTCACGGCTATCGCACGGTGTTCCCTGTGCCGTTGGCAATGGCTTCGTCGTGGGATCCAAACGTAGAGCGGGAGGCTCAGCACTTCGCCGCGGAAGATGCACGCGCCGCTGGAATCCGCTGGACCTTTACGCCGATGGTTGATATTGCGCGCGACGCGCGCTGGGGACGCATTGTGGAAGGCGCCGGTGAAGATCCGTATCTAGGCGCAGCCATGGCGCGAGCGCAGGTGGAAGGATTCCAAGGCAACGAGATTGGTCCTGATAGTGTGGTGGCGTGCGTGAAGCATTTTGCGGGTTACGGCGCAGCGGAAGGCGGCCGCGATTACGACTCGTCTTACGTGCCCGAAGAGCTGATGCGCAACGTGTATCTGAAGCCGTTTCATGCGGCCGAGCAGGCTGGCGCGGGCACCTTCATGAGCGCGTACATGGATCTGAACGATGTTCCGGCCACTGGAAACCGCTGGTTGCTTACCGATGTGCTGCGCAAGGATTGGGGTTTCAAGGGATTCGTGGTGTCCGATGCGTTTGCGGTGGCAAGCCTGCAGGTGCACGGATTTGCGAAAGATCCTTCGGACGCAGCGTACAAGGCGATCACGGCCGGACTCGACATGGATATGGCGAGCCAGACGTATACGAAGAATTTGGCGGCGCTTGTTAAGGCTGGAAAAGTGCCAGAGTCGACGATCGACAAAGCGGTGCTGCCAGTTCTGGAGACCAAGTACGAACTGGGCCTGTTTGATCATCCGTATGTGGACGAGTCGAAAGTGGAGGCGATGCTCAGCCGGCCGGAAGGCCTGGTGCTTGAGCGCAAGGTCGCCGACAAGTCGATGGTGCTGCTGAAGAACGACAACGAAACGCTGCCTCTGAAGACGAGCGTGAAGAAGGTGGCTGTTATCGGTCCGCTGGCGGACTCAGGACATGATATTGAGGGCGGCTGGACAGTGGAAGGACTGTTTGGGAACGGTAGCAAGAGTCATCCGGTGACGGTGCTGGCTGGATTGAAGGCGCGATTGGGCGCAGACGCAGAGATCACCTTCGTTCCAGGTCCGGAGATTGGACGGGTGTATCCGGGACTGCTGGATCAGCTTTCTGGCCGCAAGCCTCCGGCGCCACCGAGCGAGGCTGAAATTGCCGAGACGCTGGCGAAGGTGAAGACCGCTGCCGCGGATGCGGATGTGGTGATCGCGGTGATGGGCGAGACCTCCAACATGAGCAGCGAAGCAGCGTCGCGCGCGATGCTGAACCTGCCGGGAATCCAGGAGCAAATGCTGCAAACCGCAGTGGAAAGCGGCAAGCCGGTGGTGCTGGTGCTCGAGAACGGGCGTCCGCTGGATATTCACTGGGCGGCAGAGCATGTGCCGGCAATTCTTGAGGCGTGGTATCCGGGCACGGAAGGCGGCAGCGCAGTGGCTGACATTCTCTTCGGTGCGGTAAACCCCGGCGGCAAGCTGCCAGTCAGCTTCCCGCGCAGCTCCGGGCAGGAGCCGCTTTACTACAACCACAACCTGACGCACGAGCCGGAAACGCGCCCGAACTTCACCTCGCGCTATGAGGATGTTCTTTCAACGCCGCTCTATCCTTTCGGCTACGGACTGAGCTATACGAACTTCAAATTCGACCACCTGAAGCTGAGCAAGACGAGCATGAAAGCGGGCGAGACGACCGAAGTTTCCGTCGACGTGACGAACACGGGTTCAGTTGCCGGCGATGAAGTAGCGCAGGTGTACATTCACCAGCGTTATGGTTCGGCGTCGCGGCCGGTGCGCGAGCTGAAGGGCTTTAAGCGCGTAACGCTGGCGCCGGGCGAGACCAAGACGCTGACCTTCCCGCTGGGCACGAGCGAGCTTGAGTTCTGGAGCCCGCAGACACGGAAGTGGGCTGTGGAAGCATCCACGTTTGACGTGTGGGCGGGCGGCGACTCGACGGCGAGCCTGCATGCGGAACTGGAAGTGACGGAGTAGCAGTTCAAAGTTCGGAGTTCAGGGTTGATAGTGCATTGGCAGGGATGAGGAGTCCCTGCCGCTTTTTTTGCAGGCGCGGCGTACCCCAGGGATTTTCCGAGAGGCGGACCCTGGCTGAGGTATACCCCCCTCCCCCCTACCTTTCCTACCTCTGTATCTGATTCGAAAGGGGTTGCGCGAGGTATATACCTGAGCCGTATTTGATTCGAAATGAGTTAGCGACGCGTATTTGAAAAGAAAGAAGTTAAAGAAGCTGTCGCTTATGCGTGCTGCGTGGCCACAGTCCACTGCATGGAAATATTGTGCACCGGATGGAGGAAATTCTCTGCAAGTGAAGGCCGGAAGGGCGGGGGTGCGTTTGTGCTTTGAGAGTAAGTGTTGAGTGACTTGGGGTGATGGTGCCAGTTGAGACCTTGATCGGTACACACAAGCGGACTTATGAGGACTTGGCTGACGAAGGCCCGTACTTTCAGGCGTTCGAGAAGTGCATCCCTAAGGCTGTTCCACTTACTCGCAGCCGAACGCGCGGCGGCGGACTGCGGCACGAGGACGAGAGGATTGACGAAGAAGGCAGTTCTCGACACTCCCGGTTCGGTGCGTTAACTGAAACTCTTCAGAACAGTCTCGGCCAGTGAGACCAGGCGAACTTTTTTGGATGTCCCATAGAGCATGCGGAGCGTGAGAGCCCCATCGATGACGCTGAGCAACGCCGCGGCTGCTGCTTTCTTGTTGGAGACGGGCGCATCGAGCAGGCCGGCTAGACAGTCACGGATCTTGTCCTGATGCTCGATCGCCAGCTGATGAAACGGATGCGCGGGGTCAGGGTATTCGGATGCGATGCGAAGAAAGGGGCAGCCGATGACATCGGGGCGGTTGGCCCATTCTTCAAACTTGACCAGAACCTCGCGCAAGCTTGTGGGCTGCGACAGGAAGTCCCAAAGGGCGCGATCGCGTTTCTCGAGGTAAGCGAGGACAAGGGCGTCCTTGCTTTCGAAGTGGTGATAGAAGGTGGCCTTCGCGACGTCAGCCATCGCCATGATCTTTTCCGTGCCGGTCGCGCGAACTCCTTCGGCGTAGAAGAGGTGGTCGACGACCTCCAGGATTCTTTGGCGCGCAGGAACTCTTGAGTCGTTGTTCATCGATTCACCTTGACATAGAGCAGACAGGTCTGTCTATACTTCTCATTGTATCGAACAGACAGCTCTGTCTAGTTGTTTACTTTCTTAGGAAGCAGGTCATCTATGTCGCGCCTTGTTCGAGTTCTCTCGCTGTTTCTCGGTGTCATCATGTTCGCCTTCGGCTTTCTGAAGTTCTTCCAGCCGTTTGCCGGATGGTTCAACGTCCAGATCCAGCAGAGTCACCTGCCGCACGAGGCGATTCTCGCGGGCAAGCTGGCCGAGATGCTTACGGGAATCCTTTTCTTATTGCCGTCGTGCTTGCCATCGCTCACCCCGCGCAACAGAAACCTTGTTCTGCTGGCCGCCTGCTTTCTGCTTTTCACCCAGATGTCGGTGGCCATCTATGTGCACCTGCAGCCTGGAGTGCCTGCCGGCGTGCTCCCGCTCGGCATCAAGCCTCCTGTGATTCCTTGCACCGTGCTTCTGCTTGGAGTGCTCACCGCTCTTGATGTCTGGAAGCAGCTGCGCACAGAACAGGACTGATGAGCTGCCGACTCATTCCCGCTGATCCAGGAACCACCGTCGGCAGAACGCCGGAGACGGCGAACCCGTTCTTCCCTGCACCTGATCACCAGCAGCACACCTTCCCTTTGAATAACAGGAGAACCAGAGTGGCGAATCTCTTCGAATCCGTTCAGCTTGGATCTTTGGTCCTGGCGAACCGCGTCTTCATGGCCCCGTTAACCCGCAACCGCGCAGGCGCAGATGGGGTGCCCGGCGAACTCGCGGCAACTTATTACTCGCAGCGTGCTTCGGCTGGACTCATCGTAACCGAGGCAACGCAAATCTCGCCCATGGGCAAGGGCTACCTCGATACTCCAGGGATACATTCTCCTGACCAGGTGCGGGCGTGGAGCCGCATCGTGGAATCCGTTCATCAGAGTGGAGGCCGGATCTTCCTTCAGTTGTGGCATGTCGGCCGAATCTCTCATACCTCCCTGTTGCCGAACAACGCACAACCAGTAGCTCCTTCGGCCGTCCGTGCCCATAGCCAGACGCTCATTGCCACAGGTATGGCGCCGGTTTCGGAGCCGGTTGCCCTGACGGTGGACGAGATCAAAGAGACCCTGGAGGATTATCGGCGAGCCGCGGCCAACGCGAAAGCCGCCGGATTCGACGGAGTGGAGATTCATGCAGCGAATGGATATCTGATCGATCAGTTTCTCAAAACCGGATCGAATCGGCGGACCGATGGATATGGAGGTGTGGCTTCGAATCGAGTCCGCTTCCTCAGTGAAGCAGTCAAACGCGTACTCGAAGTCTGGGACCGCAGTCATGTTGGTGTGCGTATCTCTCCGACCGGTACCTTTAACGACATGTCGGATGACAATCCGCGCGAAACCTTCTCCGTAGCCGTTGAAGCGCTCAACACTTACAAGCTCGGATACCTCCATGTTGTGGAAACGGCACAGAACAGCAAAGGCAGCAGCGAGGCAGATCTCGCCATGTCGGCTTACCTGAGATCACTCTGGAAAGGTTTCTACATTGTGAATGGCGGATATGACCGGTTCAGGGGAGAGGAAGCAATAAGGACCGGGCATGCCGACGCTGTTGCATTCGGCCGGGCATTTCTCGCCAACCCGGATTTGCCCCGGCGGCTGGATAGTGGAGCTGCTCTGAATGAGCCGGATCCAAAGACCTTCTACGGTGGAGGAGCCGAAGGCTATACCACCTATCCCGCGCTGTCCTGAGTGGTTCAGCTCTCGGTATACGAGCGCGATCGCTCTGCCCTTACGGCATTGCTTCGCCGCACCGCTCCAAACAACCAACACGCTACACCAGGGAGAATCGAATGTCCTACAAGCAGGAAGCAGAAGCTTACAAGGCGAGGGCCCAGGAACGTCTGGGCGATCAGTTCACAATTCTTACCGATGACATGAATCGCGTCCGCTCCTCTGGTGTGCTGGACCATGCACTCAAAGTCAACGATTCAGCTCCTGACTTCTCACTGCCGGATGCGTTTGGCCGTGAGATATCGCTCAGGACGTTGCTCAGGACAGGTCCGGTTGTAATCAGCTTCTACCGTGGCGAGTGGTGCCCATTCTGCAATCTGGAGCTGCGCGCTTTGCAGCAGGCGCTTCCAGAGATAGACAAGCTGCGGCGCTAACCTGATCGCGATCTCCCCGGAGAAGCCCGACAACGGGATCGTGCTGACAGAGAAGAACCGGCTGACCTTCCCTGTCCTGAGCGATTTCAGAAATGCGGTCGCCCACCAGTTTGGCATTGTCTTCCGGATTGGTGACAAAGTGCAGGACCTCTCCAGAAATGTGTTTAAGAATGACCTTGCTCTCCGCAATGGGGAGGACAGCTACGAACTTCCGGTCCCGGCTACATTTGTTATCGATGGACGTGGGATCGTGCGCTTCGCTCATGTCAATGTGGACTATATGACCGGGCGAGCGGAGCCGGAGGAGGTTATCGCCGCACTGAAGGCAATTGCACGATCCGAACCGCGCTAGCAGCACGGCAAATTGGGCGTCGGGGCCGAATCTCGCCGTGGTGGCTGACAATTGGTTGCGAGTCCCGCGAGATCGTGGATCGCTGCCGAGCTTATCAACCAGAATCGGTGCAGCGAAGTCGGCGAGTCTTTACAAATCCATTCCACTTGGACGGAAACGGGCTAGCACTGACAAATGCGTCTGGCTGTCAATTGTAGATCTCAGGCCAATGTACTCATCCAACTTGGCGTATGGCATGGAATCTGGATCGGTCCCGTCAGGCGACCTTGTCGCTATGACTGCTGCTCGATTTATGAGTTATCGCCGACTCACTCATTGAATCTCTGTAGAGAATGGCGAGGTGTTCTTTTCTTCTTTAGGCGAACTGCTTGGATGGGGATTGAGGATACGAAAGGCAGGGAGATTGAGTCCCTGCCTTTGGTGTTTCGATGCCGACTAGTTGGAGCGGAGTGCGGCCATGGGGTCGATGCGCGCGGCGCGGCGCGCGGGTATGTATCCCGAGACGAGGGCAACGAAGAGCAGCATGACAGCGATGGCGAGATAAGTGGCGACGTCAAAGGGCGAGGTGCCGTAGAGCAGTGTGGCGATGAGGCGCGCGACGGCGAGTGAAGCGACCGAGCCAATGACGACGCCGGTGAGCGCCAGGCGCAGGGTGCCGGAAAGGACATCGCGCTCGACGCGCTGGGCGGATGCGCCGAGCGCCATGCGGATGCCGATCTCCTGGGTTTTGCGGGTGACCGAGTAAGCGATGACACCGTAAATGCCGAGGGCCGCGAGCAGCAGGCCGAGGGTGGCGAATGCCGCGACGAGGATCATGAAGAAGCGGCGCGGCGAGTTGGCGTGATCGACGAGCATCTGGATGGGCTTGAACTCAGCGGCGGGCTGCTTGGGATTGATGTCCCGCAAGGTACGCAGCACAGCGCCTGCGAGCGCGGAGGGCGGCATGTGGGTGCGAATGACAAGCTCGGCGCCATTGGGGCCCTGCTGCGTGGCGGAATAGTAAATTTGCCAGCCGGTATTTTCTTCGGTGCTCTCTTCATGCACATCGTCAGCGATGCCGATGATGCGCATTTTGGAGTCTCCGTTGACGAGGGTTTTTCCGAGAGCGTCGCCGTCAGGCCAGTTGGCAATGGAGGCGAGGTATTTGGCGAAGGAAGCGTCGATGATGACGACCTGTTCGGATTTTGGTCCGTCGCTCCAGGTGAAGTCGCGGCCGCGCAGGGGAGTGCCCATGGCGCGGAGATAGCCGGGCGTGGCGACGTAGACGAGAGGGCCGGCTGGAGTTGACTTGGGCCGTTTGACGCCTTCGGGCAAGGGGATTCCCCAGGCGCGATTCTGGCCGAGAGGCAGGTAGTCTACGATGCCGGCGGCCTCAACACCGGGCAAGGCGCTGACGCGCTGAATGACCTGCTGAAAGATGACGCCGCGACGAGCCGCGCTGAGCGAGCCGTCTTTGTCATTGGGCACGTTGTCGTCATACGCGACGTTGATGGCCGCGGCATGCGAGGGCTCAAAGCCGAGATCGACGTCAAGGACTTTGACGAAGCTGCGCAGCAGGAGACCTGCGCCGACGAGCAGCATGCAGGCCAGGGCAACTTCAGAGACGACGAGAATGGAGCGGACCCGCTCATGCTTGCGGCTTTGGCCCGATCCGGCACCGGAGTCTTTGAGAGCCTCCTGCAGGTTGCTGGTGGCGAGACGCAAACCGGGGAAGAGGCCGAAGAGCATGGCGGAGACGAGGGCGATGAGAACGGTCCATCCGAGGGAGGCACCGTCAATATGCAAGAGGCTGAGCAGAGGCAAGGCGACGGCGCCCTGATGAGCGAGCCAGGTGACGAGGATTTGAGCGAGTAGAAGACCGAAGACGGCTCCTCCGGCGGAGAGGATGAGACTTTCAGTGAGCAACTGCGCGACGATGCGACTGCGGCTGGCGCCGAGGGCCGAGCGCATGGCGAACTCCTTGGAGCGCGCGGCGGCGCGGGCGAGCAGCAGGTTGGAGAGATTGACGCAAGCGATGAGCAGGATGGCTCCGACGGCAGACCAGAGGACGATAAGCGAGCGGCGGAGACGGCCGGTGACATAGTCCTTGAGCGAAACGGGCGCGATGCCGCTGCTGTATTCCGTTCCGCAGGATTTTGGATACTTGTCGTTCCAGCACATGAACTTGACGGCCTGTTCGGCGTCGCCGTGGGCCTGGGCAAGTGTGACGCCGGGCTTGAGGCGGCCGATCATGGTGATGATGTTGCCCCAGTTGCGCGGCGGGCCGTAGAGGTTGAGCGGCGTGATGGCGTCAACCTTTGTGCCGGGAGCGAAGACGGCACCGAAGTCAAAGGTGGCGGGAAGGACGCCGATGACGGTGGTCTGCTGGCCGTTGATGTCGAACGCCTTGCCGATGATGTTGGGGTCAGCGTTGAACTGGCGGCGCCACCAGGCGTCGGAAAGCAGGATGACGGGCGCAGCACCGTTTTCCGCGTCAGCCGCGTTGAAGGTGCGGCCCATGGCAGCGTGCACACCGAGAAGCTGGAAGAAGTTGTGAATGACATCAATGCCGGTGGCGGGAATGGGCGCGGCGCCGAGCGAGAGGCTGAGATTGCCGGGGCTGGAGAAGGCGAAGTAGCCGGTGACATCAGAGAACGAACGCGTGTGCGCGCGGAACTCGTCGTAGGCGTCGGTTGAATAAGTGGCGCAGGACATGCCGCACTTGGCGGGCGGCGGAGCAAGCCAGACGAGCCGATCAGAATCGGCGAAGGGCAGGGGGCGCAGCAGGATGGTGTTGACGACGCTGAAGACGGCGACGTTGGCTCCGATGCCGAGGGCGAGAATCAGCACCGCGATTACGGTAAAACCGGGATCGCGAAAGAGGGTGCGGAAGGTGTACTTTGCGTCCTGCAGAAAAATTTCAAGAGTCATAAGTCCTCGCGTGGTGCGGTGCATTTCACGTGCCTGCTGCATGCCGCCCATATGCAAGAGCGCGGCGCGGCGAGCCGATTCGGGGGTATAGCCGCGCGCCAGATAGTCATCCATGGCCAAAGCGAGATGAGCTTCAAGCTCGGCTTCAAGATCCCTATCCAGTGAGCGCTTGCGGAAGACGGCACGCACCTGGTTTGCGAGCTGGCGCAGTCGGCTCATCCGCCGCTCTCTTCACCAGCTGTCTTGTCCATGGCCATTACGCGTTCCATCACGTCTGACAGGCGTTCCCAATAATGCGCATCGGCGGTCAACTGGCGGCGGCCGGCACGTGTGATGGAGTAGAACTTTGCTTTTCGATTGTTGTCAGAGGTTCCCCATGCGGAGGCAATCCAACCGCGCTGTTCAAGGCGAACGAGCGAGGCATAAATGGTGCCCTGGTTAAGCAGCACTTCATTGCCGCTGACCTGCTCAATGCGGCGGGCGATACCGTAACCGTGGAGCGAGCCCATGGCGGCGAGGGTTTTGAGGACCATGAGGTCGAGCGTGCCTTGCAGCAGATCCAGTTTCTCCGGGGACATGTGCCTCCCTGTGGTAATACCACAGGAGCATAACGCACATTCCTGTGGCATTGCCACAGGAAAAAAGAGAATAAGGGATCAGAGACTGATTTTTCCGACTCAGAGAAGAATCGGATCAGGTTAATGCGCGGTCGAGGTGGACGTAGCCGCCGTCGGGGATGATGTGCTGGCCTGTGGTGTGACCGGATTGGGTGGGCGAAAGGAGAAAAACGGCGGCGGCGGCAATCTCGGAATCGAGCGTCATGCGGTGGCCCAGCGGAATCTTGGCGACGATGCGTGCGAGTTCGGCCTGGGGGTCGCCAAGGGTGTCGAGCCAGCGGCGATAGAGAGGGGTCATCACTTCAGCGGGAAGAATCGCATTCACGCGAATGTTGAAAGGCAACAATTCGGCGGCCCACTCGCGGGTGAGAGCAAGCTGCGCGCCTTTACTCGCGGCGTAGCCCGATGTATTGCCCTGGCCAGTGAGGGCAACCTTGGAGCTGATGTTGATGATGGCGCCCTGGGTCTTTTTGAGCGAAGGAAGCGCGTGGTGGGCGAGCGCGTAGTAGTGAGTGAGGTTCTTCGCGAGGCTCTCAACGAAGCGCTCGACTGAGCCGGACGCAAGGCCCACGCCGTCATTGACGCCGGCATTGTTGACCAGACCGTAGATGTCGCCATGTGCGGCAAGAATTTCTGCAATTGCGGACTCGCAACGCGCCACGTCTTCCAGGTGTGCTTCCACAAAATGGCACGGAGCGCCGGAAGCGGTCATTTCGCTCATAAAGGCGAGAGCGTTTTGAGAAGGGCGGCCGATGACCACGACACGTGCGCCCTCGGCGAGGCATGCGCGCGTAATGGCTCCGCCAATGCCCGCAGCGCCACCGGTAACAACAATGAGTTTGTCTTTTAGTCCGAGATCCATCGGCGCAAGTATACGTGATTGGGGGTGTTGCGTTGCTTCGGTCGTCTCCGCATCCGCGATGCGGAGAGTGGCCCCCTAGTGAATGCCGGACATGACCAGCATGCGCGGCTCGGTCATAACGTCAATGGCACTGCGAATCCCTTCACGGCCGAGTCCGGAATCTTTCACGCCGCCGTAAGGCATGGGGTCAAGACGCCAGGTGGGTGTATCGCCCACGATGAGCGCACCCACTTCAAGCTCGCGATATGCGGTGAGAATGCGGCCCGCGTCGCGTGTCAGCAGCCCTGCATGCAATCCGTATTTCGAGTGATTCACTTCAGCAAGTGCCTGCTCGAAATCCTCGTAAGGCTCTATGCAGAGGACTGGCCCGAAGACTTCTTCGTCGCGAATCTTCATGCCGGATTTGGTTGCAGTGAGAATGGCCGGAGCGATCATGGAGCCGTTGCGCTGACCACCACAGAGCAGCTTTGCGCCACCCTCTACCGCTTCCGCAATCCACGCTTCAACCCGTTCTGCTTCTTCGGGCCTAACCAGCGGCCCAATGTCAGTGGCTTCATCGGCAGGATTTCCGGAAGCGAGTTTGCCGGCAATCTCAACGACCTTCCAAAGGTAGGTTTGGAAGATTGGTTTGTGGACAAAGACGCGTTGTACGCTGATGCACGACTGACCGGCGTAATCAAACGCGGCGTGCGCTGTGCGCAGTGCGGCGTCGTCGAGATCGGCCCAGTCACTATGAACAATCAGCGCCGCGTTACCGCCGAGTTCAAGCAGAACGCGCTTGCGGCCGGAATTTGCCTTGAGTTCCCAACCGACCTTTGCCGAACCAGTGAAGCTCACGAGTTTAATGCGCTCCTCTTTCTCGGCTAGCCAGGCTGTATCCGCGTTGGAGAGAGGAAGCACGGCAAGTGCCTCTTCCGGCCAGCCCGCCTTGAGAATTACTTCACCCAGTGCAAGCGCGGTGAAGGGCGCCTGGGGCGCTGGCTTGATGATGAGCGGACAGCCGGCGGCCAGTGCGGGAGCGGCTTTGTGCGCGACCAGATTGAGCGGAAAGTTGAAAGGAGTGATGGCCAGAACCGGACCGATGGGAAAGCGTTGCACGAGTCCCCAGCGTCCTTCATTACCTTCGGTGAGGTCGAGCGGAATGGACTCGCCGCCCATCCGCGCCGCTTCCTCGGCGGCGGTTTTGAATGTAAGCACTGCGCGATCGACTTCAGCGCGCGCCAGACGCAGCGGCTTGCCGCCCTCCGCGACGATAAGCTGGGCGAAGCGTTCCTTCTGCGCAATCAAGGATGCGGCAATGTCTTCAAGAATTTCGCGGCGCTTCCAGCGAGGCAGGGCTCGGGTGCGTCGCATGCTGGCGACAGCGTGGTGCACGGCCTCTCGCGCGTCTGCGCGTGTGGCGATGGTTACGCGGCCCACCAGGCCCTGATCCCAGGGGGAGCGCACTTCGAGCGCTTCACCTTCAATCCATTCTTTGCCGCACAACAAGAATCCGGTTTGACTGCCAGGGCGCATTTTCATGGGAGAGGTACCTCGCGTTCATGATTCAATTTGATGGTATATGGCGGCGCCGGGAAGGAGCACGCAGAAGAGTAGTTGAAGGACTTGCACCGGCCCGGCTGCGTCAGCGCCCGGATAGCGGAGGCTGCGTGCTCTTTGGCGGCACGAGGTTTCTGAGCAGGAATCCTGCGGGAAGAAGGGTGAGCCAGATCACCGGGTAGCGATAGCGAGCTTCACTGACCACAACGTAATACATGAGTGGGTAGATGACGAGGCGGCAAGAATGAACGGCGTATAGGCCTTCGCTCGATGGCCTTCCGGACGAGACCGATGATCGAGAGCGCTGTTGCAAGCCATAGGATCAACCTCTTGAAAGGGTGATATTCGAACGGCGGGAATCAGAAGTTACGGAAGCGAGCAAGTGTGAGGCGGAAGTAGGAACGTGGATGCTCACGCATCCATTCCGTTGCCTCGGCGCGCCGGAGGGAGTCATGCACCACTTTGCCTATGGAGGCAATGAGACGATCGTCGGAAACACTGCCATTCGGATTGTGAGGAGCTTCGCAGCCGCTTCGGATGTTTTCAAGGTGCGAGGGCCGCGCGCAATCGTTGTTCGAGGCAGAGAGCGAACTGCCAAGGTTCGTGCGTACCACGAATGCGCCGAGTACAAGGCGATTACGGAGCATCCATCCGAAGCCTACTGCAAAGAGCACAAGAAAGCGAAACGCCATGTATCGAATCACCTGACGCCGGGGCGCTGTGCGCAACAGAACGAGGTAGGCGAGCCATGGAATATTGATGAGGATCGTGGACGGGTTGAGCAGAAAGGGTGCGCCGGCCAGCAGCCCGGCGAGCATGGGGGCAGCGCGGCGATGGCTCGGGCTGTGTACGTGATGAAAAGCAGTAGCACGGCAACCGCGTATGCAACATCCCAGGAGGGGGCTAGTTCAACGGGAGCGATCCATAGCATGGCAGCGACGATACCGGGACAGATGTCGCGATAAAAGACTGCCGATACACGCAAGAGCCAGGCCGCAGTGAATGCATTCGCATAGATGTTGGAGAAACAGACGGCCAGGGAAATAAGAAAGTGCGCTTTGTATAGCAGTGTAAGGACGACAAGAATGAATGGATAAAGCGGCGGATTGGCCGCGCCGGGTCCTGTGGCAAAAGATAGTAGCAATTGGCGATTGTCCCGTGCCCGGCGAGATTGACAGCAAGCGCGTATGTTTCAGCGCCTTCTCCAAGGGAGATGAAGCGTGGCAGGAAGACAATGCTGACAACAACGCTGACGATCAAGACGAGCACAATAGCATGCCGCTTTACTTCGCATGCGGCGAATTGGAATCGATGGTCAAGGGGCGCTCTTTTCGTTCTGCGGGATTGTCATGTCTGAATCGCGCGTACGATGCAGGGTGCTATAGCTTCATTGGAATGCCCCCAAAATATCATCAAAAGGTGCTGTTGTGAGGACGGTGTAACCGCGCCCGATTCGAGCGAATCGAGCCAGGAATATTTAGGTACAGCTGTTATCCACGGTGCGGGTGTTTTTCACGAACTCCGAAGCAGCCATCTCATCTTTTTGGGTACAGGAATCGAACCCGATTGCGATAGTGTTGGGTAGCGGAGTGCAATGTCTAAAAGCGAACGCGGTTGAGAACTTATTTCTATGAGCCAGGCACTACATTTCAAACGAAGAGATGCGCTGATTTTTCTTCTGCTCGGCGCGATTGTCTTTGTATCGCTCGGCCTTGTTATGGAGCGGCTGTTCCCCAAAGCTTGAGGATTTCCAAGCTCTTTATTTCCCGACACGGTGTCTGCTTAAGAACGGCGATCAAAGAAATGAATGCCGTGGCCCTTTTGTCTTCAGACCTTCTGACCGATCTCGAGTTGGGCAACATGAAACAACGAAGGGTTCTTACTGATTCGATATCCGCCGACATTTTTCGTACTATCGCCCCATTCGCTTGTGCCGTCAAATTGCGGAAAGCTGATTCTCGATGTTCAGCTTCGCCGATGTGGTTGATTCGTATCCTTCATGGACATTGAGTTCGTCGCATCCATCCTTGTTCGTCTAGTTCTCATCGACGTTCATGTGCGAATAGCGAAGTGCTCCTGATTACGGCCGTTTGGCAGGGTACGATCGCGTTGTGCTTCATTTCATGTGTGCATACTCAGAATCGATATATTTTTTCGGCATTGCATGTCTCGACAGCCTCGGGTAAAGTCAGGGATCGGGGAGTACTTCCCCAATCTTCCTTTGATGTCGGGAGACTTATTTCGAAAGAGAGCTCTCCAGGTGCCGGTTGCTTCGGCTGTAGGTGTATCAGTCGCATCGGCGCATCGTCTCACACTGTGCGCATTGCTTTACAGCCGCCAATATTGCAACCTGCGCTTTGTACGCGGCACGGTCCTAATCGCATACACCGCTAGTCGCCACGGCCATCAATGACGGTCAGTTTGCAAGCTGTGTCCCGCATGTCTCGTAAGGACCATCGCTTTTCGAGTATCTTGTGACCCCGGCTTCAGTGCCGAATCAAATTATCTGGCTCAAGTCCAGGACACTCTGGCAAACAGAGCGAGCAAGTCTGGAAGCATACACTGGAACCGAATTCGACCGATCATCCGTATCTTTCCGATTACTTCATCAGTTTTCCCAGCTATTCCGCCTGCGCCTGCCTTCCGCTGATGGTATCTGGATGCCACGCAGGGCCGTCCTGTTGCATCGCCATCAGCTTGTTCGGCATTGATCTGTAGATTCTGGCATCCTTTAGCCGGCATGCTATTTTTCTGGAACTGGCACTACGTCGTGGATCCAATTTGGCGGATTTGCTGTTGCAGCAGCGGCCATTTGGTTGGGCGGAAACGGCTCAACCCAGAGACAGCGGATTCGCGGAATCAGTACGAATTCTATTTAATGAAACGTACTTGCGCGGAAAAGCGACCATGGCGTCTCTTCTCATCTTTTGCATGCCGAGTGAACTGACCGAATGGTCCATCACGGCCGCAGTAACAAACTTCCTTTCGATACCGCAGAGGCTGTGGCGCATCTGTGCGCCAACGATGCAAAACTGGCGGCGCTGATGGAACGAGTCGGTGCGTTCGGCTTGAAGCTCGATGATTCTCCGTCGCCCTTCGAGTCACTACTGGAAGCGATCCTGTATCAGCAATTGCATGGCAAAGCGGCGGCGACGATTCATCGTCGCGTTCGTGAGTATTTTGGTGGAGACCCCGCGCCGCACACTCTGCTCTCGACTCCCGACGAACCACTGCGCGCCTGTGGAGTCAGTGGGAACAAGATCAAGGCGATGCATGACCTGGCCGCGAAGACGATGGACGGAACGGTACCTACAAATCGTGCGATTGCAAAGATGAGCGACGCCGAAATTGTGAAGCGGCTGACGGCCGTACGTGGAATTGGCCAGTGGACGGTGGAGATGCTACTGATCTTCAGGCTGGGTCGTCCGGATGTACTTCCTGTGACCGACTATGGCGTGCGCAAGGGCTTTGCGCTGACGTTTATGCGGGTTCCGAAGATGCGACCGTTGGAAGCGGCCGACCTGCCCAAACCCGAAATCGTACTCAAGCGTGGCAAAAAGTGGGCTCCTTATCGCAGCGTGGCGAGCTGGTATCTGTGGCGGGCATGCGATCTGGCCAAATCATCGAGCGCGCCCCCTGGTATGGAGTGAGGAATCGCCGGTAACCCATGATGGACGAGCCATTTCAGCTCTTACGCCTACAATAGCCAGAAGGCCTTTTTACCTATGAGGAAATGGGCCACTCTATCAGGTGGTTGATGGCAGCCAGTAAACGTTACATTTGCATTCACGGTCACTTTTATCAGCCGCCGCGTGAGAACCCGTGGCTTGAGACGGTGGAGACACAAGACTCTGCCGCACCGTATCACGACTGGAATGAGCGCATCTGTGCCGAATGCTATTCGACGAACGGTGCCGCGCGCATTCTGAATGCGACCAAGCAGATTGCGCGCATTGTGAACAACTACTCGCGCATCAGCTTCAACTTCGGGCCCACACTGCTCAGTTGGCTTAAAGAATATGCTCCGCGCACCCATCGCATGATTGTGAATGGAGAGCGCCGCAGCCGTGCCACGTTCAAGGGACACAGCTCGGCCATGGCGCAGGTCTACAACCACATCATTATGCCGTTGGCCAACGAGCGCGACCGCCGCACGCAAATTCGCTGGGGCATTGCGGATTACGAGAGCCATTTTGGTGTGAAGCCGGAAGGCATGTGGCTGGCCGAGACTGCTGCAGATACGGCAACGCTTGAGATGCTGGCACAGGAGGGTATCAAATTTACTCTGCTTGCTCCCCACCAGTGCCGGCGCATTCGCGAATTGAAGGACGGCGCCGAATGGGTGGAAACTCCCGGCGCTTCCGTTGATACAAGCCATCCCTATCTCATGCGGTTCGCGTCGGGCGTGTCCCTCGCCGTGTTCTTTTACGACGGGCCAACCTCCCGCGCCATAGCGTTTGAGGGTTTGCTTAACTCAGGAGAGTTCCTGGCAGGGCGCCTCAAGGCGGGCTTCAAGGAGGGTTCGCAACCACAACTCGTCCATGTGGCGACCGACGGCGAGTCCTACGGGCATCATCATCGTCACGGTGAAATGGCACTGGCTTATGCGCTGCGTCTGCTCGAACGGGACAGGTCCATCAAGCTGACCAACTATGCGAATTTTCTTGCGCAGTTCCCGCCGGAACATGAATGTGAAATTGTTGACGACACTTCATGGAGTTGCGTGCATGGAGTGGAGCGCTGGCGTTCCGATTGTGGTTGCAATGGCGGGCACCCCGGATGGAACCAGAAGTGGCGCGGACCGTTGCGGCAGGCGCTCGATGAGCTTCGGGATGCGATTGCGCCCTTCACTGAGAGCGCAGGAGCCGAGCTTTTCAAGAACGTTTGGGCGGCGCGCGACGCATATATTCAGGTGATTCTCGACCGCAGCGAAGAGAGCGTGCAGCGTTTCCTTGCGGCGCACCAGAAGCGGAAGCTGGACGCGGATGCGCGCGAGCGCGCGTTGAAGTTGATGGAGATGCAACGGAACGCGCAGTTGATGTATACGAGCTGCGGATGGTTCTTCGATGACATCTCCGGCATTGAAACCGTGCAGGTGATTGCGTATGCCGGCCGGGTTCTGCAACTCATGCAGGCTATGTTCGGCGAGAGCGCTGCGGGGATTGAGGCCGCTTTTCTCGCACGCATGAGCGAGGCAAAGTCGAACTCGCCCGAGGCAGGCGACGGTGCGCACATCTACATGGAAAAGGTGATTCCGCAGAAGCTGAGCCTGGAACAGGTGGCGGCGCACTACGCTATCAGCAGCATTTTTTCGACATACGCTGATGAAGCTGACCTTTTCTGTTTCCGCGTGCGGCGCATCTCCTACGAGGTATACACCTCTGGCCGCGGAAAGCTGGCGATGGGACGCGCGCATGTCGCAAGCACCATCACGGATGCAGCGGGCAAATTCAGCTTTGCCGTATTGCATTTCGGCGATCAGAACATTACTGCGGCCATCAAGAACTACGATGAAAGCGATGCGGCAGCGTTTGAAGCCTTTGCTGCAGAGGCGGCGGAGCTGGTGCAGAACGCCGATTTTCCTGCTGTGATCCGCTTACTCGATCGCACGTTCGGAACAGCGGGCTACTCACTCACTTCGCTCTTCACCGATGAACAACGCCGGATTGTGCAACTGATCCTGAACTCGACGTTGTGGGACATCGAGAATTCGCTGACCAATATCTACGAAGACCACGCGAGCCTGCTGCACTATCTTGCCAAGTCGGGACTGCCCAAGCCTCCAGCGCTCACGCTGGCGGCGGGATTCGCCATCAATGCAGGACTGCGGCGCGCTCTGGAAACCGATCCACTGGACGTGGCCATGCTGCGCGCGTTTCTGCAGCGGGCCACAACCGACAAGGTTCCGCTGGAGGCGGCATCACTCAGTTACCTTGCCGACCAGCGCATGAAGAGTTCGATGGTTGAGTTACAGCTCTCCTCCGGATCACTGGAGATGCTGGACCGCGCCCTGGCCCTGGCGCGCGCGTTGATGGAGATGCCCTTCGACCTGAACCTGTGGCAGGCACAGAACATCTGGTACGAGGTGCTGCGCGAGAGCGAGCAGACACTGCCGGGACTCACTCCAGAAGAGCGCGCACGGTGGGAGAAGGACTTCGCGGAGCTGGGCAAATGTCTCTCCATTGACACCGCGGCCATGAATGAGCAGGAGCAGGTGGCGGAGTCGACGGGAGATTAAGGCTCTTGCCTCTACTTGGGGCGAAACGAGGCCTGAAGTGAAGACGCGCCGGATAATCTGCACAGTGGGTGCCGTTATTTTTGCGGTGGCGTTTTTTGTTCCTGCAGTTGGAGAGGCGGGAAAAGCACCTGGCTCCAGCGCTGTGCCGGGATGGGTATGCGCTTGGATCACGGCTGTTTATGGCTATACGGTTCCCATACAAGCGATATACGGACACGCAAAGTTGGATTCAGGCGAGTGGTTGCTCGTATTAAGCGGATGGACTTCCCCGTTTGTAGCGATCTACCTTCTGCTTTACTGGTGGCGCAAGATGGTGATTGTCCGGTTGGTATTGGCTGTGGTGATCCTAGCTGGCCTTGTGTCAGCATGGTTATTCTTTCTCACGCAACCAGCCTCCCACTCTGGGCTTCGCCAGGTTCCTTTGCTTGGGCACTATTTGTGGACCGCAGGCATTCTACTCATTCTGATTTCTGAATTCAGGATCGCGGCCCTCAGGCGGGAAACGGCGGAATTGCCACCGAACGACGATCTACGACAAGCCTTCGTCGATTCTCTCAGCTCTTCAGCGCCACCCGAATGTGCAGCTCCTTCAGTTGCTGCTCGGTCACCGATGTCGGCGCATCGGCCATCAGGTCAATTGCCTTCGCGGTCTTCGGGAACGTAATCACTTCGCGCAGGCTGGGCGCGCCGGTCAGCAGCATCACAATGCGGTCGAGGCCGAGCGCGATGCCGCCATGCGGAGGTGTGCCATATTCGAGCGCATCCAGGAAGAAGCCGAAGCGGTTCTTCGCTTCCTCCTCGCTGATGCCGAGTGAAGCAAAAATCTGCTGCTGGACATCCTTGCGGTGAATACGAATGGAGCCTGAGCCGAGCTCGAGTCCGTTCATCGCCAGGTCATAGCAGTCGGCGCGGACAGAGGCCGGATCACTGACGAGATTCGCCATGTCGGCTTCGTAAGGCGCGGTGAACGGGTGATGGGCAGGCATCCACTTGCCGCTGGCCAGGTCGAACTCGAACATCGGAAAGTCGACGATCCAGATGGGGTGGAAGGCGTTTGCACCGTTCAATGCTCCGCCACCGGATCCGGCGCCGGCAACAACCTCTTCGGTGACTTTGAAGGCGCCGTGCTTGTCGGCATACTTCTTCGCGAGCTCGGTGCGGAAATTACCCGCAGCGGCGTAAACATTAATCTCGCGCTCGGAGAGGCGGCCTTCGAACTTGGTGTCACTGGCTTTGATATGGTGTGCGGGGTCGCCGGCAACGACGATGACGAAGTCAGCCTCGGCCGCACCGGTCAGCTCGCGAATCTTCGCGACGGAATCGGGAAAGCCCTTGGCAAGGCGCTTGAAGTCGTCAATAAACTTGGCGCCTTTCTTCTGGTCGAAGAGCGGGTGGTTGTCTTCGCGTTCCTTACGGCTCAGCTCACCCACGTTGGGAATGCGCAGCGCAACCACCGGCAATGCGGGATCGATCTGCAGCGCGGCCAGGTTCTCGTCGGTAAAGGCGGGGCGCACATCGGTCAAGCCGGGCAGGCGGAGGTCGGGCTTGTCTGTGCCATACTGGCGCATTGCATCGTCGTAGGTGATGCGCGGGAACGGCGTGGGCAGCGTAACACCAGCCGCGGCCCAGGCAGCCGCGCAGAACTTCTCCACCACCGCAAAGACATGCTCGCGGCGCGGGAAGGACATTTCGAGATCGATCTGCGTGAACTCAAGCTGGCGGTCGGCGCGGAGGTCCTCGTCGCGGAAGCAGCGCGCAATCTGGAAGTAGCGGTCGAAGCCCGAGATCATCAAAATCTGTTTGAAGATCTGCGGCGATTGCGGCAGCGCATAGAACTCGCCTGGATGTACGCGCGAAGGCACGAGGAAGTCTCGCGCACCTTCTGGCGTGGATTTGGTGAGGATGGGCGTCTCGATTTCGAGGAAGCCCTGGTTCGACAGGCTCTCTCGCACGGCGAGCGTGATGTCATGGCGCAGGCGGAAGTTGCGCTGCATCTCTGCGCGGCGCAGGTCAACGTAGCGATACTTCAGGCGCACTTCCTCGTTCTGAATCGCTTCCTCTGCGGGCGAAAAGGGCGCGAGCTTGGTGTCATTGAGAACACGCAGTTCGGTGGCCTCAATCTCGATTTCGCCTGTGGGCATTTTGGGATTGATGGCGTCCTTATCGCGCAGGCGCACCTTGCCGACGGCGGCAACGACGTACTCGGGACGGACATGCTCGCCCTTGGCGTGGCCTTCGGGAACAAGTTCGGCGTCAAGGACGACCTGGGCAATGCCGCTGCGGTCGCGCAGGTCGAGAAAGATGAGGTTGCCGTGGTCACGGCGGCGGTTCACCCAGCCCATCAAAACCACTTGTTGGCCGGCGTGCGCCGCGCGCAGATCACCGCACATGTGGGTGCGTTCAAGAGAGCCTAAAAAGTCGAGCACAACGAATTTCCTTCTACGCGCCAGCGGACTGGCTGAGGTGGGATGCCAACTCCGCGCGCGGAACCTTGGTCTGATTGCCGGTGGAGAAGTCCTTCACTGTCAGGATACCGGATTGAAGCTCATCCTCACCGAGGATGACGATACGACGAGCGGTCTTGTCGGCGGCTTCAAAGCTCTTTTTCAGCCGAAACGAGCCGTCGCCCAATTCGATGCTCAGGCCGCCACGGCGCAACTCACGCGCCAGAGCCAGAGCCGGAGCATTCATGGTTTCCCCCAGAGGCGCGACATACGCATCGATCTTCGCCGGAGCGGCATTTTGGTTGGTTTCTTCGGCTTGTAGTGTCAGCACCAGCCGGTCCAGGCCCATGGCAAAGCCGATGCCGGGTGCTTTTGGGCCGCCGATGGCTTCGGAAAGACCGTCATATCGACCGCCGCCGAGGAGGGCGTTCTGCGCGCCCAGGCCGCCGTGGGTGAACTCGAAGGTGGTGCGGGTGTAGTAATCCAGACCGCGCACGAGGCGGTGATCGCGGGTGTAAGGGACACCAGCCGCATCCAGCGCGGCGAGCACGGCCGCGAAGTGCGCTTTGCTTCCCTCGTCGAGCGAGTCGGCGATCCTGGGCAGCGTTTCAATGATCGGCTGGTCCTCGGGCACCTTGCAGTCCAGCACGCGCAGGGGGTTGGAGACGGCGCGGCGCTGGCAGTCCACACACATCTTCGGCGCCAGGGGAATGAGCGCTTCGCGCAGCACCTCGTTGTAACGTGCGCGATCGGCGGGAGACCCGACGGAGTTGATCAGCAGCGTCCAGCCAGAGATGCCGAGCTCGTCGAGCAGCGTGGCAAGCATTTCCAGCACTTCGGCATCGCGGAGCGGGCTTTCACTGCCGGCTGACTGCGGGCCGATGACCTCGGCGCCAATCTGCCAGAACTGGCGATAGCGGCCCTTCTGCGGGCGCTCGCGGCGGAACTGCGGGCCGATGTAATAGAGCTTCTGCAAGTCGCCGGTATTGCCCAACTTGTGTTCTATGTAGGCACGGACCACGCCGGCGGTGTTCTCAGGGCGCAGGGTGAGGGACTGCGGCTTTTCACTCTGGGCGCGGGCGCGGTCCTCCCACGTGTACATTTCCTTCGAAACAATATCGGTTTCTTCACCGACGCCGCGGGCAAACAGGGCCGTGTCTTCAAAGAGGGGTGTACGGATTTCACCGAAGTTATAGCGGGTAAAGACGGCGCGCGCCGTGGCCTCGATGCGGTTCCAGAGGGCCGTTTCCGGCGGCAGAAGATCGCGGGTGCCGCGGACGGCTTTCAAAGTGCTCATAACCTTTCAGTGTATCGAATGGGCCGACTTCAAATTGACTTGTGGTTCCGTTCCATGGGGCGGCCGGATAACTGTCTGCGATAAGATTTGGGCGAAGTTCGGATGGTCCATGACAAGCCTCTGCGAGCAATGCGGTTCTGCTTCCCGCGATAAGGCAGGATTCTGCCGGGGATGCGGCGCGCCACCCGCAAGCGCAAGACTGAACGCTTCTGAGAAGGCCGGGCCGGGGTCACAAGCTGTGGAACCCACGCAAGCAACGGATCCCTCATATCGATCGCTCTATTTTGGCCAATTGAAGGAAAAGAGCACGCGTAATGCCGTCGTGCTGGCATTCTTGCTCGGGCCGCTCGGGCTGCTTTACAGCTCCGTTACCGGTGGAATCGTCATGACTGTGCTGAGCGTACTCGCCCTCTTTTCGGGGCAGTTCTGGGCATCGTTCCTCGTCTGGATCGCATGCGTTGTGTGGGCATGGTGGGAGACGAGAGACTAGCTCGGTTTCTGGCCGCGGTATCCGAGTGAAACCGGCCAAACAAACTCTCAGAAGGCGTGTGGAAACAGACTTGAAGCGCGCTTCAATCGACACCGATTGCATCCTGATTCGCAAACAAGCATCCTATCCACCATGGAATACAGACTTCTGGGAGGCTCGGGCCTCAAGGTTCCCGTTTTGAGTTTTGGCGCCGGCACGTTTGGCGGCGGCAATGAGTTTTTCAACGCCTGGGGCGCCACGGATGACGCAAAGCAGGCTCAGCGCATCGTCGACCTATGCCTGGAGGCCGGCGTGAACCTGTTCGACACGGCAGACGTGTACTCGACGGGTAAATCAGAGGAAGTTCTGGGGCGCGCGCTCAAAGGCAAGCGCGACCAGGTGATGATTTCGACCAAGACGACCTTCCGCTTCGGACCAGGGCCGAACGATCTCGGCTCGTCGCGTTTTCACATCCGCCAGCAGCTCGAAGGCAGCCTCAAGCGGCTCGGTACGGACTACGTGGACATCTACCACCTGCACGGCTTTGACGCGCTGACGCCGATTGAAGAGGTGCAGGATACGCTTGCAGACGTTCGTGCGCGAAGGCAAGATACGCTACACTGCGGCGTCCAACTTCTCAGGCTGGCACATGATGAAGTCGCTGGCGGTGGCCGACCGATATGGCTGGCCTCGCTTTGTGGCGCACCAGGTGTACTACTCGCTGATTGGGCGCGAATACGAATGGGAGTTGATGCCGCTCGGTCTCGACCAGAAAGTTGGCGCACTGGTATGGAGCCCGCTGGGCTGGGGCCGGCTGACGGGCAAGATTGGCCGCAACAAGCCCGTGCCGGAGCAGAGCCGCCTGCACAAGACATCAGAACAGGGGCCGCCGGTCGAGGATGAGCACTTCTACAGTGTCGTCGACGCAATTGAAGGGGTTGCCGCCGAGGTGGGCAAGACTGTTCCGCAAGTCGCCTTGAACTGGTTGCTGCAGCGGCCCACGGTATCGTCTCTCATTCTGGGCGCGCGCAATGAGGAGCAGCTCAAGCAGAACCTGGGCGCAGTGGGCTGGAACCTGACGGCGGAGCAGGTGGCGAAGCTTGACGCAGCCAGCGCGGTGACACCCACCTATCCCTACTGGCACCAGCGGCAGTTCGCGGAGCGAAATCCGCTGCCGGTGTAATACCACCCCCAGAAGAGGAGCAAAGGGCGCGGCGCAGGCTGCGCCTTTGCTTATTTAGGCTGGAAATGCCGATGGCGATGGACAATATAGCGGCCAATCATCCAGCCCACCGCGCTGCCCACCAGAACATCGGATGGGAAATGCTGACGCGCCATTACGCGCGAAACGCTGACGCCGGTTGCGAGCCCGTAGATAGCCGTGCCCTTCCAGAAGCCTGGATACTCTCCTGCCACAACAGATGCTGCGGACCACGCGACGAGTGCGTGCTCGGAGGGAAAGGACGAATTGAACCCTACGCCGGACTGAAACCACTTGCCGTGCGAGGCATCCACGTCCGGGCGTTCACGGCGCGTGATCAATTTGCCCACTTCACCCACGGCAAGGCTGTCAATGACGGCTTCAGCGCCTAGAATGCCGGTTTCTGAAGCATGATCGTCATGGCGCATGCGTCCGACGGTGAATAGTGCGGCAGGCACTGCGACCAGGGTGCCGACGAGCGCCTGCGAAGCCTGATCTGCACGATTGTTGAGGCTGGCATCCTGCGAGACCACGGAGGTCATGGCCTCGTGATCGGTCGTGATTGCCAACGTGGTTCCCAGCACAAGTGCGATGGGGCCGACTGCATTCGAATCGCGCAGTTTCAGTGGACTGGTCCAGATGGCTACCTGATCGCGGAGGATGTTCCTCGGCGTGTCGTGGACCGTGACCGGGGGACGGGTGGACTGGGGTTGTGGAGCATCTGGAAGGGACGCTGTCTGCGCAATCGAAAGCGAGGCGCAGAGCAGAAGAGCGACCGTAGAAGCCGATGAGAGTAACTTCACTGGCTTCTACCATACTTAATTCTATGCTTTGTTCAACTTAGATGAACGAATTGTCATTTTGAAGCAGCTAAGGTGTTTTGTTCGGCCAGATACATCTTTACGTAGTCGAGGTAATTCTGTGCATATTCAAGGATGAGCTTGCGATCTTTGTCACTGAGTTCACGGCGCATTTTGGCTGGTACTCCGGCCCACAGCGTGTGTGGCGGAACAACGGTGTTTTCCGGCACCACAGAGCCCGCGGCGATGATTGAACCCGTGCCAATGCGGCAGTTGTTCAACACACGCGCACCAATGCCGATGAGACATTCATCCTCCACCACGCAGCCATGCACCGTGGCGTTGTGGCCAATGGTGACCCAGTCACCCACGGTCACAGAATAGAGATTGCGCTGGCCGTGCAGCACGGCGCAATCCTGCACATTGGAGTTGGCTCCAACGCGGATGGAATGCACGTCGCCGCGCAGCACTGCATTCATCCAGACCGAGCTGTTTTCCCCGAGAACGACATCTCCAAGTAGTTGAGCGGAAGGGTCAATGTAACAGGATGCTGGAAATCGGGGGGTGTGGCCTTGCCAGGTGCGAATCATGGCTTTGAATCCTCACGAAGCAGTCTAATGGAAGCCGGGGATGCCCTGATCCTGGACAGTTTAGAACTGGTGTCATTCATAGTCTGCAAAGACCGGTGGTTAGCATAGAACCCGCTTTGTTATTGGGTTTCATGACTGGCCGGTAAGGTTGACCGTGGTTTAACAGACCCGTTGTAATGCATCCGAATGAAAATAGAAGTTCGAATCAAGTGGTCGGGTCAAAACAAGTGTCATACAGCAATTCTTTTAAGTGCCTTGAATGCACACAAGAAGTAGCAGTGTGAAATTTGACCTACAGTGCTTATTTTCCAGTATCATGGAGTTGCCCATTAGGCAGGTTCGGAGGTGGGAGTTTAATGGCTGAGGTTCGTGTTCAAGAGGGCGAGCCACTCGAAAATGCGTTGCGCCGCTTTAAGCGTAAGGTACAGACGGAAGACATCATCAAGGAAGTCAAGCGTCATTCCTACTACTTGAAGCCTGGCGAAAAAGCACGCGTAAAGGCGGCTTTGGCGCGCAAGAGAAATCGTAAGAAAGCTCGTAAAGAGCAGGACTAGTGGTAATTACAAAGACCTGCACCGCCTTTGGCCCACCGAAGTGTCAGAGGCGGTCGCGGGTTGATAAGAGTTCCGTAGGTAGTTTGTAGCATTTTGTATGAATTAGACGGTTCCAGACCCCAGAAGCGGGAACTGGACCTTTCAATTTCTTTCGCGGAAGCGGGAGATTCTAGAAATTACCGCTCACTTTTGCGGTCCGGGCCCTTTGCTTCAAGTCAGTTGTAGTCAAGGAAAAGGGGACCGGCGGGCAATGCAAGGGCATGGCCATCGCCACACACTTTCCTTTGTTGCGGACGTGGCCATGGAATTTGACGACAGAGTGTTGAAGTGCAGCGCATGTGGTGAAGAATTCGTATTCACCGCTGGTGAGCAGGTCTTCTTTTACGACAAGCAATTCAAGAACGATCCCAAACTTTGCAAAAAGTGCAAGGCCAAGCGCACGAATAGCGGTGGGCGCGTGCGGCCTGAAACCCGAACGACCTGCTCGGAGTGCGGAGCGGAGACAACCGTTCCCTTCAGGCCTACACAGGGAAGGCCGGTGCTTTGCCGGGCGTGCTATCAAAAGCAGCGGGCTGAGGGTGGGCTCAGTTCAGGTGCGGTGACAGGCGAAGTACCAACCGGCGACGATTAAGTGTTCTGTGACCGCATTTTCGCGGCTGTGGAGAGCTACTTTCCGGCGGCCAGTGCGCGCCTTCCAATATCCGTGCGGTAATAGATGCCGTCGAAGTGAATATCCGCCAAAGCCTTATAAGCGTGCTCCAGAGCATGCTGCAGTGAATCGCCTGTGGCCGTCACACCCAGCACGCGTCCGCCATTTGTGACGACCTGACTGCCCAACTGCGCAGTGCCCGAGTGGAAGACCTGTACATCCTCCACCTGCCCTGCAATTCCCAAGCCGCTGATGGGAAAGCCGGTTTTGTAGCTGCCGGGGTAGCCGGATGAGCTGGCAATCACGCAGGCGGAAGCGCCCGACTTCCATTTGAGCTCGGTATCGCACAGGCGCCCATCCACACAGGCTTCCAGCACATCCACCAGATCGCTCTCCAGACGGAGCAGAACGGCCTGCGTCTCCGGATCGCCAAAGCGCGCATTGAACTCCAGCACCTCAGGTCCGCGCGGTGTCATCATGAGGCCGCAATAGAGCACCCCTTTGAAGGGGGTTCCCTCCTCGGCCATGGCGGTGACCGTTGGCTGCGCAATGTGGTGCAGAATCCAGTCGCGCATGGACGGCTCCAGCATGGAATCGGTGGAGTAGACGCCCATGCCGCCCGTATTGGGGCCGGTGTCGCCCTCGCCGATGCGCTTGTGATCCTGCGCGGGAGCCAGCGGCAGCACGGTTTTGCCATCCGATAGACACATGAAGCTCAGTTCCTCGCCCACCAGGAACTCTTCGAGAACAACCTGCTGCTCTGCTGAGCCGAGGAGCGTTCCGTTGAAGAGCCCGTGGGCGGCTTCCGCCGCGGTGGAGCGCGAGTCGCAGAGAAGCACGCCTTTTCCAGCGGCAAGTCCGTCAGCCTTCACCACGATTGGCGGGTGAAACAGATCGACGGACTTGTCGACTTCAGCCGCGCTGGTGCAAACGGCGTAGGCGGCGGTGGGAATCTGGTGGCGTTTCATGAACTGCTTGGCAAAGGCTTTGCTCGACTCGAGCATGGCCGCCTGCCGCGAGGGGCCAAAGACGCGCAGGCCTTCTGCTTCGAGTGCGTCCACGATGCCGAGGGAGAGCGGGAGCTCAGGACCGACGATCGTGAGGTCGGGCCGCTCGGCGAGAGCCACGCGCATCATCGACGGGACGTCTTTCATATCGGCCGAAACACAGCGTGCCAGGTGTGCAATGCCACCATTGCCGGGTGCGCATACCACCTCAGATACGCGCGGGCTGCGCTTCACGGCCCAGGCCAGCGCGTGTTCGCGTCCGCCTGCGCCAAAGATCAGTACTTTCATGGGAAACAAGCCCCTTAGCTAGAAGCATCGGCTTGAAACTCTGAACCGCAGCCGATGCCATGCTCCGAAGAGTATGGTCCGTGTTGAGGGGCTTGTAAGTCAAACGGCGATTGGGACAGGATTGGAGCTATGATGAGGGCCAGTTTAAAGTGCGTTCATTTCAGCTTCTAATTCATGGTTGATACCCGCATCAAGCCGCATCATGAGCAGGTCGCCGAGCAGGAGCGGCGCGAGGAGCAGCGCCGCTTACCGTACGCCGGCAGACGGTTGGGCTGCTGATTCTGGCGGCGGTCATTGTGCTGTGGTGGCTGTTCCATACCAATCCCAAGTGGATCTTTCCGCCGGGGTGGTGGCGGCTGTAGGAGCGGAGCGAGGCTTCCACTCGTGTCGGTTTGCCGCAAAAGCGATGCAGACGAGTGTCTCTCCGAAAAACAAAAGATCCGGACTCTGTGGCTAAAGCCCTGATCTCATTGACTTTGCCGAATTCGATTCGCTGTAAAGTCTTGATTGCAGGAAACTTGGCCGCAGAGTCTTCAATCCAAACGGTTTCTCTGTGCAGATGAGTGGGAACTCCTCGCTTTTTCGAGAATTGGACGCAAAGTCCTGCAAAAAAATCACTTAAGTTTATGCCCGGTTCGGCTTCCGTCTGGGCTGGAACCTGCTTCTTCATTGATCCATAGACGATTGTGCGCCAGAACGACGAAATTCTCTGCAAAGGTGCGAACTGCACCGGACAGTTTTGAATCGACACGAATCACAGTGCCTTCATCGGCGAGCCGCCAAAATCAGCAAAACACGCAACCAGATGGTTGCGTATAAGGTCCATTTGGTCTTAACATGCAACCAAATGGTTGCTTAAATGTGCCATTCACCCGCACGAGGACCAGATCAAGGAGATGCGCGATGACCCACAAGTTAAAGAAGAAATTGACCTCGAAACCCAAGGCCAGAGCGCGTGTGTTTGCGGCGCTGGGCGATAGGACACGGGTGGCTCTGGTGGCGCAGTTGGCGGTGAAGCAACATTCGGCGTCGGCAGTTCGATTGCCGAGCTGGGTGCGGGGATTGAGATGACGCGGCAGGCGGTGACCAAGCATCTGGAAGTGCTGGAACGGGCGGGGGTGGTGCGGAGCCGTCTGGCGGGGCGGGAGCGGCTGTTCGAGCTTGAACGGGAGCCGCTGGAGGGGGCGCGGGATTTTCTGGAAGTGGTTGTGGAGAAGAAGGTTAAGTAGCACCTGCGGTGCGGCAGATGCTCGCTATTCGCTCGCAGGAGAGTCGTGATTCGCACCCTTTGCTTCACGAAGGATGCGGCACCCAGATTTTGGGTTTGGAAAGAGTGGCCATTGAGAAGATTGTGCCTTCCGCCGCTCGCGCCGGCCCTACGGGGCGGCGGGGAATTTTTGGGCCGTGTTCCCAGGGTTACGCGCACATTCGTGCGCTGCACCCTGGGCTATTTTCGTTGCACCCCTCCGGGGTGCGTGGCAAGTCCGGTATTGGAGGTCTCCGCCTTACCTCAGGGGCTTAAAGCCCCTCATTTTTTGCGGCCTGATTGGCACGGCTAAAGCCGTGCCCTACCTTGTCGTGTGATCGCGGGGGAGTGCCTAGTTGAGATTCGATCTTTCCCGGGTGCCCAAATGCGAGGCACCCGGGGCACCCACCGATCGTGGTGGAATCCGAATTCAAAAAGCCTTACCTCAGGGGCTAAAGCCCCCATATTTTTCGCGGACTGATTGGCACGGCTGAAGCCGTGCCCTACCTTACGGCTACGCTTCGGAGTCCGGACCGGGGGAACCCGGCCAGGGTGGCGGGGTTTAGCGCAACCACTCGGCGACGACGCGGTGGCCTACGGCGTAGGCCGCCTCAAGTGATTGCAGATAGGCGGAGTAGCCGCTTTGGCTCTCTTGCTCCACATCTTCGGCGGCGGTGACTCCGGGCGGAGGCATGTCGAAGTTGCTGGCGGTGCGGAGGAGCAGGACCTGGTTCCAGTCGGCCTTGCCCTGGAGGGTGAGGGCGTGAAGGGCGAGGAGGGAGCCGGTGTCATTCATGGCGGTGGTGCCGAGGTGGGCGACGCCGTCGGTTTCATAGGCGACCCAGCGGTGCGCCCAGGCGTCCATCAGCTTGCCCTGCCAAAAGATTTCCGTGGCCAGGTTGGCCCCGATCTGCACATGCGGCCCACTGGCCGTTCCGGCGTAGCCCTTGTAGCGCTGGCGCAAGGCCTGCATTTGGGCATCTTCCGGTAGTTTCATGTTTCTGGTCAGGCCGTAGGCCCAGCGCATCAAGCGAAGATTCAGGCGGATGACATTGCCCCGGCGATTGGCGTGGGCTTCGGTTCCCTTCCACTGGCGCACGTCGTCCTCCCAGTTCCCTCTGCCCTTCGGATCGTTGGGCTTCGCTCCGCCGAGTGGGAAAAAACCATCGGGCCAGTTGGCGGGTTTTTCGCGAGGATCGATTTCTTTGGCAAGGTCGCCGTTAATGACGAAGTCGGTCCAGACGGCGTTACCAGTCGTGCCGTCTGACGGGGAGATACCGGCAATGCCGTTGAGAAGCCAGTGGCTCTGGCGCAGGTCGAAGCGGGTATCAGCACCAAGTGCCATCAGGTTGACGGCGGGATTGATGTTCCCTGGCCCTACGGCAACGGCGATCTCTGTTCCTGCTGCGTTGGCGCGGACGGGGCGGGACATGCCGGGGACCTGGATGGAGCGGTCGAGGTGGTCACGCTCAACCCAGAACTGGAGCTCGCCGGGGCGGTCGCCGGTGTCGGCACCGACCTCGAAGTAGGAGACGATGACGACTTTGGGGCGGATGGTTTGGGTCTGGCTGAAAACGGGAAGGCAGAGGAGGGCGGGCAGAGCGGGCAGGGCGAGGCGGCGGAAGCATTGTGTCAGCAGGGACATGGGGCTATTTCAGCACAAGCTTTTGGAGAGGCGAGCAATTCGTCGGGTCAAAATCAGCGAACAGAACACAAAAATACCTCTCGACAGCCAAAATGTGATGGCGCACACTGCTTTGGCAATTCACATGCTCGTAACAATTGCATTAGAGGAAGCGGCGCAGCCAACAGCGCTGTTGATCGTGGAAAGAGGCAAGTATGCGAGTTTTGTTCTATCTGTTGGGAGTATTAGCCTTTTGCGGGTTGTTTTGGCTGGGACGGCTGATGACCGCGCGCGGACAACGCTGGGAAGATGAGCTTGAGCATCGCGTGGCGGTGCGCAAATTTTTCCTGTACGGCGGGAGAATTTTCCAGGTTGTGGGCCTGGTGTGGGGATTTCTGGATGCGGTCGCCGTTGTAGTTCTTGGTTCGACCATCGCTTTCTAGTAACCTGAACGCCACGATGGCCCGACACGCGTGAATTCCGATTCTCCGGGAGTCCTCTCCGCATCCAATGAGCATGAAAACTGAGAAAGCCACGTTTGGAGCAGGCTGCTTCTGGGGTGTGGAAGCTGCTTTTGCCGCCATTCCTGGAGTAACGGCCACCGCCGTGGGCTACGAAGGCGGAAAGCTCGACCAGCCAAGCTACAAAGATGTCTGCACAGACCAGACCGGCCACGCCGAAGTGGTGGAGCTGGAGTTTGACCCGGCGAAGGTCAGCTATGAGCAGCTACTGGAAGCCTTCTTCAATCTGCATGACCCGACCACAATGAATCGCCAGGGTCCCGACTGGGGCTCGCAGTACCGTTCGGCGATTTTCTTCCATTCTCCGGAACAGGAAGCGACGGCCAATGCGTTGATTGAGCGGCTGACGGCGGAGGGCAAGTACAAGCCGAAGCGCATTGTGACGCAGGTGGTGCCGGCGGAGACATTCTGGCGGGCGGAGGAGTATCACCAGCGCTATCTAGAGAAGCGCGGACTTGCGAGCTGCCACATCTAGAATCAGTTCAGAGTTCAAAGATAAGAGTTCAGAGTTTATGAGGGGCGGCGAGGAGCTGCCCTTTTGTTTTGTGACCTATTGGGCCTTGGACGCGTTTTCTCTGCCCATGCGCCAGGCCTTGATGAATTTCCAATGGATGTAGACGGAGTGGTTGAGGTGGAGAATCAGCCCCTCACGTCCGTCAAGGAAGCCAAGTCGGAAGATGTAGTTGTAGAGAAACGTGGCGGCCGGGTTCAGCAGACAATTCCAAATGAACGCAGGCAGGGAGCGGCTGGTGCGTCCGCGCGCGTAGAGCAGTTGCGCGATCTCGTTTGAGTAGCGCTGCATGTGCTCGAGGTAGATTTCGAGCGTGGGGTAGGCGTAATGCAGCATGGGGTGCCTGAGGGTGCCGCGCGGCCCCGAGAATTGGGGCGTGGAGTGGGGACCGACACCCTCGCTGAGGCGTGCAGAACCGCGTTTGAAGAGGCGGAGCTTATGGTCGGGATAGAAGCCGCCGTGGCGAATCCACTTGCCGAAGTAAAGATTGAGGCGGGGCACCCAGTATGCGCCGAATTTGGGCTCGCCGGCGAGCAGGGCTTTGATTTCCGTCTGCAACTCGGGAGTGAGTACTTCATCGGCGTCGAGCAGAAAGATCCACTCACTGGTGCAAAGGTCAAGCGCCACATTCTTCTGCTCGCCGTGTCCGCCGAAGACGTGGTAACTGGTTTTGGCGCCAAAGGACTGGGCGATTTCAAGGGTGCGGTCTTTGGAGCCGGAGTCTACGAGGATGATTTCGTTGGCCCAGCGCACGCTCTCCAAAGTCCGGGGAAGGTTTGCCTCCTCGTTCATGGCGATCATGGCAATGGAGAGCGTATGTGGCATTGTTGGCCAGAATATCCCACGCTCCCGGTCCGGAGGGAGCGGCAATCGTGTAGCTTTGTGGAGCGAGTCATTTTCATTCGCGGCCAATGCGTGCGAGAATTCGGTAGGAATCCGCTACGAGATAAAGTCATCCCGGATCCGAAGGGTCTGCATTGAAATTTGTTGAGGCCATCCTGCTCGCACTCCAGTCACTCTGGGCGAACAAGTTACGGAGCATTCTTACTCTGCTCGGTGTGGTCATTAGTGTCGCTGCCGTGATTCTTGTGGTAACCCTGACCAATGGCGCAAAGGAATTTGTCACAACCAAGATCAATACGTTCGGCGCCAACGTGGTCACCGTTTCCAAGATGCCTCAAACGTTCATGTCGATGGAAGAGTACCTCAAGTTCCAAAAGCGCCGGGACGTGACGCTGGATGACTATCGCGCCGTCCGTTCGGACTGCAGGCTCTGCCTGAGTGTGGGCGCAGAACGGTCGCAGACCGGCACAGTGGTGTATGGACATAATTCGTCCACCACTACCGATATTCGCGGCTGGACCTGGACGATGCCCGCGCTCAACAATCTGAATATTCAATTGGGCCGGGGCTATACCGAAATGGAAGATGAGCACGGAGCGCATGTGGCCGTGGTGGGTGCGGACATTGTGAACAACCTGCTCGGTCCGGGAGATCCTCTGGGCAAGGAAGTTCGCGTAGACGGTACGCCGTACAGGGTTATCGGTGTGGGCGAGGCTCAAGGTAAGATGCTCGGCCGGAGTCTTGATGATTGGGTGGCAATTCCGCTGACGGCATATTTTGCCGAGTATGGCTCGCACGATTCACTGAATATCTACGCGAATGCCGGCGGCGAGGGCGCGGTCACGGAGGCCATGACCGACGAGTTGCGCGTGATCATGCGAGTGCGCCGCCACCTGAATCCAGGGCAGGAAGATACATTCAACATCGACAGCAGCGATACGTTCCAGAATTTTTTGGGGAGAATTCTGAATAACTTCGGCGCGGTGGTGGCCGCCATTGCCAGCATCTCCCTGTTGGTGGGTGGCATTGTCATCATGAACATCATGCTGGTGAGCGTGACCGAGAGGACAAGGGAGATTGGCGTACGCAAGGCTCTGGGTGCGCGGCGCAGTGACATACTCCTGCAGTTTCTGATTGAATCAGCCACGATTGCGGCTGTTGGGGGAGTAATTGGGATCGTACTTGGCATTGGTGGGGCGAAGTTGATCACGCTTATTATTGCGTTTCCATCCCACCCGACGCTGTGGTCCATCATTGTGGCACTCGTTGTTGCGTCCAGTGTGGGTCTGTTCTTCGGTGTGTACCCGGCCAGCAAAGCAGCAAGCCTCGATCCCATAGTTGCCCTGCGGGCGGAGATGTAGGAATGAAACCGAGTCTTTCTTCTGAATCCGTGAAGCTGGCGCTTGAGACATTGCGCAAGAACAAGCTGCGCTCCGGGTTGACCATTCTGGGCATCTCGATTGGTATTTCCACGGTCATTCTTATCTCGTCGGCCATTAACGGGCTAAACACGAACATCAACACCTTCGTCTCATCGCTTGGCACTAACGACCTGTGGGTCTTCCGCTTTGAACCTTTCGCCAAGCGCCCGACCACAGAAGAACTGAACCGTAAGCAATTGACTTACGAAGACGGCATTGCCATGCGGAGCCTTCCGCACGTGGTCGCGGTGGATCCAGAACTTACCGACCAGAATTTTCAGACGGGGCTGGGAGCGGTTTCACTCAAGCGCGGCAAGTACAAGGTGATGAATACGAGCCTGGTGGGCGCCACGTCTGCCGTGAAAGAGACAACGGACGTACCGCTCATTGAAGGCAGAATGTGGACCGAGCGGGAAGAAGTGCACGCGACCAACGTGGTGGTGCTGGGGCATGACGCGGCAGAAGATCTCTTTAAGGATGGAGTTGATCCGATCGGCAAAGACGTAGAGTGCACCGGCGAGATCTTCACCGTGATTGGCGTGCTGGACAAGCAACCGCGACCTTTTGGCAGTGGGCGAAATCCCCAGGACAACTCGGCCTATTTCCCTCTTGCTACCTTTCATAAGATTCATCCGGAGATCAAGGATTTCTGGATCGTGGTGAAGTACGACGATCCCAAATACAAGGCACTCGTAGTTGAAGAAGTCCGTGACTTGTTACGCGTGCGCAGAGGACTGCGCGCCAACCAAGACGACAACTTCGCCATCTTCGGGCCCGACTCCCTGACGCGACTGTGGAATCAGCTTACAGGTGGGCTCTTTCTCTTCATGGTCGCGGTGTCCAGCGTGGGACTTATTGTGGGTGGCGTGGGCGTGATGAACATCATGTTGGTCAGCGTGACGGAGCGAACGCGTGAGATCGGCATTCGCAAAGCCATTGGCGCGACGCGAAGAAATATTCTGCTGCAATTCACCGTGGAAGCGATCGTTTTATGTTGCGTGGGCGGCGTTCTCGGCATTCTTGCCGGCTCCGTCTTTACTCTCATTCTGCATTTCGCCGTTTCGTTCCTGCATGCCGCTTTGTCGTTTGTCTGGGTTACGGTTTCCTTTGTGGTGGCCTGCGGCATCGGATTGGTCTTTGGGATCTATCCAGCCTGGAAGGCCGCGAATCTCGACCCGATTGAAGCTCTGAGATACGAGTGAGGCGGGGTCACTGTGCACTTCGCTTTATCCCGCATCCGCTAGACTAGCGAAGTGATGCCGCACGCTCTGGCCTTTGCCGTGGAAGTGGCGACCACGGTGCTGGCCGTGGCCGGCATGGGCTATTTTCTGGCGGCGCTGATTGCTTCGCGCGGTTTTGCCACTCTTCGGAGAAGGCCGCTTGCCCCCTTCACACCCAGCGTGAGTATTCTCAAGTCGCTCAAAGGCACTGACCCCGGCATGCTCGACGCGTTTCGCACGCATTGCCGCCAGATTTACGCGGGCCAGTATGAACTGCTCTTTGGGGTCTCTTCGATGAGCGACCCCGCAGTGGAAACGGTACGGCAACTGCAGAGCGAATTTCCAGACCATGCCATTCGCCTGATGGAATGCCCACAGAAGTTGGGAACCAACGGCAAGGTGAGCACGCTGGCACAGCTTGTCCCGCACGCACAGCACGAGTTTCTGCTCGTCAATGACTCCGACATCACGGTGAGCCCGCGCTATCTGGAGCGCGTGATGGCGCAGTTTGCGGTGCCGGCGAAGAAGAACGCCGCGCAGAAATCGGTGGGGCTGGTTACAGCTCTTTACCGGGGCCGGGCGCATGGCGGAGTTGTCGCAAAGCTTGAGCAATTGGGCATTGCAACGGATTTCATGGCGGGTGTGCTGCTTTCGCGACAGATTGAAGGCGGACTGCACTACGGCCTTGGCTCCACTCTGGCGGTTCGACGCGAGGCGCTTACCGCAATTGGCGGATTTGAGGCATTAGCCGGTCAGCTTGCCGACGACTACGAGCTCGGGGCGCGCATTGACGCGGCTGGCTTCCGTGTTGAACTGTGCGGCGAAGTGGTGGAGACTGGCCGTTCCCGACTACGGCTGGCGTGGATTTGTCGATCATCAACTGCGCTGGCTGCGCACGGTGCGCGATGCGCGTCCCTGGGGCTATTTCGGCCTTATCGTTACGCACGGATTTGCCTGGGCGCTCATCAACCTGATTGCGAGCGGAATTAGTCCCTTCAGCCTGTGGTTGTTTGGCCTGAGCTTCTTTTTGCGTCTTACGCTGGCCATGTCTGTTGGGTCCAGCGCGCTGGGTGACCATGATGTACTGGCCAATCTCTGGCTGCTGCCCCTGCGTGATGTGGTGGCCATGGGGCTCTGGTCGGCGGGTTTGCCAGCAATACAATCGTCTGGCGCGGCGAGCGCTTCGAAGTAAAGCATGGCCGTTTGCGCAAGCTGGCCTGACGACGAAATTGATGAGTTTCGTCACGATGA
>CAWFCO010000004.1:0-556320 GCA_963814335.1 uncultured Acidobacteriaceae bacterium | reverse complement strand
ATTGCACCACGAGTGGCCTCGAAGCCTCAACTGTCGGCGGAACGAACAGCAATCCCCAATCACAGGCTTCCACAACATCGAAGTCACGGCCATACTCTGCCTGCTCCCACATGGCCCACGCCGCAGCAAGATGCTTGCGCAGCGTCGGCATCGCCTCAAAGCGCAAGAACTTCGCGAACCATGCATCAAGCCGCGCCCGTTCCAAAACGTCAATATGCGCGCCATCCATCTCAACAGGCATCGCATGCTGCTCCGCATGCAAACCGCTGCCTTCAATGACTGAGACGCTGACTCCAGCGATCGATATGCCGCCGCAAGTGTTCGATAGAAGGTAGAGATGCCACCTCCGGAACTGCCGAACTCGGGTGTGAGAATAAGAAGGCGCATAAGGCGCAATACTACTTCAGTCGTGCCAGTTGCTCCGCAACACGTATTTGCATTTCGTTTTTATTCCGTCTTGACCGCATGAATTTGCGAAAGAGCTCTGCGCGCTCGGTTGAATCGGTCATATGCGCCAGTTGCGATGTGAGCTCGACGAAGTTTGGACGCCACGGAACCCAGGAATCGCGAGGTGCGTCGAGCAGTGTAGTGGGCATCGCCTACCGGTACCACTCCTGCGTATGCCAGTTCGCGATACTTTAGGAACTCTAACCTGCATCGCGAAGAACACACGCCTGCGAAGCGATATTTGCCGAGCTCGGCAATGTAGTTCTTGCCGATAACAGCATGCTGCTTTGGCTGGCCTATATCCGGGTATCCCGGGTGGCGAAGGACCTGCGTCATCAACCGGAAAGGAGGCCACAAACTCGAAACTCGGCGCATTTGGCTGCGTAGCGGATATGGTGCTTGAATACGGGCCGCTAAGCAGCAATCGATTTTGCCGGCGAGCGTGGTCGATCGGTAATTCGTCTTCCTCTCTTGTAAATATACGGCGCATACACGAACTGAGACCGGCGCGCACGCGAGAGCAACAGTGCAGTGAATTCAGCCGGGTGATATGTCAGCATTACATGAACTCTAGGCGTATCGATCATCTCCGCAACGGAGCCATACGACGCTGCATCCCGATGTTCCCAATATGGATCGACCACTTTGAGCAAGAAGAGTACCTTGCTCTGGGGAATAATTGTGCACAATCGCGACATCTCTGCAGGTTCCAGGCGATTGTCTCAATCACAAATTGCGCGTTGCATTCCAGGAACTTGTCGAGCGTAACTGTCTTCCACCCGTAGTCCTTTGCGAAAACAGGTCCAGAATCCGGGACCACCACTTGTTGATAAGAAAAGAGCGAGGAACAGAGATACGAGATCTCTGTTTTTGAAGCAGCGGCGGACGCGAAGTTCGGCAAAGATTCTGCGATGTCGAATGTCGAATCAGTCATGGAAATAATACCCATTTCGACATACGGCTTTCAAAAGTAGTCGTCGCAATGCACTCAGGGCAAATCGATTCTCGCGAATGCAAGTCAACAGCGCGACTAGATAGTGCGTAGTAGACACACATGGTGCTCTCGCAAGTACTGATGAATAACTGGAACTCGTCGGCAGTCCCTACTAAGCAGGTAGCCATCTGTGTCGAATTGAAGCTGGTCATATTGCTCATTGGCCAGCGTCGCCACTGCTCCCTCCAAATTTTCTACGACAGCAAACCGTTCCTTAAGTATTTCTCTGACCAGGACGTTGTGAATACTCGTGTCGGCGCCGTGGGCGAGAGAATTGAGTTCCCGCACCTGCCCCACGAATGCCTCAAGGTAGTCGAGCATCGCTGTAGCAGTCCCCATTACAGTTCCACAGCATGAGACGCCGTGGCCGCTTAGGTGAGTCAGCGTGTCATTATCGTAGTTTTTGCGCACCCACGGATCGTTGTAAAGCGGTTCGCCACCGAAAACCATCTTGGGGGCCTCGAGAAAAGCGACCAGTTCAGCCGGTAGCGGATCGCGAAAAAGATCGTCCTGGAAAATCACGTCCCGCACGTCGGTCAATAGAACTTTGTCCCATCGACGGTATGTGCGCTTCAGATACTCATATTCATATACATACCTGACGAACGCGAGATTGAGAATCTTTTTGTAGACGAATCGACGCGCAGCGTCACCGCAAGGCATGTTAACCAGAGGCGAAGCACGGGCCAAAAGCGGCTCCAGGAGTTTTCCGCGCCGCTGCCGCGATATGTGAACTGACTTAGATCGACACCATCCTCGCACAAACTAGTGATTGTAGTCGGATTGACTGTGCTCCAGAACAGAAGCAGTTTCCCGTCGAACGATGTTTGCTTCAGCGACCTCACAAACGGGCGCAACTGCTCGTAGTCATAGCCACGGATTGCGCCCAGAATCAAATTTGGCTTGCCCATGTCAGTTTGGCTTGCTACCAGGAGACAGTTCCATTTCGCGGATCAAATCGTACGCTGTCCTTTCGGCGCGTGCATAGGCGGCAGCGAACCGCCGTTGGATCGGTGTGGACCGACGATGTCTGCGCCAGACAGCTATGTGCCATCGAAGTGTATGGCGCGGGGGGATCCGCTTTCGCCAGAGGTAATCCAGAAGGCAGCCAGACATACTAATCCCCTCCGCAATGCGGAGTAGGTACAGCTCTGACAGTCTGGCCGCAGGAATGAGATGAGTCAGCCGAAGCGAAGTGAACACGCCGACCCCTAATCCCAGACTCCCCGCCAGAAAACAAATATCGTTATCTCCCCCAGACGCAAGCGAGTTCCCACGGCGTTCCAGCAACTGACGCCTTCGATCCGCCGCATTCAGGTGGGAATAGGCACGCGCCACCTTTGCGGTCACGCACATCCCGGCGCCGCATGGGTACATCTTCATCTGCAGCGGATCGTTTGACCACAAATCGCGCTCCAATTCGCGCAGCGCGAGGAGGAGAGATACGGTTTCATCCACTCTTCCGGGACAATCTCGAATTCTCCGGTAATGACACCGCCGCCTAACACCTCGAACAATGGATACTTCGCCCGAATGTCGAGTGCTGTTTCGAGATAACCCGTCTCGAGAACATTGTCATCATCGACGAACACAAGAAGCTCACCCTTCGCCTCCGCAATGCCACGGAGCCGGGCCGGGGTAAGACCCAGTTCTTCTTCCCGAACATGGCGCGAATTGGGATGCCAGGATAAGTCAAAACGGTCTGCAAGCGGTTCCGCCGAACCATTATCAATCAGAAGTAACTCCCGATCTAAGACCGGCAGAGTCTGCGCATGCAAAGCCTCCAGAACCTGAGCGAGATAGTCCGGTCGTGGATTATGCGTGCAGATGATTACGGAAACACCTATTGCCATTGAAGGAGCCCTTGTTAATTTCCTGAGTTGCGTCTGATGAGACGATCTGCGCGCTTATGTAGTGACTTTCTAAGGAGAGTGAGATAGTACCTTGTGCCGGCGTCACCAAATTCAATCTGCGCCAGCCTTCTCCCCTGTGGAGATTTGAGCAGGTCCGTTGAAGGGATCATGTCCGGGTGGATGAGATGCGGGATTCGTCGCTCGCGTCCAGCCATCTCCGAATTCCGCCGCGCGACAAAGAGGTTCTGCCGATACCAAGGTTCTATATCGGTCTCTGTCCAGATTATTGCTCGCAGATCGTCTGAGCAGACAAAGCCGAGTGTGTTGAATTTCTCTTGCCAGTAGCTTGGCGGTTGGCAATTGATGTGGTTGTCACCGTGCTGTCCGGGGGCGGCCAGAAAAGAACACAAAATCCGTGTGAGAGCAAATGGATTCAATCAATGTCTGCGCTGACGATTCAGGGAGGTGCTCGGCCACCTCAAGACATATCGCTCCGTCAAATCGTCTCCCAAGCCTGAAAGGCTCACGCAGATCATGAGTAATAATCAAGCTTTGCGGTACACAGAGGAGCGCTTCATCGGCCTGTACGCCGTCTACGCCAACGACGTCAGTCACACCATTCGCCAGCGCGGCAGCAAGCCAAGTACCGGTTCCCGCTCCAACATCCAGTAAGCTCGTAAGTTTGTGAACGGTTAGGAACTTGTCCATACCGATCAATGCCCCGGTTTTGGTATGCAGGTTGCTCGCGTGGTTGTAGCTGATTTCGTTCATACGCGTACCCTTATAAAGGGCACTCCACTAGCGCCGAAACGCTCCAACGGGTTAAAGTCGATTTTCTGCTAGATGGTCGTGCAGCTCTCGTGCAACCGTCCCAAGTGCCGTAGTCATCGATAATTAGAATCCCTCCCGGAACAATCCGAGGGAATAGTGACCGTAAACAGCATATTGTGTTTCATACCAGTCACCGTCCAGACGCAATCGCCCGATCGGGCCGGTATTGGATTTTGGGACGGTCTCTTCAAAGAACCCACGATGGATGTGAAGGCGCTCTGATGGCAGATTCGCTTTTGCAATGGTTGCGCAGAATTCTTATTTAGAGGCTGTACAGTTGTTGAAATACATCGGAGACTGAACGTCTTGTTGCCATTGTCGGGCAAGTACTCCGTCGATCTCCTTCGCCGGCGGTAAACCTTCAAAACTGTCAAAGAAATGATAGTCACGTGAACTTCCCAGGCGTTTCGGCTAGACCCGCTGCCATCCACCGCGCCATGTGCCGCATTCGACTACTGCCGCACCATCTAAGGATCGCAACTGCAAAATGCGCGAAGCGAGAGCGAGGTTATCTTGATAAGTCTGAGGCGGTATCATCGTTGCTTCCTGATAACGTTTGTACAGTCCATCAAACTCGTCACTTTTGGCTAAAAGAGTTCGTCGCATAAGGCTAAAAATTGAGCTTCGCATTCATGTCGCCTCTGATCCTCTTCATCAGCAACTGGCAGTTCGACTAAAATCGTCGTGGCTACTCATGGCAACAGCGAAGAGGTAGGTAATGTTCGTAAACCTTCTATTCCCATTCCAAAAGGTTTCAAAAATACCAAGTGGGCTCACCTGGAAATCTGGAAAGGATGCGCTGGTCAGATCCAAACGAGGTATTCGTCACCTCCGGTTTGTGACAACCTTTGTTCGCTGGTGGAATGCGGCAAAATGATCTCGGAACAATCAAACCATGATCGGGTGAATGCGGAAATCTGCGTCCGGGGTTGGGCTTCTGATGTCGAAAGCGACGACACGTTCGATGAGATCATAGGTGCTGGCATTATGAGGTCCGAGCCAGAAAGTCACCCAGTACCGTCCCGGAATCAAAGGCGGTAACTCTATCTGCAAATAAACTTCATGTTGTCCAATTGCCGACGGAAGGAATGGTTCCGGATTAGGTAATGCCTGCATGATCGCAGCACCAGATGGTTCCAATATGTCTGCTGCCAAAAAGGTAGGTGGGCATCCGTCTTGCATTATCGAGTTGAAGATTACAACGCAAGATCATATGAGAGGCACTTCCATCGACCGTAATCGCTACCCTCTTGAAGCCGGCGAGTTCAATGGGAAGAGTATCTGGCCGCAGCCAGAGCGAATCTCCATCTATTCTTGATTTCGATGAGTCGGTGGCGATCACTTGAGGCACTTCGCCGTGATCCTCAACGCGGCCATTTGAAAGCATGAGCGCCCGACTGCACAGAGTCCGCACTGCGGGCATGTTATGACTCACGAAGAGTACCGTTCTACCGTGACCTGCCACATCCCGCATCTTGCCGAGTGGATTTTCTTCTGGAACTCTGCGTCGCCGACGGAGAGGACCTCATCCACGATCAGGATCTCGGGCTCCAGATGTGCGGCTACTGCAAAGGCAAGCCGTACGTACATACCGGATGAGTAGCGCTTCACCGGGGTGTCGAGGAATCTTTCCACGTCGGCAAAGGCCACAATCTCATCGAACTTGCGCTTGATTTCGGCGCGTGTCATGCCGAGAATGGCGCCGTTCAGATAGATGTTCTCACGTCCCGATAGCTCTGGATGAAATCCGGTGCCCACTTCGAGCAGGCTTGCAACACGGCCCTTAATGGTGACGCGTCCTTCGCTCGGTTCCGTGATGCGGGAGAGAACTTTTAGCAGCGTCGATTTGCCGGCGCCATTGCGTCCGATGATGCCGAGGACTTCGCCACGCTTGACTTCGAAGTTTACATCCTTCAGCGCCCAGAACTCTTCCGTCTCGTCGCCCGGCACAACAATGCGCCCCTTCACCATGTCGGCGGCTTTGCGCGCCGCGGCAGACCGAGCGTTACGGGCGATCACATCTCGCAGCGCCGTGTAACGCTCGCGCTGGACCTCGTGCCCAATCACGTATTTTTTGCCGAGTCCCTCGGCCCGAATAATAATGTCGTTCGCCATCAGATCAGATCCGCAAATGTTTTTTCCATCCCTTAGGAAGTAGGCGATGCCTATCCACAGAAATAGAGCAACAATGCCGAGGCTGAGCAGAAACCCAGGCATATAGAAAGCGCTTTGTCCGCCAATTACGCACCACGAAATCCGTCAATCGCGCTGACCACGGGGTTCAGGCTGTACCAGAAACGCCATTTCGCTGGCACAACCGAGCTTGAAAATCCCACCGGAGACACATAAATGCCAAACTGCACAATAAACGGGATGATGTAGCGGAAATCTCGATACTTTACGTTCATTGCCGTCATGAGCAAAGCCGGTCCCAGGCTGGCCAACATGGCAAGAGCGACGAAGAACGGCAGGAAGATCATGTGCCAGCTAGGCACAAAGCGGAACCATGCCATCAAACCGCCGAGCAGCAAAAAACTGATCCCGAAATCAACTAGTGACACCAGCGCAGTTGCCGAAGGCACGATGATACGAGGGAAGTAGACTTTTCCGATGAGGTTGACGTTGCTGACCATGCTATTCGCCGCTCCGCTCAGGATGGAAGAAAACAGGTACCACGGCAACATTCCGGCATAGACCATAATGGGGTACAGTATGCGAGCCCTTCGCTTGGCAGCTTGGCAACGCGGCTGAAGACGATTGTAAAGACCAGCATGGTCAGGAATGGCTGTATCAGAGCCCATGCCACACCGATCATGGTCTGCTTGTAGCGGACAGAGACGTCTCGCCATGCCAATATAGCGAAGAGCTCGCGGTACGCCCAGATGTCGCGCCAATAATGTTTTTCGGCGCGGCCTGCCTCGAGAATAAGAATGTGCTCGCTGGGAGCGGCAATACTGCTCATGCAGATTTTAATAACTCCGTGAAAGTGGAAATAACGTGGGCCTGGAATGAAGCATGGCCGAAGCGCGCTTGCACCGCGGCATACAGCGCATCGGGATTCGGCTTAGGACGTAATAATGCTTTCGAAATGGATCCGGCAAGATCATTTGGGTCGGCAAATGTACCCAGCTCACCATTTGCAAGCGCATCACGCGAACCGTCTGCATCTAAGCCCATCACTGGCGTGCCACATGCCATGGCTTCAAGGAATACTATGCCGAAGCCTTCAGTCGTAGACGGCATTAGCGAAAAGGTCGGCCATGCGATAGGCTTCGATCAGTCTTTTGCGAGACAGAGCGCCAACAAAGCGCACTCGATCGCTCACGCGAACCTCGTGAGCAAGCCGTTCAAGGCGCAGTCTATCGGTGCCTTCACCGGAGACGATATAGACGACATCGTGTCCGGCAGCGATGAGTGCGGGAAGAGCCTCAATTACTCGATCTTGGCCTTTACAGCGTTCCTTTGAAGGCATGCGACCGACAGTAAGCAGTACCTTCTTGCCATCGAGACTCCATTCACGTCGAAGGGCCTTCCCGTCACCGGGCGTGAAGCAATCTCCAACGGTATTTGGTATCATCACGACTCGTCCGGAAGGTATGGCCGCCCATTCGATAACACGATCACGTGTATGGCGCGAGACCGAGAGGATCATTGTTGCTTGTTCGCAAGCCTTGCGCGCCAATGTGGACGGACAGCGCCACGCATCAATTCCATGCGTCTGGATCACCAGCTTTGCGCCTGCGAAGCTCAACCGCGATCCAGCCGAGCGGTGCCATGTAGATATGCCCGCAAAAGACGACGTCTGGCTTGAATCTAAACGACTCTGAGATGACGGCGCGTGAATAAGAAAATCTTCCGAATCGTGCGGTCCGCTGTTCAATTCCATTTGGCGGTGTGATCTCTCTGGGTACACGCTTGTGCTTGCCGCGATGTAGAGCGTTTTGTTTTCCGGTCCGCCCCAGGCCACGTTCGCGGTCTTCTCCGGCATCACGATGGTTGCCAGGTGCTTGCCCTCCGGCGAGAGAATCCACACGCCGCCGGGTCCGGCGCTGTAGATGTTTCCGTCCACATCCACCTTCATCCCGTCTGGTGAGCCGGGGCGCGTGTCCGATGTGGCATCGCAAATCACCTTTCCGTCCGCGAGCGTTCCATCTGCCTTCACGCGATAGCGCATCCAGAATTTCTTTGGTTCGGAGTTGTTCACGTAGAGATACTTCTCATCCGGCGAGAACGCGATGCCGTTCGGCCGGGTAAAGTCGGAGGACAAAAGTTCCAGGGCCGCGTGATCCGGCGCGCTGCCCGGTTTCTGCGTGAGCGCATGCGCAAGGCGATACACGCCATTCACTTTGAGCTGTTTCTTGGGGTCGTTGTCACTCTGTGTCTCAAGGCCATATGGCGGATCCGTGAAGTACAGCGAGCCGTCCGATTTGTACACAAGATCATTGGGGCTGTTCAGCCGCTTGCCTTTGTAGCTATCGGCGAGAATCGTGATCTGCGCATTTGGGCTCATCGATTCGAGTCTGTAGACATCACGCTGTGCATGCCCGGCCACGGTGAGCCGTCCGCGAGAATCGAGCGTCATGCCATTCGATCCCGGTTCCGGTCCGTGGAATGGCGCTGCGCCTTTATAGCCGCTCGGGTGCAGCAGCGTGCTTACGCCCTTGCCGGGTGTCCACTCCGCAATCGCATTCTTGTGAATGGTGGCGAAGTACAAGCTGCCCTTGCTCCAGACCGGCCCCTCCACCCACTCAAATCCCGTGGCGACCTTTTCGAGCATTGCGCCCTTGGGGATAATCTTGTCCGCCGCGGGATCAAGCCGTTCGACTTTAAGAGGGGTGGTGCTCAGCACCACCGGCGAGCTGGCGGGTGGCAGAGCGGTTGCGGCAACGGCGGCGGCCAGCAGGGAACAGGGTATTGCCAGAGAAAGTCGGAGATGCGAAGCGGAAGGTTTCTTCACGGCGGAGTCCTGAAGATGAAGTAGCGGCACATTCTACCCGTGGGGAATTGAGCGAGAAGCACAGTGCGAATGCGCAACGCCGTCCATCTGAAGCGCTGGCCCCGGATGTTGTCAAGAAAGCAATCAGGCTGGGATACCGCACCTAATTCCAGTGCACCACGCTGAGCAGGTTCGAGTAGTCGTCGCTCCAGATGCGCGCATGCGGATTGCCGGATGTCACCTGCCAGCCGGAATGCGGTGCGTTCACAAGAGCGGCCACATCGGTTTTATTGCGTGCCATCACAAGCCAGACAGAAGCAGCCTTTCCATCCCGTTCCTGCTCCAGCGTCAATGTCGTATCGTAATCGGTGTAGCTTACGAGGTGCGCGTCGATGGCAAGATTGCCGAGTGTCGTTTCCAGATTGAGATACCGGCTTGAAATGTGAAAGAGGAGAACTCCATCGGGTGCGAGTTTGCGCAGATAGAGCGCAACGGCTTCACGCGTAAGCAGATGCACAGGGATGGAATCTCCGCTTAATGCATCGAGCGCAATCAAATCGTAGGCATGGTTAGGCGCATCGTCTAGTTTGAGCCTTGCGTCGCCCAAAACAACTGGCGCACGCGGTGCGCATTGGGCAAGAAAACTGAAATACCGTTTGTCTTCGGCGAAACGCACAACTAGCGGGTCGATTTCGTAGTAGGTCAGACGTTCGTTCGGAGTTGTCAGGCACGCCATGGAGCCTGCGCCAAGCCCGACGACTGCTATGCTTCTGTTTTTCAGTCGAGCCCGAAGCGCCTGAAACACCTGACCCGCGGGGCCGCTTCGGGTGTAGTAGGAGAGAGGTTCGCGGCTCTTTGCGGGGTTCAGCGATTGCATTCCGTGAATCGTGCCTGCATGCACGAGAATCCGAATTTGCCGGATTCACTATTGCTGACTCGTACCACGCCGAAGAAGTTCCGGTCCGTTTTGAGTACGTGTCCAAATGGACCCGTGTACAACGAACCCGCTGTCACGAAGGCAATCACTCCTGCGGCGTAACGAATGCGTCTGCGATGAAAACTGAAGCATGTCAGCGCGGAGTAGGCGAAGAAAAGAAAGATGAGCAGGCCGGGAGCTTTGTAGTGCAATGTTGCAGCCCCAAGAAGCGAGGCGGCCATGATGAATGCGAGCAGGGTAGGCAGTAATAGATCGTACACTCGCGACTTTGTGCCTGGGCTTGTGCCTGCGGGCCTGCGCAGCAGCGCGGCCATCACCATCACCAATGGAAATTCGACTGCGGAGTGAAACACGACAGGCGCGAGTAGAAATTGAAGACGCCGCCCAGCACGCCGCCCAGTGACATGAGTAGATAAAACTCGGTCAGATGCAGAACGGTGGGGCGGTCTGCCGCGAGTTCGCCATGGCAGAACAGCGACACGCAACCCAATGTCGACAAGTAAACGGCAATCATGGCGGGCAGCGGCAATTTGAGATGCGTCAGAAAAGGTAGCAGCCCTACCAGCAGAAACACCGGCAGTGCGCTCACAATACGCTCATGACGAATGACCGGACGGCGCGAGAACACAATCACGAAAGTCAACAGATACACCGTCAACGGCAGCACCCAGAACAACGGCACGGCGGGAATATCGGTCGTCATCGCCGTGGTCACACCAAGCATCAGGCTTGATGGCACGAAGGCAAGTGCGATCCAGCGCAACCTCCGTTTCCACTCAATCCGTTCGGTGACCTTGTGTGTCTCCAATATTTCCTGTCGGCCTGGATCACCAGCACCGTGCCACGTCAGGACCGCGCAACCCAGTACGAGCAGTGCGAGGGCGGCATAGCCGCCTGTCCACAGTGAACTTTGTTCTTGCAGCCGCAGTAGCGGTTCCAGTAGTAGCGGATAGGCCAGCAAACCCGCCAGACTGCCCGCGTTGCTTGCTGCGTAGAGGAAATACGGATCTCTTGCATACAGATGACCCGTTTGTGCGAACCAGCGCTGCAGGATGGGTGTGTTGGCGGACAGGACTGAAAAGGGGAGCCCCACTGCCACCAGCAGCATGCCCATTACCCATGGCGCGGGGTTGGCTTCCACAGGAGGACTCCAGCCCACAGGCAAATGCAGCGGCAGTAGTCCAATAGGCAAAAGCGGCAAACCAATCAGCGCCACATGCAACATCATCTGCGTGCGCCTGCGCAGCCATCGCAATGAGCCATGCGCATATAGATAGCCCGCCAGCAAGGCTGCTTGAAAGAACACCAGGCAGGTGTTCCAAACCGCCGGTGTGCCACCCAGCATCGGCAGCATCATTTTGGCCAGCATCGGCTCCACAAGAAAGAGCAGCGCCGCACTGACGAACATAGAAAGACTGAAAAGGAAAAGGGACATAGGTCGAGCAGTTCGACAGGGCAGCGCGCTGCATTGACCAGTCACGCCCTGCTTTGCGGCACTGGAGCAACCTTAGCAAGTATATTCCTCGGCAGAGCACCTGCCGCGAAACCAATGTCACATCGCTTTCATGCGTGCCAATGCGCCGGTGGAGTCTAGTCGAAGACCACCGTCTTGTTGCCGTAGCAAAGAATGCGCCTGTCCAGTTGCCAGCGCACCGCACGTGACAGCACTATGCGCTCCAGATCCCGTCCTCGTGCGACGAGGTCATCCACCTGGTCGCGGTGCGAAACGCGCGCCACATCCTGTTCAATAATGGGTCCCTCGTCGAGAGCTTCTGTGACATAGTGGCTGGTCGCGCCAATCAGTTTTACGCCGCGCGCATGCGCCGCGTGATACGGCTTTGCACCGGTGAAGGCCGGCAGGAAGGAGTGATGCACGTTGATAATTCTGGCCGGATACTCGGCGACGAACTCCGGCGAGAGGATCTGCATGTAGCGCGCAAGTACAACGAGGTCGACCTTGTTCTCGACCAGCAGCCGGCGCTGCTCGGCCTCCACCCTGGGCCGTGTTGCCGCGGTCATCGGCGTGTGAACGAACGGAATGCCATAAAAACCGGCGAGATTTTCAACCGCGCGATGATTCGATACGATGAGTGGAATTTCGCATACCAACTCCTCCGAACGCCAGCGGTGCAGCAGGTCCGCCATGCAGTGCAGATACTGCGAACAAAACAGCGCCACGCGTGGCTTGCGCCCGCTTGCGGACAACTGCCAGCGCATTCCGAGCTCCTCCGCTATCGGCGCAAACGCTGCCCTGAATGACTGGAGGTCGAAAGTGCACTCTTCCGCGGCTCCCCGCTCCTTGTCGCCGCTCTCGTCCACAGTTCCGCTGCATGCAATGCCCAGAGCCCACTCCACGCGCATGAAGAAGAGGCCCAGATCGTGGTCCTGGTGCTGGTCAGCGTGAAGAATATTGGCGCCATGCTCGTAAAGCAGGCCGGAGACACGGGCCACAAGCCCGGGGCGATCCGGGCAATCGATTAGAAGGACGGCGGTATCGTGCATTGCCTGTCCAGCTTACGCGATTGCCGCGCCGGATCGCTCCATGGGCTGCGCATTCGCATATCGACAGTACCCGGGCGCGCACTTTGGTGTATCTTGTCCTCCCCGCCCAAGGCATCCGTTGCAAGGCGCCCCTCAAACAGTGGTTACGCTGCGAGTCGCTCCAGGGGTCTCCAATTTCTGGCGCAACGACCCCGCAAGGGCGGCAACCAGGCGCAGACGTTCGGCAATGGGAGCGGGAACTTCGGTTCCATTCAAAGCGAGTTGCGAGTGAAGCAAAAGCCCTGCCACCACGCCCTTGATTTCGGTTTCCATTTCCTCGGCCGCAGCTTGCCGGGCCATGTGCTGCTCGCGGTCGCGACGCGCGAGAGCGGCTCGTATTTCACGCACCAGTCGGGGGGTGCCGGCAAGCGCGAAGTTGATTTGCAGCGGAATCGCCAGTCGCGCCCTGTCCCAAATGGCGTTGGCTGCCGCGGTCTCGCACTCCGTATGCGTTTCGTCGATCACGATGGCCAGAAACTCTCGCCGACGCAGGAGCGCCAATGCACTCTTGCAGCTATCCGCGACTTCCACATCCATGCGCAATTGCTCGGCCACCTTCTCCGCGCAGTTCTGCGCTCCTTTCATACTTGTCACCATCAGAATGCTCATGGTTCCACCTCAGCTGTTCCCATAGTTCATTGGTTGGATTTGAAATTGCGCCAGATTCGGACCTGCGAACGTCGCCGCGGAACTAGTCGTGCGGCAGCGAAGTATTTGCGATGCCGTACTCTTTCAGCTTGCGGTACAGCGTCGTCTTGCCGATTCCGAGCAGCTTGGCGGCCTGCAGTTTGTCGCCGTCGAGCATCTGGATGGCGCTTAAAATCGCCTGCTTTTCCAGCTCTGCCAGAGGAGTCACGTGTTCGGAGACCTGCTTACCTTCTTCCTGGTCTGGCAAAAGGGATGCACGATGCGCCTCCAGCCCCTGCTGCTGCAATTGTGTGGGCATATCGCCCAGATGCAGCACAGGCCCGGAGGAAAGCGCGCAGGCTCTCTCCACCGCGTTTTCGAGTTCGCGAATATTGCCCGGCCAGTCGTAGCGCATCATCGTGCGCAGTGCCTCGTCGCTCAGGGTGAATTTGGCGCCGTGCTCCCGGCTGATGCGATCCAGAAAGTGCGCGGCCAGTAGTGGTATGTCCTCCCGGCGGTCGCGCAGCGCCGGCAGTCGCAGATTCACCACATTCAGCCTGTAGTAAAGATCCTTGCGGAACGATCCCTTTTCGACCATGGCAGCAAGGTCGCGGTTGGTGGCGGCCACCACGCGCGCCTTGATGGGCACGCGGTGCGTCGCCCCCACGGGTCGTACCTCGCGCTCCTGCAAGGCACGCAGAAGCTTGACCTGCAGGTCGAGCGTGAGTTCACCAATCTCGTCCAGAAATACCGTGCCCCCTTCGGCGGAAACCAGTAGCCCGTCCTTGGCCCGCGTTGCGCCGGTAAACGCCCCTTTCACGTAGCCAAACAGTTCGCTTTCAATCAAGGTCGGCACCAGCGAGCCGCAATCGACCGGCAGAAATGGCCGCTGTGCATTGGGACCGTAGGCATGAATGGTCCGCGCCACCAGTTCCTTGCCCGTTCCGCTCTCACCCAGAATCAGGACTGCGTGCGTCGTATGCGCCACTTTGGAAAGAATGCGGTAGAGCTTCTCCATCTCTGCTGAACGGCCGATCATAGAGCCGAGGCCCTGATTCAGTCGCAGCCGTTCGCGCAACTGACGGGTCGAGGCGTCGGTCTGATGGTGGGCCGAGGCGCGCTCAAGTACAGTCGACAGCTCGTCCACTGCAAAGGGCTTGGTCAGGTAGTCGGAAGCACCACAGCGCATGGCTTCGACCGCCGTATTCACCGAGCTTGAAGCAGTCATGGCGATGACCGCAAGATGGGGGTAAAGCAGCTTGACTTCGGCTACCAGCTCCATACCTGCGTTGCTGCCCCACGCCAGATTCACGATCAGGATGTCGGCGGCATGACCGCGCAGTAGACTCCGTGCCTGGTTGTAGTCGCTGGTGGTCTCCACCGCGTAGCCCAGTCCGGTTGCGATCTCGGCGCATGCTGATTGCACCGCAGCGTCGGAGTCGACGACCAGCAAGTGAAGCCTGGTTGCCGGCTCGTTGAATTGAGACATGAATTCCATCGTATTCGCGCGAAATTCGGTTTGGAGCATTGTAGCCGTCTCGCGGTGCATTGCGTATGTGCCATTGGTCGTCGCCACAGATCTGTCTCCTTGTCGATTATTTGCCGCGCACGGGCAATTGGATTTCCATACGGGTTCCGGAAGGTGTGCGGCGGGAGGCATGAATCGTTCCGCCCGCCGCTTCCACCAGGGAACGCGTGATGGAAAGGCCGAGCCCGCGCGTGCCGGAGTCCGCAACCTGCCCTTGAGCCAGTCGCGTGGTGAATCCGGCCTCAAAGACGCAATCAAGCAACTGTGGCGGAATGCCGGGGCCGGTGTCTTCAACGGCGAGCCTGACTACTGAGGGAATTCCGGCACTTTGAGCGGCCGTGCCAACTCTCACCCAGATCCTCCCATCCGCCTGCATCGCTTCAACTGAATTCCGGACCAGGTTGACGAGAATCCGTGTCAGGTCTTCGCCAGCCAGACGCACGGGGTAATCGCCGCCTTCGGCAATGATTTTTAGAGTCACTTTCGGACCCGCGAGCGCGGCAAGCAGGGTACGCAGGCTCTGCACCTGCGCGGCCAGGCTGTCAATGGATTGAGCTGGCGCAGTCTCCGAACGCTGATGTACAGCGCTCCCCGCGGAAAGTAACGCCTCAGCCATCGGTTGCTGGCTGCGACGCAGAGCCAGGGCAATCATCTTTTCATCGAGTGTGGCCAGCTTGTCCACAAGTCTGCGGCTGGCTGCCGTCACAAGCCGCAACTCGCCGGCGTAGTGCCGGAATGACTTTGAAAGCACGCCCGGCTCCTGCAGCAAATCGCAGTAAAGAGCCAGAGCGGTCACCATATTGCGCGCGTCATGCGCCACTTCTGCCAGGTTGTCTGCACCGTTGCCGAGCCGGGTGAGCGCGTTTACCACCAACCCAAGCCGTTCCCGCTCCTCGGCCGTTTTGAGAAGTCCTCCCTCGACATACTGCCCCAGTAAATGCTGCGCCTGAAATGAGTTGCCGCGAACTGGCTGTTCCTTTGCCTGCTGTGTCTGCATGTTTTGCATCGATCCTTCCCCTTCCTGGTCTGCAGGCCTCTTCCGCACCGGTGGATCGCCACCGCTCTCCCGTTTCAGCGCTCCTGCGCTGCCGGTTCCCGCGGTCGTATCGCTCCAGAAAATTTCTCGCCGGAGTGGAAGAACCCTGTCTTCCAGAACAAAACGGGTCCAAATCTCCATCGTTCCCGCTTCCCGTTTCTGTTCTGGTTCTGCTCGGTTGTCCCTTTCTCATACACGCAGCGTGCCAAACCCGGAAAGGCCCACTAAGAGACTGAAAATAAATACCTTGGAAAGAAAGGATGGGCGAAACTTGGCGCGAGGCGCATCGCATTATCGTCCCGAAACAGGAATTTGATTCAAGGCAGGAGCTGTGTATGTAATTGAAAATAAATAAGCTAACGGCGTGATTCCCTCATTGGGTATGAATCGGGCCAATTCCCATTGTGGAATGGACGAGCCCTCTTCGGTATCTGCGGCCTTCTGCCCGGTTCCATCCCGGTCCCGTACAATCCCTCTATGCAAGCGGCGAACCAATCTCCTTTTTTTCGTCCCGGCGGCCGCACTCCCGGGCAGTTACGCGCACTTACACTCACTCCCAATTTCGTCCAGACAGCCGAAGGCTCGGTGCTGATCGCGCTCGGCAATACCCGGGTACTCTGTAATGCCACCATCGATCAGGGTGTCCCTGGCTGGCTGCGCAACTCGGGCCGAGGATGGGTCACAGCCGAATACTCCATGCTGCCCCGTTCCACGGTGACCCGTACCCCCCGCGAAAGCGAAAAGGGAAAAATCGGTGGGCGCACCCATGAGATTCAGCGCCTCATCGGCAGGAGCTTACGCTCGGTGGTCGATATGCGGGCTCTCGGAGAGCGCACCGTCATCCTTGACTGCGACGTGATCCAAGCCGACGGCGGCACGCGCACAGCGGCTATTACTGGTGCAGCCGTGGCGCTTTCGCTTGCACTCAACGCCCTCGTCAAGGCCGGCACGCTCAAAGAGTCGCCCATGAAGCAGCTTGTGGCGGCAACCTCCGTCGGCATCGTGGAAGGGACCACACTGCTCGACCTTTGCTATGAAGAAGACTCGCAGGCGGAAGTCGACATGAACATCGTCATGACCGCCGATGGCGGACTTATTGAGACACAGGCCACCGCGGAAAAGGGCTCCTACTCGCGCGCGCAACTGAATCAGCTGATTGACCTTGCTGAATCAGGCTTGAAGGATATTTTCGCTGCGCAAAAAGAAGTGCTCGCCTGACGTCGCGTCCTCATCGATTAAGCCCGAAGTCTGTGTTCTGTGCATCCTCGTGTCGAAGTGAGAATCCAAGAAGCCATGACGAAATCTTCTGTCGCGCGTGATACCGCCCTCCGCCAGCACCTCCTCGACCTGCTCACCGGTTCAAACGCCCACGTGCATTTCGACGTCGCCATTCGCGGCATCCCTGCCGCACTGCGCGGCAAACGGCCCAAAGGGGCGGAATACTCGCTGTGGCAACTGCTTGAGCATCTCCGCATCGCCCAAAGGGACATCCTCGAGTTTTCGCGCAATGCGAAACATGTCTCGCCGCCCTGGCCCTCCGGCTACTGGCCTGCAGCAGTTGCGCCTCCCGACGACAAGGCCTGGGACAAGAGCGTCCGCGCCTTCCGCAAGGATCTCAAGACCTTCTGCACGCTGCTTGAAGATCCGGCCACCGATCTCTACGCGAAAATTCCCCATGGCGATGGCCAGACCATTCTGCGCGAAGCACTGCTCATTGCCGATCACAACGCTTACCACGTGGGGCAGATTGTGCTGGTCCGCCGGTTGCTTGGCATCTGGCCCTAGTGCGCCTGGATGCACCCCGATTTACGTTGCCTTTGCATGTGCGATAAGCTTCGAGTTCGGGCCGGACGTGAGGAACAGGTGGTGTGGGGCCTGCGTATCTCAAGGAAGTGGAACGCAAAGAAAGCTGAGAGGCGATGAACGAGGAAGGCACGGCGAAACCCGGCAACAGTTCAGAATCGGCGCCTTCACACCAGGTGCTGTCTTCGCACGACAAGGAAAGTCCTGCGAACGGTCAGCAAGCGTCCGCCGCACCGCAGGTGGCTTTTGACTGGAATGGCCTGACTCTTTTTCTCGTCACCATTCTTGCCATTCTGCTCAGCGCGGTGGTGGCGTGGCCTTTCCTGCCCGGCATCACGGCGGCAGTTGTTCTTGCCATTGTGACGGCGCGCCCCTTCCGCTGGCTCAACAGGCATATCCGCAACCGTACGCTTGCCGCCACCTGCGCACTCATCATTGTTGTGCTCAGCGTGGTTGTTCCTTCCATGCTTGTCTTCGCTTCGGTGGGCAGCAACGTGGTGCATGCCATTCGCGGCCTGCAGAGCGGAGCGGCACAAAGCGCGCTGAATAACCTGCTCGCCAATCATCCGCAGGCAGATGCGGTCTATCAGCGTATCGCTGAAAATCTTGATGCAGGCCAGGTTATCGAGAAGGCGGCCGGTATTGTCGCCTCGCGTCTTGCACAATTGCTGGGCCAGTCCGTCACGGCTCTTGTGCAGATCATCGCCATGCTCTTCATCCTCTTCTTCCTTTATCGCGATGGAGAGGAGGCGGCGCAATTCGCGCACTCGCTGTTGCCGCTTGGCCCCAAAGAGAATCACTTCCTGCTGGAACGCGTGCGCATGGCCATCTCGGCACTGGTGCTGGGCCGCTTTGCCGTCGCCGGGTTGCAGGGAATTCTGGCCGGTGTCACGTACGCCTTGCTCGGTCTGCACAATGCCCTGGTGCTCGGCGTGGCTACCACACTGCTGGCGCTGGTGCCCGCGGTCGGCGCAGTCTCTGTGTGGCTGCCGGTGGTTATTTACCTGGGTATGACGGGCCACTGGCTTGAGGCAGCCATCCTCTTCGCCATCGGCGGCCTTGTTATCAGCACGCTTGACAACTTCCTCTATCCCATCCTCGTCGGCGAGCACCTCAAGCTGCACACCGTGCCCGTCTTCCTCTCCATGCTGGGCGGCGTGTGGCTCTTCGGTGTCACCGGCATCGTGCTTGGCCCGGTGGTCTTTAATGCCACAGGTTCACTGGTGCTCATCTGGCGGCATCGCGCGCATGGTGAACCGCTGCCGGTAGACGACCCGGCGGCAGCGGCCGTGGTGTAGTGCGAACTTAAGGCGCCGCCGTCACCGGCAAGTCAATAAAGCTGGCATCGCCCGGGGCGTGATAGATCCTCTGCGTTGCCTTTTTATAGTCCTCGGGTTTTGCCCAGAAGATGTTCTGCACAAACGTCTGCGGATTGCGGTCATACAGCGGGAACCAGCTCGACTGCACCTGCACCATGATGCGGTGCCCCGGCAGAAACACATGGTTCGCCGCCGGCAGAAGGAACTTGTACGCCAGTGGCTTGTTCGGCTCAATCGGCTTCGGGTCGCTGAAGCTCTCACGATACCGCCCGCGGAAGATGTCCATCCCCACCGCAAGCTGATAGCCGCCCATCTCCGGCTGCCCCGGCACTTCGTCTGGATACACATCGATCAGCTTCACCACCCAGTCCGAGTCCGTCCCGCTTGTCGATGCAACCAGATGCACCTCGGGCTGCCCTTCGATGTGCACCGGCTCCGTCAGCACGTCGCTCGTGTAGCTCAGCACATCCGGGCGGCCTGAGACATCCCGCTGGTCGCTCACCAGCCACTGCACCCAGGTCAGCGGCGGGACGTAGCCGATGGGTTGCGCGGGACGTCCGTTGTACGGCACAGGCTTTGCGGGATCCGAAACATACTCGTCGAACCCCACACCTTCTGCGGCCGGAGCCGCGAAGCCCGCCTTGAATCCCGCCTCCAGATACAGCGGCTTCATCGCGGGCTTTACCGGCCACGCGTCCAGCGCCTGCCAGCGGTCCTTGCCCGTCTCATACACGGTCACCGCGGCCACCTTCTTCGCGTCCACTGCAGCCTGGGCCGCATCGTCCTTCAGATACTCCGCCAGAAACGGCCGCAGCACATTCTGCCGGAACCACGTGCCCGTATCCGACCCGAAGCGAATCGCGCCCAGCGAGTCGGCCGGCTCAATCTCCTGCCCGTGATGCCACGGACCCAGCACCATGAATACCTTGTTGTCCTTGTCCAGCGGCTTAACGGCCTTGTACACCGCCACCGCGCCGTAAATGTCCTCCTGGTCCCACAGGCTGTGCACCAGCATGAACGGCACCTTGATGCCTTCCTCGCTGAAGTCCTTGGCCAGCACCTTGTCCACCGCCTGCTCGCTCCAGAACGAGTCATAACTCGGGTGCGCCAGAATCTTCCGCCAGAAGCCCATCTGCTCCAGGCCATGCTCTTTGCCCAGCTCGCCCGCAGAGCCCGCCTTCATGTACTGGTCGTAGTCGTCGAAATACCCGCTCCACCACTTCGCCGTATTCCCGCGCGTGCCCTCCTGCTCGTAGATGTACGGCATGTTCTGCTGCCTGAACGCACCATTGTGGAACCAGTCGTCGCCCATCCACCCATCCACCATCGGGTTCATCGGCACCGCCACCTTCAGCGCCGGGTGCGGATGCACCAGCGCCATCAGCGGCAGAAAGCCGTCATAGCTGATGCCCAGAATGCCCACCTTCCTGTTCGTCTCGGGAATGTTCTTGATCAGCCAGTCAATCGTGTCGTACGTGTCCGTCGATTCGTCTACCGGCGTTGGGTTCAGCGGCCCATGAATGCGGCCGGTTCATCACGTAGCCGCCCTCTGAGCCATACTTGCCGCGAATGTCCTCCACCACGCGAATGTATCCGTCCTCCAGAATCACGTCCGTCGCGTTGTCGTAGCCGTAGAGGTTCGGCCCCAGGTGCGAGCTCGCCATATGCGTCGTCAGCTCGTCGGCCGAGTAGGGCGTCCGCGTCAGCAGAATCGGCGCATCGTGCGCGCCCTTCGGCACCAGAATCACCGCGTGCAGCTTCACCCCGTCGCGCATCGGAATCATCACATCGCGCCGCTCAAAATCGAAGCTCTTCGTCACCGGCTTGATTTGCGCCGGCGTCTCACTGGGGTAGTCGGGATATTTTTCGGGGCTTTGCGCAACAGCAGCAACGGAGACAATCAGCAACACAGCCGCAACACACGCGGATCGAAATCTGAGCATGGAGAAACCCTCTCGTTTGGAGATACCCTGAATGGCTCAGATTGTAGCGGACGGGCGTGCGCTACTTTAAAAGCGGGAAGGAAAACGTGGACTCCCTACAAAGGATCTTTGAATGTAAGCAGTCCAATGTGCTCCGCCCCCGCGGCCTTTCCGATATCCATGACCGTTGCAACAAATGAGAAGTCAAGGCTGTCATCCCCTTTGACAAACATCACTTTGTCTGCGCGTACTGCCATCATGGAGCTGAGGCGGCTCCCAAGTTGGTCGATGCTCACGTCAGTCTGATTAATCTTGTAACTCAGTGGTCGATTGCTGGCGGTTATGATTTGCACCACGATGGGCGCCTCGGCGGTGTGAATCGGATTTGCGCGGTGCTGCGGCAACGCGGCATCCAGGCCATGAGGCATGACCGGAGCAATCACCATGAAGATGATGAGCAGAACCAGCAGCACGTCAATCAACGGGGTCACGTTGATGTCGCCTTTCAGTTGACCGGAGTTACCACCATTCTCGAATGCCATAAGACAAAGCCCTCCTCGCACTTGTCGGGTAACAAGAACCATTCGTAGTGATCACGATGATTGAAACTTCTGCTTCCTGTGCTTATAGACACCACTGCCGGAAAAATGGTTCCTGCGCTGTTGGCGTCGATGAAATCTGCGCCATAAGCGACGCGACTTCCTGATGAGTGACCACCCACTCAGAACCTACAGCGAGATCGGCTTGGCAGGCGTAAGGGCCGAGCGGAGATCGACAAGGCCTGGATGGCATCCCAGTGGGATGAAACACTCCGAGTCTTTGGGTAGGATTCGAGACGCACTGAACTCGTCTGATCGTTGCGGTTAAATCCGGGCAAGAAAAGTAACTTACGACTTGCCGACTCTCGACCGTCAGCGGTTCTCACCGGACCTTCTTGCTGCATTAGTCGCTTTGGACTCAGGACAAATCTAAGACGCTCTCGTCTGGAGATAGAGCAAGTGCGTCAATGAGAGGGAAATGTTGCACGCTCACTGATGCTCCATAGTGATCGTTAATCACGGTCTTGACTTCCTCAGTTGAGAGGTGCTCAACATCGACTCCGGAAATTCCACGTTGAGTGCCTTCGATATCTCTGAATCCAGAGAGGTGAATCCCGCTAACGCACTTGAACCGGAGGAATAACAGAGGCCAGTCTGCGCAAACAGGAGTTGGAGTGCTCACCGAGGAATTCCAAACCGGATCAAAAAGGATTACCGCAATCACTGTGTCGGCGTAAGCACAATCGGTGAATAAGCCAATCCAATAGGAATCGTGCAGGGTATATTTCTCAAGAAAGCCGTCGATATGGAATTCAACTGATCGATTCCAAGGAAGGTAGCCGTCAATGATGCGATGAGCCAAGTTTGCCGAGAGCGAGGACATCAGTTCTCCTGCCTCAACAATACCGAATTGACCGTAATGGTCTAATCACAGCCAATCCGGTAGTCCAGAAATTCTCATAATAGCTCTGGTGCCGAAGAGTCTTTGAAACCCGAACCGGGTCCACGACAAAACTTCCGCAGTCAGTGATTCTTTCGGCAAGAGCCGAACCGCACCGGATTTGTCTGATCTCAGCCGTCCAAGACTTGTCAGCAAAAGTAACTTCCGATGCCGATCAGTTGGAAATTTCCGGCCTAATCAGATCAACTTCATCTCACGTGCCTCTGCGATCAATTCCGGTGCCTGCGCAAAGTTGGTTGAATCAACCGGAGATCAAGATCGACGATGATGCTGCCCATCGCTTCGGCAATCTTCTGAAACTCGTCCTTCGGCTCAGTTGAACGGCTACTCTCGAGCACGCGCGACAGTGCCTTGTCGCAGATCTGATTGCGGTCAGAAGTTCACGGGCCAAATCCACGTTTTGTGAATAAGTTCTTCGGGGAATCTGATGTTCGTCTGATCCCGGTTCGAGGGTCCGCTTCACCATCGTTCAGAACCTCAATTTGAACGGTGCCCCAATTGAAAGAGTGCCCAGTTCCCAAGTGGAATGTCTCTAGTTCGGTTCATCGGAACTGTCAATAGCTTGGACCAACAGATCGACCGCCCTCATCATTGTTCGATGAGAGGTTCAACATGAGCACTGAGCCATCCTCGAGCTAGGAGTGAAGCACGTACTGGAATTCCATTGTTTATCGACACTTGAAGGCGCATACCGCACATCCTACACGCCCAGCGCGCCAATAGATGTATCGCCACCGAACAGAAGTCACCGCTCTCGAACTCTCACAAAGGTTCTGGAGCCAAGAATTTTTGAACCCCGAAAGAGGCCGATTAAAGTTCCCACACCTTCGTCAGCTGCCTCTCACCGCCCCTTCGGCATCCCCTCCCGGATTCCACGCCGGCTTGAAATCGCTGTCCGCCAGCCACCGCAGCGGCTCCACCAGCGACTGAATCGCGCTCGTCATGAACGGAATGTTCAAATGCGCCATGTCATCGTCCGGCTGGTGATAGGTGGGCACCGTTCCCCAGCCTGCCGCCGTGTGCGCCACCACGCCCTTCAGCGCCAGCGAGTAGTTATCCGAGCGCTGAAAAAAATGCTGCTCGGGATACGGGTCCGGCCCCAGCAGCGCGCCATGTGCCTTCAGTGTCGGCCCCAGGTTCGAGCGGTCCCATCCCGTCAGCAGCAGCACGCCCGGAGGCATCTTCGGGTCCTGGCTTCCAATCATCTCGAATTCCAGATTCGTCACCAGATCCTTCAGCGGCACCGGCGGATGCTCACCAAAGTAGGTCGATCCCAGCCCGCCCAGTTCTTCTGATCCGTAGCAGACAAAAAGCACACTTCGCTTCAACTGCGGCCCCGCCGCCAGCGCATGCGCCAGCTCCATCACCGCCGTCGTCCCCGCTGCATCGTCATTGGCTCCGTTGTAAATCGAGTCGCCGTTCACCGGCCGCCCAATGCCCAGGTGATCCAGGTGCGCGCTCAGCAGAATCGTGCCCGCATTCGGGTCGCTGCCCGGCAGATAGCCAATCGCATTGAAGGTCTGTCGAGGCGTTGTTTCTGGCACTGCATGCACGGTCAGGCTGATCGCAGTTCCATCTGCGGCATTGAATCTCGCCGCAGCCTCACTGTGCAGCAGAATCACGGTCGGGCTGGGCCGCGCAGGGGCATCTGCCAGCCGCACACTCACGCGCGTCTTGCCGCCCAGCATCACCTGCACCTGGCTCAAAGCGGGCGTCTCCTCCGCCAGAATCATCGACGCACCCGCGTGCCGCAACTCACGCAAAGCGCCAAACAACGCTCCAGGATCCTGCGCGCCCGTCAGCAGTACCGCCGCGCCCTTTTCAATGTGCGCCGTCTTCAGATCCGCAACCGCCACCTTCACCAGCGGCCCTGATGCGGAATCTCCGTCGGAGGTCAGCAGCACAAAATCTCCGCCTTCGGACAAATCCACCTCGCCGGCCTTGAGCGTCGCATGCCCGTCCAACTCCGGCGCAACCACGTCGGCGGCCTGCAGATAGCCGCTCATGCCCGGCGCCGGCTTCAGCCCGTAGCTCTCAAACTCGCTGGCCACATAGGTAGCCGCCAGTTCTTCGTCGCGCGTGGCTGAGCCGCGACCATGCAGTACATCGCTGGAGAGAAAGGCTTCATGGGCGGTCACCCACTCCTGCTTCACTGTCCACTTCTGCTGGGCACTTAAACTTGCTGAAACTGCAACAAATGCCACCGCGGCAATAAGTCGAAGGTTTGATTTCACGCAGACACCCCTGGAGGACGTTTGGCCCATCATAAACGCTGACTCGCTGCCCAACGCGCATCTCCAGCTCCGCTAACGCTGCTGACCCCGCTCCTATCCACTCACCCCGCCAACCCCGCTACCCCTGCCGGTCAGGTCCCTACTCCCTGTCTTAAACGTGTTCCCCCTCACATCTTTCCTGTGGTGCTCCTCTGCTACCATAAAGACGATTGCAGTCCCTGCCGCCACCCTGCAAAATCGCTTGACGATGAAGTGCCAGCGCCTGGCGGCCGGACCAACCTTAGAAGGAGAATTCCCATGCCTCTAGTCTCCATGCGGCAGCTACTCGACGAGGCCGCCAAGGGCGGATACGGCGTCGGCGCTTTCAACGTCAACGATATGGAACAGATTCAGGCCATCATGATGGCGGCCAAGCAGACCAAGTCGCCCGTCATTGTCCAGGCCAGCCGCGGCGCGCGCGCCTTCGCAGAGGACCTCTACCTCTTCCGCCTGATTGAAGCCGCCGCCGAGCTCAATCCCGACATTCCCATCGCCATGCACCAGGACCACGGCAACAGCTTTGAGACCTGCAAGAGCGCCATCGCTCTCGGCTACACCTCGGTCATGATGGACGGCTCGCTCAAGGAAGACGGCAAAACCCCGTCCTCTTTTGAAGAGAACGTTGAAGTTACCAAGCGCGTGGTTGACTACGCCCACGAGCGCGGCGTCACCGTCGAAGGTGAAATCGGCGTCCTCGGCGGCGTGGAAGACGGTCACGGCGCAGGCGGCTCGGGCCTTGAGCACATCACAGACCCCGATCAGGCCGTTGAATTTGCCGAGCGTACCGGCGTGGACGCCCTCGCCATCGCCATCGGCACCAGCCACGGCGCTTACAAGTTCAACAAGAAGCCCGATGGCTCCGTCCTCAAGATGGACGTGCTCATCAAGATTCACAAGATGCTGCCCAAGACCCACCTTGTCATGCACGGCAGCTCATCCGTTCCCAAGGATCTGCAGGACATCATCAACCAATACGGTGGCAAGCTCAATCCCACGTGGGGCGTGCCGGTCGAAGAGATTCAGCTTGGCATCAAGAACGGCGTCCGCAAAATCAATGTGGACACGGACAACCGCCTTGCCATCACCGGCGCCATCCGCAAGGTCTTTGCAGAAACGCCGGAGAAGTTCGATCCGCGCGACTACCTGAAGCCCGCCCGCGAAGCCATGGCCAAGGTGGTTGCCCTGCGTATGACCCAGTTCGGCCAGGCAGGCCACGCTGGCGACTATGCGCCGGTCTCCATCGACAAGATCGCTGCTGGCTACAAGGACGGTTCGCTCTCAACCGCTCCGCTCGTTGCCAGCAAGTAAGTCCGCACGCTCCGCGCAAAAACAAGCGCGGAACTGCACCCCGAAGGCCGCCCGTTATCGAGCGGCCTTCTCGTTTTCCACACTGGAGCCACTCCTCTCGCGGAGCGGCTCCATTTCGTTTAGACTGTGTAGTTTCGTCCCGGGTTCGGCAGTGTGCAAACCTCGCTCCTTTACTTCCGAGCCCGTGTCCCATATTTTCTATGCAACTCCGCGGCGGGTTGCGCGTCTTATCAAGCAAAGAAATTTCTGCCGGAGAAGTCTGGCAGCATGAGTGAATCAAAAATGGCGTTCCCAATCAAAGTTTGCGTTGTCTGTGGTGATGAATTCGAACTTCGTCCCGGTAAGCCCGGCTTTGCCAACCGCTGCCCCTCCTGCAGCGAGCCGGAGGAAGAAGAGTCCAGGAGTAATTTCGTTGACTCGGCGGCCGACAGCGGCCTGAGCGAAGCACGCCGCAAGGCCATGCGCGACATGCTCTACCGCGGCGACAGCTAAGCCCTGGCGTAAGCATCGAGTTTTGGTTGCCGGAAGCAACACACGCACTGTGTCTCGCGATACTTGAAATTGCTTCCTCGGCGGATGGGCAGTGCGCGACCTGCAGGTATGCGGTCTTCCAGCATGGCCTTGAAGCCATGCCTTGTCGCCCCAAATACACCTTCCTTTCTGATACCTTGTTGAAGAACTTCCGGGCCTGGTGGCGAGAAAGCAAGATGACAAGCCATCTTTTAGATCGGCTGGCAGAACACAAGACGCTGGGTTCAGCGCCTCGGGAAGAGCTGGCTTGGCTGGCTGCGCATAGTGCTTTCCGCAAGCTTGTAGCCGGCGACGTACTTTCACATAAGGGTCTTCCGGTCGATGGTCTTTTTGTGGTGCTGTCCGGTCACGTGACGTTATCCGTTGATCGGGGCTGTGGACCGCAGAAGATGATCGAATGGCGGACCGGTGACGTGTCCGGTGCGTTGCCATACTCAAGAATGGTGAACCCACCGGGAGATGCGATTGCCCAGGAACCCACGGAGATTCTGGCGCTCGACCGGCAGCAATTTCGCGCGTTGACGCGCGAGTGCCACGAGCTTACTTCGATCCTCGTGGGCGTGATGCTGGATCGCGCGCGCCTGTTTACCACCACAGATCTTCATAACGAGAAGATGATCTCTCTGGGCAAACTCTCCGCCGGCCTGGCCCATGAGTTGAACAATCCCTCCTCGGCGATTGAACGAAGTGCTTCGCTGCTTGTGGACCGAATTGAAGACACGGAGAGGGCGACGCGTGCGCTGGAAGCTGCCCGGCTCACTGACGCACAGCTGGAAGCGATCGATGCAATTCGTACCGCCTGCCTCGCTGAACCGGCTCATGCGGTGCGGACTCCACTCGAGCAATTGGACCGTGAGGATGCAATTGCCGATTGGATCGCCCAGCATGGACTCGATATCGCGAACGCGGGATTGCTCGCCGACACGGAGGTGACCTTCGAGGCACTCGACCAGCTTGCAGCAGTTGTGTCAGGACCAGCTTTGAACGCGGTCTTGCGGTGGGCAGCGGCCAGCTGTTCTGTGCGTCGCCTGGCTTCCGGAATCCAGGGTGCGGCTATGCGCATCTCTGGCCTGGTAATGGCGGTCAAGGGCTTCACGCAAATGGATCAGGCCATGGTGTCCCAGCCGGTTGATCTGGGGCCAAGCCTGGAAGACACCGTAACCGTGCTTCAGGCAAAGGCGCGGGAGAAGTCCGCAGGTGTCACGGTCGAGCTCGAAGCAGATCTGCCTCAAGTGCGTGGTTTCGTTGGAGAGTTAAACCAGATTTGGGGCAACCTGATTGACAATGCATTGGACGCTTCGCCGGCTGGCGGCCAAGTCACGGTGTCGGCAAGCCAATGCAATCAGTCCGTGGTTGTCCGCATCATTGACAATGGGCCCGGCATCGCACAGCAGGACCTCGCGCGCATCTTCGACCCCTTCTTTACTACCAAACCACAGGGTCTTGGCACGGGGCTTGGGCTCGACATCGTGCGCCGCCTGGTGCTCCACAACGACGGTGAAATCGAAGTCGAGTCGCAGCCGGGCCGCACTGAGTTTCGAGTTACGCTGCCGATCGCGTAGATCACCCAGCGATTGCCGGCACTATACTGGGTCGGCCATTGAACCTGCGCTGTGCGTGGCTACTAAATTCACTCAACAGGGAAAGACCAAAATGACTGAAATTCATGTCAACGCGAGCGCTGCGATTCACAAAGGAAAGCTCGAGGAGTTCAAGGCACTGGCAGCCCAATGCATGCAGCTCGTGCGAGCCAACGAGCCGGGGGCGCTTGAATACAGCTGGTTCCTCAACCAAGACCAGACTCAATGCGTAGTGCGCGAGACCTACAAGGATTCAGATGCGGTTCTGGCGCATATCGGTAATGTTGGGCAAACGCTGGCAGCACTCGGCGAAGTAGCCGACTGGACCTTCGAGATCTACGGCACTCCTTCCACCGAGCTCGTTCAGGCAACGGCAGCCATGCCGCTGAAGATTTACACCCCATTCCAGGTCAAGTAAAGTTGCGGTCAGATCGGATCGAAAGCAGCGAAGGGCCGCCCTCGTGCAAGGTCTTTGCCGACCATTTCCCATATTCGGCGCAATATGGATGTATACCAGTCCGTTTAGATTAATCTGCGGGCTTCTCTGGATTCTCTAATGCTCAGTCATTCTTTCTTTAATTGCTTTGCAATCAAATACGGGCCGATAAACTCTTTGGATTCAAATACAGGTGGTAAGTACACCCTATTTAACTATTTGTGAATCAAGACTTTACTCGAACCGGATATAGTTTTGTTCGGGACCAATCAACGGCTACGCCGTCGCAGGCGATGCCTCAGTTCCCGGCGGCAGAAACGCGCCGGTCTCCTGATCTTTATATTGCAACTGGTAAAGCTTCCAGTAGATGCCGCGCATGGCAAGCAGTTCCTGGTGTGAGCCCATCTCGCGTAACTGGCCGCGATGCATCACCAGAATCGAGTCGGCCCGCTGGATCGTCGAAAGCCGGTGGGCAATCAGCACAGACGTGCGTCCTTCCACCATGCGCTCCAGGGCACCGCGGATGCGCAGCTCCGTGTCTGTGTCCACGCTTGAGGTCGCTTCGTCGAGGATAAGAATGCGCGGATTGTAGGCCAGTGCGCGCGCAAAGTTGATGAGCTGCTTCTGGCCGGTTGAAAGCGAGTTGCCGCGTTCGCGCACCGGCTCCTCGAACTGGCCGGGAAGTGTCTCGATGAAGTCCAGCACGTTCACATCGCGCGCTGCTCTGCGCAGATCGGCGTCCGTGATCGCGTCGTTCTCCATGCGAATGTTGCCGGCAATCGTCCCTGTGAAGAGAAATGGGTCCTGCAGCACCACGGCAAAGTGCTCCCGGAGTGTCTTCAGGTCATGCTCCCGCAGGTCCACGCCGTCAATGTAAATGCCGCCGGCCGTCACGTCGTAGAAGCGCATCATCAGGCTGGTGATCGTGGTCTTGCCCGCGCCCGTGTGGCCCACAATCGCAACCGTATGCCCGGGCTCAATCGTGAACGTGACGTCCTTCAGAATCCACTCGATGTCCGTCATCGCCGTAAGGGTCGGGGCAGGGATCGCCGGTCGCCTTCGCCGCTTCCAGTGCCGCGCGCTGCTCGTCTGTGAGCTGCTGATAGGTGAACCACACGCGCCGAAACTCGATGCGGTTGCTGCCGTCGCCCGCCACCGGATGCGATGGGCTCACAATCTCCGGAGCTGTATCCATCAGCTTGAAGATGCGCTCGCACGCCGCCATCGCCGCCTGCAAAATGTTGTACTTGTCGCTCAGGTCCTGGATGGGCCGCCAGAAGCGCTGCGAATACATGTTGAAACTGGCCAGAATGCCGATGGTCACCGAACCCGAAATCACGCCGAAGCCGCCGCGCCAGATCACCAGTGCAATGGCAACGGCCGACAAGAGCTCAACTGCCGGATAGTAGAGCGCGTAAGCAAAGATTGTGTCCTTGAATGCAACCATGTGCTGCCGATTGACCACTTCAAAATCGTCAAAAGCGCGCTTTTCGCGGTTGAAAAGCTGCACAACCCGCATACCCGTCACGTGTTCCTGCGTAAAGCTGTTGATGCGCGCAATGGCGGCACGTACGCGGCGGTAGCTCTCTCGCACACTGTTGCGGAAGATGCGCGTTACAAACAGAATCACAGGAAGTACGGAGAACGCCAGCAACGCCAGCCACCAGTTCATGCTGAGCATCACGATGGCCATGACGGTCAGCGTAAAGAAGTCGTCGACAATGGCCAGGATGCCGCCCGTGAACATTTCATTGATTGCGTCCACGTCCGACGTGAGCCGCGTGACGAGGCGGCCGACTGCATGGGTGTCAAAGAAGCCGACGTGCATGCGCTGCATGTGACGGAAGATGTCGCGGCGCAGATCGAACATGATCTTCTGGCCGGTCCATTGCATCAGGTAGGTCTGGATGAACTCAAACAGGTACGCCAGGATCTGCAATGTCAGGTAGATGCCCGCAAGCTGCGTGATACCGCGCACTGGGTCTGTGCTCAGGTGCACTGTCAGCCAGTCGGCGGAAGCGAAACCGTGCAGCGCCGATTGTGCATGTGCCTCGGCATGGCCGGAAGGGAAGTAGTGGTCGATGCCGACCATAACGAGAAACGGGCCTGCCACATCGCTGGAAGACTTGAGCGTGACAGACACTGCCGAGATGATGGCCTGCAACCAATATGGGCGCAGATAGGCGCCCAGCCGTTTCATCAGCCGCGAGTCGTACACCTTGCCCACAGGGTCATCATCGGCCTTGCGCACAGCCGCCTTGCGGCTTTTGTCGGGCCGCTGGCTCTCTTGCGAATTGACCTGACGGGGCTTACGGTCTGCTGCTTCCGGCATCGATCGGCTCGGTTTCCTCTTCTTATTGTACGAGGTATCGGATGTACGGCGCGGGCGCCAGGATTCATTGCTTGGAGGCGCAGGAAATGCTTTCCAGGATGGTTTCAAGCGAAAGGAGCGCATCTTCGAGCGCCGTGCGGGTACCTTCCACGCGGCTGATCATTAGCGCGCCTTCCAGCGTAGCGATCACAATGTTTGCAATCTGTTGCGGGTCAGTACTTTTGCGAACCTCACGCCGGCGAATTGCTTCGGCCACCACATTTGCAATGCGCATTTTCCTCGCTTTCATGGACTGCTTCCACACTATCGGGCTGCTCACATTGTTGGCGGCGCCGATTGTGCTGTTCAGCAATGCATTCAAGATTGGTGGCGGAGCACCCGCAGGACATTGAGCCGCACTACTGGCGCTATACTCTTGCCAGGTCCCAACACCTGCTCGATACACTTCTCCATGCTGGAGGCCTCATGCGTCTCAATCGCGCGCTCGTTCTCGGCTGCCTGCTCATCACTGCTGCGCCAATTTTGTCGGCCGTCTCTTCGACCTCAGACATCATCAAGCAACTGAAAGGCCTGCGTGGACTTTCGGATGACAAGCGTCCCGCAGCGGCGCGACAAGTTGCCGAGGAGATTCGTGCGTTGCCTGCGGGGCTTGAAAAGGTTCAACTGGCAAATGCGGCATGCAGTCTTGCGACGGAAGGCGACCAGGGACAGAACACGATTCAGACGGTGGCTGAGACGCTTGCACAAGCCTTGAAAGAGTCGCCTGTGCCGGCCAAGGGGGATGAGCCGCCGATGCCCTACATGGAATTGGCAAGCCTGGTGCGCTACAAACAAGCAGAGATAAAGCTGGACGATCCGCTCTTTGCCAAGGCCATGCAGAAGCTGGCCGATCAGGATGCAGAGGTCCAGAAGGCGGATTTTACGCTGAAGGATTTACACGGGAAGAAGGTCACCCTCTCTCAATTGCGCGGCAAAATCGTAATGGTGAACTTCTGGGCGACATGGTGCCCGCCATGCCGCCGCGAGATGCCGGACCTCAATGCACTGCAGCGCTATTTTGCGCCGCAGGGGCTGGTGATTCTTTCGATTACCGACGAAAACCCTTTCAAGGTGAACTCTTTTATCGCGCCGACGCATTATGCGCCTGATGTGCTGCTCGATCCGGGGGACAAGGTACACAAGGAGTTCTTCATCGAAGGCATCCCGAAGACGTATGTTTTCAATCGAGACGGAAAGCTGATCGGCGAAACCATCGACGAGTGCACACGTAAGCAGTTTCTGGCGCTGTTATCCAAGACCGATCTGCACCGGTGAAAAACTTGTACGGTTCCGTCCGCTAGACTCGACGTGTGAGCTTTCGTGATTTTTTAGGCAACACGGCTACGGTGACGCGACTGCGTGAAAGCGTCAGGGTCGACCGTTTTCCGCAAGCGATGATTCTGGCCGGGCCAAAGGGAGCCGGCAAGTACACGCTGGCGCTGATGCTGGCGCGGGCGGTGAATTGCCTGGAGCCAACGGAATCTGACGGTTTACCCGACTTTTGCGGCCATTGCAGCAACTGCACGCGCCTGGCGGAAGCGGCCAATTTGGACGAGCGCGTCGCGGAGGCGGTAGCGGCCCGGGAAGACCTTCGCGAGACCGACAAGAAGGAAACGCGCATATTTGTGCAGACGCATCCAGACGTGCTGATTGTGCCGCCGGACCCACCGCAGCTTCTCATTAAGCTCGGCCAGGTGAGACAGGTCATCCACGCGGCCTATTACCGTCCGCCTATAGAAGCCCGCCGCTCGTTCGCGATATTCACCACGGCCAACTTTATGAAAGAGGCCGCCAACAGCCTGCTCAAGGTGCTGGAAGAGCCGCCCGCGCACACGTCTCTGATTCTGCTGGCAGAGAACCCGCAGGAGCTTCTGCCGACCATCCGCTCGCGCGCAGTAATGCACCGGCTGGGAGCGCTGCAAACGGCGGAACTGGAGTCACTGCTGTCCGCACGGCGGTCCGAATTCAAGCCACAGGAGCGCGCGCTGGTCGCGCGGTTGTCTGAAGGAGCCGTGGGCCGCGCCCTTACCTTCGATCTGGACAACTTTCTTGCCGGCAGGCAGGACGCACTGATCATTCTTCGCAATGCGCTGAAAGAGCCGGATTACTCGCAGCTCTTTCGCGCGACTGAGACCTACAGAGCCGGCGCGGAAGGTCAGGAAAAGACGATCCGCCTGCTGCGGGCGCTCGGGAGCCTGCTAGAAGATCTTCTTCTGCTGCTGGCTGGAACGCCCCAGTTTATACGCAATGTGGATATTGCCGCAGAACTGGAGCGGCTTGCGCAGGGGCTGACACTTGATTGGATTGAAGGCGCCGCGCGTGCCTTTGGCCAGACCGAACAGGGCATGCGGCGTAACCTTTTGCGTTCGCTTTCCATTGACGCAATGGCAGTCTCGCTCGGCAGCCGGTGAGCGGGAATCCAGAGAAAGCAACCTACTCACTTTACCCCGCATCTTTCCGGATAGAATCAAAGAAACCATCGAGCAATTACTGAGGATGGAGCATCAGCCGCAAGGTTTGGGACTGGTGTCTGGAAAATCGCACAGACACAGACTTTGTCCTGATCTGACCGGATGGGAACTCGGGTAACTTCTCCAATCCAATGTCAGTACCAATGTGGAGCCGGTTTCGCCGGTCGAGTTTATACAGGGTTCAATCTGACGCAATATCCATCATGGTGACGAAATCACAACAACCGTCGTACCTACCGATCGTTCTTCGCTTGTCGCTCGTGATGCCGGGAATAGAAAGGCGATGCCTGCAATGCCGATTCGACTGACAGCTCAATCCCACGAAGAGGATGTTGTCCACCACAACGCGGAACTCTTTTATCTACAGAAGCAGATTCAGGCGCAGACTCTGATGGTGATTGTCCTGGAAGACGGCGAGCATGTCGAAGGCTGCATCGAGTGGTACGACCGCAGGGCCCTCAAGCTCCGTGGACAGTCTCGAATGCTAATTTACAAATCGGCCATCCGCTACATGTACAAGCACGGCGAAGGTTTGCAGTAGTAAACACTAAGATTGTTCGCTTCGGGCGGCTTTCGAGAGCCGATCGCGCAAAGCCACTCCAACGCCAATCCCCGCAGGCATGGGACAGAGAATCACCGTGCACCCCGCGGCATCCAGAGCACGCAAGCCTGCATAGAGACGTTGCGCAAGTTCTTCCGGATTGGACCATCTTCCCCATGGAAAGACCGCCGCGAAAGGCAGCGAAGCATCCAAGGCAAGCCCTTCCGCACGCATCAAGCCAAGCCGTTCGTGCGGATTTGCGGTGGCTGCTTCAGCGAGAAGCCGTGGCAAATCTGCCTGTGAGCCTTCCACCAGAACAAGGCGCGCACGCGGTGCGTAATGGCGAATGCCCACACCGGGCGAAGGCAACGCTTCCGGCGGACCGGTGGTGCCGGAAGGCTCAGCGAATGCAGTCACATGGCCCGCAACAGCCTCAATCTGTTCAGCCGTGATTGCTCCTGGCCGGTAGATCATCATCGGACTCTGGCAGGGATCGAGCACGGTCGATTCGACACCGTGCTGGGTGGGGCCCGCGTCGAGAACGGCATCGATCCGTCCGTCAAGGTCTTCGAGCACATGGGCGGCGGTTGTTGGACTGATGTGGCTGAACAGATTTGCACTGGGCGCGGCAACCGGGATGCGCGCTTTTTGAATGAGCCGATACGCAACTGGATGTGCGGGCATACGCACACCGACAAGTGTGCGGCCCGCCGTAACTGCGTCAGGTACCGATGCTGAACGAGGGAGCAGCAGCGTCAGCGGGCCCGGCCAGAAGGCTTCCATCAGTTTGCGCGCGGCTTCTGGAATTTCCGTGACAAGCCGACACAGCATGGGATTTTCCGCATTGGCCGGACCGGCGATGTGGACAATCACTGGATCCCATGCGGGACGGCGCTTGGCTTCAAAGATGCGCGCAACCGCGGTGGCGTCGAGCGCGTTGGCGCCCAGCCCGTAAACCGTTTCCGTGGGGACCGCCACCAGTCCGCCCGAGCGCAGAATTTCTGCGGCCAGCTCCAGTGCGGTACGCGCACTGAATTCGTCAAGCCGTGTGGGATCAATTACAAGGCGCTCGGTCCGCATTGTCCCATTGTCGCTGTGCGAGGCAGTCTTCGTCATCCTGTCGTATACTCCTTTCTACCGATGGCGATCGAGACCGAGATCAAATTCCGGGTGGACGATCTGGCGGGGCTGGAACGAAAGCTGCGGTCCGCGGGATTCCATCTTGAGACGCCTCGCACGTTCGAGAGCAACGTGCTCTATGACACGCAGGATCGACGCATGCGCGCCCGAACTGAAATCCTGCGCATCCGCCAATATGGCAATCGCTGGACGGTAACCCACAAGCGCTTGCCTGATGCAGGTCCCGGTGAGGACAAACACAAACATCGCGTTGAGACGGAGACCGAAGTTGCTGACGGCGAAGTGCTGGCGCAGGTGTTTCTTTCTCTCGGGCTTGTGGCAGCATTTCGTTATGAAAAATGGCGCTGTGAGTGGAGCGATGGAGAAGGGCATTGCGTTGTGGACGAAACGCCGATAGGCAACTTTGCCGAGCTTGAGGGCACGCCGGATTGGATTGATCGTGCCGCCGCCAAGCTGAGTGTGGACTCGTCGCAGTATTTGACGCTCAGCTACGGCCGCCTCTTCGAACTTTGGCGCGAGCAAAATCACTCAGATGCAACCGACCTGACGTTCGCCGCAGTGGGTCCTGTTCCTGCCCACTTGTGAGGGATATCGAGACAGTTGAGCTGAATCTAGGTTTCCGGCATGGTATGCCGGCGAGTCCGCGTGCAGCGAACTCGCCACACACTCTAAGCTTCCACCCCGTGGCACTTTTTGTACTTCTTCCCTGAACCGCATGGACAGGGATCGTTGCGGCCAACCTTGTCGCCTGTTCTTCGCTGCACCGGCTCACTGGCCTGGCCGGCGCCGGCCCGCGTGGCCGCCGCCAATTCTTTTTGCTTCTTGCGCGCGAATTCCTTTTCCAGCGCATCGATGGTTGTCGACGCCTGGCGCACCGGAATGCTGATTTCACGTGGCGCGTCTTCGGCGCTTCCGGGTAGTTCTGCGCTGGCAACCGGGGGCGCTGCGGGAACTTCTCCGCGCGGCTGCGGTGGCTCTCCGATGGGCTGGCCATCGGGTCCAATAATCTGCATACGGAACAGGAAACGCGCCGTGTCTTCCTGGAAGCGCTGCATCATGGCCTCGAACAGATCGAACGACTCCTTTTTGTAGGCAACGAGTGGGTCCTGCTGCGCATAGCCGCGCAGACCGATACCTTCCTTCAAGTGATCCATCGAAAGCAGATGGTCTTTCCAGAGGCCGTCGAGGACGCTCAGCATCACCATGCGTTCGTGGTAACGCATGGTCTCTGTGCCAAGAATCTGCTCCTTCTGCTGGTAGTGCCCCTGCAGCTTCTCAAAGATGGCATCGCCCAGCTCGTGGCGCGAGAGTTCCAACGGATTAATGCCTGCGGCGGTCAGGCTGAAGCCAAAGTGGTCCACGAGACGTTCATCAAGGTCCTTGATATTCCACTGCTCCGGATGGACGTCTTCGGCGGCGAATTCATCAAGCAGTCCACTCAGAATTCCGCCTACGTAGTCATCGAGGATCAGCTCGCGCTGTTCCACGCCTTCCAGAAGCTGGCGGCGCAGTCCATAGACCGCCTCGCGTTGCTTGTTCATCACGTCGTCGTACTCAAGAAGGTGTTTGCGACTCTCGAAGTTCTGCGCTTCCACAGCCTTCTGCGCGCCTTCGATGCGTTTGCTGATCATCTTCGATTCGATGGGCACGCCTTCTTCCATACCCAGCCGCTCCAAAAGTGTGGATACCCACTGTTTGGCGAAGATGCGCATCAAATCGTCTTCGAGCGAGAGATAAAAGCGGGAGGCGCCGGGGTCGCCCTGGCGGCCAGCGCGGCCGCGCAACTGGTTGTCGATACGGCGCGATTCGTGGCGCTCAGTGCCCAGAATGAACAGGCCGCCGGCTTCGATGACCTTTTCGTGCTCCAAACGGGCAGCTTCTGCGTGCACCTCGTTCACTTCCGCCCAGTCAGACTCGGAAACTTCGAATTCCTGGCCGGAGTAGTAGAACCGAAGAAACCCTGCCGGTGCCATTGGGTTAATTGCGCCTTCATTGGCACTGATGGCGCGTGCACGGCCTTTCTTTACGAGCTCCTGACGGGTAAGAAAGTCCGCATTACCGCCGAGCAGAATGTCAGTACCGCGTCCTGCCATGTTGGTGGCGATGGTGACCGTGGCCGTTTTGCCAGCCTGGGCGACGTATTCGGCCTCTCGCTCGTGCTGCTTTGCGTTGAGGACGACGTGCTTTACTCCCTTGCGCTGCAGAATACCTGACAGTAGCTCCGATTTTTCAATCGATGTGGTTCCTACCAGCACCGGCTGATTATTGGCATGGAGTTGAGCAATGTCTTCTGCTACGGCTGCGTACTTTTCCTTGGCAGTTCGGTAGACAATGTCGGCATTCTCGATGCGCAGCAGCGGCTTGTTTGTTGGAATGACGACGATGTCGAGCTTGTAAATGTCGCCGAATTCGGCTGCTTCAGTCTCGGCGGTGCCGGTCATACCACTCAGCTTCTGATAAAGGCGAAAGTAGTTTTGGAACGTGATGGTCGCAAGCGTCTGGTCTTCCTTGCGAATCTTCACACCTTCCTTGGCTTCAATCGACTGGTGTAACCCGTCAGACCAGCGGCGCCCAGGCATCAAGCGACCCGTGAACGTGTCCACGATGATGACTTCCTTACCTTCTTTGCCATCCTTCACCACGTAGTCCACGTCGCGTTTGTAGAGAGCGTGCGCCTTGATGGCCGTTTCCACGAAGTGCTTCAGGTCCCAGTTTTCCGCGTCGGCAATGTTATCAATGCCCAGCGCCTTTTCAATGGTTACCCAGCCCTCGTCGGTTACGCCGATGGTACGGTGCTTCTCATCAACGACGTAATCGCCGGTAAGGCGCTTGTTCTCGAACTCCTCTATTTCTTCACCCAGCTCAAGCTGGGGAATGATTTTGCGCACCCGTTCGTATTTGTCCGTGGTCTGGTCAGTGGGGCCCGAGATAATGAGCGGAGTGCGTGCTTCGTCGATGAGAATTGAATCCACTTCGTCGACAACAGCAAAGTAGTGGCCGCGCTGCACGCAGTCCTTGATGTCGAACTTCATGTTGTCGCGGAGGTAGTCGAATCCAAACTCGTTGTTGGTGCCGTAGGTGATGTCAGCGCCATAGGCAGCACGGCGCTCTTCGTCACTCAGGTCATGCACAATAACGCCGACTGTGAGCCCGAGAAACTCGTAAATCTTGCCCATCCACTCGGCGTCGCGCTTGGCCAGATAGTCGTTCACCGTGACCACGTGCACGCCACGGCCGGCCAGTGCGTTCAGATAACAGGCAAGCGTGGCTACCAGCGTTTTGCCTTCGCCGGTCTTCATTTCGGCGATCTTGCCTGAGTGCAGAACCATGCCGCCGATCAGCTGTACGTCAAAGTGCCTCATTTGCACTGAGCGCCAGCCCGCCTCACGGACAACGGCAAAAGCCTCCGGAAGAATCTCGTCCAGCGCGTCGCTTTCGGCCTTTTTGATTTCGTCCTTGTCGGTGAGGCCTTCGAGTCTGGCGGCAATGCGCTGGCGAAATTCGGCTGTCTTGGCCCGAAGCTGATCGTCAGAGAGCTGCTTGACCTCAGGTTCAAGCGCATTGATGGCCGCGACCTTGGGAAGCAGGCGCTTGATTGTGCGGTCGTTAGCCGTTCCAAATACTTTTGTAAGTGCCTTATCTAGAAACACGAGAGTCTCCATCTACCAGTCAAAATGTTGTGTTTGCAAACTCTTTCCGTGCTACATGCGCAGGTAAAATCTCAAATTCCAAACCCTGGCACGAGCAGGCGCGGGATGCGGTTAGACCGCACGCGCATTCGACACTGCGAAGGAATCAGGCCTGCAGAGTGGGTGGAGGCCGTTTATAGCAGTAGGGAAGTGGGATGAAGGCGGGATTCCGGCGTTCGAACGATTGGCGTATAACCGCAGAAAAACTGAGCGGCGCGGCCAGACCCACGAAAACAACCGGCAGCATGAAAAGAAATATGTCAGACTGTGCGCCAAGTGTGGCACGTCGTGCAGAGTTTGAGAGTGTGCCGCTGGACCAGCGTTCCAGAAGGCCGGGCATGCTGGCTGCCAGAGTCTCACCTTCGGGGTGCGCGGCCAGAAAGCGCAGCATCGACTGCGTATAAGGGGCTGGATTTGCCCAGCCGCCCTCGGCACGCACTGCCGCTACAGCTGTGATCGTAAGGATCGCCAGCCATACCAATGCGCTTTTTTGCCGTTTAGCCGCCCTCATACCTTACCCATTAAATTGTGCCACATTGGCTGGACGTCATGCACGCAGTGGTCAATTCCCGTTCTTTCGACGAGCGCGGTTTGCAAGCTTCTTTGCTCCTTTGAGTACCTAATGTATGAGTAGGTACCCGCAGATGGTGCCGCGCAGGGCAGATTGTGGTCAAATAGTTGCAAATCTATCGATATGAGCTTTCGCGTACCCCTTCGGCCGATTGCAGCCCATGACTGGATTGAACCTGGTCTGCTCTTCTCAGCCTGTAGTGTCACTACATGGCTGAGCCTCCAAGTATTTGGAGGAAGAGAGGGATTTCTCGATGTCTGGCCTGCCTGTGCGATTGCCCTGGCTCTAGCGTTGCCAGTCTGGGGGTACCGCCCCATTCGAGCATGGCTCCTGACAGCTTGTGTCCTTGGAAGCTTTGTTGCGGGAGTGGCATCGAGTTTGCCGCTCTGGATCGCCGTATGGCTCGCTTTAGTTTCCGGCCTCGAACTCTGGCTTGCATGCTCGCTGCTTTCTCTTTCGCTGACCACGTTTGAAGATTTCAAAGAGGTCAAGGAGATCATTCGCTTCACGGTGGTGGTTCTGATGGTCTCTGCCGGATGTGCTGAAGTGGGCGCATACCCGGTTTCAGTACTGACTCACTCTTCGGTCCTGGTTGCGTGGACCCGCATTGTGCAGGGGGACGTTCTTGGCCTCCTGACCATTTTTCCTGCCGCGCTTTTCCTTGTCTCCGGGGAGTCACTCTCGTATCGAAAGCTGCGGCCTTCTCTCAACTCCGGCGTTCTCTGGCTGCTCTTATTCACGTTGATCGTGTTTGGGGTTTTCTTCCAGACCTGGATGCCGCTGCTGTTCCTGGTGTTTCCACCGCTCATCGGTTTGATCTTTGTGCTCGGAACAGAGGGTGCTGTACTCGGATCCGTCATTGTGACGCTCATGGGAGGATGGTTTACCAGCCGAGGCCTGGGGCCCATAAGCCTGATTCAACACGGGTCTCGCGATCTACATCTCTATTTCTTCCAGTTTTTCGTGGTCACAGTCGTCTTTGTCGCCCTGCCGGTTGGAGCGCTGCTGGACGAAAGGCGCCGGGCTCAACATGACGTGGCCGAGGCCCAGAATATCTACTCCACGCTCATTGGACACACCAACGACATGATCGTACTGGCCAGCTACAAGGGCGACCGCCGTTTTGTTTCGCGTGCGGTGACTCAACTGACCGGCTGGTCTGAGAAGGAGTATTTGGAATTTGGGCCAGGCGGACCGGTACATCCACGTGATCGCGAAATTATGGACGAGATGCTTTCGCAACTGAAGCTTAACGTAGGCGCGCAGACATGCCGCTACAGGTTACAGCGCAAGGATGGAACGTATGGCTGGTTTGAGGCTAGCGCAAACGGCTACGTCGATCCAAATTCGCTTGAAATTGCAGGTTATGTCGCCACAGTGCATGACATCTCCGAATTGATGGAGAAGGAATTCTCCTGGAACACGGAACGTGTTGCGCTTTCGCGCGAGCGAAGCAAGCTGCACGATCTGGCGTGGAAGGATGAATTGACCGGACTTGCCAACAGGCGTTCGTTCAATGAAATGCTCCGATTTGAAGTCAGCCGAAAAGTTCGAACAAGCGCCCCACTTTCGTTGCTGATGATCGACGTCGATTACTTCAAAGGCTATAACGACCATTTTGGACACCAGGCCGGCGATGTCTGTTTGCGCATGGTTGCGGCAGCGATGCAAAAGGCCTGCTCCCGCACAACTGATTCGACGGCGAGGATTGGCGGAGAGGAATTTGGTGCGGTGCTGGCAGCTACACCGAGAGCAGGCGCCGAACTCGTTGCCAGGAAGATTCTGGATTCGATTTCCGAATTAAAGATCGAGCATCCCGGATCGCCCCTTGGATATGTCACTGTGAGTATTGGTGTGGCAACCGTGACAGAAGGAAGGGAAGCGGATGCGGCGTTGTTGCTGCAGACTGCCGACGCAGCTTTATACGCGAGCAAGAAAAACGGACGGAACTGCTTTACATCTGGACATCCGCTGGAGATGTCGAGCTCGCCGCAAGAACAAAGCGTTTGACCAGTCGCTCAGTGAACTTGCTTTGTACGCGCGGTGCGTCGTTCGCCCGTATAGTCAAACAATACGACCGCCTAGGATTTCTGTAAGGGCAGTTCTTCGGTACCGCTTTTATCCCGCACATTCTGGAGCGATTCATGAAACGGTTTGCTGTAGTCACTGCACTAGTAGGTACGGCCGCATGCGCTGTTGCGCAGCAGCCAACATTTACTCTTCCCGCTTCACCCTCCACAGTTGCCTGGGGATACTACTGGTCCGAAGCTAAGCCGGTTCTCACTGTGCACTCAGGCGATACCGTGCGTGTTCAAACGCTTTCGACATGCGGCTCGACGGAGCGTTTGGAAGAGGAGGGCGTTAAGAGTGCTGAAATCCCCGCGTACAACGCGGAGATCTACGACAAAGTGAAGGAACGTGGCCCCGGTGGCCATATTCTCACTGGCCCAATTGCAATTGCCGAGGCGGAGCCCGGTGATGTGCTTGAAGTGGACATCCTTAAAGTGGACATCGACGTGCCCTTCGCCTGTAACGGCTTCGGCGTGGGGCGCGGATTTCTGCCCGACGATTTTCCCTATGGCCGGCGGAAGATTATTCCCCTCGATCGCCAGAAGATGATCGGTCATTTCGCACCCGGCATCGATATTCCTCTGCACCCGTTCTTCGGCAGTATGGGCGTGGCACCTCCCGCTTCTGCCGGCCGCTACAACAGCGCTCCGCCCTGGATGCATGCAGGCAATATGGACAACAAGGAACTGGTGGCGGGTACGAAGCTCTTCATTCCCATCCACGTGAAGGGCGCGTTATTTGAAGCAGGAGATGGCCACGCGGGACAAGGAAATGGCGAAGTCGACATCACTGCGATGGAGACCTTTCTCTCCGGCACCTTCCGCTTCATCGTGCACAAAGACCAGCATCTGTTGTGGCCCCGCGCGGAAACTCCAACCAGTTACATCAGCATGGGCTTTAGTCCTGATCTGAAGGCAGCCACAACCATGGCGGTACGTAACATGATCGACTTTCTGGTGAACGAGAAGCACCTTTCGCGCGACGATGCCTACATGCTGACAAGCGTCGCTGTGGACGTGGATATTACGCAGCTTGTGGATGGAAATGTCGGTGTGCACGCCATCTGCCCAAAGGATATTTTTACGAAATAGACAGGTGGCGTGTGGATCTGCCGTGTGGCCTACGCCTTTGCGTGCAGTTCCATCAGGCGTTCTGAGACGGCTTCCACAATCTGCTCGTGCGCTTCGTCAATAGTCAGGTTGCCTTCGATCAGTACCACGCGCTCCGGCTCGCGCTCGGCAATCTCCCGGTATTTCTGCCACACACGCTTATAGAAATCCTTCTTCTCCTGCTCAAAGCGGCTTTCGTCAGTGCCGGTTTCGTGGGCGGTGCGATCGTTTCGGCGGCGGGCGCGCGCGAGACTCGCTTCAAGCGAGGGGAGAAGCAACAGCGTGAGATCGGGTTTCAAATCGCCGCAGATGAGCGTGTGCATGCGGGCAACGACTTCGGAACCGAGATTGCGGCCTCCACCCTGGTAGGCCTCGGTCGAATCCGTGAAGCGGTCACACAAGACAGTTTTGCCCTCGGCGAGCGCCGGCTCGATAACCTCGGCAATCACCTGTGCGCGGTCGGCGAACATCAGAGCCAACTCGGCCAACGGCGCAATCGGAGTCGAGCCAGAGTCGAGCAACAGCGCTCGAATTCTGTCACCGGTTGCGGTACCTCCGGGCTGGCGCGTCACCACCGGCTCCATCCCTCGTCTCTGGATCCACGCCGCCAGCCGCTGGAGTTGAGTAGTCTTCCCCGACCCGTCGAGCCCTTCGAGAGTGATGAATAATCCGCGCGGCATGGCGAGAGTCTACCACTCCGCCATCGGCAGTGCAGACAGCTGCAGACGTGGGAATCTTGCCTGTGATACAAACATGGGTTCCATATACGCCGGCATCAGCTCAAGCCGGAGATCAGGAGCAGGACCCTATGCGTATTCTCCCCCACTTGGCAACACTCGTTGCATGTGCAGTACTGGCAGTTACTGCGGATGCACATGCGCAGAATTTGACTCTCGAAGGCCAGACCGGCGGCTTCATCACGCCGACCGCATACGTGGTTGTGTCGGCCAAAGGCAGGTTCTTTTCCAACCCCGCCGTTGGCTATCATTTCGTTGACGCATCCAAAGTTATCGGCAACATTCACACGTTCAGCGTGACTGAGGGGTTCGCCAATCGCGCGGAGCTGGGCTATACCCGCAGCGTTCACACCAAGGGAAACGATCCAGTGTTCAGCGGTCTGTGGCATTTCGCAGGCATGAACATCGTCCATGGGAAGGGCGTCATCCTCAAAGACGGTCAGTTTGGTTCTTTGAGTCCTGGACTCGCCGCCGGCTTCGTGGTTCGAATGGGCGACAAGTTTGTGACTGGCGCACTCGACGAGTCGTTTACCGGTACGCTCAAGTCCTACACGAACGAAGATGTCTATGCGGTGGTCACAAAAACATGGCTGCATCCACCGCTGCCAGTATTGCTCAACTTCGGAATCAAATTCACGAACGCGTCCATCTACGGCATCGGGGGGCAGGCAACCCGTTTTGGTGGGCGACTCTTCGGTGGTGTCGGTTTTCCGCTGCCAGGTCCTTTCCACACTGCAATCGTCCCTGCGGCAGGCTTTACTCAGGAGCCACCGACCTCAAAGAATCTGAATGCAGTCATGTATCCGCCCGGCAGCCGCGCCCACCTGCCCACCACGCTTGACTACGCGGTCCGCATTACGCAAAGAGACAATCCGCATTTCGCCTTTGACGTGGGTGTTGGGCAGGTTGCAGGCAATATCGGCACAACTGCCGTGCCCACGGGTTTGGCGAATCCACCATTCGTCCTGGTTCCTGTGAACCTGCAGGCACGTTCGGTTTTTGGCATGGGTCTGAGCCTCCGTTACTAGCATCCGTTTTGGCTCAAATGGACTTTGCCACGTCTATCACGTGGCATTTTCTATCCATTCCGATTCAGTTGTTTGCGCGGCGTACTCTCCTGGAAATCAATCTGAAGATGTACGCTGTGCAACTTATAGCACTCGAATGGGTTCGAACTAATGTAGACACGAAGGCCGTATCATTGCCGGCGAAAAAAGGCATTGGCAAGACGGCAAGCTGCAAGTAAGGAGGTTCCTCCAATGAAATTCTTCCGCTCAATTCGAGTACTTTTTCTCGCTCTGGCACTTTGCACGATTTCTGCGACAGCTTCCGCGGGTGTGCTGATCAGTGTCTCCTTTGCTCCGCCTCCACTGCCGGTCTATGTGCAGCCGCCTTGTCCTGAGCCGGGCTGGATGTGGACACCTGGCTACTGGGCTTACGGTCCCGACGGCTATTACTGGGTGCCGGGCACATGGGTGCCGGCTCCGTATGTTGGCGCTCTCTGGACCCCTGGTTACTGGGGCTGGTCGACGGGCTTCTATATCTGGCATCCGGGCTACTGGGGTCGCAATGTGGGCTACTACGGCGGCATCAACTATGGCTTCGGCTACATGGGTATCGGTTTTATCGGTGGCGGATGGCGTGGAAATACCTTCTACTACAACAGAGCTGTCATGCGTGTGAACGACAGGTATATTCACCACACCTATGACGACCGAACCATCATCCGGACTCACATGATCGAAAACACACGGCGTGTTTCATATAACGGCGGGCGCGGAGGCATTGTGCACGCGCCAACAGCACATGATCGCATGGCCATGCGCGAGAAACACATGGGACGCACGACCTTCCAGAATCAGCACGTGCAGGCCGCGCGCAGTGATCGTGCAGCCTACTTTAACAACAATCATGGCAGGCCAGACCGCACAGTCGTTGATCGGCCAATGTCGGCACCGCGGAATATGCATCAGGCTCCGCGCAATGTGCCCAACAGTCGGCCGCAGGTGAACCGGCAGCATGAACAGCCTCGGAACTTCCAGGCTCGTCCCATGCCTCAGCAGCGAACGCAGCCGCGTCAACAGCCGCATGTGAATCCGCATTTCGAACAGCGGCCTATGCCGCAGTCTCATCCACAACCGCGTCCGCAAGTGCAGCCACATCCGCAGGTGCATCCGCAGTCACGGCCGCAGGCGCGTCCGCAGTCACATCCTGAACCGCATCCCCACCCACAGGGTCGCGGTTCCCGTGGTGGCGGACATCCCCGCTAGTTAGTAGTTGCAATCCTGAAAGGCTCGCGCTCGTGCGCGGGCCTTTTTGTATAGAAATGTCTAGCCTTCGTGCAGGCGCATCCCGGCAATCTCAATTTCAAGGCCGCCGAATTCGGGATGATCGTTTTCGCGCAGCCGGTAGGCGACGTCGATGCGGCTGCCTTCCTTCAAGTTGAGGCTCTCGGCCATCCAGGCCATGTCCCAGCCGATAGCGCGCATGGCATGGCCTGAGAATGAACCAGGCTCCTTTGGCGGCTGCGAAAGTTCAAGGCGGATATGCCGCTCCTTCATCAGTCGTACAGGCGCAATCAAGCGCACGTCTCGTGCAACAAATGTCGGTTCGGGATTGCCGTGGCCGAGCGGCTCCAATTTGCGCAGCCATCCTGCCAATACCGCCGTGATGCGATCCAGTGCCAAGTCAGCATGAATGTGCAGCACACGTTCCGGCTCTCGCGCGGCAAGATGTTCTTCTGCGTAGGCACTCAAGCGCTGCTTCAGCGCGGGCAAGTCCGCCGCGGGCAGGGCAAAGCCAACGGCAAAAGCGTGACCACCAAACCGCGTGAACAAATCGGCGCAGCTTTCAATGGCATTAAGCAGATGAAAGCCGTCTACGGAGCGGCCTGACCCGTGCGCAACGCCATCTTCCACGCTCACCACAAGCGCGGGTTTGGCAGTACGTTCCACCACGCGCGATGCCAGAATGCCTATGACGCCGCGATGCCAACCTTCTCCGTCCACAACAAGCAGCCTTTCGGCGGCCAGCACTGCATCGGTCTCCAGGCGCTCTTCAATCGAGCGCAAGGCGAATGCTTCCGTATCGCGCCGCTCGCGATTTAATCGTTCAAGCTTCTGCGCCAATTCGCGGGCACGCATCGCCTCGCGTGTCGTGAACAGTTCGATGACTTCGCCTGCCACGTCCATGCGGCCTGCCGCATTGATGCGCGGAGCCAGGCGGAAGGCCACGTCGAATCCGGTGACAGGCTTGGCTGCCGGGTCAAGGTTGGCGGTGGTGAATAACTCGCGCAGACCGATTCCGACGGGACGGCTAAGCTCGCGCAGTCCTAGCGCGGCAATCACCCGGTTTTCGCCCTTGAGAGGGACGGCATCGGCAATGGTTGCAATCGCCGCCATTTTCAGAAAACTGGGCAGAATCTTGTTACGCGTACGTTCACGGTCGCGTCGCTCGAGCAGTGCCTGTGCAATCTTGAGCGCAATGGCCGCGCCGCAGAGCGATTTTTCCGGATAGGCACATCCGTGCTGATTTGGATTGAGGATCGCCAGCGCGTCGGGAACAGACTCGCTTGCTTCAGGCAAGTGATGGTCCGTGATGATCAAGTCGAGACCGAGCCTGCGCGCCGTCTCAGCCTCTGCAAAGGCGCGCATGCCCGTGTCAACCGTGATGACCAGTCTCACACCATTCGCGAATGCCTCTTCCAGAACACTCGACTGCAGACCGTAGCCCTCGCGCAATCGGTGTGGAACGTGAAAGCGAACCACACCACCGAGCATTTCAATGGCTGTCTTGAGTAACACGACCGCTGTAGTCCCGTCCACGTCGTAATCGCCGTAGAGCAGGATAGGCTCGCGCGCGGTGATCGCCTGCTCAACCCGTTCGACAGCTTCGCGCATTCCGCGCATTCGAAGCGGATCGTGCAACTGCTCCATGTCGGGATTCAGGTAGGCAAATGCGTCTTCTGGGCGGGCGATGCCGCGCGCCAAGAGCAACTCCGCAAGCACCTGCGGCAGCTTGGCTGCTTTTGCCAAGGCTATTGCTTTTTCCGTGTCTGGCGTTTCTTCAACCCAGCGTTGGCGAATGGCTCTGCGCATGGATGTGGACGCGGGATTCTGCGTGCCCACCCTGATTACTCGTCCTCGTCGTCGCGTTCACGGTCATCAATCACGATGTCGTGAAAATTCTCCACGTCTTCCAGCAGCGTCTGGAAGCGCTCGTACCATTCGGTTGTGGTTTCATGCAGGAACGCGATGCCCTGATAGACAAAGCCCAGTTGAATGTAGCCAACTTTACCGGCATACTTGCGCAGCCACTGCGCCTCCAGCATCTCGGTGGATTCCTCATCGGGAAAATTCATCTCTCCGGCTTCTTCAACCAGTGCGTCCAGCTCGGTAGATTCGAGCGTCATCTCGCTGAAGGTGATAAACGGAGAGCCCACATGCTTGGCCATTTCGACGAAATCTTTCCATGCATCGGGATTGGCGTTGCTCTCCCAAAGTACAGACGGAATATCCTCAGTGACATAGCCGGGCAGCCGTTGCAGACCATGACCTTCAATGAAGGCCACCATGTCGTCTTTCACCGAATGTAGATCGTCAGTCGTCATCGTCAAGCAAACATTGTCGCAGATGCGGGTGGGCCGGGCGGGATAAAGGTTGGCTGCGGTGTGGAAAGCTCGATGCGCCGGTCCACACGATAGTCTTAAGAGACAGGAGGATTTCAATTTGTCCGTCTTTGAACGTCATGTCTTTGTTTGCCACAATACACGCCCGGAGGGCGCTCCCCGCCCAAGTTGCACGGCCGATGGCAAAAGCGATTTACACACCCAGTTGCAGCAGCACGCCAAAGCCGCCGGCCTTGGCTCCGCGGTGCGCATTAACAAGTCCGGCTGCCTTGACCAGTGTGAACACGGCCCGACGGTGGTTGTCTATCCCGAAGCCATCTGGTACGGCAACGTGAAACCAGAGGACGCGGCTGAAATCGTCAGCGAGCACCTCGTCGGAGGCCGCCCAGTGGAGCGCCTTCGCCTGGCAGATACCTGTATCAACACCAAAGTTTGCCCACATCGCGCCTAGAAGTGTCATCACCTCAGTCACGTGACGTCTAGTTGGGGTCTTTGCGGGTTTCTTCCGTGTCTTCTCCGATTTCCACATTTTTCGAGCGACAGAAGTGCGCGCAAGTGGCCAACTCAATGCGAATCTACAACCCTCGTCGTGCTCGAAGAGTTACCAACTTCTGATGACGTTATCCACTTGAATGCGGCGTTGAGGAGACAAGGTTTTGCGTGGACGTTGAACTCCACCATCTCAGTTGTGGCCTGCGTTGCGCCTTCTTGAACTGAGACATGTACACCGCGTGGCCCGATGCTGTATTCTTTTTCTTCAGTCCATGATCTTCTCGCGCGAATATATTGGGTATCTGGCCCGCCGTACGGTCAAACACCTCATCGATGCAAAATTCATTTCGACGAGCGACCTCAAAGCAACTGAGGCGCGCGTCGCAAGTGCTTTGATCGAGGAGATGTCACTTGAAGACCGCATTAATGACGAGGTGCGTGTCATCCTCGAGGCCTACTCCGACGAGATGCGCAAATCCGGCGCGCAATATGCCGAGATGTTCAAAAAGGTCAAAACTGAGCTGGCGCGCAAATATAAGGCGGTGCTATGAGAATCAGCCGCGACAAGCTGAACAAGCTGGCTCACACCGTGGCCGATACACTGGCTGAAATCGACGAAGTGGGCTTCTTTGAGGACCGCAACACGATCCGCCAGGAAGCACGCAAGGAATTGGAGAATCTTCTGACTGAGGAGGCCCGGATTGACGCCGCCGCCCGGCAGAAGATCGCCAGCCAGCGCAAAATCATCCTCGAAGGCTCCCAGGAGTGGGAGATCCTCTACCGCAAGTACTACAACGAGGAAGTGAAAAAGCTGGGTATTTGAGGCTCGCTCCAGCGGCCTCTGCGGCTTTGGCAGCCCATCTGATTTTTGTTACATTAAATGAGTGACCTGCGAGGTCATTCCCGCTTTATGTGGCGCTATCGTCTAGGGGTTAGGACGTGAGATTCTCAATCTTAAAACCCGGGTTCGATTCCCGGTAGCGCTACCAAATTCCCCATACATTAGGGTCCAATCGACTCCTTCACTTGGAATCGTGTACTGCACCGACCTTAATGCGCAGTTCACACCCTTTTGACGTCGGTCCTTTAAACCTTCGGGTCCTGCAACATTCTCCGAATCGAAACTGCAACCTCGGAATTTGAGATCGTGTCGACCTTTCTAGAAGCAGATTCATGTGTGCTGTTGCGAGCTCTGCGAGTGTACTTTTGCCGCCGGTCTCTCGATGCAATACGACGAGTGTGATGCAACTCACTTTGATTCGCTACCATCGCGCAACGGCATGCATCCTATTTTTGGATCGCGCATTTGGGGATTCCGGCAATTGAGGCAAAAGTGCGGTCCAAGCACGGTCGTTTTGGGTCTTTCGATAAGTGAAGCGCAATTCAAAAATGAGACGGGATGGGCTAGTTTGACCCGCATCGTGAATCGACATTTAGCGAACGGAGAGTACACTAATGCTCGTATTGCTTACTGACTCTGCCAATTTGCCGCAAGTCATTCACGGGCCTACGAGCATTTTTTCACCGGCGGGGACACCGGCTCATTCTATCTTCAGCCTGTCCATGCTCGTTCTCGCGGTGACGTTTTGCGTCTTTCTGATCGTCGCGTCACTGCTTACATACGCGATCATCCGTTTTCGCGAGAGCCGTTATAAAGGGGAGGCCGAGGAGCCTCCACAGATTTACGGCAGCAATCAGATTGAGATCTCCTGGACAGTCATCCCCATCCTTATCGTTGTCATGCTGTTTCTGGCATCGGCTCGCGTCATTTTCACCACGCAGGATGCGACGAAACCAGCCAACGCGCTCGACGTGGTTGTGGTGGGCCATCAATTCTGGTGGGAGTACCGGTATCCCAAGTACGGAATTGTCACGGCGAATGAACTACATGTCCCCGTCAGCGATTCAAAGGAGCCCAGGCCAACATTTCTCACGCTTACCTCTGCGGACACCGATCACAGCTTCTGGGTACCGCGGTTGGCTGGAAAGACTGACCTGATTCCGAACCGTGTCAATTCCATGTGGATCGATCCGCCGGATGCGGGGCTGTATCTTGGCCAGTGCGCGCAGTACTGCGGAGTTCAGCACGCGAAGATGCTGATTCGTGTATATGCCGATACGCCGAGCCAGTTCGAGCAATGGATCAAGAACCAGCAAAGACCCGCGGTCAACAATGCTTCCGTGACAGAGGGGCGCGATGTTTTCGAACACAACGCTTGCATCAGTTGCCACACCATTGAAGGTACCGTTGCGACGGGCACATTCGGACCGAACCTGACGCATCTGGCGAGCCGCGATACGATCGCTTCCGGCTCTGTTCCACTCAATGCCAAGAATCTGCGCGAGTTTATCGACGATCCGGCGCACTTCAAGCCTGGTGTTCTTATGCCATCGATGCATTTGAGCAACCACGATCTGGACGCAGTGACAGCCTACTTGATGTCTCTGAAGTGAGAAGACAGGGGAACTGACCAATATGGCCACAGACACATCCTTCGGCAATGTGCTTGCGGGTGAGGCGCAGACGGCCCCATCGAAGACCGCGCTGCAGGTCGTGCACGAGTGGGTCACGACGGTCGACCACAAGAAGATCGGCCTGATGTACATCGGCAGTTCGTTGCTGTTTCTTGTCGTGGCTGGCATTGAGGCTTTGCTGATGCGCATTCAGCTTGCGGTGCCCAACAACCACGCCGTCTCGCCGGAGGCATTCAATCGCCTGTTCACCATGCATGGCACGACCATGGTTTTTTTCGTCGGCATGCCCATTCTCTTCGGATTCGGAAACTACCTGATTCCGCTGATGATTGGTGCACGCGACATGGCATTCCCGCGGCTGAATGCATTCAGCTTCTGGTGCACATTCTTCGGCGGAATTCTTCTTTATCTCAGCTATGTTGCGGGCAGCGGCCTGGCGGGTGCCGGTTCCGCGCCAGATGTGGGTTGGTGGGCCTATGCACCACTCACTGCGCCACCCTTTTCACCTGGGCATAGCACTGACTACTGGACTCTCGCTGTCTTGCTCAGTGGCATCAGCAGCATCGGTTCGGCCGTCAACATTGTGGCCACCGTCGTCAGCATGCGCTGTCCCGGCATGAAGCTGAGCCGCATGCCGTTGCTGGTCTGGCTTTACACCGTCATGTCTATGATGGTCTTTTTCACGGTAAGCCCGTTGACTGCAGCACAGATCATGCTGATGTTTGACCGCTACCTTGGTTCGCATTTCTTCGATACGCAGGCAGGCGGCTCCGCGGTATTGTGGATGCATTTTTTCTGGATATTCGGTCATCCAGAGGTCTACATTCTGGTACTGCCCGCGTTCGCATTTGCCAATGAGATCATCCCGGTCTTTTCCAGGAAAGCTATCTTCGGCTACCCGGCAATGGTGGCCGCCTCAGTTGGCATTGGCTTTGTGAGTTTCAGCGTGTGGGCGCATCACATGTTCACCGTAGGCATGAGTGCGGGCGCCAACTCGTTCTTCGTGCTTGCCACCATGGCTGTGGGAGTTCCCACCGGCATCAAGATCTTCAACTGGCTCGCCACCATCTGGGGCGGACGCATCCAGTTCACCACTGCGATGCTGTTCTCTCTCGGCTTCCTCTTCCAGTTCCTTGTTGCAGGGCTCACCGGCATCATGCTGGCTTCGGCGCCATTTGACTGGCAACTTGGGAATTCGTACTTCGTGGTCGCACACTTCCATTACGTGCTGGTCGGCGCCATCCTTTTCATGCTCTTCGCGGCGTTCTACTACTGGTATCCCAAGATGACTGGACGCCTGATGAGCGAGAAGCTCGGCAAATGGCACTTCTGGCTGTTTGTCATCGGCTTCCACCTCACTTTCGACCTGATGCATATTCCCGGCATTCTGGGTATGCCGCGCCGCATTTACACCTACGAGGCGGATCGCGGTTGGATGATCTGGAATCTTCTTGTCTCAAGTGGAGCCGCAATTCAGGCAATTGCCACGCTTGTGTTTGTCTATAACCTGGTGTGGTCCTTCTTTAAGGGCAAGGTTGCTGGTCCTGATCCGTGGGACGCATGGACGCTGGAGTGGGCAGCAGCATCGCCTCCGCCGCCATATAACTTTTCACAGACCCCTGTAGTTGAGAGCCGGCGCCCGCTCTGGGATATCAAACATCCCGAAGATGCGGATGCCTATTACGAGTAAGGAGAGGCTGCAATGGCGACCAGTCAGTACGGATTGCTGACACAACAACCGTTGGAACCGTGGGAACTGCCCTCACGCGGCGTGGTTGGCATGTTGTGCCTGATTCTTGCCGAGGCTTCCATCTTCCTGATCTTCGTGGTTGCTTACATCTTTTATGAAGGCAAGAGCCTGAGCGGACCCACGCCCGCTGAGGTGCTGAAGATTCCTATCTTCTCCACCATCTGCCTGCTCTCCAGCAGCATTACCGTTCACTTCGCCGTGCATGCACTCAAGCACAACAAGATTCGCCAGACTTCGCTCTGGCTCGCTGCAACGGTGACATTGGGAACCATCTTCATCGCGTGGACCGGGATGGAGTGGCGCGAACTCATCTACCATGACGGGCTTACCATGCAGACCAACCTTTTCGGCACCACCTATTACTCGTTGGTTGGTTTGCATGCTACGCACGTTGTGGTTGGATTGCTCATGCTTTCGATCTCGCTTGTGTTCTCCCTGCTTGGCTGGCAGACGGCAAAACATGAAAACCGCCTCGAAGTGATCTCGCTCTACTGGCACTTTGTGGACGCGGTCTGGGTGGTTGTGTTCCTCGTCGTATATGTGTTTGGAAGGTGAAGAAAATGGAGTCGGAGGGAAGTGCGATGAACAAGGCACATGAGGATGCCCAGACAGTCAAGATTCATCTGCCTGCGCCGACTGCCTGGCCCTTCGTGATGGGGCTGGGGATCGCGCTGATGCTGACTGCATTGGTGACGAACCTGGTGCTCGGTGTTCTTGGAGCGCTCTTGCTCATGGTCTCGACCATTGGTTGGTTCATGCAAGTGCTGCCGCATGAAGCGCATGAAACATTGACGGTCGTGCCCACGATCATTCCGATTACAAGTACACGCACGGTGTTGCAGCACACCTCTGAGTCGTCGATTCATCGCAGAATTCTGCCTTATGAACACTTTCGCTTTACAACAGGTCTCCGTGGTGGGCTTGCGGGCGGCCTTGCCATGATGGTTCCGGCTGCGATCTTTAGTTTGTTGCGCTATCACAGTGTCTGGTACGCAGCAAACCTGCTGGCCGCTGGTGGATTCACCGATTGGGCCGGAGCCAGCAATGCTTTTCTCAGCCAATTCCATCCCGATGGCCTGATGGCCGCAGTTGGAATTCACCTGGTCGTCTCCGCACTCGTTGGACTGCTTTATGGCGCATTATTACCAATGTTTCCGCGCTATCCGATCCTCACCGCCGGCTTCATGGCGCCGCTGTTGTTTACCGGAATCATGTACTCGGCAATTGGTGTCGTCAGCCCGATTTTGAATGAGCGCATCGACTGGTTCTGGTTTGTGGCTTCGCAGGTTTGCTTTGGTTTGGTCTGCGGCTACGTGGTCAATCTCCACGCGCGCATTCGTACACCCCAATTTCAGGCTCTGCCATTCCTGATACGCGCCGGTATTGAGGCCAACAGAGGAAACCGTGAATCGAGTGAGGACAAGCCCGAATGAAAACACTCTTCTCCATTCCGGTAATTGCAGTGCTGTCTTCACTCATTGTTTGCGCGGGATGCGGAAACTCGTCCTCACCTGTGCGCGAAATGGAGACAGTACAGAGGCCCGATCAGATTCTCGATGCTGCGGCGCTGTACAAAGCCAATTGCGCGGCGTGTCACGGCGAGGATGGGAAGAATGGCGCGGCCATTCCCCTGGCCAGTCCAGTCTTGCTCGCGTCCGCGGGGAAGGAAAACCTTTTGGCAGTTGTCGAGAAGGGTGTGCCTGGTTCCATGATGCCTGCATTCTCCCGAGAAGCGGGCGGCATGCTGACTGACCATCAGATTGATGCTCTGGTCACCGGCATGCTGCATAACTGGGCTCATCCGGAACAGTTTCATGGAATCGCCGTTCCCTCATATGCGGCTACAGTGCCGGGCAATCCGGATCACGGCAAGCAGGTATTTGCCGGACACTGCGCGCGTTGCCACGGCGCGGATGGCACGGGCTCCACTCAACCGAAGCGGGCGAATTCAACGGATGTGCCGGTCAGGGGAGCGATCGTGGATCCAACCTTCCTTGCACTGATTACTGATCAGGGACTGCGCAACCTGGTGATTGCAGGCCAGCCCGATCGCGGAATGCCCGACTGGCGCGGCGATTTGGAAGATAAGGCTGTACAGCCTATGACTTCGCAGGAGATTGCCGATGTCGTTGCGTGGGTCGCATCCCATCGCGTAAGTGCGCCGGGACAACCCTATGCCAAGCCCTTCCCCGCATCGGGTGAAGGACAAAAAAATCAAAGCGGAGAGAAACAATGAGCGAAGAGCCGCAGAATTCCCGGCAAGCCGAAACCACCGTTGCAGACGGTGGGCGGGCTGCGGCGTTGCATTCGCGCCGCGCCTTCCTCTTCAAGCTTTCCATTGCCTTGAATGCAGCCGTGGGAGCGGTACTGGCTGTGCCATTGGTGGGATATTTGCTCGGCCCCGTTACCAAACGCGAAGCAGGCGACTGGGTTGACCTTGGGAATCTGAACGCGTTTCCCGTGGGACAGACCAGGCTTGCCTATTTCCACAGTCCTGTGGCGCGGCTGGGCGATGGAGACACCGCGAAGGTTGCCTGCTGGGTGCGGCGCGTTGCCGAAAAGCAGGTGCAGGTTTTCGCCATCAATTGCGCTCACCTCGGTTGTCCGGTGCGCTGGTTTCAGCAATCGGAACTCTTTCTCTGTCCATGCCACGGTGGCGCCTATTACGCGGACGGTTCCCGTGCATCCGGTCCGCCGGAGCGCGGTCTTTTTGAGTATCGCGTTCGTTTGACCGGTGACTCACTCTACATCCACGCCGGCAACATGCCCACGCTGTCCACCGAGGCAAGCTGTGGCAAGAAGCCACTCGTGCAGATTGATCCGTCCGCGCAGACCGACGGAGCCGAGGAGGGAGCAGGCGCATGGGAGGCATAAACAAAAACGGCGCAGAGAAGCGCAGAGGGCTGCTGGGTTGGTTTGACCATCGGTTGGGTTTGTACAAGCCCCTGCGCGATGCGGCCGAGCATCCCACGCCTGCCAATAACGCGAGCTGGTTCTATGTGTTTGGCAGTGCCGCCACGGTCCTGCTCATGCTGCAGGTGGTTACCGGCATTCTGCTCGGTCTCATTTACAGCCCATCCGCGAGCGAGGCCTGGGGCAGTTTGCAACTGCTGAACCACACCATCCCGCTGGGTTGGTATGTGCGTGCACTGCACGGCTGGGGATCAAATTTCATGGTCGCCATTGTGCTGATTCACCTGGTGCAGGTGTTTCTCTTTGGCTCCTATAAGTATCCGCGCGAGCTCACATGGATGGTTGGCGTGGTCCTGCTTCTGCTTACGCTAGGGATGGCTTTTACCGGCCAGGTGCTCCGCTTTGACCAGGACGCGTATTGGGGCCTCGGCATCGGCGCATCCATAGTCAGCCGTGTTCCATGGATTGGCGCGCCACTCGTGCATCTGCTGCTGGGCGGACCCATCATTGACGCGGCCACGCTCTCGCGCTTCTTTGACCTTCACGTATTTATTATTCCCGGAATTCTGCTTGCCGGCGTTGGCGTGCACATCTGGATGACGTTGCATCTTGGCGTCAGCGACTGGCCTATGCCCGGCCGGGTGGTACGCAAGGCAACCTATGAGCGCGAATATCACGAACTGACCGAAAAGACTGGAATTCCGTTCGTCCCCGATGCCGCGTGGAAGGACGCCGTTTTCGCGGTTGCGATCGTGCTTACCGTCATGGCCTGCGCTTTCTACTTCGGACCAATTGGACCGAGCGGCCCACCGGACCCAACCATTATCCAGACAGCTCCCAAGCCCGATACACCTTTCCTCTGGATATTTTCGCTGCTTTCGCTGCTGCCTCCGGAACTCGAAACACCGTTCATTCTTGTAGCACCGGTACTGGTCATCGGCGCCATGCTTTTATTGCCGGTCATCGCCGCAGAGGGCGAGCGCCACTGGGCCAGGCGTCCTATCGCAGTCCTTTCAGTATCTGTGATTGCGGTTGTATTTGGCCTTCTCACGCACTATGGCTCTACGACTCCGTGGAGCCCTGTGATGAATGCCTGGTCGGCAGATCCGGTTCCCGTGGAGTACCTGCATGACCGAACCCCACTGGAACGCCGCGGGGCGATCGTTCTGCAGTACAAGCAGTGCCGCGATTGTCACGCTCTCGGAGGCGTCGGCGGAAAACGTGGACCGGCTCTCGATACCATCGCGTCGCGAATGACGGAAGATCAGATTATTCGCCAGGTATTGCAGGGTGGAGGCAACATGCCAGCCTACGGCAACTCCCTCAATCCGTCGGAGACTAAAGCGCTCGTCAAGTTCCTATTGACGCTGCGCGGCGAGAATCATCCCCAGGCAATTGATGCTTCCCGTGATGTCGGCATTAAGCCCCCGAGTAACCCGCATCCGCACAATTAAAAGGGACGAAATATCGGGAGTGGACTGTGACGGCTGCGCTGTATGGGAAATTCCCATCTGGCGCGGGCGCGTTCCTGACTTTTGTTCAACTTTTATAGCGAGTGCGACCATTGCTGGCATCTGCGGCATCTTACCTAACAGAGGCGCCTTCACGCACACACGCTGGAAGCGAAAACGGACCCTTTTGCGAAGATTCCAGGCAAATTAATTGCAAGGAGGAAATACATGCCGCGCGGTTACACGCAGCCACTTTACATTCTTCCCTTCGATCATCGCGGATCATTCGAGTCCGGCATGTTTGGCTGGCACGGTGATCTCACTCCCGAGCAGACCGCGCAGATATCGGCCGCCAAGCGTGTCATCTACGACGGCTTCAAACAGGCAATTGCTGCCGGCGTCGACCGCTCCAAGGCCGGTCTGCTGGTTGATGAACAGTTTGGAGCGCAGATTTTGCGCGATGCCGCAGCTGAAGGTTTCCATACCGCTTGCCCTGCGGAGAAAAGCGGCCAGTCTGAGTTCGATTTCGAATACGGTAACGATTTTCGTGCGCACATTGAGGCCTTTCATCCCACATTCTGCAAAGTATTAGTGCGTTACAATCCCGAAGGCCACGCCGCGACGAATCGTCAGCAGGCTGAGAGACTGCGCTCTCTTTCGGACTATCTCGCGTCGGTCCAGCGGAGCCTATTCATGTTTGAACTGCTGGTGCCTGCAGAAGGAGCGCAGTTGGAGCGCGTGAATGGCGACAAGAAGGCATATGACCTTGAAATGCGCCCCTCACTGATGGTGCAGACCATCCACGAACTGCAGGACGCGGGAGTGGAGCCTGATGTCTGGAAGATTGAGGGGCTCGACAGGCGCGAAGATTGCGAACGCATGGTTTCGGCGGCCCGCCGTGGCGGCCGCGAAAACGTTGGCTGCATCATCCTTGGACGAGGCGAAAACGAGCAGAAGGTGCGCGAATGGCTGTCGACCGCCGCAACGGTCGAAGGGTTTATCGGATTTGCAGTAGGCCGCACCGATTTCTGGCAGCCGCTGGTAGATTGGCGCGATGGAAAAATCGATCGCGCTTCCGCGGTGGATCACATCGCTGGGCAATACGAAGAGTTCGTGTCGCTTTTTGAGAAGGCACACGTTTCGGCATCCTGAAGATGGTTGAAGGTGTGACCGCCGGTCATTTCGTTAAAAAAATCCCTGACACATCTCGACGCAGTCGCGCCGACCGGCGTCTAATCTTCATGAAGGCCAATCCCCACAGGTGTTTTCTATGAAGTGCACCCGACTCTTCGTAACTGCATTACTAGTTATCGCCTCGTCCCTTGCGCTTTCCCAGGATCCGAAGCCCTCGCTCACCATCCATACCGCCACGCAGCGCGTCGTTTTACCCGTCACGATTCGCGACAAGCATGGCGACCTGGTGCCAAATGCGGACAAGAGTAATCTCACTCTCACGCAGGACGGTCGACCGCAGACGATTGAGAGCCTGACCCTGACATCCACGGATCCGTTTCGCCTTGGTTTATTGGTGGAAACGACGCGCAACATGATGGATGCGCTGGACAGCGAGCGCAAAGCCGCGACGAATTTCGTGGACGCCATGCTGCCAGCTGAACCTCCTTCGCCGGAGAGCAGTGCCAATCAGGCATTTCTCATTCACTTCGACCGCGAGGTAGAGTTACTGCGGGATCTCACGGCCTCACGCGAAAAGCTACATACCGAACTCGAAAACATGGGCCCCACCGCGCGCCACAACAACGACCGCGACGGACCGGAGACCTACGACGACCAGCGCGAGCGCCCGCGCGGTGGCTTTGCCAGCGCGCAATTGTACGACGCAATTTACTTAGCGTCGAGCGACGTGATGAAGCGCGCACCCGGAGTGCGCAATGTACTTATCGTGTTTTCCGATGGAGTCGATCAGGGTAGCAAAGTGTCGCTCAATGAAGCACTGGATGCCGCGGATAAGGCCAACGCAGTGATCTACACGGTATATCTCAAGGGCGAGCGCACACGAGAGAACTCGATTTTTCCGCGCAACGAACGCCGTGGTGGGATGGGCGGAGGTTATCCCGGAGGCGGGGGTGGCTACCCCGGTGGTGGAGGTGGCTATCCAGGAGGTGGCTATCCGAGCGGTCGGCCGTGACGAGAAGCCCTCTGTTGATGGCAAAAAGATCATGTCAGAAATTGCGCAGCGTACCGGTGGCCGCTATTTCGAGACCAGAAAGAAGGGCGATCTGGATGACGTCTACGGAATTATCGTTCATGAGCTCAAAGGCCAGTACTTGCTCACTTACACGCCTGATCAGCCGGACAACGACGGCGACTACCACAAGGTGATAGTTAAGCCGAGCAAGGACGATTGGACAGTGGACGTGCGCATGGGCTACTTCGCGCCGGGCGGGGATTCCAACTGACGAAATTGCGCTGAATGCAGCAAGGGCGCCCGCTGTGCGGACGCCCTCACTGTTTGGCCGGTTGCCTGATTACTTGGCGCCGGTATGCAGGTCTGGCCCCGTTTGCTGCTCCTGAAGTGCCGCCTGCGCCGCTGCGAGCCTTGCCGTCAACAACCGGAAGGGCGAGCACGAAACATAGTTCAGGCCGATCTTGTGGCAGAACTTCACCGATTCAGGATCGCCGCCATGTTCGCCGCAGATGCCCACTTTCAACGTGGGCCGTGTGTTGCGTCCCTTGGCCGTCGCCATCTTCACCAGCAATCCCACGCCCTGCTGATCCAGCGTGGCAAAGGGATCCTGTTTGAAGATGCCGTTCTTTAGATAGGCCGGCAGGAAGTGGTTGATGTCGTCACGTGAAATACCGAAGGTTGTCTGTGTCAGGTCGTTCGTTCCGAAGCTGAAAAACTCTGCGTCTTCGGCGATCTGATCGGCAGTCAACGCAGCGCGCGGCAGCTCGATCATGGTTCCGACCATGTAGTCCACAGTGACGCCCTTCTCCTTGAAGACCAGCGAAGCAATGCGGCGAATAATCGTCGACTGGTTTCGCATTTCTTCAATCGATCCGATCAGGGGCACCATGATTTCCAGGTGCGGATCGCCACCGTGATTCTTCACGTTTACCGCAGCCTCAAAAATCGCGCGTACCTGCATTTCGGTGATCTCAGGGAACGCGATGCCAAGGCGGCAGCCACGCAGTCCGAGCATTGGGTTAATCTCATGCAACTCCTGGACGCGTGCCAGCAGCGTGCGAAGTTCCTTCAGCTTGGGCGAGCGGGGTTTCGTCTCTTCCAGTCGCGCAATATCCACCAACAGGTCTTCGCGCTGCGGTAGGAATTCATGCAGCGGAGGATCCAAGAGGCGAATCGTGACTGGCAGTGACTCCATTGCCTTGAAAAGGCCTGCGAAGTCCGAGCGCTGCATCGGGAGAAGCTTCTTCAGCGCATCGCGCCGCTCCTGCTCGGTGTGCGCCAGAATCATCGCGCGCACATGCTCAATGCGTCCTTCTGCAAAGAACATATGCTCAGTGCGGCACAGGCCAATGCCTTCTGCGCCGAATTGACGCGCCTGCTTGGCGTCGCGAGGCACGTCAGCGTTGGCGCGGATGCGCAGTTTGCGCAGCGGGTCAACCCAACTCATGAAGCGAACCAGATCAGGATCATCAGGCCGCGCGGGAATTGTCTTCAGTTTGCCCTCGATGACGCGGCCGGTCGTGCCGTCCAGCGAAATCCAGTCGCCCTGCTTGAAGACCTTGCCCTTCACGCGCAGTTCCTTTTTCACTTCGTCCACCGTGCAGTCACCTGCGCCGGCCACACAGCACTTGCCCATTCCGCGCGTTACCACCGCCGCGTGGCTGGTCATGCCGCCGCGCGAAGTAAGAATGCCGGACGCTACTTCCATGCCGCCAATGTCTTCCGGTGTGGTTTCGCCACGCACCAAAACGATGGTGGGATAGTGCTTGTTGTTGTGGTACTTCACGGCGTCTTCGGCCGTGAAGACGATCTGGCCGACAGCCGCACCCGGCGAGGCCGGAAGACCGGTGGCGAGAACCTCAATCTTTGCGCCCTTTTCATCAAGACGCGGAACCAGAAAATCGTACAACTGATTCGGCTCCACGCGGAAGATTGCTTCCTCCTGCGTGATCAGGCCTTCGCGCACCATGTCAATTGCCACACGTACCGCGGCCAAGCCGGTGCGCTTTCCATTGCGTGTCTGCAGCATGTAGAGCTTTCCATCCTGGATGGTGAACTCGAAATCCTGCATGTCGCGATAGTGCTTTTCCATCTTCCAGGTAATTGCCTTCAGGTGGTCATAGACCTTCGGCATTGCCTTTTCAAGCTCGCTGATCGGCATCGGTGTGCGCACGCCGCTCACCACGTCTTCGCCCTGCGCGTTCATCAGGTACTCGCCAAAGAAAGTGCGCTCGCCTGTTGCTGGATTGCGGGTAAAGCCGACTCCTGTTCCCGAGCCCTCGCCCAGGTTTCCAAAGACCATGGCCTGCACGTTGACGGCTGTGCCCAGCCAGTCGTCGATGTGGTTGATGCGGCGATAGGTCTTCGCGCGCTCATTCTGCCAGCTGCGGAAGACGGCATCACGCGCCTGCACAAGCTGGTCCAGCGGATCCTGCGGAAATTCCTTCCCCGTTTCCTTCTTCACCAGCTTTTTATATTCAGCGATGATTTTCTTGAGAGCCTCAGGCTTCAGCTCGTAATCGAACTTAACCTTTTCGTGCTCCTTAACGCCGTCAAAAATGTGCTCAAACTTCTTCTTTGGAATATCCAGCACCACGTCGCCGAACATCTGGATGAGGCGGCGATAGGAGTCATACGCAAAGCGCGGATTACTGCTGCGTTTGGCAAGCGCTTCCACGGCCTGGTCGTTCAGACCGAGGTTAAGAATGGTATCCATCATGCCGGGCATTGAGAATTTTGCGCCTGAACGTACGCTAACCAGCAGTGGGTTTTCGCCCGCGCCGAGCTTCTGGCCCTGCAGAGCTTCGAGCTTCGCAAGGGCTGCATGCATTTCCTTGTCGATCCTGGGATTGAGCGAACCGCGCATATATTCGCGGCAGGCTTCGGTCTGGATGGTGAATCCGGGAGGAACGGGTAAACCCGCGTTGGTCATTTCTGCCAGGCCGGCGCCTTTGCCGCCCAGCACATCCTTCATTCGGCCGTTGCCGTCGGCAGAGCCACCGCCAAACGAGTAGACATATTGCGTGGTTGATGATGCGGTTTTGGTTGCACTTGCCTGAGGAGCAAGCTCATTTTCCAGTACGCCCTGCGACATGGAATAATCCTCCGTCTGAGGTATCCGCGGCGAGAGCCCTAGGAGAGGGTGACGGTACGGAGGCTTGGCCCAGAAACGAGGGTTGAACTGTCAATGGGGCCAGGCACGTTCTGCCATCCAGACACTACGGCTACACCTTGCGGAATTACAAAGCTTCGCAAGAATAAATAGCGCCGCAAGTATACATGTGCCTGTGCGTGTCGTCACAGTGGCGTGTTATTCCAAAAGAGTTGCAGGTCATTTTCAATGAATCCTGCTGAGCGACGCCATACAACATACGCCTTTGGACGCACCTGACAAGTGTTGGTCACTTTATGCGAAGGGCCGCGTTGAAGCGAGAGAAAGCCAGATACTGGAGTGCTCTCCGCGATATGGGATTTCCAGGGCGGACCTCTGTGTCTCTCGTTTGAGAGTTCATCGTTTCTGTGCCAGAGAGTGTATGTCCTTTTCGAGCTCTGCTCGCAGGTCTAAAGCTGCCTTCGGATCAGTGCGGTCAATGATATTCCAAATACGCCAGCTACCCCGTTCACGAACAAGCTCGAAGTCGAGGCTTCTGAAGTCTTTCGCCTCGCTCAATGAGAAGTTCACATGCGCGCGGGTGTGGCTTGCGTCAATGGGTTCCAGATCGATCGCGAGATCATGAATACCGGCCCAGTCCTGGCAACCGCAGATTGGGTCGGCATCAATCACGCCCACTTGATTGGGTCCGTTCACTGCAATGTCACGACGGGCGAGGGAACGGAGCGAAGATTCGAAGACTTTTTTGCCGCTTTTTCCCGTGATATTCACGCCCTGCCCGTTCTTGCCGTAATTCTGGTACACCTTGAGGAGAAATTCTCGCGCAGTTTCCGGTCCTTGCGCGTGGGCTGTCAAGAACGTATGGGGAATCATGGTGACCAGGAGAATAATCGCGAAACGAACATGCATGGAAAAGGCTCCAATACGGTTCACGAAATCGGGGTTGAGACAGTGTAACCCCGGTTTGCATGATTTTCCGTTGGAGCCATTTGCATTCAAAATTGCCGCTCGTTCGGGCCGAATCTTGTCCGACGGCGTTAGATGTCCGTTTAGGCGGCCGGCTGCACAAGGAACGAAATCCTTGCATCCGACGCAATCAGGATGTGATCGAGACCGACAAGCTCAAGAATCTCGCACACGCGATGCGAGGCATGAATCACTGCGAAGCGATGCCCGGCGGCCTTGGCGCGTTCGTAGAGGGTAATCAGGGCTGCAATGCCAGCCGCGTCGATTCGGTCCACTTGGCTCAGGTCGAGGGCAACGTTTTTGCTGCGTACCATGGGGCTGATCTGTTCGAGCAGATTCTGTTCCTGGCCACGGATCAATTCATGGGTGACACAGGGGGGGACGAGTGTCGTTTCTTCGGCGAAAGTTGGAAGGGGAATCATCACTTTGCCTCCTTACGGCAAATGGTTCACGGTTACAGTTGCTTGCAATTTCAGGCGGAACGCATTATCACTGCCTGGTTCATTGCATCTTGGCGGCCATTTCCAGCAAAACCGTAATACTCTGCAAATAAGGTCGATGCAGGTTTTAGGTCCCGAAGAATCTGCTGCCGCTGGTGTTCAGTTTCGGATGAGACGTCCGCAATTGAACACGCTGAAGAGAGTACGCAACCGGCCCGGGATTTGGTTCCGTCGTGAATGGTGAAAGTTTCAAATCGAGCGTTTCAACGGAAGGTTCGCTGAACCCACAGAAGGTTCGCGTGCTGGGGGTGGAGGTCGGCTTCACGGAGGCCGGAGTGGTTGCTTTGCCGCACGGCAACCAGCTGCGCGATGCGGAACGCTTTGATCAGTGGATGGACGCCGGGCGCGGCGGAAATATGCACTACCTGAGCCGTGCAACGGGAGACGGAAAGCGAGTGCGCGCACAGGTTGCGACGCCTTTTCCGTGGGCACGGTCGGCGGTGGTGTGCTTTGCCAGCTATCACGTCGATCAGGCCCTTTCGACGCAGCCCGCGCCGGTGGGATCCGGATGGATTGCGCGATACGCCTGGACCAGCAAAGTCGACGAGAAGGGAGTTCGCCGGCCAAGCGATTATCACAAGATATTGCTCAAGCGCATGAAAGCCCTGGAAGAGCGGCTGCATGCGGAATTGGGCGAGTTTGAGTCACGCGCCTATGTGGACACCGGGCCGGTGGTGGAGCGGACGCTGGCGGCGGCTGCGGGGCTGGGCTGGACGGGGAAGAATACGTGTTTGATTCATCCGAAGCTGGGGTCGTTTGGGTTTCTGGCGGTGCTTTTAACCAGCCTTGAACTCGGCGCAGAGGAGGGGCCTCCGCTGGCCGTGCCGGATCGATGCGGGAGTTGTACCCGGTGTATTGAGGCCTGTCCGACAGATGCGCTGATTGCTCCCTACCAGATGGATGCGCGGATGTGCATTAGCTACCTGACGATTGAGCACAAAGGGCCGATAGAACCCGCACTGATGGATGGGATGGGGCGACAGGTGTTTGGGTGCGATATCTGCCAGGACGTGTGTCCCTGGAATCGGAAAGCTCCGATCTCCAACGACCCGGAACTGGAACCGCGTGCGGAGCTGGTCAATCCGGCACTGGAATGGCTTGCCGGATTGGACGAGGGTGCGTGGGAGCGGCTATTCAACGGCTCGCCTGTGCGCAGAGCGGGGTTTCAAGGTTTCCGCAGAAACCTTGCGGTCGCCATGGGCAACAGCGGGCAGGGGCACTTCGCGGCGACTTTGCGCGACTGGGCAGCAGCCGCAGACGAGGGTCTGCGCGCAGCCGCAGATTGGGCGCTGAAGAAGCTCAAAAATGCCTGAAAAAACCGCAGGAAAAACGGTCAGAGCGAACGACCGCTCCGTGGCTTGCTTATGTGCAATAGGTTGTAGTGTTAGGCGACCCGCATGACGTTGGCTGCGCTGAGGCCCTTGGGACCCTGCTGGCACTCGAATTCGACCGAATCTCCCTCATTCAGTGTGCGATAGCCGCTTTCCTGAATAGCCGAAAAATGTACAAACACGTCTTCACCGCTGGACCGCTGGATAAAGCCGTAACCCTTGGCCCCGTTAAACCACTTCACAACACCTTGTTCCTTCATCACTGCTTCTCCTTCTTTCAATGCCGGTGTTCCCGGTCTCAGAAGAGTCGTCAAGAAAACGAAAGCCGCCGAAGCGCGTCAAACATCACGCTGAGGCAGCTTACTTGACGCCCTTGATCGGGTTGTATACGGCACACATCAAAGCTGCAATTTCGAATGATCTACCGCTGTGCTGGACGGTTCGGGGAAGCGAACCGTGCCCTAGTTATGGCAGGAAACGCATAAGGATGCAACAAGAAAATGGGCGTAACCCCAACGCACGTCTGAGGAAACTGCCTGTTCTGAGCCTTTGTCTACCAAAATGCGTAGATGAGGGAATTGCGTCTATTCTGAAATGGAATGAAGGCTTACGGGCCGGCGCGGACGCAGCCCACGCGTGGGTGTGCGCAACTCTGGAGGTTGGTAGTTGGCGGAAGTCTCAAATCCCGGTATGGAAACAAGCGCGACGGTAACGTCAGAAGAAGCCAGGGTGACCGACGAAGAGGCCACTACAGCTGATGGTGCGGGCAGAGAGACGTTGCGCGCCGAAGGCATGGTGGACGTGGCCGAGCCGGTGGTGCAGTCAAAGTGGTTCCGGTGGAGGCACAGCGGGAAGGCGCTGATCAGCTATCTGCTGGACAGCGAAGTGCACACGTATGCGTTCAGCGTGGCGGCAAATGCCATCATTTCGTTTATCCCTTTCATCATTCTGCTGTACGCGGTTGCGGATAACTTCTTTCACTCACGCGCAATGGTGGAAGTGGTGGGCGAAATGGTGCACTATTTTCTGCCTTCAAACCAGGACTGGGTAGCGATGAACCTGCAGGTGGCGGCGGCGCGGCACGGGTTGCAGTGGTTTTCACTGCTGATGATCCTGGTGTCATGCACGGGGATATTTCTGCCACTGGAGGTGGCGCTCAACCAGGCGTGGGGCGTGGCACGGAGCCGGAACTACCTGATGAATCAGCTTGTGGCCTTTGGCCTGGCGATCCTGATGGTGGGACTGGCGATGGGCAGCATTGTGCTGAGCACGTGGCAGCGTCAGGTGCTCAGCTTTCTGTTCTTCGGGCATACGCAGAACTTTATTTTTGCCAGCATCAGTTACCTGTGGCTGGCGCTCTCCACGGGCGTGGCATGCATCCTGTTCTTTTTCTTTATTTACTGGCTGCTGCCGAACCGGAGAGTGCCGTGGAAGCCCGTTATGCGAACGGCGATTGTGACGGGCATAACCTGGCTTCTGGCCAAGAACCTGTTTGTGGCCGTGCTGCCGCACCTGGACCTGAAGGCTCTGTACGGCCCCTTCTACGTGTCCGTGGGACTGCTGTTCTGGGCGTATACGTCTGGACTGATTCTGTTTGCGGGGGCGCAGTTCAGCGTGGCGCGGTGGGGAAGCACACGAAAGCATCGGCAAGATTAAGGCGCGATGCTGCCGCGCGGCACCTGTGGTGCGGCAGCATCGCGCTCTCCGCTGGCAGGAGAGTTGTGGTTTCCAGTGCCCGCATTCGGGGCAGGTCTGGTGAGGAAAAGTGCTGGATTGACCCGGTGGTCTGGGGCGAATTTTCGCCGGCGATCTGAGGCGACAACGAGGACGCAAGTGGCGCACCCGGAAAAGTGATGGGTAGATGTGGCGATCCGTGGCCGCTTTTGCGTGCATGTTCTTCTCATGGCCGCGAAAGCAAGCCCGAATTAAGCGAAATTTGCCCAAATTTGCCCGATTTTAAGGGTGCCAAAACGGGTCTACCTATATCGTTTCCGCAGGTTGGCCTATTTCAGGGGTCAGAGCGTGCGTAGAATTTGTGGCTGAGGTGGCAGGATAGAGACATGGTGCTTGAGGTGGCGAGACTGGATGTGCTGGTTGGCCGGGAAGCGGAGTTTGAGGCGGCAATGCGTGAGGCGCGTCCGCTGATTGAAGCGACCGATGGGTTTGAGGGAATGGAGCTGAGACGATGCGTGGAAACGCCGAACCGGTATTTGCTGACTGTGCGTTGGCGCACACTGGAGGATCACACGGTTGGGTTCAGGCAGTCAGAGCGGTATGCGCGGTGGCGGGAGCTTCTGCACCATTTCTACGATCCGTTTCCGGTGGTGGAGCATTACGGCGAACCGCGAGTCGAGAGCAGCCAGCCGTAAGCGGAAAAGCTCGAGACCGCCCCGGAATGCTGGTCATCGACGGCACAACGAACATGACGATGAAGGCAATTATTCGTGAGTGGGTGGTTCAGCGCGGTTGGGGATGAGGATGGGGATGCCGTTGGTGATGGGGTAGGTGCGGTGGCAGGCGGTGCAGGTGAGCGTGTCCGCTGTGGCGTGGAGGGCGGAGAAGCAGACGGGGCAGGCGAGTTCCCCTGCCCAGGTGCCGAGACCGGTGACGGGTTGGGTTTGGGTGATCATTGGTGTGTTTTCAGGGTAATTTGGTTGCGGGGATTACGGGGCTGAGCGGATCAGGATTGCATTTCAAGGCATCGATCTTCTGCTGAATTGTGGTGAGGCGTGTGAGCACTTCTTCGCGGGACTCGGGTGAAAGCTTGCCCTCCCGGATGGCCTGTCGAAGAGACTCCCTGAGTCGATTGCGAAGTCTGACGAGGGTCGCGAGAGTACATTCGGCATCCATGACGCAATCAGATTAGCGGAGATGGCCGGGGAATGCAGCCTGACCAAAGTTGTATGTGGCATTGCATGGCACTGCATGCAGCAGCCGCGAATGGCTGTTCAAAGTTCAGAATTCAAAGTTGTGGGGCTCGGGGCCGATCCCACTCATCGCTTCGCGATGAATGGGGCACAGCGCGGAGTTCTGCGCCGTGACGAATTACTGGATTGTGGTACCTGGGAGCAGGTCGTCGGAGTCGGATTTTTCTTTGGGTGGGCGGGGGTGGCGCGTGATTTCGCGCTCGATTTTCTGGTTGGTGCCGGCCTTGGCGAACTCGTAGGCAACGCGGATGCCGTTGTAGATGGCGTTGTCGTTGGATGATCCGTGGCCGATGATGCAGATGCCGCGGACGCCGAGCAGGGGAGCACCGCCGTATTCGGTGTAGTCGAGGCGGCGGCGGAACTCATTGAAGGCACGGCGGGAGAGCATGGCGCCGACCTGGGCGGTGACGGTGCGGGTGAGGGACTCGCGGAGCGCGTCGCGGACGAAGCGGCCGATGCCCTCACTGGTTTTGAGGGCGACGTTGCCGACGAAGCCGTCGCAGACGATGACGTCCGCGGCGCCATTGAAGATGTCGCGGCCCTCGACGTTGCCGATGAAGTGAAGCGGGAGTGCCTTGAGGAGCGGCAGGGCTTCCCGGGTGAGTTCGTTGCCCTTGGTTTCTTCCTCGCCGATGGAGAGCAGGCCGACGCGGGGGCGGGAGACCTTGAAGACGCTGCGGGCATACATTTCACCCATGACGGCGAACTGCTCGAGGTTGTGCGCCTTGCAGTCAACGTTGGCTCCGACGTCAAGCAGGATGCAGGGATTGCCCGTGGTGGTGGGCATGGGTGTGGCGAGGGCGGGGCGGTCTACGCCGGGAAGCGCGCCGAGGACCATTTTTGCGGTGGCCATGGCGGCGCCGGTGTTGCCGGCGGTGACGAAGCCGGCGCACTTCTGCTCGCGGACGAGCTTGAGGCCGACGCGCATGGAGCTGTCTTTTTTGGTACGGACGGCGTGCGCAGCTTTTTCGTCCATGCCGATGCGCTCAGAGGCGTGGTGGATGACGATGGGCAGGTCTTCTTCTTCGAGGTGTTCGTCGAGGAGGTCGCGGAGCTCGGGTTCGGGCCCAACGAGATGCACCCGGACCGGGAGCGCGCGGCAGGCAAGAATCGCCCCCCGGATCTCGGGTTCGGGTGCTTTGTCGGAACCTACTGCGTCCAGCGCAATATCGATGAGCATGGCGCTCAGTCTACTGATGACCTCTGGTCAAGTCTACTTTGATTCCTTGGCTTCCACGACGGCGCGGCCCTTGTACGTGCCGCACTTGGCGCAGGCGCGATGGGGGAGCTTTTTCTCGTGGCAATTGGGGCACTCGGAGACGCCGGTGGCAGTGAGAAAGTCGTGCGCGCGGCGGTTGGCGGTACGGCGCACGGAGTGGCGCCTTTTCGGATTCGGCATGATGCAATTCCTTTCGTTGTCCCGTGTGTCCTGCGGCGGTTTTGGCTTTTTGCCAGGAACCGCACACGGCCTGCACAGCCGTCCGGCGTGTGGGGACTTCTTTCCAATCTCAGTGGGCAATACGGCTCAGGATTTTATCTGGCTGCGGAGGCCTGCAAGAGCCTCCCACCGGGGGTCGGCCGGCCCCTGATCACAGGAGCAAGGCTCGATGTTCCGGTTCTTACCGCAGCGCGGGCAAAGTCCTTTGCAATCAGCCTTGCACAGGGTACGTGCCGGCAGGGCAAGAAGCACCTGCTCCCGGAGCACATCTTCCAGCAAAAGGCTGTCTTTTTGATAATACCCGATTTCGGTTTCCGGCGCAGTAATGGAGCGTTCCGGGGCCTCGGAATCGACCTGAGCAGGGCGGAAGATGAGGTCAAATTCGGCGGCGAGGGGGATCTGGACGGGCTCAACGCAGCGTGCGCAGGGAACCTCGAAGTTGCCGCTGAAGCCGCCCTTGAGGCGAATGTCAGGGACAATCTCGCGGGGACCGCGGTGCTCGTGGATGACCTCTGCGCGGCCGGAGGTGGTGAGCGGGCCTTCCTGAAGGGCTTCCTCGCCGAAGTCGATGAGGCCGGAGTCAAGACGAAGGTCGAATTCGATGGGCTCTTTTTCGAGCTCTGAAACGCGGAACTCCATATGTCGAGACTAAGGCGCGTGAGGTGCCGCGTCAATGTGGGGGAGTGGGGGTGGCGCGAAGATGTGCCAACGGTGCTACTCGAGGAGATCAGATGCGAACTGGCGGTAGATGTCGTGCTGGTGGGCGGGGTCGCGGTCAGCGTGGAGCGCGGCGATGAGTGCACTCAAGCGCGGAGTGAGGATGATGAGATAGCGCGCGTCGGGTGATGTGGTGTAGGTGTGCGGGGTGCCTGCTGGAACGAAGACGGTGGCGCCGGGGCCTGCTGTTTCAGTTCGATGAGCGTAACGGAAGTCGAGCGTACCGGAGAGCACGTGCCAAGCTTCGTCGTCCTGATGGTGCACATGGAGTGTAGCGGGACCGGAGCCTTGCCACTCGTGGATTTCAAAGGATTTTCCAGAGGCGGAAAAGGGCGTGGTGTTCATGGGGTTCATGGTAGCGGGTGAAAAACGCGGCCGGAAGCAATGCACCGAGGCGGAGGCCGTATCCGGCTGATAATGCTTGACTTTTGAGTAAATAGTTGATATACTACTAAAGCGGCTTTCGCGCTGAGGCGCACTGTGGGGCTGCAGAAAGGAAAGAGAAATGAGTGAAGTGAAGAGGCAGGTGGAGGAGTTTATCCGGCAGTATGCGCGGACGAATGAGGGTGGAGATTTTGAGGAGATGGCGCTCTGTTTTGCGCCGGTGTTTGTGGCTGGCGGACCGGCGGGAGCGCAGGTGGTGAGGCGGGACGATTTTGCCGCGGCACTGCCGAAGCGGAAGCAGATGTTCGAGGCCTGGGGGCAGAGGTCTTCGAATCTGATGGGTGTGGAAGTGGCAGAAGTGGATGCGCGGCGCGCACTGGCGACGACAGAATGGCGGATGAATTTTGAATTGAAGGACGGTAAGAAAGATGTGCTGGACGTGAAGTCAATCTTTCTGGTGGAGGAGAGTGAAGGAGGCTGGGAGATTGTGCTGTATCAGACATGCCAGGACATATTTGCGCTCGTAAAGGAAAGGGGATGGGTTGGGTGAAATGCAGCGCCAACGTGTGGCGCCAAATCTTGACCGCGTGAAGCGGGAAGACTACCATCCGTGTCATTCCGACGGCAGTTTCCATTTCTGTGCAAATTCCAGACTTGAGGTAGCCGCAATGGACAAACGAACATTCCTGAAAAGTGTAAGTATGCTTGCTGCCGCGCAGTGGATGGGCAGCGGCGTATATGCCGATGAGGCAAAGACGCAGAAGTCGGCAGAGTGGGCGATCAATATGACAGTTCTCGAGTCATGCAATTGCCCGGTGTTTTGCCCGTGCTTCTTCACCGGTGGACCGCCAGAGTCGACGCGCATGGTGCACGGCAAGATGGTGAAGGAGAAGGCGTGCCGATTCAACCAGGTGTTTCGCGTGAACAGCGGCCATTTGGGAGCGGTACGGCTGGATGGAGCGCGGTTCTGGTATGGCGGCGACGGCGGAGATTTTCAGCAGCCCAAGAACGAATGGGTGGTGATGACATTCGATCCCGCGGTGACGAAAGAGCAGCGTGAAGCACTGTTGAGCATTCTGCATAACAAGGCGTGGTTTCGGCCTCAGTCGTGGAAATCGTTTACGACGGGAGAGGACGCGGCAATTGATTTGCGAGTGGACGCAGGAGGGGCGCATGCAACGCTGGCCGAGGGCGCGATTGCCGAAACGAAGACAACGACGATGAAGGGATTGCAGGGGAAGCCGGTGGTGATTGAGCACCTGGGCTACTTCGGGTTTACGCGCAACAGCGGCATGACGATCATGCCGGCAGATCTACTTGCTTATCACGGTGGCAACGAACCGTTTGAGTACAAGGGAACGAATGGTCTGCTGGTGACCGTGGATATGAATTCAAACGACCTGAAGGCGAAGGCGTAAGGAGTTCGATCAGCGCCGAGATTTCGATTTGGATTTGGCGACGGGTTCATTGCTGAGATCTCTGGCCGTAGGCAGGGGGGACTGGTCTGTGCCGGTGCGACGGATGACAGTCTGGCGCAGCGCGTAGGAGATGGTGCGCGGCTTAGCGGGACTGGCGACGCCCGTGGCGGGATCGATGGCAGCGTCGGGTGTTGTGGCTATCTGGAAACTGAAGACGGGTTCAGTGCCACCGCCCGTGGCCGGCTCCGTGGATAGTTTGATGGGCAGGTAGCCCTCGATGTTGCGCAGGCGGAAGGCAGTCTCGTAACGGTGGCGCCTGGTGTTCCAGGTGAAGACGCGAATCTGATCGAAGTCGTATGGGAGTCCCCATTTATAAGGGCCGAGTGCGACAACGTATTCGGGGACCTCGTGGTTGGGGGCCTTGGACTCGTCGTCATGCGTGCGGCGAAGGATGTATGCGCCAACAATGCGCTGGCCCTCAGAGTATTGCGCGATTTCAAAAGGCGCATTGACATCGAATCCATTGGCAAGGAGCCAGCCATAGTGACCATCCTTGTCGCGCACGAGCCACCAATCTTCAAGCGTGGGCGGTTCGTTAGAGGACGATTTGACTGTGGACTTTGGAACTGAGGCGCGCTTGATCAGCTGAACCTTTGCGTTTTCAGGGAGCAGATTGAAACGGTCGGTTTCGCGTCCGGGCGTGAGATGGAGGTAGTAGTCGTTGCGCAGCGTGGCGCCGGCGATGACGGGATCGTCTTTGTGATCTACGGCGAGCTTTTCAAAGCCGCTGTAAATCTTCTGGTCAATGACCGCGCTTTCGGGAATCCAGCCGGTCTTGCCATCTGCGGTTTTGACATTGAGGAAGCGGCGGGAGTGTTCGATGACTTCAAGGCGCTCGCCGTTTTTTACCTGCGCTACGCGCGTGGAGACGACAGCGACGCGGTCGCGAAGAAACATCTGGCGCGCCCAGACGTAGACATATTCCGGCGGCGGCCCCTTGAAACGGGAGCAGCCGGTGATGGCGGCGATGGAGAAGGCGAAGAGAACTGCGAAGACAGCAAGGAAGCGCCGCGCGCGAGGCGCAGAAAGCCTTGGATGTGTGGGCAAAAGGCCGGAAATGAAGGGAAAAACTGCCACTGTCGATCAGATTCAAGAATAGCATCGCGCGTTGTGCGAGTTGAAAGAGTGGAGATGAGTGAGGTGATTGATAAATCAATGGGCGGCGGCGACGGCGGTGGCCTGCACAGGATCGGTGCCAGTGGTGGAGGCAATGACCTTGGTGAGATTGCCGGCGGTGGTGGTGTCAAAGACGTAGCCGTTGAGGTCGGGGCTGCCGTCGATGTTGACGGCGAAGATGAATGCGTTCGAACTGTCCTCTGCCAGATCGACAGTGTGCGTGCCAGCGGAGAAGGTGCTGCCGAGTGCGGTGAGCGAGTACGTGCTGTTTGAGACGGAGACAGTGTATCCGGCGATGAGGCCGGAAGTGCTGCCGTTGATCTGGCGATTGGCGACGTAGACGTACGAACTGGCAGCTTCAGGAAGGATGGCGTAAGGTGCGAGGCCCTGCGTAGCGAAGGGTGAGCCGGTGATTTCCTTCCGATCAGAGAAGGTGAAGACGCGCAGACCACCTGAGTTGGAGCTGGAGGTGGCGGCGGTTTCTCCGATATAGAAGAGACGGTTGGTGGGATCGACCGCAACGGAGAGAGCCGATCCGGCAGTGTTTAAAACGCCGATGGTCTGGGCGGTGCCGAAGGGGTTGCTGTTGCCGGAGTTGAAAGGGATGGCAGCGGTGCCGCTGGATCCCATGGCGACGAAGACGTAGGAGTTGTCAGGCGAGATGGCGAGTTGCTGGATGGAACTGCCTGCGAGCGCGCGCGTTTGCTCTGTGTTCGATGTGGGTACGCCAGTGGAGGCGTTGATGGGGATGGCAAAGGCGTCGGCCGCGCCGGAGACGGCTTCAATGAGCCAGGAGTTGGTGGCGTCGACCTGCATGGATTGCGCGGGATCAGACGAGATGGGTGCCGAGGAGTTGCCGAGCGTGAGTGTGCCATTGGAGGCGATTGTGTAGACGTAGATGCCGCCGATGGTGCTGACGTACAGAAACTGATTGTTGGGCGCGACGGTGAGGGCAATGGGCGTGGAGGGTACCGCATAGCTGGCGATGGTGGTGAGTGTGCCCGCGTTGACGTAATAAGCGATGAGCTGCTGCGTTTGCGCATTGATGAGCCAGAAGACGCCGCTGGTGAGGGTGGTGGTACCGGTGCCACCACCACCGGAGCTGGAAGGTGGATCCCAGAAACCTTTGCAGCCGGCGAGTGCCAGCGAGAGCGAAAGCAGTGCGATTGTTGCCAAGGCGCGGGGTCTCATTCGAACTCCTATGAAGACGATATTAGGGTACCGCGGCACCTGCGGTGCGGCGGACGCTTGCCATCCGCTCGCAGGAGAGTTGCAGGTTCCCGCACAGGCTTTTGAGCCTGCACCCGGATAGACGCGGGGAATCCGTTCGGCGCTCCACGTACTTTGACCGGCAATTTTTGGATGCATTGCATGTAGCGGACGGCGCCTGCGCGCCTTGCTCGATCGTCAGAGCTTTATCGGGCCATGGATTGCCAGACGAGCGCGGCCGCGGTGAGATCTTCAACGGCCATACCGACAGACTTGAAGACGATGCGCTCAGCGCGGGGAATGGCGACGGGGCAGGGGTCGAGGAAGAGTTCGCCAAGCTCCGCGCGGACGGTTGTGCCGGAGAGGAGCAGGTCGCCGGATTCACGTTCGACACACTCGCGCGCTTCGGCGATGACAAAAGAGGTCTGCATGGCTTCATCGTCAAGTTCACGGACCGTAGCGCCGGTGGCGCCGACGGCGAGGACGAGCGCGTTTGGTTGCAGGTGGCGTCCGAAGAGGACAGGCTCATGTGAAGTGGTGGCCACGAGGACGACCTCGGCCGCGGAGGCTTCCTCGACTGAGGTCGCGCGTGCTTTGGGAGTTTGTGCGGCGAGTTTTTCGGCGTTGGCCGGATTGCGGCTGGCGATGCGAACTTCCGCGAGTTGGGGCCAGACTTCTTTGAAGGCCTGGAGATGTGCGTGGGCCTGGACCCCGGAGCCTAGGATGCCGAGCGATGTGGGAGGAGTGGCGAAGTGGAGCGGCGCTATGGCGGAGAAGGCGACAGCAGTGACGGCGGCTGTGCGCATCTCGGTGATGAGGCGTCCGTCCATGATGGCGAGTGGCTGGCCGTTGGCGCGGTCAATGAGTTCGACGACGGCCATATGGGTGGGGAGATTGAGCTCGTCGTTGGCGGCGTAATAGGTGACGATTTTGACGCCGATGTAGTCACCGGCGATGGCAGGCATGGTGGCGAACCAGCCGTTGGCGCGGCCGTCCGCATTGCCGGCGCGGAGGATGGTGCGCGCGGGCTGAATGACGCGGCCAGAGGAGTAATCGATGAGCGCCTGGCGAATGGCGGGAACGAGGGCGGCGTAGGTGAGATGGGCGGCGACTTCGGATTCGGGCAGGTACATGGGAGTAATCAGCAGTTCGTTGTCAGGGCTTTGGTTTGGCGAGCGAAAGTGTGAAGTTGTCGCCGAGAGCGAGGAAGTCACCGGAGTCTCCGGTGGCCTTCGCATGCCAGGTGAAGACGATCTTGCGTGTGCCTGCCGGAACAGTTGCAGATTTCTGACAAAGGACAAGCGAGGTGGATCCACGTTCTGGCTTGGGGAGTTTGGTCATGTCGACGGGGTCAGTGGCGAATTTGCCGAGTTCTTTCCCGGAAGCGTCCTGAAAAGAGACTTCAATGACGGAGGTGGTGTCGGCATCTTGAAATCCGCCGAGCCAAGCGGAAGCGTCGGCAGTGACGTTGCCCTTGTCGATGTCACTGGAGGCGGCGCTGATGTCAACAATTTGCGACGTGGAGAGCTCGTGGACGGTGTCTCCGAACTGGAGGCGTACGTATTGCTTTCCACAGGAAGGGCAACCGCTCAGGCCCCAGTCCCATTCGCTGCCGACCGAACCGTACGAGACGACGGTGAAACCATCCGCAGGCTTCCAATCCGGGACTTTCTTGGCATCGTCCGTTGCGGCTTCAAGAGTTCCATTCTTGAGGAGGTTGACGCTGAAGAGTTTTTCAGAGGCAACCGGTTTGGACGCTGAAGGATGCTGCGCGGTAATGGCAATGGGGAATAACAGAGAATTAAACATGAGGATGAGCGCACGTGTCTGCATGGTTTTTCTCCGGAGAGTGGATTGTACATGGAATTTTGGCGAACAAAGCCGGGGCTAGTTTGGCCGGTTGTTGGAGCGGCGGCGGAAGCGTTCGTCGAGGGGCTGACGGCCCTTGAAACCTGAGTCCATGGTGTGCCAGTGCTCAATGGAGGACTCACCGAGGCGCCAGCAGAGGAGGACGATTTCATCATCGACGCGGCAGGGGAAGTCGAGCAGGCCGGACTCAAGGTCTTTGACCTGGACACCGATCTCGTCTATCTCACCTACAGTTTCGCGGACGCGTTCGAGGTGCGAGTTGACCTCGGCGCGCTGGCGCGCGACGGTGGATGCATCGATGCGCATGCCGCCCATGAGATAGATGCGGCGGGAGAGATCGAGAATGCTCGCTTCGGCGTCTTCAGCGGCCTGCTTGCTGTCCATGGCGCGCTTGAGGAGCGATTCAAGGACAGGCAGGAGCGATTGAGCTTCGTCGAGTGTGAAGGTCTTCATTCGTAATCCCTATGAACTAGGATACGACGGAATGCAAACGCTATAAAGTGCCCGGAGCATACAGCTTGTGTGAGGAAAGCGATGGAAGCGAGCTATTCCGCACGAGCGGGAGACGAGAGGGGCGACTTTGAATGTCGTATACTCCCGATTGCCGATCCATCGCGCTGGAAATTGCTCTCTATGAATCCATTGTCTGCTTTCCCACGTCGTTCAGCTTTCATACCAATTGCCGTTCTGGTTCTTGTTTCTCTCCAGATCCATGGGCAAACGACTGCTTGCAAAGCGGTTGCGGCACATCCTCCGACTCCGGCAGAAAAGGCCTACCGGGACGGCGACTACGCGAAGGCCGAACAACTCTATGCGCAGGTTGTGGCGGGTAAGCAGAATGACGGCGTGCTTGCGGCGCGGCTTGTGGAGACGATGCTGCAGGAGGGCAAGATTGATGCGGCGGAGGCGCAGTTGAAGAGCGCTTTGGCTGCAAATGCGAATTCGGCAGCGCTGCTGACTGCGGAGGCAGAACTGCAATTGAAGCAAGGGCAGCCGTGGCAGGCCACGAAGTCACTGGATGCGGCTATTGAGGCCGATGCCTGCTACGCACGCGCCTACATGGTGCGGAGCAGGATTGATCGTCTCAATTCGATGTTTGGCTCAGAGCGCGCGAATCTGCAGAAGGCATACGAGATCGACAAGACGGATCCGGACATTATGACGGCGTGGAGCCGCGTGATGCCGGCAGCCAATGAGGCGAAGGGGACGATTGAGGCACTGAAGACCTCAAAGAATATTGACCCGCAGATTCGCGCCAAGGCAGAGGCGACGGTACGCTCGCTGATGCCGCTGCTGCGTGAAGACACGCAGACGTGCAAGGTGCTGCCGACACAGGCATCGGCGGAGATTCCACTGATACCGACGCGGGCGGACGGGAAGCACATTGATGGTTATCAGTTAGAGGCGACATTTCCGAAGGGGACGGCGAAGCTCCAGGTGGATACAGCGGCTTCTGGTTTGTTTCTCTCCAAGGCGCTGGTGGACGCAAATGGATTTGAGCAGGCGCCGGATGGCGGCCAGGGCATTGTGATGGCAACTTCAGTGCAGATTGGGCCGCTTGAGTTCAGGAACTGCCTAGCGGGCGTTACGGATGGGCCGTTGCCGGGAAAGGCGGACGGTTTTATCGGGACAGACATGCTGGCGCAGTATCTGATCACGTTTGATGCGAGGGAGCATAAGCTTCAGCTTGATCCGCTGCCGCCAAGCAATGGCACGCTGCCAGGGGACCGACCGAGCGGCGGCGAACTGGCCGGCTATATGCCGGTGTACCACAGCAGGCAGTATCTGCTGGTGCCGGTGAACGTGGACAACAAGACGCAAAAGCTGTTCGCTCTGGACACGGGCATGCGAATGAGCGCGATGGATTCGACGACGGCGCATGCAGCGTCTGACACGAAGATGAATTTCACGAACCCTTTGCAGACAGAGGGCGGATCACAGGCGCGCGTCTATCGCGATCCGTTTCAATTGCAATTTGCGGATGTATCGACCTTGCGGAAGACCGACAGCATTGTGGCATTTGAGCCGACCGCGATTGAGCAGAATACGGGATTCGATGTGGGAGGATTGCTGGGCTTTGATGTGCTGGGGCCGATGACCGTGCATCTGGACTATCGCGACGGGCTGGCGAAGTTTGATCCGCCACCGTCAATGGATATTGCTGAGAATCAGGGCAAGAAGGGCAAGCACCATAAGGCAGCAGAGACCGAAGCCCCGGAATGCGCAGAGCTAAGCACGGCTGAAGTGCCTTTGAGCCAAACCATTGAACTGAGTATGCCAGCGACGCTCGACTCCGCGCACCTGAAGCCGGGAACGAAGATCTACGGAAAGCTCGTTGCAGGGCTGGTGTATCCGGATTGCACGCTCAATCGGGGCGCCGTCCTCTATGGCAAAGTTACAGTTGCATCCGGAGGCAAAAAGCCGGGCGAAGCGAAGTTAGGGCTTGAGTTCGACAGGGGCGAGTGCACGAACGCTTCCGGATCGAAGACTGTAACCAAGCCGTTGAAACTCGCGGTGATTGCGGTGCTGACGCCGAAGGATGACCGGCAGGAACATTTGCACGATATGACTCCCGTGGAAGTTTCGGGCGGTGGACGGAACATTATCGATGCGGTCAACGCAGACAACGGGACAGACCTTGGTTTGAATGAGAATGAGAAGCCGAAGACGGTGCATGCAGGGCTTGTGTTTGGCACAACTACGATGAAGCTGGATCCAAATGGTGGACCTGGTTGTACTGATCTCATTACAAGCAGCGGGCACAGCGTGAGGATTGGATCAAGGTCAGAGATCATCCTAACGATGATGGCGCCGAGCACCGCGAACGGCGGCAACTGAACAAGCCAAACGGCTGATCAGAAGGTTCATTGCGACGAGTTGCCCACGAACTTGGAGTGATGGCTCTGCAGTTTTGGTTCAACGCGCTTTTTCGCAATCAATAAGGATGTTTGCGCTCCTGGCTTGACAGTGCTATTCCCAATCGAGTAAATCGGTTTAGTCAAATTGACGAATTCGTTCAGGGTTTCGCTGTCCTGCACGGGGCAGCGTTTTCCAATGGGAGTGTGCGGCATGCGATTTCTAAGTCTTATGGGCGCGGCAATTCTGGCGGCGGCAAGCCTGTGTCAGGCGCAGGGAACGGCTGACTACCAACCTTCAACCACGAATGTGCTCGATGCGCAATTTCCGAAGGTGAACAGTGAAGGGCGGGCGGAGATTCGCATCAAGGCTCCGGAAGCGAGCAAGGTGAAGCTTAACTTCTGGAGCGGGCCAAAGATGGATATGGAGAAGCAGGCAGACGGCGACTGGACGGTGACAACGCCGCCGCTGGTTCCGGGATTTCACTACTACACAATCAACATCGACGGCGCAGAGGTGGCGGATCCTGGAACGCACGCCTATTTCGGCGGCGGACGCGATGTGAGCGGGATTGAAGTGCCCGAGGCAGGCTCAACATATTATCTGGCGGAAGATGTGCCGCATGGGGAGGTGCGCGAGGTGTGGTACCACTCAGGCGTGACCGGAACATGGCGGCATGCGCTGGTGTATACGCCGCCGGGTTACGACACTCAGGCGAAAATGCGCTATCCGGTGTTGTATCTGCAGCACGGTGCGGGCGAGGACGAGACGGGCTGGGTACGGCAGGGACATGCGAATTTCATTCTCGACAACCTGATTGCGGCTGGCAAAACGAAGCCGATGATTGTGGTGATGGCGTATGGCTACGCTCGCCGCGCGGGACAAACACCGCCGGATATGTCGAAAGTGAAGTTCGGCTCGCCGGAGATGATGAAGATGATGCAGGAGGCGACACAGGCGTTTGAGGACGACATGACGCAGGCGCTGATTCCGTTCATCGATACGCACTTCAGAACGCTTACGGATCGCGATCATCGTGCGATGGCCGGGCTTTCGATGGGAGGGATGCAGACGTTCCAAGTGACGTTCGATCATCTGGATCTGTTCTCTTACATTGGAGGATTCAGTGGCGCGGCGGGTCAGTTTGTGCTGGGCAATCGTACGTTGGATCCCAAGACAGATTTTCATGGTGCGCTTGCCGATCCTGCAGCGTTTGCAAAGAGAGTGCATCTTCTGTGGATAGGCGTGGGTACAGCGGAACCGCCGATGATGCTCTCCGGACTTGAACGCCTGCATACGTCACTCGATGAAGCACATATCAAGCACGTGTTTTATCAGTCGCCGGGAACGGCACACGAGTGGCAGACCTGGCGTCGCGACTTAAATGATTTTGCGCCGAGACTCTTTCAGTAAGACGAGTTGGATGGACTGATAGGCATGCAGGTGTACGGCCCGGATGGCGGTAATGGGTCCGGGCTGTTGCCTTTGCGATGGAATCAAAGTGCATCCATGCAGGTGGGATGCAGCTCGTCAATAGTTTGAATGCTTAAGTGTAGAGAAGGGGAGGAATCGATGGTTGCCCGGATTGTTTTAGCGATGCTGCTGGCTGTGGAATTGCTGGTGGGTGTGCCGCATGCGGCAATAGCGCAGAGTGCACAGCATGCATCTGCACGGACGCTGCCTTTTGTGAACACGATATTTGGCGACAACATGGTGATGCAGCGCGGAAAGTTGAACACGATCTGGGGCTGGTCAACGCCGGGAGATCAGGTGCGCGTTGAGATTGCGGGAAAGCATGCGGAAGGTGTGGCAAATGCGGACGGCAAGTGGGAAGTAAAGTTGAAACCGCCGAAGACAGGCGGGCCGTACACGATGACGATCAAAGGCGCGCAGACGGTGGAGTTGCACGACGTGATGGTTGGCGATGTGTGGCTGTGTGGTGGCCAGTCCAACATGCAATTACCGATGAGCCGCGTGAAGAATGCGGACGAAGAGATTAAGGCAGCGCATCATCGGGAGATTCGATTTTTTACGGTGGCAGCACATCCGGCTTATCACACAACGGCAACGGTGGAGGGGCAATGGGAGAAAGTAACGCCGGATACCGCGGCGCATTTGTCCGCGGTGGGCTATTACTTCGCGCTGAAGCTGGAAAGTGAGATTCATGTACCGATTGGGCTGGTGGTAGATGCACTTGGCGGAACTCCGGCGGAGGCATGGACGAGCGCCAAGGCGCTGGAACCACTGCATGATTTCGATGTACCGTTGGCGTTGCTGAAGAAGTTGAAGGCAGAAGATGCGCCGGAATACGGCAACTACGTGATGCACTGGTACGACAACTACGACCTGGGACAAAAATACAAGTGGCAGGCCGCGGATTTTGATGACACGGACTGGCAGACCGTGGATGTACCGGGAGGTTTCAAAGAGCTTGGTGTGCCGGATACGCCAGCGGTGGTGTGGTTTCGGCGTGTGATCGATCTGCCCGATCCGCTGCCCAAAGGGCGTGCCTTGTTGTTTCTGGGCGAAGTGGAGCGCATGGACACGGCGTATATCAACGGAACCGAAGTGGGCGCGAGTGCGTGGGTGGAGAATCCGCGTGTGTATCCGTTGCATGAGGGCGTGCTGAAGCCTGGCAAAAATGAGATTGCGATACGCGTCTTTAAGACAAAACCAGACGGCGGATTTATGAGCGCGCCGGATACGCTGCACCTGATGCTCGGTGACAAGAGCGTGATCCCGCTTGCGGGCAAGTGGAAGGGAAAACTAAGCGTGGATGCGCGACCGCCGCATCCGATGCCGATTGGTTTTGAGAACTGGCCCGTGATGCCGACGGTGCTCTACAAGGGCATGCTGGAGCCGATTGCGCCACTGGCGTTGAGCGGGGCCATCTGGTACCAGGGCGAGCAGAATTCTCCGCGCGGTTACCAGTACCGCACGATTATGCCTGCGCTGATTGCCGACTGGCGCCAACTTTTCGCCCAGGGCGAATTTCCGTTCTACATTGTGAGCCTTCCGAAGTTCATGAAACACAGCACAACGCCTGTGGATGATGACTGGGCAGACACGCGCGAGTCCCAGGCGATTGCGGCGGCAAGTGTGCCTCACTCATGCCTGGCGGTGACCATCGATACCGGGGAGGCCGACAACATTCATCCGAAGGAGAAAGAGCCGGTTGGAGACCGGCTGGCACTTTGCGCCTTGGCGGATTACTACCACAAGCATGTTGTGGACTCAGGGCCGACACTGGAGTCTGTGGAGCGGCTGCCGGGCGAGATTCGGCTGCACTTTGCGCACACTGAAGGCGGCCTGGTGGTGAAGGGGCCGGAACTGGGCGAGTTTTCGATTGCAGGCGAAGATCGCGTATGGCACTGGGCGAAGGCGCGCATTGTTGGCAATACTGTGGTTGTGTCGTCGCCCGAGGTGCAGCATCCGAAAGAAGTGCGGTATGCGTGGCAGTCGAATCCGGAGGCGACGCTGTTCAACGGAGCGGGGCTGCCGGCTGGACCGTTCCGCACGGATGACTGGCCATTGGAGACGCAGAGTCACAGGCCGTATTAAAGAGCTTGAAGTTGAGCGATGCGGCTGAATTGGCTTTGAGACAACTGAGAGAGTTGTCCGCTTTCAGCACACTGCTGTTCGAAGATGAACACTGCCTGGCTGCGCAAATACATTGAAACAATTTCGGCTGAGAAGTGGTCGCTTTTTGGCGAGCATTTAAGTTGTGCGGCTGCGCAGCTTAGTGACGAGTTGCGCGATGGCTTTTGGATGAAGCCGAGTTTGGTCTGCTTCGTGCATTGGATTCCCCCGGAATCAAATTGCATGGAGGGTCTGAATGGCGAAGCGTTTTTTCTTTTTAGCGTTAACAATGTGTGCATTGGCGGGAATGGCTTGGGCAGAAAGCCCACTTGTGGGGAAATGGAAACTGAATCCGGCAGCCAGCAGCCTTTCAGACCAGATGAAGGTGAAGGCGGCCGGCGGCGATAAATACACGTTCATCTTCAGCGGCGACAACGAAGAGACGGTTGCGGTGAATGGAACCGAACAACCGGGCCTGTTTGGTTCGACCCTGACCGTGACGCCAGAGGCCGCAAATCGCTGGAAGGTTGTGCGCAAGAGGGATGGACACATTCAGCTTGTGGGCAACTGGACACTTTCCAATGATGACAAGACGCTGACGGACGAGTTTACGAGCTACCGGCCGGATGGCTCGACATTCAACCTGCACTATGTGTATACGCGGGACGGAAGCGGTAAGGGATTTGCAGGCACATGGGAAAGCACGACCGAGCAGGTGAATTCTTCCTATGAGATTGTGCTGGCGCCCTACGAGAACAACGGAATTACGCTTCGGTATCCGTCGCAGGATTTGACGAAGAGCGCCAGTTTTGATGGAAAGGATTATCCGACGACGGGGACGAACTCCGTGAAGGGGGAGACGATATCAGCCAAGCGGCTGAACGAAAGCGGATTCGAAACGAAAGACAAGGTGAACGGGAAATTGATGGCGACCTCGCGCTTTGTCATTTCGCCAGACGGGAATACGCTGCGAGTGATGGTTATGACACCGGGCAAAAGCACTCCGAACGTGATGGTGTTCGAGCGGGAGTGATGTAGAAAGGGAATGAGGTGACTATGGAGTTAACATTCCCAAGTGCAGTACCGGAGATTCCAGTGAAAAGCATTGATTCCGCGGTGGAGTATTACCGAGAGCGGCTGGGCTTCACGCTGGACTGGGGCAGCGAAGAACTTGGACTGGCCGGCATTTCGCGCGGGCAGTGCAGGATGTTTCTGGCGAATGCGGAGTTTCGCGCGGAGCGAGGGAATGCGGCACCGGTACAGATCTGGCTGAATCTGCCAAATAAGGAAGAAGTGAATGTACTGTTCCGCGAGTGGACAGTCAGCATGGCGAAGCTGATGTCTTCTCCGGAGACGAAGCCGTGGGGACTGCATGAGTTCACGGTGGCGGACCCGGACGGCAATCTTTTCCGTGTGTTCTATGACTGCGGCACGGGCGATGCAGGCAGAGCATAGAGCATGCCGTAATGCGAACGAAAGGCAAAAACAACAACACCGCAGAGAAGGATTCTCTGCGGTGTTGCTGCGTTGAATGGAGCTAGTTGGCCGATTGCCGGATTACGGCGACAGGACCAATGAGGCCCGAAGGCAGAAGCGGCGAGTCGGCCTTGTACGCATTCCAGGTTTCAAACGTGTATTTGGTTGTGACGCCGGGTTGCTGGTCGCCGATGATGCGGTTGACCCAGGCGTTGATGACTTTAATGGTGACGGCGTTGCTGCCGGGCTTGAGTGCGCTGGTTACGTCGACACGATATGGTGTGTGCCAGACTGTGCCGAGTTCCTTCCCGTTAACGGAAACGATGGCGATGTTTTTGACATCACCGAGATCAAGCCAGAGCGAGGCGCCCTTCTTGAACCAGCCTTTCTCTGCATTGATGGTTTTGGTGTACGTGCCGGTTCCGGAGAAGTACTTCACGCCTGCGTCTGAGCTGTCGTTCCAGGAAATGAGCTTATCAAGAGTGATGGACGGCGGAGCGCCGCGATCCGGCTGGAAGGCAAGCGTCCATGGTCCATCGACTGTGGCGAGCTGTGTATCAGTGACTGCGGGCAATTTGAGTTCGTTCTTCTTTGCAGACTTTTGGAAGACGACGAAGACTGTTCCCCATGGTTCAAAGTGCAGAGGAACGGTGGTGCGGCCATCGTCAATTTTGTACGAGACGGGAACTGTCTTGCCGGTTTCCGAGTACCAGAGCTCAGGCACTTTGCCCGTGACACGGAAGCTTGCGTCGATGGACGAGTCCTTGTCACCACGATTGTCGACGAAGTAGAGATCGCCGTTGTCGAGTTTGCGGTGTACGAATTCGATCTTCTGGTCGTTGCCGGGGTCGGAGTAGTTAAAGTCGGGCTCGACGTTGAGGGCCTTGAGCGCGGCTTCCGCATCCTGACCGGCATAGACTTTGCCCTTGCCGACAGTTTGCACGCCGCTGCCGGAGCCGAATAGTTCGTCATTGAGCTTGTTGAATTCGGCAGCGTCGTCCGCGAGGCTGGGCGTGCCGACAGGCTTTGCGCCGGCAACGACCGCACCCTGTTCTACCAGGTTATAAATGGCCTTCAGTACAGGAAGGGTCATGTGTCTGCTGTACTTGTCGAGCGCGAGCACACGATAGCTCATGCCGGATTTGGTTGTGATGCGGCCGTCTGCGACGTTGAGCTCATGGATTAATCCATCGGCATTGATGTAGTCGAAGTTGTATCCGGCGGGAACGTCGGGCGATGCATCGCCGAAGATGGCGGTGATGTTGGAATCTTCACCGTAGAAGTAGACGACATCTGCGGCGAACTTGCCCTGCTGGAGCAAATAGGAGTTGCGCGCGAGGTAGCGTGTCCAGACGTTGGCCTGTTCCGCCCAGGTGTCATTGCGGTTGAACCACTGGCCACAGGGACCGAGGGTGATGCCCGGGACCTTGTCTGTGAGTGCCTGATGTGCGGACTCGTGAATAACGAAACGGTTAATGCCGTTGAGAAATTCCTGGTCGGCAGTGGGCTTTAGCGTTTCGGGAGACCATGCCCATGCGGTGAGCGCATCGCAGGATGTCATGGACTCGGCGGCTGCGAGATTCTGGCCGTAGATGTGCGCAACGGAGGCCGATTCACGATCGTCGGCGTTGTAGCCGTATGTTGGCTTGAAGACACCGGGCTTTTGCACCCACATTGCGCTCATGGGAATGTCGTCCAGCTTCTTGACTTCCATACCGTCCGCAATGAAAGCGCGTCCACCCTCGTGCGATTCACCGTAGTGGCCCATGCCACGCTCCTTGAGCGAGGCCTCGACCTGACCATAGTGCTCGTCGGCGGTGAGGTCGGCGATGGTCTTGCGGAGATCCCAGAGGAACTGGTCGCTGGCCTGCGAGCTTTCTTCAATGCGGCCGGTGAGAACGGGCATCCAGGGGATGGGGCTGTAGCCGCGACGCCTGGTGAACTCCTGGATCATGTTGTCGGTCCAGTTCTGCGCGCCGGCTTCCCAACTGTCAGTGATGACGTAGCGAATGCCGCGTGGGCCCATTTCGTCGGCGCCGACGGTTTCCTTGTAACTGTCGAGATACTTGTCCATGTAGTTCTTCACGTACCCCGCGTTGAGCTTGTCGACTTCAAGACCGGTGGCTTCTTTGGTGGCTGGATGGTTGGTGATTCCGAGAAGCGAGTAGCCGAAGCGGACAATCTCCCACGTGCCTGCGGGCGGTGTCCAGTCGAGTGTGCCGTCGGGACGCATTTTGCTGGTGAGGTCGATGACGTCGTCTTTCTTGATGGCGTCAGCAGGCGTGTAGTCGACGGTCGCGTCCTGATAGAGATCGGGAACCGGTTTGAAGGCCGCCTTTTCTTCAAAGAGATTGACGCGTGCGCCGGGATGCAGGACGAGCTCGGCGATGGGCATGTCTTTGAGCGGAGGAGCGCTGGGGAATCCGGCCGCCTCCATGGGGTTGGGCGCGTCAGGCAGCTTGCGGAAAGTGATACGGAAATACTTTGCCGTGACAGGCGCGAAGGCAAGGGTCTGCTCCGTAGTTCCACCCTTGGGGATCTTTACAACGAGGTGGAAGTTCTCGCCGTCGTCACTTGCTTCAAGCTCTTTGCCGCTATCGCCACCGGGAGGTGTGAAGGCATCAGCCGAACTCTTCTGGCCGGAGACGATGGTGATGGCGCGGATGGTTTCCGGCTGCGGAAATTCGTAGAGGATCCAGGCCTTCTGGCCGACTTCACTGGGCATGGGCAGCGAGACTGTTTTTACCAGGTCGCCGTCAGAGAGAAGTGCCGGGTTAATGGTTCCGCTGCTGGTGGTGATGGTGGGATGGAGCGACGCGAGCGGCACGTCCGTGTCAGCCACCTTGTAGGCGATGACGACGGAGTCAGCGTAATACTGCGGTCCGTTGAACGATCCGCCGAGGAAATCACCGACGTCTTCGACGCCGAGATTCTGGAATGCACCGGTGTTCGATGGCGGATGGGGCAGCGTTCCGTCGAAGGGTTTGCCGCCTTCGACGCGCATTTCGCTCCAGACATATTTCTTCATGGCCTCATTGGCAGGGACCCAGGGGCCGCCAGTTTCGCTCCATCCGGGCGAGCCTGCGATAGCTTCCTCGAGTCCAAGGCGATCGGCTTCGGTGGTGGCGAATTTAAATGCGTCCTTCCACTCGGGCGTCATGTAAGCAAGACGCTTTTTGACAACCTGCGGTGTGAAGAGAGCGGCGTCAAAAGTCTGGAATCCACCGACGCCGGCGCGGTGCATCCACTCGAGATCGAGATGAATGCCTTCTTTCGTAATGTTGCCGTTCATCCAGTGCCACCAGACGCGCGGTTTGGCGCTCTCGGGTGGAGTCTCAAAGCCGCTCCTGAGCGAATCGGCGGAGTTCTGCGCCGAGGCTATGGGCGCTGCAGTGCAAAGACCGAGTGCAAGGAGGGCGAAAGTGGAGGCAAGCAAAGACGCAAGTCGGATCGTTTTTAGCATGGAGGTGCTCCGTACAGCGGGTGGCCTAAATCGAGTGCGAACACGAGAGGGTATTGAGTGGGTGCAGTGTAGGCGTGAGGAAGAGTTGCTGTCAAATAGAAAAATAGTTCTGTATTGGACTAGCCTGATTCAAGTTTCTAAGTCGGGAGGGTATTCAATGTGCTTCGGAGGTTACGCGGAGGATTAAAAAGCCTCGGCAAAATGGAGACTATTTCGATGAACGGGAACCGGCGATGAGTATGTCTACCAGGCGGCGAGCGCTCTGCTGAGATTCAGGTCCGGTACCGAGGAAGAAGACGCCGATGAGCGGCTGGATCAGATCTTCCGAGCGGATTTCTTTGCGCAAGTCGCCGCTCTTGATGGCTCGCTTGACGAGGGACTCCATGACGCCGCGAATGCTGGCGCGGGAACCCTCATATAACCGCGAAGCGCCACCTTCCACGGAGTTGAGAGCGGGGGCAATAATGTGTTTCGCGGCGATGTGGTCAATGAAGAGCAGCATCCAGGCGCGTAAGGCATCGAGGGGCGGCCTGGCCTGTGAGTAGGCGTCGCCGGCGGCGACAAGCTTTTCGACTTCGCTGCGATAGACCGCCTCAATGAGTGCGCTGCGATTGGGGAAGTGGCGATAGAGCGTGCCGGGGCCGACTTCGGCCTGCTTTGCAATGTCGTCGAGGCTGGCCTCGGCACCGTGGCGGGTGAATGCCACTTTGGCGATCTTCGAGGATACGGGCGCGATTGCGCTCGGCGTCGGCGCGCGGCTTGCGAGTGGTGGGCTGAGGAGACTTTCTGATCATCGGCAGAATAATTGCAACCGGAGGCTATCTCCGGTTATCTATGGATTTGGAGACACTCTCCGTTTTAGTGGAAGAGCGCCCGCCCGGTCAATGACGGCGAGGTGCAGATGTATTGGATTGGAACCGAAGAGGAGGAAATATGCGGGTATTTGTGACAGGCGCGACGGGGTTTATTGGAACGGAGGTGGTGCGTGAACTTTTGGAAGCGGGACATACAGTGCTGGGCATGGCAAGGAGCGACGCGGGAATGGAAGCCGTGCGCACAGCGGGAGCAGAAGCGCATCGAGGCGATCTTACGGATTTGGAGAGTCTTCGTGCGGGTGCGAGGAATGCGGACGCAGTGATTCATACGGCGTTTATTCACGATTTCTCGAAGTTCAAGGAGAACTGCGCGATCGATGGGAAAGCCATTGAGGCTCTCGGCGAGGCGCTGGCGGGAACAGGCAAGATGCTGATTGTGACGTCAGGAACCGGAGCGGTGAGTGGCAGACCAGGCGCACTAAGAATGGAAAACGATCCGCCTGTGCCATCGGAGATGATGCCGCGCGTGTCAGAGAAAATGGCGGAGACCTTCGCCGCGAAGGGTGTGAGGGTTGTTGTCATTCGACTGCCGCAGGTGCACAACACGGAGAAAGCCGGCCTTGTGAGCTACGCGATTGCAATGGCACGGGAGAAGGGAACGGCCGCGTACGTTGGCGATGGCAGTGCCCGCTGGGCAGCCGCGCACAGGATGGATGTGGCGCGGCTCTACCGGCTTGCGCTGGAGAAAGGCCAGACGGCGCGCTACCACGCTGTAGGGGAAGAGGGCGTGAGCTACAAGGAGATTGCCGAGGTGATTGGCGCAGGATTGAATGTGCCGGTGAAGTCGATTGCTCCGGACGAGGCACCGGCGCACTTTGGGTGGATGGCGATGTTTCTTGCCCACGGTATGCCGGCCTCAAGCGAATGGACCAAGAAAGAGCTGGACTGGAATCCGACGGGCCCAGGACTGATTGAAGATCTGAAGAACATGAAGTACGACTGAGCGTGGTTTTGTATCTGGAATGAAACAGCCCGCCTGAAAGATGCCCGAGCGGGCTGTTCGTTTTTGGCTCAGCCGATTTGCAGCATGCGGTCGAGGGCGATGCGAGCCCAGTGTTTGACCTCCGGCTTGACCTGGATGCGGTTGACGACGCGGCCTTCGACGAGATTCTCAAGCGCCCAGGCAAGATGCTGCGGGCTGATGCGGTACATGGTGGTGCAGAGGCAGCCGGTGTCGTCGAGTGTGATGATTTTTTTTGCACCCCCGCGACCAGGACCTGTCGCGGGGGACCCCGCCTTTCCCTTGTCGCGAAACCTGCTGGCCAGGCGGTTGATGAGATGAATTTCGGTGCCGATGGCGAACATGGTGCCTGCGGGGGCGTTCTCGACCATGGAAATGAGCTGTTCCGTTGAGCCGACGCCGTCTGCCTTCTGGCAGACTTCAAATCGGCACTCGGGATGGACGATAACCTGGATGCCGGGATATTTAGCACGCACCTGATCGACGTGGCTTGGCAGGAAGCGCTGATGGACCGAGCAGTGGCCTTTCCAGAGAAGGATGCGCGCGGAGGCGAGGGCTTGAGGCGTGAGGCCGCCCGTTGCCGCTCCAAGTTGCACAGCCCAGGGATCCCAGACAGGCATTTCATCGAGAGCAATGCCCATGGCGTGCCCGGTGTTGCGGCCCAGGTGCTGATCGGGCAGGAACAGGATGCGCTTGCCTTGCGCAAAGGCCCATGCAAAGGCTTTGTGGGCGTTGGATGAGGTGCAGACGAGCCCGCCGCGTTCTCCGCAGAAGGCTTTGATGGCGGCGGTGGAGTTCATATAGGTAATTGGAATGAACTCATCCGATAGCCCGTTCGCGGCGAGCGCGTCCCAGCAGTCCTCAACCTGGGTGATTTCGGCCATGTCGGCCATGGAGCACCCGGCGTTGAGGTCGGGGAGGATGACTTGTTGTGAGTCGTTGCCGAGAACGTCGGCGCTTTCTGCCATGAAGTGGACGCCGCAAAAGACGATGTAGCGGGCCGAAGTTTCGGCGGCTATTTTGGAGAGCTTATAGCTGTCGCCGGTGTAGTCCGCGAAGCGAATGACCTCATCGCGCTGGTAGTGATGGCCGAGCAGGACGGTGGTGTCGCCGAGAGCTCGGCGCGCGGCAGCGATGCGGCCGTCCATGGTGTTATCAGGGAGCGCGAGGTAGTTTTCGAGAGAGCAAGTTACCGGGTCGGCCTGGAGGGCCGGTGCGGGCACATCGAGTACAGGATTCATCTTGTTCCGCCTTCAGTCCGACCGAGCATTGCGGCTCGCCGAACGGGGATGTTGAAAGCAAGTTGCTCATGGGCTGCAGTGGATGCACTGACCTGAGTCCCCATCCACGGGGTTGTTGCAGCTCCTACTCCTTAAAGATGCGGAAGGCAGCAATTTGTTGCGGACCTCGAGCAACTTTATGAATCTTATTTTAACGTATTGGCCGACTTTCAAAGGCGTCCAAACTGATTCTGAGTCAGGGTGCACAAAGGAGCGGCGATGACGGAGTTGCAGGAGATATTGATTGGAGCGGGGGCTGCGGCGGAGCCTGCGTATGTTGTGGCGGGACTGACAGACGAACTGGCGCATAGGAAGCCAGCGGGCGCGCCGCACTCAATTTATGAAGAGCTGTGGCATGTGACGTTTTGGCTGCGTATGTCACTGGACTGGGTGCAGGGCAAGCCGACACCGTATCCGGAGAGCGCGGTGGATGGATTTCCTACAGTGCTGGATATGGAGCACGAGGACTGGACTGCCTTGCAAGGACGGTTCCTGCGTGAGCTGAACCTGGCGGCGGAGATTGCGGGCAATGCGGAGAGGCTGGAAATGGTCGTGGAGTGTCCCTCCAGGCCGGGTGTGGCGACGCGGCGTATGACGGCGCGGGAGCAGCTGGAGAATGCGGCGGCGCACGATGCGTACCATCTGGGAAGGATTGTACTGCTGCGGCAGTTACTTGGCGTGTGGCCGCCCAAGGGTGGCGGCTATACCTGGTGAAGGAATCCCGGATGGGGTGTTTGTGAGCGTGCTGCGCGTACAGGTATCATGAACATTCATGATTGTTTCGATGCCAATCCAGACGGCCAACATCAGCATGGCCGACTCACTGATTCTGATGGTGCTGGCCCTGGTGGTGTTTGGGCCACGACGGCTTCCGCAAATTGGCCGCCAGATCGGTAAATTGATGTACGAGTTCCGCAAGGCGTCGAACGACTTCAAATTCCAGATGGAAGAGGAACTGCGCCAGGCCGAGGACGCCGACCGGCGCAAGCAGGAAGAGGAACGTCAACGGCAGCGAGCGCTGGAAGCGCCACCTCAGGAATCGGTATCGGCTGATCCGCAGATCGTGAATGCAGTGGAAGCTCCTGCGGAAGGCAGTCCCGCGGTGGAAGCGACCGCTGCGAGCGAGGAAGTGAGCGCATCGACCTCGAGCTCTGAAGAAAAAGAAGTAGCGAACGAAGTGACTCCAGAACCCGCGGAGAGCGGGCCTAAGATTGCGCCGCCATCGACGGGCGAGACGGTTTCCGCGGGCACTCCACCATGGAAGCGGATGCAGTACGCGGAAGCTGTGGAGCAGGGTGAGGCAAACACGGTTGCGAGCGAAGTCGGTACGGATGGCGCGGCAACAGAGGTGGATCCTGCACAGGGTGATTCTGGAAAGGCGACGGAGGCGATAAGCCGCAATGGTTGACCCCTCTGACGCAATCAGCAAGGCGCGCCAGGCAGTAAGCGAGCGCGCGGACCTGCCGGGTATGAGCCTGATGGAGCATCTGGAAGAGCTCCGCAAGCGCATTGTGCACGCCGCCATCTACCTGGCTGTTGGTTTCGGCGTGGCGTGGTTATTTCACGTACAGCTTTACGACCTGATTGACCGTCCCTTAGTCAAGATGGGCAAGCATCTTGTGTTTACGCACCCAATGGACTCGCTGAACATTTACATGCAGGTGTCGCTCATTGGTGGAGCAATTCTCGCGTCGCCGTTCATCCTGTTTCAGGTGTGGCTGTTTATTGCGCCAGGGCTTTACCAGCGCGAGAAAAAATTTGTAATTCCGTTCATGCTGGCGACGGTGGGGCTGTTCTTGACGGGCGCGGCGTTTGGCTATGTGTGGGTGCTGCCCGGTGCGCTCCATATCCTGATTGATGACTTCGGTAAGAACTTTACGCCGATGATTACGATAGAAGAATACTCGGGATTTTTTCTATCGATCATTCTTGGATTGGGTATCAGTTTTGAGCTGCCCATTCTGATCTTCTTTCTGGCGCTATTCGGCATTGTCAGCCCGAAGTTCCTGTGGAAGAACATTCGCTATGCGGTGTTCATTGTATTTCTGGTTGCCGCGGTGATTTGTCCAAGCCCCGACCCGTGGACGATGTGCATTTACGCGGTTCCGATGCTGTCGTTGTATGTGCTGGGCATCGGTGTGGCGTGGTGGGTGCATCCATCTGCGGGGCGTAAAGGGAAGACCCCAAAGGCGGCGTGATGAGTAATGGAGCTGAAGCCGTGCGGCGCGGAGTGCTGGCGTTGATGTTGCTTGTGCTGCTGAGCGCAGGACTGGTGGAGACGGCGGCGGCGCAGCGGTTCACGGGCGGGCGGGCGTACGAGCTTGCGCGCGACTTTGTGGCGATTGGTCCGCGGTGGCCAACGAGCCCGGGACATGTGAAGGCGGAAGCGTTTCTGCGTGACCATCTGAAGGGGATTAACACAGAAGAAGACACATTTACCGCCGATACGCCTATTGGTCCGGTGAAGATGCGCAATTTCATTGCGAAGTTTCCGGGCAAGAAAGACGGCGTGATTGTGCTGGCTACGCACTACGAGACAAATTACTGGCTGAAGAATATTCACTTTGTGGGCGCGAACGACGGTGGCTCAACGACGGGTCTGCTTCTGGCGCTTGCGGATCAGTTTCGTGATGAGACGCGCGGCGGACAGAAGCTGGATGGCTACTCGGTGTGGCTTGTGTTCTTTGACGGCGAGGAAGCCATCAAGAGCTGGTCGCGCTCAGACTCGACCTACGGAAGCCGGCATTTGGCAGCGAAGTGGGGTGGCGACGGAACGCTAGGCAAGATCAAGGCGTTCATCCTGACAGACATGATTGGCGACCGCGACCTGGATATTCAGCGCGAGACGCAATCGACCGGCTGGCTGGTGGATTTGGTGGCGGAAGCGGCGAAGAAGAAGGGTTATTCACAGTATTTCTTTCAGACCGATGAGCCGGTGGAGGATGATCACCTGCCGTTTGTGCAGCGTGGCGTGCCTTCGATTGATTTGATTGATCTGGATTACGGGCCGAACAACAGCTACCACCACACGGCGCAGGACACGATGGACAAGATCAGCGCGCACAGCCTGGCGATTGATGGCGCGGTGATTCTGGAGACGATACGGCTGATTGATTTGCGTTAGGCACTGCAGTGCGACAGAAGAGCGCCATTCGCTCGCGGGAGAGTTTTCGCTTTCCAGGTCGCCAAAGCGAGGGAGCTGAGGCAATGAGTTCCGCATGATTTTCACTTGTGTGCGATAGCATGAACAAATGATTGCTGGCGCATCCTGGACGTGGTGGATTGCGTTTCACGCAGCGGTGATTGCACTGCTGGCAGTGGATGCGCTGCTGCCGGGCCGAAGAAAGCCAACCAAATCCGCACAACTTGTGGCATGGGTCTGGACGGGTGTTCTCGTCGCAGTTGCTCTCGGCTTTGCCGTGTGGCTCTTCTACAAAGAAGGCAGGCAACTGGCGCTGGAATTTGTGGCCGGGTATGCGATTGAAACTTCGCTCAGCATAGACAACCTGTTTGTGTTTCTGATTTTGTTTCAGGGCTTCAAGGTGAGCCATGTGCGGCAGCACCAGGTGCTGTTGTGGGGCATCAGCGGAGCGATTGTGATGCGCGCGCTGTTTATTGCGGCCGGCGTGACCTTGATTCAGCGCTTCGAGTGGGTGACTTGGATATTTGGCCTGGTGCTTCTGTTTGCGGCGTGGCGGCTGCTGAAGGGCGGGTCAGCGCATGGCGCGGTGCCAGGATGGGTAATGAAGCTGCATGGACGCGAGGGATCGCTGCTGCCGGTGATTGTGGCAGTGGAACTGACTGATCTGATGTTCGCAGTAGATTCGATTCCTGCGGTGCTGGCAGTGAGCCATCATCCGTTTGTCGTGTACACGTCGAACATTGCAGCGATCCTTGGACTGCGGTCGTTATACTTTGCGCTTGCCGATCTCCTGGAAAAATTCCGCTATTTGCATTACGGACTGGGCGTGCTTCTGGCGTTTGTTGCAGTGAAGATGCTGGTGGCGCACTGGATCGAGATTCCGATTGTGTTGTCGCTTGTGATTATTGGGGCGATTCTGGGCGTATGCGCCGTGGTATCGGTGATTGCAGACCGGCTGATAGCTACCAGGGCTCGAAGCGAATCGCGTCCCTCTCAAGACTGAAAATGGAATGCGCGGCGAAGTGTTCGTCGATGCGTACAGGGAAGTCGGTGCGGAAGTGCGCGCCGCGGCTCTCTGTGCGCGCGAGGGCGGAGTGAAGGATGGCGCCGGCGATGCGGCAGAGGGAGCGTGCTTCCGCAAGGGGGCGCGAGGAGACAGATTGCGCGGCGAGAGAGTTGATTTTTGCGCAAAAGCTGGCGTGTTGTGCCATGCCTTCGCGCAGAGTGGATGCGGAACGAAGAAGTCCGGCGTTATTCCACATGGACTGGCGTAGTTGAGCGACGAGGGAGGCTACCGGCGGTTGTGCGCCGTTGTTGCCGGCGACCGCAAGGGACGCTGGTTGAGCCGCCGAAGGTGGCGCGGCCGCATCCTTGAGCATGGCGCGAGCGGCTCGTGCGCCGAAGACGAGACCTTCCAAAAGTGAATTGGATGCAAGGCGATTGGCGCCGTGGACACCCGTGCAGGCGGCTTCTCCTGCCGCGAAAAGACCCGGCACAGTAGAGTGGCCGTCGAGATCGGTCTTGATTCCGCCCATCAGGTAATGTGCAGCGGGCAGAACGGGAATGAGGTCGCGCGCGAGATCGAGGCCGTGTTGCGCGAGGAAGGCGCTGATGCCGGGGAAGCGCTGATGTAAGTCGATGTTGCGGATGTGCCGCAAGTCCAGGAAGGCAGTTTGTGCGGTGCCGTCTTCCCTGAGCGATTCGCGCGCGATGGCACGGGCGACGACATCGCGCGGAGCCAGTTCGAGGAGCGGATGATAACGCTCCATGAAGCGCTCACCATTTGCGTTGCGCAAGTAAGCACCTTCACCGCGAAGGGCCTCGCTCATGAGAAAGCGCGGTGCGCCGGGGAGCGCGAGCGCAGTGGGATGGAATTGATAGAACTCCATGTCAGCGAGTTCGGCGCCGGCTTCGAGAGCGAGCGCAATTCCATCGCCAGTGGCGACTGGAGGATTGGTGGTTTCACTGTAGACCTGGCCCGCGCCGCCGGTCGCGATCAGGATGGCGCGTGCATGAGTGGTGAACGTTGTGCCGTCACGTGAGAGGAGTTGGGCGCCGGTGATTTGGTGGCCGTCTTTGAGCAGAGTGGTCGCGGTGGTCCACTCGGCGAATTGAATGCGTGGATGTGCGTGGGCGAACTCGATGAGAGAGCGGCTGATTTCAGCGCCGGTTGCATCGCCGTTGGCATGGAGGATGCGAGGACGGGAGTGAGCGCCTTCGCGGGTACGGAGGAGGCGGCCTCGGTCGCGATCAAAACGTGCACCCCATTCGATGAGCTCGGCGACGCGCTGGGGACCTTCTTCAACGAGAACTTTGGCGGCAGCGCAATAGACGAGGCCGTCGCCTGCAGCGATGGTGTCTTCGAGATGGAGACCGGTGTCCCCATCGTCGTCGCTGGCAACGGCGATGCCGCCTTGAGCGTAGAAGGTGTTGGACTCGGCCATCGACTCTTTGGTGGCAACGAGGACGGAACCGTGATCGGCGAGCTCCACTGCGGCGCGGAGGCCGGCAACGCCGGCACCGATGACGAGGAAGTCCAAATTGCGCAGTTGAGACATAACCTTTGAGGCTACCATTTGGGGCCACACACACGACCGAGCAGAGTGAAGGCCCCACTTATTAGAATGAAGACAACGTGCAAACGATTCGAGTTGAGACACCATCGGCGCGCTACGGCGTGACAACGGGAAGCGGAATGCTGGCGACGCTGGCTCCGCGGATTGAGCGCGTGGCGGGCAAGTTGCCACGGCGGGTATTTGTGCTGACTTCTCCGGAGATTTGGGCGCTGTGGGGAGGGAGGTTTCTGGAGTCGTTCCGGGAAGAGCCAATTGTGCTGTTCCTGCCGGCGGGCGAGAAATACAAAACGATTGCCAGCGTGGACAAGCTGCTGCGGCAAATGGTGCGCGCGGGGGGAGATCGCGGGTCACTCTTGATTGCCTTCGGCGGCGGCATAGTGGGCGACGTGGGCGGCTTTCTGGCGGCAATTTTCATGCGCGGGATTCGTTATGTGCAGGTTCCCACGACGTTCTTGTCGCAGGTGGACTCGTCAGTGGGCGGGAAGACGGGTGTGAATCTGCCGGAGGGCAAGAACCTGGTGGGGAGCTTTCACCATCCGCTGGCGGTGTTTGCCGATGTGGATGTGCTGGGCACGCTGCCAATGCGCGAGCTGCGCGCCGGGCTGATGGAGAGCGTGAAGGCGGGCATTATCCGCGATCGCGGGCTGGTGCGATATATGGAAGAGAACGCGAACGCCGTTTTGAAGCGCGATACAAAGGCGCTGGAGAAGGTGATTGCCGCTTCGATTCGCGTGAAGGCGGACGTGGTGAACAAGGACGAGCGCGAGAGCGGGCTGCGCATGATTCTGAACCTGGGCCACACGGTGGGACACGCCATTGAGCAGGTGACGAAGTACAAGGTGCTGCTGCATGGCGAGGCTGTTGGCTGGGGCATGATAGCCGCTCTTTATCTGGGTGTGAAGCGGCGCGCGCTCACCCGCGAGCAGGCAATGCGGCTGGAGCGGCTGGTGCACCTGTACGCGGATTTGCCGCCGTTGAAGCTGAGCGTGAAGAAGCTGGCCGCGGCCACTGGCGCAGACAAGAAGAATGTGGGTGGTGTACGTCGGTTTGTGTTGCCTGTGGGAATTGGCAATGCGGGCGTGGTGGAAGACGTGACGCAGGTGGAGCTGGAGGCGGCAATTGGTTATATGCTCGCGCATGCCAAGGGGTCGAAGCGCTGATGCAGGCAGCGGGAGCCAAGCCGCAGGGCGCAACGGACGAGGTGAGCGCGGCTGCCGAAGTGCAGCGAATGTTCAACCGGATTGCGCCGCGCTATGACCTCCTGAACCATGTGCTTTCAGCGAATATCGACAAACTGTGGTGGCGGCGGACGGCGCGGCGGTTTCGCGCGGTGCTGGAAAGGCCGGACGCACGCATTTTGGACATTTGCTGCGGTACGGGCGACATGACGATGGCGCTGTTAAAGTGGAGGCCCGAAGGCGCGCAGCCGATTCTGGCAGCGGATTTTGCGCGGGCGATGCTGAGCCGCGGTGCGGAGAAGTTTGCGGCGCGCGCGACCGGAGAAGCAACGGCTATTGCGCTTGAAGCGGATGCACTGCACTTGCCGCTGCGGAATGAGTCGCTTGACCTGGTGGTGTCGGCATTTGGATTCAGAAACCTGGCAAATTATGAAGCAGGACTGCGCGAGTTTCACCGCGCGCTGAAGCCGGGCGGGCGGCTAGGGATACTGGACTTCAGCGAGCCGGGCGGACTGATCGGGAAGGCGTACGCGGTGTACTTCCGGCGTGTGCTACCCGCAATCGGACGGATACTTTGCGGTGAGGACGGGCCATACAACTATCTGCCTACATCGGTGGGGAGTTTTCCTCCTCCAGAGCGGATGCTGGAGATGATGCGGGCGTGCGGTTATCAGGACTGCAGTTGGCAGCCTTATACCTTTGGTATTGCAGGGTTGTACACGGCAACGCGGCGCACTGTAGCCTAGGAACGAAATGTCCCCGCTCATGACAAGCGCGCTGGAACCTTCACCAACGCCGCACTCGGCTGAGAAGCGGCGCGTGGCGCTAAGTTCAATGCTGGCGGCCGCGGTGATGACGGCGCTGAAGATCGTGGCGGGTGTCTTCTCTGGATCGCTGGGTATCTTGTCAGATGCTGCGCATTCAGGGCTGGACCTGGCGGGATCGGCGCTGACGTTCTTTTCCGTGCGCGTCTCAGATAAACCGGCCGACGAAGACCACACCTACGGACATGGAAAGGTAGAAAACCTTTCGGCCTTTGTGGAAGCGGGCCTGATGGTGGTTTCGTGCGCGTGGATCATTTTTGAGGCGATGGAGCGCATCGCAAGTCACTCGGTGGAATTGCGTCATTCGTACTGGCCGGCGCTCGTGCTGCTGCTGTCCATCGCGGTGGACTACTGGCGGAGTCGAAAACTGGCTGCGGTGGCGCGGAAGACGGGCTCGCCGGCGCTGGCGACGGACGCGTTCCACTTTGCGAGCGACATCTGGTCAACGCTGGCGGTGCTGGCTGGTTTATGCGCGAACTGGGTGGGCAGCGTAATGCACATTGACTGGCTGCGCTATGCGGACCCCTTCGCGGCTGTTGTTGTGTCATTGATGATTTTGCGCATTACGATGCACCTGACGCGCGAGGCAATTGCGGCGCTGATGGACGAAGTGCCAGCAGAGACGCGGGTGCGCATTGTACGAGAGGTGGAGAAAGTGCATGGTGTGCTGGCGGTGGAGCAGGCACGAGTGCGGCGGTCGGGTGCGGTGTATTTTGCGGACCTTACGCTGGCGCTGCCACGGCGCGATACCTTTGAACACGCGGGCGAGCTTGTGCGGGCGGCAACGTCTGCAGTGCATCGCGCGCTTCCGGATGCGGATGTAGTGATCCACACGGTGCCACGCGAGGCGGAGACGGAAAGCATTTTCGACCGCGTGCGCGGCGTGGCACTGCGCAACAATGTAAGCGTGCACGAACTGAGCGTGCAGACGTACCACGGGAAGCTGCGCGTGGAACAGCACGTGGAACTGGACGAGAAGATGCCGTTGCTGGAGGCGCACGCGTTTGTGAGCGAACTTGAAGCGGAGATTCTGCGCGAAACGCCGGAGATTGACGCGGTGGTGACGCACATTGAGAGCGAGCCGGCAACGATTGAGCAGCCGGAGGAGATCGTGGAGGAGGATCGGCGCATCGAACAGGTAATGCGCGATGCGGCAGCGGAGTTTGCCGAGATTGCGGATGTGCACGATGTGTTGATTGGACGCGCGGGCGAGCACGTGACCATGGCATGCCACTGTACGTTGCCGGATGAAATGCCGATGGGACGCGTGCACGAAATTTTGACAGCGCTGGAAGACCGGTTCAAGCACGAGTGCCCGGAGGTGTATCGCGTGACGATTCATCCGGAGCCGGAGACCGATAACACGCGCTGAGATGCGGAGAGACTCAAGATGAAGGCGCATGCAGAGTGGAAACACGACGAAGTATTTGAAGCGAGAACAGAGCAGGGCAACACAATTGTGCTGGATGGAGATTCTGCGCACGTGCACGGGCCCAGTCCGATGGAGGCAATACTGATGGCGCTGTGCAGCTGCACATCAGTGGATGTGGTGAGCATTTTGCAGAAGAAGCGGCAGCCGTTCACGGGATTGCGCGTCTCAGCAGAAGCGGAGCAGGCGCCTGCTCCGCCGCGCGTGTTTACGAAGATTCATTTGACGTATGCGGTGAGTGGGAAGAGATTAAGTCGGAACGCGATCGAACATGCGGTGTCGCTGTCGAAGAATAAATATTGCTCGGTGTCTCTGATGCTGGAGAAAGCGGCGGAGATCAGCTACGAGATTGCATATCCAGACGGAGAAACAGTGGAATGAAGGCCATGTTTCGAACCGCGTCTCTCGTGATGTTTCTGGTTGCCGCGTTTCTTCTTTCGGCAATCATGACGATGCATTTTGCAATTCACGGCGCGGAAGTGAAGATACCGGACCTGAAGGGCATGACGGTGGCCGAAGCGCGGAGCCAGACGTCGGGTCTGGGACTAAACCTGGACGTCGACAACAGGTACTATTCTTCGCAAGTTGCGGCGGGGCACATTTTGACGCAGTCACCAGCGCCCGGTGCGGTGGTGCGGCGTGCGTGGAGTGTGCGTGTCGCCGAGAGCCTGGGGCCGCAGAAGGTGGATGTGCCGCAGACGGTAGGAAGTGACCAGCGCGTGGCGGGCATGCGGTTGCAGCGTGCTGGGCTTGAAATCGGAACGATTGCGATGCTTCCGATGGACGGAGTGGCGGAAGGAACGGTGCTGGCGCAGGATCCGCCGGCGCATGCGCACGGCATTGAGCAGCCGAGCGTAAATTTGCTGGTGGCCGCAGAGAACGATGAGGCGGCGGATGGTTATGTAATGCCCGATCTAAAGGGTCTGCCGATTGTGACTGCGCAGACGACACTACAGCGCGCGGGGTTGAAGATGGGGAAGCCACACTTTGTGGATGTACCTCGAACCGCGACGGAAAGCAATGCTCAGATGCAGTCGACTCCCGGAACGCGGCCAGCTGGGACTCAGGTTCCACCTGCACCTGATGCTGGATCGGTGGTTGCGCAGAAGCCGATTGCAGGTGGACGGGTGGATGCGACAACCGAGATTGTGCTGACTGTGGCAAAGTAAGCAGCGTCGATGTGACTGGCTTTCGCATCAAATTGTGCAGATGACTCCAAACCCAGGTGACACGGAACAGCAGGGTGGCGGTGCGCGTGGCGTGCGCAACTTCAGCCATGCCTGGCGCGCACTTCGGCATCGGAATTTCAGGCTGTTTTTTGGCGGGCAGAGCATCTCTCTGATCGGCACATGGATGACGCGCATTGCGACCTCGTGGCTGGTGTACCGGCTGACGGGGTCTGCGCTGCTGCTGGGTACAGTAAGCTTCGCGGGGCAGATTCCGACGTTTCTGCTGGCGCCGCTGGCGGGCGTGGTGGTGGACCGTATTGACCGCCGCAAGGTGCTGGTGTGGACCCAGGTGCTGGCGATGGTGCAATCGTTGGCGCTGGCGGCGCTGACGCTGACCAACCGAATCACAATTGGCGAGGTGCTGGCGCTGAGTGCATTCCAGGGCGTGATCAACGCATTTGACATGCCGGGCAGGCAATCGTTCATGGTGCAGATGGTGGAGGAACGCGGCGACCTGTCGAATGCGATTGCGATCAACTCTTCGATGGTCAATATGGCGCGGCTGGTTGGGCCGTCGCTGGCAGGGCTGCTGATTGCGGCGACGAGTGAAGGCTGGTGCTTTCTGGTTGACGGCGTGAGTTATATTGCGGTGATTGTTTCGCTATTGATGATGCGCGTGACGTGCGGTGCGGAGCCGCGGAAACATGCCGGCATGGTGGAGCAACTGCGCGAGGGCTGGACGTATGTGACGGGGTTTATGCCGATCCGGTCGATTCTGTCGTTGTTTGCAGTGTTGAGCTTGATGGGCTGGCCGTTCATTGTGTTGATGCCGATGTTTGCCGCGCAGGTGCTGCATGGCGGACCGCATACGCTGGGCTTTCTGATGGGCGCGGTGGGCCGTGGGGTCGCTGGCTTCAGCGCTGAGCATGGTGGCGCGGCGCTCTGTGCGCGGACTGACGAAGATGATTCCGATTGCGGCGGTGGCATTTGGCGTTGGGCTTATTGCCTTGGTTTGTCGACGCGCGAATGGGTTTCGATGCTGCTGATGCTGGTGACGGGATTCGGCATGATGCAGGGGCTTGTGGCGAGCAACACGATCATCCAGACGCTGGTGGATGAGAAGATGCGAGGGCGCGTAATGAGCTACTACACCATGGCGTTTGTGGGCATGGCGCCATTTGGAAGCCTGCTGGCTGGCACGCTGGCGCAGTGGATTGGCGCACCCCGGACCGTGATGGTGAGCGGCGCGGTATGTATTGCGGGTGCCGGATGGTTCTGGATGCGATTGCCGGAGATTCGGAAGGAGATGCGGCCAGTTTACGAGCGGCTGGGGATTGTGCCGCAAAGCAACCTGGTGGTGGAAGAGAGCGCGGAGAGTTGAGCCGTTTATGATGGCGGGTACGCGAAAGGACTGCGATGGGATTAAGCGAAGATCTGGAACGGATTGCGCTGCAGGAGCGCGAGCTGGAGTTGCCGCGGCTGGATGCCGAGATGGCGTGGACGCTGGGAACGACGATGCGCGAGATGGCGATGGAGCGCGGGCTGGGTGTGGTGATTGATGTGCGGAAGTTTGGGCAGCCGCTGTTTTATGCGGCGATGGAAGGCACGACTGCCGATAATCCGGAGTGGGTGCGGCGGAAGAACAATACAGTGGCACGGTTCTATATGAGTTCGTATGCGGTTGGGTTGAAAGAGAAACTGAAGGGGCAAACTATATACGAGACACAGGGACTGCCGCTGGCAGAATTTTGCACGCATGGAGGCGGGTTTCCGCTGCGCGTGAAGGGTACTGGAGTGGTGGGCAGCGCCACAGTTTCTGGATTGCCGATGCGGGCCGATCACGAATTAGTGGTTGAGGCGCTGTGCAAGGTGCTGGGACGGGAGTATGGGAGCCTCAAGCTTGCCGCAGAATAATATCGAATTCCTTAAGACAACTTTGTAAGAACTGCGACGAAGAATCCGTCCGTGGGGAGCGCGCCGGGGAGAAGACGGAGGAAGCCTTCGGGTGTGATAGCAGCGCGAAGGGCTTCCGCGCCTGTAGGCGTGAGGATGCTGCGCGCGAGCAGGGTGTCGAGATGCGTGGCGACGGGTGCGATGCGAGTGTTCGGCGAGGCAGCGAGGACTGCAGTGACGGCCTGCTCGTTTTCTTCCGGCTCCAGGGAACAAGTCGAATAGACAATGTGACCGCCGGGTTTGGCGGCGCGGATGGCTGACCTGAGAATGAGCTCCTGGCGCGTGGCGTGGCGGGCAAGGTCAACGAGCTTGAGGCGGTGGCGAATCTCAGGATTACGGCCCAGGGTCCCGGTACCGCTGCAGGGGACGTCGGCGAGAACTACCTCAAACTCATTTTCAAATTGGAGTGCGGTTGCGTCAGCTTGGACGCATTCGACCCGAGTGCCGAGATGAGCCAGGCGCTTCTTGAGCGCGGCGAGGCGCTGCGGGCTTTGCTCGCAGGCGGTGATGTGTGCCGATGGATTGCGCTCGGCAAGGATGAAGGTCTTGCCCCCAGGCGCCGCACAGGTATCTGCGATACGTTTTGCTCCCTCTGCCGCTGTGCTCTGGATAGAAGAAGCAATCTCACCGATAAGTTGCGATCCTTCGTCCTGGATGCGGATCGTTTCGTCGGAGAGGAGCGCTTGTGGTAGTGAGGAGTTGAACCGCCGCGCGGCAGTGAGGAGCTGGGCGGGCGAGGGTAAAAAGCCGGAGGCGGTGAGCGCGAGTTCGGCAGCGGGATCAACGAGGCGGGCGATGAGCGGAGGCTGCGCCTGGCCGTGAAGGCAGAGGGCACTCGTAAGTTCGGGACCGTAGTGTGCTGTCCAGCGCTCGACGAGCCACGCTGGATGGGCGGCGAGGGCGGCTACTGCAAGTTCGGATTCGGTTTTTGGGCGCAAGGTTTCGGCGGAGGCGGCGAGTTTACGCAAAACGGCGTTGACCATGCGAGAGGCGTGGACGTGACCGGCGCGTTTGGCGAGTTCGACGCTCTCGTCGATGGCGGCATGCGCGGGTATGCGGTCGAGGTGAAGGAGTTGTAGAGCGCCAAGGCGAAGAGCGATGCGGATCTCTTCGTCAAGCTTGGCATCGGGCTTGGCAAGGAACTGCTTGATCAACGCGTCGAGACGAAGTTGCCAGCGCAGGGTACCGAGGACGAGGGTGGTAGTGAGATTGCGGTCGGCGTCAGAGAGCTTGTCGACTTGATGGCTGCGCAAAAGCGAGTCGCTGTGATCGCTGGTGCGTGCGACGGCGAGAAGAATGCCGAAAGCTGCTTTGCGCGCGGGTGATAGGGAGGCCATGCGGTTTATCCGAGTCGAGTGCCGGATCGGAGGGGGTGGCCGTGGAGGAAGTTGGCGGCGGACATGGGCTTCCTGCCTTCGGGTTGAATTTCGGTGAGCTCTATCCAGTCATTTTGAGCGCAAGCGGCGAGGATTTTCGCGCCGTTTATGAAGAGAGCGCCCGGTTCAGCGCTGCGCGAGAGCGAAGCGACGGCCATGCGGTGCACGATGAGCTTTTTGCCGTCGAGGAGGGCGAAGGCGCCTGGCCAGGGTTGAAATCCACGCCATCGGTTGTAGATCTCTGTTGCGGTGTACTTTGCGAAGTCGATGTGGCCATCTTCACGGGTGAGGATGGGGGCAAGGGTCGCGAGGGAGTGGTCCTGTGGCTGGGGCTCGATGGTGCCGGAGTCGAGGCCAGCGAGGGTTTCGACGACGAGCGGCGCGCCCTGTTCGGCGAGAACGGTGAAAAGATCGGCGGCGGTCTGATCGGGGCCGATGGGAATTTGCTGCTGAAGAAGGATGGGGCCAGTGTCGAGGCCTTCTTCTAAAAGCATGGTGGTGTTGCCGGTAACGGTTTCGCCGCTGGCAACGGCCCACTGGATGGGTGCAGCGCCGCGGTACTTGGGAAGCAACGAACCGTGCAGATTGATGCAGCCGAGACGCGGCAGAGCGAGCATCCAGGGCGGGATGATGCGGCCGTAGGCGACGACGACGATGGCGTCCGGCGCGATTGCTTCAAGTTGTGCGCGGAATTCCGCGTTCTTACGAATCTTTTCCGGCTGGGTGACGGTGAGACCCGCGGCGAGCGCGGCAACTTTAACAGGCGGAGGGGTGAGCACCTGTTTGCGGCCAACGGGGCGATCCGGCTGGGCGACGACGAGAGGGATGTTGTGGCCGGCGGCGAGGAGCGCCTGCAGGGTGGGAACGGCGAACTGCGGAGTGCCGCAGAAGACCAGTCTCACTAGTCCCACTTTCCTTCGCGCTGGAGTTTGCGGATTTTGCGCAGAGCCATGTCGCGCTTCAGGCCGCTGATGCGGAAGATGAAAAGCATGCCATCCAAGTGGTCAATTTCATGCTGAAAGGCGCGAGAAAGCAGTTCTTCGCCATCCATTTCGAACCACTTGCCCTTCTCGTCCTGCGCGCGGATTTTGACTTTGAGGGCGCGGACGACCTTTTCGCGGATTTCAGGGAAGCTGAGGCAGCCCTCTTCCTCGTACTGTTTGCCTTCGCGGGCGATGATTTCGGGGTTGATGAGGACGAGTTTCTCCTCGGGATTCTTGCCCAGGCTGAGGTCAATGACGGTGATGCGTTTGGAGACGCCAACCTGCGGCGCGGCGAGGCCGATGCCGTTGGCGGCGTACATGGTTTCAAACATGTCGGCCACAAACTTGCGCAGTTCGGCGTTGAATTCGGTGACCGGTTCGCCGGGTTGCTGGAGGACGGGTTCTGGATATTTAACGATCTTCAAAATCATTGCGACTTACTTAAAAGCTCCGTATTTGTTCGATGTACCCCGAGAAATTCCGCTTCATTTCAAGGGCAGAGTCGCCGCCAAACTTCTCATGCACGAGGGAGGCGAGGGTGAGGGCGACCATGGACTCGGCTGCGACGCCGGCGGCAGGGACGACGCAAATGTCACTGCGCTCGTAGCTTGCGCTGGTTGCCTCGCGGGTGTCAAAGCGGACGGAGGCGAGGGGTCGGCGGAGGGTTGAAATGGGCTTCAAGTAGCCTCGGACGACGATGTCTTCGCCGTTGGATGTGCCGCCCTCGATGCCGCCCGCGTTGTTCTGCTCGCGGGTGAAACGGGTGGGTTTGCCGGTTTCAGAATCCGCGTAATGAATGGCGTCATGGACGGCGGAGCCGAAGGACTCGGCGGCAACAACGCCGCGGCCAATTTCAACGGCCTTCACGGCTTGCAGGCTCATGACGGACCAGGCGAGCTGGCCGTCCAGGCGCTCGTCCCAGTTGGCGTAGGTGCCGACGCCTGCGGGAACTCCGTGGGCGATGACTTCGAAGACGCCGCCGACGGTGTCGCCGGTGCGGGAGGCGTGCTCAACCTCTTCTTTCATACGGGCTTCGGTGTCCGGGTCGACGCAGGAGAGGAGGATTTCCTTCTGCTGGGAGACGGCGCGGATTTCATCCCAGGTGGCGGCGCGATCAAGCTCGACGCGGCCGACGCGGATGACGTGGCTGGCGATTTCAATCCCCAGCTCGCGGAGCATGAGCTTGGCGAATGCGCCGGCGGCGACGCGGGAGGTGGACTCGCGGGCCGAGGCGCGCTCGAGGACGTAGCGGGCGTCAGGGAAGTTGTGCTTGAGGGCGCCGGCGAGATCGGCGTGGCCGGGGCGGGGCGAGGCAACTGCCTGATGCTTCTGGGGATCGCCTGCCTCGACGGGGAGCTTCTCCTCCCAGTTTTTCCAGTCGCGATTGACGATTTCAATGGCGACGGGGGAGCCGATGGTTTTGCCGTGCCGTACTCCACTGAGGACGTGGGCCTTATCGGTTTCAATTTTCATGCGGCCGCCGCGGCCGTAACCCTGCTGGCGGCGCCACAGATCGTGGTTCACGAAGTCGAGGTCGATGGGAATGCCGGCGGGGAGGCCAGAGATGAGGGCAATGAGGGCCTCACCGTGGGACTCTCCGGCGGTAGAGAAACGAATCATATCTCTTTGATTGTAACGGGCACCTGCGGTGCGGGCATTGCATGCAGCAGCCGGCGCTTGCGCGCCCCGAATGCAATGGGTGCGGCAGCCGGGGCTTTTCGCTCGCAGGAGGGCGGAGGCAGGGAAACAAGGGATTGAGGGACTACGGCGCCTGCGGTGCGGGCATTGCATGCAGCAGCCGGCACCTGCGGTGCGGCAGACGCTCGCTTTTCGCTCGCAGGGGAGAATACGAGCCAATGCGATGAACTCTTCGGACCTGCGGTGCGTCAGGCGCTCGCTTTTCGCTCGCGGGAGGGCGGAGGCAGGGAAACAAGGGATTGGATGCGAAAAAGCACGTGTATTGTGGCCGAAACGAGGGGGCCTGGCGAGGGTAAGGACGCGGTTGGAGGGGTGGCAGTGGTGAGAGCCGGTTTTTGCCGGATTTACCCGGCGAAGGGAGCGCGGAAAGGCGAGGATAGTGCGGCCGCATGTGCGTTGCGGGGGCTGAATTTAAGCGAAATTAGCCCAAATTTGCTCAAATTTGAGGGGGCGAAAATGGGCAACCCTATATCGTTGGCTCAGGTTGGGGAGATTGGTGACGATATTTCGTCACTTCTGCGTGGGGAGTTGGGGATGGGGGAGGGACGGGCGTCTTCGTGGAGTAATCCTGCGAATTGCGCGTACGCAACGTCGAGATAGTAGTCTGGCACCGGCCAAATGACTGGATCTCGGCGATTCCTTTTTGCACCCCACCTTTGCGCGGACTTCAGGCCGCGGTCCGCCACGCTTCAAATCGCCTAAAATTCAAGGGATCAGAGTGCTACACGGAGGATATTGAGCGATGGAGCATGGAAAAAGAAGGCACGGTCAACTATTCGTAAAGCTTGGGGATTATACGATTTCCCGAGAAATCTCAGAAAATGGCGGTGCCACATACACCGCAGCCAAGTATATAGGAGGGGGAAGATCCTCATTCACTTGGGGGCATAGCAGGGAGAAGTATTGAGAATCTTTTGAGTCATTCTGGGCTTTCCCATCAGGAAATACGTAGCGCAATTTTCTATCTCGAACTTGGTTCAAAATCGTGAGCGACCTCTGACAGGTTGTGCCGGGGAAGGGAGCCGCCCGGCTGCTCGTCCCCAGCCCGCCCAAATTTGCTCTGCATTATTGGAGTGACGATGAATGATACCGAACGCGAAGTGATCATTCTCAATTCTGCTTGGGAGATGATCGATGATGATGGTCAACTGGGCGACCTTCGTTAGGAACGAATGCACGGAACCTACGAATCTGCAGTTTACAAATCGCGCTTTCTCCCGACTATTTATCATCTTCCTGGGCGATTTCCTTTCAGAAATCAAAGCGGGCAAAAACGGCATCGTTCCGCTTGGCCTCAGCAGACGCACGAGGGACGATGCGCCACCTTCAGATAAAACCTTCCTCTTTCACATACGCCAGGTCTGCACCAATCCGAAGCTTGGGAAAGACTCGACGTGCCTCAGACAGACTGCGGATGCCTTCGCTGCATGGCTTGAAGGTGAATTCGACGGCCCCAAGTGTCAACCTCTCTGCGATCGGCCTCGTGACAGATTTGCGGATAAGCCGGATTCGATACATCCAAATGTGCGGAGACATCGCCAAGCACAACCTGGCACGGCTGGGAGAGGAGGGTCAAAGATCTCCGCAAACTGCTCGAGGTGGCGAGACCTTCGGTGAGCGAACAAGACGCCTATGAAGCGTAGTGCGTCACACAGATAGGCGATTATTCAACACCGCTTGGGCACGCGAGACTTTTTCCAGGATATCGTTTGCCTTCGCAGTCCAGATGAACGGCTTCGGATTGGCGTTGTGCTTGTCGATATATTGACCGATGGCCATGATGAGCTGTTCCAGGTCCTGAAAAACTCCGCGCCGGATTCTCTTATCGGTCAGATCACGGAAAAACCGCTCGATCATGTTCAGCCATGACGCCGAGGTCGGTGTGAAGTGCACATGGAAACGCTTGTGTTTCCCAAGCCAACGCTGCACGCGTGGATGTTTGTGCGTCGCATAGTTGTCGCAGATGATGTGGATCTGCTTTTCCGCCTCGACCGTCTCATCGATCAAACGCAGAAACTTCAGCCACTCCTGATGGCGATGGCGCTCCTGGCACAGGCCATAGACTTCACCGGTCGCCGTGTTGAGCGCGGCAAATAGCGTTGTCGTTCCGTTGCGTTTGTAGTCGTGCGTCATGGTTTGGCCACGGCCCTTTTTCATCGGTAGACCGGGTTGCGTGCGGTCCAGTGCCTGTATCTGACTCTTCTCATCGACCGACAACACCAGCGCATGTTCGGGTGGATTCAAGTAAAGGCCGACTACGTCTTCCAACTTGGTAGCGAACTCGGGATCGCGGCTGATTTTGAAGCTCTCCACGCGATGCGGCTTGAGTCCATGAGCGCGCCAGATGCGCCGTACGCTGGCCTCCGAGATGCCTGTTTCGCGCGCCATGGTGCGCGTGGACCAGTGGGTTGCATGGGGCGGTGTTGTCTGCGTGGTTTTGCGAATCACCTGCGCGACGGTGGAGGCGAGAATCGAAGGTGTGCGGCCAGGCCGGGGCGCATCTTTAAGCAAGCCCTTAATGCCGAGCGAGAGAAACCGCCTGCGCCACAAAGCTGCCATGCGCTCGCTGATGTTGAGTTCGGCGGCAATCTGGAGATTCTGCAAACCGTCAGCGGCGAGCAGAATGATGCGGCTGCGCAGAGCCACGCGCACCGGAACTGAACCGCGGCGAGTTTGCCGCTGAAGTTCTTTTCGGGTTGTTTCGTCCAGCACTATAGGATCGGCAACACGCATCAGGGGTCTCCCAATCATAAGATGACACCCGATACATAATAGATACTATTTATGACGCACTACACTAGCAGTTGAAGGGTTCTTCGAGTGGTTCCAAGGAAATATCTTTATTTACCATTCCAGCCAAATCGCAGAATTCTTGAACAACATCCGCTGGGCGATTTACCAATTTATCCAGCCGGAATTCCAGAGATCATGCCACTTGCCCGACAACGGGACGACAGATTTCCCCGCGTACAAATACCGTGTGCCTTCCGATGTAGCCGATCCGCTCGCACAGGCGATGTATTGGAACTTGATGAATCGATCACGATCGCGGCCTTTTATGCCGCAATTCGTCATTTCTGAGAATTTCAAGCGTCGATACTAAACAACCCTTCGTATTCAAGTCCAAATGAGAGTGCCACTGGTCCCTCGCACTTGGGGAAAGTTGCAAAATGGCGGGCCCCGATCTGAAAACTATAAAATTCGCCACTATATTGAAGGGTACCGCATTGCCATTTGGCGAGACGAAAGGGTAAGGGTCATCCGTCACAGCGGACTGATGGTGAGCTGCCATACCTGCATCGTGTGCTTTAAGTGGATGAATTTCACGCGCGGATCTTCGCGGCAGTCGTCCGGACTCGAGGACATCTGCACCACCTGGCTTTACGAATGCAGGAACGACGATATAGACTTCGGCGAGATTAAGCGTGTGGGAATAAGAATTGAAGACGTTGAAGTTGACTTTCGTCGAATCGCAGCAGATCACCAAATCCAAGCGGTCGTCGTCGCAGGAAACTGGCATTCGATACGACATGAGTCAGTTTTTCTCAATGAAAGATGTAATGGAGCAGTTATTCGGCAAGCGTGTTTATTTATGCCTTAAAGGAAACTGCCCGTTGTAAGGATTGGAAAGATTCCACTCATAAAGCTCCTCAACGCTATTCTGCTCGCGTCGGAGAGTTCAATAGCCGTAGCCGATGATGATTGGCGCAACGAGATTAAGGATGCGGTGAAAACGGGCATCACACTCATTTCTTCTGCTGATCACATTAGCGATCTTTTCTCTTGCCTCGCGGCTACCCTTACGCGAATTGTGTTCCTCCAGATCGGGTGTATGCCGCATCACCGCTCGGAGCAAAATACCGTGCGGCTTACGAAAAAGAATGGCGGACACTAAACCATTTCCGCTCGGTTCAGTACATCCAAAGTGAGGCGCAAAAAGGCCGCTATTGTCCAGGCGCGAGTGAAGAGGAAAGCAGCGAAGCAGAAGCAGAAAGCGCTGCGATAAACAAAGCGCCCAAACGTCTTCTACACTCCGCAATTCTATTGCATTACTTCCGCTTGAGCCACGCAGAAGAGAAATGCCACTTCCTCGCAATTCGGGACGAGGTTTTCCCGGCTCCTCGCTTTAGGGATTGGGCATGACGGAGGTCATGCAATTATACCCGGAACGAATTACTCCTGAATAGCCGGCTTACGTTACCGTCCCCGGTTCAATGGGTGGTGAGGGGCTTTGCGCTGACGTATGCGGTAAGGGATTTACTTGTGCGGGGCGCGTGATGGAGTTTGTGACCTTGAACGCTGTGCGATGCTGCGCGTTCCGGATGCGGCATCCGCAGTTTCCGCTGATGAACGGGACGACACCTTGTGGTGGGGGGTGTTACGACCTGCAGATGACCATGCACAACAAAATTGCAGGTGTAGAGAATTTCTTCTTTTTCTTCGCGGTGGACAACGTGATAATTTCACCGTATTGATCAACCGCGTAGATTCCGCTCCAATGGCGACCAGACAGATTTGTTGAAGGGTTGGCAGAAAGGCCCGAGCGGCACCGAGGGCTTACTCGCGTTTGCATTTGATTGTCTTGCTTGAGAGTTGCTGCGATTGAGAGGATTTTTTCTGTGAAACAGTTTGTGCTTCTACCCTTATTTCTTGTTCTGGCTGGTTGCGGCAGCGCTGCTCTCATCAACAATTCCACGAACGCCACGCTGGACTCCATTGCCGTGACGCCTGCCACCTCCTCAGTGAATGTGGGAGCGAGTGTCACTCTGACGGCAGTTGGCACTTATAGCGACCAATCGACGAAGGACATTACGAGCCAGGTAACGTGGAGCTCAAGCTCAACTGCGGTGGCAACGGTGAGCAGCACGGGTGTGGTGTCTGCGGTGGCGGCGGGCAGCAGCACGATCCAGGCAACTCTGGGCGCGGTGTCAGGTTCGGCGGCAATTACGGTGAAGACCGCCGGCCCGGTTACGCTGCAATCGATTACGGTGTCGCCGGCCTCAACGGCTATTTCAGTTGGAGCGACGCAGCAGTACGCCGCGACGGCCAACTACAGCGACGGCTCGAAGCAGGTGATTACTTCGACGGCGACGTGGACTTCAAGCACGACGGTGGTTGCCACGATTGCATCCACCGGCCTTGCCACGGCTGTTGCGTCTGGGACGACGACCATTACGGCAAGCTCGGGCTCTGTTTCGGGTTCCGCGGTGCTGAGCGTGTCCAGCGTGAATGCGGCCACGGGCTGCGATGGGACGCGCAACTGCTACATCTATGCCGCGGCCACGGGTGCGGGGGACGGGTCCAGCTGGGCAAATGCCTTTACGGGCTTTGGCACGGGTGCGGGGCAGGTGAATCCCGCGAAGATGCTGCGGGGCGTGACTTACTGGATTGCCAACGGCAATTACGGCGCGCAGAACTTCACCACGCCGGACAGCGGGACGCTCAACGTGACGATTGAAGGCGCGACTGCGGCCAGCCATGGTCCGGCGACCGACTGGAACAATTCCTACGCAGGCAAAGCCATTTTTGGCGGCGGCGAGACGGGTGTCTTCAGCGACTATTGGGTGTTTGAAGGCCAGACGCGCGGGAGCGACTGGCAATCGGGATACACGATCATGTTCGACCTGAACGGGATCAGCGGGAAATCAGGAGTGATTACCAACCGCAACTCATCAGGGAACTCGTTCTCGCACCTCACATTCGATTACGTTGAGGTTCGCGGCTCAAACATGAATATGACGTACAACAGCGGGAGCTCATCGAACTGCTCCATGTATTGCGATGGAGGCTTCTACACCGGCAGCCCGACGAACAATCTGTATGTGGGGCACAGCTGGATTCATGATGTGGGCGACACGCAGTTCCAGTCGAACATCAATTCGGTGAACAACTCCAATGGTTCGCACTGGATTATCGAGTACAACTACATCTCGCGCGACCACTCAGGCGATCAGTCGAACGGCGCGCACTCGGAGGCGTTCTCGTCGACGGTGCAGGACATGGTGGTTCGCTACAACTACTTCCAGGACATCCTTTCGTCGGGCGTGATTACGGATGCATCGGGACCGGGCGCGCAGGTGGGCCCGTGGTACATCTATGGCAACATTGCCTTCTGGACGGACAACGCCAATATGTATTCGGGCTCGGGATCGACTTCATCCGGCCTGGGTGACGGCTTTGTGGGCTTCTTTGGAGGCACGGTGCTCGGCACCAGCTACATTGTGAACAACACGATTGCGAACATTGGCGTGCAGCCGCACTGCTCGCAGGGCGGAGTGGCGTGCCAGATGTTCTTCCTGTATGCATCGGGGTCGGGCTCGGCGACGTGGATTATCCAGAACAACCTGGTGTGGAATGCGCATGGATCGTGCGTGTACAACGGAGGCAACTCCTGGACGATCAATGCGGACTACAACACGGTGTACGGCGGTCCGGCAGGCACGATGCAGAACTGCGGGTCGAATGGGCAGACTGTGTCCAATACGAACCCCTTTGTGAACTGGGACGGCAGCGGAACACAGCTGGTTCCTTATGAAAGCCTCGACTTTTCGCTTGTGAAGGACACCAACGCGGGAAACAACGCCTTCGCAAATTTGCCTGCGGGCTGCACACCGGGTGTGAACTGCATGGACACGGACATGAATGGAAAGCAGTTCGGCAGCAACGGAGTGTACGAGCGAGGCGCGGTGCAGAAGTAAGGCATTGCATGGAGCGGACCTGCGGTGCGGCGGAGGCTCCATCCGTGGTCCTTGAGCATATCGGTGGTCTGGAGGCGGTTCAGAAAAGCTACTGACTCCGAGCGTCTTGAAGGCCGATCCTCCATACCAGGTTCAGCAGACGCTCAACGACCAATCCTTCGCATATTCATGCTGGCCGAGGCTTTTGCCCGCCGATCGCGATGAAAGTTCGATGAGCGGGGTTCACTCTTGAGTGTTCTGCCAGCTTTGGGAATCGATGAGTTGGCAAGCTGCCTTGCCTGGTTTGTGCCGACTGATGCCTTGACCTTCTACATGTCGTGGAGTATATGTAGAAGTCATAGGCATGAAGACAGAAGACAAATTCGACCTTCCGCAAGGTACCCTCGACCTCCTCATTCTCCGCGTCATTGCTCTTGGACCCATCCATGGCTATGCAATCGCGCAGAGAATCCAGCAGATGTCGCGCGAGGCGCTGCAGGTGCAGCAGGGATCGCTCTACCCCGCACTTCATCGTCTGGAGTACAAGAAGCTCCTCTCCGCCGACTGGAAGCCGACCGAAACCGGCCGCGAAGCCAAGTTCTACTCGCTCACTGCAAAGGGACGCGCACACCTGAAATCAGAAACCGAAAGCTGGAAGCGCCTCACGGACGTCGTCGGACTCATCTTGAAGGGCACACTGGAGGGTATCTCATGAGCTGGCTACGGCGCCTTTTTGCCCGGAAACGCATGGAGAACGAACTCGACCGCGAACTCGAATTCCACTTTGAATCGCAGGTGGCAGACAAGATGCGCTCCGGCATTGCAGAGAGTGAGGCGCGCCGCCTGACGCGTATCGAGTTCGGCGGAATGGAACAGATAAAAGAAGACTGCCGGGAGAGCCGCGGAACCATGTGGATTGAATCCATGCTGCAGGACATTCGCTATGGCCTGCGTCAGCTTCGCAAAACACCCGGATTCACCATCGTAGTCGTACTGACGCTTGCGCTGGGCATCGGCGCCAACACCGCAATCTTCACCTTGGTGAATGCCGTCATGCTGCGCTCGCTGCCCGTAAGTGACCCGCAGCAGTTGGTTGTGGCCGAGTGGGCCGCGCAAAACCGGCCCCACCATCTTGGGACCAGCAGCTATGGCGACTGCCAGGACTACCACGGCATGCACAGCGATTGCTCGCTGTCCTATCCCATGTTCCAGAAGATCCGCGACCAGAAGAACCTCTTTGCAAACGCAATGGCCTTTGCCGGGCCCTTCCAAATCAACCTCAGCGGCAATGGAGCCGCAACCATGGCACAAGGCGAGCTCGTCTCAGGCAGTTATTTTGACACCCTCGGCGTAAAGTCGGCCCTCGGTCGCACATTGAATCAGGAAGATGACAAATCCGGCGCGGAACCGGTCGCCGTGCTCGATTACGGATATTGGCAGCGCGAGTTTGGTGGCTCGCAAAACGTCATCGGTCAAACAATCCGCCTCAACAACACAGCATTCACCATTGTGGGCGTCGCAGACTCAAGCTTCACCCGCCTCACTCCAGGAAAGTCGATTGATTTGTGGTTGCCGTCTGAGCAGGGCAGAGGTCCTCCGGCAGGATTGGGCTGAGCAGCAAATGACCAATGGTGGCTCGTTGTTGTTGCACGTTTGCTGCCCTGGCGTTTCGCTTGCATCAGGCACAGGCTCGAGTCAAACACCCTCTTCTTGAATGAACACACTGCATGGCGCAAAGCCGGTGTGGAAAGCAACCGATGATCCGCATCTCTGGCTCCTGCCGGCCCAGGTGGGGCTCTCGGGAATTCGAGAGCAGTATGAGAAGCCGTTGCTGCTCCTCATGGCGGCCGTAGGCATCGTGCTCCTCATTGCCTGCGCAAATGTTGCGGGGCTCATGCTGGCGCGCAGTGCGGCGCGCGAGCGTGAAATGGCCGTACGCCTGGCCGTGGGCGCGGGAAGGCGCCGCGTCATCCGCCAGCTTCTTACGGAGAGCCTGCTGCTCTCCTCGCTCGGCGCGGCGTTAGGCGCCTTGCTGGCCTATGCGGGGGCAACAGGGTTGGCAGCCTTCTTTGCGCGCAGCTCGTATTTACCGCTTACGGCTTGACCTGACGCCCAATGCGCCCGTACTCCTCTTCGCGGTCGGCGTGGCACTGCTCACAGGAATCGGTTTTGGACTCGCGCCTGCATTTCGCGGATCGCGCGCCAACGTGACAACTGCGCTCAAAGGAAGCACGACAACCGCCGTACACGGAGCCAGAGAGCGCCTCGGTCTTGGCAAAGGACTCGTTATCATGCAGGTCGCTCTGTCCATGGTTGTCCTTGCCGGCGCGGGCCTCCTGTTGCGCACACTCAACAACCTGCACAGCATTGACCCTGGCTTTGACACGCACAACATAATCCTCTTCTCCGTCGAACCGGAGCTGGCCGGCTACAACGAAGAACAAATCCCAAATCTCTATGCAAACATCCAAAGCCGCCTCTCCGCGCTTCCCGGAGTCGTCAACACCAGCTACTCATCGTTCTCCGTCCTCGACGGAGGCTTGTGGACTTCAGGTGTATTCATCGAAGGGCAGACAGACAAGAACACCGTCGAAACGCAGATGCTCTCCGTCGGTCCGCAATACTTCCAGACCATGAAGATCCCGTTGATGGATGGGCGCGTCTTCCAGGCATCGGACATGAAGAGCAAGCAACTTACTGCGGTGGTCAATCAGCAGTTTGTGCGCAAATTCCTCAAAGGCAGAAATCCAATCGGGCTCCACTTCGGCGGCGACGATCCGAAAGATCTGAAATGGCAAATTGTCGGCGTAGTCGGCTGACACAAAGTATGAAAGCCTGCGCAGTGCCATTGGCCCCACGGCCTACATTCCGCTACATCAAAGGCGGCGCCACGTTTGAGATGCGAACTGCCGCTTCGCCCGCAGGGCTCATGTCAGCAGTGCGCAATGTCGTGCATCAGGTAGACAGCAACCTCCCCGTCATCCGCATGCGGACGCAATCTGACGCCATCAATCGCTTGCTCTTCAATCAGCGCCTCATCGCGCGCCTGTTCGGTCTCTTCGGCGCATTAGGTTTGCTGCTCGCATGCATCGGCCTTTATGGGTTGCTCTCTTACGATGTCACCCGGCGAACCCGCGAGATCGGCATTCGCACCGCGCTTGGAGCGCAGCGCAGCAGCGTATTGCTTCTCGTCCTCAGGCAGGGCTTCGTGCTCACGTCGCAGGAGTCTTGCTCGGTGCAGCCGCGGCAATCGTGGCCACGAGGCTGCTGGGCAGCCTGCTGTATCACGTGCGTCCAACTGATCCGTTCACGTTTGCGGTTACAGCCGTCCTCCTGACGGCTATCGGCGTAATTGCCTGTCTGCTGCCGGCGCGGCGTGCCACGCACGTAGAACCAATGACGGCACTGCGCTGCGAGTAGGAACGACGATCATTTCACTGCGCGGCGCCGTTGCGCTTTCTGGGAAGTGCTCGCTCTCGATTGGCGCATTCAGTGTGCCCGCTGAGAGAGGCTATGGGGCAAGCTTTGGATAGGTCCCCTGAAACGGCGTCTCAGCAGAGATAGTTCAAAACTGACGCCAAATCGCCGATGCCCTTACTGAGGCCAATCTGGAGTTCTGGGCGAGTTACGGCCTGACCCGGCCATTGCCATTTTGTTGCTGTTGTTCAGGCGGCCATTGGATCAGGGCCCGGGATGATTCGGGAAATGCAACCGCGGGTCCCTTCTCTTCGCTGCGCTCAGGAGGACAGGCGTTGGTGGTTGGGGGTGCGTGTTGTGGTTTCCCACCCTTCGCGATGCGAAGGATGGGGCACGGTGGATTGGTGGCGGGGATGAGACGCTTGACGCCTATGCGGTGGTGAGGGTTGGTTCGGATTCGAATTCTTCGTCGATCCAGCGGGTGAAAGCAGAGAAGTCTTCGTCGCGGCCGAGGAAGTCGCGGACCATGGTGCGGCCGGGACGGGAGCCGCCTTGCTCGAGGACGGTCTTGCGGTACTTTGCGCCGGCGTCGCAGCCAAGCAGGTCGGCGGGGTCGAACTGAGCGAAGAAGTCGAGCGCGATGACCTTATCGAAGGCGTAGGTGTAGTAGTTGGACGAGTAGCCGGTGAGGTGACCGAAGCTGGCGTACATACGGTTGCTCGTCGTTCCATGTCCAGGGGAGCAGGCTGGTGTATAGGCTGCGGGTTTTGGAGTCGAGGTCGAGGCCGGCAGGATCCTCGTCGTGCAGGTCGAGCGAGAGGGTTGTGTAGTAGAGCTGGGTGCGGACCCAGTCTGCGCGGCCAAACGCGCCGGCGCTTTTCATCTTCTGGATGGTGGCGCTGGGGAGGACTTCGCCGGTCTGGTAGTGCTTTGCGAAGGACTGGAGGAGCTTTTCGTCGCGGAAGAATTCTTCGAGCATCTGCGAGGGGACTTCGATGAAGTCGCCTTCAGTGGCGAAGCCGGAGAGGCCGGCCCACTGGGTTTGGCCGCCGAGGATGGCGTGCATGAGGTGGCCGAACTCATGGAAGAACGTGACGACGTCGGAGTACTGCATGAGGCCGGGGTCGTCTGCGGTGGGCTCAGGGAAGTTGCAGATGAGGGCGGCTTCCGGCATGTAGCGGCCTTTGACGCCGGTGACGACGGGCGCGGCGGAGAACCACTTGTCCTTGCCTTCGCGGGGGTGCATGTCGAGATAGAAACGACCAACTTGCACTCCACCTTCAATGACGTCAAAGACGCTGACGGCAGGGTCCCAGCCTTGCGCATTGGCGCGGCGGAATTCGATTTTGAAGAGGCGTGCGGCGGTATCGAGGACGCCTTGCTCGACCTGCGCGTAAGGGAAGTAGGGGCGGACGGATTGCGAGTCGAAGTCGATAGCGGGCGCGGCGGAACTGCTCATACCAGTAGCCACGGCTGGTGGTGTCGATCTCCTGAATGCCGGGCTGATGCTGGCGGACGAATTCGAGGATCATTTCGTGCTCGCGGATGGCGCCTGCGCGGCTTGCGTCGTTGAGCTTTGCAAGGAAGGTGCGCACATTGGCGGCGGAGCCCATCATCTGGTCGGCGGTGGCGAGGTCGGCCCAACTGCGGAAGCCGAGGGTAGAGGCGATTTCCTGGCGCGTGGCAAGGAGCTGGAGGAGCAGATCTTTGTTCGCGGGGAAGGCGCGAGTGTTGTAGGCGACGAACATGCGCTCGCGCAACGCGGACGAGGCGGCGAAGGTCATGACGGGCTGCATGTCGGGCGGGTCGGTGGTGATGGTGACTTTGCCTTCGGCGTTGGCGGGGTGGCGCGCGATGTAGTCGGCGGGGAGGCCTTCGAGCTCGTCTGGGGTGGCCTCGATGGTTTTGCCGCCCTCCTGAATGTTGCGGCTGAACTCGAGGGCAGTCAGGGTGGCCTTCTGGTGAAGGGCCTGGAGCTTATCCCGCGTTTCCTTGTCACGGTCGACGCCGGCGAGGCGGTAGCCGAGGAGGGTGCGCTCGACGTAGTGCTGCGTGGCGGGGCTGGCGCCGGTGAGGTCCATGGCGGCGAGAGCGTCATAGACCGGGCGGTTAAGGCTGAGAGCGCTGGCCGCCATGGCGATGCGCTGGGCTTCGAGCTGGGCCTGGTCGCGCACGGCGCTGGAGGCTGCGACGGAGTTGAGGATGCCTGCCTGAGAACCGGCGAGGCTGAGCTGCTCAACGACGACATCGTAGAGAGTGAGGGTGTTGGCAGGGGTACGGGGGCCTTCCACGGCGAGCAGAGCGGTGAGCGCGGCTTCATGCGCGGCGAGCCGGGCGCTAATCCAGGCTGAGAGGGCCTCGGCGGAACTGGCACCGCCCGATTTCCACACGTGAATGTCTTCAATAACCTTTGCTGCTGCCTGCGTTTCCACGGTCATGTTCGGTAACTGCCTCCACTTCATTCAGATTGCCACAAGGGGGCGGGGTTGGGCGGTCACCGGGGTGCGATGTGACTAATTGCTCCTTTCTGTCGTTGCATCTGGGACGCAACCCGTCTAAGATGCGTCAATTAGAACGAGGCCGGAGCGAAGGCGGGTCCTGTAAAAGTCGCAAAAAGTGTGCAAATTGTTGTTTCCCAAAGGGAAAAAGACGATGACGCACAGCGGCTGGGCGAAGCGAAACTCCGACGAGACGGTGGCCAACAATGCCGATTGCCGAACCCATTTCCGCTCCAGTTGCCCCCGCGGCACCTAAGCCCCGGCTGGGAAAGCTCTGTATCGCCATTCAGGCGAATGCTCCGGGAGAGCTGATGGCGCGGGCAGAAGCGGCTCTAAGTGACTCACATTTCATGGAGTTAAGGCTGGACTTTCTGCCCAAGCCGCACACGGTGCTGCCACGCATTAAGCACTTTTTGGCTGACCACAAGATGGCGACGGTGATTGCGACCTGCAGGCGGAAACAGAATGGCGGCAATTTCACCGGTTCGCTGGCGGCGGAGCTGGAGATTCTGGAAGGCGCGGCGGCGGCCGGCTGCCAGATTGTGGATCTGGAGATTGAATCGGCGGAAAGCGCGAAGTCAGCACAGCTGAAGAGCTTGCGCGCAACAGGCGCGGCGCTCCTGATCAGTTTTCACGATTTTTCAAGGACTCGCGGACTGGCGCATGCGGCGGACCGGATTCAGGAATTTGAGCCGGACTACGTGAAGGTGGTTTCAACGGCGCACTCGCTGGCGGACAACCTGGCTGTGCTGCGGCTGATTGAAGACCGCTCGCTGGCCTCGCATATTGTGGGCATTGCGATGGGAGAGGAAGGGATTCTGAGCCGCGTGCTTGGGCCCCGGTCCGGTGGAGTGTTCACGTTCGCTTCATTGACGGACGAAACGGAGACGGCGCCGGGGCAGGTTTCCGCGCGGACGCTGCTTGATGTGTTCAGGATTGACCAACTGGACCAGGCGACGCGGATTTTTGGTGTGGCGGGGAATCCGGTGGCGCACTCGCTTTCTCCACTGATGCAGAATGCTGCGTTCAGGCGCGAGAGCGTGAACGCAGTGCTGCTGCCCCTGAAGCCGAAGTCAGTGGATGACCTGCTGACCGTGATTCGCGAGATACCGCTGGCGGGCGTTGCGGTGACGATGCCATTCAAGCAGGATGTGCTGCCGCATCTGGCGAATATGGATCCGCTGACGGCGAAGATTGGCGCATGCAATACGCTGCGCACGGGCGCGGACGGAAAGCTGTATGGGTTCAATACGGATGTGGCCGGCGTGGTGCGACCGTTGGAACGGCGGATGAAGTTGCCAGGAGCCCGAGTGGCCGTGCTGGGTGCGGGTGGTGCCGCGCGAGCGGCGGTGTTCGGACTGGTGGAGCAGGGCGCAGAGGTCTACGTGGTGAACCGCACGCACGAAAGCGCGGTGGCCCTGGCGCGCAAGGCGAAGGCGAAGTCGCTCAAGCACGACGCATTTGTGAAGCAGCATTTTGATGTGCTGATCAACGCGACGCCGTGCGGCATGCGTGAGAACAAGATTGCGATGCCGATCACGGCGAAGGAACTGAATGCGGGACTGGTGTTCGACATGGTGTACAACCCGCTGGAGACGCCTCTGCTGAAGCTGGCCAAACAACGAGGAATTCCGACAATTGGGGGCCTGGAGATGTTTGTGCAGCAGGGCGCACGGCAGTTCGAGATATGGACGGGCAAGCCTGCGCCGGAGTCGGAGATGTATCGCGAGGTTGAGCGCGAGCTGACGCGGCGGGGCTGATAAAGCGCGCTCGAAGTGAAACCTTTCCTAAACAGCTGAATCCTAGTATCTGCGCGCGTGATTGCGTGTGTGCGTCGAAGCGCTGGTGCATTTAGCAATGGCTTACGCCGTGGCGCCGAGAGTTTGAATGGATACGTTGTTCCAACGGTGCGGGCTGGATGGCGTGACTCTTTCACCAATTGCCCGCTGGAGAAAATGAATGACAACAGAAGTGAGTGTATTCGGAGCGAAGTCGACGACCGATGAAGTGCTGACGGGCGTTGATTTGAAGGGAAAGAGATTTCTGGTGACGGGCGTTTCAGCCGGACTGGGTGTGGAAACGGCTCGGGCACTTGCGGCGCACGGCGCAGACGTTGTGGGCGCGGCGCGCGACCTGGAAAAGGCGAAAAAGGCCACGGAGCAGGTGAGCAAAGAAGCCGCAGCGCACGGCGGTAGCCTGGAGCTGGTGGAACTGGACCTGGCGAATCTGAAGAGTGTGCGCGCATGCGCCGACAAGCTGGCGGCGGCGGGCAAGCTGTTCGACGTGGTGATTGCGAACGCCGGCGTGATGGCAACGCCGAAGGGTCAGACGGCGGATGGATTCGAGACGCAGTTCGGGACGAACCACCTGGGGCACTTTGTGCTGGTGAACCGGATTGCAAAGCTGATTCGCGACGGCGGGCGGCTGGTGAATTTATCGTCGTCGGGACACCGGTTCTCGAATGTGGACCTCGACGACCCGAATTTTGAGAAAACGCCGTACGATCCCTTTGCGGCGTACGGACGCTCCAAGACGGCGAACATTCTATTTGCCGTGGCGTTCGATGCGCGGCATAAGGGACGCGGCGTGCGCGCGGCGGCGGTGCATCCGGGCGGCATTCAGACGGAGCTGGGGCGGCACATGGGCGAGGGGCAGCTTGAAGCGATGGTTACGCAGATCAACAAACAGCAGGCCGAGGAGGGCAAGGAGCCATTCCAGTGGAAGACGATTCCGCAGGGCGCGGCGACGTCAGTGTGGGCCGGTGTGGTGGCGAAGCCCGAGGAGATTGGCGGACGGTACTGCGAGAATTGCCACGTGGGCAATATGGTGGGCGACGACGTGACGATCACCCCGATCAGCGAGGGCGTGCGCGCGTATGCGCTTGATCCAAAGAATGCGGAAGCGCTGTGGAAGAAGAGCGAGGAGATGGTGGGCGAGAGGTTCTAAAGCTCACGCATCTTCGCAGAAGGTACTGAACGGCCTGCCGGTTGCTTGTGTGAGAGACCGGCGGGCCGTTGTGTTTGTGTGAAGTGAATCTTTGTCAGCCGAAGCGTGCGGTCACTTCGCTGAGCGAGAGGTTGTTTTCCGCGAAGGTGAAGGTGCCCTGCTCAATGGGTTCGCGGGCTGCATTGAGAAATGCCGTGACAGCGGCGCGGCAGAAGCCGGAGCCAACGCTGATGCGGCGCACGCCGAGTTCGCCGTATTGTTCGACGGAAAGAGGCGGAGCGCCGGGCATGCCTGCCAGAACGTTGACAGGGCGGCGCACGGCGGCGCAGACGGCTCGGATGTCTTCAGGATCGGTGAGGCCGGGTGCATAAAGGACTTCAGCGCCAGCGCGCTCGAAGGCCTGCAGGCGGCGGATGGTGTCCAGCAGGTCAGGACGCCCGTGGAGATAGTTTTCCGCGCGAGCGACGAGCATGAAGCGGAAGGGAAGTTTGGCGGCTGCGAGTGAGGCGGCTTCAATGCGCTGCACGGAAAGGGCGAAGTCGTAGATGGGATTCCCGGGATCGCCGGTGGCGTCTTCAATGGAGCCGCCGACAAGTCCGGCTTCTGCAGCGAGGCTGATGGTTTCCGCGACATCTTCAGGAGTGTGGCCGTAGCCGTTTTCCAGATCGGCAGCAACGGGGAGGGCGGTGGCTTCGACGATGGAGCGCGCATTAGAAAGAGCATCGGCGCGGGTTACAGCGCCAGTGCCGTCTCGACGCCCGAGAGTGAAAGCGAGCCCGGCGCTCGTTGTCGACAATGCCTGATAGCCGAGCGCGGTGAGAATGCGCGCGGAGCCTGCATCCCACGGATTGCCAATGACAAAGGGTTCGGGGCGCTCGTGGAGACGCTGAAAGATGGCGGCTTTTTCAGATTGGGTGAGCATGAAGACCTGCGAGTGTGAAGAAATTCTAGCGACGATGATAGAACGGCAGGACGATGAGGACTGCGAAGCCGATTGCCGCGATGAGTGCAATGGCGATGAGGGAATAGACCAGAGGGAGATTGATACCGCCAATCTGAGGCTGATCTTCGGCGGGCTGGTCGGAGTTGCGTTCGGGCTCACTCATATTTAAGCGACTCCACCGGATTGAGTTGAGCTGCGCGCGTGGCGGGAACCGTGCCGAAGATGATGCCCACAAGGGTTGCGGAGGTCAAGGCGATGAAAACCGACCACCAGGAGAAGGGCAGAGCGTAATTGGTGAAAAAGCGAATGGAGAGGGGAAGCATGAGGCCGAGGATGGTGCCGGCAATGCCTCCAGTGAGGGAAATGATGACGGCCTCGGCAAGGAACTGCAGTTTGATCTCTCGATAGGTTGCGCCAAGCGCCTTGCGAATGCCAATTTCGCGAATGCGGGAGCGGACATTGGCAAGCATGATGTTCATGATGCCGACGCCGCCGACGGCGAGCGTGACTGCGGCGACCAGGACGAGCACGACCGTAAGAATATTGGCGATGGTGGCCGCGGTGGTGAGGAGTTCGGTCATGTTGAAGACCTTGTAGACCGAATTGGTTTTATGGCGCGCGGCGATGACGCGATGAATTTCGCGCGATGCGTCGGGCACGTCCTCCATATTGCGAATGGAGAAAAAGATCTGCTTTACCGTGTCTGTTCCGGTGAAATAGCGCGCGACCGAGTAGGGGATGAGGATGGTTTCGTCGGCGATTTCGGATTGTCCGAAGGTTTCGACGCTCTCCTTAAAGGTGCCGATGATGGTGAAGGGGATTCCCTGAATGGTGAAGTCGCGGCCGATGGCGGCCTGAGAGGAACCGAACATTTCCTTTGCAAAGGGGACAGTGACCACGGCGCATTTGATGTGGGCGCTCTCATCCTGTACGTCAAAGAAGCGACCGGCGAGGAGGATGAGATTGCGCACGTCGCGGTATTGCGGGCTCACGCCGAGGACGAGCGTGTCTTTGACGACGCCGCCACCAAAGCTGATGCGGTCATGCATCTCAAGCATGGGCGAGGAATAGCGAACAGTGGGTACCTGGGAGAGGACAGCTTCCTCGTCTTCGTGGGTGAGGTAGTCGTGGTAGAGCACCTGATCAGAGCCGGTGGCGCCGCCGCCTGAGTACTCGACCTCAATCATGTTGGTGCCGATTTTCTGGATCTCGTCGAGGATGAAGCGTTTGCCAGTCATGCCGATGGTGACCACGAGGATGACAGACGCGGTGCCGATGACCATGCCGAGGGCAGTGAGGGCAAAACGGAGCTTAGAGGCGCGGAAGCTGTCGAGGGCGAGTTTGAGGATCTCGCTGAGCAGCATGGTGCGGCGCGCGCTAAGGAGCGTTTGCTGGAATGCGGATTGCCTGTCCTGCTCGGTTGCGTTCATGCGGCGGGTTTTTCGATCCCTTGTTGAATGGATGTGCGCACAGAGTTCGACGATGCGCGGCCCAGATAGTCTCTCAAAGCTGCCGAGGCAGCCTCTCTATTATCGGGCATCCGATCAGGGGTGGGGCATGTGTGATTCCAACCGGCATGCGAGAAGTTACCGAGGAGTAGTGGGGTAGCTCCTTTGTGGTACACCCCTTTAAGGATGAATGGGATAGAGTTTTCGAAGGTCACACAGGCTTCCCTCTTCAAAGCGTGACCTAAAGTTGCAATTCCAACGATTTAGTACGTTTCGCATTGGGAGCGAGAACATGCACGATTCTCTCGGAGCGAATGACGAGAGCTCTTCCGAGGCCGGAGTGGCGCCGGTGGAAGTACCTAAAAGGCAAATGAAAACACGCGGGCGCAAAGTGATGACGGCACTGGTGACTCTGATAGCCATGGCTATTTGCGGTTTCCACGCAAGTGTGGCGAGCGCGAACACGGCTCGTTCGGCAGGAATTGGATATCTGTGCCTGGCGCTGGTGCTGATTGGTTGCGCGTCCGGTTTCTGGACGAGGGCACGCGGTGCCCAGGGGACATTGAGGATTCGCTGGTCGCTGATTGCGGCGGCAGCTGTGATTGCGTCGCTGGGCTATCTGCTGGCATTTTCCGAACTGGTTCTGCATACGGTTCCCAACAGGCAGTTGCAGACCGCATGCTTCAACTCGGGCGAGGTGCTGTACCTGCTGTCGGCGGTCTTGTTCTTCTCCCGCGTATCGCGTGCCATCGTGGTGGTGGACATGCTGCAGGCCGCACTGTTCGTGGCGTTGCGCTTCGATCTCATTTATTCGCCGGCAACGAATACCTTCACGCTGGACCATCTGCTGATTGGTCAGGTTGTGGCGCTGTGTCTTTTCGTAGTGGCGTCAATTGCGTGCCTGGGCGCGGCGACTCGCGGAGAGATGAAGTTTTTGCGGATCCTTGCGTTCTTTTTCGGATTGAGGCTCATTTCCTATTTTCTGGCGAATCAGATTTCCTACACCTGGATGCACTTCGACAACAGCAGCGAACTGGATGTGGTGGGAACAACGCTGCTGGCGGGATTCGCCCTGTACCTGTTCTACACAAACTACAGTGCGCATGCTGCCATGAATGAAAAGGAGATGGAGCGAGCGCCGAGTGTGGTGGTGCGCAGTTTGATGCCGTCGTTTCTGGCATTGCTTGACGTGATGCTGGGACTGATCCTGCTGCACAATTCGCCCTGGCTGGCGGGGATTGCCATTGGCGCGGCGCTGCTGTGCTATGTGGTGCGCGCGGTGCTATTGGATGTTCTTGCGACCGAGGAACGGTCTGCGCTGAAGGTGCGGAATGAGCAACTGGAGGGATTGGCAACCTGCGATCCATTGACCGGGATCGGCAACCGGCGGTCGTTTGCGGGTGCGTACAGCCGACTGCAGGCAACGGCTGGTGAGTTGCCACTCTCCCTGGTACTGATTGATATTGACCAGTTCAAGCAGGCGAACGACTGCCACGGGCACTTACATGGTGACCGGGTACTGGTAATACTGGCCAAAAAGCTGGAGAGAATGGCAAAGTGCTTTGTGGGCAGCCATTGCGCCCGGATTGGCGGAGACGAATTTGCGCTCCTGCTTTTAGGGGCTTCGCCGGAAGAAGCGGCAAAAATGGCCGCCGAGCTGTGTGGGACCTTCCGTTTGCACGAGTGGGAGGCCGATGAAGCCAGGGAAAGCCTGAGCATCGGTATCGCTTCACTTCGTACGGTGCGGGATCTTCCCCTGGAGAATCTGATTTCGTTGGCCGACAAGGCCCTTTACCGGGCGAAGCTGGCGGGACGCGATCGCGTGGAAGCTCAACCAGTGTGGGATTCCGGCAATGCGAAGGAAGGCATTCATGCGCCCTCGCTTTCGCTGAAGTTGCGACAGTTGACCTTAGAGAGTTTAGAAAGCTAATTTCGAGAGTGGAATGCCCCGGACACGGAAACGATGTCCGGGGCATGTTTTTACTTGTCGTACTTGTCGATCCACTTGAGCTCTTCGCGAACCTTGATGTAGCCATGCCAGGGGTTTTTGTCCAGGCTATGACCCTCACCCGGGAAGGCAAGGAAGGCGTGCGGTATGTGCAGAGTCTGCAATGCCCGTTCCATGGTTACGCCCTCGAGGTAACTGACACGTACGTCAGACTGTCCCTGCACCAAGTGAACAGGGGTCTTGACCTTGTCAAAGCGGAAGAGGGCCGCCTCGGCCTGATAATTTTCAGGATTTTGCCAGGGAGTGCCGCCGAGATACCATGCATCGTCGTAGGTGAGATCGTCATTGCCCCAGTTGGCGGCATGTTCAACGGCACCTGCGCCGGTAACGGCTGAACGGAAGCGTGTGGTCTGAGTGATAAGCCAGTTGGTCATGTAGCCGCCGTAGCTGTAACCGCCTATGGCGAGATGATCGGGATCGGCAATGCCGTCTTTGACGAGGGCGTCAACGCCGGAGAGGATATCGCGTCCCGGAGAAGAGACCAGATGCGGTGCAATGGCGAGCATGAAGTCATCCCCATAGCCGGTGGATCCGCGGTAGTTTGGGCGGAAGACAAGCCAGCCATTGTCGGCGGCGTAGGCGGCCCAGTCGTACCAATCGGCTTCAAACCGGTTGCCGTCGGCATCCTCGGGGCCGCCATGAATGAGCGTGAGCATGCGCAGATGCTTTGCATCTTTCTTCCCCGGAGGAAAGATCAGCATGCCCTCGATGGTGCGGCCGTCTTCAGATTTCCAGGTGTACGGCTCGTATTCAGGCTGCGCGCGCTCCGCGAAGACGGGATTGAAATTGGTGAGTTGCTTGAGCTGGTCAGGGTGAAGCGGGTCGGCCGCGAGAAAGACCTGCACGGGCTTATCGAATGTGGAGTAACGAAGGAGGATGGTTGCGGAGCCGGCCGTTGACTGGATACCGGCGTAGGTTCCCGCCAGGCCGGGAAGCTCAGTGGCCTTGTTTCCTTCAACGAGATAGACCTGTGCCTGCGTGCCTTTCTGGCCCGTTGCGATTTCACGGCCATCCGGCAGAAGCGCAAAGCGATCCCATGAACCGGTGAAGTCAGAACCAAGGCGGGTGACGCCGGCAGAGCCGACATCCATGCGATAGAGGCGGCCTTGCACGTCTTTGTAAGGGCCTTCAATATATCCGGCGCCTGGTCCCACCGCAAAGTAAAGAGTGCGATTATCGGCGGACCAATGCAGTTGTGACTCGATGCCCTGATTGTGCGTGAGCTGCTTTGCCTTTCCGCCCTCACTTGGCACGAGGAAGATTTCAAAGTTTGAGGGATCTTCCACACGGTGGTGGACGGAGGTGGTGGTGAATGCGATGGACTTGCCGTCAGGCGAAGGTGCGATTTCTGCCAGGGCCAGATCAGAAGACGTGAGCGTGGCGGTATGGGCCGGGAGTGGCGGGAGATTTTTGCTGTCATCCGACTTGCTCGCCTTGGATGCGTGCGGAACTTCCAGCGCGTGGGCGAGAGCGGGTGCGACGTCAATCTTCAGAAGCAGATCGCCTCGGTACTGCTCGCGCCAGCGAACGACGTCCTTCCACTCCTTCTTCTGCTCCTCTTTTTGTTCGGCTGTGAGCGGTGAAGTGGTGGCGAAGTAAATGGATTTGGAGTCGGTTGACCATGCGAAGGCGTGGACATCGAGCTTCTGCGAGTAGAGCGGGAGCGCTTCACCGCCGGCGACGGGAATGACCCAAAGGCGATTGGGCCGATCCGCATCCGCAGCGGGAGGGTCATCGTCGTCTGCGCTGTCAGCCGCGTCGGAATCAAGTGGACGATCGGAGATGAACGCAATCCATTTGCCGTCTGGGCTCCATTTCGGATCCTCTTCCGTGCCTGAGTGGGTGAGAGGGTGAAGGCCGTCGGAAGCGGTCCAGAGCCAGAGGTCGTTGCGGTAGACGTTATTCTTCCAGTCGGGTGCCTCCGTCTCAATCACGGCGGAAGATCCGTCAGGCGAGAGGCGCGCGTTGATAATGTCGGTGGTGTTGAAGAACTCGTCCAGAGTGATGGTGGGCTTTGACGACTGAGCAGCCAGCACGGAGGCACCAAGGCAGGCGGTAAGCGCGAGACTCGCGCGAAGAGATATTGGACGCATGGTGGAATTTTAACGGTTGGAAGGCGCGCCTGCGCCAGGTGCGAAGAGATTTGGCTTTTGGAACACGAGGAGAATGCAGCGTGAATGATGCAACAATGCGACTGGACGCACACCAGCACTTTTGGGAGTACAACCCGGCGGAACACACCTGGATGAACGATGCGATGGCGGTGCTGAAGCGGAACTATCTGCCAAGCGACCTGAAGCCATTGCTTGAAGCAAGTGGCTTTGATGGATGCGTGGCCGTGCAGGCGCGTCAGAATCTCGAGGAGACGCGATGGCTGCTTGAGCTTGGCGGGCAGAATCCTTTTGTGAAGGGTGTGGTGGGCTGGGTGGACCTGCGCGCGGAGGATGTGGACGCGCAACTGGAGCGGTTTGCCGGCGATAAGAAGCTGGTGGGCATGCGGCACATTGTGCAGGACGAGCCGGATGACAGATTCCTTCTGGGTGACGCCTTCATGCGAGGAGTGAAGAGGCTGGCTCAGTATGGGCTGGTGTATGACGTGCTGGTCTATCCAAAGCAATTGCCTGCGGTGGTGGAATTTGTGCGAGCGTTTCCGGAGCAACCGATGGTGCTGGACCACATTGCCAAGCCGCTGATTGGCGAGAGGCTTTTGGAGCCGTGGGCAGGTCAGATTCGGGAAGTTGCCGAGAGCGCACATGTGAGCTGCAAGCTGAGCGGCATGGTAACGGAGACAAAGTGGCGCGGATGGAGGGCCGAGGACTTCCGGCCGTATCTTGAAGTGGTGCTGGAGGCGTTTGGCCCGGACCGGCTGATGATTGGTTCGGACTGGCCGGTATGTCTGCTGAGTGCCGAGTACGGTGAGGTGGTTGGGTTGGTGAAGGATTTTATTGGTTCATTGAGCGCGGATGAGCAGGCGGCGATTCTGGGCGGGACGTGCGCAAGAGTGTACGGCATTGAACGCTGACAACGAAACTGCGCGCGCAGGCTACTTTTGGCGATGAGTTTGGTGAGGGCACTTAAGGGTGCGATTGCGTGCCCATGAGTCAACATCGATGGCGATACCCTGCATGCAAGTGGAGGGGCCATTATGCGGGTGGCCGGTGAAGTCAATACCGATGCCGATGGGCGGTGCGATGCCCTTCAAAATCAAGTTGTACAGCTTACCGGTTTTAAGGTCGCGCGCGAGCAGGCAGTTGTTTTCGACGCCAGCTTCCACACAACCCTGGCCGTGCATGGGCTTGGGGTGTTGCTGGGGGTGCGGGAACGGCTCCTGTGCGCCGCCGAGCAACGGAAGGATACACACGCAGACTGCGAAGATGCGGAGTTTCATGCCGGCCCTCCACAGAGGGGAAGGATACTGCGGTAAGGGATGACGCGTCCATTAGAGCCAGAGCGCGGAAAATGGTAGAGTCACAAGAGGCGTGCGAAAGTGGCGGAATTGGCAGACGCACCAGACTTAGGATCTGGCGTCCGAAAGGACGTGGGGGTTCAAATCCCCCCTTTCGCACCAAGGCCGAATTTCCAGATGTTGGATGGAGAGCCCCCTTCGCCTTCAGCTGAGGATTTCGGCAGCGGGCTCGGACGTCCGCTAAACGCCTGCCCTACCTTCGCATCACGCGCAAACGCGTTCAAAGTTCAACATTTCATTCTTCTTGCCTATCCAGCCGCATCGCGCCTTCAGAACTAATTCGCGGAGAGACTGGAGTGAGTCACTTCATTGCATTAAACTGGACGGCACAGTAATCAACGTAGATGCTTTCTGCCCCATAACTGTTGGGACCCGCAATCAAGAGACCGCTTCTGTTGAGGGATGCAGTGGGCCGGGAACCAAGGCGAGATGGTTGCATATCCCGCTCAGTGGCGTAGGAATGAAAAAGCTTAAGCAGTTGGCTGGCGTTTTGTTCGTTGTTCTTTTGGTGGCATTTGTTCCGTCTGTCCGGGCGCAACAAGCAGCGACACCTGTGGTCAAAAACTCACCGGCGTCTGCAGACGAAATGCAAATCTTTCTGGTTGCTCATGACAAGAAGGGCAGGCCGGTCAGCGACCTGAAGCCTGACGAACTGTCTGTGACAGACGACGGTTCTCCCGTAAAGCTGGACGACTTTCGATTTGTGAACGGCAATCAGCAGCCTCCCCAACTTGTGACATTCGTATTTGACCGAAGTGTTACGGAGGAGAGCCGGGACCACAATAAGAAGTCGTCGAAGATTCTGAGCGCGCGCGATGCGGCAGGAAAGATCCTTGAAATGCTTCCCAAGAGCGGGTTTGAGCTTTCAGTTTTCAAGATCGACTCACGACTCCGCCTCGTGCAGGATTTCACTGCAGATCGCTCTGTTCTCGACAAGTCTGTGGACACCGCCACCGAGAAAGCACCATCCGGGCAGACGAGCAAAGCCTCCGCTACCGAGAAAGCACTGATTACGATGGCTCTGAGCGGCAAGGACTCCAATGGCAAGGTGGTGGCGGCGCGTCAGCGGCTTTTGGCGCAGTCGATGTATGCGGCTCTCAAGAATTCGAGCCGCATAGCGCAAGACCGCCATATCGCGCCCTCTCTTTCTAGCCTGTTGGCTCTGGTGCAGTCACAGCAGGACCTTCCCGGACGCAGAACACTGGTCTATCTCAGTTGGATTGATCAGGCGCGGATCGATGACAAAGACCGGAAGGCGATTGAATCCATCATTGGGTCGGCGAATGAGGCCGGCGTCAGCATTGATGTGATCGATTGCTCGGCACTGGGCCAACACGGATCCAAGATCAAGACGTTGAATGCCCCCGCCCAGGGTGCTCTTGTCGACATGAACACAATGCGCGCGGGAGGAGGCTCAGTCACTATCGCACCCGACCAAAGCACCCTGCAGGTCTGGGAAGATGCTCCCGTTGATGCAGACCTCAAGCATCTTGCCGAGGCAACTGGAGGCACGTATTTCAATGGCGAAAGCCAGCGTAAGGTGATTGAACAACTTGTCGGGGACATGGCGACCTATTACGAGGCGTCGTTTGTTCCCAGGATCAAGGACTACGACGGGAAATTTCATCCGGTTGAGGTGAAGTCTTTACGGAAAGGGTTGAAGATCCGCACACAAACGGGCTATCTGGCTTTGCCGCCACGCGCAGAGGACGGGAGCCGTCCGCAGCCATTTGAGCTGCCCCTGTTGAAATTACTCAAGCAGTCGCCGTTGCCTTCGGAACTGCCATTCAGGGCGGCAATCCTGGATATGGGAGATCGCGCAGACGGAAGGATGAGCGTGCTGGCCATTGAGGTACCGATAGAAAACCTCGATATTCAGAAAGATGCAAACTCTCCCACCTCGATGGCACGCCTGACAATGGTGGCCTACGCGAGAGACGAAACGGGTGCCATTGCTGCGCATTTCAGTTCGCGCACGGAGCAGCGGCTTGCGATCGATCATGCCGGCGTGAAGAGCATCTCCTTGATTTCTCTGCAACGCCATTTTGAGTTGCCCGCCGGGAAGTACAGCATGGAAGTTCTTGTCCGTGACGACAAGAGCGGCAAGACCGGGGCACAGCGCATTCCTTTTGAAATTTCAGATACGGCCGGTGCGCCATCGCTGGGTAATCTGCTGCTGGTCCGCCATACAGATCCGGTGCAGGCGGATAACGACCCAGCGGATCCGCTGCTCCAGGGGAAGGAGAGGGTGACCCCGGAACTCACCAATACCCTGGCGCCCGGCGTCGCCAAGGTTTCTGTCTTTTTCGCCGGGCATGCGGAACCGCACGCAGCCCAGGCGGCCAAGCTGGAGATCAAGGTGCTTCGGGACGGCCAGGTCCTTGGTGGCGAACCGCTGGTCTCTCGACAGGTGAGCGGGGAAGAGTACTTCTCATACCTGACCAGCTTCTCTATCAATCCTGCGAAAGACGGCACCTATCAGGTGGAGGCATTTCTGACCCAGGGCGGCAAGACAGCAGAGACGCAAACTTCCTTCACCCTGACGGATGTAGGGCCGGCGGGCCCGGATACTTCCGATGAAACAGAAAATCTGGAAACCACCGCTCGGCCGTCGGGTCCATTGGCCATCACTATTCCGGCCAATCCCATCCAGCGACCCAGCGATGACGAACTGAAGGCGCTCATCGCCGACGCAACACACTATGCGGAAGAATATTGGAATTCTTTGCCAAACTTTATTTGCGATGACGTGACGGAACGATTCGTCAGTTCACACGGCAAAGGGAATTGGAAGCACAGGGATACGCTCACCGGGACGCTCACGTATTTTGATCATCGAGAGGACTGGAAATTTGTCGTAGCGGAAGTGAATCATCACAAGAAACGCGAAAATACGAAGGACACTGAACAGGGCATTTTCGCAGCAGGAATTTTCGGCGGGGTGATTCGAGATCTGTTCCGGCCTGAATCGAAGGCAGAGATTGTATGGACTGAGACCGGCGCACTCGGTGAGGGAACGGTACAGGTGTTCAAGTATCGTGTGGCACGTGAAAACTCACATCTGAATCTCCGCGTGGGCCCCAATGACGTCATCACGGTTGGCTACCATGGCCTGGTGTATGTTGACAGCACGACGCATGGTGTCCGACGCATTACGGAAGTTGCCGATGACATACCCGCGAAGTTTCCCATTCGGGCACTTCTTGTCAGTGCGGACTATGACTATGTATCCATTGGCGACCAGAACTACCTGGTACCGATTGGAGCTCAGATTGTTTTAGGGAAGGGCCGCAATGAGATGGATCTGAATCAGATCAAATTCCAAAATTTCCATCGCTTTCGCTCCTCGATGAAAATTATCACCAGTTCGCCCAGCATCAAGCAGTGACTTTGCTGACTTCACGAACCGCTGGATTGAGGCAATTCAGTTTTCCCTTGTGGATTTTTCTTTCGGCATGAGTTCGCCTTCGCCGCGATGCAGGCGCTTTTCGCACGTAAGCCACTCGCCGAATGTGCAGTCGTTACTTCTGCAATCGAACTCGCAGAGGGCGCTGTCATCCTCAACGGGCTGTACAAACTGGTCGTGCACCCAACGGGAGAAGCTGCGGAGCGTGTGATCGAGGGTATGCATGGGCCTCCCTTTCTGTTGATGACATCAATTGTCCCCGCCTAATGACCCGAGCGATGTGATCCAACGCACATGAATCAACAATTAGATGGATTCCTGCCGGAGTTCGACCTCCATGGTGCGTGATTCCAGCTCGCAAGAAGGGATGGGTTAGTGCTCTTTTTCCTGGCGCTCCGTGACCGTGTACTGCGAGACCATGGTGAAGGGTGAGATACCCTTTGCGGAACCGGAGAGAAGCGCACGAGCGGCGCGCACCTCATTTGCAAGCAGGCCCAGGACGGATGGATAAAGGGTGGGCTCACGCTCCAGAGTCCTTTCGAAGTCCTGCATGGCAACGAAGCGAATGATGGAGCCTTTGCGCACAATAGCGCTAAGTGTGTACGGTTCTTTGCTGACAACGGCGGGAAGTCCGAGTATGGAACCGGTGCCGGCGGTGAAGCTTCCAATGATGCTGTCCGCGGAGGAGAACATCACGAGCGAAGCCTCTCCCTCGCTCACCAGATAAAGCCCTGTCGGTTGGTCGCCCTGGCGAAAGAGGGAGCAATTTGCGCTGTACTCAACTGGAACGGAGAGCCTGAAGAGCGCACGAAAGAGGATTTCCCTGGACTTGGATGAGCTTCGATTCATGTGTCGCCTCCTTGACGAAATGGAGTAGACGTAACAAGTCCACCACAGTAAGGCGCACAAAAGCGGTGCCGCTATCCGATGAATCCGCGTTCTGCATATTCAAGAGGATGGAGTGCTCTCGAACGATGACGAATGTTAGTTCTACGCGAGGCGAGTGTACGTGACAGTTATCACGCCCGCATGTTCACTACAGACGGGCGGAAGCGCAACGCTCAAAGCAGTTCGGTGACCTGAAGAACATCCATGTCTGCGTAGTCCTGATTTTCTCCGCCCATGCCCCAGCAGAAACTGTAGGCGCGTGTGCCGGCTCCGGCGTGAATGGACCAGACAGGCGAGGAAACAATGCCGTGATTGGCGACCATGATGTGGCGGGTGTCGTCAGGCGCACCCATGAAATGGACAACACGGTCCTGCTCGCCGACATTGAAGTACATGTAGATTTCAGAGCGGCGCAGGTGGGTGTGTGGCGGCATTGTGTTCCATACGTTTCCGCTTTGAAGGTGAGTGACTCCCATGACAAGCTGACAGCTTTGTGGGCCGGCGAGGTGGATGTATTTGTACACGGTGCGCTGGTTGGCGTTTTCCTGCGTGCCGAGGTCCATGGGAGAGGCATCGGCTTTGCGCACGAGCGCGGTGGGATACGTGGCGTGCGCAGGATAGCTGAGCAGGTAGTAGAGTGCGGGATTGGCGCGGTCGTGTGAAGTGAACTCGACGACCTGAACGCCGCGACCGAGGTAAAGGCAGTCGAGATTGTCGAGATCGTAGTGTTGGCCGTCGACGAGGATGGCCCCGGGACCGCCGATGTTGAGCGCTCCAAGTTCGCGGCGCTCCAGGAAGAAGTTTGCGCGGAGCTGTGGCGGAGAAGGAAGCGCGAGCGGCGCTCCGAGGGGTGCAGCGAATCCGACCACGGCGCGATCGGATTCAATGTAGGCAATGTGCAATTCGCCGGGTATATGGAGCGCGTCGAGAAGGAATGATTGGCGGAGTTCGCGCGCGGAGAGAGCGCGATAACGGACGATATCGGTGCTGAGATAAGTTTTCATCTGAGAGTTGCTCCAAAGGATGTTGCGGATAAGTCTAGGGCTGCTGCAGAAGCCAATGGATGAACTCCTGTCCGCCGGCGAAGTTGTCGTAACCGGGCTCGAGGTTGCGGCCGTCAGTGTACTCGTTGTACAGCCAAGGATCAGCAACTGCGACAACCGTACCCTTACCGTAGCGCGCGGTGGCCATGAGTGTATCGCCTTCCCAGACGAGCAGCGGTTTTGCGTTGCGGGAGAGGGTGAGAGAACTGGTGTCTTTCATGAACAACTGATGCGGCTGGATGAAGAATCCCTCGGGTCTGGTGAGGAGTATTTTGCCCATTTCGTGTTGGCTGCCGATGACGTGGTGGGTAAGGACGTTGTTGAAGTGGAGGCCGAACTTGTCGGCGAGCAGATCGAGATGGGGGATGTCGGCGTTGTCGCGGTCGTTCTCCATGAGGATGAGGACGCCGCCTGAGTGAACCCATTGGGCAACCACGGCAGCGTCGGCTTCAGTCATGTAGTTTGGGTGCGGATTCTTGGCGGTATTGTCCGGCGAAACGATGATGTAGAAGTTGGCGCTCCTGAGATTCGCCGCAGTGGGAGCGGCTGTGAGCGTTGCAGTGCGCACTCCACGATTGCGGAACATGTGGCCGAGAAGAGCAAAGCCCGAGTTGCTGAGGTCATCCCACTTGTAGTGAAAAAGGACGGTCTGGCCTGCAGCGTTGGTGCGGGTCTGGCTGTTAAACCAGGCGTCGAGTAGAACGGTCTTGCCGATTCCGTTAAACCCGGCTTTGGCATTTTCCATTTCAGCGGATGCAAGCAAGAATGCTCCGACGCCTTTGGGATCGTTGCTTACGGATGGCGCTGAAGTGTAGTCGGCGAATGTGCCCTTCAGGTGATTCGGGCCGCCGAGCCCGGCAGAAGGCGCCGTGCCGGTGAAGGTGAGAATGCCATCGGAGCCGGTTTGCAGAAAGTGCTGCTGAATGCCGGCCCAGGCACGTTGTGCGTTGGCTTCGTATTGGCGCGGCAGATAGCCGAGGCGGACAGCTTTGACCAGCGCGTAGGTAAACATGCAGGAGGCCGATGACTCGAGGTAATTGCCTTTTGCGCCGGGCTTGTCGAGGACCTGAAACCAGAGGCCGCTGTGCGGATCCTGTACACGGACGATGGCGGCGGCCGTGTTCTGGAGGATTCGGAGAAGCTGGGCGCGTCCAGGGTCATTGATGGGGTAGTAGGGCAGCGTGTCGACGAGGCCCATGAAGTACCAACCCATGCTGCGTGACCAGAGAGTGGGCGAATCACCGGTGTGCTTGTCAGCCCAGTCCTGCTCTTTATTCGCGTCCCACGCGTGATATAGCAGGCCGGACTTGGGGTCGCGGGCGTGCTGGTCCATGAGCACAAACTGGCGCGTGATGGTCGCGAAGTCCTTGGGCTCGCGGAAGGTGGCAGCGTATTCGGCGAAGAAGGGACCGGCCATGTACATGTCGCCGAGGCCCATTTGGTCAGTTGCGGATCTTGAACGCCAAAATCCGCCGGAGGGATTTGCAGGCTGCGCGGCAAGCTGATCGCGGAGCGACTTGGCGGCGAGATAATACTTTTCCTTCTCAGTAACACCGTAGAGCAACAGGAGCTGCCGGCCCAGAAGAACCTGTTCAAGGGAGGAGTGGCCGGGGTTATATGTTGCGATGGAGCCATCCTTCCCGACGAAGGAATCGATGGTGTTCTGAACGTAGTGGAAGTAACTCGGATTGGCGGTGTTGTACCAGACGGCGTCCATTCCCTGGAGCAGGATTCCGAGCGGGTAATTCCATTGAGTGGTCTGACCGGTGGGCGCAATATGGCCGTTTGGCCAGCGCTGCATCGTCTGATTGGCCATTTTTTGGGAGAGATTGACTGATTGTGCCTGGGCGGAGCTTGCGGCGGTGATGGCCCATGAAGATGCGAGTATAACGAGCGTGACGCGGATGAGTTTGCGAGATGTTTTAGGAATAGACATGGTGCGCATTGGATTCTGCGGTGACACTGAGTTTGTATCAGACTCAGCGAAAGATGTCTTTGCTCTGAAGGAGAAGGAGTTGCGGAGAGCGGTACGCCTGCGCCCTGGGCTGCTCTGAAATCGGGCGTTTTTTAGTCGAGCCCGCTCGCGATTGAGCACAGGATTTGAGTGAATCTGGCTTTGGAGTCGCCAATTTTTCTTAATTGAACAGGAAGGATTGCGCCGTTTCTCAAATAGAAGAACTACTCGAAAGGAAGGAGACGTCCGGTGCTGCAACGAGGACGCCTCCTTTGCAATGCTTCTTGCGTGGTGTGTTTCAAGCACCCCGCGCAAAGGTGGGAAGTGCGGGGCTGTCCAGCATGCGCGAGAACTCGGCAATCTTGATCCAGTAAATGATCCAGAGGACAAGTCCGACGAAGCTGGGTATTAATCCTATGAGCGGAATGATTCCGCAGGCTCCGCAGATGCACATGGCAAGGCCGATGGATTTGCCCGGTTCGAGGCTGGGGCTGGGGAGGTTGCGCAGGCGAAATTCGTTGCCGAGCGATTTGCCGAGCGCAAACACGACGAGAAAGCTCCAGACAATATTGAAGAGAGGAATGAGAAGCAGCCAGACCATGCCCGGCTCCATGGTGCGCGAAGCGGGCGAGCACTTCTCGAGGGCGCGAGAGAGGGTGAGGATATAGAAGACTGCCGCGACGAGGATGATCGCGAGAAAGGCGAGTCCGAAGACACCGCGAAGAAGGGACTCCATGACGTGCATAGGGTTCTCCAGTACGGGAAATTCGCGGCCATCGTAGCACGAGTGAGGCTGAGGGAAAACGGAAATTATGGGGGTGCGGCGCGGGTCCGGCGACTGGGCGGCTGGCGGAGTAAGCTGGAAGAACTATGAGTCAGACCCCGCAACAACCTCAAATGAATCTGGAACAGGCTGAAGACTATCGCGAGACCTATGCCAATAGCGTGCAAGTGCGCGTAAGCGTGTGGGACTTTCAGCTTGTCTTCGGGCTTGCTTCGAGCGACAGCCCGGACAAAGTGACCATCCGCAACCATCAGGCGATCTATTTGAGCCCTCAACAGGCCAAGGCGCTTTGGAATGTGCTGGGCCAGAATCTGGCGCAGTATGAGCAGGCATTTGGCACACTGGCGCTGGAGCCGCAGAATCACAACTTTCCCCAGGGACCGGTGAACTGAGCGCGCGGAGGACTTTCAAAGACCTTGCGACCTTGCGCGGGCAGCCACGCAATCAGCGAACCGGGATTCGGACCAAGGGGATCCAAAGCAAAAAGGGAGATGTCGTTTGCAACTGAACCGATGGCTGCAGCCGCGAAAAGATGCGCCTTTTCCGACGTGGATGATTTTTCCGGTCATCTTTGCGGCACTGTATGCAAGCCATGTGACACTTTTGACGCTGCCTTACTACTGGGATGAGGCGGGCTATTACATTCCAGCCGCGTGGGATTTTTTCCGTACGGGTTCACTGATCCCGATTACAACGCTGAGCAACGCGCATCCCCCACTTCCGAGCATTTATCTGGCGCTTTGGTGGAAGGCGTCAGGGTTTCAGCCGGACGTGACGCGCGAAGCCGTATTGCTGGTGACGACGCTGGGGCTGCTCGGCGTGTGGCGCCTTGCGCTGCGGTTGACTGGACGTGTTTCGATCGCGTTCTGGACTGTGGTGCTGACGGGGCTGTATCCAATCTGGTTTGCGCAGAGCACGCTGGCGCACGCGGATATTTTTGCGGCGGCGTTCACTCTGTGGGGGCTGGTGTACGCGCTGCCTGAGAAGGGCAGAAAGCCGTTGGTAGCGGCGGTCTGGTTTACGCTGGCTGCGCTGTCAAAGGAGACGGCAGTTGCGATTCCGGTAACGCTGGCTGCGATGAGCGCGTGGGCAGCGGTACGCGGCGAGAAGGATGAAAGCGGTTCACGCTGGAAGGAAGCAGCCTGGCTAATGCTGCCGGTTCTTCCTTTGGCGGGCTGGTATGCGTGGCATTACGCGAAGACAGGGTTTCTTCTGGGGAATGCGGGTTTTTTGCGCTACAACGCGGAAGCCACGCTGAATGCAAAGCGCATTGTGGCGGCGTTCTTTTATCGGGTGCTGCACCTGACGGCCCACATGAATATGTTTGTGCCCGTGGCGATGGCACTGGCCGCGCTGCTGCTCCCGGTGCGGGACGACGGGCGCGGAGTTGAACGAAAGGGAGTGGGCAGCGAACCCTACAGAAAGATCCTGGTACTGCTAGCGATGAATGCGGTCTTGTTCAGCGTGCTGGGCGGTGCGCTATTGACGCGCTATCTGTTGCCAATGTATCCGCTGGTACTGCTGATGGTGGTGAGCACGTTCTACCGCCGCGTACCGTACTGGGGCGGAGTGGCACTGCTTTCGGCAGTGGCGTTTGTGCTGGGTTTGTTTGTGAATCCGCCTTACCGGTTTGCTCCTGAGGACAATCTGGAGTATGCGCGCGTGGTGCGATTGCACGAGGCTGGCATTGCGCAACTGCAAAAGCGCTATCCGGATTCGACAGTACTGACGGCATGGCCGATGAGCGATGAGCTGACCAAGCCGGAGCTCGGCTATGTGAAAGAGCCGTTCAAGGTGGTGTCGCTGGAAGACTTTACGGCGGCGCAGATTGAAAGAGCGGCACAGGAGCCGGAGAAGTATTCAACCGCACTGGTGTTTTCAACGAAGTACGATCCACCCCGCTTGCCCTATCTGCTGGGGCACGCGGGGGAGTCTTTGGCGGAGACATATTTCGATCTGCATCATGACCTGCCGGCAAGGGTGATTGCGAGGCAACTGGATGGGACGCTTGTTTGGTACGCGAAGAGCAAAGGCATGTGGGTGGGACTGATTCGCTTCAACAGGCAGATTGAGGCGCGATGGACGCCAATCGACGGGTTGCATAACCCAGGGCGTTGAGCCGAACGGCACCCTATAATCGTGTAGAAGTGAAGACTTTCTTTTCAATGCGTTCGAAAATGCTGCGCAGTGCGCTCACAGCGCTCGGCTTGATGGTGTGTATGGCGCTGGGCATGCGCAGTATGCTCGCGCAATCGGCAGATGGCGAGGATGGAGGCGGGAAGGGGCGCATCGTACTCGTATTGCCGTTTGACAATCGCACGGGGCAGCCGAGCCTGGAGTGGATTCGCGAAGCGGCGCCAGAGATCCTGGGCAGTAGATTTGCTTCCGCCGGTTTTGCGCCGATGAGCCGCGCGGACCGTATGTACGCACTTGATCATCTTGGATTGCCGGAGAGCTTTCAGCCTTCACGCGCGAGTTCACTGAAGCTGGCGCAGACTCTGGATGCCGATTCGATTGTGGTAGGAAGCTACATTACCGATGGCGGCGACATGGTGGCCGAAGCACGGGTTGTGGATGTGCCGCATTTGAAGATAAGTGCACCGGTGACGGCGCGTGGCCCGATGCGGTCCATGATCGACATCTTCGATTCGCTGGCATGGAAACTGACGAAGTCGATGGATCCGGAGTTTGGCGGCAGTGAAGAGACGTTTATCGCCGCTGGTAAAGGGCTGCGACTGGGTGCCTTTGAGCAGTACATTCGCGGCATCACAGAGCCGGATCAGGAAGAGCGGTTGCGGCATCTGCAAGCGGCTGTGAAGTTGAGCCCGGATTTTGCTCCGGCGTGGATGGCGCTAGGCCGTGAAGACTATGCGGGCCAGAAGTACGAGGCAGCGGCGGAAGCATTTGCAAAGGTGGGTCGCAATGACACGGGCGCTTTGGAGGCGGGGTTCTACCGCGGATTGTCGTTGCTGTTCTCAGGGCAATATCCGCCGGCGGAGGCCGCGTTTGCCGGAGTGGCGCGCATTCTACCGCTGGCCGAGGTATTGAACAACGAAGGCGTGGCGCAGAGCCGGCAGGGGCACGATGGAACGGAGCTCTTTCGCAAGGCAATCGCAGCCGATCCGAATGTTGCGGATTATCACTTCAACCTGGCGGTGAGTTTGAACCGGCATGGCTTGAAGGCGGAGGCGCTTACCGAACTGCAGCAGAGCCTGAAATTGCGGCCTAATGACAGCGAGGCGCAGGATTTGCTGGATGAGTGGAAGTCTCCGCCGAGTGCAACCGCGACAGCAGCAGATGACGTGCACGCCGACCCGCTGGAACGCATTGTTCGCACGTTTGATGCGCGTGCCTTCAGGCAGGCGGCCGTGATGATGGACAAGGTGGAAGAGGCACGGCTTGCCGAATTGCCTGCCCAGCAGCGTGCTGCGAAGTTGAGCGCGCAGGCGCATGAATACCTTGATCGGGGATTGATTCTGGAGGCTGAGCGGCTATATCAGCAGGCAGTGAAGGACGACAATTCGCTGGCGGAGGCGCATGCTGGACTGGCCGAAGTTCGAGAACGTGCCGGCGATGCTGCATCAGCGCGTAAAGAGGCTGAAGCGGCTTTGGCGCTGGCCAAGTCCGTGGAGGCATACCTGGTGCTGGGGCGGATCAACCTTGCTGCCGGACACCTGGAAGACGCGGGCAGGAACGTGGCCGACGCGATGCAACTTGACCCGCGCAGCCGCGAAGCGCAGGATTTGAAGCGGCAGATTGACGCGAAGGCGGGCAAATAAAGACGCACGCGAATACGCTGCCGAGGGGAGTGGCCCATGCGCGTGAAAGTTCGTGAAATGGTTTGTGGAGCTGTTGCCTTGTTGGCGCTTTGCATAACGGTGCCCCTGGCCGCCCAGCAGCCACTTGTGGACAAGCTGGTGCTGGACGATACGATTCAGCCGGTAAGCGCGAGCATGCTGAGCCGCGCATTGGACAAGGCAAACAAGGATGGAGCTGCAGCCCTGCTGGTGGAGCTGGATACACCGGGCGGGTTACTGGATTCAACGCGCACGATGGCCGGCGCGATTCTTGAGTCGCATGTGCCAGTAATCATGTATGTGGCGCCGGCTGGCGCGCGGGCCGGTTCGGCGGGCTTTTTTCTATTGGAGTCAGCCGATATTGCGGCGATGGCTCCGGGAACGAATGCGGGAGCTGCGCATCCGGTATTGGAGTTCGGCGGCAAGCCGGACGACACCATGAAACAAAAAATCATGAATGATGCACAGGCATTCTTGCGCTCCTATGTGACCAAGCGCGGGCGGAATGCAGAGGCTGCGGCGGCCGCCGTGGAACAGTCGCACTCGTATACAGCGGAAGAGGCACTGAGCCAACACTTAATTGACGTGATTGCGCCGGACGAGACGAAGCTGCTGGCAATGCTGGATGGGCGCACTGTGACACGCATTGACGGCAGCACGCAAGTACTTCATCTGGCGGGTGCACGGATTGAGACGATTCAGCCGTCGTTGCGTGAGGACTTGCTGGGATGGCTGGTGGATCCGAATATTGCGCTGCTGCTGCTGGTGGCAGGCGCACTGCTGATTTATCTGGAATTTAATGCACCGGGAACGATTGTGCCCGGTGCGCTGGGTACATTGATGGTACTGCTGGGAATCTTCGGTTTAAATCTGTTGCCGATTCGATACACGGCGGTGGCGTTGCTGATTGCGGCGATTGTGCTGCTGGTGCTGGAAGCGAAGTTTGGCGCGCACGGCGTGCTGGCGATTGCCGGTATTGCATGCCTGATGTTCGGGACATTAACGCTGGTAAGCGCGCCGGTGCCGGAACTGCGCGTGAGCCCCTGGATGGCCGTGGCAGTGAGCGCGGCATTTGGCGGTATCACGGTGTTTCTGCTGCGGTTGGCAATCCGCGCACGACGTCTTAAGGCGAAAAGCGGGCCGGAGGCGCTGGTGGGCCATATGGCATCGGCAATGGAGCCGCTGGATCTGGAAGGACATGTGCTGGTTGAAGGCGAGATCTGGCTTGCCGTGGCAGCTGCACCCATCGCAGCAGGGGCGAAATTGCGCGTGGTGGGCAACGACGATATGTTGCTGCGCGTGGAAGTGGATGCGAGACAGGACGCGGTCGCGCACTAAAAGAGTGAGGCTGCGGGAGTACAATCCCTGCTGGGAGGGAGACACATGTCCGACGTTAGTCTTCCAGTAATTGTTGCGATAGCAATCGTTGTCCTTTACCTGCTGAATTCCATCAAAATTCTGCGCGAGTACGAGCGAGGAGTGATTTTCCGCTTGGGCCGCGCCCTGCCGGTGCCTAAAGGCCCAGGCATCATTCTGGTCTTTCGGCCGTTTGATCAGATGGTGCGCATCAGTCTGCGGCAGGACGTGTTGGAAGTGCCGGCCCAGGACGTGATTACCCGCGATAACGTCACCATCAAGGTGAACGCCGTGGTTACGCTCTATGTGGTCAATCCTAACGACGCAGCGATCCGAGTGGCCAATTACGTTTACCAGACCTCGCAGTTGGCGCAGACGACGCTGCGCACGGTGCTGGGCGAAGTGGAACTGGATGAACTGCTCAGCCATCGCGACAAGCTGAATCTGCGTATCCAAACCATCATGGACCAGCGTACTGAGCCGTTCGGCGTAAAGGTGATTTCGGTGGAAGTGAAGCAGGTGGACCTGCCGGAGCAGATGCAGCGCGCCATGGCCAAGCAGGCCGAGGCAGAGCGCGAAAAGCGGTCCAAGATCATTCACTCCGAGGGTGAGTTCAGCGCCGCGCAAAAGTTGGTGGACGCTGCAGCGCTGATGGCCACGCAGCCCATGACTCTGCAGTTGCGCTACCTGCAAACGTTGGCTGACATCGGCGTGGAGAAGAACACGACTATCGTGTTTCCGCTGCCGATGGAACTTTTGACTTTGCTGAACAAGATGACTCAGGGAACGGAAGTTAAGGAATAAGGTACGGCGAAGCTACTGCGGACTTGCACCAAGACACTGTTTGGAGTTGTGATGGAGTTGAGGGTGTGAATGCGCGGAACGTTTGACGAACGGGAATTTGATGAAGTGCAGGGCGGCGGCGACAGAGAACTGACGCTGGGGCCGATGCTGTTGACCGGGCTGGGCATTGGGTTGCTTGCATTGTGCGGTGTGTGTTTTGTGGCCGGATATGCAGTGGGCCGCCGCGCGCCGGTGGTGGAAGTGAAGCCGACGCCTGAGGCATCTGTGCCGCCCGCAGTTTTGAACAACCCCGCACTTGGTAAACCGACAGCTACACAGGCAGTTCCACCTGCACCGGAGCCAGCATCCACGAGTGTGCCGGTAAGCTCGCAACCCGCGCCGCAAGCGAGCCCTCTTGCCCCGGTGAGCGCTCCGGCGATGGTCACGCCGCCTGTCGCCGCTGTTGCCATGACGCAAAGAACTGCGAGCCAGCCGGTGGTGCATCCAGCGCTGCCGATGCAGACGTATGCAAATCAGGCAGCAGTGCAACCGGCGATGAATGCGCCGAGCGGGATCGTGGTACAGGTGGCTGTGGTGTCTCAACAGCAGGATGCGGACGCGCTTGTGAATGCGCTACGCAAGCGTGGCTATGCGGCCGCTGTGCGCCGCGTGCTGGGAGACCAGATGTTGCACGTGCAGGTGGGGCCGTTTGCTTCAAGAAGCGACGCGATGACGATACGGCAGAAGCTTATTGATGACGGCTACAACGCTGTGGTGGAGTAGGACGGGCACATAGACCCTTGATATTCAATTTGGATGGTTCAGGCGCGCATCCACTCGGGGAGGCCCGATGCAATGGCGGCACGCATGGCGTCCAACAGTTCTTCCCGTGTAGAAAATTCAACAGGGTGGAGTGGTGGGTGAAAGGTGATGTGCGCCGTGCCGGGACGTACGCGCAGGCTTCCCTTCGCCATCATTGCTTCGGTGCCGTGAATAGAAACGGGAATGCAAGGCGCTCCCGCTTCCATTGCCAGATAGAAGGGGCCTTTCTTGAACGGCAGCAGGCGGCCGTCGCGTGAACGCGTGCCTTCCACAAAGGTGGTGATGTGGAGGCCCTTTTCGAGTACCGAGCGTGCAATACGCGTGCTCTCAATGGCGGATTCGACGCGGCCATCGCGGTCGACAGGGACAAATTCACCGAGCCGCATACCGTAACCGAGGATGGGAATCTTCATGAGTGAGCGCTTGAGAAACACTGAAGTACGGCCGGGAATGTGGGGAATGAGCGCAGGCGGATCGAGATTGGAAACGTGGTTCGACATGAAGATGCATGCGGTGTTCGGCGGTACATTTTGCAGGCCGGAGACGACGACGCGAATGTGCGCGAGGCGCAATGCTGTACGGACGATGGACAGAGAGATGTTGTAAAGCGAATTGGCGTTACCGGTGATGAGCGTCCACGGGATCAAGACGACGGCAGCCGGTGCACCTAGGGCGATGATGACAATGAGCAGTGTGAGCGCGGTTATCATGCCGAGGCTTCAAAGGTGTGGACGGCGATTTGTGCGGGAAGCTTCTCGTAGATGCCATCAAAGCCGCCGTTCGACAAAATGGCTACAACATCGCCGGACTGAAGCTCCGGCACCATTCGCGCAAGGATTGTGTCCACGTCAGGATAAAGATGCGCCGGCGTACCAGCGAAATTGAGTGCCGCGATGACCTCTTCGGGATGAAGGCGCTCGGATTCATCAATGCGCTGCTGCTGATAAACACCAGCGAGAACAACCTGGTCAGCGAGACGGAGACTTTCTACTAGTTCGTTTTCGAGGACTTTGCGGCGAAGTGTATTGGAGCGTGGCTCGAGCACGGCCCAGAGGCGGGAGCCGGGATAGACGGCGCGGAGGGCACGCAGGGTTTCACGTATGGCGGTAGGATGATGGGCGAAGTCGTCGATGATGGTAATGCCGTTGATGCGCGCGCGGACTTCCAGTCGGCGCTTGACGCTTTGGAAACTTGAGAGCGCGGAGACGATGGTGTTTTTGGGAATGCCCAAGTCAAAGGCAAGAGCGGCAGCCGCAGTGGCATTGAGCGCGTTGTGCTCGCCGGCAACATACATGGCGAGATCGGCCCACACCGATCCGCTGCGCCATAGTTCCCACGTCATAAACGGGGATCCGTCTCGGCTTTCCTGCCGCAGGTTATGAATTTGCCACTCGGAATCCGGCGAGAAACCGTAGCGCTGCACAGGGCAGAAGGCCTTTGCAATGCACTCGGTGACATTGTCACTGCCGTCGTAAGCGAGGATGAGTCCACGGCGCGGAACCAGATTGATCAGACGCTTGAATGCGGTTTTGACGGCGTTGAGATCGTCGTAAATGTCGGCGTGGTCAAACTCGACGTGAGTGAGAATGAGCGCGTCAGGGAAGTAATGCAGGAACTTGGGGCCCTTGTCAAAGAAGGCTGTGTCGTATTCGTCACCTTCAAGGATGAAGGTGCGCGTATCGCTCAACTGGAAACTGGTGCCGAAGTTTTCTGCAACCCCACCGATGAGGAAGGATGGCTCAAGCGCGGGATTTTCGCGCGCTGCGACCTGGTAGATCCACGCAAGCATACTGGTGGTGGTTGTCTTTCCGTGCGTGCCTGCGACGACGAGTGATTCGCGGCCTGCGAGAAACTCCTCACGCAGAAGCGCAGCCATGGAGGTGAAGGGCAGGCGCTTGTCGAGGATGTATTCCACTTCAGGATTACCTCGCGAAAGAGCGTTGCCGATGACGACAAGGTCGGGAACGGGATCGAGGTTGGATTCGGAGTAAGGCTCCATGACGGTTACGCCGAGCGAGTGGAGCAGATCGCTCATGGGCGGGTAAGCGGCATTGTCAGAGCCGGTAATGCGATGACCGCGCAACTGCAGCAAGCCTGCGAGAGAGGCCATGGCTGTGCCGCAGATTCCGCTGAGATGGATGTGACGAGGCGAGGTCATACACGTACCGCCGGTTCCAGAATACTCAACGTGGAAGCTTCAGCGGCGTTGAGTTGCGCAGGTATCCCAAGAGTAAGCGTTACGTTGGATCGCGAGACATGGCCGGAGCGAAGGCCGATGGCGATGGGGCCGGGAAAGTCGGCGAAGAAGTGCAGGAGCACCTGATCGAGGAGATCGTGATCGGCGCCGGGCGAGGTGCAGTCGAGCATTTCGCCAAAGACAATTCCGGTGACGCCTTCGAGCTTGCCGGCAACGCGAAGTTGCCAGAGCATGCGGTCGATCTGATACGGCTTGACGCCGACATCTTCGAGGAAAAGTAACTTGCCTTCCGTGTTTGGCTCCCAGGGAGTGCCGATGAGCGAAACGAGGATGCTGAGACAGCCGCCGTAAAGCGTGCCGGTCGCCGCGCCGGGTTTGAGTATGCGTAGACCCTCACCTGCTCCAAGTGAATAGGGACGACCTGCAAGTGCCGCCCGCAGGCTGGGCAAATGAATGCCATCTTCCAAATAGAAGTCGGCGGCGACCATCGGTCCGTGAAAAACCGGAAGACCGATGTGGTCAAGGAGGTAAAGCTGCGTTCCGGTGAGATCGCTGTACGCGAAAAACGGCTTGGGATGTTTCCGGATGAGTTCGAGATTCAGATTGGAGAGAAGATAGTTTGAGCCGTAACCGCCGCGAACCGCGGCAACGATGTGTATTGCGGGGTCGGCAAAGGCGGAATGGAGATCTGCCAGTCGATCGGCTGGTTCACCGGCAAAGAAAAGGGGACCTCGGGATTGCGTGTGAGCTGCCGTCGATGCGGCGAAGCCGAGCGTGCGAAGGCGATCCATGCCAGATGTGAAGCGATCGTCCAACGCGAAGGATGCAGGCGATATGGCGCGGATCTGCTGCGCCAACAGGCGGAGCCGGGGGGCGAAGCAAAGGCGCCGATGGTTTCTCCGAGGGCATGGCTAGTAGTACTCTCCGCGGGCGACGAGCGTGGCCGGGCCGGTAAGCAAGAGGTTTTCGCCGGAGCCGCTCCAGCGAACAGTTTGTGCGCCACCGGGAGCGATGACTTCAATTTGGGGTTCGGCGTTGTTGCCGCTCATCACGGCGGTGGCTGAAGCCGAGGTCCCAGTACCGGAAGAGGTGGTGGGACCGACTCCGCGCTCAAAAATGCGAATGGCGATGAGGTGAGTGGGTTTGGATTCGCTGCCGAGGATATGGACAAACTCGACGTTGGTCTGATCGGGAAAGTCGGGATGCTGGCAGATTTCCGCGCCAATGTCTTCCCACGGTCGATGGTTGATGGAGAAGTCGAGTGAGGCAAGAGCACGCTCTGTGGATTCGAATGGCCTGTCTCCGCCGAGCAGGTCCAGACCGGTGCGGGGCAGGACGATGACGAAATGCGGATTGCCCATTGAGACGTGGACACCTTCGACGGTGGTGCCGTCAGAGAGTTCGATGGTGCGCGTCTCGAATTCAGGTTCGCCCATGTCGGTTGTGATCATGGTCATGACACCGTCGATGTCGGAGTCGCGGAACTCTTCGATGGTGCATTCTCGTGGGCCGGCGTCAGTCTCGATTGTGAAGATGTCGCCAGGTTGTCCGCCTTTTTCCTCCGCCATCCAGGCTGCGACACAGCGAGTTCCATTCCCGCTTATTTCGGCGATGGAGCCGTCGGCATTGCGGAGATGAATGCGGCCGGATGTGTCGCTGAGCCACTCGAAGTACTCGACGCCGTCCGCGCCGATACCCGTGTTTCGTCTCACAGAGACGCTGGGTAAGGATTTCGAGATCATAACCGTTGACTTCTTCGCGCGGGACGATGAGAAAGTCATTGCCGCAGGCGTGAGCTTTAGTGAAAGGGATCAAACGTCCTCCGAATTGCGGAAGGTGAGCCGCCGGCTCACGCAGTTCTTTCAGTCAAATAGGTTTTTACCGGCCCGAGAAGATACCGGAAGGTTCTCTGAGCGATGCTATCACCGCTCTGTTGCTTTCTTGAGGCTGATGTAAATCGATGCGGATGGATGGTCCGTCGAAGTGAAACGACGCACAAGGCGCAGGCCTTCTGGGTGCTGTTTTACGGCATTTGCTACCTCGTCACCATCGAAGGCGAGGACGAATGTGGCGCGGTCAGCGGGCGCGGCGAGTGCGTTCTCCCAGGTATGGAAGTCGCCTTCATTGATGGTCTGCCGGAGCGGGATGCCTGTAAGTGCGACAAGCATTGGGTCGACAGACGTGTTCATGAGAATTTCGCCGTGGGGATGGTTTGCAAGGAGTGCGCGGAGAGCCGGTGGAATTTCGTTTTCATATAGGACTCGTGATTGGGCGTTCCACGTACTTTCCACAAAAGTGAGCGGACGTTCTGCGACGATCTTCCACGCGTTCCAGACGATCAAGATGAAGACCAGTGCAATGGTTGCAATTCGAATGGCGAGGTGCGCGGTTCGTGTGGCGCGGATGATTCCGTAGGCTGCAAAGCCGATGCCGAGGGCGAGAGCGGGAAGGAGTTCCATGCCATAGCGCGTGTTGTAGTACGAGTGCGGCCACCAGATGGGCAGGAAGATCGGCACCGAACCCCAGGCGATCGAGTAGGCGTAAAAGGGAACGGGCAGCCAGAGAAGGAGGGCCCAGCGGAGTGCACGGCCACGTGCGATGAACCATGCGTATAGGGTGCCCAAGAGGCTGATGACGAGCATGGTGTTGGCCCAGGCTGCCGCGGCGGCATCCATTTGGGCGCATTTGGTGAAGAACAGGAATGACACCCAGGGGTTGTGCCAGCCGGGATGAGGAGGCCCGGAGCCTGGAGTTGATGTGCGCGTTTCAATCGCTGCTGCGGAGTAGGGACCGCGGGCAAAGCCGAGCCAGTCACCGAAGGCAATCTGGTTGTAGGCGAACCAGAAGAGAGGCGCAGCTACAACAAGAGCGCTCGCGAGCCAGAAGGCACGCTGGCGAAGCCGGCCTCGGCGGAGGAGGACGATGCCCATACCGGTCCAGGCGAGCAGGGCGAGAATCCAGCCGTCGTATCGCGTGAAAATGGCGGAGACGAGCACGAGCGCGACGAGCCATTGCAAGCGATTTGTTCGATGCGGAGCGGCGTCGAGCGAGAGGCGCCACTCGACGAGCCACAGCGCGGTCCAGAGCATTTCGCAGAGGAAGAGCGGCTCGGTCATGGCGGTGGTTTGCAGATAGAGCAGATTGGGATTGAGCGCGAAAAAGGCGAGCGCGGCGGCTGCGGCAGCAGACGGAAGCCAATGGCGGGCAAGGCGATAAAGCGCGACGCAGGAAGCCAGATAAGCGAGCGCAGAGGGGATAAGGCCAGCGATACCGTCGGCCCACCAGGCATAGACGGCGACAAAGGGAATCATGAGCACGTGCGGCATTGGAAGCCAGACAGAGCCAAGCTGCTCAAAGCCGGGCTGATGCGCGTCAAACGTGCGGCGGGCGATGTGGAGGTGGGCAACGGCGTCGCCGTAATTGAGCATGGCGTTGTGTTGCCAGCTCCAACAGGCGGCGATGGCCGAGGCTACCGCGCAGGCGGCCAGGACTGCCCAGACTTCTGCGCGGCGCATCGGCTGATCAGTCAAGGTGCGTTAGCTCACGGAATTGGTTGAAGCGCGCTTCGATCTCATCGCGGGTGAGTGCCTGCAAGCGTTCTGTTCCGAAGCGCTCTACAGTGAAGGAGCCCATAACCGAGCCGTAGAACATGGCACGGCGGAATGTGGCGAAGTCGAGCTCGGACTGAGAGGCGAGGTAACCGAAGAAGCCGCCAGCGAAGCTGTCGCCTGCACCGGTAGGGTCGGTGACCTGTTCAAGCGGATAGGCGGGAACTTTGAAGCATTCTGTGCGATGTTCGCCCGGAGCGGTGCCGAAGAAGAGAGTTGCACCGTATTCGCCGTGTTTGACAACGAGCATACGCGGCCCCATGGCCATGACGGCGCGGGCAGCCTGGACGAGGTTATTGTTGCCTGCGAGCATCCGGGTCTCGGTATCGTTGATGAGGAGGATGTCGAGACCTTTGAGAACCTCAAGCAACGCGGGCTTGTGGTCGTTGATCCAGTAGTTCATGGTGTCACCGGCAACGAGTTTTGCCTGCGGAGTGGCCTCGCGGACGCGGCGTTGGAGCACGGGATCGATATTGGCGAGGAAGAGGAAATCGGAGTCGCGGTAGGCTTCGGGGATTTTGGGTTCAAAGCCGGCAAAGACGTTCAAGTCAGTTTGGAGGGTTTTGGCTTCGTTGAGATTTTCCAGATATGAACCCTGCCAGAAAAAGCTCTTGCCGGGCGCGCGTTCGATGCCGCGAATGTCCACATTGCGCGCAGCGAAGACGGATTCTTCGGCGGAACCGAAGTCCTCTCCGACAACGGCGATAACGCGCACGGGCGAAAAGAAGCTGGCAGAGAGCGAGAAGTAGGTGGCGGCTCCGGCGAGGCAACGCTCGCGGCGACCTGCGGGGGTTTCTACGGTGTCAAAAGCGACGCTGCCGACGACGGTAATGGGCATTCTTTTCCTCGTTTTGGAATGGGGTGATGGCTGACAAGCATTGGGTCAGCCGAGATATTTGCCAAAGAGCAGCTTCACTTTTTCTTTGGTGGCTTCAGGAATCAAATCCTTCTGCGTAAGCACTGCAAATTGTGCGGCCGAAGCGCAGGCGCAGGTGCGTTCCGTGGGCATGGCGGCGACAGCGGCTTTGACGACGAGCGCGGCGTTGGCTGCGTTCTGATGGAGTACGCGGACGATTTCTTCGATGGTGACGGAGTCGTGACCTTCGCGCCAGCAGTCGTAGTCGGTGACCATGGCGACGGTTGCGTAGCAGATTTCGGCCTCGCGTGCCAGTTTGGCCTCCTGCAGATTGGTCATTCCGATCACGTCGGCTCCCCAGGAACGATAGAGATTGGACTCGGCCTTGGTGGAGAATTGGGGCCCTTCCATGCAGACATAGGTGCCGCCGAGTTTGCCCACGACACCGGCGGTCTTACATGCGGCTGCTGCTGTTTTGGCGACAGTGGAGCAGACGGGATCGCCAAAGGCGACGTGGCCGACGATGCCCTCACCAAAGAAAGTGGAGACTCGGTGGAAGGTGCGGTCGATGAACTGGTCGGGGACAACGAAGTCGGTGGGCTTGTGTTCTTCCTTAAGCGAACCCACGGCGGAGACGGAGAGGATGCGCTCGACGCCGAGCTTTTTCATGGCGTAGATATTGGCGCGGAAGTTGAGCTCGGAGGGAAGGATGCGGTGGCCGCGGCCGTGGCGCGCGAGGAAGGCTACCTTGCGGCCTTCGAGTTCGCCGAGGACAAAGGCATCCGACGGGTCACCGAAGGGAGTCTCGATGCGTTCCTCGTGGACATTGGTGAAGCCGGGCATGGAATAAAGCCCGCTGCCGCCGATAATGCCAATTTCTGCCTGTGCCAAGTACGCGCTCCTGAAGTGCGTGCACGGGGAGCGCACGCGGAAAGTGAGTCTCAAACACTTCAGTATAAAGGCCACCTGCGGTGGGGCGGCCGCTCGCTTTTCGCTCGCACGAGAGCATTGCATTCGACAGATGATCGGCACCCGCGGCGCGGCAGATGCTCGGCACTTGCAGTGCGGCAGACGCTCGCTACTCGCTCGCAGGAGAGCATTGCATGTGGCAGATGTTCGCTGTTCGCTCGCGTGTGATTTGAGAATGGGTGATTTTCGAATTGTCTGGGCTAGTCTGCGGTTGCGGAGCGGAGTGCGGCGGCAATGGTTTGCTGCGCGGCGTCGCGCAATGCCCATCCGGCGATGAGAAGGCTGGGAGCCGCGACTTGCGGAGCGTTGCCGAGTTCGCCGAGGGTGGTGTGGAAGACGGATTGATCGTGCTGGGCGGCGCGAGAGACGAGCGCGCAGGGGAACTCAGCGGGGAGGCCTTCGTTCAGCCATTGCAGCGCGAGCAAGTTAAGGTCGCGGCCCGGCATGTAGACGACGCGGGTTGCGTCTTCTTTTTCGGGGAGCGGCGCGTGGTTGTGTGATTGCGCGTGATGGCCGGTGGAAAAGATGAGGTTTGAGGCGGCTTGACGACTGGTGAGCGAGCAGCCAAGGGATGCTGCGGCTGCGAAGGCTGCGGTGATGCCGGGAACGACTTCATAGGGAACGCTGGCTTCCTGGAGGGCAGCCATTTCTTCGGCGGCGCGACCGAAGACGAGCGGGTCGCCGGACTTAAGGCGCAGAACGCTGCGGCCCGCGTGGGCATGCTCGACCATGAGTGCGTTGATTTCTTCCTGCGTGATGTTCTTCTTGCCACACCGCTTGCCGACATTCTGTATCTGAGCTTTGGGCGAAGCGAGCGCGAGGATTGCGTCGGTGACAAGATCATCGTGCAGAATGACCTGCGCGGACTGGATGAGACGCACTGCCTTGACGGTGAGCAGGTCCGGGTCGCCTGGACCCGCGCCAACGAGATAAACCTTGCCGGATTCGGTGGGTGTGCGCGCGAGCTGCCGCGCGTTGCACAGGGGTGAATCGCAGATCTGGCGATGTGCCAGTTCATGCAGGAGAGCTTTGCGTGCTTCTCCGGACGGTTGCGTCGCAAGGACTTCACGGCGGAGTGCGCCGAGCTCGGTAAGCCAAACGCCGAGGTCCTGGGGAAGCTGCTGGTCAATTTCGCGGCGAAGGCGCTGCGCGACAGCGGGACTTTCACCGGCCGTAGAGATGGCGATCTGCAATTCGCCGCGGCGGACGACGGAGCCGAAGTAGAAATCGCAGTGCGGCGGGTCGTCGACGGAATTGACGAGAATGCCGCGCTCGGTAGCGAGGTGATAAACCTCGGCGTTGACCTCGGGATTGTCAGTTGCTGCAATGACGACGAAATTGCCGTCCAGATCGGATGGTTCAAATGGGCGCTGAGTCCAATTGAGTGTGCCTTCGGCTGCGAGTTCGCGGATTTCTGCGCAGGCTTCCGGTGCGACGACGTGGAGACGAACGCCAGTCGTCATGAGGCTGCTGACCTTTTCGAGCGCTACATTCCCTGCGCCGACAAGAAGGCCGGGGCGACTGTCGAGCTTGAGGAAGAGGGGAAGCAGACTCATGTGATTTATGACCCTTTGTTAGAAGTTCAACGTTCCTTCGAATTTGATTCTCAGGTCTCAAACTCGAGACCTGGGGCACCCAGATTTGTGGTTGATTAACCGGCGACGCTATGGGGCACAGGACCCGTGGGCACGTCGCGCTCAACTTCAGCCACCATTTCACCGGCGAGCCAGCCGCGCAGCTCTTCGTTGGTGTGGCGACCTAACCAATGGCGCAAGTTCTCTTCAGGTGTGCGGCTTGAGAGATACTCACGCAGCAGGCGCTCAATGGCTTCCGGCACCAGCGGCGCGGGGCAGCGATAACCCACCGGGCGTGCAATGCCTGCGTGTTTACCGACGGCGCCACCGAGGCAGAAGTAGTAGGCGTCCGTGAGCTTGCCTTCGTATTTGATCTTCTTGCCTTCAATGCCAATGTCGGCAATCCAGTGTTGGCCGCATCCGTTGGGGCAACCGGTAACGTTGAGCCGGAGTTCCTGATCGAATTGCGGCAGGCGACTGTCGAGCTCATCGACAATCCATCGTGCAAAGCTTTTGGTTTCAGTAATAGCGAGTTTGCAGAACTCCGTGCCGGTGCAAGCGATGGCTCCGCGCCAGAACATGTTGCCCTCAACGGGGAGCTCGATTTTGGCCAGTTCCCGGACGAGTTCGCCGGCTTTGGCATTTGGGACGTTGATGAAGATGAGATTCTGCGCAACGGTGCAGCGCAGGTCGCCGGAGCCGAATTTCTCAGAAAGCGTGGCGGCCGCTTCAAACTGATCGCCGGTCATCCTGCCGCGGAGCACGCTTGCGCCGACGAAGCTGAGGCCCTCCTGCCGCTGCGCGTGCACGCCGACGTGATCGCGGTAGACGTCATCGGGAATGTCTTCAGCCACGCCCGGTGCGAACTTCACGCCAAGGCGGGACTCGATTTCGGCAAGGAATTTTTCGGCGTTCCAACCTTCGCGCATGAAAAGGTACTTGAGGCGGGCACGGTCGCGGCTTTCGCGCAGTACGGTCTGGTCGCGGAAGATTTCGGCAATCGTTCGGGCAACCGCCGTTGCCTGTTCGGGCAGGATGAACGCGTCAAGGCGTACGGCGAGATGCGGTTCGTTGGAGAGGCCGCCGCCAACGCGCACGGTGAAGCCGACGACGCCATTGCGCACTGCGGGTGTGAAGGCAATGTCGTTAATCTCCGGGTGGCAGCACCAGGTGGGGCAACCGGTTACAGCGATCTTGAACTTGCGCGGAAGGTTGTAGAAGGCTTCATTTGCGGTCAGATCTCTGGCGATCTCAATGGCGATGGGTGAAGCGTCAATGAGTTCTTCCTTGTCAACGCCGGCAAGTGGGCAACCGGTCACGTTGCGCACAACGTCCCCGCAAGCGCCTTTGGGCGAGAGACCGATGGAGTCGAGCGCATCGACGACTTCAGGCAGCGACTCAATGGTGAGCCAGTGAAGCTGTAGGTTCTGGCGCACGGTGATGTCGATCAGGTTGCGGGCGTGTTTCTTGGTAAGGTCGGCAATGACATGCGCCTGATGCGCCGTGAGAATGCCGTTGGGGATGCCAATGCGCATCATGAAATATTCGGTGGTGACGCCCTCGCCACCCTTGCCGCCGGTGACGCCGACGCCGTCGCCCTGCGTGTAAATGCCCCACCACTTGAAGTAGAAGCCAGCCCACTCGGGGAGCACGCTGGTGCGGCCTTCGCGGGCGAACTGGCGCACCTCGTCAAACGCTTCCCAGGGATTCTTTTCGAGTTTTAGGCGCTCCGACTTCTGTGCTTTGGTCTCTTTGGGCTGAACCTTGTTTTCCATGGCTCCTCAATCTTGGTGGGGAAGTTTTTGGGGAAATAGAAAACCCGCGGCAGAAAAGCTGCTACGCGGGCGATCAGGAAACTCGGATGGATCCGGAGGGGCTATTCGCGCCCAAAGTCACCTGTGCGCTCGACAGAGCGAACAGCAGCGACAACAGGTGCACATCTCCATAGATCGATATTGGCAGGCATGAGCCCAAAATGCAACCCGTGATTCGTGCTGCCTGGTATTTCCGCAAGGTACCGAAGGTGGTGACGAACGGGGGAGCAAGAGGAGCGGGCCAACACGTGTCAGAACTGACACAGTGTGGGGAAATCGCCGCAGATTTTCTGGTCTTAATTTCAAGTAAGTCTTTTATTTGCAATGCAGAAAGTTTGGCGCGGGGCCTGCAATAGGTATGGGCACAAGCGAATTCCCAATGCGGAGGGCAGAGCAATGACGGGCTTGATGATGGGCAAACTGGCGATGGTGGTGGCTTTGGTGGCGTTGATAGCAGTGCAAGCGGCGGCACAGGAGCCGGCAATTGCGCCCCAGCCCAAGCGGGAGATCGTGGTGAGTTTGCAGGATAGGAAGCTTGCCCTGGTCGAAGACGGCCGTGTGATGAAGGTGTATCGCGTGGCAGTGGGAAAGCCCTCCACACCAAGCCCGGAAGGAACGTTCACGATTGAGCGCCGGGTGAAGAACCCCATCTACCAGCACAAGGGCGTGACCGTTGAGCCGGGACCGGGGAATCCGGTGGGAACCCGCTGGATGGGCCTGAACATCAGGGGCTACGGCATTCACGGAACCAACGAGCCGCATTCGATTGGCAAGGCAGCGTCGCACGGTTGCATCCGCATGGGGCGCAAGGATGTGGAAGAGCTGTTTTCCCTTGTGCGCGTTGGCGACACGGTGGAACTGGTCGGTGAGCGCAATGAAGAGACTGCGCAATTGTTCGGCGGCGAAGTGATTCCGACGAGGGCCGTGGTGGAAGAGCCAGTTTTGACGGCGAGCGTGGAGCCGAGCGCGACCGACGAGCCGGCAATGGCAGGGGCCGCGCAGTAGCGGGGGTGAATGCGATGAATTTGCTGGCGGATGCGATGAGTGGCATGGGGGCGGTGTTGCTGCCGGTGGCAGCAGGGCTGCTGCTGGAGGAGATGACGTTCGGTGGGCTGGTCCGGCTGTTGCTCGCTCCGAGGCCGGGGGCTGGAAAACATGGGGAGCGCAGAACCGATAGAGGAGAACGGTGATGCTGACGCTGAAGTGGCTGTTGATGCTGGCGGGTGTGCTGATGATGGCTGCCGCTGTGGGAGTGCCAACCTACAAACTGTGGATGCGCATGCTGTGGATGCGGCGCAAGGAAAGCGGCGATGAAGGCAAGACGATGCCGGAACCAGAGCCGGTGGAGTGGCGAGGTCCGGCTGCTCTGGTGCTTGCTGCGTGCCTCCCCATGCTGGTGGCACAGAGCATTGTGGTGGTGCCGAGCGGGATGGGTGGTGTGCGGGTCAGCCAGGTGGGCGGCACGTTACCGGGAACGCTGTATCCCGGTGTGCACTTTGTGACCCCGCTGATTGACCAGGTGGAGCTTTTTGATCTGCGTGACCACCTGTTTACGGCGGGAGTGTTGGCCGGAAAGGGGAAAGCTGGAGTGAAAGAGGCGGGGCTCGATGTGCAGTCGCGCGAGGGGCTGGATATTGGTCTGGGCGTGACGGTTCGCTACCGGCTGGATCCCACCAAGCTGGCGAGCGTGCAGGCGCATTTGCCGCAGCCCGCCGATACGCAGATTGTTCCGCCCGTTGTGGCGAGCGCGTGGCGGGAACTGTCGCCTGCGTACACAGTGCGCGAGATCTTTTCAAGCAAGCGCGAAGAGATTCGAGCAAAAGCCGCGGCGGTCATTGCGAAGAAGTTGGGAGCGGACGGCATCGTGGTGGAAGAGGTAATGTTGTCGGACATTCAGCTGCCACCCGAGTATGCAAAGGGCATGGAGGATCTGCTGCTGAAGGAGCAGGAAGATGATCAGCTCGATGTACAGACGCAAATTCAGCAGAAGCAGGTACGGATCGCCGAGCTGCAGGCGGCTGCCATGGCGGCGCAGAAAGTGAAGGAAGCTGAGGGGAATGCCAAGTCGCGGGTAGTGGAGGCTAAGGGCGAAGCGGATGCGATGCAATATACGCTGCCTTTAAAGCAGAAGCAGATTGAGCAGAGCAAGCTGGAAGCCGAGGCACGCAAGGAGGCCACAATTCAGAATGCGGAAGCCGATGCGCAGGCCAAGGTGATTGATTCCAAGGCGGAACTGCAACGGCGCGATTTGCTGGCGCAGGCAGAGGCAGGCCGGATCAAACTGATTGCGGCGGCGAATGCAGAGAAAATGTCGAGTGAAGCCGCGATCCTGGATAAGTCTCCTCTGCTCATCAACAAGATCATTGCCGAGCGGCTTTCTGACAAGATTCAGATGGTGATGGTGCCGAGCGATAGCAAGTTCTTCTTCGCGAGCGACGTGTTCAAGAATATGGAGAACTCGCCATTTGTGAAACAGGGTATGACCACGGATACCGAGCCGCAACAGAAGAACGGCAACTGACGAGATGCGCGCGCAAGATGGGGCGGCGGCTCCTGCGCTTTAAACGAGGCGTGGGAGCGCCGCTCCAACAAAGGATCAGAAGACAACGGGCGAACGATATAATCCGCGCAAACGCGCATGACGAAATTGCAGGGATGAAATTGAGTGAAGCAATGCGACGCAAAGGGCTGGCTTTCATTCTCGTGTTGTTAGTGGCCCAGATTTCCTGGGCTGCTCCGGGGATATGGGATGGGCCTGCGGCCCAACTCTCCGAGCAGATTGCCAGCATTATGGGACCTGGCCAGGCACGGCTTTCGGTCGAGAATCGATCGACAATTGCGGCGGCAGATGTGCCTTTGATTCGTGGACTGCTGGAGCAGGATTTGAAGACGCACGGGATTACGGTCTCTGGTGCGGACAGCGCCAACATCCTTCGCGTAACGCTGAGTGAGAATGCGCACGAACGGCTGTGGGTGGCCGAAGTGGTGCAGGGCAACCAGACGCAAGTGGCGATGGTGAGCGTGCCAGCGGAGCAGGAAGTGAGAGCGGCGCACGCTGGCGGCGTGGCGCTGCTGAGCGAGACGATTTTGGTCACCGACAAGCCGGTACTGGGAATGATCGAGTCTGGGTCGGGGCTGGTCGCGCTGGAGCCAGATCAAATTGTTTATTTTCTGCGTGGGCCCAATGGATGGACCCCTTCGGCGCATTCGGTAATTGTGCAACGGCGACCGATGGCGCGCGATCCGCGCGGAGTTCTGGACAGCGTGAGTGGGGGATTTGCGGCATGGCTGCCGGGCGAGTCCTGCACGGGGCAGACGGACAGTGTGGCCGGTGCAGGTTCGTTGCTTGCGCAATGTACAGGCAGCGATGATCCGTGGCCTATTGCGGAGGTTGGACCCTCGGCCACAGGTGGCACGCAGCTGAAGGCCTTCTATAACGCGCGGCGGAATTTTTTCACTGGAGTAGTGACACCGAACCTGGGTGTGGACTTGCCACCGTTCTACTCGGCCACGCTGGTGCCGCGCGCCGTGGGTGGTGCGGCGCTGCTGATCGGCGGCATTGATGGCAAGGTTCAGTTGGTGGAGAACAATGCGCTGCGGCCAGTGAGTGGAACGCGCGACTGGGGATCGGACTTCGTCTCCATCACAACCGGGTGCGGGCTGGGCGCGCAGGTAATTGCATCAAGCTCAGGAGCCACAGCGACGGACAGTTTACGTGCGTATGACTTGCCTGCGCTGGAAGCAGTGCCGGCGAGTGCTCCGCTGGCCACTGATGGGCCAGTGCTGGCCATGTGGGCTGGTCCGGACAACAAGAGCGTGTACGTGACCGTGCAACGCAGCGCAGATCAATATGAGGTGGACCGTGTTTCGGCAAGCTGCAATTAGTTGTTTGCTGGCGTTGCTGGCCCTGCCCGCGGCCGCGCGCACGCGTCCCCATTATGGCGGCACGCTGCATGTGGAGATTGCGGGCGATCCTTGGCAGCGTGGGACAGGCGTTGCGCGACGCCTGGTGATGGACGGACTTACCGATTTTGATGCGGCGGGTGTGCTGCAGCCCGCGCTGGCGATGAGTTGGAATGCAGATAACAACGATCATCGGTGGCAGTTTCAAGTGCGCCCCGGAGTGGTTTTTCAGGATGGCACGCCGCTGACCGCCGCGAATGTGGTTGCCGCGCTCATTGCGGATTGTGGTGATCGTTGTCCATGGACGGCGGTCCGCGCAGTGGCAGGCTCAGTGGTGGTCACCGGAGATGCGGCAATGCCGAATCTGCCCGCGTTGCTGGCGAGCGACGAGTTTCTTATCGCGTTGACAACGAAGTCTGACGGCTCCACGCCCGCGGGTAATGTCGGCACCGGACCCTTCCGGCCGGTTGGCTTTGCCAACGGAGTGTTGCAACTTGCGGCGAATGAGAACTGCTGGCGCGGACGTCCATTCCTGGATGCGGTAGAAATTCGGGTGCACCGTGCCGTGCGAGACCAGTGGCTTGACCTGAGCGTGGGGCGTGCCGATGTGGTGGAAGTTCCACCGGAGATGCTCCGACAGGCGCGCCAGCAGCGACTGAATGTGGTTGTGGCGCAGAATGCGCAGCTACTGGAATTGCATGTAGATGGGACCGGGGCGCTTGCGAATTCCATGTTGCGGGGGGCCATTGCGAATGCTGTGGACCGTACAGCACTCGCGAATGTGATCTTTCAAAAGCAGGCGGAAGCTACCGCCAGTCTTGTGCCTGAGAATGTGAGTGGCTACGCATTCCTGTTTTCAACGGAACGAGACATGAATGAAGCGCACCGCTTGCGAGGCGGTTTGAATGCACCGCCCCTGCTGCTGAGCAGCGACGGTGGAGCGGCGATGCAACTGGCCGCACAACGTATTGCTCTTAACCTGAAAGAAGCAGGCTTTAACGTGCAGACGACCGTCGCTGAAGGACGCCGCGCAGACCTTGCATTACGTGCACTGCCAATGGAGGCGCGGGGTCCGGCTGCTCTGTTGGCGCTGCTCATGCGCGCGAGCGGAGAATCCGTGCCGCAGGGAGCAGCGTTTGCGTTGTCAACTGATTTGTATAAGACAGAACGTGATTTTCTGGCCGCGCACACAGTGATTCCGTTGCTCGATTTACCCCGCGCATATGCAACCGGACCCCGTGTGCGCGAGTTGGAACTCGGTGTGGATGGTTCGCCGAATGTGGCCGATGCCTCACTGGAGGATGCTCCTTGAGCCTGCGCCAGCGGTTGCTGCTCTTGTTCTCGTTGACGGTGGCCGCATCCGTGGCCGCAGTGGCGTGGACGGTGCTTGTGCGCATGCGCACGGTATTTGAGCAACGAGACCAGCAGGAGACTGCGCTTTTTGTGAGCCAGTTCCAGCGTGAGTTCCAGACGCGCTCGGCTGAAGTGGCAGCGGGGGTTGAGCGCCTGGCTGGAAGCGACCGTGCCAGGTCGATGGCCTTCGAGATCGCGCAGTCGGGCGATTCAGCGCAATACGTCACAGCAGCACAGACAATGGCGCAGGATGCGCAATTGGATTTTCTGGAGGTTGTGGGACCTGACGGAAATGTGGTGAGTTCGGCTCAATGGCCCGCGCGCTTCGGATATCCCGAAGCGGCTTTGAAGACGGCGCCGCACTCGGCCTTCCTTAAGCAGGAAGATTTACCCGACGGAAGCACTGCGCTTGGACTCTTTGCCGTGCGACCAATCGGCAATACCACACCCTCTGTTGTGTTAATTGGCGGTGAGCGCCTGGACAAGACATTTCTTGGCGAACTTCCGATTGCACCGGGAATGACGGTGGGACTTTACACCCTCGCAGGTTCGACTTCAGATGTGTCGAAATCGGCGGTCGACGGTGCGAAGACTGAATTCAATCCGCAGCAACTGGTTGGCGTGAATGGCAATCTTGCCGGGGCGGACCGCTACGCGAAGTTGATTGAACGTTCGTTGAAAAGCGGCGAGCAGTCGAGCGGAATCCTCTATCTGACAAGTCGGCGCGAGGACAGCGCGAATGTGACGGCAATTCCGCTGAAGAACGAGGCGGGGCAGGTGCTGGCGGTGCTTACTGTTGCATTGTCGCGCGCGGGCATGGTGGAGGCGCAGAAGACAATTCGAAACACCGCCTACGGCGTCGCTGCCGCGGGCATTCTGCTGGCGATTATCTTCAGCCTCTGGATAGCGGCGCGTGTATCGCGCCCCATTGAACGGCTGGCCCAGGCTGCTGAAGATGTCGCGGAAGGCAACTGGGACACACGCGTGCCAGAGCAGGGTCCGGGCGAAGTGGCCGTGCTGGCGCAGAGCTTTAACCACATGACAGAGCAACTGCGGAGCCAGAGCGAAAAGCTGGTGCAGACCGAGCGCGTGGCAGCATGGCGCGAATTGGCTCGGAGACTCGCCCACGAGTTGAAGAACCCACTGTTCCCGCTGCAGATAACGGTGGAAAACCTGCAGCGTGCGCGTGCGTTGCCTGAGGCGGAATTTGATGAGGTGTTCCGTGAGAGCACACAGACTCTGACAACTGAAATTGCAAACCTGAAGACGATCATTGGACGGTTCAGCGACTTCAGCAAGATGCCAAAGCCGGAGTTAGAGCGACTGGATGCGGCTGAAATTGTGAAGCGCGTATTTACTCTCTACTCGGGTGGTAAAGAGAACGGAAAAATAGAGCTCAAGCTGAATGTATCAAGCGAACCGATGCCGGTTGAGATCGATCGTGAACTGATGCATCGCGCCCTATCGAATCTGGTGCTGAATGCAATGGATGCGATGCCGGAGGGAGGAACTTTGACGCTCGGGGCGCGGCCAACCGACAGCGGGATTGAGATGCGTATTGCCGATACGGGCGAGGGGTTGACTCCGGAAGAGTGCGAGCGGCTCTTTACGCCGTACTATACGACCAAGCAGCACGGCACTGGGTTGGGGCTGGCGATCGTACAGTCAGTGGTTGCGGATCATAAGGGAACGATTGCAGTCGATAGCCATGCGGGCGGCGGCGCAACGTTTATCATTACGCTGCCCAGGGCGGATGGATGAATGTAAAGGCGAACATTTTGATTGTGGACGACGAGGCGAATACCCTGGCCTCGCTTTCGCGGGCGTTTCGACTGTCTGGCCATGAGGCGGTGGTGTGTGACAACGCGGCCCGTGCGCTGGAGTTGGCGCAGTCGCAACCGTTCGATTTGATCCTTTCCGATGTAGTGATGCCTCGTCGCGACGGGCTCATGCTGCTGGAGGACCTGAAGAATGCAGGCGTAGCTGCGCCTGTGGTGATGATGAGCGGGCAGGCTCATATTGAAATGGCTGTCCGCGCCACCCGGTTGGGTGCGCTCGATTTTCTGGAGAAGCCGCTTTCAACCGAGAAATTGATGGTGACGCTCGATAACGCGTTGAAGCTGACGCGGCTAGAGGTGGAGAATCGCGATCTGCGGACACGCATCGGCAAGCACACTCTTGTGTACTCAGGTGAGACGATGCGGCGCGTGATGGCGCAACTGGAACGTGTGGCGGCAAGCGAAACGCGAGTGTGCATTTACGGCGAGACGGGAACGGGTAAGGAGTTGGCTGCCCGCACATTGCACGAGAAGAGCGGCCGTGTCGGCGGGCCATTTGTGACGTTGAATTGCGCTGCGGTTCCTGCAGAGCTGATCGAGAGCGAATTGTTCGGTCACGAGAAGGGATCATTTACCGGAGCTGCGCAACGGCACACAGGGAAATTCGAGCAGGCGCATCGGGGTACCTTGTTTCTAGATGAGATTGGAGACATGCCGTTGGCGATGCAGGCCAAGCTGCTGCGTGTTCTGGAAGAAGGTGAAGTGGAGCGGGTGGGAGGTGACAAGCCGATTCGCGTAGACGTGCGTGTGGTGGTGGCAACGCATCGCAATCTTGAACAGCTTGTCGAGTCGGGCGGCTTCCGGCGCGACCTGTATCACCGGGTGGTTGTGTTTCCGGTGGAATTGCCGGCACTGCGACAGCGCAGTGAAGACCTGCCTGCCTTGGTGGAGTATTTTGCTGCACAGGTGTGCGCGCAAAACGGCTGGAGACCGGCGAAGATCGTTCCGGAAGCGATGGATGCGCTTAAGCGCTACGGGTGGCCCGGCAATATCCGCGAATTGCGCAATGTAGTGGAGCGTCTGTTATTGCTCGGCGACGGTGAGGTGACCGTAGAGACGGTGGAAATGGCTCTACCGGCGATGCGCGGCAGCACGCAGAATGGCGATGCCGTCAGTGGCGATGCGAAAGGCCCACTTTCTGAACGCGTGCATGACTTTGAGCGCAAAACAGTGCTGGCGGAGCTGGAACAGCACGGCCGCAACGTGACACAGACGGCGAAGGCGCTGGGGCTGGAACGCAGCCACTTCTACAAGAAATGTCAGCAATTGGGAATTGACTTGCAGGCGCGGGGTTAACGCGAACCAATATAGAGAATCACCGCCGCGCTTATCTGTATTGATTGTCCATGTTGCATTGGGTAAATCATTTGCCATTTGCAGTTCCAGCAAACTATAAAGCTATGCACGGATCGAGCGCAGACTGACTTCGCGCTGAAATTTCCCTGGAGACCCAAATGCATCGGCGTGAAGCCCTGAAAATCACCGCACTGGGTGCGGCCGCCTTGGCTGTGAGAGTGCCCGCAGTGGGCCAGAAGCCAAGTTTTCCCATCATTGATGCGCATATCCATTTGTTTGACCCGACACGTCCGGGAGGTGTTCCGTGGCCGACGAAGGACGATACGGCACTTTACAAGCCCGCGCTACCGGAGAGGTATGAAGTTTTGTCACGGCCGTTTGGCGTGGTCGGCGCGATTGCGATTGAAGCCAGTCCGCTCGACTCGGACAACGAATGGTTGCTGGATGTGGTGGTAAAGCATCCGGTGATGGTGGGCATGATCGGTGATCTGGTGCCGTCGTCGCCGGAGTTTAGAAAGCGGCTCGATGCGCTGCATGCAAACAGGTTTTTCCTGGGAATTCGATACGGCAACCTGTGGGATCGTGATTTGATGGCGGATTTGGATAAGCCGGGCTTTGTGGATGGATTGAAGGCGCTGTCGCAGGCGGGGCTGGTCTTCGAGTGTGCAAATCCCGATCCACGACTGATTCGTGCCGCGCTCAAGGTAACTGAGCGTGTGCCGGATTTGCGCATCGTGATGGACCACATGCCGAATGCGAGGATTCCGGACGAGGAGAAGGTGGAGAAGGAGTATTGGGCCAACCTGAAGCGGCTTGCCGGGAGTCCGCATGTCTATGTGAAGTTGTCGGAGATCCCGGTGGTGGAGGACGGCAAGCTGGTGCGGGATCCGAAGTTCTACGAGAAAATGGTCGATCCGTTATGGAATACGTTCGGCGAGGATCATGTGCTATTTGGCAGCGACTGGCCCAACAGCGATCATTTGGCTCCATATGCCGACACATTTGAGATTGTGCGCACGTATATGGCCGGGAAACCGCTGAGCGCGCAGGAGAAGTACTACTGGAAGAACTCGGCACAGGCGTACCGGTGGCAACAGAGAAAGAGCGATCAGCCGGTTGCATGAAAAGGTATGCTCATTCGCGATGAATGCTTGAGGTAAATTTGACCGGAGCCCTGGCCAATTCGGAGCCCCAAGGGGAAAGCACGCCGCAACCAGGCACCGGTCCTGCTCGCGTGTTGCTCGATCGGGCCATTGGGCGCGCGCGCACGCGGCTGGTCCCGTTCTTGATGCTTATGTATGTTGTGTCGTTTCTGGACCGGTCGAATATCGGCTTTGCAAAGGAGCCGCTTCAGACTCTCGTAGGGATTTCACCGGAAAGCTATGCACTTGCCGCAGGAGTATTCTTCATCAGTTATTCACTCTGCGGCTTTCCGAGCAATTTGTTGCTGCACCGCATTGGCGCCAAGATCTGGATGACTATCATCATGCTGGCGTGGGGCATGGTGTCGATGGCGACGATGTTTGTTAAGGGCGATGCATCGCTCTACACGCTGCGGCTGCTGCTGGGTATCACAGAGGCGGGATTCTTCCCGGGCGTGATCTTGTACCTCACATTCTGGTTTCCAAGCCGTGTACGGGGGCAGATCATGGGCCTGTTCTATATAGGTGTTCCCATTGCGCTGATCTTTGGTAGTCCGTTATCGGGTCTGCTGCTGGAACTGCATTCGGTAGGCGGATTGCAGGGCTGGCAATGGATGTTTCTTATCGAAGGCGCGATTGCCGTGCTCGTGGGCGCTGCAGCATTTTGGTATCTGGACGATAAGCCCGCGCAGGCAAAGTGGATGCCCGCCGACGAGCGGCAGATGCTGACGGATGTGCTTGCCGCGGAAGAGAGCCAGAGACGCGCGTCGAGTCCAGGCAAGCTTCTAAAGATGGTGCGGGACAGGCGTGTGTTGCACTACCTGGCGATTTACACACTGATTCAAATCAGTGTGTACGGCGTGGTCTTTTATCTGCCAACAGAAGTGGGAACGCTGATTCACAAGTCGGCGGGTCTTGAGGTTGGTGTTGTCTCCGCGATTCCATGGGTGGTTGCTCTGGTGGTGGTGTGGTGGCTGCCGCGCAAGGCTGACCGATCGCGGAAACATCGGGACCTTGCGGCAATTGCAATGTTCCTGGGCGGATGTGCGAGTTTCGTGTTTCCCACTGCCGGGCCCATTATCGGGATTGTGGCGCTGTCGATTGGAATTTCGACCTTTATTGCGGTGCAGCCATTGTTCTGGACATTTCCAACGGGATATCTGGCGGATCGCGCAGCCGCAGGCGGGATTGCGGTGATCACGATGGGCAATCTTGGTGGCTTTGTCGCACCGAATGTGAAGGTATGGGCCGATGTACATTTTCACTCTGCGAATGCTGGTTTGTATTTGCTTGCAGGGCTCACAGTCTTGAACGCCGCACTCATTCTTGCAGTGCGAAATCGAAGAACAAGTGTGGCGCCCGCAAGCGACGCGGCGATGGAGCAACTTGAAACGGAGCAGGGTGCCTGAATGGGAAAGACAAAGATTCGTAGCGTGCGCGCGTCGTATGTACAGGGTGGTGGAGCGGATTATCACGACCAGGCACGCGGTCACTGGATTGACGACCACATCGCCACGCCGATGGCGAAGTATCCGGAGTTTCGCGCGAGCCGCCAGTCCTTTGGTCTGAATGTTCTGGGCACGCTTGTGGTGGAGATTGAAGCGGAGAACGGTGTGACGGGTTTCGCCGTGAGCACTGGCGGCGAGCCGGCGGCGTGGATTGTGGAGCGGCACCTGGCGCGTTTTGTGGTTGGCGCAAACGTGGAAGACTTCGAGCAGATTTGGGATCAGATATATCTGTCTACGCTCTTCTATGGTCGCAAAGGGCTTGTTCTAAATGCCATCAGCTGTGTGGATCTGGCACTGTGGGATTTGTTGGGCAAGCTGCGACAGGAGCCCGTCTACAAGCTGCTGGGGGGCGCCGTACGCGACGAACTTGTGTTTTATGCAACAGGTGCGCGGCCGGACCTTGCGAAGCAAATGGGTTTCATAGGCGGCAAGTTGCCTCTGCACCATGGGCCCGCCGAAGGTGATGAAGGACTTAGAAAGAATCTTTCGCTGCTTGCAGAAATGCGTGAACGCGTTGGCGAAGAGTTCTGGCTGATGTACGACTGCTGGATGAGTCTCGATCTGGAGTACGCACGAAAGCTCGCAAATGCCTCTTCGGAATTCAACCTGAAATGGATTGAAGAGGCTTTGGTGCCCGATGACTACTGGGGCTATGCGGAGCTGAGGAAGTCCGTGCCTCCGGGCATGTGGGTGACCACCGGCGAGCATGAGGCCACGCGAATGGGGTTTCGCATGTTGCTGGAGATGGAGTGCGCCGATATTCTGCAACCGGACGTGGGGTGGTGCGGCGGCTTGACTGAGTTAATTAAAATCGCCGCCGATGCCGACGCACAGAAGGCGCTTGTGGTTCCGCACGGCTCGAGTGTGTACAGCTATCATTTCTCCATCACGCGCCACAATAGTCCCTTCTCCGAGTTCCTCATGATGGCTCCAATGGCAGACAAAGTCATACCGATGTTTTCGCCACTGCTTCTGGACGAGCCCGTGCCAGAGAATGGCCGCCTACGGCTGGGGGACGCTCCGGGGTTCGGGGTTCGACTCAATCCGGCGTGCACTCTGCGCTCCATTGCCCGATAGGTAACCGTGCAACGTCAGGTCTTCAGTCTTTCTTAAGCTACGGCACCTAGAATCTTGAAGATGCGAGTTCTACTCATTGCAGCAACAGGTCTTCTGTTTGTCCCGTGTGGTTTGTATAACGCTGATGGGCAAACGGTTTCGGCTGCGCCAAACACCGTAATCTCGCTGGATAAGGCAATTCGCCTGGCGGAGGCCAATGAGCCGGGATATGCCGGATCTGTTGCGGCAAGCCAGAGTGCCAACCTGGATCGCTCAATTGCGCGGGCGGCGCTGCTGCCGCGCGTGGATTTTCATGCTGAGGGAATTTATACGCAGCCAAGCCACTCCACCACCCCTGGAACATTGGCCAACTACTTCCCACGCTTTATTGCCAACAACGATGTTCGAGAGTATCTGAGCCAGGGCATGGTGAATGAGACTTTCAGCTTGGGCCAGATTGGAAACTTGCATAAGGCCAGCGCCGCGGCCGTGCAGGCTGAAGCGGAACAGGAGATTGCTCGCCGTGGACTGGTTGCCACTGTGACAAGTCTCTACTTCGGCGTAATCGCCGCAGAGAGCCGAGCGGGGATTGCGAAGCGTGGACATGCGGAAGCGAAGGATTTTCTTGAAATTACTCAGAAGCGCGAACAGGCGCGTGAGGCTGCTCATGCGGACGTTGTAAAAGCCCAGCTCCAGGAGCAGCAAAGCCAGCGCGCCTCGGAGGATGCAGAGTTAGTCAAAGAGAAGGCCCGGCTTGAACTCGGCATCCTGCTGTTTCCGGATCCGCGCACGCCATATCAACTTGCAGTTGACGCAGCGCCGCCGGAATTGGCCAGCCGCAAAGAAGTGGAACAAGCGGCGGCGAAGAACAATCCAGAGCTGAAGAGCGCTCTGGCTGCGGTGGATCAAAGTGATGCTGACGTACTGTCAGCGCGTGGAGCGTATCTACCGACCATTGGTCTGAACTATACGTACGGGATAGATGCGCCCCAGTTCGCCGTCTACGGACCCGACAATGTACGCAATGCAGGCTACTCGGCGGCTATCACCGTCGATCTTCCGGTTTGGGACTGGCTGACTACACAACACAAAGTGAAACAAAGCGAGATTCTGCGTCATGTTGCCAAAGTGACATTGAGCGCAACGCAGCGCCAGTTGATTGCTCAGCTCGACGAAGGCTATGGCGAGGCGGCCACGGCGCGGCAGCAGCTTGACTCTCTTGATAAAAGCGTGCAGGCGGCTGAAGACAGCCTGCGACTGACCAGACTGCGTTACACCAGTGGTGAGGCGACGGTACTTGAAGTTGTGGATGCTCAAACGACGCTTGTCGCGGTTGAGAACGCGCGTGAAGACGGACGCGTGCGTTATCGCATGGCGCTGGCGAACCTGCAAATACTGACGGGAACAATGTGAGGCCATGGAAGCGAGATTGAGATTGATGAAAGGGAAGTGTCTGTCCAAGCCAAGCCGCTTCGGCCTTGTCTGCGGAATTGCCGTGCTCATTCCTCTCGCGGCTTTAATGGGTTGCAAAAAAGAGGCCACTCCTAAAGTGAAGGTGACAGTCCAGGCCGAAAAACCTGAAGCGGGGCCTATGGCAGAACATATCACTGCGGATGCGGTCCTTGCGCCCATTGCGCAGGCGGCTATTGAGCCCAAGATTAGCGCTCCGGTGCGCAAGTTTTACGTCCAGCGTGGAGACAAGGTGAAGGAAGGGCAACTGCTCGCTGTGCTTGAAAATGCGGATTTGGCCGGTGCCGCGCAAGACAGCAAGGGATCCTATGAGGCTGCTCAGGCGGCATATGCAACGGCTACCAAGGCGACTGTGCCGGCAGATGTTCAACGTGCTCAGCTTGATTTCAATCAGACGCAGGCGAATCTCAAGCTGAACGAGAGCATCGTAAAAAGCCGCAAGCAACTCTTTGCGGAAGGAGCAATTCCGGGGCGCGATCTGGATACGGCGCAAGCGGCATTGGTGCAGGCACAAGCCGCTTTTGACGCGGCCAAGTTGAATCTTGAATCCATGCAGAAGGTAAATCACGAAGCGGAGTTGAAGGCGGCAAAGGGCCAACTGACTTCAGCGGAGGGCAAGTACAAGAGTGCTGACGCGATGGTGGGCTACTCGGAAATCCGCAGCCCGATCAATGGGTACGTAACGGATCGACCTCTGTATGCGGGCGAAACGGCCGCTTCAGGATCGCCATTGATTACGGTCATGGATACGTCAACGCTGCTGGCAAAGGCGCACGTGGCGCAAAGTGTGACGCAGAATATGAAGCTGGGTGATAAGGCTCAAGTGCAAGTGCCCGGTCTTGATCACGCAGTGGAGGCCAAGGTATCGCTTATAAGCCCGGCGCTTGATGCGGGAAGTACGACGGTTGAGGTCTGGCTGAAGGTAGAAAACAAGAGTGGAGTGCTTAAGGCAGGCACACCGGTGAAGGTTGTGATCACTGGCAGAAAGGTGGAAAACGCCTTGAAGATTCCACAATCCGCAGTGCTCACATCAGAAGATGGCACCAAATCCGTCATGGTGATTGGTCCGGATGGCGCAGCACATCAAAAGCAGGTTTCGCTCGGCCTGGTGGACGGAGACGATGTGCAGGTACTCAGCGGTGTGTCGCCGTCTGACCAGGTCATCACCAGCGGCGCATACGGGCTCGACGAGGGCACTCCTGTTGTTGTCGGTCCTTCGCAGAGTGAGGACGACGCATCGAAGCCAAATGCTTCCAAGAGCGGGAGCGAGGAGTAATGGTTTCTTCCACCGGCAGAAAAACAGAAGACAACAAGCCGTTCTGGCTGGCTCGATCCACACGGACGATCTTCTTCTTTGCGTGTGTGCTCACAATTGCGGGCGCGTACCTGGCACTGCAAGTCCCCATTTCCGTGTTTCCGGAAACAAATTTTCCGCGCGTGGTGATTGGAGTGGACAACGGCGTGATGCCAGTGGAGCAGATGGAAGTAACCATCACACGTCCCATTGAAGATGCGGTGAATGAAGTGCAGGGCCTGCGCGCCGTGCGTTCGATTACAAGCCGTGGCTCAGCAGAAGTCAGTCTCTTTTTTGACTGGGGATTGGACATGGTGCGCCAGCAGCAACTGGTGGACGCCGCGCTCAGTCGAGTTGAGCAGACTTTGCCCTCCACCGTTCGTATTCAGACACACAGACTGACCTTCGCCACCTTTCCGATCCTTGGTTACAGCCTGACTTCCGACCGAGTGCCGCAGACGAAGTTGTGGGAGATTGCCACCTATATCTTGAAACCGCCACTCAATCGCGTGGATGGAGTGAGCACAGTTGTTGTGCAAGGCGGGCATGAGCCGGAATATCACATCGTTCCGAATATGGCGTCGATGATTGCCTCAGGCGTGACGATTTCGGACTTGCTGAATACGGTTGAAGCTTCCAATGTCATCGATTCTCCCGGCCTCTATGAAGCAAATCACCAACTCTATCTGGGGTTGGTCGGAGCACAAGTGCATGACGCGAATGCACTGGGCCAGCTCGTGGTGAAAACGACTCCAGCCGGAGCGCCGGTTCGGCTCGCGGATGTGGCAACAATTGAAAACTCTGTGATGCCGATCTATACAACCGTTACGGCAAACGGCAAACCCGCGGTTCTGCTCACCATTTCCCGTCAGCCTGATAGCAACACGGTTGCGGTTGCCGATGCAGTCTCCACCGAAGTAAAGGCGTTGCGAAACAATCTCCCACCCGATGTTCAACTGAAACCTTTTTACGATCAGTCACAGTTGGTACGCGACAGCATTTCCAGTGTGCGCGACGCAATCCTTATTGGCCTCATACTTGCATGCGTCATTCTGTTCCTCTTCTTGCGCGATTGGACATCATCGATGATCGCGGGTCTGGTGATCCCTGTGACGATTGCCTCTACCATCGTGATGCTCTATGCCTTGGGGCAAAGTTTTAACTTGATGACGCTCGGCGGACTTGCGGCCGCCATTGGGCTTGTAATTGACGATGCAATTGTGGTGGTGGAAAACATTGTGATGCACCGCGACAATGGCGAGACCCGCGTCGTGGCAGTGCAAAAAGCACTCAAGGAAATCACAGTCCCACTCGTCGGCTCAACAATTACGCCGGTGGTCGTGTTCCTGCCGCTTGTAGCTGTTAGTGGTGTGACGGGCTTGTTTTTTAAAGCTCTCGCCATCACCATGACTTCGGCTCTCCTCACTTCACTCCTGCTGGCACTTACCTGGACGCCTGGTTTGAGCTTTGTTTTTCTTCGTTCACACTCAACCTCCAAGCCGCACACAGATCATCATGCGGGAAGATTTCTTGAGCGCGCGTTGCAGCTCCATCGCAAAGTGCTTGGATGGGCACTTGCAAAGCCACTCATGCTGACAGCCGCATGCCTTGTACTCGTTGTGGGTACATGGCTCGGATATAAAGAGCTCGGATCCGACCTGCTTCCGGAAATGGATGAGGGCGGCTTTGTACTGGACTACATCATGCCCGCCGGAAGTTCTCTTGCTGAAACGAATCGTGTCACTCAGCCATGTGGAAAAGATCCTTAGGTCGATGCCGGAAGTGGAGAGTACGTCCCGGCGCACGGGACTACAGATGGGACTGGCCGCTGTGACGGAAGCCAATACAGGTGATTTCACAGTTATGCTCAAGTCCAAGCGCAGCCGTTCCATCGACGAAGTGATGGCCGATGCACGAGCAAAGATTAAACAAAGCGAGCCGGAACTCGATGTTGAGTTTACGCAAGTGCTGCAGGACATGATTGGAGATCTGTCCAACTCGCCAGAGCCCGTTCAGATCAAAATCTATTCGCCGGATGAAGCAACGCTGGTGAAGCTTGGGCCGCGAGTCGCAGATGCCATTGGGAAGGTTCCTGGCGTTGTCGACGTGGAGAACGGAATTGAAAACACCATCAGCGGGCCGGCCACCGACTTCAAAATTGACCCTCAAGTAGCGGCGCGATCGGGCTTTACTCCTTCCGAGGTTTCGCAGGACGCAACCACGATTCTCGACGGATTGGCGGCATCAAATCCTCTCATCGCCAATGACCGTCCCTATACCATCCGCATTCGTCTCAGCAAGGAGCATCGTGCATCGCTCGCGGCTATTGAGAATACGGTCTTCAACAGCAACTCGGGACATACAGCCGCTCTGGGTTCTCTTGCGACGATTGAGCAATTGCCACCGCAAAACGAAATTCGCAGAGAGAATTTGCAACAAATGATTTCCGTCACCGGCCGTTTGGAAGGATCCGATCTTGGGACGGCCATGGCAGGTGTTCAGCAGGCAGTCGCCGACCTGCATCTTCCACCGTCCGTTCGGGTGGAATACGGCGGCACTTTCCAGGAGCAACAGAAATCATTTCATGATCTATTGCGTGTGCTGTTGCTTGCGCTGGCACTTGTCTTCGGCGTGTTGCTAACGGAATTCCGCAATTTTCCTGCGCCTATTGCGATCCTTACGTCATCGATTCTGTCTATTTCCGGAGTGATTGCGGCACTCCTGATTACGCAGACAACGTTCAATGTGGCATCGTTCATGGGGCTGATTATGGTAATCGGTATTGTTGCGAAGAATGGAATCCTTCTTCTCGACGCAGACGAGCGATATCGAGCGGAAGGTTACTCTCCAGAGAACGCGATGATACAAGCCGCACAGCGGCGACTGCGCCCCATTGTGATGACGGCAATTGCAGCAGTGTGCGGAATGTTGCCTCTGGCATTTGCTTTGGGGGCTGGCTCACAGATGCTGCAGCCGCTTGCGATTGCTGTGATTGGAGGCCTGTTGATTTCGATGGTGCTGAGCCTGATAGTTACGCCGGTTGTCTACTTTTATCTGACGAGACACCGTGCCGAGCATGAAGCGGCCAGTATGGAAGCGGGAGCTGACTAGAAACCGCTGGAGAGCCTGGCCCCGCTTACAATCGTTAGAGTCAAGGACTCTGAGAAGTACCTACGTGAGGAATAGACAGTGCGGGTTCTGGTGGTTGAAGACGAGCCGCGACTAGCCGAGAACATAGCCTCTGCCTTGCGCGAGGGCCCGGGCTATGCAGTAGACGTCTGCCTCAATGGTGAAGATGCCCTCCTCATCACAGAGAGTGTGGCATTCGATTTGATTCTCCTTGATTTGATGATTCCAAAGGTGGACGGGCGCCAGGTACTCAAGACCATACGCGCACGCCATAGTCAGACACCCGTGCTCATTCTAACGGCGATTGCTGACACAAAGTTCGTGATCGCCCTGTTGAATCTGGGCGCCGATGACTATATGACGAAGCCATTCGACCTCGGTGAGTTGATTGCTCGTGCTCGCGCACTGGTGCGCCGCGGTAAGGGATTGCGTGAGACCTATCTCAAGGTTGGGGATGTGACCCTCAACCTGATTGAGCAAACTGTTCTCGTACGCGATTGCCTCGTTGATCTTTCACCAACGGAATATCGCATTCTCGAATACCTGATGCATCACCCGCGAATGATTATCGGGAAACAGAATCTCCTTGAGCACCTTTATGACTTTACCTGGGAACATCATTCCAATGTCATTGAGGCGCACGTCTCAAACTTGCGCCGCAAGTTGCGGGCTGCTGCGGGTGAGACCTCCATTGAGAATCTCCGCGGTCGCGGCTACAGGCTGATGGCGGGTGGGCAGGCGACAGCATGAAGACGCGATCCATTGTCGGAACCGCAACTGCGATTGTTTTGGCCATTGAGCTGATTTGTGGAGTAGCACTTTCCACTACTGCTATTCTTCATGAACGGCACGAGCGATTCCTTGCACTGGACAAAGAGCTGGCCGGGCGTGCGGACTCGCTTGTGGGCGCTGTGCAGGACGCGGAAGACCCCGGCGATCACGTTACGGTCAATCCGGCTGAATTTGAACCTGCTCGCGGCGACCTGTACGTTGCCTACAATCCTGAGCATCGACTGATTGGCGCGTCAAACGAAGTGGCCGCCGGAATTGCGCTGCGGACGAAGGATGGATTCAGCGATCTCCGCATTCATGGAGAGTCGTTTCGCGTTTATCAACGCAAGGCAATTCGCATTATTGATCGATACGAAACCGGCGGCGTGGGACTGCGCCGCCCGTTCACGGTGATCTATGCGATGCCCACCGAGCATGCGTGGCATGAGATCTTCGTGGCAACGCGCTTTTATGTTCTCTTGAGCACGGGGCTTGTTTGTCTGACCGGTATATTCATTGTGTTGTTGCTTCGGCGTCTGCTGCGGCCGCTCAATGAACTGGCTTCCAGTGCGAGCGCAATCGACACTCGTTCGTTGGAGTTTTCTCCGCCTGCCAGTGCAACGCGCATTCGTGAACTGCGGCCAGTGGCCGAGGCAATCACTCATTTCATGGCCCGGCTGGCGAAATCCTTTGCCATGGAGCGCCGCTTTATCAGCGATGCCGCTCACGAATTGAAGACTGCGGTTGCTGTAGTACGTTCCAGCGTGCAGGTTTTGCTGTTGCGCGCACGCTCGGAAGAGCAATATAAGGCAGGTTTGGATCGCGTGCTGGAGGATAACAAACGGGTTGAAGAACTGGTGACGCGCATGCTTTCACTGGCGCGCTTCGAAGAAAACCGCGCTGAAGCTGAAAGAGTCTGCCGGCTTGATGCACAGGTCCGTGAAGCCGTGCAAGCCACAGAAAGCTACGCAAACCTGCGTGCTGTCACCGTGACAGAAGTCTGCGAGGAATCGGTCTGCGTAAAGCTTTCTGCAGAGTCTGCGCAGACGCTCGTGTCGAATCTTGTGATGAATGCAGTGCAGTACAGCAACAGCGGGGCTGAAGTCGTTATCAGCTTGCGGTATTCAATCAACGAAGGAAGAGACGCAGTCCTTGAAGTCAAGGACAACGGAGTGGGGATTGCGCCAGAAAATCTTCCCCATGTGTTTGAGCGCTTTTTCCGCGAAGACCCGGCCCGCTCGCGTGAAACCGGTGGAGTCGGACTGGGTCTCGCCATATGCAAAAGCATAGCGGAGGGCGCCGGCGGCACAATAGACATTCAAAGCACCAAGGGCGCCGGGACATGCGTTACCGTCATTTTGCCAATCGTCTAACGAAATCACTTTGTGTGCCGCTGACGATGCGGAAGCAAACAAGCGCATCCATCAAGAATGGATGCCTTTACTCTCTGGCGCAATTGCCTTGTGCTGTTTGATTTCAATGACGTGGTTTTGGTCGTCGACAAACACAACAATCGGGTTGAGGTCCTTCATGGCGCGCGGATCGAGCCAGACTTCAGCCATGATGATGACCTTGTCATCTTTTTGAAAATGGCGGGCAGGTGGGCCATTCAAGCAGATATCTCCACGTCCACGTTCGCCCGCGATGACGTAGGTTTGCCAGAAGGCACCGTTAGATAAGTTGGTAATGTTCACATACTGAAAGGGCTGAATGCCGCTTGCATCGAGTAGATCCTGATCGATCGTAATCGAGCCAACGTAATTCAAATCCGCCCCGGTCACAGTCGCTCGATGGATCTTTGCCAGGCAGGCTTTGATTTGCATCCTTTCATTTTACCGAAGGGTCAATACAAAGTGCCTCTCCGAAATGGGACGGAAGAAGTGCTCCCATGCATTTGTGTTCATCAAGAGTTGGCTTAAGTCATTCACACTCTCTTGGCCTGAGCCGTGCGGCGTGCCTCAAGATTCTTCCACGCCTTCTGACAATCGCCGTCGGGATCGTAAGCGTATACGGAGTACGTTCCTGGTTTGCGCACGCGCGGCGTGAAGTGATCGCCAGAGATGCGGAGCGTATAGACGACATCTGTGGCGCCGAGAGCTGTGCTTCCGGCGCTTTTCAAAATAGAACGACGATCGAGTGGACTCATGAAACCTGTGTAACCCCCATTTACAGGATCCGCTCTCCAAACGATGTTGCGATAATCCGCGGTCGAAACCACCCCAGGCAAACAGACTTTGGGACGAAGCGGCAAATTGCGGTGACGAATAGCGTTGAACTGTGATGGAAACACCTTGGGTTCCCAGGGAATAGAAAGGTTTGGCCATGGACAAGACGATGTGCAAGCACGTACTGCGCTAGAATCGCTGAATCAGCCTTCTCTCCAGGGTGCCGGGCCAATGCCGTATTTAAAAGCTTCCGTGTCAAACGATGCGACGTTTAGCGCGCTGGAGGAAGCTCCGCCCAAAACGCTTCGCGACAGGTTTCGTGAGCGTTCGCGGCCCTTGATCTTGCATCCGGTTGTCTTTATCAGCACATTCATGCTGGTGGGTTTGCTGTTTGCGCTGCAGCAATGGATTGAAATGCGCATGTGGTACCCGCGGGCGCCAATGAGCATCCTGGTGGTTTGCGGTGCGTGGATGCTTCAGTATTTTGTGTGGGGAGTGTTCTGCTGGGGCCTCTGGTTCTGGTTTGGCCCGAGATTGAGGAAACTGGACTGGAAATACCTGGTCTTCCGGCTGCTTCCATTGAGCATTCTGATGAGCTTGTGCGTGGAAGTTGCGCTGGTCACATTCTTTCCTCAGTTTCCAAGTAGCGAAAAGCATATTCCATATCTGAAAAGGCTGAATTTCGAGTTTACCAACGAGTTTCTTGAAAACCTGGCAGTGTTCTGGTCCGCATTTCTCATGTTCAGAATGCTCGGCTACTACGAAGAGGCGCGACAGAAGGAGCGCGCTCTTTCGCAACTGTCGGTGGAACTGGCCCATGCACAAATGCAGGCATTACGCATGCAGATCAATCCGCATTTTCTCTTCAACACGATGAATGGTATCTCGAGTTTGATGCATTCAAATGTCGACGCTGCAGACCAGATGCTGGAACAATTAAGCAGCATGCTGCGTATCACCCTCGAGCGCGGATCGGCGCAATTGATTACACTGCGCGAAGAGATTGAATTCATTGAGATGTATCTTTCCCTGCAGGACCGGCGCTTTTCCGGCCGGATTCAACAACGCATTTCCATTGAGCCACAGCTTCACGATGCACTGGTTCCAACCATGATTCTTCAGCCGCTGGTTGAAAACGCATTTGTCCACGGCTTCTCCAAGACGAATGGCGAAGGAATACTGGAGATTCAGGCAACACGACGCAATCGAAGATTGAGAATTACTGTGCGCAACAACGGAGCTGGATTGCACAACCCCAACGAACAAGGGCGAGTAACCTCGGGGACAGGACTGAACAATATCCGAAACCGCCTGCAATTGCTTTTCGATCAGGAACAAAGTCTGACCATCAGAGAAACTGCACCGGATGTAGTCCAGGTAGAGGTGTCATTTCCTCTGGAGTTTTCAGACGCGCCCGACAAAATCCTCTTCGAATATGGATCAGCATGATGCATACAGTGATTGCAGACGATGAAGCACTCGCCAGAGAGAAGCTGAAAGTACTGCTCAATGGTGAGACCGACATTAGCCTGGTGGGAGAAAGCGCGACTGGACCTGAAACCATTGAGCTCGTGCGCGAGACACAGCCAGATCTGCTGTTTCTTGACATTCGCATGCCCGGCATGGATGGCTTCGATATCTTCGATGCTCTTTCAAAGGATGCGGGTTGTGTTCTGCCCAAGATCATCTTCACCACCGCGTACGACACCTACGCGATTCGTGCCTTTGAAATCAACGCTGTTGATTACCTGCTCAAACCATTCTCGGCTGAACGTCTCCACTCCGCTGTTGAAAGAGTGCGGCAATACCAGCGCGAGATGGGAGAGGCGAGTGTTTCTTCAACGCATGAAGAGAGCGGGAGCGCACGATTTATTCAACGGATTGTATTCAAATCGCGAGGCAAGATTCTTTTTTTGCCGGTGAATGATCTGCGCTGCATTGCCGCGGAAGAGAATTATGTGCGCCTGGTTTCTGAGAGTGAGTCATACCTGCTCCGCGAAACAATGAGCCGGATGGAACTCAAGCTCGATCCCGATCAATTTCTGCGTGTTCATCGGTCATTCATGGTTAACATTGCGTTTGTGAAGGAGATCCGGACCGAAAAGCATGGAGAGCTCGTGGTTCTTCTCGACAATGGCGCAAAAGTTCCGATGAGCAGAAGCTACAAATCACGACTCAATGAGCTATTGAGCCAATGATCTCTGGCGCCTGGTCAATTGGACTGCGCGCCGCTTCGATATAGCTTGGCAAGGCGATGCAATGACGCTTGCCAAAGCTTATGATGCCAGTCAAGCTCATCTGCGCTGTTGAAACCCACATGGCAGATGGAAAGCGTTGTGTGGCTGAAATCGCCGATGAGGCGCATTGCGATTCTGTTTTCGAGCCGCTTGGAGTCTCTATCGAGCTTCCAGCACACGGACAAGCGCCTTCGCCGGGCCACGGTAAATCCAGCTTGAATGCGCAAGGGCGCGCCGTTCAGCGGAGAGCATTCCCAAGCTGTTAGCGTTTCCGAAATGACCGGCGAGACAACCCACGGGCCGCTCGAATCGGGGATCGTCAGCCATGCTTCCACATATTCCGGCGAAACGAGCGCCTGAAAGAGACGCCGGGCATCCGCCTTTACGCGAACGGTTGCTTGAATCGTGTCGGCACAGAGTTGTGTGGCTACTTCGCCAGCGCCTCCTGTGCGTGTCTTGGAATCGTTGCGGTTTTCAATTGCATACAGGGAAGTAGACATCGCACTCAGATGAGTGCAAATGCATGGCCATTGTGGCTGATGAAATTGAATTTGTGACGGATACCGCCCCAAAGAGACGAGCCTGACATTGAGGGCGGTGAATTGAAATGATGTGCTTTTGGGGGTGAGTCTCTGGAACGAACGTATCTTCCAAATTGCGGAGATTCTCGAGGGCTGGTGTGCAACTTTCTGAATGTCAGTGCCCGTGCTTGACTTCGGCCGAATTGCTTAAACGAACTCCAAGGTCACGAGTTCTGATTCACTTTTAACTTGCCGCTGGAAAGAATTTTCGCCCGTAGTCCTCCCCGTCCGCGCAGAGACTTCTCCGCGCCGGGAGCAATTGCGGAGTCCATCCAATAGCATGGCTTGCATTCGCAGATGCCTTCAAACTCGACACCCTGTACTGAAAACTTCTTGCCAACCAGTCCGTTCAGGTCAATACCTTCCGTAACGACGTTGCGCCTTGCCACTCCCGGAGACTTATCGTGCGCACCGATGCTTGAACAGACCTCGTCGAATACTTCTGCAGCAAAAAAAGTGATCTGCCCTTTGTAGTCGTCTTTGTAGTCATAGAACCTGTCTCCTCGCACGCCGTGTCCCGCAACGCACTCAATTTCATCCACTGATTCTGTTGCGTGGCTTGCCGCTGCTTGACCGTGGTGTCCAAAGAAGTTGTGCCCGGGCGAGATAAATAGGTTCCGTATGATCATCTCAGTCCAATCCTTTATTTGATTCTCGCCTTTTGGGCGATCGCAATCAAAATTGCATTTGTTCAGCAGCCTTCCTTTTTCTTATGGGTACGGACGGCTCCACCGCCGGCTGCGGGCAAGGCCGGTAACGCAGGTTTCACAATGGCGGGTAGCGGCTCAGGAATAGCGGCCGAACTGCTGTCACTCGCTGCAATAGGAGATCCGCCAAAGTATCTGGCAACCTGGGCTCTCTTCTCAAACGCTAAATCCACCGCACCCTGTGGCTTCTTCGGGAACAGGACGGAGTCCTTCCATCCCTGCGCACCGCCGTTCAGGATGTACACATTCTTGAACCCCTGCGCCTCAAGCAGAAACCACGCTTTTGCCGCATCCGTGCTGTCGCTTGAGTAGAGCAGAATCTTTTCGTTATGCGCCGCGAAATCCGGAGTGAGTGAAGCGATCGGGACGTTCTGCGCCGATGGAATATGGTACGAGGCGTAGTCCGAAGAGTTGCGCAAGTCGACGAGGCGATAATCGTACTGTCCCTTAATGATCCAGTCGGCTAGTTGCGCAGGTTGAATTGCATCAACGCCGCGTGCAACGCGAATTGCCAGATCTTTGGTGTCGATGGTTGCACGGCTACCTCTGTATGGGTTGCCTCCGAATGCCGCAAACAGCCCAACCACTGCCAGTCCCAGCGCGAGAGCGCGCACAGGAGTAAGCCGCCGCGAGGATCCGATTAGCGCGCCTTCTGCATCCGGCTCCTTGCCTCCGAACTTCTTCTCCGCCCACTCGCCGGCTGCAAATGCACCAATGGCCATCAGGACAACAGCGAAGACGAGCAGACCGTAGGGAAGATTGAAGAGCGTTGGAAGGGTGATCTGTCCCATCGAGGTGAGGCGGGTGAAGCGGATGATATGAGGATAGACCTCACCGAAACCGAGAAGCCCGGCAACCATGCCTGCCACATACACCATGCCATCGATGCGTCCCGTTGCGGCCGAGACGCAAGAGGTTCCCGGACAATACCCGCCGATGACGAATCCGATGCCCAGCAGCAAGCCTCCGACGATCTGGGGGACCAGGAACGTTGGCACCAGGTAGACGAGCGACAGATCGACCATGCCCAGCCGCGCCAGTACATACAAACCCGTCATCGCGGTGATGATCGCTGTAAACATCACTTTCAATACGCTCAGGTCGCGGAGATAGAATTGCGCCGCAAGTTTGCGCGCACTGCCAAAGCCGGCGCGTTCCAGAAAGAATCCAAAGCCGATGCCAATAACAAAGGCGATGATGAAGCTTGTCTGGTCACCAAAGAGTCCGAATTTATAGAAGGGAGCGTTCATTTCAGATCCACTGCTTTCTGAAGAAGTAAGCCACTGCGTATGCGCCGCCAAAGACGCACCACATGAATGCCCAACTGCCAACGTTGAGCAATGCACCACCCGTCAGCGCCTGTCCGCTGGTGCAGCCCAGGGCGATCTTTGCGCCGATTCCCATTAGCCCGCCGCCGATGAAGGCGAAAAGCAATCGCTTGCCCGATGCGATGCGCGGCCCCTTCTCAATGGAGAAACTCGAGCCGGTTGGCAAGCACACCAGAGAGAAATCCTCCGACAAAGACTCCGAGCACTTCGAATACCAGCCAGTCCATGAGAGGGCTGGTTGTACCGTCGCCCAGATACTCCTGGTAAAAGGCGTTGTTCGCGGCGTGCGCCGGAGCCACTTTGTCCACGGCGGTGGCCACAGCAGTTGTGAATGCTCCGGATGCTCCCAGGCCTCGCCCCATAATGACAAACGAAGCAAGCAGCACGAGTCCGAGTCCGAAGCCGGCCCAGTAGGAGTTCCAGTAAGGTTTAGGTGCGTGAGTTTGCGAGTTCATAGAAGCATCACCTTGTTAGTTCAATGCGTGAAACCAATGACTGTACTGCCCGGCGTAAACGAGGATGAAGCGAAGTGCAAGGCCGCCCGTGATCACGAGAACTGAAGGCGCAATCGTATGGCGAATGCGATTCTGTAGCTCGAGCGTCTGCAGCATCAGCGGAATAACAATTCCGAGGGAGATCACAAACACCCAGAAGACGGCTGCATATGGCCCCGTCAAAAGAAGGCTCGCGGCCGCCTTATGAACCGCAGTCGATGTAGAGTGACCAATTAACAGGAGCACAAGCAAACCGAATTCAATGGTAAGAAAACTGTTGTCAGCGCCTGCAAGCATCGGAGCCACTTTCTGGTCCAGCGGCCGCGCCTGCGAGAGCCGCGACAGCGATGACAACAGGAAATCGGCGAACGCGGGCAAGTCCTCTTCTGAAGAGGTGACGACAAGAATTCCATGCAGCAGGGCTGCCGCGGTTGAGAGTCCGGAGAAAAGGAACAGCGGCCCAAGAATGGCGCTGTTCCACAGCGGACGCGCACCGAGCGAACCCAGCAGGATTCCGGTATAAATGCCCAGCGCAACACCCACCAGCACGTTGGAGATACCGATGCCGACCACCAGTCGCGTGCGCGCCAGGATGAAGTCGCTCCATCGAACGATCACGGGGAAACGCTTGGCGAGAGCCGGAATGGCCTCAGGGAGGTGAGCAAGCGCATTGGCCGTCAGTGCCGGATAGACCAGTAGAAGGATCCACGATCCCCAGGACATCGGCGAAGTGATCTGGAAAGTGGTGTAGAGGCGCCACACGTACAGCTTGTGTGCCAGGTCCAGGAAGAGCACGAACATGCCAAGGCTCAAAAACGTAAGTCCCAGCAGCGGACCGATGGTGCAGCAAACAAGCGCCTCTCGCTGCTTCGGTCGCATGGTAATCAGGCGCACGCCGGCAATGATCATCAGTCCCGCTACGAGTCCGCCGAGGAAAAGATAGATGGCAATCTGCCAATCCCACACATGCAGGCTCGGATCAATCAGCGGATTGTGGCGTGAAACAGTCAGTTCAGTGAGTGTGTTCATGGCCGCCTATGTCAGGTAGAAAATGCGTGGTTCGGTCCCGGCCTCCGGCATGAGCGTATGGTGCGGGCGCGATTGAAGGAGACGCGACACTTCGGACTCGGGGTCGTCGATGTCGCCAAAGTGCATGCAATGCGTAGGGCATACCGAAACACACGCCGGATTGAGGCCCTTCTCCACGCGATGCACGCAGAATGTGCATTTATCCACATAGCCGTCGGGATGAACGAAGCGCGCATCATACGGACACGCCGCAATGCATGCTTTGCATCCAATACATTTGTCGTGCGTCACCAGCACAATTCCGCCGCGCTCGTGAATGTGGCTTGCTCCGGTTGGGCAGCACGAAACGCAGGGTGGATTGTCGCAGTGGTTGCAGCGCTCTGAACGAATCTCCAGCTGCACCGCTGGAAAGGCGCCGTGCACTTCCTCGGTGATCCAATCGCGACAGTAGCCTTCGGGCACATTGTTCTCTGTTTTGCAGGCCACCACGCAGTCATAGCAGCCCACGCACCTGCGTGTGTCGATAACCATGGCGAAACGGGACATCGTCAGGCCTCCGCTTCCAAAGTCACAAAATTCACATTCATGCCCGTACCGCCCATCAACGGATCGGTCTTGTAGCGAGTAATCAGCAGTGAGTCACTGGCGCCACGGCCGTAAGCGCGGCGCATACCGCGCGCGGTGTGTCCAAAGCCGTGCACCATGTACACGCAGTCGGGTCGGATGCGTTCGGTTGCTTTCACGCGCACCTTGTCACTCAACTTGCCGTCCTGATTGCGCAGGCGGACATACTCGCCGCTTTTGATGCCCAGTCGCCTTGCCTCCGTGGTATTCAGCCACACCGCGTTCTCATTCATCATGTCCATCAGCAACGGATTGGTCTGCGTGCGGCTGAAGGTGTGCATCGGCGCGCGCCCAAACAACAGCCGGTAGTAGCCCGCCGGCGGCTCTTCCGGACGCGTGTAGCGCGGTACCGGATCGAAGCCGGCCTGCTGCAGTTGCGTCGAGTAGAACTCGATCTTCTGCGAGGGGGTATCGAAGACTACCGGCGCGCCTTCTTCAAAGAAGACCGGCTGGCGTGGCCCGAGAAGGATGCCGTCCCGCTTCAGTTGGTCCAGGTTCAACCCGGCAAGCTTCATTCGCGTGTCCAGATACTCTTCAATGTCCTTCCACGGGTAATACGCACCCAGGCCGAGCTTCTGCGCCAGCGTTTTGGCAATCCACCAGTTTGGCTTCTGGTCGTCCGGCGCATTCACCACAGGCTGGCGAATGCCGACGAATGCCTTCTTAAAAGGCTCCGCATGCAATTCGTCGTAGCGTTCAAGGTAGTTCGACTCGGGCAGCACAACGTCGGCCCATCCTGCAATCTCACTGGGAACCAGGTCGCAGACCACCATCAAGTCAAGATTCTGGATGGCGCGAATCGTCTCGTCCGCATTGGGTAAGGAGTAGATTAGGTTGGTGGCGTAGACGAACCAGCCTTTGATCGGATATGGCTTGCCTGTGATCGTCGCTTCGCGCAGCCCGGTGCTGATGCTCTCTCCCGAAAACGGATACCTGTTGCCCGGATTGTCTGCCGACTCGCGCTTGCGCTCTGGATACGCTGGATAGGGATACGACGGAATCGCCATCTTGACCGGTACCCAGAGTCCACCCTTACGACCCCAGCTCCCCATCAGCGCGTTCAGTAGCGCAAGCGCGCGACCGCGCTGCGCATCGTCGCCATACCAGCTGGAATGGCGCCCAGGATGAATCAGTGTCGCCGGGCGATAACGCGCCATCTCGCGCGCAGTCGCGCGAATCGTGTCCGGGTCAATGCCCGTCTCCGGATACGCCCATTCTGGCGTGTAGCTTTGAACTGACGCAACGAACTGCTCAAAGCCAAAGCCGTACTTGTCCACGTACTCCTTGTCGTACAGCTTCTCGTTCACAATCACGTTCATCCACGCCAGCAGCAGGGCAATGTCAGTGCCGGGCTTGATGGGCAGATAAAACTTGGCCTTGCTCGCCGCGGTGGAGAAACGAGGATCGACAACAATGACACTGGCTCCGCGACCCACTGCCTCCGCGAATTCCTGCACCTGTGTGTTGTGCATGTTCTCGCCAATGTGCGAGCCGACCAATACGATGCACTGCGCGTTTTCAATGTCCGTGCGCTCAAGCGAGCCGGCATCGTCGCCAAAGGTAAGCGTAAAACCCGCGTCGCGCGGCCCCCGGCACTGCGCACCCGAGGGTGCCACGATATTGTCAGTTCCGAAAGCGCGCAAGGTGTGTTTAAAGAAGGTGCCGCCCAGGCCATGGATGTAGGCGCCCATCGACTCCGGCCCATACTCGGCCTTGATCTTCTGCATCTTGTCGGCGATGAAACTCAACGCCTCATCCCACGTAACAGCCTTCCATTTGTCCTCGCCGCGTTCCTGAATCCGGATCAAAGGCGAGCGAAGCCGGTCCGTGTCTTCCTCGGCGCCCACGCCGCCTGTCCCGCGCGGGCATAGACGACCGTTCGACAAAGGATCGAGAGGATTGCCTTCAATCTTCCAGAGCTTCCCGTCACGAACGGTGGCAATGGCGCCGCACTGCCAGAAGCAGAGGTTGCAGAAAGTGGGTACCGTACGAATGCCTCTTTCTTTCGCCTTTTCGGATCCGGCAAGTACACGGAAGGAGCCTTCATAGGCACCCGCGGCGGCAATGGTCGCGGCGCTGACCTTAAGGAATCGACGGCGAGACAGATTCATCATGAAGTACCCGACCTCTCTATGATTAATGTGCAGTTAGATGTAAATTGCATACAGTGACACTCATCACATGGATCCCCGCGCGAATGCGGCCTGAGTTGAAGGTTTTGGATATCCAGACTCTGGTGAAGAACTTACCCACGCGGGCAGGATGCATCGCGGGCTTAGGGCTTTTCGATAGTGAATGAAATCCTCAAAGACACTGGCGATGCGCGGCTCTTTTTCGTTGTGGCAGGTCAGACATGCACCCACCAGAAGAATTCTTTGCTGTTCGTCCAGCGTGAAGGGGCGTGCCCCCTTTCGTGTGGCCAGGCTGCCATGTGGCTCCTTTAGAAATCCGATCCAGGCATCCAGCGGCAGGCCGTCTTCAGGAGCAATGGAAAACTGCGGAGTGAATTGCCATTGTGCAGAGCGGCCGTGCACAACGTACCTGAGCTGTCCTCTGCCGTATCCAAGTGCCAGCGGATTGTTGTGGCATGACCGGCAGTCCCGCGCCTTGGCTGCAATGGTATGGGCCGACGCCGGAGCGAAGAGCCGCTTGAACTCCGTGCGGGCTTTCTCCGCGCCTGCCGGTGAATCCAAATGCAAAATCATCCCGGGGATGAACGTTGCAATGCGCTCTTCAACCGTGCCGTTCCTGGAAGCGATTCGCTCCACACCGAGCGTTGGTGCATCGTCCATGTAATTCCCGGGCTCTTCCTGCCAGCTACCTTTGACAAACCTTCCGGCCAGATGATCCCAGCCTTCTTCCTTGGGATTGAAGGAAGTGTGGCAACTGACACACTGCGGTGCCCAGGCCGTATGGCACGCCGAGCACTCAAGCCGCTTGTGAATCGCACCGGCACACACCTTCGCCATCGGCTTCGGTTGCAAGAGCTTCTGATTGGTTTCAAGCAGCGTCACAGGAGTTCCGGATGCGTCCAGAAACACATTCGGATACGCGACTTTCCCCAATGCCGCACGCACAAACCGCCGGCCCGGTTCATTCAACTTGCGCATGGCCACAATCTGTTGCGTCTCCGCATCCAGTTGTGCGAACTCCTCCGTTGGTGTGGCGCCTCGGGCGTGGCAGTCCACGCATGAGATTCGGATGGCGTTATTCTCATGCGCATGTGAATTGCCGTCTCCCATCACTTCGGAAGCCAGATGGCAGTCAATACATGCCATTCCCTTTTCCGCATGCACATCCGCAGGATGCTTCGCAAAAACGCGTCCATCGGCGAGCACTCTGAACTGCGCCGGCCATCCTCTCGAAGCGCGCGCCGTCTTTTCATCCAGTAGCGTCTCCATCCAGCCTTCGTAATTCGTTGCAATCCTGCCTGACCGGCTGTGACAACCAAAGCATGAGTCCTTGCGAACCTGCAGCGATATTTCTGGATGATGCAGTGGAGCAGTAGCGTCGGGCGCACGGTTCAATTCCGCTTCCGATGGTGCATCGTAATGCAGATGACAAGCCGAGCAGCCGCCGCCACGGCTGTCTTCATGAATAGGGCCCGGATGCATCTTGTCTTGTCCCAGGTGACAGGATGCGCACAGTTCGCGCAGATGGGTGTCAGACTTTGAGTGTCCCAGATCAGCCACATTGAAATGAGCATTCAGGTCGCGGTTCTCGCCAAATACGTATTGATCCACTGCGACAACTCCGCTCATCGTGTTCATCAGCGAGCGATGCACGCGCTCGGTCTGGTCGTTATGGCAGCCTGATGACCCGCATGTCTCATGCACAATGCTTAGATTCCCCGGTGTCAGAGTCATGCCGTTATGAGCCAGTTTCTGGTCGAGCGTCCAAGGATTGCCAAGATGGCAGGAGGCGCAGCCGATACTTGCCGGGTCATGCGCACTGGCAAATCCCTTCATCGCGCCATGGCAAACCAGGCATCCTTCTCGCCGGTCCAGGACGAGTGGCACCTTCATCGCAACGAGATTCGCTTCTACTGGAGCGTAAGCGCGGTAGGATTGAAACGATTCCGAACCTGCAAGCGCCCTTCGCGGTGAAGTCAGCTGCCACCCGTCGCCGCGGAATGCAAGGCCTGCAATCGTGAGCCCAATGTAAAGACATGCAGCAACGCTCAGGACCGTCTTGATCCACATGCGAAGAGACGGCCTGAACCGTGGCAACAGAATCAGGAGCAGCAGCGCAACAATGCCCAGCCAGATCGCCGCGCGCGGATCGGGCATCCAGTGCAGCATCTCCTGCAAACCCAGCAGGTACCATGGCCCCTTCTCCACACCGGCGGTGCGCCACTCCAGACCCGGCACCAGCAGTAGCGAAAGCAGTACCGCGGGCGGAAGAATCCAGAAGGTGGAGCGCGCGCCGGGCAGAATGCGTCGCGAGTGCTCCACGGTGATCAACCAGAGAATGACGGTGGCCGTGCATGCATGATGCAGATAGACGACCGTGAGATTGGGTCCCGTTCCGGTCAGCAATGAAGACAACATGGAGCCGGCCAGCGGGATCAGCGCAAGCAGCGATCGCGCAATGTGCAAAGCCTGTGTGGCGGCGGCGTCAGACCGCAAAAGAAATCCGGAGAGCATCACGGCAAAAACAACCGGGATGGAGAGCACCAGTCTCAACCAGATCCCGAATCGTACGGCCGTCTCGCTCCGTCGCAGCAGGTGGTCCACAATGTGTGCCAGCGTAAGCGCCAGGAACAATTGCGCAGTCCAGTAATGCAGGCTGCGTACGTAAACTCCGGCGGGATTCTTCAGTGAGAGCAGTGCAAGTGAATCAAGAGCTGCTCCCGGCCTGAAGGCAGGAATCAACATGACGCCCGTGATCACGCAGAGGACAAACGCCGCCAACGCAAGCAAACCAAGTGGCGGAATGCGGAGCCATCGACTGCCGTTTGTTGCTTTCATCTCTGCTCACTTGGTCAGGTTCACGTGCAGCACCGCGTTTGCTCGGTCCACTCGGTAGTCGAGCGGCTGCAGACCGTGGTTTGCGGGTCCACGAAGCATCTGCCCTTGCAGATCAAAGCGCGAGCCGTGACACGGGCACACAATTTCGTTCCCTTCCGCCTGATTGATCCTGCAACCCAGGTGCGGACATTTCGAGGAAAAGACTGAAATCTTGTCTCCGCTGTTGATGACAATCGCATCTGCGAAGAACCGAATTCCATTTCCCTCAGTTAAGGGAACATTCAGCACTGCCTCAGAGTTTTCCGGTAGAGAATCGTCGCGTTTGGTCAGGCTGCCCATCAGCCAGAGCGTGGGTACGGCCAACAGCGCAGTCACTCCCTTCAGAAATCTGCGACGCGATGAGAACCTGACAGTCTTGCCGTTAACACGGGCCAGGTGAAGTGCGGAACTGGCAGGTTTCGTGGAAGATTGTGGGGAGTATGGCGGGAATGCACAGGAGACATGTGCTGTTTCCCCACTTTTCCTTCGCGAGACGTCTTCGGTTGAAGTTTTCATCGCTCACTCATTCGCCGTTGGATTCACACTTCCCGAACGATGGGTATCGCGAGTCCCGGTGAATTCGAGGGCGGCTGGAGATTGTCGTTTCCAAACGCCCTCTATCACTTAAAAGCTTCTTCCAAAGCCGATCGTTACAGAATTCTCTGACATTTTGCTGGTCACGCTTGTTCCGGGGATCGCACCCTGACCGGAAATCCAGGGGCCGGTGATCGAACTCTGAAATGCGTGATAGTACGTGATCACCCCATCCCATCCGTGCGCGGAATGCTGAACTCCGCCCGACACGTGATGCTGCACGATTGCCGGAGCCGGAGTATTGAAGAAGGTGTACTGCGCCGGAACCGGATTGCCCGAGTAGTTATAGCCAAACATGATCTTGGTTGATGGAGAGATTGTCTGCTGAACACCGCTGCCTACTGACCAGATGTTCTTCCAGCCAAAGCCCGCCACCGAACCGTCCGCGTTATAGCCCACTTTGTTGAAGCCCCTCGTATTTTCATAGTCGAACCAGCGCACGTCCACTCCAATGCGCGTCGTCTTGGAAGCCGCAATGCCGGCTCCAATGGAGACAACCTGAGGGAGATTCATACGGAAGTTCAACGTGTGGGACACGCCGGTCAGGTCCTTCCTGTCCCACGTGAACTTCTGGAACCAAACAGGAGAGCGATAGGAAAGGCCTATGCTCACAGGACCTGCGGCATAGTGCACACCGGCATTGGCGCCAATGCCCATCGCCGGTGCATTGTTGCCGGCGGAAAGGTAGTACGGCATTGTGCTTCCGGCCATTACGGGCGCGGAGAAGGGCGCCGGGATCACCTGCAACATCGATAGGGACGGAGTAAGTGAAAATCCAACCGAGAGTCTTTCCGTCAACTCACGCGACATGCCTACCGGAATCGTCACCAGCATGTAGTTGGAGCGGATCCTTCCGAATCCAAATCCATTGGGAGCCTGCGGCGTAAGAATGGGATTCGAGAAATCTGTGTTCTCGTTGTAGTTCACACCAAATCCGCTCACTGCGAGCATCGCGATGTGGTAGGCATTGCCGCTGCCAAGGGGGTGGTAGATAAACGCAAATCCGGGCATCACAGAAATATCGCGATGGCTGGTCGTCGTTCCGCTCAGCGTCGCACCCGGCATGCCGGCGCCAAATGCATTGGCGTCCACGGTGCTTGAAAGCGAGCGCCAGGGGATGAAGAGCGTTCCGTGAAACTCGAACCGGCGGCCCTGGAATCGCGCCGGGCAGGCCGGATTCCAGGCGATGGAACCTGTGGCATCCAGACAGAGTCCGGTATCGGCTCCACCCATGGCCTCGTTCACAGGCCCGGCTCCGTGAAGAAAATGTCCGTCGGTCGCGAAGAGTCCAACCGGAAACAGCAGCAAAAGCGCTAAAAGTATGGATGTAAGAATTGAACGGCACCAACGATCCTGTGCTCTCATTGTTCGGCCTTCCTGGCGGGAGCGCTCTGTATCTTCGGTGCGTCGGTCGCACACAAGCGCCAATTCGCCAGCAGGGTAAGTGCAACTGTTGCGCCAAACCCGGGCCAATTAGAATCAGAAACTTATGAAGAGTGTTGAATCAGATTGAAACGAAACGATGAGTCACTTCGTTTCAAATTGAAACAAAATGATTCAACGTTGTCGCCCTTATGCGAGGTCAAATTCCCGCATCTTCCGCCACAACGTGGAGCGGCTAAGCCCAAGTTCGCGTGCGGCACTGGCCCTCTTCCAGTGGTGCCGTTCCAGAACCTGGCGCAGGCGCAAGGCCTCGTTCGACTGGGTTGCCGCAACGGCTGTCGCCGGAGCGAATAGGCTCGAGTCGGCTTGTTCCGCCTCCAATTGCTCAAGTTCAGCTGGCGTGCCGGTAGCGGTGGATTGTTGCACAATCTCCTGCGGCAGGTCGTCGGGGAGAATGGTCTCTCTCCTCGCCACCTCGACGGCATATTCAATTACGTTTGAGAGCTCGCGAACATTCCCCGGCCACGCGTAATCAAGTAGTAAGCGCATGGCCTGCGGTGAAATGCGCCGTACCAGGCCGCGCTGCGCCGTAATGCGGCTCAACAGATGCTGAACCAGGGGAGGAATATCTTCGCGGCGGGTGCGCAACGGAGGCACCTCGATCGGCACCACACAAAGTCGATAGTAGAGGTCTTCGCGAATCCGGCCATTGCGCAGTGCGCTGCGAAGATCAACGTTGGTGGCGGCGATGATGCGTGCCTGTGTGGTGCGCGTGGAGCTCTCGCCCACCCTCTCATATTGGCGTTCCTGCAGGACGCGCAGCAGCTTCACCTGTAGTTGCGGCGGCAGATCTCCAATCTCATCCAGAAACAAAGTGCCCTTCGATGCGAGTTCAAAACGCCCGATTCGGTCGCGCACGGCGCCGGTGAAGGCGCCCCGCACATGCCCGAAGAGTTCGGACTCAAGCAGGTCCGCAGGCAGCGCCGCACAATTCACGCCCACAAACGGACCACCGCTTCGCGGTGAATTTTGATGCACTGCGCGGGCCACAATCTCCTTGCCCGTTCCGCTCTCGCCGGTGACGAGTACCGTGGCCTCGCTGTGTTGCAGGGCCTCAACCAGGCGGAAGATGCGTTGCATGGGAGCCGAGCAGCCCACTGCCCCGGAGCAGAAGACCGGTGCATCGCTGCACGTTTCATCCTGCTCGGCAGGTCTCAAAAGGATGAGGTATTGAACCAGGGGGTCACAGACGGTCGTTTCATCGGCCACCATGGGTGCCGTCGTGATGGAGACAAGGCGCGGTGCGAACGATTTGAACCTCAGCGTCGCTCGCCAGCCTTCGCGCATCTGTCCCTGCAGCAATGCCTGGCGCAATTGTCCACTGGCGCCGAACAGATCCTCGCCCAGAAGCTCTTCCACGGGCCTGCCTCGCAGACTTCCCGTGATGCCTTCGCCAAGAAAGTCTTCCAGCAGCCGTGAAACATGAACAATGCTGAAGGAGGAGTCGAGACAGATAAAGGCTCTTCCCACGGAGGCAAGAGCGCGGTTGATTCCGTGCAGTGCCGCCTCAGTTAAAGGATTCAGCGAAGGCTCACAATTAACGTCACTCTCGGCTTCCGTATAGGAGGTCATAGTCGAACGCACCTCTTACCCGTTTGAAACTACCTTCTTCCTGCCCGTCGCACGCGGTCGCTGGTGACGGACATCGCCCACAAATCGCGTCATCGACTTGGACAGGTTCTCAAGAACGTTCGCCCATTCTTCCAAATGAGCTTCGCCTGCGCGCGTCAACCGATAGACGCGACGCGCCGGTCCGCCCTCGCCGGTTTCCCAGGTCGATTTGACGTTGCCATTCCGCTCGAGCTGGCGAAGTGTACGGTAAAGCGCAGCCTTGTCGATTTCGGCATCGGTCAAAGCGTTGTCCTGCAAATCCGTGCATAGCTGATAGCCGCACGAGCGTCCCTTCTGCTGAAGAAGGTAAAGCACCACAGGCTCCACAAAGCGATAAAGGTTTCCCATGCCACAGGAGCACGGGTAATCTACACCGTGACGGGAACAAACCTTTCGTTGCGCCATACTTCTTTCCGGACCCTGACCGGATGCCTTCGACGCCAACTATAACACCGTTGTATCTAGGTGTGAAGTACACCATCGGACCTGCCGCGCGCAGCTGTGTCCACTGCACTTGCCATTCCGTAGCGAACGGATGTAATGGATGCGCGCAGTTCACTCACAGCAAAATCCTGTACGTATAAGCCGGAATAAAAGGGCGTCCCGATGGTGGGGACGCCCTTGGTGAGTGTTGATTTCGTTGTTTGCATCCGCCTCACTCAGGGCAGTGAGATTGACTGCGTGAGCGGCAAACTCTGAGAGGAACCGCCAACGCGAATCTCGTAGCTGCCCGGAACGAGCTTCCAGGAGTCGGAGCCTTCGTCGTAGACGGTCAGGCGGTCCTGGGCAACTGGGACGGAAACCTGCTTCGATTCATCAGGCGCGAGCTCGACGCGTGCCCAGCCAACAAGGCGCTTGGGCGGTTCACCGGCTGCGGCAGGGAAGGATGCATAGACCTGTGCGATTTCAGTTCCGGCGCGGCTGCCTGTGTTCTTCACGGTGAAAGTCACGGACGTGGTGTCGCCCGGAGTTACCGTGAGACCCGAGTACGCATACGTGGTGTAGGAGAGGCCGAAGCCAAATGGGAAGAGAACCGGTTTCTTCTCGGCGTCGTACCATTTGTAGCCGACCTTCAGACCCTCGTCATAGGAGATATCGAAGGGCGGCAGTCCCTCGGCCGTGAGCTTCATAAAGTCGCCGAGGCTCTTCATCTTGGAGTAATCGGGCTTCGATGTAGGCGGCGGTAGCACCAGCTTCGGATGCGGCAGGTCCGCATCGCTGAGTGGGAAGGTGATTGCGAGCTTGCCGGTGGGATTCACTTTGCCGGTGAGGATATTGGCGATGGCCTGACCACCGCGTATGCCGGGATACCAGGCCTCCACAACAGCGGCAACCTTGTCGATCCATGGCATGGTCGCGGGACTGCCGGTTTCCAGCACCACAATGGTCTTCGGATTCGCCGCGGCCACAGCGTCAATGAGCTTGTTCTGCTCGGGCGCCAGGTCGAGTGTGGGCAGGTCAAAGGACTCGGATTCCCACTGATAGGCGAAGACGATTGCGACGTCGGCCTTCTTCGCCGCGGCAACGGCCGCGTCGATATCGTCCCCCGAAATGTAGTTCACTGCATCGCCTGTGAGATTTGCCTGTAGCGCATGCAGGGGCGAGCTCGGCATCCACTGCGGATGAATGAACATCGACATCATGTCCGTCGGTGGAGGCGGAGGAACCGGCGAACCGCCCGGTGCGCTGACCTGCGCGGAGCCGCCGCCACTCAGCACGCCCACATCCGCATGCCCGCCGATCACCGCGACGCTGTGCACGTTCTCGAGCGGCAGTACATTATTTTCGTTTTTGAGCAGGACAATGCTCTTCTCGGCGATCTTCTGCGCCACCATAAAGCCGTGCTCAACGTCTGGCACTTCCATTTTGGTGGGGTAATCGAAGAGGCCGTTGGCAAACATCGATCGCAGAACCCGATGGACGTGTTCGTTGAGTTCAGCTTCGGAAACCTTGCCGTCCTGCACGGCCTTTTTCAGACTCTCACCGTAGAAGTAGTCTCCCGGCTGTTCCATATCGAGCCCGGCATGCGATGCCTTCACATCCGAGTGCGTGCCGCCCCAGTCGGAAAGAACGAATCCTTTGAAGTGAAAGTCCTTTTTCAGAACGTCTGTGAGCAGATACGAATTTTCGCAGGCATATGCGCCGTTGACGCGGTTGTACGAGCACATCACGCCACCGGCATCGGAGATGCCCAGTGCAATTTCAAAGGCGCGGAGATCCGTCTCCCGCATTGCGCGCTTGCTTACGTTTACGTTGACTGCGTCGCGTCCGCTCTCCTGATCGTTCATGGCGTAGTGCTTCAGATCGCCGATGACGTGTTGTGATTGCACGCCTTTTTCCACCCATCCGTCGAGAGTGCCGGCCAGCAGCGGATCTTCGCCCTGGTACTCGAAGGTGCGGCCGTCGCGCGGCTCGCGCGCAAGGTTGACTCCGCCTCCGAGAGACATGTTGTAGCCCTCGTCGCGCAATTCACGGCCGATAAGCTCGCCATATTCGTAGGCCGCATGCGTGTCCCACGCGGAAGCGGCTGCAAGATTGTTGGGCAGGGCAGTGGAATAACGTCCCCTCATGGAGCCAAGCGTCACGCCGTAAGCGGAGTCAGCCATTTGAATGGAAGGAATGCCGAGACGCGGTATTGAGGCGGTATAACCAGCGCCGCCATTCGACTCGGTAGGCCCAGTCGACATGAAGCTCATCCCGCCGCCATGCAGCATGGAGATCTTTTCGTCGAGTGTCATCTCTTTTACGACTAGATCGGCGCGCTGATCCGCGGAAAGGTTCTTGTCGGACCATGGGTAATGCTTGGGTGGAGGCATTCCGGGCATCTGAGCGAGTGCCCAGGTACTGGTAAAGAGCACGGCCGCGCATGCAACCGCAAGCAGATTGCGCATTTTCATACGTCTCATAATCCTTTGAACGAATTTTGTATTGCGTGATCTATCCGATTGTTAAATCGGACACATATTAGTTCATCGGATGCAGAGCTGGCAGTGCGCAGGCGGGACTTGGAAATGGGCGGCAGGATTGATTGGAGTGAGGTATGCGGCCGGATCGTCTCCGGCCGCACAGTTGTTAGAAGGTGATGTGGAGGGCCATGGAGAGCTGGCGAGAGCTGCCGATGGTGCCGGTTACTGAGCCAAGATCGCTGCTCGATGTGCCACTGCCTTTGTTGTAGTCAGGTATCTGGTAAAGGTTGTTCCACACGTTGCCATTCGCGCCGGAAGCATTGGGCTGCTGCCCGGAAACGGAGAGTACCTGGCCGTAATTGGGATAGGCATCGCCGTACTGGCTGGCATAGGGACCAACGCCATTGGTCGGAACAGCATCGGACTGTCCGATCTGTGTCTGGTTCTGCGGAACGTCAAAGCTCGGCGTATTGGTGACGTTGAAGACATCGAATTCGTACAAAATGTGAACCTTGTCTGACACGCCGAACGACTTGCGGAAGGAGAGATCGAGTCTCTTCTGCGCTGATTGCCTGAAGATGTTGCGTTGTCCCTGCACAAAGTCCGTTTCGAAAATGTCGCACGGTTCGCTGCCGGAGCAGGCGGGGACGCCTTTCTGGCCGGGATCGACGGTTGGAATTTCCACCTGACTCAGGTCGATGGCTGGAACGTACGCGCCACCGGGCCGGTCTGCGCCACTCTTGCCGGTGATGGCAGAGCGGACGTTGGACGGATTCTTGATGGGAAGAATCGGGTTGTCGAGCGTGGGGTAGTTGCCAAAGTAAAGGCTGCCAACTGCACCGTAGAACTCGTACAGCGAATACGGTTCGCCGCTTTCCATAACCCCAATGCCGGAGAGGTGCCAGCCGTCCGCAATCTCGCCCGTTAGAGAGTGCGCATTGTGAATGGCGTTCGGCACTTCAACCTGGAAGTTGGCGGTGAAGACGTGCGTGCGATCGAAGTCCGCAGAGCCCCACGAGTCGCGCAGGTGGTTGGGATTGTTGCCCGTGAAAAACAGACCCAGCGCGCTTTGTTCATCCAGAGTGTGGCTGAAGGTGTAGCTTGCGCCGAACTGCAGGTGGTGCGAGAGCCGCTTCTCGATGTGCGTTTCCAGCGCATCGTAGGCGGAGACACCAACTGCCTTGAACAAAGCCGAGTTCGGGCTGTAACCGGGATAAGGAACGCGGAAGTCCACGTTGCCGCCATCGTAGGTGTTCCACGGTTCCGTGGAGATGGCAGGCCAGATCGGGTCGCCGTAGTAGCTGGAACCCACCGGCGCAACGTCGCCGTTGAGCACCTGGTAGCCGTAGCTTGCGGACTCGCCGTTGGGATGCGGCTCCTTGCCTTCGACCATGGCGGGGCTGCCGTCCGTGGCAATCTGCGGCTCGTTGAGTGGCACTGGAATCACTGCATGTCGTCCGCGGTTGCCCGTATAGCCAATGGTGATGGCCATGTCGTAGCGCGGCTGCCACTCAATGCTGGCCGTGTAGTTGATGGTGTAGGGCAGCTTGTTGGCGCGGTCATAGGCGCCAAAGCTGAAGGGCGAGGGGCAGAGCGTGTAGTCGTCCTGGTTGGCGAAGTAGCCGCAGTTGAGTCCTTCGCCGGTGGTCGAACCGGTCATTTCATTCAGCGTGCTCTGCAGCAACTGGGTGAAGTTGTTGGGGTCGGCACTCGGAGCGCAGTTGGAAATCAGGCAGAATGGCGAGCTGCCCAGCGGGTTCTCCAGTGTTTGGCCGCTCCCGCCGCTCTGCTCAAGGTTCACCAGCGGAGGCGCCTCAGTGGCGCCGAAGGGGCCGCCCGTGGAACTGCCCGCGGGTTGCGACAGATAACTGAACAGTTCGCCGCGATCGTAGTAAATACCGGCGCCGCCGCGCACCACCAGCTTGCCGTTGTCCCGGTTGGGAGACCAGGCAAAACCAACACGCGGAGAAATACCCCACTGGCGGCCGTTGAGTGTGCTGTCACTGCTTGAGCAGGAGGCCTCGTTCTCCTTGCAGAATGGGTTGTTGTGCGCAATCACAAAGCCGCCGTTGTTCACCACGAACCCCGTTGTCGTGGTGCCTGTTACGTCATAGAGGTCGGGATTGAAGTTGAACATGTTGCCGTACTTTTCCGTCAGCCCGCCGTGATAGTCAAAGCGCACGCCCGCCGTCAGGCTCAGGTTCGGCAGCACCTGGTACTTGTCCTGCACGTATGCCGAGTACTCATTGGAGCGGTAGTAGCGGTTCGACACGTTGTGCCCGCCGGCAATGCTGTCCAGCACTGAGGAATAACCCGTGCCGCGCGTCTTGCCCTGCAGGAAGCTGGGGAAATCCTTCACCACAACCTGGCCAATGCCCGTGCGGTTGTTGATCACATTCAGTTGCGTATCGCTGTAGCCGCCGCCCATGGTGAGCGTGTGTTTGCCCACGGCCATAATCAGGTTGGTGGAAGGGTTGATGCGGTTCTGGTAATAGCCCGCGTTCACAAACGAGCTGTAGGGGCCAACCTTCAGCACCGTCCCGCCGTTCGACGAACCAAACTTCTGCAGCTCAAGGCCCGGCAGCATCGTGTTGGGGACTGAACCCGAATCGCTGGTCGTCGGCATGTTGATGCCGCATGTCGCATCGCCACCGCAATCGACATGCTGTTCAAAGTAGCTGTACGAGTACATGCGGACGAAGCCGACCCGCTGCTCCCAGTTAATGCGCGAACCAATGGAGGTCGTGTTGTCAATCACCCCCACCTGCGAGCCGTTCTTCTGCTTTTCCGGGAAGCCTTGAACGTTGGACACATTGAACGGCGTGGCCACGGGGTCATTCTGGTAGTAGTACTTCGCGGACAGCCGATCGCTTTTGCTCAGGTTGTAATCAACTGAGCCCGTGCCTTGATCGCCCGTGAAAAGCGACGTGCCGAAGAGAAGTGCGTCCGGCGTGGGATACACGGAATTCGTCTGGGCTGAAGGAATCAGGAAGCTGCCGTCCGGCGCCTTCGCATTCAGCAGTGCCATGGCAACCGGATCAATCGAAGAGATGGTGCCGCCGTTGTAGGAGGCGAGCGCCGCCTGCAAACCACCCAGAGAGCGGTCGTCGCTTAAGCCGGTCGGAACATACACCTGTGACAGGCCCTTGAACTGGTCGGAGTCATAGAGTCGCTGATAGGCGGCAAAGAAGAACAGCTTGTCCTTCATCACCGGACCGCCAACCGTGCCTCCCATCGTCCACCGGTGCAGCGCGGGATTGGCCAGCGCTGCGGGGAAGTATCCGTAACCCTGCTGCGAGAGCTGGTACTGCTGATTGAAGAAGAAGGGCGCGGCATTCAGTGAGTTGTTGGCAAAGCTTCCGTAGACCTGCCCGTGCCACTGGTTCGAGCCGGTTTTGGTATTCGCGTCCACCTGCGCACCGCTGGTGGCGCCCTGCTGCGCGTCATACATTGAGGTATTCACGCGCAGTTCCTGCAGAAACTCCGGCGGAGGAGAAGGCAGGCTGTTGCCGTTCGATCCGTACACAGATGTGCCGGTTGCCGCGGCGCCCGCAACCGTCGCGCTGCCCGCGGCTGAGGTGGCAGATGTGCTGCCCGCGCCAATGTTGAAGTTGTAGCGCTGTGAGGCGTCGCCGCTGGAAGTCATGCCGTTGAACAGGTTCGTCGCATCCACGCCGTTGATCTGAAATGTGTTCGATGTGGCGCGCTGGCCGTTGGCCCAGATGGACTGATTGCCGAGGCCCGTATTCGTTCCCACCCCCGTAAGCAACTCGGCGTTTACGCCGGGAGAAAGAATGGCGAGCTGCGTAAAGCTGCCGGTCGCAAGCGGCGTCTCCGCAATCTGCTGCGAGTCCAGTACGTAGCCATTGGTCGTGTCCGTCGCGTTCAGCAGCGGGTTCGCAGTCACTTCCACTGATTCGGTGGCTTCGCCCACTTTCAGCGTCGCGTTCACGGTGGCGGCGCCCGCCTCATGCACGGCAATGCCGTTGATTTGTGTGCTCTGGAATCCCTGCTCGTTCACGGTGATCGTGTAGGTGCCCACCGGCAGGTTGAAGAGCTGATAGAAGCCGGACTTCTGCGTCGTTGTGGTTCGCGTTACGTTGATGGATTTGCTTGTTGCGGTTACAGTTGCGTTCGCAACGGCGGCGCCCGAGCTGTCCTGCACGGTCCCGTTAATGGAACCCAGTGTCTGTTGTGCGAATCCTGGCACTGTGCACACAAACAGCAACAGCGGAACGTACCAAATGGCACTCCTCCACGAAATTGACTTCATGGCTCTCCTCGCAAATTGTTTTTTGGGCGTACGTAACCGGGAGGCGGTGGGGATCTGGGTTTGCCCTGGCTACACGCCCAGAATGACGGTCAATTGTGAAAGGAGTGTTAATTTCAGGCTGGAATTCAAAGAGAATAAATCCAGCGCGGAAGGCCGCATCAAAATTTTTTATGCCGCAGAAACAGCGCGCGCACCTGCGGTATCCCGCGTGGATTCAATGGAAATCGAATCGAGCCGAGCCGGGAAACCCTCGCCGGATCGGATATCTAGCGAATGCGGCAGGGGCGCGTGGGGTAGTGGGTGGAGTTGACCACCACCCAGCCGTCATCCGCGCCGCGATGCGTGGCGCAGTGCGTATCGTGCACGCCGGCCGCAAAGTGCAACCCGCCGGGGCGTCGCTCGCGGGACGAGGCAATGTAGGCCTGGCCATAGGCGAAAACCTGGTCCCCTTTGCGCGCCTGAACAAATCCGTCCAGATCGTCGTTGGTCACAATCTCCACCGGAATCGTCTCGCCGTGCGGCCCCGGTACAGCCAGCGCGATCACCTGGTGCGGCCCCGCGTGTGTACGGCTGCTGGCGTGCTGTGAGAATGCGTCGCGCGCGGCAATGCCGCACACCATCATGTTGTCCGCATGCGCGCGAGAGTTGCCGGAATTGGATGCAATAAAGCGGGCCAGGTCGCGATTCACCTGCGGCGTGCAACGCGCGGGCACAGGTCGTGTGGCGGCCAGGGCAGGAAGGGCAAGCACGAAAAGAACAACGGCAATCAGCGAGCGCATGAAGGAAGAATAGCCGAAATGGGCGGGCGCAACTTTTTCTATCTCTTCCACAAAATTGGTTGCCCCATCCTTTCGGTACGCAGTTTGCCGATAGGGTGGCAACTACCTGCGCTCGTCCCTGTTCATCCCTCGACCGGGATGCACGAAGGGATAAAGATTCAGCCAAACTGAACCGGCGGGTGGCGCACCCTTTTTCCTATCTCTTCCACAAAATTGGGTGCCCCATCCTTTCGGCACGTAGTTTGCCGAAAGGGTGGGGGGACCCACCTGCGCTCGTCCCTGTTCATCCCTCAGCCGGGTTGCTCGAAGGGGTAGAGATTGAGCCATATTGAACCGCGCAGAAGCGGCGGCAAAAGCGAAGCTCGGCGACACTAGAGAGCGCGACTCCCATCCTTGCTGCGCAAGGATGGGGCGGCTACATCTGGAGGTGGACCAGTGAAGTGAATGGAAAGGGTGCGCCACCTGCCCAAGGGTGTCAGTCACGTAGCCAGTTGTGGGAATGGGAAGCTTGATCTCGGAGAACTCCACGCCATAGTATTTGAGCTAGAATCTCTTCCGTTTCATCATGCAAGCAATTGCTGGCTTCGCCTTACTCACGATCCTTTGCTGCTTGGCCTCTGCTTCCGGTCAAACGAAAGACGATCCGTGTGCGAACCTTTCAAGTGACAATGAAATTGGCCTGCCACCTTAAGGGGCAGAAGGAAGTGGACAGGCAGACCGATGCTGCAGCTGTGGCGCTGGCGTCCGAACTTGGCAATGCACTTCAAAATGGCAACATTGTGACCGTCGCGAACAACCCAACTGCAACAACGGCTGGCCTCCAATACGACGTCCACATGTCCGATTGCGAAAACCGTTGGGTGAGCTTGTATCACAAACCCGACGATCGCGAATATATCTACGGCTTTGTCTATATCGATCCGCAAGCTGGGTTTACGTTGCAATATGGCGGCCACTTCACCATCGATCAGCATGAGATGGGAACTTCCACGAAGCGCCCAATCCTATACCCGCGGAAACGTTCAACCTTAAGATTCGGCTCGATCAAAACGGAATTGCCTCCGTGCTCCCACAGCGTGCCTTGGCACAGCTTGGTTTACCCGGAAAAGCCAGACTGGCTGAAGTTCTATAAGGACAAGGCCGACCCAGTGACCCACGAGGTCAGTTGGGGTTTCTTCTATAACGCTGTTGGGGACCCGCGACGAGCGATCGACTATCTTTGAACCTGCGTATAGCGAACGTCCTGATGCCCCGAGGGCAGCCTTCGAACTTGCTTACGCCTACAATGCGCTCGGACGATCAGAGGATGCGATTCGAATCTTAAAGAGTGCGTCCACCAGAAATCCAAGTGACGAATTATTGTGCCGAGAGATGGCTTTCGCCTACCTCAAACTCAAAAAGTAAGAGGACGTATGTGAGGCAATACCAGTCCTGCATTTCTCTGTGCGGTGATTAGGACTCGGCGATGTGGCCGAAAAGAGCGAATTAGCAATGAATCTGGGTTCCGCCTATGAGCGCATGGGCGATACGCAGAACCGCGATGTGTGGATGAATAAGGCACGAGTCTGGGCTCCGAAAGGGTCGCCGGTTTACAAATATTTCCATCCTGACGAACAATAGTCGGCGAGCGGCGTGCTCTTCCGTGGGAACGAATCACTGCGGGCGGGTGGCGCACCCTTTCCTATCTCTTCCACAAAATTGGGTGCCCCATCCTTTCGGCACGCAGTTTGCCGAAAGGGTGGGAACCACTTCTCTCCTGCGCGCGCGCAAGCGACGTCCGCTCCATGCAACGCTCGCAGGGACCAAATTTGAGCAAATTTCACTTAAATTCAAGAGTGCGCATGCGCGTTTGACCACAAGATACGTGCTTTTTCCTGCGTAAAACGCTGGATGGATCTGTCGAAATCTTCCCCCGCCCGGTTGGTGCTTCATTCCGGCCATTCGATGCACGCCATTCTTCCTCGATCTGGCCACTCTACTCTCGCAATTGAAAGCCATGCCCACTGGACCCGGATTGACTGCACTGCAGCCCTGGGTGGCCATCATCCATAGTCAGGGATAAGTGTCCTTCTGTCTGAGATTTAATGGGTCAGATTCAAGTCATCTGCAAGTTCGTTGACGCGCGCCTGAACTGCTCTTAGAAGGAAGGTGCAGGAGAAAGTGAATTCGCCGGAAGCGCCACTGCCGGCTATTGGAGATCGACCATGAAGGAAAGAACCGAATCGCGCAGGCACACAGTCCAGTGTGTAATTGCCATTACGGCATCGTTCGTTTTGCTGGCAGGCCTCGGCTGCAAATCATCAAAGGTGAAATCAAGTGAGCAGGCCGCCGAAGGCGCCGACCAGCAACAGGCGGCTGCATCCTCAAGCAATGAAGGGGGATCCGGACCGGGGATCGATCTGAATTGCGTCATCGATCACATCCAGAATCCGAAGGAATCCTTCCACTACTCCTACAAGAAGACGGACGACTCTCCGGTGATTCAAGAGGCGGATATCACGCCACAGACCATTGATGGCTCCTTCACAAACGGCACATTCTCCAATACCGTCCACGGTGTGCGCAGCGACAGCGATGGCTGGAGACAGGCCTGGGCGGGGATGACGGGAGTCGCCGGCATGGCCGGAACAGTTGCGCTGATCAATCACAGCTCAGCCATGGTGATGGAAGGAAAAGCAAGCGTAAACGGCTACGATACGATTCACTATTCCATCGATACTGCGCGCGGCAACTATGCCGAACTGGGACTCTACAAGTCCACCCTCGGCAACGGCGGCTTTGAAAAAGGTGAGGCCTGGGTCACGTCCGAGGGGTGTCCGGTGAAACTCACCCTTGCCTCTGAAACACATATGAACAATGGACAGGTGGACAAGACCCTTTACGAGCTCAGCATGGTGAAGAAATAGCGTCAGCGTGGAGGCCGCGCAACTGTAGCCGCTCGGCCCCTTGCTTCTAGTTAGGGTTTCCGGTGATGGGGTCGATGCCTTTCGGCCCCGTGACCCAGATGGTCAATCCATAGAGCGAATAATAGTTGGCGCTTGTGCCCATGCCGCTGGAGAGGACCGGGTAAGTGACTGAAATGGTGTTGCCATTCACCTGCGCGGGCTTTGCAGTGACATTGGAATCGACACTCGAAACCAGCAGGTCGGTCTCCGTACTGTCAATGACAAATCCCGGTGCGAGTTTGAGCGTGTAATTGTCCTGGCCCGCGATGGCGTTGGCCTGCAAACCCTGCCGCATTACTGCGACGGTTCCATTCATGCCATAGTAATTCGAGACGGGCGAGAGATAGTAAGGCGATCCCTGGTTGTACAGCAGCGATTCCGATTTGGGAAGACTGGGGACGGCGACGGTAGCCCGAGCCGCATAAAAAGTTCCGTTGGACGTGATTGCGTGCGCTCCGTTCTGCTGCACAGTTACAAGAAGCCGCGCAAAAGGCCAGTCGAACATATGCGTCGTGGCAGGATCGATGGAGGCTCGAATCGCGAAGTTACTCCAACTGAGAATATGGAGATTGAGGGTGTGCGCAGGAGCGCCGTTCGGATCAAGGTTGACCCCCAGAGTTGCTGTTCCTCCGGCGCCGAATTTGCAGCCGATGATGAGGTAGGGATTTCCGCTTGGATCGGGCGTGTAGATAATTCCTGATCCATGATCCTTTCCGGACACAGAATAGATAACAGGCGCTCCGTTTTGAGCTGTCCGCTGCGCACAGTCTGTGTTCTGACCTGCGGTGAGCAGGTTGGAGGGGGTGTAAGCAGTATTCATGCGGATTGCCGTATTGGGCTGGGCGGCCAGGCGCGAGGCTACGGTGCCCGTGCTGGAGGCTGTCGTGTGTTCACCGGCGAGATTCGTCGCCTGCAATTGCCCCGCAATGATGATCAACTGCTGATTGGCCGCCTGTGCAACCTTTGATTTTGTGCCCTTGATAATGCGGGGAGCGCCGGAGAAGGGTAGGGCGCCGGGCTTCAATCCGCCGGGTGTTGTGCTGGTTCGCGACGCGCTGCCGCCCAGCGCGGGTCCAGGGCTAACTTCGCCAGGACGCAAGAGTAGAGATGGACTCTTGGAGCCGCCTGAGAGCGGTGCCGGTCCGACAGGAGCCGGAGTGGGATGCAGGAGTACGCCGTGGCTGGCTCCACCTAATAACTGGCTCGATGGCGCAAGGGCGAAGTTGACGTTGGATGCCGTGTTGTTGCAACTGGTCCATTTACCTTGCAACTCCGACACGGTTGGGACGAGACCTTGAATATGGGTGCACTGGGAATTGTGGGCGCGGACTTGCAAAGCCGTCGGAGGAACGACAGCAGGAGCGAAGGAAGTCGCCGGGTTTACGGAGACCTGTACACGGAGTTCTGTATCCGTGGGAAGGCTGCTGATCTTGTAGCCGCAGACGCCGAAATTGGCAACCTGGCCTATCCAACCAAGCAATTGAGGCTGACCGGAAAGCGGTGTAAAGGTTCCTTTGGTGTATGACGCGCTTAGCGCGATGGATAGACCACTGCATGCATTTGCGGGTGAATGCGATGTCCGGCCCGTATCCCAGTAGATATAGCCGATTACGGTGCCCTTGCCTGGCGGATGAGTCTGTACAGGCGCCGGAGCCTGCAGCATGGTGCCGTTCCGCAATGGCTGGGGACCGGCCGGAGGCTTTTGCCGCTGCTGAGACGGAAGCTGAGTGCCTGCGCCGGTCAGAGCAAGGACGAGTCCAGCGCATGCGAAGAAAGAGCAATGTTTTGGTGTGATGCAATTCTGCATGATTCGTAATCCTCGATTGAGTCAGTGCGCCCAGTTAATTGGTCCAAGGGTTGACGCCTTTTGGCCCACGCACCCAAACATCCATGGCATAGTTCGATTCGATGGAGGGTGCGAAGCAGTCTGGCTTGCCAAATCCGCCGCAGGAATTGGGGGTGTTGTTGCAGGCCTGACCTTGCCAGACGATCTGTACTTCAGATGCGTTGTACCAGTCGATTTTCCAGGGGGTATTTGAGGTCTCGAACCACCGGTAATTCGGATCGGTGCAGGAAAGGTCGACAGGCGTTAAAGACGCTGCTGTGGGAACGAAAGATGGACGAAGCCCTCTTAAGTCGTAAATGTCGTCGCCGCTGTTGGGCAATTTGGTTGTGAGAACTCCAAGATCCCAATGCACTTCTGCGGAGTGGCCCTGCAAATGGGGCGGCGCTTGCGCGGTCGATTCAGAGGTGTAGTCCGGTTTCCACGATGCTGTAACCGCATTGTCCGGTCGGAACTTGTCGAGAGTGAAGTGTTGCTGGGGAATAGTTCGCAACTGAATCGTTTGGCGTTCGGCGTAGAACCGGAGTCCTGTGCGGGTGGCCTGCTTGCCATCGGCCCGCTGAATCACGAGTGTGACATTGTCCTGGTCATCAATTCCTGTAAGGGTCGGAGCAAGATGCATTGCGATCAGGTTGTCGCTCCACTGATCGATGATGAAGTCCAGATGAAAGGTTCCCTGGTAATAGATATAGGCCTTGGCATTTGGGCCGGGATCGCCGAATGAACAACCAGAGAGAGTGTAGAAGTTGTATTTCGTGTCCTGGGTAAATGTTGCTGCCTGCTGGCCCCCGCTTATGGTGATCACGCGCATGGTTGGATCGTGTGCGCATGTGAGAATCATGCTGTGCAAGCCCGCGGGCATGGCAGCTGGAATGCCTTTGCCCGAGGGAGTGGACCCAGCCATGATGCGTGAAGGAGTTGAAGAGACGCTCGGAGCACCCAGCGTCGCCTTCAGTTGCAGAGATTCGGTGTCAGCTGTCTGACGCTGTTTCATCAGGAGCCCAATAAGCGCCGACTCCTGCTGCGATGCAGTTGAATTCTCAATCTTGATTGGTTTTTTCGCCGGTCCGAGGGCAGGGGCAGGAGCCTTGCCAAGAGTCGCCGGTCGGAGAGTTGGTTTTGCTCCCAGCAAGATTTTGCCACCCGTCGCGGCGGTTGTGTTGACTTGTGGAGCAGTGGATACGGGGCCAGGCCCCGCGAGCCCGGGCTGAGGGCGCAATAGCACGCCACTACCTGTGGTTCCGAGCAAAGCGCGAGCAGGCATAAGCGCGAAGTTGACGTTGTAAGCGATGTTCTGGCAAGTCCACCAGTTTTGCTGCAGCTGCGCAGCAGATGGAACAGCAGGTGGAAGGTTGTTGCACTTTCCATTAATAACGTTCACATCCATGGCAGGTGGCGGGTACACCGTTGGAGTGAACGCTGACGGGGTGCTGATGCCGATCTGCACGCGAAGCTTCGGCCCAACAGGTAACCGATGGAACGAGTAAGTACAAACGCCAAAGCTGCCGATCTGACTCATTGAGCTGAAATTGTTGGATTGAGTTCCCAGCGCCGTGTAGACGTTGCCATCCGTAGATGTGCTTAGTGTCACCGTGAGCCCGCTGCATGAATTGGCTGGCAGATGCTTTGTTCGACCGGCATCCCAATACACATAGCCTTCAACAATGCCTTCGTTTAATGTGACTCCCCTTGCCGGTGGAGCGAGGCTACGATTTACCTGTATGGCAGGTCCCGCCGGTGCCGAGTGCTTTTGTTGCGCAGGTAAGCCCGCATTCATGGAATAAAGAGCAAGGCCTACGACCGCCAATCGAACATGAGCCAGGGCGTTTCCAAAATCCAAGCGCGACATAACTCCGCCTCCTTGTTGCTCGGCCGGTGAACACCTGGGGCCGTCCGCAGCCTCATGGATAACGTGGGTCCAGGTACCGGTCAAAGGAAGTGCGCGTGAAATGGACCTGACCTTCTAACTTGCGTCAATGGAATGGCTTCACACTTCTGGTGACTCAGCGGTTCTGCTGGGTTGCAGGAATCGACTCCATGCGATGGATTGGCGCGCGGGCCGGGGATACCAGGGAGAATTCGTTGCCCCATCCTTGAACTCAAGGGCGAGCCAACTGTCTGCAATGAGTTGAAGCTTGGTCATTCATCGCCCCATCGTATTCATGCAGCATGAGTTGCCAAGTCACTCGCGTATCAGGCTCGAGCGCGGAAAATTGCCGTACTCTCTCGCCATACATTTGTTGCGGAAGGGTACGAGATGGCGAACTGCGAGAAGTGCGGCGCAATTTTGACAGAGGAACAAACCGAGTGCACGGCCTGCGGGGCCAAAGTGAGTATTCCATCTCAGGGCGATTGGGCGACCGTAAAGGCTGTCGGCGCTCCCGCAACTCCAACTCCAACTCCAACTGTGACGACCGGCGGACCAGTGGCGTGGGGTTCATCGGCTCCAGCTGCGGAATCAGGATTCGCTCCCGTGAACAGTGGTTCTACATCGCAGGGCACGCCGGCATCTGGCTCGTATGCGGGAGGGGTAAGCTATGTGCCGCCACCGCTGGGTGTGGTACCGAAGAAGTCGGCGCTGCCGAAGATTCTTGCCGGAGTACTTGTGGTGGTGTTCCTGGTGGTGGTCCTGGGCGTGGCAGGTCTTGCCTACCTGGTTCACCGCGCGCGGCAGAAGGTGAGAGAAATCGAGGCAGAGTACAAGCACGGTCAGGCACTTCGGCACGAACCCTCCAGTCACCGGAGCACGGGCTCGACCACAAACGCTCCACAATTCAGCGCTCCTCCCAAATCGCAGAAGCCCGATACTCAACCTGCGCCAGTGTCGGCTGTACCTGCCACAGGTGATCGTGCGCATGACTGGGCGACGCAATACGAGCGCACAGTGAACGGGCCTGAAGCAGACCTGGTGGTACGCGCCGGGAGTATTAACAACCTGGGCTTTGGATGGCCGGATGGCTTCGATCCCTTTTCCGGCGAATCGACACCAGTTCACTCCTACCCGTGGAAAGCTCCGGAAAACGTGGCGGCGGGAACCGATCGCATTCTGCTGGGCTCATCGGTGACCTCAGAACATGGCGTGCATGGCGGCGATGGTTACAGCGCCGTCCTTTTCGATTGCGCACAGAACCTCTTGCGAGATGCCGATTGCCAGGCGCGGCGCGAGTCCCTGCCGCGCGCGATTGTGTTGCCGGTTGGGGCGCTGCCGGACAAGATCAACGATGTTATGTTCCAGATATTCGTCGACGATTTTCAGGCACCTGTCTTCCAGTCGCATTTTCAGGTGAGCCTCAACGGCACGCGCATTCCGAGTTTCGAAGAGGCTGTGAATGCTCTCGACCAGACGGGACCCATCGGCAAGCTCATCAGCCTGCGTCTGCTTCCAGAGTATTGGCCGCTGTTGCAATCGGGCGACGTGAAATTGCTCATCGACGATCCGACAACACATAAACAGGATGGATATGCAGTGGACTTTGTGCGCGTTCTGGTGAATCCCCACGCGCTTAAATACAAGGTGTCGCTAACGGTCCATGTGGTGGATGCCGACAAACACACGCCGATTGCCGGCGCCAATGTTACGGCGGCACTCATTTCTGCAGTAACGGACAAGCGAGGGCAGGTGATGCTGAAAGATTTGCCCGCCGGTCTGGTGATCGCCAACGCGAGCTATCCAGGTTATGACGCAAACTCCGTCCAGACCGACTTGCCGGCAGGGCACACGGGAAGCGCCGAGATTCCACTGCACCGGCATCAGGAAGACACGGCATCTCTTGAAAAAGCACTGGACCAGACCGGCACCGCTACTTTATATGGCATTCATTTTGATACCGGCTCGGCGAAGCTGCGGCCAGATAGCGAACCGGCACTTGAGGCCATTCTGGGAGTGATGCAGAAGAGGGCGGCCAGCAACTGGGTGATTTCCGGCCACACGGACAATCAAGGGACCGACGCGAAGAATGTCCCTCTATCGCAGGCGCGAGCGGCATCGGTTATTGCCTGGCTCGCTGCACACGGCGTGGATAAAGGTCATCTGGAACCGCAGGGGTATGGGGCGAGCAGGCCGGTGGCGGACAACTCTACAGCCAATGGACGGGCATTGAATCGCCGCGTGGAGATCTCCGCCGCGGCGAAAAATTGAAGTGGAATTCACTGGGCTGCTGCGTTTTTTCAATGCCGCAAGCCCAGGTAGTAGGGGGGAGGGAACTGTAACTTGAGTAACTGCGTTCACTCTTCGTTTTTGCGCATTTTGCTGCAATCGGATCCGATCCACTTCGAACTCATCTTGGAGTCGACCACCATGTGATGGCCATTCCCGTCCGCAATCGTATGCACCGTTCCGCGTGCGTTTTCCGGGTTAAGGATGTCGAAATGCACGGTGCCCTTACCCGAGATGCCACCTTGAAGCTCGCAGTCCCATTGCGCATCCAGTTCTGTGCCGGTGGACTTCACGATCAATTGTTTGCAGGAGACATCGGGGCTTTTGAAAATTCTCCAATCGTCGATGTCCTTCTTGGTGAGGCACGATTGGGAGGTTTCAGTATGGGTGTAAGGTTGCTCTCCCGCCTTCAATCGCGCTTCCGCCCGCGCGCGCTGTTCGGGAGTCATGCGCGACAACATGCTCTCCGGCAGCCCCAGAGTGCCTTGGCGTGTCATGGTAATGGTTTGTTCCCAAAGCCCGGTCTTTACCTGGGGAGGGACAAACTTGTCTTGTGCCGCTGCAGCGGTCACAGCCGTGAGGGCAAGTCCCAGAATGATTGCTTTCATCGCTTTCCTCCTCCACTTGTTTCGAATTCCCGCCAGGCACACCAACTTCTGGCGGGTCATTCGGCCGTTCCGACACAGGTTGCTACAAGTGGAACCCGTGGCGCTGATTCGTGAATACCCGAGGACAGGAGGCGGGTCAACGGAACTGAGCCTGACTCATGCATGACTTGCAAAGTGAATTCTTTGCAACTGCTTACATCAGTTGCTGACAAGGGTTTTCGAGCGTGCTATGCTTCGTGTCACCTTCTGCGGAATGATAAACAATGCAGGAATCGGTCACTTCCCCCGACCTCTTTCGCTTTGGCCTATTTGAAGTCGACTGCGCCAGAGAGGTTCTGGTGCGCAACGGCGTTCGAGTGCGCCTGCAAAATCAACCCTTCCGTGTCCTCGTGCTTCTATTGGAGAGACGAGGCGAGATCGTTACTCGCGAAGAGTTGAAGGAAGCGCTCTGGCCCGACGGCACGCACGTGGATTTTGACGGCAGCCTGAATGTGATTTTGAAGAAGCTGCGGGCGGCCATCGACGACGACTCGGACAATCCTCGCTTCATTGAGACGGTTCCCCGCCGGGGTTATCGTTTTATTGCTCCGGTGGTTGCCGCGTCAACCGCCCCCATTATCGCGATCGATTCCGCCGCCGTCCGTGAAAGTGCGCCGGCAACGCAGGGAAATGCCCCAAAAGGTACTGGCACAGTTCGACTGCCTCGCTGGTCCTGGCTTGTAGCGGCCGGGCTCCTGCTGCTATCGGCAAGCGCTGTTGTTTATCGCTATGCAGGCAAGGCGCGTACGCTTGCACAAGCTGCTTCATCACGTGAGGTCGCTAGTCTTCCACCTGCTTCATTACGTCCAGCTATAGCTGTACTGGGTTTCCGGAATCTGACTGGTCGCCCGGAAGATGCGTGGCTTTCAGCAGCCCTCTCTGAAATGCTGGGTACGGAACTCTCGGGCGACGGACAACTCCGGCTGGCTTCCGGACAGGATGTCGAGAATCTCCGGACTTCGGCCCCCTGGCCACAGACGGACTCACTGGATCAACAGACAGCGTTCCGCATTGGCTCGGCGTTGAGCAGCGATTGGCTGGTTCTTGGATCCTTTACTGTTGTCAGTCACACTGAGCCTGCCAATCTACGTCTGGATGTTCGATTACAAAAGGCCACCACGGGACAAATAGTTTCCGAATTCTCGCAGGTTGGAACCGAGGTTGGCATCTTCCAGCTCGTTTCTCAGGTGGGAGAACGGCTACGTGACCATCTTGGTGTTGCACACATGGTGGAACGTGACGCTGCCAGTATTCTCTCCGCACAGCCACTCGATCGGGATGCCGCACGTTTCTACTCACTCGGTGTGGCTCGGTTAAATCAGTACGATGCCTTGGGTGCCCGCGACCTGCTCGAGCAGGCGGTACAGGTTGATCCCAAATTCTCACTCGCTCATGCGGCGCTTTCTGCCGCCTGGGGTGGTCTGGGTTACGGAGAGAAGAGCGCATTTGAGGCGAAGAGAGCGCTCGATTTGTCATCTGATCTTCCCCAACAACTGCGCATGAGGGTCCAGGCTCAGTACTTCGCGAGCATCGGGCACCTCGAGCAGGTGGCTTCCATTGATCGGGCCCTGTTTGAACTCTATCCCGACAACGTCGAATATGGCCTGAGTCTTGCCGCCGTCGAGAATGAAAGTGGTCATGCGAGCCAGGCACGAGACGCGATTGCGAGATTGCGTGCGCTACCGGCTCCAGCCTCCGACGACCCGCGCATCGATCTGGGCGCTTCCAAACTCGCAGAAAAGCGCGATGACGCTCTTGGACTCATTCGCAGCGCCGTTACGAAGGCTTCCGCACAGGGAAATCGGGTTCTCTACGCACAGGCACGTCGCGACGAGTGCATGAACTTGCTATGGGGCGACCATCCTGAACGGGGTCCAGCGGCATGCAATGATGCCTACCAGGTTTTTCTTGCCGTTGGAGATCGCGCCGGTGCTGCCGATGCCCTGCGTCTGCTGGCAGACGGGGAAGGAGCGCAAGGGCAGTTTGAGGAAGCGTTGGCCACCTATCGGCGCGCACTCGCATATACGCAAGATCTGGGAGAGCACGAGAAGACCGGGGCAATCCTCAATAATATGGCAATCGTTCTCGCCAACCAGGGCAAGCTCGATGACGCAGAAAAGATGTATCGGGACGCGAAGGACCATTTTGAGGCAGCCGGCAACATTGGCAATATGTCCACTGCTCTCGTGAATATTGCGGATATTGTGTATATGCGCGGAAAGCTTGATCGCGCGGAAGCGCTTTACAGACAGGCTCTCGCTCTCCAGTCCAAACTCGATCCCGCGAATCCGGGATATCTGCTAAGCCGGCTTGCCGATCTCGAACTCACAGAAGGCAGAGTGAAAGAGGCGCAGCTCGACGCATCCACGGCAAAGGACGCGATGAAGAAAGAGCAAGGCGCCTACCAGTACTACACTGCGGCCATGAACGAGATGGGGGACGCGTTGAAGGCGCAAGGGCGCCTCAGCGATGCGCGGGCGATTTATGACGAGGCGATGAGCATCCGAAAAAGAGTGGGTGAAGTTGGGCTTGTTGCCGAGGAACAATTAGAGATTGCAGATCTGCTTCTCGAACAAAATCGTCCAGTGGACGCAGAGCCGCTTATTCGGAGTGCTCTCACGGAGTTTGAAAAAGAGAACTCAGATCCCGCGAAAGCCTTCGCATACGTATTGCTCAGCCAGTCACTCCTAAAGCAAGGCAAAGTCGAGGAAGCCGGGAAGGCGTCACAACGGGCATTGGCTCTCAGTCAAACCAGCCCGGATCCCGCGCTACGACTGCCCGCGGCCATTCAGAGCGCACGTGTCGAGGCTGCGGCCGCCCTCGCTGAAGGAAGAAATACACGAGGTGTGTCATCCGCACTTCAAAAAATGAGAGCCGCGGCCGCTTCGGCGAGGCAAATGGGCTACTTCAATTTTGAGTGCGAGGCCAGGCTGGCAATCGGAGAAATCACTTTGGCGGTCAATGCATCTTCCGGCCGGGCGGAATTGGCCGCACTGGCCGAGGACGCAGGCAACAAGGGCTATGGACTCATCGCACAGCAAGCAGTCCGATTGAACAAGCTGCCCGCCGATCAAGTTGCCCGCATTCCCTGACAATTTTACGTTCCTATGTGCGCCATTGTTTGAGTCAGTACATTCTTCAAATCTCATGAATAAAGGTACTTAGCGGGTCAGCTAGGTTTCACAGCCGAATCTTTTGATTCTGCTGCTCGCCTGCGCTATTCAAGGCTTCAACAGGGAGCCTTGCGCGTATGTATTCAGAAAGTACTTCAATTCTGTGTATCACCGGAACGCTCACCATGTTCATGGTGGGTGGAGCAGTGTGCAAACAGCGCAGTCGCAGGCAGATTGTGCTTCAGCCGATCAGGCGTTCACTTCGCGATGCCGGAAGACCTGGAATCAGACTTTTCGTGCTGGCGTGCCTTCTGTTCTTGACTGGAGCGCTTTTCGCGCAAAGAGCCCAGAAGCCGCTGACGAATGCCGACGTAGTCAAAATGGTGCACGGAAAATTGCCCGAGTCGGTTATCGTTTCGTCCATTCGCACCAACGGGGGCAAGTTCGATACTTCGCCAGATGCACTCATCGCGCTGCAGAAGGCTGGGGTGACTCCCGGAGAATTGGACGCCATAGTGGCTGCTTCAGGAGCGCCAACACCGCCGCAAAGCTCTGTTGCGCCTGCTTCGGATCCTGCTCCTCCTCCACCGCCAGAAGAGAAGAAGTCTACGCAACCGGTGGTTGCGTATGTAGAAGGTAACGCCTCACAGGATCTAGCAATGGAAAAGACTTCGCTGGCTGAAACCAAGACGAAGCCGACCTCTCTCAAGAGCCTGAGTGGCGATTCGGTGCTGGCGCAATCGATGCAGGCCGGTGTGAATACCGCTGCCACAGATCTTGCCATACACACCAGTTCCATGGTCGGCAGTTCGGCTGTACAACAGGCGGGCAGCATCTTTTCTTCGATGATCGCGCAACGTAAGCCGACCATCACCTATGTGTGGGGTGTGCCTGGGCCATCGTCCACCAACATCGTTCCCGTGGACACGCCAGCATTCTCAGTGGACTTCAGCAATGCGCGCCATGCGAATCCCGATGACTTTGAGCCGGTGATGCTTCGCCTGACGCCTGCGCAAAATTCCTGCCGAATTGTGGGTGCGACGCAGGGCAAGACAGATGCAGCCGGCAGCCCTGCAGCGGATTGGGAAATCTATTCGCACTTTGTCGAAGACCGTGTCGCACTGAAGACCCAAAAATTGGGGCCCGGAAGATATCGCATTGTGCCTGTGGAAGAACTGGATCCGGGTGAGTACGCGGTTGCATTAAGGCCGGTTTCCAAGTCAAAGAGATTTTCGGGAGGACAAATAGCGCGTGGGCAAGGCGAGGGCCTGCTCTTCGATGCGGTGTGGACATTTCAGGTCCCCGAGCAGAAATAGGAAACTACCACGTGGTTAATGCATGGGAAATCCCACTGGAGGAGCGATTCCAATGAAGAAGGTTTGGTTATATGCAGCAATCGGAGTCGTGGTGCTTGCCGGCGCCGCTGAACTTACCATCGTCGGTTGCAAGTCTCATAAAAATGCCGCCACCTCCTCATCGACTTCCGGTCCTGTTCAGCTTCAGAAGGGATCCGGCTACGCACATGTGACCTACCGCCCGAACGTCCGCATTTTGGAATATGAAGAGGGAAAAAGAGCCCTCATCGGTCTCTCCACAAATGAAGCTAGCTTGCTGTTTGACCCTTCCAATGCAACCGCTCGCTCCCTCAAGGCAGGCGATGTGCTTCTCATAAAGGGATTGCTGGCGCGCGTTGTGCTGGGTGCGGAGCAAACACCAGACGGTGTCGTCGTGCTGACGCAGCAAGCCGCACTTACCGATCTGATTCAGGATGGCGAGATTCACGTGCAGATGCCCGTACGCTTCAGCTCTGATCATGCAGAAGTCAAGTCGCCCGATGCCGGATTCTTTTCTACGCTGCCCGATCTGTTTGCGCCCCCGCTCTACGCGCAGAGCCCGGAAAATGCCATGGCTAACCAGGCGCGCGCACAGGGCAATATGGATGCCTACAAAAGTCTGATGAAGGGCGCGGTCAGTTCCATCATTGACGGCTGGAATATGAGCTTTCAGTCAACCCCCGCGGACGGCCGAACCAATTTGGATCTGCAGCTTACGCGCAGTGAGGGGGGATTTGTTGCTTCGATTACGGGCAAAGGCTCAGTTTCGAACTTTGACTTCGATTCAACAATCGGAATCCAGCAGAGCAAGATTCAGCAAATGAAGACCTCTTTCAACAATCTCACAGGAGAGATGACATTCAATTGGGCCGTGGCCAAAGACTCGCCCGGTGTGATGGCTGAGGAAAGTCGAATCAAGCTGCCCGGCGTGGTGGACGTACCGCTTTCGGAATTCCTTGAAGGTTTGCCGCTATATCTGGAGGTGAGCGGAGCCATCATGATTCATCCGGCAATTACCGGCGGCAAGGAAATTACCAAGGGCTCATTCCGCGTAACCTACACCGCGAACCAGAACTTCCAGGTCACTTCCGGAGCCGTTAGCGCTGGAGGAAGCACGAACGGCGACATTGATCTTGGCGATCACCAGGACATCTCGCCGACAGCACCGCTGGGAATGCTCGTGGCCGTCGCCGCGCCGCGTATCGAACTCACACTCGGCTTGAGCAAGATCTACGATAAGAGCGATATCAAGAAGGCCGCCGATAAGGTTGATGCGATTGCTGACCAGGTTGCCAAGCATTTGCTTAGCCCTGAAAACTACCAGAAGTATCAGCAGTTCGGTTTCAATCTGGGTAAGACATTTCAAAATGCTCTTAGTACACAGGGTGCAGTCTATTTCCAAATAATAGGCACTTCAGCGTCCAGTTTCACCGGCTTCTCTACTGTGAGTCCCTGTTCCCGATATGACCTCAACATCGTGGCGAGCGTAGGTGCTTCCGCTCAAGCCTGGGGACAGACGATTGGAGCCCTCAACAAGGAGATTTATCGGAAAGACAAGACAAAGATCGATCCGCCTGGAATGAAGCTTTGCGAAAATATTGGCAAGAGCTGAACGGTGCGATGCATGCCCTAGTTGTCTCGCCGTTGGCTGATTTTGAGTGCTTCGGCCTGGACCGGGAAGGCGGATCACTAAGCGGTGCTTCCGTGCGCTTGACAGATGCGCAACAGTGCTTGATTGTGGAGCAATGCCAGTGGCGCGATCATCGAGATCCCGTGAAAAGGACGGGAAAGACCAATTCCTGAAAGAGAAGAAATCGACTCCTAATGGGACAGATGCCCCGTTGGTGACGGACCTACTTCGCCCCTACGCCATCGCGGATAAGCTGCGAACGTTGCGCCTGCGCAGGAGTATGGGACTTGCTCAACTGGCGGAGCATACGGGACTTTCGCAGGCGATGCTGTCTCGGCTTGAAAACGGTCGGCTGGTGCCGACCCTTCCGACGCTCATGCGCATCGCCATGGTGTTCAGCGTTGGGCTCGACTACTTCTTTACCGATCCGCGGAAACGTCATGTTGTCGCTTTAGTCCGCAGCAGCGAGCGCAGGCAGTTCCCATCTGATCCGAAGGCTGACAGTGTTCCTTGGCATTTCGAGAGCCTGGACTTTCGCGTGAATGAAAGAAAGCTGAGCGGCTATCTTGCGCATTTTCATCATCTCCCGGTGGAGAAGGTTGTTCTGCATCATCATCCAGGAATCGAATTGCTTTACCTGATGTCCGGGAAGTTGGAAATGAGGATCGGGAGTGAGCGATATGAACTCGGTGCGGGTGATGCCATCTACTTCGACTCTATGCAAAAACATTCCTATCGCAGCCTGGTGAAGTCCGCTTGCACTGCCATGGTGGTTACAACGGGATCGTCTTTGTAATTGGTGTTCCAACTCTCTGCGCAAACGCCGATTTTACTGTTGTGCAAGAAATGTTGATTTCCTTGCGCTCGAAACAACTCATTTTGTTTTGCGCTGCACGGCTGCATCCCAGAGATGCGCAGTTGTCATAGCGTGAGTTCATGAGCGTTCACGCAGGCAAAAAACATATTGCGATAGTAGGGGCGGGCCCGGGAGGGCTCGCATCTGCCATGCTCCTGGCGCAGCGCGGCTTTCGAGTTCAGGTCTTTGAGAAGCAGGACGTGATAGGCGGTAGAAACGCAGAAATCAAACTTGGTGACTATCGCTTCGACATGGGTCCGACATTCCTGATGATGAAGTTCCTTCTGGACGAACTGTTTGCAGAAGGTGGCCGCAGCTCATCAGACTATCTGCAGTTTATGAAGCTCGACCCGATGTACGAGCTTAGATTCCATGACAAATCCATGCTTGTTCGCTCTGAACCTCAGGCGATGAAGGCGGAGATTGAGCGGAACTTCCCCGGAGAAGGCAGCAGCCTAGAGCGATTCCTCGCGCGCGAAAATCAGCGATTTGAGAAGCTCTATCCGTGCCTGCAAAAGCCCTATGGAACTCTCGCAAGCATGATCAGTCCAACCCTGCTGGCCGCAGTGCCACATATTGCGGCGGGACGATCGCTCTATGACGTGCTGGGTGACTATTTCCGTTCAGAAGAATTACGACTGGCGTTCACCTTTCAGTCGAAGTACCTGGGGATGTCACCGTGGGATTGTCCTGGGCTATTCACCATGATTCCCTATACCGAGCATGCACATGGTGTGTATCACGTGATGGGCGGGCTAAGCCGCATCAGCGATGCACTTGCGCAAGTGGCATGCGAGGAAGGAGCGGAGATACATACTTCGACGCCCGTAAAGCGAGTGCTGCTTGAAGGAAGGCGTGCCTGCGGGCTCGAACTGCAGGATGGAGAGAAGTTTCACTGCGATCACGTGGTGATCAACGCCGACTTCGGCCATGCAATGAGCACTCTCTTTGACGAAAAGGATCTTCGACGCTACAAGCCTTCGTCGCTGCGCAAACGCAGATTCTCGTGCTCAACATTCATGATGTACCTCGGTCTTGACCGTACGTACGATACCGAGCACCACATGATCGTATTTGCGCGCAATTACAAGAAGAACATCCAGGCAATCACGAACGGGCAACTCGATCTGGACGATGTGTCGATGTACATCCGCAACGCGCAAAGGAACGATCCGTACGGCGCCCCCGCCGGACATTCAGCGCTCTACATCCTGGTACCTGTGGCAAACAATACCAGCGGTATTCCGTGGACGGAGTACAAGAACACCTATCGCGAGAAGGTCTTGCAGCTCCTGCGTGATCGCACGCCATATGGTGATGTTTCGAAGCATATTCAGAAGGAGCTGATCTTTACGCCTGAGGACTGGGAGAAGAACCAGTCTGTCTTTCTGGGTGCGACCTTCAATATGGCGCACAGCTGGAATCAGATGCTTTACCTGCGTCCCCACAATGAGTTTGAGGAGTTTGAGAATTGTTACCTGGTGGGAGGAGGAACCCACCCCGGCAGTGGCCTGCCAACGATCTTTGAATCGGCACGCATCTCCGCAAACCTGATATGTGAGAAGAGTGCAGTGCCATTTCCTGTTGCAAAACCGCTGGAGTTGGCGCTCGCGTGAGCACGTTGATCGCAGAAGAGAGGATGCGGCGCGCACGCGCCGTGCAGCCGGCGTGGGCGGCCCTGCACGTGCGGAAGCGCTGTGCGTATCTTGCACGGCTGCGGCGCACGATCGCGCTCCAGTGCGATGCGATTTCATCGGTAATTGCCCGAGAGACAGATAAGCCGCTGCTTGATGCACTCGCGGGCGATGTGCTGGTGACGCTAGAGCAGATTCGATATTACGAACGATGTGCGGCCAGGATTCTCCGTCCTCAAAAGGCCGGTAGGCCGTTCTTGCTGATGCATGGTGCGCGATTTGAAACGCTCTTCGAGCCATACGGTGTGGTACTGATCTGTGGACCTTCGAATTATCCGTTTCAGCTTTCGATGATTCCGCTGATCACGGCGCTCGCGGCAGGCAACACTGTGCTCCTCAAATGCTCGGAACATGTCCCGGAAACTGCTGACTTGATAGCAAAATTGTGTGCCCAGGTGGATCTTCCGCAAGACCTGGTACAGGTGGTGCACGGAGGACCAGAAGAGGCTCAAGCCTTACTGGATGCCAGGCCGGATCTCGTCTTCTTTACCGGGAGCAGCTCGCACGGACAACTGGTGGCAGAGCGAGCTGCACGTCATTTGATTCCCGCAGTTCTTGAATTGGGAGGCAAGGATGCAAGCCTTGTCTTTGAGGACTGCCATCTTGACAGGGCGGTGGAGGGAATCACTTACGGCGCATTCTCCAACACGGGACGCGTCTGTGTGGCCGTTAAGCGTGCCTACGTGCAGGAGTCGATCTTCGACGCATTTATGGGGAAGCTGCATGAGCGGATTGCGCGGTTACGAGTCGGGAATGAGCCTGATTCGGATTTGCGCAGATTATCTTCCTACGCGCTGCCTCTGCATCTTGAACAAGTGCAAGATGCGCTCGATCGGGGTGCGGCATTGTGTTCTCCGAAGGAGGATGTACTCGTGGGCGGCCCGGTGGTACTGACGGGTGTGCCTGCAGATGCACGTCTGCTGAATGAGGAGTCATTTGGCCCCGCATTGATTGCTGCGCGATTCCGAGATGAAGCCGAGGCGATCGCTCTGGCAAATGCAAGCGAGTTTGCGCTGAGCAGCAGCATTTGGACGCGAAGTCGGGCACGCGCACATCGCGTCGCGAAGCAGTTGGAGGCAGGCAGCTGCGCGGTGAACGACGTAATTCGAGTTATTGCCAATCCTTATACGGCCTTTGGCGGGAGTAAAAAAAGTGGTTACGGGCGCTACCACGGTGCGGAGGGACTGCGCGTCTTTTCGCGCACTAAAACCGTGATGCATGTGACCGACACGAGGAAGAGCCAGATAAATTGGTTCCCCTTCACGAGCCGTACTAGAAGTCAATTGTCACAGCTGATCCGGCTGCGTCACGGTAGGAGTGGTGTAGTTGCGCATCTGGGCCACATTCTCCCATTCGCCATTTTGGCAGTTCTCATTCCCCTTCGCTCCGCGGCGCACGCAGTGCAAGAGTCGCGCCTCACTGTAAACGTGGATTTAACTGCTGATGCTGGAGGTGATCTCGCTTATCTCGTCTTCGCCTCACCAAATGGTTTTCCGGGTGATAGTGCAAAGTCCATTCAGCACGGATTTCTCCCCATTCAACCTCAACAAGCGCGTATGCAGTTCAGCCTGGAATTGCCTCCTGGAAGATATGCCGTGAGTGTGTATGAGGATCAGAACGGCAATCACAAACTTGATCACAACTTCATCGGTATTCCTCGCGAACCTGTTGGGGCTTCGAACAATCCGAAGGGACACTTTGGTCCACCTCGCTTTGAGGAGTGCGCCTTCACGCTCGGGAGCACCTCCCAGGCCATCACAATCAGCCTTGTAAAGGGACTATGAAATCTGTAGGAACAGGTAAAAGCGTCATCGTCATCGGAGCAGGGCTCGGCGGCATGTCCGCAGCCATTATGCTTGCGCGGAAAGGCTTCAAAGTTACTCTTCTTGAGAAGAACCAGCATGTGGGTGGCAAACTGAACCAACTGCAAAGTGGGGGCTACAGCTTTGACCTGGGCCCGTCAATTTTTACCTTGCCGCAATATTTTCGTCCTGTGTTTGAGGGAGACGGGAAACGCCTGGAGGACTACATCCGACTGCAGCGGCTCGATCCTCAATGGAGGAATTTCTTCGAAGATGGGACGGTTCTGGATCTCTGGGAGAATTCCGATGCAATGCGAACGGAACTCGCGCGTTTCGGGCCGCGCGTACAGGAGGAATATGCCCAGTTTCTTGCCTATTCACGGCGACAGTACCAAATCGTCGAAAGCGGATATCTCAAAGCGGGCCTGGATACGTTCCGACAGTTTATCCGCTTCTATGGCTGGAGAAATGCGCGCGATCTGGACTACATACGTTCAATGTCGGGCAGCATCTATAAGAGGCTGAGTAATCCATATCTGCGCGATGTCTTTGAGTACTTCATCAAATATGTGGGATCAAGCGCGCTGGACTCTCCTGCATTCATGAATTTGATGCCCAACATTCAGCTGGAATATGGGCTGTGGTATGTCACGGGCGGTCTCTATGAACTTGCGCTCGCATTCAGGAAACGCCTGGAAGAAACCGGCGTGGATGTGCGGCTGGGCTCTGAGGTCATACAAATCGATCGGGACGGCAAAAAGGTAACAGGAATACAGGCGAAGGACGGGGCCGGATCCACATTCATATTGAATGCGGACTACGTAGTCTCGAATATGGAAGTGATTCCCGCGATGAAGAGGCTGCTTGGCGCCCCTGCGAAGGCGATGAAAGAACTGAAACGCTTTGAGCCTGCATGTTCCGGGATCGTGGTTCACCTTGGACTCAGTCGAATCTATCCACAGCTTGCGCATCACAATTTCTTCTATTCGTCTGATCTGCACGGCCATTTCCGCCGCGTTTTTCGTGAGAAGAAGCTCCCAGACGATCCGACTCTTTACGTCGTTGCACCAACCCGGACAGATCGCTCACAGGCGCCGGAAGGCTGCGACAACATCAAGATACTTCCCCATATTCCGTCAATCGATGAGCAGATGCCATACACGCGGGCAGATTACCTGGCGCTAAAGGAAATCTGCATTGACAAGCTTGAGCGCATGGGGTTGAAGGATCTCCGCAAGCACATTGTTGTGGAGGATTTCTGGACACCGCATGATATCGAAGCTCGTTACGCTTCAAATCGAGGTTCGATCTACGGCGTGGTATGCGACCGCCGCAAGAATTTTGCATTCAAGGCGCCGAAACAGAGTACACATTTCCGCAATCTATTCTTCGTGGGCGGAAGCGTGAACCCGGGGGCTGGAATGCCCATGGTCTCACTGAGCGGACAGCATGTGGCGCGCATGATCGCCGACCAAGCGGGAGCGCAGGTGTGATGATTTTCGCGGCATTGCTGTGCATCGTGGGGCTCGCTGGAGGATTTCTCCTGCTTTGGCGAATTCCCACGTGCCCTGCCTCTCTGCCGAATGCTGCCGCGAGTGTATCTGTGATCATTCCCGCAAGGAATGAAGAGGCCAACCTGCCTCGGCTGCTTCGATCGATCTCAGCATCTGCAGTTCTGAAAGTGGAAGTGCTAGTTGTTGATGATCATTCTATGGATCGTACCGCGGAAGTCGCGCGGGAAGCGGGTGTGAAGGTGATCGGTGCGGAGCCGCTGCCCGCCGGATGGACTGGTAAAGCATGGGCTTGTTACCAGGGCGCGCAATTTGCATCCGGTGATTTACTGCTCTTTCTGGATGCAGATACGTATTTCGCACAAGGAGGGCTTGACCGCCTTATTGCACGATGGATGCGTGAAAACGACCCAGCGCTTGCAATGTCGCTCTTGCCGTTTCACGAGATGCAGGCCGCGTATGAGGAGCTTTCGCTGGTCTTCTTCCTTCTGATGGCGGCTGGCGCAGGCGGTTTTGGCGCATTTTCAAAAGGTCAGCTATTCGGTCAATCGCTGCTCATTTCGAGAGAAAACTATTTCGCCGCGAACGGACACGCAGCTGTTCGCGGTTACATCCTGGAGAATCTCAAACTCGCGGATCACCTTAAGAACTCGGGATGCCGAATGCTATGTCTGGGTGGTCGCAATACTTTTCAGGTGCGCATGTTTCCCGATGGCTTGCGCCAGATGTCAGATAGCTGGGCAAAGGCGTTTATACAAGGTGCGTCATCGTCCGGCGGTGGAGTGCTTGTTTGTTCTGCCATATGGATTGCGTGCCTTTGGATGGCTGTAATTCTGTTTGCTGTCCCTTCGATGTTTCCACAAATCGACATTGTTCTTGCATACCTTCTGTTCGGTCTTCAAATATTTTGGGCCGCGCGACGACTTGGAAATTACAGTCTTGTCACCTGTCTGCTCTACCCTCTACCTCTCTCCTACTACTGTGTCGTCTTTGCGCGTTCCGCTCTGCGCAGTGTCACGGGTCAAAAAACAGTCTGGAGAGGACGCGAAGTATGAATTTGTTGGTATGGACGGCGAACATACTGGGATGGCCACTGATTCATCTCACCATCGGATACATATCAGTACGTTTGCCGTCCGATAATTTCGCTCACGATAACTGGCTAACTGCTCCGAAGCGCTGGGAGTATGGCGGTCGACTCTATCGAAAACGGATGAGTGTGCGCCGGTGGAAGGCATTGCTTCCGGATGGTGCACCTTGGTTTGGAGGCTTCGCGAAGAAGCAACTATCCGCGCGGAACTCTGAATATATCCAGGAATTCATGCTAGAGACTCGCCGCGCCGAGATCGCCCACTGGTGCATGCTTGGCTGCCTTCCTGTCTTCTTTCTTTGGAATCCTCCATGGGCGTGCATGGTGATGTCAGCGTATGCCATTGCCGCCAATATTCCTTGCATCATGGTGCAGCGTTATAACCGATTGGCGCTTCGCCGCGTGGTGCATCGACGGTGCGAGGCGCCTTCCCCTTCATGCGCATGAGCAACCAGTCAAATAAACCCGATATGGCGAAGCGCAGGCGCCGTTACCTGCTCCAACTTTCTTCTGCTCCTGAAGCGGACGACAGCGCATATCAATATGTCGCTCGTATACAACCATGGAAATCCGGTCGCAAAGCTATCAAGGGCGGGAACGAACGTTTCTTCCCAGACGAATTTGCGCTTATTGAAACGATTAACCCCCTGCTGCCTCGCGGTTCAGACGTACGAGATGTACTTGGACACATTGAAAGTAATGACGGATTTTTCTACCTTCTTCATCTCTCACAGGAAGAGGCCCGACAGCTGGGTTGGATGCGTAACAGCGATGACTAGAGCAGCAAGTTGAAGTTTGAACGCTTTAGTGAATGTTTGCCCGCAGAATACCGGTCGGAGGATCTTAAAAGTCAGGTTCCATACGTCAGCCATAAGATTCCACTCAAGACAAGATGTCGGCAATCTTGCCCGCATTCTGGCGGGCATTTCTGGTCGACTAGCGTTTAAGCACATATTGTGATCCGGTGGATTGGATTTGAAGTGTTTCGCCCACCTGAATCAGGGTCTTGAAGTGGTTCATGTCATTTGAAATGGTGACCTGGGCTGGACCTAGGTTCTTTACTTCAACGGACCAGGGAACTCCATTCGCATCCGGCTTGGGCGGCAAGACAGGCAGATGGACAACTTCCGGAGCGTTGATGAGTTCTACCAGATCGCGGTCAAAGCGTGCTTCAATTGCATTCTTGTGTGGCGGTAAATGCACCACCGCTTTGGGTTGCAGTGTGTTCAACTGACCCCCAAAAAGGATTAATCCAATGCCGAATTCCAGAATGGCCATTGCCGCTCCTCGCCTTCTGTTGATTTCGAGGCTGCCAGACTCACGGGAGTCGCTCATCGCCTTAAATCAAGCGCGAACTCCTTGGTCTCAGGGTTTCGCGCCTATGAGCACATCGGTATTGCTGCAGTGTCAGGCTGTGTTCTGGCTGACACTCAATTCTTCGCCTCTGTCCACGTTAAGCGATTGCTCTTGGAGATTGAGGTAAAAGAGAAGTTCTACTCGGCTGGAAACGCCTAACTTTTCAAATGCGCGAAACAGATAATTCTTCACGGTGTGCTCGCTCAGGCTTAGCTCGGAAGCAATGGCTCGATTTGTCTTACCTTTTGCTGCGCAGTGAACCACCTGCGTTTCGCGTGCGGTAAGGGCTGCTGAGTCATTTGATGAGATCAAGTCGAATGTGGGTATGCTCCGGAAGGCTTCGACGAGCGAATCGGTTTCCTGTTTACCTGCCCAGATATGGCCCTTGCGCACGTGTTCCACGCAGTCGAAGAACTCTGTCATGGATTGCTGGCGCGAGAACACCCCGCGTGCTCCCGAGCGAAATGCTTTGACTACCGACTCCCTAGTTGTGAGATGAAGAAGGATAACAATGCCGAGGTTGGGATATTTTCGGCTTACAGTGTGCGCGAGATCATACCCATTGCCTGTTTCAGTTTGAACTTCTGAGCTAATGACGGCGAGATCAATCTTACTGGTAGCGAGCACACGCAAGAGCTCCAGTGGCTGCACCTGGACAGCTTCACATCGATTCTCTTGTGTCAATGCATTCACAAGAAGATCACTGCTCATAGAATCGCGGTCAACTATGAGCAAACGAAAGATTCGATCACAATGAGGCTGAGGACTACTTGATTCATTCTCATCATGAGTAAAGTTTGTCGAATCCAAGAATCGGTCTTTCGTGTGTTTGGGGTTTGACTGTCGAAAATTGTGCGAGGCAAAGGGCATAGGAGATCCTCCGATTACAGGCCGCTACAGGTCGATCGGAATGCACAAGGCTGTCGGTTGCCAAATTTTCAGTCCAAGGTAGTTCAAGGCGTGCAGTCGCGCTGTTTTGTAGTCTTTCAGGGGGGGCAACGCGATCAAGCAGTACGGAGCTCTGGCGGTGGTATTTGGGCAGATGGGGCAAGGGGAGCCAAAATATCAACGCCTTCTCTGACTTCCACTTTACAGTGACTACGGTAATTTGCAAGCCCTCCCGGTTTCTCAGGGGCCACATACTTTCTTCTCTATGGTCCCGTAAAGCTTTGGTGTGATGTGGATAAGAAGTTGAGATACGGTGTGTTGCGAGGAGATTGAATCGGATCCATGCGTACGGCGTCGCCCCGTCGAGAGTAGAAAGACTTCAGGCCCTCCGCGAAAGTTCTCACTTCACTTTCAAACGCTCAACCGCTTGAGGCACTTTGCATTTCGCTTTAGTCTGCACTCACTGATGAGCCGCATATCCATTCTCGATTGCAGGATGCAGCGCCGAAATGCGGTTCGATACCGACTGCAACTGCCCGTTATCTTTCATTGGCAAGATAGCAAAGAGCACACGGATGGTGGCTTTACGAAGGACGTTGGGCTCGATGGTGCGTTGATTCTAAGTAGAGAGTGCCCTCCTGTTGGAGCGGTGGTCCGTCTTGAACTGTTAATCCCGTGTCCAGTCCGCAATGGTGAAGAAGTGCGGTTGGAGTGCATCGGGACGGTTACGCGAGTTGCGGACGAACAAGGTCGTCATTTTTTTGGAGTAAAAGGTTTTTTTGAAGATAACCATCTAAGTTCTTGGGAATCTTGAGCCCGCGTTGTTAACGAGGAATCCTTCTCTGGATTTCGAAGCCAAGACAGATTCATCAGCATACAACCAACTCGCGCCATAAGCGTCTCATTGTTGTTTAGAAGGTGATTTCGGGGCTGAAGGGGCGAAGCTATGTACCGTGCCAGAAAAATTCTACCGGCCACTCGTGGCAGATGGGATGGAGATGATTACAGTGAGCAGCCACTACCCTCAGGACTCGACTTGGTTTGCAGTGCGCACGCGATCACGTCAGGAAAAAGTAGCGGCTTCTATGCTGGAGGCGCTTGGAGTTCAGAATTATCTTCCCTTGAGGACAGAGGTTCACAGATGGAGCGACCGCAATCAGGCCGTAGCTACTCCGTTGTTCAAAGGGTATTTGTTTGTTCGATTGAATCCGTGTAGAGATTCACGTCTTCAAGTACTCAAGACTCCTGGCGTATCGGGTCTGGTAGGTAATCAATCGGGCCCCCTTCCCATTCCTGACTGTGAAATTGAAAGTATTCGCCTGGTACTTGGTCAGCAGATGGAGTGTTCAGCTTACCCATTCTTTGCAATCGGTGAACGCGTTCGTGTTATGCGAGGTCCTCTTGCAGGCGTGGAGGGTACTCTTGTGCGCACACAGGCCGACTCTAAACTCGTCATCTCGGTGGAAATGATTCAGCAATCCATCGCCATCAACGTCCACGCATCGGATGTGTCATCTGCGGAAGGTTCTACTTACAACTGAACACTCCGAGGAGGTCAGCATGATTTTCCCAGAGGACACATTCAGCGGTAATCCTTCCAGAGTTGATACTTATCGACACGCGCAGGCTCGTTGAGTCTCGCTGAGCAGTTGAGGTTCCGATATGAAAAGCTCCCGCGCCGTTTTACTCGTCGTACTCGCATGTATCGTGTTCAGTTCGAAAGTACTCCACAGCCAGAGCGCGACAGCGTCTCAGCAACCACTGCAAATTGCCGGCGATAGTGGAAATGTGTCGTCAAATACAAACGAACCTGAGCCGCTACCCAAACTACATAAGCGCTATCCGCGATACGAGATCCAGGAGCAGGACGTACTGTTGATTACGTTTCCGTTGTCACCGGAGTTAAATCAGACGCTGACAGTTCAGCCCGATGGCTATATCAATCTGCAAAATGGCGGGAGCGTGCATGTTGAAGGCCTCACCGTGCCCGGGGCTGTAAAGGAGATCAAGAAATCCTATGTGGGTGTTCTCAACCATCCAATCATTAACGTTGATTTGGAGGAATTTCATAAGCCATTCTTCACCGTAACTGGACAAGTGGGTAAACCTGGCCAATATGATCTGCGCTCAAATACCACCGTTGCCGAAGCAATTGCGGTTGCCGGTGGACTGGGGTCAGGCGCAAAGCAGCAAGTCTTTCTCTTCCGTCGGACTTCGAAGGAGTGGTTCAAGGTGGAGAAAATCAACCTCAAGGACGTGTACAACGGGAAGCACGTGAACGAAGACGCCTTCCTTAAGCCAGGCGATATGGTGTTCGTCCCTGAAAGCACATTCTCTAAATTTCGCAAATATGTGCCATACAGCTTGAATGCAGGAACTTACCTCGCGAAACCCTAATTCATTTAATGCGCCCCGAACCCTCCGTCGAACGTACAGTATGAGCGTTCGGTCTCCAACGCCGAGTCAGCTTGGGTTTCATGAAAACAGAGCGTGAACTCGAATGCGCAGTTCCGCAAGGCAGTCTTCATTGCAAAAAGGAATTGTCGTTGGCCAGTTGTTCTATTTGGACGGCAAGGACATTCTCAACACCGATAGGAGGTGATCCATGGAAGTAGCCGATCGACTTCATCGAGAAAAGGAAGAGACGTTTAGATTGTCTCTGCGTGAAATTGTGGCGCCGCTGTTTCGCCGGAAGCGGATCGTGATCTCCACTTTTCTCACTCTGCTTTCGCTTACAGCTCTTGCAGCATTCCTCATACCCGCTCCCTACAATGCGCATATGTCGATCCTTGTGCGGCACGACCGGCTTAATCCTCTTGTGTCGACCGAAGCGACGACGCAGGTAGTGAATGGCACGCCTCCTATCACCGAGGAGGAAACGAACTCAGAAATGCAGCTTCTTAAAAGCCATGATGTTCTTGAGAAGGTGGTAGTGGCTGCTGGTCTCGACAAAACTCGGAACGCTGGCTTGATGAGTCACTTTCCAGCATCAATTAAGAACTTAATTGGCAATTCTCAGTCAGAAGCTGACCGCCGTGAACGAGCTGTAAGGCAACTGGCAAAGAAGCTCAAGGTGGCCACGGGTACCACAAAGAGCAATGTAATCAACGTGTCGTATAAATCTGCGGATCCTGGGCTGGCATACAAAGTGATGAACTCACTAGCGAATATTTATGTGGAAAAGCATGTTGATGTACATCGTCCGTTCGGATCATCAAAATTCTTCGCAGGTGAGATGGGCAAATATAAGAATGCCATGGATGCTTCAGAGCAAAAGCTGCGGGATTTCAGCAAAGATGAAGGATTGTCCGCCCCTGATGTGGAGCGAACAGATCTCGCACAGGAAGTGGCGAATGCCATTGGTCAGCTGCACTCGGCGCAACAGATGGCTGCAGCAGATTCTGCTCACATTCGCACAGACGAGGCTCAACTGAGCTCAATGCCGGAACGCGCGACCACCCTGCAACAGAGTCAACCCGCCGACAAGCTGCTTGAGGATCTGAATGCCCAGCTTGTCGCTGCGCAAACAAAGCGCACGCAACTGGCAATGAAATATGACCCTCAATATCCCCTGGTCAAAGAAGCTGATGAAGAAATCGCGCAAATCAAATCGGCGATCACCACTGCAAAGAGCACGCAATATACGACATCGACAACGGACAAGGATGCGACCTATGAGCTGATTCGCCAGGATTTGGCGAAGACTAAATCTGATGAGGCCGCACAGCGCGCAAGTATTGCCGCATTGAAGAATTCGATCAATAACCTGCAAGGACAGATGGTGTCCCTGGATGGGAAGGCACTTCAACAACACGACCTGCAGCGTGACATGAAGGTAAACGAGGACAATTACCTGATGTATCAGTCGAAATGGGAGCAGGCGCAGGCCTCGGATGTTCTGGATAGAACCCGGATTGCCAATGTTTCCATCGCAGATCCACCCGAAGTCCCGGCGCTGCCCATTTATAGCCTTTCGACGTTTCTGATTGCAGGTTTTGCGTGTTCGTTGCTGCTGAGTGTCCTTGCCGCATACGTGGTGGATTATCTCGATCCATCGTTCCATACACCTGCGCAAGTAGCCGAGGTGCTGGAAGTGCCAATTGTAGTGCCAATTCAAAAGAGAGCTTAGTTGAGAATGGTTCTGGACTTCTACAATCTGCGTGAACAACCTTTCGGGGCGACTCCCGATACGCGCTTTCTGTTTGCGAGCGAGACACATCGTGAAGCACTTGCGTCATTACTTTATGGAATCAAGACGGGACGAGGTTTCATCGCCCTCATTGCAAAACCAGGAATGGGAAAGACTACACTCCTCTTTCGTAGTCTGAGCAAGTTGAAAGGCGAAGCAAAGACGGTCTTTCTTTTTCAGACAATCTCCACGCCGCTCGGACTTCTTCAGGGTCTTTTGAAAGATCTGGGCGTGGACGAATTGGATGGAGGAATTGTTGAACTCCAGGCCAAGTTGACGCAAATCCTTACAGAGCATTCTCGGCGCGGTGAACAACTCATTGTCGTGATTGATGAGGCTCAGAATCTCGACAATTCGATTCTCGAACTCGTTCGGATGCTCTCCAATTTTGAAACCTCAAAAGCAAAGCTGATTCAAATCATTCTGGCCGGGCAACCGCAACTAGCCCAGAAGCTAGCTTCCCCCGAACTTGTGCAACTGCGTCAAAGAATATCTGTCATCGCCCATATTGATCCACTCTCTGCCGAAGAGACCTCCGAATATATAAATCATCGACTACGCACCGCAGGCTATGGCGGACAAGATGCTCTATTTACGCAGACAGCCCTCCAACTTATTGCAGAACAAAGCGGTGGAATTCCGCGCAATATAAATACGATTTGCTTTAACGCATTGTCAATAGGCGCGGTTCTCAAACGAAAAGTCATCAATGGGGATGTGATAGGTGAAGTGATTGGGGATTTAGATCTCGAACCCCTCACGAGTGCATTACCGCCTGAACGCCCTGTCAGCACAAGAGTCTTCAGAGAGCCCGCACGACCGGGGTTCTGGAAATTTGCCGCAGGACTATCCGTCGTCGCTCTCACGCTGTTTGCCTTTACAGTATTCGGCCCAATGCTTGAAAAGCATTTCAATGATTACGGTCTGTTGAAGGGCAAGGCCAAAGTGTCGGTACGGAAAGATATGAATCCCCCGGAAGTGAAGCAGAACGTGGTTCCGATAGACCACATGGAGATCAATGGGGAGGAAGAGCCGCTCACAGTCGTCGCTCTCCCCTCCACGACCATTCCGTCGGGAAGACATGTTCACGCGAAGTCAAAGTTGAATGTGTATGAAGATCAGCCACTTCGATCCCCTGTTCATGAAGATGAAGTTCTGGTGCGACCAGGAATGACCTTTTACGGGATCTGCGGGGACATCTTCACAACCTGCACGACAGATCGGGTCCGTGAGCTTCACCGACTGAATCCGTGGCTTGACGACTCGAATCATGTGAATGTTGGTGATGTTCTCGTGGTTCCTCCGTCCACGAACATTTCAGAAGCAGCTCGACCCTCCGTTGCAACCCCTTAACCCATCGCTGAAAGAGGCCCACGACACATGAGTAGAAATTTTGAATTGATGCAGCAGCTTGAGATCGTGTCGTCTGTAAATGCGCGCGAGTCGTTGGTGACGGAGCGTCCTGAGCTCGACGAAATTGGAGTTTCCCTCCGAGGGAATCGTTGGAATAGCGACGAAGCGCTGAGCGTCGTGCAACGGATCTTCTTGCCTCAAAAAGAGCAGGCGCCTCGAGTGGCCGCTTTTGCCGCAGTGAATTCCGGCGATGGGTGCACCCGTATTTGTGCGTCAGTTGCTGAGACGCTTGCGGTCAACGGATATGGTCCAGTCTGCATCGTGGAAGCAAATTTTTACTCTCCTATGATGCCCCACTTATTCGACGTGACCAATCACCATGGCCTTTCAGATGCACTGCTTCATGATGGACCGATCCGCTCGTTCGCCACACCTGTTGGTGCGGATGGATTGTGGCTTGTTTCGTGTGGAGGACATGCGACAAACTGGCCAAGCCTCCTCAGTTCGGAGAGGGTTAAGCTCAGGATGGATGAACTGCGAAAAGAGTTTCCTTATGTCATCATCGACTGCCCTCCCTTAACGCGGTCGACAGACGCAGTTGCGATTGGACAGCTTACTGACGGAATCGTATTAGTGCTCGAAGCTGCGTCAACTAGGCGCGAGTCAGCTCAGATGGCAGTGTCAACGTTGCGAACAGCTAAGGTTCCAATTCTCGGTGCGGTTCTAAATAAGAGGACGTTTCCAATTCCGGACAAGATATACAAGCATCTCTAGAGTCGTTCCTTCGACTGAAAAATGAATGCCCGCGATCATTTGCAGGCTCTCGAGGAAGTTTCCGCAAATTGCCTCACTCAGTTCATCACTCTACGGGAAATGGCGGATTGGCATGAGAATAGTTTTCCTGGATCTCATAGCCCGGTCTAATTAGCGTCCTAAGGCAAAAGCTGTCTCAATTCCCATCGAATTAATTTCTGGTACGTCCCATGGAGGATTATCGTGACCGATCCAAGGCATCGGATGTCGATCAATATTCTTAAGCTCCTCGATCTGAGCATTGCAGTATTGTCATTGGGAATCAGTACCATCCTGGTTGTTCATTCGCAGGACCAGATTCCCTTAGCGTCATTTCTATCGATGAGGATCAAGGTCTCCAATTTCATCATCATTCTATGTACTCTTCTTATCTATCACCTGATCTTCGCCATGTGCGGTCTATACGAATCAAGAAGGCTTTCGAGAAAACGTGCGGAAATCGCCGATGTCCTTAAGGCAGCCGCTCTAACCTGTGCTGTGCTTGTCGTTATTGCAGAGCTCTTTACTGTTCGAATGTTCACCGTGCAGTTCTTGCTGATTTTTGCGATTGTGAATACTGCAAGTATGTGCGCGTTTCGGCTCGGAGTGCGTCTTACTCTGGAACGTATTCGCGCTCGAGGAAGGAATCTGCGACATGTGCTGGTTTTCGGTACGAATCAGCGAGCAGTCGAGTTTGCGAAGAAGCTCTCGAATCGACCAGAACTTGGTTATCATCTCCTCGGTTTTGTTGACGATGACTGGCCGGGGATGGACGAGTTTAGAAAGAGTGGGTTCAGCCTCGTTAGTGATTATTTGAATCTTGCTGATTTCTTTCGGCGAAACGTAGTAGATGAGCTGGTGATTTATCTTCCTTTCGCATCTTTCTATCGCTATTGGTCAGAGCTTGCGCCTCTCTGTGCGCACAATGGTATCGCGCTGCGGCTTAATTCCGACGTATTCGGGCTTGGAAAGGCGCGGTGGCTTTCAGAAGACTACGGCAATGGCCACTACATCGCGACAGTGACTGGTGCTGGTGAGGGCTGGCCGCTCGCCATCAAACGAATACTTGATGTGTTTGTATCAGCAGTGCTTCTCCTCATTCTTTCTCCCATTCTCATCGCCGCGGCCATTGCGATTAAAGCTTCTTCGCCGGGTCCCATTCTCTTTTTGCAAGAGCGAGTGGGTCTGAATAAGAGGAGATTCAAGATCTTCAAATTTCGGACAATGGTCCCCAATGCAGAGAAGATTATGAAAAGGTTAGAAGGCATGAACGAGGTGTCAGGCCCTGTCTTCAAAATCAAGAACGATCCGCGCATCACGCCGATCGGGGGATTTCTCCGTAGGAGCAGCATTGACGAACTCCCTCAATTGCTGAATGTTCTCACAGGCGATATGAGCCTCGTTGGTCCAAGGCCACTGCCGGTGCGCGACTATGAGGGTTTTAATGAAGACTGGCAGCGGAGGCGGTTTAGTGTCAGGCCTGGCATTACGTGCCTCTGGCAGGTGAACGGCCGAAGCGGAATTTCCTTTGATCAGTGGATGCTCCTCGACTTGAAGTACATGGACGAATGGTCACTCTGGCTTGACCTGAAAATTCTGGTAAAGACTGTCCCTGCGGTTTTAAGGGGAGTCGGCGCCGCTTAGCTCATCGCATCAACCACGCTTGCTACTCACGAGTGTCGCACGCGATGGATAAGTTTTGCACTCGTCGAACTCTCTTTATAGCTCTCGCGGGTTTGGCGAATATTGGTTGCGCCCTGTTCACCAGTCCTGCCTTCTCGTTCTCCATAAGGTACCGATGGGTATACTGCGGCTCCTCCTTGCATTAAGCGTTCTTCTTCAGCACATTCGTGGCTGCCGTTATGCAATGACCGGAGGCGCAACCTCGGTTCAGGCATTCTTTATAATCTCCGGCTTTTTGATCGCGATGATTCTGGACGTGAAATATAACAAACCTGGTCAGCTGTGGCTTTTTTACAGTAACCGTGCTCTGCGGATCTACAGCACCTACTGGGCTGTACTGATTGCGGCCGTGCTGGTGCATTTGGCAGCGCACGAAATTGCTCACCAAAGTGTCTTCGATCTGTGGATCCACAACAGTGCGCGCCTGGGCTCGTTCGGTCGCTGGTACCTGGCGCTCACAAATGTTTTTATCGTCGGTCAGGATTTGGCTTTATTCATGACTCTCGGGCAGCATGGCTTCCACTTGAGTGCGGCCTTTTGGAAGAGTTCACCCTTAATTCCATCTTTGATGGTGATTCCACCGGCATGGTCGTTAAGTCTGGAGTTGATGTTTTATGCGCTTGCGCCGTGGATTCTGCGCTGGCGAACTCGATGGATCGTCGCTCTGATGAGTCTATCAATAGCGCTAAGGGGCACGCTGTGGTTTAGCGGATTGCGTGCTGACCCGTGGTCGTACAGATTCTTCCCCAATGAACTCAGCTTGTTTCTGGCCGGCGCACTTGCTTATCGCATCATCTATCGCAATCCGAGGCTGGCGGAACTGCCCCCAGTATTAAAAATGTTTGCACTCGGAGTCATTCCAGTCGTGGTGTTCTATCCGCTGTATGACCACAGTAAAGGATTGTTTTTTAGCACTACAAAGATATTGTTTCTCGTCTACTTCGTTGCTGCAATTCCGCTCCTGTTTCGAATGACCGCCAGGTCATCGCTGGACCGTAGACTGGGAGAGCTTTCCTATCCGCTTTACCTTTGTCATTTCAGCATTGTCCAAGTGCTAAACCACTTTTCGACACGACTCAACATCTGGCTTCGGGTATCCATTGCGATTGTCGTTTCATGCAGTGTGGCTTATGTCTGCGTCCTTGCTCTGGAGCGTCCGCTAGATCGCTTTCGCCAATCAAGACTCAAAGGGCCAGCGGGCCGAAGGACGGAAGCAGTTCGAGTCTCTGAGGAGAGACAAACGAATGTTCCACTCCCGTTGTCTACCGAGATGCTCCCAAACGAACTAGCCATTGAACCTCAACCAGGCAATGGGCCTGTATAACCGGGCAAGCAGGGCCACAGAGTTTGCCAACGCTGCCGGGTAGAGTATTTATTTTGGACCAGAACTAATAGCGCTAACAGCAAGGACCAAGTGAGAGCTTTAGAAAGCCAGGTGAATGCAATAGCAAGCACTACCACAACTGCCCCATCGCCCAAGCACGAGATTGTGCGAAGTGCCAGCTGGATTCTGGTCGGCAAGGGTATGCAGCTCATCGCGCAGTTTGGCTACTTTCTTATCATTGCGCGCGTACTTGGACCCACGGGGTATGGTACGTTCCTTGCGTGCACGGCGCTTGCCGCAGTCCTTGCGCCTTTTTCACCCTTGGGGACTGGACAAGTGCTGGTCAAGTACACATCGCGGAACAAAGCAGATATGCCAGCGTACCTGGGTAATTCCCTCATCGTCACCTCGGGAATGGGAGTTCTGTTAATCTCGGCAATCATTCTGCTTCGCCATGTGTTGCTACCTGGTTCCGTTACATTCCTTATGGTGCTGGCCGTAGGCACTGCTGACTTGATTTTCGCCCAGGGAACTTACGTATTCGCGCAGGCATTGCTTGCCTCTGGACGCGCAAAACAGTCTTCTTCGGTCATGGTGGTGTCGGCGTGCACAAGATTTGCCGCTGCTCTCGTGCTCATTACCACGGGGCCGCCCACAGTTCATCGATGGGTATTCTTCTACCTTGCTGCGAGTGTTGTTGCTTCTACCTATGGCATTACCCTGGTGACATGTTGCTGTTCGGGGCCGCGATTCGGATTCAGGATGCTAAGAGCAACGGTTTCTGAAGGTGCGCATTTTTCAACTTCTCTTGCCGCGCAAACGATCTACAACGACATCGACAAAACAATGTTGGCACGGCTGAGCTCAGTGCAGGGAGCGGCAATTTACGCGGTCGCATACCGGTTTGTAGAAGTTGCAATGCTACCGATGCGATCCCTGCAGAGCGCGACATATCCGGAATTCTTCCGTCACGGAGTTGGCGGAATTGCAAAGAGTTGCCGCTTCGCGCGGCGCATTCTCAGACGATCTGTCCTCTATGGCTTACTTGCCTCATTCTGCCTGCTGGCTGGTGCCAGATTTCTCCCCTTGATTATGGGATCTGCCTACACTCAGAGCACTGTTGCATTACGGTGGCTTTGTCTTTTGCCCCTGATTCAAAGCGTGCATGCATTTTTGGGAGACGCTCTGACAGGAGCGAATCTTCAGCCCCTGCGGTCGTGGTGTCAGATTGCTGTTGCGCTTTTCAACGTACTTATCAACCTGTGGTTCATCCGCGCATGGGCGTGGCACGGTGCGGCTTGGTCAAGCATCATCAGCGAACTATTTTTGGCAACTTTGTTCTTCTTCGCAATCCACTTCCATCTAAAGAATAGGGGAAATCAATCGGACTTAGATGAAGTTGGCGTTGAACAGGCTGCGCAGGGGGTAGGCTGATGGCAAAGCCTTCTGAACGTTTGTTTGTGATTGTAATGCTCCTGGTAAGTATGCATGTTGTGAGCGGTTTGCTTAGCTCAACAACCGTGAACACAGAGACAAGCAATGCGATCATTTCGACTGGTGTCCATTTGCCATCTGTACTGGCAGAAATGATCATCTACATCTGGTGTGCGGTGCTTGTGCTCCCTCGGTTGAAGCAGACGTTGAGAGCGGTAAAAGCGTCTTGGCCTCTACTGCTGCTGCCGGCACTTGTCATCCTGTCATCTATTTGGAGTGTCGACCCACTCCTGACGCTTCGCCGCAGTTCGTTCTTCACCCTTTCCACCATTATGGCGATATATTTGGGAGATCGCTTTACGGTTGAGGAGTTCGCAGAGCTATTTGCCAAGGCTCTCTGTCTACTGATAGCCGCCTCTATTGCAACCTACCTAGTCTTTCCGGCGCGAGTACTTGATCCCTCGCATGAGGGTGCCTGGAGAGGGTTGACGATCCACAAGAATGTCTTCGGCGAATGCATGGCCGTAGCAATTCTTTCGCTGATGCTTGTTCGTTTCAAAAGGCATCGGTTCGTGCAGGGGATATTTTTCGCTGCATCCATTGTTATGTTGTTCCTCGCGCATTCGGTCACTCCGACAATCAGCTGTGCAATTGTGGTTATAGCCGTACCAATTCTACGCAGGGTGTCGCGTTTGAGAATCAAAGAGCGCGTCTTTGCCTATGCATTCTGCGCAGGGACCGGGGTCTTGGCGGTTGCCATGATTATGAGCAACTCCGCATCGCTACTGGAAATGTTCGGGCGGGATTCGACGCTCTCAGGTCGTGCACAGTTGTGGTCGCTGGTCATGGATTCCATTTGGAAGCGCCCCATTTTGGGATACGGATATGAGGCCTTTTGGGAAGGATTCAGTGGGGCATCACGTGGCATTCTCGAATCGACCGGATGGCTTGTCCCGATGGCGCATAACGGCTATCTCGATTTATGGCTCGGGCTCGGACTAGTAGGACTGCTTCTCTTTGTGTACTTATTCCTGAGAGCGATGCGTATGGCGCTTCATCAGCTGCGCTACGATCGGCGATCTGTGGCTGCATGGCCGCTTGCCTATCTGTGCTTCTTCGCGCTGCATAATTCAGCCGAAAGTACACTGCTGACGCGCACGACATTTGAATTTCTAGTGTTTGTTCAGTTGTCCGTTGCCCTTCAGCAGGCTCAAGTGAGAGAACGAATTGCACTCCTCGGACAAGAGTCGAAGGTCAAGAACGGAGAGCGCTCGATTCAATTTGGTGAGCCCATCTTCGGGCCCGGTGGAGCTGCTTTATAGAGATGAGAATCCTTCTTATTCACAATTTCTACCAGCAGTTTGGCGGCGAGGACCGCGTGGCCCTTCAAGAAGAGTCTGCGCTGCAGAAGAATCATGAGGTGGTGATGTATAGCCGCCACAATGACCATCTAGTTAGCCTTGGGCCGGTGGGTAAGGCTAATGCGGCACTCGAGACGATCAATTCGCGAAAGACGAGATCTGAAATCGAGTCGCTTGTGTCGAGTCACCGACCTGATGTGGCATATATCCACAATGTCTATCCGCTCATTTCTCCGTCGGTATACCATACGCTTCACTCGCTCGGAGTTCCGATTGTGCAAGTGATCCATGACTTTCGTCCACTATGCGCGAATGGCTGGTTCTACAACAAGACTGGAGTATGCGAGCGTTGCAAACAGGGGAACTATCTGCATGCAATTCGGCATCGGTGTTACAAGGACAGCTACGCATACAGTGCCTTGTATGCAGCGACCATGACCTATATGCGCGTTTCGGGTGCACTGGCAAAAATTGACGCGTTCGTATGCCTGACTGATTTTGCGAAGCGGAAGCTAATGAGCGCCGGCGTCTCGTCGCAGAAATTGTTTGTACGTTCGAATAGTATCGACATCTCAGACGTGGAACCTGCAATTGGTAGTGGAAGTTACGTGGGCTATATGGGGAGACTGTCACGGGAGAAAGGACTGTGGACATTAATCCGTGCGATGGAGAAGGTGAACGGTCCCGTGCTCAAGATCGCGGGAACTGGACCCGAGGAGTCCGCCATTCGCGACTACATCATTAAAAACGGCGTGCGCAACATTGAATTAATGGGTTTTCTCTCGGGCGAAGAGAGTCGTGAATTTCTCCGCAATTGCATATTCACCGTAATGCCGTCGGAATGGTACGAAATGTTTCCCATGGTGCTCTTGGAAGCGTGGGCAACAGGAAAGCCTGTTATCGGCTCAAGGCTCGGAGCGACAAAGGACCTGATCGAAGAGGGAAATACGGGACTCCTATTTACCCCTGGAGATGCGGACGACCTGGCGAAGAAGATCAGTCGGCTCTATGAATCGCCCAGTTCAGCACATCGCATGGGTGCAATGGCCCGACTCACTGTTGAGGAGAGATACAGTCCTAAGGAGAGTGAAGAGCAATTGATGAAGATCTTTCGACAGGTAGGCCACATGAACATGTCCACAGCTCCTGCCGAGCCAGTCACGTCATAAGGCGTCGATGTGAATTAGGCAAAGTAACGATCAGTTAAAGATATCAATGAGTCAAATCGTGATGCCGCACGCCAACATTTAATTCATGGACTTACAATGACGAACCGAGTAGCAGTCGTTATACCTACGCGTAACAGGCCTCAATTGGTTATTCGCGCCGTACGAAGCGCTCAGGTGCAAACCCATCAGGTTGAAGAGATCATTGTGGTGATTGACGGCGAGGACGATGCTACCGTCGAAGCGCTTCGGGCATTCGACGATCGTAGGGTGCGCGTCATTGTTTTGCCTGAAAGTGGCGGCTCGAATAATGCACGAAACATTGGCGCCGCAAGTGCGACATCCGATTGGCTTGCATTTCTTGATGATGACGACGAATGGATGCCCCAGAAGATCCAAAGGCAACTGGCGGTCGCTGGCGGTTGTCAGATAGTGAGCTGCAGATTCTTTGCGCAATCGTCGAAAGGAACAATGGTCTGGCCAAGGCGGCTACCGGGAGACAAGCAAAGATTTGGAGACTATCTCTTTGCACGGAAGTCCGTCTTTAACGGCGAGGCTGCAATTCTTACCTCCACAATATTGGTAAGGAAATCCTTATTTGACATCCGGCCGTTCTCAACCTCACTTCGTCGACACCAGGATGCAGACTGGGTCATAAGGGCAACCAGTGACGGTGCGGCAATTGTCTATGCCACTGAGGCGCTTGTGAAATTTAAAGACGACATTGGAAGAGCGCGCATAAGCACTTCTTATAACTGGCAGCAATCTCTAGATTGGATACGTTCGATTCGCCATTTGGTTGGACGGCGGGCTTATGCGGGCTTTGTTTTGACCAGTGTAGGCCCAGCAGCGTCAGACAAGCGCGAATGGAAGGTATTTGCAATGCTGTTGTATGAAGCCTTCAAGGAGGGTAGGCCCACTGTCCTCCACCTCGCGCTATACCTGGGTATGTGGGCATTTCCACAGAGGCTCCGTCAACGGCTGAGAGCAGTGTGCTCATCGCTCAAGATGCGCAAACCGGTAGTGCTTCTTCGTCAAGAATGGCATTCGTAATAGGGCTATCCGAATTCCTCAGCGATATGCATTCCAACATTCAACAATGAACCGAATGATACTCCTCCGCTTCGTCAGGCGGATGAGCATGATGGAGGTGTCCTTTGAACGGAACGGTCGTCGTAACAGGCGGTAGCGGTTTCATTGGAACTCATCTTATTGATCTTCTCGAAAACCGGCCAGGAATTCGCATTGTGAATCTCGATCGACATCCGCCTAAGAAGGACAGCCATCTTCAGTACTGGACCGCTTGCGACATTATGGACCGTGGATCCCTGAGAGGTACTTTTTCTGATTTCCGTCCTCGTTTTGTGGCTCATCTCGCCGCCCGCACAGATATGGATGGGAAGTCAGTTGAGGATTATCGGGTGAACTGCGCGGGAACGGAAAGTGTGATCGACGCGATTTGTTGTGCCGGAAGTGTGGAGCGCGCAATCTTTGTTTCGACGCAGTTTGTAGTTGGACCTGGGCCGCTCCCGAATAGTGATACGGACTTCCGTGCTCACACCATCTATGGGCAAAGCAAGGTCATGGCTGAAATGGCAATCCGCAAGAGCGGATTGAACTGCACCTGGACGATTGTTAGGCCCACAAATGTTTGGGGAAGTTGGCACCCGCGATATCCGAAGGAATTCTGGAAAGTCTTGCAAAGGGGACTGTACTTTCATCCGGGTTCAAAGCCGGTAACGCGCTCGTATGGATATGTGGGGAATGTGGTGAGGCAGATGGCGGCCATATTCGACGCGCCGGTTGAGGATGTGCATCAACGGGCTCTCTATGTGGGCGATCCCCCGATACTTCTTCTTGACTGGGTGAATGCGTTCTCACTTCAACTCACCGGTCACCGCGCGCGAGTTATACCTCAAAGCCTACTTCGCGTGATCGCATGCGTGGGTGACGGACTCGTTGCAATTGGAGTGAAGTTCCCGCTGTTCTCAAGTCGGTTGCGGAGCATGACAGAGGACTATCCAACACCGATGGAGCCAACGTATCAACTGCTCGGCCCACCAACAACTTCGCTGGAGGATGGGGTACGCGAGACAGTGCAGTGGTTGCGTACTGCCCAAGCCCAAAGCAGGTAGAACGCATACTTGAATTCCTGTCCGGATCGTTAGTGCCTATTGGCAATAGAACTTGCGATATTGGTAATCCCATTACCAGAGAATTACTGCATTAGAAATGGAGTAGAGCCAGTGTGTTCGTTGCGAACAATCTGTGTGGGGCTAGTACTTGCCCTGGCTGTTTGCCTTAATTCCGCGTACTCGCAGAATTATTCCATCGTATCGCCAGCCGCCGTTCGAAGGCTTTCAGGTCTGGCAGGAACCATGGAAGGTAAATATGCGATTTCGGTTGCGACAAAGAATCTGGACCAAGCGCCGATGAATGTTACGCATATCCATATGGAAGGAATACTGCCTCACCAGGGTCTTTACGACGTCAGCATGAAGGCCTTTGCTGAGTTGGGAATGATGCGCGACTTCGCACTGGCGTATCGACTCACCGGGGATCGCCGCTACCTTGCCCAGGCCAGTCGATTCATCAATGCGTGGGTGACATACTACCAGCTCAGCTTCAATCCCATTGATGAAGGTGGGCTTGATGCACTGATGATCACAAATGATCTGTGCCACGATGATTTCACGCCAGCGCTTCAGCATAAGATCGATATCTTTCTGCGCAAGATGGTGGAAGGCTACTTCCAGTCGATAGCACACCTCGACAAGCCGGACTCCACAAATTGGCAGAGCATGCGTATCAAGCTTATTGCAATGGGATCCTTTGCGTTGGGTGACGGCCGGCTGATCAATGCTGCAGAGGCTGCCTACGAGAAGCAGATTACAGAAAATGTGTATCCGGATGGGAGCGTCGAAGACTTTCATCAGCGCGACGCTCTTCATTACGTCACCTACGATCTGAATCCGCTCTTGCTCGCTGCCGATGCTGCCCAAGAGCATGGAATGGACTGGTTTCACTGGAAGAGCTCGGCGGGTTCTTCACTCTATGCGGCGGTCAATTGGCTTATTCCTTATGCGGAGGGTACCAAACAGCACGAGGAATTTGTTCATTCACAACTGCCATTTGACCAGCAACGTGCGCACGCTGGTGTACCCGGCTTTAGTGGGCTCTGGGATCCCAAAGATGCGCTTGAAACTCTCGGTCTCGCTGCGGCTATGGATCCGCATTTCAGGCTCGTTGTCGATAATCTGCGAAGCCGGCCAGGATACTACGTGAATCACTGGATTGTGCTCGCCCTTTGGAAGCAATAGAACGTCAACGCGCTTCCCATCATTACCACCAAAGCAACAATCACTCGAACCTTTGCCGACGGGATGTTTCTTTCGGCGACGACAGGAGGCGTTTCCCCTTGAACATATCCGTAACCATCCCCACGTCTTCAATCCCGTCTGATTTCACGGTGTTAAGAGTTCCGTTAAAAGCAGTTACGATTCCCGAGTTGATTGTGCAGATGGAAGCCTGGATCCAAAGTGGCGTTCGCGGGCGTTGCATTACATTCACCAATGTTCACGTTGTGATGGAGGCTCGGCGAGACCCAGTATTTCATCGGATATTGTCGGACGAAATGACCTTCAACGTACCGGACGGTATGCCTCTGATTTGGATGGGACGGTTACGTGGCTTCAATCTGAAGCGAAGAGTGTATGGTCCTGACGTAATGCATGCATTTTGCGCTGTGGCGGCAAGGCGAGGTTATCGCCACTTCTTCTACGGTGGGGCCAAGGGAGTGCCGGAAAGCCTTGCAGCGAACTTGAGAAGCGAGTTCGGTGGAACGAATATCGTAGGCATGCATTCACCTCCGTTCCGTCCGCTGACGAAGGAAGAGGATGACGCGGTTGTGCGCATGATTAATGAGGCAAAGCCTGATGTCCTTTGGATTGGATTGGGGTGCCCGAAACAGGAGAAATGGGCATTCGAACATCGGTCGCGGCTCAATGTCCCTATCATCGCTTCCGTGGGGCAGGCATTCGATATCTATTCAGGACGGACAGTGCAAGCACCGGGATGGATGCGAGATAGTGGTCTGGAATGGCTCTTTAGATTGGCCACAAATCCACGAAGGTTATGGAAGCGATATCTGGTCTACAATTCACAGTTCTTGTTCTTCGTGGCGCGAGAGATGATCGGTATATAGAGTGCCCATCATTAGTTCAGTGTTTCATTTTTGCAGAATCATCTCAATTCCCATGCCTCACAACTTTGGACCTCACAAATCGCATGCGAGTTCGTGTTCGAAATTGGGTTGAGTGGCAGAACTCCACCCGACAAGCGTCATCCAATTCATACATCGCAAAAGGAAGGTATACAGATGAAAAGGGCGTTAATCACGGGCATCACTGGTCAGGACGGTTCATATCTTGCCGAATTTCTACTCGGACAAGGCTACGAGGTACATGGCATAAAGCGTCGCACTTCGCTCTTCAATACGGCGCGCATTGACCATCTTTACGAGGACCCACACGCGAGAGATAGCAAATTCGTTTTGCACTATGGTGACCTGACGGATTCCAGCGCGCTGATCCGCATTGTGCAGAAGGTTCAGCCGGATGAAATCTATAACCTCGCAGCGCAGAGTCACGTGAAAGTGTCGTTTGACGAACCTGAATATACTGCGAATGCCGATGGACTCGGCACACTGCGTTTGCTGGAAGCGATCCGCATTCTGGGCCTGGAGAATAAGACTCGCTTTTATCAAGCCTCGACTTCGGAACTTTATGGTCTGGTGAGGGAGATTCCACAAAGCGAATCAACACCCTTTTATCCTCGTTCGCCCTATGCCGTTGCAAAGTTGTACGCGTATTGGATAACGGTGAACTACCGCGAGGCATATGGCATTTATGCCTGCAACGGAATTCTTTTCAATCACGAGTCTCCGAAGCGCGGCGAGACCTTTGTAACGAGGAAGGTGACGAGAGGACTTTCCCGTATCAAGGCGGGTCTTCAGAAAAGACTTTATCTCGGCAATCTTGATGCGTTGAGAGATTGGGGTCATGCGAGGGATTACGTGGAAATGCAGTGGCTTATGTTGCAACAAAAGTCCGCAAAGGACTATGTGATTGCCACAGGTGAACAGCATAGCGTGCGTGAACTCGTGGACCTTTCTGCAGATTGTCTGGGACTGCAATTGAACTGGGAAGGTGAAGGAGTGGATTCGCGCGCGTACAACAGTGAAGGTGAAATAGTCGTTTCTGTCGACCCGCGCTACTTTAGGCCGACCGAAGTTGAGACTCTGCTGGGCGACGCAAGTTGCGCCCGAAGTGAACTTGGCTGGACTCCGCGTACTAGTTTTGAAGAACTCATTCAGGAAATGGTCGCAGAAGACTTTGCATCAGCAAGGAAAGAAGCGTTGATTCGCGAGCATGGATATCCGGCATATGAATGTTGTGAGGTGTAATGTGATGAGACCAGAGAGCAGAATATTTGTTGCTGGACATCGAGGATTGGTGGGCCGCGCAATTTGCCGGGAATTGGAGAAATCTGGCTTTTCCAATATTCTTCGCCGTACTCGTGCACAACTCGACCTTACCCGAGAGGATGAGGTTCGTGCATTCTTTCTGAATGAACGTCCTGAATATGTGTATCTGGCAGCTGCCAAAGTTGGTGGCATTTGTGCCAATAGCAGCTTCCCGGTGGAGTTCCTGTTGGAGAATCTCAAAATTCAAACGAATGTGATTCAGAGCGCCCATGAGTTTGAAGTAAATCGCCTTCTCTTTCTGGGATCCACCTGCATTTATCCCAAGCTCGCGGCGCAACCCATCCGGGAGGAGTACCTGCTTACGGGCGCATTGGAAGCAACGAACAGGCCATATGCAGTTGCCAAAATAGCGGGAGTGGAGATGTGCTGGGCTTATAATCGGCAATTTGGAACGCAGTATCTGGCAGCAATGCCAACCAACCTCTATGGCCCAGGCGACAACTTCGATCTCGCGACATCGCATGTTCTTCCTGCTCTGATTCGCAAGGTGATCGACGCAAAACGTTCGGGTGCCAGATCGGTAAATGTATGGGGAACAGGCACTCCCCGTCGCGAGTTGATGTATTCGGAAGATATGGCTGAAGCATGTGTATTCCTTATGAAATTGCCTGAACAAGAGTTTGCAACTCTCCTGCAAAACGACCAGCCGCCACTCGTCAATATTGGTACGGGAGAGGACATGAGTATTCGCGAAATTGCACATCTGGTGTGTGAAGTCGTGGGTTTCAATGGTGAACTGGAATTTGACCAGGCAAAGCCGGACGGAACCCCGCGTAAGTTGACGGATGTGTCACGCATTCAGGCTCTGGGATGGAAGGCACGGACGAGCCTAAAAGACGGTATTCGAAAGACTGTGCAATGGGTGACAGATAGTGAACTGGTGCTCCAGTCCTGACCGATCCTGGAAGAATTCATCGTGTAATTGGAATTATCTGAACGATAAACGTGAGGCTATGGTTCGCACGTCGTGATAGGTGCGTCTGTCTGTTTGTCGCAACGAGGCGTTGAGACCTCTGATTTCCTACCTCCAAAATGTGAAGGATAACAGCGTGCTCAAGTTGACCGATAAACGATTCCCGCAGCGCATCCTGAATGATTTTCGGCTTCGAAGAGGGTCGAACATCTTAGCTGTGGAGATTCACGCAGATGTTGGGTTTTTTGCTCAATTGAACTGGTGCCTTTACATGCTGGCATATTGCGGAGAAAGGGGACTTACCCCCAGGATTCGCCTCACAGGTGCTGCCTATGCGAACATCCCCGGTCAGGATTGGTTTCATGACTACTTTGTCGAAGCGGAAGACTATGTCGATGGGACTAACTCACCAGAGCCAATGAATAAGGGTTGCATTATTTCGCTCTCAATTGGGCACATCAACGAGACAAGATTCGCGTCGCGTTACGAGCCTTCAATGACGATTGAACATGCCCACCAGCTATTCACGAGCAGTTTCCAAATCAAGTCGAACGTTGAAGAGTATGTAAATGATTTCGTCACACGTGAGTTCGTGCCCCACAACACTATCGGTCTCCATTTCCGCGGAACAGATAAGAAGGTTGAAGCTGAGTCGGTTGATTGGTCGCGGTGTGTTCAATCGGTACGCAAATACGCTTCTGAGCATCCGGAGACAAAAAAGGTGTTCGTTTCAAGTGATGATGCACTCTTTTTAGAGTGGTTTTCGCTGCAAATTGAAGGCGATTTGACTGTGGTATCTCATCCTGATGTGGAGCGAAGCCGCGACGGTAAGCCAGTTCACGGAAACGCAGCCGGGAGCGGATACACAAAGGGATTTGAAGCGCTGGTGAATTGCCTTCTTTTGTCGCGGTGCAATGCGCTCATCAGGACGGCGTCGTTTCTGTCAGGTTGGAGCAGCGTTTTCAATCCGAATATTCCCGTCACCCTGTTGAACGAGCCGTTCGAACAAACCCGATGGTTCCCTGATCGTGAATTGATAAGACGCTCGGACAATCGCTATCGGTAGCTCAACCATCGCCAGGATTTCAATCACCCAATTCTTCTGATTGCGCTTCTGCATCAGTCGTTTACGTCTCTCAACATCCCCCTAAGGAGGCTAAGAACTCTTATGTCGAAATCCATCCCGGTTTGTGTCATCGGATCAGGTTACGTCGGTCTTGTCGCGGCAGTATGTTTTGCGGAGATCGGGCACAAGGTGATTTGTGTGGATAAGGATGAGGCCAAGGTTCGGCTTTTGCAGCAAGGCGGAGTTCCGATCTATGAGAAACATCTAGCGGAATTGCTTGCAAAGCACCTGAATAATGGCGTCGAATTCACCACCGAACTCCGACCAGCCGTGGAACAGAGCGAAGTTGTGTTTATTGCGGTGGGCACGCCGCAGGGAAGTTCGGGTTCTGCCGATCTTTCCTATGTTGAGGCGGTGGTCAGCGAAATTGCGCGATCGGTGAACGGTTACAAGGTCCTGGTGGAGAAGAGCACGGTACCGGTCTATACGAATGAATGGGTTAGCCGCTGCATGCGCCGTCATGGCATTGATTCGGAGAACTTCGATGTAGTTTCCAATCCAGAGTTTCTTCGGGAAGGGACAGCAGTTGTCGATTTCCTGCATCCGGACCGGATTGTGGTGGGCGCCAACAATGAGCGTTCTGCCCAAATGCTTTGCCGGCTGTATGAGCCACTCACGAGTGGAATCTACTATGCAGGGGCGGACTCCATTCCTGGAGCGCTCAAAATGGATAACCCTGCGAACTTGTTGGTGACCTCAGCGCAGAGCGCGGAACTCATCAAGCATGCCGCAAATGCATTTCTAGCAATGAAGATTTCATTCATCAACGCCGTTGCCAACCTGGCCGAATCCGTGGATGGGGACATCGAAGACATTGCGGCGGGCATTGGGCTCGATTCGCGCATCGGGCCCAAATTCCTGCGCGCGGGGTTGGGCTATGGCGGTTCCTGCTTTCCGAAAGATGTGGCGGCATTTACGTGGGTTGCACAACAGCAGGGAATGGACTTCCAGATCCTGGAGGAGGTGCGCAGAATCAACGCGCAACAACTCGATGTCTTTTTCAATAAGGTTCGCTCAGCTCTTTGGACACTTCGTGGCAAAAGGCTTGCCGCGCTGGGGCTAGCCTTCAAGTGCGAAACCGACGACATTCGCGAATCACCGGCGATCGCTATCATTCAAAAGTTGATTGAAGCAGGTGTGACGATTTGCGCCTACGATCCCGCAGCGATGGAGAAGAGTGAGGCGATTCTTCCTGCCTCGGAATCCATGCAGTACGCTTCCGATCCCTATGAAGCTGCAGAAGATGCTGACGCCGTGCTCATTCTTACGGATTGGGATGAGTTTGCTCATCTGGACCTGCAACGACTCAATATGGCGCTGCGTTTTCCCATTGTGATTGACGGCCGAAATCTCTATAAACCCGACTATATGCAAGAGAAAGGGTTCACCTACGTAAGTGTGGGGCGCCCGGCTGCCTATACGGCCTCTCTGGGCAAACCCAAGAATCTTGCCTTGGTTTAGATTCGCATTCGCGCGACAACCTTTCTCCATCGGAATGTCGCTGCCCCTCCTTCCGCGACTCCCTTCTCATTCGAGCCAGTTCAATTTGGTGGCGGTGGAGAACAGATTTGAACCCCCGCCATCCCGTTGAGCGCAGCGGCGTCCAAGGCCGCAGGTTTCAACCGATCTCCCTTCCCTCCGCAGGTTGAGATCCTCTTCAATTTCATCCCTTTACCTTAATCTTCATGGAGAGTTTGCTCTTCAGGGGAGTCGCACGCTTGTGCTTCGCGCATCGGATGGTTGCGTTGCGCTGTGGTTGGCCCATGGAGATATAAAGCGGTGGATTGACCCGGCGAATTGCCACTAAAACCTGTGCCTGGCCGCGGCGATTTTGAGGACGAAAGTCGAGGTGCACCAGTTTTGACGGATATACCTGTCAGTCCGAACAGGGTTATCGGAGGAAACTGTGGTCAAAAGCGCGTTGGAGGAGCTGCACTTAAGGGAAATTTGCCCAAATTTGCTCGAATTTAAGGGGGCAAGGATATCTATCTATATTGATAGGGCGGACAGACAGGGGAGGGGCGGTGAGATCCCGAACTCCGGGGAGGTCAGGTTACCGCCCAAACTCGCACGATCACCAAATCGGCGAATCGTTCGGCACTCCCAAGGAAGACGGAGCGTTTGAGCCAGCCGTATTGTCCATCAGGAGGGTAAAAGCGCGGCGTGGTCCGAAAGTAGTATTGGCTTGAAGGAACGGACTCGCCTGCTGCGATGCGAGCCAGGACCTCTTTGGTTGCGTGGCGGATACCCTGGTTGCGCACTTCGATGCGAACGCCGTCTTCTGTTTCAATCACGTATTGGGCTTCGAGGTGAGTCACCCCGTCGCTCTCGACAAATTGCCAGTCTGCCCCTCCGGGCAAAACACGGCCAGATATCCGTGGTCCAGAAAAGATTCCACCGGTGATGGGAACGGTACGCCTGGTACCGCATGAGCCGGGTCCGAGTTCGAGCGACGCGCCGACGGTGACACGCAACTCGAGCACGAATTCGAGCTGCGGAGGCGATGTTGGTTCAACCATGAATTGCCCCTTTTGCCTGCTGAGCTCAGCCCCAAACCTGGCGGGCAGTTTCAACCACGAGTTGTAACTTGGCCCATTGTTGCTCCTCAGTTAACAGGTTTCCTTCCATGGTGGAAGCAAAGCCACATTGTGGGCTGACGGCGAGCTGCTCCAGGGGAATGAACCGCGATGCCTCGTCGATGCGCCTGAGAAGGTCGTCTTTGTGCTCAAGTTCAGGCCGTTTGGTGCTGACCAGACCGAGGACAACGACCTTGTCTTTGGGAACAAGGCGCAGCGGCTCAAAAGTTCCGGAGCGTTCGTCGTCATACTCCAGGAGGAAGCGGTCAACGGCAAGCTCGTGGAACAGCCTTTCCGCGATGGCGTCATACCCTCCCTCGGCGTACCAATGGCTTCGATTGTTGCCGCGGCAAAGGTGGATGGCGAGAGTGACGCCGGAGTGGCGGGCGGCAGCGAAGCAGGCATTGTCTGCATTCAGAGAAGCGGTAAGCATCTGGGCAGGATCGACGCGCAGTTCCGTCTCCATCCATTTTGTCCATTTTGGATCGAGGTAGTAGCTGTAACGAGGAGCGTCAATCTGCATATAGGAGATGCCGCCCGAGGCGAGGGTACGAATGTCCTCACACATGATGGCGGTAATGGCGTTGAGCAGTGCGAAGGGATCACGATACACCGCGTCCGTAATGCCGTACTTGAAAGAGATGGCAGGGAACTGTGTGGCGCTGGGCAGGGTGATTTTGATGGGTCCTGGAGCGTGAGTTTTGAGGAAGGGAAGCTCGCGGCCGGTGAGCGGCTGGCGCTGCCGCAAAGCAGCGGTGACAATGCCGTTGATTTTGCTGACAGGAGCCGCAGAAGTTTTGGATTCGTCCTCACTCCCCTTCCACTGTCGCGAAACGGCACCTCCAAAATCAAAACCTTCCACGGCGTCTGTGAAATCGCTCATGAAGTTGGTGCGTCGCAACTCGCCATCGGTAAAGATGTTGAGGCCGATTTCTTTCTGTCGCTCAAGAACTTTGAGTACATGACGGTCTTCTATGGCCTCAAGTTCAGATGGAGAGATATGCGAATTGCGTGCAAGAAGCAGTTCCTGTGGGCGGAGAAGGCTCCCAACGTGGTCGGCGCGAATTATAGTCGTCATAGTCCAAATCCCTTCGAGATACCGATGTTACGCGTTCAAATTAAAATGCTGCGAAGATTTTTAGCTCCTTGCTGAAGTGCCGGGAGGCAGCGGCGCACGAGCGTCTCGCGGTCGATGCGCGAAACATGAGTGCCGACGTTGATGGCGGCAACGACCCGGTTGTCGCGCGTATAAACGGGAACAGCAATAGAGCGCAGGCCAGCTTCAAGCTCCTGGTCAACAATGGCATAACCCCTGGCTCGCACTTCAAGAATTGCCTTTTTGATTTGCGGAATGCGTGTAAGTGTTTTGGGCGTGAAGGCGCGCGGCTTGAGGTTGCGCAGATACGCGGCGAGTTCCTGCTCTGAAAGTGCGGCAAGCAGGACGCGCCCCATGGAAGTGCAGTAAGCCGGCAGCCGGCTGCCGACCGAGAGTCCGGCGGCGAGCACACGGCTGGCAGCCGAACGAGCGACATATACGATTTGCCCGCTGTCAAGCATGCTCATGGAAGACGACTCGTGCAATTGTTCCGTGATGTGTTCCAGAACCGGACGAGCAGCCTCTACTACCGATGAAGACGATAGATAAGAGAAGCCGAGACGCAACACTTGCGTTTTCAGCCGGTAGACCTGCCGGTTTCGCTCCACATAGCCGAGGAGCTCAAGGGTGAGCAGTAGGCGGCGGATGGAAGCGCGCGAGAGACCTGTGGACTGGGATATTTCATTGATGCTGCGTCCCTCGTAGTGACCTTCAAAGCTCTCAATGACACGGAGTCCGCGCGCGAGAGAGAGCACAAAGTCCGGGTTACCAGCCTGCACAGCAAATTCATTGGCCGCAGTTGGAGGCGCGGAAGCCGAAGCGAGTTTTGCTGAGCTCATTTTGGTTCCATGACGTGGGAACTGATGCGTCTTTGATGCGCGATTATCGCACATCTTGTACAAAGATGCATTTCCGCGTAATAATGCAGCGGTCAGTAATAGGGAGGCGAATGGCGGAGTGGGTTACATTGGCCGAGGCGATTGCAGCGCATGTGCATGACGGCGACAGCGTTGCGCTGGAGGGCTTTACTCATCTCATTCCATTTGCCGCGGGGCACGAGATTATTCGCCAGGGTCGGCGCGACCTGTCGCTGGTTCGTATGACGCCCGACATTATTTACGACCAGCTCATTGGCGCCGGATGCGCCAGGAAGCTTACGTTCTCATGGGGCGGGAACCCCGGTGTTGGGTCTCTGCACCGTTTTCGCGATGCGGTGGAAAATGGATGGCCGGGGCCTCTTGAAATTGAGGAGCGGAGCCATAGCGATCTGGCCAATGCTTATGTTGCCGGTGCAGCCAACCTGCCCTTTGCGGTATTGCGAGGGTATGCGGGATCAGACTTCTCGCGCGTGAACGACAGGATTCGCAGTGTCACATGTCCCTTTACGGGAGAGGTGCTTGCAGCGACGCCTGCAGTCCGGCCCGATGTTACTGTTATTCACGCGCAAAAAGCAGACAGAAAAGGCAACGTGTTGTTGTGGGGAATTCTGGGCGTGCAGAAAGAAGCAGTACTGGCTGCCCGGCGGGCGATTGTGACCGTGGAAGAGCGTGTGGAGGAACTGGATGCTCCGCCGAATGCCTGTGTGCTGCCGGGTTGGGCAGTGACTGCGGTGTGCGAAGTGCCCCACGGTGCGACGCCCTCCTATGCGCATGGATACTATGAGCGCGACAACGTCTTTTATCGGGCGTGGGACAAGATATCGCGCGGTCGAGAGCAATTTGCCAACTGGGTGAACCAGCATATTCAAAGCACGCAGAATTTTGGAGAATACCTCAAGCTGCAAGCCGAAACAAGAGAGCAGGCAATTCTCTCGTGAGTGATGCCTATACATCCGAAGAGATGATGACGGTGGCGGCCGCCCGCATGCTGAGGAACGGGGCCGTGTGCTTTGTGGGAATCGGGCTGCCGTCAACGGCAGCAAACCTTGCGCGGCTGACGCATGCGCCGGATGTTGTGCTGATCTACGAGTCGGGGCCAATTGGAGCGAAGCCTCCCATTTTGCCACTTTCAATTGGAGACGGAAATCTGGCGGAGACGGCAGACACAGTGGTCTCCACTCCGGAGATTTTCCGCTATTGGCTGCAGGGCGGACGCGTGGATGTTGGATTTCTCGGTGCTGCGCAACTGGATCGATTTGCGAACATCAACACGACCGTTGTGGGCTCGTATGAGAAGCCAAAGGTGCGCTTGCCGGGGGCGGGTGGAGCGCCGGAGATCAGCTCGTCGGCTAAAGAGGTGCTGATTGTGGTGAAGCACTCGAAACGCACTCTTGTGAACAAGCTTGATTTTGTGACGTCCGTTGGATTTGGGACGGGCGGGAATGCCCGGGAGAAGCTGGGATTGCCGGGGAAGGGGCCGGTTGCGGTGATCACCGACCTTTGTATCCTTCGGCCTGATCCGACCTCGCATGAGTTGGAAGTTGCAAGCGTTCACCCCGGAGTGGACCGGAAGTCGATTGAGGAGAGCACAGGCTGGCAGATTCGATTTGCTGAGGGATGCAAGGTGACGGAGGTCCCCGGGCTCAAAGAATTGGAAGTGCTTCGCGATCTGAAGGCTCGAACTGCGGCCGCGCATGGCGTGCAAGGGGAAGAGGCATGAGAGCGGTATTCCTGTGCGACGCGATTCGGACGCCGATTGGGCGCTACGGCGGAGCATTGGCGCCGGTGCGTGCGGATGATCTGGCTGCAATGCCAATCCGCGAGTTGTTGAAGAGAAATTCAAACGTGGATTGGGGTGCGCTGGATGATGTGATTCTGGGATGCGCCAACCAGGCCGGCGAAGACAACCGGAATGTTGCACGGATGGCGTTGCTGCTGGCGGGACTGCCTGAGAGCGTTGCAGGAACGACGATGAACCGGCTTTGCGGGTCAGGGATGGATGCGGTGGGAACGGCGGCACGAGCGATTGCCTGCGGCGAGGCGGAGTTAATTGTTGCGGGCGGAGTGGAATCGATGTCGCGCGCGCCCTTTGTGATGGGCAAAGCAGAATCGGCGTTTCAACGCTCGGCAGAGATATTCGACACAACGATTGGGTGGCGATTTGTGAACCCGAAGATGCGCGCAGTGTACGGTACCGATACGATGCCGGAAACTGGTGAAACTGTGGCGCGCGAGTGCCAGGTGGAACGGGAAGCGCAGGATGCGTTTGCGTGGCGAAGCCAGATGCGTGCTGCGCGAGCCGTTGAGGAGGGTTTCTTCGCGGAAGAGATTGTGGCAGTGGAGATTTCCGGGAAGAAGGGAACAACTGTTGTGACAAAAGATGAGCATCCGCGACCGGACACGACATTGGAAAAACTGGCTGCACTGAAACCATTGTTTGCGGGCGGTACGGTGACGGCGGGAAATGCTTCGGGCGTGAACGATGGAGCCGCCGCAATGATTGTTGCCTCAGAGGAGGCGGTCAACCGATTCGGGCTGCACCCACGCGCGCGGCTTCTGGGAATGGCGACTGCCGGTGTGGCACCGCGTGTGATGGGCATTGGACCAGTGCCGGCTACTCAAAAATTGCTGGCGCGGATGGGGAAGACGATTGCGGATTTCGATTGGATTCAACTGAACGAGGCGTTCGCAAGCCAGTCGCTCGCTTGTTTGCGACAGCTGGGGTTGGCTGAGGATGCGGAGCACGTGAATGCGACAGGCGGAGCGATTGCATTGGGACATCCACTGGGTATGAGTGGTGCGCGGTTGGTGATGACGGCTGCGCATCAGTTGACTCGCAGCGGCGGAAAACTGGCGCTTGCGACGATGTGTATTGGGGTTGGGCAGGGGATCGCGATGGCGATGGAAAGCGTTTGAGTAGAGATATGGAGAGCCCAGAAATAATCGACTTGGCAATACCGGAGACACAGCCGGAATATTGTTTTCCTCCGTATGTTTCATCGGTCGCGCGTTCGCCGCGATTGCCGCTTGTCCGGCTGCCTGAGTCGCGCACGGAAAAGACGGGACCAGTGTTTGGACGCGGATTGATTCAACCCGGCGACAATGACCTCACGGCGCAGTACAAGAGCGATCCGATTGGAGAGCGAATTGTTGTTCATGGCCGGGTGCTGGATGAAGACGGCAAGCCAATTCGGGGTGCGCTGGTGGAAGTTTGGCAGGCCAATGCGGCGGGAAGGTATCGGCACAAGGTGGACAGTTATAATGCTCCGCTTGATCCGAACTTTGGGGGCGGTGGCCGCGCGCTTACAGATGAAAATGGTTACTACTGGTTCAAGACCATCAAACCAGGGCCCTATCCATGGGGAAATCATCACAATGCTTGGCGGCCTTCGCATATTCATTTTTCACTTTTCGGTTTGGGCATTTTGTCGCGGCTTGTAACGCAGATGTATTTCCCCGGAGATCCACTGCAGCCACTCGATCCGATTTTTAACAGCATTCCTGATGCGGCGGCGAGAGAACGATTGGTCGCGCGTCTGGACATGGACCGCTCAGAGTCGAACTACTTGCTGGCTTATAAGTGGGATATTGTGCTGCGTGGGCACGTGGACACTCCATTTGAAAAGGATCACCGATGAGCGATTCGACGGCGCGAATTCCCTCGGGTTCTCAGACAGTTGGGCCGTACTTCAGGATTGGTCTCGAGTATCTGATGGAACGTGCGCCCATACCCGGCTCGGGGCCAGGGGAGATGATCGAGATTCGAGGCCATGTTTTGGATCGAGACGGTGTGCCGGTGTCAGACGCAATGCTGGAGTTCTGGAGTGGTTCAGGTGTCGAGAGATCGCTCGATGGGAAGGAAGCAGAGAACGGCATTCCCGAGGGATTCAGGCGCGTGGCCACGGACGAGGATGGTGCATTCGCCGTCGTGATTGAGCGACCCGCATCGGAGAGGTCGTCGGATGCGCATTTCCTGGTTTTGGTATTTGCGCGGGGACTCCTGCGGCATTTGATTACGCGGATGTATCTGGACGTCAAGGTAAAGGACGACAACGATATTGTTCTTTCGCAGGTTCCACCAGACCGGCGTGACACGCTGATTGCTCGCGCGGATGAGCAGCAGGCGGGATTGTATTGGTGGGATGTGGTTCTGCAGGGGACAAACGAAACCGTATTCTTTGCGTGGTAGAGAGCAGGGTGTTCGCAGATGGGCAGTGACAGGCTGACTTCGTTTCTCTTCTCGACGCCGGAGATGGCGAATGTATTTTCGTCGAGTGCGCAGCTGCGAGCGATGACGCGCTTTGAATGGGCATTGAGTTGCGCACTTGAGGCGTGCGGCAGAGCAGAGAAGGGGTCTGGAGCGGCACTTGAGAAGCTGCTCGACGGCGGTTTTGTGGATGTTGGTTCATTGCTCAGAGATGCGAGGGATGCAGGGAACATCGCAATTCCGTTCGTCCGTCAACTCACGGTCGTGGTGAAGACCGAGAGCGAAGCCGCGGCACGGTCTGTTCATTTGGGTGCTACGAGCCAGGATGTTCTGGATACGGCACTTGTTTTGCAGATGAGGGATGCCCTGCAACTACTTGATGCGGCGCTGCACCGTCTGGAAGCGGCACTCCTGGAGAAAGTGAAAGAGCACCGGGACACGTTGATGCTGGGGAGGACGTGGCTGCAGGTGGGACCGCCTGTGACTCTCGGACTGAAATTGGCGGGCTTGCTAGCGGCGCTAAGACGTGATCGCCAACGCCTTCACGAGGAAGCCGAGCGCGCGCTGGTTCTGCAATTCGGTGGAGCGGTGGGCACGTTGGCCTCACTTGGGTCTTCGGGTAGTGCGGTTTCAGCGAAGGTAGCGCAGTTGCTGGACCTGATTGAGCCTGAAATGCCTTGGCATGCACATCGAGACAGCCTTGTGGCTCTCACGCAAACACTCGCACTTGTGACCGGGACTCTGGCAAAGCTGGGACAGGACATTGCTTTGTTGATGCAGACGGAAGTGGGAGAAGTGTCGGAAGGCGGCGCTGAGGGGCGTGGTGGATCTTCTGCCATGCCGCACAAGCATAATCCAGTGGGATGCGCGGCTCTCATTGCAATCCATTCCAGGATGCCGGGAATCACGGCAACGATGCAGTCTGCCATGCCACATGAGCATGAGCGTGGGCTGGGGCTATGGCAAGCGGAGTGGGATGCGGTGCCTGAAGCCTTTCGTCTGACGTCCGCTTCTATCGATTATGCAACGGAGATTGTCGAAGGATTACAGGTTAACGCGGACCGAATGCGGTCGAACCTGGAGGCCACGCATGGCGTGCCACTGGCGGAAGCCGTGAGCGGCGCCCTCGCGTCAAAGATCGGCCGGATGGAGGCGCATGAAATCTTGCGGAGAGCGGTTGAGCGGGCGACGAGTGAGAAACGGGTACTTTCGGATGTGCTGAAACAAATGCCCGAGGTGACTGCGCATTTGAACGATGCGGAGATTGACAGGCTGCTCGACGCTCGCAACTTTCTGGGAAGTACGCAGATATTCATCGCGCGAGTTGTTGGAGACGATGATGCCAACCGTTGAGAGCAACGGAGTGCGCCTGCACTACGAGATGAGCGGAAGGAAGGATTCTCCGGTTCTCGTCCTGCTCAACTCGCTGGGCTCAAACCTCCATATGTGGGACAGAGTGCTGCCCGCGTTCGAAAGCAGATTTCGAGTGCTGCGCTCGGACATGCGCGGCCATGGAAAGAGCGAAGTTGCTGCGGAGGCATTCTGGATTGAGCAGCTGGGCCTTGATGTACTGCGAATGATGGACGAAGCCGGTGTTGAGCGTGCGAGTATCTGCGGAGTGTCTTTAGGGGGAATGATTGGGCTTTGGCTGGGAATTCATGCGCCAGCCCGTGTGGACAGGCTGATTCTTGCGAATACCGCGGCGCGCATTGGAAATGAAGAGATGTGGCGGCAGCGTATTGAATTTGTAAGGGCCGTTGGTATGGAGCAGTTGTCAGCTGCCGCACTTGTGAGATGGTTTACGCCGGTTTACCGTGACGAACACCCCGAAGAAATGAAGCGAATACGCAGCATGATTGCAGCAACGGATTCTGATGGTTATGCGGCATGCTGTGGTGTGCTGCGAGATGCTGATCTGCGCGCAGATGCGAATCGAGTCACGGCTGCGACCCTTGTGATTACTGGTACCGATGATCCCGCAACCACCCCCGCAGAGGGACGCGCGCTGCACGCGGCAATCCGGCACTCCGGTTACGTGGAACTGAATGCCTCGCATATGGCGGTTTGGGAGTGTGCGGACGAGTTTGCGAGCGCGGTAGTGGAACATGTGAGAGCGACGGAGGTCACACATGGATGAGCGAGAACGGCATAAGGCCGGAATGCAGGTGCGCAGGAGCGTTCTGGGAGAGGCGCATGTAAACCGCGCGGAGGATGAAAAGACCGATCTGGACACGGAGTTTCAGGATCTGATCACCCGGTACGCATGGGGCGAAATCTGGTCACGTCCGGGAATTCCAAAGCATACACGCAGCTTGCTGACAATTGGATTAATGGTGGCACTGAATCGCGGCGAGGAGTTGCGCATGCACCTGCGTGCCGCAGTCAACAATGGAGTTACGAAAGAAGAGATTCGCGAAGTGCTCATGCAGTGCGCTATCTATTGCGGTGTTCCCGCCGCGAATGCAGCGTTCCATGCCGCGAAGGAAGTCCTGAAGGAATGGCCCGAAGCGAAGTGAAGGAAATGGAATGCCGCGATTTGAAACACAGGTCGGAATTGTTGGAGCAGGTCCAGCAGGGCTGATGCTCTCGCACTTGCTGCACCTGAGCGGAATCCGCTCGATTGTGCTGGAAGCGAAATCGCGCGCCTATTGCGAGGAGCGGGTACGGGCTGGAGTCCTGGAGCATACCAGCGTTCAGATGTTGCACGATGCAGGCGTGGGCGAGCGGTTGGCGCGAGAGGGATTACGCCACGAGGGTATTGAGCTGGGGCTGAACGGTATGCGTCACAGGATCCCATTTGTGGAACTGACGGGCAATTGCGTAACGGTGTATGGGCAACAGGAAGTTGTAAAGGACCTGGTTGCGCGGAGACTGGCGGACGGCGGCGACTTGCGCTTCGAATGTGGCGAAGTGTCGCTGGAAGCAATTGACTTTGGCAAGCCCCGAATTATTGTGAATCACGAAGGGCAGACGGACGAAATTCAATGCGATTACGTTGCAGGCTGTGACGGGTTTCACGGAATCTGTCGCGATGCGATTCCGAAAGGCGTCTTGAATATCTATGAGCGGAGTTATCCATTTGGGTGGCTTGGAATTGTGGCCGAGGCTGCACCGTCGCAGGAAGAGCTCGTCTACATGCATCATCCGCGAGGCTTCGCGCTTTACAGCATGCGCTCGCCGAAGATCACGCGGCTCTATCTCCAATGCAAACCGGGCGAAGATATTCAAGAGTGGAGCGATGACAGGATCTGGGCTGAGCTGCATACGCGGCTGGGTTGTAAAGATGGTTGGCGGCCCACCGAAGGGCGAGTTTTGCAAAAGGGCGTGACCGGGATGCGGAGTTACGTGGTTGAACCGCTTCAATACGGACGCCTCTTCCTTGCGGGAGATTCTGCGCATATTGTGCCGCCAACCGGAGCCAAGGGTATGAATCTTGCGATGGCGGATGTGCATTATCTGGCAAATGCGATTGAAGCGCATTACGGTGCCGGCGATGAACGGCCTCTACAGAGCTACTCGGAGACCTGCCTGCGGAGGATATGGAAGGCGCAGCGTTTTTCCTGGTGGATGACGTCGCTTCTGCATCGATTTGAGAATGAGGTTGCATTTGATCACAAGCGGCAGCTTGCTGAGCTTGAATATGTGATGAGTTCGCGGGCTGCAGCCACGGCACTGGCAGAGAACTATGTGGGACTTCCGCTGGATGCACAGTAGCAGAGATGGATGATTTGCGAGAGAGGACGAGAGAATGGCGAGTTACGAGGGACGCTGGACGACAGTGCGGGTTGAAGTTGAAGAGGGAATTGGCTGGGTAACGCTGAATCGGCCCGAGAAGCGGAATGCGATGAGCCCCACGTTGAATCGCGAGATGCGCGAAATATTGGAGGCTCTTGAAACGGACGCGGAAATGAAAGTGCTGGTACTCACCGGTGCTGGAGAATCGTGGACTGCAGGGATGGACCTGAAGGAGTATTTTCGCGAAGTTGATCAGGCCCCGGAGATTTTTCAGGAGAAGATTCGGCGGGATGCATCGACATGGCAATGGAAGCTGCTGAGGATGTATTCCAAGCCCACCATAGCCATGGTGAACGGATGGTGCTTTGGTGGCGGATTCTCACCGCTTGTGGCTTGCGATCTGGCGATTGCTTCTGAAACAGCGGTGTTTGGTCTGTCAGAAATTAATTGGGGAATCCCGCCAGGAAACCTGGTTAGCAAAGCGCTCGCCGACACAGTTGGGCAGCGGAAGGCTCTTGAATACATCATGACGGGCGAGACATTTACCGGTGCGCAGGCTGCTGAGATGGGACTTGTGAATCGCGCTGTGCCGCTGAATATGCTTCGTGAAGAGACGATTGCGCTGGCGCGAAAGTTGGCGGCAAAGAATCCGGTTGTATTGCGCGCGGCCAAGCATGGCTTCAAGCGCTGCCGCGAGCTGACCTGGGAGCAGAGCGAGGATTATCTCTACGCTAAGCTTGACCAGGCTCAGTTACGCGACCCTGAACATGGCCGCGAAAAAGGTTTGAAACAGTTTCTGGACGAGAAGAGCATCAAGCCGGGTCTTGAGAGCTATAAGCGTTGAAAGACGCGAGGGCGGGAATTGATTGATCAGGAAGTGAAACCGGCAACACGTGCACAGATGGATCGGCTCCTTCGGCCCCGGTCGATTGCGCTGATTGGAATATCAGCGAAGCCCGGCTCGCTTGGTGAGTGTGTGCTCACCAACCTGGAAGACGCGGGCTATACGGGAGAACTTCACCTGGTTAACCCAAAGAAGCCCACCATACACGGGAGGGACTGCCTGGGCTCGATTGAGGAACTGCCCGCGGGCATTGATTGCGCAGTGCTGGCCATCCCAGGGGCGGCAGTTGTGGAGTCCATGCGGGCGTGTGCGGCGAGGGAAGTGAAGAGTGCGATCGTATTTTCTGCAGGCTTTGCGGAAGCAGGAGAAGCGGGAATCAATGCGCAGCGTGAATTGCGGGACATTGCGCGAGCGAATGACATGATGGTTGAAGGTCCAAACTGCCTGGGCATGGTTAATTATGTGAATGGCATTCCGCTGACGTTCGTCGTCACTCCGCCGCAGGCACGAAAGGCAGAGAATGGAGTCGCGATTGTTTCGCAGAGCGGAGCTCTGGCCGCAGTGATCGCAGTGAATATGCGGCATCACGGCATACCGCTCAGCTATTCGGTTTCCACCGGGAACGAAGCCGCAAGCAACGTTGAGGATTTCATCGACTACCTCATTGAGGACGAATCCACGCGTGTCTTCGCGCTTGTGGTGGAGCAGTTCAGACAGCCCAAGCGCTTTCTCGAACTGGTGCACCGTGTGAGAGAGGCAGGCAAGTTTGTCGTCTTGTTGCACCCCGGCCGCTCGGGAACTGCGCGTGCCTCCGCTGCTACGCACACGGGTGCCATTGCGGGCGACTATGAGGTGATGCACACGCTCGTTACCCATGCAGGGGTGATTCACGTGGACAGTATGGAAGAGCTGGTCGACGTCGCGCAGATTCTTTCGCGATGCCGCGAATTGCCACGTGGCGGAGCAGCGATCTTTACGGAGTCAGGAGCGTTCAAGGCGCTTGCTCTCGATTTGTGTGAACGCATTGGACTGGAATTGCCGGTACTGCCCGCTCGAACGCGCGAAGCATTGCGGGAGGCGCTTCCACCATTCATTCCGCCGTCCAATCCGATGGACCTGACGGCACAAGGGCTTGTGGATCCGGATCTGTACAGGCGCACCTTGCCGCCGATTCTCGAAGAGCAATGCTTTGGAAGTGTGCTGTTGGGGATTATTCTGACGGACTCGAAAACGACGCAACTCAAGCTGCCGCCAATTGTTGATGCCATTCGATCATTGGCGCCACGCAAGCCATTGATATTTGCCGCCCTTGATGAAGGAGCACCCTTCGATTTTCCTGAGTTGGAGGGGCTTCGCAAGCTCGGAGTAGCCTGCTTTCCTTCTCCGGAGCGAGCGATACGAGCGTTGGCGCAGGTCACTGCAGTAGGTTCTTGCAAGTCTGATTGCGATGTTCAATTGGAAGGCAAGACGGCGGTGGAGAACCCGATGGAAGGAATGCTGCCAGAGTGGGAAAGCAAGCGCATTCTTGCCCAATTGGGCATTGCGGTACCGCGCGGACGACTTGCGCGAAGCAGGGATGAGGCCGTTCAGATTGCGTCGGAGATTGGGTTTCCAATTGTCCTGAAGGCGCAGGCGGCGGCACTTCCACATAAGAGCGACGCAGGAGGCGTGGTGCTTGGGATTCAAAGCGAAACGGAACTGCTCGATGGCTGGGAGATGTTGCATAGAAACGTGCAGGCGGCAAAGCCAGGTGTTGCACTGGATGGTGTGCTGGTGGAGCAGATGGGCGAGAGAGGGATGGAGCTGATTGTCGGTGGACGCAACGATCCACAGTGGGGACCGGTGCTGATGGTTGGCGCAGGCGGCGTGCTGGCGGAAGCGATGGGAGATGTGCGGCTGATTGCTGCGGACTCATCGCGCGCGCAGATCGTTGCCGAGCTGATGAAGCTGCGCTGCGGTGCGCTTCTTGAGGGCTTTCGCGGATCGCCCGCGCTCGACGTGACATCAGTGGCAGAGGTGGTGGCGAGGGTTGGAACTCTTATGCGAATGTCTCCGGAGATTGTTGAGATCGATATCAATCCTCTGGTGGTGTACCCACTCGGAAAAGGGACGATTGCACTTGATGCGTTGATTTCAGCAAAAGCCAAAAGTGGGCAAGCAGTTGATCAGGAGGGCGGACAGAAATGAACGAGGTGAAGCTTCTCATCGGTGGAAAAAAGACCGCCGCGCGGGATAACCGTACTTTTAATCGGATTGATCCGGTCAAAGGAACAATTGCGACGCGGGCTGCGGCTGCATCCGTTGCAGATGCGAACGCCGCGGTTGACGCTGCGGCCAGTGCATTTCCCGCGTGGGCGTCGATGGGCCCTTCCGGGCGCCGCGAAATCCTGTTGCGATCAGCCGACATGCTGATGGCCCACATACCGGAGTTCATCCAGCTGATGATTTCTGAGACAGGTTCAACTGAGGGCTGGGCTCAGTTCAACGTTGCGTTTGGGGCTTCCATCCTGCGTGAAGCCGCATCAATGACCAGCCAGATTGCCGGTGAGGTGATTCCGAGCGACGTCCCCGACAATTTGGCGATGGGGATTCGTCAGCCAATCGGCGTGTGTGCAGGAATCGCTCCGTGGAATGCGCCTGTGATTCTTGGGGTGAGAGCGCTTGCCATGCCTTTGGCATGCGGAAACACAGTTGTATTTAAGGCGTCGGAGGCATGTCCAGCGGTGCATAGCCTGATCGGTACAGTGCTTGTAGAGGCTGGATTCCCGGATGGCACGATCAACGTGATCACCAATGCGCCTGAGGATGCGCCTGAAGTTGTGGGTACATTGATTGATCACCCGGCTGTAAGCCACATCAACTTCACGGGGTCTACGCGCGTGGGGCGAATTGTTGCGGAGCGTGCTGCCAGGCATCTGAAGCCCGTGCTTCTCGAACTCGGAGGAAAGGCACCGCTCATCGTCCTTGATGATGCGGATATCGATGCCGCTGTGAATGCTGCCGCTTTTGGAGCCTTCATGAACCAGGGGCAGATATGCATGTCGACGGAGCGCATTGTGGTGGACGAAAAAATTGCGGACGAATTTGTGAAGCGCTTATCCGTGAAGGCCGCCGGTTTGCCTTTGCAGGATCCATCGAAAGGGCCGACTGTGTTGGGCTCAATGGTGGACTTGCGGTCAGCAGAGAAAGTGGCTGGCTTGATTGAAGACGCGGTTGGAAAAGGCGCACGCATCACAGTTGGAGGAGAATGCAATGGCACGCTGATGCAGGCGACGGTGCTGGATTCAGTTTCAAGCACGATGCGAATCTATGCCGAGGAGTCGTTTGGCCCGGTTGTTTCCGTGATTCGAGTCAACGGGGATGAAGAGGCTCTGCGGGTGGCGAATGACACACAATATGGGCTTTCCGCATCCATCTTCAGTGGCGATGTTGCGCGTGCCCTGAATCTGGCACGGCGGGTTCAGAGTGGAATCTGCCATATCAATGGGCCGACAGTTCACGACGAACCGCAGATGCCGTTCGGAGGCGTGAAGGCTTCTGGCTATGGACGCTTTGGAGGAAGGGCTGCCATTGACGAGTTCACTACGCTGCGCTGGATCACCGTGCAGACAGGAGTCCGGCACTATCCGTTCTAGGTTGCTTTCCCGGCCCTTTTAACTGACTGGTTCCGTTGTGTCCGCAGTACGGAAGATTTTTGAATGCCGTAGTAATTGAGAAATATTTCCACGGCATGCCGAACCTGCGAGTGCTGGTGGATGATCACTTGCTTTTGGCCGAGAACAACGGCTGTGAGGTAGCGCACTCACAATCAGATCAAGGAAATCGTCGGCGGCTTGCAACGGATTCGCCTTGCAGGACGGAGGCAATCTTCCAGTAAAGGTTCGTCACGTCGCGGACTCCCTGGCATATTCCCTGGCCGATGAACGGCAGTTTAGCCAAGTCGGTGCTGGGTACGATTTCAATTTTGATTGCGCTTTTTTGGTTGGTAAACAGGAAGAAGATTGGCGCCAAAAGATTCCGCACCCCAACGAAATTCTCCGGGGCGGCGGATGGCCCCGGTCACGGTGACGATTCCAAACCACACTGAGGGCCGGTGGGCGGGTGGGAAGTATGAACCTCAACCGTCTTTCCGTTCCCCGTCCGGCGTAGTGAAGACCGCAATGTCGTCCGTCTTTGTCTTACCCAGGTGTTCGCGGAAACCACGGATGACGGCGTCGCGTCTGGCCTGCCCATCCAGTAGCGTAAGCACCTGGTCGGCCGGAACTTTGTATTGCTCGGTGAGAATGCGGCCGAAGGCATTGGCGTCGTTCACGCATCCCTCGAGGGTGGGTATGGGGTTGGGATAGTTGTCGATCCCGACCACCAGTGCATATAGATTGGGCATGGCGCCTAAATTAAACTAGGCCATCTTCGGCGTCTAGTGAATTCCTGCGGCGATTGTGGCGGCCACGCTTCAAGGGATAATTCATGCTCAACTGCTTTCCGGGCAAAATCTGGTGGAGATCGCCGCCCTGGTGAATCAATTTCTCTGCACACGCAACGTGGGAAAGTACGCAACGATGGTGTTGCTCAAGCTATATGCGGACGGAAACGTGGAATATATCAACTGCGGCCACATCAAGCCCCTGCTCATTCGCGGTGAAGAGATCGTCGAATTGGAGGAGTCCAATCACATTGTTGGATTGCTGCCAGAAGCAAGCTATGAGTCGGCTCATTGCAGGCTCAACCCGGGAGAGCGGCTTCTGCTTGCAACGGACGGTCTGGTTGAGGCAGAAAACAGCGACGGGGAATGCTTTGGTGATTCAGGCTTGAGCGCGATTGCCGGTTGTAACGATGTCAGCGAAATTCTGGCTACAGTTTCAAGATTCCAGGGAACAAGCGAAGTGCAAGATGATTGCACGCTGGTAGGGATTGATTTCAGAGGCTGACATCAGACCCGAGGCAGCCTGCAATGCCAGGTACTGAGTCGGGGACGATGGTGGCGCGGGTTGCTGTCGCGGTGGTTTTCACAAAACCAGGGCGAGCAAGCAGAAAACGGGGCATATTCGCTTCATCCTGGTCCATATCGTTCTATAGCCCGAAGTCGCTGAACAACAAGGCCAAGGCAACTCTATACGCCGGGCACCGGCGGGCATCCAGGGAACTCCGTCAAATAGGTATTACCCTTGTAGCCAAGATACTTGATGCCGATCTTGCTGGTGAAGAAACCATCCGCCGTCATGTTCCTCAGGAGCGCGAAGAACTGTACTGCGTCTTTCAGACCTTCATCCTTGTCTACATTCTTTCGGTAAGCAATGAGCTCCAGAATCTCTGTTTGCTGTTGCGAAGTACATCCCAGGTAGGCTGCACCGTAACGGGAGGCGCAGGTTGAGTCAAGCCACTTCAATCCGCCACCCAGCTTCTTCTGGTATTCCGCATTCTCGCTCGTCAGCAGGTCGATGAACTCCGGAGCACCCGCCTCAATCGCTCCTCCCGAATCAGCATCAGCGGGAAGAATTGTTTCGCACATTGTCTGAAGTGTCTTGTACGATTGCGCATCGAAAAACTTTGGCGAGTAAACGCCTGAACTTTCCTTTTCCGCCTCAATCATGTGGTGTGCATGTTCCGCGGCTTCAAGCGGAATGGCACGCATCACAGAACCCGCCACAACGCTCATCGTCAGAGACTTCAAAAGCGCGCGGCGCGAAACAGAATCCTCCGGCATCCGGTTCATCCTAGAGTTCCCCCTTCCTGGCCTGGTCCATCAGATAGTCTGACGTTCTCCATGCCAGCGCCATGATTGTCAGAGTTGGATTCTTATCCGGATTGGTCACGAAGGGCGCCGCATCCGCCACAAAAACATTCTTCATATCGTGCGCCTGGCAATGGGCATTCAGAGCGGATGTCTTTACGTCGCTCCCCATGCGCACAGTGCCCAATTCATGAATGATCTCGCCGCCCACAGAAATGGGAGCCTCATTCGTTTGCGCATTGCCCACTGGCTGCGCATGCTTCGTTCTTCCGGCAACGACTGTTCCGCCCGCCGCCTCAATAATCGAGCGGAAGGTTTCCTGCATGTCCGCGGCCATTTTGTGTTCGTTCTCGCCCCATTGCCAGTGAAAGCGAAGCACCGGAATTCCCCACTTATCCTTCACACTTGGGTCAAGTTCACAGTAGCTGTTTTCGTTGGGAATCATCTCTCCCCGGCCGCTGAATCCGATGAACGAACCATACATACTTCGGCATTTCTGCTTCAGACTTGCTCCAAAGCCCTCGTGCTCAGCGCACACGCCGTCAAAGCTGCCCACCCCGGGCATATCGCGTCCACCGCCGAACTCAATGTGATATCCGCGCAGAAACCTGTTCTTCTGTCCGAACCGCCACCAGGGCATGTAAAGGTGCATTCCGCCCACTCCGTCATGGTTGTGCACAGGAAAATTTTCAAGCTGCGGAAAATGCCCGGTCATGTCGCTTCCAACTGAGTCCATCAGATAGCGGCCCACCACGCCTGACGAATTTGCCAGCCCGTTGGGAAAATCCGCTGAGCGAGAATTCAAAAGCAGCCGTGCAGACTCGCACGCGCTGGCCGCCACTACCACCGACTTTGCATATACCTTCTGCTCACTCTTCGTGGTCTTGTCAATGTACGACACTGCTTCCGCTTTGCCGTCGGATCCCAGCACAATCTCGCGCGCCATGGCATTGGCAATCATGGTCAATCGCCCCGTCGCCATTGCCGGCGGAATCATCACCTGGCTGGAACTGAAGTTTGAGGCGCTCTTGCATCCACGTCCGCATTGTGCACAATAATGGCACGCATCGCGGCCGTTTAGATCCTTCGTCAGAATTGCGAGTCGCGAAGGCACACAGGTAATGTGCAGCTGGTCGCAGGCCTTCTTGATCAGTGTCTCGGTGCAGCGCGGGCGGGGTGGCGGCAGAAACACGCCATCAGGCGAGTTGGGCACGTTCTCCTTTGACCCAAAAACGCCGATATATGACTCCACTTTGTCATAGTAGGGAGCTATATCTTCGTAGCTGATCGGCCAGTCGTCGCCGGCGCCGTCGGTCGAGTGCGCTCTGAAGTCCGCCGGACCAAATCGCAGAGCAATACGGCCCCAGTGATTCGTTCGTCCACCCTCTATGCGCGACCGAAACCAGCGAAACGACGAGCCGGGCGCAGTGGTATACGGCTCTCCCTCAATCTCCCAGAAACCGTTCGGCGCCATAAATTCATCGCCGATTCCGCGTTGTTTGCCGCCGATTCCCACGCCTCTGTGCGCCAGTTGATACGGCCATACGTGCTCTTTAAAGTCCTTATACGGATTGAGCCGGGGTCCGGCCTCCAGCATCACCACGTCCAGCCCACCTTCGGTAAGCACTTTGGCGGCGGTTCCCCCGCCAGCGCCAGATCCGATTATGCAAACGTCATAAATCTTCTTCCGCGGACTCACTTGCAGCATCGTTTCGCTCCCGAGAAATCTTGCGTGAACGGCGTGCCTAGTCTAGCGCCTTATCATTTGCCGGAGTCAACTCATCCGTTCGGGTGGAGTCCCTTTTGTTCAACTGGCAAATGTTGGAGTGGTTCAGCGCCGCGATCGCTTGTGCTTCACGCTCGAATCGTTCTTTGCATTGCGCAGTGGAGTCTCCGGTCGCGATGTCGCGTTTCAACCGAGGGTCATGTGCGCGATCCATATCGTCCATTCCACTGGCACCAATGGACGCAAGAATTTCAAACGGGCCGAGTTGGGAACCATTGAAAAGGAGTATGAAAGGCGGCTCTCAAGCCAACCCGACGCAAGGTGCGAGGCACTTCAGACTGCCCGGGAGTCCGGTGTCCGCCTCTGTAATCTATCCCAACAAGTTTGCAATTATCCGATGCTTCGTTGGGTTCCCGGAAGGCTCAATGGCGGAGGGAGAGGGATTCGAACCCCCGGTACCCTTTCGAGTACAACGGTTTTCAAGACCGCCGGTTTCAACCACTCACCCATCCCTCCGCGGGTTGGGAACCTCGTCTGTTTCATCAGTTTACCGCAAGTCCGCTTGAGGGTGCTTTTTCAATCCGTTGCTAGCTGGTTCCGCCCGTGGCGATGGGTGAAAAAGAAGCAGTTCGGACGCGTCTGTGGGTAAACAAAGCGGTAGATAGTTCCGGCGATTCGGGACTTAATACGATGCAGGGGCACGGCGATTTTGAAGGCCGAACTGGCGGTGGGCCGCTTTTGACAGGTATACCCGGCGATTCAAACAGGCATAGACAAGAGTATTGCGGTCAAATTTGTTTTGGCGGGGCCGCAATTCGGTGAAATTTGCCCGAATTTGCTCAAAACTAAGGATGCGAAGATGGGCAGACCTATATCGTTTAGGCGAAGCATGCAGACACCGGCGGTGTGGGCAGTAGCTCGGAACCTGCGGTGCGGCAGACTCTCGCTCGTCGCTCGCTGGAGATCTGTGGACTCCCGGCGAATGGCTGGATGGCGGGGAATAGTTGGGGCACTCCGCGCCCGTGATGTGCGCTCATTTTCGTGGTGAAGGGAGGATTGGTCAGGGACGGCCACTCCACCGAATCCTGCGCCCCTGCTGACAGTGTGCACGCCGGAAGCAATCGCCCCTTCTTCCGCAGGTGGCAATCAGACGCACACATACTCCGAGTTTTTCGTGATCTGTGTCACAGGGAACGCTTCTCCACAAAACCTAGAATTGGTCTGATTTTTCGCATGGGCACTACGAGCGTTCAGCATTGAAAGTGTGCCGAGAGTGACTATCCACGGCATCGAATCCGGATGGGATGCGCGGGCTCCCAGTTGTATCGATACCTGTTTCGACAGGTCGAAGCGAGATTTTCTTCGCGCCGCGAGTTTGCTTGCGGCCGGATTTATGGTTCCGCAACTCCGCTCGCAGCAGCCAGGCGGGACATCCGCGGACTCGGACCAGAAGATCCTGGTGGTGATTGTTGGAGGCATGCGCAGGGCGGAATCTTTCTCGCACGAGGGCATGGAAAATATCCCGCATCTGGTCTCGGATCTTTTACCTCAATCCCGCTTTTATCTGCACACGCAAAATGCCGGAGTCACGGCCCACTTCAACGCCATCTCAAGCATACTTACGGGCAACTGGCAGAGAGTGGACGATTGGGGCAAGCTTGCGCCGACAACGCCCACGATCTTTGAGCAGTTCCGCAAGGGCAAGAGGGCTGAACGAAGCGACACCTGGCTTATCGCAAGCAACAAGGCGCTGACCAGCCAGATTGGAGCCAGTTCCGCCTCAGGATATGGGCCTGAATATGGCGCCAATGTGGTCTTCCCGAAGCAACTGATGCTGATGGCTGTGGAAGAGGCACTGCGCATTGGGCGGACGGCAAACATGGCGGACCGCGCAAAGGTGGAAGCCGAGTTGCAGAGCGCTCTTGAAGGCAGCAACTACGAGGGGTTGGGCTGGAACGTTTTTAACGCGGCAGATCAACTGGATCCTCGCGTGCAGGGCAGCATTAAGACGGCCATCGCCAATTTCGTACGTTCCGGTGGACCGACGTCTGGCGACGAGCTCACCTTCTTTATGACGCGCGAGGTGATGCGCAAATTTGCTCCTAATCTGCTGGTAGTGGCGTTTTCTGATGTGGAGGCTGCGCACTTCGGTTCGTATTCCATGCACGTGTCTGGAATTCGAACGGCAGACCGGCTCTCCTATCAGCTTTGGCAGGAGGTGCAGGCCAATCCTGCATATCGCGGTAAGACGACGATGATGATTCTGCCTGAATTTGGACGCGATCCAGATGGCTCCACAACCAATGGGTTCTTCAATCATCGTGCCAACGAGCCTTCCACCAGGGATACGTGGATGATGGCGTTGGGAAGAGGTGTGGACAAGCCGGAGATCGTCGAGCGTCCGATTCACCACATTGATTTGTGTCCCACAATTGCCGGATTGCTTGGCTACCGGCCTCTGGAATCTCAAGGAGCGGTGCTTCCGGAGTTCCCCGGATAGAAATTCTGCATCCTAGCGGACGCACGGTGATGTGCGGGGAGCTCAGGCATAACGATGACATTTGCGGACCAATTTTCGGACAGTCTTCACAGAGCGCTCGACAGGGACACTCTGAAGCGCTTGCCGTTGACGTTTCTGCCATTCGTCAACGAACAGCTCCGAAAGTGGAGTTTTCTGTTTCCGAATGAGCGGCAATCCGTGGAGAGGTTGCTTCTGTTTGTCGATGGACTCACTCCAGCTGAGTCTTCGGCGCTCTTTCATGATGTGGTTGAGCTGGAAGGCAAGATGGGAGTGCGACACTGGCAGTTCTCCACCAATGAGCAAACCATTCTGAACTCGTCGCAGCTTGCCCGATCTCCCTATTTTCAGGAGTGGAGGCGCGCTGTTCAAGCGGTGTTCGATGCTGCGGACGCGCATGCGGTCTCAACAGATTCCGGCGTGGCGAAGGCGCGCAATCGCCTGGTGCTGCTCAACCTGCCGCGGAGGCTTCCGGTCAAGACGTCCATATGGAAGCGATGGCAGGGAATTGGCAAGACGGTGCAACTGGATCTGAACGACCTTGCACCGAATCAGACATCGCTGGAGGCTTTACTGACTGGTCCGTCCGGCGGACTGCGAGCCGCAACTGCCGGACGTAACCCTGCGCACCCGAGTGAGGCCACAGACACATCCGCAGATGCTTGGATCATTGATGCGGGAAAGAGCCTTGTGAACGGAGTGCTTTCTTCCCGCACGCAGCCAAAGGATGATGCAGATTTCATTCTGCTGAGCTACGAGCGGCTCGATCCTTTTCGCAGTAACTTTTCACGCGAAATGAACACCATGCGCAAAGATATCTCCGATGCCGACGCGGTCTACGACCGGCTGCGCAAGGTGGACGTGACCGCGTGGTGCCCACCTGAAGTCCGAGCATCTGTTGCGGTACAGGAGTACGTGCGGGCGCTCTATCTCTCTGGAAACGGCGCCGTCATTTTTGGAAATTCGTTTGTGCAATGGGGAGCTTCTGAGGCTTTCCGCCGCGCGCGGCCATTCTTCCTTGCCGCACAATTTGGCGTCCGGTCCAAGCCAAAGGCATTTACGGGCGTCGCCGTCTTTGACGACCCCGATAAGGTGAACCCAACCCCGTCGGTTGACGACCTGCCGGGCAGCGCGGAGGATGCGGAGATTTTGGCTCTCTATGTGTGGCTGGCAGCCATGCGTTACCCGGAATACGCATCGCATACTGCGTGTGTCTGTATTGCCGAGAATCTGGCACAGGCTTACGTGGTCGCCGGAACTGATTTTCCCAGCCTGCCCGAGCAGGAACCCTTGAAAATGGCGCGACTGGGCGAAATACTCCGTGACTGGATTGCTCCACCTTCAGCATGACGGAGAGATGCGGACTTCAGCTGGTCTGGATGAGGCCACGCTGCTGTTTTTCCGCTATGGTTCGCGCCGAATTTTCAAGCCCCTTGCAGAGGAAACCGCGGAATTGGCTATTCCGCGGTTTCAGCGCAATGAGGGAAGCTATGCCGAAAAACTATTCACATATTTGAAGTCGATGCGCAGGGACTGCATGGGAGGGAGATTGAATTCTTCCTGCTCCACGTAAAGATGGCGGACGCCCGCTGCCTTGGCCGCCGCAAAGATGGGGTGGTAGTCAACGATGCCAGTGCCGAGTTCGGCTGCCGGCGGCGGATGCGCGATGGAATTGTCACCGGGAGCGTTCTTGAAGTCCTTCACGTGCAGCATTGAAATGCGCGTGGGATAACGATGCAGGAAGTCCACCGGATTGGCGCCGCCAACGACGACCCAACCGCAATCGAGCTCGAAGGTCACAAGGCCGGGGTCAGTTTCGCGAATCAGAACGTCAAGCGGTGCAAGGCCGTTTTCCTTGTGAAATTCCATGGTGTGGTTGTGATAGCCGAAGGCCATACCGGCGGCTTTGGCCCTGGCACCGAATTTGTTGAACTGCTCGGCATTCCAGTGCCAGTCCTCCATGGTGAAGTCCAGGACCGGCGAGCCTGACTTGCGGACTTTTTTGGGGTTTTTGAATCCAGGGAACGCACAGATGATTGTGTGCACTCCCAGAGGGCGATTGAACGCGAGAATCGAGTCGAAGTCTTTGGCCAGGTCGTTGTACGAGTAATGCGCGCTGGGCATGCGAAGGCCCGCCGCGTCGAGAGCGCTCTTTACCTCTTTGACGGAGTGGTTGTAGTACCCGGCGGACTCGACTTCCCGGTAGCCAATGGCGGCGATCTGCTTCAAGGTGCCCGCAAAATCATGCGGAAGAAGGTCTCTGACGGAGTAAAGTTGAAGGCCAACGGGGAGGCCTAAAGCGGAGGCATGGGCCGAAAGGCCGAGGGAGGCAGCTGCTGCGCTGGCAGATGCCAAGGCCATAAATTCTCTGCGTGTTGAATGGGGCATAGGGTTTTTCCTCGCGGTTAACTGGAGCATTGAATCTTTCCTGCTTTGCGCTGGGGAAGACTCCACAACGGAAAACAAGCCGACCAACATCCTAGCGCGTTGAACCCGTTTGCCCGAAAAATGCTGCCAGGGGCGTATCGAATCAGGCCCCTGCAATGCTACAAAAGGAGTGCATGGCGAAGCCTAGAAAGCCCGAAATCAGCCAAACGAATCGTCAGCCGATCAGTCTGCGCACACTTGGCGAGTACCTGAACCTTTCGCCGGCGACAATTTCACTGGTTCTGAATAATGCGCCGGGCGTGCGGTCAATTCCTCAGGAGACGCGCGACCGTGTAACTGAGGCGGCGGCGAAGTTCGATTACAGGCCAAGTTTTTATGCGCGCTCTCTGCGCAAGCGGCAGACCTATACGGTGGGTGTGCTGGTGCCGGAGCTGAGCGACCATTACGCAACGCAGGTGCTGGCCGGCGCGGAAGAGTTTCTCATTGAAGAGGGCTACTTCTACCTGACGGCAAGCCATCGGCGTAAGCAGGATCTGATTGAGGAGTATCCGCGACTGCTGATGGACCGCTCCGTGGAAGGATTTTTGCTCGTCGACACCATTCTGGAAAAGAGCCTGAGTCTTCCGTCCGTGGCTGTTGCGGGTCATCGGCGCATTGAGGGCGTTACCAATGTGGTGTTGGATCAAAAGCGCGCCGCGGAGCTTGCACTGCGGCATCTTTATCAGCTTGGGCATCGGCGGATTGCGTTCATGCGGGGCGGTAGTCACAGTTCAGATGCGGATGACCGCTGGGATTGCCTGATGGCGGTGGCGCGTGAGTTGAAGATGACGGTTCCGCCGGAACTCACCGTGCAATTGCAGATGAAGATGTCGACGCCGGAGCTGGGTTTTGAGCCAGCGAACGAACTGCTCATGCGGAAGGTGGATTTTACCGCGCTGGTCTGCTACAACGACGTCTCCGCGATCGGCGCCATTCGCGCACTGATGAACCACGGACTGAAAGTCCCATCGGATATTTCAGTGGTGGGATTCGACGATATTGAGAGCGCTGCCTTCCACAATCCGAGTCTGACGACCATTCGCCAGCCGCTGATTCAGATGGGCAAAGTTGCAGCGCGCATTCTGCTCCAGCGCATTCGCGACCAGGCATCGTTTCCTGACGAAGTGCCCATCCATCCTGAGCTTGTGATTCGCGAATCGACGGCTCCGCCTAATCCGAAGCGGGTTCGCGCAAAGAAGGGCTAGGCGACGATGCCGTCGAGTGCGGAAGCTTCCGGCTGGAAGACGCAGGCCGTGCTGCATCCGGTGTTTGCGGTGACGGGCGTGGCACACGTGGTGGGCGGCGCTGTGATGCCGTCGATTGCTGCGACCTTTCACTTGAACGATAGCCAGTCTGGGACGCTCTTTCTGCTCTATTTTGGTGGTTCCGCGCTGGGCGCGCTGCTTTGCCGCGGCAATTACGCGCGCGACATGTGGATCGGGTTCGCGGCGACCGCCATATCCGGAGTGGGTGTGGGATTTGCGCCCGGCTGGCTGCTGTCTGTCGCTTTTCTTCTCTTCGGCGTGAGCGTGGGAATGGCGATGTCCTCGGTGAGTTTGTTTGTGGGCCGCAATGTCAGCGAGAAACGCGCATCTGTACTTACGCTGCTGAACTTCAGCTGGAGCATGGGCGCGCTGCTTTCGCCACTTCTTGCAGGGTGGGTACTTGAAAGGCACAGCTATCGTGCGGTCTATTTTGCAATTGCCGGAACAGCGCTGGTGTGCGCCCTGGTGTGCGGACTCACGTTGCGTGACGATGAGGGAAGAGAATTGGGGCGCGGGTCGCGTGGAGAAGGCACCGCGCTTGGGTTGATTCTGCTGTTCGCGCTGGCGGCGTTCATGCAGGTGGGGATTGAGAATACATCGGCGGCCTGGCTGACGACGTTCACCATGAGAGCGGCAGGCAGCGGCATTGTGATGGCCGCGTACGCGACGTCACTTTATTGGATAGGCTTTCTTGCGTCGCGCGCGGTTTCCTCGTGGGTGCTGCTGAAGGCAAATAGCGATTATGTGCTGCGTGCGTGCGTGGCGGCGGCATTGATTGGCGCGGTGTTGCTTGTGGCTGCGCCTTCTGTCATGCTGCGCTCGGCGGCGATGCTCATTCTGGGGGCGGGGCTGGCGCCGATTTATCCGCTGGTGCTGAATGGATTCTTCGCGCGAGCAAGGCGAACGGGGGATTCGCGGTGGATTCTGGCGACCGCGGGCTTTGGAGGATCGGTTCTGCCGTGGATTGCCGGATGGCTTTCATCTTCGACCGGCAGCCTGCGCACAGGAATGCTGGTGATTCCTGCGGCCCTGCTGGTGCTGGCTGCGCAACTGCCTTGGATGCGAAAGGGCAGTGAAGTCATGTCCAGTTAAGGCTGGCGACTGGTGGCATATTGCCGAGATAATTGCACGTTGTCTGAATGTATATCCGCGTTTAACCCAGGAAGAACAAAGCCCCGGCCGCAGATGGACTGCAGACAGGGCTTTTGACGCTTGCGCACTAAGGTTGGGGGACGACGAGGACCTGCACGCCGGAAGTGGCGTCCTTCTGGTGAAAGACCGTTTCGGTTGCCTTCTTGAAGTCTCCAGGTTTTGCGAAGGGAATGTCAGTGAAAGTTTGCGGGTTGCGATCTGTCAACGGGAACCACGAGCTCTGCACCTGCACCATGATGCGATGTCCACGGCGGAAGGTGTGATAGAGATCAGGCATATCAAAGTTGATGGCGGTCATTTTGCCGGGGACGAGGGGCTCCGGCTTTTCCCAACTGTTGCGGAATTTGGCACGGAAAGGTTCCCCGCGCAGCATTTCCTGATAGGCGCCCATCTGCAAGGGCGGTGCGCTGAGAATGCGCTTGTTGGGACGGCTGCCTTCGTCATCGGGATAGTCCTCAGGAAAGACGTCAATGAGTTTGACGTCGAAGTCGGAGTCAGTGCCGGTGCTGGCGATCATGAGCCTGGGCGAGATGGGACCGGCGATGGTGACGTCTTCCTGCAGTGGAGCGGTCTCGTAGACGAGCACGTCTGGCCGGTAACTGGCGAAGCGCTGGTCGTCAACCATGTAACGCTGTGGCACAGTGTTAGTTGTGTAGCCCACAAAGGGAACCGGATGTGCCGGATCGCTGACATAGGAGTCTGAGCTGGACGCATCCGTGGGAGCGTCAAAGCTGAGTTTGCCATCCGCGTGGAAGAAGAGCGTTTTGGCAACGGCGTTCTTGGGCGGCCACGCATTCAGCTTGTGCCACACGTTGGTGCCTGTTTCAAAGACAACCGCCTTGGGCATGGCTTCCCCCTTGCCTTTGAGGTAGTGCTCGAAGAAAGGGAACTGAATGTTGGCGCGAAAGTATTCGCCGGTCTTCGAACCGAAGTTGACATCGCCGAGATGATCGCCGTCGCTGCGTGCCCATCCGCCGTGGACCCAGGGGCCTTCCACAAGAGTGCTGGGAGTATCCGGATTGTATTTATTGATGGCCCGGAAGGTGTAATAGGGACCGCTGAGATCTTCAGCGTCATACCAACCACCAACCACGAGCACGGCGCACTTTACGTTCTTCATGTGCGGCGCCAGATTGCGCACCTGCCAGTAGGCGTCGTAAGTGTCGTGCTTGTACTGGTCGTTGAAAAGCCAGTTTGAGTCTTTGAGGTATTTCGTGTTCAGGTTATCGATGCTGCCTGCGTCGAGATAGAAGCTGTAGTGGTCGGGCGTTCCGAAATCGAAGCCAACTGTGCGATGCGGTTCTTCCGGATTATGTGAAGGAGTAAAAAATGCGTAGAAGCCGAAGTTGGCTTCTAGCATGAAGGCGCCGCCATGATAGCTGTCGTCGCCCATAAAGAGATTGGTCATGGGGGCCTGTGGACTGGCGGCAACGATGGCGGGATGCGAATCAATAATGGAGGCGGAGGTGTAGAAGCCGGGATACGAAATTCCCCAGATGCCGACTTTGCCGTTGTTGTTGGAAACGTGTTTCAGCAGGAAGTCAACCGTGTCATAGGTGTCCGATGCATCGTCGACATCTTTTGGTGATTTCTTGTCGTCGATATGCGGACGCATCTCCTCGAAGGTTCCTTCGCTCATCCAGCGGCCACGCACATCCTGATAGACGAAGATGTAGCCGGACTTCTCAAACTCTTCGCTGGGGCCGAGGTGTTTGGGATAGTGATCCTCGCCATAAGGCCTCACGCTGTACGGTGTGCGGTCCATCATGATCGGATACGGGCCCGGATCAGAAGGGAAGGCAGAAGACTTTGGCACGTAGACAGCGGTGAAAAGATGGACCCCATCGCGCATGGGGATGCGGTACTCATATTTGGTGTAATGCGAGCGGACGAAGTCTTCGGCAGGCGCGCCGGTAGGGGAGTCCTGGGCGTGAAGCGAAGGGCTGGCAACGAAAAGACAGAGCAGGAAAAAAGTAAGGCCGGTGAGTTTACGCATGTTGCTGTGGGGTCTCCTGTTCAGTCAAGAGTACCCCACAGCCGCAGCGGAAAGTATGCAAGGCAACTTTAGCCTATTCGCCGCCTTTACCTGAGTCGGGAGCTTTTTCAGGAGTGGTGAGCGGCTTGGTGATTTCTTCCAGGTAGTCATGCGCACCTGCAACCCGCTCGAGCACCGGGAATCGCTCACCATCGTGATAGTCGATGTCGGCGGTGCGAATGAACTTGTCGGCCTGCAGAATCAGGTGGATTGGAGCCGTGTCGGACTTTGCTTTCACAATGGCGCGTTGCAGCGCGTCCGCAGAGAAGATTTCTCCGTCCACAGCGATGATCCGATAGCCAGGCGCAATCATCGCCTTATCTGCCGGACCGTTCCATAAAACATCCATCACCGTGCCGTCGCCCGTGAGCCGCAGTCCAAGCGAGTACCAGCAGTTGATGCCGCTTCCACGACGTCCGCCTGCATGCGCCATCAGGCGTTCGGTTGCATTTGGCTTGTCCGTGTAGACGAGCTTGTAACCGCCACGCTCAATTCCCGCAACATCAGCGTGCGGGTTGATGGAATAAACATGCTCGCGCAGGAAGGTAGCCCAATCGTATGGCATCACTTCATTCAGGTCGGCAACAAGTTCGTCGAAGGTGTAAGGAACGATCTCCGGACCGGTGTTGCCGCCTTTGCCGAGAAAGATGTGCAGAAAGTCAGCGAGAGACTTCTTGTCATCAGACTTCTGGCGAATGAGCGTGTCGATATCGAGCCAGAGAAGATTGCCTTCGTCGTAGTAGTCCTGGCCACGGCGCCAGTTGGACCAGGCAGGGCTCAGCGCGCGCAGAATGCTGGCGGCATCCGCCGTATCCTCCGTGTCCCGCCACAGGCGTCCGGGTTTGTATTCAAGTCCGGCTGCTGTATCGGCAAGCTTGTCACGGAACTGTGCGGGCGTCTCCAGGCCGGAGCGTGCGGCGAGTACGGTTCCGAGATACTGGGTGAGGCCTTCATACACCCAGAGCAGGCCACCCTGCTGCGGAGTGGCGAAATCAGTTTGATAGAGACCCGCGGGACGGCGATACTTTCCGTTCCATGAGTGGGTGAACTCGTGCGAGAGCAGGTCGGCTTCCGCAACCTGGTGCGCATTGTCAGCGAAGCCTTTTTCGCCCACTCCGTTGTCTGAGGATTGGCCGTGCTCCAGGCCTTCGCCACCTGCAACGTCAGAGAGCGTGAGCAGGAAGTGATAGACGTGATAGTGATGCGATTTGTAGAGCGCATCGGCTTCCCGGACCAGATTGGCCACTTCAGCCAGAACGGCGGGACGGAGCACGGCGTCTTCGGGGTAGTCGGCAACAACATCCAGGTAGTGCTTGGGTGAGATGGACGGAGCGAGGGGATACTCGTGGAAATATTCGCCCGTAATGATGGGTGAGTCCTCAAGCTGCTCGACGTTGGTGGTTGCAAATGTGGTGATGCTGCCGGGCGCGGGCACAGGGTAGGTGTTGGCGTTGGTGGGCGTGAGCGCAGTGCCGACGCCCCAGCCGTTGGGTACTTTGAGCGAGGGCTGAATGGGTATGTCGCGCACGGGAATATTGGTGGGATAGAGGAGGAGTTTCTCCCACTCCAGCACCGCGAGTTTCTGTGAAATGCGCGCAGTCACAATGCAATCCAGATGCGCATGCAGAGTGGTGGCTCCGGCCGGCACGGTCAGGTGAAATTCATACATATTGACGTCGTCGCGACGCCAGGGAAGTGGTTTCCCATTGATGGAGAAGACAACTCCGACAATGTTGTTGGCCGGCCCGGTGGGGCGATGGTTGCCGGGAATCCACTCAGGTGTGATGAGCGTGAGCGGGCCAGGCTGAACGGGAAGGTCGATTTCGGCGTGGTAAAGCTTGCGTGGCGCGTCGGTCAGGTCGGCGGTAATGCGGATGGGCGCGGGAGCTCCCCAAAGCGTGCAAGTGGAGACCAGGGAAACAGCAAAGAGAGCAGCTGTGAAAGCGCGATTGGGCATTGTTTTGAGGACTCTCCTTTTTTAAGAGACTACTTGATTGCCTGCAAACGTGATGAAGTGACGGGCAAACGCAGGCCTATATAGGGGAAGACGCGCGGGCCCATGCAGGGGTTTCCTGATGGCGCCTTTACGCAGCGTATGGTAATGCTAGAGAACAAGGATCAAGCGAAAAGGGAATTCACTGTTGGGCCGGGCGCAAGCGTCTGGTGGTGAATGGTACTCTCTCAAGTGCGCGACCTTGAATTCGCGGCAAAGGAACCTACTTCAGGCGAATGAGTGCAGGCCATCCTGTGGAACTGGAATCGCTCTACGGAGACTATCCGCTTGATCACGCATTCGACGAAATGCGGTCGCCGGACGGGAGCGTTCGCCCGCTGTACAGCGCGCTGAGTGGAACGCTGGCCGGGCTGCCGCCGGAAGAGTTGCAGAGACGCAAGCAATCCGCGGAACTCTCATTCCTGACGCAAGGCATCACCTTCACGGTTTACGGACGCAATGAGGGCACGGAGAGAATTTTTCCGTATGACCTGCTGCCGCGACTGATTACCGGGGATGAATGGAATCATATCGAGCGGGGTCTTACACAGCGAATTACGGCCCTGAATCTGTTTTTGCGCGATATCTATTCTGAAGCGCGCATCCTGAGTGACAAGATTATTCCGCGCGAACTGGTTTATAGCTGCAAACATTACCGCAGGCAAATGCGCGGACTCCAGGTGCCGCGCAACGTATATATTGCGGTGGTCGGATCGGATCTTCTGCGTCTGAATACGGGCGAGTTCGTCGTGCTCGAAGACAATCTCCGCGTGCCATCGGGTGTGAGCTACATGCTGACCAACCGGCGCGTGATGAAACGCACATTTCCCCAGCTCTTCCATCGTTACGGTGTACGGCCGATTGAGCACTACCCGCAATTGCTGCTGGCAACGCTTCGCTCGCTTGCGCCGGAGGGAAGGCCCGAGCCGAATATCGTGCTGCTGACGCCGGGTGTCTATAACTCGGCTTACTTTGAGCACACATATCTGGCGCGCCAGATGGGAATTGACCTGGTGGAAGGCCGCGACCTTGTGACGCACGACAACGTTGTCTACATGCGCACCACGGACGGGCTTCGGCGAGTGGATGTGATCTACCGGCGCGTGGACGACGACTTCAGCGATCCGCTGGTCTTTCGCGGGGATTCGGCGCTCGGCTGTTCGGGATTGTTCAATGCATATCGTGCAGGCAATGTGACCGTGACCAATGCGTTTGGCACCGGGCTTGCCGACGACAAGGCCTTGTATGCCTACGTGCCCCACATTATTCGCTACTATCTCAACGAAGATCCGATCTTGCCGAATGTTGAAACGTTTCTGATGACAGACGACAAAGAGCGGCAACACGTGCTGGCCAATCTGGACAAGATGGTGGTGAAGGCAGTGGGCGAAAGCGGCGGTTACGGAATGCTGATCGGGCCAAAGTCCACCGCACAGCAGCGAGAAGAATTCGCCATTCAGATTCAGGCCAATCCTCGCAATTACATTGCGCAGCCAACGCTGGATTTTTCTCGCGCGCCATGCCTGATTGACGATCGCCTTGAGCCGCGCCACGTGGATTTGCGGCCGTACATACTTTTTGGAGACAAGATCAACATTGTGCCCGGCGGTTTGACCCGCGTGGCTCTGGAGAAAGGGTCGCTCGTGGTGAATTCCTCACAGGGCGGCGGCAGTAAAGACACATGGGTTCTGGAATAGTCGTCAAATACGGTACTCGGGAGAGTACGACAATGCTTTCACGCGTTGCCGACAGCCTCTATTGGATGAGCCGTTATCTTGAGCGTGCGGAGAATACCGTGCGGCAGCTTGACGTGACCATGAGCCTGATGCTCGACACGGGAGGAGCAAGCGCGGAATCTCGGTGGCAACGGCTGATGGCGTCACTGGGCAAGCCGGAAGGTCTCGATTGGAATGGCGATGCCGGCTCCATGTCGCACAAGCTGATTTTTGACGCAGTGAACCCCTTGTCGGTGACGTTTTGCGTGGGCGCGGCACGCGACAATTCCCGGCAGGTACGCGAGGAAATCTCTTCCGAGCAATGGCAACGGTTGAACAGGCTTTATCACCAGATGCACTCTCCGCATGTGCAGGCGCAGTTTGCCGCCAATGTGAGCGATGTGCTGGCGCAGATCATTGACGGCATACATCTGTTCAAAGGCGTTACCGACACGACCATGATTCATGGTCAGGGCTGGCAGTTCATCCGTCTGGGCCGCTATCTTGAACGGGCTTACGCGACGGCAACTCTTCTGGAGGTGTATCAGGCTGCGCTATTCAATGTGCAGGAGCGGGAGCACTCGGGCTATCAGCATCTGGAGCAGGTTGGATTGTTGCGATGCTGCACGGCATTTGAAGCATTTTGCCAGGTCTATACGGCCGATCTCACTCCAGACCGCATTGTCGAATTCCTCTTATTGAACAATGACTTTCCGCACGCAATTCTGTACACGGTTCGGGGAATCAGGGACTCGGTAGGCGCGATTCAAAGAACAGGAGGACGCCGAGCTCCGGAGGAATTGAATGCCTCCATTGGCAAGCTGAATGCGATGCTTGAATTTACCTCAATCAGCGAAATTCTCACGGGCGACACCGCGGCGTTTCTTCACTCCATCCGGGAGCAGTGCCTGCGCATTCACGAGATGATTTACCGGTTCTACATTCACTATTCGATTCAATCAGCGCTTGCCACTTAAGAGCGAACAGGAAAAGGCATGAATTTTTATTCCATCCGGCATTTGACGCGCTTTCGCTATGACTATCCGATCACGGAAAGCATCATGGAGACGCGCATGCACCCGAGGTCGGACTCGCATCAGCACTGCCTTTCGTTCTCACTGTCGGTGAGTCCCCGATGCCGCGTATTCAGCTATCGCGATCACATGGGAAATAATGTGCAGCACTTCGACATTCCAGGGGAGCATACGCAGCTGGTCATTATCGCGGAATCAGTGGTGGAGCAACAGGATTTGCCGGGTGTACCGGGGTTTCTTTCGCCCGACGCGTGGGACGATCTGGATGCGCTCGTCAATGCGGGAGACTATGGCGAGATGCTGCTGCCCAGTACCTTTGCCACGCCCACAAAGGCGCTGACTGATCTGGCGGCAAGGCTCGAAGTCGTGCGCCGTGACGATCCATTGATGCTCGTGCACGAGATCAACCAGAAGCTCTACGAGTACTTTGAATACGTGCCCCGCCATACGCGTGTGGATTCGCCGATCGACGAAGCGATTTTGAGCGGTAAGGGAGTTTGCCAGGATTTTGCGCATACGATGATCGCGCTCCTTCGCCTGGTGGGGATACCAACGCGCTACGTTTCGGGTTATCTGTATCGAAGCCGCGAAGATCATGATCGCTCGACGCCTGATGCCACTCATGCGTGGGTCGATGTGCTCATGCCACATTTGGGCTGGGTTGGATTTGATCCAACCAACAACTTGATTGCCCACCGCCGCCACATCCGCGCAGCTGTGGGGCGCGACTATGCCGATGTTCCCCCGACTCACGGTATTTTCCGCGGACAAACGGCCAGCGAGTTGTATGTTGCCGTGCATGTGGAGGCGAGCGAACTGCCGCCAGCCCTGGACCGGACGCTTCCCATTCCCGACGATTGGTCCGTGCTGGTGGAGCGGGCACAGCAGGCGCCTGAGCGCTCCATCCCCATGTTCGATATCCAGCAAATGCAGCAACAGCAATAGCCCAGTTGCGGATGGTCTCTTTTCGTCTCCCCTGTCGTACCTCAATATTCGTTCTTACGACGAATCGATCTCCCCCCGACTAAGAGACCAAGAGCTACCGTGTGCAGACGGCGTCCTTCAACGCTGCCCTCACAGGCGGCAGCCTGGGCGTGGCAACTTCGTTGTTGACCGATCCGCGGCGCATGCAATTCGCCCTGCGGTTTGACTTCTAACCACTCTGTCGAGCGCTGAAATTCCCGGCATCCGCAGGCCTTTCTGCCTGCGGGTGCCACAAATCCCACAACATGGGAGGTTACTTTCCGGTTAGGCGAATTCCAATTTGAATTGGGAATTTGTGGCAAAAGAGAACCGGTGTTCGTCACCAAAATATATGAAGTACAGCGGTTAAATTAGAGCCCTTTGGCTTCCTGGCCCGCGAATCGAGGGGTGGAGCTCGACGGATTCTTTTGTCCTGGGTCCGGATTTTTATTGAATCTTTGTACGAAACCATTAAGAATTAAATAGATCCATGAGATAGGGCGGTCCCCACCGCCAAACCGGCTCGATCATCTACTGATCGCGCCTGAATAAAAAACCCCGCCAGCAGGATTCCCGGCGATGAGCGGGAGTGCATCTTTACCGCCCTGTTCGCAGAGCGGTCGATGTGAATCTAGAGCAACATCGAAACAGCGGAAAGCGCGACAGGCAGTCACGCTTCTAGCTCATTTTGGAGGCACAGCCGTGAGACGTACATTTTGGGGATGGATGCTTCTTTGCATCTTCTCGCTTACTACCTTCGCATTCAGCCAGTCTGCAACAACATCACTTCGTGGAACAGTCACTGATCCCAGTGGAGCCTTGGTCCCTGGGGCAACCATCACGCTCACCAATCAAGCATCTGGGAGAGTCCTGACCACAACCGCAAACAGCACGGGCGGGTATTCATTCCAGCAGATCTCGCCAGCCAAGTACTTGATCAAGGTGACAGCGGCAGGATTTGGTGACCAGACCAAATCGGCTGAACTCCTGGTGAATCAGCCCGCGTCAATCAATTTCACGCTGAGCTTGCAGACCAGCTCGGTCACCGTTGATGTGTCTGCCACGGCCCAGACGCTGAATACCTCGGATGCCTCTCTGGGTAATTCTGTCGGCAATACCCTGATTGAGTCAATTCCTACGGAAACGCGCAACGTGCCTGACCTGCTTGCTCTGCAGCCTGGCGTGCTCTACATGCCCCAGACAACCTCTGACAGCCGTAACGGCTCCGTGAATGGCAGCCGTTCCGACCAGGGCAATATTACGGTCGATGGAATCGACAACAACGATCAGTTGAATGGCTACGCATTCACCGGTGTTCTGCGCCAGACGCAGGACTCAATCGAGGAGTTCCGCGTCGTAACCAGCAACGCAACCGCTGATTCGGGCCGCTCGTCTGGCGCGCAGGTCAGCATGGTCACCAAATCGGGTACAAACAAATTCCACGGAGCCGTCTATGAATACCATCGGCCGACCTTCACGGTAGCCAATGACTGGTTCAATAAGCAGGCGCAGATAAGCAACGGCCTGCCGAATATTCCCGGCAAACTCATCCGCAATATCTTTGGCGCCGATCTTGGCGGTCCGATCATCAAGGACAAGCTCTTCTTTTTCGGAAACTATGAAGGCACTCGTCAGGCAGAAAATGCCCAGGTCAATCGGACAGCGCCGACTGCCTCTTATCAAGCGGGCAATCTCGTCTATCCCAACACCAGTGGGGGAACCACCGTTCTCAGCGCTTCCGATGTCGCAAACCTGGACAGTGGCTGCCAGGTGTGCAATTCGGTCGCATATCCCCCAGCGCCAGGGCCAAACCCGAACGCGCTGGATCTGTTTAATTCCATGCCGGCGGCCAATGGATAAGCTGCTTGGCGACGGCGTGAATGAAGGTTCCTACTCCTTCTCGTCTCCCAACCCCAAGAATCTGAACACCTATATCGCCAAGCTCGATTTTGTTCCGAACGATAAGCACCGCATCTTTGTGCGCGGCCAGCTTCAGAAAGATACGTTGAGTGATGTAGAACAATTCCCAGGACAGGGACCCAGTAACGTTCAGGAATCCAACAACAAGGGCCTTCTGGGTGGTGACACTTGGACCATCACTCCAACATCTCATTAACGATCTTCGCTTCGGGTACGTCCGCCAGGGCATAAGCAACCGGGGCGCAGGCTCGGGAGACTACGTCTCGTTCCGCTTCCTCTCTAATCCAACGGCTCAAACCCGCACAACGTTTACCGATATTCCGGTGTATAACCTGGTGGACAACGTGAGCTGGATCAAGGGCAACCACACCATCCAGTTCGGGTTCAACTGGCGGCTCATCTTCCAGAACAACTCAACGGATGCGAACTCCTATAACAGCGCCTCGACACAACCCGTACTGGCTATCGGACACACCACCCGACCAGGGCAATGTAGATGGCGGCTTTGCAAACTCCTATCAGATTGCATTTGACAATTTGATCGGAACGGTTCCAAGCCGGAACGACGTATTCAACTACCGCTTGGATTCCGCTACGTCAGGTACATTGCTTCCTGACGGTGCGGCAATTGATCGCCACTTCAAGTCGAATGAGTATGAGGGTTATCTTCAGGACAGTTGGCGCGTCAGGCCGAATCTGACAATCACCTACGGGCTCCGCTACTCGCTGCTGCAGACGCCCTGGGAGACGCATGGACAGCAGGTTACGCCAACAATCGATACGCACGCTTGGTACCAGCAGCGTGAAATTGCGGCGCAATCTGGTCAGATTTATGAACCGGACCTGACGTTTGCGCCGGCGGGCCATTTCTATAACAAGCCCGGCTACTGGCCACAGCCGAAGGGGAACTTCGCTCCTCGACTTTCCATTGCCTACTCGCCGGACACCAAGACCTCAATTCGCGTTGGCGCGGGCATTTACTACGACCATTTCGGCCAGTCCCTGGTCAGCACGTTTGATCAGAACGGTTCGTATGGTATGAGCTCGGCAGTGAACAATCCAGCCAGCGTGTACGCTGTTGAGGGCGACTGCGCTGATCCTTCTCAGTGCAATAATCCTGGAGCGCCACGCTTTATCAGTCGAAGCAGCCTGCCTCCGATTCAGACCACCAGTGGACCTGCGCCTGCCACGGCGACATTCCCGTACACCGCTCCCTTAGACAACTTTGCCATCACCTGGGGCATCGACAACAAGTTGCAAACTCCTTATTCGGAGTCGTTTGACTTGTCCGTGCAACGGGAACTTCCCGGCGGCTTCACTCTTGAGACGTCGTATGTGGGCAGGCTGGGACGCCATCTGCTTCAGCAACTCGACCTTGCTGAGCCGGTGGACTATGTCGATCCGCAGGGCGGCGGCGACTATTTCGCGGCCGGAACTCAGCTTTCCAAAGTCGTGGACCAGAATCAGGGATGCGGCCCATATTCGGGTCCAAGTGGATGTACTCCTCCGAACGTTCAAGCCATTCCCTACTTTGAACATGTCTTTCCCTTCATGGCCAATTATGACTATGACGGTGAGAGCGCGACACAGGCCATCTATGACAATGAATGGTCGTACTACCGCTATACCTACGGCGCAACGAGCTCTCTGGCAGATATCGATTTCAGTCCTTTTGGAGTCTATGATTTTCCATCGGATTGGCAACTCGCATTTCTGGCAAGATCAGTTTTCATCGCTCTATTCACTCGCCAGCATTGGCATGAGCTATTACAACGCTGGTCAGGTCACTCTGCGTCACCCGATGAGCCATGGCCTGTCCATGGACTTCAGCTACACCTTTGGGCAGTCGATCGATATGGGGTCGGACGCGGAACGCGAGCAACCTTTCGAGCCCTCCAGAAACGCTTTCTCATACATCCTCAACACGTGGAATCCCAGCCTCAACCGCGGTCCGTCGGACTTCGATACACGCCATCTGATTACCGCAGATTTCTCTATCTGTTGCCTTTCGGCGTGGAAAGCACTACTGGGCGGCAATTTAAACGGCCTTGCGGACCAGCTTCCTTGGTGGCTGGCAATTGCTGGCAATGCCACTGGTCCAGCGGGCTTCCTTTCTCGCTCTTGAACCCGGCTGGACTACGAACTGGGAAATTGAGAGCTATGGCGTTGTGACTGGAAAGGTGAAGATGCATAAACACTTGACGCAAACGGTAACCCTCAGTTCTTCGACGATCCAGATGCAATCAATTCAGTGGTCTGACATCGGGACAGTCCGTTCGCCTTCCCTATCCGGGCGAGGCGGGCCAACGCAACAACTTCCGCGGCGATGGCTACTTCGACATCGATTCGGGACTTGCCAAGAGCTGGGGACTAGGCGATATGGGAGCCGTCAAGTTTGCCTGGGAAGTCTACAACGTTACCAACTAGGTTCGTTTTGATCTCGGAATCCATTGGATCAGGACTCACCAATGGCAATCTCGGTGTGGCTAGAGCGCTGCTTACGCAGCCGCGTCGTATGCAGTTCAGCTCTCCGCTTCGACTTCTAAACCGCAAAGTAAAAACAAAAACGCCCGCGAAGCATATGCTTCGCGGGCGTTGTCTTTGCCCAAAGCAATGTCCCGTGAGTGGAATTCAAGAAATGCCATCGCGAGCATCCATGCATTCGCGATGCTGCAATTCCTCACCCGCATTAATTCTCTGCACCAATCAGGAAGCGATCGCGGTCACCGCGGCCTTGCAGATCATTTCTTCGCTCGGGTGCATACTGTCTCTGGGAACGTGCAAGGCGTATGCGAACAACTGGGATGACCGAGCGTCGTTTATTTAGTTTCAATTTTTGCCTGTAAGCTTTTCAGAACATAACGCAGAAATTGCAAATCGGCGCTGTAAGTATTGTGGAATTGTATAGTTACGAATAAGTTCTTTGGAATCAAATATGGGGTTGGTATATACCTCGCCTAACCTCTTTGGAATCAAATGCAGAGACTAAAGGTAGGGGGAGGGGGGTATACCTCGCTCGCAAGAGTGAAGCACCCCCATCGATAGTCGGCCTACGCGAGGTCTGCGGAAATACAGGTCACAGATGCCGGCGGAAATGTGAAGCGGAGTCGGTTGCCGCTGACAACGACGTCGGCCGTATGCGTCTTCACGCGATCCGGATCTTCGAATGTGTTGTGTGCGTGGATATCCTTCTCGCCCACGTACCGCGCATGCGCACTGGTTGCCTTCGCTCCACGAAGAACAATCTCCGCCTCCCGCGGTTGGCTCACATCTGGATTCACGACGGTGAGCGTGAGTGTCTTTCCTTTGGTCGATGCCGATCCCTTGAGCCCCCAGAATGTGGCTGGCTTGCCATCACGATCATAGCGAACTTCAGGCGACGAAAACTCCGTGCGTAAGGATGTGCCGTCCTGATGCGCCGCGTAGAGTTCGAAGACGTTAAAGTTCGGCGTAGAGATGAACTTCTCGCCCTGCGAAAAGAAGAGCGCATTCAGGTTGTTAATCAATTGCGCGCAGGCCGCCATTCCAACCTTGTCCGCATTGCGATTGAACGTATCGAGCGAAATGGCGGTCATCACCGCGTCGCGCACGGTGATCTGCTGGCCCAGCAACTGTTCTGGACTGAATTCGGTGCCGGGTCGATACCACGGGCCGTATTCATCCACAACCAGACGAACCTTGCGGTCGACATCGAATTCGCCCAAAGCGGTCCAGTGATCGTTGATGATGTGTTCCATGCGGTCGGTCTCGCGTGCCAGTTCGTACCAGTCCACGGCATCGAATTGGAGCGCGTCGCCCTTACCCTCGTTCCAGTCCTGCGTCTTGCCGCGGGAGAGATTCCAGGCGTAGTGATGGACACTGAGGCCCCAGACGCCATGCATATCGTGGCTTGGTTGGCCGTGGCAGAGCTTGTTGAAAAAACCGCGTGTCCATGACTGCTCATCGCTGTTTGGTCCGGATGCGACAAAGCGAAGCGGCACGCCATAACTCGGAACCCAGGTTGTCCAGCGCTTGAATTCAACCGCATAATCTTCTGGATCGAAGTTGCCGCCGCAGCCCCAGCTTTCATTGCCAACGCCCCAGTACTTCACATTAAGGGGATCTGGAAATCCATCCGCGGCCCGCGTCTCAGAGAGCGTTGTGGTGCCGCGCGGCGAGTTGCAGTATTCAACCCAATGGTCAAACGCGAGCGGAGGCAGACTGCGCACGTTGGCGGCAATGTAGGGCTCCGCGCCGCAGAGCTTGCAGAAACGCGCGAAGTCGGTCGTGCCGAAGGTGTTCGGGTCGTAGACCTGAGGGATGTTCTGATCGACCAGCTGATGCGGATAAGCGTCTGTCCAGAAGTTGGTACGACGCGGGCGCTTGTTCTTTGGCCCGATGCCATCGCGCCAATCGTAGCTGTCGGCGAAGCATCCACCTGGCCAGCGAACCATTGGTGCTTTGATGGCGCGCATCTTTTCAATGAGAGCCGAGCGCAATCCATGCTCATTTGGAATCTTCGAGTCTTCGCCCACGTAGATCCCGTCATAGATCACGGTTCCAAGATGCTCTGTGAAGTGGCCATAAACTTCCGGTGCAATTGTGGCGATGGGTTCGTCAACAAGAACTTCGATATGGCTGTCGGACTGTTGCGCGAGCGCCTGGTTGCGCCGCAAAACGAGCGCACCTGCCGTCACGGCGCCGGCCGACTTAAGAAAACTACGTCGCTGCATCGTTACTCCGTTCGGTGATCCTATCGATCAGGAATGCAAGGGAATTCTATCCAGCTGATCTCACCTGTGCGGCAATTCTGCGCAACTCGGGCAACACCTGGCCAAGGGCTGCGGCATCCGCATTCCGTTGTCCAAATGCGAAGTAGACGTTGCGATAGTGGCCGTAGAGTTGCTCATAAACTGCGGCAGATTTGGCGTCGGGTTCGACTGTGCGCAGAGGTAGGCAAACCGCCGCTTGCGCCTCTTCAATGTTTTTGTAAACGCCAGCCGCAAGCAGGGCCATGATGCCTGAGCCCAGGCTTGTGGGAACACCGGAAGGAACCAGCACGGGCTTATTGAGTACATTGGCGTAAACGCGATTGAGCACTTCGTTCTTCTGCGGAATACCGCCCGCATTGATCACGCGGTCCACGCGTACACCATGTTCGGCCATGCGCTCCAGAATAATGCGCGTGTGGAATGCCGTTCCTTCAATCGCGGCGAACAACTCGTCCTGCGCGGTGTGAATCAGATTCCATCCGATCGTGATGCCGCCCAGTTCGGGATTGACGAGCACCGTGCGATCGCCGTTGTCCCAACTCAACCGAAGCAGGCCGGTCTGTCCAGCCTTGAATGCATCAAGTCCCTTGCTCAGCTCGGCTACGGTGGACTGCGCTCGACGTGCAATGGCATCGAAAATGTCGCCCGTGGCGGAGAGGCCTGCTTCAATTCCCGTGTAAGCCGGATGCACACTGCCGGGCACCACGCCGCAGACACCGGGAACCAGTTGGGCTTCCTTAGCCATGGCGATGATGCAGGTGGATGTTCCGACGACATTCACCACGTCACCTTCGCGAATGTGCGATCCGATGGCGTCCCAATGCGCGTCGAAGGCGCCGACAGGGATTGGAATGCCTGCACGAAGTCCGAGCTTTTCTGCCCACGCAGTTGAGAGTCGGCCGGCAAGATGATCGCTTGTTCGATATTCACCGCCCATCTTGTTGCGCACGCCGGCAAAGAGAGGATCAACTTGAGCGAGAAAATCTTCCGGCGGAAGACCGCCCCATTTGGGATTCCACATCCACTTGTGTCCCATGGCGCAGACACTGCGTTTGAGTGCGGCAACCGACTCAACTCCACACAACGTTGCCGCCACCATGTCACAGTGTTCAAGTGCAGTGGCAAATTGTGCGCGCTTGTCAGGATTGTGACGCAGCCAGTGAAGGAGCTTGGCAAATCCCCACTCATGTGAGTAGACTCCCCCGCACCAGTCAATTCCTTCGAAGCCGAGTGCGTGCGCCTTTGCCGTGATCTCTTCTGCCTCCGCATGCGCGCGGTGATCGCACCAGAGATAGTAGTCGTCAAGCGGTGCCAGATGTGCGTCGACAGGAATCACGCTGGAACCAGTGGTGTCGAGCGCAATGGCTTCTACTGCGTCGCCCTGGACGCCGGTTGTTTGCAGCACCTCGCGTGTGGCCTGCACGAGCGCCGACATCTGGTCACTGTGCGATTGCGTGGCGAAATCGGGATCTTCGCGTTTGCGGTGGAGTGAATACGGCGCAGATGCTGTTCCGATTGGTCCAGTCCTGCTATCAACAAGTGTGACGCGCACGCTAAGGGTGCCGAAATCGACTCCGGCAACAATGGGCATGAGAAGAGCCTCCGGTAAACGCTTTCCGCTACGCCATGAGACTACACTATCGACTCCATTGCAAGGCAAGCGGCGTGTGTGGACTCGCTATTTCCCACTGGTTGGAAGTGCATTTTCGTGCTGACCAGGCTTAGTCCCGTCGATGAGTTTGGAATCAGGAGGCCTTGCGGCGAGCGCATAGTGGTCCGCAGTTTTGAGAACAGACTTTTCGTCCGTGGTTGTGTGTCGCGAAGAAGCGGAATATTCTTTGCTGCCTGCCGAGTCAGCCTTTTGTTCGCTGCTCTTCGCGATTTGACTGTCCGTATCTCCGGTCGTGCCGCCGGCTTCGTTACCAACTGCGAAGCTGCCCTTAATTGTGGACAAAGGACCTTCCACGTTTTTAACGAGAATGGAGATGCGACGGTTAGACGGATCGTACGGGTTGTTCTTGACGCGCAAAAACTGGTCGGCATAACCGCGGATTTGAGTCACCTGGTCGTGGCGTATACCGCTCGACTGCATCAGCCGACGCGCTGCATTTGCACGGTCCGCTGAAAGCTCCCAGTTGCTGTAATTGGCGTCGTGCGAGTACTGCTTCGCGTCCGTGTGTCCTTCGATAAGCAGATGATTGGGTAACGTCTTGAGCTCGCTTGCGAGCAATGCGAGTAACTCCTGCCCTTTCTGGCTCAAGTGCGCACTTCCGCTCTCGAAGAAGGTGCCATTTTTGTCCTCGAGCAGTTCAATGCGCAGGCCTTCGGCTGTGACTGTAATCTCAATCTGTTTGGAAAGCTTCTTCAGATCAGGCCTGGACTTGATCTGCTGCTCGAGCTTTTCTTTGAGCTTTTCCATTTCAGCCTTCTTGAGTACGGACACGGTTTCTCCCGAACCGGACATCGAAGTTCCTAGCAACTTCCCGTTGCCTTTCGGATCCTGGAAGTAACCGGCGACAGCCTGCTTGATTTTGGTGGAGGAATTCATGAGCCACAGGACAATGAACAACGCCATCATCGCGGTTACAAAGTCCGCATAGGCAACCTTCCATGCACCGCCATGATGGCCGCCGTGGCCGACCTTTTTCTTAATGACGATGATGGGTTGCGGCTTATTCGCTGTGGACATGAAATCAATCTCCGCCGAAGCAGATCTCAGGCTGCTGCCGCCTGTTCACCGCCGCCCTTGCAGGCCTTTTCCATTTCGTCAAAGCTGGGACGCACATGCGCCGGGATGGCGCGCCGGCCAATCTCAACTGCGATCATGGGCGCTGAGCCTTTGAGAAACGAAAGGATCAGCACGCGCAACACATGTAGATAACTGTTGTGGTCATCTGCAATCTTGCTCATGTTGGAGCTCAACGGGCCGACCACGCCGTAGCAAAGCAGAATTCCCAAGAAAGTTCCAACGAGCGCCGCTGCGACCTTGTGACCAATCTCTTCAGGCGGGCCGCCGAGTGCGCCCATGGTGATAACGACTCCGAGTACCGCGGCAACGATGCCAAGGCCCGGAAGTGCATCAGCGACCGTGGTGAGCGAACTGATGGGTTGCGTGGACTCATGATGGGAGACTTCCATATCAAGTTCCATCATCTGGTCCATATCAAAGGGCTCAACTCCACCCGAGATCGCCATGCGCAGCGTGTCGCACACAAAGTCGCGCGCATGATGATCTTTGAGAAACTCAGGGAAGTTTTTGAACAGCGCGCTATCGTTCGGTTGTTCAACATCGTTTTCAACGCTTAGCAATCCTTCCTTTCGGACTTTATTGAGGAACTGGTACATCATTTTGAGCGTGTTCAGGTAACGCGACTTATTGAATTTGGAGCCTCCGAGAACGCCGGTGAGGGAGCTGAAGATGCCCTTGATGATGTGAATCGGATTCGCAACAAGAAGCGTTCCGAGACCCGCGCCGCCGATGATGATCAGCTCCGCCGGCTGCATGAGCACCGCAATCTTGCCGTGCTCCATCAGGAAGCCGCCGATCACAGCTCCGAAGACAACAAGAATGCCTATGACGGCAAACATGCCAGCCTCCCTGGAGCAAGTACGACCCGGTTGCCACCACTGTGGATGCAAGCATTCATGGCTGACTTGGCGCGTTCCAACAGTTCGGCGAGCGATTCGTCGCGGCCGGGCTGCGCCGCTCCGATGCTTACCGTAAGGGAAATGCGGTCTCCCCACCAGCGGAAGTCTGTTGTTCTAGTAAGTCCGGCCAGCATTTGCGCATGTGATGCGAGCGATGCGGCGAACCGTTCATGGGAGAGAATGAGAAACTCGTTTTCGCCCCAACGGCCGATTTCTTCCGTTGGAGTCAGGCCGCTGATTAGAACGCGTTGTACTTTCTTCATCATGGCGTCACAGGCGCTGGTTCCATGAGTGCGGCGCAGACTCTCAGCCTGGTCGACCGTTATCCAGAGGAGACCGAAGGCAAGTCCCGATTGTCCTGATTCCTGGTAGGCAGTCTGTAGTCTTTCCTCCAGCTCGGCCTGGCTGGCTTCAACGGATTCATCCTGGCCTGTGTCCCCATGAGGCAGATTTTCCAGACCTTCGGAGGCGTGAAAGAAGTAGCCCGTACCGATGTGCTCCCCCAATGCATCGCGCAACAGAAAGGTTCGTACAAGCGCTGACAAGGGATAACCATGCTTGTGCTCCACATGAACAAGGCAGCCGCGTCCACCATGCGGATGTCCATCATGGCAACCATCCCCTGCTTCGGCGCTCATATTGAGAAGGTCCCCGACCGCGTCGTGAATGGGACGCGCCAGAACTTCGGCTGCTGCGAATCCAGTAATCGACTCGGCGGCCCGATTCCAATAGACGAGCGTTCCATCCAATCCGCGCAAGGCAATTCCGTCCGGATAGGAATCGAGCGCCGCTTCCAGTATTTTGTCGCGCTCCTTCATGCAGTCTCCCTCAAAGCCTTCATCGTCCAAAGAGGAGAACAACTTGATTGCAAATGAAGCGCATTTGCATTGGCTTTTGCTCACAATGACATGCGTGCGCTCTCAATTGCCTTTGCGTTGAAAGGCACCAGATCTACTAAGCTTGCAAGGATGTAAAGGGGATCTTTGTTTGATGGAGTCGTGAAAGGAAGGCTAGTTGGGTGCGTTGTCGGAGATTGTAGAGCCTTTGAGGGGAAGCCGCACCGTGAAGGTGGTTTTGCCAGGGTTTGATTCAACCTGAATTGTGCCGCCGAACTTCTGTGTCACGATGCGATGGACAATTTCAAGTCCGAGTCCTGTTCCCTGACCCTGCGGTTTGGTTGTGAAGAAAGGATCGAAGATGTGCGGGAGAACATCGGGAGGAATTCCTTCGCCCTGATCGGTAATTGAAACCCCGATCCACTCGGGCTCGTTCCAGGTTGAGATCTGAATGCGCCCGTGGGCCGGAGACGCGTCAGCTGCATTGTCAATGAGGTTAGTCCAGACCTGGCCCAGTGCAACTCCCCGCGTGCAGAGCACAGCGGGCGATGCGTCGAAGTGCTTCTCTACATCGATCTGGCGGATTCGCAGCTTGTGTCCAAGAATCACCAAGGTACTTTGCAGGCTGTCGTGCACGTCCAATTCGCGCGCGCCGCCGCGGTCTTCATAGGCGAATTTCTTCACCGCCATTACAAGGTCGGAAATGCGGGAGATACTGTCTTCAATGGCACAGACCAGACCCACACTTGAGACCAGAGACTCAAGCCAGTTGAGCGTATCGGAAAACTGAGCTGCTTCGAATAACTCGCGGGCACACCGCAGTTCCTCTTCGTCGAAGCCCATACTGACAAGCACTGGCGCAATTGTGAATGCGTTTTCTACTCCGGCCGTGGAAAGCCACTCGCCCATCGCTTCTTCCGCATCGGCCTGGTCGAGACTGCTCATCGCCTTGAGTCTGCAACCATGCATGGAGTGCTCGAGAAGTCCGCGCATGCACTCAATCTGTTCCTTGTTCTTGGGTGCATGGTCTTCACTAAATCGGAGGCTCAGTTTCTGCAGACGCATGAGATTTTCACGCAATTGGGAAGCGGAACGTTTGGCCGCCGAACCGGGGTTGTGCAGTTCGTGCATCAGGCCCGCTGCAAGTGTGCCGAGCGAGACGAGCTTTTCCCGATGCAACGCCTCGACCTGATAGTTCCGTACACGCGTAGCAACATCGGCCAGTACGACTTTGCGCAACGACGGGCAGGATGCCATCAGGGTCCAGAAATCCTCTTCCGTAAACCGGACCAAGGTGGTGTCTTCCACAGCCACAAGCTGGAAGGGAACATCTTTCCGGCCAAGCACCAGAGGCGTTTCACCAAATGCTTCGCCTGCTACGGCCAGGCCGGCTTTGGTGCGGTTTCCATCGCTTTCAAACAGCTCAGCACGCATTTCTCCGGAGAGAACGACCCAGTAATACAGGTTCATCTCTCCCGTCTTGATGAGGATGTCTCCAGCCTTTGCGTCGATGCGTTCCGGATTATGAAGCGGCGGCAGTGAAGCGAAGTCGACTTCGGCGAACGGGCGGGTCTGTCGCAGAGCCTCTGCAACTTCCGTCAACTGGACTGCTATTGCCGTCCAGGTTTGCTTATCGCCAATGTCCATGGGTTGCCTGCTACTCCTTCTCAGAATTGGGCCAGATACTTATGTGCGAATTGAACTGCGATGGAACCTTCACCGACTGCGGAAGCAACCCGCTTGACGGAGCCATGCCGCAGGTCTCCAGCGACAAAAACGCCGGGTACGCTGGTTTCCAGCAGGAATGGATCACGCATTTCGTGCCAACCGTTTTCCCCATCCCGGCCCAGATCCGGGCCGGCAAGCAAAAAGCCGTTCTCATCCTTCTGGACGATTGAAGGGAGCCATTCGACGCGGGGAGCGGCGCCAATAAACACAAAGAGTGATGTTGCCTGCACCTCGTATTCGCCTTCAGGGCCCAGCAACCTCAAGCTCTCCAGATGTTCGCCACCGCTTGCTTCCAGCACTTGTGTATTCGTCTGCACAACTATGTTAGATGTGCGTTGAATCTCATCGATTAAGTATTTCGACATGGTTGCCGAAAGCCCCTCACCGCGAACCAGCATAACCACTTTGCAGGCGTATTGCGCAAAATGCAGGGCTGCCTGACCGGCCGAATTGGCACCGCCGATGACGTAGACTTCCTCGTCCTTGCATGAAGCGGCTTCAACCAGCGCCGCGCCGTAATAGATACCGCGGCCGGTGAGCCTTTCTGCTCCGGGGATACTGAGCATCCGGTACTGCACTCCCGTAGCAAGCAGGACGATATGGCTGGCGACTTCGCGCCCGTCGGTCAATTGAATAAACCGATATTGACCATCCACCCGCAGACCCGTTGCCCGCTGCGACAGGAATTCGGCCCCGAAGCGCGATGCCTGTATATGCGCTCTGCGGCCAAGTTCTCCTCCCGTGATGCCGGTCGGGAAACCAAGATAGTTTTCAATCCTGGATGAGGTTCCGGCTTGTCCTCCCGGCGCAAGTGGTTCAATTACAATGGTTTTTAGGCCCTCACTAGCACCGTACACTGCGGCCGCAAGCCCTGCCGGCCCGGCACCGACCACAACCATGTCATAGAATTCTTCGGCGGCGTGGGTCTTGAGTCCCACGCGATCGGCGAGCGTAGCCGAGTCGGCGCCCACAAGAGATGTGCCATCGGGGAAGAGAATGATGGGCAGTTTGTCGATGGTCAGGTGCTTTTCTTCGAGAACGGAGCGTGCCTCTTCGTTGGAGGTCACATCAAGCCAGCGATAGGGAATGTGATTGCTCGAGAGGAAACTGCGCAGCTTGTGGTCTTCAAGCGCCCAGCGGCTGCCGAGGACGCGAAGTCCTTCAAACGGAGGGCGATAACCGGCCTTCCAATCCTCCAGCAGATCGTCCAGGACAGGGTAAAGTTTCTCCTCGGGTGGGTCCCAGGGTTTGTTCAGGTAGTAGTGGATACGCGCCGTATTGATGGCACGGATGGCGGCCTCAGTGTCGGCGTAAGCTGTAAGCAATACACGCCTTGCCTCCGCAAACAGTACCTGCGCCTTCTCCAGGAACTCAACTCCCGTCATTCCCGGCATACGCTGGTCGCTCACCAGCAGGGCGACTGCCTCCTGGCGCGATTTGAGCTGATCAAGAATGTCCAGAGCGGCTTGACCGCTTGCGGCACGAAGAATGCGGTATTCGGCCCCATAGTAGCGGCGCAAATCCTGAACCACTGACTCGAGGACACTTATATCGTCGTCAACCGCGAGGATGATGGGGCGGGCCATACTGTTCCTAGTGTACGAGAGCAATATGACAGGAATGCAACCCAGGAAACAGTCCCCTTTGAGTAAACATTGAGGGCCTTCTCGCGTGGGATTTTAGTGACGTTCCGGGAAGAAGGGCTGTAGAGTGTTTGCAAGGGGTATTACTTTTGGACCGGTACCTTTCTCTGTTCCAGGTGACGAAAGATTTAAATCTCGCAAGGAATCATTAGCGAGGGAGCGTCTCTGGGGGACCGTATCCGCCTCCCGTTCAGGTTCATTGGGAACGAACCTTGAGCAAATTGGCCGAAGAGCCAATTTGGATTTGTCATATCGCCGCCCTATTGAGAGAGCGGCAATTCGTTTACAAAGTCTTGAAGAAAAGACGGCAAGTGGGGCGTACATCATGATGAGTAAAGTCATCCTGGCCGATTCGCAGGCAATCTTTCGTGCAGGTACGGCAAAAGTACTTGCCATGGACGACGATCTTCGCATTATTGCCCAATGCACCGATGTTGAGCGCATGATGCATGCGATTACGACCTTTCCCGGAGCAATTGTGATCTTTGCCGCGTCGTTGCGGCCCGACATGGGGCGGATGCGTACGCTCCTTGAGACGGCTAACAGCCGTGGTATCGTCATCGCCGAAAACTCGGACAGCGCTGCCACCTTCCTGCAGCAGGGTGTGCGTGGCGTGGTCTTCCGCAATGTCACGGGCCAGGCACTTGTGGAGTGCGTCCGTCGCGTGTCAGCAGGTGAAACCTGGACGCCACCCCAGCTGGTGCAGAGTGAGGTGACTGAAGAGGATCTTGTTGGAACGCGTGTGCGCGATCGGCTCACACCCAAAGAGATGCGCATTGTGGCGCTGATTGTTCAGGGCTGCAAGAACCGTGAAATTGCCCAGCGCCTGAAGACAACTGAACAGGTAATCAAGAATTACCTGCGTTCCATCTACGATAAGACCGGCGTCAGCGACCGGCTCGAACTTGCCCTGTTTACGATTCACCACCGCGTGCTGGCACAGGCCGCAGCGGAGATGGGCAGCCGTCTTGAAGCTGAGGAGCAGCAGGCACAGCAACAGCAACGGCGTGCAGCCACGCCAACGGCAGTTGCCTCATAGCACGATTCATCAACCAATTTATTAAGGGAAAACAGGGGTTGGCAGAGAGGAGCGGCGAAAGCCGCTCCTCTTGATCACTAGAGCCTCTCTGCCACACTCTTGGCCTGAGTAAAGAGCAGCAGATAGTCGGGACCGCCCCCCTTCGAGTCTGTTCCGCTCATATTGAAGCCCCCGAATGGATGCGCGCCGACCATTGCGCCGGTGCATTTGCGATTCAGATAGAGGTTGCCCACGTGGAACTCATGCCGCGCCTGGTCGAGCCGGGCCTTGTCACTTGTATAAAGAGCTCCAGTCAGTCCGTATTCTGTGTTGTTGGCAACCGCCAGACCTTCCTCGAAATTTTCCACTTTGATAAGCGCTAAAACTGGCCCAAAGATCTCTTCCTGTGAGATAACCGCGTCGGGCGCGATGTCCGCGATAACGGTTGGCTCGATGAAATAGCCACCATCTTCATTCGGCACGGCCTTGCCACCGGTAACGAGACGGCCTTCCTTTTTGCCAATCTCAATGTAGCCAAGGATGGATTCCATCGCGCTCTTGTTGATGACCGGCCCCATGTTCGCATTGGTTGCCGGATCGGCAACCGTGAGCTTTGCCACGCGCTCACGTATCTTCTCTTCGAGAATCTGGTAGACCGGAGCCTCGATAATTGCCCGTGAGCAGGCCGAGCACTTTTGCCCGCTGAAGCCGAATGCGGCGGCCACAATGCCGTCGGCGGCAGCGTCCAGGTCAGCGTCCGCACAGACAACAATCGAGTCCTTGCCACCCATTTCGAGAATCGTCCGCTTGATCCAGATTTGACCCTGCTGTGTCTTTGCGGCCAGTTCATGAATATTGAGCCCAACCGCCTTTGAGCCGGTAAAGGCAACGAAGCGCGTCTTCGGATGCTTCACGATTGCGTCGCCAAAGGTGGCGCCGGAGCCAGGGCAGAAGTTCACCACGCCTGGAGGCATGCCTGCCTCTTCCAGCACATCCAGAAACTTTGCGGCAATGGTCGGCGAGTCGCTGGAGGGTTTCAGCACAACCGTATTGCCAGTGACGATGGAGGCAAGGGTCATTCCTGCCATGATGGCGAAGGGGAAGTTCCATGGCGGAATCACCGCGCCTACACCCAGCGGAATATAGAGAAGTTGATTTCGTTCTCCGGGCAATTGAATTGGAGTCGTGGCTTCGGCAAGGCGGAGCGCTTCGCGGCTGTAAAACTCAAGAAAGTCGATGGTTTCGGCCACATCGGCATCCGCTTCAGCCCAGTTCTTGCCCACTTCGTAGGTGAGCCAGGCAGCAAACTCCAGCTTGCGCTTGCGAATAATCTCCGCTGCGCCTAGTAGCAGGGAAACGCGGTCGCCCACCGAAGTGCGGCTCCAGGTTTCGTAGGCCGTGAGGGCGGCCTGCATTGCCTGCTCAGCATGTTCGGTGCCTGCTTTCTGATGGATGCCTACAATCTGCCCGGGCCGGGCTGGATTGAGTGACTTGATCTTGCCCTCCGTTCGAATACGATGCCCACCGATTACGAGGTCATATTCGCGGCCCAACTGGGCGGCAACCAGAGCAAGAGCCTGTTGCATGGCGCGGGTGTTTTCCGGAGTTTTGAAATCGACGAACGGCTCATTGGCGAAGGTGCCTTTGGGCGAACGCGGCTGGATGGCGGTGGAAAGCGTAATGGTAGCCATAACGTCTTGATTTTAGTCCAAGGCAGGAAGCGTGCGCGGAATTCCGCCCATCATGGAGCGCTTATTGGCCTCGCGTATTGGCCATATTTTGATATGTTCTGGAGATGTCCATCCTACAGAATTTCAAGCGGCTAACCTCAAGCCAGCGGCACGCCTTTGTTGCGTCATTTCTGGGCTGGACGATGGACTCGCTCGACTTCTTCCTACTGGTCTTCTGCGTCAAGGCGATCGCGAATGATTTTCATGCCCGGCCCTCAGATGTTCTCGGGGCGGTGTTTTGGACACAGGCCTTCCGGCCGGTGGGTGCGCTGGTCTTCGGAATGCTCGCTGACCGTTATGGCCGGCGGCCTATTCTGATCTTCAACATTCTCAGCTTCAGCGTGATTGAGTTGGCATGCGCGTTCGCTCCATCACTCAATGCGTTGCTGGCCCTGCGTGCGCTTTTTGGCATTGCCATGGGCGGGGAATGGGGTGTGGGCGCGGCTCTGGTCTTTGAAACTCTGCCGCGGGAAGGCCGTGGCGCCTTCAGCGGAATTCTGCAGGAGGGTTACGCCCTGGGCTCCATTTTGGCCTCGGCTGCCTATGCCGTCCTCTTCGCAGGAATCTCCTGGCACGGCATCACTATTCCCGGCATCGGCTGGCGCGGTCTCTTTATTGTTGGCTCTCTTCCTGCGCTGCTGGTGCTTTATGTCCAAACCCGCGTGGATGAGAGCCCCGTGTGGAAGGAAGGTGCCAAGAAACGAGCAGTCAAAGGTGCGGCGCCTGTATTTCAAAAAGAGCTTCTGCGTTTCATGCCGCGCTTTCTTTTTCTAGTTCTTCTAATGACTGCTTTCATGAGCTTTTCGCACGGAACACAGGACGTATATCCAACGTTCCTGACCGTGCAGATGAAACTTTCGCCGGAGATTGTCGGTTTGCTCGGCGTGCTCTATGGACTGGGCTCCATTGCGGGCGGATTGGTGTTCGGCGTGCTCTCGGAACATTGGGGGCGTAAACGCGCCATCATCGCGGCATCGCTGCTGGCCTTGCCCATTATTCCTCTTTACGCTTACGGCCACTCGGCATGGGTGTTGGGAACAGGTGCCGTGCTGATGCAGTTTATGGTGCAGGGCGCATGGGGTGTAGTCCCGGCTTACCTCACCGAGCTTTCCCCTGGTCCGGTGCGAGCCACCGCTCCGGGACTGGCCTATCAATTAGGCGGGTTGATTACCTCATGGAACGGCAAAGGGCAGGCACTTTTGGCCGAAAAATGGGGGACCTATCCTCCCGTGCTGGCGTTGACAGTGGCCTTCGTGGCCATCGCGCTGGCAGTCTTGGCGGCTCTCGGTCACGAGGCCAAGGGTGCCGAAATGGGCGCTCAGTGAGTCTATAGTCAGGACAGGATACCCAGTCCCGTTCTTGAAACTGTACCGCTATTTGCGTAACAGTAATGGTGCATCCACGGAAATTTGCAGTTTGGTAACAATGGTTGGTGCACAATCAGAATGTAGGAGTTTTGAAGAAAGTGCCCCGCATTCATTTTCAGCAGCAGCTCGCAGAGCTGAAGGACAAGCTACTGGCCATGGCCGCGCTCTCACAACAGGCGGTTGAGGCGGCCGTGGACGCTTACCTGCAACGCGACCTGGGATTGTGCCAGTACGTAAAACAGAACGAGACTGCGATCAACACCGCGCAGCGCGAACTCGACGAGATGGCCTATGAGCTTCTGGCCAAGGAACAGCCGATGGCCATCGATCTGCGCTTCATTCTGGCCGTGATCAAGATCAATGGCGACCTCGAACGGATCGGGGACCAGTCGATGGGTATATCGCGCCGGACCAAGGACATTCTGAAGACCGAGACAGTGGAACTGCCAGTGGACTTTGCCGCTATGGGCGAGTTTGCCGGACGCATGATTCGCACCGCCGTGCAGGCACTGCTCGATGGCGATGCGCGCCTTGCCGATACCGTGCGTGAGATGGACGACGAGATTGACCGCATGAATCGACGGGCGCATGCCGACCTTCTGCAAATGATCCAGGAGAAACCTCAGTTTACGCAGCAGGCGATGAATGGCCTGATGATCTCGCGCAGCCTTGAGCGTATCGCCGACCATGCGTCGAACATCGCCACCGACGTGATCTTCTGGATTCGCGGCGCCGATGTGCGTCACCAGCTCAGCATTGCGATGGACTGAGTATTCGTCTGTCACAAACTAAAAGGCCTCCCGCAAAGCGGAAGGCCTTTGTATTGTGGATGGGCTTCCATCTAGCGAGTGGATTCAAACAGGAACCATGCGCGGCGTTCTGCTTCGTCGATCCAGTTCTCAATGAGGCTTGTCGTCGCGTAATCGTTGGCTTTGCTGGCCACTTCGTGTGCGGCGCGCAAGCTTTCCACGAGCGACTTGTTGTCGGCGTGCAGCTCCTTGAGCATTGCGTGGGCATCGACAAACTCCTGGTCGTTGTCCGCAATGCGTTGCAGACGGGCGATGTGGCCGATGGAACGCAGCGTTGTGCCGCCTACCTTTCGCACGCGTTCCGCGATGTCATCGGTGATTGCAAAAATCTGATCCGCCTGTTCGTCCAAAAGAAGATGATAATCACGGAAGCTCGGCCCGCTCATGTGCCAGTGGAAGTTCTTTGTCTTGAGATAAAGCGCGAATACATCCGCCAAAAGTGCATTCAGAACGATAGAGAGATTCTTCACTTCTTCCGGCGAAAAGCCATCAGGGGTATTCAAGTTTGCGGTTTTTGATGTCACTTCATGGGTTCGTGTAGACATAGATTGCTCCTTCTTGCAGAGAAAGCCCAGGCCATAGAGACGCTCTGGCGCTACTCCCACATCCTGTGTGATGCGCGGAATTGCAGAGGGATTCCTTTGGAAATAGCCAAAAGATGAAAAAGCGGGCGACGCTTTCAAATACTTTGCGTCGCCCGCTCGATTTCGCCTTGTTGACAGTTGCTGTCAGGCTGCCGGATGGTTCGCGTAATGCAGTAGTACAGCTACTGCGCAGCTTGTCAGTCGAGTTTCCGCCGAGTCTGCACGGCTGGTGAGGATTACAGGCACCCGCGCCCCAAGCACGATGCCGGCAAGCTGTGCGCCACCCAGGTACTCAAGCTGTTTGGCAAGCATGTTGCCGCTTTCCAAATCTGGAACAACAAGGATGTCGGCCTGGCCGGTGACCGGCGAGTTGAGGTGTTTAATCTTCGCAGCTTTCAAGCTTACCGCCGTGTCAAAGGCTAGCGGGCCGTCGAGGATTCCGCCAGTGATCTGACCGCGGTCGGCCATTTTGCAAAGTGCCGCGGCCTCCATTGTGGATGGGATCTTCGGATTCACTGTTTCCACAGCAGACAGCAACGCAACCTTGGGTTCCGCGACACCCAACGCATGCGCCAGGTCGATCGCGTTCTGCACAATGTGAATCTTGTCTTCGAACTCGGGTTTGATGTTGATGGCCGCGTCCGTGATCAGCAGGGTGCGTGCATAGGCCGGAGTATCCATGACAAAGACATGTGTAATGCGCCGGCTGGTGCGCAGGCCTGTGTCGCGCTGCATGGCCACCTTCATCAGTTCGTCCGTGTGAAGGCTGCCCTTCATCATGGCCTGTGAAGCGCCACTGCGGCACATGCCAACGCATATCTCAGCCGCTTTGATTTCGCTCTCCGCATTCACAATCGGGAAGGCGCTGATATCAATCCCGATCTTTGCGGCAAGCGCGCGCATCCCAGCTTCCGGGCCAATCAGCGTGGGCTCAATGAGTCCCGCAGCTGCCGCCTCAACGGCGCCCTTCAGCGCAACATCGGACATGGGCCAGCACACGGATGTGGTAATGGCAGGCAGACATTTGCACCGCTCCAGAAATTTATGAAAGACATGGTAATCGGGCGGATGTGGAACCAACGGATCAACGGCAACTGCCTCGGCAATAGGCGCAAGATCGCTCATGTGGTGAGGGTCTCCTTAGCGAGCGCGGCGGCTCTAAGTCTACGAAACTATTGTGACGCGGGCCGCCCGGCGGGCATGTGTCCAAAGTCACAGGTGGAGACAGGATTCCGCAATTTGGGACTTCCGTATGCTCAGGAGATCGAAAGAGTTTGCCCTGTGAGGATGCGAATCGGCTTCGTCAGCGTGAAGCGAATGCCAGTTTCGAGATGCGTTTCAGTTGTATCCAGGCGCGCATTGTTCAGCCGCAGCGAAATTGCTGGTGCGGGAACCGTGAGCGATGCGAGCTCAAGTTCGCCGGAGACGCAGTGCAGCGAGAGTGTCTCCCCATTGCGGCGTAAAGTGCCAAATCCCGTCGGCGTCACCCAGGGCGCGTGGAAATTCCCTTCGATTTTTGGGAGTAAGGCAAGCGACTTGGAGGGTCGATCGGGTTTGAAGCCGGTTGCAGCAAGAAGCGTGGCCCAGCTACTCATTGCGCGCGAGTAGTGGCCCCCGCACTCCACGTGATTCCACGGTTGCCCGGCGCGCAGATAACGGCGATGGACGGCATCGATAATCAGCAGCCCTTGCTTCACGTGTCCACGATCGATCAGCATCGACGCAAATGCGAATTCGATGCCGGACCAAAGACCGCCGGCCTGGAGATTATTGAGCGCCAGCAGATTGGTGTGGCGCCTGGGGCCCGTCGCGTTGTGAAGTCCAAACTCAGGATTGAAATTGCTTCGGAAAATGCTCTCCAGGGCAGTGTTCAGATTGCGTGAATTGATTGTTGTAGGCAATCCAATGAGGCCGGTGAACCATTCGCCCGAAAGCTGATCCGTCATACAGAGTTCGTCGCGCTGAGCGCCGTCCACCCACAGGTTGTAGTAGTCGCCATTAAAGAGCATGGCATCAAAATTCACGGAGGCTTTCGTCAAAATACTCTGCCAATGCGAAGCTTCCTGCGAGTGACCGGTCAGTCTGGCTAATTCAACGCCCGCGCGCAAGGCCCCAATCCACAGAGAACTGACGTACGATGGCGTTCCCCGCATTGCCCACTGGTCGTAAGTTTGCAACCCAGTGTCATGGTCCGGCAATCCGTCGCCGTTGGTGTCAATCGACTCCGAATACTTCATTGCGCGCAGAACGTGCGGCCAAAGATCCTCAACATATTTAAGGTCACCGGTCCACAAGTAGTCGCGCAGCACCATCATGACGAACTGTGGATTCATGTCGACCCGTGCAAATCCACGGTCCACGCGATTCGTATCGCCCTCGTAGGTGTGGGGAACCTGCCCGGCCGAGTTCTGGTGCGCCATGATTTGCCGCATCTGGGTAAGCTTCAAATCGGGGAAGAGCGCCAGCAGTGGAAAGCTACCCTGATAATCAACATCCGTTGTCGATAGGCCGCAGCAGCCAAGTCCTTCCCATATGGCGTAGTGATTGTCTTGCGTCCACCAGGTGTTCGTAATCAGCGTTCCCAGGTGGCTGGACCACGCGAAGGCAATGGGATCTCCCAGTGACGTGTGCGCCAGCGTGCGTGCAAATGATTCTGTAGCCGCGTAATGCCGTTCGTAATTTGCATCAAGGTAGCGATTGACCTCTTCCGCCCCAGCAAACCAGTTTGCATACATGTGGCCGAGTTCGCGGCCTTCGGTCGTCAAGTGGTGTGGAAAATACCAGCCAAGCGTAAAGCGGACCTGCGCCTGCTTCCCCGGCGCAATCTTCACGGTGGAGGCGATCGCCGAAGCACCCCACTCCGGCTTATGTGCCTGTGCCCTATCGGGTCTCAGATTGGTGCAGATCTCCTGAAGCAATGCACGGGGCGATGCAGGTGTCGTTCCCTCCCGCGCATCGCGAATCACCCTCGCCAGAAGCGCGTCGCCGCTGAGCTTTGCAAGGAGCGTTTGGACTCCAGAATCCGACAACGCGCCCACGGTCGACGCATCCGGTAGCAGTGCAGTTGGATCTGCCATTGCTGATGTATTCGGCAATTTGCCCGTGGCCAGCAGTTCTTCCACCAGGCCGAGAAGCATGAAATTCACGCGTGGCGAGTGCCACCGGAAAAGCATTGGCAATGTGTACTCGCGGAACGACCCCGAAACAAACGAATTTTCTCCGCCTGTCACGGACAGACAAAGGCTGCCAATACCGGAAGGGAAATCCGTCTGTGCGCCAGTCTCCAGTGTGATGCGTGTCGTATCGCCGTCGCGCGATACGGCATTACTTAGTCTCCGGTCAGCCAGCGCAGTCGCCAGGGGATTGTCGACAAAAGACGCCAGAGATACTTCTACCGTTTCGTCGCTGATGTTTTCGACTGTATAGACAGCGTGAAATCCAGGTGTCGCCGTTTCGCGCGCATTGCCGGGAATGAAAGGCGAGAACATCTCCGCGGACACACGCACGGGCAGCGTCGAATCGCGATAGTGCAACGTTGTCACAGGAAAGGCCGCTGCATAGTCAATCGACTCCACATCGTGCAGCATAGGCAGCGAATACAGATCGTTGTCGTCCGAGCGCAGATAGAGTCTGCGCATCTGCGGTGCGTTGTCGCCTTTCTTCACCCGTAACAGGAAGCGCAATACCTGAGGGCCCGCTGGAAAGGGAGCCGTTGTCGACTTCGCATCCTGAGCCCAGGCGCCGGAGTTGAAAATCTGCCACTCGTAGAAACAGCCATCGGCACGTATTTCCACGAAGCCTGTTCCGATGCCGCCGAGAGGTGCGCCCGAACCCATCGGCATGGTTGCAGGAATGGCCAGCGGAACCGGGATGGTGTTGGGGCCAGATGCGCTATTGCGTGCATTCCGCTGCACAGAAACGCGATAGGGGGCGGCGAGAGCACTAGGCTTGGCGAGAGCCGCGCCCGTTGCGGCGGTGACCGTGGAGAGAAAACTGCGTCTGGAAATCGTCATTATTGCGCCGTGGTTTTGAAGCACCATCCTAGATGCCAAGGCTCCACGGCGCAAAGAGGGAAATCACGCGCGAAGTTGAGCACCCCGCGGTAGTCATCGCTACTTGATGCCGACGATCATCGAGTCCGGCCCCACAAGATGCTCCACGTGTGCCTCTCGGAAGCCTGCCTCCTTCAGCCAGCCCACGCCGTCGGCGCCTGTATAGTCGAATCCGCCCGGGGTCTCAATCAGCATATTCAGGCTCATCAGCAAGCCAAAAGCGTTGGTCCTGCGGTCGTCATCGATAAGAGCGTCATAGGCAACAAAGGTGCCGCCCTCCGGTAAAGCCTCATAGACTTTGCGGATAAGCATCTTCTTCTCGTCGAGATTCCAATCGTGCAGAATGTGGCCCATCGTGATTACATCGGCGCGCGGTAGAGGGTCGGTGAAGAAACTGCCCGGTTGAAAGGTTACACGTCCCGAGAGTCCGTTCTCCGCAACATACTCTTCAAAGATTGGGGCCACTTCAGGCAAGTCAAATCCGATTCCCAGGATATGCGGATTCTTAAGTGCAATTTGGACAATAAGGTCGCCCTGAGCCGCACCGCAGTCGGCGGCAGTCTTGTACTTATCCCATGGAATCTTGGCTGCAATGGCCATATTGGCGCCGCGGCTGATACCGGTCATTGCGCGGAGAAAGCCCTTCAGTCGCCTCGGGTCGGCATAGAGCGCAGCGAACACATCTTCTTCCCCGGGCTCCTCATTCTGGCGTTCTCCGGTTCGAAGCCCAACCGTCAACTTGTTCCAATGCGGATAAAGGCGCTTGTTGGCCATCTCCAGCATGCCGCCGATGTACGAGGGCTTGTGCTTGTCGAGGAAGAGATCAGTCGAAGGCGTGTTGGAATACTTGCCGTCTGCACGCTCCAGAAATCCCAAAGCGACCAGCGCATCGAAAAAGTCTTGCGCGGATCGGGGATGGATTCCGAGACGGCCGGAGAGAGTCTTCAGATCTTCCGGTTTCTTGGAGAGTTCGGTGAAGACCTCCATCTCAACGGCAGAGAGAAGCGTCTTGGAGGCCCAAAAGGCCAATCCGGTTTGCAGAATGTGTTCAGGTGATGGTAGAGGCGCAGTCATTTGAACCTTTCAATCGGAGTTGTGGGTGAGAACTCGCGGTGGGGAAGCGCGGGGAAGCCACGCGCGATGAGTGTAGCGGATGGACTAGTGCTTTGGGCAGCAAAAAAGAGGCGCGATTTCAAAAGAAATCGCGCCTGAGAAGGAGACACACTTTATTCGGCGCGCAGAGCGTGCACTGGATCCACCACCGCCGCACGACGCGATGGGATGTAACAGGCAAGCCAGGCCACCATCAGAATGGCCGCGGTGGCCGCAGAGTAGGTCCACGGATCCATCGCACTTACGTGGTAGAGCAGCGACTTCATCAGTCGCATGGACGCGAAGGCAACTCCGATACCAATCACTACGCCAATCGCCGCTAGTGTGATCCCCTGGCGCACGAACATGGTTGTGAGTTCGGTGCGTTGTGCACCGAGCGCCATCCGAATGCCAATCTCGCGCGTTCGCTGTGCAACTGCGTATGCAATCACGCCGTAAATGCCCACAACACCCAGCAACAGCGCCATCCCTCCAGCAACGGAGAGCATCACGAGTGTGAAGGATGTACGCGCCACGGACTTCGAATACAGTTCGCGAACCGTGGCAGTGTCGGAGAGTGGTAGATCTGCGTCGACTGACCAAACGGCTTGGCGTACCTCATTCATGAATTCAGCAGAGCCGGCGCGGGGCGAGCGAATGGCAAACGCGACTCCACGTTGGATGGCTTCTTTCTGTCCTTCGAAATTAGTGCGCAGTAGTGGCCAATAAACTTCGGATGGCGGTTCTTTGTTCACGCCGTCGTCATACAGGTTCCCAGCTACGCCAACCACTTCTCGCCATTCGTCCACAGTTCCGACGCGAACATGCTTTCCGATCGCGTTTGCGGCCGAGCCCCAATATTCGCGCGCAAAGTCGTTGGTGATGATGGCTACCGGGCGCTTCTGATACTCTTCGTCCCACGTGAAATCACGTCCCGCCAATAATGGCGTGCCCAATGTCGCGAAAAATCCGGGAGAAACATACTTGAAGCGGCGCAATGGTGCCAGTTCTCCGGGTTTGTACGAGTGGTCCTGCGCGTACACGGGGTCCATGTTGAAGACATAGTCCATAGGGACTTTGCTCGTAATTGCAACGGAGGAGACGCCGGGCAATGCCGCAATCTTATCCAGCATTTGCTGCTGCAGTTGCAGAACACGTGGCAGATTCGAGTCCGGCACCTGACTCGGCGGTATGTAGATGCGGAACGATTGCAGCGTCGAAGGATTCGCAAATCCCAGAGACACGTTGCTCAGCGCCCGGAAGGTGCGAATCATCAGTCCCGAGCAGATGAGCAAAACCAGTGCCAGCGCCACTTGAACGACGACCAATATCTTGCGTGCCCTGTGGCGTTCGCGGCTTTGTGAAAGCGCGCGGCCGCCTTCGCGCAGGCCGGTATTGAGGCTCAGGCCGGAAAATTTCAGCACAGGCATCATCCCGATTGCGAAAGTGACAAGGATTGTTACACCCAGTGCGAAGAGCAGAACATGCGTATCGATATTGATTTCATGAAGGCGTGGCAGTCCCTCTGGCGCGGTGGCAATTAGGACGCGCATCGCCGCGTATGCCAGCGCAAGGCCAATCAAGGCGCCTGTTACTCCAAGGACTACGCTCTCAAGCAATAGGTTCATCGCGACATTGCGGCGACCTGCTCCAAGGGCTGAACGAATTGCCAACTCCTGGCGGCGTCCTTCCGCACGCACAAGCAGAAGATTCGCCACATTGGCGCATGCCACGAGAAGGACCAGAACGATCGAGCCCATCAGCACCCAGAGTGTGTTGCCAATATCACCGACCACATCATTTTTCAGCATATGAATGTCAGACTGAAAGCCGGCCTTGTCAAAGATGGAGACTGGGAATCCCTCGGGAGCTGGGAAGCTGTGGATTGCGATCGGGACTAACCGACTCATATCTGCGTTTGCCTGGCTGATCGTCATACCAGGCTTTAAGCGCCCGAAGGCTTCAAAATTAAATCCGCCCAGCTTTGTCTTGCTGCGGTCCATCTGCATTGGAACGAAAATAGACGCGTCGTTGATGTCGAGAAAGTGGAAGTCCTGAGGCAGGATTCCGATTACTTCATGAGCTTCGCCGTCGAGTGTGAGGGTGGTGCCAACTGCGGACTTGTTCCCACCGAAATGGCGCTGCCAGTAACCGTAGGAAATAACCGCGGTCTTGGCCGTATTGGGCATATCGTCACGCCTGCTGAAAAGGCGGCCCAGCATTGGCTTCACTCCGAGCAGCGGCAGAGCGCCATCCGTAACGTCCAAGCCATCCACATGTTCGGGCTTTCCATTCCCAGTTACGCTGAAGGCATCTCTGCTGTAAGCGCCGACATCCACCAATGCTTTGCTCTGTTCGCGGTTGATGAAATAGAGAAAGGCCGCCATGTTCAGCTTGGGGATATTGATGGCGGGGGCTTTGTACCAGAGGCCGACGAGTCGGTCGGAATCCGGGTAGGGAAGGGGCTTAATAAGCACGCCATTTACGACCGAAAAGACAACAGTATTCGCGCCAATTCCGATGGCAAGCGTGAGCAATGTGATGGTGGTGAAGAGAGGCGTGCGCAGCAAACGCCTGATTACCTGCCACAGTTGATTCGCCAGTTGAGCCATGGGGTGTCTCCCTCTCGGTCACAAATCCCGGTCCTAAGAGCAGGGTGCGCTGAACTCAAAAGATGCCTTTCCAAGTTCCGTGCACGTTGTATGCCAATGCGTTTTATCCCTAAGCAATTGAAAGCACGCATACGAGCAGGAAACCTAAGAGATGAATTCGTCCGATTTCGTAAGAGACTGTCCGCTGCCGGACAACAGACGGTTGCTTCAAGCCGAGTAGCATGCCCAGATTGCTGAGATGGATACGCGGCCTCTCTTTTGAAAGTTCAATGGATGCTTCGCGCCAATCCAAGTCTGCCTTTGCCGGCTCGCGCCTTCATCCCATGCGACCGCTTGTCTGCCCTGAGATGCTATTCTTTCCACCGCCGGGAAAAGCGATTTACACGAAAGGATTCTGACCATGTGGTTCCTGGGAATGGATGTGGGTACAGGCGGTACGCGCGCCGTTATTGCTGACGCGCGGGGCAAGGTGATTGCGAGTGCATCCAGTGAGCATGCACCGTTCCGTACACCGCATCCCGGCTGGGCAGAGCAGGACCCCGAAGACTGGTGGCGCGCTGCGCAGGAGGCCATTCGTGGAGCATTAGCGGCTGCTCCCGAGCCTCGCGAAGAAATTGCCGGCATCGGCCTCACTGGCCAGATGCACGGCGCCGTCATGCTCGATGAAAATGGCGCCGTTCTGCGTCCGTCGCTCATCTGGTGCGACACGCGTACTCAACCTGAGTGTGATTGGCTTCACAAAACAATTGGCTCTGAGAGGCTGATTGAGCTCACCTGCAATCCCGCGCTGCCCAACTTTACGCTGACCAAACTGCTCTGGGTGAAGACACATGAGCCGGAGATTTTCGGCAGGATTCGCCACATCATGTGCCCCAAGGACTACGTGCGCTATCGGCTCACGGGCGAGTTTGCCATCGATGTGCAAGAGGCCAGCGGCACGCTTCTTCTTGATGTCACCCACCGTTGCTGGTCGCGCGAAGTAGCCGAGGCAGCGGGCATTCCTGAAACGTGGCTGCCGAAGGTGTATGAGTCTCCGGAAGTGTGCGCACGCATTTCAGAGAAAGCTGCGGGGCTGACAGGACTGAAGACGGGCACTCCCGTTGTTGCCGGAGCGGGGGACCAGGGAGCCGGGGCCGTGGGCATGGGGATTCTGCAGCCGGGGAGTGTTTCGGCGACGATTGGCACGTCTGGCGTGGTGTTTGCGGCGACAAAACTGCCGACAAAGGATCCAAAGGGACGTATGCACACGTTTTGCCATGCTGTGCCCGGTGTATGGCACGTGATGGGCGTAACACAGTCGGCGGGGCAGAGCTTCCGCTGGCTCAAGGAGACATTCTTTGCGGGCCAGAGCTACGATGCGCTCACGGAAGCCGCCGCGAAGGTTCCAGCGGGCAGTGAAGGCCTGGAGTGGGCGCCCTATCTGCTAGGCGAGCGCACACCGCATCTCGACCCGGAAGTGCGCGCCGCTTTCGCGCGCATTGGTCCCACGCATACGGCAGCACATTTTGTGCGAGCGGTGCTTGAAGGTGTGGCCTATTCGCTGCAGGACACGTTCACGCTCTTTGCCGAGCTGGGTATTCCGGTCAACGCCGTGCGGCTGGGCGGCGGCGGTGCGCGCGGCCCATTGTGGCGGCGGATTCAGGCCGGCGTCTACGGGCAGGCGGTGGAGATCCTTACTGCCGAAGAGGGCGGCGCGTTTGGATGCGCGCTGATGGCCGGCGTGGGTACGGGGCATTGGGCCGATCTGGATGCGGCCTGCGGCGAGGCCATTGAAGTGGCACAACGCATTGAGCCGGATGCGGGGGACCTTGCCGCGTACAAAAACGGCTATGCGCACTGGCGCAGACTCTATCCGGCGCTTAAGTCCCTGCACGACTAATTCCTTACGAGAGTGCGCAACTGAGGGGCGATGTTTTAGGCTTGCATTCAATTGAATGGGGGCACCATGCATCGTCTTTCTTATTGCCTTGGAACTGTTGTCCTTAGTGTTGCCACTTGCGCGGCGGCGCAGGCCGCTGCAGCACCAACCTGTGCGGATCTGCATCTTATTCCCGCACCGCGCGAATGTACGGCGGTGGAGTCGATTGCGACTGGAGACTCTGGCGTCATGATCTGCAGCGGAGCAAAATGCAGAAGATCGATTTACGCCGCAAATCTGACGAAGTGCATTGAATATTCAAACAACAGGTGCTTTTCGCGACGGAGCATGCCCCGCGCATCCATCTGCTGAACGCGCCGACTCAAAGCTAGGAAAACAGATCCTTTCGCACAGGCAGATTTGAACTTTGATCCTGCCTGCACGATGAGGGCTACATAATTACCCCCGATGGTAGGCATGGATCTCGCGGTTATCGCGGAGACTTCGGCCGGGCTTTTCTATGGCGCGCAGACGGTGAAGCAACTGATTCGCGGCACGGGAAAAGATGCGGTACTGCTTGCCCCAACTCTTCGTGATTGGCCGGCAATGCCGAATCGGGGAATTTCTGACGATTGGTCGCGTGGTCCGCTGCCCAACATGGAATTTCTCAAGAGGGAGATTCGGACCCTTGCGGCCTACAAATACAACATTTTCTCGCCGTATTTTGAACATACTTTCGCCTACAGTTCCACGCCTGTAGCGGCGTTTCCGGGCGGTGCGTTGACGCCGGACCAGGCGAAGGAACTGGTGGCCTACGCGGCGAAATATCACATCATGGTGATTCCAGAGCAGGAGTCCTTCGGGCACGTGCATCATGTGCTGAAGTTTGAGGAGTACTCGCACCTGGGTGAGACGCCGCGCGGGTCGGTTCTGGCGCCGGGAGATCCGGGGACTCTGCCGTTGATTGGAAACTGGTTCGGCGAACTGGCCAAGGTTTTCCCCGCGCCTTACGCGCACATTGGCGCAGACGAGACCTTTGAGCTGGGGCTGGGACGGACGCGCAGCGAAGTGCAGCAGCAGGGGTTGGGCCGGGTGTATCTGGACTTTCTGGGCAAGATTCATGCGCAACTCGCTCCGTATCACAAGCGACTTTTGTTCTGGGGAGACATTGCGGAGAACTCGCCGGAACTGGTGGGCATTCTGCCGAAGGACATGATTGCGATTTCATGGCATTACGATGCGAAGCCCGATTTTACGAAGAACATTGAACCATTTTTGAAGTCTGGGCTGGAGACGTGGGTGGCGCCCGGCGTGAGCAACTGGAGCCGCGTGTATCCCAATAACAATGTGGCGCTTGGGAACATTCGCGCGTTTGTGCGGGACGGGCAGAAGATGGGCGCCAAGGGCATGCTGAACACGGTGTGGAACGACGACGGAGAGGGCATCTTCGACGAAGACTGGTTCGGCGTTCTGTTTGGCGCGGCGGCAAGCTGGCAACCGGGCGAGAGCGCGGAGCAGGCGTTTATCGACTCGTATGCGCAGGCATTTCACAACGATGCCTCAGGCAAGCTGAGCCAGGCGCAGGTGGCCATGATGGCCGCGCATGCGGCGCTGGGCAAGGCAGGGCTGGAAGACGGCCAGGATGAGCTGTTCTGGGTGGATCCGTTTTCACCCGAAGGAGAGGCGGTGGCCGCCAAGCTGATGCCGGTTGCCTCTGAGGTTCGCATGGATGCCGAGCGGGCCATCACGTTGATTGCGCAGGCGCGGGCTGATGCCAAGAGCGCGGGCGCGACGCTGGACAATGAAGAAGCGATCGATGCGCTGGAACTGGGCGCGCGGCGTATGGACTTCATTGGAATGAAGTTCGAGTCGGCGGCAGATTGCGTGGCGCTGTACAAGCAGGCGCAGGCGCTGGCCGGCGACCAGAAGCGCTGGGATGAGGTGAGCAATCTTCTGGAAACCATTGGCTCGGCGAATGGACGGATGGAGGACATTCGCGATGGGTACGCGCTGATTGGGCAACTGTATGAAAAGGCGTGGCTGCGCGACAACCGGCCCTACTGGCTGGCCAACAACATGGCGAAGTACCACATGAACACGGAGCTGTGGATTAGCCGTGGCGAGAAGTTCGACGTGCTGCGTAACCACTGGTACGACACGCACACGCTGCCATCTCTTGCGGAGGCCGGACTGCCCGATACACCTGCCGCACAATGAGAAGAGTATTGCGGCGGTTTCAGCATGATTGAGGCACAGCCGTGTGGCCGTTTTGCGCGGTGAAGTGGTGAGCGCGCAAACGCCGTGGAATTAGTGGCGGGCGGAATGCGGAATGGCGAGTCTATTGTGGTCAACGCGCGCGCAGGGCTGTTGCACATAAGCGAAATTAGCTCAAATTTGCTCGAATTTGCTATTGCGAGCCATTGGCATTGCATGCAGCGGGCATTGCATGCAGCGGGTGGCCAGCCCCGTGGACCCATTGGTGGTTCCCTCAGCACACGGCGACTTGTGTGGAGCAATCCCGGACGCCGGGGCGAAGGCCTCGCTGGACTGTTGATTGGGTGGTAGGTTCCGGGTGCGCGGTGACACAGGAGTGATGTCCCTTTTTTTGCGATCGACTGCAGTGGCTGTGCCGTATAAAATTTCGTCGTGGCGATTCCTGATTCCGCATTTCTTCTCGCGGGCTTTGTGCTGGCCCATGCTGCATGGAGCATTTCCGATACCTCGGACCTGCTAGTTCCACTCGCAGTTGTGGAGCGGAATGGACAGAGGAAAATCCTGAGATTCGAGGCAACGACTCAGGAGGAAGCCATCGCTCAAGGCAAAGCTCAGATGGCTTCCCTTAGCACAGACGTCGACGCGTGGGCATTTGCACGTGAGGGTCTTTTTGACGAGAGGGCAGACAAAGTCGATGTCATTAGCGTCGATATAGGGGCCAAAGGAAATGTGCAGCGCGTCACATTATTTCAGCGTTTTGAGCCGTATGCCAAGCGCCATCATTTTCGGCTTCTCGGCGACACGTCGGTCGTGATCGACGGCCAGATTCAGGACTCGGCAACTGTAAAGGACTTGGTGCTGATCGTCCGGAACGGCGTGTCTCAGCACTCTAAGGTCGCTCCACTGTGGGAGAGTTGGCGCGAACTCTGATTGCTAAGATTTTCAGGCCGAGCTGCCGGAGTTGAGATCGACTTGTGGATCTACTCGATTTTGCACCAAAATGTGTAACGTCAGGATTGCCGGTAATATAGCCGGAACGCACGGCGCCTTCTACTTTGCGGGTCTGATCTCGATCAGCATCTAATCAGTCCAAATCTACGCGCATTCCGCCCCATTCCAGTGCTTGCTTGACGTGATCGGCAATCTCAGATCTTTTGTTCTGATCAATGTCGTCTCCGTTGTCCCAAGGCCCAATGGTCGCGAGATAGACTACAAACCCTTCTGTCAGTAACTCGCCAGCTATCGTCATCCGCCTCCAACCTTCTCGATACACCAAACTGCCTTTATCAAGTATGCCAACCGAAAACCCCTCGTCACTGTATATGCAGCCCCTACGAAAAAAGCCCCTCTTGAACACATTCCTACCTTCGTGTATAGGTGATTGCTGTTTGCTTCCCGATGATCTTCATCATAGCGGGCGAGTCGTAGACCACCCGGAAAAAACTCAAGAGGAAACGTCTCAGGCCGAGATGTGTGATTCAGGTTCGATCTGACCCGCACTCGAGACTCGCCTTTGGCTCGTGCTCAGGATGGGGCGCACGGCCTATGATGTGTGCGGACCGAAGGATTGGCAAGGTGCAGTATGAAAAAGGTTGTAGTGCTGGGTGCGGGACGCGTGGGCAAGGTGATTGCCGCGGACCTTTGTGGTGATTTCGACGTGACGTCTGCGGATATGAGCGCAGATGCGCTTGCGTTGCTGTCAAAGCGATTTGCGGTGAAAACAAGAGTGACTGACCTGGGCGATGCAGATGCCGTGCACGCTGCGGTGGGCGATGCGGACCTTGTGATCTGCGCAGTGCCCGGATTCATGGGTTTCAAGACGCTGGGGACGGTGCTGGAATGCGGAAGGGATGTGGTGGATATTTCCTTCTTTCCGGAGGACGCGTTTGAGCTGAATGAGCTGGCGGTGCAGCGCAAGGTAACGGCGGTTGTGGATTGCGGCATTGCGCCGGGTGCGCCGGATTATCTGGCGGGATTCTATGCCGGGCGGATGCAGATTGAGGATTTCGAATTCATGGTGGGCGGGCTGCACTTTAACCGCACGAAGCCGGAGGAATATCTGCCGACGTTCTCGCCGGTGGATGTGTGGGAGGAGTACACGCGGCCGGCGCGCTATGTGCGCAACGGCAAGGTTGTGACGATGCCTGCGCTGTCAGAGCCGGAGCTTGTGGAGTTCAGAATTGGCGGACATGAGCTGTTGCTGGAGGCGTTTAATACAGACGGATTGCGCACGCTGATCAAGACGATGGATGGGCGCATTCCGAACATGAAGGAAAAGACGCTTCGCTTTCCGGGGCATATTGCGTACATCAGCGAGCTGCAGCGGACGGGAGAGGCCTGGGAGCCGGACACCTGGACGCCGCGCGAGGACGAGGACGAGTTCACGCTGATGCGGATTGTGGTGCGTGGGCGCGACGGCAAAGGGCGCAAGAAGATTACCCACACGGTATTTGTGACCTACGACAGCGGGACGCAGATGAGCTCGATGTCGCGGGCGACTGGGTATTCGTGCACGGGTGTGGCGCGCTGTGTTCTGGAGGGAGCGTACAAGCGGGCGGGCATTTCAGCGCCGTCGCATGTGGGTGAAGTGCCGGGATGCGCGGACCGCATCTTTGAGCACATGAAGGCGCGGGGAATTCTCTTTGAAAGAGAAGTTGAGGAGCTGTGAGATTCGGCGAGTTGGGCGGTAAGGCGAAGCCGGGTTGAGGCGGGCGAATGACTGAACTGGGGGAGTAGGGTGGCGATCAGTCTGTGGCGTGGGCAGATGGAGCTTCTGCCTGCTCGAAGTCGAAGCGGCGCAGATTACGAATGCAGTCAGACAGAGCGCAGAAGAGCGATTCACCCCAGCCGCAGGGCTTGAAGGGCATGGTCTTCTGGTTGAGTTCGACGTCGGCGCAGGCGTAGAACTTCATGTCGGTGGTTTTTGCGGAGGCGAATTCCTTGACGGTAATGCGCGCCTCGATTTCACCACCCGCGTGCTGCTTGGTGAATGCGAAGTTGTGGATTTTGGCCAGAGCCTCCGACGGATCTTTCTGCAGCATTTTCCATTCGTCCATATACGACCTCCCTGGGGTGCGGCGATAGGTGCCAAGTGTAAAGCGGTTCCCGAGATTTTGTCGACTTTTGAGAGCCGCGCAGGATGGCGTTTTCTTGAGGAAAACGCCACTTAACAGATTTGCATTCGGATTACAGTAATTCGGGAACCACTGTAGGGGATGCGGGCAGTATTGCGACAGGAAAAATGCGCGCGCGGTTCAGGATTGTGGGGGTGCGACGATTTTCAGTTCGGTCAGCATGAAATCTGCGTAAGAGAAGCCATCGCGCATGACCTTAACTCCGGCAGTGAGAGTGAGGGGAGCGGAGAACATGGGACCGGCGTAGACGCAGGAGTGGAATTCGCCGTTTTCGCCGCAGGGATCCGCGGATGAAGGAAGGTCGGCGAGAAGGGATTCATTGAAGTCTCGACCGGCGAAGGCGGAGTCGAGCTGGCGCGGATCGACGCAGGTGAGTTTGGCGCGCAGGCCGCCGGCAATCATCTGGCGGGCAAGCTGATCTGTTGGAATCTCCCAAAGAGGAAAGAGCGGTTCGAGGCCGGTGGGCGCGAGCTGACGTTCGCGGTAGTTGCGGATGTCGGCGAGGAACAGGTCGCCGAAGGCAACGGCGTCGATCTTCTCGTGGACGGCGCGGGCACAGGCTTCGGTCATGCGCTGCTCGTAGACTTCATTGGGACAGGGCCAGGGAAGAGGAATGATCCAGAGCGGGAGCCCGGCAGCAGCGGCCTGCGCTTCGAGGATTGCGCGACGCGTGCCGTGCATGGCGACGCGATCAAATTGAGTGTTCAACGTGGTGAGCAGGGCGACGATTTCGATGTTGGGATCGAGGCGAAGGACATGCAGCGCCCATGCACTGTCTTTACCGGTGCTCCAGGAGAGGAGGACACGCTTCATTGGGTAATCGTACCCTGCGGCGCTGGCAGTTTTTCGTCAGGCGGCTAAAGTCGGGTCAGTTTTTTGGGTGGGATACACGATTTCGTGGTTTCTCACTCATTCCGCATAAAAGGATTGGGTACGAGGTTTCGATTGGTGGTTCGAGCGTTGGGCTCTCCCAGGTCTCAGAATCGAGACCTGGGCATCCAGATTTGGTGAGGTGCTAGTTGAGTGTGAGGTCGGCGGTGAGGGGGGTGTTTTCGCTGGAGTCGCCGACGCGGAGGATGAACTTGCCTGGGTCGATGGGCCAGCCGTGGGTGGCTTCGTCCCAGTAACTGAATGAGCGCGCGTCGAGTGTGAGAGTGATGTGTTTGGTTTCACCGGGAGCGAGGCGCACCTTTTCGAAGCCTTTGAGCGCGCGCTCGGGACGAGAGACCGTGGCCGAGGGATCGCTGACATAGAGCTGAGCAACTTCAGCACCCTGCACGGAGCCGGTGTTTTTCACGTCGAAGCTGACCTTTACCTCATCACCTGCCTTGGCCGTGGAGGGCGCGGAGAGGTTGGAGAAGGCGAAGGTGGTGTAGCTCAAGCCGAAGCCGAAGGGGAAGAGGGGCTTTTTGCCGGTGGTAGTCCAGTAGCGATAGCCGACCATCAGCTTGTCGTTGTATTTGAGGTGTTGAATGGTGAGGTCGACAGGTGGGCGGCCCGCTTCTTCACGTGGAGCTTGGTATCGGCGCCCGCAATGGGGTAGTAGTCGTTGTAGCTGGGGTTATCTTTCCAGAGGCGGTCAAAGGTGACGGGGAGTTTACCTTCCGGATCGTGGTCGCCGAAGAGCACCTGAGCCACGGCGCGGCCACCCTCCTGACCGGGATACCAGGTGTGGAGGAGAGCCTGCACCTTGTCAAGCCAGAGGGTTGTATTGACAGCACCGCCAGCGGTGAGAGTGACGATGGTGTGCGGGTTAGCCGCGGCGACAGCCTGAATGAGTGCGTCCTGTCCCCATGGGAGCGAGAAAGTACGGTCTTCGCCTTCGCTTTCGGTGGTGTGGTCAAAGCCGACCGCAACAACGACGGCGTCCGCAGCTTTGGCGAAGGTGACAACGTCAGGTGAGATCAGGTCGTCCTGATTTTCAATGCCGAGGCTGAAACGATTGCCGGCGATGTGCGGCATGTAGTCGGCAACGACCTTGATGGTCTGGCCTTCCTTTAGCTGAATGGTGGCCCACTCGGGGTGCTGACCTTCGATTTCCTTCTGCTCAATTTCTTTATCGCCGTCGATGGAGACGCTGTAGTGATCGCCACCGGAGGCAGCGGCGAGGACCAGGTATTTTCCAGCCGTTGCTGCCTTATACGTCGCGGTGTAGCGAATGCTGCGCGGTGACTTGTCTGGCGGGCCCCATGGGCGCTGATTGCTGAAGTTGTTGATGCCACGTATGGAGGCGGTTTGTGGCGTCCCGGTGAAGTCTGTGCTGGGATAGGTGGCTTCGGAAACGGGCCCATCCCAACGCGTCTGGCGCATGACGTTCTCCAACTCCGGCAGGCCGCGCGTGTAGAGCAGATGAACGGAGGGGCCGAGCAGGTCGCCGATGCCGGTGACGATGCTGCTTTCGCGGAAGGGCGTGACGTAGGATGAGCCTCCGCCACCGGGAACGGCGGGCCATGCATCGGGGCCGATTACGGCGATGGTTTTGATCTTCGCTGGATCGAGCGGCAGCAGGTGGTCTTCATTTTTGAGCAGAGTGAGACTTTCGAGCGCGCCCTCCAGAGCCACGGGCCGATCGGCGACGGAGTAAGTGGAGTCGTCGAGGTCGAGCTGCGGACGGCTTAGCCAGTGAAAACGCAGAGCTGTGCGCAGGATGCGCAACACATGGTCATCGATGGTGGTTTCCTTGACCTTGCCGCTTTTGATGGCGGGCATCAGCGTTTCAGCATTCATGAAGCGCGCGGATGGCATTTCGAGGTCCAGGCCATTGTTGACCGCGGCGACGCCGTCGTAGGTGGCGCTCCAATCGGACATGAGCACACCATTGAACTTCCAGTCGCCTTTGAGGACTTTGAGGTTGAGGAAGGCGTTTTGCGTGGCATGGGAGCCGTTGATGAGGTTGTACGAGTTCATGACAGCGCCAACATCTGCTTTTGTGACCGCGGCTTCAAAGGGAGGGAGATAGATTTCGCGCATGGTGCGCTCGTCGATTTCCACGTCGACATTGTGACGGTTGTACTCCTGGTTGTTCATGGCGTAGTGCTTGACGGTGGCGCTGACACCCTGCGATTGGACGCCCTGGATATACGGCACGACGAGCTCTGAGTTGAGGTAGGGGTCTTCACTCAGGTATTCGAAGTTGCGGCCGTTGACGGGTGAGCGGGCGATGTTGACGCCGGGGCCGAGCAGGAAGTTGACGCCGCGTGCGCGGGCGTCGCGGCCGAGCGCTTCGCCAAGTTTGCGGGCAAAGGCCGGATCCCATGTGGCAGCCAGTGCGACTCCACCAGCGTAGGCGGTGGTGGGCCCCCAGGTGCGCACGCCGACGGACGCATCGGACATCTTGAGGCGCGGGAGGCCAATGTTGGGCTCGGCGTAGGTGAACATGCTGTCGACTCCGCCGATGAGCTGAATTTTCTGCTCGAGGGTGAGCCTGGAGAGCAACTGGTGGGCCTGGGCTTCAATTTCGGGCGAATCGGGCGCGGGAGCCTGCGCGGCAACGGGTAAAACCCCTGCGACAAGGAACGTCAGCATAATCAGGGCAAGTTTGAGCGAAAACGTTTGAGCAGAGGGATGCCGGAAGGTTTTCATAACGCCGGAAAGCGTACTGCATGGGGGCCGGAGCTGTACAGCGAGGGTGTTTATGACGTGGTTGTGACCCAAGTCACTTCGCCCCGTGCAGACAATCACAGCCTGGACACGCAAAGCGGCAGAGACTCTGGAAGCATAGGCAAAAAGGCCACTTGTGTTCCTGTTTGTGCCGGGGGGACGATTATGAGTTTCGGCGAGGAACTGAAAACCATCGTGGTGGCAGTCGACCTTGAGGGTAATTCGGGCGGCGCCATGGAGTACGCGCGCAAGCTGGCAACGGCATATGGCGCGCGCCTGATTCTGGTTTACTGCGACGATCCTGCGGAGTTTGCGGCTGTTGAGGGCGTGCCGGGAAGTGTGCGGCGCGGTCTTCCACCGGAGGCGCGCAAGGAACTGGAGCGTATGTGTGCCGAACTGGTACAGGAGGGCATTCACAGCCACTCCGAGGTAAGGCAAGGGGCGGTGGTAGAGATGCTGGCTGTTGCCGCTCGCCAGCACAACGCAGGAATGATTGTTGTGGGCACGCATGGGCGCGCGGGCGCAGGGCCACTGCTGGTGGGCGCGGTTGCCGAAGAGCTTGCGCGCAAGGCCGATTGTCCGGTGATGGCGGTGGCTTCTGACTGGAATGCGGGACCATTCCGTCCCGTTCCAGGCGGTCCGGTCCTGCTGGCGCTGCAAAAGGGCGAGGCTGCGGCAAATGCGGTGGATGCGGCGCGCTCACTGGCGTTGATGTTTGACCGCTCACTCTACGTGCTGCATGCGCGGAGTTCGCAGGAGGCGGCGGCTTTTCTCAATCCGTGCCTTACGACCTTTAAGGAATTCAATCTGGAGGATGACCCGAAGCTGCGGGTGCGCTGCGTGGTGAAGGATGGAAATCCTGCCGATGTGGTTGCCGAGACGATTCAGCAATATCAACCGAGCGTGCTTGTAGTGGGCGTGAAGAGGATGAGTGAAAGCCGCGGCCCGCACGGGACGGCGTTCACGTTGCTGGCGCGTTCGAAAGTGCCTGTGCTTTGTGTGCCTCCGGCTGCTGGACCCAAGGGGAAAGTAGAAGATCTGGCGGCTGCCGATACGCGATAAGAGATTGATCAGCCGGCACGAGATTGGGCGCAATCACAGTGCGGGCCATTCCAGGCCGCAGTTCAAATGAGACAGCACTCGTGGGTCCATGAAGGGAGATGGCAATCGTGCAGAACAACGCGAACTCCCGTGGTGCGGAGAATGCCGCGGCGCGGCCGCTGGCTGAGATTCTGGCGTGCTCGCCTGAGGCGAGCGAACTCCTGAATCAAGCTTCAGAATGCATTGTCTTTGAAACGGGGCAAACCATATTCCGCCAATGCGATACCTGCCGGGGGCTTTACCTGGTGGTCAGCGGGGATCTGCAACGCAAGACGGAGTGGAGACAATCGCGTATTACGCTGGGGATGTCGCGGGCGGGCGACTTATTGGAACTTGCGGCAGCGCTGGGTGAGGGGAAGCATACTTGCACGGTTACAGCCAAGTCCTCCGGCGTACTGATGCTTCTCCCCCTCCCAAAGCTCCGCGAGGCATTCTCTGCCTTTCCACCGCTCCGCGTGCACCTGCTGGAAGAGCTGGCGCGGGAGGTTTCGAGAAGTTATACGGCGGGCATGACAGTCCACATGGAATCCATGCGTTCCGGCCACAGGCGGTTAAAGCCGGCGGAAGGTGCAAAGGACGGCGGAAGCGTCGCAACCCGCTAAGAGGCCTGTCTAACCCTAATTGGGAATAACGAATCAGTCAGTGTGGGGTATACTTTTGCAGTAAGACAAGTTCGGGGCTCACTATGGCTGGATTTCATCCCAATCACCCGCCTGAAGATTGTTTGAACTGCGAACATCGTCAGTTGCGGATGTTTTGCAACATGTCAACAGATGCGCTGATCGATTACGACAAGATCGGCGTGATGATGAGCCACGCGCGCGGCGCCAAGTTGTTTTCAGAGGGCGACTCCGCGCGCAACGTTTTTGTGGTCTGTTTCGGTCAAGTGAAGATTTCGTCCACGTCGCGTGACGGCAAGACGATGATCCTGAAGATTGCTGCTCCGGGCGACGTGATGGGACTGAGCGCAGTGCTGGCGAATGTCCCGTACGAAGTCACTGCCGAGGCCATTGAGCCGGTGCAGGTGAAAACCATCCGCAAGCAGGAATTTGTCGACTTCCTGGGCAAACATGGCATTGCGAGCATGCATGCGGCGCAGTCTCTTTCCAGTGAATATATGACGGTGTTTCACGATGCCAAGCGTTTGGCGCTGTCCGGTTCGGCGGCAGGGCGTTTGGCGCGTTTGCTTCTCGATTGGGGCAAGAATGCTTCAATCGGCAAGCAGGAGATGCGCTTCACCATGGCCTTAACGCATGAAGAACTGGCCAACATGGCAGGAACCTCACGCGAAACGGTTACCCGGCTGTTGAATCAGTTTCGCCGCGACGAGTGGATCACGATCAAGGGCGCAAGCATGACGATTGTGAAGCCGGAGCAGTTGGAACGCATTACCGCCTGAGTCAAACAATCAAAAAATAGACAGGAATCCGCGCAAAGCTCCATGCGCAGAGAATCCGCGCGTACGCATTTAGCTGATGTGGAGCACCTGGCCTTGTCAGGATTCAGCTGGCGTGCATCATCTCGATTTGCTCGGCGTCCTTCACCTTCACGCCTGCACAGCACAGTGTGAGAACCGGGCATGGCGCATGCGCCAGAACCTGATGCACTGTGTGATCGTGCGTAAGGTTGTGCAATCCCGAAGGAGGAGAGGCGCCCAGCACGATAAGCTCGGCGCTGAGCGCTTCCGCAGTCTCGAGGATCCGTTCGCAGGGATGGCCATGGGTGATGCTGACTTCAATCTCAGGGTGGGCGGTGGCTTCTTCCGTGTTGCGATCTTCGCAAAGTTCGGATGCGAGCACATTCAACTGGCGGAGCGCATTCATCTCGTCGGAGTTTCTCTTTACCGGTTCCGGCAAGACATACAGCATCACCAGCCTCGCACCTCTTGCGAGGGCAATTTTGCAGGCAAGCGCTGCGCCCGTACGAGAGGTCTCTCTGAGAGTAGTGGCCAACAGAACAACCCGGTTTTGGGTGTCTGTCGCCGCCTCGAGATGAGCCTCGGGCCCCACGGTCATGACCGGGATATGAGCCGAGCGCAGCACTTGATCTGCCACGGAACCAAGGAGCAACTTACTGAAACGCCCCCGGCTCCGGGTACCGAGAAGGATGCGGTCCACGTGGAACTGCCGCACCGCTTCGAGAATCTGCATGGCTGGATAACCTTCGCGCACCACCACATCGCAGCGAATCTGTTGTGCGCGGGCGGCCTGGCAAAGCGGCAGCAGGGAGTTACGCGCCTGCTGCATGGCACCGCTCAGATCGTAGAAAGGAAAACCCATTGCCTCAGAAGGAAAGGCAACATCAGCGGCGACGACATGAAACAGGAGGAGACGTGCGCCGGATTCACGGGCCTGTTGCAAGGCCAGTTTCATAAGGCGACTGTTGTCGCGCAAATCCATTGCGACCAGAATCACGGCAGGATGCGTCCAGCGGCGTGTCTCCGAGTCCCTCATGGCAGACGCCTTTCACTCCAAATCGTGGAGCAGGTTGGGTCCGACAGGCTGTATCGCGGCGCACCAGTCGGAGTGAGACAAATCACACTGGTTTGACGCGAGTCGCGGGGGAAAGGGCAGCAGAATTCAATCTGCCGTGCGCTCCTTCCGATAAAAGAGGCAGACCGTCCAGAGTTGTGCTTCTTCCGGGAGGCTTAGCCCATGCGGGCAGAGCTCAGTGAGCAAAACGTGATCAAGGCGAGCGCGCAATTCTGGGAACAGATGCTGGCGATGCAGCTTGAACCCATCGTCATGGATGCCGCGATTTGCTGGGACGGAAGACATGTGTGCGGAATCGTTGCACTTTCGGGCGTCTGGAATGGCCAGATTGAGGTGCGGCTCTCCGCAAGTCTGGCCCGCGAGGCAACGGCAGCCATGCTCATGCAACCGATTGAGGACGTGAGTGATGGGGACATGCTCGACGCGACAAAGGAAATTGCGAACATGATTGCCGGCGTGGTCAAGTCTTCATTGCCCCGCCCCTGCACCATGGCTATTCCAACGGCGACGATTGAGAGGGAGTTATTCCGGCCGGGGGCTGGCGAGTGCGATCTGGTGGTTGTTCCCTTCCGGCACGCTAAAGGCGAGATGGTGATTCGCATTTGGGAGCACGATTGCCGCAAGAATGCCGGTGACGGGGAAACCATTCTTCTGCCAGAAGCCTGACGCGGCCAGGACGGCTGCCGAAGGAGTTGGCCAGGCGCAGGGCAGAAATTTCATTCGATCTTTATTGCATCTTTATTTCACTTCAAACTATGTTGGGGAATGGAAGCCCCTCTGCACAATTTCCATGCACGAAAAATCCTCTCCTGGGTTTAACGCGCCCTCGCGTCTGTCTGCGAGGGCTTTCGTATCTGCACATCATTCATAAGTCGGAAGTTTTATCCGCTCATTCATGGAGGACAGGCGCTATGTCGAGTCGACGTACCCGAAGTGTATTTGTTCCCGTGTTGTTGGCATTTTTCAGCATTCTTACCGTAATCATTCCCGCCTCTGGGCAGACATTTCGCGGGGGCATTAACGGCACCATCACCGATGAATCTGGAGCGGTGATTCCGGGCGCGGCTGTGGAAGCGCTTGAGACCGCAACAGGGGTCTCCCACAAAACAATTTCGTCCAGTGCCGGAGCGTATACCTTTCAGGACCTGCCGTTGGGCCTATACACGGTGAGTGTGGACGCGGGGGGCTTCCAAAAGGCGATTGTTTCGAAGGTGCCCGTAACTGCCGGCGTCATCTACACGCTGCCCGTGAAGCTCTCAGTGGCTTCAAAGGGCGTGACGATTGAGGTGTCCGCCTCGGGGCTTGCATTGGACACGACGACCACCACGCAGACAACGGATATTCCTGAAGTGACGGTGCAGAATATCCCGCTGAATGGACGCGATTACACGCAGATGATTGGTCTGGCGCCCGGCTTTGCAGGATATGCGCTGGGCGGATATGGCTCGGTGAACGGCACGCGCGCCAATCAGATCAACTGGCAGATTGACGGCTCAGATAACAACGACTGGTGGCACAACATTCCGGCAGTGAACCAGGGCGGCGTGGAGAATATTGCCGGCGTGACGCTGCCAATTGACTCGATTGCCGAGTTCAGCCTACAGACACAATCGTCATCGGAAGTGGGACGCAACCCCGGCGGCACTGTGAACCTGGTGACGAAGTCGGGCACCAACACCTTGCACGGAACGGCCTACTACTACGAGCGCAACCAGGCGCTTGCAGCGAGCAATCCATTTAATACGCTGGGCGATCTACCCCTTTCGAATATTCAATGGGGCGCTTCTCTGGGAGGTCCGTTCTGGAAAGACCATACCTTCTGGTTCGCGAACTTTGAGAAGCAGAAGTTCAATATTGCGACGGGCAACTCCGGCACGGAACCGAATGAAGGTTATCAGGCAGAAGCAATGAAGCTGCTGAACAACGACGATGGGACGGGCTACCACTACGGCGCTTACAGTCCGGTCGGCGTCAACTCGGCAACGGCGGATCTGCTTTCCATTCTGTGGCCGTCTGACCTGCTCAATACCACGTCACTCAGCGCGGTGCAGAATCCTGCTCCCGAATTTGGTTACAGCTACAACGGCGTGATCAAGATCGACCAGAACTTCAGCCAGCGGCACAATCTTTCGGCGCGCGCTTTTCTTGGGCAAGGGACGCAGACGGCTCCGGTGGGCCAGACAGACGTGAATCCGTGGTACTTCGAGATTGCGCCGCTTCATGTGTACAACTACTCGGTGGCCGACAACTTCGTCCTCACTCCGGCCATCACCAACTCGCTCACGATAGGCGTGAACTACTTCAACCAGACGTTCTCCGATGCCAAGGCCGACTTCACCGGGGTGGCTGGCGCCGGATTCGTAACCGGATCTCCTTTCCCCACTTCCGCTCCAAATATCAAAATTTCGGGCTTTGAGCCGACGGGCAACACGCCTCCGGAGGGACGCAACGATATAACAGGCCACCTGGACGATGCGGTGAACTGGATTATCGGCAAACACCAGCTTCGTTTCGGCGGCGAATATCGGCAGATGCAGCTGAACGAGTTTTACTGGCGCCACTCGGCGGGCAGCTTCACCTTCGACAACACCTATCCCTCGCCGTGGGTTGACGCGGTTGATTCGCAAGGGAACGAAATCAACTCGAAAATTAAATCGCTGGCCAACTTCCTCGCGGGCTATCTGACGCTCGGCTCGCAAGCGTTTGGCGACCCTGAACGCACGGTTTACTCACACGCCTACGACTTGTTCGCGCAGGACAGCGTACAGATCAACCCGAGTCTGAACGTGAACTTCGGTCTGCGCTACGACTTTATGCAGCCGATGTATGACCACAAGAAGGATCTGTCAGTTTTTCTTCCGGGCACAACGGCCACGGGCATTGTCTTCCAGGGCGTCGACATCAGCCATGTCTACAATCCCGACTACACGAGTTTCAGTCCGCGTGCGGGCTTCAGCTATCAACCCTCGTGGTCGCCGAACACGGTGATTCGCGCGGGCGCAGGATTGTTCTTCGACATGCCCAATGCGAATCCGTTCCTGGATAACCGGCCGGGCAACAGTGCGCCGAACGGATTTGAAGGTAATCCGGGTGGGGCAAACCCGGTGGTGAATGCGGTGGTTGAGGACCAGGTGATCGTAGCGAATTCGCAGATTATTCCCACACCAACGAATGAAAATCCTTGCCCTTACAGCAGCCCCTGCGGAGCATTCAGCGTGGACAAGAATTTCCGCTCACCGTACAACGTCAATTACAGCCTGCAGGTGGAGCAGTCGATTGCGGGAGGGAAAGTGTTCTTCCAGGTCGGTTTTGTGGGCAGCCAGGGGCGCAAGCTGCTGAGCCTGCTCAACATTAATCAGCCGATTGCCAACGGGACACTTTCGGCAACGCCGGGACAATACTCCGGCACGCCAATCGATCCGAACGATCCTGAGTCGCAGTGCGAAACGCAGATCAACTGCTATTCGGATATCAACCAAATTCAGAGCATCGGCACGTCCAACTACAACTCGCTACAGGCCGTTGTTCGCACCAGCCAGTGGCATAACCTCACTTCGCAACTTGCCTACACCTGGAGCCACAACCTGGACGAAGTAACGGCGTATCGCGGTGCGCTGCCGCAGAACAGCTACAACTTCAAAGGCGACTACGGGGACTCGGATTTCGATACGCGGAACAGCGTGGTGGGCTACGTCAACTACGATATTCCGGCGTTCAGAGGGCCGAAGCCGCTCACCGAAGGCTGGAGCATTAACTCGGCCTACAGCTTCAAAGGCGGGCAGCCGATTACGGTTTACACTTCAGACGACACGAGCGGTACGGGCCAGTACGAGCAACGCCCCAATGTCGCGGGCGATCCGCTGAAGGGCGTATCGCACAAGTTGGTGCGGCCTTCTGACGGCAGCACGCCGTATGTACAGTGGCTCAACACGAACGCATATTCGCAGCCTGCGGATGGAACGTTTGGCAATGTGACACGCAACAACGTGTTCGGACCTGGATTCTCGGACGTGGATCTCTCCGTCTTCAAGACGACCAAGATTCACATTCGTGACTTCCCGGTGAGTCTGCAATTCCGCGCCGAAATGTACAACCTGTTCAACCGCATCAATCTTGCCAGTCCGTCGTGCAACCAGCTTTGCAACGATTTCTGGGACGGCTCCAGCGACTTTGCCGGAGCATTCGGAAGCACGAGTTCGACAATTGGCTCAGGCAACTACTCGCCGGGCATCGGGCCGGGTGAGCCGTTCAACACGCAGCTTGCGCTGAAGCTCATCTTTTAACGAGGAGCAGGCGCTGAAAGTATCGCCGGTGGCTCCATTGGAACTGCCGGCGCTCTTCTGTTTGCACAGGCAAGTGAGACGAGCATTTCCGCAAATGAGAAGTTCGGTATAGAGAAGAACCCCGCCCGAGGGCGGGGTTCTTGTGCAGATGCAGCGAGAAGGCTAAGACAGATGCGTGTGCGGATGTGCCGCGAGCCGTGCGGGGAGCGGCGGCGGCTTGAGTCCGGCGGTATTGGTGCTCATGACTTCGGAGAAGTCCTTCTGGAACTGGGCCATTTCTTCTTTGGTGCCGACAGTGATGCGTACCGAGTTGGGCCAGGCGGGCCAGATGCGGCCCACGAACATGAGCTTCTTGGCGAGTGCGGCCTGTACTTCGGCTCCGGGGCGGCCAACGTCGACCATGAAGCAATTACTCTCTGACGGCGTGCAGTGGTAGCCCTGACTCTTCATCCACTTGAGAGTGTCGACACGGATGTCGCCGATGATCTTCTTGCGCGTTTCAATCAGATTGGGTTCGAGCAGGCTGGCTTTGCCTGCCACGACCGCAGTGACTGGCAGCGCATTCTGGCCACCGAAGCTGCCCACCTTTTCCACCAGATCGGGTCGGCCGACGGCGAAGCCCAGGCGGATGCCCGCCATGCCGTAGAGCTTGGAGAAGGTGCGCAGAACGATGACGTTTTTGCCTTCCTTCACAAAGTTCAGCGAGCGCGGTGCGTCACAAAGGTGAATGTAGGCTTCGTCGATGAGAATGACGGTGTCCTTGGGCGCGTTGGCGACGAGGTATTCAATGTCTGCCGTCGGCGTACAGGTACCTGTGGGGTTGTTCGGATTGCAGACGTAAATGACGCCGGGATTGGAGGCGGCGGCGAGCATCGCTTTCACGTCGTGCTTGGCCTCGCCCTTGGGGTCCGCCAGGGGCACCTTGAGGACGGGAGCGCCGGTGAACTTTGCGGCCCACATGGGCGCTTCATAACCAGGATCGGCTATGACGAGCGGCTTGTCCGGGCCGGTAAAAGCGAGCACTGTGTAATGCAGTGGCTCTGTGGAGCCGGCAAAGGCGAGGACGTTATTACCCTCAAGGCCTTCCTGCTTGGCGAAGAGGTCTGTCAACTCCATATCAGTGTTGAAGAGGTAGCGTCCGCCGCGGGGAACGATGTCAACGATGGCCTTGCGTGCGGAATCACAGGGGCCCATGGGATTTTCGTTCGCGTCAATGTGGATGCCAATGTTAGGGTCCGCAAAATGGGGACGGGCGGCATAGGCAAGGTGCGGTTCGGTGAGCATGGGGATGGAAGCCAGGGCCGAGGCGCCGGCGGCGTACCGGAAGAAACTGCGGCGAGAGAAGCCAGTGGAGGCTTCGGGATCATCAGGCGAGTACATGGTCACAGCTCCTTTGAAGAGAGGGTGGTCCGGGCAAAAGATAGCCGCGGGTGCGGTGCATCAACATCAGGAGAGGAAGTTAGAGAGAAGAGAAGGGAAGAATCGGATCCCATACCTCAAGGTACAGTTGGCTGGCTCCGAAAACAAGCACGATTTGGAGAGAGGCTGGTGGCAGCGGATTGGACGAATACCTGGTACGGCCAAGCGAGGGCAGATTATGGCACTCAGAACATCTGTTGCAAGCCCGAGGCAGCATGATACACTTCGTCCGGAAAACGCTTACTCTAAATGTTCGCTTCGGCCTGCCGCTGCCGTCCCCATTGCACATGCATTGCGGAGCCGAGACAATGCTGTTTCCAGCTTGACATGTTATGGAGTAAACCCATTTACTAAGGGGCGTACTTCCAACCGGCCTACCGGTGGATTGGGTGACAGAATGCACGGAATGGTTCCTCTCTCGTTGTTGGCACAAGGCGCGGCCACCAAGGCTGGTATGTTTCTCGCGTCTTCGTCGCTGGCCCACTTGAGCACGCTCGACCTGATTGTCATCGCGGTTTACTTCGCGATGGTGATCTGGATCGGTTTTTACCTGAAGGGGCAGGCCAACACCAGCGAAGAGTTCTTCATGGCGGGCCGCGAGATGACGGCCTGGATTGCCGGGCTCAGTTTTGTTTCTGCCAACCTCGGTTCACTGGAATTGATGGGATGGGCCGGATCGGCTTATCAGTACGGCATTCTCGCCGCGCACTGGTATTGGATCGGCGCGATTCCCGCCATGCTCTTCCTGGGCATGGTGATGATGCCGTTCTATTACGTGTGCAAGACGCACTCTGTGCCCGGCTACCTGAAGCTGCGCTATGGACAGGGCGCGAGCGTCGTGTCGGCAGTTTCATTCGCCTTTATGACCGTGCTGATGAGCGGCGTGAATATGTTCGCAATGGCCGTGGTGATGAAGGTGGTCCTGGGCTGGGATTTGAACTTCTCCATCATCGTCTCGTCGATGGCCGTGGCGCTTTATGTGGCGCTCGGTGGTCTACGTTCCGCCATCTTCAATGAGGTGCTGCAGTTCGTGCTCATCTGGGGTGGCGCGCTGCTGGTACCGATTCTGGGGCTTGTGGAAGCAGGCGGTTGGAGCGGCTTCAAGGCTAAGCTGGCGGCCAATATGGCGTCGGGCCTTACACCGAATGGTGATTACACCCACATGTGGCACAGCCTGGGACATTTCTCCAACAACCCCATGGGTATTCACTGGACGGGCATTGTCTTTGGCCTGGGTTTCGCGATCAGTTTCGGATACTGGACGACGGACTTCCTGGTGGTGCAACGCGTGCTGGCAGCGCAAAACCTGCGTTCGGCCCGTATGGCTCCCGTCATCGGCTCATTCTTCAAGATGGCGGTGCCGTTCATCGTCATCCTGCCCGGCCTGCTCGGACTTGTCGTACTGCATAATCCCGATGGCAGTCTGATGCACCTGGTGGGCGAAAACCAGGTGAGCGCCGCGCATCCTTACAGCTACAACGAGGTGCTTCCGCTGATGCTGGTGCGCTACTGCGCGCCAGGCCTGCTGGGTCTTGGTGTTACCGCACTCATTGCCGGCTTTATGAGCGGCATGGCCGGTAACGTGAGCGCCTTTTCCGCGGTGTGGACCTACGACATTTACCAGCCGTTGATCAAAAAGAATGCGCGTGACGAACACTACGTGACGGTAGGTCGCTGGGCCACTATTTTGGGCGTGGTCATCTCCATTGGCACTGCCTATCTGGTGATGAACGCCGCCGGCATCATGGACTACGTGCAGGCGCTTTTCAGCTTCTTTATCTCGCCGTTGCTGGGCGTGGTCCTGATGGGCATGTTCTGGAAACGAGCAACGAAGGCGGGCGGATTCTGGGGCCTTCTCATCGGCACACTGACTTCGGTCGGGCTATGGGCATGGGTCAAGTTAGTGCCGTCTGCGCTGCGGTATGTTGCGTTGTCGCCTGATGCCAAAGCCATGGCCGAGGATATGTATCGCGCGCTCTGGTCGGTGATCGTCTCCGTGCTGGTCACCTTCATCGTGAGCCTGTTCACCGAACCCAAAACTCTGGCGGAGCTGGAAGGCGTGGTCTACGGCGCAACCAAGTTGCCCATTGAAGAGCCGGTGCCGTTCTACAAGAACGAGTGGTTCTGGTGCGTGATCGCCATCATCGCCTTCCTGGCGCTCAACATTTACTTCTGGTAGGGAGAGAGCAATGCATTCGAGACACATCTCCATCTGGTTTTTCATCGGGCTTCTTCTCACCATCTATGGCGTGCTTATTTTTGGTTACGGGGTATTCGACCTGGTGACAGGCAACCTGCCACACGTTGTTCTGGCAAGATTGCACGCTCCGGTGTGGTGGGGTGCGCTGATGACCGCACTTGGACTCTTCTATCTCATCAAGTTTCGCCCCGGGCACGAAACGAAATAGGAATACCGTTGGGTGGATCTAGCTGAGGCTTACTGCTGTGGCAAGAACAACAGCCTCAAGATATGTAAAAAGAACATTGCAAGGTGCATTCAGTGCACATAGCAAATAGCCATAACCGCAGAGCGAAATGGCATGCGGCTACGAACAATTTGAAGGAGCAAAAATGTCGCAGCGAACGATGACTTTTGGCGTTGTGGTGGGCAATCGCGGATTCTTCCCGGATCATCTGGCAAAGACGGGCCGCGACGAGATTATTTCTGTGCTTGAGGCTGCCGGAGCCAAAGCGATTGTACTTTCGCCCGAAGAGTCGAAGTACGGAGCTGTGGAAACATACGATGAGTCGAAGCGCTGTGCGGCGCTGTTCAAGAAGCATGCCGACGAAATCGACGGCATCATCATCACGCTCCCCAACTTTGGCGAAGAGCGCGGGATTGTGGATGCGATTCGCCTCTCCGGCCTGCGCGTGCCCGTGCTGGTGCAGGCAACACCGGACCGCAGCGACAACATGACCATTGCGGTGCGGCGAGACAGCTTCTGCGGCAAGATGAGCGCGTGCAACAACCTGATGCAATACGGAATTCCGTACTCGCTGACCACGCTGCACACAGAGGCACTGAGCTCGGCTGAATTCAAAGCCGACCTCGATTGGTTCTCGGCGGTCTGCCGCATTGTGAAGGGGCTCAAAAATTTACGCATCGGCGCCATTGGTGCGCGGCCCACGGCCTTTAACACCGTGCGTTATTCCGAGCGGATTTTCGAAACCAGCGGTATCACGATCGAGACGATCGATCTGAGTGAAATCTTTGGCCGCATCAACAAAATGAAAGACGGCGACGATGCGGCGCAGGCGAAGTTGGCCGCCATCAAGTCCTATGTATCGACTGCCGGCATTGCCGATGCAGCCCTGCTGAAGATGGCCAAGCTTGGCGCAGTGATCGACGGCTGGATGAAGCAGGCGAACGTAACGATCAGTGCCGTCCAATGCTGGACATCGATGGAAGAGTTCTTCGGCGTTGTTCCTTGCACCATTATGAGCATGATGTCGAACGAGTTGATTCCTTCGGCTTGCGAAGTGGACGTGCCGGGCACTCTGAGCATGTATATGCTGGCACTGGCGTCGCAGACGCCTTCCGCGTTGCTTGACTGGAACAATAACTACGGAAGCCATCCTGATAAGTGCGTCTGTTTCCACTGCTCCAACTTGCCCAAGCACTTCTTCAAGGAAGTGCGGATGGATTACCAGGAGATTATTGCTGGAACCGTGGGCAAGGAGAACACCTTCGGGACCTGCGTGGGTCGAGTGAAGGCGGGAACCATGACCTTCGCGCGCTACTCCACCGACGACCGCCGCGGCATTGTGCGCGGATATACGGGGCCCGGCAAGTTTACTGACGATCCGCTGGAGACTTTTGGCGGCGCAGGCGTGGCGGAGATTCCGCAACTGCAGAAGCTGCTGAAATACATTTGCCGCGAAGGATTCGAGCATCACGTGGCGGCGAACTTCAGCGATGTGTCGAAGTCGATTCACGAAGCGGCAGTGCGCTATATGGGCTGGGAGAGCCACTACCACCCGGAGCTTGAAGACTGACACTTGGAAGTGCGACAGGGCGTTGACGAGGTCAACGCCCAACGCTTTTTAAGCCGCTGAAGGCAGAGACCAAAGAGGAAGAGAATGAGCAAGAGAATTACAAAAGGGCTGGTTGCCGGCGGCACGCCCCTAGTGACGGAAGCTGAATGGAATGCGGAACTCGACGCCAAACACGACAAGATTGTGGAGTGGCTCCGTGCGCAAAAGCTGGCGGGTGTGTTACTACGGCGCAATGAAAATGTTGCGTGGCTTACGGGCGGAGCTGTCGAAGTACGCGTGCTTACACCGTGCGAGACCGGCGTTGCCTCATTGCTTGTAACTGCGGAAGGCAAACGTTTTTACCTGACCACGGAGAATGAAGCGCCGCGCCTGCACGACGAGGAGTTTGGCAAGCTGGACTTCGAGCCGGTGGTGTTTCCCTGGTTTGGCGATGAGACGGTGTCTGCTGCTTCGAAACTTGCCGGCGGCCCGTTGGGTTCAGATGCCGGCGGCGACGGCACAATTCCCGTCAACCTCTTTCCGTTGCGTGCTTCGCTGATGGAAAGCGAAAAGGTTCGCTACCGCTGGCTGGGAGCCGAAGTTGCCACAGCCACGGTCGAGTCCTTGCATGAGGTGGAGCCGGGCCTGAGTGAGTACGATCTTGAAGCGCTGACAGCGGCCAACTTGTTCAAGCGCGGCATTCTGCCATCGGTATACCTCTTCGCCGTCGACGATCGGATCTTCAAATACAAGCATGCGGCGGCGCGCGGCGCGCGGCTTAGGAACTATGGGATGCTTAACCTGTGCGCTCGCAAGTGGGGCCTGGCGATTTCGATCACACGCTTTGTGCATTTTGGCTCACTGCCGGAGGAACTTGCAGCGCGCTTCAAAGCTGCCGCGCAGGTAAATGCGGCACTGCTACATGCGTCGCGCGTTGGCGCCACTGCCGCGGAACTCTTCAAGGTTGCCGCAGACGCCTACACGGCACAAGGTTTTCCGGGCGAAGAGCGCTTTCATCACCAGGGCGGGCCAACGGGATATTGGGAGCGCGAATGGGTGGCGACTCCGAATGGAGCGGAAGCCGCCGTGGACAATCAGGCTTTCGCGTGGAATCCGTCGATTCGCGGCGGCAAAGCCGAAGACACGGTCATTGTGAGTGGCGGCCAGGTGGAGTGGCTAACCGAGACGCCGAGCCTTCCCGTGATTGATGCGCAGGTGGATGGTCAGAGCTATCCGGCGGCAGGTGTGCTGATCAAGTAGTGGGGATTTCTGCGGGTGCAATCATCAGGCGCGCTGTAAGCACAACCAGCGCCGACCACAGCGCATCTGCGCCAAGAAGGTGAAGAACCTGCAGCCAAACCGGGGCCAGCAGGGCCACGTCGAGCACTCCCAGCGTATATTGCGTTCCGAGCAGGATGAGCACAAGGGCCGCAAGTCCGCGATTATTCCAATGTGCATTGCGCTGAACCGCCCGCATCAGCAGCCAGATCAGAAACACGCTTGCAAAGAACGCAATGGTGGGGTGCGTCCAGCGCCAACGCAACAGCCAGGCGCTCTTGCTTGAGAAATCCTGAGTGAATGCCTGACTGAGTGAGGTCGCGGGGAACAGCGTATCGCCGAGCGCAGCGAGCGAACCGGTGACGCCGACGACAAGGACGACAATCAGAGCGATGGACGAACGAATGGGGGCCACCCACTGTACTCGGTTGCGCAGATAGCCTTCTTTGCGGCTAAGGAAATGCGCGGTGAGCGTGAGTGCGGCCAGCAATAGAAGTGTGTTTGATAAATGCAGCGCGAGATAAGGCGCACGCAAGGGCGAAGTACTTTGCGCAGTAAGGCCGAGTTTGACGAGGAATGCGCCGAGAATTGCCTCAACCAAAGTGAATGCAACCGAAGCCCAGGCCGCCGCGCGCGCAAGATGTCCCCGCTGTGTGGTGCGCAGCACCCAGACAAGCAGACCCAGAACCGCAAAGAGTGAAATGCCGCTTGTGATGCGATGCGTGAACTCGATCATGGTGTCCACGCGTGGCGAGTGCTGCATCACCGTGCCGTTGCACAGGGGCCAGTGGTCACCACAGCCTGCTCCCGAGCCGGTTGCGCGTACCAGAGTTCCCCACAGGATGACCGCGACGAAATAGACCAGCACAGCCCATGCAAAACGGCGCAGCGCGGGTGAAGGAAGTCGTTGTGTGCTGGATGCGGCGGTGGCCGACGGCATGAATCCCACTCCGAAGGTGACACTCCAGTGTAGAACAGGCTACATGAGCGCCGTCTCACGATAGAAATTGCAAACAGCCGTTATGACGCAGTCAACATCCGCACCACATGATTGACTATCATCAGATCTTCCGCCGGAGGAATCACGCGCACTGTCACAGGTGAATCTTCCGCGGAGATGACCGCTGCGCCGCGCACGTTGTTGCGATCTGAATCAAGTTTGATGCCAAGTGCCCCGAGGGTGGCACAGACTTCCGCACGGGTTGCGATATCGTTCTCGCCGATGCCACCCGTAAAGACCAGCATGTCGAGTCCGCCAAGTTCAGCGAAAAATCCGCCAATCCACTTCTGAATTGTCCAAACGAACTTGTCGACGGCCAGCCGCGCCTTGGAATTCCCTTTGGCGATGGCTTCGCGCAGGTTGCGCATGTCATTGGAGAGCTCACTCATGCCTAGCAGGCCGGCGCGCTTGCTGGCAACGGTTTCGAGTCGGTCCGCAGCGGCACTTGCATCTGACGTGGACTTGGCGATTTCGCGCAAGATGAACAGCAGCACGCCTGGGTCGATGTCTCCCGTGCGCGTGGCGGAAATGATGCCGCCGGTTGGTGTGAGTCCCATGGACGTGTCGACGCATTGGCCGTTGCGAATTGCCGAAATAGATGCACCGTTGCCGAGATGTGCGACGACGAGCTTTTCAGGAACCTGATCCCCAAGCTGGTAGACGATCGACTCGTACGAGATGCCGTGCGCACCAAAGCGCCTTACCCCCATTGCGGAGTACTCTTCCGGAATGGGCATATGCGTTACGACCTCAGACATTGTGCGATGAAAATAGGAGTCAAGACAGACAAAATTGGGAACACCGGGAAACAGCCGAAGGGCCTCGCGCATGATGTACACGGCGATGGGCGTATGCAGCGGAGCAAACGCTGTATAGCGTTCCATCTCGTCGATCAGTTCCGGCGTTATGCGCTGATTGTCGAGTACTGTTGGCCCGCCGCATACCATTCGATGACCAATGGCCGCGGGTTTGGGAAAGTCGCCGGAGTTCAAGGCTTCCGCAACGAGTGAAAAGGCCTCAGCTCGCGTGGGGAGTTCAGGTGATTTGTCGAAAAGCTTGTTGCCTTGCGCGTCCTTTATCCAGAACTGGCCTTGATTCGTACCAATACCGTCGACTGCTCCTTCAAAGAGCTTTACACGTGTGGTTACTCCCGCTTCATACACGGAGAACTTGATAGACGATGAACCGCTGTTTAACACTAGAACGGGCAGCGACGGCATGGAATGATTTCTCTCCTTCTGACAATTCTCTGCGACTTTACTTATTCGGCGGACCAGCGCCAGTCGCGAATTTCCGGCAGGTCTTCGCCGTGTTCAGAGACGTACAGCTTGTGCCGCTGTATCGCCTCGGAATACCACTGTTCAGCCGCTTCACGTTGCGGAGCCATGCGCGGTACACGGCGGACTGCGTCGAGCGCAAGCTGGAAACGGTCGATATTGTTCAGCACGCACATGTCGAACGGCGTTGTTGTGGTGCCCTCTTCCTTGTAACCGCGCACGTGCAGATTGTCGTGATTGTGCCGGCGATACGTAAGCCGATGTATGAGCCACGGGTAGCCGTGAAAGGCGAAGACCACGGGAACATCCGGCGGGAAAATGCGGTCGAAGTCTTCGTCGGCCAGGCCGTGAGGATGCTCGGTCTGGGGCTGCAGCGCCATCAGGTCGACGATGTTGACCACGCGCACGCGCAGGTCGGGAACGCGTTCGCGCAAAAGCATGACCGCTGCCAGTGCTTCCATCGTAGGAACGTCGCCACAGCATGCCATCACCACATCTGGGTTGCCGTTGTCATTCGACGCCCATTGCCAGATGCCGAGTCCGGTGGTGCAATGCGCAATTGCTTCTTCCATGTTGAGCCACTGCGGCGCGGGTTGCTTGCCGGCAACGATGAGATTCACATAGTGATGGCTGCGCAGGCAGTGATCTGTGACGGAGAGCAGTGTATTTGCATCTGCCGGCAGATACACGCGCACGACGTCGGCTTTTTTGTTCACCAGGTGATCGATGAAGCCGGGGTCCTGATGCGAGAAGCCGTTGTGGTCCTGGCGCCAGACCAGCGAACTGAGCAGGTAGTTCAGGGACGCAATCGGTTTGCGCCAAGGAATCTGCCGGGTGACTTTGAGCCACTTGGCGTGCTGATTCACCATCGAGTCGATGATGTGGATGAAGGCCTCATAGCAGGAGAAGAAGCCGTGGCGGCCCGTGAGCAGGTAACCTTCCAGCCAACCCTGGCACATGTGCTCACTCAGCACTTCCATCACGCGGCCTTCAGTCGAAAGATTCTCATCTACCGGCAGAGTCTCGGCCATCCATGTCTTGCCGGTGCCGGTAATCACATCGCCAATCCGGTTGCTCGCAGTTTCGTCGGGGCCAAAGACGCGGAAGTTTCTCTCCTTCAGATTGGCCTGCATTACGCCGTGCAGATAGTGCCCGAGCACCCGCGTGGATTCAACGTCCTCTGCGCCGCGTTTGCCGATCTTCACTTCGAAGTCGCGGAAGTTGGGCAGCTTGAGCGGCTGCAACAGCAGGCCGCCGTTGGCGTGCGCATTCATGCCCATGCGGCGTCGACCTTTGGGCGCAATCTCCGCGAGTTCAGGCAGCAGAGCGCCATGCTCGTCAAACAGCTCTTCGGGTTTGTAGCCGCGCATCCAGTCGTCCAGCAAGTGCAGGTGATCTGGCTTTTCGCGCAGTTCGCTGAAGGGAACCTGGTGCGCGCGCCATGTGTTCTCCACCGGTTTGCCGTCGACGAACTTCGGTCCGGTCCAGCCCTTGGGCGTGCGCATGATGAGCATGGGCCATGCGGGGCGTTCGGTTGCTTCGCCGCTGCGCGCGGCTTTCTGGATTTCGGCGATGCGGTCGAAGATTGTGTCGAATGTGGCCGCAGCGAGCTGATGCATCGTTGCCGGATCGTCGCCTTCAATTGTGTAGGGCTCATAGCCATAGCCGCGCATCAGGTCTTCCAGCTCCGCATGCGGAATGCGGGCGAGCACGGTGGGGTTGGCAATCTTGTAGCCGTTCAGATGCAGAATTGGCAGGACCGCGCCATCGGTTGCCGGATTCAGGAACTTGTTCGAGTGCCAACTTGTTGCGAGAGGGCCGGTCTCGGCTTCGCCGTCGCCAACGACGCAGGCAACCACGAGATTTGGATTGTCATAGGCAGCACCAAATGCGTGCACCAGCGAATAGCCAAGTTCGCCGCCTTCGTGGATGGAACCGGGAGTTTCCGGCGCCACGTGGCTCGGCACGCCATAGGGCCAGCTGAACTGGCGGAAGAGCCGCTTGATGCCGTCGGTATTCTGTTCAATGTGCGGATAGATTTCCGAGTACGAACCTTCAAGATAGGTGTTGGCAACGAGGCCTGGTCCGCCGTGTCCAGGACCGATGATGTAAATCATGTCCAGATCGCGCTCGCGAATAATGCGGTTCCAGTGGACATAGAGAAAATTCAGACCAGGTGTTGTGCCCCAATGGCCCAGCAAGCGCGGCTTCACGTCGTCGAGCGTGAGCGGCTGCTTCAGAAGTGGATTGTCTTTCAAATAAATCTGCCCGACCGACAGGTAATTGGCGGCGCGCCAGTAAGCATCCATCTTCGCCAATTGTTCGGGACTCAAGGGGTTCTTGCTCGCTAGTACAGTCATGATTCTCCTCGCAAGGTGAATTCCCGTTCTGATTCAAGGCTAGCAGCCGATTGTGAACAGATAGCGTGACTCGAGTCACATTCAAGCGAAATCGGGCGACATGGTGTGAGTTTTGGAAGCCTTCTGCGCGCTTGTCAGATGTGGAAGTTTTATCAGAAGTAGCGCTTCAGCTTGAGGATACGGGACTCGAAGCCGTACCAGAGCGCCGTGGCGACGAGCGTAGCCATCAGAAAACGGAACGCCACGATGGCAAGATTTCCCACTATGCCGTAGGGGTCCATTTTCAGGTCGAACCATCCGAAGAAGATGAAAGTGGCGATATGTGTCATATAGAGCCCGTAGCTGATCTTGCCGTAGTAGGCGAGTGGGCCACGGCGCAACAGCATGTTCACCGGATTGCGCGCACCGCTTGAAGCGAGCATGGTGAGCACGACTCCGGCAAAGGCCAAGGCTAGTGCGGAGTCCAGGAAGCCGTTGCCGGCGGCGACGGTGAAGACGGCGACGGCGCCCAGCACAAATGCGCTGAGGCCGGCGATGAGCCAGGTGCGTCGGCTGAGTGCGAGCCGGTAGAGGCCAAGAGCGAGAAGACTGCCGAGAGCAATTCCATCGAGATGGATGAGTGTGTGTGTGGGCGTGAGCCACCTCAGATTAAGCATGCGAATGACGGGACTCGCAATGAGTACAGCAAACAGCAGCGTGGCCAGCAGGAGAGGTCTGCCCAGGAAGCGCACAACCGGCGCCCAGACGAAGTAGTACTGCTCTTCAATCGCGAGTGACCACGTGGGGCCAAGCGCGGGCGGCAATGCGATGTGAAACATGTTTTGCAGGAAGAGGACGTAAGCCCACCAGGGCGCGGTGCGGACGGCGTCCCAGACACTGAGTCCGATGTACCAGGGTGCCTCTGCGTAAACGAAGACAAGTATCAGTACGTAGACGGGCCAGATGCGCAGCACACGGCGCGCGTAGAAATTCTTGAAGTAGTGCGGCTTTTCACGTGATTCGATCAGAATGGATGTGATGAGGAAGCCGGAGAGAACGAAGAAGAGGTTTACGCCGGCCCAGCCCCACATTGCTGGTTTGAAGAGCCATGTGTGTTCAAGTCTCGGATGGCAGTGATAGAAGAGCACGCCAAGTACGGCGAGGCCGCGCAGACCCTGCAGCTCGGGGATGTAGGAGGGCAGCCAGATTGGGCGGCGCATAGGCAAGTCGCGGGTCTGCGGATCAATGCAAGGCTTCATCATCAAAGCCTTGCAGGTTATATGAGAATGTGTGCTAGCTTGAGGCTAACTGCTTAGCGCGCTCGGTCGCACGCATCACCGCCTTGATGAGTGTGACGCGCAGGCCGCCTTCTTCCAGTTCGAGAATGCCGTCGATGGTGCAGCCGGCGGGGGTGGTTACGGCGTCTTTCAGCAGTGCCGGGTGATACCCGGTTTCCAGCACCATTTTTGAAGCGCCAAACGCTGTTTGTGCAGCCAATTGTGTGGCCACATCGCGCGGCAAACCGACTTTTACGCCTGCTTCTGCCAGCGCTTCAATGATGATGTAGACGTAGGCAGGACCGGAGCCGGAGAGTCCGGTAACGGCATCCATATGCTTTTCGTCCACGAGCACCGTGCGTCCAACGGTTTCAAAGATGCGCTCGGCCAGTTCCATTTGACTGGGCGAGACAAAGCGGCCCTTGCAGAGCGCGGTTGCGCCAGCCCCCAACGCGGCGGGGGTGTTGGGCATGGCGCGGATGACCGGCATTTCGATTCCAGAAGCCTCTTCAATGGAGCGCGTTTTTACGCTGGCCGCAAAGCTGACGATGGTCTTATCTTTCGTGAGAGCCGGCTTGATTTGCTCCAAGAGGTCTGGAACCTGAAAGGGTTTAACGCCGAGCAGGATCAGGTCAGACTGTTTGACGGCTTCAAGATTGTCCGTGGAAACGTCGACGCCCCACTGAGTGCTGAGGGCGACTGCGCGCTCCTGCCGTGAAACGGTTGCGTGGATCTGATCAGGCGCAAAGAGGTTCTCCTTGAGAAATGCCTGAAGAAGGATGCCGCCCATTTTGCCGGCGCCCAGAACTGCAACGCGGATGTTGGGAAGCTGCGCGGGGATTTCGTTAGCCTCAACGGCGATTTCCGCCATGGTGTCCTTGTCCTGAATGAGTAGATTGATTCAACACTACAGGATACGCGGTCAGGGTCGCTAGAGAGTGCTTTGTTCGCTTTTGCGGACAATCCAGGTGGTCATGGCACGCAGATTGTGAACAACGGTGGTCCGGAGCGGGTCGGCGAGTTGGCCCATGCGCTCCGTATAAGCGTTCAGTAGAGGGGCGTCCACTAGATAACGCTCTGAACCGTCGGGGGATTTGTAGCGGCGACCTTCGATGTGCTCGATCTGGCTCTCCATGCCGATGGTGGAACCGAGGCGGGAAAAGAAGATGCCGCCGGGCTTGAGGTGGCGGAAGCAACCGCGCAACATCGTGTCAAAGTGCGCGTCATCGCGAGCGAAATGGAGGACCGTATTGCAGATGACCATATCCGCGCATAGGTCAGGGAAGGACATGCTCTCCACCGGCTCGACGCGAAAGTTGGATGTGGGCAGTGACGGTGCCAGCGCTTCGGCCATGCGCCGCACTGTTTCGACTTCGCCCGCATTGGCATCGGCTGCATAGACGTTGTAGCCCTCGCGCAATAGGTAGATGAGATTGCGTCCCCCGCCGCAGCCTGCATCGACGACGGTCATGCCGGGTGAGATGCGGCCTTTGAGTAACTGGTCGAAGAGGTAGATGTCGATCTGGCCGAACTGTTCCTGAAGTGTAGGCATTAGGCCTCACAAACATAGCACGACGTGCGGATGTGCCAGGTGGCCACAGGATTTGAGCCAGGGAAGAGTGAATATGTGAACATTGGCCGGAACGAGAAATGCGAAGAGCATTTTCGCTCTTCGCATTTCCTGGTTGCGATCGGTAATTAGGTGCGCGTCCGGCGACTTGGAATTACCGCGACAGGTAGGCCTGATCGGCGAAGAAGGCCGTGAGAGCCGCGTCAGTGTTGGCATTGAGGTCGGCCTGATTCGCGCTCTTGCTCCAAAGAATATAACCGCCGGGAATCTGAATGGAGGCCTCTCCGGTGGACATTGCAGTGAGCATTGTGGTGATCCATGCACGGTATTCGTATTGATAGAGGACGGCACCCTCCAGGGTCGATTCCGGCGTGCGGAAGTCAGCGATGTGCTCGCCCAGATGGGCGATGGCCAGCGGCATGACTTCTTTTTTGACGTGATCGCCATTGATGAGGACGTTGTAAATGATTCCGTCCGGCGAGGAGGTAGAGCTTTGGGTTTCGAGTGTCGCCGCCTCGACGCTCGGTTGTGTGAAAGCTACGACGACTCCGTTGTTATCACCCGTTTTGCCATAGGCATCCACGGCGCGCTTTGGATGTTCATTAAAGGCGATTGAAGACGCAAAGGACTGTGAAACGCGCTGGCTTGCGTCCGCTTCCGATGCGGTTGCCTTGAGCGTGGAATTCTTATCCACATCGATTCGTTGCGAGTCGACATCGGAGACCGATTGCAGCACCATGCGCACGGGGTAAGCGTTCAGGTTGCCGAAACCTGTGATTCCGATAATCTTTCCGCTCGCGTCGCGCGAGAGCTCAGGTTTGACTGCGTCAATGCGGCCAACCAGAGTGGCCGTAACGAAATTGCGAGCGCAACCGAGGCACACGCCGCTGGTATGCATTCGATCTGCCAGGGACGAATCGAACTTCTTGAACTCCTTGTCAGCGGTCAGCGTTACGGGTGTCCGTGCCGGTGCGGGCGTGAATTTGCCGGCGAAGTTCTGTGCGGGCTGGAGGGTGATGACGGCGTCGGGTCCAGACTTGGCCTTGGTGCCTTCGGGGTACTGGAGCCAGATGGCGTCAATCTGATGGCCGCATTTGGCGTCATGGATGACGAAGCTGTCGAAACCGGCAGATACGGTGCCCTTGATTTTGACAATTTTGTTGTTGAAAGCGTCGGGGTTCTTGATGACGTCGCAGACGGTGGTGTCAGTGGCCTGTGCGTGGAGCATGCACGTGAGGCTGGCGACACACACAAGCATGAGGAGTTTTCTCATTCGATCTTTTCTCCGTGGTTGTAATGCTGCAATAGGAATTCTATCGCTGATGATTCAATGTAGCGGCCGAAGGGGTCTGTGCGGGTTGGCACAGGAAGAGAGCAAGGGAGAGCGAGAGTTCCGGCAGCTGCTCAAGCACCTTCAACATGTGGAGTGAAACTTGCGGCCGGGCTAAAGCCGGGCCCTTTTACAGAACACTGTCGTTGTCCATCCATTCCGCACAGGACACGAAACGGATGGATCCCGAGAAAGTCACTGGGTTGCGCCGACCGGGCCGGCGGTTTTCTGAGCGTTAATCCAGGCTTCGACGCGGTTCGCGAGCATGTCGAGCGGAAGGGCTCCGGAATCAAGCACTTCGTCGTGGAAGGCACGGATGTCAAATTTTGGACCGAGCTCCTTTTTCGCCTTGGTGCGCAGGGCGAGGATGGTGAGCTGGCCGATCTTGTAGGCTGTGGCCTGCGAGGGCCAGGCAATATAGCGGTCGACTTCCGACTGAATGTCAGGCTCAGCGATGGCAGAGTGCGCGTGGAAGTAGTCGACCATCTGCTGGCGGGTCCAGTGCTTCGAGTGGACTCCGGTGTCGACGACGAGGCGGATGGCGCGCCAAATATCGGCTTCGAGACGGCCATAGTCGGAGTAGGGATCCTTGTAAAATCCCACGTCTTTGCCGAGCTGTTCGGCATATAGTCCCCAACCCTCCTGGTAAGCGGTATATCCGGCAAATTTACGGAATTCCGGGATGCCGGTCAGTTCCTGCGCGATGGAAATCTGCAGGTGATGGCCGGGCAGGCCCTCGTGATAGGCAATGGATTCCGCGGAATAGAGATTGCGCTTCTCCGGATCGTAGAGGTCGATGAACAGGCGGCCGGGACGCGAGCCGTCCGGCGAGCCCTCCTGGTAATAAGCCGGAGCGGATGTTTTTTCGAGGTAAGCAGGCACGGGCACGACTTCAAATTTCGCTTTGGGCAAGCGACCGAAGAGTTCAGGCAATTTGGCCTGCATGGCGCTGAGATAACCCTTATATGCGTCAAGGAGTTGGGTGCGGGAGGTGGGGTGGAGTTTGGGGTTGGTTTTGAGAGAAGCTCGGAAGGAAGCGAGGTCTTTGAAGCCCAACTTCTGTGCAATGGTGAGCATTTCCTTCTCGTCTTTGGCGACCTGCTCGAGGCCGATCTGGTGAATCTGATCGGCGGTCATGTCCGTGGTGGTGGTGCGGCGAAGGAGGTACTGATAGTACTTCTCGCCGTCGGGGAGCGCCCAGATGCCGGGATCGGTGCGACCTGCGGGGATGTAACTGGCTTCAAGGAAACGCTGGAAGCGGACGTATGCCGGGACAACCTTATGGGTGATTGCGCCGAGCATTTCAGTACGGATGCGCTGCTGTTCGGCGGCGGGGATGGATGCAGGGAAATGCTTGAGGGGCAGCGCGTAGGGCATGTCCTCCGGCTTTTGCGCGAGGAGTTCCTTGACCTGGTCGAGAACTTTTTCAAGCAAGTATTTGGGCGGGACGCGCTGATCTTCCATGCCGATGGACATGTTGGTCGAAATCTGCTCGAAGGCATTGGGCAGGGCGCGAAGCCGGGCGATCCAGTCGTCGTAGTCTTTGACCGTTTTGAATGGCAACTGAGCGACAAGTTGCTGATAGTCAATCTGGATGCCGCTCATCTGACTGACGGGCATCTCCCACTCTTTGAACTGGGCGCCTTCTTCGTCTTCAGTGAAGCGGCGCAGGAGGAGTTCGCGGCTGATCTTTTCCTGATCAGTGAAGCCGGTGGGGTCAATGGCGGCCAGGCGCATGAGCCAGCCCTGCTCGCGCTGTAGCCACTCGTTGTTGGCCCTGACGGAGAAGTCGGAGAGCTTGTCGTTCCAGCGCTTGTCGCCGATGGTGGAGGCGAACTCGGGGTTTGCCTCGAGATACGCCTGCCAGTACTCGCTGGTGAAGTCGTTCAGATCCTTGCGGCGGTCGGCGAGCGACTCATGGACAGTGGCCGTGGGCGGGGCCTGCGCGAGGGAGACTGCGCAGGGGACGAGGAAAGCGGCCAGGATGGCGGAGACGACAAGTTTACGCAAGTGGATGAAACCTCAAGAGCGGAGATGGGTGATGAAAACCCTTGGAAAAAGTGTAGACGAGGGGAGGGAGCGAAGCACAGCGAGTATGCGGTTCCACGAAGCGATGCCAGGGAGTCCAGCGGATACAACAAAAAGTCAGCTGGTCAGCAAGACAGAGGGACGTCCTGCCCAGGGAAGAGGCTGAAATGCGTGCATTTTGTGGCCATTATCACGTGGTGCTGAAAGGAATTGCGCGCCGATTTGAGAGGGCAACTGATGCGATGCAGAATGGCGTGCCTGCAGTGGCCGCAGGGGATGGGTTTGGCGAGTGTTTCGTGGGCAAAGTGGCTGCGAGGGCCCGTGCAACAAGATCAATTTGCCGAAAATTAGGCGGAATTTGCTCAGAATGAAAAAAGCAAGCAAATGCACGCAACAGGAAGAAGAGGATTGGCAATGCGGGATAAGGACAGGTGGAAGGTGCGGCGGAAGCTGGATGCGGAGATGCGTCCGTTCAGGATGGCGCTGCGGGTGAAGACGCCGACGGCGGCGCTGCTGCGGACGGTGCGGCAGGCACTGGATGTGCCGGCACGAGAGGCGGCGGCAACGATGGGGGTGAGCAAGAGCGAGGTGAACCGGCTGGAACGGGCCGAGGAGAAAGGCGCGATTACGATGCGGGCGCTGGCGCATGCCGCAAGCGCCCTTGGGTGCGACGTGGTGTACGGGATTGTGCCGAAGGGCGGACGCACGATGGAGGCTCTGGCGGAGATGAGGATGTGGCAGAAGGTGCTGGCGGCGGAAGATGCGGCGAAGGCCGCGAAGTCTGAAGGGGGCGAGTGAGATGGCGAGCATGAGCGAGAAGGTTGGCGACGGCAACAGGCGGAATAAAGAGACAGAGAAGGAAGCAGCGCCTGAAGAGAGCATGGATCCGGCGGAAGAGGCAGAAGAGACGGTTGGCGAGGAGGAAGATGTGGAGCCGAAGAAGCCTCGCCGGCGGTCGATTGCCCTGACCACGGAGCAAAGACTGGGAAAGGAGGCGGAGAAGAATCTGCGGAGGGTGAGCGGGGACCTGGCGAAGTCTTTGGGTCAGAAGGCGGCCAAGGGTGACGTGGCCAGCGCGAAGCTGCTGCTGCAACTGGCGGAGAAAGGGAAAGAGGCGGCAGGATGCAGGGACCGCGCAGAGGACCAGGCGGCGGCCGCGGCGCTGATTGAGCAGTGGACGAATGAGCCGGAGTGGACGGGCAAGAAATTCGGCGAGGAGTATTTACCGCTGTGCGATGAGAAGGGAATGCACGATGCGAAGAAGGCCGGCATCTATGGCAGCACTCTGCTGAGGAGTCAGGCTATCGACGCCATCGACCACGCCGGGTGAGACAGTGCCTGTTTCGGTTTCAACAAGGTAGCAAGTGCGGTTGGTCCAGGTGGCGTAGAGACTGCCGAAGAGCCGCTTCATCATGTCTTCCTGACCGGTTGGGTAGACGAGGAAGGGGCGGCCGTTGATGGTTTCATGCGCGGGTGGTTCTGCGTTGGGCGCGAGCTGGGCAATGGAATCGGCGGTGGCGCGACAGGTTTTCTGATTGGCAGATTCGACGGCCGCGTATGCGATGCCGAAGCCCTCGAGGTTGGTGTTTGCATACGCACCGCTGAAGTCTGTTCGCGGGAAGCCGCCGAGACTGTAACCGAAGCCGGCTACGGGCTTGACGGTCTCCGACTGCTTGAGAAGCGGCGGGATATAAGAGAACTGCGTCGTTGGTTTGAAGGCGGCGGGGTAGCGGAAGGTGACGCCGTGGGCGGGGTCGGCGTAGGTGGTGGTGGGGGTCCAGGGAAAGCCGGGCTTCGCCTGCGGCAGCGGCTCGCTGTTCGCTTGTGCGGCGTTTGTGCTTTCCCGGGTGCCCGAATGCGAGGCACCCGGGGCACCCGACGTATGTGGTTGGGGCGCGGAGTGTGCATGACACGCGGCGAGGAGAAGGCAGAGGGCGAGCGTGGCGGAGGTACGGGGCATGGGGGCTCCTCAGGGTGAGGATACCGCAGGCATTGCATGCAGCCACCGCTCGCTACTCGCTCGCAGGCATTGCATGCAGCCACCGCTCGCTACGCTCGCAGGCATTGCATGCAGCCACCGCTCGACTCGCTCGCAGGCATCGGCGCCACCGCTGCTACCGCTCGCAGGCATTGCATGCAGCCACCGCTCGCTACTCGCTCGCAGGCATTGCATGCAGCCACCGCTCGCTACTCGCTCGCAGGCATTGCATGCAGCCGCCGCTCGCTACTCGCTCGCAGGAGAGTTGAGTCCCGGCCGTGACCGCTAGAAGTGGTGGAAGGTTTGGAAGTGGGTGATCTCTTCAAGGGCGATGAGAGCGAGGGTGGCGATGGAGAGGATGAACTGGAGGCGCTCCATGCGGCGCTTGCGCGGTGAAGGGGCGGATTGACGCCAGTGGGTGGCGGAGTTGCGGCGCAGACGATGGATGCGGCGCAGGATTGCCAGGTTGATTGCGGAGCCGGCGAAGGCAAAGGCGAGCATGGGAATGCGGAGCCAGTTGGCGTGGAAGTGATCCCAAACGGCGCCGGCCTGCGTGGCGGTGGCGAGGGCGGCAACGCCGATGACGAGCCGCAAGCCGCTGAGCGCGGTGAAGAAAGTGCAGACACTCTGGAGAACGGCAAGCGCGAGGCTGGCGCCAGCGAGGATGACCTGCGCCGTGGCGGAGTGGAAAGGCCTTCGATGTGGCTTTGAAGTGAGAGTCTGGGAATGGGTGGCCATGACGCGGACGCCGCTTGCGGGCTTGAGGTGATTGTATAGGCGGCCGAAGCGGGGGTTGGGTGTGGAACTGATCAGATTTCGTGGTCCCTGGGCAGGATCATGAGCTTGGGAATGCGGACGTGCGCGGGCTGGTCGAGCAGGAAAAGCAGTGCGCGGGCGACATCCTGGGGCGTGAGTGGGGTGGGGATTCCCATGGACTGGGAGGGGTGGACGGGCCAGCGGTCATGTAAGCCGGTGCGGACCAGGCCGGGCTCGATGCAGGAGACGCGCACATTGGTACGCGCGAGCTCCATGCGCAATGCCTCAGAGAGTGCTTCAATGGCGTGCTTGGTGCCGGCGTACGCTCCGGCGGTGGGGCGGACCTTGGTGCCGAGGACGCTGGAGATGTTGACCAGGTGGCCGGAATCCTGTTCGGTGAAGTGGCGCACGAAGGTGTAGGCGACACGAAAGGCTGCTTCCACGTTGATGCGGACCATGTGGCAGACGCGGTCGATGTCGATTGTGGGGATGGGGCCGGTTTCAAGGATGCCCGCGTTGTTGATGCAGAGGTCGCAGCGGCCGAAGTGCTGGAGAGCTGTGGAGAGAAGCTGCGCGGGGACTGCAGGGTCGGCGATATCGGCCGCCATGGTGACGGCCGATGGACATTGTGCGGCGAGGGCGCGGAGCTTTTCCTGGGAGCGGCCGTGGAGGACAAGTTGCCATCCGGCGGCGGAGAGCGTGGTGGCGATGGCGCGGCCGATGCCACCGGTTGCGCCGGTGAGGACGGCGACTTGGGAGTTGGATTGCGAGTGAGTATTTGCGTGCGCAGACATTTGACGGCCATTTTAGCGTGCGCGACATTGTGCCCGGCAGGTGTGATTGCTAGCCGACGAAGGATTGGTTGCCGAGGATGCGGTAAAGGGTGGAGCGGGAGATGCCGAGCTGGCGTGCGGCGCGGAGCTTGTTGCCGCGATTGAGGTCGAGGACGAAATCGATGTGTCGACGAATGACGGTGTCAAGGAGCAGGGTGCCGGCGGGTGGTGCAGGCGCGGTGGCGGGCTGCGCGGGCTCAGGCAGGGCGAGGGTGAGATTTTCAGGGTGAATGAAACCATTGGCGGCGTCGAGCAGAGCTGCCTCAAGGACGGAGGCGAGTTCGCGGATGTTGCCGGGCCAGTGGTGCTGGAGGAGGCGGGCGAGCGCACCGGGCGCAAACGTGACGGGACGCTGCTGATAACGCTGGCAGAGGCGTGCGAGGAGTGTCTCCGCGAGAGGCGCGATTTCTTCTTTGCGCTGGCGCAGAGGTGGAATGGGAAAGCGCACGGCGGTGAGCCGGTACGCGAGATCGGGAAGAAGCTGTCCCTGGCCGGCGAGCTGACGGAGCGAAGCCTGGGCGCTGGTGATGACGACGGCCCGGCCCGCGGGGCGATCCTGAAGGGCTTTGAGGACGCCGAGGAGCAGGTTCTGGCCGGGAGAGGCCAGCAGGTCAACGCGGTCCAGATAAAGGAAGCCGGAGATGGAAGCGGGGTCGGCGTCATGAACGAGCCACTCGCGCGCGTCGTGGCGCTGGAAGCTGGTGCGTGCCAGAGGCGAGCGGCTGTGGATGAGGCGTGCCAGAGTCTGCTTGCCGCAGCCGGATTCGCCTTCGATGACGGCGGTCTGCACATAGGGCGCGACGAGTCCAGCCTGAGTGACGATTTTGCGCCATACAGGATTGACGGCGACGATTTGTGTGTGGGCAAACATATCGACTTGGCGCAGGTCAGGCGCCGGTTCCGTGGAAGCCGTGCGCAGTGAGGCGTATTGAGGAATCGCATTCACGCTGAATGGGCCTCCGCTGCCCGGCTTAATGGCCGGGTGGATAGAGAGTGTATCGGCGGAGATGGGGAAAGGATTAGGCACCTGCGGTGCGGCGGACGCTCGCTGTTCGCTCGCAGGAGAGTGGTGGTTGATTTCAGCCGCCCCTTCGGGGTGCATTGCATGCAGGGGAGGCCCGCGTTTCTCTCGGAGGAGATTTCTGGCTTCCTGCCCATTGCTGTGCAATGGGTGGCACAGGCACGCAGCAGGCGCTCATCGCCTGCGAGATATTTGTGAATTTCCAGATGCCCGGATGGCAGGCATTCAGCCCTCACGAGATCCGGCGAGGGCTAGTTCGCGTCGTGGTGGGACTTGGAGTGACCGGGTGCGCCGCCGGCCATGCGGCGAGAGGGTGTATCGGAGTAGATTTGTCCGTCGCGGATGTGGACAATGCGATGCGCGTATTCGGCAATGTCGGGCTCGTGGGTGACGAGGACGATGGTGTTGCCAGCGGCGTGGAGTGAGTCAAAAAGCGCCATGATTTCGTCGCCGGTTTTGGAGTCGAGGTTGCCGGTGGGCTCGTCGGCCAGGATGATGGACGGATTGTTAATGAGGGCGCGGGCAATGGCGACGCGCTGGCGCTGGCCGCCGGAGAGCTCGTTGGGCTTGTGGTTCATGCGCTCCTCAAGGCCCACTTTGGCGAGGGACTGGCGGGCGCGTTCGATGCGCTCGGCGGCGGGTGTGCCGTTGTAGATGAGCGGCAACTCGACGTTATGGAGCGAGGTGGCGCGGGCGAGCAGATTGAAGGTCTGGAAGACGAATCCGATTTCCTTGTTGCGGATGCGGGCGAGTTCGTCGTCGTCGAGCTCGGAGACGAGCTGCGAATTGAGCCAGTATTTGCCCTTCGAGGGCGTGTCGAGGCAGCCGATGAGGTTCATCAGGGTGGACTTGCCGGATCCGGAGGGTCCCATGATGGCGACGTACTCGTTGTGTCGAATACTGAGTGTGACGCCGCGCAGGGCGTGCACCTGCTGCTCCGATCCCATGTCGTACGTGCGCCAAAGATCTTCGACGACGATAACGTCAGAGGACGGAGGCGCGGTGGTGGTGCGGGTTTGAACCTCGGTGCTGGTGGTGTTCAAAGCCATCCTGATGTTTTCCTTTTCGTGCTCAGTGCCGGAGACTCCGGCGGAAGGGCCCCGCTTACATGACGCAGCGCGAGGCGAAATGTTGTGTCGTCAGACGGCAACCTAGGAGCCACCGGCCATCAGCGTGGCAGGCAGCGACGTGTCTTTCTTGAGCAGCGCGCCATCTTTGAGTGTGCGCAGTGTCTTATACGGACCGGTTACAACCTCGTCACCGGGTTTGAGGCCGGAGAGGACTTCGATGTCTGTGGCGCCGGTGATGCCGGTGGTGACGGGCACGAACTTGGCGCGCTGGCGACCGCGGGAGTCCTTGTTGACGATGAAGACGCCCTGCACCGGGGGGGCGGGCTTGTTGCTGGCGGTGGAGGCGGCTTCGACCTTATCGCTGCCGGGCTTTGTCTCAGGCGCATACATGGTGAGCGCCTGAATGGGCAAAGAGAGAACGTCCTTTTTATGCGCGGTGGTGATTTTGGCCGTGGTGGAGAGGCCGGGACGAAGCTCGTCGCTGGGCTTGTCGAGCGTGATGACGACCTTGAAGTCCTTGGCTTCTTCCGTGCCGGAGGTGGACTGCGATGTGGCCAGACCGGTGGACCGGAGCAGCGCCTGATCACCGACAAGCGTGACATGGCCCTTGAAGACCTTGCCGGGGAGCGCGTCGACAGTGACATCGGCAGGCTGGCCGAGCTTGACATTGACGATATCTGTCTCGTCAACCTTGACCTCGGCTGTGATGATGCTCATGTCGGCAATGGTCATGAAGGTGGAGCCTTCAGTGTTCTGAATGCCTTCCACAACGGTTTCACCTTCGCGCACGGGCTGGTTGGTGACGATGCCGTCAAAGGGCGCCACTGCCTGGGTGAGGGAGAGCGCATTCTGATTGGCGCGTAGAGTGGATTCCGCAGTGCGGAGGTGGGCACGGGCGGAGGCGGTGTTGGCCTTGGCCTGATTGACCTGCGCAACGGACTGCGCGAGCGTAGCCACGTCCGTGTCGTAAGCAGCCTTCTTGGCGTCGTAATCCTGCTTGGCGAGGATGCCGTCCTTATACAGGCTCTGCGCGCGCTGCCAGTCAAGCTTTTTCTGCTCCAGGTCTGCCACAGCGTGCTGCACGTTGGCCTCGGCGGTCTTTTCCGCCGCGATATACGAGTTGATGTCGGTTTGGGCGGCCGCGATGGCAGCCTGCTGACCGTGCACCTGGGCTTCCTGCGCCACGTTCTCCACGGTGGCTACGACCTCGCCCTTGTGGACGTGGTCGCCTTCCTTCACGTAGAGATGCGTGATGCGGCCCATTGCGGTGGCACCGAGGTTGACGTACGTTTTGGGCTTGATCTGGCCGGTACCGCTGACAACGCTGGACAGGTCCTGGCGCTGGATTTTGGCCATCATGACCTTGGTATAACCCGACTGCTGCTTGTAGACGAAGAAACCTACGAGACCAGCCGCAACAATGACAGCAAGAACGATAAGAAGAATCTTCTTCATGAATGTCGCTTACTCCGAAGTGCCTGCCTGCAAAAAGCGGTACGCAGGATTGAGCCATGCGGTTCCCCGAATGGAACGCATCGGCCGAGGAATCAACCGGACGCGATGCCTGAACACCACGAAAATGCCCCCTGAATGGTTCGCGTCCATCTTAACTCAAATGCAGGTTACCTGCGTGCAAGCCTTCAGGTGACTTTTCGAAGGTTTGGGGACCATTTGTAGGACGTGAAATAGATGGGGTTTAGACGCAAACAGATGGAATATTCTGCGCTGATTTTTCAGGGGTATTTGGTTAAGAAAAGCGAGGATGGCCGAGTTGATGGAGGAAAACTCTCGTTTGCAATCCAATGAAGGCACACTTCAGTGGGTGTGATTGGCAACTTCTGGATTGGATTTTGAGGTTAAGTCAATCGGTAGGCGGGCCGGTTTCCTTCAAGAGCGAGCTGTGGAGTTAAGTTCTCATCTGCCAATTCAAGGATAGCAAGACAGGTTTGAAGAAAACAGTCTGTTTTTGCAGGACGAATCGGGGTACTGTCACCGAGCGGAAGGAAAGGACTGGCGAGTGACAGAGACGGGAAATAAGGTGAGTGCGGCCGGAGTGGGCGCATTTGGGGTGGATGAAGTTGCGAAGAATGTGGGGCCGGCGGGGCTGGATATCGCGTATCGGCGGCATGGGAGCAGGGAGGCGCCGGCAGCAGTGCTAATTATGGGCGGTGCTGCGCAGTTGATTCACTGGCCGGATGGATTTTGCGCGGCGCTGGTGGAGCGCGGGTTGCAGGTGATTCGCTTCGATAATCGAGACTGCGGATTGTCGACGCATTTGGCGGATGCGCCGGCACCGGATTTTCCAGCAGTGATGGCTGGGGACTATTCGTCAGCAAGCTACACGCTGGTGGATATGGCTGCGGATACGGTGGGGCTGATGGATGCGCTGGGAATTGAGCGGGCACATGTGGTTGGCGCGTCGATGGGAGGACAGATTGCGCAGATTGTTGCGACGGAGCACGGGGAGCGGGTGAAGTCGTTGACTTCGATGATGTCGACGACGGGCGCGAAGGATGTGGGGCAGGTTTCGCCTGAGGTGTTGAAGAAAGTATTTGGCGGGCCGGGGCCTGTGACGCGGGAAGAGACAATTGCGCATCGGGTGATGGCGATGAAGGCAGTGGGGTCGCCGGGGTATCCCTGTGATGAAGAAGAAGTGGCGGCGCGCGCCGGGCTGGCCTATGACCGGGCGAATGATCCGGTGGGGCTGACGCGGCAGGCGATTGCGACAGTGGCGACGGGAGACCGGACGGAGCGGCTCAAGAACGTGCGCGTGCCGACGCTGGTGATTCATGGGCTCAGCGACGCGATGTGCGATGTGAGCGGGGGGCGCGCTACGGCGGCGGCGATCAAGGGAGCGGAGCTGGTGCTGATTGAGGGGATGGGACATGACATGGCGCCGGGACTACGGCAGAGGCTTGCGGAGACGATCGCGGAGTTTGTGTGGAGGGTGGAAGGGCATTGAAGAAGAGAAACAGAGGTAGGAAAGCAGAGAAGCGGCATTGCGGTTGAAATTGGAGAGCTGAAACTCTGTCGTGTCCAGCCAGTGGAAGTTGTGCGGATTCCAAAGGGCGCAACTTCGGCGCGGGGCGAATGCCCGGACAGACTCAAGCCTCCTTTTACACAGGGTAAAGTCAGGCTCTTGCAAAACCGGGCTGAGATTGAATTCCCGGCGTGCCGGAACGCTGGAACGATTCAAAGCCATTTTTCTGTCGTTCGGTTCTGTATGATCGCGACAATACTGCAGTGAGGGTGAGGGGCGGAGTGCGCAAGGGAGTGGTGTGCCGCGGAACGGAAGGGTCGTGAAGAAGAGCGACTGTTGGGGGCTGGAGCCGCATGAACTGCGGGTGCTGCGCGGGCTGAAGACGCCGGCGCGGATTCAGAAATTTGTGGATGAGCTGACGTATCAATATGCCGATACGGCGGGGTCTCCGCGGCGGGTGTTGCGCGAGAGGAAGGGGCATTGCCTGGAAGGTGCGTTGATTGCGGCAGCGGCATTGCGCGTGCAGGGGCACAGGCCCTTGCTGATGGATCTGGAGGCTGTTCGGGACGACGATCATGTGCTGGCGTTGTATCGCGAGAACGGATTGTGGGGCTCGATTGCGAAGTCGAATTATGCGGGGCTGCGGTTCAGAGCGCCGGTTTATCGCACGCTGCGTGAACTGGCGATGAGCTATTTTGACGGCTACTTCAATCTGCGGGCCGAGCGGACGCTGCGAGCGTATTCCGTTTCAGTGGATTTGACGCGGCTGGACCGTGCGTATGACGGCCAGGGCTGGATGACGGCCGAGGAAGATGTGTGGATGGTGCCCGAAGCGTTGATCGCGGCGCGGCATTTCCCGGTGGTTCCCGACAAGGTGGCGCGGGCCCTGCCACGGATGGACAAGAGGAGCTTTGAGGCGGGCAAGCATGGACGAGTAGAGCATTAGAGGCAGTTCAGAGTTCAAGGTTTAGAGTCGGTGTGTGCAGGTTCCGGGCGGGAGGAGGGGAAGGTGGCGAGCTCTGATGGGCAATCTGCAGGACAGATGCTGGGGTGGATCCTTTCGCGTGGGTTGATGGGAATTGGTGCGATTCTCTTTCTGGTTGGAGACAGGGCGCTGAAGGTGTTTGCCGGTATGAGCTTTTTACCGGCCCTGATGGTGAGCGTTTTGGGAGGGCTGGTGTTGTGCGTTTTGGGATTTCAAATTGCACAGTGGTACGGCCAGCCGTTCGGGAAGATAACGGAGAACGAGGAGTGAGATAACGTGCCTCTCCAGATTGTGGGGCTGTCCGCAGTAATGACAACAAGTAACGAAATTTGGGGCAGAACGTCCAAGTGGATGCGGGGGTTTGCCGTTGGTCAGGGAGCAGATTTGAGTTCACCTGCCACACCGTTTTCCGGGCCCCGTTTTTCCAGCCCGGCCGTTTGCCTGCGTACGTGATGCAACTGTGGAACTTGGAGAAGCCGAAAGCATCCTTGCCCGGCCTCTGATTGACCCGTAAAATAAAGCACGCAGGAGTTTTGCCAAAGGCCATGATGCAAAGCAGTCGTAATGTATTTATCGCAGCACTCGGATTGAGCCTGGTTTTCGTACCCGCCGTCAGTTTGCACGCCAAGCAGAAGCAGGATCAGCAGTCGCAGGCTAAGCCGGACTCGAGCGACGCACAGCAGGGTGACGATCAGCAGGTCGACCCCCTGAAGCGGCCGATGACGGACGAGCAGCTGCGCAAGGCACAGAAGGCAGTTCGGACCGAATTGAAGGGCGCCTACAAGACCTGGCTGGACCAGGATGTGGCGTACATCATTACGGACGACGAGCGGAAAGCCTTCAAAAACCTGTCGAACGACGAAGAGCGCGAAGCCTTTATTGAGAACTTCTGGGCAAGGCGCAATCCCAACCCCGACTCACCGGACAACGAATATCGCGAAGAGCACTACCGGCGCATTGCCTATGCGAATGAGCACTTTGCGGCGGGTAAGCCGGGTTGGAAGACAGACCGCGGGCGCATCTACATTATGTGGGGAAAGCCGGACTCGATTGAATCGCATCCTTCGGGCGGCGCGTATCAGAGACCGATGAGCGAAGGCGGCGGCGAGACTTCGACCTATCCCTTTGAGATCTGGCACTACCGCTATCTGCCCGGTGTGGGCGACAACATCGATATTGAGTTTGTGGACACCTGCATGTGCGGGGACTACCACTTTACGATCGACCGCGGTGAGAAGGATGCCTTGCTGCATGTGCCGGGAGCCGGATTGACGCAATGGGAACAAATTGGCCAGGCAAAGAAGGCGGATCGCTTTAACGGCATGGAGCACCTGGGTACTGGCCCCCTGGCATCCTCACAGCAGTCGAAGGAGTTTGACCGTCTGGAGCTGGCCGCCAAGTTGTTTGCGCCGCCGCCGATTCAGTTCAAGGATCTGGACAGCTTTATCTCAGAGCACAAGTTGCTGAGCGGGCCGGTGTTTCCGTTCGATGTGCGGACGGATTTTGTGAAGGTGACCGACGACATGGTGATGGTGCCGATCACTGTGCAGATCAAGAACCGGGACATCACCTTTGTGACCAAAAATGGCGTGTCCACGGGTGTGGTGAACATTCTGGGCAAGGTGACCACACTGACGCACAAGACGGTGCAAACCTTTGAAAACACAGTGCAAGTGGAGCAGCCAGCCGAGTTGCTGCAGAAGAGTCTAGATAGGGAATCGGTCTATTGGAAGGCTCTGCCGCTGCCGCCGGGGCTCTATCGGCTTGATATTGCGATCAAAGACGTAAATAACCCGGACCATGTGGGTCTTTATGGTCGCAGCCTGGAAGTTCCGGTATACCGCGATGAAAAGCTGGCCACGTCCTCGCTGATTCTGGCCGACAAGATGAATCCGGTGGACTCGCACTCAATTGGCGGCGAGAACTTTGTGATTGGAAATACGTTTATCCGGCCGCGCGTGGCCGACCACCCCGGCAAGCCGGTGAGCTTTACGCGCGACCAGCAGCTCAACTTCTGGATGCAGGTCTATAACCTGGGCATCAATAATGCGACCAAGAGCAACAATGCGCAGGTGACCTATTCGATTACGGACGCCAAGACAAATGCCGTAATGCTGCAGAAGACTTTGGGTTCAAAGGAGTTAGGCGAACATAGTGACCAGCTTACAGTGGAAAGCAGTTTGCCGATGGCTGGTCTGCAACCAGGCGACTACAAGGTGACAATCAAGGTCAATGACGAAATCTCAAAACAAGAGATTGCGCAATCGGCCCCGTTTGTCGTGGAATAGTATGCACACCGCGCGGAAAGGTCATCTGACCCGAGAATTGGAGACCTGCGCGGGTCCAAACTTTGAGGAAACAGCCAGAGACGCTGCCAGGTCACGTTAACGAGTGATATTGAGCAGGCTCCAAGTCGCGTTGTTCACCGTACTCGCAGTTGCGAGTGCAACGCAGCTGTGCGGTCAGACTTCCGGAACAATCACGGGCGTGGTGCAGAACTCTGCAGGTGAGCCGCAGATTGGTGCGGTGGTGCAACTGCTGGGGCCTAATCTGGGCGTGATGGCCAGCGTGTTTACAGACGCCAAGGGACGCTACGCGATTCGCGGAGTACTTCCGGGACACTATGCGGTGAAGGCAATGGGCACGGCGTTTTTGCCGTCGATGCGCGAGAATGTGCGTCTGCGCTCGCACACCGTGGTGAACCTGACGCTGAACACCCTTTACGAGGTGATGCAGTGGCTGCCAGCGCAACCGCGAGCCGCCAGTGCCAAGAAGGACGATTGGGCGTGGACATTGCGCTCGGCTGTGAACCGGCCGCTGCTGCGGTGGCTGGAGGATGGACCTCTGGTTGTGGTGACGGATGGCCCTGGCCGCCAACCGAAGCTGAAGGCAAGGCTGATGGCGACCGGACAAGCTGGGACATTTGGAGAAAACGGCGAGCGCCTGACAGTAGAAGTGGAGAATACTCCCTCCACCAGTCGCGAGCTTCTGGCGCGTGTGGACTTCGCTCCGAATTCGAATGAAGCATTGGAGTCGATGCTGGGCTTCCGGCAGGATCTGGGCTTCGCGGGATCAGTGCAGTCGTTGGCCGCGATCGCGATTCATCCGGCGATTGACGGTGGAGGCGCGCAGGGTCTGCAGGAAGCAACGGTGAACACTTCAGAGCAGATGAATATGGGCGACCTGTTGCAAGCCGAGGTGGGTGCACAGCAGGTGCTGGCGCGTTTCAGCCAGAACTCACCAAATACTGTGGTGGCTGCACTGCCGTACGCGGCCGTGGGAGTGCGCAACGGCGATCAGGTTATCGGATACCGCATGGCTACTTCGATTCCGGGCGTACAGCAGGTGGGAGAGTCGGCACCATCGTACTGGCTGCCTGCCCTAAGCATGCGAGAGGGCCGGCTGGCCATGGAGCATGGACTGCACCAGGAGATTGGCTGGGAGCGTACGACCGACCAGTCGGGCATGCGCGTACTGGTATATCGTGATTCGATTGTGAATCCGGTGATGGAAGCTTCAGCGGACTTTACGGCTGCAGATGCACTGGCTGCACGGGCCGATATGCTGTTCGACAACATGAGCGGCATGATGCGCACGGCGGGACCGAACTTTACCTCAGTGGGCATGCTGGCGAGCGTAGAACGCTCGCTGGGCGGCAGCGAGATGCGATTGACCTACGCCAACGGCGATGCACTGGTGATGGATGCGCCGCCGACGCACTCGGAAACTGTGATGCAAGTGGTGAAGCAGGCGCATCCGCGGCACGCACAGATGTATTCGTTATCGCTTTCAGGCACGATTGAGGGCACAGGAACGCATTGGCGCGCGAGCTATCGCTGGCAGCCTGCGGATACCGTCACGCGCGTGGCTCCTTACGCAATTGATGCGGTGGAGCCGTATCTCAACGTTGGCGTGCGGCAACCCATTTACGTGCGGCACGACAAGACGACGGGAGTGGACGCGCTGGTCAGCGTGAGCAATCTGCTTGCAGAAGGCTACCAGCCGTATCTGCTGAGCGATGGCTCGCTGATTCTGTTTGCTCAGAATCAACGCGCGATCCGCGCGGGCGTTGCCTTCACGTTTTAAGCGGGTTTTGAACAGGCAGCGCCGCCTTTGGAATCATCCTGACATTGTGTTATATTTTCTGAGGCGGTGAATGATTTCACGCGCTTTAGACCGAGTCTGGATAGTCATAAGGCGAGGTCTTCCCACCCTCTGGACGCGTAGCTCAACTGGCAGAGCATTCGGCTCTTAACCGACAGGTTGAAGGTTCGATTCCTTCCGCGTCCACCATTGCATGGAGCAGCCTCTCGCTAATCGCTCGCAAGAGTTTCTTCCGCATCCACCATTGCATGGAGCAGCCGCTCGCTGATCGCTCGCAAGAGTTTCTTCCGCATCCACCATTGCATGGAGCAGCCGCTCGCTGATCGCTCGCAAGAGTTTCTTCCGCATCCACCATTGCATGGAGCAGCCGCGACCTTAACGGGCCGCCGTTTTTATTTATGGGCTTCCGTTGGTTGTTGGGGAGCCTGTGGCACTTGCGGTGATGGAATCAGAGAAGGCGATCTCCGGCGGCGGTCATGCTGTAGCCGGTGCAGACTTCGACTTCGCGGCGGAACGATGCGCGAGCGAGAGTTTGCAACAAGAGCTGTATAGATGGCTCGCGAAGCTGGGCGCGGCGCAGCACAAACTGGTAAGGCTTGCGCGCCAGCGGGATGAAATTAAGGCCGCAGGCCTGTGCGACAGCCCGCGTGCTAATGCAGCAATCGGCCTTACCTTCGCGCACCAGACGGGCCGCCTGGAGATGTCCCGTGGAGATTCGTTTGTATCCGTTCACACGGGAAAAAGGGATTCGTTCGCTTCGAAGCAGATCGTCGAGCAGACGGCGACAGCCAGCGCCAGACTCCCTGTTAACGAATTGCACGCCATGGCGGGTGAGGTCAATTGCGCTATGGATTCGCTTTGGATTGCCCTCGGCGACGACGAATCCTTCCTCCCAGTCTGCATAAGCAATGACAGCAACGCTATTGCGTGGAAAATCTTTGATGATTGTTGCGAGTTCCGGCTTGCCGGTGGTGCCGCGTGCAAGATGTGTTCCGGCGACGTGTGCCAATCCGGCGCGCAATATTTGTAAAGCCCGCGTGCTGTTTTCATAGGCAATGATGAGCTCGCAGCCCTGCGCCTGGAGAGCCTGCGCGAGAAATGAAACGCTGGGATCGCAACCGGCAAGCAAGATGCGCGGAGAGTCTTTCCATTTGTGACCAAGGATGCGAACGCGCGCGGTTGGAGTTGATTTGCTTTTGCTGAGGGGATCCAGAAGAGTAGCGTCTGCGGGCGCGAGTCCCCAATGGGTTTCTTCGGAGGCGACGGCGACGATGTGTGCGCCAACGGAACAGAGACGGAGAGGACTTCCGGGTTTCAATGCGGAGGTATCGCCCAGAAAGATGGCGAATGCAATTTCCCCTTCAGGGCTTTGAATGGGAGCAAGTTCAAAGAGCTGTTCCACTGCAGTGCCGAGGATGCGTGCCAGTTGAAGGCTGACGAGCGTATTAGGGACGTACGCGCCAGACTCGATGGCGTAAATTGTCTGGCGGCTGACGCCCACCTGCGCGGCAAGTTGCGCTGCGCCGATGCCGCTGCGTTTTCGCAATTCGGCGAGATGATTTCGAACCTGAGGGTGATCCTTCATGCGCGCATGATCCGTTTGTATTGTACGGTATACACGACAACCTGCATTTGCGACCAATCGCGTGTTGGGTTCGATAAATGCTTATCAATCAAGGGGAAATGTAGAAAATAGTTGCACTGCCGAGCACAGCTTGGATGGATGGAATGAAGAGGAGAGACATGTATACACTACGCATCAGGCGGCTCCCAATTCTAGAGTTACTGGTTGCGCAGACCGGCTGAGTCGCTCGCGTGATTGGGCCCCACCAAGTTTCACTCCTGCGGAGTCTCCATTCGAATGTATCGCTATGCGTGTGCCTGTCTTTTGCTTGTACTGGTATGTGCAGGAGCCGGCGCATTGCCTGCATTTGCACAGGCAGGCAGCGGTGAACTCACGGGAGTTGTGAACGACTCCACCGGCGCGGCGATTGTGCGAGCCAAGGTGACAGCAAGGGATGCAGCCACAGGATTGAGCATTTCAGCAGAAACGACGCGGACCGGCAACTATTCATTCCTGTATCTAAAGCCGGGGCGCTATGTGGTGCGCGTGGAGGCGAGCGGGTTTTCGCCGTCGACGGGAAAAGAAGTACAGGTTGAGACCGGCCAACGGATACGACTGGATTTGACCTTGCATGTGGGCAGCAATTCGGAGACTGTGCTTGTAAGCGCCGAGGGCACGCAATTGCAGTCTGCCAGCAGCGATGTTGAGACAACGATCCACGGCGAGCAGATACCGGCGATGCCGCTCAACGGCAGAAATTTTGTGCAGTTGACCACGTTTGTGCCAGGCGTGGCATTGCCGCAGGGCACGCAACTACCACGTATCAACGGCGGCCGGCCGAGAACAAACGAGTATTTGTTTGACGGCATCTCGGCGCTGCAACCGGAGCCGGGACAGGTGGCGTTCTTCCCAATTGTGGATGACATTCAGGAATTCAGCATTGAGACGAATAATGTTCCGGCGGAATTTGGACGCTTTAATGGCGGCGTGGTGAACCTGACGACGAAGAGCGGCACGGATGAATTCCATGGGAGCCTTTACGACTTTGTACGCAACGAAGACCTGAATGCGCGCAATTACTTTACGCCCACGACGACGCGAAAACCGAAATTTCGGCGGAATCAGTATGGAGGCACGGTGGGCGGCCCAATCTGGCCGCGGCACCTATTCTTCTTCGGCGATTTTCAAGGGCAGCGGCAGGATGTGGGTGTTGTGCGGACGTCGACGGTGCCGACGATGGCGGAGCGGAGCGGCATCTTCACGGGAGTGGCGCATATTTATGACCCCGCATCCACTACATATGTGAACGGAACGTATATGCGCACGGAGTTTCCGGACGATGTCATCAACACAGGATTCGATCCAGTGGCGGCGGAGCTGCTGAACCGGTATCCAACGCCGACGCGGGCAGGCGCGGCGAATAACTACACGCGGGTGGCCGACGATCTGGATCACCAGAGCCAGTTCGATGTGCGTGTCGATGGGAAGTTCGGGCAGGGCGATCTGGGGTTTGTGCGGTACTCGTACTTTAACGATGTAGACCAGCCGGCGACGCCGTTTGCCGATGGCAGCGGCGCCATCAGTGGCAATGTGCTGGGCACGAATAACGTGACGGGCCTGGCGAACGTGCTGGGCCAGCAGGTGGTGGCGAACGAGACGCACATCTTCAGCGGGCGGATGGTGAACGATCTCCGGCTGGGCTATACGCGGCGGTCAAACAACCTGGCGGGGATTGCGCTGGATGGGAGTCCATCGTCAGTGCTTGGCATTCCAGGGATTCCGACGAACGCGGCATTCAATGACGCACTGCCGCTGTTCACGGTGAGCGGGTTTCAGCAGATTGGGAAATCGAGCGGAACATTTTCGAATTACGAGACTGCAGTGACGCAATTGGTGGATATCTTTTCGTTAACGGCTGGTTCGCACACGGTGAAGTTCGGCGGCGACCTGCGCTGGTATCAACTGAACGCGATTGCGCCGGGAAATCCGACGGGAGCATTTGCGTTTACGACAACAGGCACGAACCAGCAGGGCGTGACGGACAGCGGCAATGCGTTCGCGAGTTTTCTTCTGGGACAGGTGGATAATTTCCAGATCGACTTGCAGCAGAGAACGATGCGGCCGCGCGCGCAGACGGAAGAGTTTTTTGCGCAGGACGACTGGAAGGCGACGCGCGCGCTGACGCTGAACCTTGGCGTGCGGTGGACATTGAACCGGCCATCGACGGAAGTGAACAACCAGGGTGCGGTGTTCAATCGAAGCACGGAGGAGCTGCAGTATCTCGGCAAGGACGGATTTCCACGAAGTGCGCGCGAGTTGCACTGGGACAACCTGGCCCCGCGTGTGGGGTTTGCGTATCTGGTGAATCCGAAGACGGTGGTGCGGAGCGGATTCGGCATTGTGTTCTTTGACCAGTCCGGTATAACGACGCCGTTCACGAATCCGCAGTTCCCATTTATTCAGAACGTGGCGCAGAAGACGCAGGACACGATCAATCCGGCGTTTACGCTCAGCCATGGGCCGACGGTGGCGGCGATTCCGCTGACGCCCGATGCGGGGCTGGGGCAGAGTGTGTATACGGCGGATCGGTCACTGGGGTCCGGCTATGTGCAGCAGTGGAATCTTGGCGTTGAGAGGGAGCTGTCACGGCGGCTCTATTTTGAGCTGGGATATGTGGGCTCACATGTGGTGCATGTGGGGATGCCGGACACGAATCTGAATCAATTGACAGCGGCGCAGCTGGGCGAGGGCGCATCGCTGCTCCAGAAGATTCCGAATCCGTACTACGGCGAGTTGCCGGCGTCTTCGTCGATTGGCGGGTCGACGATCACAGTGGCACAGTCCATCAAGCCTTATCCGCGTTTTTTGAATGTTGCGTCGTACCGGAAGAACACGGGAGAGACGAACTACAACGCCTTCGAGGCGAAGGTGGAGGAGCGCGGATGGAAGGGTTTGTCGTTCCTGTTCAGCTACACGCACTCGAAGCTGATTGATGACGCGTCGGCGGTGTTTTCGACTACGGTATTGTCGTCGCCGAACTCAAGCAGCCTGATTGCGGCGGATACATACAGGCCGTGGCTGGAGAGGGATTCCTCGACGGGTGATATGCCGAATGTGTTTACGGCAACAGGGACGTATGAGCTGCCTGCGGGCAAGGGACACCGGCTGGCCCCGACGGGCGTGGCTCGCTTGCTGCTGGGCGGATGGGAGCTAAACGGAATTGTGCTGTTGCAGTCTGGCATGCCGGTTGCGGTGACGCAGGCGACGAACAACAACAGCTTTGCAGGGTTTGTGCTGCAGCGGCCGAACATTGTGGGCAAGGTGAGTCTGCCCGCCGGGCAGCGGACACCGGCGGAGTACTTCAACACGGCAGCGTTTGCGACGGCCCCGCAATTCACACTGGGGAATGCGTCGCGGAATCCTGTGCGGGGGCCCGCCTATCGCGACGGGGATCTGGCGCTGGTGAAGCACACGCCAATTTGGGATCGCGCGGAACTGGAACTGAGAGCGGAAGTCTTTAACGTGACGAACACACCTGCGTTCGCGCAGCCAAACGGAAGTTTTGGTTCAGCTTCGTTCGGAAGCATTTCCGCGACGGCGACCGATCCACGCGTGATTCAACTTGGTGCACGGATCAGCTACTGACGTTGCGCGTGCAGTACGTACCCAGAAGCGGGACATTTCATCGTATAAAGCAAGATGTGAATCGGCCGCACACTTTGCTGATCGAGTCACGGGGCAGCCTCGGCGTTTAAGATTTCAGACGTGAGGTTGTGCCGATGAAACAGTTCAAGATGACCAGGCGCATGTTTGTTGCAACAGCGGCAATGGCCGCGGCTGCGACGCGCATGCGTGCACAGACGACTTCAGTAAAGCAGGCAACGCTTGCCATTCCTGCCGAGGCAAATGGTCCAGAGATGCCCGCGGATTTCATTGGACTTTCCTATGAAGTGCGGCAACTGACTGATCCTGGATTTTTCTCTGCGAAGAATGAGGGGTTGATTCGTGCCTTCAAGGAGCTCACGCCGCATGGTGTGTTGCGGTTGGGCGGAAACACGAGCGAGTTTGCCTACTGGAAGCCTACGCCGGAGTCGGCTGAACCGGAACATCCTGCGGTGCGGGAAGTGGTGGGCGAACCAAAGGCTACGTATTACCCAGTGACGGCCGAGGCAGTGCGGAATCTTGCAGAGTTTCTGAAGGCTACGGGCTGGACGTGTCTCTACGGAATTGGAATGGGCACGAACACACCTGCGCGGGCGGCGGAAGAGGCCACGTTTGTGGCAAAGACTCTGGGCGAGAGTCTGCAGTATTTCCAGATTGGCAATGAAGTGGATCTGTTTGGCCGACACTTGCGCGATCCGAAGACCTGGTCCGCGAAGACTTATCTGGCGGAGTGGCTGACATTGGCTCGAGCGATTACAGAAGCGGTCCCAGAGGCACGGTTTGGCATGCCGGATGTGGCGGCGCACGTGGAGTGGCTGACGGAGATTGCGGCATTGTGGCCGACCGTTGAGAACCCGCCACATGTGACGACACTGACGCACCACTACTACTTTGGCGGACCTGCCACGAATCCTGAGGTGAACATTCCCAACCTGATGAAGCCAGCGACGATGGCGAAGGTGCAGAAGACGGCAGACACGGCGACCGCTGCTGCAGACAAAGTGGGCGCACGGGTGCGGATGACCGAAGGCAACACATGCTATCGAGGCGGAAAGCCCGGCGTGTCCGATGTACTCGCGGCGGCGCTGTGGTCGGCAGATTATTCACTGCTACTGGCGAGTAACAACTATTCAGGTGTGAATCTGCATGGCGGCACGGGAAAGTCGGTCGCCATCTCCGTGGGCGGATCATTGCCGGGAGATGCGCTGCTGGCCGCGCAGGGTGCGACCCCTGCGGAGATCGCGAGCCACCCGCATCCGTTCTACACGCCGATTGCGACATTCGATGGGAGATATGAACTGGAACCGGTGGCGCGCGGTTTGCAGTTTGCCGGAGCGCTAAGCGGCGGCCGATTGTTCAAGGATGACTTTACCGCGCAACTTCAGGGACGGGGCGTGAATGCAACGGGATATGCGGCGGCGATGCCCAGTGGTGCACGGGTTGTCGTGCTGCTGAACAAGGATTTGAATGATGACGCTGACGTCTTTCTGGATTTTGGGAAGGGCCCCGACCGAAGTCTTACGGTGGAGACCATGCGGGCTCCTGCCATTGACAGCCGCGACGCGAAGATTGCGGAGCAGGCACGTGGAAAACTTGGCGCAGATGGGCGGTTTCGCGTTTCAGTTCCGCATGCATCCGGAGTTCGGGTGACCGTGCGTTGAGGAGGTTGACACTTCCAATGCCCAGTGCGCATCCAACAAGTTGAAGCGAAAGATTTGGCTTTTCATCGCGTGTTCGCCTTGCCGGGCACGGCAGAGTATCAGAATAGAAAGCAATATTGGAGGAAAAGCATGGCAGCAGAAAAAAGTGCCGGTAAGCGGCTGAAATCACTGACGGGCATGGATGCGTGGAAGGCGCTGAAGACGCATGCGAAGGCAATGAATGACGTGCATCTGCGCACGTTGTTTGCCGAGGACGCAAAGCGCGGCGAACGCATGACGGTGGAGGCCGAGGGAATCTTTCTCGATTACTCGAAGAATCGGGTTACGGACGAGACTCTGAAGCTGCTGCTGGAGCTGGCGGAGGAGTCAGGACTGCGGAAGCGTATTGACGCGATGTTCAGCGGCGAAAAGATCAACATCACGGAGAAGCGCGCGGTGCTACACACGGCGCTGCGTGCGCCGAAGGGCACGACAATTACGGTGGACCGCAAGAACGTGGTGCCTGGTGTTCATGAAGTGCTGGACAAGATGGCTGCATTTGCCGAGCGCGTGCGCAGCGGCGCGTGGACTGGATTTACGAGCAAGCCGATCAAGAACGTGATCAATATCGGCATTGGGGGATCGGACCTGGGGCCGGTGATGGCCTATGAAGCACTGAAGCACTACAGCAAACGCGATATGGTGTTCCGTTTCGTGTCAAACGTGGACGACACGGATTTTGCTGAGGCGGTGCAAGATCTGGATGCCGAGGAGACGTTGTTTATTGTTTCGTCGAAGACGTTTACGACGCTCGAGACTATGACGAACGCGCACACTGCGCGCACATGGATGCTGGACAAGCTTGGCGGGCACCAGTCGGGGATCGCGAAGCACTTTGTTGCAGTGTCGACTAACGCGGTGGAGGTGGAGAAGTTCGGTATCGACACCGCGAACATGTTTGGTTTCTGGGATTGGGTTGGTGGTCGCTACTCGATGGACTCGGCGATTGGGTTGTCGACGATGATTGCGATTGGACCGGACAATTTCCGTGCGATGCTTGCGGGCTTCCATGCAATGGACGAGCATTTCAGAACTGCACCATTTGAAAAGAATCTGCCTGTACTGATGGGGCTGCTTTCGGTCTGGTACACGGACTTCTTTGACGCGCAGACAGTCGCTGTGCTGCCGTATGAGCAGTATCTGAAGCGCTTTCCGGCCTATTTGCAGCAGTTGACGATGGAGAGTAATGGCAAGCACGTTACGCTGCGTGGCAAGCATGTGAATTATGCGACGGGGCCAATTTACTGGGGCGAACCGGGAACCAATGGGCAGCACTCGTTCTACCAGTTGATTCACCAGGGAACACGGCTGATTCCGTGCGATTTCATTGCGTTCCATCACACGCTGAACAAGCTGGGGCGGCATCACGACATGCTGATTGCGAACGTGTTTGCGCAGACCGAGGCACTGGCATTCGGGAAGACCGAAGAGCAGGTGAAGGCGGAGGGCACGCCGGACTGGCTGGCACCGCATCGCGTGTTCGAGGGCAACCGACCGTCGAACACGATTCTTGCTGAGAAGCTGACGCCGAAAGTTCTGGGCGAGTTGGTGGCGCTCTACGAGCACTGCGTTTTTGTGCAGGGAACCATCTGGCAGGTGAACTCATTTGACCAGTGGGGTGTGGAACTGGGCAAGGCGCTAGCGCAGAAGATTATTCCTGAACTGGAGAGCGCGGGCGAGACGGAACTGAAGCATGACAGTTCAACGAACAACCTGATCAAACTGTATCGGAAGCACAAGGGATAAGCGCTGGCGCAAACAAGAGAAGCGGCGCGCAGCGATGCGCGCCGCTTTATTCTGGAATGCCAACAATCACGATTCCTTAACCTTGATGACAAAGTACGTGAGCGTGCCGCCCTTGGGTAGGACGAGACGGTGCGGCGTACCTGCCGGGATGTGGACAACGTCGCCAGCATGGAGATCTTGCGAGGTTGCGCCCTCGAGCGATGAGCCGACCATTTCCCCAGGTGCAGTGGTGCGCTGCTCAACGACGGTGCCGCCGGTGTAAAGCGTGGCGCTGCCCTTTTCGATGACGAATATATCCGCGAAGTGTTCGTGTACTTCGGCACCGCCGCTCTGCCGGCGATAAGCCAGCATGGTGAAATGGCCAGGATAACTGGTGAGTTTGATGCTGGCGCTACCATTGTGCTGCTTTGCTTCAGCGGCAAGCAAGCGTGCCTTGGCGAGCAGAGCGGATTGAGTCCAGACGTCCGCAGGGGCCGGGACGGACTGGGCTGATACATGCAGACCTGCTGCGAGAGCCGAAGTTGCAACTGCGGAGGCGAAGCGAGAGGTTTTCATGGATGTACTCCCTGAGAGCGTGAGGTACGTGCGTGTAAGTGAGGTTTGGTTGTCGCGGAGGAACTGTCGACTTGCTGGACCTGCGAGCCGGCGAGGAGGAAGGCGCCGACACCGAAGACGTAGCTCGCACCTGGAGTGTACGCTCCCGGTGCGGCACCGACTGGTTGAATGCAGCCGAGGCGACCGTCTTTATAGATGTGGGCGATAAGGCCACGCCAACCGTGGGCGACGACGGGCTGAAATATTTGGCGATCTAGGATTCCCTGATTGACGCCCCAGGCTAGTGCGTAAACGAAGAAAGCTGAGCCGGAGACTTCTGGGTATGGGTAGTGTGCAGGGTCAAGGAGGCCGGGACGCCAGAGTCCGTCCTTGCCTTGGATGGAGCGGATCTTCGCCGCCATTTGGCGGAATTTCTCAACATAAAAGGGGCGGCGCGGATCATCCTTCGACATAAAAGTGAGTACGCGGACGAGACCGCCCATCACCCAACCGTTGCCGCGCGACCAGAAGATTTTCTGCCCATTTGCCTCGCGCTTGTCAAAGTAGCTCTTATCGCGAAAGAAGAGATGTTCCTGCGGGTCCCAGAGCAGGTCAGAGGTGATGTGCCACTCGCGGTCCATGTATTCGAGATACCTCGCATCATGCGTGACGGATGAGAGTTGAGTCCAGACAGGCGGCGCCATGAAGAGCGCATCACACCACCACCAGATGGGCTTCTGCGGATCATCGGGCGCCTGCATGACTTCGTCGAATTGCTTTTGGAGCGGCTCGATTTCGGCGCGGTTGTGGTCGTGCGCATAGAGCCAAAGATAGGACTGGCCGATGGCCTGGTCGTCGGCGTGGTATTTGCGTGGGCCCAGATGGAACTTGTAGTGATTGGCAACGCCGAGGACGTAATTGGAGTAGCGCGGATCGTTGAGTGTGCTGGAGGCCTGAAGCATGCCGAGGTAGAGCGTGGCAAATGTCCAGTCCTGGCTGTTGAAAGATCCGGTGCGTGCGAGCTGCCAGTCAGCAACCTTGCGCATGGCTACTTTTACGGCGGCAGGAGCGATGGATCCGGAGAGATGGGCGAGTGGGCCAGGATCGGAGGGTGCGTCGCCAACACCGGCATGGCGCTCTGCTGCGGTGAGTTGGGCGTGCATTGTGGGTTGAGCGAGGAATGTGGCGCAGACCAGTAGAACGACGGAGAAGTTAAGGGGGCGGAGCATGAGTAGGCGTGAACGAGGAGAGCTGGATGGACAATTCATGTGGGGCCTTCATCAACAGAGAGAAACAGGATGCCTTGCCAAGCGTATGCATGGCAATGAAAAGATACCGGAGAACGAGACGGACTGTACTGAGTGGAGGGTGGGTGTAAGGACGTAGAATGCGGTCGCAGTTCTTTGGAGATGCGTGGACGATGCGAAGAAGAGAAATGATTGCAGCGACAGTACTTTTGCTTTCAGCGGGCTTGGCATGGTCACAGGCCGACGGAAAGGCCGCGACCTGGCCGGATGCGCTGACCATGGTGGATGGAACGAAGGTGACGAGCACGCAGCAGTTTGAGGCGCAGCGCAGGCCGGAGTTGCTGCACTTGTTCGCTGAAAAGGTCTACGGGAAGACGCCGCAGGAGAAGCTGCCGATGCGATCGACAGTGACCTCAGAGGATCGAGCAGCGCTGGACGGGCTGGCAGTACGGAAGCAGGTGACTTTGTCGTTTTCTGCGAATGGGCTGACGCGCGACCTGCACGTGCTGGAGTATCTGCCTGCCAAGGTGAACGGGCCCCTGCCCGTGTTTGTGGGGTTGAATTTTGACGGCAACGTGACGGTGAGTAAGGATCCGGGGATTGCGTTGAACGATGAGTGGGTTGTGGATCCGGCCGAAGCAAATGTCCGTCTGGGCACGGAGCTAAAGGGGCATTTTCTGCAGAAGGCGAACGAAGAAGAGCGCGGCAAGAATGCAAGCCGCTGGCCGCTGGAGATGATTCTGCGCGCAGGGTTTGGTGTGGCCACTGTGTATGCGGGCGATATTGAGCCGGATATGGTGACGGGGATTGGCTACGGCGTGCGGCCGCTGTTCTTCAAGGGAGACCAGTATTTGCCTGCGGCTGATGATTGGGGTGCAATTGGTGCGTGGGCATGGGGACTGAGCCGCGTAGCAGACTACCTTGAGACCGATCCGGCAGTGAATACGAAAGAGATGATTGTGGTTGGACACTCACGGCTGGGCAAGACAGCACTTTGGGCGGGCGCACAGGACAAGCGGTTTGCGATGGTGATTTCAAACGAATCAGGCAAAGGCGGAGCGAGTCTTTCGCACCGGGGCGTGGAAGAGTCGATCGCCCATTTGAATATCGCCTTTCCCTACTGGTTCTGCGCAAACTACCACCACTACACGGGGCGGCAGGAAAAGTTGCCGGTGGATGGGCATCTGCTGCTGGCGTTGATTGCACCCCGGCCGCTGTTTGTGGGAAGCGCGCAGGATGATCCGTATTCCGATCCGCATGGTGAGTTCTTGTCGACTGCCGCGGCGAGCGAGGTGTACGCGCTGTATGGAGAGAAAGGGCCCAGCTTCGATGACAAGGTTGAACTGGACAAGCCGCTAGGTGGCGCGTTGCGCTACTACATGCGTCCGGGTGGGCACGACATGAAAGCGGAGGACTGGAAGCAGTACATTGCGTGGGCGGAAGAGATGCTAAAGAGGAAGTGAAAGGCGTTAGATTCGGCAGTAACAATAGGTGAATTGAGTGCAGAAATTGTTGATCATATTCCTTTTGTGTGTTGCAGAAGCCCTCACGCCCGTCGTGTGGGGACAAGATGAACCAAAGGAAATTCAATCCGGCATCCATGCTCCGGTACCAATCAGGATGCCTGATGCAACGATGCCTTTGGAAGCCCGTGAGAAACACCTTAGTGGCTACTGCATTGTCAATTTGGTTGTAGATCATGAGGGTAGGCCAACGAGGCCCCAGATCCTACGTTGTACCGACCCTATGTTTGAGCAGAATAGTATTTCAGCTGTAATGCAATATCTATTCAAGCCTGCAATCAGGATCAAAGATCAGGTTCCAGTCCCAGTGAAATTGGCCATTGAAATTCATTACAGTTTTAATGGACCTCACTCTCGAGAAGAACCTCCGGCGCTTCTCAATTTCACTTTTAGCTCTCCGCCGAACGCTGATACGGCGGGACCTGATGCGCAGGGTGTTTATTCACTTACGGAGAATCTTGAACCACCAAAGGTCAAGAAGTTTGTAAGTCGAGGCTTCTCAAGCGCCGCTGAATCAGCTCCAATTGGAACGGCGTGCACACTTACACTGGTTCTGAATGCGAAGGGTAAACCTCTCGACGCTGAGATCGTCCGCTGCGACAGAAGAGTATTGGAGAAACCTGCAATTGAGTCACTGATGAAGTCGAAGTATGTACCGGCGAAGATGCAAGGCAAGAAGATTTCGGTGCGGGCGGAAGTAAAGATAACCTACGAGGGATATGGTCTGCATGAATCGCCGAGCAAGGACTTATCTGGTACTACCAAGCCGTGACTTATGTGCCCAGAGGCCGAGACCGGGGTTGGAGATGAAGTAGATTTCTTCACCGTCGACTTTATTCAATCCTTGATAAAGCGAGTCTGGGTTGTAGCGTTGGGACATTTCGTTGTAATTACCGTATTGATACCCGACGCTTTCGACTTCCTCTTTTGACAGATGGCCGGGACACCAAGTGATGGTGAATCTACCTTCCGATGAGCCGTGGATGAGATGCGCGGCGGCGCTGAGTTCCACGGCGAGCTCAGGATTGGCGTTAACGGCGGCCAGGGTTGCGGGAGTGCCGCGATAGCCGAAGCGGCGGATCAACGCGTCGATGGTTTTGTCTTCACCAAATTCACGAACGGCGGGCGCGAGAATGATGAGTTCCGCGCCATCGGCCAACGCCATGCGGGTGCGATAGACGGCCTTGTTGCCGAGCCAGGTGGAGTGGAACTCGTGCGGATCGAGGTAGACGACCACTTTGCGGAGCGGTTCGCTGACAATTTCGAAATTGACCTTGAGACTGAGGTCGGCGGCGCGATGGAAGCATTCCGCATCGTCGCCGATGTACAAACCCCTCACGGCGAGAGTGCCATCTTCTTCGCGGCCAATGACCGTGAGCACGTAGACGATGGGGAGGTCTTTGAGGAATTTATCCGCGGCGTAATTGAGGACGGCGCGGACGGGATTTTCCGCGCGGCCCATGATGCGCTCAAGGCCGTACACCGCGCCGAGATAATGACTGCGGTTGATGCCTTCGCGGCCTCCAGTTCCGATGAGGATGTTCTTGGTGTAGTTGGCCATGCCGATGACTTCATGCGGGACGACCTGGCCGATGGAGAGGATGAGGTCGAATCCACCATTGGTGATGAGCTTGTTTACTTGCGCGGGCCACGCATAGTTGAGCCTGCCTTCTGATTGCTGATGGATGAATTCGGCAGGCACCTCGCCGAGCGTGACAATGTCGTTGCGCCAATCGTGCACGTGGAAGAGCGAATGGGGAACGCCGGGGAACATGCGCGTGAGTTGCGCGGGACTCATGGCGTTGTGAGTGCCGAGTGCGGGCAGTACTGTGCTGAGGCCTTCGCCGTAATACTGATACGCGAAGCTCGTGAGGTCGCCAGCGCGGGAGTGAAGACGAGTCTGGTCAGGCGGAACGGCAAGGACTTTTTTGGGCCTGCCCAGTTGCGCCAGAGCTTGCGAGAGCAGGTCTTGCAATTGCGCGGCAGAGAGCGCGGTTTCAGGTGATCCGACAGAACAATAGAGGCTCATGCGGGCAGCTCCACTTTGCGCAGTCCCGGCGCCAAAGCGATGATTACAGCAAGCGCAATGAGATACGCACTGGCCGCAATGGCAAAGAGACTTGCGTAGTTGTTGTGGGAGAACTGCAGGACATAGCCTGCAAAGGTGGCGATCAGCATTCCGCCTACCGAGCCTGCCATGCCGCCGATACCGGTGACTGAACCGACCGCACGACCGGGAAACATGTCAGACACAGTGGAAAAGATATTGGCCGACCAACCCTGATGCGCGCCCGCGGCAAGGGAGAGCAGCGCGATAGCAACCCACTCAGAGTTTGTGTAGTTGATAAAGAAGACCGGTACCACAGCACAAGCGCAGACGAACATGGCGCTCAAACGTGCCTTGGCAGGCGAGAAGCCGAGTTTGCGGAAGGGAACGGGAAGCCAGCCTCCGCCAATGCTGCCTACGGCCGAACCGTTGTAAACGATGATGAGTGGCAGGCCGAGATGCGACAGGTCGAGGTGGTAGCGCGTGGAGAAGAACGAGGGCAACCAGAAGAGATAAAACCACCAGATGGGATCAGTGAGGAACTTACCCAGCGCGAAGGCCCAGGTCTGGCGATAGCCGATAAGGCTGAGCCACGGAACTGAACGTGCAGGTTTGGCAGGCAACGAGCCTGCGGCTACCGCGGCTGCAACCGGACGGTAGCGGAGGTACCACCAGACAATCCAAAGTGCGCTGAAGATGCCGGTAATGAGAAAGCCCGCATGCCATCCGAACCTAGCCGCGACCCACGGTACGAGGAGTGGCGCCAGGACCGCGCCCACGTTCGCACCTGAATTGAAGATGCCCGTCGCAAGTGAGCGCTCACGCTGCGGAAACCACTCGGCGATGGTCTTGATGGCGACCGGAAAGTTGCCAGACTCGCCAAGGCCGAGCGAAAAACGCGCGATACCAAATTCGAGGACGGTGTTGGCAAGTGCGTGTCCCATGGCAGAGAGACTCCACACTGCCATCACGACCATGTAACTGATGCGTGTGCCGACTTTATCAACGAAGCGGCCGGCAAGAAGCAGGCCGGCGGCGTAGGCGAACTGAAATGAGTCGACCACGTAACCGTATGCAATCTCAGACATTCCAATGGAGTGCTGGATGGTTGGCTTAAGAATCGCGATGACCTGGCGATCCATATAGTTGATGGTGGTGGCAGCAAAGAGCATGGCGCAGATAGTCCAGCGCATGCTGGTGAACGGCTGGCTAAATTCGAGATCGTTATCCTGCGTCTTTTCAGAACTCATTTCGGTCGTTCTCTCCGGTAGCGTTACAGCTTATACGCTCGACGTACAAGTCCGTGGGCAAGTTCGACTGCGAGTTCAAACGCTTCGTCCCGATCGAGACGATGTTCCGCAACCAAACGTGCAAGAAATCCGCAGTCGATTCGGCGAGCAACATCGTGCCGTGCGGGAATGGAGAGGAATGCACGGGTGTCGTCATTAAAGCCAACTGTGTTGTAGAAGCCTGCAGTTTCCGTGACTTGCTCGCGGAAGCGCATCATGCCTTCAGGACTGTCATGGAACCACCATGGCGGCCCTAGACGCAGACAGGGATAGTGTCCAGCGAGCGGCGCTAATTCGCGGCTGTAGGTGGTTTCATCGAGCGTGAAGAGGATGATGGTGAGGCCGGGCTCATTCCCAAACAGGTCAAGCAAAGGTTTGAGAGCGTGGACATAGTCAGTGGATTGGGGAATGTCGGCGCCGGTATCGCGGCCGAACTTCTCATAGACCTCCTGATTGTGATTGCGGAAACTGCCGGGATGAATCTGCATCACAAGGCCATCGTCAAGGCTCATACGCGCCATTTCCGTGAGCATTTGTGCGCGGAAGAGCTCGCGCTCTGCCGCTGTGCCACCGCCAGTGCGGATGGTGGCGAAAAGCTGTTCTGCTTCCGCCTGTGACAGGTTCGCTGTTCGCGCAGTGGGGTGCCCGTGGTCAGATGCCGTGGCTCCGAGTTCACGGAAGAATGTGCGGCGCTGGCGCAGAGCTTTGAGGTAGCCGGTCCACGATGCCGTATCGTAGCTGGTCATCTGGCCGAGAGCTGCAACTCGATCAGTGAAGCCGGCGAAATCCGGATCGACGACGGAATCAGGTCGGAAAGTGGGGATGATGCGCCCTTTCCAACCCGAAGCGCGAATGGCCTGATGGTCGCTGAGTGGGTCGAGCGGTGAGTCTGTTGTTGCAAGGACATCAATGTTGAAGCGCTCATAAAGCGCGCGCGGAAGAAATTCCGGCCGGAGTAGCTTTGAGGAGATGGTGTCGAAGTAGAGATCGGCTGTCTTTTCGCTTAAGCGCTCGGTCAGGCCGAAGAGCTCCTGGAAGGCGTAGTCGAGCCACATGCGCGTAGGCGTGCCGCGGAAAAGATAATAATAACTGGCGAAAATGCGCCAAATTCTGCGCGGATCCTCTAAATGCTGCCGGCCGATGCCGAGCTCATCCATGGAAACGCCCTGACTGTAAAGCATGCGGTAGACGTAGTGGTCGGGCTGGACAAAGAGCGCGGCTGGGTCGGGGAAGGGTTCATTGTCTGCAAACCATGCGGCCTGTGTGTGCCCGTGTGGGCTTACGATAGGCAGGTCTTTGACTGTGGCGTAGAGCGAGCGCGCAACTTCGCGCACGGCCGGTTCCGCCGGGAAAAGGCGATCTTCGTGGAGCAACATGCGAGCAACTACCCCCGTTAACACGATAGCGCCTGGATTTCGTTCGGTGGGCGAACAAAATGCCGGGATACCTCAAGGCGGTATTTTTCGTGGTTTTGAGCCAGGAATCTGGGAGTGCGAGCTGTGGACTTGGATACCGAGTGGCCAAGGTTCAGCAGGGTGCCTTGCGGTGGCAATGTCAGGCTGCGTATCGTGGATAGTAGCGGCACAAGGCGAACGAATTCTCCATGGACGTATTAAGACGGCTCTTTGAGCAACATTTTCATGTACCTGCTGAAGCTGTGGAATCGCTGCAGGGACAACTGGGCGGATCGGGCCGCTCGATTATGCGGCTCACAGGCGGCGGGTATCGCGCCATTGGTATCCAATACGGCGTGCACGAAGAGAATGTCGCATTTCTGGAGTTCTCTCGCCATTTTCACAAGCTTGGATTGCCGGTACCGGAGATTTATGGTGATGCGCTGAACGAAGGTGCGTACCTTGAGGAAGATCTGGGCGATACGACGCTCTTTGAGTTCTTAAGTGCGAATCGCAGCGGCGAAACGATTGCCCCTGATGTTGTGGATGCGTATCGCAGGGCGATTGCCGTTTTGCCTCGCTTTCAAGTGGAGGCTGATCGCGAACTCAACTACAAGGTGTGTTACCCGCGTGCGAGCTTCGACCGACAGTCGATTGCCTGGGATCTGAATTACTTCAAATATTATTTTTTGCGATTGGCAGGAATCAGCTTTAATGAGCAGGCGCTGGAGCACGACTTCACACGGCTGACGAAGTTTCTGCTGACTGCGCGGCACGACTATTTTCTGTATCGCGATTTTCAATCACGCAACATTATGTTGTGCGACGGCGAACCGCATTTTCTGGATTATCAGGGCGGCCGCAAAGGCGCCCTCCAATATGACATTGCATCGTTGCTATTTGACGGCAAGGCAGATCTGTCGCCCGCGTTGCGTGAGAAGTTACTGGAACACTATCTGGATTGCCTCGCGCAGTATATCGATGTGGATCGCCCGGCGTGGATGGAGCACTACTACGGCTACGTGTATGTGCGCATCATGCAGGCACTGGGTGCATACGGATTCCGCGGGTTTTACGAACGGAAGCCACATTTTCTGCAAAGCGTGCCTTATGCATTGAAGAATCTTCGCTGGCTTGCGCACAATGTTCAGCTGCCTGTTGCGTTGCCTGCGCTTATGGACGCATTTCAGGCAATGATCGCGTCGGAGAAACTGGAAGCAATTGCGGGCCCGGTTGGCAGCGGGCTGCAAGTGAGCATATTCAGCTTTTCTTACCATGGCGAGGCGCCAAAGGATGAAAGTGGAAACGGCGGAGGATTTGTCTTCGATGCGCGCAGCCTACCGAATCCCGGACGCGAGGAGCGATTCAAAACGCAGACGGGCAAGGACGCTGAAGTAATCGCCTATTTGAACGAGCAGAAGAGCGTACAACAGTATTTCGCCAATGCGCAGGCCATGGTAGACGCAAGCGTGGCTGCGTACCTGGCGCGCGGATTCAAGCATTTGATGGTGTCGTTCGGCTGTACGGGCGGTCAGCACCGATCGGTGTATCTGGCCGAGCAGATGGCTCGGCATCTGTCCGCAACGAATGGCGTGGGCGTGACGGTACGGCATATTTCGCTGGAGAAGATGGGCAAATGAAGGCAATGGTGCTGGCAGCGGGGCTGGGGACGAGGCTGCGTCCGTTGACGAATGACAGGCCAAAAGCTCTGGTGGAAGTTGCAGGTCGCACGCTGCTTGAAATTACTTTGGCGCGACTTCGGGTTTTCGGCGTGCACGATGTGATCGTGAACGTGCATCACTTTGCGGACGCGATGGTGGAGTATTTGCGCGCGCACAAGAATTTCGGAATGCACATTGAGATTTCGCGCGAAGACGAACTGCTGGATACCGGTGGCGGCCTTAAGAAAGCGGCTTGGTTCTTTACAGAAGGTGCGCAAAGCAACGATCCATTCCTTGTTCACAATGTGGATGTAGTGAGTGGAATCGATCTTGCAAGGATGATGCGGTTTCATCTCGAAGGCGATGCATTGGCAACTCTGGCCGTGCAAAGACGAACCACGTCACGACCGCTCCTATTCGATGAGCTTAATCTCCTATGTGGGCGACGCGCGGGAATGGATGGCACGACAGAGATGGTGCGGCCCGCCGCTTCGACGGAGGCGCTGGCGTTTGCGGGCATTCACATGATTTCTCCACGCATCTTCTCGAAGATGAAGGAAACAGGCTCGTTCTCGATCATTCCGACGTATCTGCGGCTTGCCGCGGAACATGAAAAGATTTGCGCGTTTCGCGCAGATGAATATGCTTGGCGGGATGTGGGTAGGCTGGAAAGCCTTCGCGCGGCCGAGCGGGAGATTTTGAGCGGCACACAAGCTGAATGACGATGGAAGTAGAATAGGGAGTTCGAAAGCGCGTGGAGCTTAATGAGCGATGGGTGACGTTGTGAAGAGTGGTGGGAGAATTTCTGTAGCTCTGTGCAGGCTGCTTGGGCTATTGGTTCTGGCGGTGGTGATCTGCATGCCCCTGCACGCGCAGAACGGGCATGGCGCGCAGATTTACGGGAGCGTAAAGAGCAACAACGGCGACGCCGTTGCCGGCGCACTGGTTCGGCTGCAGGCACGGGGCGCGGCTCACGCCGACGAGCGGACGACCGATGCACGCGGAGCCTATCAGTTTGCGGGAGTCAGTCCGGGGACCTATGTACTTGTCGCAGAAATGGGAGACCGCCACAGCGAATCGGTTACGGTGACTTTGTCCAGCGAAAGCCCCCAGCAGCGTGCCGATCTTGTGCTGAATGAGGCCGCAAGTTCACAGGGCAAAACAAAGACGAGTGGCGCACAGGCAATGGAGTTCAGCGATACGCCTCAGTTCAAGATTGCGGGTGTGACTGACTGGACGGCAGCGGGAGGTCATGGATCCGATGTGACGCTGCGCGCCAGCGAAGCTATTACGCGGCAGGCATTGGCATACAAGCCGGATGAGTCAACAGAGAGCGATGCAGCCGAGGAATCAAGCCTACGCGCCGCAGCAGAGAAGTCACCGCAGAGCTTTCAGGCGCAGCAGATGCTGGGGAAGTTTTATCTGCGCGCAGAGAAATATGTGCAGGCAACGTCCGCGTTGAAAGCGGCCTATCGCATCAGACCAGGGGACACTGCGAACGAAGCTGAGTTGGCACGCGCTTGCCTGGGTGTGGGCGACGTGGATTCCGCAAAGGCGCACTTGGATCATCTGAAGAGCGAAGGTGCCCTGGCGGATGCACATCGTCTTGCCGGAGATATTGCGGAGAAACAGGGCGATTCCGTGCGCGCAGTGGCGGAATTTCAGAAGGCAGTTGAACTTGAACCGAGCGAGAAGAACTATTTCGCCTGGGGGTCAGAGCTTCTGGTGCACCGGGCCGTATGGCAGGCGAAAAGTGTGTTTGAACAAGCCGCTGGATTGTATCCAAATTCTGCCCGGTTGCTCACGGCGCTTGGTGCAACGCTATTTGCCGGCGCGCTCTATGACGATGCTGCTTACAAGTTGTGCAGCGCATCTGATATGAACCCTAAGGACAGCGAGTCGTATGAACTGCTCGGCAAAATTGAGATTGCATCGCCGAATCCGTTGCCATGCGTGAAGGAACGGCTGGAGCGCTTCGTGACATTGCGTCCCGAATCAGCGATGGCAAACTACTACGTTGCGATGGCGGTGTGGAAGGCGGGTGGTGGTCAGGCCGCAAAGGAGTCCACGCTTTTGCAGGTAAAAGTGCAATTGGAGCGAGCCGCCCAATTGAATGACGCGTGCGCCGAGTGCTGGCTGCAGTTGGGAAACATTGCATCCGCCCGGCATGAGTATGAGTCTGCGGCGAAGGACTATCAAAAAGCGATTGCTCGCGATGCGAAGTCAAGCGAGGCACATTACAGGCTTGGAGTGGCCTATGACCGTCTAGGACGCAGGGACGAGGCGCGTGCGCAGTTTTCACTGCACGATCAACTGGCGAAAGAGTCCGCGGCCGAAGTGCAGCAGCAACGGCTGCAAATCAAGCAATTCATTGTGGAGCTTCCAAAAAACGGAAGAATGGCGCAATGACCGGCGCATTCGCCGATGGAATGGAGCCTCGAGTGTGCGAGGCTATTTCCTTGCGGTCGAATCCGGGGCAATCTTCTTCGGCGAAATGATGCCTTCGCCTTCGCGAATGGTGATGATCTGATTCGCCTTAATGTTGGTGAACTTTTCGATCTTCTGCGTGGTGGGCCATTTCACTTCGATGGCGTCGACGGTTTCAAGCTTACCGATGCCGAAGTGCAGGCGCAGATCGTTTTGTGACATGACGCTTCCGCCGCTGGCAACTTCGTTCATCTGGATATGCTTGCCAGTGATGACGCGTACCCGCGCGCCGATGGCGGTGCGATTGCACGTGGTGCCAAGGAGCTTGATCTTGATCCAGTTCTGCTTGTTGCCGCCAATATTGTGTAACAGCGAAGGCAGCTCATTCATGTTCACAATGAGTATGTCCATACCGCCATCATTGTCGTAGTCGCCGAAGGCCGCACCTCGGCTGGAATAGCGAGCAGTGATGCCGGGGCCCATGGATGCAGAGACGTCTTCAAAGTGTCCGTTACCCAAATTGCGGTAGACCAGGCGCGGATTTTTGAAGTGCTCACCGAAATTGTAATTGTCGATTTCGGGATAGACGTGGCCGTTGATCTGTACGATGTCGGGCCAGCCGTCGTTGTCGTAATCGATAAAGCCCGTTCCCCACGCGACGTATTTGTTGTTGATGCCGACGCCCGCGGTAAAGGACAGGTCGCTGAAGGTACCGTCGCCGTTGTTGTGGTACAGGTTGCTGGTGTCGTCGGCAAAGTTAGTTTTGTAGATGTCGAGCCATCCGTCACAATCGTAGTCTGCCACGGCGAGACCCATCCCAGCCTGTTCATGGCCGTCATCGTTGTAGGCAACACCATCCATCACGGCCATGTCAGTGAATGTGCCATCGTGATTGTTCTTGAAGAAGATACTGGGTTCTGAGTCGATAGCGACGTAGATATCAGGCCATCCGTCGTTGTCGAAATCATAGGAGACCGATGTGATGGAGTAGCGCGGGCCAGGCTTAAGTATTCCGGCTTTCTCGGAAACATCTGTGAAGGTACCATCGCCATTGTTGTGGTAAAGGATGTTGGTGTCGCCGGGCAGGCCGCGCGGGCCGCACATGGTGGGAACGCCCTTCCACTGGCAGAATTGAACTTTATTTAGATCGATGGGAATATCGGGGTCAAGCTTGACGAAATTGCAGACAAACAAGTCAAGATGGCCGTCGCGGTCGTAATCAAGAAACGAGCAACCAGTGCCCCAGCGGCCATGAGCCTGTTCCAGACCCACCTTCTTTGTTACGTCTGTGAAAGTACCGTCGCCATTATTGTGGAAGAGGATATTGCGTCCCCAGAAGGTACAGAAGATGTCGTCCCAACCGTCGTTGTCGTAGTCGCCAACGCACACGCCAGTTTGCCAGCCGGAGCGGCCGATTCCAGACTTCTCGGTGACGTCGGTGAATGTACCGTCGCGATTGTTCTTATAGAGTTGCGTTGTGGGTACTTTGCCAGCGGGCCAGTGTGCATCCAGACGGCTGCCGTTGGTAAGGTAAATATCGAGCCATCCGTCGTTGTCGTAGTCAAAGAATGCGATGCCACTGCCTTTGGTCTCAATGATGACCCGCTTGTGGTCAATGCCACCCCAAACATTTGGGATCGTGAGCCCAGCCTTCTCTGCAACGTCAACATATTGCACAGGTGAATCTTTAACCGGCGTGACGGCGGCTGCCACCTGTGCGTTTGCCGGCCACTTCCAGAGCGGCTGCGCGAGCGCGTCCAGCATGGTGCTGCTAAGGGCAAAGAGAGACGATCCAATAAAGTGACGACGACGAATAATCATACGGATAAATCGATTATAGAAATGTGTGGCGACGGTTGGGAAATTGAATGAGCCTTAGCACCCGTCAAATAACTACAGAGTGCGATCGGCGAGTGAAAGTGCAAATTGCAAAAACTGCGTCTTATGTTGCAACGGCTCGGTGTGGTCTTCTCCTGCGCCTGCCGCCGCGCGATCAATGACCTGACTGATACTTTCGGTGTCAAGGCTGGCATGCGCGCTGCTTTGCTTGAATTCATCGAGAATCTTCCGCGCCTTTTGTATACGTCCGGTGTCGAAGTAGTAAAAGCCCAGCGTGGAGTAGGCCGCTGGCCATTGCGGTAGAAGAGCGATGGCGCGTTGCATATTGCCGATGGCCTCACTATCCTTGTCCTCCAGCGCGGAGACCACGCCGAGTCCCCAGATGAGCGTGCCGGAGCCTGGAATGCGGCTCAAGCCTTTTTCAAGTGTAGCGCGTGCTGAAGCTGTGTTGCCTGTGCGCAAATTGAGCAATGCGAGCGAAAGGTACGGTTGCTCGCTGTCCGGGTTGTGCGCGATGGAATCCGCAAATAACTTTTGCGCAGCTTCCGCGTTGCCAATGTGCGCCTGAATATCGCCCAGCAGATTGAGATAAGCATTGTCGTCCCGGCCAGCGGGCGAAACTTTTTCCGCAGCTGCGAGCGCCTGCTGATACGCGCGTTTGTGAAAGAGCGCATTGGCCAGATTGAATCGAATGTCGTCCGCATCGGGCGTTAGTGCAAGCGCCTTCTCAAATTGCGCAATTGCGTCGTCATAAAGCCGGTATCGTGCAAGCAGTACGCCAGCGCCGGTGAGCGTGCGGGCATCCGAAGCGGCTGCGCTATCAAGGTTCGCAATAGAGTCGCGCGCGCTCTTTATATCGCCTGCCTTGAGATAACCCTCAGCAAGAAGATAAAGGCTCTGCGGTTGATCGGGGTGGCTTTTGGCTTGAGCGATGAGATCGGCGAGGTCAAGCTGGTGCTGTGCCTGGGGGGCGAGCTGGGCGCGGTTATTAAGGTAGTCAAAGAGATGCTGAAAGGGGAGCGGCCCGCCAGTCGCGGATTTTGACAGAGATTTGAATGTTGCAAGGGCGCGATCTGCTTCCGCGGTTTTATGAAGGCTACGCTCTACCATGGAGAGCTTGTAGTAACCCGGGCCGGGGTCTTTGCTGACCTTGACGAATTTTTCCAGTAGCGGTTCCGCCGAGGTGTAGTTGCGTGCAGCGATCTGCAGGTTCGCGAGTTCGAGCAGGGCGTCCGCGTAATTGGGATTGATCTGAAGAGCCTGCTGAAAATATTTCGTGGCTGCGGCCGATTCGCCCTGCCGCTCTGCAATGAATCCCAAATTGAAGATACAGACGGCGCTTTTGGGATCAAGAGCCAAACCAGCGTCGAGGTATTTCTTCGCTTCGGCAAACCGGCCTAGATTGCGGTAGGCAAGTCCGAGGAAGGCGTAAGAGCTGGCTGATTTGTCGATATCGATGAGGTGCTGGAATTGCTCGATGGCCTGGTCCACTTTGCCGGCCATATAGTAACTCTGACCGAGAGCAGCAACGAGGTCTGCGCGTTTGGGGGCGATTTTCACGCCTGATTCAAGCAACGGAATTGCGTCTTCGTAGTAGTTCTGCGACATGCTGATCTGCGCCATAAGAAAGATGACATCGGTGTTCTCCGGCGCGAGCTTGTGCGCGCGAACGAGAAGATCGAGCGCATCCAGAGGCTGTGATTGATTGGCGTAGACCTGTGCCATGAGTACCATGGCATCGATTGATTCAGGCTTTATGCGAAGCGCGCGGTTGATTGCCAGTGCACTTTGGGCAAATTTGCCATCACGGAGATAGCACTGCCCGAGGTTGTAGACAATTTCGAAAGTGTTGGGCGAGAGTGCGTCGGCTCGTTCGAGCTCGGATTCAGCTGTGGAATATTCGCGCGCCGAAGCGAGGATCAAGCCAAGCGTGAAATGGACCTGAAGATTCTCGTCGTTTCCCGATGAAACAGTCTTTGCCAACTTGAGCGCCAGCACATTTTGTTTGGTGTCGAGGTAGGCACGGATCAGGTTGAATTGCGCGGCAAGGGTAGCTGGATGCACACGCAGGAAATGAGGAATAGCGCGCGCCGGCTCGTTTCTGGACATAAGAACCAGTCCGAGATTGTAGTTGGTCTCCGCGTCCGCTGGTTTGATCCTGAACGCAGCCAGAAATTGCTTTTCGGCGGCATCCGGATTGTGCGCCTGCAGGTAAGCCATTCCGAGATTGTTCAGCGTCTTGACCGAATTTGGTGAAACGATCAGAGCTTTTTGAAACGCGTCAATGGCGCCAGCAGAGTTCTGGCGGTTGCCTTCAATCATGCCGACGATGTTCCAGGCTTCCACGTTCTTCGGGCTATGGGCGAGGATTTGGCGCGCGAGTTGTTCAGCCTGATCAAACTGTCCCTGCTTAAAGAGTTGCTCCGCCTGACGAAGCTCTGCCGATGCACTGGAAACCTGCGTATGTGCAAGCTGAGGGTGAAAAAATACTATTGCTGAGCATAGTACGACGCAGGCCAGGGCAAAATGAGCGCGTTGGAAAATGGATTTCATCAGAGTTTGGGTCATCGTAGCTGATCAAGGGCCTGCGTGGCTGCGGCGTTTCCTGGCTGAATGCGCAGGAGTTCCTCAAGAACGACGCGTGCCTGGCTGGGATTGTTCTGTAGCATGAATAGCCGCGCAAGGTTTAAATACGAGCCTTCGTACTTGGGTGTGACACTTATCGCGGTGCGGAAAAGGTGCTCGGCCTGAGAGTAGTCCTGCCTGTGTACGAAGAGTACGCCGAGGTTGTTGAGTGCCTCAGGGTATGCCGGGCGCAGTGCAATGGCAATGCGCAGGTGCTTTTCAGCGAGATCTTCGCGATTCTGCTGCGCGTAAAGCATGCCGATACTGTAATTGGCTTCTGGATCGTCAGGCTGTGCTGATAGCGCCTGACGCAGATAGCTCTCCGCCTGGTTGTAGTCGCGCGCCCGGCGGTAAAGATTGCCGAGATTCACAAGCGCAATTACAAATCCAGGCCGCTGTGCCAGTGCCTTTTGGAAATCCATGAGTGCTTCTTCATATTTCCCGTCTTGGGCTGCGAGCATACCGAGGTTGTTCCAGGCCTCGGGATATTCCGACTTCGCCTTTATTGTCTGCTCCAGGAATTGACGTGCTTGTTCGGGCTGGCCGGTTCGCAAGTATAAAGTTCCGAGGTTGTAATACGCTTCTGCGTTCTCAGGCTGCGCGGCGATGACTTGCTTGAAGGAGGCTGCCGCCTGTTGCAGATAGCCATGCTGATACATGGCCACACCATAGGTGAAAGCATTGCGCTCAAAGTCTTCCTGTGCAAGCCGGCCAGGGAAGGGTAGTGCGCGCGCTTGACGTTGTTGTGCGGTACGTGGGATGGATGCGGCGTCGGCGGCGAGTTGTTCAAACGGCATTCCACCCTGATAGACGCGAGCGATTTTCAAATTCTCGTCCAGCAAGAATGAGACGGGAATGGGTAGATCGCGGCGGCGATCGAACAGATAACGATACGTGAGGTTGTAGACTCCAGCGATCTCTTGCGTCGCAAATAAAACAGGGAAGGGGAACCGATTCTCGCGTGCGAAGCTGCGGGACTTGTCAACAGTATCCTGGTCGTCGAGACAGATGGCCACAAGTTGAAGCCCGCCCTGAGCAAGAGCTTTATGGCGTTGACTCAGTTCTTGCAGCGTGTGTGTGCTTTGCCGGGCAGCCAAGGACCAGAATGTAAGCAATAGAGGCTTGCCCGCAAACGAAGACTGGGCAACTGTATTGCCGCTGAGATCAGGAAGAGAAAAATCCGGAGCTGCCAGAGGTTGGACAAGCCAGGTGGCGACGTCTTCCGGGAGCTGTTCAGAAGGAAGCCGGCTCGCAGAATTGGCCGATCCCGATCGAGCAGGCTGGAACGACGTTGCATGGATTGCGGAAGAACCTTCTGCTATTGCGATGTGGTGGTTGGCGGGGAGATTTTTGAATGATTGTACCTTTCCGCCAGGCCAATGAATGGTGATGTCTGCTAACTCTGCGTGACCAATACCGAATGACATCAGTTTTGAATGCTGAGAGAGGAAGCCCGATCCTGCTTGAATATATTTCGTTTGGCGAAGTGTGCCCGCTGTAACAGTGATGGCGGCGCCGATTGCGTCGCGATTGCTCTGAACCCCGCGCAAGGCGATAGAGATCGAAGAGCCGATGGTGGGCAAAGCATTCTTGAGAATGCGCAACTGCGGTGCATTGCGGCTTTTAAGAATTATCTCGACGCGGCCGTCGTGGTCAATATCGCTGAGCGCAAAGGCTCGGCAGTCCTCCATGCAGTCAAGGCCGACAGCGCCCGATGCTTCCGCGAAGTCGCCGTTCTGGCAGTTGGCGAATAGTACATTGCGCGCATAGCCGTGCCAGGTGCTGTCAGCGCGCACGAGTTCGTTGATGGCATTCCAGCCGTGTTCGTAAGCAGGCGTAGGTGCAGAGTCTTCCGGCGACTTTGCGACAACCTGACGCCAGAAGAAACCAGCGAGGTCTTCGCGCTTTGTTCCGGAAAGATAGCCATTTGCTATGTAGATGTCTGCAAAGCCGTCGTGATCGAAGTCGAAGAAATCCGATGACCAGGACCAGCGGCCCATTTCAACGTTTGCGGAATTGCCGACGTTCTCAAAGGTGCCGTCGCCCCGATTGCGATAGAGAGCGTTGCCACGCGCATGACGTATGTATTTTTCGCGAATTGCGTCTGAAGCGTGCGGATGGAATTGCTGTTGCTGAGATACGCGCTGACCGGCGGCTTCCCACATGGATGGCACATACACGTCCATGCGTCCGTCGTTGTTGTAGTCCGTCCATGCGCAGCCCATGCCTGCGCCGACACCTTCCACTCCAGCCTGCGCGGAGCTGACCTCAAACGTCCCATTGCCGTTGTTGCGGAAAAGCTGTGATGTGCCGAAGTCGTTGGCGACGAAGAGGTCAGGGGGACCGGGAGCACCGGAGTTACCCCACGCGGCCGAAAAAGTGTAGCGGTTGTTGTCCCCGCCGATACCGGAGGGTGCGGTAGCCTCCACAAATCGGTGGCCGCCCATGTTGCGGAAAAGGCTATTGGGCGGACCATTGCGCGCGTCGTAGTAGGGAACCGGATAGTGATACTGCTCAAGTCCCAGGTAGTACTGGTACATGCAGAAATAAATATCGAGGCGGCCATCGTTGTCGTAGTCGGCGACAGCGGCGTGTGTGAATGTGCCCTGCGGCTGTTGCGCGAACTGAAGGGCGTCATGCTTGGGCACGAAAGTGCCGTCTCCGCGATTCACGTAGAACAACGGGCCGGTTCCGCAAACAACGAGCAGATCCTGGAGTCCTCGATTGTCAAAATCCGCGAAGATTGCGCATGCAGTGTTATCGAGCACGCCCACACCGGCCTTCTCGGTGACGTCTTCAAATGTGCCATCCCCTCGATTGCGATAGAGGCGATTGGGCAGGCCCGCAGGCTGACAGATGTAGATGTCATCGAAACCATCATTGTTGAAATCGCCCACTGCGACGCCGTTATTACCGTAGACATCCACACCAATGGCGCCATCCAGTACAGTGCGCCAGTAATCGGCTCCGTGAAGAAACTGATTTTTGAAGGAAGGTACCGCACCAAGCGCTTCAGAGGTGATATCGATGAATTGGCCATTCGAGACGCACAATCTTTCGCTGACGGCTTCCCAATGGAGCACCTTCCACATATGGGAGTCGTCATGCTGGCAGCGCATGTGCCATGTACCAACGCGCTCTTCGTGGACTTGCGTGTCGCGCTGAAGCACCAGGTCATAGCGAAGCGAGATGTCGACAGCGAGAGGAGTTTCGGATACGACCTTAATGGAGAAGATTTCAAATTCGGCCGTGGCAACGCTTTCAACCGGCCCAAGCCAAAGGCGTAACTGTTCGAGTGCAGCCTGTGTGCCTGTTACAGAGGATTTCGCAAAACTCCGTTCGTGGACATCCACGCCAAAGGCAGAACGCAACGTTCGGATTGTTGGATTGTGCAATTCTGTGAGCGAAACGTTCTGATCGAGGAAGTCCGAAATGGCGTGGATGTTCGGCGGCGTTTTCTTAAGTTGTCCGGCCCATCCAGCCAGGATGCCTTCGATTTCAACAGCGTATTTTTCGGTGATGAACTCATCCGATCCCGGAGGGACGAGCTTGATGATGTCCGCCAGGGGAGACGGTGTTGGATAGTGAGGTGTGTAGCGTACGTCGTCAATACCAATCCGCATTCCAGGCGCTTGATCTGAAATTGCGGACATGGGCCACAGAGATTCTCCGAAGAATGGCGCCGCACGAAACAATAGCGGAGCAGCTGAAAGGCTTTTGAGGAGAGATCTTCTCGTGAGAAAGCGGCTCGCAGGCGCAGAACGTGTAGACATACTTGGACAAGATGGAGCCGTCAAGATGACCGCATCATAGCATCGAGTTTGCTGCTACCACCAATCCACCGCCGATGGTTGAAAAGGGATCTTCGCGTTCCGCCACTTTTTCGGATGGCCGGGCACGTTTTTGCACAGGTATTGAGGAAAATCAAACGAGATTTCATGTAATTGTAGGCCGATATCACAGGAGTAAATGCCCCCCTTAGAGGGATTTTTGTGCTTGCCGTATGCCTTCTCTATCTCGTATCTATAAGTAAATAAATGATGATAGGGGAATTGTATTGATCGATGAACGTCAAATACTTCTATTGAAATTATTTCTCTCAGGGAGGTATGAGATGAATCTCCAACTTTCGGTTGACAAGCGTTGTAAAAATCTTCTAGGCTTCGTTCGATTCTGATGAAACCGTTTACAGCGAGTTTCATTGGAAACGCTTTCTCTCCGCCACGGGACACGAAACTGGTAAAGGGGAGGAAGAAGACTCAGGGAGGATATTCGGATGGCCAGAGTGCTGATGACTGCACGCAGGTTGAACGTTGCAATAAGCACTGCAATCGCGTTTGCTTTGTTGCTTCTGCTGACGGGCACATGCTCGTATGCGCAGGTGGACGAAGGTGCGATTACAGGTACCGTGACAGACACAACCGGTGCGGTGATTCCCAACGCGCAGGTGACGCTGTTGAACACAGACCAGGGAATCTCACTACAGACCAAGACCAGTGCAACCGGCAGTTACACATTCTCGCCGGTAAGAGCCGGTCACTACACGGTGACAGTAGTGGCGCAGGGGTTTGCGAAGACGACGCAGAAGAATTTGACGGTGAACGTGGCGCAGGTAGTGCAACTCAATCTTCAGATGAAGCTGGGCGCAGGCGACTGAGACCGTGGAAGTAAATACGGCGCCACCTACACTGCAGACTGAAGAGGCTTCAGTGGGCCAGGTGATTGGCCAGCACGAAGTCAATTCTCTTCCTCTCAATGGCCGTAACTTCACCTTTCTGGCGCAGCTTGGCGCCGGTATGCAGACGCCGCAGGCCGATACGCGCGGCAATGCGGCTTCGGGCGCATTCTCCGCGAATGGACTTCGTCCCGCGCAGAACAATTACCTGCTTGATGGTATCGACAACAACTCAAACGCCGTTGACTTTCTGAATGGTACAAACTACGTCATCCTTCCTCCGGTTGACGCGATTCAGGAGTTCAAGGTGCAGACGGCCGACTTCAGCGCCGAACTTGGCCGCGCGGCAGGCGCAGTGCTGAACGCGACAATCAAATCGGGTACAAATAGCATCCACGGCGCGGTGTGGGAGTTCTTCCGCAACGATAAGTTGGACGCTGCCGATTATTTTGAGAACAACACCGGCATTAAAAAGGGCGAGCTTCGCCAGAATCAGTTTGGCGCATCGATCGGCGGCCCGATTATCAAGAACAAGATCTTCTTCTTCGGCGACTATGAAGGTTTCCGCCGCGTGCAGGGAACCGCCGCTACCGCGAATGTGCCAACTAACCTGGAGCGGAGCAGTGGATTCACCGATCTGTCGGACATTCTTCAGGGCTTCAACACTTGCGGACGACCACGCCAGCCGACGTGCACTTGGAATCGCACTATTCCACAAGGGTACATTCTTGGATCCGGCAACGACGCGTTATGTGGCGGCGGGCGCAATCGATCCTGTTTCGGGACTGACCAACACAGTGGCACAGGCCGCGATATGTGTCCGTGACCCGTTCGGCTCGCTGCGGGCCGAGCACGACTATCTTCGACCGCAGCTGGTTGCAGGACCTGAACCAGCTCCCGGCGGGCCGGATCGATCCAAATGCCGTGGCACTCGCGAACCTCTATCCGGCGCCTAACTCGGGAATTCAAACCTATGGCGTCAGCCCGAACCTGTTTGAGCATCGCAACCAGTTCGACATTCGCGGCGACGTGAACCCGAACGAACACAATCAGATCTTCGTCCGCTTCAGCTATTCAGACGATCCGATTTTCATCCCGGGTCCATTCCAGGGAATCGCAGACGGTGGCGGTTTCCAGCAGGGCGACCAGACCGCGAAATCCGGTCAGGCGGTTGCAGGCTATACCCATGTATTTTCACCAACCACGGTCAATCAGGTGCGTGCGGGCTTCGCTCATCTGCACACCACTCGCTTTGGCCCGGTGGGCAACCAGACGGGAATTCCAGATCAATACAACATCGCGGGTATTCCCCAGGTGAGTGAGAATGGTGGTTTGCCGGCCTTCTCCATCGGTAACCTCCAGACGTTGGGCAGCAATAACTTCCTGCCTTCAGACGAAGTGAGCCAGACGGAACAGATCACCGACGACTTGACGAAGGTGTATGGCAGCCACAGCTTCAAGATGGGTGTCGAGTATCAGTACGTGAAGTTCTCGACTCTGCAGCCTGCATGGTCGCGCGGACAGTTCCAGTACAACGGCGGCTTCACGGATATTCCAAATAGAGTCGACGACGACAGGCGGTCTCGCTCAGTTCCTGCTTCCGTCGCGCGCCAGCGACCATCAATGGCAATCCATATCCGAATGGATTCAACTATTCAGGCGGTTCGGATGGCGTGTACGCGTCAAACATCAACAAGACCTACGACCAGAAGATGTACTTCGCATCGTACTTCCAGGACGACTGGAAGTTGACGCCGAAACTGACGCTGAATATGGGCGTACGCTGGGACTACTTTGGACCGATTAATGAAACAAACGGCGGACAAGGGAACTTTGTGCCGATACCAATTCCGCAACGCGGATTGGGCGGCCCGACGTTCATTATTCCCGCCAAAGGCAAGGACGACCGTACGCTTTCAACGATGCCACCTGCCAGGTGTTGACTGCTGGGGCTTTACCGATTTGCTGGCAGCGGATGGCATCACGTCTGATGAGCACCGACAAGTACGGCAAGGACTGGTGGAGACGCAGAAGACGAACTTTGCGCCTCGGCTTGGGATCGCGTACGAAATCTCGAACAAGTTGGTTGCCCGCGGCGGTTTCGGGTTGTTCTATAACTCCTTTGAAAATCAGGGATACGGTCCGAATATTGGCGAAAACTATCCCTTTGTGTACAACTTGTCCTACTTCCCAACCGCGAATCCTGCGGGCACCAGCATTGATTCGCAGGTAGCTCCTATCAGCTACAATTCACCATACGCTGGGTGCGGGACGGCGGGACCCGGAGGCACGGCCTCATTCGAGTCTGGCTTCTCCTGTATCCCACTTACACCCACGGCTGTGAATGCACGGGGTCTCGGCCTGCAGGGCCTGCAGTTCGACTACAAGACACCGAAGACCTACAGCGCGAACTTGACGCTGCAATATGCTCTGACGCACACCATGTCGGCCCAGGCGTCGTATGTGTTCACGCATGGTTCCGATCTGCAGGGCGGCGTTGGTTACCAGAACGTCAACCGGATTCTTCCTGCAGGTATCAGCACGGGTGATGGATGCCCCTACGGTACATACTCCGTTGGTACAGATCCGACACAGAAGAGTTGCTATCCGTTCTCGGATTTTGGCGGCGGTAGCTACCAGGCAACTTATGGCCAGAGTTCATACCATGGCCTGCAGACAAAGCTGGAAGAGCAGTATGCAAACGGACTGACCTTCCTGCTGACGTGGACATGGTCCAAGACGATGTCCGATGCCGGCGACCTTCTGAATGGCGGCAGTACGGGTGGTCTTCGCGCCTATGCTGTTCCGGGCTTGGGTCCGAAGTTTGACTACGCACTTGCCGACTTCGACATCCGCAACGTGATCCACTTCAGCGGTGGGTATGAACTGCCGATTGGCCTGAACAAACGCTTCCTGAACCAGGGAGGAATCACGGACAAAATCCTGGGTGGATGGGCAATCAACTGGATTACCACTCTGCAGGGTGGCCAACCGATTAACTTCGGTTGCCCGACCGGCACGACTTCAGGTACGAATTGCAACGTCGTGAAAGTATCAGGTCAAAGCCCAAAGACTGGTATCAAAACGCAAATGATCGATGGATCCCCACGTCCCTTCTGGATCAACAACGCCGCAGCCTTTGCGCAACCTTGCCAGCTTGTGGACGACGGTAGCGGGAACTTTATTCCTGATGACTTCTCGGCAACCGTCGCGGTTGCGTTCCACTGAGCGGAGCGGCAGCGTTGGGCAGCAAGCCGGGTCAGGTAACTGGTCCTGGATTCCATCGTCTGGACTTCTCTTTGTTCAAGCAGTTCCCGATCACAGAGCGGTTCCGCATGGAGTTCCGGTCCGAGTTCTTCAACATCCTCAATCACCCGAACTTCAATGCCCCGAACTTCGGCGGCAACGGAGTGGTGGCCATCGGCGGCTCGGGCAACATTACCGACCCGCACTTCGGCGAAGTGGGATCTACGCGCGATGCTCCCTACGATCCGCGTCAGATTCAGTTTGCTCTGAAGCTGTACTACTAAGCTAAAATGAGGTTGCCCCGGGAAGGCCCGCCAACTCGGCGCCTTTCCGGGGCTTTCCTTTTTGCGCGTGCAACTTATTGCGTTGCATCGTGGGGTCAAATGCTGGGTGGGGCGCCTCGAGTTCGGTTCATGATTGTATCGACGCTGCTGTTGGTTGCGTGCATCGTGCCGGCACAGGAGCCTTCTAATCAGGCACTTGATCGTCAATTTCATCAGGCAGCCTCTGACTACGACGCGGGCCGCTATCAGCAGGCGGCTTCCACACTTGAACCTTTGCTTCCCTATGCCACCAAGAGTTTTGAAGTGCATGAATTACTGGGGCTGGTTTATGCGTCGCTTTCTGACCAGGCAAAGGCCGAAGAACACCTGAAGCTGGCTGTTCAGATTGAGCCCAACTCAGTTGCTGGCAGAACAAACTTTGGCGCGTTCCTGATGCAGAGTGGAAAGAGCGCACTTGCCGCGGAACAGTTCAAGCGCGCGTTGCAACTGGACCCGACCAGCTACGACGCGAACCATAACCTGGGCGAGCTTTACATTCGGGCTGGAAAGATTAGCGATGCCCAACCATTGCTGTTGAAAGCACAAAACGCGAACCCAGACTCATATGGGAATGGGTACAACCTGGTTTTGGCGGATTTCATGCTCGGTAAACTTGCCGATGCGCGTGATCTGGCGAAGAATCTGCTTGTGAATCACAACAGTGCGGAGTTGCACAACTTGCTCGGGAAGATCAACGAAAAAGATGGTCATTTTGTGGATGCGGCGAATGAATTCGAATTGGCCGCACACCTTGACCCATCGGAAGATAATCTTTTCGACTGGGGGAGTGAGATGCTTTTGCATCGGACCTATGATCCGGCAATTGCGATCTTCAAGAGTGCGACCGAGCGGTATCCAAATTCGCCACGCCTGTTTATAGGTATGGGATTATCGAGTTATTTTCGCGGTCAGTACGATGAGGCAGTGAAAGCACTCCTGCGGGCGACCGATCTGGATCCGAGTGATCCGCGCGCGTACCTCTTTCTTTCTAAGGCGTACGACAGCTCTCCCACGCAGGCAGATGATGTAATTGCTCATTTTCGACGTTTTGCTGAGCTGCGACCTACAGATGCGCGCGCACAGTACTATTATGCGATCAGTCTCTGGAAGGGGAAGCGCTCGACGATTGGGGGTGCAGATTTAACAACTGTCGAGGCGCTATTAAAGAAAGCCATCGCGTTGGACGACAAATTGGCTGAAGCACATGTAGAACTGGGTGATTTGTATTCCGGCCAACATCAATATGAGGAGGCCATACCTGAATACACGCGCGCTTTGGAATTGAATGCAAATCTTTCGGATGCGCATTATCGGCTTGGGACGAGCTATGTGCACCTTGGAAGGAAAGACGAGGCGCAGAAGGAATTCGCTGTCTACCAGAAGTTGCGTGCACAACACTTGGCAGAGCTCGACAAGGAACGTGCAGAAGTAAGACAGTTTGTCTATTCGGAAAAGGGTGCACCTGTTGCCAAGCCCTGATGCGTAAAGTGAAGTCGGGAGATGATGAAGGAATTCTTTATCCAAAACGGAAACTCGAATAGGGTGGATTTAGCGGCGAGTGCGCGTCAGATCGCTCTCGGCGTTAGCAGCAGCAGGCGAGATTTTCTGCGTGGCGCGGCGCATTTGGCACTTGGCTCAGCTATGGTGAGCGCGAGCCCCTTGGTGCGTGGCGAAACGGCACGGCGCAAACGCAAGGTTATAGTGGTGACCTTTGGCGGTGGTGCACGCGATCAAGAGACTTTTGCCCCAGAAGGGCAACACAACATTCCGCACATGCTCAACGAGTTGGCGCCGCAGTCGACTTTCTTCACGCATGTGACCAATCAAGGTATTCTGGGCCACTATGTGGCGACGGCAAGTTTGACGACAGGTGTTTACGAGACACTGAACAACTTTTCGGCAGTGCCGCCCGATCATCCGACCGTGTTCGAATACTTCCGCAAAGAGTTGAAGCGACCTTCTTCAGATGCGTGGGTGGTGGCGCCAAGTAACGGATTCAATCGGATTGGCGAGAGCGATTGCAAAAACTTCGGGCCCGGCACAGGAGCTACTGTGATTCTGCCCAAGCATCTGCTGAGCGCCGCAGCTCATGGTGGCACCGCGAACCTGAGCCACCTTTTGCGCGATAACTATGAATCCCCGCTTTTTACGCCCACGCTGGCCGGCGGCGAGTTTCAGATTCAACAGCTCGAATCGATACTGCGGCTCTCTGTCTCCGATTTCATGTCGCATGCGCGCACGCTTTCGAGTCCAGACGAGCTATCCCTTTACATTGCGATAAGGCTCATGCAGGAGGAATCGCCGAGTCTACTTTGGATTACGATGCACGACATGGACGTTGCACATTCTGGCGCATATTCCCTCTATGTCGAGGGAATTCGGAGGACCGATCGATTGTGCGGCGAATTGTGGAAGGCAATTCAGGCGAATCCGGAATATGCAGGTAATACGACGCTGCTGATCCTGCCCGATTTCGGGCGTGACTCGGATCTTGATTCGGGCGGTAATGGATTTCAGCATCACCGCACTGGCGATGCCGAAAGCCGTACAACCTGGATGATGGCGCTGGGAGCAGGAGTGCGGCAGGGCGTGTTATACGACTCGCCGGTACAATCGATTGATCTTGTTCCAACAATTGGCGCGATGTTCGGATTTTCGGCGATGCAATCTAATGGCAAACCTATCAAGGACTTGGTGTAGCTTCCATGCTTCCTCGCGATCTTAAACCCGAACAGTTTTCAGACTACCCACCACGGGCGCGCTCCTTGGTCGTTGCGAACATTGAAACGTTTCGCGCACTACCGCTGAGCATGGTTTCCGGCCTGTTGAGGGAGGTTATCGATTACGACTACAAGTTTCCAGCAGAGCGAGCCCGCATAGACGACGAGCTGAAGACTCTTGGGGGTTTGTCGAATCAGGACCGGCTGGAGTGGCTTAGCGGCTTCGCTGCCATTTCTCTACCTGACAAGCTAGCAAATTTCGATTGGGTAAACGAGCCAGTTAAGTTTTCGGAACAGCAATCCGCCTTCCTATGGTCAACACATCAAATGGACGCGTTCCGCAAGGCGGCAACCGAGTACTATGCGCGTTTACAGCAGGCCATTGTGAAAAGGCCGATGGCTACTCAACGGCTCGGCATTGCGGTGATCGGGCAAGGAGTGGAAGCGTATGACGAGCCGCTTTTTCGTAATCTTCAAAGCCATGGAACACTCTTCAACCACTTGAAGCCAGAGAATGGATTGGAGCTCTTGCTGGATGCTGTTGAGAAGCGCGCCCGTGCAATACCGACTGAGTATCAGCATTGGTATATCGATGGCGGGAGCCCAAACCGGATGCCACTGGGCTTTACTTCGATGTCCTATGGGGCAATTGGTCCAATGCGCTCGGAGATGCTGAAGTTCATGCAGAAAGAGATTCAAACCCCAGGAATGGGGCCCGAGCAACTACGGACAGACATGGCGGCACTGACTCCGAAGAAACTTGGCGCAGCATTCACAGGCGACGAGGTGCTCGATCGGTTTCAGCTGAAGATTCTTGCCGAAGGATCTGGTACGCAGATATTCAGCACTACCTTCGTTCAGTGGACCACGCGGGAAGTTTTGCGTCGCGCCGAACCGCTTACCGTTCTTGCGCGTTACGCGCCACGCCAGCGCCAGCGTCCGATGAATGAACTCCTCACCAATTCGGGGAACGAGGAAGAACTCGATCCGAAGGGTTCACTGATGGATGCAGACATGGGGGCCTACTATCACTGGATCAACCAGCAGCGCCTTGAAGGGTACGAGAAGTCTGTATTCGTCGTTTGGTGGGAAGGGCACAATAGTGCGCTCGTAGTATCCCCCTCGCTCCCGCGCGGTGCCACATCCGGCACCTCTATGGACCTCGGCGAGCTAATAAAACTAGCGATTGCTTAGCGGATGGAAGAGAAAATGGTTACCCTCCATGCATTGCCATGGAAAGAGTGGTTGTGTGCATCAATTCTGTCGCATAGACTTCTATGTTGGATAGGTGAGGACAGGAATTGAGCACCATGATAAAGAAGACCGGTCCGACAACTTTGAGTGAGGTTGCCCGTGCTGCTGGCGTGGGCACCACCACAGTCTCGCGCGTTATTAACGGCGGCTTTCGAGTTCATCCCAAAACGCTTGCACGGGTGCGACGCGTCATCGAAGAAATGGGCTATTTGCCTAACCACGCAGCACGCGTGTTGAAAGGCGACCGCACCAAAACAATAGGCATTATCGTGCCAAGTATCGCCGATCCATTTTTTTCGAGCTGTGCGGAGGCCGCTCAGGCCGTTGCCCGCGCTAACGATTCACTCCTCATTGTGACGGCATCGCACAACGACCCGCACATTGAAATTGAAAACGTCAATATTCTTTTAAGCCACCGCGTCGACGGCTTAATACTTGCTCCAGCGAACTCTCGAAGCCAGGCGCTCCGTGAAATTCTGGAACGGCTCTCTGTCCCAGTACTCACCATTGACCGCCCAATTTCAAATTCGAACATCCCATCGGTGGTCACCAACAATTTCAAAGGTGCACGCTTCGCCACACAACACCTGATCGAGCATGGGTACAAACGCATCGTTTGCCTTACGGGTGAAAGCACGCTCTACACCATTCAAGAGCGCATTCGCGGTTATCGTGCCGCCATGGAAGCGGCAGGGCTCCAATACATACTGAATACGTCGATCAAGGATTACAAATCGGCAGAATATGCCATTGAAAGTTTGATGGCAGGCGCCAATCCTCCCGAAGCAATTTTTACTCTGAAGAACAGCACAACGATCTTTGCGTTTGAGGCACTGCAGAAGAACAACGTGGCGGTTCCCAAGACCGTTGCGTTAATTGGATTCGACGACTTCGAACTGGCATCTACATTGAAGCCCTCAATCACTGTTGTGCAGCAGCCGGTGGAGGAGATTGGTCGAGTGACGGCCGAGATGCTCTTTGAACAGCTGCTGGGCAAAGGCAGCGCGAGTTCAGCAACGCCGGCGAAACGAACCAAACAGGTCATGTTGGAGACGCATTTGATTCAACGGGCTTCGTGCGGCTGCGTTCCAGTAGCGGGAGCATCCTGAACCAATCCAAGATACGCATTTTGAGCGAAGAAAATCGGCGCCCGCTTCCGCGGACGCCGATGGTCATTGGAGCGGAATTAATTTGACAACGGATAGCTGACAGAGATCGTAAGAATTTCATACGGCTTAATGGGCGCCGTCACGGTGTTGTTGGAAAGCGGCAACGCGGGACCTTCGGGCTTCTCCAGCAAGTTGGTAACCGTAGCTCCAGTTGCCCCCGCGGGCACATGAATCTCCACGTTGCTGCTCTTCCCAGCCCACTCGTATACGCGGAAGATGAGAGCGTTGGTGTCTTCAGCCTTCTTCATGGCTGTAAGCACCACATTCTCCGGCTTTACAGTGACATACGAGTACGATGCCGGCAGGCTGCCTGTGTGGGGTATCACCTGCGCAGCGGTCAGCTTGTAGTTGTAGTCATAGCCGTGGCGCACGGTGAGCGCATCCTTCCAGTCGCCTGCGTGCGGATAAAGCGCGTAGGTAAAGTGCTGATGGCCGCGATCAGCTTCCGGATCAGGCCATGTGGGCGAGCGTAGCAGCGAGAGGCGCAGTACATTGTTTTTGTCGTCGTAGCCGTACTTCGAGTTGTTGATGAGGCTGAAGCCGTGCTTACCGTCGCCGAGGTCGGCCCAGCGCAACGCGGGAACTTCAAATTGCGCCTGTTCCCATGAGTTGTTTCGGGTGGTGGCGCGTTCGATCGATCCGTAAGGGATTTCGTAGGTAGCCATATTACTGCTGGCGGCCAGTGGAAATGCGGCCTTCAACAGGACGTGGGTCTCATGCCAGTCAATGTCATTCACCACGTTGACCTGATCCGCTCCATCTTCCAGCACGATGTCCTGGACGAACTTCGACTTCTGCCAGGTGCGTGTCACGCGAATCGCCGCTTGTAGCGGACCCTTCTCCACGAGCTCCACCGAGTCGACATTGTCTATCGGCGTGAAGTGGTCAAGCGTGCCGGGATCGATATTCCACGCATCGTAGTCCTTAGGCAAATCGTGGAATGTCTGGAGCTGATTACCGCATGAGCCTGCAGCCAGCGACTCAAAGTGTGTCTTCTTGTCGTAAATGCTGTTGATGCAGCCGTTGTGAGGATCGACAACAACTTTCAGAACGGTATTCTCAAGAGTCAGACCTTCGGCCTTCAAATCTGTGGAGAAGGGTTTTGATCCCGGAACCACATGGAGAATTGTGTAGCCCATCGAAGGGACGTTCGGAACGTCGATGAGCAAACTGTAGGTTCCCGTCTTGTCGTCGCTGGACAGGACCTGGGAAGGAATCACGTTGTTGCTGGCGTCGAGCACCGAAACGCCGGAAGTTGAGGGTTTGGGCAACTGGACGCTGACCTTCACGTTTCCCGAGCGTTCCCACGCGAGCGGGTTGAAGACCATCACTGGCACTCCAGCAGGCACGTTGGTGTCGATACCTTCGGAGATGGTGTGGAGGGCCTTCCTGGAGATTTCGTTAGTCGCCCAATGAACCTCGTCGAATTCCTTTTGTGCGTCCTTGTAAATGACGCCTATGCCGGATCCAGCAGCGAGGTCGTGAAAATCGTTGAATGTGATCTTCTCCCAGGCGGTGGTCAGTTCACCACCAGGATACTTATCGCCCTTGAGCCAGGCGAGAGAAGCATACTTCTCGGCGTCGATGGCCCACTCTTCGCTGTCCCGAATGTTCTTCTTGTGCTGCGCCTGCGTGGTCATAATGCCGCGGTGGTATTCGAAGTACATTTCGCTCTTCCAAGTGGGAATCGCGACTTCACCCGCGGGTGGGGTGGCCGGAAATTGGTAGCCCTTGGCAATGGATCGGTAATTCCACGTAGGCGAATTCGGAGCGATATCCTTCTCGACCGAGGAGAAAAAGCTCTGCGCCGTGCCCCACTGCATGTGCGGAATCACCTTGTCAGACTGCGACCAGTGCACACCTTCGTCGAGAATGGCGCGGGTTGGGCCGCCGCCGTGGTCGCCAATTCCATAGAGGTCCATCATGTTGTTAAGACCGGGCGCCCGCTCACGGGCAACCTTGAGATCGTCACTGAGGCGGACGGGATTCAGATTGTTGTTCGCGTAGTCGTGCGGAAAGTAGGTAAGCACCTTGCTCCCATCCGGCGATTCCCACCAGAAGAGCTTGAACGGCAGCTGATTTGTATCGTTCCATGTCATCTTCTGCGTCACAAAATAGTCGATGCCTGACTTCTTGTACATCTGTGGAAGTTGCCAGGTGTAGCCAAACGAATCCGGGTTCCAGCCAATGCGGACGTCTACGCCATAGTTCTTCTGATACCAGCGCTTGCCCAGCAAGATGGAGCGCACGGTGGCTTCGCCATCAGGAATGTTCAGATCCGGCTCAACCCACATGCCTCCGACCACTTCCCAGCGGCCTTCCTTGATGCGTTTCTTGATTTCTTCGTTCATCTCGGGATACTTCTCGGCAATCCATTCGTTGTACTGCGCGGCGGATTGCGTATAGGTGTAGTCCGGATATTCGTTCATCAACTGCAACGCAGTACCAAAGGTGCGCTTTACCACGTCAACGGTTTCAGTCCACGGCCAGAGCCACGCGGCGTCAATGTGCGAGTTGCCCGTCACATGGAAAGTGGCGCGATCCATCATCGGTTTGAGTGCTTCCAGCGTGGACTGTGCCTGCTTTAGAGAGGCGTCAAACTTCGCCTGATCTTCGGAGTTGAGTGCAGAGAGATCCACATTACCGAATGCCTTGTTCAAGGTTGCAGTATCCGCGCTCTCATTGGTGGAAAGGCTGGGGATGAGGATTGCGGCCGATAGGAATTCACGGCGAAGGTCCTCGGGGTTGGGGCGATTTTCCGCGAAGTCGATCTTGAGGTCGGTTCCACCAAACGTCTTCTTATCAACTGTATGGAGGAGTTTGACCGCGACCAGCACCTTTTCGCCAGGCTGGGCATTATCGAAGAGAACGATGGGCTCAAGGTCATCACCGAGGGCGACGCGGCGGCCGTTGAAGTAAATGATTTGCGGCATGGGGCCGTTGGCGTTGGCATGGAACTGGAACCAGATACGCGCACCGGTGAGGTCGTAGCCGTGGAGAGTCTTCGGCACCTCAATCCAGCGGCGGAACCATTGCGCATCGTCACCGGTTTCCGCCCGAGCCTTCAGCAATTGCCATGAGGAGTCGTTAAGGGAAGTGGATTCGCCATGGGGAATATCGCCCGAGTGAAATCGCCACTCATCGGCGGGGAGCTGATTGAATTCCGAGAGCCGGGTGACGACGTCGTCCGCCTGGCTGCCGTAACTCTTCACAATCTTCTGAGCTTCCTCAGACGACTGTGCATGGACGAACTGACTGCCCATGGTGAACAATCCGCATGCCGTGATCAAAGCCGCTACGGCCAGCGAGACAGAGTTCCCCTTTTTGCCCGCATCGATCCATGGCAAATTCATCATTTTCTTTCTCCTGATATATGCATCCCTTGAGTACAGACACAGCTACAACCAGCCCAATTTGAGCATGTCAAGGTTGGGCGAATCATACCACGCTGAGACACGGTGTGGAAACGATACCATGACCGCCCGTTCTACACCCAGTTCAGCCTCAGCAATGTAGCGGACTTGATGACCTCAGTTCACATACACACAAGGGACTTGAACTGCCCAAAACGCGGGTATCAAAAGGCAGGTATTGAACGTACGCCACAGAAGTAATTTGCCAATCGACAATTGTGACGTGTATGGTATCGTTTCCAAGGATTGCACGGCCCGGAGCGTTTGGTGTGTCTGTTACAGAGTTTCATCACAGGCAGTTCGCACTTCAGCCCCGGACTGGCGGACTCGATCCCGTGTGTGCCCGTGCCAGGTGATGATGAATGACGAAAGATTTTGCTCAAGCGCTGACAATCGGCATTGATTTGGGGGGCACGAGCCTCAGGGTCGCTATTTTTTCTCCCGATCGTGGCATCCTTCAATCCATCAACCTTCGGACGCGCCTCGAAGCTGGCCCCAGCGCGGTTGTCGACGATATGTGCGCCGCAGTGCGGGAGTTGATGGGAAGAGAGCGAAATGCCGAATGGGTGGGTATCGGTGTGGGTTCGCCTGGCCCCCTCGAACTGCCGGCAGGACGCCTGCACCACCCACCGAATCTGCCCGGGTGGGATGGATTTCCACTTTTGGAAGAATTGCAAAAGCGTCTTAAGCGGGAAGTTGTGCTTGAGGGCGATGCGAATGCTGCAGCTCTGGCCGAGTATCACCACGGACTTGGCAAGGATCTGAAGGTTCACTCTCTCTGTATGCTGACTCTCGGTACGGGAGTGGGCAACGGCATCGTGCTGAACGGCAAACTTTGGCACGGTGAAACCGGCATGGGGGGAGAAGCCGGACACATGACGGTGGATCGCGACGGACTTGTTTGCGGATGCGGAAGCCGCGGATGTCTGGAAGTTTGCGCAAGCGCAACAGCCGTGGTGAGCGCCGCAGAACGGCAAATGGAAGCGGGTAAGGCCGCAGTGCTGGCGGACTTGAAGAAGGAAAAAGGCAAACTGACTGCGTTCGATATTGCCGAGGCTGCGCGTGCCGGTGATAAAGATTCCGCCGCCATCTATAGTGAGACCGGACGAGCACTCGGAATTTGTCTCGCTGGATTGATCAATATCCTGAACCTGCCTCTGTACGTAGTTGGCGGAGGAGTTGCTAACTCATGGGATTTGCTTGCACCCAGTCTTTTTGAGGAACTTGAACTTCGTAGTTATGTTTACCGTTTGACAGCGCCCGGCAGACCTGCGGCTGGAGGCATGCCGAACGGCGGTACTCAAGTGATGCCTGCAAAGTTGGGCGCAGAAGCTGGATTGCTCGGTGCCTGCCTTTTGCCGCTGCAATCCGTTGCGAGTGCAAAAGCCACCGACGTTGCCGTAGCAGATTAGTACTGAGAGTCGCCATTTTCGCGACCGATCTAGAAGGATTTCGCCAGGATAATGATCGGCTGATAAAGTTCCTCATCGAGCATTTAGCATTCAATTTTGAACTCAACTCGTGCAGCGCTATCGTGCACAATTGGAATCCGAAGATGAAAACGTCTCCATTTGATTTGATGCGGCAGCCTCGCTGGAAAGTCGTGGTCTGGGCAATGGTTTTGTCGACTTGCGCATGTGCTACGCGGGCTTTATCTGCGCAGTCGATTGATATGGCTCCATTACGTGCACCGGCGACTCCCCTGGTTGTCCATGACCCTTACTTCAGCGTGTGGTCAATGAATGACAGGCTGACTGATGGGCCCACTCGCCATTGGACGGGTGACGTGCAGCCAATGAACGGACTGTTGCGCGTGGATGGCAAGACATATCGATTTCTTGGCGATGCGGATCGTGACGCGCCGGCGCTGGACGAACTGTCGCGCGAAATCACGCCAACGCGGACCATCGTGACATTGGGCAATACGCAGATTGAACTCAAGTTGACCTTTCTGACTCCTGCATTTCCCGAGGATCTGAAAGTCATGGCACGGCCGGTAACGTACCTAACCTGGGATGTGAAATCCCGTGATGGCGCCGCGCATGATGTGACGCTCTACTTTGATGTGGAAGGCTCCATTGCAACCAACACATGGGGCGAACCGGTCACCTGGTCCCGTTCGCATATCGAGGGGATCGATCTGTTGCGTGTCGGCTCGCAAAAACAGCCCATGCTGGAGCTGTGGGGCGACAATGTGCGCATCAACTGGGGCTATTTCTATCTGGGAGTGCCGGAAGGGCAGGGCAAGGTGGCGATGGCTGCGGGCAATACCGGCGACCGCGACAACTTTGAGAAGTCGGGTGCACTGCCAGCCAATGATGACCTGGCGGAGCCGCGAATGCCACAAAGCCGATACCCGCATCCACCCGCGCTGGAGGTGGCATTCCCGCTGGGCAATGTGGGCGCGCAGACAGTCAGTCGTCACGTAATGCTGGCCTACAATGACCGCTTCTCCATCGAGTACATGGAGAAGAAACTCCGTCCCTACTGGAGAACGGAGTTTGATTCCTACGCGGCAATGCTGGAGGCGGCGAACCAGCAGTACGAGGAGCTAGGCAAGCGCGCAGTTCGGTACGACGCTGAGCTAGAGCACGACCTGAATCAGGTGGGTGGCAAGGAATACGCAGCGGTTTCAGTGCTCGCATTCCGCCAAGCCATCGCAGCGCACAAGCTGGTGGAAGACAACGGCGTGCCTTTCTTCATGCCCAAGGAGAACTTCAGCAACGGTTCCATTTCAACCGTCGACGTGATTTATCCTTCGGCACCGATGTTCCTCTTTCTGAGTCCGAAGCTCGTTGAGGCGCAGATGGAACCGGTGTTGCGCTATGCGGAATCCGGGCGCTGGAAGTTTCCTTTCGCGCCGCATGATCTGGGTGTGTACCCGCTTGCAAATGGGCAACTCTATGGCGGCGGCGAGATCAGCGAAGACGATCAAATGCCGGTCGAGGAGTCCGGCAACATGCTGCTGATGATGGCGGCGCTTGAACATGCGGAGCACAATACCGATTTTGCCGCGAAGCACTGGTCAGTCCTGACAAAGTGGGCCGAGTATCTGATGGCAAAGGGATTCGATCCGGAAAATCAGCTCTGCACAGACGACTTTGCCGGACACCTGGCACACAATACCAACCTCTCCATCAAGGCTATTGAGGCTCTGGCGGCATTTGCGCAGCTGGCAAAGGACCGGGGCGAGACAGCTACTGCCGAGAAGTATTCAAGCGCTGCAAAGCAGATGGCCGAGAAGTGGGTAAAGATGGCAAACGATGGCGACCACTACCGACTGGCCTTCGACAAGCCCGGAACCTGGAGCCAGAAGTACAACCTTGTCTGGGATGAAATCCTCGGCTTTCATCTCTTCCCGAAGAGCGTTGCCGCCGAAGAGACGAAGTTCTATCTGTCGCATTTGAATGAATACGGACTACCGCTGGACAATCGTGCCAAGTACACCAAGCTCGACTGGACCATCTGGACGGCAACTCTGGCGCCAACGCAGGCGGATTTTGAAACAATCGTGCATCCAGTTTACAAATTTTTGAACGAAACCAAGGACCGCGTTCCGATGACGGACTGGTATGACACCGTTACTGCAAAGCAAGTCGGATTTCAGGCGCGGTCAGTGGTGGGCGGTGTTTACATCAAAATGCTCGCCGAGCCAGCAATGTGGCAGAAGTGGGTCGAACGGGCAGGCTCCGTTCACTGAGACTTGTGTAGTGCGCAGCTGCGGCCCACTCATCTCGCCAAAGCTGCGCACTCTCGCAAATCGCGGCAGAGATTGTCGATTCGATCCAGTTCACTGTCCCACGAGAACATGAAGCGTGCAGATCCGCCGATGAAGGTGTAGAACTTCCATCCGCGTTCACGCAGAGCATTGAGCACGCGCTCCGGTGCGAGTAGGAATGCCGCGTTTGCTTCGACGGGGCCAGCCAGTTGTATTCCCCTGATGTCCGCGATTTGAGTCGCGAAGTGCCTCGCGCAATGGTTCGCGTGCTGCGCATTACGCAGCCAAGCGCCCGTTGAGAGCATCCCAACCCACGGCGCTGCGAGAAAGCGCATCTTCGACGCGAGCTGTCCCGCTTGTTTACAGCGGTAGTCGAAATCCTCCGCTAGTTTGCGATTAAAGAACAGCACAGCCTCCCCGACCGCCATTCCGTTCTTGGTCCCGCCAAAGCAGAGAACATCCACGCCGCTCTTCCAGGTGAGTTCCGCCGGAGTGCAGCCGATAGTTGCGCATGCGTTTGCAAAGCGCGCGCCATCCATGTGCAGATACAGGCCGTGCTTGCGGCACGCTGCCGCAATCGCCTGCAATTCCGTCAGTGTATAGACGCGTCCCGTCTCCGTTGGCTGCGTAATTGTCACCACGCGCGGCTTGGGGTAATGAATGTCTTGGCGTTTTGTAGCCAAGTCGTGAATTGCAGCCGGTGTCAGCTTGCCATCGGCTGTTTGTGCAACCAGCAACTTGGATCCATTTGAGAAAAACTCCGGTGCACCGCATTCATCAGTCTCTACGTGCGAAGCATCGCAGCAGATGACTCCGTGATACGACTGGCAGAGCGAAGCCAGCGCCAGCGAGTTCGCGGCGGTGCCGTTGAAGACGAAGAAAACCTCGCATTCCGTCTCAAAAAGCTCACGAAAGGCATCCGATGCGCCGCTGGTCCACGGGTCGTCGCCATAGGCTGTGGAGTGGCCATGATTGGCCTGTGCCATAGCTTCGGCCGCTTCCGGACATATGCCCGCATAATTGTCGCTGGCAAACTGTTGCGTAAGTTCAATATTTTCTATTGTGATCATTGTTTTTTTGCTCCAAACGGACACCGATAGTTACGTTGATCGCTCGTGTCGGACACGCGCTTCCTCATGTGCGATACACTGCAACTCGTGGAGGGCGCGCGTTGCTCGACAAATCAATGCCGAGCGGCACCGGGATGGACTCAGATTATCAGCGCAGGAAGATGAGATGTGCCGGTCGCTGGTACGCGCTCACAGTCGCAGTTCTCATCGCGTTCAACCTTAGCCTTGGAGCTTCCGCCCTGGGGCAGATGGGGCTGGATTCCGTCGCTGCGCCGGTGGCGAATTCCGCGTCAGCAAAGCGCACTGTTCCTCCCACGGCGAGCGGCTTTGTGGACAGTGGCCCTGTTGTCTTTAAAGACATCACTAAAGATGCCGGCCTGAGCGGTTGGAAGCATGTGATGGGCAATATGGACCGCAAGCTCATTATTGATACAAACGGATCAGGGGTAGGGCTGATTGACTACGACAACGATGGCTGGCTGGATATCTATCTCGTGAATGGTTCCACCTTCGATGCGATGGACGGCAAAACCACCCCGCCGCATGCCGCGCTCTTTCATAACAATCACGACGGTACGTTCACCGACGTTGCCGCCCAGGCTGGCGTGACAAACGACCGCTGGGGATTTGGGGTTGCCATCGCCGATTATGACAACGACGGCTGGCCGGACATCTTCGTGTCGAACTGGGGCAAGAATCGGCTTTATCACAACAATCACGACGGTACTTTCACGGATGTCGCTGAGGAGGCGGGCGTCACGCTGGGTAACTGGTCGGCTGGCGCCACATGGGGCGACTACGATGGTGACGGCAGGCTTGATCTGTTCGTCTCAGGCTATGTGCACTTTGATCGCAAGAACCTACCCTATTCACATACTCCTGCGACTGGTTACTCGTACTGTGAGTTTCGTGGCGAGCCCGTGATGTGCGGCCCAAAGAATCTGGAAGGCGAGCCCGACCACCTGTTTCACAACAATGGTGACGGAACATTTACCGACGTCAGCCTTCAGGCGGGAGTTTCAGACCAGAAGAACAAATATTATGGGATCACGCCAGTATTTGTGGACGTGAATGGCGACGGCAGGCCTGACTTGATTGTGGCCAACGATTCAACCTTGAGTTACATGTATATGAATCGTGGCAATGGAAAGTTTGAAGATGACAGCTATACAACCGGATTTGGATTGAACGAAGACGGCAGGGAAGCAGCGGCGATGGGAGTTGCGGTGGGTGATTACCTGAACAATGGCCGTCTTGATTTTGCATTGAGCGATTTTTCTGATGAAGCGACGCTGCTCTTCCGCGCCGATGACAAGGAGCTCTTTTCGGAGGTCTCCATGCAGGCAGGAGTCGGAAAAATTTCCATGCCCTATCTGGGTTGGGGTGATGGCTTTCTCGATTTCGACAATGATGGATGGCTTGATCTAATGCTGATCAACGGTCATATCTATCCTGCGGCTGACCGGCTCGACTGGGGAACTTCATACGCGGAAAAGCCGTTGTTGTTTCGCAATCTACATAACGGAAAATTCGACCTTGTTCCTGCGGTGAAAGGCTCTGGCCTTGCTGAAGTGGTCTCTGGACGAGGAGCCGCCTTTGGTGATTTGTTTAACGACGGCCATATCGATGTCATCATCAACACCATCGATGGCCCTCCAGTATTGCTCCGCAATGTCGACGACAATCACAATCACTGGGTGGAATTGAGACTGATTGGTGGACCAAAGAGTCCGCGCGACGCGGTGGGTGCGACAGTGTTTCTCACGGCAAATGGAATGCGACAAAGGCAAGATGTCATCAGCGGTGGAAGCTACGTTTCGACGAATGACCCGCGGCTTCACTTTGGACTCGGTACCGCTACCGATGCTGGAACCGCCGAGATTCACTGGCCGTCGGGCGCGCTTGAGCGTGTGAAGCTGACCGAGGTGGACAGAATATTTACGATTACAGAGGGCAAGGGAATTACAAGCGCATTGTGTGGAAATAAGGCATGTAGGGAGACAACGTCCGCCTCGGCAAAGGGGAGCGGACAATGAAGCTCATACAAAGAGCTGTGTGGATACTACTGTGCTTTTTGCTCGCGCGCGGATACTTTCTCGCTTGGGGCCAGGATGCGAAACCTGCCTCCGGGATGGAGAGTGCCGGCCCATTGCAGAAGGCAGACCCCGATCTAGTACCCGCAAAAATCATCGACGTGACCAAACAGGTGGGCGTGAACTTCAAGCACTACACGTTGCATACCTCGCGCAAGTATCTGCTCGAGACGATGGGTTCAGGTGTGGCGCTTTTTGACTGCGATAATGACGGCCGACTGGATATTTATTTCGTAAACGGTGCACCTTTCACTGACCCAACTCCACCCGGCACAATTCCGAAAAAGACTGGACCGGAGTTTTGGAACCGGCTTTATCACCAGAAGCCGGATGGGACCTTCGAAGACATTACGGAGAAGGCAGGTGTGCAAGGTGTGGGTTACGACATGGGCGTTGCCGTGGGAGACTACGACAACGATGGCAACGAAGACCTCTACGTCACAGGCTACGGTGGCAACCGTCTCTACCACAACGATGGACATTGCAAATTTACCGATGTCACCGACAAGGCTGGCGTTGCCGGCGGCGGATGGTCATCTTCGGCCGCCTGGGTCGATCTTGACAATGACGGACTCCTCGACCTTGTTGTAGCGCGTTACGTGACGTGGGACTGGAATGATGTGTGGTGCGGTGAACATCGGGAGGGATACCGCGGAATATGCCATCCGGATGTGTTTCCGCCAATCAAGATGCTGGTGTACCACAACAACGGCGACGGCACGTTTACCGAAGAAGCGCACAAACTGGGGCTGGACAAACCGGCGAAGGCTCTAGGACTGGCAATTGCAGACTACGACCGCGATGGCCGCATCGATCTTTATGTAGCCAATGACTCAATGCCTGAGTTTCTCTTCCACCAAAAGCCCGACGGAACCTTTGAAGAAGTTGGGCTGGAAGCCGGCGTTGCTGTGAATGCAGAAGGGCAGACATTCGCTGGAATGGGAGTGGATTTTGCCGACTATGACAACGATGGCTGGCCTGACATAGTGGTTACGGATCTGGCTCGGCAGGTCTATCCCCTTTATCACAACAATCACGACGGGACCTTTGATTACGTCTCGCAGTCTTCCGGTTTAACGGCAGCTACACAGATGCACTCCGGATGGAGCATGCGCTTCATGGACTACGATAACGACGGTTGGAAGGATCTGTTCATCGCTCAAGGCCATGATATGGACAACATCGAATTGGTATCACCAATGCTTCGCTATAGGGAGCCAATGATGTTGTTGCGCAACACCGGCAAGAAGTTTGTGAATGTGGATGATGTGTCGGGCGACATCTTTAAAGATGAATGGGTTGGTCGTGGGATGGCGATTGGCGATATAGACAACGATGGGCGTCTAGACGCAGTTGTTTCGACGAGTGGAGGTCCAGCGCACATTCTCATGAACAAGACTGTAACTGGAAACCACTGGATCACATTTCGACTGATTGGGCACAAGAGCAATCGGGATGGAATTGGCGCACTGGTTAAGGTAACCACTCCTGCCGGCCCACAGTGGTCGACTGTGACGAGTGCAAGCGGATATATGTCGTCAAGTGACGTACGCGTGCACTTTGGTCTGGGGAAGAGCGCGGAGGCCACTGAGGTTGAGATTCATTGGCCCAGCGGGATCGTGCAGAAACTCGACCACGTAAAGGGAGACCGGCAGGTGCAGGTTGATGAACCTGAGGCCAGCTCTCAAGGGGAAAAGTAAGCAGGTACTTTCGGACTTTGATCATTCCTCAATCGTCCTGGCTGAGAAACAGAGCAGAAAAGGACAGGACTCTGTACAACTGGTCGGACAATACAAGAGAAGACTGCCCCCAACCTTCACCGAATGAGGGAAGTGCGCCCAGAAAAATATTCTTGACAGGGCTGGCGAGGCGCAAGTATAGTTGGCCGCTGTGGAATCGTTACCACTTTGGAGTGGTATCGATTCCATGAAGCTAGTTTGATGTATCAACTGCATCCGGCGGTTTTTCAAGGCTTTAGGCCTAGCCGCCTTGTGTGTCATTAACGAGAATGCAGCATGAAGGAGACCCAGTGAAACGAACACCCACACTCAAACTATCCCCATGGAGGCAACTCGTCACGCAATCCTTTTGGATTGTCTGCGCGGTTGTATCTATGGCCTTGTTGGCGCCGCACGCCGCGTTCGCGCAGGCCTCCGCGGGCGTCACTGGCACGGTTTCGGACGCGACCGGCGCCGTGATTCCGGGCGCAACCGTGACCATCACGAACGAAGCAACATCCATTTCCAGCAACACCGTCACGACAGACACGGGGACCTACTCCTTCAAAGGCGTTCTTCCCGGCAGGTATGATCTGACCGTTGAAGCGGCTGGATTCAAGAAGCACATCAACACAGGCGTCAACATCGAAGTTAGCCGCGTGGCTACGATCGATGTTTCCCTGCAGACTGGTGAAACTGCCGAAACAGTTCGAGTCACATCGAACGCCATCTCTCTGAACACCACCCAGCCGCAGATTGGTAGCACCATCGAGCCGGTCACCGTAAGCGCGCTGCCTGTGGAAGTTTCAGGCCGCGGCCGCCAGATTGACCAACTGCAGTTCCTCGCTCCTGGAACCACCGGCGACACCTTCTCCCACCGCATTGGTGGCGGCGCCGATTTCGAAGAAGAGATCCTCTACAACGGTATTCCCGTTCCGCAGCCGGAGACGGAAGGTTACACAACCAACTTCGACCCACCGTTCGAGATGGTGCAGGAGTTCCGCGTGGAGCGCTCCACTTTCTCCGCGCAGTACGGACTGGGGCAAGGCGCCTTGACCTACCAGATGGCCTCCGGTACGAACAAGTATCATGGCGACCTCTTTGAAATTAACCGTAATAGCTTGTTTGATTCGGTTGGCTTCTTTAACGGCCACGCGTGGGACTCTTCAAATCCGCACGATCACGCACCGGTCGACCACGAAAACAACTATGGCTTTACCATCGGTGGACCAATTCGTATTCCTCATCTGTATGACGGTCGCGACAAGACATTCGGCCACTATAGCCAGGAGTGGTTCAAGCTCAACAGCGAAAACTTGAGATCCGTCGACGGTTCCAACTGCCGCCATGAAGACGGGCGACTTTACCAACTTCGTGGATTCGAACGGTACTCAGATTCCGATTTACGATCCGACGACCGGCCAACAGTTCATTTGCAATGGTGTTCTCAACGTCATCTGCCCGGATCGCATCAGCCCGCTTTCGGCAACTTTGATTCCCTACATTCCTGACCCGGATCGCTCCGGGAACCGGTGGTGGTGGTCTTGATAGCAACAAAAACTACACCCCGTATCCAAATCCGCAGATTCAGCACGTCTGGGGCTTCACAGTCGACCAGAACCTGAAGAACGGCCAGAGCCTCCATTACAGCCAGTGGCACAACAGCTTCCACAATGTGGGATTCGACCGCTCGCCGCTAGTGGCGCCCCCGAACCCGCTGAACAGCTTGCGCGACTATCCGTCACAGGGTAGCGGTTATCTGCTCACCTACAACAACCCAATCACGGCGCATCTGGCAACGACGGTTGGATTTGGCTGGATCGGTGAAATCAACAACCAATTCAACCTCAGTCGCTACGCCTTCCCCGCAGTGCAGGACGGATACATTCCGCCCGACATTGAATTCGACGGCCAGCACGCTCCTACAGACTGGGGTACCGGCGGATCGAACACCGGTTCGGTGAACCGGAAGCTGGGTATTGCAATTGTCAACAACTGGCTTTGGACGCTGGGCCGCAACACTTTCAACATTGGTGGCGAATTCCGTCGTTCCTACCAGGACGACAACGAAGAGCAGCGCGCCGGCGGTCAGTTCAACTTCAGCCAGCGCACAACTTCTCGTTCAAACTTATGATCCAAGCGACAAGACACAAGTTGCAGAGTTCAACAGCTACGGCAGCTCTTTTGCCAGCTTCCTCCTCGGCATTGTTGACTCTGCTGATCGCGTCAACTCTCAGGAACTGAAATTGCGCAACTGGGACTTGTCCCCGTACCTCCAGGACGATATCAAGCTTTCTCCCAAGTTGACCCTCAACCTGGGCATTCGTATGGATATTCAGGCTCCGTTCACTGAAAACCACAACAATGTGGTCTTCTTTGACCCCAACGCAACCGACCCGTACTACAACACAGCGAGTGGAGTTCCTCTGGCAGGTGCCGCCACCAAGTTGGGTAACTGCACGGGCTGCGCAGGATACAACCGCGCGGACATCCACTGGACGCACTTCGGACCGCGTATCGGCTTTGCTTACCAGCTGACCCATAAGTCGGTACTTCAGGGTGGTTTCTCAATTGCCTTCCTCAATGGCGGTGCATATGAATACGGAACCAACAAGGTGGCTGTGAACTATGGCAACCTTCTGGTGGGTTCGTACTACCGCAACAGCACGGGAACTCGCATCGCCTGCCTTCGGAAGCTGGGATACGAACACCCTGCCGAATCCTCCAGCGACTCCGTTCTCACCCAGCCTCGGCGCCGGAACGCAGATCAACGCGTTCAGCCGCAACGATGGTTACGCGCCTTACGCGCAGCAGTGGAACTTGAATTACCAGCGCGAAATGCCGTTCAATACGTTCCTTACCGTTTCATGGCTTGGCAACCGAGTCATTCACCTGCCCAGCCAGTTGAACCGCATCGGTCAGCTCGATCCCCGCTATCTGGCCCTCGGCTCAGATCTCGGTCTGAGCTTCGCTGACGGTTCTGCACAGGCTGCGGGCTATACACTGCCTTACGACAACTTCGTTAATGATTTTGGCGGATCGGCAACAGTTGGCCAGGCCCTCGGACCCTATCCACAGTACTCCTACATCTTCAACAACTTTGAAGCCAAAGGCACGAGCTACTATCAAAGTGCCCAGGTGCAAGTGGAGAAACGCTTCAGCAATGGACTGTCCTTCCTGGCCGGCTACACGCTGTCACACCTGATGGACAATGCCAGCAGCGGATTCTCCAGCTTTGCCAATGGTGGCATCAACAAGTACAACCAGAAGCCTGAATGGACTGTTTCCGGCTCAGACGAGCCGCAGACTCTCAAGGTCAGCGGAACGTATGAGTTGCCGATCGGTCCCAACAAGACGTATTTCAACAACCGTGGCGTGACCGGCCAGCTTCTTGGTGGCTGGCAGGTCAGCTGGATTCTTGACTATGAAGCAGGAACGGCGTTTGGTGTTGGCCAGAACGGCAGCCCATTCCCCAACGGCTTCTATCGTCCGAATCGAGTTGATTCCGTGAAGCTCTCAACAGCCAGCTACAACAGAGCCAAGAAGTACTTCCTCACGGGCGTGAAGCAGGATATCTTTAATCCGGCGGCATTTGTTGACAGCCCGGCCTATACCCTGGCCGACACAAAGAGAAACTTCGGCGAACTGCGTCAGCCGGCCTACTATGACGAAAGTCTGGGCGCCCGGAAGAAGTTCTTCTTAGGCGAGCGCTTCACCGGAATTCTTCAAGTGGACTACTTTAACGCATTCAACCGAACCCGATTTAACGGACCAGATAACGAATGTTGACGATAGTAACTTCGGTCAAACAACAAGTCAACGGTTCCAACATCTCCAACCGTCAGGGCCAAGTCACATTCCGGCTCGAGTTCTAAAACCTCGCGCGTGCGTTCGTATGAGCGCATGCGCAAGACTCTGATCCTATCCGGCCGGCTGCTTTACCGCAGCCGGCATCTTTTTCTCCATTGTCCACTTGAAGATCACAACGCCCTGTAGCGTGAGGGCCTTCGAATCCCGCGAACCTTAGTGAAATTCTTCTATAATCAAGAGACATGAAGATGCAGTGGCCGCAACCAATCCATATTCAGTCATCCAGTTGCCAGCTGACCCGACTCTTTGCCACTAGCGTCCTTCTTCTTATCGCTGTCGTTCCTCGAATCCTTCCCGCGCAGAGTGAAGTTACTCCCGCAGTAGAGCGTTTATACGCAGAGGCAAAGGCAGCGCAACAACAGGGCGATGATGCGACGGCCATTGAAAAGTATCGCAACATGCTCAAACTGGCGCCGCATCTGGCACCCGCCTATAACAATCTCGGAATGCTTTACTTCAATGACCACGATTATGCAAACGCCGCAAAAGTATTACAGCGTGGACTTGATCTGAATCCGCACATGCCTACGGCCAGCGCAATGCTCGGAATGAGCTACTTTCAGCTGGGTGAAAATGCAAAGGCTGAACCGCTGCTACAAGAGGTGCTGCGTACGAAACCCGATGACGACCGAATAGAGATGATGCTTGTGCATATCTACATCAGCGGAGACAAGTACGATGATGCGGTACTGCATTTAAAGAGCATTCTTGCACGGCATCCGAAGGACCAGGACGCCTGGTATCTCCTCGGCAAGACCTATTTGCGGATGTCGCAGGACTCTCTCAAGAAGATCGATGAAATCGATCCCGACTCCGTGGTTGCTCACATTATTACCGGCGAGATTGACCAGAGCATGCACAATTACGACCTTGCTCTGGTGGAATATAAAAAGGCTGTTGACAAAGCTCCCAACCAACCAGGGACGCACATGCATATGGGGGATGCATATTGGTATATGGGCAAGTGGGAAGCGGCGCAAACCGAGTTCAAAGCCGAACTGGTGAATGATCCAAATAATTGCATCGCTCGCTGGAAACTCGGCAATGCCATTCTCGAAGCAAACGATTCCAGCAATGACGCCTTGACACAGTTGAATCAGGTGATTGAGCGTTGCCCGAATCTCATGCAGGCGCGCGTGGATCGAGCACGGGCTCTGGTTCGTCTGGATAAGCAGCCTGAAGCTCTCCCCGACCTGCTGCTAGCGGAAAAGGACAGCCCCAACGAGCCGACGATTCACTTCCTCCTTGCCGCGGTATACCGCGCGCAGGGCAAATCTGAAGATGCCAGGAAAGAGATGGCAACTTACAGCAAATTGCAGCGCGAAGCCAGCGCGACAGTAGCACAACAGGCTGCGGATGCAGAGAAGCTCAAAAATTCACCGCAATAGGATCCTGTCGATCCTGGGGCTGGCATTTTTCACTTTCGTGGCAGCAAGAGGCTTATCGAGTGAGAATGAGCCAATGGTCACTCCCGTTCGCGATGCGGACGCGCAGTGCGCACGATGCCATCGTGCAATCTATGAAAGCTATCTCGCCACCCCCATGGCGAATGCAAGCGGACTCGCAGCAAATCATCTGAAGCCTGCCACCTTCCTGCACCAAAGTTCGGGAGAAACGTATGAAATTGCAGGTGACAACGGCCAGCCTACGTTGTCTTTTAAGGGCCCTAACGGTTCCGGCCGCGTGAACCTGGAGTATTCGCTCGGATCCGGCCATCTGGGTATCACTTATCTTTACAAAATTGGCAGATACCTTTTCGAGTCTCCCGTCGCCTGGTATGCGCCAACAGATCGCTACGACATGAAGCCTGGCCTGGCTCCCATGCGCCAGATGCCGCCTCCGCTGCCCATGGAGAGCAACTGCATGCGGTGCCACATGAGTGCAACGCAGCACAGCGTGACAGACAGCGTAAATGCCTTTGAAGGATTGCCCTTTCTCCATGCCGGCATCACTTGTGAGGAGTGTCATGGAGACACGGCGCAGCATGTCTTGACCGGCGGCAAGGCCGATGTTTTGAATCCGATCAAGCTCAGCGCTGAACGGCGCGACTCGGTTTGCATTAGTTGTCATCTTGAGGGCGATGTGAAGGTCGAAAAGGCCGGCAAGTCCGCAGTCGACTTTCGCCCGGGAGATCCGATTGGAGATTATCTTACTTACTTCGTGCGCGCCGGCGAGAATATGACAGTGCGCGGCGTGAGCGAAGTGGAGCAACTGAGTCAAAGCACGTGCAAGCGAATGAGTGGCGACAGCATGTCATGCATGAGCTGCCATGACCCGCACTATACGCCAGATGCCGCGCACCGAGTGGAGTTTTACCGCCAGAAATGCCTTGCCTGTCATTCCGGAACAAAGTACGAGAAGACGCACTTTCCGCAAAATCGGGACTGCACAAGTTGCCACATGCCGCGCGCAAAGGCCCAGAATATTCTGCATGTTGCCTGGACAGATCACCGAATATTGCGCGTCCCTGATCAAAGCAATACAACGCAGTCCGTGACCAATGCGCATAAGCTTGTACCCATCTTCTCGCCCAATGCAAGCCCACGCGATCTTGCCATGGCCTATTACAAAGCATTGCTAACGGGTGACAGTCAGTTTGAGCCGGTAGCCTGGAAGATGCTGAATGAGCAAAGAGACCAGATCTCGCACGACAAGGACGCGCTCGATGCCTTGGGCAATATGGGTGCCAAACGTGGAGACGCGGCTGTGGCGGAACAGGCTTTCCGTCAGGTCTTAACGATTGACCCGAACGATACAATCGCATTGACCAATCTAGGTGTCCTGCTCGCCAGAAAGGGAGATTTGAAAGCAGCAATTCAAATGCTTCAGACTGCCTTTAATCGAAACCAGGATCTTCCGGGGTTGGCGATGAACCTGGCACGTGTTCAGTGTATCGCTGGTGATTCAGCCGCGGCCCAATCTACCTTGAAGACGGCACTCATTTACACGAACAACTATCAGCCATTGCAGCAATTGCAGGTTCAGCTCACACACTGCAGTGCGGCGACAGGAAATGGTGGCGCGAACTGATGATTGAATGGGCAAGCGCGACAGTAACGAGCCGATTGACAGTACGATTAATGCTCGCCCTATTGTGCGCATCAATCGTACTTGGAGTCGTTGGTCAACCGAACGCCGCCGCACAGGCGACTTCGGATCCCGTGCCTGAAGCGCGACAGTTGGCAGTGCAGGGCAAGCTGGCCGAAGCCGAAAAAGTGCTTGTCAGCTACCTCAAGATCAACCCCTCGTCGGCCGATGGTCATTTTCTTCTCGGATATATATTCTTCCGACTTCAGAAGCCGAAGGAGTCGCTGGCTGAGTTTACTGCCGGTGCGAAATACAAGCGTCCCGATCCGACCGACTTAACCATTGTCGCTTCAGACTATGTGTTGCTGAAGGATCTTGCAGACGCGGAAAAGTGGTTCACAGCAGTTGTCACCGAGAAACCTCTCGATGCCGATGCTTGGTATCTGCTGGGACGCACACAGTACAACGAAGAGGAGTCTGCAAAGGCAATCAAGAGTTTCCGTCAGGCCCTGGCCCTGCGGCCGCATTACATTGAAGCCGAAAACAATCTAGGACTGGCTCTATATGCAACAAACCATAAAGTTGAAGCGCAGTCAGCTTACAAGACGGCGATTGAATGGCAAGGGCAAACGCCGCACGATTCGCAGCCTTTTTTGAATATGGGGACCCTACTTGTTGAGAGTCATAAAAGTGAAGAAGCGCTGCCCTATCTGACCAAGGCCATTGAATTGGCGCGGGACAATCCAAAAGCGCATCAAGAGCTGGCGAAAGCCTACTCGGAATTGAATCAATTGGAGCAGGCGCAGAGCGAACTAGAGGCAGCAGTTAAGCTCGCGCCGGATATTTCCAGCCTGCATTATCAACTCGCGCAGATCTATCGAAAACGTGGCCTCATGGAGCAGGCGCAAAAGGAATTTGAGATTTGCGAAAAGCTTGGAACCGCGCATTCCTCGACTGAGACTCCCAACCTTCCCAAGTAGAACTATAGCGTTGCACTAGCGCTGCGGCGTTTGCTCACCGCCTGCAGACATCACCAGCTTCATAACTCCGCCAATCACAGCAAACCGTACCAGCGACTTCTCCTGAGTGATTGCGGTCAGATGCGCGATCTGTTCCTGTTTCCAGCTATCGGGTGCGTTCGATCCAGATTGGATGTAGTGGAGCGCTTCTGTTCCAATTCTGCCCAATTCTCCCATTTCTTTTGCCTGGATCGCATAGAGGCTAAGCCGCGGAGACTTTGTCATGAGAATCTGCGCGTGTGGAGAGGCAGCGGTCCACGAATTGAAGACGTGCGCGAGCCAGGCGCTGCTGATGGACTTGTCAGATGTACTGCCCAGCAAGTCTTCGATTGCCTCATTGAGCTCATGACGTGCCGGTGGATCAGGAACCAAAGCATCTACCAGACCGTTGAGTGGTGTGAGTTGGTCGGTATGCTGCAAGTGATAGCGCTCACCAAAGCTGACAGGCTCAAGAATCGATGTGAGCGTGTGGAATGCTGGAGCTTCGAGTGTGCCAGAAAGTTCGCGCTGTAGGCGCTGCGGATAGGAAATTTGGCGCAATCCAAGGGAATCAATGCGAAGGTTCTCGACATTGAGGCGGCGATACATGTCGTCCACGTTACGCACCGATGCGGGCGACCAGAATCGCTCCGCAATGGCAGCTGTCCGTGGCCAGATCCGAGAGTCAATCGTGTTCTCGTTGATTTGTTCACCCCACATGCAGGCCTCGCCGCCTAGGATCTCCTTCTGCTCATCCGGCGTCAATTTCGTATCCGAGGGGATGGGATCAGCCAGATAGTGCTCCGCTGCGGTCTTCATTCCGTCGAGATAATAGGGCGCGGAAAGTATTCCCTGATAGCCTTGCGCGGCGCCTTTGCTTAATGACTCAATACCTCGCCAGGACTGCACAACCACATCTTTCGGCAATCCGGGAGTGAAAATCTCGTCCCAGCCAACCATGTGCTTGTGATACTTCTTCAGAATCTTCAGGAGACGCTCATTGAAGTAAACTTGAAGCCCCGCTGTGTCTTTGATGTCATGCTTCTTCATGAAGGCGCGAATACGCGGGTTCGACATCCACTGCTTTCCATTGCTCTCATCGCCGCCGATGTGCATGTAGGCATCGGGGAAGAGACCGGACATCTCGCCAATAAATCCATCCAGGAACTTGTACGTCGACTCCCGCGTTGGATCCATCGCTGGGTCGTGAATGCCAAACACCGTCTGCACTTTGTAAGGACCAGGTCCGCTGGCAAGATTTGGATAACCAACGAACCAGCTAGTGGAGTGGCCGGGCATGTCGAACTCGGGCACAACGCGAATACCACGTGCGTGCGCATAAGCAACCACTTCGCGAATCTGAGCATGTGTGTAATAAAGGCCGTTGGAGCCCATCTCCTGCAGCTTCGGAAATTTCAGGCTCTCCACTCTGAAGCCCTGGTCGTCCGAAAGGTGCCAGTGGAAGATATTCAGCTTAACTGCTTCCATCGCATCAAGCGTACGCAGAATTTCAGAGACGGGCTCGAAGTGCCGGCCCACATCAATCATCAGACCGCGCCAACGGAATCGCGGTGCATCGGTAATGTTCAAAGCGGGTACTACCCATCCATTGGGCTCCCGTTGTACGAGTTGAAGCAGTGTCTGGAATCCGTGCAGTGCGCCAAGATCGGTGGGCGCTTTGAGCTTGATATGATTCGCGTCGACGTCCAGTGTGTAGGACTCGTCTTCGTCGAGAGATTGAACTTTCTCGGCATCATGATCGACATGAATCTGAAGTGTGGCGGATAAAGCATCGGTGGTAATGGATTTCTTGATCTCTATGCCAGTGGATGCCTCTAGTTGATTCAGCATGCGGAACGTTGCGAGATTAAGCAGGGCATCGTGCGTTCCGCCGAAGCCTACCGAGAATGAAGGTGTGATTGTGAGACTTCCACTGCTCACACGAAGCGATGACGGCTGTGGCATGAGCGTATTGCGGAAGACGGTGGAATTGCCGTCTGTCTCCGCATCGGATATGGCTGTAGCTCCGATAAAAAGCGAAGATAAGACCACAAGGCCAATGCCTTTGCTTAGTGATCGCCCCTTCATCCACGATCTCTTGCTGCCCTTTGCTGTTTTCCATAACTGCTTCATCGCGACCTCGTTCTCTTTGATTGAATGCTGCAATTGGAGGAGCTTATACCAGAAAGGCAATGAAAGCCGGGCTTCCTACAGCAGTGTCATAGCCGCTTGAAGTCAGGAGTCCTGACGATTCGTCGCGTCGGAAGGAGACTATATTATCGCTGTGCTGATTGCAGGAGAACAGATACTTTCCGCTTGGTGCCAGTGCAATATTGCGCGGATAATCTCCACCAGTGTGCGTGTTGCGCCGCAGAGTAATGCGGCCATCCGATTCGATAGCACAAATGGCAACGGAGTCATGGAGTCGATTGGCGGAGTACAAGAACTTGCCATCGGCTGACACAAGAATTTCGGAGCCGAAGTTGGTGCCTGCAAAGCCTGCTGGAAGGGAGGAGATGCTCTGCACGTGTTGCAGCGCGCCGTGTTCGGCATCGTAGTGAAAATACGAGAGCGTGCTCGATTCCTCCTGTAGCGTATAAAGCCACTGCCCATTTGGATGAAAAGCAAAGTGGCGCGGCCCGTCACCCGTTGGCACGGTAACAACCGGTGTTCCGGAAGACGATGAAAGCTTTCCCGTGCGCACATCAAAACGGTAGATGTAAATTCGATCCTGACCGAGATCAGTGACCAGAACGAAGCGATTGTCAGGCGCCGCCGCTACCATGTGTGCGTGCGGCGTGTCATGTCCGCTGATGGCAAAGCTGCCGCGTGGAGCATCGGTTGCACGTTTGGCTCCAACGTGTCCCTGATGGTGAATGACTTGAATGGCGGAATCGAGCTTTCCATTCGCATCGATGGGAAGCACCGCGACGCTGCCGCCAATGTAGTTGGCCACAAAAGCATAGCGCCCCGTGCGATCCAGACTCATATGCGCAGGTCCAGGCCCCTGTGAGCTTGTCGTGTTGAGTTCGGTAAGTGATCCAGTTGACGGGTCCAGCGCATAAGCGGTAACCGATCCGCTACCCCCTTCAAAGTCGGAGATTTCATTCAAAGTGTAAAGGTAGCGGTTTGACGGATGAAACGCGAGCCAAGACGGGTTACGAGTCTTGGCCGCAAGCATGATGTCTTTTAGTTCTCCGGTGTGCGGATCAAGCCATGCGCTGTAGATTCCCTCGCCATTACCTCCCGGCGGTCCATTCGGCTCCGTTGGTGCAGACGTGTACGTGCCAATGAATGCGAGTATGCCTCGTGGAGACGCGGCGAATGCGCGCGTCGCGATCGGTGTAAGGGCAGTGGCGGAAGCGCCTTTCAGAAATGTTCTACGTGTAAAGTGGCCCGTCATCATAGCAATTCATCCTTTGAATCGCCGCAAATCGGCGATGGCTAGAGTGCGTACCAAAGGCACAGGGTGAAGCAAAGCGCAGTGACAGAGATGATGGTTTCGCAGATGGACCAGGTCTTGATGGTCTGTCCGACGGTCATATTGAAGTATTCCTTAACAAGCCAGAAGCCGCCATCATTGACGTGAGAGAAGATGAGCGCGCCGGCCCCGGTGGAGATCGCCAGCAGTTCTGGATGCATATGGGGCATTTGCAGAGCGAACGGTGCGACGATGGTGGCAGCAGTAGTCATGGCCACAGTGGAAGAACCCGTGGCCAGACGCATGCCCGCGGCCAGCAGCCATGCCAGCAGCACAATGGGAATATGGCCGTGCAGTGCCAGCTTGACCATGGCATCGGATGCACCAGTGTCATGAAGAACGTGGCCAAATCCTCCGCCGGCGCCAATCAGCAGAGTAATTGTTGCCGTAGGAGCCAGGCACTCATTACTGAAGCGCAGAATCGTTTCACGGCTGAAGCCGCGCATCGTGCCCAGAGTGATGAAGCTGACAACGGCGCCAACGAGGAGAGCAAAGTCGTCATTTCCGGTGAAGTGAAGTGCACTATTGAGAGCTGATCCTGGAGTCGAAAGCGCATCCGCCGCGCTGCCCACAAGCATCAACAGGACCGGAAGAAGAATCGTCAGCACGCTGACCCAGAACCCCGGGCGGCTCCGGCGTTCTTCATGGGCAGAGAGCTGAACAGCAAGAAGGCCTTCATTATCGAGATGAATATGCGGTGCGATGATGCGGGTATAGATGGGCCCGGCAATCGCCACAGTCGGAATGCCGACGAGCAGAGCGTAGAGAATTGTGCGGCCCACATCGGCGTGGAAAATGGTGACGGCCATGATGGCAGCAGGGTGCGGAGGTACCAGCCCGTGCACGACGGAGAGGCCCGCTACCATGGGTAGTCCAACAGTAACGAGCGAAAGTTTGGTGCGGTGTGCAACTGTGAAAGCCACAGGAACCAGGAGCACGAATCCCACCTCAAAAAATGCAGGCAAACCAATAAGAATTCCGAGCAGTGCCATCGCCCACGGAACGTTCTTTTCGCCGAATGCCTCAATAATGGTTTCTGCAATCGTGTCCGCCGCGCCAGACTCGGCCATCATCTTGCCCAGCATGGTACCTAAAGCGACGATGATAGCGATGTGGCCGAGAATTGATCCGACTCCAGCTTCGAAGGAGTGGATGACCTGCGTCATAGGCATGCCTGCCACGAGCGCAAGCGTCAGCGACGCCACAAGCAACGAGATGACGGGGTTCAGCTTAACCCATGCGATGAGAAGAATGAGCCCAATGACGGAAAAGAGCGCCGCGGTGAGCAGGAAGAGACTGTGATGATCGATCGCTGTCATGAATGCAGGGCTGCTCCACACAGGTGGAAAAACAAGTCCGATTATTGGAGGGGAAGCACCGCGCGGCGTACAAAGCGGACTTCTAGGGCAAAAAGCTGTCCTAGAAATCTTAACGGACTGAACTCATTCAGCGAACTAAAAATCAGGTTCCAAACCGCTTGGCAGGACTTGTATTTCGCACCAAAGTAGAATGGCGCGACCGCATTGCGGTCGCGCCATCATGGGTATTTGCAGTGCCGGTTTATTGGACGACTGCGAATTGCTTAAAACTCATTCCACAGAGACTGGTTGTAAATCTCATGATGGAACTGAACTTCGGACGGTTTCACAAATGTACCAAGTTCGCGCGGACAGCGGTTCGCCGACGCCTGCTTCAGTTCACTGTAACGGCCCTGAACATCGGAGCCGATGATCGTCGAAATCCACTCAGAGGTTTGGAAGTCCTCTATGGCCTTTTGAATATGATCTGGAAGGTAACGTTGTGCCTGACGAAGGTTCGCAATTTTAGCCTTCGTGCCGTCAATTCCGGTCTTGAATATTGAATAGAGAACCAGGTAAGGATTCGCATCCGGCGCTACTGATCGCACTTCCACGCGCATGGAGCGCGAGTTGCCAATGGGCACGCGGACCATTGAGCCACGATCGGTCGCGGAAGCCTTGATCTGGTTCGGTGCCTCGAAGTGAGGATCGAGACGGCGATACGCATTCACGCTTGGATTCAGCACCAGGCAGATGTCGAGTGCATGGCTCAGAATGCGGTCAATGAAGTCCCAACCGAATTTAGACAACTTCTCCTGGCCCTTTTCATCCCACATCAGGTTGGTCTTTCCCTTGGAGATGGAGACGTTCGTGTGCATGCCGCTGCCGTTTACCCCAACTACTGGTTTGGGCAGGAAGCAGGCGGTGTAGCCCATGTTATTGGCAATTTGGCGGCAAAGCAGCTTGTAAAGCTGGATCTGGTCCGCGGCCGCAACGACTTCACCGTAGCCGTAGTTGATTTCAAACTGCGAGGGTGCCACTTCCGGATGGTCCTTCTCGTTCTGGAAGCCCATTGCACGCTGTACTTCGGCGGCCGTGTCAATGAACTGGCGCAGCGGGTCTAGGGGAAGCACATGGTAGTAGCCGCCCGTGTTAATGAACTCGAATTTTGCGGTCTCGTGAAATTTGCGCTCGGCGTCGCGGCCGGCAAAGAGGAAACCCTCAATTTCATTGGCTGCATTCAGAGTGTAGCCCTTCTCTTTGAACAGCTTGTCAGAGTAGCTCTTGAGCACGCCACGGAGGTCACCGGAGTAGGGAGTGCCGTCTTTATCGATGACGGTGCCAAAGACGAGTACCTTGCCGGTGCCGAAGACATCGGCTGGCACCCAGTAGAAGGCGCTCCAGTCGATGCCTAGGCGAAGGTCGCTCTCCTTCTGAGCGGTAAAGCCGCGAATCGAGGAGCCATCGAAGGTCAGGTTTTCGTAGGCGCCCAGCAGGAATTTCTTGTCGTAGTCAAGAAGGTGCAAACGGCCTTCAAGATCGCTGAATAGGACGGTCACGGCCTTGATGCGCTTCTCGTCGGTCAAATACTTGATACGCTTCTCTCGAATCTCGTCGATGGAAACCCGGTTGGCGCGGTCGGCCTTGGCTTGCAGGTTCAGTTCCTCGAGCTCGTCATAGGGAAGAGCCAGAAAGTTGCGATATTCGGTGGACATAGATCTCCTCGTGGCAAATGGAACGGGTAAGATGGTGCGGCAAAGGTTTCCGCGGCGATTGGCGAAACGGGAGACGGCGAACTCGAAGGCCGTTTACTGTTCTGCGCGTCTCATGCAGCCGTCGTTCAGGCCAGCCACCCGGACTTCCCTCGTACTGCACACCATTGTATCCATAAGACGCAAGGAACGCCGGATCGTATAACCCGGCGCCCCCTTAATTTCTGTGGAGATTCTGAGGCGCCTGAATTAAGCAGGCACCGCCACATCCACAGTCTTGATCGTTGTGAGCAACCGCTCGACGATTTGGTACGGATCCGCCTGGGCGTTCGGACGACGATCTTCGAGGTAGCCCTTGTACCCGTTCTTGATGAAGTTGACTGGCAGGCGGATGGAAGCGCCGCGATCTGAGAGCCCATAGCGGAACTCAGTGATCGGTGCGGTTTCATGCAGCCCGGTCAGGCGGAGGTGGTTGTCCGGTCCATAGACGGCGATATGATCGTCGCGGTACGCATGGAAGGCCTCCATAAGGGACTCGAAGTACTCCTTGCCGCCTACTTCGCGTAGGTACTGGGTTGAGAAGTTGGTGTGCATGCCGGAACCGTTCCAGTCACCGCGGATGGGCTTGCAGTGCCAGACAACGTCGACCCCGTACTTCTCGCACAGGCGCATCATCAGGTAGCGGGCCACCCAAAGGTCGTCGGCAGCCTTCTTGGAACCCTTACCGAAGATCTGGAACTCCCACTGGCCCTTGGCCACCTCGGCATTGATGCCTTCGTGGTTGATGCCGGCGTGGAGGCAGAGCTCAAGGTGCTCCTCAACAATCGAGCGTGCCTCAGAGCCCATGTACTTATAGCCGACGCCGCAGTAGTAAGGGCCCTGGGGGTCCGGATAGCCATCGGCAGGGAAACCGAGCGGCTTGCCGTCCTTGTAGAGGAAGTACTCCTGCTCAAAGCCGGCCCAGAAGTCGGGATCGTCCGCAATCTTGGCGCGAACGTTCGAGGGGTGCGGTGTGCCATCTGGAAGCATGACTTCGCTGAGAACGATGAACGCACTTTTGCGGGACGCATCCGGATAGAAAGCCACCGGCTTTAGGATGCAATCGGAGCTCTTGCCCTCGGCCTGCATGGTCGAGCTGCCGTCAAAACCCCACAGGGGCAGATCCTCGAGAGTGGGTTCCTCATCGAACGACTTGATTGTGGTCTTGCCGCGCAGCTCCGGGATCGGTGTGTTGCCGTCGAGCCAAATGTATTCAAGTTTGTACTTTGCCATGGATCTCCTTTTGAAAATGGAACTGAATGGGGGCAGTCGAGGAAAGTTTATTTCCGCCCTCATAAAGACCACATGAAGATCAAATGGGAGTTCTAATGGCTCCGCGCAACAAGTACCATGAGAACCAGAATGGCCACCGGTATAAGGCCCAAAGCTATGTAATAGAGAATGGTGCGCGGCAAACGGACCTTCCGCTTCTGCCAGTTTCGGAGCTCGGCCCGGTCTTCAACGCCCACCCTGTCAAGGTGCTTCAAATCTCGTGCAAAATCGTGCGCACGCGCATAGCGGTTCACCGGATTGCGCTCCAAAGCGCGATAGATTACTTCCTGCAGCTGCGGGGAAATTGAGGAATTCAGTACGGTTGGCGGTACCGGATGGTTGACCAGCCGGTCATTCATCACCTGCATGGGCGAGGACCCTGTAAAGGGCAAACCGCCGGTCAGCATCTCATACAGAATTACACCCATGGCGAAGATATCGCTTCGGCCATCGCCGCGCTTGCCTTTCACCTGTTCGGGCGAAATGTAGTCAGGCGTGCCCAGTGTGGAGCCGAAGTTGGCATATGTCAGACGCCGTGCCGACCCGTCTCCCGCAATGCCGAAGTCAATCAGCTTCACATGGTCATCGGCATCCACCATGATATTTTCCGGTTTCAGGTCGCGATGGACCACACCATTGTCGTGGATGTATTCCAGAGCTTCCAGGATGCCGGTGGCGATGCGAAGTGCGCGGTCCTGGTCGAGCCTGCCTTCCTTCAGAATGTCGCGCAGAAGGTGGCCATCACACCACTCCATCACCATGTAGACCTGGCTGCGCTTATCCCCGCCAAAAACCCGCATAACACGGGGATTGTGGAGGCGCTCGCCGATTGAAGCTTCGCGTTGAAAGCGGTCAAAAAGGATTGGGTCTGCTTCAATGTCGGGCTGTGGAAACTTGAGGGCGACTACTCGATTGTCGCGAGTATCGACTGCCTTGAAGATGGAAGCGACACCGCTCCGCGCCACGCGTCTTTCAATGCGATAGGAATCGATTTGTGTACCCGGTTCAAACTTGTCGGGAGCACTCATTCGCTGTCCTCGTTCCACGATTGCTTTGTCTCCTACACTACCCGTTTCCGAGCTCGAAATCACACACAATCATTGGGTATAAATCCGTCCAGTGAAGCTCAGGAGGTCATCCGGTAGGTTCTGCCCCGATACATTCCCACTTGTTCCACGCTCCGCACTTTGATCACCATGGCCGTTGTATTGTCCTGACCGTCCAGTTCCACCGCTCGATTGACCAACTCACGCGCCAGTTCGTCGGCGGGTTGATTCTGCGATGCAATCTCGGCAATTTTTGACGCCCTCATCCCTGCGTGCAATCCGTCGGAGCAGAGCACAAGCACGTCGCCGGGTTGGAGCGTTAGAGCGGTCGTATCCGGTGCAACCACAAGTTGCGGTCCCAAAGCCTTGGTCAGGATATTACCTTGATCTGAGATCGCAGCTTCCTCGGCCGAGATGAACCCTTTCTCCTGTTGGTCGCGAAGCCAGGTGTGGTCCTGCGTAATTTGACGCGCGAAGCCGCCCCGCACCAGGTAGCAACGTGAATCGCCCACGTGAGAAACGATTGCCTGGTCATGCCTCAAAGCGCATGCCACCAGCGTGGTTGCCATCCTTTTGCCATGGAATTCAGGCGCCATCGACTGATCGTGCACGGCGGAGTTGGCAAACTGGATGAGCCGGGGAAGAAGGCTGATCAGCATGGCCCCGGACTGTGCCCGTCCAAATTCGTGTGTCAGTACGGATATTGCGGTCGATGAGGCAACCTCTCCTAGATCAAGACCGCCCACGCCGTCGGCAACCGCAAACAGAAAGCCATGCGAACGCGCCTGCTGACGCGATGCTGGAATGAAGCTTCCCATCGCGTCTTCGTTGTTCGCGCGAACCTTGCCGGGATTGCTGGCCTGACCGAATACAACATCCAACATGACGCCGCCTACTGAACTCCTTGCCGCACGCATGGAAGGTGCGCAGTAAACAAACTACAACGTTAAAGGCTGGAGTATCTTCCTGGCCACATTATCCCGCTTTCAGGATTTGATGATTCAAATGCACGCTTCCATTTTGCATCGTTGAAGACCGTCGAAATGTGCTGCAATCTTTCGGTCCTTAGTCTTACACCGCTTCGAACTCATCGCGGATTGAAGAGTCATCTCCAACACTAGTTACTTTCTGATAAAGATGGAATCAAGACCTCATGATTCTCTACAGTTGCTCTTGATAGGTACGAAAAATATGGCCCGGACGTTCTGTCCGGGCCATCCCCTTACTTGAATTTCAACATTGCTAGCGCTTCGGTCCGAAGAAGGCGATGAAGCCCACACTGACCGTCGACTGCGCATCCACCATGTTGGTGTCGCCCTTGTGGAAGAAGGGTTGATCTGACCAGTCACGGCGATACTCGGCGCGCGTCAGAAGCCCCTCTGCCCACTTGTATTCGTAGGTGCCGGTGAACTCCTGGAGCTTTTGCGCGGTACCAGTGGAGTAGCCGTTCATGTCGTGGAAGTATTCATAGCGGCCAGTGAAGGCGGAAGTTGCCCGTCGCCTGAACATGAGCTGCGAAGGCCACGCCCTGCCAGTGATTAAGAGCCGTGTCGCCCTGGTCAGCCAAAGCGTCCCGGTTCTGACCATAGTCGTAGTTGAGGTAGGCACTGATCTTGCTGGTCGGGGTCAAAGTCAAAACCGAGTCAATCAGGTTGCGATAGCCCTTCTGCGTGCTTGCGTTGGAAGGACCGGAGTAGAAGTTCACCAGCCACGATGCCTTGGGCAGCGTCAGCGCGTTGGTGAGGCCGATTGTCACACCGCCGTTATTCGCGGTGACGTTGTTCCATCCATTCACCACCTGCACGCCGATTGTGTCCTTGCTCGATACGGGCATGGAGGTACGGAGTCCAAAGTGGTAGTAGGGAATCGCCCAGGCAAAAAGGATGCCACGCGAGTAGCTCCAGTCGTCCTTGGCTTCAATCACTTCCGCGCCGGCAGAGGTTACAAACTTGCCGAAGTCCATTTCGAAGCCCTTGGCCTTGGGTGGTTTCAAGCTGAGGTAAGCTTGCTCAATATAATCTCCCTGATCATTGTTGCCGCCATTGATCAGTGTGTTCGTGCGACCCACGAACAGGTCGATCCGTGCGCCAACTGGATCGGGATCGTGATTCAACGTCAACTTGGCTTCGGAAAGATTGAACTGGTCCGTTTTGTCGTTGAAGTTGTACAGGTCGTTGATCTGTCCGTTGGCTGCGTCGCTGGGGCGATTTGCGTTGTAGCTGTAGTAGCCGTCAATCAGGCCGCTTAGTTCCATGGGGCCAACGCTCCATGTGGGTGGTGCGGCGGGTGCTGGAGCCGGCGCGGGAGCCTGGCTGCTTGTCTGCGCCTGGGCCATGGCGCCAACCGCCAGAGCAAGTGCTGCGCCCGTGAATGACTGCAGAATGCGGGTGTGAATCAATGACATCTGCGCTATCCCTCCGAATGAAATCGAAATTTGATGGGTACGGTATTAATGCGACGGGTGCGCTTCTGAAGACGCACCTCTGTTTGGGAGCCTGAGCGCACCGGGTGAACTGTGAACTGCTTTTACACCCTGAGTGCGCGGGCACGACCTACCCTTAAATCCGCGTTCCTGCGCGGTTGTCGGGATCTGCCCGGTCGTTCTGGATTAGGACTAGTTACGCAGACACTTCATAAAGACGGAATGAAAATGGGCAAAAGAAATTTTTCTTCCCTTAATCAAGTTCATTTACTTCGTTTCGCGCCTTGGGAATGGAAAACTCCGGCCTGCATTTCGGCAGACATAAGGATGAAATGAGGAAGCTGATAAAATTACCCATACCAGCTCCCTGCAGTGCCCAGAACCGAAAGGACTTTGCAGAAGACTTGGATTGGCCAATTCTTCCCCTAATCCGACGTGCCCAATCGTGGAGAGTATTGCTGGAAGAGGTGCAGGTTCCTCTGCACGCAACAGATTCGCAGCTCTTGCACCGCGCATGGCTGCGATTGGCATTACGTAAGCCGGCAGAGCCCTGTTTGGCCGTGCCGAAGGAGACGGAAAGGCTCGACACCGCGTGTCAGGAACCTCTATTCCCGTCCGATCATTGCTCGCCGCCCGGCGTATGCGCGGCTCTGCGTCCACCGCCTTTTATTTTGCCGCCGAGTGTACTGCCGGCATCCTTGCGGTCACACTGGCAAGCGCGGTTGCACATTGGTTGCAATGGCTCATGCCCGTTTCCGCTCTGCTTTGCCTGCTCGTGGTTGTACCTGTGGCCCTGTGGTGCGGCTTCTGGCAGTCAGTTGTTGTCTCGCTCAGCGCGGTGCTCGCCCAGAGTTACTTCTCCACCCACGAGGCGCACTTCAACCCCGCTTTGGACGCCGCCAATTCCGTCACGTTGATGGTCTTCGTGCTCACAACGCTTGTCATCAGCCGGCTGTCGGCGAGAGCAACTGAGCATGCGCGCGCCTCGGAGTCATGGGGCAGCCAGATGCGCGACCTCTACGAGTTTACTCGGCGCACTTTGCAAATGAATTTGCACATTGAGCCCGGCGCTCAGCTTGCCGAACTGGTGCACGAGACATTCGCGCTTGAATCTGTTGTGGTGTTCGATGCCGATTTGCACGAAACGTATCAGGCGGGCTATTGGGCAGAAGACCCGCAGGAACTGGCGCAAAACGTCTACTACTTCGAGACCTCCGACGATGATTCCGAGACTGGCATTGGTCGTCGCGTGGTGCGGCTGGGCAATGTTCCCATTGGCAGCGTCATCGTGCGCGGCGATACCAGCCCTCTGACGAATAACGCTATCGCTTCGTTGATTGCGATTACGTTTGACCGTTATCGCGCCTTTGCCAATGAGAGCCGTATCGAATCCGAGCGCCAGACCGAGCAGTTGCGCTCCACGGTACTCGACTCGCTTGCGCATGCCTATAAAACACCGCTGACCGCCATTCGCGCCGCATCCACGGGCCTGAGCGAAATGGGCCGGCTCTCGCCTGCGCAGGCGGAGTTGGTGTCTTTAATTGACGAGCAGGCCGCGGTGCTCAGCGATCTGACCGCACGACTGTTGACCACGGCACGACTCGATGCCGGTGAGGTCGCGGTCAATGCCGAGTCAATGCGCGTCGCGACGCTCATCGAAGACGTACTCGCCAGCATGAATGAGCGCCTGGCAAACATGAAATTGAAAGTCGACATTCCCGATACGGAGCTCCAAATTTGCTGTGATCGCCAGTTGATGAACATGCTGTTGACGCAATACATCGACAACGCGGGAAAGTATTCAAATTTCGGTTCCACGGTTACTGTTCGCGCTGAACTGGTTAAAAAAGAGGTCATCCTGTCCGTCAACAGCTTCGGCCCTGTAATACCCATCGCGGACAGGGAGCGCATCTTCGACCGGTACTATCGCTCGTCAAACTCGTCCCACCGCGCCGCCGGAACCGGAATCGGATTGGCAGTTGCAAAGCGCGCAGCCGTCATTCACGGCGGATATGTGTGGGTCACGAGCGATGAAGACGAAGGCACCACATTCTATGCGGCTATTCCCGCACCTGATGCAAAGAGGAAAACAACATGAGTCAACCTGCCATCCGCGTATTGATTGTCGACGATGAACCCGCAATTCGCCGTGCGTTGCGCCCACCGTTGATGGAGTTGGGATTTCAGATTGCCGAAGCCTCGCGCGGTGAGGAAGCGCTGCAGTTGCTGCACTCCACACCCGTGGATGTGGTGCTGCTCGACATCAACATGCCGGGCATCGGCGGAATTGAGACTCTGCGTCGTATCCGCTCTTTTGCGCCGCGCCTGCCTGTCCTCATGGTCACGGTCCGCGATGGGGAAGAGGAAAAGGTTGAAGCTCTCGAATTGGGAGCCGACGACTACGTCACCAAGCCCTTCAGCATTCGCGAGCTGATTGCGCGTATCCGCACCGCTTACCGTCGCGTTCATGCCCCCGCTCGCGCGGAAGACGCACCCATTGAGATCGGCGAGATCCGCCTCGTACCCAGCCGCCGTAGCGTCACCAAGCGTGGTCAGGCCCTGCACCTCACGCGCAAGGAGTTTGAGATTCTCTACTGCCTCATGTCGCGCGCCGGCCGCGTGGTTACCTATGCACGCCTGCTCACTGCTGTCTGGGGTGCTGAGTGCCGCGAGGAGGTGGAGTACCTCCGCACCTTCATTCGCCAGCTCCGCAAGAAGATTGAAGACGACCCGTCCAACCCGGTTTATCTACTAACAGACGTTTACGTGGGCTACCGTTTTGCCGACGCGCAGATGTTGGCCGAATCGGCCGAGGGCAAGGGTGGCGAAGCGGAAGTCAAAGACACAACAGAGGCCTGATTACGAAGCTTTACTCGTCGTAATGCAGGAGGCTGAAGACCTCATGACCGGCAAATCGGTCGCGGCCTTTCAGGAAGTCCAACTCAACCGCGAAACCGAGCCCGGCGATCTCACCGCCAAGTTCCTTTACCAGCTTCACCGTTGCTTCCATCGTGCCACCCGTCGCAAGCAGGTCGTCCACAAGAACCACGCGCTGCCCGGGCTGAATCGCGTCCTTGTGAATCTCCAGCGTGTCGGAACCGTACTCCAGGTCATACGTCACGCGAGCAACAGGCGCGGGCAACTTGCGGGGCTTGCGCACAGGCACAAAGCCGGCGTTCAGTCGATAGGCCAGCGCTGGCCCGAAAATGAAACCGCGCGCCTCAATGCCGAGCACGAGGTCAACATCCTCTGCAATGTAGTGCGCCGCCAGCGCGTCAATCATTTGCGCGAAGCCCTTCGGATCTTTGAGAAGCGTGGTGATGTCGTAGAAGAGAATGCCGGGCTTGGGAAAGTCGGGTACGGTGCGTACCAGCGCCTTAAGTGCTTCCACGTTGACAGTTGGTTTGCTCTCGGGCATGCGTCGGGTTACTCCTGAATCGATCGGAAAATCTTGCGCTGAAAGTGCGAAGGGAAGGGAACAATCGGTGTTTCGCTTCCCTTGTGATTATAAAGGTCTTCCTTGCGAGATTTGTGAGGAGCGCGCAATCCGCATTCAGCGTTCCGCGTCGAGATTGTGAAGCATCGACGTAATCTCAGGATTGGCCATAAAGTTCTTCCATAGGAGCCCCGTGCGGTAGTTCTCAATCATGTCCACAATGGGCGCCTGATTCAGCCCCATGAAGATGGGCGATACCCAGTGCCGCGTCGCATCGTACGCATCGCGCGGACCGTACGCTCCCCACAATTCGCCGCCAAGGTCGCGGTAGTCGTGCTTTAGTGCGGCCATCGAAAACTCAGGTGTGTACGGAAACGCAGCCAGTGCTCCTGTAGGTGCAATGGTGCCGTGATCATCGGCTGCGTCAGGCGCGGACGCGGCATATCCGTCCGGCGTATCAGCCGCAGTCAATCCCCATGCATCCGCACCGTAACCCGCATAGTGCTTGGGATTCGCCACACAGTAAGCATGATTGATCCGCGCAATGTTGCGGTTATTTTCGAAGTACGACGACGTGAACCGGTCGTGCAGTGCGTGTGGATCGAATCCGAAGAACGAATAGTCGGTAAAGAACAGTGGCCCTCCCGGCCCAACGCCCACATCGAGCTTAATCCCGTAGTACGTATTCCCGTTGCCGTAGTGATCTCCGTCTTTGGTATTGCCCCAGCCCGCACGATACTCCTGCGCGCGTTCAGATTGGCTGGCCCAGCCGGAATAGTACATCGACGCGGGCACTCCATGTGTGGGTGAAGCCATCGCAAGCAGGTACGTAATCATCGTTTCGTTGAACCCAATGAGCGGATGGTGAATCTTGTAGCTCCACTCGGGCGACCAATGCCAGTAAAGGAAATCGCTCTGCGAATTCTGCCGGTACCATGCCCAGTCAACCATCTCCCAGAGGGCAGTGATGCGGCGATAGAGCGCCTTTTCCTCCTTGTTAGGGCCGTTGAAGTACTGGCGCGCGGTGAGCAGGCCTTCCATCAGGAACGAAGTTTCTACCAGGTCGCCGCCATTATCAAGCATGCCAAACAGCGGCATCGTCTTGCCTGTCGCCCCGTTCATGTAGTGCGAGTACGCACCGTGATAGTGGTCGGCATGCTCCAAAAATGTGACGATCTTCTCCATGCGCGCCAGTCCCTGCGCGCGCGTAATGAAGTTCCGGTTCACTCCAACCACGATTGCGCCAATGCCCAGGCCGCTAGCCCCCGTTGCAACAAGCCGGTCATCGCCGGGAATGTTTTCGCGCGTCATGCCGGAGTGTGGGTCGGCGCCGTCCCAGTAGTATTCGAACGTCTCCCTCTGCACCATCGTTAGCAGCTCATCGTCCGTCATTGCGTGGGTCACGGCAGTCGCGGAGTTTGAGCGGGTCGAATCACGGTAGTCCCAATTCTGTGCCGCTACGCTGTACTCTGCCTTCGCTCCGACTTCACCGATGTAATCCGCGTAGCGGTGAATACCAGGAATCTGAATTCCGATCGGCTCAAACTTGCCGCCATCGAGTGAGCGGTAGATGACGAATCGGGCGAGGTGCGGCGAATCTACAGCCTTCCAACTCAAGTCCACATGACGTTCGTATCCTTCAGCAGTCAAGTCAGCAGGAGCAGGCGGTGTGGCCGAACTGGGCTGTGCATCACCCACGCGAATCTCATCCAGGAAGAGTGTGTGCGGTATATCGTCCGCACGGCCCTGGTGGAACACGATGCTTTGAATCAACTCGTGATGGAACGGATAAACCGACGCCGTCGGCAGGGAGGCAAGTGGGATTTTTACCTCGACCCATTTGCCCGCCGGAACGTCTCCGGAGTATTTGCCGAGCGAAACAGGCGCCGTGAAGCTGGCCGGGAATTCAGCCACCTGCAATCCGTCCTGCGCGGTGGAGAGCACAAAGTCGGGCAAATCGGATGCGGCAATCTTCTTTGGCGCATAGACCCAGAGAATGAGAGTGTTGCCCGAGAGTTCAGGGTACCGGTTGCGGAAATCGAGCAGGTGAATGGAAGCGTCCCAGCCTCCATCGGCGCGCGACTGCCAGCTTAGCCGCAACGCATTAGGCGGTGACTTGAAGTGCGCCGTTTCCACGGGCAGGCGATTGTCCAGCGCATCGAGCGTGCTCGGCGCAACCGCGCCGGCTGACGAGTAGAAGTACGCACCCGATCCAAGGCTGTTATCGAACAGCATGTGCCGGTAATAGTCGGACTGGGCGTTCAGAGGAAGCGAACAGGCGAAGATAGCTGTGATGGCGGCGATGCATGCACAAACGATTGCGCATTGCGATTGAGAGGCTACCCTCGAGGCTCTGGTATTCATGGGCCGAATTATAGTGCGCCGAGCTCAGAAGTGCGCTACCAGGCGCCTTCGATACAGAAGGACTCGAGCTTTTCGCCTTCGCTCTCGGTGAGCAGATGCTCAATCACGCAGTCTACGCGTGAGCCGCGCGGGCCTTTGTGCAGGCTGGTGCGCAGCTCGTCCAAATCGGCGGGTTTGCCGGCAACAACCAATTCCACGTCTCCATCTTCGGTATTGCGGACCCAGCCGCGCAGCTCGAGTTCGCTCGCTTCACGATGAACAAACCAGCGAAAGCCAACACCCTGCACGCGACCCTGAATGAGGAAGTGAAGAACCATCGAAGTCAGTTTGGCAGACACGGATGGCGGCATGCAACTTTCGCTCACGTTCAGACCCCTCCCTAAAACACGAAAGGGATCAGAGCTTTGACGCGGCTGCGATAGTCGGGATAGGCGGCAGGAAAGGTTTCCGTCATCAGGCGCTCTTCCTGCGCAATCTTCATGAAGAGGCCAACAAGCACCAAGACGATTCCTGGCACAATGCTGAGGCGCCCAACGGCGATTGCCGAACCCAGGCCGGCAAAGAACAGGCCGGTGTAAATGGGATGGCGCGCAAGACGATAGGGACCTTTTACGACGAGCTCGTGGCCGACCTTTACCATGGGGCGCGCGCTCCAGTTGGAGCCAAGCGTAAACCGTGCCCATATGGCGAAGAGTACGCCGGCCCAGGTGATGGCAACGCCCACGATGGCAACGTCGGTGTTGACATTCCAGAGGGGAGTGCCGAGCCAGCCACCTCGCAGGCGTGGATCGAAAATTAAGAGGAAACCAACGATGATAACGATGGATTGAAAGACACGCTTGAACGTGGAAATGGTGCGCGCCTGCGGCTTACTGAAACCCATGGCTGCGATCCAGACCAGTAGAAAGGTGAGCCAGGCTAGCGCGAATGCGCGATTTACCCACTCCATATTGAACGCAGCGCCTGTGGACATAAACATCGCTATGACCTCCATGGATTACTACGCGGGTGAAATCGCTGAGGTTCCGCCGATAGATTTTTCTACGTCACGTGTAGTCTAAGATACAAATTGAACCGAATGATGCGGTGATTTTGATGGGTGATCTGAAATCGAATACCGAGTGGAAGCAGTGGGGGCAGGACGATCCGCTATGGGGTGTGGCTTCCTGGGCTAACAAGGAGAAGGGTGGAGCTTCGCCGTGGACTGACGAGGAGTTCTATGCGCTCGGCGCTTCTGATTGGCAAGATTTTCTAAGGCAATGGCAGCAGTATGGTATGGATACGCGAAGTTGCGCAGAAATTGGTTGCGGGGCCGGCCGGATGACACGTCATCTCGCCGGTACATTCGACCGGGTGTACGCCTTCGATGTGTCGGACGGGATGATCGATCGCGCGCGGCTGGCGGTTGGCAAGAATGTGGAACTGGCCGTGATCGATGGCCAGCATTTGCCACTCGCCGATGGCGCTGTGCAGGCAGTGTTTTCTACACATGTTCTGCAACATCTGGACAGCGTCGATATTGGACTGGGTTATTTCCGCGAGTTTTGCCGTGTGCTAGGGCCGGGTGGCTCGATCATGATTCATCTGCCACTTTACGAGTTACCCATAGGGCCGGAGAGGCGCCTGATGAATCTGGCGCATGTGATGTTTCGTAGACTCTCCGATTTGCGCGCGGATTTTCGTCGGCGACGCGGAATAAAGACGATGCGTGGTACACCGTATCCCATTGACGGTGTAACGAACTTGCTGCTCGAATTGAAATTTCGGCGAGTGGAATTTCGTATCTTCCCCGTGTCAAGCAATGGCCACATGCACTCGTTCGTTTTTGCCACACGATAGTGATGGCCGCCTCCGCGCTACACTGGAGTACACCATGGTCTTCGTGCTCGACAATTACGATTCATTCACCTACAACCTGGTGCAGTATCTGGGTGAGCTCGGTGCAGAAGTGGAAGTGCGCCGCAATGACGAGCTTTCGGTGGAGGAAGTCGAATCGCTGAAGCCAGACCGCATTCTGTTGTCTCCGGGACCGTGCACACCGGGAGAAGCAGGCATTCTGGTGCCGCTCATCCGGCATATGGCCGGCAAGGCTCCGATACTCGGTGTCTGCCTTGGCCATCAAGCCATCGGCGAGGCGTTTGGTGGCAAGGTCATCCGCGCCAAGAACCTGATGCACGGCAAGACGAGTTCGATTACGCACACTGGTACAGGCGTTTTCGCGGGGTTGCCGACTCCACTCACATGCACGCGCTACCACTCGCTGATTGTGGAAGAGAATACCTTGCCCGACGAACTGGAAGTGACGGCGCGCGTGGAAGAGAGCGATGCGGGTTCAGTGATTATGGGTCTGCGGCACAAGACTTTGCCCGTTGAGGGCGTGCAGTTCCATCCTGAGAGCGTGCTCACCGAGGGTGGCCTGCAGATGATTCGCAATTTCCTGGCGATGTGAGCGCAATGCTGAGCGAGCCTGGAGTCCATCTCAAGCGCCGTTTCTGCACCTTCTTTTTTCCCCTTCTTCTTTCGAGCGCGACGGTATTCTCCCAGTCGGCTGTGCCAACAGCGACAGCCGGACCCATCGCGCTGGTATCGACCGACAGCAAGGACCCCGGCGCTGCAGCCAGCGTGACCGGCTCATTGGAAGTGGCGGGCGGCAAGGCGATGATTGGCGCAAGCGGCAGTGTGACGGCTGGAACGCACACGGCGGAAGTCACACTGCCGAAGCGTGGCGTGCTGCGCGTATGCGCCTCGACGACTGTGAAGCTGGCCGCGGACACTTCGGCTCCGGCCGGCGACAAGGCCGGGTTGATGATGGCGCTTGATCGCGGGGCGCTGGAAATGAGCTTTGCCGCCGGGTCAAGCGCGGACGTGCTGATGACGCCTGACTTTCGCATCCTTATGAGCGGACCGGGCGCGGTGGACCTTAAGGTGCGGTTGAGCGAGAACGGCGATACGTGCGTGGACAACGCGGGCATCAACGCGCCCTATGTCCTGGTCACCAGTGTCTTCGACGCGGCGAACTACCGCGTAAGACCGGGCCAGCGCGTCATGTTCCAGCACGGCAACCTGGAACAGGTGGTGGATAACGAAAAGGAGCCATGCGGTTGTCCGCCAGCGGAGAATGGCAGCAACGCATTCCCCATGGCCGAGAGCGCGGGGCTTGCACCGATAGCGAAGCCTGCGCCAGCGCCTGCTGCCGCAGTGAATCAACCGACGACCGCTCCACTCGTTTACAAGAGCGAGGAACCCCAGCCGGCCGTGGTGGCTCCCGCGGCTGTGCCAGAAGCGACGACAGCCGTCCCAGTGCCGGCGACAAAAGTGGCGGAAAAATCCCGTGAAAAGAAGCCAGGATTCTTCAGGAAAATCGGGCGGTTTTTCAGGCGGATCTTCGGAGCGGATTAAGCGCTTCGTGAGGCAGCTCTCTTGCAGCCAGCAGACGTCCCAGTGCTGTGGTCCGGAAATTAAAAGGTTCCGGACTCTGTGGCTAAAGTCTTGATTTTATTCATGATACGCAATGAGCATTGGCGCAAAGTCCCCATTTTCATGCATTTAGCCGCAGAGTCCGTAATCCATTCAAGTTAGGGCCGCTCTCGCAGCACTCGCTCGTTCGTGTCCAAGCTAAGCTGCATGTATCGATTGTGCGCCTGTTGATGGTAATTCTCTGCAGGGCACGTGTCGCCAGCCAAAGCGCCGGAGCTCTGACGGCGGTAGAGGAAGAGCGTGTATTCCACATCTCCCTCGGACTTGACCACAAATGTGCGCTCGGCATTCCAACCAGGGACTTCGAAATCGACGGCAACAACGCGGGCGCCTGCGCGCAGATGGCTGGCAAGGCGCTGTTGCAGTTGGCCGTTGACGATGCTGAGCAGATAGAGCGTGACAACTGTGGCTTCGCGCAGGTCCGCGGCGAAGAAGTTCTCTTTGCGGAAGCGCACCGTTTCTTCGAGACCGAGTTCGGCAGCGTTGCGCGTCGACTCCGCACAGAGCTTTGCATTCAGTTCGATGCCGACGGCGCGCGCGCCGAACTCCTGCGCGGCCATGATGGGGATGCGTCCGTCGCCGGAGCCGAGGTCGTAGACGACATCGCCGGGGCAGGTTTCGGCCACTTCAAGCATCTGCCGGGCCACGGCCCAGGGAGTGGGAACGAAGAGGACCGATTCACCTTCCTTGAGCCGAGGCGCGACGTGCATTTTTCGAAGCAATGACTCCCACATGATGCTCGCTCCCTTTATGGAGTTGCGTGGTGGATGAGGGTAAGGAATGCTACTGCTTTTGCTGGGTGGCGGCCTTTTGTTCCGCGGCGTTCTTTTCGTACTTCAAAGTGGTCTGCTGCTTGCCCAGCTTCGCCATCTTCTGCGCGTCAGTGGCTTTCTTCTCCATCTGCATGCGCGTTGCCTTGAGTTGTAACTGACTTTTGTCCAGCTTGCCTGCGGTCTGGCTCTTGAGGAGCAACTGGGTGGATTGCGTCTTCTGGATTTTGTTGTTGGTTTCGCCCTTCTCGATCTTGTTCTGAAGCTGCTGTGCCGAGCCCGGCAGAGCGGCGGAATTGTGGAGCAATAACTGCTTCTGCGTTCCACTCTTCACTGCGCCGTTGCCCATTAACCCGGCGGTGGGGCGCGGAGCAAGCAGCGTTGGTGTGCCATTGCTGCTACCAGTTCCTGTTCCCCGATTAGCTGCAAGGCCTGTAGATTGGCCACCGCTCGAGCCGGTTCCTGTGCCCCGGTTGGCAGCCATACCTGTGGACTGGCCGTTTCCAGAGCCGGTTTTTGTTCTCCGATTAGCGGCTGTTCCTGTGGACTGACTGCTGCGCGAGCTGGTTTGCATGGCGGGACTGCCTTCAACTGACTTCGCGTGGGCAGCTCCAGGCATCCACCAGGCGATGCCGGTGAGGGAAAGGAAGGCGAGGAGTCTTCTGCGCAGCGAGTTGATTTTCTTCATGGCGGCTGTCTCCTTTGCAGGCGCGGCCGGCGCCCTGTCTGCATGCAGGAAAGCGCGAGAAAAGCTGGACGGTCAAAGGAAATGGACCTGAACTGGTGTGGACCGAAGAAGGTGTGTGGATTGTTGGCCTTGGGGAAAGGTATGAACCACGGCAGAGCGTAGAGGCAAACAAGATTGCGCTTGTGAATGCAGGGAAATATTCTCTTGTCCGCGTGCCCTCTCCGCCCGGTTGCGTAGTGCGTTTAGGATGGAACATCCATTTTTCGTGATTGGGAAATACCCTGAGGCCCTTGGGGCACATTCTTTTCGCGATGAGGGTGCAACATGGACCTGATAGCACCTGGGCTGTCTGGCAGGACTCACATGAATTGGAAAGGACGAAGAGTGCCGGGGACGCTGGATGGGAAATCCAAAGGGCGACAATGGAGTCGGCGCGCGGCATGGGGTCTCGCGGCAGGGTCGCTAATTTGCGCGTTGGCGAGAGGCCATGGACAGCAGGTCCCCGAGGGAGAGGTTTTCAAGCCAAGCCAGAATGGCATGAGCAGCCAGGTCAATGATCATTCTGCGCCGGAGACTGCCCCGATCAGTCCGACTGAGGCTGTTCCCATTCCCCCGCCGATTGCTCCACTTCCCCACGGCGAGGGGGCCCGGCGGATGGGCGTTCGGCTACGGGCCATTTTTGAGGGTACCGACTGGAAGGCTGACCCGAGCAAGCCATTCGACCGGATTGTGTATTACCAGCTCCTGTTGGAGCGGCATCTTTCCGTTGCCGACGAAGTGGCCGTGCGTCTGGAACTGGGAAAAGAAGAGTTACGGGCAGGGCGGAGCATGCGCGCGATTGAAACACTGGAGACTCTGCTCAAGCATCTTCAACCGGTCATGGGCCAGATTCCACGCGATATTCAGGCGCGGGTTCACCAGGAACTGGCGCTGGCCTATCTACGCGAGGGCGAGCAGGAAAATTGCATACGGGCGAGGAATCAACCGCCGTGCACTTTTCCGGCGATTGGAGGAAGCAGCCATCCGCAGTGGAAGGGCGCTGAGGGTGCGGTGCGCGAGTATACGCGCACGCTTGAATTGAATCCGGATTCAAGGATTGCGCGATGGTTGTTGAATGTGGCGTATCAGGCGCTGGGAGGGTATCCGCAGGATGTGCCGAAGAAATGGCTGATTCCGCCGGAGCGATTCAGGTCGGAATACGATATTGGGCATTTTGAGGAGGTGGCTGAGAAAGCGGGAGTTTACGCGATTGAGCTCTCAGGCGGAGCAATTGTGGAGGACTTTGACGGGGACGGCTACCTTGACATCATGGTTTCGTCGTCGGGCCCGCTGGACCATATGCATTACTTTCACAACAACGGCGACGGCTCATTTACCGACGAGACGAAACAAGCGGGACTGGAAGACGAGATTGGCGGTTTGAATCTTGTACTTACCGATTACAACAATGACGGCAAGCCCGATGTGCTGGTGCTGCGCGGAGCATGGTGGGGGAACTTCGGCGCGTATCCGCTTTCACTTTTGCGCAACAATGGCGACGGCACCTTTGATGACGTGACGGAAGAAGCGGGGCTGATGACGATTGGGCCGACGCAGACCGCAGCCTGGGCGGATTATGACGGAGACGGCTGGCTGGATTTGTTTGTGGGGCACGAATCGAGGGAGGGCGCGAAGTATCTTTGCCAACTCTTCCACAACAATCACGACGGGACTTTTACGCAGGTGAGTGCACCGGGCGCCGCAGCGAATTCGCGCATCGGCACGGATATGGGCTTTGTAAAAGGCGTGGCCTGGGGAGACTACAACAATGATGGCCGACCTGACCTGTACGTATCGACGATGTTCGGCGGCAACCATCTATTTCGTAACGACGGGCCGCGAGATCCCAAACATCCGGAGAGCGGGGAGTGGAAGTTTACGGATGTGACGGAAGAGGCGGGTCTCAGCCACATCAAATACACATTTCCGACGTGGTTCTTCGACTATGACAACGATGGATGGCTGGATATTTTTGCGGGTGGCTACGCGACGCGTTCTGAAGAGGATGTGGGGGCATTCATGATTGGGTTACCGCATTCGGCTGCGGTTTCACGTCTGTTTCACAACAACCACGACGGCACATTTACGGAGGTTCCACACGCCGCTGGGCTGGACCGTGCGGTGATGACGATGGCGGCGAACTTTGGCGACCTGGATAACGATGGGTGGCTGGATGTGTATCTGGGACTGGGCGACTCGTCTTTTGAGTCGTTGCTGCCGAAGAAGATGTTCCGCAACGATGGTGGGAAGTATTTCCAGGATGTGACGGCGTCGGGCGGATTTGGAAATCTGGAGAAAGGGCATGGGATCGCCTTTGCCGACATTGAGAACAACGGTAACGAGGATGTGTTCGAGGAACTGGGAGGTGCGCATCCGGGGGATGTATTCATGCCGGTGCTCTATCGCAATCCGGGACATGAAAATCACTGGGTTACGCTGATGCTGGAGGGTGTGAAGACCAATCGCGCAGCGTATGGAGCGCGTATCAAAGTGACCATTGAGGAGAACGGGAAGACGCGTTCAATCTACCGGGCGGTGGGATCAGTTTCGAGCTTCGGCGGCAATCCGATGCGGCAACATATGGGTTTGGGCAAGGCGACGAGTATTAAGGAAGTAGAGGTCTGGTGGCCAGCGAGTGGCCTGCGCCAACGCTTCACGAATGTGCGAATGGATCAAAACTACCATCTGCGCGAGGGGAGTGACAGGCTGGACCGCGTGATTCTGAAGCCGTACAAGATTGGCGGCACGCGCGCCACTGAAATGCGGGTCAAGAAATGAGCGCTTTGCTTTGTGCTAACTCTACCTAAAGAAGGCGCGCGTTTTCCTGTTCGAGGCCTGCGCTGAGGTCGGACTTCCGTCGGCATTTCAGCTGATTATTTGCATTCGAAATTTACCGCATCTTCAGGATTGCCAGAGCCCTTGTAGGAAGCGTATTGCGGATAAGGGCAGAGAGGGCGCGTGCGGTTTGGAAATGCCTGGCCCCTGGCGAGAATCCTGGTGGGAGCCTGATCTTTCTCGACCCAATTTTCAAGGGCCGCCAGAGCATCGAACTGATCCGTTGCAGGGCCCATGCCGCAGTGAGTCATGCCAGGGATGAGGAAGAGCCGCGCTTCGGTCTGTGCCTTTTCAAGGCCACCTGCGTCGAGTACGAAACGGTCGTAATACTGAATCAGGTCGTTTGCGGAAAAGACTGGATCGCTGATTCCCTGATAGAAAATCACCTTTCCGCCTCGCGCGGCGAAGGTGCTGTAGTCGGTGCTGGTGGGGTCGTTGATCTCGTGCGTCTGCTCGACCTGGGCAGCAATCTTGTCGTAGTCGACGTTGGCCTGATCGAGGTTGGGAATGAAGGGGTGAACGAAGTAGTCGCGCAGGGACGCGCCGCCGAGAATTGCATTGAGCGCATTGGGTTGTGCTGTTTTGGAGTTGCCGAGTTTCCACATCCGCCAGCCCTCGGAGGCAATGCCAGCGTCGTAGGGCCAGCTCGAGTAGAGGGCCGCGCCGGTGGAAGTGCGGGCTCCGCCAAAGGAGCGCTTGAGAGCGTCAATTTTCTTCTGCGGAAGGCACTTTGTGGATTGTCCGGGTTTGCAGAGCAAGGATTGCGGAGTGAATTTGCAGGCCGCAATGTTGTTAATCTCGCCATCCTTGATGCCGTCGAGTGCGTCGCATTGGTCGAGCACGGCCTTGCTGACGAGGTCGAGATCGTCTTGCGAGAAGGCTTCGCTCAAGATTGGGTGACCTGCGTCGTCCGTGGGAGCAACGGAGTTGAATGATTCAGTGTCCCAGGCCTCGGCGATGGCGGCGTGGGAGAGACGGAAGCCCGGATCGCCGGCAACAATGCCATCGAACTCGAGCGGAAAGCGCTGCGCAGCCATCATGGCCTGACGGCCGCCGTTTGAGCAGCCGACAAAGTAAGAGTGTTTGGCGGGGTCACCATAAAAGTGCGTGAGCAACTGTTTGGCGACTCGGGTGACTTCACCAATTGCGTTGTAGGCATAGTCGAGCCGTGCCTGCTGTTCTTTGCCGAAGATGGAGTTGGCGATACCCTCGTGACCGGCGTCGGTGCTGACAACGGCGTAGCCGCGCGCCAGGGCGGGCGTGGCGCCGTTGGTTGACATACCGATGGCCGGGCGAACGACTCCGTCCAGCCCCCCGCCGCCTTGAAAGAAGAACTTGCCATTCCAGTGGGTGGGCAGGCGAAGTTCGAATTGGATGCCGTAGTTCTGGTTGTCCGCACCAACTCGCTTGTGGATGATGCCTTCCACCTTGCAGTGTTCGGGGAGATTCCAGTCCGGTTTGGGCCCCGGCATCATCGGCATGGAAATTTGCGCTCCGGCCGGTATGAGTTCGGCGCTCGAAATGATGGTGGCGGGGAGTGCGATGTTCTGGAGGTCGGAGCATTGCGATGCTCTTGCATGGAGCGTGCAGAGAAGCGCGGCGAGGATGAAAGCGAATATGAAAGTGGGCAAGGATGATTTGCGCATGGTCAACTCCCTTTGCAAAGTCTGCACGTGTTTCTTTCTATGCGGCTCCAGCGATGAGCGCTGCAGATGCTTTGCGCAATGCACGAAGCATTGCACGCGAATCGATTGAGGCAAGTTCGCTGCGATTGTATTTGATGGGAGCTGCAGTTGTGCAGCGTGGCGGTGCGGCGTTTTTGTCCTGATGCGGGTAACTCTTATGCAGACTTACTGAGGATTGCGTATACGGTATTCACAGATTTACCGGGGACTCTGTATATTCGCAGTGCAAGTTACTAGTCTCATGCTGATGCTCTGAGACGGAAGGCACGGCACATATGCGTTCGTTGTTGATCCTGGCCCTGCTTGCTTTTACGACGCTTCCTCTGCTGGCAGCAAAGCGCGTGAGTGTCTCCAAGCTGGAAGAGATACTGAAGACCTCCGTTGCCGAACATAAGGCAGATGCCGAGATTGCCCGACGGATTAATGAGGTCAGCCGGCCGAGCGCATATCGAATGCGACGCTAGTCAGATTGACCAAGCTCTATACCAATGGGCCGCAGGCACCAATTGCCCTGCAGCTTCTTACGGACCGGTCTTCGTTTCTTAACCTGCCCACAAACGAAGTGCCGGCTTTACCTGCACCCGATGCGAACACGCAGAAGGAACAACTGCAGGAGGCGGGCAAATTCGTTCAGGAGACACTGCCCCGGTTGCCGAATCTGCTGGCTACGCGGACCACCTACAACTTCGACGACAGTCCGAAAGAGTTGAAGAACGGAGGCTGGCCAAAGTCGGAGGGTTTGCACTTCGTCGGCGAGTCCGGAGTTGAAGTATCAGTACGCAATGAACAGGAGAAGCTGGGTGAAGGCGACAAGGCAGCGAAGCTGCGTGCCGGAGGCGGACTTGTAACGTGGGGTGAATTTGGCGCCTTGCTTTTACAGGTATTGGGTGATGCTTCCAACGGCTCGATCCAATGGAGTCATTGGGAGAGTTCGCCCACAGGCCGAGTTTCAGTTTTCGACTACGTTGTTCCCAAGGCAGCTTCACATTACGAGGTTGCAGCTCCGGTTGTGAAGGACGGGGGCTACAACAATGCACTGTGGGTGGCAGCAAGCCACGGAAAGGGAGAAGCGCAACGAAGAGTGGTGGCGGATTGCGCGCGAAAAACCAGGCTATCACGGGTCAATCTGGATTGACCCCGCGACCGGTACTGTTGAGCGGCTCACGCTGATTGCCGATGTGAAGGGAGAGGCAGACCTGGTGACACTCGACGTTCTTGTCGATTATGGGCCGGTTTCAATTGGGGGAAAGTCCTATATTTGTCCGGTGCGCAGCCTGGCACTTTCCGCAATAGCCGCCAGTGTGAAGACGACCACGCAGGGGCTGACAACAGAGTGGCTGAACGAAAGCCTGTTTACCAAGTACCATCTGTTTGGTTCGACTACGCGGATTATCACGGAAAGCGCCGCGCTGCCCCCAGCCGAAGGTTCAAAGGAAGCAGACGGCGGTGAAGCTTCCACCGGCAGCCCGGCAACGCCAGAACTGCCCGTGACGATTCCGACGCCATCGAAAGATGTATCCGCGATTTCTGGCGGAACGCAAACGCCGCCTGTGCACTCAGAGGTAGATACAGCTCCAACAAGCGCGCCCGGGTCTGCGATCGCTTCACAGGGTGGAGCGAAAGAGGAAGCGCCCCCTTCGAACACTGAGGCGGGGCCACCGCCAACCGAGGCGAGCAAACCACCCGAGCCGGAAACGAGCAAAGCGGCGGCTGAGCAAACGGCCGAGAGTTCACCGATTTTTCCAGACAAAGGGGGTGAACCGACGATGAGCCTTGACGTAAATGAAGTCTCCGTGCCGGTGGTGGTGCTGGACAAGCATGACAAGGCGGTGGGCGGTCTTGGTAAGGAAGATTTTGAGGTTTTCGACGACGGTAAACGGCAGCCCATTACGGGATTTTCAATGTTGCATACCGGCGCGCCCACCCCCGGCAGCGATATCGGCACGAGTGAACAGGAAGCAGTATCCGCGCCGCAGCGATACGTAGTTTATTTGTTTGACGATCGTCACATGGATCCGGCTGACCTTGCGCTGGCCAAGAGAGCTGCGCTGAAACTGCTGGCGCAACCCATGGCTCCGAACGAGACCGCCGACGTGCTCTCGATGATGGGGGTTAGTTCGGGGCTGACGCGAGATGCCGATACGCTGAAGGCTGCCGTCAACAAGCTGACGCTTCATCCGTTGGACAGCCAGAGCTCTGACCCATGCCTAGGCATGGACTACTACACAGCAGACCAGATACAGAATAAACGTAACCCTGAAGTGACTGGCATTGCGGTGAAAAAGGTTAAGCAATGCACGCAGCTACAGTCGTTTGAGCCCGGTGGTGGCGGGCCGGAATTGGGCGGAGACAGCGACATCTACCACAGCATGGTTTACCGAGAGGCTTCTCGCGTCCTGGCGAAGGGAGATGAGGACACCCAGCTATCACTGATTTCAATTGAGAATGTGGTGCGTGTGATGGCCAGATTGCCCGGGCGGAGAATTCTGATTTTTGTTTCGCCGGGGTTTCTAACGTTGAGTCAGGATGCACTGCATCGCACGTCGGAGATTCTGGAAGCGGCGGCAAATGCGAATGTGGTCATCAATACGCTTGATGTGCGCGGAACGTATGATTGCGAGATGTCGGTTGCCAGCGCGACTCTCGCAGAATCCCAGACGCAGTGGAATGGGAATACGATGCTTGACCAGCTAATCGCCATGCAGATGAACGAGAATGCCATGGGTGCACTGGCCGATGGCACCGGAGGAGAGTTTTTCCATAACAACAACAATCTCACAGCGGGCCTGAAGCAACTGGCGGCAGCACCCTAATACTCCTATCTGCTGAATCTTTCTGCGCGGGACTTGAAGCGGAAAGACGCGTATCACCGGCTGAAGGTCTTCGTGGACCTGAAGGGTGTAAGTGTTCGTGCGCGCAGGGGATATTTTGTTGCCGCGCCGTCAGGCAAGAAAAAGTGAATCTGACGGCGGGACGTCAACTGTTCAAATTCAGATATGTTGACTGGCACTTAGCGATGAGGGCAGCCGGGCCAGCAGCAGGGGCGGCGATCGCCTTCCTTCAACTGCGAACAGACGCGGGCTACATGCTGCTGACGAGTTTCTGGCTTTTTGACGGAGATGGTCCAGCAGATCCATTCATTACGTGCGAGGGGAGTAATGTCCTCCCACTTGGCTCGCGCCTCGGGATCAGCGAGAAGGGCTTGGCGCAAGTCTGGAGGAACAGTGTGGACGACGCCGGAGGAGAGCCTGGTGGGCAGAGTTTGTCTATTGGAGCGCAAGTTTCTCACCGTTACTTTTCAGGAGCATGATAGTTCGGGAGTCCGTAGATTCGCATGTCCTTGTCCGGGAGCCGTACTTGAAGCTTGTACGATTTTCCATTGTGCGCCGGATCGCGCGCGGTAAATTGCAGGACATGTTGGCTACGAATTGCCGCGGAGATTTGGGAAGCAGTCGATTGGGCGTCAGGATCGAGGATAAAAATGATGCCGCCGCTCCATTTGGCGAGAAACTTCAGGTTGATGTGTCCAACCATGCGTTGCTGTTCGAATATGTTGGCCGGAGAGAGCTGACAGAGGTACACCATCGGCGCTCCTGGCTCATCGAGTTTCCGCATGAGGCGTCTCTTATCGATGCGCGACGCATTGTCCTGGCCATCGCTCAAGATGACCAGAGCTCTTCTTGCATATTTGGCGTGAAGAATGAAATAAGTCTCGGCCGCGTAGAGCGCGTCATTGAGCGCGGTGGTGCCCTTGGAATCTACCCGATTGAGAATCGAGAGATCGACTTTGGAGACGGGCGTAAAGGGCAGGTCAAGAAATGCCTCGTTCGAGAAGGCGACCTCCATGACCTCACTCTCTGCGGGCAGCGCCTTGATGATTGCGGTGGCGGCGGAGATCATGGCCGGCTTGCGCTTGACTGTCGAGCCAGAGGAATCAATGACGAGGGCAAGGGAAACGGGTGAGTCTGGCGAAGCGGGAAACGCCAGCGGACGCTCCGCGCCGTCCTCGAAAAGCCGAAACTGCTGTTCGTCGACTTTCTGCGGAGTGCCTTTCTTGTTGAGCACGAGGACGTTCAGATCGACTCTAGGCCAAGGAGCGTCTGCTGCGGCAGTGGAAAGGGAGGAAGCTTCATTGCTGCTCTGGCCAGTGACCCTGGTTGCTGCTGCCACAAGAATGAGCGCCACAACCAGCGCCGGGCTTCGAAATCTGCCGTTGTTTATGCTCAGCATCCTAACTCAACTCTGGCAAGAACTATCCGCGAACCATTTTATCCATAACTGAGAACCTGTGGGCGATTCGGGGATTGGGTGGCAAATATTTCTGCAAGCCTGTTAGGACAATGCCGGAGGAGAGTTTGGTGGGATTGGAAAGATGTACGCCAGGTTTCATCCATCGTGGCGAAACGTTCTGCACCGAGCCTTCACTATTACATTCGAGGACGACAAATATGGGCTTCGCAGGCAAGGGCAGCAACAACAGCATTCTGGTGAACGGTTGCAAGAATCTCGAGAATCTGGCGGTAACCCTGCGGGTCACCGAGGATTTGATCACCGTGGGCGACAAGGGATTCTCGCTGCAGTTGAATTCTTACCCGCAACCTACAGCGATCACTCCCAACTCAACCCCGGAGACAACCTTTCCGGGGAAAGTCATTGGCCAACTTAACTGGTTTCAATACCTCATCATCGTGGCGAATAAACGGGTAAGCTTTGAGATTCAATACTGGGCCAGTGCGAAGTCATTTCAAACGGGCGGGCCGGGAGGAAATCCTCCTGAAATACGGTGGCCCCCGGGCTACACGCCAAACCCCACTGATACGAGTCCCTGGCTTCCAGTCTTTCCCCACACCGCCATAGGCGGCACTGTGGTTAGCTCCAGGTCTTCGAATAAGGTGCTTGCGGGCTCACTGATCACAATCAAGCTCGCTACGGACAGCAACGGAAACGTGACGGGCGCGACCTTCAGCATCACCGATCCAAACGGCAGTGTTCACTCAGTCAGCACACAGCCTTGGCAGCACTACGCAGGTCAGTCTGAGCCCGCGAATTACGCCCTCTTTCCGATCTACGGCTTTCAGGCTGACGTTGTTTCTGCGCCCGGTTTGACGTGCACGTTTTCGTCAGGCGCCGGCACATTGACATACTCGGTGACGCCGGGAGATCTTTCCGTACAAACCAGCAATACTTGCGGCGGTTCTCAGCCCGGTACAGCGGAAACATCGAACACTGTATACGATCAAGTCACGCCTGCCTCGGGCGCAACCGTGAGTCAGAGCGTCTACGTCCCTCAACTGCTCTCCTATGGAGACGCCGGTACTTCCGGCAATGTATCAAGCCCGGTAGGCGTCGGGTTTGGCGGGTGGTCGGACTTCCCGCTCCTCTTCGCTGGTCAAGATGCCTCCGGCCAGAACCGCATCTACGCGGTGAACAAGCAGGCTCAATTGCTCTCCTATGGAGACGCCGGAACTGTCGGCAATGTGTCATCTCCAGTGGTCGTTGGCTTTGGCGGTTGGTTGCAGTTCAAGTTCCTCTTCGGCGGCTGGAACGCAGCCGGGCAGGGCCGCATCTACGCGGTGAACGAACAGGGCCAACTCCTCTCTTACGGGACGCTGCAACTGCCGGCAATGTGTCATCTCCAGTGATCGTTGGCTTTGGCGGATGGTCGCAGTTCAAGTTTCTCTTCGGCGGCAGAAACGCCGCGGGGCAAGGCCGCATCTACGCGGTGAACGAGCAAGGTCAACTGCTTTCTTACGGAGACGCGGGAACCGCTGGCAATGTGTCGGCTCCCGTCATTGTTGGCTTTGGCGGGTGGACGGACTTCAAGTTCCTGTTCTGCGGCAGGAACGAACTTGGACAAGACCGTATCTACGCAGTCAACCAACGGGGCAACTGCTCTCCTACGCCGATGACGGAAATCCCGGCAATGTGTCGGCTCCCGTCATTGTTGGCTTTGGCGGGTGGACGGACTTCAAGTTCCTCTTTGCCGGTAAGAATGCGGCAGGTCAGGATCGCATTTACGCTGTCTATGCCTGATCCGCAGGATCTTGCAACGGAAGTTGCGAGTACACGCTGGATGCCAATTCAGACGAAGCGGCTCTACAGCTCCCGCGCGTGCTCAATGGCGCGGATTACTGCCTGGGCTTTGTTGAGGGATTCCTGGTGTTCGAGTTCGGGGACGGAGTCGGCGACGATGCCGGCGCCGGATTGGACGGAGCCTTTGCCGTCTTTGACGAGGAATGACCGGATGGCGATGCAGGAGTCGAGGTTGCCGGAGAAGTCGGCGTAGAGGACGGTGCCGCCGTAGGTGCCGCGACGTGCGGGCTCGAGTTCCTCGATGATTTCCATGGCGCGGACTTTGGGCGCGCCGCTGAGTGTGCCGGCGGGGAAGCAGGCGCGGAGCGCGTCGACGGCGGTGAGGTCAGGGCGCAGCTTGCCGAGGATGGTGCTGACGATGTGCATGACGTGCGAGTAGCGCTCGACGTACATGAGGCGGTCGACCTTGACGGAGCCATAGTTGCTGACGCGGCCCACGTCGTTGCGGCCGAGGTCGACGAGCATGACGTGCTCGGCGCGCTCCTTTTCGTCGCTCATCATTTCGGCTTCGAGAGCGAGATCTTCCTTCTCCGTTGCGCCGCGCGGACGGGTACCCGCGATGGGGCGGTATTCGACAGTTCCATTGTTCACGCGGACTAGGAGTTCGGGTGAGGAGCCGGCCAGTTCTACGACGGCTGTTGGAGCGGACTTTTTGGATTTCTTTTTAGACTTCTTTCCGCCGAGTCCTTCGTCTGGCGAGAAGCGGAGGAAGAACATGTAGGGGCTGGGATTGACGGTGCGCAGCGAGCGGTAGATCTGGAATGTGTCGAGATTGGTCTCGACATCGAAGCGCTGCGAGAGGACTGTTTGAAAGACGTCGCCGGCGCGGATGTATTCCTTGGTGGCTTCAACTGCTGCGAGGAAGTCCTTCTTGCGGGTGCGATGGGTGACCTTGAGCTTGCCTGCATGCTTGGGCGCGGGCAACTTGGGCAGTGGTTGACCGAGGCGTTTCTCAAGCTTAGCGAGACGCTTGAGTGCGTCCTGATAGGCGGCGTCGGGTGACTGCAGGGTGACGTCGGCGGTGGCAATCATCCATATCTGCTTGCGGACATGATCGAAGGCGAGGACTTCATCGAAGAAGAGCAGGCATGCGTCGGGGATACCGAGCTCGTCTTTGGCTTTGTTGGGCAGGCGCTCGATGAGGCGAACTGCGTCATACGAAAAGAAGCCGACGGCACCGGCAGTGAAGGGTGGCAGGCCGGGAATGCGCGCGGGCTTGTGGCCGGAGAGCGCGTCGCGCAGGATGGCGAAGGTGTCACCCTCGATGTGCGAGGTGCGCTTGTTTTCTGTTATTGCGATATTGCGGCCGCGGGCGACGATGCGCTTGTACGGATGAATGCCGATGAAGGTGTAGCGGCCCACCTGCTCGCCGTTCTCGACCGATTCGAGGAGGAAGCACTCGCGCTCACGCCAGGCCGCGCGCAGGAAGGCCGAGACGGGTGTTTCGAGATCGGCCGTGAGCGTGCGGTAAACGGGAACGAGCGTGTGCTCCTTCGCGAGGGCGAGGAACTCCTTGCGGCTGGGCTGGCTGGGATGGGATGCGGGCTTCACAGAAACCAGTGTATAAGGCTGCGCCAACCTTAGATTCGATGCACGGGTCCGAGGATGTGCCAATGAATGGCGAACCAACTGAGCGCAATGCAAGCCAGGGCGACTAGCGAGAATTTGATCCTGGTGATCCAGCGCAGGTCGCCGCGCCGTGCAATACGTACAGCGGCGAGGACGGCGAAGAGGCTGAGGAGCAGTGCGATAACTGTGACGGCATTCAGAAGAATGAACCAGGGAACGGACGCAGGGGTGGGCGGCATCAAGTCGTTACCAGCCTTGACAATGTAACCGAATAGGCCGCCAAGGATGAGACACCAGAAGAGGGAGGCGGCTTTGAGCGAAAAGGTGACGTACATGGTGCCGGGTTGCGGTTGCCAGCGAGGGCGCTTGTGCAGAAAGATGCGGCGGCCGATGCGCAGCAGAAACGCGAGCACAACGAGAAGGGTAATGGCGAGGCTTGCACCGACGGTGAGAAGGACAAAGTGGCTGTCCTCGTACCAAGGAACGCGCTGCAGCTGCGCGCCGGGAAAGTTATTGGCGAGGCGAACGATTTTACCGCTCGCATTGCGGATGGCGAAGAGGCGGCCCTGCCCCTCTTCGGTTTGCCATAGGTCTTTGCCTATGGGACGCCACTTGACGATGTGGCCGCGGAGGTCGCGCGCGCCTGAAAGTGTGAGCTCGCCCTCTTTATTGATACGTGCGGAGTGCTGGCTGAAGAGGGCTTCGAGCTTGAGGCGTGTGCTGTCAGCCCGACGGGTGGACTCGTAACGGCCTTCGATGTCTTTCAGCTGGCTGGCCGGCGTTTTGAGGAAGGGAAATGTCAGTGGGCCGGGAAAGTAGCGGTCAGAGAAGAAGTCGATGATCTCCGGGCGCGGCTTTGATGCGCCGCCCGAGGAGTTATAGGAGACAAACAGAACAATCTTCTGCGACGGTTCCATGAAGAAGAGGCTATGGAATGCGATGAGGTCGCCTTGGTGGCCGATCCAGCGGAGATTGTTGCGCCAGTCCTGATAGAAGCCCATGCAGATGGGTGGCAAATCCTGATTGGCGCTGTATTGCGGCGTCCACATCTGTGCAAGCGTTTCGGTTTGAAGGATGCGATGGCCGTCGAGTTGGCCGCCGTTGAGCAGAGCCTGACCAAAGCGGCCCATGTCGGCCGCAGTGGAGGAGATGCCGCCGGCACCGACGGGGTTGAAGAATTCGAAACCGACGGGGGGCTTGGTGGTGTCACCACGGTAGCCGAGCGAGTCAGTCCATTTGAGGCGCGAGGGCAAAGGCTGGTCGAAGGTGGAGTGAGTCATGCCGAGCGGCGTGAAGATGTGCTGCTGCACGTATTGCTGGAAGGGCTGTCCACTGACGCGCTGCACGATGTAACTTGCCAGTCCGACGCCGTAGTTGGAGTAGGCAGGGATTTCGCCGGGAGGGTAGATGCGCATCGGCTGGTTGTCAATGAGGAACTGGCGGAGGGAGACGGCCTGTTTGGGATTGGTAAAGATGATGTCGTTGATGGTTTCTTCAAAGCCGCCAGTATGCGTCATCAGGTTGCGCAGAGTGATGGGCTTGTTGAAGGCGGGACGGATTTTAAAGTCGAGGTACTGGTTAATGTCGGTGTCGAGGTCGAGCTTATGTTGTTCGACGAGCTGCATGACCGAGACCCAGGTGAAAAGTTTGCTAATGGAGGCGAGGCGGAAGATGGTGGTGGTGGGGTCGACGGGCGTCTTCTTTTTTACGTCAGAATAACCGTAGCCTTTTTCGAGGAGGACCTGACCATTTTGCATGACGAGGACGCTGGCGCCTGCGATGTCACTGCGCTCAAGCTGCAGCGGTAAGATGCCGTCAAAGAAGGCGTTCAGATCGTCAGCAGTGAGTGGATGCGCAGAAGACGAAGGCGCAGCAGAATCAGGGTGCGGGGTGTTCAGGTAGGGAGGGTTGGGTTTGGGCGCAGCCTGACCTTGTGAGAAAGAAATCAAGGCAATAAGACACACAAAGGTCGCAACAACGCGCTTGAGTTTGTACACTCTTTTCTCCCTGAACGGACAACGCAGCAAGCAGGTGCGCGCCGCGAGTGGGACCATTGTCCGTGATGGAAGTGCGCTGCGCAAGCGCCGTCAGACAGAGGCGAGCACCGATTGCGGATTATGGGCCCGCAGCCAGGTGATGAGCTCGCCGGCGGGAAGCGGGCGGCTGAAGAGGAAACCCTGTACCTGGTCGCATTCGCTGTGCTTGAGCAGTTCGAGCTGCTGGCGCGTTGCCACCCCTTCGGCAACGACGGTCATGCCGAGCTCGTGGCCCATCTCGACAATCTTCTCAACCATGACGCGGTCACTGAGATTGACGTGCATTTTTTCGACGATGCCACGATCGATTTTCAATTCGGTAGCCGGAACGTTCTGTACCTGGCGCATGGTGGCGTAGCCGGCGCCGAAGTCGTCGATGGAGAGCTGGAAGCCCTTCATGCGCAGGCGCGTGACCACATCGAGCGCGCGAGAGGGCTCAAGGGCGAGGCCTGACTCGGTGACTTCAATGACAATCTGATCGGCAGAAAGGTGATGTTCGCGTGCAAGTTTGAGGAGTGTGTCAGGGAATGTCAGGTTTTGAAGAGTGCGTATGGTGGCGTTGAGTGAAATGCGCAATGGTACGGGAAGCGCTTCCTGGATAATGCGAGCATCGGCAAGAGCCAGGCTGATCGAACTCCAGCACAGCTCATCCATCAGCTTAAGTTCTTCAATCCTGGGAAGAAAGTGCTCCGGCAGGATGATGCCATCGCGCGGATGGTTCCAGCGGACGAGGGCTTCCATACCGGTTATTTCCCCAGATTGAAGTCCAATTTGCGGCTGATAGAAATTCTGAAATCTCTGGTTCGCAAGAGCGTCGCGCAGATCCTCATCAGGAAAGGAGTAGGCGGGCGTTTCAAGGCTGGATTCGGGCGCGTGGGTGACTGCGAGGGTTTCCAGCGCTTCCTTGAGGGCGGGAAGAGGAATGGGTTTTTGCAGCCGTCCGACGACCCACAGACCGAGGCTTTGTGCGAGCCGCTCGGCAGTTTCAAGCACCCGGTTGTCCATGCCGCTCATGAGCAGGATGCGTGCCGTGGACCTGCGCTCGCCGAGCTGGCGAAGTACTTCGATACCGTCCATTTCCGGCATCATCAGGTCGAGAACAATCAGGGAAGTTTCGCGGGTGACGAGGTCAGAGAAGTTGGAGGGATCCTTCGTGGTGACACATTCGAGACCGAGGGTCTGTGCCAATCCTGCCACAACATCGCAGACGACGGCGTCGTCATCAATGACCAGAATCTTCTCCGCGTTTGGCATCGCCGCTCCCGCGATTCGCGTGTAAAGGGATTGCATACCCGGCGGGGACCTGCGACTTCTCGGGGACAGGAATCCGTCGGCGTGCTTGGAACTGTGATGAGTCTAACCGAGCCTTATCGGGGTTTACGGGGTTTTCCGTCACAGTGCCGCACAGCAGTAACGGGTGTTCGGTTCCGGCAAACTGGCAAAAGGGGTCATCCGGGAGGCGAAACCGGTTGCCTATGCCAAACTGGGAAGGAAGTTTTCCAGGCTGGTTCCAAAAGGATGGCGACCCCCCTTGTCAAGGCTTGACGGCGCAGAGCGGCAGGCCTAGACTCACAGGGGTTTGGGCGAATTGCCCCCAATGGCCGTACTGAACACCTGCTGTTGAGCGGGTTTGCAGGCAGTGTAACGGCGCGGTTGGGAGAACGCCCAGGCAGGGCAGCGCCGCGTAAAAAGATGGGTGCGGATGGAAAGAACGAGCGAATCCACCACACACCGGCGCCGCATAGAATTGGAGAAGGTTTATGGCACTCGCAGCACATACCGTGACGCTGGACCAGGAGATTAATCCCTGGGAAGCACAGAGTGCACGGTTTGATTTTGCGGCTCGCAAGCTGAATTTAGAAGAAGGTTTGTGGAAGCTGCTCAGAACTCCCTCACGCGAGATTATCGTTCATTTTCCCGTAAACATGGATGACGGAAGGATCGAAATCTTTACCGGATATCGTGTTCAACACAATATAGCCCGCGGTCCAGGCAAGGGCGGAATTCGATATGCATTGGATGTGACGCTGGACGAAGTGCGCGCGCTGGCAAGCTGGATGACATGGAAGTGCGCGGTGGTGAATATTCCCTTTGGCGGGGCAAAGGGTGGAGTTATTTGCGACCCATCGAAGATGTCGCAGGGCGAACTGGAACGAATGACTCGCCGCTATACATCGGAGATTATCGATTTCATCGGACCGGAAAAAGACGTTCCGGCGCCTGACGTCAATACAAATGAACAGACGATGGCCTGGATCATGGACACCTATTCCATGCACGTGGGCCACACTGTGACCAGCATCGTGACAGGAAAGCCGCTGACAATTGGCGGCTCACGCGGACGTACGGAAGCGACCGGCCGCGGCGTGCGAGTGGCCTGCGACGAAAGCCTGCGCTACCTGAACCTGCCCATCGACGGATGCCGCGTGATTATTCAGGGATTCGGCAATGTGGGATCGAATGCGGCGCGTCTGATGATGGAGAACGGCTACAAAATCATTGGTGTGGCGGAGAAGGACGGCGGTCTTTACAACTCCAACGGCATCGATATTCACCAGCTTGCGGAGTACAAGTATCGCAACGGAACCACGCTGGGATTCCGCGGTGCAGAGGCGATTCCGACCGAAGAACTGATGGTGACCGACTGCGACATTCTGATTCCCGCGGCGACCGAGAACGTGATCACCAGCCGCAATGCGGAGCGGATCAAAGCACGCATTGTGGTGGAGGGCGCAAACGGACCGACAACTGCGGTAGCTGACGAGATTCTGGCTGAGAAGCGCGTCTTCATTGTGCCGGATATTCTGGCCAATGCCGGCGGGGTGACGGCCAGCTACTTTGAGTGGGTTCAGGACCGCCAGGGCTACTTCTGGAAGGAAGCCATCGTCAACGAGCAGTTGGAATCGATTCTGCGCGACAGCTTCGAAGACGTGGTTCGATATGCTGAAGCACACAATGTAAACAATCGCATCGCGGCGTACATGCTGGCCATCGATCGCGTGGCATTCACCATCAAGCAGCGTGGCATTTACGCCTGACGGCAACTAAGTTGTAACAGGGGGTAAGAGGGCGGATCGCGTTACGCGATTCGCCCTTTTCGTATTTGCGAGCGATTGGGTCAATCCACTTCCATGCGGGTGAAGTCGGCTCCGGCGAAGCGCAGGATGCGGGCTTTGCCGGCGACTCTCTGAAGAAACTCAACGGTTTCAGGCGACCAGGATTCCTCTCCCGCACGGAAGAGCGCGCCTCCCAACGGAGTGAGTGCAAGGCCATCGGCAACAAGCTTCCCCTTCAGCGCGTAGATGTGAATCCCACCGGCCCATGGGCTGTCGCTGTAGTAATAGCCAATGAACTGGGCCCACTCGTGCGGTGTGGTGAAGCTTCGCGGGCCTGAGTAGGCAGCATTCACGTACCATGCATCGCGATAACTGACTTCGACGACGGGTGGCTTGGGTTTCGCGTCGTCGGGAGATTGGTCGCTGTCTGATTGTGGCTCTTTCTTGCGGCCAAAGTTAAAGCCCGCTTCAGCAAATTCTCCACTGACAGTGGAGATGAAGCTATCGCCACCTGCGCGCTGCAGCGGAATGGATTTTCCGTTGGCGACGAGAACGAGACCGTTGTCTTCCGATTTAAAGGTGAGGGATCGGCCGTCAGTTGAAGTGAACGTGCCTGCATAATCAGAGGCGTTGTCCATCTGAAGCGGGTTGGGGATGGAGGGTGGTGCAGGCAGGGGTTTGCTTTCGCTTTGCGCGCGCAGAAGCTGAACTGCGTACTCGGTCACGGCAGTTGGCCGGTAGCCCTGCATTGCATTGATGGAAGCGAACGCCGCGACCCCGCCGTCAAGATCGATGTGAATGGATGAAGCGAACGAAACCATGCCGCCGGTGTGACGCAGAATCTTATGTCCGTCGAGTGTGTCGACGGCAATGCCGTACCCGTAGCTGGCGGTGGCACTGAACTCCTCTGCCTTGATGTACGGCGTTGACATGAGCCTGAAGCCTTCTGCGGAGATGATGCGGCCGTTGGCGCAGACGCCCTCGTTGAGATACATGCGCAGATATGTCGCCATGTCTCCGGGAGTGGAGGCGATGCATCCGGCAGTGTCGTCCATGATGAGGTTGGACGCAGGGGCGAGGCGGCCCTGGCGTGGGTAGACCTGATCATCCCAGTAGGGCTCATAGCCGATGGCGGAGCGGTCGCGGTTGGCGGTGGTGATGACACCCGTGGTTGCCGTCATGCCGAGCGGTGAGAGAATGCGCGCGGTGACGCAGTCGCGCCAGGGTCGGCCGTCCAAATTCGAAGCGAGCAGGCCAAGGATGTCGAATGCGGCGTTGCAATAGTGAAAGTGCTCGCCGGGTGTGTAGCCCTGCACCAGACGCGCATTGGCATCGCCGGAGAAAAGCGCGAGATTGTCCGGCAGTCCCGAGGTGTGCGTGAGCAGATGGTGAATCGTAATGGTTCCGAAAGGGCACGCGATGGGGAGATCGGGCAGGTAATCGAGGATCGGTTTATGCAGGTCAAGCTTGCCCTCGTCGCGAAGCTGCAAGAGGACGAGCGCAACGAATGATTTGGTGATGGAGCCGATTTGAAACAGCAGATCGGTTGTTACGGGCACGCGTGCATCGAGGTTGGAAAAGCCGTAACTGGCCGCGCGCACGGTGGACTTTTTGTCTGTGAGGCCGACGGTGAGGCCGGGAGCATTCATTGCTTTCATGTACGGTGCGATGAAGGCGTCAAGCGTGGTTTCGAGTGGGCTGTGCGCGGCCGGCATGGGCGGATCGGTCTGGAGAGCTTCCGACCAAAGACGCGGCGCAGTGGCGGCAGCAACGGCAACTGCGCTGCTGCGAGAGAGAAACGCGCGGCGAGAAAAAGATGCGGTGTGCATGGGTAGGGCGAGTCTACCATGCAGATTTTAGGCATGCGAGATCTGGGCAGTGAGTCAGTTTGACTGAAGGTGGGATATTTGCGGAGCTCTAATTGTGTTGCGGCAATCGCAGCCCAGGAGGACGACCGTTAAACATCCAGCGTCGCAGCCGGGAGGTTCTGGCATAGGGGCGGAAGACAGGTAACTGCCACACATCCCACGGGGCCAACCACAAAAAAGCGCTGAGTAATGCAATGAAGGAGGCGAGCAGACTAAGAAAAGTCTTCTTCATCAAAAACCTCCTCGTTTGAATGGTAGCACCGCATTTGCCGAGGTTGAAAAGTTGAATGCAGGCAAGAAAAATGCGCGGACCGAAGAAGCTGGTCCGCGCAGGCGCAAATCGAAACTCAAGCCCTAAGCGTCGTCGTAGTCTTCGGTGAGCGATTTAAGGAAGGCGACGAGCGCATCGATATCGTCAGCGTTGATGTGCATGTTGGCGAATTCCGGCGGCGCGTTGCGCAACTGACCCTGATGAGCAAGCTGCGCGCTTGCGATATAGAAGGCAACCACGTCGCGAAAAGTGGCGCGGCTGCCGTTGTGGAAGTAGGGTGCGGAGTCTTCAAGATCGCGGAGTGTGGGCGTTTTGAAGCGCGCAATGGTGAGCGCAAGGCCGTCGTCCGCCGAGCAGTCCACACCTTCCGTGCAGATGACCGACTTGATATTCGCCTGGGGGAGGGGATCGTCGGGATTTTGGTAGATGTTCCAGAGACCGAGGTCTGTGTAACCGGAGTTGGTGGACGAGGCCGCGCGGCGGAAGGTCTCCGTTGCGTTGGGATGCGCGGGGCTTGCCGGCATGTAGGCGTCGAAGTTGGCGTTGCGCTCGGCGAGGGAGGGGATGTGAAGCGCAGCGAATGCGCCCTGGCCCCAGATGGCGTCGTACTCATCCTGCGTGACACCGGTGTTGTGGAACTTGAAATCAGTGAAGTCTGGCGCCTGATGGCAGGCGGCGCAGTTCCCCGCATGCTGGTCATCGCCGCCATTGGACGTGCCCGCGCGGAGGAAGATTTTCAAGCCCTGCAATTCGAGCGGCCCAAATTCAAACGTCTGATCGTGGTATTGAAATGAGCCATCTTTCGCTGAGATATAGACAGGATTGCTCAATGCCTCCACCTGGTTAAGCAGGCGCTGATTGTACTGCGCGCGGGTTTCTCCGGCGAGCGGCTGCACGGGCAGATGGTTGACCCGGAGGAAGTTGTCGTACGGCGAGCCAATATAGCGACCGTACTCATCCTGCTGGAAGAGCAGATCGCGCATGTAGGTGGAGATACAGAGGGCGACTTCGTCGAGAATCTGCTGGTCGCTGGCAGTGGTTACGTCAATCCGCTGCGAGACAGGCAGGCGCAGATCCGAGGGGATGTTCGGGTCAGTGCCGAGAAAGAGCTTCGCATAGGAAAAGCCCGCGGTGCGATCGGCGGCGAGGTTGTCTGAACCGTTGTCTTCGCGAATGACACGGGCAACCTGTGCGATGGCCTGTGCCTGTTGTGTGGGATCCCAGCCAAAGTTGCGTCCGGTAAGTGTGCCGGCAACGAGTTGCTCCGGCGTGGCGAACTCGCCGTCGAAGTGAAGGAACTGAGGACCGGAGTGCGGCTGCAGCGAGCCAACCATCTGCATGGCGTTGCGCGGTGTGTGCGTATAACCGCCGATCTCGCGCGGCATGGGACTGTGCGTGGTGAAATCAGCGTAAGTGCGGTTGCCCGCATGCGCCACGCCCTGGAACTCCGTGACGAAATGGCATGAGCGGCAATTGATGGATTTACCCGCGAATGGGCCGGGCAAGGTGTACTGGCCATCTTCCACCGTGCTCATCATCGGGTCGCCCGCAGGGAGTGGGTCGTTAACGCCAGTCATATGGGTGGCGAAGTATTCGGCGAAACGGGTATCGAGAAAGAGGCGTTCCCCGATGGAGTCGGCGGCGGGCGTGGAGTCTGCTTCAGTGGGAAATGCAGGTGCTTTGCCGGAACCGCATCCGGCAATCCAGAACGTTGAGGCAACCAGCAATGCAACAGCGGGCACAATATGTACAAACAAGGCTCGGTCACGGCGGGGCAGCGCCGATGTCCGCTGGCGGAGCTGGTTTTTCGCAGCAGTCTTCATCATCAGATCCTTAATCAGTTGCTCTTGGCGTCAGCGTGTGTGATTTTGCGTGTCGGTGGGCAGCGTGCGCAGAAACGTGATGATCTGCCATCGCTGTTGTTCGGGCAGCGCGCTCCAGGAGGGCATGCCGTGGAAGGTCTGCCCGTTGCGCAGAATCCAGGCGAGCTCACCGTCTGTGGCGTGCGCGATACGTTGCGAGCGCAGGCTGGGTCGTCCGTGGCGGCCTTCGGCGTCGTCACCGTGGCACTTGGCGCAGTTGTCTTCAAAGAGGAGTTTTCCGGCGGCTGCGGCTTGCGGCTGCCCGGCATAGGGATTCACTCGATCACGGTCGACCTGAGGGACCTTGCCGAACCAGTTGCTTTGAGCCGCGAGGACAAGAGCGCTCAAGAGTAAAAAGATGGATAGGGCGGCGAAGCGGCGTTTCATCGTGAGCCTCCACGACGAAACCAATCGCGAAATTGCTGTATTTCGTAGGAGACTTTGAAGCGCCACAACACGCCCGCGCTGTTGTCATTCAATCCGAACTGCGGGGAGAAGCTGAGTGCGGGACCGTGTGGCAAGTTGAATCCAACTGTCGGCCCGGCGTAGTGCGAAGTAGATTCAAGGCCAAAGCCGTGCGCCGTGCCGAGTCCGCCGTATAGTTCCGCGCCGGCCGTGAAGTTCTGGCGGCATAAGGTGCAGGCGTGGCTGCTTCCTGTGAGCGCGAGCGGACGGCTGGTTGCCAGCGCATAGCCAAACTCCCAAGGCTCATTGGAGACATTCTTCTCCGCGATGAAATTCTCTGAGAAATTCCAGCCTTTCGCGTTTGACGAGAGAATCAGCTTGCCTTCGAGCTCACGCTCAATCTCACCGCGCGTTTCTGCGTTGTTGAGTTGGAGGTCAGCGATGCTGTCATGTCCGACGATCTCCATGAGGCTCTTATCGGCTTCATTATTGTTCTCGTATTCGATGTAAAGCACCGGGTTTATCCAGTGTTCTGTGGGCAGAAAGCGGAATCGATTCTCTGAACGGAAGCCGGTGAAGACGGTGGAGTCGTTCGAGGTCGATTGGCCTTGCAGATAAAGCTCTGTAGTCCACCAGGCGGTGGCACCGTACTCCAGTTCCAGAGTCTGGCTCATAAAGGCGTTGGAGTTTTTAGGTGAAGCTGCAAGGCCCTTGAATGCGATCTCCAGATTGCCGGGCTCTTCAAGCGCAGAGGAGTAGGCAACGAAATATGGCGGTTCCTGCGCCCTTGCATGGAGCGGACCCACAAAGAGGTTTGCTAGAACCAACAAGACCAGTCCCAACAGCGCGGGACCGAAACGACCGGGGGAGAACCTGATGAAGGAAGGCTTTCGACGAGGGGCTTTGAGCGCGCACGAAGGCACTTGCCCCACGCGCATAGGCACGGGCACTGGCATTGAATCCCTTTCTGATGTGTGGGCTGGGATTCGCCATGGGCACCGCGCGAAAATGGCGTATGCTGTGGTGAAGCCGTCAGCTCACAGGTTGCCGGTTACGCGGCTCCTGGTGGATCTTCGCCAAAAGGTCTCCACCGGGGCCGCTTCGTTTTTCTTTTTCGCTGCTTCAGGGCTTCGGGGCCCTTGTGCAGTCATAATCCCTGAAAACAAGTAGCATTGCTGGGCAAAATCAACTGCGACCGATTTGGTCCTATATCAAGCTAACACAGGGTCCGGTGCCCCGCAACAGCGAGTTCTGCTGCCGAGTTGGGAATGTCTCAGCTTGCGGAACTGATTTGCGGTATCGTTTCCAATTCAGTCTGTTACAACGTTGTGGAACACCATTCGCGCGCCAATGTGCGTCGAATTCTCTATCAGAGGTGAATCCGTTGAAGCTTGCCGTTGCACGACCTGCCTGTATGGTTGCACTTGTCATGTCTGTCCTGGTCCCCGCCATTGCCGCGCCGCGTCACCATCCGCTTGAGCCTTTACCGGCCCCGGTGGAGCTTTCGTCAGGCTGGAAGCTGGCGGATATAGCGAAAGTGCCGCAGCAGGGCGCGCAAATTGCAGGAGCGGGCTTTGACGCAAGCAGCTGGTACACCGCCACGGTTCCCGGCACTGTGCTGACGACCCTGGTGAACAACAAGGTGTATCCGGAGCCGCTTTACGGCGAGAACAACCGGCCGGAAATTATTCCCGAGAGCCTGGCGCGGACGAAGTACTGGTATCGGACGCAGGTTGAGATTCCGGCGAGCTACAAGGGACGGCATGTCTGGCTGAATTTTGACGGGATCAATTACGACGCGCAGGTGTGGGTGAACGGCAGCCAGGTGGGTTCCATCAAGGGCGCGTTCATCCGCGGCAACTTTGACATTACGCCGTATGTGAAGCCGGGCGCGACGGCAACCATCGCGGTACTGATTTCGCCGCAGCCGCATCCTGGTGTGAGCCATGAGCATACGTTGCGCAACGGGCTGGGGCAAAACGGCGGCGAAAGCGCCATCGATGGGCCGACGTTCCTGTGCACGATGGGCTGGGACTGGATTCCAGCGATTCGCGACCGGGATACGGGTATCTGGCAGAAGGTTTTTTTGTCTGCCTCTGGACCAGTGCTTGTGAAGGAACCATTGGTGACGACGGACCTGCCGCTGCCGAAGACCGATTCAAGCGACATTACCGCGCAGGCCACGGTGGAGAACGTGACCGATCAGCCGGTGAAGGGCGTGCTTAAGGGGACAATTACACCGGATGAGACTGGAACTGCAGAGACTGGCCAGGCTTCTCCGATTGCATTTGAGCGCGAAGTGGAGCTGGCACCGCATTCCAGGCAAGTGATCAAGTTCACGCCGGCCGATACCCCCGTGCTGCATGTGGAGAAGCCACTGCTGTGGTGGCCCAACGGATACGGTCCGCAGAATCTCTACACCCTGCACTGGAGCTTCGACGATGCGAAGACCGTGAGCGCCGCAGACGATGTGAGCTTCGGAATTCGCAAGATCAGCTACAGCGTGCCAGGAACGGACACGCTAACGATCTCGGTGAACGGCGTGCCAGTGTTCATTCGCGGCGGCGACTGGGGTCTGGACGAAGCGATGAAGCGGATTCCGCGTTCGCGCATGGACACGCTTATTAAATTGCACAAGCTCGCTAATCTGAACATGATTCGCAATTGGGTGGGTCAGAGCACGGGCGAGGACTTCTACGAGCTGTGCGACAAGTACGGGATTCTGGTGTGGGATGAGTTCTTCCAGCCTAACCCTGGAGACGGGCCCAATCCGACAGACATTCCCACCTATATTGCGAATGTGCGCGACAAGGTGCTGCGCTTCCGCAACCATCCTTCGATTGTGTTGTGGTGCGCACGGAATGAAGGGTATCCACCACCGGAGATCGACAAGGAATTGCGCAAATTGCTCGCCGAATTGGAGCCGACACGGCGTTACCAGCCAAGCTCAACCGACGGAGCAGGCGTGCGCTCGCACGGGCCGTACTGGTGGCGGACTCCACGGGAGTTTTACAAGATCACGGATGACTACTTCAAGACCGAGACGGGCAGCGTTTCGATTCCAACGCTTGAGTCAATCCACGGCATGATGCCGAAGAAGGACTGGAACTCGATCAACGACGACTGGGCGGAGCATGACCTGGCGAAGGGAAACTCGGGCGGCGACAAGTATCCGGGTGAAATTGCGGCGCGTTATGGAGATTTTCGCAACCTTGCGGACTTTGTGCGCAAGGCGCAGATGGCGAACTACGAGGCGTTTCGTGCGATGTACGAAGGGCGCAATGCGAAGTTGTTTCATCCGGCCACGGCGATTCTTACGTGGATGAGCAATCCGGCGCAGCCGAGTTTTGTTTGGCAGATTTATCACTACGATCTGGAACCAATGTCATCGTTTTATGGCGTGATGCACGCGTCAGAGATGCTGCATATCCAGTTCAACCAGGCCACGGGCGAGTTGGAAGTAATCAACAACCGGCCGACCGCCGCAGCGGGACTGACGGCGCGCGCGACGGTATACGGACTGGATGGGCAGGAAATCTACGAGCACGACACACCGCTGACGGCAACGCCTGAGGCAGTCACCAACCTGGGCAAGGTGGATTTTCCAACGTCGATTAACGCCGTGCATTTCCTGAAGCTGGACTTGAGGGACTCCGATATGAACGTGGTGTCCACCAATTTCTACTGGCTGGGCGCGCCGGGCTATCCCGATGACTTCCAGAGTCTGCAATCAATGCCGGAAGTGGCGCTGAACGCCACGGCCACGGCGTTGGATTCCAATGGCCAACGCGTGGTGCGGTTGACGTTGAGCAATCCGACGGATCACATTGCGTTGATGGCGCACGTGCAACTACGGCGCAAGACGACCGGCGAGCGCGTATTGCCGGCCTTTGCCAGCGACAATTACATTTCGCTGACGCCGCATGAGGAGCGGACGATCACGATTACGGCGGATGCAGCGCAGTTCAAAGGAGACTCGGCGCTGATAACGGTGGACGGCTGGAACACGACCGTTGCCGTATCGACGGATGGCAATGTTGCGATTCAGCCAAATACGGACGCGATGCCGGACAAACAGCCAGCGACAGGACTGCCGTTCCAGACGGCGAACTTGCGCTAAGCGCCTGCGATGCGGCAACCGCTCGGCACCTGCGGTGCAGCAGTCGCTCGGCACCTGCGGTGCAGCAGCCGCTCGCTTTTCGCTCGCAAGAGATTTCGCAGTTCCCCGGGTTTCGATCATCGAAACCTGGGGCGGGGATAAAACGGTATCTCGGATCTTGCTCTAAGCGTCATGAAACGAACAGTAACAGACGTTCCACAGTGCAAACGACATCGGGCACGATATTGCGCCCACACAAGTCAGAATGTTCAGCGCGAGTCCGAAACGAGTCCTGGAGGAACGATTGGCCAGGAACATTCGTCACCTCATCAAGCGAACCGGCAGTTTTAATCATTTGCAATGGTGGGATTATAGTGGTGGAAACGAAGATTGCGGCGTGGAGTGGATTTCCCCGCTGAAGATGAACCAGCTCGACAGCACCCAGCGAATGGAACGACTGCGATGAACCTCCCCAACTCCATCACGATGAGCCGGATTGTCATGATCCCGCTGTTCCTGTGGATCTTGTCTCCGCACTTTCCGCTGCGTGGGAGTCACGGTGAGCAGGAGTTGATTGCTGCGATTCTGTTCATCCTTGCATCCATGACGGATGGGCTGGATGGGTATCTGGCACGCAAGCGCGCGCAGATCACCACGATGGGCATGCTGCTGGATCCACTGGCCGACAAGATCATGGTGACGGCGGCACTGATTGAGCTGGTGGCGTACAACCCTCAAGTGGTGAAGGTGTGGATTGCGGTGGTGATCATTGGCCGCGAGTTCCTGATTTCCGGACTGCGCTCGATTGCGTCTTCCGAAGGCTTCACGATCCAGGCAAGCGACCTGGGCAAGCTGAAGACGGTAATTCAGATTGTGTCAGTGGTTGCGGCGATTCTGGCGCATCACTGGGACTTCTGGCACTTCGGCGTGATTGTGTTCCCGGTCTACTGGATTGCCGTGGCAGCCATTTACTTTACGGTGCTTGTTTCGGTGGTCAGTGCGGTGGACTACTTTATAGGCTTCTGGAAGCACATTGACCACGCCTCGCGCCAGCGCCGCGGTTCGTTTGTGCTGACGCGCGATCGCAGAGCGGGAACGTCGGGCACGCGGTAAGGCAGTCAAATTAAGCACAAACAAAACCCCGGCCGGAGCCGGGGTTTTACATTGCAGATACGAAACCGAATTACGCCATTGCCGGTATAACCGCAGGGACCGGTGCATGCGCAGGCTCGGCCGCCGGGGCATGCGCCGGTGCATGATGCGCGCGCGTGAGCCGGTGGACGAAGTGATAGGGAGGCCATGGGCCCGAAAGCTGCATATGGCACTCCTGCATGATGGCGGAGGTGGAAGAGAACTTGTTCTGGTAGCGCTCCACGCATTTGCGATCAATAAGGTGGGCGATATCGAGCAACATTTTGCCGTTATCGAGCAGACGGCAGCTCACTTCTTCATCGAGCGGCATGAAGAGCCGGTGCATCTGGAAGCTGACGGCACGGGCGCGTGTCTGGCGCTCACGCTGGCGCGTCGCGGTCTCCCGCAGGTTGGAGAGGTATTCCCGGCCAACCTTCTCAGCAGCGGCGTGATAGCCAAACTCCTTGGTGCAACAGTCGTCGACAAAGATTTTCAGGTGCATCTCGGTTTTACCGCGGAGTTTCTCAATGTTGGTGAGGAACTGGCGCTGGTTGGACCGGATGGATTTGCGGAGGCTTTCATCGTCACTGAAGACAGTCCCGAAGCGGAAGGGCAACACCGTCGATTGACGGAAGCAGTCGGCGATGACGCGGGCATGATCCACGCCTGCCTTCTGGCTAAGTTCTTCTGCTGGATTGTGTTCGCTGACGACGACGGCGAGATCGCTTGCCGGATAGAGGAAAACCTGATTGCCGCTGACGCCGGCAACAGATTCCAATGGGACTGGTTTACGATGACGGGCTAATTCAGGAAAGGCTTGCTTTTCACCAATGCAGTAGGCATACCACGCCATTTTTTACACTCCGTACGCAGGCGCTGGTAAGCGCCGCTCGCTAGTGAAGCTCTGTGAACTGAGGGAACAACTGCATGTTTACTTTTTTTGCCGCCGGGCCGATAAACCCAGCCTTGTCCAACTAGGGGGAATAGTAGACCCCCGAAAATACGACTGGCAATGTCTCACAGGCTGAAATTAGTAAAAGGTAGCGAAATTGAGTTGATTTGATTTCGCTACATCAACATTGATTTATATATGATGGAAAAATCACCCGATTTGGAGGCGTTCCGTATTTGCAACTCGAATACGCCCCCGAGAAGGGTTCCGCGTGGCGCGGTTTACGGTAAGACGTGCAGGTTCTGGAGGATGAAGTAGACGTCGGTGAGCACCAACAATCCAATGAGCGCGAAGGATACGCCCGCCACTACGGTGAGACGGCCGCGCAGGCTGCGGACCTCTTCCTGTAATGTGTCGCGATCAGAGCGAAGCGCTTCAGCCGACTTGTGAAGGTCCTCAACCTGCGCCGCAACCATGTCGAGATGGACGGCATGCGTGGCAATGGTGGCCCGCAGGTCCGCCTGTCCGCCCTTGAGCTTTTCGAGGGACTGTTCCAGCGGAGCGAAATCGACAGGTTTTGGAGTTGGGCGATTGACGAAGACGTTGGCTGCGGCGGTTGCCACGTTGCCGTCAAGCAGGGGAAGTAGCTTTTCCGCGATGGGAATGACTGCACGCGCCATGGAGACTACACGCTGGAAGCCGGAGGGACCGCTGGGCCGTGGCGCCGGTTGCGCACTTTTTACGAGGCTCTTTCTGCCACTGGGGCTTGCTTTCAGGGCAGGAGGCTCAACAACTGGAGCCGCTGCCTGAATGCTGATTGTTTCCGCAACGACTTTGGGTTGCTCCGGTTCTTCCTTCTGCTGCGTATGCAGGGACACCGTTGGGGTGCTTTCGGTCGTCATGGGGCGTTCCTCCTCCAGGGTCGAACTGCTGTGTGAAGGACGCTTTGGACGCTGGAGGCCAGATTGGCGCAATCTGTGGAGCTGTTCCGCTTCCCATGCGGCAGCCGCGGCCGGCCGGACAGGCTTCCTTCTATCCGGCGATTCAATCGGTCTCAAAACTTGTTCCGGGTCCTTTGCCAGATTTCCGTTCCACTCCATAATCATTTCGATGCGTACTCCTCCAAATGTGTATACAGCACCGGTTGTTTTGATGCCATACGGCTAGTGCAATGACTTCATTTTGACGGCTACTGCGTCGGGTATGCTCGTTGTCGAGGAGCAACCCGTGAAACCAGTTCTGGCACATCTGCTGCGTAATCTGCAGCGAAACATCCTTGCCGGCATCATCACCATTGGACCACTTTTTGTCACCTGGCTGGTATTCAGCTGGGTGCTCGGCAGCCTGGCCAAAGCCGGAGAGCCGGTGGTGGTGCTGTTGCGGCCGTTTCTGCCCAATCAGTGGCTTGCGCAGCCGTGGATGCAGGCCGTACTGGCCATTGCACTCACGCTGATTGTGCTGTACATCCTGGGCAGACTGACCTCCTTAGTGATTGGCAGGCAGGCGTTTAACTTGTTTGAAGCGTTGCTGGAAAGACTGCCCTTTGTTGCAAAAGTCTACACCTCCGTGCGGCAGTTGCTCGACACGATGATGACAAAAAAGGAGTCGAGTCAGCGAGTGGTGCTTGTGGATTTCCCGATACCGGGGCAGCGGAGCATTGGATTCCTGACGCGGACGATGATTGATTCGACGACAGGGGCGCGGGTGGCGGCGGTGCTGCTGCCGAATGCGATCAATCCAACGTCGGCGTTCCTGCAGATTATGCCGATTGAACGGGTTATAGAGACGGACCTGACGATGGAGCAGGCAATGAGCCTTCTGCTGACGGGCGGGGCGGTGGCGCCGGAGAAGATACGGTTCAATGCAGTAGCGCGAGAACAGGGATCAGGGGCAGCGGTCGAGGTGTGAATTGCGTGCCTATTGTGGTCGTTCCGGCGCACTGCGGCGTGGAATGTGCGGCCGTATTGGGGATGGCAGTGGTGCGGTGACGAAATTACCGGATAGACAGGGCAGTGTGGGTACGCTTTTGCGTGCATTGAGTGGGCGAGAGCGCGCAAACGTGTCCGCAGAGATGCGAAATTTGCCCGAATTTGCTCAAATTTGATATGCGAATCCGGGCAAACCTATATACATGGGGCAGGAACCAGTGAAAAAGAGGGCCCGGAGAGTGGCGGGACCGGCGATCAGGGCTCGGAGGAGGCGGCGGGCGTGGGCTCGAGTTCCTGCGGAGCGCCCTCTTCGGCGTGTTCGCTGGCGACCTCGCTTTCATGGGTGACTTTGCGGAGGCTGATGTTTTCAACCTGGGCCCAGGTGAGGCCGATGGGGACGACGCTGAGGAAGGTAACGATGAGGAGCATGGCGGCGCAGGCGGTGGAGGCTTCCGGGGTGGCTCCGTAAAAGCTGGCCAGGGCGGCGGCGACGAAACCGATCTGGGTGAACCAGCCGATGATGGGCAGCTGCAGAACGCTGGCGGTGCCGCTGAAGGCGAGCAGCAGGATGCATTTGGACAGGTTCATGCTGGCCAGTGGGGGGCTGGAGGTGAAGGCGCGCGCGGTGGCGAGGTAGGAGCCGGTAATGAGCAGCCACATGGCGATGGAGAGGCCGGCGGTCCAGGCGAAGTCGCCGAGGGTGCGAATGGTATCGAGGCCGGCGTGGAAGGTGCGGACCTTGTGTCCAACGGCCTGGCCGACATTTTTGGAGATGAGGCCGAAGGTGCGTTCGAGCAGCGCGGCTACGAAGTTGCCGGAGAGGCGGACGGCGACGAGGAAGAGCGCTCCGGCGATGGTGAGGAGCATGCCCCAGCCACCGGCGCGCTTGACGATTTCAGGATGGGGCAGGGAGCCGGCGGGCGCGACGAGGATGAGGACGGAGAAGATGAGGGCCATGGAGCCGGCATCGAAGAGGCGCTCGACGATGTAAACGGCGATCTGCGAGCTGATGGGCAGGCCGGTCTTTTTGGAGACGAGGTAGGGGCGGACGGGGTCGGCTACGCGGCCGATGAGCGCGACGGCGGTGAAGCCCATGACCTGGGTGCCGAGGAGCGAGAAGGGCGAGACGCGCTGGTTGTGGCGGATGAGCTGGGCCCAGCGGAAGGCGCGAAAGATGTAACCGAGATAGATGCAGCCGACGCCGAGGGCGATGAGACGCCAGTCGGCGTGGGCGACCTCCTGTGCGAAGACGCCGAAGTCAAAGTGAATTTTGCCGCGGCCCCAGGTGACGAGGACTCCGATGAGGGAAACGAGGATGAGGCCGATGATGATCTGCTTTTTCTTCAAGTGGGCTCCCGCTTTTATCGATTGTATGGGCGGGAGGGGCGGAATCGAATGAATGGATGTTGGGATGGGGGTTACTGGAAGTCATCAATTGCGCTGCGGACTATCGCATTTCATGCACCGATCAATGCATGCGCGTCGTGTTGTGCCAGCGCCACATGCTCATCAGAAATGAAAAGCCGTACCCCATACACGCGCCGAATAAAAGCAACCCAAGCAGGAAACAAGTCAGCTGAAGAAAATACTGCGGCGACCGGATATCAGAGTCCAGCCACTTCGCAAAAAGAATGAGCAAGACAGCGGTTCCACCCGATGCCATGCAGCGCATTCTGCTTTGTTTTGGATCGATGCTTTCTCTTTGTCGCCAAGCGCGAAAAGCAATGATGATTCCAATTGCGGGCGTGGCTCCGAAAAAGGTGAAGAGTTCCAATCCTTCTATCAGGACAAAATAGCGAGGGCTCATAGGAGTGTCGGAGTGACGTGGGGAGTATAGGACAAGCGGGATGGCTTGCGGATTCCTGCTTCACATGCGATCAGATTGAAGCGCAATCCTCTATGAGGATTCTTCGGCTTCAATGGCATCGAGCGGCTCATGCAAGTCTGGAAAGCGCTTCTTGATTTTTCTTGCCATCCACTTTGATTCTCTTACGGCGACGAAATACGCCACGAGGACGGCACCCAACTGCCAGGGCGAAAGGCCATGACTGGGAGGTGCGGTCGCCCAGGCTGGCAGGATTGGAGTCAGGTACCTCCACAGATATGCAAAAAGGCAGATGAGTGCAAATACAAATGTTTGCCTTAGCAGCAGAATTGCCATGTATCCGATTACTTCCGGGTTTCCGAAGAAATCGTCTGAATCCTGGAAGGACAAGCCGCATGTGCAGCACAGCATGAAGACGATGTAGGAGACGGTTGCCGCAACCAGCCAAGTCCAGACATGGTCGCTAAGAGGGAAATACAAGAAGGCGAAGACGACCAGAGCGATTACGTGCGCCCAGCGGCCAATCCACCACGAGGTTACTTCGTCAGCTACTTCAGGCTTCTCGTCGTCGCTTTGTGGAGTATTCAAATCAATCAAGTCGTCAGGCATATGGTGGGATTCCTCTTGAACGGGCGACTTGCTGGTGGTTGAATTTTCACTCTTGTCTTGCCCTGAACTGCTTTCGCAGTTCAACTGCAACCATCCAACAAATGTAGGGATTTCCGATCAGCATCATCCAACCCTTGATGTTCAAGTGTCGATGAGTGATTCCGCCCCATGCCGCCATTGCTGCAAATCCACCGAAGACTACAAGTGACAACGTGAGGCCGGCAATATACAGCGCTCGCTTCATCGGTGGCAGTATAACTTGTACCGTTTGATAATTCGCAGAGATTGGGGCACGGTGGATTTGTGCAGGGGTGAGGCTTGATTCAGCCGCCGCTACGGGGCTCGGGAAACAAGCAGGGGGACTCGTTCCCAGGGTTACGCGCGTTGCGCTCCACCCTGGGCTATTTTCCTTGCGTCCCTCCGGGACGCATTCCATCGGCGAGCCGAAACTTGTTGGCTGCGCTCGGGGTGATACGGCGTTAGTGGGGGAGTTGAGTATCGATCTTTCCCACTCATCGCACCGCGATGAATGGGGCACGGTGCGCTTGTGGCGGGGTAGCCGGTGGCTGGGGAAGTGTTGATCTTTCCCATGTCCCAACTTCAGGGACATGGGGCACCCGGTATTTGTGATTTGGACGCATTGTTCAATGCAGCTGCCGGTCCCTCGGCTTCGCTTCGTTGCGCTCAGGATGCGCCCGTCCTATCGTGGACGCGATAGAGTTTTGATGTGTGAGACTGGTTCGTAAATTCGCAAGTGGAGATTGTTCCAGTAATTTGAGGCGCGGACAGGGAAGGGGAGGCGCGCGGGGAAAACTGATGGATGGAGCAGACAGAGCAGCTGGAATCATGTTCGGCCGGGAGGCCCGGGCTCAGTATGTGGCAATGGCGCGCGTGCGCTGGTGGATGTTTCTGAACGGTCTTCGCTCGATTCACGGGCTGTTTGATCTGGGAACGACAGGTATTACGTGGCTCATCTATTCGGTGTTTGGTTTGGGTTTTGGAACAGGCCTTTATGCCGCAGCCTACTCGATTGCCTCGCACGCGTCATGGGCGTATTTGCCGGTTCTGTATTGGGCGACGAGCCTTCTGTGGCTCATATTTCCGATGTTTGTTGCGGCGTTTCAGGAACACGCGGATCTTGGAATCCTGTTGCGTTTTCCGGTTGGTTTTGGCACGTACTTTCTGCTGCATTTGATTTCCGGGCTGCTGGATGCTTCAACCTATGTGGGCATGCTGGGTTGTTTGGGAATCTGGCTGGGCATTGTGCTGGTGCGGCCGGATTTGATTTTGTGGGTGACGTTGAGCCTGCTGGCGCTGGCGGCTTTCAATATTCTGATGGCGCGCGCTGTGTTTGCGTGGATTGACCGTTGGCTGGCGCAGCGAAAGACGCGAGAGATTCTGGGCGTTGCGGTGATGCTTGTTTTTGTGGGCCTGGTGACGGTGAATTCATGGACAGGCCAGAAGGGCATGAAGGGCCAGGACGAGGCAGCGCAGATACGCGCGCTGCAGACCCACTATTCTCCGTTGCTGAAGCGTGCGAACGTGGTGCAGCAATGGATTGCACCGGGGCTGGGTGCGCGCGCGTTGCAAAACAACATTAAGCAGAAGCGGGCAGCTAGTGTTTCTTCACTGAGCATGCTTGGGCTTTGGGTGACGCTTGCGGGCGGTGCACTGGCCGGGCGTCTGAGGGCCGAGTATCGCGGCGAGAATTTGGGCTGGGCGCCAAAGCGAGAGGAAGCAAGTGAACGCGGAGGCGGGTGGACGCTGGGCGGATCCGGCCCGATTGCCGCAATGGTTGAGAAGGAGTTGCGAAGCCTGCTGCGCTCTGTTGCGTTGTTGTGGGCTGTGAGCGTGCCGGCGCTGTTTGTGCTGGTGCTTGCGGGTCTGTCTCATCACCATGCGAGCGACGACTTGAAGACGTTTCCGTTTATCTATTTTTTGTGCTTGAGTTACGCAACGGTGGGCTTTACCGGACTGTTCTACAACCTGTTGGGTTCAGAAGGAGCAGGTATCCAGTTGCTGTTCTTCTCTCCCATGCCGATTCGTAAGGTTCTTCTGGCCAAGCACCTTCTGTACTCTGTGCTGTTTGTTCTGGTCGGTTTTGCGGCGGTGGCCCTGAGTTGTTTTCGACTGGGCATTCCATCTTTTGTGGTTCTAGCGGATATGGGTGCGTGGCTTCTTTTCGCACTACCCTGCAATATGGCCGTTGGAATTGTGTTTTCGTTCTCCATGCCATACCGCATCAATCCTGGCAGAATTGCGCGGCCAGCAGGAGCGCAGGCGAATGCGCTTGCGGCCATGCTGGTTCAGCTGGGTGTGCTGGGAGTGGGTGCGCTGGTTGTTTGGGGTTGCTGGCGGTTGGAGGTGCGATGGCTGCCGGTGCCGATTCTTTTGATGTTGGCGGCGGGTGCGTTTCTGGTTTGGACGCGGATCCTGCACTACTCCGATGGAAATGCGAATGAACGCAAAGAGTATTTGATTGCGACAATGATGAAGGCGGAGTAGAAATCACCGCGTGGGGCGTCAGATCGCTGTTCGCTCGCAGGAGAGTTGTTGGTCTCCGGGCCTGAAGGCCCCTGCTCCCTCTGGGTTGCGCTTCGCGCAATGTTTCCGGTTTGTGGTGAGTTGAGGTTGATCTTTCCCACTCATCGCTGCGCGATGAATGGGGCACGGTGGATTTGTGGCGGGGTAGCCGGTGGCTGGGGAAGTGTTGATCTTTCCCATGTCCCAACTTCAGGGACATGGGGCACCCGGCCGTTGTTACAGATCATTTGGACAGAGGGCACCCCTGCTGCTTGTCTTTATCGCCCTGTGCCGGTCTCGTGCGGTCTGCGCCTGCTCTGTCTGATGCTGGCGGGTGCGGCGGTTGAACTCGTGGATGACGCGGGCGACGTAGGCGCGGGTTTCGCGATAGGGCGGGATGCCGTGGTATTTGTCGACTGCGGCGGGGCCGGCGTTGTATGCGGCGAGGGCGAGGGCGAGATTGTTGTTGTAGCGGGTGAGCAGCTCGTCCATATAGGCTGTGCCGCCGCGGATGTTGTCACCGGGCCGGAAGCTGTCACGGACGCCGTGTTCCGATGCGGTTTGGGGCATGAGCTGCATGAGTCCTTTGGCACCGGCGTGGCTAACGGCGTGCGGATTGCCGCCGCTCTCCGCTTTGACGATGGAGGCGAGCAGGTCGACGTTGACGTTGTGCGCCTGGCCGGCGGTGGAGAGCATCTGGCGGAGGTCGGCGGGCGTGAGTTTGGTGTCGGCCTGGGAGTGGGGCGCGGGCTCGTGGTCCGAAGTGACCGGTGAATCTGCAACGGCGGTGATGGTGGCAATTTCCTGTGGGCGCAGTTCGATGTAACTGTCTTCGCCGGAGCCGAGGAAGATGCGGACGCGGCCATCGACCTGGGAGTGATGGTTGCAGCGCATGGTGAAGCCGTTGGAGAGGGTGATGATCTCTGCCGCGCGCACAGACGCGGGCATTGCGGCGAGAAGGCCGGCAGCGGCGACGGCGGCGATGCGGAGGCGGCGGGTCATGCGACGCCAGTCTCCAAGTCCGACTTCAGATCTGAGTTGAGACCTGATTTCCGATCTGCCTTCAGGCGTCTGGCGATGGCGGGCTCGAGAACTGCGGCAACGCCGTCGTCCTCATTGGAGGGCGCCTGCTTCCATCCGCGGGTTTTGGCGTGCGCGCGGAGATCGACCGAAGCATTGCCCATGACGATGGCCTGGCCGGACCACTGGAGCATTTCAAAGTCGTTCCAGTTGTCGCCAATGGCCATGACTTCACTGCGGTGGATGCCGGCGGATGTGGCGAGCCGTTGGAGTGCGGTGGCCTTGGAGACGCCGAAGGGCAGCAGATCGAGGATGGAGAGATCGCGTGCGGGATACTCGGTCCGCATGCAGGAGCAGGCATTGGCCCACGGGCTTGCCTTGAGTGCGCGTTCGGCTTCGCGCATCTGGTTGAGCGAGCCGGCGACCATGCCCTGAATGGGATTTTCATTGCCCAGAAATGCATTCTCGAGCGGCTTCACAATCTGGATGGCGTTGCGGTTGGCTTCAACCCAGAGGGCGATGCGGCCATGAGCCTGTTCCATGTCTTCGAGGACAAGCTCACCAAGGCCGTCGCGGTCGAAGGTGAAGACGACGGCACCGAAGGGGCGCAGAAAGCCGCAGAGGTCGCGGGCCACATGCGCGTCCATGTGGCAGTGGTGGAGATGCACGCCGTCAAGTTGCCGAGTCACTGCACCATTCGACGCAACGAGGAGCGTATCCGCTCGGAGGCCGATGTTTTCAAGAAGGGGCGTGGTGTATGCCATGCGGCGGCCAGTGGCAATGACAACGGTGATGCCGGCCTGCTGGGCGGAAAGGAGCGCCTTTGCATTGCGCTGGCTGATGGCATGCGAGTGGGTGGGCAGGAGTGTGCCGTCCATGTCAATGGCCACCAGCCGGACAGGGGGATGCATGTAACTAGTGTAGCTGCTCTGGATTTCCATTTGGTCAGGGGCTGTTCACAGGCGATAAACAACGGATTGTGACATGAGGCACACCGGGCGGTGCGTTTGCGGCGGAGAATTGCGTGCAGCAGGAGGTGAATGATGCCTGCGAGAACATTGGTTGCTTATGCGACGCGCAGTGGGTCTACCGGGGAAGTGGCAGAAACCATTTCAAATGCGCTGCGCGGGGCCGGATTGAGCACAGAACTTGTGCGCATGAAGGAGGACTGCGCGATCGACGGATATGCAGCTGCGATTCTTGGCGTGCCTCTCTACGTTGGACATTTGTTGAGGGAATTTCACGAATTCGTGGAGCGCCATCGCAAACAGCTTGGGCAGATGGATGTCTGGTGTTTTGTGCTTGGACCGGTTGAGAACAAGCCGGAACAGTTTAAGGAGGCGGAGCGGCAGGCGCTGGCGCAGTTAGCGAAGCATAGCTGGCTGGTCCCCGAGGAAGTAAAGATCTTCGGCGGGTTGTGGGACGTGAAGCGCATGGGGTTTCCGTTCAGCATGCTTCGATTGCTGCCTGCAGGTAAACTGCCCGCGATGGACATGCGCGACTGGGAAGCGATTGGTCGATGGGCCGTGGAGGTTGCTGAGCAGATCACTGAGCAGAAACGGCTTTCGGTGATTTAGCGTCGACGGCGTTGGCTACACTGGATGCATGGAACGTGTATGCAGCCACTGCCATGCAGTGATGGGAATGGAAACGCGCGGGGACTGGTGCCCGGCGTGCGGCGGCGCAGTTGTAGAGCGAGATTTCCTGACTGTGCCGACAGAAGAGAGCGCGGCGAATACCGTGGTGGACCATCGCGGGATTGAGCTTCCGCGGCGGCACGCGGTGGGCGGTGTGATTACGCCGCAATAGCATTGCATGCAGCAGACGCTCGCTCTTCGCTCGCAAGAGGGTTGGGATTCCGACTCATCGCACAGAGTGCGCGATGAGCCGGCTATGATGCTTCCGCGGTGCGACGAATGCTCGCACGTCGCACGCAGGATATGTTTATGGTTCTAGTGCGCGCTGACACGGAGCATGAGGATTCCGTGTGAAGGCACTTCTGCCGAATAGTCTCCGTTTTGAAACTTCACATTGGAGTGGGCCCAGAGGTCGCGGGCGTGCTTGACCTTGCCTTTCAGACCGAGGTCGGAGGCGTGGACGGTGGCGGTGGCGGCGGAGTCGCCGAGATTGACGATGCCGACGGCGACGTCTCCGTTGGCGAGGGGCTTGACCCAGCGCTCGAGTGAGCCGTCTTTGACGGGAGAGGCCTGCTTGCCGAGGGGATCCTGATCGATGGCGATGACGTCCTTGTTCATGAGGATGGCCTTGGTGGCGTCCGACATGTCGCGGATGTCATTACCGGCGAGAAGGGGAGCGGCGGTGAGAGCCCAGAGGCTCATGTGGGTGCGGTACTCGGTGTCGGTCATATGGCCGTTGCCGACTTCAAGCATGTCGGGATCGTTCCAGTGGCCGGGGCCCGCGTACGGAGCGGTGGGCACCTGCTCTTCGATATTGCCGATCATGCTGGACCACTCGTCGCGAATGTCGTCTGTGGTGCGCCAGAGGTTGCCGCCAACTTCAGGGCCCCACTTTTCAACGTGGTCACGACCGTACTGGCAAAGTGAGTAGACGATGGGGCGGCCTGTGGACTCGAGGGCGCGGCCGAATTTCTGGTAGACGGCCTGCATGTCAGAGTCTTTGTAGATGCGGGCGGCGCTGCACCAGTCGTATTTGACATAGTCGATGCCCCAGGAGGCAAACATTTTGGCGTCCTGTTCCTCGTGGCCGTAGCTGGCGGGGTATCCGCCGCATGTGCGCGGGCCAGGACCGGTGTAGATGCCGAGCTTGAGGCCCTTGGAGTGGACGTAGTCGGCGAGGGCTTTCATATCAGGAAATTTGCTGTTGGGCGGCAGATTGCCGTTGGCGTCGCGGACGCCCTCCCAGGTGTCGTCGATGTTGACGTAGATGTAGCCTGCGTCGCGCATGCCGCTGGAGACCATGGCGTCGGCGATTTCGCGGACGAGCTTGTCGGTGACCTTGTCTTTGAAGAGGTTCCAACTGTTCCAGCCCATGGGCGGAGTTTTGGCGAGGCCATTGGAAGAGACGGGATTGATGGGAGGCGGCGTGATGTATGGGATTTCGGGCAGCACGTCCGTTGCGGTGGCTGGATGTGCGGTGAAGGGGCGGCGGCCGAAGAGCTTGCCCTGGAGATCTCCGTTGACGAGGTCGCCGGCGAGCATGGGGTGCTCACTGGAACGCGGTCCGAAGAGCTCAAAGTGGGTGCCATTGGCCGTGCCCTTCAGATCCAAGGAGAAGCCGGTGGATTGGAGAGTGGCAGTGAGGTTGGATCCGTCCTGCTTGATGGTGAGGATAGTGAGCTCGGTTTCACCGTTGTCGAGTGTGCGGCCCTCAGCGGCCCAGCGGCCGGCGAGCGTTTGAGCGAAGAGGGGGGCGGCAAGGAGCAGGCAAAGGGCGAGCAGGAAGAAAGCGGTGCGGATGCGGCTATTGCGGGAACGCGAGAAGGCAAAGGCGAGTCGAGAGATCATGGTGGCTCCAGAAGGGGCGGGACGTGCTTGCGCCGGTGAAAGATTTGGCCGCAACGAGCGGCGGGAATTGCAAGGCGGGGGAATTGTAAACGATTCCAGCGACAGCTGGCGCTGAGGCGGGGATGGATGAGTTTCGGGAGGAGAGACGGGAAGTGAGAGATGGAACTGGAAGGCGCAGGGAGATTTCCTAAGAAATAGTTGACTAGGAAACTAATCTGACATAGAGTGTGTTCATGAGCAAATCAAAGGGCGGCGCGGAGCCGGTCAGCGAACTGAAGAGGCATATCGGGTTCTGGATGCGGTTTGTTTCGAATCATGTGTCGCACTCTTTTGCGCGCAAGGTTGAAGGCCGTGGGGTGACGGTGGCTGAGTGGGTGGTGCTGCGCGAGATGTACCAGGGTGGACGTATTCCCCCGAGCGTTGTGGCCCTGCGCACGGGGTTGACGCGCGGCGCGATATCAAAACTTGTCGACAGGCTGGTGGGGAAGAAGTTGGTACTGCGCGAGGACCGGACCGACGACCGGCGCTATCAGAACGTGGAACTCACGTCTGCGGGCGCGAGGCTGGTTCCAGCGCTCGGTGCGTTAGCGGACGAGAACGATGAGGAGTTCTTCAAAGTGCTGACGGCCGATGAACGCGCGACGCTGCTGGCGATTCTGAAGAAACTGGTGCAGAGCCACGGCCTGCATGCGATGCCAACCAATTGAGTGCCTGCGAAGGCGGAGGATGAGTATGGATGTGACTGCGGAAGCGAACAAGTCGGAAATGGTTCGTGAGGTGCTGCGAGAGACGCACGCGGCGCGGAAGACGTTCCCGGAGGTAGTGGGAACGATGCTGGGGGCGGGCGTGGAGTCGTATTTTGTGGACCTGCGGCGGAAGGAAGACGTGGTTTATCTGGGCGACGATACGGTGGTAACGGAGCCGTTGGATGTGGAGTTCGGGAAGGTTGCGCCGGAATTTTCAAAAGACGGAATTGTAGCTGCGATTCGCGGGGCGCAAAAGGATGAGATTCGTTATCCGGAGTTTCTGCGGCGGGCGGCAGAGGCGGGCGTGACTGCGTACTGGGCGCTGCTGACGGGCAAGCGAGTGATCTACTTTGGCCGCAGGGGTGAGATGCATGTGGAGTGGTTCCCGGGAGCAGAGCCGGCGGGAGATTAGGCGGATTGGGCGGCGGTGCTAAGGGCTGGTCGCAAGGCCGGCGGCATCCGCGAGGCGAGCCTGTCGATCGATTGCAGGCGCATGAAGTGTGGCAAGCGCTCGATTCTCACCTGCAGATGGATTTTGGTTCTTCCAAGTGTGCAAAGGCGAAGCACCCGGGAACACCCGGGTGCGCGCGACCTGAAGAGGAAGGGGCTGCCTAGACCCCGCTGTTCATGGAATTGCTGTGCAGTTCCTTCTTGTTCTGCTGGGCGATGGCGAGGGCCAGCTGGCTGCCTTTCCGCAGTTTCACATTGTCTTTCTTTGTGGCTACGAAGACTCCAGAGCTGGCACCGGCAATCCTGCTATGCAGATCGACACCGGAGATTGCCCCGATTTCGTCCATTTGCAACTCCTTGCCGTTCCAGGCGATTGGCGACAGCGTTGCAAGCTGGCCGAGATCGCCGTATTGCGGGGGAGAGACTCCCATAATGGCTGCACGGATGGGAATGGTTTTGCCGTTTCGCAGTACGGCGCGGATGAATTGCAGGGCGATCCTGGGCCTTCCATCGGCCTGCGTCGTGTCCGTGGTCACCTTGCCCCAGAGCACGGTTCCGCCGGGCAACTCCTGCCCGCTTTTGAGATGGACCGTGTGTGAAAGACGGGCGCGAAAGAGATGACCGGTATGGATCTTCTGGGCGTTGATGTCACTGAGCAGTGAAACCTGCGCGGGGACCATTCTGCGGGCTTCCTGCTTTTCCATGGTCATTGTGGCGGTGGTTTTGGCCAAGGCGTTGGCGCCGGTAGCCGCGGGTGAATTCTTCAGGCTTCGAGCCCGGACGAGCGCGGGCGCGAGCACGAGAAGACAAGAGGATGCAATGGACAGGGATAGCCTTGCTTCACGTTTCATGCGAAGTAACTCCTAAGGAAATTGAAGTGACTTGCGCCTCCGCGATGCCTGCTTTCCAGAGGCAGAGTGCCTACGTTGATGGACGCGGTGCCGTGGGGATAGTTATCGGATTGGATGAATGGAATGAGGGCTAGTTCCCGCTATGCGGGCCGCGCTGCAGGGTTGCCTGAAGAGGCTGAAAATCAACGACGATCTTGATGTTTGTTTCAGTGGGAGTTCAAAGATTATTCGTAGCGGAGTGCTTCAGCGGGGAGGATGCGGGCGGCGGTGGTGGAGGGGTAGAGCGTGGCGAGCAGAGAGATGCCGATGGAGACGGCGGCGACGATGAGGCCGTCGGTGAGGCGTGGGGCGAAGGGCAGCGTATCGATGGAATAGACCTCGGCGGAGAGGTGGATGAAGTGGTAGTGTCCGCCGGCCCAGGAGGCGATGTAACCGAGGATGAGGCCGAGGATGGTTCCGACAACGCTGATGAGGAAGCCCTGCAGGAGGAAGATGCGGCGCACCTGCGCGGGCTGGACGCCGAAGCTCATGAGAACGGCGATGTCGCGGGTCTTTTCCATGACCATCATGGTGAGGGCGATGAGGATGTTGAGAGCGGCGACGATGACGATGAGCGCAATGACGATGAAGGTAACGATCTGCTCGAGCTTGAGGGCGCGGAAGAGCTCGCGGTTCTCTTCCATCCAGTTGGTGGTCATGAAGCCCTTGCCCGCTGCGGCTTCAATGGCCTTGGCGACTTCGGGCGCCTTGTAGAGGTCGTCGACCTTGAAGCTGATAACGGAGAGCAGGTCGGGCTCGCTGAAGAGGCGCTGCGCATCGCTGAGACGCATGAAGGCGTAGGCAGTGTCGTACTGAAAGAAGCCGGAGTGGAAGATGCCAACGAGGCGGAAGCGCTGGTATTTGGGGGCGAGGCCGAGGGGCGTGAGCTCGCCCTGCGGGCTGGTGACGAGAATGCTGTCGCCGATGGTGGCGCCGATCTGGTCTGCGAGGTCTTTGCCGAGGACGATGGGTGGATAGGCTGAGCTGGTGTCGTTGGACTCTGTTGAGGCGGCGGCGGGAGCGAGTTCCGTGGCCGAGCCCTGCACGATGGTGTCAAGCAGGTTGCTGACGGTGCGCTCGTCCGCGGGAATGATGCCCTTGATGAGAGCGAAGCCAGCGCGCGGGCCGCGCGAGACGAGGACCTGGCCGTAGAGGCCGGGCGCGTCTGCGACGACGTGGGGGACGTGTTTGAGGCGGGCGAGGAGCGGTTGCCAGTCCTTGATGCCATCGGCGGCGGCACGTTCGAGATTGATGTGGGCTGACGCACCAAGGAGCCGACTCTGCAGATCGCGTTCCATTCCGTTGGTGATGGCAAGAGCAATGACGAGCGCGGCAACGCCGGCGGCGACGCCGGCTACCGAGATGGCGGTGACGACACCGACGACGGCCTGGCGGCGCTTGGCACGCAGATAACGCGCGGCAACGAAGAGCTCGAATGCCATGAAGCGCATCGGGCTACCTGGCCTCTGCAGCGTGGGCGGCCGTGAAGGTGGTTTTTGCGAGGCCGACGTTGTCATAGCGGTCGTAGACGCGAACGGTTAGCAGATGCTCGCCGTTCTGGCCCTTGAGCGCAGTGGTGGGAATGTTGAAGTCGTACTGCTCTTTTTGCGAGTCAGAGAGGCCGCCAACGGGAGCGACGTATTGCCAGGGGCCAGCGTCAAGCGAGTATTCGGCGCGAGCAAGCGGTGACGTGGCATCTTCGGCGTCCAGGGTGGCGTGGATGGTGAAGCCGCACGGCATCCTGGTGCAGACGGCGGTTTCTTCGGACGCTTTGAGTTCGGTTACGACAGGCGGCGTGGTGTCAACAACGAAGCGATCGCTGACGATGTCGCCGGTGAGCGCGTCGCCGGGCGTGTGCGAAGGCGCGTCGCTAGCGACGACCTTGACCTGATAGCCACCGTCGGGGATGAGCGTGGCGTCGAAGCTGTAGGCCTTGTCCGTGATGTCGTCTTTGAGCAGGCGCCAGACGTGCTCGCCGTCGCCGCGCAGGTAAAGTGCGTACTTCAGATCGTCGCTGTTGTCGTCGTGTGCGGCCCAGCGGACAGTTATGGAAGACTTGTCCTTCTGCGCGTTGAGTGGAGAGCTGTTGCTGGAGTCCTGCGAAGTGCTGGACGATGTTGAGGAGGTGGAGCTGCTGTTCTGATCAGTGGATGGGAAGGCGATGTTGACGGTCTGCTGCTGATTGTTGCTGGTTTGCGCATTGAGGCGCGCGCCCGGTACGACGACGATGTCATCGACGACGGGAGCGGCGTTGACGGGCAGGTAATTGACTCCGACGCTGCCGAGTTTTCCGCTTTCCGCGAGTTCGACCTTCCACTGCAAGTAGCGTCCTGCGGGCGAGGCAACGGCGCCGTCCTTGAGCGGCTCCCAGTCACTCCATCCCCAGTCACCACGGCCGCGGGCGGGCTGCTCCACGTTGCCGGTGCGGGTGTAGAGTGTGTAGCCCTTTGAGCCGGGCTGGACCTCAATGCGGCCGAAGCGGGCATAGGCTCCGGCGTCGAGTACGTCGCTGGCGTAGAGGTGCTTGTCGCCTGTGCCAAGTTCGACAATCTTGCCGGTGTTGCCGGTGCCAATCAGCAGTTGACGAGTGCCGGTGCGCGCGAGGGTAAGGCCTTCCTGCGCCTCGAGGTGGGCAACGTCTTCATAGGAGCCATCGGGCTGGATGCGGAAGATGTGGCCGCGATTGCCGGCGAGTGCAAGGAGACCGTCCTTGTCCGCGGAGAGAGCGTAAACGACTTCGCCCTTCTGGGCCCAGAGCTTGCGGGGAGCCTGGTCTTTGGCGAGCGCGTAGATTTCGCTGCCCTCCGGCAGTGTGGTGCTGGAGTTGGCGGCCTGCAGCGAGCCGGGCTGGATGATGGTGATGGTCACGGAGCCGACGCCCTGAATGGCGAGTGGTGGAAGAGGATTGTGGCTCTTGTCGCCGACATTGGCGGCGTAAATGGTGCCGTCGGGTGCGACCGCGACTGACGTGATTTCGCGGTGCGGGGCTTCAAAGAGAACATATCCCTTTCCCGCAGGTGAGATGCGATAGACGAGTCCGCTGCCGTCGGTGCCGGCAATCAGATTGCCCTTGGCATCCCATGCGAGTGCGCGAATGTGGGCCTCGTCGCAATGGAAGAACTCATCGGGTGCGGCGCCTGGTTTGCGCACATCAACGCGATAAACAGCGGCGGGGCCACCGGTGGCGATGTAGAGGCGGCCTTCCGCATCGAAGGTCATGTCCCAGATGTAACGGGCCCTGACGGAACTGCCTTCAGCGGGTCTGGCGCCGGGAGCTTTGGCGGCATCAAAGACAACGGTGGCGGTGGAGGCGTCCTTCTTTTCGGTGGCGTTGGGATCAAGCTTGTAGACCTTGCCGCTGGGCAATGTGGCGACGTACAGCGCGCCGTCAGGGCCGATGCGCACGACCTGTACGCTGACGTCTTTGGTGTCAAAGAGCGTGAAGGGCTTTTCACCCGGCTTGATGCGCAGAACGGACGCTGGAGAGCCGGTGCCTGCGTAGATGGTGCCGGATTTGTCTGCGGCGACGGACCAGACGAAGGTGGAGGGCGTGGTGTTGAGTTCGCGCACCCCGGGACCCTGGCGCAGCCATCCCTGGCTGCCGATGGCGACGCCTTGCGGCGTGCCCTTCTCAAACTCTTCAAAGCGGGACTGGGTCCACAACTGCGTGCCCTGCGCTGCGGCGCGAAGCTGGACGAGCGCTGGAGTGAAGGTGACGGCAAGGGCCGCAAGCGGCAAAAAAAAGGACCGGCGCGCGAGGCGGGACAGAGGGACCATCTTGGCATTGAGTCTACTAGAGTTGGGCACCTGCGGTGCAGCAGCTGCCTGGCACCTGCGGTGCGGCTGGTGCTTTCTTATTGCTCGCACCACTGTGTGGAGCAGACGACGCCTGCGCGCCATTCGATTTGTGGGATCCGGCCCTTCGCTTCGCGATTAAGGGGATGTGGGCATCGGTGTTAGGCTGGTGGCGAAACGTTGGGGGCAGGGGCCAGATGAATGCCGCGAGCACGCATAAGGAGACGCCACTGCAGAAGTGGCTCCGCATTCCCAAGGAACAGCGGCCGGGTGTTTATGCGCAGGTATACGAGACGGCTGAATTCCTCGACCTGAACTACTGGCTCGAGATTTTCTTTTCCGCAGGGATTGCGGCATTTGGCCTTATCGTCAACAGTCCGGCCGTGATCATCGGCGCGATGCTTATATCTCCGTTGATGGGGCCGATTATGGCAACGGGGCTGGCGCTGGCCATCGGCGATCTTTACCTGACGATCAAAGCTGTGAGCAAACTGCTGGCGAGTGTTGCGTTGGCGGTTGGCCTGTCGGCATTCATTGTCTGGCTTTTGCCGTTCCACTCAATCACGAACGAGATTCTGGCCCGCATCAATCCCAATTTGCTTGACCTGGGAATTGCGCTGTTCTCAGGACTGGCGGGTTCAGTGGCGGTGAGCCGTACGGCGGGCGCGAGTGGTGTGACGACTCTGCCAGGTGTGGCCATTGCGGTGGCGTTGATGCCGCCGCTGTGCACGATTGGCTACGGAATGGGCAGCGGGATGAATGCGCGCATCATGGGCGGCGCAGGGCTGCTGTTTCTGACCAACCTTGTGGCGATTGTGACGAGTGCTTTCGCGATATTTCTGCTGGTGGGCATGAATACGCAGGAAGTGCGCTTGAAGGGCGCGGACAGACGCCAGGCGGAGCAATTCGCGCAGAGGCTCTCGCGTGGACCGCTGCAGCGGGTGATTGCGAATGGCGGGCAAATGCACTGGCGGATTTTGATTCTGGCGGTGCTTCTGGCGACGATTGCGGTTCCGCTGCGCAGAGCGTTTGTGCAGGTGGCGGGCGAGACGCTTGTGCGCGGCGCGGTGCAGAACGTGGTGGCGCAGTTACTGCCGGCGGGCGATATTGTGTCGCAGCAGGTGGACCCAGGACGGGGAAACGTAACGGTGCGGCTGATCTCAACGGTGACCGTGCCGCCGGAGAAGCTTAACCAGGCGGAGCGAGAGATTGAGCGGCGCACGGGACGCAAGGCGAATATTACGGTGTCAAGCATTGCGAGCCGGAATGAACTGGATGCTCTGATGCAGAGGCTGAATGCGCCGCCACCGTCGCCGCCGCCACCGAAGCCGAAGACACTGAGCCAGATTCACGATGAACTGATGCAGCGGATTTCTCCAGTGGTGACGGCGGTATGGCCAACAGAGGCGCCGATTCAGCGATTCGACTTGTCCTTCAGTCCGGACGGGATTGTTGTGGATGTGGACTATGCGAGTACGAAGGCGCTGGATTCTGTTTCACTCGGATTGCTGACGAAGTCGCTGCAGGACAAGCTGGCGGACCCTTTGCTCACGCTGAATGCGAAGCGAGTGCCGATGCCGAGGAAGACAGTTGCGCGGAAGAAGTAGTGTTGCTCAGTGCCCGCCGCGGAAGCGGATGATGTGGCGGCGATCGCGCTTGCTGGGTCTGTGTTCCGGCTGCGGCATAAGCGCGTTGAGGGCTTTGCGCTCTTCGGCTTCCTTCAGGCGTGCGGTTTTGCTCTCGTCGGTTTCACGGTAGAGGGTTTGGGCAACGGCGGCGGGACCGCGCATCTGGCTCAAGACGAGGACTTCGACGACGAAGGTGCCGCCCTCATTGCGGATTTCGAGTATGTCTCCGACGTGGACTTCACGCGCGGGTTTGGCTTCAATGTTCTGGGTGCGAATGCGGCCGAGATCGCAGGCACGCGAGGCGAGGGCGCGGGTCTTAAAGAAGCGCGCGGCCCAGAGCCATTTGTCGATGCGGATGCCGGTCATTTCTCGTAGAACATTCTAGTTTGCGAGGACCGCGCGGTAGCGGACCTTGTTCTTCTTCACCTTTTCGACAGCCTCATTGACCCTGGCCATGGCGAAATTCTCTGTGGTGGCGTTGACGCCGTGACGGGCGGCGACGTCAAGCATTTCGCGCAGGCGGGCCGGGCTGCCGATGGGACTGCCGGAGACGGTGCGCAGGCCTGAGATGAGAGGAAATACCTGGAGCTCTACCGGGGAGGGCGGTACGCCGACGAAGCAGAGCGTGCCGGTGGGCCGCAGGGCCTGCAGATAGACGCCCCAATCCTGGTCGGCATTGATGGTGCTGATGATGAGGTCGAGCGAGCCGGCGACGTCGCGCATGGACTTTGTCTCGCGAGAGTGGACAAAGCGATGCGCGCCGAGGGACCTGGCTTCCTCTTCTTTCTGCACGTTGGTGGAGAAGGCGGTGACTTCTGCACCGAAGACTTTGGCGAACTGGATAGCCAGATGGCCGAGGCCGCCGATACCGACGACACCCACCCGCGAGGAGGGATTGACGCCGTGATTGCGCAGCGGGTTGTACACGGTGATGCCGCCGCAGAGCAGCGGCGCAGCGCCTTCGCTGGGAAGTGCATCAGGTATGGGAATAACGAATTTGACGTTGGCGCGCACGCGGTTGGCGTACCCGCCGTGGCGACGCACGCAGGTGGCCTCCATGGATGCGCAGAGGTTTTCCAGACCACGAAGGCACCACTCGCACTCGCCGCAGCTGTTCGATTGCCAGCCTAGACCAACCCGTTGTCCGACAGTGAGGCTCTTGACGTCCGTGGCCACCGCGGAGACGGTTCCGATGACTTCATGGCCGGGAATGAAGGGGTATTCGCTGATGCCCCAATCATTGGAGATGAGATGGAGGTCGCTGTGGCAGATGCCGCAATGTGTGATTGCGATCTCCACTTCGTGCGATTTGAGTTCGCCGGGGTCGAATTTAAAGGGCAGAAGCTCCGCTCCGGCAGCATGGGCCGCGTATCCCTGGATTTGCGATGTACTGGTCTTCATTGATTCCCTGATTACAAATAAATTTCTACCTATATTGTTCGCGAAAGAGGTTACTGAGTGGTGAGCGAATTGGAGCCTGGGGGTTACTTTTAGTCAATTCCGCCGCCCTCAACCACATGGAGCGTAAGTACCGTGAAGCCCTGAACCACCCCGCCCCCCGGAGCGGAGGCGGAGACCAACGCGGATTCGCCGTTCAGGCCCGCATCCTTGGTGGATTTCATGGGCTCAAGGGCGTTGGCCATGGACATGGGTAAGGAGGAAAGTGCGTCGCCCTCCACCTCAGCCTGGGTTTCCGGCACAAGCAGGCTGACATAGACGCGGTCCGCTGCGTGCGCGAGGCGCGCCTCCGCCAGTTCCGTTTCCATGTCTGTTTCTTCATTGGGCATGCGCGGACGTATCAGCGCACGATCGATGGTGCCCGCATCGGAAACGAGGAGGCGAAGGTTGCCCGGAGCCAAACGAGTGGGTAGCTTGATGGGGATGCGGACATTGCGCACGGGCTGATGCCAGGGACGGAGCGTGGCTTCGACGGTGACCGTATCTCCAGCGTGAACCTCGTCGCTGGAGATGAGGCGCGCAGTGTCGAGACTAACGTCAACGTGATGCGGGATTGCATCGATGGTGAGATCGACACCGGTCACGGCCCCACGGCGCGCGTCGTTGGCATAGAAGTTCTGGAAGGCCAATCCGGTTTGCATGGCGGCGGTTAATGCGGCCGGCGCATTCGCTCCGGACGGAGCCCAGACATCGATGGGAGCTGTTCCGTAGTCCTGCAAGCCAACATTGCCGGAAACGTGATAACTCATCTCCGCGGTGCTCTGATTGGTTTGCAGGAGCGAGTTGTAGACGACCACCATCAGAGCCTGAGGCGTCAGCGACTCGAGGTTGAGGACATCGACATGGAGCTTGCGTGGGCCGCCGGGGCCGTTGACGGTGATGTGTACGGGAATCATTTGCGCGCGCTGACCGAGGACGCCGCGAATGGCAGAGTCTCGATCTTCAGTGAATGCGCCGATGGTGACGCCGGTGTTGACGATTTTGAAGGCGTTGAGCGGCGAGGCGAGTGTGGCGACCACATCGGCCGTGGTCATGGGCAGTGAAACGGATCCTGACTGAAGGATGGGGTGGCCGCAGGCGAGGAGCTGCTTCGGGTCAACATAGGTGACGGTGCAGGTGGCGGAGATTTCCATATCGCCGCGGACGAGCATTGCGCTCACTGCAGTGCCGGGCTCGACACCGGCGGCGGAGGCAGAGACCATCTTGTCATCGGCGCCGCTGCCGCCACCGACACCGCCGGTAGAGACGGCGGCGAGAGGCGTACCAGCCATCTTCTGTTGCCAAAGGCGGACGGCATCGGGCGCAAAGCCGGACATGACGAGCGGCGTGTCCATTGCCTGGATGGTTGCGCCGGAGGCGAGGCCGTTGGATGCCGCCTCCTTTATCTCAGGCGCATGGAGAGGCAGATCGCGCACTTCGAGCATCTGGGCGATGGGAGTAATTCCGGCGATTGGGTCCTTGCTGAACTGGCCGATGCGATACGAGAGCGAGCCGAGCAGCTTGTCGCCGATGTAGACAGGGCTACCGCTCATGCCGGCCACGACGCCGGTGTACTCGGGCTTGGCGCCCAGAAGCTGGGCGAGGATCATGTCCTGTCCGGGGCCGCGCGCGCCTTTGAGGACGCCCAGGATTTCGACGTCCATGGGCTCGGGCTTTGTGCCGGTGAAGACGGTCCAGGCGGTGGCGTGCATGCCGCTATGGACCTGATCGAGGGGGAAGAAACCAGCCAGCCTGGGCGGGTGGGAGGTGCGCGACGCGCTCGATGGAGCCTGTTGTGCGGCTGCAGCCGCGAGCACCAGTATTGCTCCGATGAAAAACAAGGGGACTGCCCTGAACCGCGGCTTCACGTCTATTAGAGTACAACCGGAAGCATGTGTCCTGCCGCGCTTGAGTTGCGTGATTCGGCCGGTTATCCCGTATGCTGTACCGAGCGGTGAGGTTGCCATGACATACAAGGTCCTGCACGATATTTGTTCGCGTCTCCATGTTCGAGCGCTGCATTTGAGCGCAATCGCACTTGTGGCCGCCACGCCGGTTCTGCTGGCGCAAAGCACGACACCCGCGCAGACGCCGCCACCGAAGCAACAACAGGACCAGGCCCCGCCTGCTGCCGGTGGCCCCACCGGCGATACGGGCGTGATTGCGCTACCCAAGAAAAAAGAGCCCGAAGCACAACCTCTTCCAGCACCGGCGGAACCAAAGTTCAAGAACCCGGAAGGCGCGGGGAACTACTCGATTCGCGTGGATGTGCCGGAAGTGACGCTGGACGTGGGTGTGTTGCTGCAGAAGACTGGCCAGTTTGTGCCCGGACTGAAGCCAGACAACTTTCGCGTGTATGAGAACGGTGTGGAGCAGAAGGTGATCGGATTCAAGCGCGTGGAGGCGCCAATAACCGCGCTGTTGCTGTGCGAATTCGCTTCAACGAACTACTACTTTGTGTACGACATGCGCAATGCGGCATGGGCCTTTGCGCAGCAGTTGCGGCCGCAGGACTACGTGGCGATGATTACCTACGACATGCGAACGCAGATTGTGCTGGATTTTACGCAGGACAAGCGGCAATTGCTGAATGCCATTAACTCGTTGATTATTCCCGGTTTCAGCGAGCGGAATATGTTCGATGCCCTTTCTGAATCGCTGGACCGTCTGAGTCGGATCCCGGGGCGCAAATACATCATTCTTATCGGTTCAGGGCGTGATACTTTCTCGAAGATTACGCTCGACGATATCTTGAAGAAGATCAAAAATACGCCGGATATCACGATCTTTACGGTTTCGACGGGCGGTGCCTTGCGTGCGGTCACAGAAGGGCGGGGAGGCTGGGACGCGCAGATGCGCGACATGGACTACCTGCAGGCTGACAATGAAATGAGGACATTCGCCAAGATGACCGGCGGAATGAGCTTCTTTCCCCGCTTTGAGGGCGAGATGCCGGACATCTTTTCATCGATCAATCAGGCGATCCGATCGAAGTATGAGCTGGTGTATCACCCATCCGATGCCAAGCAGGATGGGACCTACCGCAAGCTGAGAGTGGAACTGGTGGACGACGAGGGACGCCCGTTGCGCATTCAGGATCAAAAGCACAAGAACTTGAAATACGAGATCATTGCCCGCGACGGCTACAAGGCAAAAGAAGAAGTGGAATAGGGGCCAAGTAAACCGCAAGGGCAGTCACTCGGCGGAAGCGCGGGGCCTCCGCCGACGGTGTATGAAGCCGACTACGATTTAAATTGCCTGAATATATCCATGATGTAGTAGCCAATCACGAATAGGGTTGCCAGAACGACCAGGACCTCCGAGGCGCGCACAACTGGCTGCACCTTGTTGACCTTGGCTACAATCGCCGCCTGCGCGGTGCGTTCGTGGTCAAACGAGTCGTCGAGAAAAATCTGATCTTCTTCGTCCTTTGTAAGGCTGGAACGATAGATCAAAAGGGAAGCTGCAATCAGCGCAATCACTCCCCAAACCGTCCACATCACGGGAACAAACGTCATAACCCACCTCCAGAGCAGGTTCCGGGTCCCCAATCTACCGGCGTTACCACGAGCAAAATTCAGCGAGTGTCGCTGGCCTCGGGGCCGTCCGGTTGAACATAATAGCTTGAAAGCGGCTCGCTGTGCGTGATGAAAAATACAATTGTTGCCGGTTCAGGCACTTGGGGGAGGAAGGGGACCGGTTCGGAGGGGTTCCCAGTGAGGAAGGATGTGCATCCTGTTGCCTAACCGGGCATCCAATAATGGTACGGATGTGGCCTGAAAGCTTGCACGAGGGCTCATGCGGCGGTAAAGTGAGCAAGTAAAGACTGAATATCGAGGTAGGGAGAAACCATGGCAACTGCAACCCAAGTTCCGGCGCAGGAAGAAGTTAAGAAGGCGCCCCTTATTCTGACGCCCCAGGCGATTGCCAAGGTGCGCGAGATTATGGCCACACAGGACCCGCTGCCTGCCGGACTGCGCATTGGCGTGGTGGGCGGAGGATGCTCGGGCTTCCAGTACTCAATGGCCTTCGAGAACCAGAGCGGAATGATGGACAAAGTGTTCAGCTTTGACGACTTGAAGGTTTTTGTCGACTCGACCTCTCTGATGTATCTGAATGGCTGCATTGTGGACTATGTGGAGACTCTGGAAGCGGCCGGCTTCAAGTTTGAGAATCCGCAGGTAAAGTCGACCTGTGGCTGTGGTTCCAGCTTCAGCGTCTAAACGACGCATTCCGGACACGGCTCCAAGGCCCGCTCCCTTCATGGGGGCGGGCCTTTTGGCATTGGCATTGCGTGCAGCAGATGCTCGCTTTTTCGCTCGCACGAAAGAAATGGATAAAGAGTTTCCAACCGTAGAGGATCAGGTTATCCAGAAGTGAGAGACCGCTGGATAGATCCGGTGGTTTGTCGGCTTTTCTGCCAGCTTCTTGTGGGGGAATTGAGCCACGAATCTGCGATAGGTGCAGATTCCCGGATAGATGTGGCGACTTGGTGGCAGAAAAACGAGCATTTTGTGACCCAAAGCGTTTTTTGCTTGTCAGATTCAAGAGAGTCGAAGGCGAGATTGCTCGAATCTGCCTCATTTGAAAGGGCGGAGATGAGTATTCCTATACCGTTGACGCAGGTTGACGGATCTTGTCACACACCTACTGTGTGGTGGGTGCTCGCTTCTGGTACGCATTCGAGGGACGTCCCGTCATCGCTTCCGCCACCCCCTGGACGAAACCCTGCCCTCGGGGACCCCGGTCTTTGCGTTGAACGGGGTACAGCTTCACTGAAGTTGCTTCCGGATTGAATACGCTTTCGACCGAGCCACCTGCCCGTACGCCAGAGGCTTCGAGCCATCGAGGGTTCTGCAGGCCTCCTCTTGACCAGATCGATTAACTGTGTATACTCAGTATATTCATTATGCTCACTCGGCCATCCCATATCGTTCTCTCGCAGACCGGCGGGCCGCTCTATCAGCAGATTGTGAACCAGATCAAACAGAAGATTGCCGTGGGGGAATGGGTGGCCGGCGAGGAGATTCCCTCGATTCGTCAGCTTGCCGCTGATCTCAGCGTGAGTGTCATTACCGTGAAGCGCGCCTATCTTGAAATGGAGCACGCTGGGCTCATCGTGACGCAGCATGGGAAGGGCTCTTTCGTTGCAGCCGATGTTGTTCCCGGCCCAGACATCTTTGAGCATGAAATGGTCGGCCATCTCGAAGAAGCGGCCCGCCTTGGCACCACGATGGGCATGAGCGAGCGCGAAATCGTCTCGCGTCTCCGTAAGGCACTCGACGAAACCGAGGACATGCGCTCCATCCCGAAATCCTCGAAGGAGCTCGTATGAACGAACCGTGCATTCGCATGGAGGGCGTGAGCAAGCGCTACCCTCACTTTCTTCTGGACAGCATCAACCTTGAGTTGTCTGAGGGCCGCGTCCTCGGCTTCATCGGGGCGAACGGCGCGGGTAAATCCACGACCATTCGCATTCTCATGGGGCTGGTGCGTCAGGACAGCGGTTCAGTGCAGGTGCTGGGCCACTCCATGCCTGCTGAGCAGACGGCGGCGAAGTTGGACATCGGCTTCGTTTCCGAAGATATGCGCCTCTATGGCACAGCGACCCTTGCCTGGCACATGAACTTCGTTGCATCGATGTATCCGCGCTGGAACCAGCTTTACGCCGATTTGCTTCTGCGCCGCTTTGATCTCAAGCCGCAGCAGAGGATCAAGGGGCTCTCCCACGGCCAGCGGGTCAAGGCAGCACTCCTCCTGGCGCTGGCACGTCAGCCACGCCTGCTTATCCTCGACGAACCCACCACCGGTCTCGATCCCGTGGCGCGGCGCGAAGTTCTTGGCGAACTGATGTTGGTGCTCACCGACGAGGGGCGCACCATCTTCTTCTCCTCGCACAACACACAGGAAGTCGAGCAGATTTCCGACCAAATCGCCTTCATTGATCGCGGGCGCCTTATTGCCCTAGACGAGAAGGAGGACATGCTCGACCGCTGGAGGCGCGTACGGCTCGTGGTTCCACCCAGTGCTGTCCTGCCTCAGCTTCCCGGTGTTGTTGAGGTGTCCGGTACAGAGCGGCTTCCGGTCCTCACCACCAGACAGTTCGATGACGCTTCCATCTCGCTCTGCCAGAATCGGGGCGTCACGGTTCAGGCCATTGATGCCATGACGTTGGAAGAGATCTTTGTTGCCAACGTTCAGAGCAGAAGGGAGCTTCAGTCCGCATGAGTAGCGCACGCAACCAATATGCTCTTGTCCGCCGCCTGATCCTCAAGGACTGGTATCTCAATCGCTGGGTCATTCTCGGGTCTCTTCCGGTGGGTCTGGGTGCGCTGGCCCTTCTTCTCACAGGCAATCAGGTGGCCTTCATGCTCTGCATCATCGTCCTCTGCATGGTCATCGTCGGGGTGGGCGCGCAACTGGCCTTCGCCACCACCATCAATGAGCGCAAGGAGCAGACTCTGGCGTTCGTCATGAGTCTTCCAATTTCCTGGCGTGAATACACTGCTGCCAAAATCCTCGCCAATCTCATCATCTTCCTCATTGTCTGGCTGCCTCTCACCGCCGGCTCACTGGGCATGCTGCTCCTTCCCGGCGCCACTCATGGACTTTTCCCATTCACCGCCATCATGGCCGTGGAAATGCTCCTCACCAATACCCTGATTGTGGCTGCCGGAATCATCACGGAATCGCAGGCATGGACTACCGCGGGCATTTTCTGCTCCAGTCTGGGTATCAACGTTCTGGGATACGTCTTCGCCCACCTGCATGGCATCTCCGTGTACATGTGGGGCAAACGTGTTCACTGGAGTTCAACGGCCTGGACTATCCTCATTTGCGAGCTGCTGACGGTCATCCTGCTCCTCGGCATGACTTTTTACATCCAGTCCCGGAAGACCGATTTCCTTTGATCGCGAACGCAAGATGAAAGCTGATTTCCAGCTGATGGTGCGGTGGGCATTGGGGCAATGAGCTTTCGCACCCGGGCCTGAAGGGCTCTCCTCTCTCTGGTTTCTTTCCTTGATGCAGAGAATGGGGCACGGAAGGCTTGTGGTGCCGGTGGGTTCTTAAGAGCGACCGCGCCTGGCTATTGCTGGGGGGTGGAGGTGGTGGGGGTTTGCGGCGCGGTTGTGCTGGGGCCGAAGCCAGTGCCACCGATGGGCGAGGAGGTGCTGTCCGCGGGACTCCCTATGGCACCGGTGTTATTGCTGATGGTCTGGCGGTCCTGTGCGGGATCGTATGTAAATTCCCACTCGTTATAGTGGGTTTTCTTTTTGTAGACCAAGATGGATTGCTTCGGGCTGACGGGTTCGAAACCGATGATGCCCGCGCCGCCGAAGGTCTGGCCGTTGGTGGAGCCAGTGTCAGACGAGGAGCTGCCTGAGCTGGACGACGAGCCCGAAGTTGTGGATGTTCCAGTAGTTGTTCCGGTAGAAGTTCCGCTGGTGGAACCGCCCGTCGCGCCTGTTCCGGAGGTTGGAGTAGTCGAGGTTCCCGAAGTGGAACCTGATGAGTCAGAATTGCCGGAGTTGAAGAGCGATCCCGAGTTGCCGAGCGAGGATCCTCCCGTGAGCCCGTTGCCGCCACTGGGGCCGGTGCCTGCGAGCGTGGAGCCGGTGGCCAGCGCCTGGCCAAAGTAGCCCATGGCGGTGGGTGTCTTGTTCTGGCCGAACATGATTGGCTTCCAGTCGTCTTTGCCGGTTATCGGGTCTTTATAGCGCTTGCGCAGGAAGCGCATGCCGTTGGTCTTGAGGAGCGCGTCGATGTTGGGCGGATAGGCCCCGAATTTACGGTAGTAAAGCTGGATGGCGCGGATGTACTGCTTTCCGCGGTGCATGGTTTCTATGTCGCGCTGGCGTTGGATGTCTTCGCGCACCCTGGGAAGGGCTACGGAAAGCGACAAGATGAGCAGGGCGAGCAGGAAGATGACGCCGACGAGGAGATAGCCTTCTTCGGAGGTTTTTTTCACATGTGGGAAACCCGAGTTTCGTGTTGGGTTTGCGGGTGGCCGGATGAGGGCCGATTTCTCCCGGGTGCCCAAATACGAGGCACCCGGGGCAACCAGCATTTGTGGTTGGTCTGCTTGTGGTTGGTTGAGGGTTGATCTCTCCCACATCCCAACACCAGGGATGTGGGGCACCCGGGATTTGTGGTGGATCAAATCACGCCCGCTCATCGCTTCGCGATGAATGGGACACAGCGCACCGGGGGCACCTGGGATGTGTGGTTTATTTGTTTCAGCAATGCCGGTCCGGGTTGTGGGTGCGTGATGCAAAAAAATGCTCCCTGGGGTTTGGACGATCAGTTGATGCTGATGGGCAGCGTCTGGGTGTTGTTGTAGCCGAGATCTGTGACCTGCACGGCGCCGGGCATGATGCTCACCACTTTGTAGCGGCGATCGATTACTTCGCCCGCTTTGGCCATGAAGACGTCTTCTCCGTGGGAGAGGAAGGCGTGGAGTGATTTGTCGCCGGAAAGCGTGTAGCCAAAGTACTTGAGGTCAATGTTGGGCGGACGCGGGATTTCCGGAGCGGCGGCAACCACCGGCGCCTGAATGCGCGGGCTGGCGAGGGGCTTTTCTATCTGGACGGGCGCCGAATCAGCGGAGAAAATGTTGCGCCCGGTGCCGGAGTAGACGACGCTCTCGCTGGCCTCAAGCCGGGCGAGGTGCAGCGTGGGGTCAAGGTTAATGCTGGCGACCTTGGCGGCTTCGTGCGTGGTGGCGCGGCCGGTTCCGGCAGCGGCTGTGCGGGTGTTTTGCGTGGTGGAAAGATGCGCCGCTGGATTGGGCGTGCCACCACCGAAGTTGTTGAAAATTTCATAGCCGGCAAGCCCGACGATGACGATCAGCAGACCGAAGAGCAGGTAGAGCTTTTTCTTGTCGTTGAATCCGAGCTCCATGACTATTCGCCCTCCTGCGCCGTGGCCGCGGATTTTTTCTCGTTCACCATAGGCATGCCGGCCGGGACTTCAGTGGGGCGCAGCCAAGTGGAGAAGTTCATGCGCAGATTGACCAGACCGCCCTGTTGGCCGGTGAGCGACATGGAGCGGACGATGAAGAAGTTCCTGTCGCGTTCCAGGCCATTGACGAATTTCATGATCTGCGGATAGGCGCCGCTGATGCCCGCGTCAATGGAGATTTCTGTGAGGCTGGCGCCAGGCTGGTGTTGCGCGTATTGCAGGCGCGTGACGTTGACGCCGGACTTCTGCTGCAAGTTGCCGATGGCTTCCGCGATAGATGAATAGTGCTGGGGGATGCGGTCGTCAAAGAATGCATCGATTTGTTTGCGCGAGTCGGCAACGCGCTGATCGAGGCCGCGCAGAGGCTTCATCTGCTGCTCAAGCACGCGGAGCTGTACCTGGCGGTTGTGGAGCTGATCTGCGCTGGACTCGCTGGTGGCAGACCAGTCAAATGCGAAGCGGATGGCGAGAACGACGACGAGAGCGAGCAAGACGCCGAAGCCTGCCGCATGCCAGGTGAGGGGAGAGCGCAGTCGCTCGCGCAAGGTGATGGGTTTGCGTTCACTCATCGCGGCACCCCCTGGGCATGAGCTGGTCCACCATGCGGACGCGACGGATGGGCGACGCCATCATAAGGAATGCGTGCGTGGCGCGAAGAAGGTGGCGTGTTCGCCGGGCTCACGGGCTTGGTGTCATCCGCAACAGCGTCTGCAACTTCCTGATTTTTTCCGGCCGATTTTGGCTTCTTTGCAGATTTCAACTCGTCGAGTGTGGGCGGACTGTAGTCGGCCTGAATCTCAAAATTGACGCGATTGGATGCGCTGACCTGGGTGGCTCGCTGGCCGGCACTATCAGAGTTCTCAGAGCTTTCACCCACGATGCGCGGTGAGAGGAAGTGGTGCGAGTGCTCCAGGTTCTGGACGAAGGCGATGTCCCTTTCTCGGGGACCGAGGACGCGCAGTTTGACGGTGATATGGCCGGTCTTATCGCGCGCGGGCTCAAGCGTGGTAACCTGCACGCCGCCGGGCAGCGTGGTCTCAAGGTCTTCCATGGCGAGAGTCCAACTGAAGGCTTTGGCATCGAAAAGCTGATTAAGATTCTGTGCTTCATCGAGGACCTTTGCGTTCTCGGGCTTGCGCATCATGATTTGCGCGTTCTGGCGCTCGTGGTCCACGTTGACGATCTGGTTTTCGACGACCTGCTGCCGTGCGCGGGCAACTTCAGCTTTCTGGTGCAGCTCATGGAGACCGAAGCCGAGGGCGATGGCGACAACGGCAAGTACGCCCATGGCGATGCGCAGCTGCTTGATGATTGGCCCGCTATCGGTAAAAGGCCGTGTGGCGAGATTGATCGCGATACGCATGGTCTTATGCCGCTCCTGCCAGCACGCCTGCGCCGGTGAGCGCTCCGGCGATTGCGGCGACACTTACGTCGCCTAAGGAGGTTGCCGCCCCAGTGGAGGGATACGGCGTGAGATCGACAATTTCGAGCTCCGGCTCGGATGTCCAGCGGGCGAAGGCCTTTGCATCGCCAATGCCGGCGTAATGCAGACGCTGGGGGCGTTCGAGGAGTTTGTCTTCAAAATATGCGGAAGCGACGGCGATATCGCGCTGCACTTCGGCGAGCCTCTGGCCGGGGTCATCGGGCAGGTTGAGGGTGCGATAGAGGAGCAGATCGTCGCCGCGGGTGATGGCGGTGGTGAGCGCGGTTCCACTGAGGCAGGCGGTGAGGGCTGCGCCACTTTCATTGAGCACGGCAAGAGCGGCGAGACTTGAGGGCAGCACGGCGCCAGGTTCAAAGTCAGCGGCGCGCACGGCTGCTTCATACTCCTCCAGCACCGGGCCAGGGATGAGTGTGGCCAGAACGCGGCACTCGGATTTGGTTTCGGTGAGCACCTGATAACTCAAGCCTGCGTGCTCCACATCGAAGGGAGCCATTTTGCGCAGACGAAAGCGAAGGATGGAAAGTGCTTCCGATGCTTTGGCGGGCAGGGAATCGAAGTCAAGGACGAAGACGCGCGTGGTCGTGTCAGGAACGACGAGAGAGACGGCGCGTGTACGCGGCGAAACATTTCCAAGTGCAGTCTCAATGGCCTTGGCAACAGCGCCCGGCTGGCGGAGGTTCGCTTCCGCAATGCCGGGAATGACGGCACCCGGAGCCAGCGGTGCGAAGGCATAGACGGGCGCTTCACTCTTGCCGGGCAGGGCCGCAGCAAGGACGCCGTCGGAGGTGATTTCCACCGCGGCAGGCGGGCGCGCCACGAATTGGGTAGCCAGTTTTGCCTTTCGAGATTTCAGACCGATTGCCAAGCTGTTCCAGTCTCCCCTACTCATTATTCGTGAAGCTCAATTATCGCGAAGCTTCAATGAAAGTGACCTTGTTAATTTCCTTGAGCGTTGTGAGGCCGCGGCGTACGCGGTCGAGTGCGGACTCGCGGAGGAAGGTCATGCCCTCCTGCTGGGCGAGCTTGCGCACTTCCGATGTGGGCTTCTTGTCCAGAATCAGTTCACGAATCGGATCGGTCAAATCGAGCAACTCGTGGATGGCTGTACGGCCGCGGTACCCGGTGCCGCCACATTCGATACAACCCTGCCCCTCGCGGAAGGGGAAGCCGCGCCATTCGGCGGGATCGAGACCGCTGGAGAGAAGCATGTCGTCGTCGTACTTGACGGTGTGGACGCAGTGCTCGCAGATGGTGCGGACGAGGCGCTGGGCGAGGATGCAGTTGAGCGCGGAGACAAAGTTGTAAGCTTCGACGCCCATGTTGAGGAAGCGGCCGAGCACGTCGACCACGTTGTTGGCGTGGACGGTGGTGAAGACGAGGTGTCCGGTGAGCGCGGAGTTGATGGCGATCTGCGCGGTTTCCTGATCGCGGATTTCGCCGACGAGAATCTTGTCGGGGTCGTGACGCAGGATGGAGCGCAGTCCGCGCGCAAAGGTGAGGCCCTTCTTCTCATTGACGGGAATCTGCGTAATGCCGCGGATCTGGTATTCGACCGGATCCTCGATGGTGATGATCTTGTCTTCTTCGGACTTGATTTCATTCAACGCAGCGTAGAGCGTGGTGGTTTTACCGGAACCTGTGGGGCCGGTGACGAGTACCATCCCGTATGGCTCGCGAATATACCGGCGGAAGCGGCGCAGGTCGTCCTCGTGGAAACCGACGACATCGAGCGTGAGGTTGCGGAACTTCTCGCTCATCGATTCCTTGTCAAGCACGCGGAGCACGGCGTTTTCGCCATGCACGGTGGGCATGATGGAGACGCGGAAGTCGATGAGGCGGCCTTTGTAGCGCACGCGGAAGCGGCCGTCCTGCGGGACGCGGCGCTCGGCGATGTCCAGCTCAGACATAATCTTGACGCGCGAGAGGATGGTGGAGTGGTGCTCGCGCGCGATGGGGGCGAGAGCCATTTGCAGGACGCCGTCGATGCGGTACTTGACGATGACTGAGTCGTCAAGGGTTTCGATGTGAATGTCGGAGGCGCGGCGCTCAAGGGCGGTGAAGATTGTCGTGTCGACCAGGCGAATAATCGGGCTGATGTCTTCTTCGCTGGTGAGTTTTTCGATGGAGATGTTTTCGTCGGAGTTTTCGTCGCCGGTGAGCACGTCGAAGGTGAGGCCTTCGCTGGCTTCGTCGAGGACGCGCTGCGACTGCTCTGTTTTCTTAAGCAGGTCGCTGATCTCAGAGAGTGTGGCGACGCGCGCGATGATGCGCTGGCCGAGGAGGCCGGAGATTTCGTCGAGGATCATGAGGCGCGACGGATCACTGACGGCGATGACGAGCGCATGTTCCTGCTGCTCAAGCGGCACAAAGTTGTAACGGAACATCAGTTCGACGGGTACGGTCCGCAGCAGTTCGTGCTGAATGCGGAAGTTTCTCAAGTCGACGAACTCGGCGCGGTAGCGGCGCGCGAGTGCCTCAGCCTGTTCGCGCTCACTGGTACCTACTGGCAAAGTGATGATGTTTGGGTCAGCCATGATTTCCTAGCCTCCTCCGGTTGCCGAGCCCAGGGAGAAGATGGGCAAGTAAAGCGAGATGAGAATGAAGGCGACGACGACGCCCATGACGATGAGGATGGCCGGTTCCAGAAGATTAAGCGCCGCGGTGAGCGCGGTGGCCACATCCTCTTCGAAGAATTCGGCAACGGAGTTGAGCATCTGCGGCAGCGCACCGGTCTGTTCGCCGACGTCGATCATTTCAGTGGCGAGATCGGGAATCACTTTGGTCTCGACAAGGGATGCGGAAAGAGGCTCACCTTCGCGCACGGTCTCAATGGAATTCATCACAGCCTGAGAGACGCGGCGCGAGGAAATAGCGCGCGAAGCGGTCTCAAGCGACGGAATGAGCGGCAGGCCTCCGGTGAGCAATGTGGAAAGCGTGCGGGCGAACATGGCCACCTGATATTTGAGCCAGATTTTGCCGAAAACTGGCGTGCCGATGCGGAATCCGTCGACGAAGTCGCGACCGCGTTCCGTACGTGCGAAACGGAAGAATCCGTAGCCGAAGATCAAGGCGCCGATGGCGAGCCAGAGGATGTTGTGCTGCATCCATTTGCCGAAGGAGAGCAGTGCGAGCGTCATTCCAGGTAACTTCGATCCCATCTCATCGTAGAGGCTGGCGAACTGGGGGATGACGACGGTAAACATGAAGATAAGCAGAGCACTGACGAGCGTGAGCAAGAGTGCGGGGTAGATGAGCGACGAAACCATCTTCTTGCGAAAGGTGAGCGAGACTCGCTGGAAGCCCAGATAGCGCTCGAGGACTTCCTGCAGATTGCCTGAACGCTCGCCTGCGAGCAGTGTGGTGACGTACATGACCGGGAATCCGCCCTGGGCTTCAAAAGCGGCGGAGAGAGACTCGCCGGTTTTGACGCGCGCGGCAATGTCATTGAGCTGAGCTGCGAATTGCGCATTTTTCTGGTTCTTTGACAGCATTTCCAGCGAGCCGAGAATGGGCAGTCCGGCACGGATGAGCGTGAGGAATTGTTGATTGAAGATGAGGAACTGTTCGAGCTTGACCTTACGGCGGCCCAGTGCGCCGCCGCTGCGGGCCCTGACGGAGAAGACGTGGTAGCCGGCATGGGTGAAGCGGGCACGCAGCTCCTCGGCGGTGGCCGCCGACTGCACCTGCTCCTGCACGCGGCCACGCTCGTCGGCCAGCTTGATAACAAACTCTGCCATGCTCTCCATTGGCGGCGGGCGCGCGGGTTGTCGCACGCAGGCCGCTTCGCCCTTTAGGGTAACAGTCTCTACGTCTGGGATAGACGCAGGTTAGGGACCAATCGTTCGCGGGCATTGCATGCAGCCATTGCTCGCTTTTCGCTCGCAGAAGGGTAGTGGGGAGCGAGGGACCGCAGGGGCTGAAGCCCGCGTTCTCGGGCACCTAAATTTATGGCCCGGCTGAAGCCGTGCCGTTGTTACAAAGCTTCGCGGGGTAGAGTCGTGGCTCCCACCCTTGCTTTGCAAGGGTAGGGCACCCCTTTTTGTGGTCGGGAAAGAGTTTTAAAGGCAATGGTGTGCCACCCGCCCATTGCATGGAGCGGACTGCGTTTGCGCGACCGATGGGTTGCGGCCGGGCATTCGGGGCGGACGGTGTTCCTTTGGGTTCGGAAATGGGCTTGCTACTTCTGTGACCGCAACACTTCCGCTGTATTCTGAAACCGTTCAATAAAAGATGGAAGCTCGTTCCCAACTCGCACACGTTTGGCCGTTGACCGGCAAAGTGCCAGCGCGCCGTTACGGACTGATGGCCGCACTGACGGCGTTGGTCCTGGTGGCCGGGTTTGCCGGTTTCCGGCTGGCGGGGCGAAATGGGGCTGCGCCGGTGGCGCCGTATCCGCATGAGGTGGCGCGGGTGACGTTTGCGGTGGCCGGGGATGTGATTCCGCATGAGGCGGTGAAGCAGGCCGCGGCGGCGGCGGGCGAGGGCGAGGCGGGCTGGGCCGCGTGCTGAAGCCGGTGGCGGATGTGTTCGAGGGCGCGGATTTTGGCTTTGTGAACCTGGAGACGCCGGTTGCGCCCGAGCATGGGCGTGGGACGAAGGCGTTTTTGTTTAATGCGCCGGTTGCGCTGCCGGAGGCGCTGAAGGCAAGCGGGATCAAGATTGTTTCTGCCGCGAACAACCATGAGATGGACCAGGGCTGGGCGGGGTTTGCGGAAACGCGCGAGCAACTGCAGAAGGTGGGGCTGATCTTTGCGGGGACTTCGGACGATGCCTCGACGGCCTTTCAGCCGGTGTTCACCGAGGCGAACGGGATCAAGGTGGGCTGGCTGGGAATGACGCGGTGGCTGAATGGGAACAGCAATCCGACGGATCCGAACCAGCCACATGTGAATTTCTTCCCTTATCCGGGCGAGTCGGGAAATCCCGCTGCGGGACCGAAGGGGACGCAGGCGCCTGGGGCCGACGAGGCGCAGGTGCTGGCTGCTGTGAAGGCGGCGCGGGCGGAGTGCGATCTGCTGGTGGTTTCGATTCACTGGGGCGTTGAGTATGCTCCGGCACCGCGGCCGGAGGATGTGGAGCTGGCGCACAAGATGCTGGATGCGGGTGCGAGTGTGATTGTGGGACACCATCCGCATGTGCTGCAGCCGATTGAGATGTACCACACGGCGGATGGACGGAACGCGTTGATCTTCTATTCGCTGGGGAATTTTCTGTCGAACCAGTCGCGGACCTATATTGATGGGCTGATGCCGGACAAGGAAGGCGACCCGCGCGACTCGATGATTGGGCTGTTCTCAGCGGTGAAGAACGATTATGGGCCGGCGGGTGTGCGTGTGGAGCTGGGGCACGTGGGCATGTTGCCGGTGTGGGGCGAGAACAATCGCAATGCGCTGGCGTCGGGAAAGACGAAGACGCCGGTGATTGGGCCCGTGCTGATTGACCGCGTGCTGCCGGAACTGCAGGCCAAGGTGGATGCGCTGGGGAAAGAAGCGCAGGGAGAGATGAGCGCCGAAGACAAGCAGCAATTCATCGCCGCGACCAACGAGTTGAAGCTACTGACGGACCGGCGGGAGCAGATTCTGGCGCGGACTGGGGATGAGTTTGTGGTGGAGCCGCCGAAGGTGGCGGGGAAGTAGAACCGGCTTAATAGCCGTTGGCGACTAGCCAGTCTTCGGTGAGTTCCAATCCAGATTTCTTAGAGGCCATTTGCTGCTCGGCGAGTTTGACCAGAACGTCGCCTTCCACGTTGATGGGCGCGCCAGGCTTCAGAGCGGACAAATTGGTGCGCGCGTAGGTGAGCGGGAGGATGGCGATGGAGATCACGTCTGCGTCGATGCCGGCGATGGTGAGGCTGATTCCTTCAAGCGCGACGGATCCTTTGGGGACCATCCACGACCGGGTGTTGGCCGGCACGCGGACCTTGAGGGTCCAGTCTGTGGAATTTGGGTCGAAGCCGGGGCTGGTGCGCGGGATGACCGGATCGAGCGCAACGAGCGAGCCGCAGCCGTCGACGTGACCCTGGACGATATGGCCTCCGAGCGGACTGCCAGCCGCTGTCGGCAACTCAAGATTGACTCTGGCGCCGGGCTGGAGCGCTCCGAGCGAAGTGCGATTGAGTGTCTCCTGAGCAAGGTCGGCGTGGAAGTAGCGCGGATCGACATCGAGCGCAGTGAGGCAGACGCCGCTGACGGCGAGCGAGTCGCCTTCGCGCAGGTGGTTGGCGATGCCGGGAGCATCGACTGTAATGCGGCGTACACCGCCGCGGTCGACTACGCTGACGAGGGTTCCGGTTTGCTCAACGATGCCGGTGAACATGGCTCGATTGTAAGGGACCGAGCGATTGCCCACCATGACTGTGACGAGAGTGAACCCGTCTGCTGCCGAGCGCGATGAGCGCGACGCTGGGCCAGAGGGTGACGAAGCATAACAGGCCCGGACCGATGGGATTCGGGTTTGCATCGGGCCAAAGACCGAGTTGGGCCAAAAGGATGATGGAGAGAAGCGGTCCAGTGCCAAGCACGAGAAGCGCCAAGCCGGTGGCGAATACCCAATCCGCGAGATAGGTCTTCATAAAACAAACCTCCTTGGGATACGGAAATGCTCCATCAGCTGTCCGGCAAACGTGCGGCGCCAGACCCGCCGAAAACGTGCACAGATTGTACGCCACGGATGGGGAAATCTGTCCAATGGCCTAATCTAGTGCTATGAGCGGCTCGGTAAGCGGGGATTCAAAGCGGAAATTCGACCTGTTAGTAGTGGGTGCGGGACCAACGGGGCTGGCGTGCGCCATTGAGGCGCAGAAGGCCGGGTTCAGCGTGGTGCTGGTGGACAAGGGATGTGTGTGCAACTCCCTGTTTCACTACCCCTCGCATATGACATTTTTCACAACATCGGAACTGCTTGAGATTGGCGATATTCCGTTTCCGAGTCCGCACGCGAAACCGACACGGAATGAGGCGCTGGAGTATTACCGGCAAGTGGCTGCGCATTACAAGCTCGATGTCCGCCAGTATCAAAATGTAGAACGGGTTGAAGGCGAGGACGGAGACTTTACCGTGCACATGATGGACCGGTTTGGCCGAGCGAGCACACTCCATGCGGGGCATCTGGCGATTGCAACCGGCTACTATGACTTGCCAAACGTGATGGGGATTCCCGGCGAGGAGTTGAGCAAAGTTCAGCATTATTATGACGATCCCCATCCCTACTTCAATCTTGACGTGGTGGTGATCGGCGGGAAGAATTCGGCGGCGATTGCGGCGCTGGAGCTTTGGCGGCATGGAGCACGCGTAACACTGGTGCATCGGGATCCGGTGCTGCACCGGCACGTAAAGTACTGGATCAAGCCCGACATTGAAAATCGGATCAAGGCTGGGGAGATCAAGGCATACTTCAACTCGCGCGTTGTGGAGATTACGCCGGACGCGGTGGTCATGGAGACTGCGGAAGGGCCAAGGTCGATTCACAACGATTTTGTGTTTGCCATGACGGGCTACCACCCGGACTTCGCTTTTCTTGAGGCTCTGGGAGTGCGGTTTGAGGGACCGGACAAGCTGCCGGTCTGTGACGTGACAACGCTGGAGAGCAATGTTCCGGGTGTTTATCTGGCGGGTGTGATTGTGGCCGGTTCGCGTACCAATGAAATCTTTATTGAGAATGGGCGGTTTCACGGGCGGCAGATTGCGGCGGCTTTGACGACGAAGTTGCACCGGTCGTGAAGCAACCGAATTCCGCAAAGATGAATCCGCTAGACTAGGTTTCACTCTTTGCAGGGAGGAAGGCAGCTTGCGCGTGCGCTGGTGGCCCAGAAACGTGCGGTGGCAGATGCTGGCGGCGCTTGTGCTGCTGGAAGCGCTGTCTATCCTCCTTTTTGCGTTCCTTCTGGTCCATCGACAATCTCTGGAATTGCGCGACAGGACCATCAAACGACTAGCCAACCAGGCTACTTCGCTGGCGGTGCAGTGCAGCGAAGCGTTGCAGCAGGAGAGGCCGGGTTACGTCGGCCTGTCAGTGGAGCTGGCGGGTGTGGGGCCGGGCGTTTCGATTGCGAAGGTGACCGACCCGGACGGCGATGTTCTTTTCTCCAGCCGGGGCGATACGCGCAAGATGCATATGAATTCGGCGGAACGGGCGCAAATGGAGATCCTCAAGCGCGACCAGTTGCGCGTGTTCACGCTGCCGGACGGGCGGCTGGAGAGTGCAGCTCCTATTTACACGGGTGGCGATCTGCGAGGTTTCGCATGGATTGAGAACAATCCAGCGGGCGCTTTTGAGCAGCGCGCGCTGGTGCTGCGCAGTTCGCTCGTGTTTGCGGTCATCTGGATTCTGGCTTCGGCGATTCTGGTTCTACTTCTGTTTCGCGCAATCAGCATTCCACTGGCGACACTCCATCGCGGGACGCGCGCACTGATGAATTCGCCGGACAGCAGCAGCGGTTTTCCGTTACCGGTGACAGTACACAATGAGTTCGGCGATTTGATTGAGGCATTCAATGGGATGGTTGCTTCCATCGAAGAGCAACGCGAGGGATTGAAGGACACACTTTCACTGCTTGACTCGATGCTTGCAAATGCGCCGATCGGTCTGGCGTTTTTTGATCGCGAAGGACGCTTTGTGCGCGTGAACGAGCTTTTTGCCGCCGTGACAGGTTTTCCGGTGAGCAGACACCTGGGCCGTACGCTACACGAGCTGCTGCCAGAGCCACTGGCAGAGCAATTGAAGCAGGCCATTGACAAGGCGTTCGAGGTTGGTCTGCCGGTTCGCGACCTGGAGATGAATGGTGAGGCAGAACCCGACAACCGTTCGGTGACATGGCTGGTGAACGCCTATCCGGTGCGCACAACACCTCATCAGGTTCGATGGGCAGGCGTGATTGTGCAGGACATCAGCGAGCGGAAACGCAACGAAGAGGCTTTGCGGCGGACCGAGAAACTGGCTGCGACGGGTCGACTGGCAGCTTCCATTGCGCACGAAATCAATAATCCGCTGGAAGCGATTACGAATCTACTTTTCCTGCTGCTCAATTACTGCGACCTAAAGGAACCGGCACTGAATTACGCCACGATGGCCGAGCATGAGGCTCGGCGCATCGCCGAGATTACGCAACAAACACTGCGGTTCTATCGCCAGTCGACCTCACCTGCGCGGGCGAACATGGGTGAGTTGCTGGACTCAGTTCTGAATCTTTTTCATTCGCGCATTTCAACCATGGGGATTGAAGTGCAGAAGCAATACGACGAGAAGATGGATCTCTATTGCTTTTCCGGAGAGGTGCGGCAGGTGATGGCCAACCTTGTAAGCAATGCCATCGACGCAAGCCTGCAGGGCGGACGGCTGCTGGTGCGCGCACGGCGCTCCCGGCGCTGGAGCGGTGCAGGGGCGGAGGGAGTGCGGTTTACGGTGGCCGATACCGGATCAGGTATGAAGCCGGAAGTGCGAGCGAGGATCTTCGAGGCATTCTTTACCACGAAGGATGCTACGGGAACCGGCCTGGGCCTTTGGGTGAGCCATGAAATCGTGCTCAAGCACCACGGCACGATGCGCGTGAAGAGCCGAGTGGCGCAGAGTGGCCAGCCATCCGGTACGGTTTTCCAGCTTTTTTTCCCGGACCTGCAGGAACCCGCGGCGCAATCTGGCAAGCATGCTGCTGTGACGGCCTGAGGATGAGCCTGTAGACGCACAGAGGGGCTGTACCGAGGTTTCCGCCATTCGGCGAGCTGTCTTATTCCCGGCGGAACTTTTTTCTCGCCCAGGTGTTTGCAGTTAGGACGGTTATCTCCCGTGGTTCGTCTGAATAATGGCGGTAAGTCGAACGTACATTGCAGTTTGAGAGTATGCCGTCAGGAGTCAACAGAATGATTGGCCCAAAGATGAAGAAAATTTCCGGATTATTTCTTGCCTGGACAACGATTGCCGTGGCGGCAAGTGCGATTGCGCTGGCGCAAAACAATTCCGCGCCCCGGACCGACGGCCAGATTGAAATGGACGTTGTGCACGCGCTTGACGGCGCACCGCAGTTAAAGAACGATCTGATCACTGCTGCGACGGTCCAGGGTGAAGTAACCCTTGCCGGTACAGTTTCAACCGATTCTTCGCGCCAGTTGGCCGAGTCCGTCGTCAAGCGTGTTCCTGGAGTGACGGGCATTCACAACAACCTTAGAGTGGGCAATCCGAATGACGATCCGGATGCACAGGATGCGGAGGGAGACTCCGATCCAGGTCCGGCCCCGGCGCAGACGGCCCAGAACCAGCCGTACACCCCGGCGCAGGCGCCGAATGGCGACAACAATCAGGTACAAAGTAATCAGGAGATGGGCCAGAACAATCAGGCTCCTCCGCCTCCACAAAGCGCGCAGGGACAGGCGCCTGACTGGGGTCCGGCAGGACCGCCGCCTGACTATGACCAGAATGGTCAGCAAGCCCAGAGTAATCAGCAAGGCCAGTACAGCCAACAAGGCCAGCAAGGACAGTATCAGCAAGTACCCGCCCCGCAGAATGGGCAGTCGCAGTCTCCCGACTGGGGTCCGGCGGGACCCCCACCTGACTACAACCAGAATGGACAGGCGCAGGGGCAGTACGGCGCAAATCAGCAGGACTATGGCCAGCAGCCTTATCGCCCGCAATACGCTCCCAGCGGACCTCGTTACAACACGGCGAACGGGCCGGTTGCGATTCCGGCGGGAACGGTGCTGCAGGTGCGCACGGCCGGACCGGTGGACAGCAAACGTGCTGTGGAAGGCACACCCCTGACCTTCACGGTGATCTCGGATGTGACTTCCGGTGGCTATCTGGCGATTCCTCGAGGCGCGACCGTGCACGGAGTGATTGCTTATGTACAGAATGCCGGACAACTCACGGGAACACCCAAGATGGCGCTTCAACTGACTTCCCTGGATCTGGGCGGCCGCACGTATCCAGTTAGGTCCGATCTGTTCCGGGTGCGGGGCCCGAGCAAGACTGGGCGTACTGTGGGCAGCGCCGTTGGTGGAGCGATTCTTGGCGCCATCATTGGGGGCGCCGCCGGCGGTGGCGGCGGAGCCGCTATTGGAGCAGTTGCTGGCGGTGGCGCCGGTACTGCGCTTTCCGCTGCCTCTGGAGGTCCTGGAGTGTGGATTCCTGCCGAGGCACTGGTTTCGTTTCGACTGACACAGCCGGTCATTGTGAATCCAGTGAGCGAAGAGGAAGCGGCTCGTCTGGCACAGGGACTTTATCAAGGTGGACCGAGGCTTTATAGCCGTGGTCCGGGCTACGGGTATCCGCCACGGCGCTACTATGCGCCTTACTACCGCTACGGATACGGACCCGGCTATTACGGTCCGGTCTACTATCGCCCGTATTACATGGCAGGTGGCGTGTACTACTGGCGGTAAGCGAAGAAATACAGCAAGATCCCTCCCCAAATTGCGCACCATGGGCGTCCTGAAGAGGGCGCCCGCGGTGTTTCAGGGGGTTGTTCGCGGGAGTGGCCTGCTCCCGCGGGAATGCAGACTGCAAGGCGTTCAGGAGGGCTCCATTCGTCTATAATGTGGGTGAATCGCGTCCAGCGAGAATTGCGTATGCGCGGAGACAGCCTGCCGGGACTAAGCAGGCAGAAAAAGACCGAGAAACGCTCCCCTTTTCATCCAGCGCGTAGAGAGTAGAAGGCTCAAATCCATCCATGATTCGTTTCCTGCAGCAAGAAAATAATCGCGCCGTCAAGGCGTTGTTCGTCGTCATCATTGCCGCTGCGTCCATTTCGATGGTCGTTTACCTGATTCCTGGCCTGACGGGCCTTGGCGGTGCCGAGTTCAGGCACTTATGCGGTGGTGTATCCACACTGGTACAGCCGGATTCTTTCATCCGGCGATGAGATCAGCCAGCAGAAGGTGGCGCAGGCCACCACTCTGCGCATCCAGCAGCAGTATCCGCAGTATGCCGGTAATCCGATGATCGAGAAGATTATCGAGCCCCAGGTGGGTCAGCAGATTGTGCAGCAGCGGATCATGGTGGCCGAGGCGCACAAGCTGGGCATTCAGGCGACGGACGAGGATGTGCGCCGATTGCTGCATACCGGTGGATACGCAGAGGTTCTCTTTCCCAACGGCAAGTACATTGGCGACGACGCGTACCGGAATCTGATTGCGCAGCGCATGCAGATGACGGTGGCGGATTTCGAATCGCAACTGAAGGATCAGATTGCGATTTCCCGGCTTCGGGACCTGATCACGGCGGGCGTAAGCGTGAGCGAGAAAGAAGTGAGCGACGCCTATGTGAAGGCCAACACCAAGATCAAGTTCGACTATGCAGTGATTTCGGCTGACGACGTTCGGAAGTCCATTAATCCGACTGATGCTGAACTGCAGAGCTTCTTCAAGAAGAATGCGGCGCGCTATGCGACGGCAGTCCCTGAAGAACGCAGCATTACTTACTTTGCCTTCACCGCAGACCAGTTGCCTGGCGGAACACCGCAGGTTTCGCAGCAGGAGATTCAGCAGTATTACAACTCGCACAAAGCTGAGTACCAGACTCCGGAGCAGGCGCGTTCACGCCACATTCTCATCAGTGTGCCTCAAGGGGCGGATGCCAAGACGGATGCGGCAGCCAAAGCCAAGGCGGAGAGCATTCTGAAGAAGCTTGAGGCAGGTGGTAGCTGGAAGGATCTTGCGAAGGAGTATTCCGATGACCCCGGCAGCAAGGACTCCGGCGGCGAACTTGGCTTTGCGCAGCGCGGCCGTATGGTTCCAGCCTTCGATGCAGCCATTTTCTCGCAGAAGATTGGCGACATCAAAGTTGTGAAATCGCAGTTCGGTTACCACGTGGTGCAGGTGGAAGAGCGTCAAGACGCGCACGTGCAGCCCATAAACGAGGTTTTGCCGACGATTCAGGCAACGCTCATCCGGCAGAAGTCAGCTGAGGCGCAGCAAAAATATGCGCAGGCGCTCACTTCAGAAGCGAACAAGAGCGGAATGCAGAAGACCGCGCAAGCGCACCACCTGCAGCTGGTGACGACTCCGCCAGTCGCTCAGCAGGGCGTAATCTCGGCTTTACCCGACAGCACATCCGTACTTTCGAAGGCGTTCTCCGCGAAGGTGGGTGGTCCTGCCGAGTCCGCGCCGACGGGTGAAGGCTACGCCATCTTCCAGGTGGCGAGCATTGAGAAAGCGCATGCACCGACATTTGCAGACTGGAAGAGCCATATCCTGGAGGACTACAGGGACGAGCAATTGCCGGTTCTGATGAGCAAGAAGACAGCCGAGCTTGCAAATGAGGCGAAGAACCTGAACGATCTGTCCAAGGCGGCAAAGGCAATGGGCGCGACGGTGAAAACCAGCGACCTGGTTTCGCCCACGGGGCAGGTTCCCGATTTCGGAGCGGTGGGACAGGTGGCTCCGCAGGTCTTCGATCTTTCTCCGGGAAATATCAGCGGACCGATTAACGCGGGCCGAACCGGGGTCGTCGTGAAGCTTCTGGACAAGCAGCAGCCAACGGCGGAAGAGATCAAGCAGAATCTGGACCAAACCCGCGATCAGTTGTTGAATCAGCGTCGCGAAGAAGCGTTCAGCGTCTTTGCGGACAAGGTGATTCACGAGTATCAGTCCAAGGGGCTGGTACGCATGAATGCAAAGGAGAAGACTCCGCCTGTTACCGGAGAATAAGGCCGACACTCTTTTGTAACGAAGCCTCAGGCCCGTATTTCGCGAGAAATACGGGCTTTTTCAACTACAATTCGCTCATCCGAAACTCACCAAAATCCCGCAGCTCAAGTCATAACCGATAAGGCCTCTCTAATGGATTTCAAGCGGTCATCCGGAGTTTTGCTGCACATCAGTTCGTTGCCCTCGTATGGAGGGATTGGCGATCTTGGCCCGGCCGCGTTTGACTTCCTCAACTTTCTGGAGGAGTCGCGGCAGCACGTGTGGCAAGTGCTTCCACTTTGCCCCACGGGATACGGAAACTCACCTTACGCGGGGACATCGGCATTTGCGGGAAATCCACTCCTGATTAGCCTGGAACTGATGTCCGACTGGGGATGGATTGAAGGCGAGCGCCTGGCAGGATTGCCGGGACGCAGCGGCAACGTGGATTTCTCAGAGGTGGAGAAGCAGAAACTCCCGCTGCTCTTTGAGGCAGCAGGGAATTTTCTGGATCACGGGCCGCACGAGCCCCATATGCACGGGCAATGGCGTTTGTTTGAGGAGTTTTGCGAAGCAGAATCCTCATGGCTGACCGATTACGCGCTGTATGCCGAGCTTCGACGCCAGTACGAAACAGGGAACTGGCTGGAATGGCCTGAGCCACTTTGCAAGCGCAATCCAAAAGCGCTGGCCATGATCACAGCACGGTTCGGCCGTTCGCTGCAGATGGAAAAGGTGCTCCAGTTTGCCTTTGCGGTTCAGTGGCGGCAGTTGAAAGATGCCGCCAACAAAAAGGGAATTCGCATCCTTGGCGATATCGCGATTTTTGTGGCGATGGATTCCGCCGACGTGTGGGTGCGCCCCGGCATCTTCGAGCTCGATGACGATCTGCGGCCACTCCGCGTCGCCGGTGTGCCGCCGGATTATTTTTCTGCGACGGGGCAGCGGTGGGGCAATCCACTTTACCGGTGGGAAGTGCTGGCAATGCGCGACTATGACTGGTGGGTGGATCGCATACGGCGTGCCATGAACCTCTATGACATTGTGCGCCTCGACCACTTTCGCGGCTTTGAAGCTTATTGGGCGATTCCCGCCGATGAAGCGACAGCGGTGAACGGAACGTGGATGCCGGGGCCGGGTGCGGCGTTGTTCAAGTCGCTTGAGAGCGCACTTGGAAAGCTGCCCATTGTGGTGGAAGACCTGGGGCTCATCACGCCGGAAGTGGATGCGCTGCGCTCGGAGTTGGGCCTGCCGGGAATGAAGGTGCTACAGTTCGGCTTCGACGGGCCGGGAGCACGCATTCATTTGCCGCACCAGTTTTCGCCGCAAACCGTCTCTTACACGGGGACGCACGACAACGATACGGTGATGGGCTGGTGGCGCACGGCGAACGAAATGCAGCGCGCAGCGGCAGAAGTCTATCTGGGCCCTACGAACGGCAGGCCTGCCTGGCCATTTATCCGGGCCAATTGCATCAGCGTCTCGAACATTGCCATTGCACCGGTACAGGATGTGCTTGAGTTGGGGTCAGAGGCGCGCATGAATACACCCGCGGTGGCGGCGGGCAACTGGAGTTGGCGCGCTCCGGAGAGGGCATGGACGCAAGAAATTGCTGACGAGTTCGCCGCACTTGTGGAGTTGTCAGACCGCGGCAACGATCCGCTGGCAGTAGCTCCAACGCCAGTGTCCAACGACTGAAGCGAGCACCGCGTGAAGCGCCTGGCACGCGCAACCTTGCTATTCTGGCTAAAGATGCAAAACGCCGCAATTCAAACTCACTCTCTCACCCGGCGCTTTGGCGAGCTCACGGCCGTGGACGATGTTAGTTTTACGGTTGCTCCCGGCCAATTCTTCGGATTTCTAGGACCGAACGGTGCTGGAAAATCGACCACCATAAAAATGCTGACTGGGTTGCTTGAGCCAACCTCGGGCAGCATCGAGATTCTAGGGCAGACGTTTGGCGCTTCTTCACTGGAGTTGAAACGCCAGATCGGCGTGGTGCCCGAGGGCATGGCCCTGCTGGGCCGGCTGACGGCGGCGGAGTATCTACGCTTTGTTGGTCGGATGTATGGTCTGGACCGCGAGACAGTGAACAGGCGTACAGAAGAGCTGCTGGAATTCATGCAACTGGCGAATGAGCGCAAGAAGCTGGTGACGGATTTTTCGCATGGCATGCAAAAGAAGCTGGCGCTGGCGGCGGCGGTAATTCATGGACCGAAAATTCTGTTTCTCGACGAGCCGTTTGAAGGCGTGGACGCGATTGCCGCGGGCATGCTGAAGACGATGCTGCAGGGCATGATTCAGCGTGGAGCAACGGTCTTTCTGACCACGCATGTGCTGGAAATCGTCGAGCGCCTGTGCAGCCATGTTGCGATCATTCACAAGGGACGGCTGGTGGCGAACGGGTCATTGGAAGAGCTGCGCGCCGGCGTGGCCAGCACGCTCCCCGGCGAAGAGAGCAGCCGCAGGCTGACGCTGGAAGAGATCTTCCTGTCGATTGTGGGCGCGGGAGCCGAGGAGCCAACCCAGGAACTGTCATGGCTGACCTGAGCGCATTCAATGCGGCAGGCGTGGAAGCGGCCGGTGGCGGTTTGCTTGGCGGCCGCACGCGGGCACAGTGCGCGGCGCTCTTGCGCATGCGCTGGCACATGCTGAGCCACTCATTCCGGTCCGCGCAGGGAGCCTTTGAATTTGGCGCGCGCCTGGTCTCTTATCTCATTTACGGCGCAATGGGCGTGGGGCTTGGAGTGGGCGCGGGCGCGGTGGCTTATCAGCTTGCCGCCAGCAATATGTGGCAGTATCTGCCCATAGAATTCTGGGTGGTTTTCTTCATTTGGCAAATGATTCCCGTGGCGCTGGCGGCGTTTCAGGAGCAGTTCGACCTGGGTTTTGTACTGCGGTTCCCGGTGAGTTTCAGCGCGTACTATGCACTTTACCTGGTCTTCAGCCTATCGGACATTTCCACAGTGGTTGGAGGGCTATGCGGTCTTGGCATAGCGATTGGCATTGCGATTGTTCGCCCCTATCTCCTGCTGTGGGTGGTGGCCGCACTGATTGTATTCGGCCTGTTCAATCTGCTACTGGTGCGCCTCATTCTTGCATGGGTTGATCGCTGGCTGGCGCAGCGGCGAACGCGTGAGATTGCGAGCGCATTATTTCTGCTTCTGATGTTGAGTCTGCAATTGTTCAATCCCGCGCTCTACGAACACAACGGCGGCCCAAACGGACCTGATAGTCGGCACCGCATTTGGTGGGTGATGCAGCACGTTCGTCCCTATGCAGGCGCGTTGTTGGAAGCACAGCAGTGGCTGCCTCCGGGATTGGCCGCGAGAGAAGTTGAGCAGGCGGCGAAGGGACAAACTGCGGAGGCTTTGGGTTCGCTGGGTGTTTTCGGACTGTATCTGCTGGCGACGGCCGGCTTGCTTGGAGTGCGCATTCGGGCGGACTATCGCGGCGAAGAGCTGAGCGAAGCCCCGGCGAGGAAAGATAAATCCGTTGAGCGGTCAGGTTGGCTTTTGGACGGCTCCGGACCCATTGCGGCGGTGCTGGAGAAAGAACTGAGGACGATCATGCGCTCCATGCCGCTCCTTTATGCCATCGGCGCGCCGCTGTTCATGGTACTGATCTTTGGATCGCTGTTTCGCAATGGAGGGTCCCACCACAGCAGCCACATCTTCGTGCTGGCGCTACCCTTGTGCGTTGGTTATGCGCTGCTTGGTTCGTCGCAAATGGTCTACAACAACCTGGGAACGGAAGGGTACGCAATTCAGCTGCTCTTTCTGTCTCCCACTCCGGTTCGCCGGATCTTGCTGGCCAAGAATCTCTTTCACGGCGCGCTCTTCCTGGTGGTGGCAGCGCTTGCCGGAGTATTGGCCACAATGCGCCTGGGCCTGCCGGGACCGACCATGCTGGCTGCTACGGTGGCATGGATTTTGTTTGCACTGCCGGCGAATCTGGCAGTTGGCAACATTCTTTCCATCACCATGCCGCATCGCACCAACCTTGGCCGGCTCAAGAAGCAGCGCGTCTCGGCTTCCAGCGCACTCATAAGCTTGACCGTGCAACTGGTCCTGCTGGCACTGGGCGGAGCAGTTTTCGGTGTTGCTCTGTATCTGCACAAGTTGTGGATTGCTGTGCCGGTGTTTGGAGTACTCGCTCTTCTGGCAATTGCGGTGTGGATGCGTGTGCTTCACAATAGCGACGCTCTTGCCAACAGCAGACGTGACAAACTGATCTCCGTGCTGGCACGCGCAGAATAGGCACCTGCGGTGCGGCGGGCGGCGCTTGCGCGCACTGAGAGTCGGGACGGCGCACAGATGCGTTGACCTTTCTCAGGCCTTTCAATCGGCATAAACGCGGAATTTTGGGGAAAAGAAAGGAAGCTCCGCGCCGCCGATGAGGGGCGCGGAACGAATGCGATCAGAACGGAATATCGTCGTCGGAGATTTCGGCTGACTGCGCGAAATCATCGGCACCGCCAGTCGGGCGCTGATCGAAGTTCGACGATGCACCGGAGCGGTTGTAACCGCCACCGCCTGCGCCATCCTCGCGACCGGAAAGCAACGACAGATCGTTGACGATAATCTCGGTGCGGTAACGCTTGGCGCCGGTCTCCTTGTCGTCCCAGCTACGCGTCTGGATTTTGCCCTCGATGTAGAGCTTGTTGCCCTTCTTCACATAGTCGCGGATGATTTCCGCTGTGCGTGAGAAGGCCACGAGGTTGTGCCACTCGGTGCGGTCCTGCCAGTTGCCCTGGGCATCCTTCTGGCGATCCGTGGTGGCAAGTGAAAATGTGGCCACCATGGTGCCGCTGGGAGTGGAGCGTATTTCCGGATCCTTTCCGACGTTGCCGAGCAGGATCACTTTGTTCACACTTTTTGCCATGTTGCTTGCCCTTTCCGTAAGCAGAAAGAATAGCAGACCCAAGGACTCGCATTTTAGGTAGCATTGCGTTTTCGCAGACGGGTGCGACAAACTGCTTGTGAAAGAACGATAGAGAGTGGGGCAATGAACATCGTTTGCATTCGACTCGCGAATATGGTCCTGCTTGCATGGGCGGCAGCCGCGATACTTCAAGCACAGTCAAGATGGGGAATCAGCGCGGATGGCCAGGTGGCGTGTGTAATTGTGAATGGCGCAGCCTGCCTGAACAGGCCGGTGTTTACGGCAATCTGGAAGACCACAAGAGTGGAGACTCTGCCGGACGGTAAGCAAGTCACACACGTCAGCGGCCTGAAGTTAGCCCAGGATGCGCTGGGGCGGCTCTACAAAGAGACCGATCTTGAGTCTCCTGAATTCAGTGCATCTCCCTCCCAGCCGGAGTTCATCGCGAATGTGACTGATCCGCCGGACAACCTGTCCATCGATTGGAATTCCGGCAGCAAGGTGGCAAAAGTGTTCCATGGTCCGGAGAGAGGTGAGAGGCCGCGCGCACAGGAGTCTTCCGCGCTCTCGGCGCCGGTGCGCGCGGATGTGATTCCTGTCCTTCCCGTTCGTGTGACACAGAGCAGCGGGCCGGAGGATTTGGGTACACGGTCCATTGGCGGCATGGAGGCCAGAGGAACGCGCTATGTGCAGGTGATTCCGGCGGGAGCAGCGGGCAATAAGAAGCGGATTCTGATTGTCACGGAAAAATGGTTTGCAATCAATTTCGACATTGAAGTTCTTCGCGTTACTGACGATCCGCGTAATGGGAAGATCACTACGGAGTTGACCAGTCTCGATCGCGATGAGCCCAACACAGCGCTGTTTCAACCACCTGATGGCTATAAGGTGGTGGATGTCTATCCCGGCGCCCAGGAGCAGTCTGCAAGAGAAGGAAAACGGCCGATCGGCTTTTAAATTCTGTCTCTAAGACGCCGGTTGCGCATCCACTTGGCTACGCCTAATGCCAGAAGCAAGCCGCCGAAGGGTAGGCACATGAGTGCGACGATGAGGGCGAACCAGCCTGAGTTGGTGTGTGCGCCGGTGCGGGTGAATCCGCCGAGAAGGGTTTCAAGCAGAATTGCCGCAAGAAGGCCTGCACCAACCATTGTGCCGCCCCACTGGAGCAGTTCACGGGTGCCGTCATTGGGAAGGGGATTGGGATTGACTCCGGATGAAGAAGGCGTGCGGCTTGCGGACATGATGCTCACGATCCCATGGCCAGGCGCAGCATGATGTAGGTGATGACGCCCGTGACGGAGACATAGAGCCAGAGCGGGAACGTCCACCGGGCCACTTTCCGGTGCGAGGGTATGCGACCTGTGAGCGAGAAGAAAAAGGTGACAAGTACAAGCGGCAACGTCAACGTGGCCAGGACGATGTGGCTCGCCAGTAAGGGCAGATACACCATGCGATAGGCTGCGTGCGCGGGGTAGCGCACGTCACCGTGCAAGGCGTGATGAAGGATGTAACTGACCAAGAACAGCGACGAGAAGACGAACGCCGTGATCATGGCGGCGCGGTGCGCCTTGATGTTGTGGGCCTTGATGAACGTGAAGCCGATGAGCAACGAAACGGCGGCCATTCCATTGAGGATGGCGTTGAGCGCGGGAAGAAATGCGTACTCAGTGCTGGAGGCCGCGGCGGGATGAATGTAAATGAGCCAGAAGAGAAACAGAGTGGCTGCCGCGCTGATGACAAGAATGGCGGCAATGGCGCCGCGTGTTCCGGATTGCGAATTGGAAGATGGGGCGATCGTGGTCATGAGTCGGTTAGTGAGCCGCGGTTGCGCTGAGCATCAGCGTGGTGAGCAGAACGGGCAGATAGATCACGCTTACCTTCATCAGGTCGCGCGCAATCATGCGGTTTTCTTTGGGATCGGGGGTGCGCAGAATGCGGGTGAACCGGATGGTGTAGGCCAGGTAGACAAGCCCGAGGAGCGCGGCGAGCACTGCATAGACGGGGCCGGCGAGGCCAAGCTTCCAGGGTGCGAGGCTGACGGGAATCATGAGCACGGCGTAGAAGAGCGCTTCAACAACCGTGGATAAGCCATCCGGCTGCGCGACAGGCAACATGCGAATGCCGGCGCGCGCGTAATCGTCGCGGTACATCCAGGCGATGGCCATGAAGTGAGGGAACTGCCAGACAAAAAGAATGGCGAAGAGAGCGACAGCGGGCCACTCGATGCGGCCGCGCGCGGCGGTCCAGCCGAGCAGGGGGCCCATGGCACCCGGAAATGCGCCGATGAATGTGGCGAGAGTGGTGACGCGCTTGAGCGGCGTATAAACCGCAACGTAGGTGAACGCCGTGAGTAGCGCGAGTGACACTGTGAGCAGGTTGGTGTGCAGCAGTAGCCACCACGCTCCGAGGAAGAGTGCGCCGAGGCCGGCGAGGATGCCCATGCCGAGCGAAATGCGGCCGGAGGGCAAAGGGCGGTCTGCGGTGCGGGGCATAAGCGCGTCTGTGGTGCGTTCGAACGCCTGATTGAGCGCGCCTGCGCCGGCGGAGACGAGACCGATGCCGACCAGCGTGTCAAGAAGGCCACGCTGAACGCTGGAGATGCCCGACTGCATGGAGCCGAGATAGAAGCCTGCCCAACCGGTGATGACGACCATTCCGGTGACGCGGACTTTGAAGAGCTCGCGGAGGTCGTGAATGAGGGTGGCGGTGGTGCCGGGGCTTGGCGCGTGCAGGCCCGCATGTACGTGATTCGAATGGCTCTCCTCGGCGTGCGGGGCAAGCGAGTCAGGGTGTGCGGCCTGGGAGGTGGAAGTCATTTTGGGGTCGAAGAGCAAGCATGCTCAACGAATCCGCGCAGCAGGCTCACTCCTATGATAACAAGCGGGCATCCTGGGTTGCGCTTTACGCGTTTGCCGAAGCAAGAATTGCGCTGGCCACCTGTGCGGGCGTAAGGCGGTCCACGACGATGGAGACGTGTGCAGTGCGATAGAGCGGAAGGCGGCGCGTGTAGCGTGCTTCAAGGTTGGCGCGGTCGGCAAGGACGGGCCGCGAGCCTTCTGTTCCGCCGCAGCGGAGCAGCGTGGTGGCAAGTTCGACTTCAAGATGTACGAGCAGGGTTCCCGGAGACTGGAGCAATAACGTGCGGGTTGGTTCCGACTCGATGGCGCCGCCGCCGAGGGCGAGGACGAGATCGTCTTCCTTTGCGAGGCGCGCGATGGTGGCCTGCTCCTGCGCGCGGAAGGCTGCTTCACCTTTTTGCGCGAAGATATCGGCGATCTTCATGCCGGCGTCGGCTTCGATGACGTCGTCGACATCAATAAATCGCCAGCCCAGCCGTCTTGCGATGAGCGGGCCGACGGTGGATTTGCCCGAGCCCATGAAGCCGGTGAGGACGATGCGGTGCGTGGGTTGCTGTTCGCTTGAAGCGTGCATGGATTTCTGCCGGGCAATCGGATAATTGTTCGAGCCGACTTTCAGTATAGGCAGTGGATCAGGCCAGCGTCATGACGATGGCCCCGGCAGTGATGAGCACTCCACCGATGACGGCAGTGGTGTTGAGCTTCTCGCCGAGCAGGAACCAAGCCAGGACCATGACGAGCGGGACGCTGAGCTTGTCGAGCGGGGCGACGCGCGATGCCGGACCGAGTTGCAGCGCGCGGAAGTAGCAGATCCAGGAAAGTCCTGTTGCGATGCCGCTGAGCGAGAGGAAAAGAATGGTTCGGCGGTCAAGATCGCGTAACTCACCATGTTTGCCAAGTGCAATGGCGATGGCCCAGGTGAAGACGACGACCACGCTGGTGCGCACGGCTGTGGCGAGGTTCGAGTCCACATGTGCGACACCGACTTTGGCGAGAAGGGCAGTGGCGGCGGCAAAGATGGCGGCCAGAACCGCCCACACAACCCAAGATCCGATCCAGGATGCTGTCCATGTCATGGCGTTCATCGTATACGCCGGGTGAGACAAGCGGAATGCAGCCGCTACACTCAGTATTGTGAGGACAGGACGAGCCAGCAGAACCGCTCTTCGCGTTGCCATTCGCCGCGCCGCGCACCAGTTGATGGAAGAGCCAAAGATTCTGGACGATCCCATTGTGCTGCGGCTGCTCGGGCCGGGCTACGAGAACGATCTGGAGCGCGCATCGCATACGGTCGCGCGCGATTTTCGCGCCTTCATGGCGGTGCGAAGCCGCTTTGCGGAAGATCTGCTTGCGGAGTCGGCGGCGGGCGGACTTGAGCAGTATGTGGTACTTGGCGCAGGGCTCGATACGTTCGCCTATCGCAATCCGCACGCGAATCTGCAGATATTTGAGGTGGATTTTCCTGCAACGCAGGAATGGAAGCGCGCGAAGCTGGCCGAGGCGCACATTGCGGAGCCGGCAAATCTCACTTTTGTGCCGTTGGACTTTGAGCACCACACCCTGGCCGAAGGACTTACCGAAGCAGGATTTGATTTCACGCGGCCCGCATTCTTTGGATGGCTGGGTGTTGTGCCTTACCTGACCATGGATGCGATTCGCGCGACGCTCGCGACGATTGCCGCCCTGCCGGCTGGCAGCGGGGTTTGCTTTGATTACGGTTTGGATCCGGAAACTCTGAATCCTCTGCAGAAACGAGTGCTTGAGGCTCTCTCTGCGCGCGTGGTGGCGGCTGGTGAGCCGTTCCGGACCTTCTTTGCGCCGGAAAAGCTGGAAGTTCTTCTGCGCGAGTGCGGATTCTCAAGGGTCCGTCACGCGGATGCGGCAGCGTTGAACGCTCTTTACTTTGACGGCAGGGCGGACCGGCTGAAGCTGTCAAGGGAATCCATTGGCCAGATGGTGGCAGCGTGGGTGTAGAGCTCAGGTCTGAAGCGGGACGGGTCGAATAGGATGGAGATATGCGCGCGCTTGCATCTCTGCTGCTGACGGCGGTCTTGTTGCCGCTTGCCGGTTGCGGCTATCACACACTGGGTGCGGCCACACATCTTCCACCAGACGTAACCACGTTGGCGGTTCCACTCTTTAAGACACGCACTGAGACCTATCACACAGAGACGGTGCTGACCCAGGCAGTGATTCACGAGTTTGCTGCGCGGACGCAGCTGCGTGTTACACCGGGCGACGGCAAGGATGCCGACGCGGTTTTGCATGGAACGATTCTGCGGGAGTCTGTGACGCCGTTGACCTATAACGCGACGACGCAACAGTCGTCGAGCTACCTGGTCACGATGGTGATCGCAGTGAAGCTCACGGAGCGCGGCGGCAGAGTACTGTACGAGAACGACAATTACGTATTCCGGCAGCAATATCAGTCGACGGCGGATTTGCCATCGTTCCTGGATGAGAGCCCGGCGGCGGTGGAGCGACTTTCACGCGATTTTGCGCGGACGCTGGTTGCGGACGTAATTGAGGGGCTGTAGAGCAACTCGATGCAATAAGAGTTTGAGATTCCACAGTAGCCGGGAGAAATCTGTGGGGGATTTGCGACGGCGCAGAGTGGAGAGACTCTGCGCCGTCCAGCGTTGCAGGGGGAGGGAGCAACGTTGTTTTTCAGGTCGCCGCCCGAGATTCGGCTTCCTGAAATGGCGCCACCCGAGGCATGGGTTGCCGCCGTTCTTCCTTCAGAGTTCCGTGTCTCCTAAGGAAGGGTCCGGAGGTCCAGACGAGGCTCAGTCTAGCGTTGTACGACTTCCGCATCAATGGCAAAACGATGAATAAGCACTATCGTGCCCATTACGAGAGTCCAACGCAATTCAGGTGCAAACGGGTATTACCCCCTGTGCTACGGAGCGGGGAATTCCCGATGGATATCCCTTTAAGGGCTCCCTTTTCAAGCGTTGCGCACTCTGGCAACCGCCGCGTTTCTCACAGTGGCAATCGGAAGGTGGGGACGGTATTCTGGAGCCACATGAATTGCCAACTGCGCTCGGCATTTGGGACCAAGAGGAGCGTGCCCGCATGAGTACGTCACGCTGGGGCGCAGGATTCTCTGCGGTGAGCCGGTTTGTGTCGGATGTTGAGGCGGCTGGCTCAGGTTCTGGTTCTCTGCAGCCGGGATACGTTCTGGCAGGCGATGAAATCTTTCTCTACGAAAAGTGCCGTGCGGCGGTGCTCAAAGCATTTGTGCCGGAGGAGCTACGTGACTTCTGCCTTTCCGATCTCGATCTGAGCTCGACATCGATTTTTGAAGTGCTGGATCGCGCACAGACTCCTTCCTTGATGGCGCCTTTTCAGGTGCTCTTCGTGCGCAATATCCGGTCGCTTTATACGCGCGGCGCAAAGAAGGAAGAGTTCGCCGCACTTGAGCGCTACTTCAAATCACCGAACCCACAGGCACTGTTGCTTTTTGTTGCCGACTTTCTGCGCATTCCTTCTGATACACGGCGCATGGAGATGGACGACAAGAATCGCTTTGAGCGTATTCGCGAGACGCTGGGCGAATACTGCGGTGTGGTGGAACTGGCGCGCGTGAATGAGGAAGATGCAATGCGCTGGGCCGTGGCGACCGCGCAGCAGCAGGAGACAAAGCTTGAGGCGGACGCAGCGCGGGAGCTGGTGGACGCGCTGGGTGCGGACCTGATGCTGATTTCCTCTGAGCTTGAAAAGCTGCTGCTTTACACGCACGGCCGCGGGCGCATCACTCTGGGCGATGTGGAGACGATGGTGCTGGGTGCAAAGCAGCGCTCACTCTACGAACTTACGGATGCGATCAGTTCACGCAATCGCGCGCGCGCAATTGCGTTGCTGCACGGACTGCTGAACAGCTCCGACGCCGGTGAAGACGCGGCCATCGGGCATCTTTACATGCTGGCGCGCACCTTCCGGCAGATGCTGGTAATTCTGGAAAAGAATGTGCGTGATTCGCGCGCCATCTGGCAGGCGCTCTGGCAGGGCTTTCGCATGCCGCCGTTTGCCGCAGACGATTTGATTCGCCAGGCGCGCCGCTATAAGAGCCGGCGCGAACTTACGCGCGCCCTGCGGCTGATTGCGCGCGCCGATCTGGAACTGCGTTCATCACCGCCCGACAAGCGGCTTGTCCTGGAGCGGCTGGTTTACGAGCTAGCCGGGGAGCCCAAGCCGGAGGCGCCCTCATGGGCGGCGACGCAGTTGTCGTTCGAAGGCTAGAGCTGATTACAGTTCTTCTGACTATTCAAGGATGATTTCAGGCTGCGGCTCGTGACCATGCGTGGTCAGGATGATGGCTGCGCCGAGAATGAGCGCTCCGCCCACCCACGCGATTGATCCCAGATGCTCGCCCAGCAATTCGACGCCGAGAATGGAGCCGAGCGCCGGTTCGATATTGAGGAACACACCTGCGCGCGAGGCGGGCACGTGGTGAATACCCCAATTCCAGAGCAGTGTGGTGGTCGCAGTGCACGCCAGCCCGCCGATGGCGAGCGCAGTCCATGCGGTCATGGAGACGTGGGCGAACGGCGGCGGTGCTCCGTGAACGGGAAGTATGCCGGAAAGGAGCCATGGACCCAGGATCCAGACGGCGAGCATGAGCGAGCCCGAGAGAATGGTGTATGCCGTCACCACAGGCGGGCTGTGGGTCTCCATCAGCTTTTTGCTCAGCAGAACCCAGGCGAGCGCCGTAATAAGCGAGAGCACAACAAGCAGGTCGCCAGTAAGTGTGGGATGCTCCGGGCCAGCGGCACCATGCTGATTGCCAGAGACAATGAGCACGACGCCAACCGTTGAGCCGACGAGAGCAGTCCAACCTATCCAGTCGAGACGTTCGCCTGCGAAGAGCGCAGCAGCAACGCCCAGCAGCACCGGCATGGATCCAACCATCAGCGATGCATGGCTCACCGTGGTACGCGCCAGTCCGTGAAACTGAATAAGGAACTGAACCGGTACCCCGAAAAATGCGGAGATCAGCAGGAGTTTTAATTCGTTCCGTGTCAGGCGGACCCGGCGAAAATTCACCAGCGCAACCGGAAGCATACCCAGGCAGGCGAACGCAAAACGATAGAGCACCATATATTCGACGCTCATTTCGTTCAGCGCCAGACGTCCAAAATAGAAACCTGTGCCCCACAGTGTTCCGGCAAGCGCGCAGGCGCCATAGCCAAGAAAGGAGATGCGTCGATTGGTCTTACTGGCGGTCATTCTGATTCCTACTGTCGCACATGGAAGGGCCGGGACCGTCCCACGCTGTTCAAGCCCGTTTCCATCGTAGACAATAGCTATCGATGACGGATTGGAAGTCACATAGATGGTGGTTATTTAGAGCGCAGAGGGATCGTCGTCTTATTCATTCATTCGTGGACAGCCTGAGCGCAGTGGGGAGGCCTAAAGCCGGCTCGAAGGCACTGCTTCTGCTGGTTTTGGCGGCGTTGATCTTCGACCCTGTTGTGCAAGCCGCCGGGAGTAAGAAGAAATCCAAGCACGCATCGGAGCCAGCGCCTTCCTTTGTGCAACCTTCGCAGAAACCGGCAATGTCAATCTCCATCGATGATGTTGGCTTCGCTGGCCCTGGTGCACTCTATCAAGGGTTACGCTACACATTCGTCTCGCTCGATTTTCTAGATGACAATCACCTGCTCCTTACCTTTCGGGTGCCCGGCCTTTTGCGCAGGCAGGGCGACGATAGCGACGAGGAACCACGCAAGATTCGCGCAATGGTCTTCGCGCTGCCTTCCGGTTCCCTGCAGGCGGAGACGCTTTGGACCCTGCACGGCCATGAACGCTACCTTTGGATGCTGGACAATGGCCGCTTTCTTGTTCGCGACGACAGGAATGTTTTGGAAGGTGACGCAAGTCTCGGACTGAAGCCGCTATTCCATTTTCCAGGGCCCGTTCGGTGGCTTGAGATGGATCCTTCGCAGCAATTTCTGGTTACGAACTCTCAGGAGCCGGAGAAGAGCAACGCACGCGAGGGAGATGTTGGTAGCCCCGAAACTGCACAGGCCACCATGACGACGGATGGACCTGCGACAAACGGCGATCCACAGTACGTAGTGCGCATTATCGAGCGAAGTTCGGGAAAGGTGATGCTGGTCAGCCGCACGCGCACCACGGTGCATCTGCCCATCAATCGAGAGGGATACCTTGAGACGTTAAGGGGCAGAGAGCACGAGTGGGTTCTCAATTTCAATTACTTCACGGGTGGCAACCGCATCGTGGGACGGGTTGACTCCAATTGCGCTCCGTCGCTCGATTTCCTCGCGCCAGAAAAGTTCGTTGCCACCGGTTGCGACAGCAAGGATGGGCGCTCATATATTGCGCTGAATATGGACGGGCGGCGGCTGTGGGAAGTGGACGCGCCCTCGACCCAGGTGTGGCCGCGCCTGGTGCGCGGGCCACAGGGGCTTCGTTTCGCCATTGAATCGCTGGTGGTGCCGCAAGCAGTGAATGCGATGCAGCCGCTGAGTTTTGATGACGTTAAGGGCCAGCTCGTTGAAGTGTTTGACACGGCTACCGGCAAACAACTCCTGACCGCTCCTGCCGACCCCATTCTGGACGGAGGCGGCAATGTGGCGCTATCTCCTTCGGGGGGTAAGGCGGCGATTCTCAATCAGGGGTCCATTCAGGTCTATGCGCTCGCCGATCCGCATTCTCAGTCCAATTCCGCGAAAGATGCCTCTGGTAAGTAACCACCGCAATTGAGGGTGGGCGCCTAAAGGAGCCGAGTGTAAACTGGGCTGCGGGAGAAGAAACGTGTCCACGGCGGTGATCCATTATCTGGCTGCGGCAGTCACCGATCGGGGGCGCAAGCGCCCCTCCAATGAAGATGCCTTTGGGTATTCGGTCGAGGATGGCGTATTTCTGGTCTGTGACGGTATGGGAGGCGCGGCCGCTGGAGAAGTGGCCAGTTCTCTCGCTGTGGATGAGATTCTGAAGCAACTGGATCATACCAACGGTCTGGGCAAGTTCACTCCTCCGCGCGCAGCGGAGCGAGCCATTACGGCCGCCAACGAAACCATCTACGACCGTGCGCAGCGCAATCGTAAGTTGAGCGGCATGGGCACCACCATGGTGGCGCTGGTCACGCGCGACCGCCATGCATGGCTGCTCAATATCGGTGACAGCCGGGGATATCGTCTGCGCAAGGGCGTCATGGAGCAAATAACGCTCGATCACTCGCTGGTGGAAGAGCAGGTAAGACTTGGACGAATGAGCCCTCTGGAAGCGACGCGTTCGCCACTGCGCAATGTGATTACGCGAGCTTTGGGAACGCAGAATCGCGTGACACCGGATATCTTCGAGATGGAAACCGAGCCAGGCGATCTGTTTCTTTTGTGCACGGATGGCCTTACACGCGAACTCTCAGATAAGGATATTGAGACAGTTCTGCTTGCCGAGCCGTCGCTGGAGAATGCTTGCAGCCGGCTCGTGGAAGACGCGAAGAAGGCTGGCGGCCACGACAACATCACCTGTCTCCTGGTGCGCGCCGGCGCTTGATTTTGCAGGGATTTCCGCAATCGAGTGCTACGCTGTGCAGGTTTCTGCACTGAGTCAGATACTTCTTTCAACCCATAAAGACAATCCTCACGCCCATATAAAGATCTTTACGTGATTCCTTATTGCGTCTTTATTCGCCCTGCCTAAACTAGACGAAAGCCAAAGATTGCCATTCAGAAGCCCGAGTATGGTTCTTCAATCCTGCTGATTGGCAATCAATTGGAACTGCAATGCAGATTGTGGGCTGCACACTTCTGATTGCTGCTCACACTACGGTTCTGTAGCTTCGCATCTGCATTTTCGCTTGAGATTCAACAATTCTGGCTCGACTGTTTGCTGCAATTCGCGGTTGCGCAGGCAATCGCACACGTGTACCCGCTTTTCTTCGATGCGCCAGGGCGTGTCGTACGGAGGTAAAAATGACCACTCAGTCACTGCTGGTTGAAATGCTGCTATCCGCTTTCTTCGCCATCGCGTGTTTTCGAGCGCGCGCCGAAGAGCCCAGCATGAGCGCACTTACGCCGAAGAAGATCTTCATTCTTACGGATCGCCTGGAGCGGTTGCGCCGTTCACGCTGGCAATGGTTTGCCATGGTGCTCCTGCTGGTGGTTGTGCGCATGCAACTGGGGCAGCCCTTGATGGCGGAGCTCACCGTGCTGGCTCAGTTCATCCTCTTCCTCGCTTTGCCGGCGTACAAGCCGGTGGCGCAGGTGTTGCGGCGCTCCTGATGTTGACGCTCCGCACGCAGCTGGCACCGTGAGCCAGGAACGCGTTGCAGGGATTCTGGCATTGCCGAATATCGCGGCAGAAATACAAGTTTTGTCTGGCAGTTCAGTTGGCACTTTCTGAAACCAAGGAGGGCAGTAATGGCGGCAACTAAATCCCAGGGCAAATCGTTTGGTCTCTTCCTCGTGGGGATTACAACGGCTTGTGCGGGCGTGGCAACATTCTCATCGGGCAGCGGCAAGGTGGTCTTCGCAATAGGCCTTGTCATTCTTCTCGCTTCGCTCGGTATGTTCATCAAGATCAAACCGGAAGAAGGCAAAGTACCGGCAGCTCTTCAACCCTTTGGGCAAAAGCTCATCGGAATCATCTGCGCAGCCGGCGGATGGCTGGTGGTTCTTTACGGAATCCACCTTACGTCCAGCGTATCGGGGCGTTTTGCCACCACACTTGTCGGCTTCGCGATCACGCTGGTTGGAGTGCTCTATTTCCTGCCTGCAGCGGCCAACAAGAACGCGATCTGGAAGGCCTAGGCCATCCAATTTGATTTGCGTAAAGTTCCCAACCGCGCAATCCCCTTCGCTTTTGGACAAGATTGATCCAACCCTGGAGCTTGACTGATGAGAATTGCTCGCATTGCATCCTGTATCTGCGCACTGGCGTTTGTGCTGGCCTCGAGCGCAGGTTTTGTGGCTCCTGCGCACGCCCAATCGGCGTCGACCGCAGAGCTGAACAAGGCCGTTACGGCCTCACCATCCACTGATACCCAGGCACTTGGAGATCCGGGTGGCGTAACCACAGGTACCGCCAAAGACGTTCCCGTGGCGGACTCGAAGGCTGGCCTCACGCTGGCTGATGTCGCCAACCAGATTGGTCAAAACAAGATCGGAATCAACTTCACCTGGACCCTGATCACGGGCTTCCTGGTTATGTTCATGCAGGCTGGATTCGCCATGGTTGAGGCGGGCCTTTGCCGCGTGAAGAACGCCAATCATACCTACATGATGAACTTCTTCGTGTACGGATGCGGACTGTTCGCCTACTGGATCATGGGCTTCGCCATTCAGATGGGTGGCGCAGCCGGGAATGGAAATCTGGGTGGGCTGCAGCCGCTTAATGGTGAACATCTGCTTACCCTGTTCGGCACCAGCTGGGGCATCTTCGGCCAGACTGGATTCTTCCTGGCCGGTCACACCTACGACGTGGGCGTGATGGTCATCTTCCTCTTCCAGATGGTCTTCATGGACACGGCTTTGACGATCGTGACGGGCGCCTGCGCAGAACGCTGGAAGTTCCTCACCTTCGCGGTGTCTTCGATCGTGATGGGCGCTGTGACCTATCCGTTGTTTGCCAACTGGGCATGGGGCGCAGGCTGGCTCTCGCAGCTCGGCGTCAACGCAGGTCTCGGCAAGGGCTATTGCGACTTCGCCGGTTCGGGCGTGGTACACGCGGTGGGCGGACTTACAGCGCTGGCCTGTGCGCTGATTGTCGGTCCGCGTATCGGCAAGTTCAACAAGGACGGATCGGCAAACACCATCCTCGGTCACGACATGTCGGCAGTTCTGATCGGCTGCTTCATCCTGGCCTTCGGCTGGTTCGGTTTCAACCCCGGCAGCACGCTGGGCGCATCCGGTGCTGGCTGCCTCCGCATCGGTTCAGTGGCCGTCAACACCATGCTCGCCGGTTGCACGGGCACCTTCGGCGCGATCCTCTACATGTGGATTCTGAAGGGCAAGCCGGATTCCGGCATGGCTGGCAACGGACTGCTGGCTGGATTGGTTGCCATCACGGCGCCCTCGGGCTTCGTGAATACGACAGGAAGCGCGATTATCGGCCTGATTGCCGGCGTACTGGTCTGCCTGAGCTGCTCGTTTGTTGAGAATTCGCTCAAAGTTGACGATCCGGTCGGCGCTATCTCGGTCCACGGCACCTGCGGTCTGTGGGGCGTGCTTTCGGTGGGTCTGTTTGCCGACGGCACCAGCAACTACGGCGGCGGCTGGAACGGCGTGAACGGCTCGGTGACGGGACTGTTCTACGGCGATGCGAGCCAGCTTGTTGCCCAGTTGATCGGAATCGCGACACTGGTCGGATTCGTCTTCACCTTCAGCTACGTCATCAACTGGATACTCGACGTAATCCTGGGTCAGCGCGTTTCGGCAGAAACTGAAGTCGCTGGTCTGGACCTGCCTGAAATGGGCGCTCTCGGATTCCCCGAGTTCGTCTTCGCACCGGAGCCGGAGTACATGGTTGCGGCAGGCAAGGCTGCGGTCGCCTGATCCGCCTTCTCAATCTGGCCTCCGAGCTGCACAGCAGAGCGGAGGCCAGACTATGAAGCTCAAAAGTTTGCCCAAGGGCATTCTTCTGGCGCAGCAAGGTGCAGTCTGCCATGACCTTGCTGCCCCATTTTTTCAAGTGTAGTTTCACAGCATTGGCAATGCCGGAGTAGACGGCCATGAAACTTTCATCTGAACAACCTGAAATGGAGCTTGATCGCCTCTCGCTCGTACCGAACTCTTCCACCAGCCCCATCACACTTCCTGTCGCGCTCAGTGATGAAGCCGGCCGCACCCTGCAACGCATGTTTCGCGACCCGAGCGTGCTCGAAGAGCATGAGCGGAGGGATTTGGTTGCGCAGCTGCGGCAGGCAGTCGAACTGGCTCCGGCCGTACCCGAAGTGCGCGTGCTGCTGGGAATGGCACTGTGTGTCAATCTGGAAGCGCAGGAAGCTATGGAGATCATGCGCGAAGCGGTTGAGATCGATCCCGATAGCTTCATTGCACGCCTGAAACTTGGCGAACTGCTCATGCGGCTTCGCGTCTGCGACCAGGCAGCGGAGCACACACAGCGTGCTGCGCAGCTTGCTTCCAATGCTGTACAGTCGGAATTGGCGCGCCGGCAAGCCGCAACCATTCGCACCATGAGACGTGAAGGAGTCGAGCGCGGGTTCAATGGAGTGTTGGGCCGCCTCACTGGATTTGGCCGCAAATCGCGGCGGAGCAACGCACCGGTTCTCGTTGGTAGCAAGTAGGAGAGAATGCCCGCATCTCTGCAATTGGCGCTGCTGATCGCAATTCTTCTGCCAGCGACCAAGATAGTTGCGTCTCTAAGTTCCCGCTTCGGTATTCCGGCCATCATCGGCGAACTCATGGTGGGCGTTGTCGCGGGCCCCGGCCTGCTCGACATGCTGCACTGGAAGATGTTCTCCGGCACACCGGCCGGAGACAGCTTCATGCTGCTGGCGCAGATCGGCGGCTTCGTGCTCATGTTTATTGCCGGGCTCGAAACCGATATTGATGCCATGCGCGAGGCCAGCGTTACCGCGTTTCTCGTCGCGCTTTCAGGCGTCATCTGGCCATTCTTTCTGGGCGCCGGCGCCGCGCATCTTCTGGGCCTCTCCTGGACTGCCTCTCTCTTCCTGGGAGGCGCGCTGACCGCAACCAGCGTCTCCATCTCTGCCCGCACGCTGATGGACGCAGGCAAGATGACCACGCCCGAAGCCACCGTGATTCTTGCCGCCGCCGTTATCGACGATGTGATGGGACTATTTGTCCTGGCATTTCTCGCCGCATCTTCAAGCTCAAGTCAGGGGGAGTCGTTCGGTGTCGCTCCCACACTCTCTCACTGGCTGCAGGGGCACTGGGCCTTCGCAGCCGGGCACCCGCTGCTGGTGCAGATGTCCCTCATTGCCATCAGCGTGGCCTTCTTCTTTGTGGTGGCTTACACCGCGACCACCAAGTGGATCGATCCGCTTATTCGCGTGTTCCGCAAGATCGACGCCGATGAAGCGGTGACCGCGTGCGTCCTTGGCCTGGTACTTATCTTTGCCGTGAGCGCCGAATGGATCGGCTCCGTTGCCGGCATCACTGGCGCCTACCTGCTCGGATACATATTCGCAGGCGCCAAGCTCAAGTCGCTTATCGAGCGAACCTTTCACGCCATCGGCCATGGCATGTTGATTCCGCTCTTCTTCGTGTCCATCGGTTTGACCAGCAACTTCAAGGCATTGGGCGGACATTGGATGCTGCTGGGAATCATGTTCGTCATCGCGCTGATCAGCAAGCTGGCCGGTTGCGGCATGGCCGCTCTTGGCATGGGCCTGGGACCGGTGCGCAGCCTGCGTATTGGCTGCGGCATGGTTTCACGGGGTGAGGTCGGCCTTATCGTCACGGCGATGGCCGCCGAGTCCGGCATCTTTCAGGAGTACGAAGTCGCCATCATGGTTGCCGTGGTTCTTCTTACTACCCTGGTGACGCCACTACTGATGCGCGGCGCCTTCATGATCAAGGCAGCAGGCGATGACGACGACGATGGCGGTGGAGAAGCGGCATCGGACTTCGCCGAGATGGGCGAGTCAACCGCGTAGCTGAGGTTTTGGTCGCGAGTGTTCACCAGATCCCAGAGCAGATGAGTCATGGAAATCTTGAATCGCGTTAGTTAATCGGATCGGTGCCTGTGAGCTCCGTGGCCGCCACACGATAAAAATCAACCAGTGCACCCCTGTGTCCACCGCTGCGGGCATAGAGTTCCAGTCCCAGCGTCGACGGAGTCAGAGAGGTGTCGTCGAGCGCGACAAAGAAGCGGGATTTTTCTCTTTTAATGAAGAGTCCAAGATTCGACAAATGTTCCAGGTCACAATCAATCCTGTGCAGATCGTGGGTCCCTGTGATGGTGATGATTTCGTCCGTCGAATAGATCAGCGGCAGAGCGGAAACCAATCCATCTTCTGAGATGATCTTGGTGGAGTGCTCGCAGGCATGAATGAGAATCTTGGCATGCACCAGGGCCATTTGACTCAAGGCATTCACCAGCGTCAGGTTCATCGCATTCCTGCTTTCCGCGGCCCAGCTGGTTGCAAGGAGTCCGGCCCAAAGCCTGCTCCTCCACTCGTCCACCGCCCATGAGCCTTCCTGCAGAATCCGAATCACCAGACTTGGGTCCACGCGCAGGCGCGATGTCCGGGTCCTGTGGCTCAAGAGTGATTCTGCGCGCAGGGCAATATCCACGGCGCTGGTGACCCGGTAATTGCTCAGCTCATGGCGAAGCATCCGGCAGATTTCCATGCGGCCTTCAGGGCAGAGCTTGCCGAGAAATTCGGTGGCAGCCGCCATGCGGAACTCTCTCAGAACATCGTCCGGACCGGCTGAGTCAGCCGTTGTTTTCAGCGGGCTGTCCCAGAGATTCAGAGCCAGCCCTTCCGGAAGAACGAAGGAGAGTCCTACCCGGTTGGCTTCGCGGCGCACCACAGTCGCATGTACCGGCACGCGCCATTCGGAAAGTGTGTCCGTGGGGCTTGCCTTCTGAATCCAAAGTGCGACTCGGGCGTTCTTAGGCCACCGTGCGCGGGTTTCAAGGTACATTCCCGTGGCACTGATGTTGCGGATCCGGTCAAGCTCAGACTTGTGGCCATTGGCATGGAACGCAACCAGACCTGGAAGCGGACGACGTTCGGCACGATCCTTAAGGCCGAGTGCGACTTGTCCAATCCAGTTCGGTATCGGTGTCATGACTTCCTCTTGCCGGACATTGCTGGCGGAAGGCGACGACTGTCTCATCCGCCCAACTTCTCCTGAAGCCTAATGGTGCGATTCTAGGCGAATTCGTATCGGACTAGCGAGATAAAGTAACGAAAGGAGGGGGTCCATTCAGATTTGGAACTTGACCTAAAGTTTCATCCCAACATGGTTACTTTTATCCAAAGCATAGATTATAAAAGGTTAAATTCGTGGTAGCGCCACTTTTTATTCGGCCCTTGCCACAGTTCCTGTATACGATTACATTTCCCACGGAGGCTTTTCCATGTCCGTCCGTCATCCTTTCCTTTGCGCGGCCCTGTTCTGTCTTGGCTGCCTCGCCTTGCAGTCTTCCTTCGCTCAGTCCACCACAACGGATGCTCCCAAACTCATTCAGAAAGATGGCCGTTACGCCTTTCTCGTGGACGGAAAACCCTTCCTGATGCTGGGCGGCCAGATCCACAACTCCAGCGCTTGGCCCAGCGAGCTGCCTCAGGTCTGGAAGTCGATGGAGGCTCTGAACGCAAATACGGTGGAAGCGCCGGTCTATTGGGAGCAAATGGAGCCGACGGAGGGCAAGTTTGACTTCTCGAACGTGGACGCGGTGGTGCTGGGAGCCCGCGAGCATAACCTGCACGTCGTGCTCCTGTGGTTCGGAACCTGGAAGAACGGAAACAATCACTACGCGCCCACATGGGTGAAAACCGATGACAAGCGCTTCCCGCGCGTGATCAGGCCGGATGGTACACCGATCGATGTGCTTTCGCCGCTCGGACGGGAAACCCTCGCAGCCGACAAGTCTGCCTTCGTCGCGTTGATGCGCCACTTGAAGGAGATGGACAGCTCCCAGCACACGGTCATCGCCATGCAGGTGGAGAACGAGTCGGGCAACGTGGGCAGTGTCCGCGACAATTCGTCTGAAGCCAACAAACTCTTTGACGGACCTGTTCCGGCGGAGATGCTTGCCGCCGCGCATAAGCAGCAAGGCACCTGGAAGCAGGTCTTTGACGGTGACGCCGATGAGATGTTCCAGGTTTACTACCAGGCGCGCTACATAAACGCAATTGCGGAAGCAGGCAAAGCAGCCTTCGACATTCCCTGTTACGTGAACGTATGGATCGACTATCCGGCTGCTCAGCTGCCGCAGCGGCAAATTTCGTTGCCCGGCATTGGATATCCGAGCGGCGGACCGGTGCAGAAAGTTGTGGGGTTGTGGCGCACGCTGGCACCCTCACTGGACATGATCGGTCCCGACATCTACAGCGATGACGCCGGGTTCTATGACGACACGATGAAGGCCTACAACCGGCCCGATAATCCGCTCTGGATACCGGAGACGGGCCGCAGCGACGGATTTGCCAAGTTCTTCTTCGCGGCGCTGGGTCAGGGTGCGCTGGGTTTCTCCCCGTTCGGCGTGGATGACACCGGCTGGAACATTCTTGGCAATGAACCGTGGACCTATCACGCGCGCAACTTCGCTCTGGTCCGTCCCATGGACCGCGAAATCGCCCAGCTTGAGTTCGAAGGCAAGGTGAAGACCGCAGTCGAAGAGCCCGGCCAGGCGACGCAGGAAGTGGACTTCGGCAACTGGCAGGCCACCGTGTCCTTCGGCTTCCCGCAGCCGGACGGCCGCCGTGCGCCTGGAACGAAGGACTTCCACGGTGTGGCATTGATAGCGCAACTGGGGCCGGACAAGTTTCTTGTCACTGGTTTCGATGCCAGTATTGTCTTTCATTTGCCTGGAAAGCCGGCGTGGATTCACAGTCAGATTCTGACCGCCGAGCAGGGCGCCTATGAGAAAGGCGAGTGGAAGGTCTCGCGCCTCTGGAATGGTGACGAGACAGACCGCGGCCTGTCTTTCCATGAGAAGCCCGAGTATGTACACGTGACGATGCAGAAGTTCTAAGCTGCGCAAGTGCGGCTCGGTGCAAGAGCGGCCAAAATACCGAAATCGTTGAGGGGGCAGAGCCTTCCACCCGTGTGACAAAAGTCGCAGACCGAATCGTCAGCCTTGGCTAGATTGAAATCCAGAAGGATGAAATCTCCATGGCCACGTTGATCGCTCCGCCGCCACCCAACAGCACAGAAAAGGCCAGAAAGCCGCTCGTTCGCAAATTTACCCCGGATCGCTCGCAGCGCATTCGCCATACCGTGCAGTGGCTCTTTGTCGCACTGAATATATGGATAGGCCTGCAGTTTTTTCTCTGGGTGCGCTATTTCGAGCAAGGTGGGCATGGCCTTCAAGTGGCGCGGCCGGCAGGTGTGGAAGGATGGCTGCCGATTGCGGGCCTGATGAATGTGAAGTACCTTCTCGTAACCGGTCACGTGCCTCCAATTCATCCGGCTGCAATGTACCTCTTCCTCGGTTTTCTTCTGATCAGTGTGGTAGTGAAAAAGGCGTTCTGCTCCTGGCTGTGTCCGGTTGGCACCGTTTCTGAAGTTCTGTGGAAGCTTGGCCGCAGTCTCTTTGGCCACAACTTTCGCCTGCCCAAATGGTTGGACCTCTCATTGCGCAGCTTGAAATACATCCTTCTCAGCCTGTTTGTTGTTCTCATCGGCTACATGTCGGCCCAGGCATTGGAGGGCTTCATGTACACGCCGTATGGACTTGTGGTCGATGTGAAAATGATGAACTTCTTCCGCGACATGAGTCTGACGGCGGCTTCTGTTGTGGCCGTGCTGGTGCTGCTCTCCATGCTCGTGCAGAACTTCTGGTGCCGTTATCTTTGTCCCTATGGCGCGCTTATGGGCCTTGCCTCCCTGCTGAGTCCCATCAAAATTCGCCGCGACCAGGAAGCCTGCATTGACTGCGGCAAATGCGCGCGCGCCTGCCCCGCGCAGTTGCCGGTCGACAAACTCATCCAGATTCGTTCGGTGGAGTGTACGGCCTGCATGGCATGTGTGGAAGCGTGCCCGGCGCAGGACGGCCTGCAACTGGCGCTGCCCCCGCATCACGCGGAAGCACCTTCAAAGCGTTGGCAGCGCCGCGTTGCACGGCCAGCACTGGTGGCCGCGATTCTCGCATACATCTTTCTCGGAGCAGTTCTGGTGGCACATGCCACCAACCATTGGCAGACGGTTGTGCCCAACTCGGTCTACATGCGGCTGGTTTCCCACGCCAATCAGGTAGGCCATCCTGGAATGGAATGAACCGCCAGGGACGGAACAATTGCTCTCCGGCAATTATGCGCGGCGGGCACGAAACTCTTCGCCGATGATTTGAATTTCGTTTGCGGCAAGAACCTCAGCTGCGCGCGGGAACACAATGTTGTCTTCTACGGAGATGTGTGCGTCATAAAGCGCTCGCAGTTTTCCCGTCGCCGCAAGCAGGCGCTGCGCATCGTTGGGGCTTAGCTTTTCTTCCTGGAACCACGCGCGATAGAGCTGCTCAACTTCCGCATGCAGCGCTTCGGCATCTCCGTGGTCGCGCTCCAGCCGATCTAAATCCGCAGTGGCTCCATGCGCTCCCAGCCGTGGAAACAGAGACTCTTCCTCATCTGCCGTATGGCGGCGTCCGCCCTCGTGGAAGTAATGCAGCGCAGCCTCAACAGCTGACCGCTCCTCCGTGCTGGTGGCACGGCCATGTGCCTTTTCGGCTACGAGACAAAGCACGCCCAGAAAGTGCTCAATGCGGCGATGGCAATCCTTCAGCATTCCAATCGGATCGTCAAACCCGCTGTCCGGCTTGGCTCCTATCTGTATTCCAATTCCATGCATGGCAACATCCTTTTCCCATTGCGAAGAACACATTCTCTAACAATGGATGCTGAAGCGTCGTCGGAAGCATCACTCAATCCCACGCCCGTTCTCTCATACCGTCACGGATGCACCTCAGAAGTAAGTGCGTACCGCATCAACCACGTTGTACTCCGCGTCCACAATCGACAGAACACGCCATTTGTCGAAGGTCAGGCACGGGTGCGCAATATCAAAGCCAATCATGTCGCCAACCCGCAGATTGTCACCCTCTGCGATGTGCAGGAACGCGTGCTGATCCATCATCTTGGTCGTGCTCCAGTGCGCTGGCGCTGGTTGCGGAGCCGTCGTGCCGGGGCGGTAGTGCAGGGAGGGCACCGGCAGTCCGGAATCGAAGGCCGCATCGCGTTTGCCCATGGCAATGATCGCTTTTTCACTCTCAGGAATGGATTGCACATAAGCCCAGATATGCAGCGCAGGCTGTAAATTGGTGTGCATCTCTCGTGCAATGGGATTGTTGGCGAGGATGCGTTCCTGTGCCTTGCGATACGCGCCCACATCATGCGTCAAGTAGCAGCCAGGACGCAGTACGACTTCAACCTGTTCGCCCAGTTTCGCCTTTTGGAACTCTTCGGCAACCACGTCATACCACGCCGAGCCTGCGCCGGTGAGAATGGCGGGCGTCCGGGCGAATCGCTTCTCGTCCAGAAGCCGCCGGGTTACCTCGACCGCCCGTTGAAGGAAAGCGCGAATATCGGCTTCGTCGTGAAGCACGCCTTCGTAAAGCTCAATGCCGCAAAGTTCGATCGATTCCTTGTGTCTCTTAATGGCCGCCAGTGCGTCTCCAAGTTGTGCTTCGTCTCGAACGCCGGTGCGTCCACCCATCACTCCAAGCTCGACGAGAACCCGAATGCGCTGACCCTGCTCCGCGAAGAATTGGCCGAGCTGATCGATGCCCTCCACCGAATCCACCAGGCAGTAGAACTCGAAATCAGGATCTTGAAGCATCTTTGCGATCAGGCCCATGTTGGCCTTGCCGATCAATTGGTTCGCCATGAGTACGCGACGCACACCGTGAGCGTATGCCACGTGGGTCTGATGCGCGGTGGCCAGCGTAATTCCCCAGGCGCCAGAGTCGAGTTGCATTTGAAAAAGCCCCGGCGCCATCGTGGTCTTCCCGTGCGGGGCCAACTGCAGACCATAGGACTGAATGAACTGCCGCATCCACGCGAGATTGTGCCGGAGTTTCTCCTGATAGAGCACCGCAGCGGGCAACGTCAGGTCCTCGCGCAGCAGGTTCCAACCATGCGCTCCAATCGACTCGCGGGTTTCCACTTCCACAAGCGGGCCGATACCTTTTTCAAGAGGGCCGAAGGAGTCGAGGGTTCTTGCTGCCGCGGCATTGGTGGAATTTCGAACAGTCATCGTTACGGAGATCTCCCAAAGCGGGCGGGGTCGCCCCCCTCAGTCTACCGTCCTGCCACTTGTTCGAACCTGAAGGCTCTGGAGATGCGTGCTTTCTATGCGCACATCAAATTCAGGGCAAATTTGGGCAAATCCGGGCAAATAATGGCGTCGATTAGGATTTGCGGACGGGTTTATCAAGCGGTTCAGAAATAAACGGCCTGATTTTGCACGCTAAAACGCGAAACACTTGCCACATTCATCCGGCATTTTGATCGATTGAAGTAAGGACGATTTTTGACGGTTCTCACCGTTGATTTTTGCAATCGAAGCGGATGGCACACCTGTCCCACGGCAATGCAATCAGGTCACAATGGTCTTCAGCGGTTGTCAGCTTTTCCACTCAGGAAATGCAGTGATGCGCAACTTGGCGGCACCATAGGGGATAAGTCGAATGGACTCCTCCGGCTCATCACCCTTTACCGGGCTCTCCGGCGGAGCGTCGGCTACACCGTCCACAGCGTTCCACTTTGTAACTTTGTGCGCTTTTGCCGTCAACACAACTGGTGCGTGCTCACGACCAAAGGGAGTGCCGCCCACTTCATCCTCAATGACCTCAAAGCTTTTAGCGGCGTCGTCTGCATCGAGCTTCAACGCGTAATTCCATTGAGTGCTGGGAAAGACCTTCCAGTCCGCAGTCATTCCGCGGTCGCGCCACTTCACCCAGCTTTCACCAACGGGATAGGAGAAGACGAGCGGACCGCGGTCAATGGCGAGCGAGTTGTGGAACCAACGCGAGACGCGCGGCTGCATCGGGAATTCAATTACCACGGTGTCACCGGAGTTCCAGGTTCGATGGACAAGTGCAAACGTTCCCGCTTCGACGGAAGGTTGTGATGTTCCGTTGACTGTGATCTTTGTGCCCTGCGCCCAGGCGGGAATGCGAAGTCGCAAAGGAAAGGCGAGCGACTGGCTTGGGTGGACAGTGAGTTTGACGGTTCCGCGGAAGGGATAGTCCGTATCTTCAATGATGCGAACATCGGTGCCGGCAAGAGTTGTTGCGATCTCGCAGGGTGCATACGCGACCGCAGCCAGACCTCGCGGTTGATTGGCACTTGCTTCGCTCATCATGAAGAGGCTGTTCACAAACTTGGGCCAGCCCTGGTGATAGTTTGCAGTGCAGCAGCCGAAGTTGGGATCAAGGCCGTAGATGTTGGACTCCGGGCCGTCTGTTACCCAGGGTTTGTGATGCAGACTGCATTCCACCTGATTCGGCTCCTGGTTGTACTGATGGGCCCACATGTCATCTGTAAAAGTGCCGGGCAGGGCATTGAAGGCCAGTTTTTCGAGTCTGTCGCCAAGCGCCGGATCGCCAGTGATGGCCAGCGACTGTTCGAGCGAGAACATGTATTCGACCACGGTGCAAAGTTCCGAGCCCTGTGAAGGATTCGGTCCGGCGAGGTGTTCGTCACAGGAAAACATGCCGTTCGGCAAACCGTGATATTTATCCAGCTCTTCCATCATCTTGCGCGCGCCATCGCGGTCCGCCGCCTGATGGGAAACCAGCGACCACACCGGACCTGCCTTGATGGCCTGCCCGTTGTTGACGCCGTGCGTAGAGAGCGCGAGATCTTTCAGACCGTTGCCTTTTTCCAGCTTCAGGTAGTCGCTGGTGTAGCGGCCGGTGTATTGGAAATTGGCGAACTCGCCGACCCAGTCGTGTCCCTGTGCGTGTAGTTTCTGCATCAGGTCCACGAGGAACGTCGAGCCTGTGCGGTTGTAGAGCCAGATGACGCTCAGGACTTCATCCTGCCAGCGGAATTTACCCCAGTCGCGTAGCGGGCGCGTGGGCAACTGAGTCACCTGATATTTGAAGTACTTTTCCATGAGAGGAATCACGCGGTCATCGCCGGTGATTTCCTGATATTGAGTGAGAACCTTGAGCATAACGATGCGCGGCCACCAATCATTATTCGAAGCCGGACCGATCATTCCATCGGCGGCCTGGTGCTCAAGTGTCCAATCAATGTACTTCTGTGCCTTGGCCTTGAGGATGGGGTCGTCCACCAAATATGCAAGTGGTACGAGTCCATCGAGAAAGTACGGCCCGCGCTCCCATGATTCGCCTGTACCTCCAAGCCATCCGCTGTTGGGTCCGACGTCCGCCCAGGTTTCATCCAGATGGCCACTCAAACCAGTGGCCTGGATGCGCAATTGTTCGTTGAGCCATCCGCGCGGCCGAATGGAGCCGATGGGCAACGGATAAAAGGCATTGGCAGCAAGCGGTGCGCGGTTGGTGAAGGGCTTGCCTTTTTCCACGTCCGATGTAACGGCTTTTGAAGCGATGGATGTGTTCGAAAATCCCTGAGCATGCAATGCGGATCCCAAACCGAGAAGACCGACTCCGTTGACGAACTGGCGGCGTGTGGCGGACAGGTTACGATAAAGAAGACAAAGTACTCTCCTAATTGAAGGTTTCGCCATCCTACTTGAAAAGCATTGGTCGACACATGGTTCAGATGGTCTATTCGCAACCGAAGTGGACCTCGTTGATGGTATAGCCAGTCTTAATGATGCACTTCTTTATCTTCTGCGGGAAATTTTACTCATTTGGCTCGGTGAGTTCATTATCGCCTTCGATGATTTCGATACCGCAGATAGAATTTGAACTTTTATTTCAGTCTCTTGGCGTATCGCGGGACTTGTTGAGTCACAGCAGTACAATTCACGGCGGACATTGGAAGAATCCAGAGCAGCAGCCAAAATGAAGCCCAAGGAGGTAATGGCCCACTATCAGCCGGCGGAGGCGCTGGCGCGGAAAGGCAGATCGAGCGCCAACTGACTATTAGGAAGCCTCCGAAGCTGCAACCAGGTCTATCCAGCTGAATTCTGGTATTGCTGCCGTCAATAAACCCATCCCAGTCATGGCATAGAAATTGCGCGTGAGCACCCAAAGCTTAGTTTCAGTAGAGTCATCGAATCCCTGGCCTGAACGAAAAGCATAGGTCGCAGGGCGGCTTCTTGCCGCTTCAGAGCGGCAAGAATTGTGCGGCTGAACAGGCATTGACTCCTCCAGACGCTTCCTTCAGAGGGCTTTGACCACCAATCTGATTCTGATTCGGCAGGTAAGGTTGTGGGATTTTGGGTCACGTTATGGAACGATCCGCCAGTAAACCAGAATGCCGCCGGACCAACTCAAGCTTCGATACGGCTCTTCAGGTCACGCAGCAATGCTAACGATTCGGGGCTGAAGGTTCCGGTACGGTCGATATCCACGTTGAACGTAACAGGAACGCTGCTCTTGTTGCAGGATCGTACGTAGTCCAACACGGAATCGATTTTGAAACGAGGCTTCGCGAGTGGGGTCATGACGCGTCCATGCAACCAAGAAGGATTATCCAGACACACCCACCGGTGGCCCTGCAGGTGGTCGAGTGTAAAACGGGTCGATGGTACAGCGATCAAATCGTTGGCTTCTCCACCTTCGTAGTCCTGGTGCGAAGAGTAAAGGAAGTGTGTCAGCATGCCCGAGCTGAGGCTCACAATGCGCTGTGGATTTCCGGCCTTAGCGGCTGTGGCGAAATCCACCCACGGAAACTGAAAGCCGTGCAGGTCAGTGGTGACCGAGTCGTAAGTCCCCCGGGGATCGAGGGAGAAACAACTATCAAACCACCATCCTTCCAACCCTGCGCCATAGCGCTCTCCAAGTTCCGTCACGATTGCACGAAGATTGTGCGCGAGTCGCGATTTGTCGGACGCATGATATCCCACGGCATATTCCCAGGCTGGATCGTCGCCGCTATTGCATGAGTGGTTGTAGTACAGGATGAAATGCATATCATGCACATGACAGGCGTCTATCAAATCGCCAATGAGGTCGCGCCTCGTTGTGCGTCCTGGTGCAACTTGATCGATGGCTTTGCACGGTGCCGGCAACATCTGCAGGGCATGGCATGAAGTGAAAATAATGTACTGCGCCCCTGCTTCGCTCGCCTGCCTCGCATAGCGTTTTGCGTCAAAGCGGTTGACTGCCTCCTCAAATGGCAGCCAGTCGTCTTCACCAACCGGCTGAGACTGAGCTGTCCAATGTGTGGAAATGCCAAAATGGCAGGCGGCGAACCAGTCTGTGTTGGCCTGATATAGGATTCGCTCCATGCCGGCCGAAGCCAGGTTGTGGCCGCTGCTGCGGCCATACTTCTAAGTATCTGTCGGCGCGTCACCTGCGACTTGTTCTTCATGCGTACACTCCTCACAAAGTGAGTTCCAGCTCTGGCCGTAAAATCGTCCCGAGTATAGCAGCGAGAAAGACGAAAGGGCATCAAGGCTGCTTCCACTTGTGTGTATGTGTACTTGTAATGAAGGATTCTGAAGACCATGCAGTTCACGATGTCTGCGTGGGCATTTGTTCAGCGAGAGTCGTAGTGCGTACAATTCCTAGCGTTACCTTTTGAAGGTCATGAAGGAACCCCTGACCGCATACGTGAGAACCGTACGGGTAAACGGCAACTTTAACCCCCCAGAAGAGGATGGGCAGAGATGCAGCGAAGAGAGTTCTGCAAGTTGATGGCGGCCGCAGCAGCGGCGAATACGATTCCGCTTAAGGGGCAGTCATCCGCCTCAGGTCAAGTTCCTGCTGGATTCAATTCATTGAGCCGGTCGTATGAACAGTTCTGCGCTACACCGGCTGAAGAGCGTGTGTTCTATACATTGGCTGACGGCAAGATTATTGAAACCAAGCTCGACGAAGCCTCATGGAAGCCGTCGGGTTGGGGAGATAACCCTCAGTTGCCTGTGCCTGGCGGATCATGGGACGGTGTGCCAATGATCGCGCCGGTATCAGGCCTGCATGGCGAGGGCCCGTATCAGGCGACCTGGGATTCGCTCCAACAGTATGAGGTGCCTGAGTGGTATCGCGATGCAAAATTCGGCATCTGGGCACATTGGAGTCCACAGTGCGTTCCCGAAGACGGCGACTGGTATGCGCGTGGCATGTATACGGAGGGTGACAAGCACTACAAGTACCAGTTGGCGCACTACGGGCCGCCTTCCAAATTCGGATACAAGGACCTTTGCGCGCAGTGGACGCTGCTTAACTGGGAGCCCGACGAGCTGATTCAGCGATATAAGGAAGCTGGGGCCCGACTTTTCATCGCGCTGGCCAATCATCACGATGGATTCGATGCATGGTCCTCCAAACATCACCCATGGAACTCCTCGAACATCGGTCCACATCGCGATGTGGTTGGCAATTGGGCTGCGGCAGCACGCAGGCAGGGGCTGCGGTTTGGAGTCACAGTACACCAGGCGCGGAATTGGTGGTGGTTCCAGACTTCCCACGGAGCTGACAAGAGTGGACCCCTGGCGGGCGTACCCTATGACGGCGTTATGACGGCTTCCGATGGGAAGGAACAGTGGTGGCAGGGACTTGATCCTCAGCGCCTCTATTCGGCGAAGCATCCAGAGGGGGCCCTCCCTGACGCATCCTATGTGAAGAATTTCTACGACCGTGTTCGTGACCTGATTGATCAGCACGATCCCGACCTGCTTTATTTCGACAACGCACTGCTTCCTCTGGGCTGGGGAGGCATGAACATTGGCGCCTACTTCTACAACCACAACCTGGCAACCCATGGCGGCAAGTTGGAAGCTATTCTCAATATCAAGAATGTGCCGGATCACCTCTTGAAGACAGTTGTTGCCGACTATGAGCGGGGACTGACCAGCGGCATCATGCCCTATGCGTGGCAATCGGAAACATGCATCGGCGAATGGCACTACCAGAGAGGTCTCTACGAAAAGGAAGGTGAGTACGGTGGCTATCTGCCGCCACGCGACGTGCTCCACTGGCTTGTCGACACCGTAAGTAAGAACGGTACGTTCATCCTCAACGTGCCCGGCAGGCCTGACGGTACGATTGACAGTAAGGAGATAGCGGTTCTTGATCAGATTACCGCGTGGATGAAGATGAATGGCGAAGCCATCTATGCCACGCGTCCCTGGAAGGTCTTTGGCGAGGGCCCGAATCAAGTTCAGAGCGGATCTTTTAAGGGCGACAGCATTAGCAAGCTCGGAGCCAAGGACATTCGGTTCACGCGCAATAAAGCAAACAACGTGATTTATGCCATTCTGCTGGGATGGCCGGACAGCGTGGTAACTATTTCGTCTCTGGGAACAGCGAGCAAAACCCAGCCGGGCAAGATCGAACATGTCGCATTGCTTGGAACCGATGAGCGGGTCAAGTGGAAGCAGACAGGAGAATCATTGGAAGTGAAACTGCCAGCCAAGCCAGGTCCAGCCAGTCAATATGGTGCAGCCCTGAAAGTATCGCTTGGTTAGCGCCAAACCTGCCCTGCATCTTAGTGCGCCGCGCGTTTCTGGCCGGCGCGCTTCGGCGGGTTATTATTGCGAGCTGTTTGACGACATGACTTTTCGTGGACAGTCCTCGTGTCGACTAGCAGGTCCAAACTTATATTCACCTGGCTCTTTAACGGTCGCCTTGACTGCCTGCGCACGCACCTCAAGACGCCGTTCTCCCCAGCCACAGATACCCTTGTTGGCCTATAAGTTAAAAATGAGACAGTGAGGTGGTCATCGCTGACTGCTCTTCGGAAGGTTACAGGCAGACGATCTAGTGTGGTTGGGGAAGATCGATGGTCAGTTGATACTGAGGCACGAGGGTGAGATCCTCGAGATCGACGATCTGACCTTCACCGGGCGGGATACGATATTTGTCCTCCAGAAAAATTGGAGCGTCTTTACGGATTGGCAGGATCTGCAATTCTAGTCCCTTTTGTTCAATCTGCGAGTGGAACCTGCTCAAGCCAATCTGGAATGTTTTACCGTTATAGAAATTGTCGGTCAGCAATTTTCCATCCGAGGTGAGTCGTGCCACATCACCTACGTATTTCACATCAAGGAATAATTCGTTCGCTCCAACCCAGTCCGAAGCCGGAATTGTGATTGTCCATTTGGCTGCGTGCTCGAAATCCGCATCGCCGGGTGCTATAGGGACAGCCCTTCTCCAGGATGCCGGAGGTCCCAAGCGGGTTGGAGGCACATTGCCTGCCTTCGCTGATTGTTCAAAATGAAATGTCGGATGGACCGCCGGCAGCGATGCTGAATAGGTGTCCTGTGCCTGACCGGCCAGTTCTTCGAAATGTGCGCTGCCGCTCAGCTTCTCGTCAGTCGGCGGACTAACCTGAAACGAGAACTGATTATCCCCGTCCTGATTAAGGAAGATATGTTTCTGGTCAGCGTAGATCTGGGCGCTCGTAAATAGAAGACGCTGCTGATCGGGTATCCCCATCTTCCAGGCATCTTCTGCCTGTTGCTGGCTGAGGAGAACGACGTTGGTGCGAGCTCCGTCCGACTGCTCGATGGTGATGGCAGGGGCGAGAGATGGCTTTATGCCGCTCAATGTTGTAACGCCTTGCTGGGTTGCGAGCACACCAGAGTGTGTCTGCAATCGCACACTCTCGTTCTTGTCCCATGCAAATTCCGGGGAGACTCCGGCAGTAGCCACGAAGTAATAGGTATTCACCTTGCCATTTTGAAGGCGCGTGAACGGCTGCGCCGTCGCGTAGCGAAGCAACAACGGACCGACCTGCATGTTGAATGGCCAAATCCCGTACACTCCGGTGGGAAGATCAATGGGATGAGTCGGCAACGCAAGAGTGCCGGAAGGCAGCTTGATGTGTATCTGGAAGCCATCGCGTTGCGGCATAGAAGTGCCGCGAACGTAATTATTGAAGAATAGGAACCCACTGTCGCCTTTCGACCGAACCATGATTCTTGCAACGGAAAGATCTGTTGGGCCGGTGGGGACCGCGTTCGGTGCATGAGTTTCCATCGGAGCGAGCTCGGAACCAAACTCCTTCATGAAATAGTTGAAGACCTTCAATTTGCGGAACACTTCACGCTCTTGCCCAAACTCGCCCAGTGGGGCCTGGAAGTCGTATGACTTGACGGGAACATCGGTTGGGTAATTTGTTGCCTGGGATTCCTGGAGTGTCGTCAGCTTGCCGTCAGGGTTCTCTCCGCCTTGAAACATGTACGAGCCGTAGAGATTGACTCCGGATCCGAGCATCACCGGTACCATGGCGGCTACATCGTCGGGTTGAATGACAGGTCTCCGATTGTATGTGTCTTCAACGCCGCCGCCCATCTCCGCAGTGATGAAGGGGAAATCATACTTTTTCGCGGCCTGGCCTGGAGGCGCCGCTGCACCCGCCATCCCCATGTTTCCTGTTACGCGGCTCTTGAGTCGAAAAACATACACTTCCTGCGGCGGAAGATTTTCGAGCGAGGCAAGCCAGGGCTGATCGGGGTATCCGCCGAAAACCGCGATGGTCTGTCCATGAGGGACGACGGCGTTGTCCCAGCCCGTAACCGAGTAAATGGGCACGTCGATTCCGGCATCAACTGCCATTTTCTTCAACTGCAAGATGTAGGCTTCACCTGCGTTCGGGCCACGTTGCGCGTACTCATTCTCAAGCTGGATTCCGATCACTGGACCGCCGTCTTTCCAGAGCAGCCCCTTCAATTGAAGTCCAATTTGAGCATAGAATTTTTGAACGTACGAAAGGTAGACGGGGTCAATCTGACGAGTCTTGCTGGTCTTCTGCAAGAGCCAGTCGGGGAATCCACCGTTTCGAACTTCTCCGTGCGCCCACGGCCCGATGCGAGGGTAAACATACATCCCGTGCTTCGCGCAGAGCTGGACAAAATGACGCAAATTGCGTCGACCGGACCAGTCAAATTGACCCTCTATCTCCTCGTGGTGGATCCAGATCACGTAGGTCGCAATGATGGAGACCCCGCTCTCCTTCATCTTCAGGATCTCTTCTTCCCATTGAGCCTCTGGAACGCGCGTGAAATGGAACTCGCCCATCACGGGAAGCCACGGTTTCCCGTCCAAAGTCAGATAGCGATCGTTCATTCCCAGAACATGGCCATCATGGCTGGTCGAGGTGCCACCGTGAAACGACGTTGTTCCCGGCGGAGAGAACTCTGACGCATCAACGGATAATTGTGGAGATGCTTGTCCGAGAGCGGCAGACGTAATCGCAGCGGCGAATAGAACTGCAGAAAGGACCGGCAAAGAACGCGGCATGGAGTTAAACAGCATGAAGTATCTCCACTTTAAATCCGTTTTCGAGAGCAGATGCTGTTTTGCCAGAGAAATCTTTTGAACGTTGCTCGTGTGGGGAGTTCAAGACGGCAACCGACCGAGTGAGACGGAAAGATTGCAAACTGCAAAGGGGCCAGTCGCAATCAAGCGGCACCGTTCCGCCTGCATGAAAGTCATGGGTTACTGACTACAATTCAATCGAGTCGAGGAATCCAGTGATCTTCCGGCCATGAGACTGGCCAGCCCGATCCTACGCATTAGATTCCTTGTTAGTGTCGCGTCGAAGGCCATGACTGACGCTGGTACAGGAAAATAGGTCCTTCATCGTGGCGATACGCATACAATCTCGTTGGTAAAGAGGTTCGGGTGGGCCATCCAGTGAACGTGTGCGTGACCGGTGAGAACGTTCTCCCAACGATGGAAGGAAATCTGTATTCGCCGTAAGCGATACTCAATTGAGGGCCAAGATCAATGGGCAACACAAACAAGCAGCCTTCTGTTCGCTGTTGGGAGGAGAAGATTGTTATTCCCACCTATCCAGTGCAGGATGCCGACCCTAACCCTATCTTCCTGGAAAAGCGTGTCTATCAAGGCAGCAGCGGCAAAGTGTATCCCAATCCCTTTACGGACCGCGTGTCGCTAGAGAAGCAGGATAGGGCCTATAAGGCGGTCTTTCTTGAGAACGAGTTTGTGCAATTGATGATCCTTCCCGAAATTGGCGGGCGCATTCACGCAGGGCTGGATAAGACCAACCGCTACGACTTTTTCTATCGCCAGAACGTGATTAAGCCGGCACTGGTGGGATTGCTTGGGCCCTGGATTTCCGGAGGTGTGGAGTTCAATTGGCCGCAACATCACAGGCCCTCGACGTATATGCCGGTGCACATGGCCGTCGAAGAGCATTCCGACGGCAGCCGCACGGTCTGGCTGAGTGAGCACGATCCAATGCAACGGATGAAAGGAATGGTCGGCATCTGTCTGCACCCTGGATCCTCAATCGTTGAAGCCAAGGTAAGGCTCTACAACCGAACGCCGATAGCGCAGACATTCCTCTGGTGGGCCAATGTCGCAGTGCGGGTCAATGAGCAGTATGAGGCTTTTTTCCCTCCTGACGTTTCCTTTGTAGCCGACCATGCCAAGCGTGCCGTGTCGTCATTCCCAGTGGCACGGAACCTCTATTATGGCGTGGACTACCGACCGGGCACGAACATTGCGTGGTACAAGAACATCCCCGTGCCGACTTCCTATATGGTGACGGAGTCAAAATACGACTTTTTTGGCGGGTACGACCACGGGCGCGAGGCCGGAGTTGTGCACACGTCCAACCATTACATTGCACCGGGGAAGAAGCTTTGGACCTGGGGCAACGCAGAATTCGGCTACGCGTGGGACAGAAATCTGACGGACTCGGACGGCCCATATGTGGAATTAATGGCGGGCGCTTATACGGACAACCAGCCGGACTTCTCATGGCTTGAACCTTACGAGACGAAGACCTTTGGGCAGTACTGGTATCCAATCCAAAAGATTGGTCCCGCGAAGAATGCAAACACCAAAGTTGCAGTGAACCTGGAATTTAAGGACGGAAACGCGAAGATTGGCGTCTGTGTGACCGAAACGCGACTGGTGCGAGTAGTACTCCTGCAAGAGACAGAAACCATTTTCGATGAGCAGGCTCAGCTGGCCCCCGGCGAACCCCTTATCAAGACACTCTGTGCGAGTGCTGGAGGCCCAGAAAGATATTTGCTCCTGGTGCGTGACGAGGAAGGCAAGGAACTAATCCGCTACCAGCCAGAACGGCAAACAAAGCATGAACTTCCGGATCCGGCAACAGAGCCACCCGATCCGGCAGAATGCAAAAGCGTCGAAGAGCTTTATCTCACAGGTTTGCATCTCGATCAATATCGGCATGCAACACGTCGACCAGAGACCTACTGGCTTGAAGGCCTCGAGCGCGATCCGGAAGATGCGCGACTAAACCTTGCAATGGGACTTTTGATGTTGCGCAAAGGCATATTCAACAAAGCTGAAGAGTACTTTCAGCGGGCTGTGCGACGCCTTACATTTCGCAATCCGAATCCACAGTATGGAGATCCGTTTTATTACCTGGGTCTGGTTCGGCTTTATGTAGGTAAGACACACGAGGCCTATGAGGCCTTTTATAAGGCAACCTGGAACTATGCATGGAGAAGCGCTGGCTACTATGCTCTTGCCGCTATTGATGCGCAGCAAGGCAACTGGAAAACTGCGCTTGAGCATGTGGAACAAAGCCTAAACACGAATACCGAGCATCTGAAGGCGCACGCAATGCGAGCCACGGTATTGCGGCGCATGGGACATTGTGCGGAGGCGCGGTCAGCGATCGATGAAGCGCTGGAACGGGATCGCCTTGACTTTCGAATTCGAGCGGAGCGCTTCTTGCTGACTCAGAATGAGGAAGATTTTTTAGCCTTCACGACAGCACTCGAGGGCGACCAGCAGACACTTTTGGACGTAGTCTTCGATCTGGCTTGGAGCGGGGCGCGGGACGAAGCACTACAGATCCTGGAGCGGTGCATTCGCGCAGAGCGATGGGACTTTCCGATGTTGTGGTACACGCTGGCATGGCTGGCAGAAACGCCAAAATTAAGTGCCGGCTCCCGAGAGTACCTGGTACGTGCCGAATCTGCACCTTCGCGATACTGCTTTCCAGCTCGCATTGAAGAAATGATCGTCTTGGAGAGCGCAATTGCCAGAAATCCCCTGGGCCCGAAGGCCTATACATATCTCGGAAATCTGTATTACGACAAGCAACGCTACGATGAAGCGATTCGTTGTTGGCGGCGGTCGGTGGAACTAGACGGTTCCTACTCGATCCCCTGGCGGAATCTTGGGATTGCAGAGTTCAATATTCTGCGAAATGCGCAGGCGGCTGAACTGATGTATGAGAAGGCCATGGCTGCCAATGAAAGTGATTCGCGTCTTCTTTTTGAATGGGATCAACTCCGAAAGCGCGCGCTACTGGCAACCCCCGAAGAACGTCTCAACGCACTGAATGCGCGTTTAGATCTTGTTTCCGAACGCGATGATCTGACTGTTGAGCAAGTGACCTTACTCAATCAACTCGGGCGATGGGATGAGGCATTGGCAATACTGAATACTCGCAGGTTTAGCCCGTGGGAGGGCGGGGAAGGCCTAACGTCGGCGCAGTTTGTCTATGCCCATCGAGCAATGGGGATTGCCAGACTCAATGAAGGTGATGCCGCCGAAGCGTTCAAGCACTTTGAGGCGGCGCGCAACTTCCCACCCAATCTGGGCGAAGGTAAGCACTTACTCACGCTAGAGCGAGATCTTGACTACTTCAGTGGCCTTGCGGCGGAACAGCTTGGAGACTCGAGTAAGGCGCATAAGTATTGGACTTCTGCCGCCGCGTCGTTAGAAACGGTAGGTGTCCACACATATTTTCGTGCGCTAGCGTTGCTTGCTCTGGGCAGGAAAGACGAGAGCCGGCTCATTCTAGAGGCAATGGTGCAACAAGCGGCGGTAAAAGCACAGGAAGAGCCAAAGATTGACTACTTTGCGACTTCGCTTCCCAATCTGCTCTTGTTTGACGACGATCTGGAGAAGCGAAATCGTGTCGAAGCTCTTGTCCTGGAGGGCCTGGCTCGTCATGGGCTCGGCGAAAAGAAACTGGCTATGGATTTATTGCGACGAGCAGTCACAGAGGATCCGAATCATCTTGTTGCAATTGATGCATTGCGTTGGGTTCAGTGTGATATGAACCTGGCGACGGGGGCACGGTCGATCTGATGACTGTCTCGCACAGAAATGAGAACGCGGAGAATGCATTGGATGAGCCAAAAGGCAGTGCAGCGGTCTGGTTTGCTGCATTATCGGGTGCGCTGGGCGGACTGCTCTTCGGGTATGACTGGGTTGTCATTGGAGGCGCAAAACCATTCTACGAACGCTACTTCCAATTGAACTCGCCTTCCCTTGAAGGGTGGGCGATGAGCTGTGCGCTGGTGGGATGTCTGTTCGGCGCGATTGTGTCGGGTGGTCTGGCAGAGCGCTTCGGGCGCAAACGGATTTTGACATTAGCAGCGCTTGCATTTGCAGTTTCCTCTGTTGGCACGGGGGCAGCCAACCATTTCGTGGCGTTCGTGATGTGGCGAATTATGGGCGGATTCGCCATCGGAATGGCGTCTGGCGTTTCGCCAATGTATATCGCCGAGATCGCTCCCGCGCCTCTCAGAGGCAGGCTGGTTTCACTGAATCAGGTGGCAATTGTATTCGGAATTCTTTTCGCACAAGTCACGAACTGGCTAATCGCACGACCTGTCGTGGCAGGCGCCACAGCAGACGAAATCCTTCATTCATGGAATGGTCAATGGGGATGGCGCTGGATGTTTAGCGCCACTGCGATTCCCGCCCTCCTATTTCTTGTCGCATCACTTAACCTGCCGGAGAGCCCGCGATGGCTAGCTCTAAAAGGGCATATCCCCAAAGCATTCGCTGTCTTAGAACACCTTGGAGGGCGAGTCTATGCCGAACGCGTCATCCAAGATATATCCGAGGCGAACAACAAAGAGCGGAGAGGTTCTCTGATTGAAGAATTGCGAAAACCGGGCGCGAAGAAGCTGCTGATCGTTGGGATAGTGTTGGCGGTCCTTCAGCAGTGGTGCGGCATCAATGTGATTTTCAATTATGCGCAGGAGATCTTTTCTGCGGCTGGATATCAGATATCCGACATTTTGTTCAACATTGTTGTAACGGGTGCAGTGAACGTCATTTTTACCTTCGTTGCGTTTGCCACCATCGATCGATTTGGCCGCCGTTTTCTCTTGTTCACCGGACTGGTGGGGCTTGTCGCAATCTATACGGCCTTAGGTTGGCTGTACCGGCATCATATGCATGGCTTGCCGATGCTCATGCTAGTGTTGGCAGCGATCGCGTTTTATGCCGTCTCGCTGGCTCCTGTGACGTGGGTAGTCATCGCGGAGATATTTCCAAATCGAATGCGAAGTGGCGGGATGGCGATTGCCGTAGCATCACTATGGCTGGCGTCATTTGTTCTCACGTACACATTCCCCTATTTGAACTCTTCTCTGGGTGCGGCAGGTACGTTCTGGACTTACGCGGGAGTATGTCTCCTTGGTGCGCTCTTTCTGAGCAAACAACTGCATGAAACAAAGGGAAAGACGCTTGAAGAGATGGAGATTGAGGACCATGCGGGAATCGCATAAGAGGGGCAAGATGGGTTGCAGCCCTAGAAGAGGCGTAACAATTCTTGCATTGATGACGGCATTGACCGCCTCAACCGTCTTGATGGCGCAGGAACAGCTGACACGAGTGAGACTCGATGGCAACGACACGGGGCGGATCTTCGACGGCCTTGGCGCGGTGAGTGCGGGTGCGTCTTCACGGCTCCTTATCGACTATCCCGAGCCGCAACGGAGTCAGATCCTTGACTATCTATTCAAACCCGGCTACGGTGCAGCTTTGCAACGTCTCAAGATTGAACTTGGTGCCGACGTAAACTCAACTGACGGTTCTGAACCGAGCCATATGCGTTCGGAAAAGGATCATAGTTCCTCGCGCGGTTACGAGTGGTGGCTCATGAAAGAGGCACACATGCGGAACCCGAACATTGTTCTGGAAATTCTTCCGTGGGGCGCTCCGCGGTGGGTGAACCCAAAACCGGGAGCCGAGGATACGCTCTACACGTCCAAGATGGCACAGTATGTGGTGGACTTTATAGAGACCGCCAGGCGCGATTATGGACTCGACATTGACGTAACGGGAATCTGGAACGAGCGAGTCTACAACACACCATACATAAAGGAGCTTCATCGTCGACTCGAAGCTGAACATCTAAAGACAAAAATCGTGTGCTGTGATGAGTATCCAGGTGAGGGCGCTGGGCAATGGGCAATTGCCGACGAAATCCTCAAGGACCCTGAGCTTGCAACCGATATCTATGCAATAGGTGTTCATTATCCCCGGGCGAATGGACGGCTTACGACAACCGATGACGCACGTAAGACGGGAAAGCCGCTCTGGTCGAGCGAGGATCAGCCAAATGGTGGTGGTGGTCCATTCGTGCCGCGTGACTGGCCCGTCGGAGGTCGCATTCTGGCGCATCTCTATAACTTGAATTATCTGGAAGGTTCGTTCACAGCGACGGAGATATGGAGCCCAATCACCTCGTACTACGACATCCTTGCTGCACCAGGCTCCGGCCTGATGTACGCAAACTCGCCCTGGTCGGGGCATTATGTGGTTCAGGGCACAATATGGGCAACCGCGCATACGACTCAATTTGTTCAGCCTGGATGGCAATATCTTGATGCGTCATCGGGGCACCTGCCAGACAAAGGAACCTACGTTTCGCTACGTTCTCCGGACAAGAAGAACTGGAGTGTCGTACTGGAAACTATTGGTGCAACTCGACCACAAACGGTTGAATTCCGGCTTGCTGGCGGGCTGGACGCCTCAAAGGTGCATATCTGGGAGACGAATAACAAGCGTACTTTTGAAAACGTGGCAGACTTGACGGTCAAGGACGGCACTTTTAAATACAGCTTTGAGCCTGACTCGCTTTATTCCCTCACGACAACTACAGGTCAAGGGAGAGGTTCCGCAATCCCTTCTCCAGCAAGGGGATTTCCGTTGCCCTATGGAGATGACTTTGAGTCAACCCGCGAAGGGGGGACACCGAAATATCTATCGGATCAGGACGGAGCATTTGAAGTGCACAAGTGCGCTGGGCGCGCTGGATTTTGTCTTGAGCAGGTGATCACAGAGAAACCAGTGCCATGGTCTCCTTTGCCGGATCCATTCACTCTGGCGGGTTCCGAAACCTGGACGGACTATCGCGTGAGTGTTGATGTTCACTTTCTTTCGAAAGCGCCTGCATTGTTGATGGGAAGGATCGATTCGGCGAATGCATTCAGTGATGACAAGGCCTTGTTGCCTGGCGGCTACGCGTTGCGGCTTGAGCCAAGCGGCAAGTGGGACCTGTTGACTTCCGCCTACAAGGAACCCACAGCAAGTCTAGCCTCAGGTATTACGAAACTGGATCCTGCAAAGTGGCACAGGCTAGAACTCCAATTTCGGGGAACTACCGTGACGGCCTTGCTGGATGGGAAGACATTGGTCAAGACAGAGAGCGAAGCACACACGCATGGGATGTTTGCACTGGGTACAGAATGGGAACACACGCAGTTCGATAATCTGCGTTTAGAGCCGTGAAGGGTTGCTCCGTGTCACTCTCAATGTGGTTCATATGTCTTCGAAGCCCGGAACATACTTCACTGAGCCTCAGCGAAGGGCTAAGTTGTAAAGTCAGCATCCGGGCAATGAGGGACGCTTCGCGGCCGGCTCCAGCGCAAAGCGATCAATTTTTCAACACAATGTGGATGCTCAACAGAGAGCTCGAGTTTGTTTCGTTTCGCGAGCAGATCGGCACGTCCGCCCTGCTGAGCGGGGCCATCGTGGTGTTCATCGGCGTGATTCGCGGATCTGGAACGCAACCAGATCATCGAGCGGGACCGTGCCGGCATGCGACGAGCAAAGCTCGAAGGCTCTCATATCGGCAGGCAGCCACTGGTGCTTGACTGTGAAGCATCTGCCGCGAACCAAGCCGGGGACACAATCTTCCCCGGATCGCCAAGGTCATCGTATCTCGACAGCCACGGTCCAGCGAGTGCTCAAGGGCCACGCACTGGCTCCCCCGAGTGTCCAGTCAAGAGGTTCAACTCGAAAATGACATACTGATTGCTATTCGGCTATTGCATCACCTCATAGGTCAGGACTATTGACCGGCGAGCGAAGTAATCCTTCGCTATGAATCCTGAACAATCAATGCTCACCGAGCACCTCAACATCGGCAACCCTAGTGATGGATA
>CAWFCO010000003.1:0-296598 GCA_963814335.1 uncultured Acidobacteriaceae bacterium | reverse complement strand
CAGGAGTTATCGCGGCGGGATGAATCTGGCTCCTAGTAGGCAGCGCGGCAGGCGGGCAAGGGAAACAGGCGCAAGAAGGGAAGAGAACAAGAACAAAGGGAATGAGTATTCGGTGGGATCTCAATGTGCACATTACGCAAAATTGAGATGAACAGGGTGTTTCAGAAATAGAGAATTCTCCTCCCGCTTCTTCATCTCCACCCTCTGCCCCAAAGAGCAGTTAAGCCCTTCACCGCGGATCGACATTCCGCACCCCCGCCGACGACAGCTCCTTGAATGGACCCGGCGTCCGTTCGCCCGATGCCGTGTGACCGAAGAAGTCCGAATCGATTCCCTTGAATGCTGCAGCAGGTTTAATGTCGCCCTTCACGGTCAAAGTCAGCTCCAGCTTGTCCGGGTCAAGGTTCGCCGTAATCTCCGCCATCGCGCCATTCTTATCCCAGCCCCGCTGCTCGCGCCAGGATTCCAGGTTGTCCCATTCCGCCGGTTCGGGAAATTTCACCCGCAGAAACGGCTGCGTGAAAAAAGGACTGCCGGAGGTTCCGTAGACGTTGCCGTCGGCATCGTTCCTGCCGTTGTTGAACTCGATGGCCGAGCGCCCCATCTTGAAGAACACGTTGTCGTGCACCATCAGGTTGTGAACGTCGTTGGTATGCCCCATGATGGGGCGCGGCCCGTTGATACCCGAGACCGTATCCACGCATACTTCGGCGCAATCGAGGAACAGGTTGTACGCGATGATCACGTTGTTGGTGTCGCGGATGAGGATGCCGCCGGTAAGGTGATCGAAGATGTTGTTGTCGATCTCGTTGAGCGCGTCGCTGCCCTCGATATGCACCGCGTGCGGATTCACAGTGCCCGGGATATCCGCAAAAACGTTGCCTGTGATCCGGTCGTTTGCGTTGCCAATATCGAGCCAGAGGCCGTTCGCGTGCCGAATGTGCCGCACCACGTTGTTGCGGAAAAGCAGGTTGTGAGCCACGTGCATCTTCATGCCGGCGGATTCCGACATCATCGCCGCGTCCTGCCAGCCGATCCACTCGAAGAGGTTCTTTTCCACCAGCGTGTTCTGCGGGCCGCCTGTTCCGCCCAATCCCTCGATGCCGCAATAGCGGAATACATTGTGCCGCACGATGTCGTCGCCCACCGGCTGCGGAGGTCGCGCTGCCGCCCAGTCTTCATTGCCGATGTCGAGCCCCACGCTGTTGGCCCATTCGAAGGTGTCGTCTTCAAAGATGAAGTGGTTGCCGCGATTCACGCTGACCATGCCCCGCTGCGGTACCGGGAACCCATTCCCGGCGTGCATAAAAGTGATGCCCTTCACGCGGATGTACGCCTGGTACCGCGTTGCCGGCGTAAACAGCTGCTCGCGCGTAGTGATCTCGATGGTGTGCTTTGCCGGATCGTCGTCGTTCGCCAGGCGAATGTGCAGCGTGAGCCCATTCATTTCGATCCACACCTTGCCTGCTTCCGGCTGAAACTCTTTGAAGAGCGGCGTCCAAAAGACCTTCGTGAAGTAGTTCATCGAACGCGGCGATGGGCCAGCAAGCTCGCGCGCCGTCTCCACCGGTTCCAGCGGGTGGCCGTCGACGAACACCAGTCCGCGCCGGCGAAAATACGTGATCATGTTGTCTTCGGCGTACCGCAGCCATGTTTTGTCGCCGAGCACGTTGTCCACTTCGAACGGGTTGTATCCGTCGGGGAACATCTCCGGAGTGAGCTTGAGCTCCCACGCCTTTACCGGCTTGTGCGTCTGAGGATCGACGCCGAAGTTCCACCCTACGCTGGGCTTCCAGCCCGTCACCACCTCCGACCCCTTCACAACCACCTTTGCGCCGGGGGCCGCTTCGTAGCTGATCATGGCGTCCGGACCGTTTCCGCCGCGAGCCGGACGAATCTCCTCGCGATACACGCCTTCCGCAATCTCCACCCGCTCGCCCGGCTGCAACACCTGCGCCGCATGATTGATCGTCTTGAACGGATGCTCCTTCGTCCCCGGCCCGTTGTCGTCGGCGTTCTTCGCCCGCCCATCCACGTAGTACGTCCGCGTGAAGTGCATGGGCTTCTCCCACACGGGAAACTGCGTGCCGTCAGGCATGGTGGAGTTATCGCCAAAGGCTGCGGCTGAAGCCATTATCAGAAAGAAGACAAGAAGAAGCGTGCGTTTCATGGACCCTCCACCCGTAGCGTGCGCGTTCGCTCGAAGGCGAGCCCATACTAAATCGCTTTTCTGCCTCTGTCGAGTGAAACTCTCGATCGTTCGGCCAACCTCTATGCCGGTTGGGCCATGTATTTGCTGAGCACATCGACCAGGCCTCGGTTAGTCACGCACTGCTTCGCGGAGAATGAAGACAGAATGTGATCCAGCTCGTTTTCGGAGAGTCCCTTGAACAGACCTGCATAGAGCGGCTGCATCAGCGTTCCTGTATAGAAGCACAACAGGGTCTGCGTCACGCACCGCGCGTTGAGCCGTGGATCGATCTGCGAATCGCCCACCACCTGAAGAATCTCGCCGGCGAGGTGCGCCGTTGCGTCCTTCACCGGTGTGGGCGGAAGCCACTTCATCCAGTCGTCGGTGCCGAGCGCTCTCTTTTTCTTGAGAAGGTCGCTGATCCGTGCCATGTACGAAGAGGCCGGGTCGAGCATGAGCATACCCATCACGCCGACATCCTTGTAGTTCCACGTCGTCCAGTGAGCGCCGTTCCGTTCGAAGATGCCAATCTGATCATCCAGAGCGCGAAGCCGGTCGGGGTTCTCATCCGGCGGCCCGTTATAGACCGACCCGAACTCGCCCACCCACAACGGAACATCATGCTGCTGGGTAAACCGCGTGCCCTCGGCTTCCAGAAAGAAGCGCTCCTGTTTAGCTAGGTCCCACACCTCGGAACCACCCGCCGCTCCAGCTCCGGAGGGATAGGCACCGGGATACTTGCCGGGGCCGAAGCCGGAGGGAGTGTAGTTATGCGAACTGTAGGCGACGTTATCGTCAAAAGGCTTGTCGAAGCCGAAGAACTGCTTCCCGTAGTTATCCCCTTCAAGAAAGATAATGTGACGCGAGTCGATCTTGCGAATCTCCGACACCACTCGCCGGAACAGCGAATTCATCCGGTCCCAGCGCGGCTTGTAGCTGGAAGCAGTGTTCCAGGGATAGTCGCCCATCTCGTTGTTCGAGCACGGCTCATTGAGAATGTCGTATCCCGCAATCACTGCCCTGTTCGCGTATCGCCGCGCAAACTCCTGCCAAAGGGCAACGTAGCGATCCTGATAAGACGAAACGGTCCAGAGCAGGCTGATGCGCGATGCGTTATCGGAATGCCAGTGAACGTTCTGCCACCCCTGCGCCGAATGGAGATCGAGAATCACATAGAGCCCGTGCTTCTCGCAGTCGTTCAACACTCGATCGAGGCGCGCAAAACCCGCTTCCTTGTATTTGAAAGGCGCGGCATCATCTTCGAAATGCCTGTAATTAAGCGGAATCCTGACAACCGACGCGCCCGCTTGCCTCAGGAAGATAACGTCGTCTTCATTGAAGAAGTAGTCCAACAGACGATCGAAGAAGAACTGCGCCTTCGCGGGACCCAGCACCGCTGCCATCTGCGCACGTAAAGTATGCTCCGCTCCTGGATGGCCGTTGATGAAGTCCTCCATGTTCATCCAGCCGCCAGGACAGGTCCCCCTGAGGCGAACTCTATTCCCCTTGGTATCGATGATGTGGCGGCCGCTGACGCGAAGGAACTCCATCTTGTTTTCGCCCTCAGAGTTGTTCACCCGTAACGGAGCACCCGGTTGCTCCGCACCCGCCGGAGCTGATCTCCCCGCGAGCGCTGCAGCGCCGGTAAATGCGGCCAACTTAAGAAATTCTCGCCGCGGATGCAGATCGCCTGCTTTCTTCGCCATAAATCCTCTCTCGAAACTGGCTTTGGATTATCAGATGTGGACCAGAGACTGCCGGAGCCTCTCATGCTGACCGAGAAGAACGAGTTGGGAGTCTCATACGCACAGATCTGCATGATCTTCATCTTCGGCAATTTTGGTTCATCTTTAATCAGCGTTCACGCGTTCTCCACTTCAAATTCGTATAGGCTCACGCTCACAGGTGGGGCAAGCACAGTCTCAGGGAATCCCGTCTGCTCAGTCTCAACGATCCTGACTTGAGGCTCCCTCCCCGCCTCGTTGGCGGAGTGCACGTTCGGGGGCGCGATCTGGTACAGTTTGCCTCGCTCGCGCAGTTTGATTCCCCTGATCCTCGCGGTCAGGTTGTGCCCCTCCTCCGTGGGGTTCACAATCGAGATCAGCAATCGTTTGCGGTCACCCGAAAACGCGGCGAGAACGTCCAGCGGATAAGTAGGGCTTCCAGTGGGCGTGGGACCCTTATCCACAAAATTCGTGCCCCGCACCTGTTGCTGAGGCGAATCGCCATCGATAGGAACCGGGCGCGCATCGGGGAAGTGCGTTTGCATCAACTTCATCACGACTCCCTCAGCCGAAAAGCCCACCCCGTCGCCGCTGATATCCGTCAGCACCCGCAGACCTCCCGTCGCGCAACTCGCCGAAATCTTCTCAGAGTGCCGGAACATTTCGTGGAGGCAAAGCGCGTAGGAAAGCGGGGTAAGCATGCCCGGCAGTGGATGATTCTGGCCGTCTGCGGAGCGCGGACGGTTCCCCCACTCATCAAAGATGAACTTGATATCCCGTTCTTTCAGCCACGGCATTTGCTCCACGTACCTGTCCCAACAGTCGAAGGCTCCGCCAATGCGATTCGCCAGCCTGCGAGCCTTGAATTGCAGGGCATCCTGAACATCCACATAAAGCTGCTTTTCTTTATCGAAAGCCAGGTTGGGGTACGCGTAGGTGTGCTCGGACAGATTGTCGATATTGTTGGCGCATTTTTTCAACAGCCATCCATCCCAGTCGTACACAGATCCGAACTCGTAGGGCAGCCGTTCCGTGATCGGCGGCTCCCACATGCTGGGGAAGAAGTTGCCCTTCTTCTCTGCGCCGCCCACGGACTTTTCCGCGATGCTGGCTCCGGAGACAGTAACCTTGATGTTCGGATCAACCGCCTTCATTGCCTCGGCGATTGCATTGTGCTTGACCCAATACTGGTCGAGCGACATGTGACCATACTGCCAGGGACCATACATCTCGTTGCCAATGGTCCAGTAACGCACATTGAAAGGCTCGGGATGCCCATTCTCTGCCCGCATTCTGCCCATGCGAGTTTTCGCGGAGCCGTTGCAGTATTCCACTTGTTCAGCCGCCTCGCGTGCCGAACCGAACCCGCTGTCGATCGTCAGGTCAGGCTCGGCCCCCACCAGCCGGCAAAGACTCATGAACTCATGAAGACCGACGTCGTTCGATTCCACTCTGTCAGACCACATCGGTTGCAACCGCGGCGGCCGATGATCCCGGTCTCCAAGGCCATCGCGATAATCGTAGGTGGAAACGAAGTTTCCGCCCGGCCACTTGAACATCTTGAAGCCCTCTTCCTTGAAGAGCCGAATCATCCCGGCGTGAAATCCCTGCACATTGTCCGCGGGCATCAGAGACACCGCGCCGATGTAATATGCGCCCGTTCCGGTGCCCAGAATCTCCAGACTCGCTTCTTCAGTATCGGCAGTGGGAGAGAACCTGAAAGGAAACTTCCGGTACTCCCGGGTAAGCGGTGGGATCGTGATGCTTTGCGAGTCGCCGGCGCCCGGCCCCCAGGTCAGGCGAACCGTGATCTTTGATCCCGGATCCCCGGCCAGAAATACGCGGCCTTCGTACGGTCTGTTAGCTCCAATTCGCAATCTGGATTGCCGTATGCCGTGCGGCTCGGTCGAATCGAGTTTCACGCGCGGGCTATGCCTGCCGACGAAAGGCCGCTCGGTATCCATTTCGACTGTCCCCTCCGGCCCAACCGGCTTGAAGGGCTCACCAAAGAACCGCCGGAAAAAAGGATTCGTCGGAAGCGGAGTGGGAGCGCTGGTAATCGCGTTGGCGAATTTTCTGTCGGTCAAAACCTCGGCCCACACCTGGGTTGTTGCCGGCTCCATATACCCGCCAAAAATCATCGGACTAATGGGCGCTCCACTCTTGCTCGCATCGATCGTCGCCTGGATATTTCCAGTCGGGGCCGCGAAAGCTTTCATCGGCGCCCGCAAGATCACCGACCCCGCCGCCGATGCAGCGATGAATTCGCGCCGATTCATTGACATTATTTCTCTCCCGATTAGTTTTTCTGTTGAACCTGATTTAGCTGCGGAGATCCTTTGCGTGAATACTCCGTCAGCAATATTACTCGTGGAAGTTCCAAGACCGAACTCTTGCCTGCCTTCTCAGTTTCTGGCCGGAGACATTTCGATGGAATCCTGGCAAACATTCGAACATGCGTCTAGCAGGTCAAAACGCCGCATGGGCCTCGTTTTCGGTGCCGAATACGATAGTCTTGGCGAAACCCGCAAGGAACGGCATGGAACCATCCAGAGGCCCGCAATGCGATTTCATCGCTTTGCAGTTGCAGTGCTCATTTCCTCTCTCACACTGCTCTTGAATGCGCAGCGGCGTGTGCCGACGGACCTGAGCACCGTAAGAGGATTCAATTTCCAGTCTGCTCAGACCATCGGCCACGCCGAATTCTGGCATCAATACAATCCCGCGGTCACCGAACGCGACCTGGATTTTGCCAGGCGGCTCCAGTTGAATCAGGTGCGGGTATTCGTCCCGTACGCGGCTTGGGAGAAAAACAAAGTGGCGTTGCGAAAGAACCTGCTCCACTTTGTGCGTGCCGCCCACGAATGCGGAATCGGCGTCATGCCAACCATGCAATTCAAGTTTGGAGAATGGAAGGACCGGGCTGCCTGGGCTGATGCAAGGAACCTTGTAGGACCGTGAGTGGACCTTGGGTGGCCCTTTCGGAGTTGACGAGCGGTGTAATTAGATTGGGCGCACTTACCAGTCCGGCCGCGTGCGAATTGGTATGAGCGAACATATCGAGAGTTATGCAGGACATATCGGCTATGCGATCGAAGAGTCCCACAGAGGATGCGGCTATGCCGCGCGCACTCGGACTCTTGACTCAGGTCGCGCGTCAGCTGCAAATCGATCCGCTCTGGATCACATGCGACCCCGAGAATATCGCGTCACGACGTACGTGCGAGAGCGCCGGCGCGAGACCGATTGAAATCGTTGAGCTCCCTCCCAATTGCGTCATCTATCAAAGCGGGCATCCCCGAAAGTGCCGCTATCGGCTGGACACTGCCTAACCGCGCAAAGTGCCTGAACACGCGTGCGGGGATTTTCCTCGGTTTAAGCTGTCAACGATTGCAAACAGGCCAAGGCGCTCATTGAAGATCGTTTGATCGCCGAAAGGACGACTAGTAATGAGAAACGCCCTTTTCGACTGGAGCCCTCAGCCGGCTGGAAGGCACGATATCCCAGTCGCGATGCCGATGTGTCGGTACTAATCTCGTATCAGAGCGTTCTCGCATAGTGGCCTGTCTACAGCGAAGACAATGGGCCTCGGTTGCCCTCGAATTGCAGGAGCGACAATGTCTCGTATTCTGTCGCTCGCTACTTCACGGAATGGCTGGTACCCAGCGGCCACTGAATCGATTCGCGCTTAGGCGATCCATCAAGATAAGCTGAGCGGTACACCTCGGTCCAAGATTCGCAGGGTTCGCAGGAAACTGGAGTAAGAGTGTAGACATGACGAAGATCAGCAGCATTGTCCTAGTATCTTTCGCAGCGATCGCAGCAACAGGTGCCCCGCTCGCCAGCCAGACGCGCATCGCCCATCCTGTCACAGTCTCCAGCCCGGATGGACGGACGCGTGTCGAGCTCAGCGCTGCCGACGGCCTTCTTCGTTATCGGGTCGTTGTGGACGGCAAGCAGGTTTTGGCTCCCTCGATGGTCGGAATCGAGGCAGACGATATGGAATTTGGCCAGGATGTAACTCTCGGCTCCGCGCACCTCCGCAAGGTGGACGAGCACTACCGCTTCTTCGGAGCGCATGCAGAGGCGGTCGATCGCGCCAACGAAGCGACGATTCCGGCACAATCGCACGGCCAGTCGTATTGGGTCGACGTGCATGTGGAGAATGATGGCGTCGGCGTGCGGCTGCGGCTTCCAGCCAAGGCAGGACGAAGGGTGCAGGCCGATAGATCCACGTGGATGATCGAAGGCGATCCGACGGTCTGGGCGGCAAAACTCGACAACTCGTACGAAAGCAGATGGCACCAGACCACGCTCAAGCAACTGGGCACCGAAAGCATCGGCTTGCCGCTCACAGCGCGGATCGGGCAGGTGTACATCGCGCTGACCGAGGCGCTGCTGAAGGACTACGGCGATCTGGCAGTAAAGCTGGGACCGGGCGGCGCACTCGAAGGTCAGCTCTACGCCGATCCCAACGGATGGACCACGGACAAGGAGGTAGTGCAGCCATGGCGCGTCACCATCGTCGCCCGCAATCTGACCGATCTGGTCAACACTACTTTGGTCCAGAACCTGAACCCGCCCGCATCGGCTGAGTTTGCCAAGGCGGACTGGATCAAGCCTGGTAGGTCCGCATGGCAATGGCTTGCCAGCGGCGATCCTATAGAGTCCGAGCAGAAGCAGTGGATCGACTGGACCAGTCAGCTCAAGTTCGAGTATTACCTCATCGATGAGGGCTGGGAAAAGTGGCCGGATTCCTGGCAGGCGATTGCCTCCGATGTCGCCTACGCGAAGACGAAGAACGTAAAGATCTGGATCTGGGTCCATAGCCGCACGGTGCTGGACCAAGAGGCCCGCCGGGAGTACATGCGAAAAGCGGTGAAGGCCGGAGTGGTGGGAATTAAGATCGACTTTCCGCCGCCTGCCAGCCGGGAGATCGCCAATTGGTACTTCGATACGGCAAAGGACGCCGCCGCCCTTCATCTGATGGTGGACTTCCACGGCTCGAACAAGCCCACAGGTATGGACCGCACCTGGCCGAATGTGATTACCCGCGAGGCCGTTCGCGGACACGAGTATCAGATCACGCGTTATCACCGCGTTCCGCAGCCAGACCACGATGTCATCCTCCCTTTCACACGCTACCTGGCCGGCCCCGGCGACTACACACCGACTGTATTCACGACAAGCGAATTGATGGGCAACACCTGGGCACATGAGCTGGCCCAGGCAGTTGTCTTCACGTCACCGTTCCTATGCTTTGGCGGCCACCCGCGGAACTACCTTGAAAATCCGGCGCGCGACGTGATCATGGCTATCCCCCCCGTCTGGGACGAGACTCTGGTTCTCGCCGGCAGTGAACCCGGCAAGGTGGTCGCCGAGGCCAGACGATCCGGTAAACAATGGTTCATTGCGGTAATGAACGGCGGCGAAGCAACGACCCTGGATATTCCGCTGGACTTCCTTGGCGCCGGCTCGTGGGAGTCGACCCAGTTGCGCGACGCCAAAGACAAGCCGGATGCATGGGACCGCCGAGACGGAAAAGCAACACGCAACGACCACATTCGGCTTGAAATCGCCGCACGCGGAGGCTTCATCGACTGGATTCACCAATAGAAGGATTAGTCCTGAGAAACTCGCTTCTCTTCACCTATCCTCAATTCCCCACGTAGCTGGGACGAAATATCGTCACTCCTTCCGCCTTCCTGCGCGAACGATATAGGTTGGCCCAGTTTTCGCACCCTTAAAAAGGAGCAAATTTGAGCAAATTTCATTCATCTACATCCTGCCATTCAGGTCTTCGGCCACAGGTATGCTCGCTAAAGCGCACTCAAACCGCCAGATCAATCCAGTTATTTCTATCCCTTTCTCCGAAAGGGCACCAACCCCTGCCAAAGAATCTCACCCAAAGGTGTTAGAACGCGCAGAGTTTCCTCGCATTTCCCGCAAACCTCGACCCCATTTTCCGCCCTTCGTTCTCGTATCCTCAGCCACTCGCAGGCAACCACTCCCACGACCCCGCATCATCGTAACCCTCAAGTGGGCCATAGTGCCGTACCAAAAGATGTTCAAAACAACAGCCCAATTCATGGTTGAGATTGTTCAGGGGAAAATGACAACTGTTTTGCTCGTAGACGATGACCCCATGCAGGCCATCGCCCGAAAAGCCGTACTGGAGCGTCGTTTTGAGCACGTCGTACGCGCCTCCGATGCCGCTGAGGCACTCGGGCTTATGGAGAAGCCGCAGTTCGCTGACTCAGTCGATCTCGTCATTACAGGCCTCAAAATGCCCGGTCTGAGTGGTCCCGCGTTCGCTCAGGAACTTCATTCGCGCGTTCCTAAACTCCCCATCCTCGTGCTCGACAATTCGGGCGAATCGCACTCCACCGCTCCCGGTGAAGCGGTGCGCTTTCTCCACAAACCCTTCCGCGCAGAGGATATTCTCGTTGCTGCCACGCAAATGCTCTCCCACGCCAGCCATTAGCGCGTCGTGAACTTCCACCCTGTTCGAGGACCCTTCATCTCGATTGCAGTGTGCGCCAAGTTACATTGGCAGGTACCCCCTTGCACCTCGCCCGCTGAAGCCATCAGGCCCCCATTCCCCCAGCCCTCGGTCCCTAAGTCTCTTTTCCCCAAAATCCTGGGACCTGAAAACGGTCGCCCGAATCGCGCTCTTTCCCAACATTTAAGCCTCCATCTCAGGTGTGAGGCCAATCACATTCCATGCGCCTATCATGGACGCACAATAGCTTTGTGGGCATTTCGTGGGCTTCAGCTCCCGGATGCGACAATAATGCTGGAGTCTTCATGGCCACATTCGGCAGTTTTGCTCTTATCGTAGCGTTGGCATTGGCCGCATACAATTTGCTGGCAGGCACCGTAGCCCTTCGGTTTATCGCCACCGGCCGCCAGGCAGCCATCTCCCCGGAGCGCCTGGCCGATACAGCCCGGCGTGCAGGAATCGCCAGCTTTATCGCGGTATCCGCGGCAGCTTTCGCCCTCGTCTACTCCGTCTTTACCAACGACTTCTCTATCACTTACATCGTCGAGCACTCCAACATCGCCCTCCCCGCCCCCTACAAATTCGCGGCGCTCTGGAGTGGCCAGGAAGGCTCGCTGCTTCTCTGGGCATGGCTGCTCGCCGCGTACGGTTTCGTCCTGCGCATGAGGCACAAGACTGACGTCAAGCTCTACGCTTACGCCGGCACCATCCTCGCCGCGGTTCAGGTCTTCTTTCTCGCCGTGCTCAACTTCGCCGCGCCGCCGTTTTCCCTGCTAAAAGGCGCTATTCCTGCTGACGGAAACGGCCTCAATCCGCTACTTCAATATCCCGAAATGGTGATCCATCCGCCGATGCTCTACCTCGGCTACGTCGGCTTCACCGTCCCCTTCGCCTTTGCACTGGGCGCACTGATGATGCGCTACCCCGGTGAAAAATGGATCCGAATCACGCGTGTCTGGACGCTCGTCACGTGGCTCTTTCTCACCTGCGGAATCTTCCTCGGCATGCACTGGGCCTACGCCGTGCTCGGCTGGGGCGGCTACTGGGGTTGGGATCCGGTCGAAAACGCCAGCTTTATGCCGTGGCTGACCGGCACCGCCTTTCTGCACTCGGTCATGATGCAGGAGCGCAAAGGCATGATGAAGAGCTGGAATGTCTGGCTTATCTTCTCCACCTTCCTGCTCACACTGCTCGGCACACTGCTCACCCGCGCGGGTCTCGTCAGCTCGGTCCATGCCTTCGCGCAGTCGTCCATCGGCAGCTGGTTTTACGTCTTCATGGTCATCGTGGTGGTGGTCTGCATCTTCACTTACATCCTCAACCGCAACCACCTGAAGTCCGAGCAGCGCCTCGAATCGCTCGTCAGCCGTGAGTCCAGCTTCCTGTTCAACAATCTGGTCCTGCTCACCGCCTGCTTCGTCATCCTCTGGGGCACGCTCTTCCCCATCCTGAGCGAATACGTCGAAGGCAGCAAAGTCACCGTCGGCCCGCCGTTCTATAACCGCGTCGCCATTCCCATCGGACTCTTCCTGCTCTTCCTCACTGGCGTGGGACCGCTGCTGCCCTGGCGCTCCACTTCCATGAAGGCCATCAAACGCAACTTCATCCTGCCCGTTGTCATGTTTTGGGTTACCGTCATCGTCTGTCTCGTTGCCGGCGATCGCCCCTGGCAGAATGGCCAGTTCCAGTCCGGCGCCTTCTACGCGCTCGTCGCCTTCTCCATCTCCGCCGCAGTCTTCACCGCCATTGTCTCTGAGTTCCTTCGCGGTGCTGCCGTCATTTCCAGGCAGACAAAGCGCAACATTTTCTCTGCCATCTTCACACTCACTCACCGCAATACGCGCCGCTATGGCGGATACATCATCCACATCGGCGTCGTTATCGTCGTCATCGGCCTGGCCGGAGCCGCCTTCAACAAGAACATCGAAAGCGAACTCGGCTTCCACGACAAGATGTCCATCGGCCCCTACACGCTTGTCTGCCAGGGATTCACGCAGGATTCGAACCTGAACTACGACTCCGAGTACGCCATGCTCGATGTCTACCAGGGCGGCAAGCGGGTCTTCCAGATGACTCCTGAAAAGCGTGTCTACCTCGCCAGCCAGCAGCCCCAGACCATGGTCGCCATCCACTCCACACCCGAGTGGGATCTCTACGTCGTCTATGAAGGCACCAACCCCGGCAGCGGCCAGCCCATCATCAAGGCCTTCCTCAATCCACTCGTCGGTTGGATCTGGGCCGGTGTCGCTCTCATCGTCTTCGGTACCTTCATCGCCCTCGTACCCAGTGCCACTCCAGCCACAGCCTCGGTCCGAGTTCCCGTTCGCAGCTCTGTGCCCGGTGAACCCGCTCTCAAGGGAGGCGATTAATGCAGTTTCTCCGTCGTCCATCCTTCTGGATTAAAACCGTTCAAGCCGCGTTGCTCGCCGTCGCTGTCTGCTTCTCGCTCGGAGCCACGGACTCTAACGCGCGCTACTACGACCTTAACCATCGCCTGATGTGCACGTGCGGGTGCAACCAGCTTCTCGGTGAGTGCAATCACGTCGGCTGCCCTGCCTCCGGCGGCATGCTCCGCGAGCTCCGCCTGGACATCAGCAAGGGCATGTCCGACAAGACCATCCTCGCCTCATTTGAGACCGAATACGGCGTCACCGTACTCGCCGCACCGCCCAAGAAGGGCTTCGATCTTATCGCCTGGATCGCCCCGTTCGCCGTGCTCGGCGCCGGACTTCTCGGCACCATACTGCTCGTTCGCCGCTGGTCCATCGGCTCTTCGGTCGACGCGGAAGCTGCCGCGGCCGAGGCCAAAGCCACTCCCGAACTCGACACCCTCCGCGAAAAGATCCGCCGCGAAACCGGCGCGCAAGGAGACAACTAATCATGTCGCAATCTGCCGGCCTCATTATGGGTGCCATCCTGCTCGTCGTCCTCTTCTTCTATACCTTCTGGCCGGAGAACTCCTTTGCCTCTCAGCGCCAGAAAACCCGTCTCGACTTCCTACTCGAGCGCAAAGACCAGTTATATGAGAATCTTAGGGACCTGAACTTCGAGTATCGCGCGGGGAAATATCCCGAGGAGGACTTCCTCGCCCAGCGCGCTCTGCTTGAAAACGAAACCGCCCAGCTTCTCGCTGAAATAGAACACCTGCAGCAGGCCTGAGCGCACGGCCCGCCGCCTGAACCAAGATCTGTATTTTCAACTATGTACGCGAGCTTACTTCAACTCGCAAATTACACCATAGGAACCTGCAAACCATGAAAGCCTCTCGCCTTCTACTCTCCGTCGCGGCCCTCTTCTTTGTAGCCGCCACCCTTCAGGCTGAAACCGTCTCCGGCACCGTCAACAATAAGACCACCGGCAAGCCTTCAGCCGGCGACACGGTCGTCGCCATTGACGTGCAGGCCGGCATGGCCGTGCAGGGCACCACCACCACCAACGCCAGCGGCCATTACTCGCTCACCTTCCCGGGTACCGCACCCCACCTCATCCGCGTCACGCACCAGGGCGCAACCTACTTCATCGCTGCTCCGCAAAGCGGCGGCTCCGGCGACATCGACGTCTACGACGTTGCCGCCAAGGTCGGCGGCGTTTCAACGGAAGCCGATGTCTTCGAGATCGAAGCCGACAACAGCGGCCTCCACGTCACCGAGCGCTTCTTTGTCCACAACACGTCGTCACCGCCAAAGACCGAGTGGAGCGAGCACACCTTTGAAATCGTCCTCCCGCCTGAGGCCACCATCACCGCAGCCGCCGCGCAGCGCCCCACCGGCCTGCCTACCGGCGTCAAGCTCGACCCCGTGGGCGCCAAAGGCCACTATGCCTTCAACACACCCATCGAGCCCGACCGCGGCGACAAGGACACCCTCTTCCAGGTCAGCTATGACCTTCCTTACTCCTCAGGCCAGTACACTTTCCACGTCAATGAAACGCTCCCTGCGCAAAGCGTCGGCGTTCTGTTGCCCAAGTCGATGACCTTCACCGCCGGCTCCGGCTCCATGTTCCAGGCGCGTCAATCAGGATCCCGGTGTGCAAACCATGGTTGCCCGCAACGCCATCCCCGGCAAACTGCTCGAGTTCACCGTCTCCGGCACCGGTTCCATGCCGCGCGGTACGCAAAATGATGGCGGCCAGCAGGCAGCTGCTGCCAACGCAGGCCAGCCCGGCGGCGGCATCGGCGAACCCATCAACACGCCTGATCCCCTCACCAAATACAAGTGGTGGATCCTTGGCGGCCTCGCCATCGTTCTCGCCGCAGGGGCAGCCTTCCTGCTGCGCAAGCCCGCTGGCTCCTCAGCCGTTGCAGGTGCACCACAGGAAGCTCACGCCGTCGGCTCGCCTGTCACGCCAAGCACACCTTCGGCATACGCTCCGCCCACCAGCCCTGCCGCCAAAAACATAGTCCTGCTCAACGCACTCAAGGAAGAGCTCTTCTCCCTTGAAACAGATAAGCTCTCCGGAACGCTCTCACCGGCTGAGTATGCCGAAACCAAAGCCGCGCTTGAAGTCGTCCTCAAGCGCGCGCTCAAACGCAACAGCTAGCCCAGCTACACATCAGAAACCCCATCCAAGCTCAGCTTGGGTGGGGTTTTCTCTTGCTCCGCTGCATGCAATGCCGAAAAAGAGTCCACTCCCTCATCCCCCACGTCAAAATAGACAGAGGAGGCTCAGCGGCCAAAGCTGGCAACCGTCAGCTGAACACCCTGAGCTGAAAACCATGAACGCCTTCAAGACCACGTTCCTTCTTACGCTGCTTACACTCTTGCTCGTTCTCGCCGGCGAATACCTCGGCGGCACCAACGGTGCCATCCTTGCCTTCGCCATTGCTGCGGGCATGAACTTCTTCAGCTACTTCTACTCCGACAAGCTCGCCCTCGCCGCCTATCGCGCCCAGCCCGTCACGCGCGACGAGCTGCCGCGCGCCTACGAAGTCGTGGAACGGCTCACGGCCAAGGCCCGTCTGCCCATGCCCAAGATCTACGTCATCCCCACCGAGTCGCCCAACGCCTTCGCCACCGGCCGCAATCCGCAGCACGCCTCGGTCGCCGTCACGCATGGCATTCTCCAGCTCCTCAATGATGACGAGCTCGAAGGCGTCCTCGCCCACGAGCTCGGTCACGTGCAGAATCGCGACATCCTCACCAGCTCCATTGCCGCCACGCTTGCCGGCGCCATCACCATCCTCGCCCGCATCGCTTACTGGGGCGCGCTCTTCGGTGGATACGGCGGTGGCAACAGCCGCGACCGCGAAGGCGGCGGCCTGGGCGCGCTCGTCATGCTCATCGTCGCGCCCTTCGCGGCCATGCTCATCCAGCTCTGGGTCTCGCGCACACGCGAGTTTGAGGCCGACCACACCGGCGCCGAGCTCACCGGCAATCCTTACGCACTCGCCAGCGCACTTGAGAAGATTGAAGCCTACAGCAAACGCGTACCCCTCATCGCATCGCCCAGCTCCGCGCATCTGTTCATCATGCAGCCGCGGCTCTCCGGCGCATCGCTGATGAACCTCTTCTCCACCCACCCGCCGGTTCAACAGCGGATCGAGCGCCTCATCGGCCGCCCGTCGGTCAGCGGCATCGTGCGGTAGTTTTTGATAGCGATACGCTTGTCGCAGGAAATCCCCACAACCTTCCTGCGAGCGAAAAGCAAGTGTCCGCCGCACCGCATGTGCCGGGCGTCAGCTGCATGCGAAGCTAGGCGCCCGCCTTCGCCTCCGCTCCCTCGCCTTCGTCCTTCGTCGCGTCTCCCACACCCCAAAGTTTCCGGCCCAGTAATCCGCCCACAAAACCAATCAGGAACGCGCCCACGCCGCTCACCACGGGAATCTTCGCCAAATCCACTGGAACGCTCTTCGGAATGGCCACCGCGCCGAACCGCGCAAACAAATAGAACACCGCCCCCAGCACCGCTCCCAGAACCAGGCTGCGCCATGCGTGCGGCCACCAGTTTTTTGAGAACAGATCACCCGAACTGCTCGCCACAATCGCGCCAATCAATCCGCCCGCACCTGCCAGCCAGATCAGATACCAGGGAAACGACGGAAATGTCACCGTCCTCGTGTCAGGCTTCAGCCCGCTCGCCTCGGCAGTAATCGTTGCCGCGCCCGCCGAACCTGTCCACACAACGGCTGCGCTGCACGGCGTCCCCTTCGCAATCGAGACCCCCTGCGACCCCAGCTCGCCCTGCGCGTTCAAAACTACCGGCGTGTCCTCCTCTGCTGAAGTCACGCCACCCGAGTCATCCAGCAGGCACACCTGCACACTTGCCGTGCTCGAGCCCGTACCGGCCAGCACTGGCGAACCCACTGAGAGCCGCAGTTGGGTCGGCGGGGGTTGAAGGTAGTCCACATCCATCGGCGCCACGGCGCCCAAACTCGATACCGCGTCCACATGGCTCAGTCCCGCGCGGTCGGCGGTCAGCAGCACGGGATCGGAAAAGTTCGAAACCTGTCCCGCAGCCAACACAATGTCGCTCTTTGAGAGCTTTCCATAGCTCGCGTCCAGGTGAACACTCACGTCGCTCGCCACCGGAGCCAGAGCGCCCTGGTCATCCATCGCGGCAACTGATACGTTGGCCTGCCATTCATGGTCAACCGCGCTGCCGTACACAGGCCGCGGCTCAATGAAGAGTTGCAGTTTCCGGGCCTGCACAGTCAGGGGCTGCGCGGCCGCAGCAGCAACAGGCGCAGGCGGTGGCGGCGTGCCGCCGCTGCCGCTGCGGGATGGATATCGATGATCGCTCCAGGATTTGCAGCGGGATTGTGATGTGCCGGCAGATGCGCAGCAAGTTGCGGCGCACTTGCGTGTTCTGCGGCAAGCGGCTGAATCATCATCGCCATCGTCGCATTTCTCTGTGGCGTCACCAGCACCAGTCCTGTTGCCGGACGCAACCTGCCTGCGCGCACCGTCAACTGCACCACACCCTTGCCGCTGCACTTCCAGGTGAAGGTCGTAGTCGACTGCCCCTTGGGAATCACCACTGTCTTGGTGCCGCCCGGCGTCTCGACTTCCAACTGCAGGTCGCTTGCCGCATTCACATTCTGGTTCCGCGCATTTTTCAGGCTTACCGTATAGGTCAGGTCAACCCCGGCCTTGGTCTCAATGGTCGGCTTGTCCAGCGACAAATGCGTCGGCGCCGATTCAAGCGCCAGCGGGATCGACTGGCCATACACCGCCGCACACACCGCAAGGAGACTCAAAAGCAAGACTCGATTTCGTAGCATATTCACCGGCCTCCTTTTCGTCCCCGGAAGGGTAACGGCCTCGCACAACGGCTGGCCACAATAAAATGCCCTGCCTGAGTAGTGCCCGGCGGCGCCCATCCGTTTCATTGAAGTCGTCTGACGCGGGGCATCATCAAGGCACAATCTGGGTGGAGAGGCATCGGATCACTAGCGAGGAATAAGGAGCCGCTGCGGTACCCCAGGGTCCAGCAATGAGCAGCCCCATCCATGTTGTTTAAGAACGATTGAAAGACTTTATGAGTCGGCCCCAGAAAACGTTTTAGGGCTGAACATCATGGAGAATTCACGCAAATGGAGTGTCATCTACAGTGGATGGTTTGGCATAGTACGCAGAGCCTTGCAAAGAACGCAATCGGACTACGAACCATGGAGGTCGCTCTGCCAACTCAATAGAAATCAGATACAGGAAAAGTCTCTCCTCCTAAGTCGAATTCTTCTTTTCAGCGCGTGGTTTCAGCGCAATGATAGAAGGTGCAATGCGGCGAGCTCTCATACTGCTTCTTCTTGTGATGATCGCGCTCCCATCGTGGGCGACTAGACGAATGAACGTTGCGCAACTTGAGCAGACTCTTCGTGCAGACGGTGCTGCGCGTAAATTTGACGCAGAAATTGCCCGGCAGATCAGTAACATCGAACTCAGCGAACGGCTTACTGATGCGACCTTCGAGCACTTGAGCAAAAGGTTTGCCGCGGGTTCTCAGGCAGGCCTTGCGTTGCGCCTATTGGCGGACCGCTCGTCCTTTCTTGACCCACCTGCGAACGAATTACCGCCGACACCAGCGCCAGATGCGGCCAAGCAACAACAGCTTCTCGCGGCGGCGCGAAGGTTTGTTCTCCGGACCCTTCCACGCTTGCCGAATCTCCTCGCGACACGTACGACTCTAAGTTTTGATGACAGCCTGCGCGAACCAAAGGGCGGTGGATACCCACAAAGAGTAGGGTTGCATCGTGGTAGGCAAATCGAAGACGGAAGTTTCCGTGCGCAGCGAGAAGAATCCATCGGCAGGACCGGTATCCTCATCGCCGCAAACCCATGGCGGACTCGTAACCTGGGGCGAATTTGGTTCCGCGCTCCTGATCATTCTGAATGATTCATCCCAGGGCAGAATCACTTGGAGTCATTGGGAGCAGTTCCCTTCGGGCCGGGTCGCTGTTTTCCACTTCGAAGTACCTAAGACGGACTCTCACTACACTATTGTCACTCCAATCGAGCAGAGTCTGGAGGGATTCCAATCGAGTCCATCGGCTGCAACTGGTGGGATGGTCGTGGTAGCGGGCGGGTCGTCCACTACGAAATTGGCCCGTACCACGCCCGGTTATCACGGTTCGTTATGGGTCGATCCGGCAACAGGGACAATCCTTCGCTTCTCGCTCATCGCCAACTTGAGTGGAAACATTCCTTTCGACCGCATAGGCATCCTGGTGGAGTATGGCTCGGTCAGGATCGCGGACAAAATCTTTATATGTCCGGTGCGCAGCCTTGCGCTCTCCTCGGCGCTTCAAACGGTCAACACAACCCTCGACGGTGCAACTACCGAGTGGTTAAACGAAAATCTCTTCACCAACTACCACATCTTCGCCACCTCCTCGCGAATACTGACCGCCGATAATGCCGCAGCAACTGCGGACAACACGAATCCAAACAGTCCAGTTGAAATTCAGAGCAGTGCTATTGCAGAACAGGCTCCGCAGTTGTTTCCGACTACGACAACATCATCCACAGAACAGGCGTCCTCTCCAATTCAATCTCAGCTCGAGACATCTGTCTCGTCAGCAACTGTGCCGCCTGACAAAGCATTAGCTCAGCCCCAATTGCCTGGCGTCGGCGATGGAGCCGCTAAAACTAACCTGTCAGCGAATGGCCCGTCCGCTGATTCATCCGCACAGGCGCACTCTGAAAGCAAACCCATGAGCGTGTCGCAAACATCGTCCATTCCGGAAGCGACGCAAACCTCCGATAGCAACGTAACAATCCACGTTGATGTGAAAGCTTTGCTTGTACCGGCAGTGGTTCGCGATCACAAAGGGCGTTCCGTCGGTGACCTTGTCCGAAGCGACTTTAGGGTCCTTGACCGAGGCAAGCCGCGTGCAATTACCGGATTCTCCATCGAGAAATCTGCGCAGGCGAGGGATGTTTCGCAACCTCCGGAATTGGGCTCTGCGGGATTGACCGATACCTCACAACCTGCGGCCGCGTCAGACCGCTTTACTGTCTTCTTGTTCGATGACAGACATCTCAATGTCTCAGATCTTTCATTTATCCAAAGAGCCGCAATCAAAATGCTCGACCGGCCTCTTGTCGCCGGAGAATACGTCGACGTGTTGTCCTTCATGGGCGTCAACTCCGGCATCACGCGTGACCGCGACAAACTCAGGGCCGCAGTCATGCAATTGAAAATGCACCCGCTCCATCAACACGACGATTTGGAATGCCCCAACATCTCTGCCTACACTGCTCATCAGATCATTGATTTAAGAGACATGCAGGTCTTCCAGGCAGCTATAAGCCAAGCCCGGAGTTGCTCTCACTTGATGCTGACTGGTGGAGAGGATGTCTTTAAAAACATGGTGCTTTCCGCTGCCAATCGGGCTCTCAACATCGGTCAGGAAGATGCTCGCGCATCGCTCAACGGAATCGAAACTGTGGTTCGTGCTATGGCAAAACTACCCGGTCAACGGACACTTATCCTGGTATCGCCCGGATTCTTCACAGATTCTCCCGGGACTGAATATTTCAAGTCCGATATACTCAACCAGGCCGCGGCGAGCAATGTCATCATTAGCGCCCTCGACGCGCGGGGCATGGTGGTCGATACCATAGGCGACGATCACGTCATGTCCGAGCTCGCCACAGGAACCGGCGGAACCTTTTTCCACCATTCCAACGACCTGACAGGCGGCCTGGATAGCCTTACCGTTCCGCCGAAATACATCTACCTGCTTGAGCTCTCGTTGAATGGAGTTAAGCCAGACGGCACCTACCATGGACTCAAAGTCAAGGTCGATCGACGCGGACTGAATGTGCAGGCCCGCAAAGGCTATGTTGCCACCAAGCCCGAGAATGCCAAGTAGTAGAGGCGTATCCCAATTTGAGCCTCATCCGAGACACGAATTTCTGGCCCTCCTTATAGACTCCGGTTGGGTGGGGTAGACGGGACTCAGCCGCGGGCGCCCGTCCCCTTAGATACCGCCTTCTGCTCGCCTCAATCTGCATAGTCGATAGATGACTGGCCAGAATCTCACTCTTAAAATCGGGCAAATTTGGCTTAATTTCGCTTGTTTGCACGAGCTGCAATCTTCCTTCGGTCACAAAGGACTGCTCAAACCACGCTCGGGCGGCGAGAAAATGCATTCCGTTCCGCGCGTCACCACTTTAGGCGCAAAATTGGCGCGCAGTTCCGCGCCGAATACCTCCACTCCGGCCACGGTCTTCACGCTTTTCCGTTCCCCAACCCCTGACCACTATGTACTTTCCCATTTTCCAGCTAAAGGCTCCATTGACGGGACCTTATCGATGGATCGGTGTTCCCTGTTGCCTCGCTTCTAGTATTCTTTTCCCATGAAGACATTGCTCCGTACCTTGCTCTATCTCGCTCTCATCGTGTGGCTTGGAGCGGAGATATTTTTCCCTGTCGTTGCCGCCATCACCTTCAGCACCCTCGCCGGAGACACGCACACCGCCGGAACCATCGTCGGCTCGCTATTGCGCATCCTCCACGGCATCGGCCTCGTCTCAGGCATCGTCGCGCTGGCCCTGCTGGCACTTGCCCCGGCATGGAACATCTACAAGCCACGCAAGGTCATGGTGCCCATGGTCCTGCTTGTGCTCATGCTCGCCGGCACAGCCTTCTCGCAGTACGTCATCATCCCCGCCATGGAGCATGATCGCATCGCTGCCGGCGGAGCCATTGACCTGCAGGACCGCACCAACCCCGCCGTCGAGGACTTTAACCGCCTCCACAATCGCAGCGAACACGTTGAAATGGCCATCCTTCTTCTTGGCATTGCCTCTGTCGTCCTCGTCGCCCACGCCGAATCCAGCCACGTCTAAGCGCGCGTCACATCCGCCGGTGGCAACCTCGTGATAGGCTTCCGCACCGGAGGGTTCCCATCATGGTGGACCCAGGCGGAACCGGACCGCTCATCGCACAAGCCCTGAATACCTCGCCGTCGATCGAAGCGCGCGTTGATGCAGCGCTCATTCCCATGGTCAGGCCCCATACTGTTGGTTCTAGCCAGATTTCTATTCCTCCTTCTTGCACAGGGTGCCGTAGCCGCTCTGCTGCTGGCTCTCCATCATCGGGAGCCGTGGCACGAAGCTGGGTATTGGTGGAATATTTACGGAACTCTCGTGGATATAGGCTGCCTGATACTCCTCGGCCGCTATACCCGGCGCGAGGGAATTCGTATTCGTGATCTTGTTGGGCCCATACGCCTGCGCCGGTGCCAGGACATATTGCTCGGACTCGGCTACTTCGCCGTCGTTTTTCCAGTCTTTGTAGGCTCCGGGTACGTGGCCCAGCGGATCTTTTATGGATCATCGCCCCATAATCCAGGTTCATATGTCTTTGAGCCTCATGCGATGCCGCTTTGGAGCGTTCTATATGCGCTTTCGATCTGGTGGATGATCTGGTCACCCACCGAGGAAATCACCTACCAGGCCTATGCATTACCGCGGTTGCAAGCACTCAGCAAGCGAACCTGGGTCGCATTCCTCGTCGTTGGGTTCTGCTGGTCTGCACAACATTGCGCGCTGCCCTTCGTCCCCGATGTACGGTTCGTGGCCTTCCGCACGTTGAGCTTCATTCCGGGGGCATTCGTGATGATGGCCATCTACTGGCGTACGCGCCGACTTGCACCTCTTATCGTCGCCCACTGGCCCATGGATATAGCTGGCGCACTCATGACCACCGTGCTGGCAAACAAACTATAGACTCCGGACTCTACATCCTGGGTGACCGCATTCAGGGCGCTCCAGACTCCGCACGCATGCTCCTGTATCATCGAAGAGGTCCTGCGCGGCTTGTACACGCCGTGCAGGCCTTATCGGATCGATCATGAAAACTGGCATTATCGGCCTGCCCCAGGTAGGCAAGACGTCTCTTTTCAAAATCTTGACCAAGGCAAAGCTGGAAGACCGCGGCTACTCCAACCCTCGCGAGGCCCACATCGGCGTGGCCCGCGTGCCCGACGAAAGGCTGGATAAGCTTTCAGCGTTATACAGCCCTAAGAAAACGACGTTTGCCACGGTTGAATTCGTGGACGTGGCCGCCATCGGCCAGGAAGCGCTCAAGGAAACCGCCTTCCTCACCAGCCTTCGCAACGTCGACGCGCTCATTCATGTGCTGCGCGCATTCGAAGACGACTCGATTCCACATGTTGGTGCCATCGACCCGCTCCGCGACATCAAGAACGTTGAATTCGACCTGATGATCAGCGATCTCACGCAGGTCGAGAAGCGCCTTGAACGTGTCGAAAAAGACATGAAAAAAGGCCGCACCAGCGACCTTGAACGCGAGAAAGAACTGCTCATTCGCTCCAAAGAAGCGCTTGAGAAAGAGCAGCCCTTGCGCGAACTTGAGATGACCGCCGACGAGAAAAAGCTCATCAAGGGCTTTATGTTTCTCTCGCAAAAGCCGGTACTTTATGTCGTCAATATCGGTGAAAGCACCACACTCGGCGACGATCTGGATGCAGCGGTTTCAAAGTACAAACTGGGAGAAATAGCTGCGCGTCCGAACGCAGGAGCGACGGCAATCTGCGGCAAAGTTGAAGCCGAACTTGCCGAGATGGACGAAGACGAAGCAACCGAATTCCTCTCCAGCTACGGACTGCATGAAAGTGGCCTCGTCCGATTGATTCGGAAGAGTTATGAGTTGCTGGGGTTGATCAGTTTCTTCACGGCTGGCGAGGACGAATGCCGCGCGTGGACCATTCCTTCGGGATCAAAAGCGCCGCAAGGAGCCGGTGCTATTCACTCGGATCTCGAGCATCACTTCATCCGCGCCGAAACCATTCGCTGGGACGCGCTGCTTGAAGCCGGATCCGAGGCTGCCGCGCGCGCCAAAGGCACTCTGCGGCTGGAAGGCAAGGAATACATTGTGCAGGATGGCGACGTGATGCACATCCGCCACAGCGGATAAGACTCAATGATCAAGACTTCCATTCTTCTGGGATTGCTGGCAGCGCTGGCCGATGTGGCGGGCGGGCTGGTGCTGGTACGTGCCCAGGGAGTGGAGCGTTTTCTGCGCTATTTTATTGCGCTGGGCGCTGGATTTTTGATGGCAACTGCGCTGCTTGAGATGACGCCAGAGAGCATCAAACTAAGCCCTTCGATGGGGCCGTTGCTGATCATGGCCGGCTACTGCGCAATGCATTTGCTGGAGCACACGATTAACGCGCACTTTCACTACGGCGCGGAGACGCATCACCATGAATTTGCGCACGCCCGCCGGGGATATTCAGTGCTGGCAGGGCTGAGTGTGCACGCGCTGTTTGACGGCGTGGCGATCGGCTCGGGTTTCGTGATTTCAAGCTGGCTGGGCTGGCTGATCTTTCTCGCCATTTTTCTGCATAAGGCACCAGAAGGGTTCACGATGGCTTCCGTGATGCTGGCCAGCGGCCTGGGCCGCGTGGCGGCTTTCTGGTCGGCCGTAGTTCTCGCCGGAGCGACGCTCGCCGGCGTTCTTGCGATTGAACTTGTGCCGCAGTGGATTCTGTACGGGCTGCCTGTATCGGCCGGAGTCGCGCTTTATGTGGGCGCGAGCGATCTTGTGCCCGAAGTGAATCGCGAGCCGGGTATTCGCATGGCACTTGTCTTCTTTCTCGGCGTGGCGGGATTTCTGCTGTGCCGGACGTTGTTGCCGCATATCTAGGCAACGGGAAGCGCCGGGTTAACCCGGCGGTTTCGCGCGTTTTCTTGCGGGCGATCTGCGGTGGTTATCGACTCCAAAGCATTGATGGAGTGGAAGCACCGGATTTACCTGTCAGTGTGCGCGCTATTTTTGAAGCCTATTGTGGCCAAACGCCTTCTGCTGAACCCGCAAACAAGCAAAATTTGCAGCCAAATTTGAGGTTGGTAGATTGGGCATTCCTATTTCGTTGAAACAGGTTGGCATGAAATTACCCTCAGAATCCGTAGCCCTTGGTTCCAGTCGATTTTCGTGCTAATTCGTCGCCTGTCATCGTCGTGGCGATTGGAATGTGGAAATCGGTTTGATCGATTTCCAAGATTGGTGGGAAGGGTGAAAACGGATCTGTCGTTTTCTATGCTTTTCGCCAAGCGGCATCTCTACCGACTACGGCAATCATCCTGCGGCAGTCAATGTTCTGTGCTCCCCTAGCGGCTTTCGAACTCGATGGGGTTGAGATAGTTCAAGTTTTTTGTGCGTGCGTCGGCTGCGATACCGGAGGGGTAACGCAAGCGCCGCGTCCGTGGCCCGGAGAATTATTTCGAAGTGCTCGCTATGCAGTCGTTTCACCTTCAGTGATCCGAAAAGTGTTTCAGATGTGGCATTGTCCCAATATTTGAGAACGCCTATTAGGTACAAAAATTTGCCAACCGCGAGTTGAGGAAGGTGATGAAGGTCGACAAGAATGGCGACCTCAAGCTGAAAATTGACTCAGACCGCGAGGTCGCGTTCAACCCGCACGAGCATCCGCATCTGGACTACGGTTACGCGGTGACCAGTCACAGCAGCCAGGGCCAAACAGCTGAGCGCGTATTGATTCACGTGGATTCCTCGCAGGCACATGGTGAGCTGCTTAGCAGCCGCATGGCTTATGTTTCCATCTCCCGTGCGCAGTTCGACGTGAAGCTGTATACGAATGATACGAAGACGTTGGGGCAGGAATTGAGCCGGGATGTGACCAAAGCCACTGCGCTTCAGCCTGAGTTACAGCCTCAAGAAGTGACGCAGAGTATCGGACAGCCAGGAGCAAAACTGGAAATATCGCAGGGGCTCACTCTGAGTTGAATTGATTGTGTTTCAAAGGTACCAATCAATCGGATGTCGTCCGTTGATAAGGCGGTTCAGTCCGTTTTCTTTTGGCATGTCTTCTTGGGCACGACTTCTTGCGGGGCCGAGCTTCTTGACCAACTGCGTGCGCCAGAAACATCAGTAATTGATTTTCGGCAGCGCTGAAGTGCGCACTTTGTCGCCGCAGAGCGTGCCAATGTATCGCCGTACCATTTCAACGCACCATGTGCCTGAGCCGGACTCCAGGTTGTCCGTCGTTTAGCATCAATTCCGGACTTCTCCAATGCCTTCTGCACCAGAGAGAGAGTTGAGATGCGCGCGCCATTTCCCCGTCGAAGGCTTCCATCCTTCGTATCGTTCCTATTGCAACGCGTGAACGCTTCGACAGCTCTATCTGCTACCATCCCCAAAAGCGCAGCGCCGCCCGCAATTGTCGTCCAGTAATGGTCAAGTGGAAACGACGCACGCATGTGTCTCAACCCCAAGAAATAGAGCACTATACACAAATAGTTGATTATAATAATCAACTTGTGAATTATTCCAGCTATGCAAAGGTGATCATCGCCCTCGGACCATTGCGTGGGACTTTCGCCATCATCTGCTCATCCAGATCGAAATGCTGCGCGGAGATATCTCGCACAAAGAACTGAGCAGCAGGTTAGGCGACATCACCGAGCGCGCCTGGCGCGCTACATTGCCGGAAAGTGCGCTCTGAAAGAAGGTGAGTTCAAGGCTATCGCCAAGGCCCTGAGCATTGAAGCGCAATTATTTGCGCGGGCATGGGCTGCCTCCCTCGGGTTGACTGCACCTGAGAAAGACGCTGTGAGCTGGATGGTGGATCGAGCGCGCAGCCAGTGGCGGCAATATTCGCCTATTGCTGATCGAGCGGTTCCGTCGCGCCCCTCTCCCATGGCTGTGATCCGCGCGAAATATGCAGACCGGCTCCCATTGAAGGCCCCGCCTCTCCGGTTTGGCGTCCACTTTGATAATCGCAGCAGAAACACTCCTGCAAACCGGGCGCAATTCGTGCGCGCCTACGAAATGCTTGTGGACTCCGTTCATCGCGGATTCTCTGCGCGGGATATCGGAGCGCTGCGCGGCATTAGCGGCGAGCGTGCGAGACAGCTGATGGTTTGCGCAGCCCATACATGGGCTAAGAGCGAGCGAATCGATCTCTTTGATAAATCTGTTCCTTTCAAGAATGAGGCTAAATCCGTGAAAAACCTCTATGCCGGATTGAGGTTCTTCGCTCAGCAGCAGTTCAAAGAGCTTACAGCTCAGCGACGGAAGAAGAGCCGGGTCAGCGACGGAGACGATATTCAATGAAAAAGGCTACAGACAGAGGTGCCCTGGAACGCTACATGGAGGAACATGGCCGCTGCCTTGGCGAGGTTGTGCGTCGGTTGCGGACAGAGAAAGGGTTGACGCACGATGAAGTTGCAGTGCGTGCGAAGGTTTCCGTCCAGTGGATTCGAAGGCTCGAGACGAATCAGCTCCGCACCAACTACACGATCGGCAGGATGGACCAGGTTGCCAGCGCCTTGGAAGTTGAGATCTACGACTTGTATAAGCGCGCGGAAGACATGACGGGTCCACCACCCTGGCTGAACAGAGAAGGAACTTAGAGCGATGATTAGACCAAAACGCGCAGCTTTGGTGATCGACGAGGCTTCGGGTAAACGGGTCCGCCGGCTATGCCTCGAAGAACCCTACCCAAAATCTCGCGACATCTATCTGACGGTTGAGTTTGATGATGAGACGGAGATCTTAATCGAGGTGGGGTGCCATCCGTCTTTTGCTCTAACGCATCTGACCCGCAACGCTCAAGGAGAGCTGGAACCGGTGAAGCGATCCAGACGCGGCTCGATCCATTCTCTTGCTGGAATCAGGCGGTGACTCTTATCCGGGCGCAATTGACACTCCCAATGGAATCCGATGCGGTCAATTCGGCCCAATCTTCCGAGGTCTGATTGTTGAATACTCCCCTGCAGCATCTACCCGAACCGATAGAGTTTCGCTTCTCTGTCGATCTCAATTTTCAGATTCAGTCTGAGGGAATTTCTTGATTCAACTCAATTGAAGAGCGATGGAACAAGCTTTCAGATCGTGACGTTGGCGAAATCATTACTCGAGGCCGTTCGGCGAAGGAAATGGTGGCGAGACACAGAGTTCTTCCAATGTCTCTCAATCATGATCACAATCTAGAAGGTCGATACACGGCGCCACCGGCCCCTGGACGGCAATGGTGCTGTCAGCAGCGATCTAGGTCGACCTTGGATTTGAATGAACGTGTGCCAGTCGGATGGCCTTAACGAGGTGCAACCTGCAAGTCTCTACCGTCACGAGGGTCAGCATGCTCTTCATCTCGCGAAACCCCTAGGAATCGGTATCGGCTGTGATTCACTACATAGTCATGCATTTTTTACCCAGCGACGTATCGCGAAATTACTTGGATGTACTCAACAGCTACCAGTAAACAATTACTCGCACAGGACAACGGGACTCTGTAGCACCGCCTAGAGAGTCAGTCAGCGGCTGCGGCTTGCTGGAAGGCGAGCCGATTTGAGGAGCGCAGGCGATAGAGCTTCCAGAGGAGAAGAAAGTAATGGAATGCGACGCGGGGGCTTGCTTTACTTTGGCCCGCTAGGCGCTTACCGAAGGTGAATGGGATTTCCTTGACGGAGCAGACGCGGCCACGGACGAGGATCTCAAGCAGGAGCTTGAAGCCGCGGGTTTCAAAGTCAATGCTTTCGATGCAGGCGCGACGGACGGCGAAGTAGCCTGACATGGGATCGGAAACGCGAAGGCTGGTTGGCTGCAAGGGACCGGTGACCCAAATGGCAGTCCGTGAGATGAGTTTGCGAAGCGGGTGCCAGCCCCCTAGACCATCGCCTGCCCCGTAGCGGCTGCCGATGGCCAGATCGTGCCCGGTGAGCAGGGACTCGACGATCTGGGTCAGGACGGAAGGCGGGTGTTGGAAGTCCGCGTCCATGACAGCCAGGAACTCGGCATCGGTGTGACGCCAGCCGTGAAGGATGGCTCCGGCGAGGCCACGTTCGCCTTTTCGAGTCAGCAGGCGCACACGTGGTTCGGCAGCAATCAGTTTGGAGAGAGCTGAGTCAATACCGTCGTCACTGTCGTCGTCCACAACGAGGATTTCAAAGGGGAGCGCAGTTGGCTCAAGTGCGGCGATAACCTCCAGGACCAGGCCATTGATGGTGGCCGCTTCGCGGAGCGTGGGAATGACCACAGCCAGTTTGTGAGCGGAAACCGAAGCCAACGGCGCAACCCCGCTCTTGGTTGGCTCCGGTGCATGCGGGTACGATGAACGCATGCGGGAGCCTGGCCGAGCTTTGGTTTTGATTGGCGGATACAACGCGTGAGACGCCCTTTCGTTCTTCAATTCTTGCTTACATTCCTGTTCGCGGTTCTCGGTCTTGCCGTGATGGGCTATCATCCCGGCGTTGAAGACGACGGTGTTTATCTATCGGCCATTCAATCCGACCTGAACCCTTCGCTCTACCCGCACGACTCCGCGTTCTTCAAGATCCAACTGCAGGCTACAGTATTTGACGAAGTGATTGCGTGGTTCGTTGACACCACGCATATGCCGCTTTACTGGGCCGAACTGCTTTGGCAGTTCGCTGCATTGCTGGCCATTTTATGGGCCTGCCGCCGGATTGGGGAACGGCTTTTCAAGCATCCCCTGGCAACCTGGGGAGGAGTGGCGATGGTGGCGGCGATGTTTACATTGCCAGTGGCCGGGACCGCCTTAACAATCGCCGACCAGTACCTGCATCCACGCATTCTTGCGACGGCGCTGATTCTGTGGGCAGTGGATGGAATTCTTGCCGGCAAACGGATTGTTCCAACGGTGCTGCTGTTTCTGGGCTTTGTGTTTCACCCCATCATGGCGGCATTCGGATTCAGCTTTTGCGCGATCTTGATGCTGGCGCTTTGGGACCCGGCGTATGACTGGCTGTGTTTTACTCTGCGTGTGCCGCGGAGCAGGCTGGCCATGGCGGCGCCATTGGGCTGGGTTTTTGAACGGCCGAGCGAGCCGTGGAATGTGGCGCTCCACACGCGGCGCTATTTCTTTCTGACGGAGTGGACCTGGTACGAGTGGCTGGGCGCGCTGGCGCCACTGGCGCTCTTCTATCTATTGTGGCGGTTTGCGCACCGCTTTGGCCGGAGGCTGCTGGCGCGGCTGGCGCTGGCGGTGACAGTGTTTGCGGTGTTCCAGTTTGCTTTCTCGATAGTGATGCTCAATACCCCCGCGCTGGTGCGCTTTACGCCGCTGCAACCGATGCGTTTTCTGCACCTGGTGTATCTGTTTATGGTGCTGCTGGGCGGATGCCTGATCGCCGAGCACATTCTGGAATTGCATGTGATCCGGTGGGCGGTGTTTCTGGTTGTGATCAATGGCGGGATGTATGCAGGCCAGCTGGCGTTGTTTCCCGCAAGTCCGCACTTTGAGCATCCCGGTGACGAAGGCACAAATTCGTGGTTGCAGGCATTTGACTATGTGCGGCACAACACTCCGCAGGACGCATTCTTTGTGATGGACCCGAATTACCTGGCCGCTGATGGCGAGGACTACCATAGCTTTCGCGCATTGGCGGAACGGAGCCAGATGGCCGACGCGATCAAGGATGGCGTGGTTTCCGCCCAGGTTCCGGAGCTGGCGCCCTATTGGCTGCGGGCGGTGGAGGCGACGCGCGGCTGGCAGCATTTCCAGCTGGCCGATTTCGACCGGCTACAGGAGAACTTCGGCGTGGACTGGGCGTTAACGAGGTATCCGGCGCCGGCGGGGTTGGATTGCAAGTGGCACAACGCGTTGTTGACGGTATGCAAAATACCTTCGCCTGCACCGACGGCTTCCGAGGCTCTCGACGGTGTTCAGGCGTCAGGAAAGCAGTTCGTCCAGGGGAGAAGAGCGCGCAGGAAGAATCATCATCGAAGACGCAGCAATAGGCAGTAAATTGGAGGCGACTCCATGGAGGCATAGACGCGCTAGACCGGGGCCCTCGCCATTGCGAGTTCCCTATCCTGTACCTACGGAGCGACCAGATGAATTCTTGTTCATTTATTTCGTAATCCGAGGAGGGTTTTATGGGGCATCTCGGTTTTGGGATGGGCGCGAAGAAGTGGGAGAAAGATCAAGCTATCGAATTACATACGAGATGAGTCCAATGGGAAATGCCGGTTCCCGGCGGAGTACCGAATGTAATGCCGGCATGTCGCAATCTATCTGTCCAGTCGTCTTGCTGTGCCGTACAATGCAGTGAAGAACCAAGTTTTGAGCCGTTTGCAATGTGAGCTTCATGCCAGTAGAGTCTTTCCCTCCCTACATTGAGGAGGGAACCCAATCCTCGTTCACAACAACGCTGCTTGCGCACGTTCGCATTGCCCGCTTTGATCACAGCATCAAACAGTTATTCATCCTTCCCGGCATTGTGCTGGCGATTGCCCTTGGCAAACAGCCACTGGACCGCTCACTTGCAGTGAACCTGCTGATTGGTTTTGTGGCCGCCACATTGATTGCCTGCAGCAATTACGTTCTTAACGAAATTCTGGATGCACCGTTCGACCGCCTGCACCCCACCAAGAGTTCCAGACCTGCGGCGTGTGGGCAGATCTCTGTCCGGTGGGGATATGCGCAGTGGCTTCTTATGGCGGCGGCAGGACTGGCTTTGTCGAGCCGTCTGCCCACCGGATTCTTCCTGAGCGCACTGGCACTGTGGGTGATGGGATGCGTGTACAACATTCCTCCCCTACGCAGCAAGGATCTTCCCTACCTCGACGTCCTGAGCGAGTCGGTTAACAATCCGCTTCGCTTTTGCCTTGGGTGGTACATGGTTGCGCCGCACCTGCTACCGCCGGCGTCCATGTTGCTTTCCTACTGGATGCTTGGCGCGTACTTCATGGGATTGAAGCGGTTCAGCGAGTTCCGCCAGATTGGTGAGCCGGTACTGGCAGCAAGCTACCGGAAATCGTTCGCCTTCTATACAGGCGAGAAACTGCTCAATTCCGTTGCCTTTTATGCAGCTGCGTCGATGCTCTTCTTTGGCGCGTTTCTAATGCGCTACAGGATTGAACTGATTCTCACGTTTCCGATCATTGCCTGGCTGATGGCAATCTATTTTTCACTTTCCTTCCAAACAGAGAGTTCAGTCCAAAACCCCGAGAAGTTATACCGCGAACCAAAACTAATGGCCGTACTTGGTCTTTGCGTTGCTCTCTTCGTCACCCTGCTCTTCGTCCATATCCCATGGATTATCGACTTCTTCCCCAAGTCGCAACCGTGAAGAAAAGAGAACAAACATACAGAGAAGAAAGTCGACATAGAAACGACAAGAGATTCATACAAGGGCATAGTAGATGAAGATATCCAAGGACGAAGTGCGCGCGCCGCTGCTGCGACTGGCGGGTCTCGCTGTCATCGCGTTTTTTATTCACGGCTACCATCTGGGCGTGGAAGACAGTGAGATTTACTTACCTGGCATCAAGAAGCTGATCCACCCGCATCTTTATCCCTTTGCCCAAGAGTTTTTCCTATCGCACGAGCATCTATCCCTGTTCAGTCCATTGGTTGCCGGATCTGCACTTCTGACCCGGCTTTCGGCTGACTGGGTCATTCTGCTGTGGTATGTCCTGACCTTGTTCGCCATGGCCTATGCATGCTGGACGATGGCAGCGGCTTGTTTTGAGTCCAAGCGCGCGCAATGGGGGGCAGTGCTGCTGACCTTTGCCGTGCTAACGATGCCCGCGACAAACACGGGACTGTTGCTGATGGATCCCTATCTGACCGCGCGGTCAATGTCGACACCACTGACTTTGTTTGCGCTGGCGAGCCTTCTGGAACGGAAGTACGTGCGTGCAGGGGTTGCAGCCGCGCTGACGGCGGCTGTCCATCCACAGATGGTTGCGTACCTGGTCTTTTTGATGGTGGTGATCCTGGTGCACAGGCGCGTACGGGCCCGGGTGCTGGAACCGGCGCCTGCGATGGCGTCATTTGTCTTGATTCTGCCGAGCGGCTTCCACCTTGAGCCAGCGACGGGCGCGTATCGCGAAGCGCTGTTTTCACGCGATTACTACTTTCTTTCGACCTGGACCTGGTATCACTGGCTGGGCATGCTGGCGCCATTGGCGATTCTGGCGTGGTTCTGGAAATCGCGGCTGCGCAACACCAGCGAGAGCTTTGCGAACCTGAGTTTCGCGATGATTCCATTTGGACTGCTGAGTATTCTGGCAGCCGGCATTCTGAGCAGCTCACACGTCTTCGATATGTTTATCCGGTTGCAGCCGCTGCGCAGTTTCCACCTCATCACGCTCGTGTTTGTACTGCTGCTGGGTGGAGTGATCGGCGAGTTTTGCACAGAGAAGAAGCGCTGGGCGGGAATGGTCGCACTTGTGGTGATTGCGACAGGCATGGGCGTATCCGATTGGATGATGTATCCGGCGAGTGCGCATATCGAGATTCCGTCATCCACGAGTTCGAACAACTGGATCAACACGCTGCTCTGGATTCGCACGCATACGCCGGAGGATGCGGTGTTCGCGGTGGACTCGCATTACTTTCTGGCGCCGGGTGTGGACACGCACGGGTTTCGAGCAATCTCAGAACGCTCAGCATTGGCGGACTACTACAAGGACAGCGGAGTGGTCTCACTGTTCCCTTCACTGGCTCCGGAGTGGAAGCAGATGAGCGAGGCGACGAATGGCCTGAATCACTTTTCGACGGAGGACTTCCGGAAGCTTGAGAAGGAGTATCCGGAAGTAGGCTGGACGGTGATTCGGGGCGAGGCTCCGGCTGGGCTTGCGTGTCCGTATGTACGGGATGGGTACTCGGTGTGCCGGCTGCCCGTGGTGGCAGCGACCGAGCCAGGCTCGGCGAAGGCAGTGCCGCACAGCGGGGTGAAGGTGCAAGCGTCCCAAAATGCGCCGTACAAAGCGATTACGGACTTACGGCAGCCCATCCTTTTCTGGCAGAATCGGACTGGGACGTCCGAACGATGCTAAATCTCGCGCAGCGCCTCATCCTGGGCTGCCTTCTTATCACCGCAATTCTGATTGGACTGCTTGCCGCCACCCGAGGCGCTCTGGCAGCAGGCGGCGTGTTGCCGCTGGCAATTGCGTTTGTGGCAGTGGCGGTGCTGGTGCAGGTGGCAATGATCTTTGTGGTGCTGCGGCCGGTGCAGATTCTGGCGCGCGACGCGAAGCTGATTGGCCAGGGGAATCTGGAACATCGGGTGGAGTGGACCAGCCGCGACGACTTTGGCGTGGTGGCAGCAGAGCTGGACCGGGTGGCGCTGCGGCTGCGCGACCTGCGCGATACCGAAGCGGGCCGCCGGCAGATGGAGTTTCAGTTATCGGACGCGGTGCTGCAGTCGATTTTTGAGCCGATTATCGTGACCGACGCGAAGGGGCATGTGCTGAAACTGAACCAGGCGGCGACGGACCTGCTGGGTACGGATGCGACCGACCGCATGGCGTTGGCGAATACGCCTGGGGGCGACAAGATTCTGGTCGCGATTCGCGACGCGATTTCAATGCAGAAAGCGGTCGCGGGCGAAGGCGAAGCGGCACTGCTGCCGATGCGCATTGGCACGCAGGAACGCAGTTACCGGATGCGCACAATGCCGATGCGCGACGCTGACGGCCGGCTGCTGGGCGCGGTGACGACGCTGGAAGACGTGACGAGCTTGCAGGACGCCGACCGCTTCAAGACGCAGTTTATTGGCGTAGCGAGTCGCAAGCTTCGCGATCCTCTGCTGCAACTGCGGCGCGCACTGTATGCGATTGGACATGGATTTGGCGGCGAACTGACTTCACTGCAGGCCGAGCTTGTGGCCAACGCCGGACAGGACTCAGAGAAGCTAAACGACCTGATGACCGATTTGATTGAGGTGGCCGAGCTGGACACAGGCAAGCGTGAGCTGCATGCGGAGCGGATGCGGCCGCTGGCAGTCCTGAACGAGGCGCGTGACAGGCATTGCGAGACGGCAGCGGAGAAGCATGTGCGCATTGATGTAACCGCGTATGCGGACCTTTCGTTCATTGAGGCTGACCGGCGCGCGGTGCGGTCGATCTTCGACAATCTGATTTCGAATGCACTGCGCTATACGCCCGAGAATGGTGAGATTTTGCTGGCTGCCGAAGAGATCAAGGACTATGTGCAATTCACGGTAAAGGACTCCGGCAGCGGCATTGAGGCAGAGCGGCTGGCAACCATCTTCGACCGGTTCAGTACGCAGTCGGACAAAGGTACGGGACTGGGGCTTGCGCTGGTGCGGCGATTCGTGGAGTCGCAGGGCGGACAAATTGCAGTGGAAAGCCGCGTGGGACACGGAACGACGTTCCGGTTTACGCTTCCCGTGGCGACGGTGAGCGCGAAGCACCACCCCGTGGAGGTGGGCTGAGCAATGGCGGAGTTGGAACTGGAACACCAGAAAGAGCCGGCGAAGCTTCGCATTTATCTGGGCGCGGCACCGGGCGTGGGTAAGACCTATCACATGCTCAATGACGCTGCGCTGAAGCGGCAGCAGGGCATGGACATTGTGATTGGCCTGGTGGAGCCGCACGGACGCCAGGAGACCGTCGACCAGATCGGCAATCTGGAGATCATTCCGGAACGCATCATTCCCTACAAGGGCGTTGAGCTGAAGGAGATGGATCTCGACGCAATTCTGGCTCGGCATCCGGACACGGTGATTGTGGACGAGCTGGCCCATACAAACGTGCCGGGGAGCAAGAATCGCAAGCGGTATGAGGATGTTCTGGATTTGCTGGATGCCGGCATCAACGTGATGACGGCGATGAATATTCAGCATCTGGAGACGCTGAACGATGCAGTGAATCGCTCGGCAAACACGGTGATTCGCGAGACGGTGCCGGACAGCTTTTTCAAGCGCGCCGACGAAGTGATCAACGTAGACCTGACGATCGAGGAGCTGCGAGCAAGGCTACGGGCGGGCAAGATCTACGCAGCGGAGAAGGTGGAGCCAGCGCTGGCGAACTTCTTCCGCAAGGGCAACCTGAACATGCTGCGCGAACTGGCTCTGCGCACGACGGCAGAACAGGTGAGCAATCGAGCGTCAGAGTACCGGCGCACGCAGGGGCTGGAGCAGGCTCCGATCCCCGAAAAAGTGATGGTGTGCCTGAGCACGCGACCCGGAACGGAGCGGCTGCTGCGTGTGGGCTCGCGAATTGCGGGAAGGCTTGCCTCGAATTGGTATGCCGTGTACGTGACCCGGCTGGACGACAAGCGCAATAGCGAACCCGAGGCGATGGAACGGCTTCAGGAGTATGAGCGCATGGCACGGGATCTGGGAGCGCAGGTGGTGAACCTGACGGACAAGAATGTGTCAGAGGCGCTGGTGCGTTATGCGCAGCAGGAGAATATTTCGCACGTCGTGTTCGGCCAATCTGCGCGCACGCGCTGGGATATCTTGATTCACGGCTCGATTCTGAATAAATTTCTCTCAGAAGTGCGGGACGTGACAGTACAAGTGGTACCAATGCACAAGCCACTGCGGTGAGCGCAGGCGCGGCAGCAAGCGCCGCGCCCCACCCAATTATTTCGTCATCGTGATTTCAAAGCCGATGCCGTCGGGAACAATGTCGACGTGAGCGAAGTCGGTTTGTGCAAACATCTGCTCAAATTCACTGCGTGTGTAAGCGCTGCGAACCAGCGTGGTTTTGAAAGCGACGCGCGTGAGAAATCGATTAATGGCAGAAAGTCCCATTCCGTCCACGGCATGGTCCAACTGAGCAGGCGTTGCCTCGCCGCTCATGTCGATGAGCAGGCCACGGCCACCGGTGCGAAGAACGCGGCACATCTCGCGCAGCGCCCCGACCGGATCAGCGAAGTTTTTGAAAGCCGCCCGGCAGAGCAGAAAATCAAAGCTATTGGCCGCGAAGGGCATGTTCGATGCCGAGCCTTGCACGAAGTTGACGGAAAGACCAGCGGCCGCAGCCTTTTGAGAGGCCATCTTCACGAAGGTCTGACTCAGATCCATTCCGGTGATGGAAAAATTGCCGAACCGGGCAAGTTCCATGCAGAAGAAGCCGGGACCGGGCGCAACTTCAAGGACTCGACTGCCCGCGGGCAATTCCCTTTCGACGCGCGCAGCAAGGTCGACATACTCCTTCATCATTTCACCGGTGTTTGCGGCGTACCACTTGGCCATCATTCCCTCGATAGGCCGGTCAGGATGGGGTTTACGCATTGTCATCGTCGTCATAGCGGTTCTCCTTTTTGGGGCGCAAAGATCCCCTGTGCGCGCACACACGATGTTGCGCGGTGGTTGGTTACTGGCTAATGGTTGATTGCGAACCTCAGCCGAATGGACTTCAAGCTTCCCCGCTCGCTCGGTGGAGTGGGCCTTCGCTCATCGCTTGCAGGAGACTTGTAGTTCTCCCGGCGAAGCGTTGCGGCACGTTTGCTATTCGCAGAAGACGCGGACTTTGGTGGTGTTCCCTTCCTTGCCTTCCACGTCGACGGTGAGGTCTTCAAGATGATCGATGAGTTCTTCGAGATTCTCCGGCTTGATCTGCGAGAGCGTGAGCGGCACACCGTGCTGGTTGAGTGCCTTGTCGAGCTGGTCATGGGCCTGCTGAGGGATGAGGGCGGCTAGACGCACGCCGGCGCGGAGCAACTGCATGGGCACGCGGACGTTGACGGTCGTGGGGCCTTTCATACCGGTCATGGATTCGTCGGCCTCAACCAGAACGCGCAGATATTTGGCACGCATGTTGGCGTGAGCGTTTTTGAGATTGCCAACCATACTTGGAAAGTCGTTGGAATTATTGGCAGGCTCAGTTTCAAGTGCGGTGAGGAGGCGTTCGGCCTCGTCCGTGGTGAGCTTGCCGGCGGCGAGCATTTCAAGAATCTGTTTTCTGTTTTCGTTCATCGCGCACCTCCTGCGACGTGATGGATGAGATTGACCGCACTGTTGCCCAGCAAGTGAGCCAGGGCAGTGGTTGGAGTGGATTGAGCAACAACGATCAGGATGCAGAGCGCGATGACACCGCAAATCTCCAAGATCTGCTCGCGCTGCGCGGCCCAGATGGCTTCAAGTCTCAACGCGTCGGCGGCGGTGATGCGGCCTGCGGCGATGAGCGAGAGCATGGTTCTTCTTTCTCTTCTCATAACTGCCTCACAGAATTCTGACGTGGATGCGCTTGCCTTCAACGGTTACGCGAACATCTGTGCCGGGCAGGGCGCAAAGCAGTCCCCACGCAGCGGAGATGGTTTTAAAGAAGCTGATGTTGGTGGACACGCACACGAAGGCGAGCACAACGAGCGCGAATGGCAGAAGCAGCAGCACGGGTATCCAGAGCAAAAAGAGCGGAAGCACTATGGGAAACCCCCAGAAGGAGTGCTCCGGCACTTGAATGCGGACGATGGCCAAATTGGGAATCATTTCAAAGCCTCCAGTTCCTTGATGGCCTGCTCGGCGGTGATCTCGCCGTTCTTGAGACGCTCGAGAATTTCGCTGCGCGAGGGCTGCGGGTTTGTGTCGATAAATTCGAGCATGCCGGCGATGCGATTGAGCCGCGCTTTGATGGTGGGATAACTGACACCGAAGACCTGCTCCATCTGCTTGATGGAGCCGTGGGCACGTACAAAGGCGGTAACGAAGATCTGATCTTCCAGGCTGAGACGGGCCAGCTCCGGCAGGGCGAACTGGCCCTCAATGGTGACCTGGCGGGCCGGAATACTGACGCGCTCAAGGACAAGGGGTGCCCCCTGTGCGACACGAAGAAGTTCCTGCCAGTCCATTGAGGGCTTGGAAACGGATTTGGGCATGTCAGGCATGAGCGAACCTCGTAATTCTTAAGTACGAGGTCAACATTAGTTCATATTTATGAGAAAATCAATACAGATAATTAATTTTCTTAATTCTATTCTCAAAAATAGTTGAGAAACACGAATCCCCTTGCTGGGCGCAGGGTTAGGATGGATGCGCCCGGATCAGCGTAAATTCAAGATTCGACTAGGCCCTGGCATCTGCAGCTGGAGCTGAAAAATCGAGGACCCGCAGATTCGAGCATTCCGCGGTATTGCGCTTGCTCAAACCATGCAACGAAATATCTGGGCCTCGCCGAGGCTTGATGGGTGGATGAATAAAGTATGGGGCCACACGGGTCTCTAGGCGCGAGCCTGGATTTCAGCGGGACAGCGCCGGATGAAGCGAGTGTTGCAATGGGGCGACTGCGAGATTGAAGGCAAAGCGGTGCTAAAGGAGGGACTGCGGATTGGGATTAAGCACTACTTGATTGAGGATGAGTCACAAGGATGCGGCAAGGCATATTCCGACGAGTTTGCGCTTTCTGAAGACCGTGCCGCGGTAAATGCGCGAACGCGAGCATGGTTGGCTTGCTGGATGCGGCAAGAAGGAAGAAAAAATGTACCAAAACGCGACAGTAACCCATGAGCCAGAAGATTTTGTCGACAATTGCCGATAAGTTTTCCTCGTTGGGCTCGGCCATCCTACCGCTACAATGACCATAAACAAGAATGCTCTCGCAATGAAGCGAGAGCAACGATGTAATTTGCTACGCGAAGTGAATGCAACGTCAACCGACAAACAGAAACCTGAGTCGATCTAGGCATTAACAGGTTTAGATTCCGTCAGTTAAGCTCTGAATTCGAAAAGTTCACGTTCGTCGACGGATCTTTACGAGGTACCGCACAGACGCTTAGCTCAACGGATGCCTGAGAAGGCGCATCACTCAAATTCATCGAGATTGACCTATGGTCCTCCTCCATATGCGCTTGCGCGGAGAACGAAAACCGCTAACTCATCGATGCGAGCCTAAGCGGGTACAAATGCAATTGAAGGCGAGACCCCAAAGTTTTCTTCAAAGGTGAGTCAACGCAACCCGGCAGATGACGCATCCAAGCATTTATCACCCATGATCGGCCAGATCCTTTGCTGCGGTTGATCTGTTTTTCTATCAGCATTGCACTCGATTGAGGTAAAGATGAATGACGCTCCGTGGGCTGTCGTGCAAGTTGTGGCAAATCACGAGAAAAAGGTAGCGCAACATCTGGCTGTACGTTCCCTGGAGCACTACCTTCCCCTATACGCGGAACGCTCACGCTGGACCGACCGAACGGTAAATCTGGAGCGACCGCTCTTCCCTGGATATGTATTTGTGCGCTACTCACTGGGCCAGAGAATATCCGTGCTCTCGACGCCAGGAGTGTTCAGAGTACTCGGCAATCCCAGAGCCGATTTGCGCAGCGGCATGGTGAACGACGAGGAAATCGCCCGGATACGCCAGGGAATTGACGGTGGCTGCATCCTGCGCCCGCATCCACGTGTTTCCGTAGGAACGCGCGTGCGCGTGCGCCAGGGGATCTTTCAAGACGTGGAGGGAATGGTGACGGAGTTGCGTGGCAAGTGCAACGTGGTTCTGGCCCTTTCCAATGTGGAGAGATTCTTTTCGCTGCAGGTGGAATTGGACGACATTGAAGTACTCCATAAACCACACGAAAACCAACGCGCTATCGCAAGACCAACTTCAGGCGCACGATACGCTCTTTAGAGCAGCAACAAAACCGCAAGCCACAAAGATGCGACTGCGTTCATTGGTCCGTGCGATTGAGCACGGCACGCTCGTAATATTTCAGGGAGAAGTTGGGCTGGGGTGAAGCGCTTTGATTTTGCGCTCGATGTGCGGAGAGTCAGTAATGTATGGCGGAATGTGCCCGCGAAAAAATGACCTATTTACATACTCTGTATCTATTTACTTCGCGCTGAATTAAAACGGATTTCCTTCTAGGCGCCTGGCTGGGGAGGGCGGTCTCTCTCGATGTCCTGGTCCCGCTGCGAATTAGAACGGAAGGTGAGGATGTTCAGTCCCAACAGAGCTCCCGCTATGATTCCAAGCAGATTGACCACCGCGGCGCGCGTATCTGTGGCAGCGTGAGCAAAGCCGGCTCTGGCCAACTGCAACACAACCGACAGTAAGATCATGCCAAAGGAAATAATGAAAGCTGTGAGCATTCTCCAGGCGAGAAAGGCAATGCAGCCCAGAACGAGATAAAGCAGAAAGTGCGCCCAACGGTGACCTACGATTGCGCCAAGCGGTGATCTTGCACCTGAAATACCGGACCAAAGCGTTGCCACAGAAATCAACACAATCAGGAACAACCAAATACTTCGAAATCGGGATCTAGTCCGCACTTGCATAGATTTTTAGATTTGCCGTTTCTGGCCTTAGCTCGGTGAGTTTTTGATTGAACACGCGTGCCACGCATTCGATGAAAAGAATTGCGCCCGATCCGGAGTCCCCTGCACCGGAGTTCCGCATGAAGTTAATGTATCCGTGACCAGGCAGCTCCACATGAATGTGCCAGCGTCCTTCGAAATCGCCGTGGAACTGAGAGCGGTCGAGGCGCAGTTCAATGCCGCAGAAGCCGAATTGCGGCGCTGCGTCGCACAGAATCTTCCAGCATTGGTCTACCTCGGTGGAGGCGATCAGTTCCTGTTCGATGGATATCAAGGCCAATTGCGCGTTGATCATGCGACGAAAGCCACCGCCCAGGACAATCCTGCGCGCGACACCGAACTCGTGATAGCCGAGATGCTGGAGACCAAGCCAGGCAACAAGACAAACCAGGACAATGACGAAGTCCTGATATTGCTGATGCATTGCGGTGAGCAGGAGCGACGCTATGGCAGCGAGGCCACAGAAGCCGTAAAGCACGAGTACAACACGACGGGGAGTGAGACCGCGCGAGAGCAACTTGTGATGAATGTGGGAGCGATCTGCGCTGAAGATGGGCTGCTGGCGAAGAAAGCGCCGCGCGATGGCGATGGCGGAATCAATTAGTGGAACGGAGAGCGCAAGCAGCGGCGCGGTCATGCCGAGGAGGGTTGTAGACTTTTCACTCCATGCAATGCCGTAACAGCCGAGCAGAAATCCGATCGTCAGGCTTCCGCAATCACCAAGAAAGATGGAGGCTGGATTGAAGTTGAAGCGCAGGAATCCGAGCAGTGCACCGGCCAGGGGAGCAATGGCAAAGGCCAGATCCATGTTGTGATGAAGAAGGCCTGCGATGAGGGTGGTGAAGGCTGCGAACAGGCCTACGCCGGCCGCGAGCCCATCAACGCCGTCGATGAGATTGACTGCATTCGTACAGGCGACGATCCAGATGATGGTGAGGATGAGGCTCACGACTACGTGGAACGGATGCCCACCTATCGATACCAGCCGAATACCGACGGACCAGGCGATGAGGGCGACGCCGATTTGCGCGATGAGTTTCTTCCAAGCGCTAATGCCAACGATGTCGTCAATGAGCCCGACGACAAAAATAATGATGAGAGCGGGCAGCAGTTTGAGGGCGAAAGGCAGTCCCGCGCGCACGATGTGCCCTGCGCTCAGTCGGACAATCAGAAGCAGCGCATAGGCACCTATAGCGGCAACAAGAATGGCCACGCCCCCGACGCGGGGAATGGCTGCCTGGTGAATCTTTCGATTGCCGTCCGGCTCGTCGACGAAACCATAACGCAGCGCAAGATTGCGGACGAATGGCGTAAGAAACAACGACAGAATGAACGAAGCGAAGCCGAGAAACAAGAGGGAATACATTTCTTAACCTCGAATTGCTATCGTGCGGGGTGATTTACGGAATGAACAGCCACTGTCTTCTCGTTCGGTAAGGACTTATTTTTTTGCGCAATGGCCGTACTGCAAAGAATATTGGAGTAGTGCTACTGCGCCTAACGAGCGAAGTTAAGAAATGCGCGCCTTACTTTGAAGTAGCTTCACTGTTGTACCAACAAGTGCGGGGAACAACTTCCATGGAGATGCCTGCACTCGATTTGCGAAGAATTTAGGATGAACAGCAGAGAGAGGAGCCTCCCGATGAAGACCCTGGTACTTGGAAGCTATTGAGTTGTGGGTATAAAGAAATAGGTTCTGCGAATACCAACTAGCAACCCTGTTGTCGTACCAAAAGCGGTGCCTGAAACAATCCACGAGGCTGTATTGAACCGCGGCGAAGAGATCGCGCCAGTATTCAGGCCATTGCTCGTTAATGTGGCCTCTTCCGCCCTGCCCTGGTATCGCGGCGCCGAAAATTACAATAGGTGCGAGAGAAGTCAAATCGCTGACTAGCGACTTAGCGCGAGCCTGCGGCAGATGTTCTGCGACTTCCATACAAGTCACGAGATCGTAGGTTCCGCGGATCGTCAACGGCGTTCTCAGATCATGAGCAATGAACCGTTCGCGAGGAATCAAGAGTTGATCGAGCCTCACGTAAGGTCCGTCAACTCCGTATGCGTCACACCCACATTGCAAGAACTCATTGACCCACGCCCCTAAACCACATCCGATATCCAAAACCTTAATGGGCTGAAGTAACTCGACCACGCATGGTACTACGATTGATGCGGATGTAGTGGAAGCATCTGTGATTTCTTGGAAGAACTTCGAATTGTAGGTATTCTCTTTCATTTTTGCATCCGTGGGATGATCTGCAATGAATGCCAGCGCCTAGAAGAAAACAAATTTTAAGAACCGAACTCGTTCACGTGGAGCAGCATCGACGAATCGAAGCTACTCGGCAGCATATTGCCAAGAAGGCAAGACGAAATGCCCCATTCAACGGTTTTCCATTTGCGATTTGAATTCTTCCAGTCCGGTACTGGGTTAGTTCCCAGGCTTCTATCGACCAACGCATCCGCTCGATGAACGACGCATTCCTTATGAACTCCTTGAGTCCCAGATCTACAACACCTTTTCGTCTGTTGATTGCGCGATATGCCCAATACCTATTGGCGATGATCAATTCCTTGCTTTTGGATTGGCAAAGCTGAGCACTGTGTAACCTGTATTGGAACAACACCCGATCGCTATTTGCAGCATTCCCCCTCTCACACATGCGAAGACAAAAATCAATATCCTCGCCGATTCCTTCGAGAGGATAGCCACCGCACTCCTTAGCATCTTTTGTGCGGAACATTAGGCTGGGGTGACAAAGTCCTGCGCGACCCTCGAGAAATCGTCTTTCAATCTCGTCGTGGAAAATGGGGGCCGGAAGTGCCTTCTGCGCCACGCCGCCAATCAAGAATTCAATCTGAGTACCAACGATTACAACGTCGGGATTGGCATCGAGAAACTCAATTTGAAAAGCAAACCGGCCTGGGAATGATATGTCATCTGCATCCATCCTTGCGATTAGCTCCGTATCGCACTTCTTCAAAGTGGAATTTAAGGTCGACGCTAAGCCCATATTTGCTTGCTCGATCAGCACGATTCGTTGGTCGGTGAGAGATCGAAGATAAGCTCCAGAGCCGTCGGTAGAACCGTCATTGACAATGATGAAGGTGAATTCACGATAAGTCTGATTGAGAATGCTCTCCACAGCGCCGGCAGATAAGGCATGGCGTTGTAGACAGGCATGATTACAGAAAGTCGAGGGTTCATCTGCTGACTCTCACTTGCCGGACCGCCTGCGTGCACCTGCATTTTATCCAGTAGATATCACTTACCATCTGCCTTTCCGCTCCCATCGTAATCGCGACTGCGAAGGATGGCGCCTTCAGCAAGACGTTTCAGGAATTCCTCTTCGTTCACTTGGATGATTGCAGCTCGCGATGCCCTCGATCAGAACTTCGCCGTGATGAGACCGGCACTTTGATGCCGCACTCGGTGGTAATAGCGTCTGCAAAACCGCAATGGTCCGGACAAATGACTGGAAGCCCATTGGCTAAGGCTTCAACGAGAACTGTTGACGTGAGATCATGCACGCTTGTGATGACGAGCGCGTGGGCAGCCTGCATTCGGCTGAGGACCATATCGCGTGAGACCTGGCCAAGCCAAATACACTTGTTTGCGATTCCGTTCCTGCGCGCTATTCGCTGCCACTTGCCGGTACACGGACCGCTCCCGATGATTTCCAGTTTCCAGTTGAGTTCTGCGGGTAGCTTACTCAGCGCGTCTAAAAGGAAAGGAAGCGCTTTGCCGGCAGATGATTGCCGCACCAAAGAAGAATGAGCGGTTCGGTTGCCTGCCGACTAACTGGGTCGCGGCGCGTCATGGGCGGAAGGCCTATCTCGCTTATGACCACGGAATCTCGCCCATAGAAACGTCTGAGCTCCTTCTGAATTCCGGAAGTGGCGGAGATAACGCCGCCATCAGCCTTGGCGAGAGCGCGCCGTGGCAACTGTTTGAAGCGCCTGTCCCAGTCATTCAGCAGATTTCTCGCAGTGTAATGGAGTACGCCGCGGGTTCCGAGAGCCGGGATAAGCGACCATGAAGTTTGCTCGAGTCCACCAATCGGTCCCCAGACGAAGGGGACATCCAACTTCCAAAGTTCTCCGGGAACACGAAATCCGACGTATGTCAGTTGATGAATTATGTCGAAACCGATCTTTGCATGAAGTCGGGTTCCGCCCTCGAATGCCGCACTCTGCCATTGGTTCTTATAAGTGTAGAGATAGAAAGGGTGCCAGATTTTCTCTGCCCATTCGTAGCGCTTGCGAGGAATGTAATGAAACTGGAGCCTGCATTTCAATTCTGGAGTGCTTGCAAGGTAGGCTTCAATTTCATTCCTGCATTGCTCGCCAGTGATTACCCACAGGTCATGATACTTCGCAATTGCTGCAACCCAGCCCCAGCCCACACCATATTCAGAGCCTCTGGCTGGGACTGCACGCATACGCACAGACCAAGACCTTGAGTCTTGGGCGTTCTGAAACGGCTTGGCCGTTCAAGTTCACCCATATCCGACTCCGATGTTCCGCGTTGAAATGGAATTACTGTTGACATTGAATTACTAAATTCGGAAGGCGCCTTACCTTCTTGTCTCCGCGGCCGCATTCAACCGACAGGATAGAGGGATGCCTCTTCCCGCTGTGCTTGAACGGCACGAGGTGAATTAACTTTCTCGAGAACCGACGCCCGCGTGAAACGGCTAGAGTGAGAACTTCAAGGTATAGATACACGGCGACCATGACCAGCAAATCCACACCGTATTCAGCGGTTGTGGTTTCCGGAATGGCTCGGACAGTAAAGAACATCATGACGGTTCCGGCTTCAAGCAAATGAATGCGATCTTCGGGATCGAGCCGCAAATCTCTGCCTTGCAGTTTGAAGTAGAGCATCCAGCCGGTGATCCAGGAGATGAGGTACGGAATGCCGCCGCAAAACCTGCATCCAACAACGCGGCGAGATAGGTATTGTGCACGTGCTCATGGATGATTTCGCGGTCGGCCCATTGACCGTATCCAAAGAGCGGCGCCTGCTGAATGGCCACAATACCTTTGTTATAGGCACGCGTGCGGCCGCTCATGCTCATGAATTCCTGCTTTGATTGGCCGCGCTCAAGATATTCAGTGACCTTTTGAGAGACGGTTGCCGGCGAATCAATCAAGAGGATGGTTGCAATTGCGGCGATGGCAAATGGCAGCGCATAGCGGCGCATGCGCGATGATGTGAGGAGAGCAAACAGCAAGGCCGCTACCGCACCAAAGACCGCGCCGCGCGACTGCATGCGATAGACGATGAAAAACGCGATTGCCGCCAGACCGAGATACACACCCATAAGATACGGCCGACGTGTGTGGTATGCCCGAATGAGACATACCAGTCCGGGAACGGCAGCCCAGCGCGCTACGCCGGAAGACCGGGAAAGGCCTTCGGTCTCTTTCATGACGACACCGTAGCCAGTTGCGTATTGCCCGAAGATTGCGCCGCTGGCCTGATGGGCAATGATGGCCGCAACGATGAAGGTGCCGACCCAAGTGATGATGAGAAGCCGGCGCACTGACTTGACTGGATCGCGCCGATCAATGACTGTCCAAGCGACAAAGATGGTTGCGAGAAAAGCGGTTGCCCAATAGACTGGCCCACCATGTTCGCGGCGAAAAGATGGAAGCCAGTGCAGAGAACAAGCCGTAGACCAGAAGGAGCCGTGTGGGCGCGCTCGGCTGGGAATGCGAACTTTGCGACGGCGCTGGAGAACAAAAAGAGCCACCGGCAAAGCGACGAAAGGAAAAGCCGCGCGGATGAAAAGCAGCCAATCGGAAAGAGACGCTGGATGATCGAAATTCCAGAAGCCCGTATTTAGGTTCAGCCAAAGGCCAGCCCACAGGGCGAGACCCAAAGCCGAAGCGCGCCATACCTTGAGGGATCGAATTGAAATGAGACGAAGAAGGGCATGAGTTCTTAAAAACTATCGCGAAGAAGCAGCCGCAACTTTAGCGGGCCGCTGCGGCGTCGGACGCCATCAGAGCTTCAAAGATTACCGACGACGCGGCCAAACATGTTGGCGTTATGCTGATACGATTCCACTTACGAAGGACATAGCGATACGAATGGCCAAACCGAGATAACAGCGAGAGACCGAGAGATGATGCTTACGGACAAAGTAGAGGCGATTGCGCACTTCAAACCGGCCAAACTGGCGCGCAGAGACTCGGCCACCCGTGGACGGAAAGTGAGAAAAGCCTGCATTTGCCACAACGGCGAGACGCCCCATGTCGGCTGATTGAATAGCTGAAGTCGAGATCTTCAAGATAGCTATAGCTTTCAAACACGGGATCGAAGAGATTGTGGCTGAATACCTCTCGACGAAAAACCGACGCGCCGGAAGGGAGCCATTCGACGAATTGTCGTTTCCGCGAAGTTCTCCGATAACGGTTTGCCAGCCGCTTGGGGATACGCTGCCTGGCCTGGACGAATAGAGACCAAGCCACTCTGCCAGAACGAGCTGTTCTTGAATATATGCTTTGCCGCGAGCGGGAAGATTCGGATGTTGAATGCCGCGCCGAGCATATCGAGGGCCGCGTCCGTCCCAGAATTTCGAGCATTCGTTCTCAAATGCCTTCGGCTCAAATGTGGTGTCGTCGTCAGCAAACCCAATGAGCGAGGACGAAGCTGCACAAGCCTGAATTCCAGCATTGCGCTGTGCTGCCGCCGATGGCGGCCAGTGACGGAGATAGCTGAATGTTGAGATCGGGAAACGCTTTGCGACGTATTCGACGGGTTCGCTGCTGGCATCCACGATGACGATTTGCGCAGGCGGAACAGATTGCCCGCGCATGCTGACAAGTAGACTTATTCAGATCGTCAGGACGATCTTTGGTGGCAACGACGAGTGAGATTGAGTGGTTCATGACATTGAGCTGACTGCGCTTGTCTATGCCCTTGACGAACGTGCGCCCTGAAGAAATTCCGCAACGCATCTGCGCGTAGCACCTTCGACGAATGAGAATCTATCCCGAATTGAGCCTGTTTGCTGAGATAGATGCCTGCGCATTCGAGCTGTTTCTTCACTTCGGTTGAGAATAGCACTCGATTTTGGACACGGCATCGGTCTTCATTGGCAAAGAGGAGATCGGAATGATTGAGGATCTCCGCCTGACCACCATCATTGGGCGCGAAGACAATCGCCCCAGCCTTGACCATTTCTGCGACCGAAATCCCGAACGGCTCGGCGGAGCGCGTCTGAATGCCGAAACGCTGCCGTGAGAGGATCTGCGCCTTCTTCATGCCGCTCACGCGGCCTTCGAGGATGATCCATTCGGCGTGTTGTTGCACAAAGCGCACTAATGCTGTGGCCGTATGCGTCGTCAGGAATTTCTCCGCAGAGGTGCAGACGAATGGGGTGGCCACTGGCTCTTACGGATTCCAGAATAGAAGATGGCCTGCTCGATTTTCTTTTCCGGAGCGATACGGCCAATCATGACAAAGGCCTGCTCCTTTTCCTCCCACGCAATTTCCGGAAACTCCGACGGGACTGCGGGATAGACCACAGCTTGGCATTCCACGCCGAAATACTCATGGATTAGCGTGGCCGACCAGTATGAGTTCGCAATCAATGTGTCTTCGCGAACGATATCGCGTCCGGAAGGCTTTGCATAGAACGCGGCAAGTTGCAAATAGGCTTTCCGCAGGGGCGAATCCCGATAAACAAAACCAGGTGTAGGAGGATCGAATCTTTCGCGAATCTCTTGATGCCAACTGAAGTCGGCGATGAAGTGGACGGCCGGCAAGCCCCAGTCAGTTGGGTTGTACGCACTGATTCTTACGTCGAATTCAGCTGCGATCTGGCGCGCAAAACGCTGGAAGCAGGCACCACGTAGAGCTGCGGCACTTCGATTGCGGATTAGCCATGGAACAGGTGCGATGCGAACGGTGACTTCGTTCTCCTGAACATCCGTGCCACAGAACGCATTCAACGCATCCCGATTCCAACCCCCGGTAGTGATGATGGTGATGTCATATTCACGCTTGAGCGACTCAATCAACCACATGAGAACGATCTCAGATCCGCCAAAGCCGAGCCAGGGATGGCCGATTGCAACCTTTGGGCGTGGATTTGCACTGATTGAGACATTCGATTCGACTGGCGACTTCGCTTCGATCTCATCGGCCATTAAGGTTGACTCGTTCATCGGCTTTGTACTTGATAAATCTGCGTAGAGAGCTCATTATCCTGACCTGCTGCATTCCCCACGCCACTGCATTGGCCCTTGAGAAGTTGCAGATCGCTTTCCATGTATGTATCTATTACCGCTTCATCAATACCGCGGCCAGCCATTGCACTCTTTTGTGAACCAGGTATTGACTGGAACGCGAAGTAAGGCGGTCGCTCGACTATTTGTCTGAAAGTAAAACCAGAACGCAAGGCCTGTACGTGAAACCACATGTCGCAGTTGCGGGGGCAGCAGTTTTGAAATTCCAAACCTACTCTTTTGAGCACTGCGAGGAACGATGGCGGATGAATGATCCCCGCGAGTCCGATGGGGTGGTGGCAGTAACTCGGCTCGACGGAGTAGCAGGACTTACCATCCATTCGCATCTTGCCTGTGGAAGGATCAAAGACGATCTTTCCGGCAAAATAGCAATTCACGGAGTCTGGATATTGCGCCTGCGCCCTCGCCAATTCTTTGAGCCAATAGCGCGGATAGATTATGTCGTCATCTGCGGTGGCGAGTGGAGCTGAGAACGATTCCTGCGAGGCGACAAACGGATAGTATTTCTTATGCGCGCGGTAGTTCTCGCAAGCGCAAACCTCAAGACCGCGTTTCTGTAGCCGCTGAATGGACGGCGGCGGACTATTGAGGAAGTCGCTTTCATCAATCCACAGGATGAGTCGAGATGGGCGGAGTTCGCCACGCGCGATGGATTCAATCGAAATGTAAACGGTGTGGCCACGCTGCCCATGGGTTGTGAGAGAAACCACGGGGCCACCTGGTGCAACAATCGACGAGTTGCTGAAGTGGTTGCGAATGATGAGCGACGCGAAGTCGATAAGCCCCAGACACTCGCGGATGAGCCGGCGAGGGTATGTGCAAGACGCTCAAGCAAACGAACATTGTGCTCCGGTACCTCACTTAAGTCTGCAGGCTTGCAGGCTGCCTTGAGTTGTTGAATATCACGTTCGGTGTAGGTTGCGACAAGTTGCAGGTCGTTCCCACTTCCAAGAAGATTCTCTAAGACCAGCCCGTTTGCGCCCGTTCTTCGGTACGCTTTGGAACTCGAGATAGGGAATCTTGCTCACTATGCGTCTTACGCTATGCCCTGACCTCAGCGCTTGAACGTTTAGCCATATGTCATCGGCTCGCGGGCAACAGTCGATAAATTCATCACCGGCACGCTTCAAAGCATACTGAAGCGAATTGGATAGATCGTGCCCATACCGCTTCCAGCAAAATGCAAAACGTGGGGTTCTGTTGATTGCACAATCCCCATTCTGCGTATCGTTTAAACCCGTCTCGCGTCAGTTCAATGTCCTCGCCCGAAAGCAGTTAACTGCATCTGGATATTCTTCATTCGCTTCAATGAGCATTTCAAGCCAATATCGCGGGTATAAGAAATCATCATCTGCGGTGACAAGCGGGACATCGAAGGATTCCTGCGACTCGACATAGGGATAGTATTTTTTGTGTGGCCCATAGTTGGGGCATGGAAGCACTTCCAGTCCGCGCTTTTGCAGTCTCCGTATGGATGCTGGCGGATTATCAAGGAATTCCTTTTCGTCGATCCATAGGATCAAGCCGGGAGGGCCGCACCTTCCCTCGTGCAATTGACTCAATTGCCAGGAAAACGGTCTTGCTTCGCTTGCCATAGGTGGTCATGGAAACGACCGGCATTCCAGGCTGGGTGACTGGTGCACTTCCGAAGAAATTGTAAAGCGTGTGTGAAGCCATTTGCCACACTGCGCTTGCTTCACGCGCTGCCCGGCGCGGGAAGTGTATTACCATCTCGATTGCACGTTTTATGCGCATTGAATGAAGAATTTGATCTTTTCAAAAGGCAAATTGGCCAGTTTGCAGCTAGTTGATGAAGGAATGGAGATTCAACTTACATCGTCGCCTGCAAACTCTACGGTCGATCATTTCGGTAGCAGCTTTTTTTCGGGCGGCAATTCCTTTTGCTCCAATGGTCTTGCCATAGCTGGCACCCGCGAGGTGATGAATATAAGAATTGGAAACCCAGACGGTTCGATAGCCCGCATCGTGAATCCGTCTGCAGAGGTCAATTTCATTACCGTAGTCGGGAAGCGCCTTATCAAAGCCACCAAGTTGGTCCCAAAGGCTTCGCGAGATGAAGAGCGCGAATCCGATGACCGCCGGAACGTCCGTGAGGACGGGACCTACGGAATCGCCCAACAGACTTTCCGCATAAGCACAAATCTGGCTTTCATTCAGATAGTGACGGACGTACTTTGCGAGCGGAAGAGTTTGCCATCCGCCCCAACTGGTGGAGGGACCGGCCGCACCGACCTTTGGGTCACTCTCAAACGCCTGCATGATCAGCCGCCAGCACCGGGGCGTTACGACAGTATCTGAGTTAAGCAGGCAGAGATAAGGCCGTGTGGACCGTGACACGCCAGCAGCACTGGCGCCGCTATGGCCCATTGCTGCGTCGTTGCGAATGAGGACCCAGTGGTTGCGGCTGGCGAAGTTTTCGAGCAGCGCGCGGGTCTCCTGCAGTTTTGAAGCGTCATCAACCAAAATGATTTCCGCTTCTACGGCAAAGCGCTCCAGACTTTCAAGGCATCGCTTCGTTACTTCAGGTGAATCGTGGACCGGGATAATGACGGAAAGCGATGTGCAAGCGGCAGAATCTTCATGGGATTGTATGAACTGCTTATCTCTGGGCAGACGACGCATGGCAATGCGACCCAACAACCGTTCGCGCAGACTGCGAAGCGAGTCTTTCACGGATTCCGGCAGGACATGGCCCAAAGCAGAAGGAAAGCCCAAATGAGCCGCCTTCTCCAACTTACTGAAAGGCTCAACCGAACTTCCGGTTTGACCGGTCACTTGCTTCAAATCCCTCAAAATAATCCTCAGACGAGATCGGTAGTTTCCATTGACTGAGACTACAAGCCTAAACGAGCGAACGCCTGGGAAATCATTCCGCCAGCTTCGTGGAAGCATCTGAACTTGCTGAAGATTCCGTGCGTTAACGCTATTGCTGCGGCTGTAACCAACCCTCGAATAGCGAGAGTAAAGATCGAGCCACCCAGAGAGGAAGGAAGGAAGGCTGCGACCAGCCATCCAGCGCCAAAGGCGGGAATAACAGGCCAGATTTTTGCAAAGATATCTACGAGCCCGACGGAGAAATCTTTACGAAGAAAAGGCAAATACACAGTCAATTGCGAGGAATATGCAATTGTGACTGCAACGGCGACCATTTCAATCTTTCCTGTGCGCAAGGCGAGCGCCAACAAGCCTATCTCAACAATGCCGGCCACGAGGTTGGCATAGAGGAGTTCCTTTGTTCTGCCGCGCGCCATAAGACAAGGCCCCAAAGGCTCCGTTGTCGCACGCAAAATTCCGTAGACGCAAAGTATCTGAAGCGAGAGCATTGCTGGAATCCACTTTTCACTCCCCTTGCCGAGAAACGTGACGAGAAAGGGATGCGCATTGGCGAAGAGCGATGCATTGACGATGACTGCCATGAATGCTACTAATTCAACCGTCTTGAGATACCAGCGTCTTCCAGCAGCGGCATCATCCTTAATGGCAGAGAAGGCGGGAAAAAGCACATTGTTCACGGTGGCGGTAAGCAACCCGCAAATAAATGCTCCCCACGTGAAGGCGATGGCGTAATATCCCAGTTGCACACTGCCCATGGACGCGCCAACAAGGAAATTGTCGAGGTTGAAGATGATGAAGATGACAACGCCTGAGCCGAACAATGGAACCCGAAGCGAAGGAATTCACGTGCGACCTTCGTGTCGAAGCCAAGGTCGAAGCGGAACTCTTCTGGCAGAAAGAAGCACGATGCCGCTGGCAAGTGTGGCGCCCAGATTGGCAATGATGATGGACCAGAAGCTCCAACCGTTGAGGACTAGCACGATGGCCAAGGCCGCTTTGCACGACGGCGCTTGCTACACCCAGGACCATCAAAGACCGGAAGTTCATCTCACGGGTGAGCATGCACCTGTGGCACAAATCCAACGGAGCTGAGCAGAAAGTTGAAGGCCAGCAGCCGAATGACATTGGCAGTTGCCGGGTGCGCGAAGAAGTGATGAGCAAATGGAGCAACGAGGAAGGCGCCGAGAAATGCGCCAAAGCTGAGAAGTATCTTTAGGGTGAATGCTGTTCCGGCGTCTCGTGTAGTGAAGTTCGGAGCGCTGCACTGCAGCATTCAGCACGCCCATATCGCCGAAACGGCCAAGAAAGCCTATGATTATGCCGGCAAATCCAACTACGCCGTAATCGGATGGAGTTAAGTTGCGCGCAACCACCAGACTTGTGAGGAAAACACAAACGAGCGTCAGCCCTTTGCCGAAGCTGGTATAGAGAATGTTGCGAAATGTCTCTAGCTTTTGAAACAGACATCAATATCCAGATCATCTCATTTCTTTGCTACGGGACGGGTTGCGGATCAATTCCATGCCGACGTGGAAGAGGAACTGCGGGCCGTCGAGAATGTCGCGGCGCCAGAGTTTTTTGGGTTCACGGAGGAATCGGTAGACCCACTCAAAGCCCATTGAACCGATCCATTCAGGGCAGCGCTGCACGGTGCCGGCGATAAAGGCGAAGGCCGCGCCTACGCCGATGGCAACGGGTACGTTGAGGCGATGCAAGCGCTCGTAAATCCAGATGTCCTGCTTGGGCATGCCGAGGCCAACCCAGAGGACGTCAGGACGGGCTGCATTGATACGGTCGATAATCTCCTGGTCTTCTTCCGGCGAGAGCTTGCGGAACGGCGGAGAGAATGCGCCGACGACCCGATGGCCGGGAAAGTCATTGGACAATGTTTTCTGCAGAGCGGAGAGAGTTGCGTCTGTGTCACCGTAGAAGTAGCTGCGGTAGTTTTTTTGATTGGCGCGACGGAAGAACTCGCGCATGATTTCGGCGCCAGGAGCGCGCTGGACGTTATGATGTCCGTGAAGCCGGGCGACCCAGATGGGAGCGATTCCGTCGGGCACCCAGAGCTCGGCGCTGTTGAGCATGGACCGGAGATTGGGATTCTTGTGCGCCTCCCATAGGCCGTGAAAGCCGGTAACGATGACCCGTCGGCAGGCGTCGTCACGGCGTGCGATCCAATCTTCGATGTGGTCGACGGTGCGGTCGACCGAGATGAGATGGACACGCGAACCGAGGACGCGGACGTGGGGGTCGGTTTTGGAATCAGTCTGCAATTCAGTTTGAATCATGCGGTGGTTTTCACGCAGCCATGGCTGAATGGGTTTGCTGGGCCGCCAAACGCTTTCCGAGGCGGATTCCAGGATCTTCCAAGAAGCGATAAAGTGCGAAAGATGCAAGCGCCGTTAGGAGAAGTGCGATCAAAGCTCCGACGGCGAGAGAGTCAATTTGGAGTTTGACAAAGACCAACCAGAGGATCGGCACATGGCAAACATAAATGCCGTAGGAATACTTTGCGATCATCCTAGTCATCTTGTTTAGCCATTCTGATCGAATGTCTGCAAAGAATGGAATGGCCAAGCCAGTCACACAGCAGAATATCCAGTCGTTTGCCAGGTCTAGATAAGGAGGCCACCAAATTTGGTGATCGTTTCTGAGCCCTCTGTGCATCAGCGAGAATACAGCTGGGCCATATACCCGAATCGCATCCACAAACCGGTACGCAATAACCAGCACAGCCAGAGTCAGAATCCAAAACATTCCAGGAAGTTGTCTGCGTCGCTGAGACAGTAACCTCCATGCCAAAATGCCCGCGATGAAGCAAGGGACATAACGCGTAAGCAGGAAACTCTCGTCAAAGCCATTTCCTCTGATGAGAAATTCGGAAATGGCGATAACAACCCCTGCACCCCATGTGATCCATGCAGCTCCGATTGCTGGAAAACGGCGCAGCATGATGAAGAGCAGTGGCAAGACTAAGTACATCTGTACCTCAAAGGGCAGAGACCACAAAACGCAATTTACGGAGGCGCTTCGGGTGACATTCTGCACGAGAAAAAGGTTCGAGATGAATACTGACCAGCCGTGCCAGACATATCCTCCCAACCAAGAAGTTGCCGGGATCTCAAAGGCAACGGCGCAAATCACTGCGACTATGCTTAAAGGATAGATGCGGAATACTCTTCGTATCATGAAGGACGAGTAGAGCCTGCGTCCAGTGAGACCAAGCCGCTCCATAGACAGCATTAAGACGAGCGAAGTGTGAACAAAAAAAGCAAAACGCCAAAGTGGCCGAGCTCGCCAAGACCCCGAATCTTCATCGTCCCAAGAAGGTGCCCGAATAAGACCAAACTGACCGCCAGCGCTCGCAGTAAATCTAGGTTTGCGAGATCATTTGAATTTTGGATCGCCCGACTTGACGCGCGCTTGTCCGATGGTCCCGGATGGTCCGTGGTCTCAATCTCCTGAATCAGAACAGGATCCACGTCGGTCAGTTCCACCGAGCTGCCAGCTTGGATATTCATTGATCGCAGGGCCACATTGATTAATGATGGCTAAAGGAGAAGCCGAATATAAAACTGCCGGACTTGCACTGTGCCTGTAGCCGCTCGCTCGCGCAGAAGCAGTTCACAGATCAAAAATGCGCTCAATGCAAAGAACAAGCTCAATCCGAAGACAGAAGTTTCCTGCACAATATACAGCGACTGAATCATCAATTGGCTTGGCACTGGAAGGCCCTGCCTAGGGCGCAATGGCAACAGATGAGCGAAGAAAACCAATTGAAAAGCAATAAACCGAACTACATCCAGCTCTGGACGATAGAAACGCGAGATGGACATCTGTGCATTCGCGGACGCCAAAGGCTCATCGGTGGCAGGCGTCTGCATTTCAACTTCAGTAATGGAAGGAGCTGCCTGCGTCATTACTCGTGTTCCGTATATTCCTTGTACTGCTTGTATCCGTAGTAGGAGTACGCGTCGGCAGAGGTTTCTTGTGTGACCTGATTGAGGATGACGCCGAGGAGGTTGGCGCGGATGCGCAGGAGCGTGGAGACCGCGGACGCGACTGACTTGCGGTTTGTGCTTGCCGCTTTGCTGACAATGAGCACGCCGTCTGCGGCATCGGCCATTTGCAGGCACTCGGCAAAGCCGAGCAGCGGAGGCGAGTCGAGAATGACCAGATCGTACTGCCGGGCGAACTCATTGAGAAGCACGGAGAGTTGTGGACCGATAAGATCAGCGGCTCGATGCGAGCCAGGCCCGGAGGGCAGGACGCTGAGATTGGGAATGCCTTCGATCGGCAACACCGCGGACTTCCACGACATTTCTCCATTCAATACATTGGAGAGACCCACGCGGGGATCAAGTCCGAAGCGGGCGTGGACGCTGGGACGACGAAGGTCTCCATCCACGATGAGCGTGGATTTGCCACCGGCAGCATTGGCAACGGCCAAGTGGGTGGAGAGGGTGGTCTTCCCTTCTCCCGGTTCGGCGCTGGTGATGGCAATGGAGCGCAGGCGGTGTTCGAAGTCCGAGAGGAAGATGGTGTTGCGAATGGTACGAACCGCTTCTTCAAAGTGGGAGATGGTTCGATAGTCTCCGCGATAGTGGTGACCATTGCCATTGGACGCACCGGCCGGGACGAAAGAGCCTGCGTCGCTCTTTTCCGGCTCGGGAGCACGAATGATCTCAGACACTTCACGATCGAGAGGCAGTGTCCCGATGATGTCGGCACCGAGATAACGGCGGGCATCGTTCGGGTCACGCAATGAGGTGTCGAGCGAGTCATGAAGTACGGCGGCGCCACCGGCCAGAAGCATGGATAAGAGAAATGCCATCATGACATTGAGCTTGATATTGGGCGAGATGGGCCTTGCGGGCGGACGCGCGCGATCGGCGAGGCGAATGTTGTTGCTCTGGAAATCGGCGTTGATGCCGGCTTCGTTGATCTTGGTGATGAGCTCGTTGTAGAGAGACTTGTCCGCGTCTGCTTCCTGCTTGAGTTGCTGGTATTCAAAGGAACCGGCGTTGATCTGATCCCATTGGGCCTTGGCATCGGCAACAGCCTGCTGCAACATTTGTTCGCGATCTTTGGCCTGAATGTATTGCTGCTCGACCTTTTGGCGAATAGCCTGGCGGGCTTCGTCAAACTGCCGTTGCGCCTCATCGAGTTGCGCCTTCGCCTTGCGATACTCAGGGTGATTGACGCCGAAGGTGGATTTGACGAGAGCGAAGTGCTGTTGGGCATCATCGAGGGCATCACTCAATTTGGAAACGGCGTCTCCCTTGTGAAGCGGACAGGGCCGCGATGGCCGAACCTGACTTTACTGCGTTCCAGGTTGATTCTTTCGCAATCCGGTCGGCCTGAGCGGTGGAGTATTCGGAGTTAAGTTGCTGAAGGCGTGCGGAGAGGATGTCTGTCTTCTGCTCCGGATTGATGACGTCCATGTCCTTTTCGAACTTGGCAAGCGCCTGGCTGGAACGCTCCATCTTTGCTTTCAATGAATCGAGCTGTTCTCCCATAAAGGAGGACAGATCGGCCGATGAGCGAGTATGAAGGTTGTAGACCTGATCGAGATAGGACTTTGCGATGGCGTTGGCAATACTCGCGGCAAGGCGGGATTGGAGGATCGGTAACTGATTTGCAGGAGGTAGGTATTCGTGGGACGCGTTACATTGAGATGCCCCGAGAAAGACAGGGGCCGAGGCAAGTGACTGCGAATCAAGCGTATCTTCTCCTTTTGATCCGTCACTACCGATGAGATGAAATTGCTCTGCCACGGGACGCAGCACTGAATCCGATTGAATAATGCGCATCTGCGTGGTGAAGAAAATATCCGTATCGACATTGCCTGACTGATTCGTCGTGCCCTGCCCCACGACGGCGGCGGGCGCCTGCGGATCGATGTTGATGGTGGCAGTGGATTCGTACACCGGCTTGAGCCGGGTGGAAACGATAAACGTGATGAGAACACAGGCGGCCACGAAGCCAAGCATCTTCCACAAGTGCCGGCGCAGAATCCAAAGATAGTGGGTAAGCGGTAACGAGGGCTTCTCGGGTTCGAATTCCTGTACGGGGTCAAAGGGTGCGGAATACGAAGGAAACGCCCGCGGCCGGACCTTCTCGGCGGAAATTTCGGGGGGTATTTGAATAGATTCAGGCATAGTTTTACTCAAAGCTTCTTAGCGGTAGGCGAGGTAAATGAGTGTTGTGGCAACCGCGACGCCGACAATGGCGACAGTTCGGAGAGCCACGGCTGTGGCTCTACGACCGCCGGATTCAGGTACGTAGAACACGTCGTTGGCCATCAGTGGCATATCGGGCGCCTTCCGCTTGATGATCTTGTTGAGCGGCACTTCAATTTCGTTCTTGCCACCTTTGCCAGCCTCAGTGCGATAAATATAGGCAGTTTTTGCCGAATAGTGATCAAGCCCATGCGTGAGAGCCAGAGCCTTCAACACGCTGCTTTCATTTCCGTCCTTGATATCAAATGAGCCTGGGTTCTTGACATCGCCGACAACGTAGAAGTGGCCCGCTTCCGGGACACGAATCACCTCGCCGCCCTGGAGTGGGAGATTGAGGGAAGCGTCCGTTGACTCCAACAAACTCCTTGCTGGAATGCGTTCGGTCAAAGTGACCGTTTTTCCGCTGGAATCGGTATGCTGCCGGCTGACCAGGATCTCCTCGCCTGCGCCATCTGTGAGGCCACCGGCCTGCGAGATGGCATCGAGAAGGGTGAGGTTTCCCGTGTCCTGAAAGGTGGTCGGCGAGCGAACGGCGCCGACCACGCTGATGGAGCGGCTTCTGTATTCGGCCATGGTTACGGTGACGATCGGATCGACGAGGATTCCGCCGTCAACCAGGGCCTTCGTAATTTCCTTTTCGAGTTGCTCGGGATAGAGTCCTTCGGCCTGAAGATGCTGAGGCAGCATGGGAAGGCGAAGAGTTCCGTCCGCATCAACACGGAAGGTACGGGACAATTCCGGCGAATCATAGACGGAGAGGGAGATGAGGTCATTGGGACCAATCTTCTCAATGGGGAGATTGGCAGAGGAGCCCGACGAGGTGGCACCGCTCCGACCCCGCCGGACGAGGATTGACCGCTTGCGCAAACCGCACCGACCATGAGAATCAGCCAAGTTGCAAAGAGCACCTTCCCTGCCCTCCGCAACGGCCGTACATTTCGGGTAACCTGCATTTTGACTGCGTGGCCTATCTTGGCCTGCATACGAAACAACATCACCATTATGTTCGGCTTTCTCCTTCGAGTCCCGAGGTTTCCATGCGCGCCGACAGCTCCTCGAGCTTTCGCTCGAGCCTGGCGATCTGCGAATGGAATTCTTCCAGACGGCCTTCAAGGCGACTGTCGGGAGATCGGTTGTTGTTCGCGAGAATGGAGCGCATTGCGTCCCGGGTAAGCTCAGACATACTTCTGGCGCCCGTCGATGAGCAAAGGCCCATCAGCGCTGCGTACTCCTCCTCAGAGAGGCGGATACTGATCATCCTTGAACGAGGTTTGAGGACTGTCATTTCAACTCGAATCCCTGGAGGGTGCTGCGGACGGCGCCGCGTAGGTCAGCGAGCGGGGGAATCGTCGTGTAGAAGTTCAGTTCGACGACGTACGCCGGGGACTATTGACTGTTTTTGAGACAGGCTTCGCCCACGTCGGTCCCATTGGGAAGGGCCTACAAAGGATAGTTTTTTGTCTGAAATCTAACCGAGGCAAGAAGTTGCGACGTTCCGTGACTTGACCACCAGAGGAGAACGCCGAGGAGTCCAACAATGTATAACGTAGCACGCGAACGTTTCAGGTTCAAGACAACTGTCTTACATTCGCATAACACTCCTGATTACCTAAGGACGCATGCGCATGGTGAACGTAAGCATAGTAACTAGAGTGGTTCACATGAAGAATTCGTCCAAATTGAATTCGCACTCAACCTCAAATGCTCTGCCGATTTGAACTTGCGTGTCTGACATGAACGTCGAAACTCCCGACCGATGTAAGAATCGATCGGGAGTGAGCTTTCAGAACACTGCAGACTTCGAAAGATGCTAGCGACTGGCCGGCGACGGGCTCTGATTGGCTTCGTAGGTGCCAATCGCAGCGCCTGCAGCACCACCGAGAATGAGGGTGGCAAGAATAGCCTTCTTCTTGGTCGACATTGGATTGGAGATCTTCTGCTCATTCACCTGCTGCGCCATGAGCACCCAATTGGCGTGCCCGATTGGACGCATGCCGACATCCACAGTTCCATTGATGACGACCGGCTTACCGACATAGGATTCAAGCCCGGATCCATTTACTTCGTACACGTAACCGAGGTCAGGAGCGGGAAGATTGAGGTAGTAGTGATTCCCAACGCGCGTCAGGGTACCGTAGAGAGTCATCTGGATCGGACCATTCGGTGTCGCAGCGGGAGGAAGCTGGGAACTGGGTTCCTGCGCGGCTCCAAACGAGTACGCCTTGCCCGACTCCACATTGGCAAGCACGTGCCCATCATTGTTGGTGACGCGGAACGTCCCCGATAGAGCAGCTACCTCCACCTTGTCGTCGTCATTTACCGTGACGGTTCCTTTTGAATTGGGCGCGACAGAAGTGACATTAATTCCGTTCGCCTGAAGCATCATCGGACGGGAAGGCTCCATTTCGGTGGATCCTTTCTGAAGGACCAGCCGATCACTGTAGAGCGTTCCGCGCGAGTTGGTTGCAAGTCTGACTTCAGCGCCGGACTTAAGGCGAATCGCCGCTGCTGCCTCCCCGGTCTGCACCACGGTTCCGTCAAAGAGTGTGGCATTTCCCTTCACCGCATATCCATCCACGCGCAAATCGCCGCGGGCATTCACGGTGCCAATCACATTTGTGCCCGCAAAGGCACATGGAACAGCGCATAGGAGCATTGCGGCTGAAAGGAGCTTCGAATTCATGCGTTGCCTCCAGATCGAGCAAATTGCTTCAGACTTGATTCTAACCATACGCACACCCTCAATCTATCAGATGCGAAAAACCATGGGAGCAGCATGCAACTGCACTTAGGTAATGAAGTTGACAGATGCATGGCAAATGTATGACGCAGTTAAATCACAGAACGAACAGTGATCTTGGATGTCACTTCCGAGCGATAGGGTTGCCTGACCTCATAACGAAATGGTCGACTTGGCGGACGGCTCACTACGCTCTCTGAATCTTACACCCGTTCTTACATGGAATCGGCTGAATGTACCAAGCTGGTGATAGCCTTACAAAAAAGTGGTGAGCTCTTCGTTGCCATCTCGCAGGAATGTCCGCCTCGCCCTACAAATTGGCGTGGTGCTCGTCTGCATTCTTGGAATCTGGAATTCGCTCAAACTGATAAGGGTAGATTCCCTGGTACAGCAAGATACAGCGGATTCTTTGCGCGCCGCCCTGACGCTTGCACCGGATGACTCGATGGTTTGCATGCGGCTGGCCCAGCTCGACGATAGCGATGCGATCCCGCTGCTCGAACGAGCTCTGCACCTCGATGCCTACAACGCGCAAGCCAATATCGAGCTGGGATTGCGCTATGAGGCAGCGGGCGATACAAGCCGCGCGGAGCAGGCGCTTCTGCAGGCGTACTCGGTTGACCATACCTATGTGACGCGCTGGAGCCTGGCCAACTTCTATTTGCGGCAAGGCAATCTTCCGGCCTTCTGGAAGTGGGCACGCAAGGCTGTAGAGATGCCCGCCGACGACATTCGCGGCCTTTTTCAGATTGCCTGGAGAGTAGCCCCGGATCCCAAACTGCTTGCCTCCGAACTTGTGACCGACGATCCGCGCGTGGTACGCCAATACCTTGCCTTTTTGCTCGAGAAGGATCAAGACCAGGCAGCGATTCCAATTGCAATGCGCCTGGTAGAGGTTGGTTCTCCGTCGTCAGACGGCAAACTACTGCTCTGGACCGTGGACCAACTCGTTTCCGCAGATGAAGCCAACGGTTCGCGCGAGCTTTGGGACACATTGGTTCAGCACAAGTGGGTGATCGCAGACTCAACGATTCCCAACAACGGATCGTTTACCCGCGACCCGCTGCCGGTGAGTTTTGACTGGAGACTAGGTTCCTATACGGGCATGCATTCATGGCCAGGCCCCAAGGGATTGGAAACCGAGTTTGCGGGCGATGAGCCGGAGAACTGCACGATTGCCGAGCAGGCGCTAGCGCTAAAGCCCGGAAATTACGTGCTGAACTTCACCTACCAAACAACCGACATCGCTCCGGGGACGGGAATCACCTGGCAGATTCTTGACGCAAAGACAAGCGCGGTGCTTGCCGAGTCAGACAGTCTCTCGAGTGGCGCTTTAAACCAGGCATCGCTCTCCTTCACAATTGGACCGGAAACACAGCTTGTGAAGTTACGACTGCACTATAAACGTTCACTGGGAACGACACGCGTAGTCGGTAAGCTGCGAATCACGTCGACACATGTTGCAGCGCAGAGCTAACTGCAGAACCACGAAAACTGCACCTAAAAACCGTTTCTTACATGTAGGTTTTGCGGCCATTTCTCAAGTACGATTGGCCTGCGAAACGTCCTCGGCAATTTGCGATCTGGACTTCCCTGTGGCTTTAATCCTGGCGCGCAGGTCCGACTCCCGTCGCATGTACAGCAATGCAAGCAGGACAAACATCCATCCAGAAACGGCGGGGCGCGGAAAAGGATAAGTCCATGGCCGCATGGATCATCACTGTGACCAGCCCGAGTCCCCAGGGATGACGGATGGCGACAGGAATGACCACGGCAAATGGAATGAGCACAAGCAATAGGAATGGAATGCCTCCATCGGCGGCAAACTCGGCCCAATCGTTATGTGCGTGATTGGCGTAAAAGGGATAGTCCTTGACTGCGTAGCGCTGATAGACCTCCGGAAATGTGCCGAGTCCAAAGCCGGTGAGCGGCCTGCTTTCCGCCATATGAACCGCAGCGACGAGAAAATCCCAGCGTGCAGCAATGGGATGCTTGGACTGAAATCGATCCATGACATGCTGCCAGCCGACGGCGAACGTGAAGACGGCCGCCAGCACAGGGATGAGGGCGACGATGGCGAGGGTTGAGCGTAATTTGCTCTTCCCTTTCTCCTTCTTTTCAGAGTTGCGCTGGCGAACGATCCAGATCAAGAGCATCACGAGGACTTCAGCGGTACAAAAGAGGGTGCCGGCGCGCGAGGCCGAACCGATCACAGAGGCGTAGATCACTGCGCCCGCGACGGCATACCACCAGGAACGCCAACCCTCCGTGAGAGCGCGCCAGAGGGCCAGCGGAAGGGCAAGCTCGGCGAACTGGGCGTAATTGCTGTGATTCGGGAAGGTTGCATAAATGTCTGGGTATCCTGATGGAAACATCCACAGCACAGCGCCGTCCGAGGTAAACAGCTGCAATAAGCAAAGCACGGCCATGGCGGTGGCGAAGCCGAGCATGGTGGTCAAAATGACCCGCCGCGCGGCAACAGATCGCGCAACCACCAGGGTGAGGAAGAAGACACCCGCCAACGCTCCCCAACGAAGTACTTCCGCTCGCGTTGCAAATGTGGAGGAAGTGGTGTGCGCAATCAGCTGAACGATGCCCCAGAGCGGGATGAGATAGACGAGCCAGGCTGCGGGATGTATTGAGATGGGCTCACTGTCGCGAACGAAGCCAAGAACGAGCACTGCAGCGACCAGCGCATAGATTCCGATTTGGAACGACTGCAGCGCCCAGGCATGCTTCACAAAAACGGTCCCAGTCGTGAAGGCGAGCAGCAGGAAAAGCGAGACACCCACGATGAGATCAAAGCGAGACTGACGCCCCTCAGGCTCGTGTTTCGGCTTCCAGTTCCTAAAAAGATCCTTCAAAGACAAGCGCACTTCCCTGCCCCGAGGACGATGTCGAGGCCCATGAGGTTTCTTCGCTCCCTCGGAAAGTAATACCACGCGCACCTTCTAAATTCAGCGAACAAAGGCGGAGCCTGCTGCAATTACGTCGCAAATCCCGGCTCCAAAGGATGGTTCGCCAATGGACGGCAATGCCTAATTTGCCTTCGTCTTCCAGCTTCGATGCCGTGAAGCTCGATCCAGCTGTATGACTGGCCGGCTAACGTTTGGGAACGCCGTAGCGTTGTGCCCGGATAGCTGATTTGGATTAGAGACATCCAATTGGGATTCTGTGAAAGAGGTCTGATGGGGACAGTTTGATTGCCGATGACTTTCTCAAGCGCAGAACTGCTGCGTTTGAGGCAAACGATGCAAGTAGCGAAGAGTGCGGCAATCCAATTGGTCCTGATGATGATGTTGGTGGTGGTTTCGGCCGCCCAGGAAAAGCCTGTAAATTCTGCGAACCTGCCGGACGCACCTGGGGTACGCGTGGCTGAAGTGGCTGCGATTGGAGCGCAACACACCGATGACTCTCGAACCTTTGCGGCATGGAAGGTGAGTGACGGGAGCTACCTATCCGTGGCGACTAGGCCAGAAGCGAAGAAACCACGAGTGGTGGACAAGAAATTCATTTTCCTCAACACTCTGCATTTGGGACTGGCACTGGCAGACACCGAGATGACGCAGGCGTGCATCGCAGACCACAAATGTCGCGAGGGCAATCCACTCATGCCGTCGTCGCATGCAGGGCAACTCGCAGTGGACTTCGGTTTCTTCGTCTACGCAACGGGAACAAGCTATTGGTTCAAGAAACATCACTCAGGACTATGGTGGTTGCCCGCGGCAGGCGCTTCTGCAGCCCATACGGCGGGGTTGATCACCGGGCTTTTGCATCGCTGAACAACGATGTTTTGAAGTCCGTTCGTCAAAGACTATGTTCTCTTATATCGAAGAAACTTCCGTTCCGGGCTACTGCGGAAGTGCTTCCAGCGTGAGCACCTGGAAGGGCGCGAGCAGAAAGGTATGCGGCTTGCCGGCGGTGAGGTCGATAGGAGCCATTGCGGCATCGGCGGCCCAGGGACTACGTGCCAAGTAATGCAAAGATGCGCCCGCAGGTAGCTCGAAGATGCGCGCGACGTCGAGCGTGATCGATTGCGGCTTGTCGCTGGGATTGCGAAGAGTGAGGATTCCCTTCTCTGGCGACCAGGCAGCCCAGCCATAAACCTCGAGCCAGCGCGGATCGCCTCCAACCCAGTGCGTATCCTTCAGTGTTGCCGCATTGTGGCGCGACCACTTGGCGGCTTCGGCAAGTGTGTCCCAGTTTGCGTCGGTGAGCAGCGAAGGCGTGATGTAAAGCTCTTGCAATTGCGTTCCAGTGCCAAAGTAGCTATGGACCTCATTGGCAAAGTCATTACCGGGATCGGTGGAGAGGTGGGGCGCCTTCTGCGCGTAGACGATTCCGTGGAGCATGAGTGAGTTGAGCGGATAGAGCGGGCCGCGCTTGACGACTTCGCTGTAGGTGTCGGCGTCGCGGTAGGTGATCCACTGCTCGCGCATGGTGCCGACGCCTTCGTGGCCCGTGTCATCGCCACCGCGCCAGATGGAGTCGGCGTACATAAGCCAGAAGGGCGAGGGCCATGTACCCGTGGTGAGGTTGATGTAAATATCGGGCTTCTGCTGGCGCACGTCGTCGATGAGATGGATGGCAGCATCGAAGTCCGATGAGAACTGGCTGCCCTTGACGACCGTGTCGACATTACCGGTACCGTCGAACTTGAATTGATTTACGCCGTACTTCTTGACGAGCTCAGTGACGGCCTGATGGAAACGAGCGTAGTATCTGGGGCCGGAAAGCGCGAGACCGCCGTTCATCGTCTCGAAGCCGTCACGCTTGGCTGTGGCGAGGCGCTCCTGCTTCGCGGGTCCGTAACCGCCCCATGGCGAGAGCCAGATACCGATGTGCGTGCCGTATTCTGCGGCTGCTTTCTGCAAGGGAGCGAAACCGTCTTTGAAGTCGGGGCGGATGCGCCAAAGATCATTGTGATCGTCCCATCCGTCGTCGAACAGGTAGGAGTCGAGCGTGACACCGCGCTTGACATGCAGCTCGTTGCCAATCTGGTGAATGCGTGTGAGCGCGTCCTGCTCGGTGTAGGGGTTGAAGAAGCCGATGTCGAACCAACTGTTGTAGTGCAGGAAAGTGCGATAAGGGTGGGCGCGTTCGCGCTCGAGATAGCGAAGAAAATCGCGGCGGAGCTGGCTGGGGCGCGCGACTCCGATGACTGCAGAGTACGTGGCGGATTGATGAGCACCAAGCGGGACTGCACTGGCAAGCTCGCTGACGCCCCGGCCGTGCACCACACTGGAGGTGCTGAGGGGCTGCTCCAATCCCAGGAAGAAATCCGCGCGGGGCAGTTGCAGAATGAGCGGTGATCCCTGCACGCTTCCGGAGACGGTCAGAGCGGTCGGATCAGGGGAAGGTGATTCAAAATCGATAAGACGAATGTCGTCGATGGGTATGGCTTGATTTGCGGTCGTGATAGTAAGGGACTGACGCGCGTAGTAAGAGCCTTCACGCAGAATGATGGACCATTCGGCGGTGAATTGATGTTCGGGGTCGGCCAGCTCGTAGCGGACAGAGACGCCAGGCACACGCTCGGCGTAGCGCGATGCGTTGGGATTGGGTGTCAAGCGCTCTACCCGCGGATCACCCTGCGGTGCCAAATCGGCGGCGGTGATGACGCCGCGATTGTGGATGACGAGCGCGAAAGGTGATCCAAGGGAGATCGTGCTCCCCAGTCCATGCAGCGAAAGGGTGAGAGGATGATTGTCGCGCGCGGTCCACTCCACAACTACGTGGTCATTCTCAAGGCTGCCCGCGCTGGATGTGACATGCGCTGTTTGCGCCGAAAGCGCAATCGTAGAGAGGAAGAGAGACACGGCAGATGCAAGAGCTGAAAAACGCGACATGAGAACTCCCAGACGACTCACCCAATCAAGATACGCGACCATTGTCAGTGATCGATGTCGCGAAGCATTGCACGCAATCCCCGATTGCTACTTGCCTCCGGCATAGTGTTCCCGCATTTTGCTTTGGGAAAACACCCGCTTGCGCCATCGATGCAGTGCGAAGAGTAGAACAAAAAAAGGAATCACTGCGATTTGCCAGAATATTCGATCGGACAGGGGGCTGAAGGGTAGAACCTTCACTTGCGTCGAACATTCGCCTGTCTGCTGCCCCCGTTGAACCAGAATTTTCACATTCCAGATGCCGCTGTGAGGCAAAGTGAAGTTTGTGGCCTGTAGAAAGCGGCTTGTGGCGGCGCCGTGCGTTAGGTCGAGTACGATTGGGTCGCCACCCCCTGCGGGCGTCAGTGTGATGGACACGTGCGCATCCTGCACGACTCCGCCACCATTCCCCTGCTCCACGGCGACACTGAAGTCGGCTTGTCCGGCAGTGAGCGGATCAGGAGTGGTGAACAGCGTAAGGATGAAGTCGCCCGCATGCTGGCGGATGCGCAGCCTGCCGCCGTCGGCAAACGCTCGGGCGGCGCACAGTGCGAGAAGGGCGACGACGAAAACTTTGCGCATCACATCCCCACCCCGCGCATTTGCATGGGCTGCGTGAACAGCCAGATCGAAGCCGCGTAAAATGCGCCAGCGTAGACGAGCCATGCGACAATCACTGCGAAGCGTGTCCAAAAAGACGCGACAAATGGCTGAATGATTCTCCAGCCGACATAGAGCGTGAGAAGCATACCTAAATCGAGTATCCAGAGTTGCAGATTGAAGAGACTGAATCCACGGGAGCCAGGAACGAGCACGAAGTCCGATGGACGCGACGCCATGGCCATTGGCATGTTCATGGAGGTGTCCATCGAATGAGTCATGGCATGGTGATCCATTGGAGATGCCGGTGGCGCGCTCCCGAGCGCATGCTGGACAATCGGCCCAATCGATGATGACGAAGTGGCGAAGTGGAATGCGAGATGCCCAGCCCACACGGCAAGTCCCAGCGGAAGCGCAGCAAGTGCAAAGCGGCAGAAGAAATAGAGTGTGGACTTGTGCCCGGACCACGCGCGCACCAGCCAGGCGAAGCCGAGCCACATCAATAGAAAGAGGCCGAAGACGGCCGCGAGCAGAAGAAGAGAGCCAAGGTTCGACGCGAAGAATGGATACCGTTGCGCCAACTCGTCGAGTCCGCTGGCAACAGGAGCAACCATATAAGCCGCATTGGCCAGCGAAGAAAAGCTGATCAGCCAGACGAGCACGGCGAGATCGACGCGCGAGGAAAAACGGCCGACGGAGGAGCGAGGTGGATCGCTTAGGAGATCCAGACCTGGAGCCGAAGCAGTGATGCCAATATTGTCGTGCGGACAGGCCTTCACGCAGTCCATGCACAGGGTGCAGTCCATGTTCCCAATCTTCTGTGGAAGGTAAAGCTGCAGTTCGCATCCACGCTGCAGATCGTTACCGCGAATGCAGTCGTGCGTTGAGCAACTGGAACAGGTGGAGGCACTGCGAATGTTGATGCCGAGCGGCGAGACGAGCGATGCAACAAAATTGAACTGACCGATGGGGCAGATGTGCTTGCAGAAGCTGGCTCCGCGAAAGAACGAATCGACCAGAAGTGCGGTAAGGACATAGGCAATGAGAACCAGCGCCGTTGCGCGTGGTGAGTCCCAGAGCGCGAACTGCTCATAAGCCCAGAAGAACAGACCCATCAAAACAATGGCCGGCCATTTGCCTCGCAGCCACGAAGGCCACTCAAAACGCGCCAGCCCAAGGACACGGGCCGCTTCCCGAGGCAGCGTGAAAGGGCACGCCATGCAAAAGAAATTGCCAGCCAGCAGAATCCCGATAAGGCAGACGGGGCGGATGAGATTCCATGCGAACGCGCCGGAAAGATTCATTGAACTGAGGGAAGTGCCCCGCAACCCATCGACTACGACTGCGACGAGAGCCAGAAATGAAGCTGTCTGCAATACGACTCTTCCAAAGCGCGAACGCAGAACCCCGCTGGCCAAGGGCACGCGCAGCAGGTCGAGTGTCTTCTGCGTAAAGTGCGTGAACCGAGGTCGCACGGCCGCTGCGCGGCGCTTATTGCGTGCAGGCGTGAGCAGCTCCATTACCGAAGACATGGCCGCCGCAAGAAAGATGCCCGCGCCGATCACCCACATCTCAGCGCCAGCCGCGGACTGGTCATTCAGGGCGCTCAGGGAGAAAATGCGCGGCGCCAGCGCGTAGGTCGGGTAGATCACTTTGCTGGAAAACGCCAGGAATGCGGACAAGATGGTGTTCACCACGCCGGCAGAGGCGAGGTAGAAAGGAATCATCCACTGCGGCCATGCGCTGCGGCTGGGCCAGGGACGCAGTACATGCCACCAAAAAAGCACAGACGTGATGAAGAAGCAGGCATGCTCCGTGTCATGCCAGCCGTTGGAACGCAAAGCAAGTTCATACGCGGCTGGAATGTGCCATCCGACAAAGGCGGCATTCATCGCCACCCAAGCCGTGGCAGGATGCATCACGAAGACGCGTAATCTTTCAAACGCCCCCAGGTTGATCCATGGGGCCAGATCGTTGCGAATGAACTGCCGGGGCAGTCCCCGCAGCAGCGGGACAACCGGACGGCCTGCAACGATGAGCGGTGGAGCAATAAACATCAGCAGGACATGCTGAGTCATGTGCGCAAGAAGCAGAAATTGCCCGAGCGCATCAATAGGCGATGCAATTGCCAGCCAGACAACCGCCTCGCCGCAAAGAAAAGACCACGCCCGCCATGACGGCAATTCGGTTGGCCTTGTTTGGACCGCGAGGCGCCAACCTCTCACATAGATGGCCCCAGCAACGAGAAGAAATATCGTCGGCCACAATGGAAAAGTCCATGACTGCGCAATTGCGGATGTAAGGTTGTCTGGCAAAACCGATCTCTACCCAGATTCTAGAACCCGTGCTTGAGGTTCATAGGACAAGATGCCTGCGCGGTCGTGCCCGTCGCGTACGCCTCACGGACTCAGGGTACGCACACTGTTGCAGCCGCAATTTAGCGCTTGAACGGGATTTTCTATGCAGAGCTAGGCGACTTGTGGCAACTGGGTTAAACTTAAAAGCGGTAGAGGATTTGATGGTCAGATGGCCGTCGCTACGGCTTCGCAGCAGAGAGCTCAGGCATGGTTTTTGAAGCTGCGAGTGTTCGATCTGCGGATTGCTTCGGGGTCAAATTCGGTACCAAATGGCATTCAATGGGTTGCCAACGCCTGAAATTGCCATTTTAGCTTCAGAACAATTTGATCTTCAGGTTATTCATTGGAAATAGCTTGAAACGAAGTGAGCTCGTAGCTCAGTTGGTAGAGCAACGCCCTTTTAAGGCGTGGGTCCTGGGTTCGAGTCCCAGCGAGCTCACCAATCAAAATAGAAAAGCTATCTTGATTGGCGATTCAGAACCTGTTGATCCCTGTGATTCAAATTTGATATCGGCGCTCACGATTCATTGATCGACCTGATTTGACTGGGGCGATTGAGAGTCTCACGCATCAACCATGCGAGCATGGCGCTGCACCAGAACTCAGTCTCCTCCAGTGAATTTGGGCGTTTCGCATCGACATACTGAATACCGCCGACGGCCTCGCTGTGCTTCATGTACAGATGATTACGGAAAAACGATGGGGAGCCGGCGCGTGCATGGCAATCCACTTTTCGAAGCCGCGCAAAGACGGTCTTATGGAATGTCAGCTCGGCAGCCAGCAATCTCACCTTCGTGTTCACTTGGCGAAGATCTTGATCTCTCAAGACTGATCGATTTCGAGGCCATCATACTTCGCTTTCTACCGGTATGAGTTCCCCTTGCGCAACTCACCGAGATCCGCCCGGCAGAAATGGCAGACCGGCTCAGAGTATTCGGTGGTCTGTGCCTGCACCGGTCATTCCGCAAACAATCGCGCGCTCTCAAACGCATTACCCCAAGCCTGATCCTTAGACTCGTCTTGAGAAGACTTCTCGCTGCTCGGCTCGCATCGCTCGCCCGGGGTGTGGTCTCAACCCCCTGATAAAATACCCGACTATGGCAAGGCCTCGTGCTGTAGTGTCTTGGAGCGGCGGGAAAGATTGCTGTCTCGCGCTTCACCTATCGCTCATCTGGGCCTCCGCGTGACGAGCTGAGATTTCTAAATAAATGAATGCTCACCATCCTAATTTGATTGTGCAAGGTCCGTCGAGTTTCCTCAGACTTGATCAAGGCTTCTTCCGTGTGGCCTTTGATCGGCCACCAAGCAGAGGCGAACGGCCGACCACTGATCGCGGCGATTCAAGCCATGGCACATCTGAGATTCCGTCGAAGACTTTTCCCGCCGGCCAGTCTCCAACGGAATACACGCGGCGATCACGCAGGCCGTTTACGCCCTCTTGCCATGCCAGCAGTATTCTTCTGCCCGTGTCCTTGAACTCAGGAAGATCTGACATTTTGCTTCGGACCAGAGGAACAGCATCTGCGACTGAATCGCTGATGCGCTCGAGCATTTCGGATTGTTCGCGAAGAGGTATCCCGAAGGTCGCGGCGATGAACTTCGACAGGTTCTTCCCCGGCGTCCACGTCTTCTTGCCGCCGAATGAAATCCCTGGAGGGTTGTTTTGGTAACCCGCATATACGCTCGTGGTGAGGAAGTCGTAGGCAGGTGAGAGGTACACATCTGCTCGTGATGTGTACAGCAGAGCGATATTCTTCGCGTGACAGTCGGCGTTGCGCAGCGCATAGGTTAGCAGCAGAATTGCCGCCAGGTGCTGGAAGGTTTCGTACTGGCGATTGCCGGGTACGTGATCGCGAACGGCGCGCGCGATTCGCTCCCATGTGGTTTCGTATTTTTGTGCTGGGCGCAGGCCCAGCAAAGCACAGAAATCTTCCATACCCCATTGCGGCTGGCCATCCTCGTTCACATCGAAGCGGTGGACCACGAGAGCATTGCCGTCCCGCGAGACTTCGGTTTTTGCGCTGGGCAGCAGTTTAGCCAATACTTGCATGCACAGGTGCTCATTCAACGCCGCAAATGGCAGCCTATCTGAGGAGCCTTTGATGATGTGGCGGCGGGTCAGAAGGGTGGCTTTCTGATGCTGACCGAGTTGGCCAGAGGTGGCGCTTTTTCGCCGAGTCTCTTTCCTGTGCATCCAGGAACTTCGGGCAGCACGCCGGAAACACCGCTGGTCGCGTGCTGTCGCACCAATTCCGCAAACGCCTCTTCCGAGTTGTCGCCCTGCAGAAGGTCTGCAACTTCAACGGGCTCTGCTGGCTCCTCCAACTGCGCACCGTGGCCGGCTACTTGGATACGGCCCACCATATTTCTGCCCACGACCGATAAGAGCGCCAGTGGGCTGGCACCGACGATGGGGGCCGAACTGTTCCTGCAGTACCTGTAGCAGATAGCCTTCCGGCAGGTTCATCTGAAATATGGGAGGAAGCTGGTCGTCCCAGACCCAGGACTCCGTGCGGACAGGCATCGTCAGTGAGACGAAGTCCTCGACGACTGTGTTCGGCAAATAGGTAAGGACGCTTTTGAAATCGCCTGCCGATTCCAGAACCGGCAACTTCACGACCGAGCACGTAGACCGAGAGTTTCATGAAGCCACCGCGCTCCCGCCGGAGTTCATCGAGCGAGCCAGACATGCCGGTCTTCACAAATGTGACTTCCATTCCGAGCACGGCGAGCACAGCAAGGAGCTTCCGAGAGCCGAATTCTGAGACTTGCCCGCGCTCAAAACGCAGAAGCGATTCCGGCGTGATACCGGCCTGCTCGGCCACGGCCTTCTGTTTCAACCGAAGTTCCCGCCTCACGGATGCTACCGCTTCTCCGAGTTCCTGAAGTGTCTTCATGAATTGATATATACATCAATAAAATATGCCCTGCAAGTTGAAATTGATATATACATCATTTTTGGCAAACTTGAACGCGCTTAAGTTGTCAACTCATGAGTTGTCAACCTATGAATTGCCTACTCAAGAAACAGCGGGTGCGGACGAGCTAACCTATTCATTTTTGGTGTCTTACATTCGCGCCCGTGGCGTCTCTGGGATTCTTCGCCGGAGCTTGAGCAGGCACAGGAGGAGCTGCTGGCACCGCCGCTGCAGTTGCTTCCTCGACCAGTTGCCGGAACGATTTATTGGCGACAAGGCCTACGACTCGGACGCGCTCGATCAGACGCTAAACGAGGAATACGGCATCGAGATGATCTCGCCCAACCGATCCAACCGCAAGCAGAAGACCCAGGACGGCCGCTCGCTGCGTCGCTATCGCCGCCGCTGGAAAGTCGAACGGCTCTTTGCCTGGATGCAGAACTACCGCCGGCTGGTCACACGATGGGAATACCACATCGAGAACTTCCTCGGCTTCGTCCAACTTGCCTGCATGTCCACTGACAGAAGCCAAAGGGCAGTCCAACCTTAAAAACTAGAGGGCCATTGTGAAACGGGGTTTCACTGCACTGAATCGACAGATCAAAGGCACCTGTGAAGGCCACTGAATCTCCCCTAAAAATTGACTCCCCTGTGGGGAAACCAGGTGATCTGTATCGTCGTATTCGTTACAGTTTGCTCACCTGACAAATAAATGGGCGCCTTCCATCGTTCATACGTGAAAAAGCCATTGATTTCAAGATTCTTTCCCAATCGCTTGACTACTTGAAAGTTGATATCGTTCAGCGTTGTCCCCCCGGGAATGAGCTTCTGGGCGTCTTTTGATTTGTACATCCACCTGCACCCATTCATTTCCGCTGAGGTGATAGGTGATCCAACCTTGTCCGCCCTTGGCTTCTCGTACCAACCCAATCGCCGAGAATCGCCATGTTGTTAAAACCCTGCGTTGTATGTCTTCGTAGTAATTGAATTGGCCACCATTGCTTCGTGAACTTGGCGGATCAGTTGAAACAGCCTCAACACGAACGTCCAGCTTGGCAATTCCGGGCACATCAGACAGGTCCAACCCGGGTCGGATCGAGGCACGGCGGGGCGCGGAGATCGGAGACACATCATCATGTGCCTCGGAGTCGGAATAGATAGTTAACCAATTGCGCAGCAGGGGAACCCTGTAGGAGAAATAGAAAGCGCCAACGCGTCTGGATCCTGCGGGCTGTTCTTGACGGCTCCGGTCACATTTACGGTGCTGAAGAAGCTTCTCAAGAAGGTATGAAGCGTAACGGGCTCGTGAAATTTTTTCCGCCCCAGATAATCGTCCGTTCAAATCCAATTTCCAAGTTTTCCGATGGCTTGAAGCTTACCTGTTCGAGGTGCACCCAGGGATCTTTTTGCAGAATACGTGCCCCTTCATGGGACCAACGACGAATTCATAGCGAAACGGGCCGGTAAGCCGAGAGAGGAACGGAATGATCAGCGGTTCGACGCGATTGATTCGAAAGGAATACAGGTTCTCTAGCATCGTTTGACATGGCCATGCCGCCGCTGTAGCCGACGGCCTGAGCCAAATGATCCTGCTTACCGAAAGAGATTTCATTGTTGAGCACATGCGCAGAGATGTATGCCTCGATCCACCGCCCTTCGGTCACGTTGGAAAGCGGTCCAGCCGGGATGGTGGTCTGCGCGTTGTATGGAATCGGAACAGAAGAGTTGAGGTAATAAGGTCGTGCCGCGGATCGAATCGAGATTCGCGGCCACGTCGAGGAATAACCGGGCGCTGAAGGCGAGCCTTGAAATTCACCCCGGGCATAGAGAACAAACCTATTCCAGGAAAGACTGCCGCTGACGCCGGTGTAACTGCTCAGGCCATCTCTAGAGGGACGGCCGAAGTCATTTACGACAGTCGAGCCGAGATGATAGCTATCCTGCAGGGGTGTTCCACTCAGGGCGCGACTTACGGAATAGACCGATTCAAGCTGCACGTGTGCCGCTTTGGTTCCGCAGCTTTGCTCGAGTTGGTCGCGAATCGCGTAGGCAAGGGCCTTGTAAATTCCTCTCGCTTCTTCTGTTTAAGGTCCTTCATTCGCATCTTCAATCTTGGAATTGACTTCAACAAGCATTTTCGCCAGACTTGCCCGCGTCCAAGGGCGCATCCCAATAAAGACGGTGTCCAGAAACCCCAGTGAGTGAAGACGTAACACGGCCGGGTATATCCAACTGTCCACGGGGATGTATGGGGATCCCGTCGTTGAAGTATTGCAACCATCCGCATTCAGATCGGCGTCGCCGCTTGCCTGATTGTTGCCGGCTACCTTCACTTGCCAACCCGCAGCGCGTGCAGGGATAGCAATTACCAGAACGCCTGCAAACGAAAGCGTGCAAGTGACAACTGTCAGCAAATCCACAGCTTTGTAATTCTTCATATCCTCAACTGAAAGACCGAACTGCTTTACCTTTTGGGTTGCCTGCTTATTCAATTGACCATACCGTCGCGACGATCAAGTTAGCGGAAAGAACGTCCCGTTTTGTAGAGGCAAATTCTTTTGCCCGGAACCGATTCGACATCGCGCTCTAAAACGAAGACGACTTTCTTTGGGTTCTCGCCGGATTGTATTCAGCGCTAGAACCGTATGAATGGCGGCTGCACCGAGTGCCAGTTGCGAAAATGCCTGTGTCCAATCCATCACCCCACGCAAGGCTGATGGCCGTAACGTCTTTTCCGGCACAACAATTGTGTCCCCAGGATACAGGCGTAGCTTGTCGAAGGGACTGGTCCAGAGCGCCAAAGACCTCTCAGAGGATCGGCTTACTACAGAGCCGTCGGCTCGTACAACAAATGCATGTCGCTTATCTGCGTTGCGATTTGGTCCACCCGCCAGTTCAAGGTAATTCTCTACCCATCGTCCTTTCCGGTAAAGGAATGAATTCTGGTCATAGACCGCACCGACTACGTTCACCGTAGATGGGGCCGGGGGCACGACTGAATTTGTCGCCATTTTCGAGATTGATGGCCGGTATCGATTCCATCCCGGCACTATCGGGATGGAACTGCAAGACAATACGCCCGGTCGCGCGAACTTGGCTGAGTCGAGCAATCAGATCCCGCGCTGCGGCTTGAGAAGCAACTACATCTCCTGCACTACTTCCAGAAGATGCCCCGGACATTGCCAATGCCTGCGTTCCTCGTTGTGCCTCCATCCGCACTGTCTGCACATATTCGTCCAGCCTTTGCTGCTGAAGCACTTGTGTCGATTTACGGGAGAATTCAGATCCATAGAGGTAGGCATTCGGCGTGACACCGCCGGCCCGTTTTACGACATCCCGAAGCGTCTCTCCTGGCTGCACACTGTAAATCCCCGAGTGCACGAACTCGCCCTCTAAATCAACATATTTTGTCTGCTGTGCGATAGGCACTCGGATATCGTCTTGGGAGAAGATTGTGACAACATCGCCAGGTTGCAGCACAAGGTTCTGCCGAGCATCGTGATGGAAAACCAACTGGCCAAGATCGAAAGGGATCAACGAGGTCTTGAGTGTATCGGGGTCTGTTCGTTCGATCACCGCATAATCCCAGTTGATTTCCGGAGTCGACAGCTTCACGGTATTGCGCTTCGTGTTCCTTGTATTGTTTCCCTCGCTCAACCCTTTGTCGTTGTTTGTTCGGTTGTCTCCGGTTGGGCTGTTGTCCCTGTTCGGATTCTCGTCCCCGCTGTCATCAGGCATCCTCTCAACTTGAGTTTGCGAGTGAACCATGCATTCCTCCCCCTGCGACCTGCGGGGTGTTATTTCGCTGGGGCGGTTGGTATCTCGGTACTGGCACACCGAGACGGCTGCGCTCCCACCAGTATTCTCGGCTCTGCAAAGACTCCCGATCAGGAATCAGATCGCTCAAGCGCATTCCTTCTGTCCACGCGAATCTGCCGGGATTCGCAACATTACCCCGCAGTGTCACAGTCTTAACGTATGCCGGAAGGATGGGATAGATTCGGATGATGTCGCCGTCTGCGAGCGGAAACTTAAGGCCTTGTTGAGTAAAGGGGAATTCCATCGCCTGACGGACTTGATGTCGCTCGACTCGCTCAAGCGAGATTCGCGCATTCGATGACATCGCTGAGGTTTTGCCCGCGAGATCGATCAGATCGCCTAATCGGTCTCATTACCCCGCAGTTCATAAATGGCCTGGTTGCGAACCGTTCCTGCAATTGCAACCGGGGCCCTACGGGCGGAATGTACAGGACGTCTTCCGGAAGCAAGTGAATATCCTTGGACTTGTCACCAAAAATAAGCAAAGCGTACAAGTCAAAGTCCGCAATGGTTTCTCCATTCCTCTTAACCAAAATGTGGCGCAGAGATCCTTGCGCAGTGGGGCCGCCACAGGCAAAAAGCGCATCAACCAGCGAACTAAGTGAACTGACTGTATATGCGCCGGGACGGCGGGCCTGTCCCGCAACATAAATCTGCATCGCACGAATTTGGCCAACATCCACGGAAAGATCGAAATTGCGATAGATTCTGCTCACTGCCTCGCGGAGATGTTGATCCAGGCTCGCATACTGGAGGCCCGCGACGTGGATCTGGCCAACCTGAGGGAGGAAGATGTTTCCGGACCTGTCCACCCGTAGATTGCCGTTGTAGCTGATTTGCCCCCAGATTCGGACACGCAGTTGATCATCTGGCCCGATAACATAGTCTGGAGTGACAGGGGCAAGGTTATTCGGCGAGAACGTGGTCGGAACATTTTGAAACAACGTTGCACCGTAAATGGGCAACATTTGCCCTGTTGTGGCTGCGACGAATCTTTGAAAGTCGCTTGGCATTTCGGGCCGCAATTCTATTGGCTGCCTTTGCCATCCGAGGGAGTTCAGCGGCGCGTTCTCATACTCGGCCCCATTTGAGATCGTGTTGGGCGTCTGACTCCACGGGTAGTTGAGATTTGGTAAAGTCTGCGTCTGATTGGGCCACTGATATCTCTGTTGGCCGTTCTGCCCGGACTGCTGATCGTATTGGCCTGGTTGGGGACCATACTCCTGCCCAAACCTTTGGCCCAACGTTCCACGCGGCGCCTGGTCCGCTTGACAAGTCCCCTGCGGATTCAGCAACGGATCGCCGCAGCTCGCTGATGGGTATTGATCCGTTGCTGAAGGCCGGTTATCGCCGGACCGCGTTGTCGCCTGGACTCTGGGAATAGAGTGCGGGGATCGATGCGAGCAGCAGCAAAGCCAATGACAGTCCGAGAAACTTTTTCATAGATGTTATCTATTGTCCAAGATGCCGTCTCCGATCGCAACCAATCTCGGTACCACTATTTCAAATTGTTCACTTGTGTAAGAGCAGACCTAAATCGACCGCCCTTGGTCTGCAAACATGCCGCAATGCAAATAAAAATCTATGCGTCCGACTCACTTGCACTCGGACCGAACTAGACTCTTCGCTGGCACTGGAGTTCGTGCCCCGCGCACAAGGTTCCCAAAATTTTCCTCATCAGTGAGCACCTGCTCGGCCGAGCACTGCGGAAAATGTCCGGAAGAAGATTGACATATCGGAATTCGGACTCCAAGACTTTACGTACGAAGCATCGAGTTCTGCTCGTTCCTCATAGCCAAGCTGGCTTCTTCCAGATACCTGCCACAAGCCAGAGAGACCTGGCATGGCGGCCAAATAATACACAAAAAGGTCCCCATAAAATTTGGCCTCTGATTCAACGATAGGACGCGGTCCAATCAGAGACATTTCTCCACGAACAACATTAAGGAGCTGAGGAATTTCATCAATGCTCCATTTGCGCAGGAATCGACCAATACTCGTAACCCTGGGGTCGTGCCCACCTTTTTGCATTCTCCATTCGTTGAGTACTGTCGTTCCCGCACCCCTGTTCGCGATATGGATACGATGTTCTGAATTCACAACCATGGTGCGAAACTTCCAGATTCGAAAAGGCTTGCCATGGCGTCCGAGTCTTTCTTCTCTATAGAATACGGGGCCTCTGGACGTGAAAAGAATGACGCCAGCGATGATAAGCCCAGGTATGAAAAAGAACACCAGGAACAAGGCCGACAATGTAAAGTCAATGAAACGTTTTAGATAGCAGTAATGCCAAGTATCCAAATGTACTTCGAGATGCCTTTGAGTCTGTATGACAAAGTGAATCGACGTCGAAAAATGCGCTCCATCTTCGAACTCGAGCTCTCTCTTCTCAAGGGCGGCATCCAACAATTGGCTTCTCAAAAGCGTTCTCCAAAAGATAATGCCCACATGGGCTGACTGATTCGGTTCCAGACAGCGGGTCCATGCCGTCCCATCAGGGCTAACTTATCGCGCAGAAACGCCCCCAAAACGCGGCACCCGAGTTGGAACCCGTGCTGTGACTGAAGTCACATTCTGATACTTCGTTGGCCGTATTGGTTTTGCCGACAAGGCTTTCGAGCGAGCATCGGTCAAATTCTTATCGATCTCGCTTCACACTTGTCCAAAAGATCCGACAGTTTCCCAGCATTGCTGCAGGTTTTCGTCCAAGGCACAAAAGATTCGGCCTCGAGTCGAGTTCAATAATTACAGACTCGCAGTGAGATTGAACCCCTATATTTTTCCACATCTTATGCGCAGATTTCAAGGTCCAGTAATCAACGGTCCCTTTCGCGACTTCGTGCCTGATGTTTAAGACTATAAGCGATTTTTCTCGGACTTTGACCTTTCCTAGTCAACTTTCGTAATTAATTAGTCGGGTACCTTTTTGAAGCAGTAATACAACGCCGAACATCGCCCGGGAACCGTCTGTATTTTCTAAGATGCTACCCTGCATTGCGGACAAATCGTGTTTTGACTGAGCCTTTAATCTTCGCTTTTTGTCGCACTTGAGGCTTCGTTCAAGCGCAAGTCCTTGCGTCCTGCAGGCAACCCCTTACTTAGATATCTACAGCGAATTGAAGACCAAATGAGGCGGCCAGCGTTGTTCGCTATTCTTTCGCCCTGATACGGGTCAGTTAGCCGTGCTTCGAATGGGAATGCCAGTCGCGCTGCAAAGGGAATGACTAATGGGTGAAATGGTTCGCCGAGCCTTGACGCTTTGTTCTTTGAGATAGCGGTTCAATGAAAGGGTCTGATCACATACCAGCCTAGTTTGCGAAACGGATCCCGTCTTACAACGAGATTGGCTACTGCCTACGATGGTTGATAAACTCAGGCCATCTGTTAGGCAAGTTTAAGTTTCGCAGGAGGTGTGCGACAAACTTGCTGAAGGCGCTAAAGAAACCGAGAAAGGAAATCAAGGAACAAAAGTTTGCTCCGGCATTCCTTATCACGTTCAACAGATTATTTAAGCTTCTCTACTGTGCAATTGGCAGGATATTTGCGATTGGCGAGGATACAGGACGGCTTTGGCAGGCCGCAGGAAGGAAAAACTCCGGGCACCTAGGCAGGAAGACGGGTGTGTTATGACGGTCGAAGTCCATAACTTGTGATTCATTTCACTTCAAAATGATCCTACGATGTGCAGTCAATTCATCAGTCAAACATCTTTCATACCTTTTATGATTACTGGCCCGACTGCAATCAGACTCTGCTCTGAAATTCATCCCAAACAGAGAGGATGAAATCGGCCATCTTTCTCTTAAAGACCTGTCGATCGAATTGAAGCGCATGTTCGCGAATCTTCACCGAATCGAACTCTCTCTCGCGCGATTCAAAATCAAGAATTGCTTTGGTCAGTGATTGGACCGTCTGCATGGGAAAGAAGACGCCTGTTTGACCCTCAACGCTGCCGTTCCCAGCAAACTCCCCACGAACCGTTTCCAAGCCGCCACCCGAACCATAGGCGATGACCGCCCTCCCGTAGCTCTGTGCCTCGACTGCGGCGATCCCGAAATCTTCTTCTGCAGGAAATAAAAATGCGCGGCAATCTGCGAGACAGGCTTTGAGTACTTCGCGGTCAACGTGCCCCATAAATTCAATGGTTGGGCCCGCCAATTTATGGAGTAGCTTCGACTGCGGGCCTTCACCGATGATCCGAAGCTTGCGCCCCAGGTTCCGACAGGCCTCCACTGCCAAATCGAAATGCTTGTAATCTACCAATCTTCCAATGCTCAGGTAATAGTCGCCCTTCGTCGGGGATACGTGCGAGGAGTTCGCATCCACCGGAGGATAGATGACCGTGCTTTCCCGGCCATATATCTTGCGTATCCTCGAGGCGACAAAGCGGGAATTCGCCACAAAATAGTCCACCCGCCCGGCAGTCGCATAATCCCAGAGTCGCAAATAATGTGCCGAAAGCCTGAAGATTGGCTTGGTGAGCGCCCCCATGCGCTTCGTGTACTCAGCATGCATGTCCCAGATATAACGCATGGGGGAATGACAATAGCAGATATGGCATGTACGAGGGGATGTTATTACACCCTTTGCAGGACCGGATTCTGAACTGATGACCAAGTCGTATCCGCTCAGATCGAATTGCTCGAGAGCAATGGGGTGAAGAAAGATGAATTGGCGGTGAAATTTCTTGGCACCGGGCACGCTTTGCAGGAATGAGGTTGTCAGACGGTGGCTATGCAACGATAGAGGCATCGTTTGGGGTCTGGCCACCAACGCAAACAAATCGGCTTGAGGAAACATTTCCGCAAGAGCCTCAACAACCTGCTCTCCTCCCGCCCAGCCTACAAACCAATAATGGACGATGGCAACTCGTAACTTGGATAGATCTTCGTACGCTAGTTTCTGCACTTTATATCGCTCATTTGGACTGGATTCACTTCTTCCGACCGGTCTGGCATTTTCCATCCATCCTCGCACTCCAATTCCTTTTCAAGCAATTAGGCACCTGAACCGTAATTGGAAGAGCCATCACACATTCTGACAATTTGCTTCGGTCTTACGCGACGGAACGAAGAAGCCACTTTCCCGCGCCAAAGCAACCTCCATCGCCACCGGTTGAACTCCACGCCCGAGTCAATTCTTCAACGAATTCCCGGTTTCACAAAGAACAGAGAAGATACGCAAGTCGCCGAGGGTCATGATCGAGTGTGCACAAATGATTCACCGCGAATAGAGTACAAAAGCCGGATGCGGATTGCTTCATGGTACTTCTCACCGATTACCTATTAAGAACCATAGGTGACATGGGACGTATGAATTGAGACATTCCCAAAATAGCTGATATCCTACAGTTGAAAAGGTGGAATTATTCGGACGGGGTTGATGGGCGCACGCACTGGAGCGCAAGGGAGCGTTTGGCCCATTTCGTTGGATTTTCCTACCAGGTAGGCGGATTTATTTGCTGTGCCGGAGACGGATAAGTCTTTCGCAGATGGACCTTTGGAATAGTTTGCAGAGAATATTGCAACAGGCAAAGACCCTGGCTTCGGTATTCAGACTTCGTGCTGGAAGCACCAACACGGAGGAAGAGCGATCTCGCGAGCGCTATCGCCGGATTGCACTCACAACTGTTTCCTCCGTCTCAGCCAAAAGCGTCACTCTCCTGACTTTAATCATCTCCGTGCCGCTCACCATCCATTACCTCGGCACGGAGCGATATGCACTTTGGATGGTCATCACCTCTAGCGTCTCACTGCTTGTTTTCGGGGATCTAGGCATTGGCAATGGCCTTCTCAACGCAATTTCCGAATCACACGGCAAAGGTGACGAAAAAGCTGCGCGCGCATATGTCTCCAGCGCGTTCTTTCTGCTGCTTTGCATCTGCGCCATCCTGCTTGCAACATTGGCATTGGTGTATCGATTCGTTCCCTGGGCGCAGATCTTCAATGTCAGCTCGCCGCTAGCAATATTGGAAGCGGGGCCCGCATCAGTTGTGTTCATCTGCTGCTTTGCGCTCAATTTGCCTTTGGACATCGTGCCGCGCGTAGAGTCCGGATACCAGGACGGATTCACCAACAATCTCTGGACAATGCTGGGCGGCATACTCGCGCTAGGAGGCCTGCTGCTCGCCATCCATCTGCACGCGGGTCTTCCCTGGCTTGTTGTTGCCATCACCGGGGCGCCACTCATTGCTACTCTGTTGAACGGAGTATTCCTCTTTTCCCATCTACGGCCAAATTTGCGCCCGTCCTGGGCTGCCACCAGCCCGAATTACATGAAACTTCTCCTCGGCAAAGGCATGTATTTCTTCATATTGCAGACTTGCGTGGTGACCGTCACAAGCGTTGACAATCTAATTACTTCGCATCTAATTGGCCCTGCAGCCGTCACAACATATGCCGTGGCAATGCGCATGTTCACCATCATTCCAGGCGTGTTGATGATGGTACTTCTTCCGCTGTGGCCGGCCTATGGCGAGTCCATCGCCCGCGGAGAGATCCACTGGGCACGGCGCGCCATGGTGCGTTCGCTCAAGTTGATTTTTGCCGTCACTATCTGCTCAGGTATCCTGCTCGTGTCGCTCGGCCCCTGGATCTTGCAGCACTGGACTGGTAAGGATTTGGGCGCCACTCGCTCATTGCTCCTTGGTATGGCAGTCTGGGCCGTACTCAGCACAGGGGCCAATGCCGTTTCCATCTTTCTGAACGGCGCCGATCAAATGGGAGTGCAGGTATTTTTTGGCGTCGGGCTGCTGCTCGCTGCCACTGCCCTGAAGTTCTTGCTCACGCCTCATCTCGGTCTACCTGCAATGATTTGGGCCTCCAACATCGCCTATATCGTTTTTGTCTGGGTTCCCACCTTGATCTACTTGCCCCGATTCCTCGACCGCCTGCAGGAAAAAGCCGAGTTGCAAAAGCGTGAAATTGCACCGTCGATGAACGCGCAACTCGATCAGGGCTCGCACTAGACGGTTCGGTCCCGATCATTTGCATCCTTCACGCGGACTTTTACGGCGCAATTACTCTGAAAATAAGCCTCGACGATACCTTGGCCGTGTGACCAGAGTTGAGCCGCTCTGGCCTGGTGGTCGAACAAACGATGAACAATCGCGCGGGAGAAATCGAAGGCAACAAACCCTGCGAAGAGAAAGCTGCGCGAATGTTTAGCAAGGACGTGTCCAAATCCGCCACCGTAACGGCGCGCTCGCGCCTCATCCTTGAAGCCGCCTTCTCTGCACGGATGCCCAATGTGCCAAGAAGAAGTGAACCGGCCGCGCAAGCCGTATCCAAGCAGAGTCATCACAAAATCAGTGTCTTCTCCGCAGCCCGCGGTTGTGCCAGCCCCAGGACCCAGCTGCTCATCGAATTGGAGAGGAATGAGATCGGCAGGGCGCTGGACGAAGAAGCATAGCGCCGCTGTTGTACGAAATGCATTCCACCATTGGATGTCGCATTCCTTCTGCCACCAGGAATTCGAGCTGATTCTTCCCTGCTCGTCACGGCAGCCGAGGCTGAGCACACCGTACTCAGGATTTTGACGAAACCAGGCATCGACGTTCTTCAGGGTGTCGGGATGATACCAGCAATCGTCATCGGGAAAGGCCAAGATCTCTCCCGTACTATGCGCAATTCCAAGATTGCGAGCGCGCGAGACGCCTGGCCCACACCTCAGATGCTTTAGATCTATTCCCTCTTTTATGTTCCAGCTGCTCAGCAGTGCGTTCAGTCGGTCGTCGGGGTTCTGGTCCACGACAATGAGCTCAAAGTTGCGCATCTGCTGCGCGGCTAGGCTGGTTAGTAGAACGGCCAATTCCTCACTACGATCGATAGTGGCCACGATGAGGCTGAAACGTGGCGTGGAGCGACTCACCTTTTTGCTTGCGTGTTTAAGTATGGGCATCATGAGAAAGCTGGTTCTGGGATTGTGGATGTTTGGGGAGAATTTACTTCGGATTGCGGGCGCCAGCCGGTAGCAATGGCGAGTCCCAGCACGACCCAATAATTGCCGTAAGCCAGTGGAAAGCCAGCAACAAAAGTAATCAATTGATAGACAGCAATGGCCGTTAGCCAGACTGCGCGCGATGTGCTGAGTGAATCAGAGAGAGGCACGAGGGTTCGCCAACTCCGCAGCAGCACAGTGCCCACTGTGCCTAGGAATACAGCAAAGCCCACAATTCCGACATTGGAAAGCATCAGTGCGATTACATCGTGTGACGTAACGCTACCCCACCCTACACCGAGAATTGGATATTGCATGAAGTAGCCCAACGCCAGAACAACAGTCATAGCTCTTTCCAGTGCTGAACCTGATGCGCCCTTCTCAAACACTGCACGGCGCGCTATGTCTTGCGCCGCAGGCACTGCTGCAATAATTACAGCAAGTACCCCAATCAGCGCCACGCCAATGATCAGGATCCGACCAAGACTCTTTCCAGCCTTCATCGTGCGGCTTTTCAGTAGAATTGCAATCCAGGTAACTCCCAGCACACCCATTCCCAAGTAACCAGTCGAGGAGGTGCTCAGCAACAGCACTGTCACAAGCAATATCGTGCATCCTCGGTCGATCACCGGACCTAAAATCGGCTTGCGCCCCAGCCACGCAGGCAGAGTGAGTGGCAACATCGAGAGCATAGCTTCGGCAAAGACCGACGGCTCTGTTGTAGCCGAGCTGATTCTACCCATGCCTTGCAGCGTCTCCATATATCCCTGGCCCGAGATTGCCTTACTGTTGTTCAGTAGGAATGCGGGATAGATCAAACCGGTAACGTTGCAGAAGAACTGCATGAGTCCCCATGCGGCAAGCACGACCGCTGAGACCAGCAGCACCCGCTCAGTATGGCGGCGCGTTGTCTCGTTAAGATTGCCGTGCGCCACGGCAAGGGTAATGCAACCGCCAAAGATGAGATAGAGCAATTGGGTGACGTTATGGGAAGTCAAATAAAGTGGGGTTTCGGAAATCTTCATTAGCGCCGGCGACATAATCATCAATGAACCGTTTATGTATACCGGCATCCAGAGTGAGATCGCTGCCACCAGAATGAATCCCAGCAACCAAAGGCATTGCTGCAAGATGCGTCGGTCCAGCGCAAACGATAGACGCATTAGGTTGTCCAGAACCAGCCTTGCCAACCAAGCCGTTCCGAATAGCATCCAGATCTGCAGGGCCGAAACATCGGTTCCACTGCCGATGTTAGCTGCCGTGCTTGCTGAAAATAGTGACCAGAAGACCAGCATGCGATATAGCCACTTGGGCGAGAATAGAAAACTCGCCATGGCCACTGCAAGCATGATGTATCCGAGAGGTGTCATCGCTTCCTATTGCGCGTTTCTTAGCCTTGGAGTCGAATTCAGCAGTCACTCGTCTATTTTTTAAAAACTTTCCGCAATACCCAGCGAACTGGCGGCCTCAGGGGTAACAGAACCCGTTCCCATGCCAGGTCCAATTCTGTCAGCAAGCGGCTGCGCCCGCCGGTCTCAATCTTTGCCCGAGCGGTCTCCCGAAGTGAGGCTGGGCTGCTTCCTACACCCCCAGCGCGCATCAAGGCCGTGACATCGGGCATATAAGCGGCCTGTAGAGTGCCACGAGCACGCAGCAACAGCTCATAATCCGCCACGATACGGTAGGTTATGTCGAACTCTCCTAACCGTTCGAACAAGCTTCGGCGGTGCATTGCCCCTACGTGTGGCGTGCACATGTGGCGTGAAAATTTCGGCCAGTTCCACGGCCCTCCTAGTAGCTTCACGTATCCCGATGGGTGGATCACATGAATCCGTGAACTCAGATACTCAGCACCCGGATGACGCGCCGCAAGATCCATATAGCTGCGTACCGCACCCGGCAGCAATTCGTCGTCCACTCCCACAAAGCAAATCCACTCACCACGAGCTTCTTTCACGGCTTTGTTCCAAGCATCGTAGATTCCCTTGTCCGGCTCACTTATCCAGAGCGCAACGCGGTCGTCATATTGACGGAGGATCTCTGCGGTGCCGTCGCGAGATCCGCCATCCACAAGGATGTGCTCCACGTTCGGATAATCCTGGCAAAGGACACTCTCGATACAACCGGTCACATGCTCTTGACCGTTGAAGATTGCGGTGATCACTGAGACCAGAGGTTCTACCGTAGTACCCTCGGCGATAATGCCTCGCCGACGGAGCCCTCCACTGGTCATCGCGGACCCTTCGTCTACTGCAGTTTTCCCCATCGGGTCAATCAAGCCTTTGCTCCCGTCCGATCGGAATGAGCCTTTTGAAAGAGACTCCTCAGAGTGCGAATCTTCGCCTGCTTCTCTGCGCTCAATTGATGCGAATTCAGACTTTCGGCAAAAATCGCCCAAAGGCCGGTGAACAGAAGTGCCGCCAAAAAGGCCGTGATGGCGATCAGCAATCGGCGAGGTGAACTCTTCTTGTCCGGCGGAACTGCAACGTCGGCAACTTGGATCAATGCTCCCTGTCGGGCCTCATCTAGCTTGGCCATCTCATATTGCTTGGCAAGCAATTCAGTGATCGTCTCGCTATACCTTAAGTCCCGGTAATGCCGTATGTATTCCAGGCTAGCTTGCGGTATCTTCCCTTTGGGAACAATCAACGAATCGGGGTCTTGCGTATTGCCACCCAGTTGCGCCAACTGCGCTTGAAGAGTGGCAAGCTGTTGCCGTGCCACGACCATGGTGGGATTGTCTGCGGTGGCATATGACTTCATGCCCTCTATCTGCGCCTGCAATCCAACGATTTGCGCGCGCAACGCGGTCGCAGATTCGATAAGAGCACGGGCCTGGCTGTCGATCTGCAGCATACCTGTGGTCTGTTCAGCCTGCTTGAACGCCTCTTCAGACTTGGCCAGATTTTTCTGTGCGTCGGCCAGTTGCTGCTGGAAGAACATGCGGCGGCGCGTGGCCTCGGTGATTGCCAGGTTGGCCGAAAGCTTACGGTAATCGTCTACATATGCATTGGCCATCTCAGCTGCAATCTTTGGGTCCTTGTCGCGCACGTCAATACGGATTAGTCCATCCTTTGGACCCAGAGTCACGGTCGCCAGCTTCTCGAACTTCTTGCGCGTATCGACCATAGTCTTCGTCCGGTAGCGCTTTTCCAGATCAAAGCGCTGGATCATAGCGTCTTCAACTGTCCGGGTGCGGAACAGTGACACATAAATATCGTCAGGATTCTTGATACCCAGAGTTGAGCTCGCCATCGTGGCCAGAGCGCTGTTTCCGGCAAACTGGCTGAGCAGTCCGGCCGCCATTGAGCTATTTTGCGAGGGGGGAAGTACGACAGTCTCCGCTGTGTACTCATTGGGTATGAGAAACGAAACTAAAACAGTTGCCACCGTCAGACTCAGAGTCCAGCCTGTAATCCAACGGCGCCTCCGCGCGAGCACAATTAGAAGATCCAGCAAAGAGGCTTCCTGCTCCTTACCCATTACTTCCCTTGCAGCAATTTCCGTCGAATTCAATTCTTCGCTCCTCACGTCAGCACTGCTACTCTTACTGTGGCCTGAGCCAGCCGCGTTGCCTACCGCAACCCGTAGCAGCATCCGTTCGCAAAGGTGAATCGCCCATGCACGCTGATCGCAATTGCCTGGTCAATGCGAGTAAGCCTCAATTTATCAAAGACATCTTTGGTGAAATTGCCACTCATTGACCAGACCCGACTGGCGTTCATTGTACCAATCACTCCGCTCACCTAGCAGTCGATCGCTCAGGATTCGCGTACCGCACGTTCGCTTGGTATCCTTGCAAAGATCCTAGTGGCAACTTGAGACCTGCTCGCTCCAACGTCTCCCAAGAGGGGTCAGTGTGAGCTTCATGACTCTTTTGGCGTCAAGATCACACAGAAAAGGGTCCTAAAAAACTCTCGGAGTCAGAACACAATGGTCACCTCTGATTGAATCACTCATACCGCCTGCTCCCTTACCGGCAGGCGCAACTCCCGGATCCATTGGGTTGCGTTATGCATTGACCAAGTGTGCCGCCATTCAGCCAGCAGGCAACATGCGGCGCTGACGATGTTCCAGTTTTCAAAGGATACGACGTGCGACCATAACCTGAATCGGTGAGGCTTCCATCCGGCCCGTACATCGGAAGATCGCCGCTCGGACCGCTGGAATCGCTGGTCTGCAGATTCGGCGCCCCACCGTGCGTTCCGGACAGAGTATTAGGAAGGACCAGGTTCCCATTCAGCATGAGTCCATTCGGCGCATTCAAGTTAAGCACCGCCTTCGTCAGAATCGTGATACTGGGACTTGTGCCGCCCGCGATGGTGTAGAGCTGTCCGGGTGCGCGGATATTATCTGGAGCGATAATCTGCAATGTGGGCTGACCCCAAGCAGCGGATTTTAGGTACACAAGTGGTCCTTCAAGCGTACGGTCTACCATTCCTTCAATATTCAAAACTCCGACCCCTTCGACTTCGAAGAGTGCTTTCGCGGTGATCTTCAAATTTTGAAATAACTGTGGGTTGTACAAAGTCGTGCTGTTGGTAGGATAGCCGGCATAGTTGTCAGCTACTGTGACTCCATAAGGTTCGCTCTGTGGAGTTATGGCCTCAAAGTGGGGAGCATACATCGTTACCGCTGAATCATAGTTGGCCCACTGGCACCCATCAAAGGAGGGTGAATAGAACGTCACCTGTGGTCCGTCGTAGCCAAGGTCGCCAATCTGAACGCAATTGGTGAAAGCTCCGCCATCGGCGAAGTCCACATGGTCAAAAACGACGTTTTCTCCGGAATTCCGCGGCGTCTGGGCACCGGGGAAATAAAAATTTTGCGTGTTATGCGAGAAATTTGAACCACTGACCCTATCAAGATAGGCATTCGAACTGACTGTCATACCTATGGCAAAAGGATTGGTTGAACTACCCAGTTGAATATTGTCGATGACAGCGAGTGGGCTATTCAGAACTATGCCGGTTCCACCCCCACTTCCAATGAGTTGCAGATCATAGAGGTTGTACCCTTCTTCCGCTATGCCCGAGCCTGTATAGTGCAAAAGACTTGCTCCTCTACCCATGCCTCGAATTGTGCAATTGGCTCCGTTCGCATTCAGTGTCGTGGAAAACGAGAAGGTACCAGCTGGTAATTCAATCGTCGGATTGAACGCGGAATGCGTTGAGCACAAATTGTTAATCTGCTCGCCGATATCAGAACCAGTTCCCTGCGTGGCAATATAGAGACCGTCGATTCCTGTTGTTCCACCTGATTGCGCTTCCATTCCCCTGGAGCCGACGAGCACCAATAGAAGTGCCATCGCGATGTTGAGGCACCATTTTTTCTCCCGAAACTTCACGCGTCTGGAACGAGCCAAACCATCAATCATCGAGACAAAGGTCCGGTCTCTCATTTTCTTACTCCTCGGTGGATTACACATGAAGTCCAGTATTCTCAGTTCGAATACGATTCTCATTTTTATATCCAATTCTTTCCAATTGCAATTCTCCAGACCTTTGACTCACCCGGTAAGTGCTGCGTTAGAAATGTCTGGCGATCTGGACGTATGACTCGCTCAGGAAACTCGAGCCAAAAGCGATTGGAAGCTTCGGCCTGCGTGGTTCGGTTGGTGCCCATTTGGCGGCTACGATTGGGGTTAACCTAACTCAACTGAAGGCCTCAAGAAATCGCGTTGAATCCGGTGCGAAGTTCGGACCATCGCACGTAGCCGCCGTGCGGTTGAAATTTGGTAAATGCGGAGCGTTTTCCTAGGCAGACTTATCGCAGTGATTCCCACCGCTCTCCGGTGAGCTGGCAAGAGGCTGTTGCGTCGCTCTTAATCACGCCGCAACCGATTGATCACCTGATTGCAAATAAAACGCCAGCAGCAAAGCGAATTCGGCGCGAGTCTTGATTCCAACCCGAGAACTCTTAAGATCGTCAAGTGCGGATCACCCTCAAGACATCGTCGGATGAAGACTAAATAGATCTTTGACCTGACCCAAGAATCTGTAAAAGCTTTCGAAAGCAACTTGAGTGGTTACGGAGATCCTCGCCCAGCTGATTCTACCATTGTGAAATTACTGAAGTTGGGCAGACACTCGTCCAAGTATGACGACAAGTTGCCGCTGACTTCGATCACAGACGTCAACCTTTCCGCTGCCCTTCTCAATGCAGAACTGCATCGCCAATCTGAGTGAGGCACATCAGCCTACACCACGGCCACTCATCGCAGGTTTTTCGAATCCAATTTTCTCCGAGTCCGGACGAACCGAGGTCCACTTTGTGGAACGGCCTCAGTTCGCCGGACGTCGGAATTGGCGATAGTTTGGGTAATCGATCCTTTTCGGTCAGGCGATCACAGAAAGGCGCCGGATGCGGGACAGCTCACTGCGCAATACGTACACAGAGAGGGTGAACCTTTCCTTTAGCGCGCGCAGCGCAATTTCGCCGATTGCGTGTTCGTGCGAAGCAAGTTTATGACGAGTGCAGCAATCGGCTACCACGAAGCCCACGAGCTCTCCCGCGCAGTTGTAAAAGACCTCCTCGACCTTACCCTCGATGTGCACAAGATCTTCGCAGGGATCGTATTTTGGAAGCGGCGCGCCTGTGAGCGAAGGTGGAATGGTGCTCGGATCGCCGCCCAGGCCGGCCACGCGGGCAGCGACGTATTCGATGTATCGCTGCATTACGGGATACCACCTGTTTGCAGGCGACATCTGCTGAAGACGCCACTTCAAAATTGCCAGAGTGTCCTCTTCGGGTCGAAGCATTACGGCGGCGGTAGTCACCGGGATTTTCACCTGGAAAGTGCCGATAATGTACCGCCATCCGGCTGTTCCGTTGGATGTGCCTTGATTCGCCCCAAGTGTCTTGCGTCGGATTTCAATCACGTCTTGATGGGCATGTCCAACGCGGCGCACAACAACGTTAAATTCCTGGCCTGTAACCACAGTCGTCGGGAGATCGACGGTAAACAGTCCGGCAAAATCCTGCCCATTGCCCTTTGGAATTGGAATATAGGTGACGCCGCCCGTGACCTTGCACTGCAGGGTGTGCGTATCCGCGGCGGTGAGCGTGTTGACGGGGTACATGGAGGACGCAAGTGCGATGACGTCTGACGCATTCACCTGGGGCCAATAGATCGAGGCAATACTTCCCTTGGGGATTGCACCCCAATCGATCATGAGCTCATCCACATCGCCCTGATTGGTCGCCGTGGGTCGAATGTTGAACGTTTGCGGAATCCTATGGGTCGAAGCCGGTCCGGGATTGTCAGAATGCGTGACTTGTAAATTGCGCTGCGCAAGCCGGTCTGATGATTCCGGTGTTTCGCCGGTAAAAAGCGGGGATTCGTCGTAGGCAATTTGAGCAACCAGACAATGGTGCGTCCCAGTAAGCCATGCCTGTACCTGCTGGCCCGCAATCTTGTTATTCGGGTCATACAGGTTAAGGAAGCAGCCGTAGTAAGCCCAGACACTGTCACGACCTATTGGATTCGTCGGGATCTCAATGGGCTGAATGTTTACGCCGCCTGCCGAGTAGTCCGTATTCGAACCGAGGTCTCCAGTTGCGAAGAAGGGTATGGTCGTTTGGCCCACACCAACATTGGGCGAACCGGGATCACCGGCGCCATCGAGCGTGCTTGGATATGTCGTTGACGGCTGGTAGTCAGTGTCCGCCGTTTCACTAGTCCAGAGGCGGAAGAACACGCGGACGTTGTCGGCTTTGCCGGCTGGCCCCGCCGTGCCGCGCAAGCGCACGCGAGCGATTGCAAAGCTGTAATTGTTGTAGATCTTGGGGAAGAATCCCGAGAACTGGATCGTGAAGGGCGTTACTGAAGAATCGCCGGAGAACGATCCCCCCTGCCCTGGCAGCACGCTGTTGAACGGATCGGTTCCGTTCGGGTCGTTGAAGTTGCCGTTGAGCCATTGGAGCAGTGATTGAACGTAGGAATATGCGGCAGCCGGACTGTCTCCTGAGAAAGTTGGCCCTCCGGAAACCGGGACAGGTGCCAGGGCGGGAGTGGCCGTGAAAACGCGCAGATCCTGGCTGAGATAGAACACGTTATTTTGAGTTGGATCGATGTTCGAAAAATAAGGGTCAGCGCCGGCAAGCAATTCGAACTGGGTTGAAGTGTCTGTGCTCGGTACTTTGTTCCCATTGAGAGTGAGCCAGGAGTTCAACACATATGTGGACCCGTTGAAATCACTTTGATGGGGATCGGTGAAGGTTATATCGAACGGAATGCGGATACGCTGTTGCGCAGAAGGATCAGCACCGTTCTCAAAGTCAATGTCTGGGTTCTGTGTGATGGCCACTCCATGTAAGGAGGCGAAAGCTCCAGATGGAACACCCACAGCGGCATTCAACGCATTGAACGAGTCCTTGCTGAATCCGTCTACCACAAGCCAGAAGGCCTTCGGAACCAGTCCACCGCTCTTGCCGATGATGTCCTGAACCTCATCCCAGCCGAAAGTGTTCTTATCCACCCAGAACTCCACCGAACCGGTGGGCAACACGCAGATATTGTCCGCTTTGCTCCAATAGGCCTGGACCGAACACTGAACGCCGTTCATGTCGAGCGTGAAAAACTGGTCGTTGCAGGTGTCTCCAATTTCGTCATTGGAGATAGTGTTGCCTCCCGAGTCTTTGCCATTCACAAGGATCCCATTGTTAGAGGTATCGACATCGGGATTCGTACACGCTTCGACAAGCTCGTGAGAGAACACTTTGGTCGTGCAATCATGGCCAGTCAGCGAGCCGGTGTTGTCGACCCATGCGTAATAACCAGTCGCGCCGTTATAGGTGAAGCTCTGATGCTGACCCGCAAACTTCGTGATCGAGTTGCGTATGCCTTTGGGGGCGATCACGGCATAGAACCTGTTGTGCCCAGATGCAGGGGCGGGCATGCTGGTATTGTCCAGCCGATCCTTGATGAGGTTGACGACGTCAGAATCCGTGTAAAGGTCCTTGGGATCTGTACCCGTGTAGACCTCGGTGTAAATGAGACTGCCCTGTCCGACACCCCGGTATTCTCGCAGTCCGCTCATGTACGGACCGGTCAGAATGCCTTCGATTGCGGTCTTGTAGGTGTCGCTGGACGGAGTGGGAGCGGGTGTGGTCGTCCAGAAGCTTCCCCAGAAGATGAGAATGACTTCGACGTCCGTGAGAACTTTCCCGCCGCCGTCGGTCGTACTGGTGACGGTGTAATCCGGATTAAAGGTCTCGTCTCCGCCTGCTTCGGCCTTCTTGGAAACGGCCCTCCGCACAATACCGCGCAAGGGCTTCTCTTCGGCCTGCTTCTCGCTTTTGCCGAGCTTCTCTTTGTCCATGGTCGTCTCCTTCTCGATCCCGCAACAAACACTCCGGCATTTGGGGAGTCTTGTCATAGTGATTCGAGATGGCGGCGCGTATCATGGGTGGCCTTCAATCCTGAACTCTCGACCTTCGCCCCTAACCTTGTTTGGCGTGTGGAGAGTTTTCACGTCGAGGGGCAAAATGAAGCAAAGGAACTTCCGTTGATCCCGCATTGCGGCTGTGATCTGCGGCTCGTTCAAGCGATTCCCGGACGGACTTTCTCTGCGGGGCCAACCCACATAGGAATGCGACGAAGGATTATGGAATTTGTTTTTCCGAGCACCAATTCAACCCATGGGCAAAGGTCTGGCCTTGGAGGCACCGGTTCCGGGGCTATGGGCACCCTGCCGATTACAAGCAATCCTCCCCCATCGTGCTACAACGTCTTGCCCCCACCAAAGACAAAGTTATGGCCCACCTGCACAACGATATCCCGCCACCGACGGGGAATCGAGCCGCTGAAAGAAGCATCATCCCGTCAAAGACGGCAGTCGAGGCGTTAACAATCGGACAGAATTGCGGTCCTTGCAGGGTGCAGGCCCGACGAACAGATGGCAAAGCGAAGAGTAGACCAACTGTTTACTACTTTCACAAGGAAGGGTGGCCGGTCAACCAGTCCCCTGCCCAATTCACGACGGCCGGTTAACCGGCCAATACAGACGGAACGGCCGAGATGGCGCCTCCGAGAACTCCGATATTGACATGAAGTAGCATTATGCTACCATTTATTCATGAGTCAGCCAGTCAAGCTCTCGGATGCTCTTGTCCTCGACGCCCGCATAACGGGCAAGATCGTTGAGCGTTCCATTGCCGGCCAGGTCGAATTCTGGGCACGGCTCGGCCGGTCCATCGAACCACTTCTCCAGGGCGACCTGGCCCTGACGCTATGCCGCAAGGCAGCGGCGCGGCCCTTGTCGGAATGCCTCAATTCCGCGGACAGCACGAAGGGGCGTAAACGGCTGAAGGCCTACCTCGAAAGCCAGCCGTTTCCCCATTACGAAGCGCACCCGGATATTGCCGGCTTGCTGGTTCGTATTGATGCGGACGGCCGCCGCACTACCGGCCGATTCATCAAGCGACAATTTCAACCGATTAGATCGGCAAAGAGGACGGCTGCAAAGTAGTGGATCTCCCGCTGGATCGCCGTCCGGTCATTGTGGCCCTTGCCGGACCCAATGGCGCAGGCAAATCGACCTTCTTCCACGCTCATCTTGAGGAAGCAGGCCTGCGCTTTGTCAACGCCGATGTGCTGTCCCGTGAACTGAGAATTGGCCCGTATGAAGCCGCAAAAGTGGCAGATTCGCTCCGGCGTGAGCTCGTAAAGCAAAGGGAGAGTTTCGTCTTCGAGACGGTCTTCTCCGATCCTGCCGGCGACAAGTTGGCATTCCTCAAGGACGCCGCTGCGGCAGGATACACGGTCATTCTTTGCTTCATCGGCATTTCCGGCCCCGCAACCTCCGAGCAGCGAGTAGCAATGCGAGTCTCGCAGGGCGGCCATGACGTACCCACGGACAAGCTGCAGACCAGGTTTCCGCGGATATTGGCGAATCTCAGAAGCGCATTGCGCGAACTACCCCACGTTTGGGTGTTTGATAATGACGACTTGCGTCACCCCTTCCGGCTTGTTACCGTCTACGCGAACGGGCAACCAGTTCGTTCGCAAAAGCCGACTCCCCAATGGCTCGCGTCGGTGTTGGATTGATGGTGGATCGGGTGCCTAGCAGCGTGATTGATTCGCGACGAATTGGCCTCGGTAGCCCCTCATCGATCCTCTCAGGCCAAACAGGACGATTCCAGCAAAGATAAGAGTAGCCGGTTATCCTCCAGCGAAACGACAATCCTGGATTTCAACTTTAAAAATCAGACCAAATCCCGAGACTTCAGTGGTTTCCTGGCACCATGGCGAATCGTGAGCACCCAGACAATATGTCGCCGCTCATCGACTTCAAAAATAACGCGGTAGACGCGGGGTTTTGCGCCGAAAAGGAGATGCCGCAGTTGCCGTTTAACTTTTCGTGCTTCAGCAGCGATCGGGCATCGGCGAGGGCGCATCTCAAGTGTGTACACCGCTTGTTCAAGCCCGTTGTACCAGCGTGCGGCATCCGGCGATTCCGCAGCATTCTTTTCAAGATACAAGACTTCAAGATCGCTGACGGCACGAGCGGTTAACTCAACGCGGTATGCCATGTTTGCGACGGATTTCATCAAATGCCTCTCTCGCTGGACGAGTGCGCGCATGCGCCACATCGTCCAGACCTTGGCGAATGCCTTCCTCAGCATCCACTCTGGCGGCGATGTCAAGCAGTCGCTGATAGGCTTCCGCGTCTTGGACGACGGCTGCTGCTTTCCCGTTCACTGTGAGGACCACAGGGCGTTTGCTCTTCTTGAGAAGCTTCATAAAGTCGCCGGACGATCGGCGAAACGTTGTTAGAGATTGAATGTCGCTCGTGATGTCAATCATAAGCACCTCGACTTAAAGCACCTTATAAGGTGCTGCTAGAATACACCCTTTGCCGGGTCAGTGGCTGGCCGGATTCGCCGGATGCCCATTGGCAACAAAGCACCATCTGGAGGCGATTGCGTCGAGCAAGCCCGTCACCGAAGCAGGCAGAATCGGATGCATTCTCCGAGACGCGTCGCCTACCACGAATCCACAATCCGCAGACGAAGTGCCGTCGCCCAACAAAGGGATGTGAACGATCTCAGAACGCGCGGCATGATTTCAGCCCAACGACCTCTAGCGGTATCGCAGATGTGTCTTCGGCGAGCGTCCGGAACTTGCGCATGCGCTTGGAGAATCTGAGGTTAGTCCTCCATGGGCGATGGCGTGCCCAGTTGGTCGGCAAAGCTGACGTTTGAACTTTTTCGACCCAACCCTCGCACTTTTGCATTGGCACTGGGGATTTCCTGAACCCTGCCTCTTCTCTAGCGTGGCGCGAGAGGAGGTTTTGAAGAGCAGACTTCTACTGATTGGTATACGTCTCCCGGAGAACGTTAATCTGGCGGATGTCTGGCGGCTTTCCATTGTGCCCAGGGCCGGCCCAGCGGCACCATCGCGCAATGACAGGTGGGGGCATAAGTTTGTATTCAGTGGGGGCACTCGATCGTAACCAGCACACCCTGCATATTTCCTTCGAAGCACCGCAAACAATGTGCCATCTCACCGTGGCCAGAAGTGCGTCTCGCTGCAGGCGCGCAGGCGTTCTGCGGCCGACTCGGCAGTGATGTCACGCTGAGGCATGCCGAGCATTTCAAATCCGACCATGAATTTGCGCACGGTGGCTGAGCGGAGCAGCGGCGGGTAGAAATGCGCGTGGAAGTGCCACTCCTCGTGAGACTGGCCATCGGTGGGACTCTGATGGAAGCCCATCGTGTACGGGAAGCTGGTTTCGAAAAGATTGTCAAAGCGCGTGCAGAGGCGGCGTAGGGCGTCGGCGAGAGCGTCGCGCTCGGCGGAGTCGAGCTGTGGCATCGAGCCGAGATGGCGTTTGCTGACAAGCATGACCTCGAAGGGCCAGACGGCCCACCAGGGAACGATGGCAGCGAAGTGATCATTCTCGAAAACGATGCGTTCGCCCGTTTCTTGTTCCGTTTTCAGGTACTCGCAAAGGAGACAGTGGCCGGTGAGGCTGAGGTGCTCGCGCTGTGCCCGGGTCTCGAGAGCAGGTTCGTCGGGGATGAAGCCAGTTGACCAGATCTGCCCGTGGGGATGCGGATTGCTGGCGCCCATCATGGCGCCGCGGTTCTCGAAGATCTGAACGTACTCAATCCAGTCGAGCGCACCCAGCTCGGCGTACTGCTCGGCCCATGCGTCAATGACGAGACGGATTTCTTCCTGAGTCATGCGGGCGAGTGTGAGCGAGTGGTCCGGGTGGAAACAGAGGACCTTGCAGATGCCGCGGACGGCTTCGGCTTTGAGCAAGCTGGAAGTGGGCAGGTCGGGGCTGGATGGAGCTTCAGGCAAGAGCGCTGCGAAATCGTTTACAAAGGTGAAGATTGAATCGTATTTCGGGTTCTCCGCGCCTCCTGCACGCTTATTGCCTGGGCAAAGGTAGCAGGCGGGATCGTAGTTGATACCGGAAGGAAGGCTCTTCTGGCCCACTTCTCCCTGCCATGGCCGCTCGGTGCGGTGCGGCGAGACCATGACCCATGACTGACGAAGCGGGTTCCAGCGGCGGTGGGGATATTGGCCTTTCTTTTCCATTCCGACTCCTGATAAGAGTTTGCGGCTGACGGTTCGATTCTAAACGGTGGAGTTGGATGAGTTGAGAGGCCTCAATCTGCACCCAGAAAGAGAGGAAGTACGCGCGCGTTATGTAGCGCTAACCCACGATGTCAAAGAGCGCGGGATGGCATAGAGAACCGTGCTGAGCGTAAGCAGGCCGCCAATGACAAAGGCGGTAGAGATGGGAATACCCCGACGGGTGAAGGCAACGACGACCTGAGGAGCTTTGGTAAATTTTCCGGTGGCATCAAGAAGAAGCATGAGAGCCGCAAGGATAGAAATGACACGACCCAACCAGAGAAGGCCTTCGCCCACTGTGATTTCCTCCTGTTTGCATGACAGTACGAGGCGGAATTGTAGAGGACGGAAAGTAGAACCGGCGAGAGAAAAGCTAACTTGCCGCTCGATGAATCAAGCAGTGGGCTGGACCGTGTGTTCCTCATCGTTGTTTTCGAGAAACTTATCGGCAAATTCAGCGCCGTACTGTTCAACGAGCGTCTTAATGCGCAGGTGCATGGCGGAACGGACAATAATGCCGGTCTCCTGGCTTCGTTTCAGATGTTTCACCACTTCTGGTGCGTCAAACTGGCTGGTATCGGGGTCCTCCACCTTGGTACTGCAAAGGACACTTCCGGCGTAAAGCTCGCGATATTTGGGTTCGCCGTACCTATCGCCGCGCAGATTGGCTGCTTCGAGCCGTGCCCACTCGCGCCAAAGATTGATCGCGGTGGCGGCCTCTACCAGTTCGACAACATGGGGGGCACCGACGCGCGCAGAAACTTCAAGGAAGTAATATTCGCCATTCTCGTGGCTGCGAATGAAGCGGGCCTGGGTAAGACCGTACTTCATACCCAGGTTGGGAGCAAGGCTGGCGTTGAGCGCGCTCAGTTCGAGCCAGTCACGGCTGGCGCGATCCACGGTGCGCGTGGTGAGGATGCCTCCTTGTCCACTGGACTTCATAGTGGGGCGGCTGTTCTGATGAACCACTGAGAAGACTACCCGGCCGAGATGAAGGATGGAGTCAATGTGGAAGACATCGCCGGGGATGAATTTCTCCAGCACAAAGTGACTTTGCCTGTCGCCAAGTTCCTCAAGGGTGCTCCAGACTTGTGCGGAGTCGGCCATGTGGCGAATGCCGAGGCCGGCGCGCTCAACGCGGGGCTTGAGGAGCCACGGACTGGGCTCAAACTCCATAAAGGAGCGGATCTCGTCATAATTGAGGATTCGGCAGAATGGGGCAACGTGCAATCCCATGTCCTGAACGCTGGTGCGCATGGCAAGACGGTCAGTGTATTGCGCCGCGGTGCTGAGATTGAGGCCGGGCAGGCACATATGCTCACGGAGGGCAGCTGCGGATTCCTGATCGGCTTCGTCCAGGGCGACAACGCGGTCGAATCGCTGTTCGCGGGCCTTATAACTAACCGTGTTGATCAGTTGTTCGCGCGTTAGTCCTTCGGGAATGGTAATCAGGTCATCGGCAATCTTGTTCGGCCAGACTTCACGCAGCGATTCGAGGGTCAAAAGCGTCGTTTTGACGCCGAGTTCCGCACATTCGCGCAGGAAATCGTGCCCCTTTTCATGGCTGGCCAAACACAGAAAACGCTGGTCGAGCGACTCCATCCACACTGCTCCCGTTGGACCTCAATTTGTGGTTAGTTCTACCATAGTCATTGCATAGGTTGATGTTCTAAGGCACATGAGGGCGGTTACCAATGGTTGACGCAGCTCAAATCGTCTCACTTCATGACAAGCTCACGACTTTGTGGCATTTAGAGGATGGCGACGGCAAGGACGCTGGTGGGCTGGCCTCAACCCCGTGGCTAGAGGCCGTGAGTCGACAGCACCGGGCAAACTTCGACCTCTGGCATATCGAGGATGAGGCCCGGACGCCCGGAGCGACCGATGCCGCATTGGCTGGCGTAAAGCGGCGAATCGACCGGACCAACCAGCTGCGGAACGACCTGGCCGAACAGCTTGATCTTGTCCTTCTGGAATGGCTGACGCCGCAGGCTTTGCCCAACGAGAAGGCGCCGCTGAACTCGGAATCTCCCGGATTGATGATCGACCGTCTCTCGATCCTTGCCTTGAAGCTGTACCACACACGAGAGGAGTCGACTCGGCTGGACGCACCGGACGGCCATGCGACACGGAATCTGGAGCGGCTGGCCATTTTGGACGAGCAACGGACCGACTTGGCGGAGTGCCTGGGAATTCTTTGGCGTGAAACTCTGGGGGGCGAGCGGCGATTCAAACTGTATCGGCAACTGAAAATGTATAACGACCCGTCGCTCAACCCGGCAGTCTACGGCGCCCGGCGCCTTGCAAGAGACCAGAAGCGGGGCTAAATCATACCCCAGAAAAGCCTCACCCCATTGACGTAGAACGGGCTTCTGCGTATAAAAGGGGCCGGACACTTTTTTCTGTAACGCTTTGGAAGGAAGTTGCACTACATTGTGGCGAACACAGGTCGATGCTTTCCCCACCTGTTCGCTTTTCCCAAATTCAAGAAGATCGAGGCCTGACCTGCTTTGGCTGTTCGGAAGAAATCCTCTGACACATCGGTAAAAACGGTAAGCCGTACCCCGGCGTTTACCGGCCCTGCCTTTCAGCACTATCAATCTGCCGTACAACTTGTGCAGCAGGGTAAATATGAGAGGGCGCTTGCCGCCTTCGAAAAGCTGCTGCCGACCGCTCCATTTGAGCTGATCGAGCGCTGCCGCATGTATATGGCTACCTGCCAGCGGCAGATGAACACGCAGGGGTTGAAGTTCCAGTCGGCGGGCGAGCGGTATGACTATGCGATCTCGCAATTGAATGCAGGCTACTTTGAAGAAGCGGCCAACGAGCTGAAAGGCATCATCGCCGACGACCCGAACGCAGATTTTGCCTACTACGGGTTGGCCGTGCTGGACTCGATCACGGGTCGGTCTCAGGATTGCCTGGATCACCTGACTCAGGCAATCGGAATCAATCCGAAGAACCGGCTACAGGCCCGCTCGGACAATGACTTCCAGGGAATGGTAGACGACCCTCGATTCACGGAGTTGCTGTATCCTGAAGTAGCTTGAGTCCTGAAGCAAAATTCGAAACTTCAACCCAGGCCCGGCATCGTCCGGGCCTTTCGACGTCTGCGGAAACACCCATGGACACAGCCCATCAGCCGCTTCATGTGGTGGCAATTGGCGGCGGAACCGGCCTCTCGACGCTCCTTCGGGGTCTGCGGCGTCACGTAAGTCTGCCGGGACAACCGGGCAAGGACGACGCGCAGATTGCCGACCTGGCGGCCGTGGTGACCGTGACCGACGACGGAGGGTCGTCTGGACGGCTGCGCAAGGAGTTCAATATGCTGCCGCCCGGTGACCTGCGAAACTGCATGGTTGCGCTGAGCGAGGAAGAAGATTTGCTTTCAAAGCTCTTCGCACACCGTTTCAGGGCGGGAGACTCGCTTGAGGGACACAACTTCGGCAATCTATTCGTGGCGGCGTTGACCGAGCTGACTGGCGATTTTGCGCATGCTGTGCAACTGGCTTCGAAGATTCTGGCGACACGCGGACGGATTTATCCGGCGACCACGGCGAATGCGACGCTCGTCGCACGTATGACCGACGGCACCGAGGTGCGTGGAGAGACGTCGATTACGGCGAGCAAGAAGGTGATTGCAGAGCTCAAACTGGATCCGCCGGATGCGGCTGCCATGCCGGAGACGCTTGAAGCGATTGAGCGCGCGGACCTGGTCACGGTCGGACCAGGGTCGCTGTATACCTCACTGATTACGAATTTACTTGTAAAGGGCATTCCCGAAGCGCTGGCCGTAGCGCGCGGGACGCGCGTATTTATCTGTAACCTGATGAGCCAGGCAAATGAGAGTTTGGGGCTGACGGCGTCACAGCATATCGAGCGGATCTATGAGCACACGCGCGCCCCCGTTTTTGACTATGCGATTGTGAACACGGCTCGGTTCTCAGACGAGACACTGGAGAGGTATGCAGTTGAGCACGCGCGGCCGATTGAGGCGGACGTAAAGCGCATTGAAGAGTTAGGAGTACGGTGTATTGCGGGTGAGTTTGCCAGCGAAGACACAGTGGTTCGCCACAACGCGGCGCGGGTAACCGGCGCCTTGCTGACTCTGGGACGATCGACCGCGTTCGGCCCGAGGTAGACCGGCGCTGGATGCATCTCGCAAAGTCCAATCCTCACTTTAAAAACAAGAAACGGTTTCGCGATACCGCGCACTTTGAGTAGAGTAGTGTCGCGTAGTTTACTTTGCCCGAAAGCAAGGAGAATTGGATGCGCATTTCGCGTTTGGTGTGTGGAGCCGTAGCAGTACTTGCTCTTTTGCCCTTAGCAGGGGCGCAGAACCGTAAACCAGGCCTGTACGAAACGACAGCCAAGATGACTTGGGATAAATCGCCATTTCCCGCGGGAATGCCGCAGGGAGCCATGGGCGGTGCCGAACACACCACGCAGGCCTGTGTAACCCAGGAACAAATCGACCGGTATGGAACCGCCCCCCCGCAGATGCACGGAGGCGATTGTCACTTGACGAATATCGACAAGAAAGCCAATGGCATGACTGCCGAGATGGTGTGCACCGGACACATGGAAGGCAAGGGCGACCTGACGGTGACGTGGACCGACCCCGATCACTCGAGCAGCAAGCTGCATTTTGCGGGAACGATGCAAATGGGTCCGAACTCGAAGCCTTTCGAATGGACGGTTGAGAGCACTTCAACCTACAAGGGACCTGATTGCGGAAGCGTGAAGCCTCTGATAATGCCAAAGAACTAGCGGGAAGAAATGCTGATTGTGGGGGGTGCGCCTGGGCTCTGCCCCTCACATCTTTGGAGGTTGGCCTTCCACTGTGCGTTTGAGTTGGCCGCAGGCAGCGTAGATGTCCCGGCCGCGGGGCTTGCGCACGTACGCCGAGATTCCTTCAGCGGTGAGTGCCTGATGGAAGCGCGCGACTGTACCTTCAGCGGGCATGTCGAAAGGTACGCCAGGGCCCGGATTCCACGCGATGAGATTGACTTTGGCTGCAAGACCGGTGCGGCGGACCAGACGTGCGACTTCACCGGCATGCTCGGGCCGATCTGTAACCCCGCCGAGCAAGACATACTCGAAGGTGACGCGTTCGCGCGGGCGGAGTTTGACGGAGCGGACGGCGTCGACAACATCCTCAATGGACCATTTGCGATTGATGGGCATGATTTCACTGCGCACATCGTCGTTTGGTGCGTTGAGGCTGATGGCGAGCTTGGGTCGAATTTCGGCCGGTTCGGCCGCGAACCTCTCAATGCCTGGAACAATGCCGGAGGTGGAAACGGTCATGCGCTGGGGACTTAGGCCAACTTCGTGCACGAGAAGGCGTACCGCGCCAATCCACGCGTCGTAATTGAGGAAAGGTTCGCCCATTCCCATGAAGACGAGGTTAATGCGTTCACGTCCGACCTCGACTTGATGGCGATCAAGCACCGCAACGACCTGGCCCGCAATCTGGCCTGAAGTCAGGTTGCGCTTCAGTCCGAGTCTGGCCGTGAGGCAAAACTGGCAGTTGACGGCGCAGCCGACCTGGCTGGAGACGCAGATGGTGGCGCGCGCGCGACGCCTTCCCGTTGTCTGCACAGCGGTTTCCTCCTCACCTGCGTCGCTTCCGTCGCCTGATTCGCCGTCGTCGCCTTCCGGCATCCAAACGGTTTCGACGGTTTCAGAAGCATCGCCGGAGGATTCCACTAAATAACGCTCAGTCCCATCCACTGAAACAAAAGCCTGAGCGATCTTCGGACGACCGATTTGCCAGCCTTCTTCGACCAGCTTTGCACGCAGAGCAAGTGGGAAAGTGGTGATTTCGTCGAGTGTGGTAACTCGCTGACGATAGAGAGCTTCTGCAACCTGTCGGCCACGAAATGCAGGCTCACCAAGATCCGTCAAAATTTTTTTAAGCGCAGATTCGGCGAGCCCGAAAAAGTCCCGCCCGCTTCCCACAGTAGGGGGATTGGTGTCTAATCGAACGAGTCGGTTGAAAGAATTGGCCACGGCTTGGCCCAGAATACGGCATTTTGTCTGCAATCTGCAGCTATGGGGTGCTCTGGCACCCGATAACCGAATCTACACAAGGCGCATCGAACTCGTCAGGGGACAGGGCCCCTCACTGACTTTTCTAGACAATGACAAACGAACGCAATTTACGACGGACTGTGCTGCCCAGTGGGTTGATCGTGTTGACCGAACGCATGGAACATGTGCGCTCCGTGGCGATGGGAGTCTGGATCAAATCGGGCTCACGCTGCGAACCGGCAGAGACAAACGGAATTTCCCATTTTGTGGAACATATGGTGTTCAAGGGGACCCGATCGCGCACGGCGCAACATATTGCACGCGAAATGGACTCGATTGGCGGCAACCTCGACGCGTTCACAGGCAAGGAAACCGTCTGTTTTAACGTCAAATCGCTGGGCGATCACGTACCAATTGCGTTGGATGTGCTGGCAGACCTGGTGTTGAATCCGGTGTTTGCCAAGAGCGAAATTGAGCGCGAGCGCGGTGTGATTCTGGAAGAAATCAAGATCGACGAGGATAACCCGGATGTGCTGGTGCACGAGTTGTTCACGCAGAACTTCTGGAAGGATCATCCACTCGGAAAGCCTATTCTTGGGACCACGTCAACAGTAACGCGGCTGAGCCAGCAGCAGTTGTTTGACTATCACAACGACAGTTTCCACGGCGGAAACATGGTGTTCTCCGCAGCGGGCGATCTGGATCACGACCAGTTTGTGGAACAGGTTTCAACGAAGTTTGGGTCGCTTGGCGCAGGCTCGCTGGTGCAGGAAGAACTAGCACCGCCAGCGAGCGCACGAATAATTTTGCGGAACAAGAAAGCGCTCGAACAGGTACAGATTTGCCTGGGCGTTCCGGCGCCCGCGATTACCGATGAGAACCGGTATGTAACGCTGATTCTCAATACGATTCTGGGCGGAGGCATGAGTTCACGCCTGTTCCAGACGATTCGCGAAGAGCGCGGTATGGCGTATGCGATTTACTCGGATCTGAGCCCATATCGCGACACGGGAACACTGTGCATCTATGCGGGTACGTCGGCCTCGCGCGCCCTTGAAGCGATTGACTTGATTCTGCTGGAGCTGCGCAAGTTGAAGGAAGATCCGCTCAGCGCAGAAGAGTTGAAGCGAGCCAAGGATCAACTGAAGGGCAACATCCTGATGGGCATGGAAAGCTCGAACTCGCGCATGGCAAACCTGGCACGGCAGGAGCTCTACTTCCAGCAGTTCTTCACCGTGGAAGAGATCGTTGCGCGGATTGACGCGGTAACCGCGGAGCAGGCACAGGCAATGGCGCAGAAGCTGTTCGATCCAGAGCGCATTGCGGTTACGCTGCTGGGACGGCTGGACGGTGTGAAATTGAATCGCAAGCGGCTGGTATGCTGAGCGCTTCCTTTCCCGGCTGCGTCCATACGGTGTAGCATTTTCTTCGGAGGGTCAGGCCGCGATGGTCTGCGCTCCTGAGGCCCAGGATCCCAATGAAAAGCAGAACATACTGGTTTAAGAGTTTTGGCGCGCGTCAAAAGAGTTCTGAAAGCGGCTTCACGCTGATGGAACTGCTGATCGTGATCTCCATCATTCTAGTGCTGATGTTGGTTGCCATTCCGACCGCAGGCAAGATTCACCGGCATGCGAATGAGGTTTCAGCGCAAAAGTCGCTTCAGACGCTGCAGGAAGCCGAATCCATGTATGCATCGACCTATCCTTCCGTGGGATTTTCGTGCACGATTCAGGCACTGGCTGGTGATGCGAGCGCCGGGCCGTCGTCAGCACAAGCCGCGGGCGTCATTAACGGACAACTGGCAACGGGTATCAAAGACGGCTACGTCTTTAACATCACCAATTGCACGAAGGTGACAGCCAACAATACAGAGCGCATTACCGGCTACACGCTGACGGCCGTTCCGGCGACGATCGGCAAGTCGGGCGATCGCGGATTCTGCCTGGAAGACGGCGGCGCAATGAAGGCCGACCTTGCAGGTGGCACCAACTGTACACAGCTGGTGCAATAACGGTGCGCGAAAAGCTGATGCAGCGCGGCCTGGCGCTGGCCGCGCTTCTCCTTACTCCTGTGCTGCTGGCTGCGCAGACGCCGAGTCTGCACGAGCTTGCGCAGCGTGTAGACAACCACTACAACAAGCTGCACTCGCTCAAGGCTGCCTTTAGCGAGACCTACCAAGGCATGGGAATGAACCGCACCGAAAGCGGTACGTTTTACCTGCGCAAGCCCGGCCTCATGCGTTGGGACTACGCGCAGCCGGCGGGCAAACTCTTCCTGCTGGACGGCAAATATGCGTGGAGCTATACGAAGGGCGATGCCCAGGTGCAGCGGATTCCCGCCAAGCAAGTGGATGACTTGCGCTCACCATTGAGATTTCTCCTGGGGCATACCAAGCTCGAAAAGGAACTCACCGATCTGACCATGAAGCCGGCCACGCAAGGCGAGATTACGCTGACGGGCAAGGTGAAGGGGCAGGAGAAGCGCATCGATCACATTTCACTGACGGTGACGACGGATGGCGAAATCAGCGCCATTGTGATCGAAGAAGCGGACGGCGCGACGACTAGCTTCCATTTCACCCGTCAGCAGACAAATGCCGCAATTCCTGAAACGCTCTTCCACTTCGCACCGCCGAAAGGCGTGCCCGTGGTGAACGGATTGCCACCGGTGTAGTTTGCCAGTCTATTCATTCCCTCAATACAAACTCCAGCGCCGTGATGTAGACTTCGGCCCGGCTGCGCGGAACGACTTTTGGTTGGCTCCTAATCGAATTTCTTCCGCATGGACTGCTCTGTTGCCGGAGATTTGTAATGACATTTCTGCCTTCTGGTTCCCTCACCCGTCGTTCGTTTGTGAAAAATGCAACCGCCGCAACCGCGGTGGCCAGTCTACCTTTTGCGCGTTCGGCATTTGCTCGTACGGCCGCTTCCAACCGCATCACCATCGGCGTGATTGGCTGGGGAATGATTGGTCCCACGAATACCAAGGAGTTTCTTGGCTACGACGATTGCCAGGTTGTGGCGGCGTGCGATATTCACAAGGCGCACTTGCAGACTGCGGTGGACACCATTAACAACCACTACGGCAATAAGGACTGCAAGGCGTATCACGATTACCACGAAATACTGGAGCGTGGCGATATCGACGCGGTGATGATTGCCATTCCCGACCACTGGCACGCGATTGCGGCGACAGAAGCTGCGGCGAAGAAGAAGGACATTTATGGTGAGAAGCCGCTGGCGAAGACCGTGGCGGAGCAGCAGGCGATTGTAAAGGCCGTGGAAGCGAACAACGTGATCTGGCAGACGGGAAGCTGGCAGCGCTCACTGCCGGAGTTTCACAAGGCGGCGGAAATTGTGCGCAACCAGTTGATTGGGCCGGTGACGCATGTGGAAGTGGGATTGCCAGGCGCGCCGCATGACTTTCCAAACACCGTGCCGGCACTGCTGGAAAAGCTGGCAACAGAGCAGATTCACATTACAGACCCTTCAGAGCTCATCAAGGGCACACCGGCGTGGAATCTTGCGGTAAGCCAGCCTCAGGCGGATCTTGACTACAACACCTGGATTGGTCCCTCGCAGCTGGAGGACTACATTGAAGCGCGGGTCTTCCAGAATTGGCGCTGGAATTACAACACAGGCGGCGGACAGTTGATGGACTGGATTGGTCACCACGGCGATATTGCGCATTGGGGACTGGGCTTCGACCGAACAGGACCATCCGAGGTGTGGGGTTTTGGCGACTTTCCGGACAAGGATGCGGCGTGGAATGTGGCGCAGAAGTACACCGTAGCCTGCACGTACAAGAAAGAAGTCACGGGCTATGCGAACGATGTGCGCATGACGATTGCGGGTGGTTCGCCCGCAATTGCCATGGGGTGCAAGTGGATTGGACCGGAGGGCTGGGTTTGGGTGGACCGGTCCGGTTTCGATTGCAGCAATCCCGAGTGGCTAAAACCTGGACCTCTGCCGGAGAATCTGCGCAAGGTGAAGCTGTATGAATCGAAGGAGCACAGACGGAATTTTCTGGACTGTGTGAAGTCGCGCAAACCGACAATTGCACCCGTGCAGACGGCGCATCACTCAACGATTCCGGGGCACCTGGGATTAATTTCAATGCTCACGGGGCGGACGATTCACTGGGATCCGAAAACGGAGACGATAGCGAACGATGCGGAGGCCTCGGCACTGTTGACGCGGCCGTATCGCGCGCCGTACAAGCTCGCATAGCAGCCCTGCGCTACTCGTAGCGCAGGGCTTCGATGGGATCAAGGTTAGCGGCGCGAATGGCGGGTATCATTCCGCTCACCAGACCGGTGACAACGAGAATACTTGTGGCCACGATGACCGTTGTGGGTGAAATGAGCAAGTAAATATCAGCGTCATGCGCATGCAGCGCGATAGCGCTGTAGAACGTGATACGCCCTACGAGCTTCGAAATGATATAGGCGAGCACGACACCGCTAACCCCACCCACTCCCGTGATGACGAATGCCTCGGCAAGAAACTGAACCAGGATATGGTGCTTTTGTGCGCCCAGGGCTTTCTCCACTCCGATTTCGCGAGTACGCTGCTGCACGGCAACAAGCATGATGTTCATCAGGCCAATGCCCGCAATACCGAGCGTAAGTGCGCCCACCAGAGACAGGAGCACCTGCAGAGCCGTCGAGAGAATCTCGAATTGGTGCAACTGCGTCATAAGATTGGCGACGTAAACGGCGTTGTGGTCGGTAGGGTTGAAGTGCAGCGCTGAACCGAGTGTTGTGCGCAGGGCTTTTTCGGCAAGCATGTTGTCGCCGCGATAGTTGAACCAGATGCCGTCGAGATATTTGGTGTCTTTGATATCGCTCATAGTGCGGAAAGGTATATAGATCTGGGTATTTCGATTGTTATTTCCGCCTTCCTGCATTTTTGGTTCAAGGACACCAACGACTTTGAACATGACTCCGTTCAGGCGAATGGTTTCTCCGATGGCCCAGCGGCCTGAAAAGAGCTTGGTCTTGGCGTCGGATCCAATCACGCAGACATGGGCGCGCTGATCTTCTTCCTGCCCGTTGAAGAAGCGTCCTTCGGCTGTGTCGAGTTTCCAGACATCCTGAAAGGAAGGATAGACGCCGTTAACTGTCCACGTGTATTTGTGCAGTTCGTCCTGAACCGGTACATCCATCTGAACCATGGGCGAGATGTGTTCAATTCCGGGAACCGAGTTGGCGATGCGATCGACATCGTCCATGGTGAAGCGAATCGCGACTCCAGACTTGGAGCCACCGGCCTGCTCGCTGGTTCTGCCGGGAAAGACACCGATGACATTGGTTCCCCACTGGGCAAAGATGGCCTCAATGGCGCGGCTGAAGCCGGCACCATAGGCTAATAGCAGCACGACCGTGGCAATACCCCATGCCATACCGATCATGGTGATGGAGGTGCGCCGGCGATTGAAGACCATCGCTTCCCAAGCCTGACCGAGAATATCTTTTAACATGGCATCTACTCTCTTCGAAGTGCTTCAATCGGATCAAGGTCAGCAGCCTTGCTCGCCGGATAGAGACCCGCCGCAACTCCGCTCAGCACGAGCGAACCGAGGGCGAGCGCGACAGACCAGGGGACCAAACGAGGAGGGTCGAAGCCCGGCATTTTGCCCGTAAGGAAGTGCTGCAGGAGGCCCATGAACCCCGCCGAGATGACGACGCCTACGATTCCACTTATGCCAGTGAGTAACAGCCCCTCAAGAAAGAACTGCGATAGGATACTGCGACGCGTGGCGCCGATTGCTTTCATGATCCCGATTTCACGGGTTCGCTCGGTAACTGAAACGAGCATGATGTTAATGATGCCGACGGCCCCCAGTCCGAGCGTGACGATCCCAACCCCGCCCAGGAAGATATCCATCACGTTGAAAATGACGCCAACGAGTTTTTCTTCCGTGATCGTATCGAACTCGTTGAATGCGTCGCTCATGGAGGGGTCGAAACCGTGACGCTCGGCTATGACGCGATGAACTGCGGCTTTGGCAGCGGTGATTTCGCCGCGCTCGGTGGGCTGGTACTGGATGGAAGTCAGCGCATCCTGAGCAATGTTTTCTCCCTTGAGGGGAAACAGCTGCAGCATGGTAGTGACCGGGAGGTAGATCTTCTGGTCGTCAAAATCGTTGTTGCCACGGCTGATTTTGCCCACCGAGCCGACGATGGTAAAGGCTGTGCCATTGATGAGAATCGTTTCGCCGACCATTGGACGACCGGAGAAAAGTAAGGTTGCGGCCTTGGAGCCGAGCACTGCGACCCGTCTTCGCTGGTCGAGGTCCTGTTGATCGATGAAGCGGCCGCGGTCCATTGGAATGAAGCGGACCTCCGTGTAATTAGGCTCGACGCCAATGACGCGGCTGGAGGTATTGTTCCACTGGCTGACTTCGTACAGGTCGGAACGGCCAAGTTCGACGGTGACGGCGCGGAGTTCGGGGAGTTTGCGGAGCGCAGCGGCGTCACCCATAGTGAGCTGGTAGGGGCGCATTCCCGTGTGCTGATTGGCGACGGCAGGAATGGTGCCATTCCACATCATCACAAGATCGTTGCCGAGTTGGGAGAGTTGTCTCCTCTGCCCGGAACGGAAGCCCTCACCAAGACCGACGAGGACGAGCAGCGAACCGACACCCCATGCGATTCCGAACATAGTCAGGAAGCTACGCAGCTTATTGGCCGCGATGGCGCGGAACACCTGGCCGAGAGTGTCGGAAAAGGTCTGCATAACGGTTGGACGCAGCTGTACCAGACACAGCTACGGTCATTTGCAGTAGATACGTGGAGAAAGCCGTTTCAGTTCCCTGCTTCGAGGTTTCAACCTGATGGCCCTGGGAAGTGCTACTTCTTCTCGTACGAATAGAATCCGCGGCCGGACTTGCGCCCCAACCAACCGGCATCAACCATTTTGACCAGTAGCGGACAGGGGGCATATTTGGGGTTGCCGAAGCCCTCCTGCAAAACGCGCATGATGTCGACACAGACGTCAAGGCCGATGAAGTCGGCGAGGGTGAGCGGCCCCATCGGGTGAGCCATGCCGAGCTTGAAGACCTGGTCAACGGCTTCGGGTGTTGCGACGCCCTCCATTACGGAGTAGGACGCCTCGTTGATCAGTGGCATCAGAACGCGATTGGAGACGAAGCCGGGCGCGTCGTTGACCTCGATGGGCGTCTTGCCAAGTTCAATCGCCAGCGAACCAACAGCGCCGTAGGTTGCGTCGCTTGTCGCAAGGCCGCGCACAACTTCTACAAGGGCCATGACAGGGACCGGATTAAAAAAGTGCATGCCGATGACCTGCTGCGGACGCTGAGTGAGTGCAGCAAGGCGCGTAATGGAGATGGAAGAGGTGTTGGAGGCGAGAATTGCGTCGGCGGGAAGGATGCGGTCGAGGAAGCGAAAAATTTCCGCTTTCAATTCGAAGCGTTCAGGCGCGGCCTCAACTGCGATTTCGACAGCGGCGAGCTTTTCGCGATCCGTGGTCAGCGAAATGCGCGCGAGCGCCGATTCGATTTCGCCACTGGGCAGCTTACCTTTCGCCGCTTCGCGCGCCAGATTGGTCCGGATGGACTCGAACCCACGATCGAGAAAGCGCTGCTCGACATCGCAGAGAATGACTTCGAAACCGGAGCGGGCGAAGACATGTGCGATGCCCGAACCCATGGTTCCCGCACCGATCACGCCAACAGACTGAATATCGCTCATCGCAGAATGGCTCCTTCAGCACCACTGGGGAGTGTAGCAGGTGCAAAAGAAGCGCCGCGGACAAAGCCGCGGCGTGAAAGCTGATGAAAGCGAATACTGGTTAATTGCCCATCTGGTTCATGGACTGAAGCTGCATATTGTGCGTAAGAGTCAACGTCATGTAGGTGCCGTTGTCGAGATGCACCTGCGGATGACTCACCAGAAGATGTGTTGTCACGGCACCTGCGCCCACGAGTCCGCCTACGAGCGCGCCGACTGGCCCGCCCAAATACGCGCCTGTGACAGCACCTGCACCGATGGCGCCGCCGTATTCAAGACCAGCGCGCTTGATTCCAGGATCGGGGACAATCTCACCTTCAGCCTGCACGCGCGTTCTGCTGCCGGGCGTCGAAGCGACCATGGCATGGAGCCGGTAGCTGGAGCCATCGGGAAGTGTGACCCAGTCGGGCTGCAACATGAGTGAACCGGAGCCCGCAAAGTGTCCCATGGAGGCTTCAGAGACTCGGCCCTGGATTTCCGAACCGGCGGGAATGACCACGTTGCCGTCGGCTAGGACGTCACTGGCAACGCGTGCGCGGAATGGCTCACCCGGCTTGCTGAGCGCGCTGGATAGATCGGTGAGCAGCTTGACGCGAATGATGGTGCCAGATGCGATTTCGCCTGGAGGCAGAGCCGGAGGATGCACGATGCCGCCGTCAGGATCGTCTGCATAGGACCAAGTGCGCTGACTGAGTGCAGGCTGCACAGTTCCAACCGGCTGAGGCTGAGGCTGACTGGCCACCTGCACAATACCGTCATCTGTTCCCTGCTGTGGGTATACCTTCTTGCCGGGCTCTTGAACTGGAATAGGGAGAGCAGCCGTGGTTGTTGCTGGCTGCGACTGGTTTGCAGTTGGAGCCTGTGATTGCGTCGCCGTATAGGGATGTCCCGCAGGAGGCTTGGCTTCGACCTCCGGCGTAGCGATGATTGCATCATCGGCAGGAGGATGCGAAGTGCCCTCGTAGGGATTGGCCTGCTGTGCCCGTCCAATACCGGAGGCAAGCAGTATGGCTGCGCAGACGAAGAGAGATTTTTTCATCACATTTTCTCCTTCTCGCGAACGGAAAGTCCCCACACCGATATTTAGACCCCGCATGCGGCGAAAAAGTTGCTTTTCAGACTGCGGTGCATAGTGATGCATCCGCCCTGTCTCTATGCTAGCGATGCATTGATTTCCATGGGCATTGCAGAGCATCGACAGGTGCCCAACGCGATAAGAATCAAGGCAGATAACGGGTAAATGCGGCTTGCCGTTTATTCGCTTTTGCAGGTCAAGATACCAACGATTGTGACTGCGGCCACACCGGCAAGGACGGCCCGGTTTGTTAGAATCCGAACGGAACAAGGCGAATTTTTCGCGGCGGTAGGAAAGGGCGATTCTCAAGGTGTCAGGGTTTCTGGAAACGATTCAAAGCATGACCGGAAGCCATGTGCGTGTGGATCGCCGACCTAAATTGAATGACCGGCTGCATCACCATATTGTGAGGACCAAAATGACTGAGATTGTTGCCATTCGCGCGCGCGAGGTGTTGGATTCGCGCGGAAATCCGACCGTGGAAGCGGATGTAATTCTGGATAGCGGCGCGCTGGGACGCGCGATTGTGCCTTCGGGCGCCTCAACCGGCGAACACGAGGCTGTGGAACTGCGCGATGGCGACAAAAGCCATTATCTGGGCAAGGGCGTGCTGCAGGCGGTAGAGAATGTGGAAACCGTGATTGCGCCGGAGCTGGAAGGCATGGATGCGGCAAATCAGCGGCTAATTGACCAGACCATGATTGCACTTGACGGCACGCCGAATAAGGGCAAGCTGGGCGCAAATGCGATTCTGGCTGTTTCGATGGCGGCGACCCGCGCCGTTGCAAAGACGCTGGAAATTCCGCTCTATCGATATTTGGGCGGCATTAACGCATGCGTATTGCCCACGCCCATGATGAACATTCTGAATGGCGGCGCACACGCGGATAACAACGTGGACTTTCAGGAGTTCATGGTGATGCCGGTTGGCGCGGAGCGGTTCAGCGATGCACTGCGTTGGGGCGCAGAAGTCTTCCATACCCTCAAGAGCGTGCTGAAGAAAAAGGGCTACAACACGTCGGTAGGCGACGAAGGTGGCTTCGCACCGTCACTGAAGTCGAACACTGAAGCGATTGAAGTGATTCTGGAAGCCATTGAGCTTGCCGGCTACAAGGCGGGCGAGCAGATCGCCATCGCACTCGATCCGGCTGCAAGCGAGTTCTACGACAAGGAAAAGAGCAAATACGTCTTCAAGAAGAGCGACAAGCGCGAGCTCACAAGCGAACAGATGGTGGAGTTCTGGGACTCGTGGACGCGGCAGTACCCGATCGTTTCTCTCGAAGACGGCTTGGCTGAGGATGATTGGAACGGTTGGCGCGTGGCAACCGACAAGATGGGGAGCCGCATTCAACTGGTGGGCGATGACCTGTTCGTGACCAACGTGAAGCGCCTGCAGCGCGGAATTGAGGAGGGTGTCGGAAACTCGATTCTGATCAAAGTGAACCAGATCGGCACGGTGAGCGAAACACTCGACGCAATTGAGTTGGGACGTCGCTACGGTTACACATCGATCATCTCGCACCGTTCAGGTGAGAGCGAGGATACGTTCATTGCGGATCTGGCAGTTGCCACCGGCGCAGGACAGATCAAGACCGGTTCGGCCAGCCGCACAGACCGTATTGCCAAGTACAACCAGTTGCTGCGCATTGAGGAAGAACTCGGCGCGGGCGCGGTCTATCTGGGACTGGAATCGATCAACTACAACGGATAACCACTGGATGCCGCGGAGGCCTTCGGCGTGACTTAGCGGCAACGTTGGCTGGAACAAACTGGCGGGAGGGAGAAATCTCTCCCGCTTACTCTTTGGAGCAACAGAGCGTGACCAAAGTGATGCCCCCATCCGAGAGTTGAGAGAAGAGGCCCTAAACTAGAAACAATGCGTTTTTTGCCTGTCTGCCTGTTGTTCTTATCCTTGTTGCCTGCGGTTGCTCAGACCGGTAGCACCTCTGTGCCCAAAGACCTCCACGGGGCCGATCAGCTTGGTGAAGAACTGTATAGAGGTTCTGGTGCAACGGGCCTGGTGCTCGTGGTCGTGCGCGGACACGAGGTCTATTTCCATGGCTACGGAGAAACGGCACCGGGCTCGCATGAGACTCCGACAGAGAATTCGTTCGTTCGGCTGTGCTCGCTGACAAAGATCTTTACGACTGACCTGCTTTCAAAACTGGTCGCAGATGGAACCGTTCATCTGAGCGACCCGCTCGAGCGATATGCGCCCCAGGGGGATGTGGTTCCAGAGCAGGGCGCACCAATTACTCTGCTGGATCTGGCCACACATACGGCGGGTCTGTCACGCGAGATAGGAACCGCACCTCGCCACACACCGCACTTTACATATCCTGATTACCAAACTCGGTGGCAATGGTTGCAGTCCACTCAGTTGCTCTCTACTCCCGGAACGCGAGCATTCTATTCCAATATCGGATTCGACCTGCTGAGCGATGCCCTTTCCGAGGCGACGCATAGACCGTATGCAACCCTGCTTTGGGAGCGGACAATCAAGCCACTGCACATGTGGCAGACAACTTTCTATCCGACTGTTGGGCAGTGCGAGCGGTTGATGCAAAGCGCGCGCAGGGAAGGTCCGTGCACAATTACCGAAAACACGGAGGGCAGCAGCGGGCTCTACTCGACGCCGGAGGATATGGCGAAGTGGTTGGAATACCTGGCGGGCGGTGCTGGACCGGGCGTACCGTCGCAGGCCGATGCGGCGCATGCGATCTACCTACTGCCATCATCGCTTGAGAGCCAGTATGGGCTGGCCCACGCAGGCAGAGTAAGCGGTATTGGACTGGGTTGGATGCATCTCCGTGCGAACGGCGATCCAGAGCATATTATCCAGAAAACTGGCGGCGGCGCTGGATTTACGACCTATATCGCGATACATCCTGCCAGTCACACGGCGCTCTTTATCGCTGCGACCGACGGACCTCCACGAGCAGGTGAGCCAGGCTTCCGCCTGTTTCGAGCTGCCAATAATGGTTTGCTGGCGCTTGCGGGATTGCCACCACTTCCGCTGCCAACGGTGCGGCATGGGATGAAAAGGCGGCGCTTGCTGCGTGCATCGCGGTCGAACCAACTTCACCATTCTGTTGGTAGAAGGCACTCTTTGGGGCGGAGTGCCAAAGGCAAAGAGTCGGTCAACTGAAAAGTGCGGATCATTGTCGGAGATGTGCACCCTGTCACGTTTCTGCCGCAACTCGGACCGGTATTCTTAATACGTACAGATCGAATCAACTTTGAGGTGTTTTTTAACTTATGGCTAGCAAGCGTCCTCTTGTTCTGACCATTCTGGATGGATGGGGCTATCGCGCCGAAACCTCCAACAATGCCATCGCGCTGGCACGTAAACCATGCTATGACAAGCTGCTGCGCGAGTTTCCCAACACACTCATTCGCGCGAGCGAGCATTTTGTGGGCCTGCCGGATGGTCAGATGGGCAACAGCGAAGTGGGCCACCTGAACATTGGCGCTGGCCGCATTGTGCAGATGGACATCACGCGCATCGACGCTCAGATTGCTTCGGGCGAGTTCCAGAAGAACCCGGCAATCGTTGCGGCGATGAAGAAGGCCCGCGAGGGCGGACGGCAACTGCATCTGTTCGGGCTGGTGTCAGACGGCGGCGTGCACTCGCACCAGGAACACTTGTATGCGCTGTTGCGCACGGCGCGTGAATATGGCGTCGAGCGGGTCTTGGTCCACGCCTTCATGGATGGGCGGGACACGCTGCCTACGAGCGGTGCGGGCTATATTGCGGCGCTTGAGCAGAAGATGCGCGAGTATGGTGTGGGCAAAATTGCCAGCATCAGCGGACGCTATTATGCGATGGATCGGGACCGGCGCTGGGAGCGTGAGCGCAAGGCATTCGAGGCCATGGTGGCGGGCAAGGCAGAGGGCGGCGCCTATCCGGATGCTGTGGCCCGCATCAAGGAATGCTACAACAGCGGGACGACGGATGAATTTCTGATTCCCTTTGTGGTGACCGATGCCGCGGGCAAGCCGAATGGCGTGATTCGTGACGAGGACGTGTGCATCAATTTCAATTTCCGAGCAGATCGCGCTCGGCAAATTACGCGCGTGCTGGCACGAGAGAGCGGCCTGAACAAGAAGGGCGGGCGCGATCTCGAAGGCTGGGAGTCACTGGACGAAACAATAGCGCGCAATGAGATTCCGAAGAACCTGCACTACTTGTGCATGACGCAGTACGACAAGCTGTATGAACTGCCACTGGTGATTCTGCCAGAGTCAATGGACAACATTCTGGCGAATATTTTGTCCGCACATCAGTTGCGAAATCTGCGCGTCGCTGAGACGGAAAAGTTTGCGCATGTGACCTACTTCTTCAATGGAGGTATTGAGACTCCGTTTCCGGGAGAAGAGCGCATACTGTGTCCCTCGCTGAAGGTGGCCACCTACGACCTTGCCCCGGAGATGCGCGCAGAGTGTATCGGAGACACGATTGTGAAGGCGGTGAATGACACAGCTTTCGACCTGATCGTCGCGAACTTTGCCAATGCAGATATGGTGGGCCACTCGGGAAAACTGGAGCCGACAATTAAGGCGGTTGAAGCAGTGGACGCGCAACTGGACCGGATTTATAAAGCGATTCGGGAGAGGAATGGATCGTGGCTCATCACCGCGGATCACGGCAATGCGGAGTTGATGGTAGACCCGGCGACGGGTGGTCCGCACACCGCGCACACGACGAATCCTGTGCCGATGATTTATGTGAGCGAAGATGCGCACAACTTCAGGCTGCGGCCGGATGGCAGCCTGCGCGATATTTCACCGACGCTGCTGAACCTGCTGCATCTGGGCTTGCCGAAGGAGATGACGGGCGGCGATCTGCGGGTACCGGTAGCGGGGTAAGTTGACAGAACTCGGCAACGCAAAAGGCCTCCCACGTGGGAGGCCTTTTGCATGCTGATCGCAGAAACTTATGAGCGAGAGCGCAGAGATCGAATCGAGTCCGGCAAGCGCTCTTCAATCAGCTTGGCGCGCTCGGCGGCGATGCCACTCAGGTAGCTCGGAGCCGGCGTGGCCATGAGCACCAAGGCGAACGCAATGACAGAGAAGCAGACGCCTGCAATTGCAGCCGACACAAGCATGTGATACATGTCAAACTTGTCGAGTCCCAGAACACTGAAGGCAACATGCTCGAGGGGCTTGATGTGTTTGAGTACCGCTAAAGCGAATATGGAGAAGAATACCGAGAGTGAAGTAAGCACAACCAGGGAGACATCGAGGCCGCGGTGGAAACGCTGACGACTGCTGCACCGATTGCATTCCTTAAGGTGCTTTTCGTAGTCTTTGCGCATTTCTGGCGAGATGCCAGAAATGTCATAGCGCCAGCTTGCAAGAATGGCTCCGACGACCCGGTCAGTACAACTTGTGCTTGCCATATGCTGTTCGACTCACTTTGTTAAGGTTGCCTGGCGCGGTCAGAGCGACAGAGAAGGCCCAACGGAAGTAGGATGCCGAAAATGTGCTGAAGTTGCATCATCTCTTCGCATTACGCCAGCCCCTGAACGCTTCAATTCCGAGACCGCCCAGTCGTCGATACCTAGTACAGAGTGACGCCTGATGTCTATATTGTAACTGAAGTCACCTAAAAGGTTACAGAATTGAGGGGTTGGTGTTGCTCTGCCAGCAACAGCCGATTTGCGATCAAGCTCGCGCGACCAGCCAGTGCGCGCTCTGCCGCAACTCGCGCAAGGTCGGGATGGTTATTGTTTTCAGAAAGATGACCCAGGATTACGTAGGCAGCATTGCCATCGTAGTCTTGTTCCAGAAACGCAGAAGCGGCGTCGTTGGAAAGGTGACCAACTCTAGAGAGTACCCGCTGCTTGACTGACCAGGGATACGGGCCGTCACGGAGCATTTCAAGATCATGGTTAGACTCGAGGAGGAGTAGATCGAGCGAGCGAAGCTGGGCCTTGACGTTAGGCGCAACGTAACCAAGGTCTGTAGCCACCGCCAGGCGAACGCCCTCAGTCTCCAGCACGAAACCCACGGGGTCGACTGCGTCATGCGAGGTGGTAAAAGGGCTGACCCGAACTTCTCCGACTGTGAAGGGCTGTCCGGAAGCAAAGTACTCGACCGAAGGCAAGAATGTGGGGTCTTTCGCGGCCACGGGTTCTACTTTGATGGCGTTTTCTGAGTACTCTTCCGAACTCTCTTCGGGATCTGCAACTTCGGCAGAAACGACAGTTTGCACTGGTTCAGCTTGGCGGGCAGCTGCCTGTTGTCTGCATTGCTCCAGCCACTGTTTATAGGTCATCTGTCGGCGCGGCGTAAGCCAGCGCTTCCACGCGCGGTGCGTCCCCTCAGTGAAATAAACGGGAATGCCCAACTTCCGCGCAGTAACGGCAAGCCCATTGACGTGGTCCTGATGCTCGTGCGTGATGAGGATTGCATCGAGTGTGGCTGGGTCTTCGCCGGCGATTTTCATGCGGCGGAAGAGTTCACGGCAACTGAGTCCGGCATCAATCAGTATGCGCGTCTGTCCACCCGTAATGACGGAGGAGTTGCCTCGTGAGCCTGAAGCCAGGACTGTGAAACGAACCATCAAGTTGAGGATACAGCCAGCCGCAGCCCATGTGCATGTCAAAGGACTGTGCGAAATCAGGGAGCAAGGGAGAGATTGGTGGGCAGCTCAATAGAAACAAGGGTTCCCCGGCCGGGATTGCTGACGACGTTGAAATGCGCCCGGTCTCCGTAGAGCACTTCGAGGCGCTCCTGGACATTTTTGAGGCCAATTCCCGCGCCAGTACGACGCACCGAAGTGTCAGAGGCCGCACGAATACCGACGCCGTCATCTGCGACCTCGATGCAAACGTGATTGCCGTCAATCCGGCTGCGAAGTGTAACGGTACCACCATGAAGGCGCGGTTCAAGGCCGTGCTTGATGCTGTTTTCAATGAGCGGCTGCAAAAGTATGCTGGGCACCAGAATCTCGAGTGTGCGTGGATCTATGTCCTTTTCAACGCGCAGCTTGTCGGGGCCGAATCGGACGACTTCGATATCGAGATAATCGTCCGTGAAACTGAGCTCCTCGCTTAAAGGTACATAGGTGTCGTGGTCTTTCAGAAGCGCGCGAAGAATGTTGGCCAGCTTCACGGTCATTTCTCGTGCAAGTTCGGGCTTTTGGCGTACCAGAGAGGCGATCGAGTTGAGCGTATTGAAAAGAAAGTGAGGATTAATCTGGCGCTGAAGCGCGTCGAGTCTGGCTTCGAGCAAAAGCCTCTTTTGCTCTTCGAGCTTGTTTTCAATGCGGAGCGCATTCCAGACCTTGATAGGGATGCCGACGACGATCGGTGCGCTAAGCCAGACAAGTGCCTGGAGCCAGATTTCCGGCGTAAGCAGTGCGAAGAGTTGACGTGGAAACGCGTGAGCAATCCAATCGCGGCAGGCTTCGGCAGCCACAATGAGAAAGAGCATCAGAAATTGGTGGTCGACGCGCGGCTGTCGAATGTTGCGCCGAATCCATCTGTAGAGGCTGAGATCGATGAAGGGCGTGAACGACCATATTTCCTCCTTATCCAGAAAGCGCGCAAGGGAGCCTGCCAACAGTCCGAGACAAAGGTTGAATGGAAGAGAGAGGTACTCGTGATGAAGCATGGCTGGCACAGCAAGGACAGCGCCGCCGAGCATGGCCCATCCAGGCCCAATGAAAAGACCGAGCAGGATGATGGTTTCAAACGAGATATCGGCCGCAAGGAAGTTGCCGACCATGGTACGGATCCAGACGCCAAGCGTAAGAGGGATGAGAAAGAATGCGAGAAGAGCCAGTGTCTGACGATGACGGCGATGCTCTGCAAAGAAGAGCCGACGGAAGGTACTGGCACGGGCCAGAGCGCTCGCCATGGAGGCCCCCACGCCTAGCTTGACCAGCAGTGTAATGAGAATGAGCTTGTCCGTCACAGGACAAATGTATCGCGCCGCTCAGCTGAACATCTAATAGGAAAGTAACGTCTCCTGTGATCGGCACCGCAGAGCGCAGCGGGACGCACCGTAAAATAGGCGTATGGCACTGATTTCGGTCAAAAAGGTTGCAGAAGCCGACTTTCCTACCCGTTGGGGGCATTTTCGCATTCTCGGATTTGAGGGCGAAACGGCTGACTCTGCTTCGAATTGCGTGCCTGGGCCTGCCGATCGTCCTCAGGCAGAGGGATTGGTCGCCTTGGTGATGGGCGATGTTCGTAGTGCAGCGCCGCTGGTACGCATCCACTCGCAGTGTCTTACGGGCGATGTGTTCCACTCATTGCGATGCGACTGCCGGCTGCAATTGGAGCTAGCCCTGACGAAGATCGCCGAAGCAGGTGCAGGCATTCTGCTGTATGAACAGCAGGAGGGCCGCGGCATCGGCCTCATGGCCAAATTGAAGGCCTACGAGTTGCAGGACCAGGGGCGCGATACCGTAGAGGCCAACGAGGAGCTTGGATTTGCTGCCGACTGCAGAGGCTATGAGATGCCCGCGGCTGTGCTGAAGCTGATGGGCGTCGATCGCGTCAAGCTCATGACGAATAATCCCGAGAAAGTGGCCGCCTTGGAAGCCGGAGGCATAACCGTAACAGAGCGCATTTCTGCAGAAGTTGAGGCGCATGAAAGCTTTGAACGCTATCTGCGGACCAAGCAGGAAAAGATGGGCCACATTCTGGAAACACTGGTCGGTGGTGGAAAAGCTGGCTAGTTTGAGCTACCAGGATTTTGTGCCGTGCCAATCTGTTGAGGCGTAATCTCCTCTTCCGCGTTGGGCTTTCTCAACGTCACAGGTGTGGAATTGTGCAGTTTGCGAAATTGCGCGAGCGCAGTGGCCTGTTGCTGGCGATTCCCGGTTGCTCGATAGGCCTGTGCGAGTCGATACCAGGCAACTTCATCGTCGGGACGAACATGGGTTGCGCGTTCAAGAAGTGGAACGGCATCTGCAGCTTTTTGCTGATCGAGCAAACACCCCCGCAAGTCCGACGAGCGCTTCTTCAAAATCAGGGTAATGGGCAAGTACGGACTGGAATAGCCTGAGTGCCTCTTCAGTCTTTCCCTTGTTCTGCATCAAGGACCGCGAGTTCATACCCCGCATTGCCATTGGCAGAATCCACTTGCAATTCAGCCTCAAACTCCTTGCCTGCTTCATCGCGGTCAGAGGCATTTTGTGATTGATGGAAGCGTGAGAGGTAAATCCTCCCAAGGCGATAGTGAATGCCAGGCCGATGCGGATCGATCGCGAGCACGTGATGAAAGGCGTCGATTGCGGCGTCAAAATTCTTCTGGCTCTCGTTTGCCTCGCCCTGTGCCTGCAACATCCAGATTGAATTGGGAGCTGAGTCGTGCAGCTTCTCCATGGTGATGTAGGCAAAGTTTCCGTAAATTCGGCCCGTATGGTAAAGAACTTCGGGATCGTCGGGGAAGATCTTGTTCAGTTCGAGAGCTGTGCGTACCGCGTCGGCATCGCGGCCGAGGTTTGTATAGGCGCGCAGCATCTGCAAGCCGCAGAGTCGGCGCGTGTCCTGGTCGGAAGTTGGCTTGAATCCGGCTTCGAGTTTCGGGAGTGCCTCCTGAAACTGTCCGAGTTCTGCAAGCGAGAGTCCAAGCAAGCTATCGAGACGGGGTAGGCTGGGCTTTAGGCGCTGAGCTGTCCTGACTTCATGAACGGACTTCTCGTAATCTCGCAGTTTGTAATCGATAGCTCCGAGTGTCGCGTGGATCTCCGCAATGCCGGGCTCAATTTTTGCAAGTGACTCGAAGGCAGATTGCGCTTCTGCGTAATGGCCCTGACGAAGAGCTTGCTGGCCTCGCGCCGCGAGTTGCTCGGGATCGGCAGAGGACTGGGCATGGCTTGCCAGTGGAGCGAGAAGAATCAGGCAACAGAGCGGAAACGCAAGAACACGCTTCAAAATCATGGTATGAGTTTATCTCCACAAAAGAAAACTCCGCCATGCACAAGTTGGCATGGCGGAGTGAGTGAGATCACCAGTGCAACGCTAGAAGGTGAACTTACCACTGATTTGGATAATGCGGGAAGCAGATGCAGAGGTAATCTGCCCAGCGGTGGTACTGCCAACACCATTATCAATTGCAGAGCCGCCACCGGAACCGCCGCCGATAAGGGCACCTGTTCCGATTCCATATTGGTGATGGTTGAAGGCATTGAAGAAATCGCCGGAGATCTTGAATCCGGCCTTTTCTCCAATGTGGAACGTCTTGCCTAGTCCCATGTCCCAGTTGTTGATGCCGGGCTGACGGAGCCAGTTGCGCGGTGTATCACCGTATACGCCAGCCGCTGGTTGAGTAAAGCAGTCAAAGTTGATGCGCTGCAGTACTTGCGTCAGGTTCTTGTGAATGTCACAGCCTTGCACGCGATTGGCGCGCTGGAAGAAAGTGCCGAGAAAACCTCCCAGATCACCGGCAGTGATGCTATACGGGAAGCCAGCCTGGAAGGTCGCGATTCCTGTGGTTTCCCATCCACCGACGATTAGATCGGTAGCACGGTTCATACCGCCGCCGAAGTGCTTTCCGCGGCCAATGGGAAGTTGGTAGACATAGCTGGACACGAACCGCTGATTGACATCGAAATCAGATAGTCCGTAGTCCTTGTTGGGATTGTGGTTGTCCTGGAAGCCCTGGAAGCCGGAGCCGGTCGCGCCCACGCCAGCGGCAGCCGACTTGTCGTCTTTGCTTTGAGCCCAGGTGTACACAGCAGTCAGAGCAAGATCGGCCGCACGATGCTCGAACTTGACATTCAAGCCGTTGTAGTGCGAGTAACCGTGCCAGTCGCTGTTGATGTAAATGTTGCTGAAGTTCGGATAGGGACGGCGGCTCGCAAGGCTGCAGGGAGCCGTGTTGCGGTTGACGTAGGTTCCGTTGGAATCCTGCGTCTGGCAAAATGCCAGGCTGTCGGAAGGAATGCCATAGGGTTGCGCAATATCGCGACGGTCAAGGAGGTGAACTGCGTGCGTACCGATGTAGTTCACTTCAAGCGTCGTGTTCTTGAACAGTTCCCTTTGTGCGCCAAAGGTCCAGGACTGGACATAGGGGTTGAGCGGGTTGTCCGACATGATGACAGCCAGGAAGGTCAGCGTCGATACCGGAAATGGCCCGAGTGTTGAATACGCAGGGAACAGATTGTTGCTCAGCTTTGGCAGCGTGGAATCACTGCTTGGGTTCAAACTGTTGCGGATGCTGTACGGATAGATGTCGCCAGAGTTGTCGATTTCGCGACCTTCAGCCGAATCGAAGAAGATGCCGTAACCGCCACGGATGACAGTCTTTGGCGTAAGCCGATAGCTGAAGCCGACGCGTGGTGCCCACGGGTTCTTGGAGCCCGCATGCGGAACGCGACCGCAATAGCGAAGAATGGGACCACTGTTACTGTCACCACCCGGAGCAACGCCCAAATCGGCAAGTTTCTTATCGGCATAGCAGAGACCACCGTTGGCATTGGAGGTATCGAGCCAGAACATCTTGTTCTGTTCCTCATACGGTACTGTACGGTAGTCCCAGCGAATGCCGAGATTGAGAGTTAGCTTCCGGGTGACTTTCCAGTCGTCCATGGCGTAGGGAGCAAAGTAGTCGAAGACGTGGTTCTGCGGATTGCCCGCGGTATTGGTTGGGCTCAAAGGTCCGGGAACAAATCCACTCACACCGCTGTAGTAGCCGAGAAGCATGTCGGCAACTGCATTGCCGGTTCCGCAGAGACCCGATGAGGTCGCGCAGCCGCCGCCGTTGTTCTGCACTGAGGTCGACGAGAAGCCCCAGTCGCCATAGAAGTCGTCATCAAGGTTGCGGATGAGCCGCCAGTGACGGTAGTCCGCGCCAAACCCAAGCGTGTGCCGTCCATGCACCATAGTGAACGAATCGGCAAACTCCCATGTCGGACCATCTGAACCTGTATAGGAATTGCCCGAACCGCCGCCACTTGCGAACTGAGAGATGCCGACGTTCGGCCAGGTTTGTTGAAGAGCCGAGAAATTGGTGAACACTCCGGTCAAAGCAAGATCGGACACGGCTTCAGGTGTAATTTGCGGACCACCCTGGGGCGCGTTGGCCGTGAGATGACCAAAACGGAAGTTGTTGACCGTGGAGCCACCCAGGCTGACCGTGTGGGAGACTGTCCAACTGGTCTGATTCTGGAAATACTCTTCATAGCCGTGAATCAGGTCACCCGAGTTGTAAGCGCTTTGATTGGTGTAGTCTGCCTTCGTATACCGGAAGAAAACTGAACCGAGTTTTCCTAGGTTCTGGTCCCCGCGATAGGTCTGTTGATTCTGGTGCAGCGGGAAACCTACGTTTTTGAAGTAGTTGCTAACGCCCTCAGGTTGATTAGTGATCGTTGGGCTCTGCCAGAAGCCATTCTTCACGGCAACCAGGCCGACATTGCCTGTCTGCCGAACACCGGGAATCACATTACCTGGAAAAGCAGCTCCGGTGGTTGGGTCAACAGGCATGCAGTTTCCGCCGTAGGAGAGCAACGTGGTGCAGTCAGCCGTTCCATAAGCGGGCAACGGTCCACCAGGCAAGCCCGAACCAGAAGGCGCCTTGTAGGTCTCTGCAGAAAAATCACCGGTCAGGATCGCGGGATTCGGCATTGAGGTCACCTGCCGAGCACCGTTGGTGATGCGCCAGCCTTCGTAGTTGGCCAGGAAAAAGCTCTTGTTGCGGCCATCGTACAGATGCGGAATGTACACCGGACCACCCATCACAAATCCGAACTGGTTCTGACGCAGAACTGGATTTGCAGTCGGTGTTCCCGAGATGTAGTCATTCGCGGTCGGAAATGGCTTAGCGTCGAATGCGTCGTTGCGGTTGAACCAGAACACCGCGCCATGCGGCTGGTTGGTGCCTGATTTGCTGACGATGTTGATCTGCGTGGCGCTGAATCCCTGATCCGCAGAGTAGGTACCGCTGGAAACCTTGAATTCCTGAATGGCATCCTGCGAAAGCATGACTGCCGGCGTCACCAGAGCGGCGTCCGTGTTCACAAGACCGTCGAGCGTGTAGTTATTGCCCTCAGGGCGGCCACCATTGACGCTGATGGCGTTGCCTTCGCCCTGGCGCATGGTTCCCTGCTCACCGCCTACTGTGACGGCACCGGCACCCACCAGGAGCAACTGCATGAAGTTGCGTCCGTTCAACGGCAGGTTTTCCACCTGCTTCTGGCTGATTAGGTTTGACAACGCGGCGCTATCGGTATCGAGCGAGACACCTTGGGCCGAGACATCGACCGTCTGAGTCACCGCGCCAATTTTCAGTGCCACGTCAACGCGGGCACGCTGGTTCACTGTAAGGGTGAACGGATTGGTAACAGACTTTTGAAACCCCTTCGCCTCTGCCGAGACAATGTAGGTACCAGGATTCAGGTTGGGAGCGTTGTAATCACCCGCTGAGCTGGTTACCGCGTTGAATTTAACGTTTGTTTCCGTGTTGGTGATGGTCACCTTTGCGCCGGGAACGATCGCACCCGTGCTGTCTGTCACAGTTCCTAGAACAGTTCCAGACGCGCCTGCCTGACCATACCCGCAGCTTGCCGCCACAACGAACAACACGAGTACAAGAGCAGATCGAATACCTTTCATCCTGCTGGCCTCCATAAGTGGTCTCCCAATTTCGTACTCAAGAGATCCGGTCTATGCTTTCTTGCAAAATCCGCCGCCTTCGCCCAAGTTTAGGCGCGGCTGACACGGGTAGATTTACTGACGGAGTGTGAGGCTACCCACATCGTGAAATGATTGTCAAGAGAAACATTCTTTCCTATTTGAAATTGATTAGCCAGGCTCTGCCCCACCCCGAAACTTGCGTCGCTTGGCTGGCTGAGGGGAGCCTTCCCCGTGCTACGGTGCCGAACTGGCCTCGAGAAGTCGAACACCGCCCAGAATGCCCGAAGGAAGGGGCTTGAGGTCGTCCATTCCCTGCGGAACGAAGCGCAGACCATAGCGGTCGTTGAGCAGGCGATAGTCCGGCAGCGACTGGCCGGCGAGTTCATTGATGGCCGTGTTGCCAACCACAATGCGAAGCTGGTTTACGCCGGTGTGGAGGAGCTTCGTCACATCGAGCTGAAAAGGCGGCCGCCAGACAACGCCAGCCGGCGAGCCGTTCACGTAGACCTCTGCAGCGTCGCGGATTGGCGTGTCGAGATAGGCCTTCATGTTGTTTGTACCCGGCGGAGACGGGAGTGCTTCCGGAGTCGCCTTGCCGAAATCAAGCAGATAGCGGCTACCGGATGCGGTTGAGGAATGTTGCAGGGTGAAATTCTTCTCGTAGGTTGCGTGGCCGGAATAGAAACGCGTCCTGGGGTCTTCGCTCCATGAGCTCAGCCTTTTCATTTGCTCAGAGATGCCGGTGGCGCCGAAGGTGACGTGCCAGTCACTTGAAAGGTCCACGCGCAGTTTCTCTGTTCTTGCTGCCTGGGGCGAGGCACTTGCCGCATCGTCGGCGAAATAAATCAGCTCGGACTCATAGGGAGCCAGGTTGAGGTCAATCGCCTTGGGGTTGGGCAAACCCGCGGTTTCACCCGAGAAAGCGTTCCACGTTTCGGCGTGGGTAGCCGATGCGCGGAAATGTGCAATAGCGTGCTGCGGAAGATTGGATGTGTTGGCCACAAAGTACAGATCTCCGTGCACCAGCTTGCGATGGATAAAGCCGATTGAAGGAGTTGCGGGTGTAAGTGTCATGTCGGGCGGAGTGAGCTGCCTGAGCGTGGAGCCGAGCGAGTCTTCGTCGACGACGAACCTTGCCGTCGCCATTTGACCAGCGAAGAGTTCCTTGGATAGCGCGGCAATCGCAGCCGAATCCTCCTTCGCCCGCATCAGGCCCGGTGCGGTCGCAGGTTCGCGGCGCGTTGCGATAACAACGCCGCCCCTGCGAGCAAAGGCAGCAATCTTGCGATAGGTCGCAAGTGGAATGCGATCGACGTCAGGCAGGATAAGCACACGATATGGAATGCCCACTGAATCGATTGCATCGGCGTCGATAAAATCCGGATTGAAGCCGGCATCGACCACCTGGGCGACGACCTTGTCGCCGAGAAAATCCCCCATTGACTCGTCAATTGTGACGTTGGAGCCGGATTCATCGAAACCCGCGGCAGATGTGGGCGAGGTACGCTTGGCCATGCGCGCTTTGAAAGAGGCCCACACGTCATCGTTTGGAAGAAGAATGGCGACATCGTTCACAGGCTTTCCGAGTCGCATTGCATAGCTGACCCGCTGAAGATAGCGCGTGAGGTCGTGCATGGCAAAGAACCACGGATTGTGGTCACTGAAGGCTGCAGCTGCGTACATGCGCCAACCTGGCTCCTTCTCCTGCGGTGGCGAGTAAGGCCAGCCGTGCCCAATGAGCTGGTTAATCCCCTGCAGGAAATGCAGGTCAGCCTCGGCTTTCATATCGAGCGGTGTGGCCCGGAACGCGGGTGAATGCAGCCATGTCCAGGTCTCTGACGAAATGACGTTCCTATGAAAAAGATGGCCGGCGGATGCAGCCCAGCGCGTGTCTGAAAATCTACGCCACATTTCGAAGGTGGCTTTGCCCTCTCCTTCCGGAAGATCGACGAGACGATTGCTTGAGAGCGTGACTGGAGGATAACCGTATGTTTGCGAGCGTAGAAAGGTATGATGCGTCTTGGCCCAGCCCTCGAGCGGCTCAAGATAGTTCTCGTCGGCGAGTTCAGTGAGGGTGCGACCCCAATCGTGACGGATGGCCGCAGTATCCGGGCCATCGTTCATGACCAGCGCCGGCAGATGCGGAAGCAGATCGTAGCCACGACGCTTCTGGAACTGGGCAAGCAGATCAGGCGTCCAGTCAGATGCATAGTCCTCTAGGCTGTCACTAAACACGGCGTATGGTGGCTGGCTGCCGAAAGCGGCGAGAAGCTTGTCGCCAACAGCCTTGAGATGAGTTTCCAGCGCGGCACGATCATAGTGGTCAAGAACGAATCCCTCCGCGCCAACACTGGGACGCTTAACCATCATGCCGGTCCGGCTGGAAACAAAGGTAAGCAACGTGCGCGGCTGGCCATCTGCAGCAAAGGAGTACCAGCCATGCACAGGAACGCTGACCTGAAGCGCGTGTGTTGCATCGCCGATTTTCCCCGGAGGCAGGAGGTAGGCAGCGAGCCACTTCTCACCTTCACCGATGAATGGGACTTTGACGGAAGTGGCATTGGGCTCTATCTCTGTAGGCACAACGCGCAGTTCACCTGCCGCCTGCGTGACGGGAATTGCCGGACCACCGAACGGCCAGCCGCTGCATAATGTGATGTCAATGCGCATGCCGAGACGATGGGCTTCTTCATTAGCAAATCGCAGGGCTTCAAGATGCTTGGTCGAAAGATAGGGCTCGTTATACACACCTGTCGCAGGGTCGTTGAGCGCGAGCGGATAGAGATTCGCAATCTCCACGCCGCCAATTCCAGCAGCCTTCATCACGCTGAGTTCGCGGGCAATCTCACTCTTCTCAACGGCCGGACCAAACCACCACCAGCGCATCATGATACGTGCGTCAGCCGGTGGATTCTCAAAGGTACGGTGCAGGTCTGCGAGCGACAGTGCGGAGACAGATTGCTGAGCCGGAAGTGCCGCCACAACGAGACAAACTGCCACCAATGGAAGCAGCGCAGCTTTCTTGGAATGGCGAAAGGAAAAATCGAAAACATTGCGGAATCTATTCGGAATCATCATCGTTCTCCAGACTGCACGGGGCGCGTTCAGTCTTAGCAAAGCCAGCGGACAGGTGCAAATGTTGCCTTGAGCGGTTCCAAGGGCGGGCAACCGAAGTTCAGGACTTTTGGACTCTGAAATTCTAATGGAAAATATTTTCTCTTCCGAACATCTACCTTCGCGTGTTACTGTTTTGGGCGCTTGAAGAACACGGGGTGAGGCGCGCCGCGAATCAATCCGCTGGGCGCACTTAAATTCCCTTTCACGGCATAGGAACCAAAGGAGCAGGCAATGAGATTCCCCGCATATAAGTGGGCGGCGGCTGCAGTGGCCTTGGCAGCGGCATTTGCATCAGCACAGACCAACGCGACCAACGAAACGCTCAAGGAAGGATTCGTCAATCCACCCCAAAGCGCTATGCCGCGCGTGTGGTGGCACTGGATGAATGGAAACATCACCAAAGACGGCATCAAACTCGATCTGGAGTGGATGCACCGCGTGGGTATCGCGGGATTTCAGAACTTCGATGCTGCATTGCAGACACCGCAGGTCGTAAAGCAGCGGCTCGCTTACATGACTCCGCCGTGGCAGGATGCCTTCTCCTATGCAACCAGACTCGCCAATCAATTGGGAATGGAAGAGGCTATCGCCGGCTCACCGGGATGGAGTGAATCAGGTGGTCCATGGGTTGCGCCGTCGGAAGGTATGAAGAAATATGTGTGGAGCGCGACTGATGTGGAAGGTGGCAAGCCTTTCACCGGCAAGCTTGCCCATCCACCTGAGGTGACGGGGGCGTTCCAAACCATTGGCATTCGGGATATGCTTGGCAGCGACTCTCAGAAGGCTCCAGAGTTCTATGCCGATGCCGCAGTAGTCGCCTATCGCAGACCCAGCGGCGACGTTTCCACTGAGTCCTTGCACGCGAAGATGAGTGCAAGCGGGGGCACTCCAGATTTCGCAAAGCTGAACGACGGCGATCTTGAAGACACGGTTAAGATACCCATTCCGGATGGAACCGCCGACGCCTGGATTCAGTGGGAATTCGATTCACCACAAACCATCAGCGCGGTGACCTATGTGGCAAAGGATCCCAATCGAATCCAGGAAATGATTTCTCACATCGGAGCACCAGAGCGAATCCTAGAGGCCAGCGACGATGGAGTTACCTACCGGGAAGTGGCGAAGTTGACGGGCGGCGAAGCGCCGGAACATACAGTCTCCTTCGAACCGGTGAAGGCAAAGTATTTCCGTGTGGTCTTCAAACACATGCCGGCTCCACCTCCCCCTGCATGGGCCGCGAATCTCGATCCGTCTTCATTTGGCATCAAACTGCCACCCAAGACCACTGACTACGAAATGGCGGAGCTGATTCTTCACCCCGGTCCGCGCGTCAATCACTGGCAGGAAAAGGCAGCATTTGTCCCTGAAATCAATCTGTACCAGTGGCCAACGCCTTCCGTGCCTGCATCCGAAGCAATCAACAAGGACGAAGTGATCGACTTGACCTCAAAGATGAAATCGGATGGAACGCTGGACTGGACGCCACCGCCGGGGAACTGGGTTGTACTGCGTATTGGCTATTCGCTGCTCGGAATCACGAACCATCCCGCAACGAAGGAAGCCACCGGCCTTGAAGTGGACAAGATGAATGGAGCCGATGTCCGCAAGTACTTCGAAACCTACCTGGACAGCTACAAGAAGACTGTCGGCCCTGACCTGATGGGCAAGCAAGGGCATCCGCTATGTGATCAATGACAGTTGGGAAGCGGGATCGCAGAACTGGACTGACGACATGATTGCGCAGTTCAAGAAGCTGCGCGGTTATGATCCGACGCCGTGGCTGCCGGTACTGACCGGCGAAGTGGTTCAGAGCTCAGCAGCGAGTGACAAGTTCCTGTGGGATTTTCGCAAGACGATTGCTGACCTGATCGCGACCCAACATTACGAGGTACTGGAAAAGGTCCTCCATGAGTGGAACATGGGCCATTATGGTGAGTCGCACGAGTCAGGCCGCGCATTTGTGGCCGACGGCATGGAAGTGAAGAAGTACAACGAAGTGCCCATGAGCGCCATGTGGACACAGTCTCCGGGCGTTAACAACGAGCAGTATGGCTATAACGCAGACGATCGTGAATCGGCGTCCGTTGCGCACATTTATGGTCAGAACATCGCCGCAGCAGAATCCATGACGGCAGCCGCAGCGCCCTGGGCATGGTCGCCTGCAACACTGAAGCCTACAGCAGACCAGGAGTTGCTCAACGGCATCAACCGGTTTGTGATTCACGAGTCGGCGCACCAGCCGCTAGTCGGGCCGCACACCGCTCCTGGGCTGACGCTTGGACCCTTCGGTCAGTGGTTCAATCGCAATGAAACATGGGCCGAAGAAGCCGGACCGTGGGTGCATTACCTGGGACGTAGCAGCTACATGCTGCAACAGGGTCATTTCGGCGCCGATCTGGTCTACTTCTACGGCGAAGATTCGAACCTCACAGCAATTTATGAGCACAAGTCGCCCGACATCCCCGCCGGCTATGGCTTCGATTACATCAATGCCGATGCTCTTATTCATGAATTGAGTGTCGCGAATGGCAAGCTGGTAACCAAGTCAGGCATGAGCTACAGCGTGCTGGGACTGGCTCCAAACAGCAAGCACATGTCGCTGCCGGTACTGCGCGCAATTGATGAATTGGTGGAGGCTGGAGCAACTGTGGCCGGTCCAAAGCCAACCGACGACCCAAGCCTCGCGGACGATCACGCCCAATTCCAGTCACTGGCTGACAAACTGTTTGGGGATGGATTCGGTGAGCACCGCGTCGGCAGAGGTACGGTGTATGCGGGCGAGAATCTCGACGAAGTGTTTGCTGCCCTTCACTTGACACCGGATTTCGACTACACAAAGCCGAATCCAGAAACGCGCCTTGAATTCGTTCATCGCAAACTTGCGAATGGCGACATCTACTTTGTCGATAATCGCAGCGATCGCGAGCAGGATGTGACAGCTACATTTCGAGTTGCTGGCAAGGCACCGGAACTCTGGTTCGCGGAAACCGGTAAGTCCAAACCCGCAAGCTATCACTTCGCTGATGGACATACAACGGTTCCACTGCACCTTGAACCGTGGGGTACGGTGTTTGTGGTCTTCCACAAAGCCACCACAGTTGACACGCGGACGGAGCCGTCAGTGGAAGATACTGATCTGGCCACTCTTTCCGGTCCTTGGTCAATCAGCTTCCCGCCCGACCTGGGCGCACCTCCGTCCACAACCCTCGATTCACTCGCCTCCTGGACTGACAACACCAACGACGGTGTGAAGTATTTCTCAGGCACCGGCACCTATACGAAGACCGTCGAAGCTCCGGCATCGTGGTTCAAGAAGGGCGCACACATCTGGCTCAATCTTGGAGATGTGAAGAACCTCGCCAAGGTTGAGGTCAACGGCAAATCACTCGGCGTGGTATGGCATACACCGTATCGCGTGGATGTGACAGACGCGCTGAAGCCGGGCACCAACACGGTGAAGATCGCCGTGACAAATGCTTGGGTGAATCGTCTGATCGGCGATCAGCAACCGGGCGTGACGGATAAGATTACGTACGCCGATGTTAAGCCCTACCGCGCGAATTCGCCGCTCTTGCCTTCAGGCCTACTCGGACCGGTTTCCTTTATTTCAGAATCGGCAAAGTAGCTCATGTGGCCTCCTGAAACTGGACGCAGCCCAAGTGCTGCGTCCTTCTTTTTGTAATCCATGGTCATACGCTCCAACTGGGACTTGAGAACACGCTATGAAAAGACGCACTGAGATTTGCATCGCACTCTGCTTCGTCGCACTCTTGCCGAATGTGCTCCACTGCGCAACCATCACTGCGATCGATTTGCGCACGGAGATGCGCACCGCGCCGCTTGCCGTAGGGACGCCTACGCCTCGATTCAGCTGGCTATTGCGTGCCACGCCCGTCAATGCACGCAGCGTGCGGCAGTCTTCGTACCGAATTCTTGTGGCCAGCTCCTCAGCTCAACTGGCGAAGAATGAGGGAGATCTGTGGGATAGCGGTGAAGTTCACTCGCCGATCTATTGGCAGATTGGGTATGCAGGCAGGCCTCTCGGCTCGCGGACGTCCTGCTACTGGAAAGTGCAAGTCTGGAGTCAGAACGAAGATCATCCTGGGCCATGGAGCGAGCCTGCAAAGTTCGCCATCGGACTCCTGCGCGCGAACGACTGGACAGCACATTGGATTGCAGCAGAACCTGACCGCTTGCAGTCGCGGCAAGCCCTTGAAACGGACCGAACGAAATCGGGGCATATGCCACCACCTTTACCTGTATTTCGACATGATTTTGAGGTGAATGGAAAAATTGATCATGCCATTCTCTACGTGAGCGGACTTGGTCAGTACGAGATGCGTATCAATGGACGTGACGTGACGAAAACGGTCCTCAATCCGGGCTGGACAGACTACCGGAAGACTGTGGACTACGACACGTACGACGTGACCGATCTCCTCAATGCAGGCGCGAATGCCCTTGGCGCGCTGCTCGGCAACGGGATGTACAACGTACCCGGCGTGAAGGGACGTTACACCAAATTCATCGGAAGCTTTGGGCAGCCGAAGCTGATTGCACAGCTGGAAATAACCTATGCGGACGGACACCGGCAGACGATCGTGACCGACAAGTCGTGGAGCACGCATCCGGGCCCCATTACTTTCTCATCGACCTATGGTGGTGAGGATTTTGACGCGCGCGTATTGCCATCCGGATGGGATAAGCCGGGTTTTCAGAGCACCGGATGGACCGCGGCACTCGAAGTGGATGGCCCCGGCGGAATGTTGGAGGCAAGCAGAAATCCTGCGCTCGTGGTGGCGCAAACGTACCAGCCGGTCCACGTGACTGCCCAAGGGAAATATGTGACCGTTTACGACCTGGGCGAGAACATGAGTGGATGGCCGGAAATTACGGTCGAAGGACAAGCCGGCACACGAGTGACGATGCGACCGGGTGAACTGCTGACTGGGGATGGTCATGTAACGCAGCATAGTGCCAATGCGGGGCCCGGAAACGCTACTCTCTTCCGTTACACGCTGAGCGGAAAGAGCAAACCTGAACACTGGCATCCGCTATTTTCTTCGTATGGATTTCGTTACGTGGAGGTGACTCTAGAACCGGCTCAAGCGGGAGGTCCTGTGCCGAAGGTACTATCACTGACGGGCGATTTCGTTCACGCCGGCGTCTCGACCGACGGACAATTCACGAGTTCGAACATCCTCTATAACCGGATTCACACGCTGATTGATCGCGCAGTCCTGAGCAATCTTGCGAGCGTGGTCACCGACTGTCCCCATCGCGAAAAGCTTGGATGGCTGGAGCAAACTTATCTGAATGCATCAACGCTCATGCTCAATTACGACGTGCACGGTCTCTACGAAAAGATGAGCGATGACATGGCGGACTCGCAACTTGCCGATGGGCTGGTACCGGAGATTGCGCCGGAATATGTTGCTTTCGTTGATAAGAATGGGCGAAATACGGATTTTCGCGATTCTCCGGAGTGGGGCAGTGCCGTGATGCTAAGCCCGTGGGCACTTTATGAATTCACGGGTGACGAAGAACCGTTGCGTACCCACTACGACAACATGAAGCGCTATGTGGAATATCTGCGTTCGCGTGCGGTTGATCATCTACTGGATTTCGGATTGGGCGACTGGTATGACATTGGCCCCAAGCCGCCGGGCGAAGCGCAGCTGACCAGTAAGCTGCTCACGGCGAGTGCAACCTATTACGAAGACCTGACAACGATGGCCCATATTGCAGATCTACTCGGCAAAGATAAGGATGCCGACGCTTTTCGACAGGAAGCGGATGATGTGCGCGACGCGTTTAATGCGAAGCTCTTCGATTCGGAGAACAATACGTATGACCGCGGCAGTCAAACAGCACTTGCAATGCCGCTGGCATTAGGAATGGTCCCGCGCGACAATGTGCGAGGACGTACTCGCGAAACTCGTAGCGGATATTCATGCGCACTCGGATCATGTAACTGCCGGCGACGTGGGCTTTCATTACGTGGTACGTGCATTGACGGATTACGGGCGGTCGGATGTGCTGGCGGCAATGCTTGCGCGCACTGACTCGCCCAGCTATGGCTACCAGCTTGCACGTGGCGCGACAACGCTGACAGAGGCATGGGATACAAATCCGGACAGCTCACAAAATCACTTCATGCTGGGTCACGGTGAGGAATGGTTCTATCGTGGGCTTGCCGGGATTAATTTCAATCTGTCGCATGGCGCAGAAGACGCGATTGCAATTACGCCGCACTTTGTGAGAGGCGTGAAGTGGGCAAAGGCGTCCTATCGCGCGCCCGTGGGCGAAATTGCAGTGCGCTGGGAGCATGATGGAGTCAAGGCTTCGGTTGAGGTCATGGTTCCCTCAGGCGCCGGCGCATGGGTCACTCTTCCGACGGCAACTGCGTGGTCAGAGGGAGCCGTCAAGCTGACAGACGTACAAGGTGTGGAGAGCGTGAGAATGAGCAGAAACGGCGCCCGCGTAAGGGTAGGATCTGGCATCTACCACTTCACGACGGACACGTTGCAGTAGCTGCGTTGCGTTATCGAACTACTAAGCGCGCTGAGCAATGAGAACTTTGGCTGTTGTGACCACTTGGCCGACGTGTCGTTGCGTGTGATCAGCTACATGGATGAGCGCGCCACCGATGCTGGTGGGCAATTGCTTGCGACCAACAGCGCGGGGAGTGTCGAAGTTGGCGGTGGCCAGGATGCGGATTCGTTCCGCTGCATTCGAAAACGACGCTTCCACCTCGGCAACGAGAGTAGCGAGCGACTCCTCTCCTCCCTGTTCTGTTTTGAGTGCGGCAAGCTGTTCGACGGAAATCTGACCGCCTTCCGCATAGGTGAGAATGCGATCGACAGACCGCGCAATGTGCTTCAGGTGGAAGCTGACTGAAGGCAGCCCTATAGGCTCGGCGTGGACTTCAACATCTGAAAGTCCAGTGGTCCACTTGGTGATGTCGTCAACAGCAAGGTCGAGTGCATGCAACACGGCGCGACTGACCGCAGGAACATCGGAATAGGTACCGCGAAGCCAGGGTTCGATGGAATGAGTGGTGCTCATTGGGTAAAGTTCAGAGTTCCTATCCTTGGCTCTTCACGCGCACAACAGTGATCTTTTCAAAGCCCTCTTCAAAGGCTGGTGGTTTCAGTCTCTCGGCCATCTTGCGCATCACATCTTCGCTCACTGAACGGTCTCGAGAGCGGTTCCGTTCGAGGCAGACCTCAAGGGGCACGTCGAAGAAAACGGCCTGAACTTCATAGCCGAAGCTTTTGGCCATCTTGATCCACTGGCGGCGCTCATGTGCGGAAAGGTTTGTGGCATCAACATAGTTCCACGGCATCTTGGCAATGAGCCGCGCACGCAGCAGCGAGCGCAAAGTAGAAAAGACGAGCCCCTGAAAGCGCTGTTCTTCGACGTCATCGAACAGAATCCCGCGCAACATATCCGAAGAGAGTGGCATCACTCCGCGGCGGCCAAACCATGTGGTCTTGCCGGAGCCAGGAAGCCCAATGGCGAGAACTACATAGCCCTTCGGTGTCTGGCCGGCAGCATTCGGTTGAGGGGCTGCAGATGCCGGTAGTTCCGGCTGGGTCTCAATCTCCAACTTTCCCTTGCCGGCCTGCTCCTTCCAGGATGGTGCCGGTTCTTTCGCCGGAATGGCTCGATGGCGGGCGGAGGCTTGCCGCTGCGACGAAGGCCCCTGCGTCGCTTCATCCGGATACAGCGGTACAAGTGGCCGCGGCTGATTCTGAGGGATTTCCTGGCCAATTTTGCCAGTGGATTCGGAAAGGTTCGGACTCTTCTTGGAACGTCTTCTCATGCGTTTTTTTATACCTGCTTCGTTACGTATCGGGATAACACATCAGCTTGGGGCGCTGCAAATAGTGTGCACGCCGTCACATCGGTCCAGGCAGGGGTTTTCGCAAAATTAAACAGGAGAAACCGCATTCGGCGGGGCATTTGAAAAGTTTTTCATTTCTTGCGGTGAAGTGCCGGATGGTAGCATCAAGGGTTTGGTGGATTCGCACGCAGGAGGCAATACGGACCTCTCCAAAGCGCAAAGGTTTTGCCGCAGTAGTCTTTTGCGGATTGCGTGCGCGATTCCAAAGGGCTCGTTTATTGGCCGCCGAACGCCGCAACTTTAAGACACAGCTCTACTTAACTAAGGAGATCACACATGGCAGTGAAGGTTGGCATCAACGGCTTCGGCCGCATCGGCCGTAACGTATTTCGTGCCGCGCTTGGCAATCCTGATATTGAATTTGTGGCCGTCAATGACCTGACGAGCCCGGCAACTCTGGCCCACCTGCTCAAATACGACTCCATTCTCGGCAATTTGAAGAATGAAGTTGTGGCCGGCGAAGATTTTATCGCGGTCGATGGCAAGAAGATCAAGGTATTCGCAGAGCGCGACCCTGCCAAGCTGCCTTGGGCGGACACGGGCGCCCAGATCGTGGTTGAGTCGACTGGCTTCTTTACTGACGCGACCAAGGCCAAAGCTCACCTCGGCTCGACGGTGAAGAAGGTCATCATCTCCGCTCCCGCAACCAATGAAGACATTACTGTTGTTCTGGGTGTGAACCAGGACAAATACGATCCGGCCAAGCACAACGTCATTTCCAACGCCAGCTGCACAACGAATTGCCTCGCGCCCGTCGTGAAGGTATTGCTCAAGGAATTTGGCATTGTCAGCGGCATTATGACCACGGTGCATAGTTACACCAACGATCAGGTCATACTTGATACGCCGCACAAGGACCTGCGCCGCGCTCGCGCCGCCGCACTGAGCATGATTCCCAGTTCGACCGGCGCCGCCAAGGCGCTCAAGCTCGTAATTCCGGAGACTGCGGGCAAGCTGGACGGATTCGCAATCCGCGTTCCAACCCCGAACGTGTCGATCGTCGACCTGACTTTCATCAGCGAGAAGACCACCGACGCCAAGGCCGTGAACGCAGCGCTGAAGGCCGCCAGCGAAGGCGAACTGAAGGGAATTCTGGGGTATGACGAAAATCAGCTCGTTAGCTCAGATTTCAAGGGCGACAAGCGTTCGTCGATTGTGGATGCGCCGCTGACCAAGGTTGTGGGCCAGAGCGTAAAGGTGCTGAGCTGGTATGACAACGAGTGGGGCTACTCCAACCGCGTTGTTGACCTGATCGGGTTCCTTACCAGCAAGGGCCTGTAAAACACGTATTCAGTGGATAGTGGTCAGTGATCCGAGCGTTCTGGCGCCCGGATTTCTGACCACTACAACCACCCCGCTTTCTATTCATCAAACTTCAGCGATGCGAAAAAACATTAGTGGCGGTTCTCCCTTCGAACCCATCATCGGCTTCTCACGCGCAGTGCGCGTTGGCAGCGCGGTGCACCTTGCCGGCACAGGTCCTGTCGGAGCCGACAATGAGGACGCCGCAGGGCAGACCCGGCGCATCTTCGCCATCGCGGAAAAGGCACTTGCAGAGGCCGGCGCATCTTTCAGTGATGTGGTGCGGACTCGCATGTATTTGACACGCGCAGAGGACTGGGAAGCCGTGGGCAGAGTTCATGGCGAGTATTTCTCTACGATTCGGCCAGCAGCAACCATGGTAGTTGTAGCCGCTTTGCTCAACCCTGCGTGGCGCATTGAGATTGAGTTTGACGCCGACCTCGGCGACTCCTAATCACTCAGCTTTCGAGAAAGGTTCTTCTGATGTCCAAACTCTCCATCCGTGATATTGATCTTGCAAACAAGCACGTCTTCATCCGTGTTGATTTCAATGTGCCGCTCACCGAAGACGGCCAGACGATCACTGACGACACGCGCATTGTGGCAACGCTGCCCACGATTGAATACGCGCTGGAGCACAAGGCAAAAGTGATTTTGGCTTCTCACCTGGGACGCCCAAAAGGCAAACCGAATCCAAAGTATTCACTGCGGCCTATCGTTGACCGGTTGCGCGAACTGCTCGACAAAGGCGAAAACGACTATTCGATCAATGTTGCTTTTTCTCCCGATTGCGTGGGAGAAGTTGCCAGTGAGATGGCTCGGCAACTGGAGTCAAGGCAGGTTCTGCTGCTGGAAAATTTGCGTTTCCATGCAGAGGAAGAAGCCAATGACGCGGAGTTCTCAAAACAGCTCGCGTCGCTTGCGGAAGTTTACGTCAATGATGCGTTTGGATCAGCGCACCGCGCGCATGCCTCTACCGAAGGCATCACGCACTATCTGAAGCCTTCCGTCGCTGGTTTGCTGATGGAAAAAGAAATCACTTATCTGGGCAAGGCGCTCGAATCGCCGGAAAAGCCCTTTGTAGCGATCATTGGTGGATCGAAGATTTCTGGCAAGATTGACGTCATTCAGAACCTCCTCGACAAAGTCGATACGCTCGTCATCGTCGGCGGCATGGCCTACACCTTTCAGCGTGCGCTGGGTGTTGCAACCGGCAAGTCGCTCGTTGAAGAGGACAAGATCGACCTGGCCAGGGAAACGCTGGCCAAAGCCAAAGCAAAGGGCGTGAACCTGCTTTTACCCTCTGACAATGTTCTGGCAGATAGCTTCGCAAACGACGCTAAGACGCAGGTATGGGACACGAGCAAAGACTTTCCTGCGGATTGGCAGGGCCTCGACATCGGACCCAAGTCGGTTGCAGCAATCGAGGAAGTAGTTTCGACAGCGCGCACGATTGTGTGGAACGGACCTGCAGGTGTGTTCGAGTTCCCGAATTTTGCTACAGGCACGAATGCGATTGCGCGCGCAGTTGCCAAAAATAAAGCTGCAACGTCGATTATCGGTGGCGGTGACTCTGTAAGCGCAATTAACCAGGCCGGTGTTGCCAACCAGATTACACATATATCAACCGGAGGCGGCGCAAGTCTTGAGTTTCTGGAAGGCAAGAAGTTACCCGGTGTGGAAGCACTGACGGACAAGTAAGAACACAGAACACCTAAAGGCCTCGCTCCTGTAAGTCATTGGATGCGAGGCCTTTTTCATTGAGCGCAAAACAAATTGGCAATCACGCTTGATGTGGTTTCGGTGCAGCGCTATAGTGCTCTCGGCGGGATTGCCAATGCAGCACGTGCAAGTGGCATGCCTCCGAAATGGCGAACATTGCAACATCCCATTGCCAAGTACGCCCTGCCAGCAGTTGCTCTTGCAGCCATTCTTTGGTGGCCAGTTTGGATGCTGGACACCGGACCGCTGGCCCATTTTCTGCATACAGGCTTTGAAGTCTTTTACGGCACCTTTACGATCGTCCTGCTCTGCCTGGTCACAACGGGTGCGGCGTTTGTTGCCGTGTGGGACATCACGAAGGATGCGCCGGAGAAGCATAAGCACATTCACTTCAAGCCTCTGATGCATCACTGAGAGCGACGAAGGCTCTTCCCTCAGCGGGACGAAACTTGAGGTGTGCCCGGAGTCACCGGTTACCTCGCGCGCGTCCGATAGAATCAAGCTGAGGAAACTGACACAATGTCTCGTAAGAAGCTGATTGCCGCAAACTGGAAAATGTATAAGACGCCTGCGGAGGCCAAGGCCTTCGTTGAGGCATTTCTACCCCTCGTCGCCGGACACTCTCGCGACGAGATAGCGTTGTTCCCTTCACCCGTGCTGTTGCCAACCGTGATTGAAGCAGCCAGGGGCTCCAACGTCGCCATCGGCTGCCAGAACATTCACTTTGCCGAAGAGGGGGCATTCACCGGTGAAACCTCGATCGGCCAACTGCAAGCAGTAGGTGGCACGCACACCTTGATCGGGCACTCGGAGCGTCGGCAATACTTTGCTGAAACTGACGAGATTGTGAATAAGAAGCTGCACACCGCTCTGAAGCACGGTGTGATTCCAGTGGTATGCATTGGAGAGGTTCTGGCTGAGCGCGAAGCTGGCAAAACCGCAGATGTGCTCAAGACCCAGGTAACGGGAGCTTTCGCTGGCATTACGCCGGAAGCAGCTGCACCCATCGTGATTGCGTATGAGCCGGTCTGGGCCATCGGCACCGGCAAAACCGCAACACCGGAAATGGCTGTAGAAGCTCACATCATCGTGCGCGCTGAAGTGGCCAAGCTTCTCGGCAGCAGCGTCGCGAACGCCATGCGCATTCTTTATGGCGGTAGCGTAAAGCCTGACAACGCAACCTCACTATGCGGGCAGGAAGAGATTGACGGCGCACTAGTCGGCGGAGCCAGCCTGAAGCCTGACTCTTTCACCGCAATCGTCAAATACTAGTAATTCAAGCACTCCTTCATCGCAGGCCGCGAACTTTCATTCGCGGCCTTTCGTATGATGGAGCATGGCCGAAACCGCGAACAGAGCGCACGTCACGCCGGTGGAAGCGAGCCTATCTGCCCCGTCCCAGCGCGATCTCTACATCGACCGGCTACGAACCGTGATGACGGTTCTCGTAGTGTTGCATCACACGGCGATTACTTACGGCGCTCCTGGCGGTTGGTTCCACTACGAGCTCAAACCTTCGGCCTCGCTCACGGGCCTGGTGCTAACACTATTTGTTGCGACCAACCAGGCCTACTTCATGGGCTTCTTTTTCCTTCTGGCCGGTTACTTCACGCCCGGCTCTCTGGAGCGCAAGGGATATAAACACTTCATTTTTGACCGTCTGTTAAGGCTCGGTGTGCCGCTGCTCGCATTCATCTTCCTGCTCGGTCCGCTCACCGTCGGAATTGCTGCCAGCAGCGAAGGACACGGTTTTTGGGCGACGATTAAATGGCTATGGCATCATCAGGAAATCATCAATGGACCGCTCTGGTTCGTGCAGGCTCTTCTCATCTTCAGCTTGGTTTATTGCCTTTGGCGTAAGCCGTTTGGATCACCGCTCAGTGCCACAAAGCGCATACCACGAGCCGTACCCTCTGCCTTCTGGTGGCTCCTGAGTGCTTTTGCAGTAGGAGCGGTTGCCTTGGCCATCCGTCAATTTGTTCCCGTTGGCGTTAACGTTTTCGGTCTCCAGCTGGGCTATTTTGCAAGCTATACTTTCCTTTTTGCTCTCGGCGTTGCAGCTTGGCGTTATGACTGGTTGCGTCAACTGGAATGGATGCACGCAAGAACCGGAATTGTCGTTTCGGCAATCGTTCTGCCGCTGCTTCCCGTTGCCTTCGTTATCGCCGGCAGGTCCGCAGAACCGCACAAAGCCAACTTCTCTGGCGGTCTTACATGGCCGGCCGTTCTCTACGCATTCTGGGAACCATTGGTTGCCTGGGGCATGATTGCCGTTTGGCTGTTGATGTTTCGGACGCACATGAATCAACCATCCGGATTCTGGACTTGGCTCAATCGTAGAGCCTACCTGGTGTACATCATTCACCCGCCCATTCTTGTCGGCATAAGCCTAATGCTTCATGGTTGGGCTGCTCCCGCACTTGCGAAGATTGTCGTCGTAGGCACACTGGCGTGCACAACCTGCTGGCTTGCGGCCGACCCGCTTGTCCGGCTTCCGGGGGTCCGCCGCATTGTTTAAGAAGAATGGGCTTTCGCTCTATCCACCTCTTCAAGTATCACTAATCGTATATGCCTAATTTTTGGACACGACTCTCTCCTCTCGCCCAAGGACTCAGTATCCTGGCTTTACTCATCCTGTTTGCCCTCATCGCAATTGCCTCATGGCAACGGTATTAGGCCTGTAATCTACGCTTCTGCTACAAGAACTCCGTCTTCGAGCTTCGCAGGAAAAACACGCGCCTTCAGTTCCGGATCCTCATCATTCGCGCCCGTGTGAACATCAAAGGCGTAGGCATGCCAGGGGCATACAACGTGGCCATTTTCAATCTCGCCTTCGCCAAGTGGGCCGCCCTGGTGAGGACAGACTCCGTCAAGCACGCAGATTGCCCCATCCACCTGTGCGACGCAAAAGGTCGTTCCACCCACTGTGAATTCGCGCACCTTGCCTTCGCCCGGGAGTTCAGACTGCGTGCAGATTCGAACAAAACTCGACATTTGACCTCACTTCCTGTGCCGAAAATCGGAACGGCACAATGAACGGAATTAGCATCATAATAGTGTGGCTACCGCGCGCAATGCGCAATGCCACAATGCGAAATGCCAAAGACCAGGGATTCAATCTCAGCTAAACGAGGTAGGCCTGCCAGCCGCTTTAATCAAACGGCAAAGCATCCGGGGCCCCGGCAACCTGCAACCGTGCCCATCAAATGGATCGCTTCCATGTTTGGGCTGATGGTTCTGGGTGCGGGAGTCTGCGCCTGGCTAGCGTTGTGCCTGATGTTCTGGCAGGGAGGCTGGCAATTGCTGTATCACCCAGAATCCAAGATAGCCAGAACACCTGCAGCAAAGGGTGTTTCTTTTGACGAAGTAGCGTTCGGCGCAATTTCCACCGGACAGCCTAGCCTGCAGGGGTGGTGGATTCCCGCCGCACAGTCACCAGACAAGAAAGCGCTAACGGCAATTTACTTCCACGGCGCCTCAGGCAATATCGGTGACTCCGTGGATATGCTCGCAAGTTTACACAATGCCGGCCTGAACGTATTAGCCTTCGACTACCGCGGCTATGGGCACAGCCAGTTTGTCCACCCCAGCGAACGAAGGTGGCAGGAGGACGCAGAGGATGCCTTGAACTACCTGACAAGTGCGCGGCATATAGAGCCTTCTTCCATCCTGCTGGTAGGGCGTGATCTGGGAGCCGATCTGGCACTGCAGATTGCGGCGCGGCATCCGGAGCTTGCGGGCCTTGTGGTGATTTCTCCCATTCCCTCCGCGGCCAAACTCATTTTTCGCGATCCGAGAGCAAAGCTTGTTCCTGCGCGCCTGCTGGTGAGTGATCGCTGGGAGCTCCGCACTTCTGCCAGACAATTGAAGGTTCCCGTTCTCTGGTTCGAGTGGACGTTCGATCCTGGTACAGTATCCCTCCCTGATCGCCCCGAACTCTTGACGCAGCTTTCGTCGCCACATAATTTCGTATGGCTTATGCCTACGCGCGATGCTGATGGCACGTTTTCGGGTTCTCTTTCTGCATGGTTGAACGATTTGGCAAATAAGGGACGTGATTTACCGCCCTGCATGGCCGGAAGTGGCACTGCTTGCTGAGGCTCTGAGCCAATCTCAACTCTACGGCACTCACTAATTGCGGGGTATGTCCCGGTGAATCGCCTTGACCTTATAGCCGGCCTTCTTGAGCCGCCGCCGCATCTCCTCGGCCATCATGACGCTGCGGTGCTGACCGCCTGTACAACCGAAAGCCACCGTGAGATAGCTCTTACCCTCCGCCACATAGTGAGGAAGCAGATAAAGCATCATCTCCGTCACCTTGTCCAGAAACTCGATAGTCTGCGGAAAGCCGCGAATATAGGAAGCTACCTTCGGGTCGAGTCCCGTCTTTTTACGAAATCGAGGTACGAAGTGCGGATTCGGCAGGAAGCGCACGTCAAAGACGGTATCCGCATCCAGCGGCACGCCATTCTTGAAACCGAAGCTGACGCAGCTGACCAGCAAACGACGCTCCTGGCCGGGCTGGCCAAAGCGTGACTCGATATGCGCACGCAGCTCATGAACGTTGAAGTTGGACGTGTCGACTAAGGTATCGGCAACATTGCGGATGGGATCGAGAAGCTGCCGCTCCTCGACTATGGAACGCTCCACAGTTTCCAATTTTCGTAGAGGATGCGGACGACGTGTCTCTGAATAGCGACGGACAAGCACGGAATCCTGCGCGTCGAGGAAGACAACACGTATGGAGAGAATCTCGCGCACACTCTTGAGGATCTCCGGAAGGCGGTCAAGTGTACTTCCTTCCCGTACATCGACCACAATCGCAGCGCGCTTAATCTCCCCGGATTTGCCTACCAGGGCTGCGAAGTCGGTAAGCAGCTCAAGTGGAAGATTGTCGACGGAATGGTAGCCAAGGTCCTCAAAGGTCTTGAGAGCGGAAGCCTTGCCTGCCCCGGATATTCCGGTAACAATTACCAGCTCCTTGGCAACAGAGGTTGCCTTTGACTTCTTCCCTGCCGAGGATTTTTGAGATGCGCCCTGCCCCTTCGCCATTCGCTCATCCTACACCGCGCACACTCTGGGCGTCTGAAGGAAACTGTTGCGCAGGTGGCCTAAGGTAATTTCCTGCGCAACAGTTCTGGATTGGACCTTTTAGTTGTACCTCGGACCGCAGTGCTCACGGAACCTCAACCAGTTCCATCTGCCCATCGCGACGTCGATGAAGCACGTACAGATAGCCGGCAGGGTTGCGGAAGATCAGCAGATCCCGGTCACGGAACTCCGCATCCTTGACCGCTTCTTCCATCGTCATAGGTCGGATGGCGATGGCTTCGCCATTGCGCACAACGTGCGGCTCCACCACCGCCGAACGAACCGGGAAGGAATGCACGGCAATAGAAGCCTGCGCCTTGACTGTGCGAGATCCGTTTCCGTTCGCGGCAGCAACCGATGGGTCGGCAGCACGTGTCTTCGGGCGTGAAACCGGAGGAGAGGCGAAGACCTTTTCCTCCTTGGGCAGCCTCTTTCTCTGCGTATGCCGGTCACGATAGCGCTGCGCCTGTAACTCAACATGCGCCATGGCCTGGCGCAAAGCCGACTCGAGTCTATCTCCCTTTGCTGCGCCAACCAGCGTTTGCAGCCTGGCTTTGATGGTAATCTCGGCAATCTTTATGTGTCGTTGCTCGCGAAGAGTAATGCTGGCGCGAGCGGTTTTGCCAAGAATACGGCCAATTCGTTCCATTCCCTCTTCAGCCTGCGCGCGCAATGCTTTCGAGAGATGCACTTGCCTGGCGGTGAACTCCACATCCATGGTCAGCCTCCGCACTTCAATTTCAGTCCCGGACTGCGGACTGTGGAACATCGGATTCTAACGCATCACGTCGCCGTATGCATCGTGAGCGTGTCATTCCCCGTTACACGAGTAAGACGGTTGATATGTTGCGAGGTTAGGCAATTGTGCCAATACAGCCAAAATCGAACTCCTTTCGCAGCCTGAGGTCCAGTGAAGCGTAAGAGAAGGCGAGTCCTTGTGACTACTTGTCGCGTCTCCTGCGTTGATGTGTCGACGGGATATTCAAGTCTTCACGATATTTGGCAACGGTGCGCCGGGTCAGTTGAATTCCCTGCGATTGAAGGATGGAAGCTATCTGGTCATCAGTGAGCGGCTTTTTGGAGTCTTCGTCCTCGATCAACTTGCGCACTTTGCGTTTGAGCACAAGCAACGGTGTATCGGCGCCTTCGGGCCCGTTGGATCCCTCGGAGAAAAAGAACCGTAATTCGAGGACTCCCTGCGGCGTGTGTGCGTATTTATTGGCCACGGCCCGGCTGACCGTGGAGGGATGAACGCCGATCTCCTCGGCAACCTCTTTGATCATCATTGGATGCAGCGCTTCAATTCCTTTGTCAAGGAAATCCTGCTGACGGCGCACAATCACCTCGCAGGTGCGCAGGATGGTGCTTTTGCGCTGAGCAATATTGCGCATCAGCTGCATGGCCGAGCGAAAGCGCTCTTTTACGTACTCCTTGACGTCCTTTTCGGTGTTATCCGCGACCAGCATGCGGCGATAGCGCTGGCTCAGGCGCAGGCTGGGCAGATCCTCCTCGTTCATGGATACGACCCATTCCCCGCCTCGCTTCGTAAACACAACATCAGGCTCGATGAGCCGAGCGGTTTCACGGTTGTACATGCGGCCGGGGCGTGGATCGAGCGTACGAATAAAATCAATGCCCGCCGAGACTTCTTCCGTGGACAGTTGCATGGCACGCGCCAGATCCTTCACATCGCGCTTCTGCAAGAGGCTCAAATGGCCATCCACAATAAGTGCGGCCACTTCCATGGCGCGGCGACGTTCTTCAATTCGGTCGTTCGCCTCATCTTCGAAGCTGCGATGCGGACTTTCCTCTACTTCATCGAGCTTGGGGCCGTAGAGTTGTTCAAACTCACGTTGCTGTGCAGCCACCTGCAGTATGAGACACTCGCGCAGGTCACCTGCGGCGACGCCCGCCGGATCAAGTTGCTGCACCACCGCTACGCCACGCGCAATCAGTGGAAGCACTTCTCCCTGTGAGATTGAATCCCGTTCAAGAAATGGCTGGAATGCCTCAGCAAGCTCCTCGCAGCTGGCCGTCAGATAGCCATCCTCGTCAAGATTGCCGACAATGAATTCCGCGGCCTCATGAAGCAAGGGATCAAGCGTCAGCGATCCCAACTGCCACGCCAGGTGATCGGCCAGAGTTGTCGGCTGGGAGAGAAAGTTCTCAAATGAGGGCCTCTCACTATCCTCGTACTCCGGCTGGGTGCGATAACCCGGGTCAAGATATTCCTGGAAGTAGGTTCCAAAATCGATTTCGTTGAAAGAGTCCTGAGGGGGCGCCGCGGGCTCTTCCGCGGTTTCATGCTCAAGCCGCTCAAGCCGCTCTTCGCGCTCCTGCCGGCCGGCAACCTCATCCAGCATGGGAACCGATTCGTCGATCTCCTCCAGGACGGGGTTTTCCACCATCTCGGCATCAATCATCTCCTTCAGTTCGACCTTATTGAGCGCCAGCACGCTCACCATCTGCATCAGGCCGGGAGTCAGAACCTGGCGCTGCGCCACTTTCACGTTCAATTTGGGCTGCAGAAGCGGCATAACAGGTTCTCAAATCCCGTGCGTAGTCAAACCAAGTCTAGTCCGAATCAAGAAACTGCGCCTCATCTGTGTGATCGCCAGTTCCATTCAAGTCCCGGATTGGGCAAACGTTTGTTTTGAATTCTCCTTCCGAAACCATGCTCGACGGATTCAACGTGCGTGGGATTGACCCTGCAACCAATGGGTATGAGTGCCCGGCACCTTCCGTTCACAAGCCTTATCTCAAAGAGAATCCTTCTCCCAGATAGACGCGCCGCACATCCACATCGTTTCCAAGCTCATGCGGCGAACCTGCCCGGAAAATCTTTCCTTCCGCAATAATATACGCGCGATCGGTGACACTGAGGGTCTCGCGCACGTTATGGTCGGTTATTAAAATACCGATTCCGCTGGCTTTCAGTTCAAAGATGATTTTTTGCAGTTCAAGCACCGCAATTGGATCGATTCCGCTGAAAGGCTCGTCCAGAAGAATAAATTTAGGCTGAATACAAAGGGAGCGAGCAATTTCAACACGCCGGCGTTCACCTCCCGATAGTGCGTAGCCGCGTGTTGTCCGAATATGTCCTAAATTCAGTTGACTAATGAGCCGTTCGGCACGTGTGCGCCGCTCACGTTGGCCAAGGGGCTGAGCTTCGAGCACTGCAAGAATGTTTTCCTCCACCGTGAGCTTCCGAAAAATCGATGGCTCCTGCGGAAGATAGCTGATGCCGAAGTTGCGTGCGCGGAGATACATGGGAACGCGCGTGATCTCCTGATCGTCGACCATGACGCGGCCCGTCTCAGGTGTGACCAGTCCAACAATCATATAGAAGCTGGTGGTTTTCCCGGCGCCGTTGGGGCCAAGTAGACCAACAACTTCCCCGCGCGAAATTTGGAGATTGACTCCACGTACAACCTGACGGCCCTTATACGACTTCCCAATACCCTCGGCAATCAGTGTTTCCATGGATCTCTCATTCGTGCGCACGTTTTCCAGGCGGAACAACCGTTTCCGTAGTAGTCCTGCGCGTGCCGCCTTCGATACTGACGCTATCATCCGCGCTATTGAAAATCAAAGTATCGCCCGTGACACTTCCCCGGTTGGGGTCGATAATTTTCGGAGGTGAAGTTGATGTCCCGGTCAATACAAAACGGCCGCTCTCGCCTGTATAAATAAGCTGTTCGCCCTTGCCCTCTCTACCGCGGGAATCAACGGTGATATCGCCGCGCAATGTCAGCCGATCGACCCGGGCCTCACTGCCGTTCTTTCCCGCGTGATTGCCGGGAGGCAGAAGATCCAGTTCCGCATCACGCGCGCGAGTCGTGGCATCGGCGGTTTCAGCCTGAACAAATTTCATGACTCCTCCGTGCATCCAGGCTTTTCGCTCGGCGGCTGAATATTTCAGTGCACCTCCCGTTAATCGAGTGACTGATGGCGAAGAAGCGGCCTTTGCCGACGCTCTACTGCTTCCTTCAGCGGTGGCGCTCAATAGCACCACGCGCACAGGATTCGATGCGCTAAGGGTTTGCGCGTCGAGGGTCTGCTTTCTTCGGTTGAGCACAATTACAGGAGCGCTCACCGAATCAGCCCCCTGCCAAAGCCGCGCATCACCGTGAAGTGTCGCAACCTCGTCCTGCCGGTTGATCTCTACCCGGTTGGCAACGGCATGGGCGGGTGTATCGCCGCCAAATGCAATATCTCCGCGATCTGTCGCACCAGACTTTGGCGAGACGCTGGTGGTGGCTTTATCCCGCTGCCAGGTTGCTTTCACATTGCCGCGCGCCAGGGCGTTCCCGCTTGCCTGCGATAGATCGATCAGGTCGGCGGAAAGTTCAAGACCCGCGTCCTCAATCCTCGGACTACCTATGAGGTGCAGATGCTGACCTGCGCCCTCATAGTCGGCACGGTCGGCGGTTGCCCGAAGCGGCGGCTGCGCTGCCGCATTGCGACCTTGCGCGGAAGTCTGCACAATCACCACGTGCCCCTCCACCGTCGCAGACTGAATCTGGGAAGCGTTGTGCGGGGCGACATGCGAACCTTCACCCGAAAAGACCGCTTCTAAGCGATCTCCGCTCGTGGACTGACGAGCTCCGTTGTCCGCGGTCTGCTCCATCGTCGCGCTTCCCACACCGGTGAGAGTAGCCAACGAAGAGGACGGGCCGAACGTAGCAGTCACCTGATTCGCCGCGAAATGCGACGGCAAGGTTTCATTGCCGCGCTGGGTCTCCCCATTCACAGTTACGCCGCCGATACCCCGCATGGAAGCGAGTTCCATGTGCCCTTGGCCCGCATCGCGAAATGCAAGATCGACCGCCGGCGATTGCCAGTCGCGGCGGATTTGCGCGGCATTGCGGCCGCTGCTGGACTCCTCGCTGTGCATCCGCACGCCTTGTTCGAGATGCGCTCCGGTAAGAACTCCGGCCTTATTAAAGGACAAGAGCATAAGTGGCGAACTACCCCGTATGGATCGATCCTTCTGCTTCGATGCAAAATTCACACCGCCTTCAAGACGACCCGATTGCGGGCGATTGCGCGCGTCGAACTGCATATGAGCGCTGGGAGCACTGAGAGTGTCGCCGTCGGCGGCGTTCAACGAGAAGCCTTCACTCGCTTTAAGAACTTCCGCAGAACCATCCGTCCGGAGTTGTACGATGGCAAGCTGCGCTTTTGCCTCTCCGCCACGAAAGTCGGCAGTGGCTCCCGCTAAACGAAGAACTTGATTGTCTCGTTCGTACTCGGCGTGTTGTGCAGTAACGTGAACAGGCTCCGAGCCGCGCATGAAATGCAGATCCACGTCACTCTCCATAGTCAGCAGGCCATTTTGAGAATCAAATGAAGCACCTGTCGCACTTCCCTGCCCCTGATTCAGAGCGAATTCGAGACGCTGCTTCGTACTGGCGACTCCGCTCTTCTGGTCAAAGGTCAGTCCGCTGGTCTTTACGTGGATCTCACCACGCGCGGCATTGCGCGCTGCGGTCGTAAGCGTACTGTCTGCTTTATCGCCAGCCTTTGACTTTGCAGAACCTGTTTCCGTTGCAAGCGCCATGGCTTGCCCCGCGTGCGTGAGCGTAATCTCCACTTCTCCAGCCGCTCGAGCAATGCCGGATTGCTGGTCATACTCGAACTCACTGCCCTCAATGCGATCCACTCGATTGCCATTGTCTCCGTAAAGCTCAATACGCACGTCGTGAAGTAGCTCCTGGCCCTTCTTGAGTTGAACCACCTTGGAAGCATGAATGCGGAAGATCGTCCGGCCGCCGCGCGACTGGGAATAAGTGATGCCGTTGGCCTCCTGCTGAATGTCAATGCCAAGGTGCTTGGGGATATCGCGCTTGCTGAAAGGATTTCGCCACTTGCCGATGGCAAGAAGTGCAACCAGCGCTACGATGAGCAGGACTCCGGTGCCCAGAACCAGCGTTCGCAGTCTCTCAACGGTGAGCCGCACGAATCAGTTCCTCATCCCCAGGCGCGCAGCAAGTCGTTGGGCAAGGCTTTCTCCCATTTCGCTCCAGAGCAGACGGGCCGAGGCGCCGGATTCCTTTTCAACGGCGCCGGTGAGCGCCACCAGCTGACGGACATTTTCTTCCACGTGATGCGCACCTACCTCATCAAGGTCGGCATCTTCTTCCAGAAATGGTGCGTCAGAGCCGAAGTCAATGCGGATATGCCCCTCCTGTTCGTAGCTGCCTTCGTCGAAGAGCGGGCCAAATGCCGTAACTCGGACCAGTCGTGGTGCGCGCACCCAGCGTGGATCGAGCGCGCCTTCGCCGGATTGGGAGATAACCTCAAGCTCCCAGAGATTCCATGCAATCTGAAACTCGTACGCATAGTCGTCATGCAGCAATTCGAGGGTCTCTTCAACCGCCTGGTGCGGTTCCACGCCGCGTTCGCCATAGCCCCAGACACGCTGGAAAACAGGAGACTCGCCCCAATTGACCGGCCAGACAGTCGCCGCATAAACGCGCGGCTCGCCGCCGTGCACAGCAAAGGCGTTGAGCACCGCCACGACCTTGTCGGCAACTGTTGCTACGCGCAGGTTGGGGTACCACAGGCTCAAATAAAGGGAATCAGCCATCGCTTTCATTTTAGTCGTCCGGGGCACTCCACTACACTCTTGCCATGATTCAAATCAGATTGCTCGCTGCCACCCTATGTATCCTCGCCGTCTCGGCCCTTGGTTTGGCCCAGACCACCCGGGAGGGCCAACAGCAGATCGCTGATCTGGGCACCTGCAAACTGGTAAGCGGGCAGGTCATTCAGAATTGTCGTGTCGGTTACCGGACCTACGGCAAGCTGAACGCGAACAAGTCAAACGCGGTTCTATTTCCGACGTGGTTCGGTGGCAACTCAGCCGACCTGCGCGGCTCGGTGGGCATGAATGGTCTTGTGAATCCCGCCAGTTATTTTGTGATTCTGGTGGATGCCTTCGGTGACGGAATCTCTTCTTCACCTTCCAACTCGACAAGACAGCACGGACCTGATTTTCCGGCCTTCACGATGCAGGACATGGTGAACGCCGAGTACCGCCTGGTTACCGAAACCCTGCATCTCAAACACCTGCACGCGGTGATGGGAATCTCGATGGGCGGGCAGCAGACGTTTGAGTGGGTGGCGGACTATCCGGAATTTATGGATGTGGCGGTGCCGATTGTGGGATCGCCGCGGCCGTCAAGTTTCGACCAGCTGATTTACATGGCCGCAGACGATGCAATTCGCCGTGATCCGGACTGGCACAAGGGGCGCTACGAGGGGCATCCACCGATGGAACTTGCCGAAGCCATCCTGCAAATGCAGTTGACCAGCCCGGCCAACTACGTGCGGACACACCCGCTCGACAAGGTGGAGCAGGAACAGGCGCAGATCCGCGCCAAAGGCATTCTTCCCGTCGATGCGAACGACTGGCTGGCGCAACTTTACGCCATTCGCCATCTCGACATTGCCCGCGGCGGCAGCATGGAAGTGGCAGCAAAACGGATCAAGGCGAAGATGCTGATTGTGAATGCCGCCCAGGACCACCTGGTAAGTCCCAAGCCTGCGCAGGATTTTGCTGACCTGATCGGCGCAAAGAAGCTGTTACTTCCCTCCGATTGCGGGCATCTTTCAACAGGGTGCGATGCAGGACTGTTAAACCCTCAAGTGCGCGCGTTCCTGGATGGAAAGTGACACGCGCCAAGCGTGCTCTACGAAGTGACGATTTCGCTGAAGTCCGCAATACCTGAGAACCCGCTCAGAACTTCCGAAATCAGCGCAAGATTCGCGCCGCGGACTTTCTCATCGGAATCGAGCACCATAACCTTGTCGAAGAAGGTGTCGACCGCCGGTCGAAGGGTTGCAATGAGAGTGAGCGCTTCGGTGTAGTTATTCTGCTCGCGAAGTACGGCAACTTTGGGGGCCAGTGTAGAGGCAACCTCTGCAAGCTTCGACGCTTCCAGAGCCAGCTTCACACTGAAATCCGCCTGGATGGCAAATCCCTTCTCCTCGGCTTGGCGCAGGATATTCTTGATGCGCTTGAAGGCGGCCGAAACTGCGGCAAAGTCGGCGGACTCGCGTGCTGCGCTGAGCGCTTCAGCCCGCGCAATCGCATCGCGCACGTCGTCTGCACCGGTCGCGAGCACCGCATTGACCACGTCATAGGCAAAGTGACGCACGTCTTTGAGATAGAAATGAAGACGCTCGCGCAGGAAAGCCGCAACCTGCTCGCCGAGCTTTTCCTTGGCACCAGAAGACCCGAGCACGTCGCCCAGCCTTAACGGCAATTCCGATTCAGCAAGAATCTTGACAATCGCATTGGCCGCACGGCGGAGCGCAAACGGGTCCTTCGAGCCCGTGGGCGCCATGCCAATCCCGAACATGGCGGTAATGGTCTGGATGCGGTCGGCAAGACCGAGAAGCTGCCCCTCGACGCAGACAGGAATCGTGTCCTCTGTGGAGGCCGGCGCATATTGCTCATAAATCGCCAGAGCAACATGCTCACCGAGTCCCTGCGCACGCGCATACAGGCCGCCAATGACACCCTGCAACTCGGTAAATTCCTTCACCAGCTCGCAGGTCAGGTCGGTCTTGGCAAGCTCTACTGCCTTGAGCAAAGCTGCCTCATTGACCGGAGCACCAGCGGATTTCATCGCGGCAACTAACTGACGTGCAACATCAAGATTCTGTTCCGTCTTCCAGTGGTAGCTACCCAACTCCTTCTGGAAAGTCACATTCTTAAGGCTGTCCACGCGCTCCGCTAGCGGTGCCTTCTGGTCCACATCCCAGAAGAAGCGCGCGTCCTTGAAACGGGCGAGGAGCACCTTTTGATTGCCGTGGCGAATCGTCGCGTAGCCCTCTTCATCAACCTCAATATTCAGAACTGTGAGAAAGTGCGGCGACAGTTTGCCGTCCGGTCCTTCTACGGCGAAGTACTTCTGGTGGTCGCGCATCACGGTCACCAGCACTTCTTCCGGAAGCACGAGATATTCGGGCTCAAAGTTGCCAAGGATGACAGCAGGCCATTCGGTAAGGTGCGTGACTGTCTCTACCAGGGGCTCGTCTTCGCGCCAGCGCGCGCCCTCCACGGTTCGCGTTGCCTTGTCGAGCGCTTTACGAATCTTCTGGCGGCGTGCGGCCACATCGACCAGCACAAACGCCTTCTCCAGTGTTCCTGCATAGTTCTGTGGCCGATCGATAACAACGGGGGCCTCCCCATGCAGAATGCGGTGGCCGCGGCTGGCATTGCCCGCGGCAACACCAGCAATTTCGACCGGAACGACGACGGAGTCGAGCAGTGCAACAACCCAGCGGACAGGACGCACAAAGCGCTCGGGCTTGCCGGCGCGCCAGTACATGTTCTTGGCCCAGTAAAGGGAGAGAACTTCCTTCGGCAACTCGGCAGCCAGCAATTCCGGCGTGGAGCGCCCCTTGCGCGTGACGGTCACTCCAACGTATTCGCCCTTGGCGTTGGTAACTTTGGTGAGTTCGCTGACGGCAACACCGGCCTTCTTCGCAAAGGATTCTGCTGCCGCTGTGGGAACACCATCCTTGAAGGCCACTTTCCACGAAGGGCCGGTGAGCTGCTCTTCAGTGTCGGCCTGCGCAGCCAGAACGCCTTCCACCAGCACAGCCAGCCGGCGCGGCGTGGAGTAGGTGATCACTTTGCCACTTTCGGCAAGCAGGCGCTCACGCGTGAGCAGGTCGTTAACGCGACGGCCGAGTTCGGCCTCCGCCTGGGCAATCATGCGGGCCGGAATTTCATCGAGCCCGATTTCGAGTAAAAAGTCAGCCATAATGAAGTCGTCGGAGTTCAGGGATCAGGGATCTTTTCCCCATCCAGTTACGAAAGCCTGTGTGCAATTACACCGTTTGCTGCGCCGCGTAAATTTTCGCCACACCTACGGCAAGGTTGCGGATGCGCGCGATCATGCCAACGCGCTCGGTTACTGAAATCGCCCCACGCGCGTCCAGAATGTTGAACAGGTTCGAACACTTGAGCGCAAGCTCATAGGTCGAAATCAGGGGAAAGCGCTTCTTCTCAGCCACAGTGGACTTCTCGTCGGAAAGAACAGCGTTCCCCCGCGCAATCAGCGCAAGCGCTTCTGCTTCATAGCTGTTGAAGTGCTCCCAGAGACGCGCCACATCGGCGTCTTCAAAGTTGTAAACCGAGTACTGCAGTTCCTCTTCCAGGCGCACATCGCCGTAGGTCACCACAGCGCCTGTTTCAGGATCACGCGACCAGACCACGTCGTACACCGAATCCACGTCCTGCATGAAAGCGCAGAGGCGCTCAAGGCCATAGGTCAACTCGGCACAAATCGGGTCAAGATCAAGCCCACCGCATTGCTGAAAATAGGTGAACTGGGTGATCTCCATCCCGTCCATCATCACCTGCCAGCCCACACCCCAGGCGCCAACGGTCGGGCCCTCCCAGTTATCTTCCTCGAACTTCAGGTCGTGCCTGGATAGGTCAATTCCTATGGCTTCGAGCGATTTGAGGTACAGCTCCTGCACGTTGGCAGGCGGCGGCTTCAGGATGAGCTGAAACTGCGTGTGGCGAAAGAGCCTGTTGGGATTTTCACCGTAGCGGCCATCGGCGGGGCGGCGCGAAGGCTGCGCGTAGCCCACGCGGTAGGGCTTGGGCCCGAGCACGCGCAGAAAGGTCTCCGGCGCCATGGTACCCGCGCCAACCTCCACATCATAGGGCTGTTGCAGAACGCAGCCGCGTTCGGCCCAGAAGCCCTGAAGGCGAAAAAGCAAGTCCTGAAAGGTAAGTGCGGAGGGCTTGGCTTGGGATGCATTTTGGGTTGCGGGCACAGGAAAACTCTCGTTGTTTGGGACTGTTGACCATCTTACCAGTCCGGCCAAGTTCAGAGCCTGGCCAGCGCCTCGGCGCTCCTGAGTTTACGCTCCAGGTGCCGTTCGAGAGACTGCAGCGTGAAACGGCGCAAATCCTGGCAGCGACGACGTGTCCACTGCTCTCCGGCAAAGGCCTGAACGGGCTGCTTGAGCATGCGCACGGCAGTCTGCCACGACTCAATCGATAGCGTGCTTGCGTTATCACTTCGGTGCAGGCTGCAGAAGAGTCCGTCGGCATGGCTGTTGAACCAGACTTCGGCCGGATGCAGCGCTTCGCCACACACCGTGCAATGGGTAATGTCCGGCAGTAGCCCCATCAGGCGCGTCATCCAGAGCTGAAAATAGGTCAGCGCCATCCATGGCTGCGCAAGGTCCGACACAACGGCGTTCGTCTGCTCCAGAACCGATGCGATGAGCCGGAAAACGGTCTCCTGGGGGTCATGCTCCGGGAGTGCTTCGTCCAGCAGTTCGGCATAGAGGGTCAGGACACCCATGCGAGTCGTGTCAACCGGAGCGGAAAGTGGCGAGCTGATGATTTCAAGCTGATCAAGGCGAACAAGCTCCTGGCGCGGTCGCTCTACGAAGAACGCGCGAGCGATGGTCATCGGCTCCAACGCTCCGCCAAACCGCTTGCGGCTCTTAAGCGCGGCCTTCGCAACACCACGGATTTTGCCGTAATCGCGCGTAAAGAGGCTGACGATAAGGTCAGCTTCGTGCACAGGCCAGGTGCGCAAGACCACGGCATCAGAAGTGAGGACAGACATTGCTTCCCATCATCGCATTAGTCACCATCTGCCAACATGCTCTCAAATCTACTGTTTCCAACGCGAAAGGGCGTAAGAACAAGTAAGCGGCCGCCGCAGGAAATTCGCAGCACCCATTTATCCATCAGTTTCCTGGAGAATCCATCGCAAAGAACCGGCGTCTAATGTTTAGAGCAGTCCGGTAGTCGCGGGTTGAGGTGTATCGTCCCGCGATGCACGACGAACTGGAGGTTGAAAGGCGATGGTACGGCTCCCCTTGTATGACAGGCGCACAGGATTCTTGACCGCGGCACTGCTGGGATTGGCAGTTCTTTTTGCTGCCGGTTGCAAACATCAGACTGCGGCGCCCAATGATCAGCAGATCTCAACCAATATTCAGGCCAAGCTGACGGCAGAACCCGCGCTCAATGGCCAGAGTGTGCAGGTATCCGTCGCCAACGGCGTGGCAACTTTGAATGGAACCGTCACAAGCGATGCGGCTCGCGTCCTGGCCGGTAATGAGGCGGGCACAATCACTGGCGTGAAGACGGTAGTCAATAATCTGACCGTGCAGCAGGCACAGGCCGCAATCCCTGAGCCGCCTGTTGTTGCCACTCCTCCGCCGGCACCAAAAGAAAAGCCCGTACAGCATCACGAGGCACGCCATGAATCAAGGCGGTCCAACGACCGGCAGCAGGACTCCAATGACCGCGCGCAGCAGTATCGTCCCGTCCAGCCGCCTCAGCAGACTGCGCCGGTTCCCGCACCAGTCGCGCAGCCTCCCGTGCAACAGGCTCCGCCACCGCCACCTCAGCCAGTTGTCAGAGATGTCACGCTTCCCGCAGGAACTGTCATTCCGGTGCGGCTGACTGAGACGCTGGACACCAAGACCGCACAGCCCAATGACGTCTTTCACGGCTCTCTGGCCGATAATCTTCGGGCGGATGGAATCGTCGCAATTCCACGCGGCGCGCCCATCATGGGACGAGTAGTTGACGCCAGGGAAGCTGCGCACTTTAAGGGCAGTTCACTGCTGACTCTGGAGTTGACGCGGATGTCTGCGCACGGACAACGGTTCACCCTCGTAACAGATACATTTAGCGAAGAAGGCAAGGCGCGCGGAAAGAATACGGCCACAAAAACTGGCGCGGGCGCGGCCTTTGGCGCCATCATCGGCGCACTTGCCGGCGGTGGTAAAGGTGCGGCCATCGGCGGTCTTGCCGGCGCGGGTGCGGGCGCAGGCATCAATGCGGCAACGCGCGGCGAACAGGTAGTCATTCCTACGGAAACGGTCATCAACTTCAAGCTGCAATCGCCCTTGACCGTGCAAGTCGCGTTATCCCCTGATAACGGACCGGAAGAACAGAACGACCCAACCCTGCAAAAGCGGCAGTAAGCCGGCATCTCTCCATCAATCGCAAAGAGCCCGCCGCGGAGATCCACGGCGGGCTCTTTTGTACTGAATCTTGTGTGCCGTTTAGCGGCCGAAGTGCTCTGCGTTCTTCTGCGTAAAGTGCGCCCACTTCTCCGGCAGGTCATCCTGCGCGAAGATGGCGGAAACCGGGCACGCCGGAACACACGCGCCGCAGTCGATGCACTCGACCGGATCGATGAAGAGCTGATCCGCGCCGTCGTGACCGTCTTCATCCTTCTTGGGGTGGATGCAATCGACCGGACAAGCGTCTACGCAGGCGGTGTCCTTGGTGCCGATACAGGGTTCTGCGATTACATAGGCCATTTCGTTAATTTCTCCGCAAGGGGTTAAACTCTCGAGGCTGATAGTAGCACACGAAGGCGCACACTGGTCGTGATGCCGTAATGGCCGTTTTGCGATGCGGGAATTCACCTGAAAAACAGGACGGAGTTGGTCCGAATTATTGGTTGGAGACTTTGCGGGCCGCGCGCTGTGCTGCGTACTCGGCAGGCGTGGGAATTGGCTCCAGATTCCGGCCGGCGAACAAGTCATCAAACAGCGCTGTAAGCTCGCCATGGATGTGCCCGTTGGAGGCCAGAACCTCGCGGCTATCGAGAGTAAACGGACCGCCGGTAAAGTTCGTAACAATCCCGCCCGCCTCCATCACAAGCAGAACGCCTGCAGCCGTGTCCCATGGATTCAGATTGAATTCCCAGAAGGCTTCCAGGCGCCCAGCCGCGACATAGGAAAGATCCAGCGCAGCCGAACCTGCCCTGCGCACTCCATGGGAGCGCAGCGTGAACTCCTGGTAGAAGTGAATGTTGGGATTGGCGTGACGTTTTCGGCTGGGAAAGCCAGTACTTACCAGTGACTCTCCCAAAACCGGCGCATTGGAAACATGGATCGGCGCCCCATTCAGGTTGGCTCCTCGCCCGCGCTCGGCTGTAAAGATTTCATCGCGCATCGGGTCGTAAATTACGGCAGCAACCAATACCCCGTCCTCTTCCGGAAGAATGCCCGCGGGCCGATGCTCCAGCCCCATTGAGACGCAGAACTGCGGAAAGCCATGAGCAAAGTTCGTAGTGCCATCCAGTGGATCGACATACCAACGATAGGCCCGCCCAAGCCCTTCGCGCGTGCCCTCTTCGCCATAGATTCCGTGATCTGGAAAGGCTTCCTTCAGGCGCATGAGAAGCAACTTTTCGACAGTTCGATCGGCGACTGTGACTAAATCAACATCACCCTTGTATTCCGTCTCAACGCCCTGCGCGAAGAACTCACGCAAACGCGCCCCGGCCTCTTTGGCAATCGTCGACGCCTGGGGAATCCACTGTAGATCTGGGTTCGATTGTGCGCTCACGCGTCTGCCTCTCCGGCGATTCCCGTGTTTTTTCCTGCAGGCGTCTTCGCTGTCGCGCGTCCAGTGCTCCTGCGCTTGAATTCGGTGATGGAGACAATCTGATCCTTATAAATAAACAGATTGGGCTTTCCGTCACGGGTCAGGCGAATCATCGCGTCGTCAAAGTATTCAATCCAACCCCGAACCTGCTCCCCACCGCGGAGCCGGATGGTGACAATAATCTGCCTATCTGAGAGAGAACGGAGATAAAGAGCCTCTTGCCCGGTCTCACCGGGAGGAGGGGTTTTGGAACGATGACGCACAGATAACGGGGAAACCATATGTTCATTTTAGATGCAGTCTCACGCACGAGAGTGAATTCGGGCAAAACTCCGTGCGAAGTGACATTGCGCCTGTTTGCTGAAACGCCACTGCCCGTGCAACACGGTCCATACCGCATTTCAATTGAAACTGCGGTACCCTTGAAGAAGGCTATCCCAATGGCTCGAACAGGATTTACGGTGAAGAAGAACTGGGACAATCCAGTGGAGCACGCAATGCCGGAAGGCGTACGCGTGCCGGCTGAGATGCGCATCGGCGGCGTCGCCGTGCGCCCTGCAACGGTTCTGGCGCCGATGGCTGGCGTGACAGATACCGTATTTCGCCGCTTCATCCGCCATGCCAGCCTGTTCACCACCTGCGCCCAGGGAAACTCCCCTTCCACGTATGAAGAACCCGCAAATGGCAGCGCAATTAATGCCGAAATTACCAACGCACAGTCCGGCTGCGGACTCCTGATGACTGAGTTCACCTCCGCTGATGGGCTGGCGCGGATGCGCGAGTCCAAACGCAAGCGCTACCTCACCTTTTATGACGATGAGCATCCGATTGGAGCGCAGCTGTTTGGATCGAACGCGGAGACGCTCGCTGAAGCTGCCCGCATTGTGCAGGACACGGGCTTCGACCTGGTCGACCTTAACTTGGGTTGTCCGGCAAAGCGCGTGGTCGGTTGTAACGGCGGTTCGGGCCTGCTGCGCGACCTGCCCCGAATTGGCGAGATCTTCCGCGCCGTGCGCAACGCCATCACCATTCCCTTCACCGTTAAATTCCGCCTCGGCTGGAATGATGTGCAGATTGTGTGCGTGGAGCTTGCACGCATGGCTGAGTCTGAAGGCCTGAACGCGGTTGCCCTGCACGCACGGACACGTGAGCAGGGCTATTCCGGCCAGGCGCGATGGGAATGGATTGCCGCCATTAAGCAGGCTGTCGGAATTCCCGTAATCGGCAATGGCGATGTGCGTTCCCCGGAAGACGCGGCTGCGATGATTGCGAAGACAGGCTGCGATGGGGTGATGATTGGACGCGCCGCCCCGGCGAATCCCTGGATTTTTCGTCAGATTGCGCAATACACGGCGACCGGCCAATATAACCAGCCGACCAGCGAAGATCGCTACCACATGATTCGCGCCTATTTCGCGATGTTGCTTGATGATGCCGAAGAGAGCGACGGCGGACGGCACCGTGAAACGGCCGGCAAAATGAAGCAATTTGCCACCTGGTTCACTCATGGGGTGCCAGGCGGAGCGAAGCTGCGCAAAGCCATTTATGAGGCACGAACCGGAGATGCTGTTTTGGCGGAAGTGGACAGGTTCTTCGCAACTCAGCAGGAAGGTGCTGAGATAGATCAACAAGATGATGTGCCTTCCGATGACATCGCCGAGTTCCCCGAGTCGGCGCTTGTGTGTGACTGAGCGTTCCCGATTGTCCCCGGAGCCTGGTTTGACCGCGCCACGGCGCAACTGCAGCACTTTAATCCCGGGTAGACGTTTCTTTAGTCACGCGCTCAAAGAGAAATAACCATCTACTCGCCTGAGTCTACAAACCGAATCCTGCCAAATTGCCCCTGGATTCCAGCGGGGATTACGGCCGGTGAACCAAATTGTGTATAACCACCCTTATTTCAACAAAATAAGATAGCATTTTGACCTGCGGACAGGAATTTCTGGAGTTCCAAATCGATTCAGATGTTCACCTCAGGAGTGGCAAAATGGCATCTTTGAGTACTTTAGGGATTAAGTTCCCATGCCACAAAAGGTTGAGCCATCTACCTTTGAGTGGAATGGATATCCATTCATACTGCGTTTAGATTCAAAGTACATCTATTTCGCTTCGGGCTTGGACGGGATATCGTCAGGCTGGCTCTTAAAGCGAAATTCGTGGAGAGTAAGCGAGTTGTTCATCAATGCGCTACTCGCTGACACTGGGAATGGAGTTGGAAGAGTTGGAAGGGCGGCGAGCCATTCGGAGTTGGTCCCGTTGGGTGCAGTGTGTATGCATCGCAGTCGTCCTATGCTTCCCTATTGCCGATTCAGCACAGCGTTATGTCACACGCGAATATTCCCACGGTCTCGCCAACCTCAACGTCTCAAGTATCGTTCAGGATCACATCGGTTATCTCTGGGTCGGCACTGAAAACGGCTTGTACCGCTACGACGGAAACCAGTTCAAGCGGTACGGCAGCAATGCCGGACTCCCGGAACGAACCATTCAGAGTTTATACATCGGAACAGATGGCACACTGTGGGTCGGCACCAGCACGGGCACATTCTTCCTGCGCAGTGACGACACTTTCGGAAAAGTGATTGCTCCGGCCCCATTGAGTGACATGATTCAGCGGGATGGAAACGTTTTTGCTTCGGTGGATAGCAACACAATCATCGCAGCAACAGGGACGAGTCTCCTCAAGATTAGACGTTCCGGCCAGGATAACTGGTACGCTCAGATTATTCCCGATCAAGGCAAGACCGTCTGGGGGGTCTTGTACGGTCATGATGGTTCAATCTGGTACGGATGCGATGAGCAGTTGTGTCGATATCGCAATGGCAAAACAGTCCGGCTGGGTGCGCCACGGGGCTTTGCGGAAGATCACTGGGTAAGCCTTCGCGAGACCTCTGCCGGAAAGATATGGATCCGCGGCAACATGCATGTCGGAGAAGTGGATCCGACCACGGAAACCTACACAGCTCGCGACCTGCCAGACGCATCATTTCCCGAGCCATACCCGAGAATTGCCATTGGCAAGCATGGAGAAATGCTGACAGTTCAGGGCAGCGACCTCTGCATATGGAAAAACGACCGCTGGCGCGTCTTGACCGCGGAGAATGGCCTCTCTCAGTTTGAGATTGAGGATATCTTCGTCGGCCGCCAGGGGTCCGTGTGGATGGGCGTCGTGGGGCACGGCCTCATGCGCTGGATGGCACAAGACCGCTGGGAAAGCTATTCGGTCGGAAATGGCCTCCGAGACAACTTGATCTGGAGCGAAGCGCGCGACCTTCAGGGACGTCTTTGGGTGGCAACAGAATCGGGATTGAATTGGATCTCTCCAGGCGGCACCGAAGTGCATGCTTGGAACCCCCCGGGGGTCAAGGCTGTGAGAAGCGAATCGGTGGCGGTGGGCACCGATGGAGCGATCTGGGTGGGCGGCGCGGAGCGGTTAATTCGCATTAATCCGAACACACTCGCGGGAAAGATATGGAAGATTCCTGAAGTCAACAAGCTGCTCATCGATAAGTCAGGCTACGTCTGGATGGCAACTCATTACGGGCTCTGGAAGTCCCCTGAAAAGGGGACGAGCGCCCCGCAGCGCGTCGACGCGCCCGCATTTGACCATCCCAAAGGCGCGTTCAATTCGATTGCCACCGACCCTGGCGGCAGCGTATGGGTGGCAGGCATCGATGGAGTCTTCCGTGAAGGCGCTGATGGATGGCAGAAACTAAACACGGGCGATTCAGGCATTCATCCAGATCAAATTGCGTTCGATGGCGCCGGATATTTGTGGGCCGCCGGACCTTCGCAAGATTTGATGCGCTTACGCCTGAGTGGTGACAAAGTGGTCGAATCGCATCGCATTCGAACCTCTGAGATCCTTTCAGAACAGGTTGTAGCACTCGCATCGGACCGCCGTGGCTGGATGTGGGTTGGACAAGATGCCGGACTGTCGGTCTTCGACGGAAATGGTTGGAGAAGCTATACCCAGGAAGACGGTTTGGTTTGGAATGATGTCGACAGCGACGCAATCTATCAGGACCGCGATGGGAGCATTTGGGTTGGCACATCGGGAGGCTTGTCGCACCTGCTGGACCCGGCTGAAGTGGTCAAACGAGCTGAAGTGGCGCCCGTTTTCTCGCAGATTAGCTACGGTGGCAAAACCCTTGCCGACGGATCTGAGATGAAATGGAACAACGCGACCCTGGACATTTCCATGGCCGTGCTTTCATTCCGCAGCGGTCATGAAGAAGGTGTACGCTACCGGTTGCTCGGCGGCGTCAGTACCGGCTGGGAAGAGGCGCGCGACTTCAGTGTCCGCTACGGCCATCTTTCGCCCGGCAATTACACGTTTGAAGCCATAACGGTAGACGGATCGGGAAGACCCCTTTCGAAGCCTGCGGTCCTTCACTTCCGCATTCTTCCTCGCTGGTGGCAACGTGCATCGCTTCAGGTTGGCCTGTCCTTTCTTACCCTGCTTCTGCTCGCATTCATCTGGTGGTGGCGCACGCGCCACTTCCTTGATCAGAAGCGGCAATTGGAGCAAGCGGTTCGTACGCGCACACAGGAATTGGAACGGGAAAAGTTGGAACTCGTGCGCATGCGCGAGCAGATGCGCCACTACGCCGAGCATGATGGCCTGTCAGGCTTGTGGAATCATCGCATTATCGTGGAACGCCTGAGGGGCGAAGTGGAACGCTCGCGTCGTGACGCCACACCTCTGAGCATCATCCTTGCCGACGTCGATTACTTCAAGAAGATCAACGACACCTATGGACATCCTTTTGGCGACCAGGTTCTCAAAGAGGTGAGTGCGCTGTTCCAGCATATGGTGCGCAGTTATGACTGGGTCGGCCGCTATGGCGGTGAGGAATTTTTGCTGGTCCTGCCCGGCGCAACACTGGAGCAGGCTCGCAAGCGTGCGGAAGACCTGCGACGCGCAGTGGAAGAGGCTGAAATACAGGAGAACGGCGTGCGCGTCCCTGTCACCATCAGTCTTGGAGTGGCTTCTGGATTCCCGCGAAATTACGAAAGCATGGTGAAGGCCGCTGACACAGCTCTCTATCAGGCCAAGAACGGCGGTCGCAATATGGTGGTTGTCGCGGAAGTCGCGGGCAAAGCAGAGTACATGCAAGTTCGTTAAGAGTGCAACCCTCATGCAAGGGGAAGCTGAACCGTCGCACGCGCACCCACACCGTCTTCCCGATTTACAAGCCTGATCTCTCCGCCGTGCGCGCGGGCAATCTGCTGCGCAAGCGCAAGACCCACTCCGCTGCCTCGAGGCTTGGTCGTGTAGAACGGGACGAACAAATGCTCGGTGTTCGCAATTCCCTGGCCACGATCTTCAATCACCACGTTGACCGCCGACTCCGTTGCACGCCAGATAAATCGCACTGGCTGTGAGCCGTTTGCCAGTGATGCATCGGCCGCGTTGGTCAGAAGATTAATGAGCATCTGCTCGATCTGATCTGGATCGGCCAGTATCTTCACAGCGGGTCCAACAACCATCTCGACCGGCACACGGCGCTCCAGCATCGCCACTCTTTCGAGGAGTGGAACAAGATCAATTTGCTGCAATTGCGGCCCCGGAAGCTGTGCAAGCGTCCGATAAGACTGCACGAAACGATGCAGCGACTCAGCTCTGCTCTCCACAACGCCAAGTCCTCGCCGAAAATCGTGTTGCTCATCTGGATCGCTTGTCAGTGCCTCTACCCTGGCCAGCAGACTCCCCGCAATGGACTTGATGGGTGCCAGCGAATTGGACAACTCGTGGCCGAGCACTCGAATCAGACGCTTCCACGCGGTTTGCTCTTCTTCCTGTAGTGTCCGGCTCACATCAGCGAGCAACAGAAGCGTATGGGGCACGCCATCCTGGCGAAACGTGGCCTTTCGCAAGAGCCAGCGCGCGGGTCCTGCACCGAACGTCTGAATGCTGTGGTCGGGCGCTGCCAGCAGTTCATCGAGACCAAGATCGTGCGAGGTTCGCCCATAGCAGCGCGCGTTCGGAATGCCCAGGAATTTCACGCCTGCTTCATTTACCAGTTGAAGAACGTCTTCACGGTCGAAAGCAAAGAGCGGCGAATGCATCACCTCCAGGATGCGCGCCAGAAGCGCGGTTGCTTCCAGCGAGCGCACGCGCTGCCCCTGGAGAAGGTCGGCCAGCGAGTTGATTTCCGAAGCAAGTTCGCCGTAGGCATCTTGCGAACCGGCTCCACGCGCTCGAAACGAGTAATCACCCTCACGCAAAGATGAGACGACATTCGAGAGAGTCTGCAGCGGACGAACGAGTCCCTCCACCAGCGCTGCCGCAATTAGAAGAAAGTAAAGCAGTAGCGACATACCCGCGAGAATGGCGGACGCCAATGTGATCCCGTGCTGCCAGCCCAGAATGCCGGCAAACAAGAGTCCGGGCAGCGACAGGAAGAGACAAAAGAGCCACGCACGGCGCACCGCCGACCGCCTTGGCCGCCTTTTCGTGCGCTCAAATGCCATATTTTTCAATGCGCCTGTAAAGGGCTGCACGGCTCAGTCCAAGCGCTTCTGCAGCCTGCGATATATTGCCATCGCAGCGGCGCAGGACCTTGCGAATAAGCAGGGACTCGACTTCATCGATGCTCATATTCTCAAACGCCGGTCCAGATGACCGCTGTGAGGCAACTGCAAGATTGGATGGCTCAATCTCTTCTCCGCGGCAAAGCAAAACCGCGCGCTCGATCGTGTGTTCCAGTTCACGCACGTTTCCCGGCCAGGGGTAATTCATCATCTGCTGCAGAGCCGATGACGAAAATCCTTGTATTTGCTTTCGGTAACGGGAGCGGTTGCGATTGAGGAAGTGCTGGGCAAGTAGTGGAATGTCTTCGCGGCGATCTCGCAACGGAGGTAGATTGATTTCAACCGTGTTGATGCGGAAGAGCAGGTCCTCACGGAAATTCCCGGCCTTGGATTCGGCATGTAGGTCGGCATTGGTCGCTGAAAGCACACGTACATCCACCTTGCGCGTCTGCGACGACCCCACTCGCTCAAGCTCGCCTGTTTCAAGCACTCGCAGCAGCTTCGCCTGCTGGCGGATCGGCACATTGGCAATCTCGTCGAGAAACAACGTTCCGCCGCTCGCAAGCTCAAAGCGGCCCACCCGGTCGGTTCGGGCATCCGTAAATGCGCCTTTCACGTGCCCAAATATTTCACTTTCAAACGTGCCTTCCGGTAGTCCGCCCGCGTTTACGGCGACCAGCGCCTGGCGAGACCGCGGAGATGCTGCATGGAGCAGTTTTGCAACAATCTCTTTACCTGTGCCGTGCTCCCCAGTGATAAGCACATTGGCATCCGACGGACCCACCTGAGCAATCAGTTCAAGAACCGGCTGCATGGCGGGCGAGCCGGCGATAAACTCCGGCATCCCTTCCGCGCGAAGAAGTCTATTCTCCAGCTCAAGCTGCCGGGCACGACGTAACGCCTGATGCAATTCGGCATGAACTCGAATCAACGAAACCAGGCGGTCATTCTCCCACGGCTTCTGAATAAAGTCGCGGGCGCCCCGCTTGATGGATTCCACGGCAAGATCGATATTGCCCCACGCCGTCATCACAATGACCGGAAGCCGCGGATCAATCTCATTCAGACGAGCAAGAAGATCGAGCCCCTCCTGCCCTGATGTCGTGTCACGCGTGTAGTTCAGGTCAATAAGAACAACGTCGTAGTCGCTCTGGCCCAGCGCCTCAAGAAGCAACTGCGGAGAACGCACGCTGTCCACGAAAATGCCAAGCGGCTTCAGCAGAAGCTCGACGGCCTCAAGGATGGACGGCTGATCGTCTGCCACGAGAACCCGGATCGGCGTCTGCTTTTGAGAGTCTTTCATGTCTTCACCATCCGATCCCGTGTTTGTGGTATTTCTCCTCCGCAATGCCACAGCTCGCCATGATGACTAATTCACAGCGGTAGTCAAAAAATCATGACGATGGCGAGCTGCGATGCGGTTCGCTCGATTCGATTCTACGGTGCATGGGTGACAACACCCGACTTCGCGTCATCGATTGAGACACCCGTGCGCGCAAGAGTGCTGCCCGTGGCACGGTCAATATCCACTTTCGCTTTTTCATAATCCGTCTGTGCGAGGTCCAATGCTGATTCGGCAACTGCGAGCGCGCTCTGCGCAGCCAATGCATCGGCAGTGGATTTTGCCCCTAGCTTCACTTCCTGCTTCATGATGTCGAACGTCTTCTGTGCCAGATCGGCTGCTTTCTGTGCAGCCTGCACTCGAGCCTGAGCCTGCTCCAATGCATACTTTGAGTTGCGCACATCGAAGCGAATGTTCTTCTGCTGCTGCTCTGCACTGATCTGGCTCTGCCTGTATTGCAATACCGCACGGAACTGGTCGGCCTTGGCCTGTCTGTTGCGTAGGTTGATAGAGAGCGTCATGCCCACCTGATACTCAGGCGATGAATTGTTAAAGGTGTTTTGGAGCATCCCCGGAAAACCAGTCGGCAAATTACTGGTACAGTTCCCTGTGCAATCGGGATTCACTGGTCCAGCCGTTCCTGCCCCGGCATAAAGGCCATACATATCCAGACGGGGCAACAGCTCGCTGTTCACACTCTTCAGGTTTTGCTTTTGGATTTCGGACTGCAGCTGATAGATCGCAACTTCGGGGCGATTCTTTTGTGCCGCCTCCAGCAGCTCGTCCATGGACTTTGGTTCGTTGAAATCAGCCTGACCCTGCAAATCAAGAGGTATCACCGGCATATCGTCAATGATGGGGTCATCGGTTTTAGTCAACGCATTCTTGAGGAGCAATTCATTCAGACGAAGCGTGGAGCGCGCAACCGTAAGGTTCCCTTCCGCAGTTGCCACCGCTGACTGATCGGTCATCACTTGTAGCGCCGGAATGGCATTGAGCTTGAGTTGCTTCTGGTCATCGGAAAGTGTTTGGTTTGCAAATCCCAGCGCTCGCTCCTTGATCTGAGCGTCCTTATAGGCGCCCACAAGCTCCCAGTAATAATCCTCCACCTGTGTCACAGTGGCAATCACCTGCGCTTTGAAAGCCAGATCGGTAATTTGATCATTGCGCTTCGCAATACGGATGTAGCGCTCGTTCGTCGAAAGCCCGAAGCCCGCCAGAAGGGGCTGTTTAACTACAGCCGTAAGGTTTGAGGAAAGCTCAGGATTGATGGTGCTATATGGCGAGTTGTTGGCGTTGCGGAATCCCTGATATTGGATGGACACGTTCGTCCCCAGCGGAAAAGACTGCGAGAAATTAGCAAGAGCTTCAATCGTATTGGCTTTGAAGGTTGGAGTGCCATATTGAGATAGGTTTGTAACCTGAGTGGTGTTGTGATCCACGAAGCCTTGGAAGGTCAGTTGCGGATCAAAGGAGGGCACTGAGGCGCCTGCGCCCAGAGCTGAGGTAACAATGCCTCCATTACCAGCTGAAAATCCTCCGCCGGATGAGCCGCCACTCGAAGAATTGAATCCTCCCCCTTGAGACGACTGAGCAATCGCGGTATCCACACCATTGGCCGGGCTGCCCGCCTTCGTGCGCTGGATATCCGTCTTCGCAATCGGAATGTTGTACCGGAAGTACGCCAGGTCGAGATTGTTCTCAATCGCCAGCGCAATGGCATCCTGCAAGGAGATATAGAGCTTCCCATCGCGAATCAGATTGTCGAGGCGAGGCGAGTTGTGCAGATCAAGAGGAGGCACGGTGCTTGGCATGTACGGCGCGAAAGGGTTGTGTGATTTCGGCATGTCAACGTGAAAAGGCTTTGGCGGAATTGCGCTCTGGCGCTGCTCCTGCTGCATGCGTTCGGCCAGGCTGGGCTGTGTCGCAGTCGTGCCGCCAGCCGACGGAGTCGCCTCGGGAGACGCCGGTGCTGTCTGCGTGTCCGTCGAAGTGGATTGGGCCGCGGAATCTGGCACTCGCGCCGCCGGCGCGAACAACGGGCGGCTCCACTGCGAATGCCATATTGACCTGCAGCAAAATAATGGCGGCAACCGCCTGAAGAGGAGTGCGGGACAAGTTCACTGTGCAATAACCTCCGAATTGCGTGGTGGCAGAGCTTCGTCACGTGTGAGCCAACCGTCGCGCAGTTCGAGAATCCGCGAACCATAGCGCGCGTTTTCTTCCGAGTGCGTTACTTGAACAATGGTTGTTCCCTGGCTGTTGAGCTGGCAGAAGAGTTCCATGATTTCGCGGGCCTGCGTCGAATGAAGATTGCCGGTCGGTTCGTCCGCAAGCAGAAGTGACGGTGCGTGCACAACTGCGCGCGCTATACCAACAAGCTGCTGCTGTCCGCCGGAAAGTTGATTGGGATAGAGATCCTTTTTGGCCACAATCTGAAAGCGATCAAGAATCTCCGCCACCATTCCTGCACGATCCTTTGATGGAAGGTTCTTGTATGAAAGCGGCAGATCGATGTTTTCTGCAACCGTTAGATCGTCGAGCAGATGGTAGCTCTGGAAGACCATTCCAATGCGCTGCCGGGCAAGATCCGCGCGCTGCTTACGATTCAACTTGTGCGCGGGCGTCTCTCCAAACCAGAATTCGCCGGTCCAGCCATCGTCGAGTAAAGCGAGTACATTGAGCAGCGACGACTTCCCTGCACCGGACGGTCCCATGATCGTGACAAACTCTCCTTCACGAATCGTCAATCCGACACGGCGCAATACCCAGGTTTCTGTATGACCCGTCTTATAGCTGCGTTCTACATTCTTAAGTTCAATCATTGTGTTCCTTACTCCGTTCTAAGTGCGGCCATGGGATCAACCGACGCGGCGCGGCGCGCCGGCAATGCGGAAGCTACCGCAACCATCATCGCAGTGACAAGCACAGCCACAATCAGCGTGATGGGGTCGAAGCCCTTGATGCCGTACAGTTCACTTGTAAACAGGCGCGACAGCGCGACAACCGAGGGCAGGGCGATCGCTGTCGCCACGGTCGCAATCAGCAGCATTTCGCGCACAACCAGGCGCACCACGTTGATCCTTGGCGCGCCCAGGGCAAGGCGCACACCAATCTCACGCGTGCGCTGCGCCGTCGAGTACGCAAGTACTCCGTACAGGCCCACCGCGGCCAGAATCAATGCGAGCACCGAAAAACCAATCGCCAGAAAAGCGATTGCCCGCTCATCAGAGATACTCCGATTGATCTGCTCGTCCATCGAGCGCAGACTGTCGACCACCAAAGTCGGATCAAGCTCGTGCATGACCGAGCGAATGGCGGAAGCAGACTGCACCGGAGACGACACGGTCTGGACATAAACCTGCACTCCGGTAGGATGTTTCATTTGGAGATACGGCATGTAAACCGCCGGCCCCAATTCGGTGCGCACATCCGTATGTTTTGAATTACCAACCACGCCAACAATAGTGATGTCGTACTTAATATCGTCGCTTGCACCTTCTGCAATCGCCCGGCCAATCGCCTTTTGCGGAGAGCCAAAGAAGCGCTTCGCGAAGGCCAGATTGACCACGGCCACTTGGGGCTGGCCCGCCGTGTCTGACTCTTTGAATTCTCTACCCGTCAGCAGCGGTTGGTGCAGCGTCGCAAAATAGCCTGGTGTGATGCGTGGCTGCTCAAAATTCATTTGCTCTTCAGGCGCCTGCTTATATCCCTGAATCGAGAAGTTCGAAGTATTGTTGTCGCCTGAAAGTTCAGGATCCGTCGTGGCTGCTACAGACACAACACCCGGAATACGATGAACCGCGGCAATGGAGTCGACGATGATGCGCGACGTGCGTTCATCCCCATAGCCGGAATTCGATGGATCAAGAGAGAATGTCTCGAGGTGCGTAGGATCGAAGCCAACCTCCGCGCGGCGAAGGTTGTCGAGCGTGCGCACAAACAAGCCCGCGCCACCCAGCAGCAGAACACTCAGAGCAATTTGCACTCCAACCGCCAGCTTGCGAAAACGCTGCGCACTGATCGAAGCAGTTCCTGAATTCTGCCGCAAAGATCCGGCAAGATCAGGGCGCAGGAAATGAAAGACTGGCGCAATGCTGAAGACAAGCGTGGCAACAAGTGAAACGCCAAGCGCAAACAATAGAATCCGGCCATCAATGCTCGAAGAGTAAGGCTCACTGCCTGGGTCCGAGCTTGTCATAATGCGGACAAGAAGCGTCGCGACCACCGGCGCAAGAAACAATCCTATGGCTGCGCCAGCCACACCCAGTAGACCGCCTTCCACCAGCAGCTGCGAAACGATCCGGCCGCGCCGTGCACCGAGCGCGTACCGCATGGACATTTCGCGCGCACGTGCGGCAGCTCGTAGCAGAAGTAGTGTTGCCACATTGATCGCACAAAGAACAACAAGAAGGCCGGACATGCTCATAAGAATGAACAACGGTTTCTTCAGATCGTCACGCGATGGCGAAAATCCCTTCGAGTCATCGAGCACCTTCAGTTGCGACTCGTTGACGAAGCGTTGATGGAATAGGTCGCTCGAAGACTTGTACAGCGCGTATTCATTCGCACGCAAGGAATGCCAAAGCGGCGCAAGACTCGACTGCGCCTGAGTAATGGAAACACCCGGCTTGAGACGCGCCACCAAGGTAAGGAACACTGCCTGGTGGTTATTCAAGTCATCCAGCGGCACCCGCCAGGGAATCGCAGTGGCTTCCATACTGAGGGGCAGGAAGACTCCCGGCTTGTATCCACCTATCGCAGAATCAAAGCCGGAAGGCGCAACTCCGAGAATGGTGAAAGGGTGACCGTTAACCAGAACCGACTGCCCTACGATGGCTGGGTCAGAGGCAAATCTCGATTTCCAATAGCCGTAACTCAACACTGCAACGGGATTGGCTCCCTTCGCCGTGTCATCCTGCCGGTTGAAAAGCCGGCCCAGCGCGGGCTTCACGCCCAGCAAATCAAAATAGTTCCCGGAAACAATTTCGGCGTCTTCATTTTCCGCCTGATTGTTCCACGAGATCCCCACAGAACATCTGTCCGCCGCAAGGATTCCCGAAAACACCTGGTTCTGATCGCGCAGATCCTTGTACATCGGATACGAGAAATAATTGTGGCCATCGCCCCCAAAGCTGCTCATCGATCCACGGAACGCGCCCGTCCACACGAATCGCACCAGCTGTTGAGGCTCGCGCACCGGCAGCATGCGCAGCAGCACCTGATCGAACAGCGTGAAAACCGCTGCGTTGGCGCCGATGCCAAGCGCCAATGTCGCGATCACTGTGGCGGTAAAGCCGGGTGAGCGTCGCAACTGGCGCAGTGCGTAACGAAGATTCTGTAGGAATGCGTGCATCGCTTTACTCTCTTTTGTTCAGAGCTTGCCACTGCTCCGGCCGCAAACGGCTCTCAGCTAGTCGGTGCGACGGGCCCGCATCGTTTTAGCCGTTACTGTGCTGCGCGCGGGAACCAGCATAGGACATGCAAAAGTGGCGAATACCGCTGTAGCCGCCAGGAAAAAGCTCGCAGGCAAAAGTTGAATCAGGAGCTCATTCATCGCGCTGAACATTGCTGTGCTCGCGCCAAAGCCCAGTGCAGACATCAGCACAGCCGCAATGATGAAGCCCGGCGACTGGAGAAGTCGCCGTAGCACGTAAAGAGGCTCCTGAAGCGGCATCAGACCTCCAGTTCAGCAGTCAGTTTGCGCAGCTCGTCTTCAGAAACAACCTTGCCGTCGAACAGATGCACTTCGCGCTCGGCGTGCTTGGCAAAGCGGGGATCGTGCGTCACCATGCAGATGGTCGAGCCTTCGCGATGCAGATCCGCAAGCAGGTGCATCACCGCCTCGCCATTCTTCGAGTCCAGGTTGCCCGTAGGTTCGTCAGCCAGCAGAATGGACGGCGAGCCGGCCAGAGCACGAGCCACGGCGACGCGCTGTTGCTGACCGCCGGAGAGCTGCGCGGGATAGTGCCGCATGCGGTGCGCCATGTTCACGCGCTCCAGCGCTTCCTTCACACGCTTCTTGCGCTCGGCTGAGGGCATGCCGGCACGATAAGTGAGCGGCAGCTCAACGTTCTCTTCCACGGTAAGGTCTCCAATCAGGTTGAAGCTCTGGAAGATGAAGCCGATCTCCTGATTGCGGATACGCGAGCGTTCGCTGAAGTTCAGGTTCTCAACCGGCTTGCCGTTGAGAAGATACTTGCCGCCTGTTGGCGTGTCGAGCAATCCAAGAATGGAAAGCAATGTCGACTTACCACAACCGGAAGGACCCGACATGGCAACATATTCGCCGCGCGAGATATTGAGGTGAATACCGGAGAGAGCGTGCGTCTCTACCTCGTCGGTGTAGAAGACCTTGGTGAGATCTTCGATTTCAATGAGCTTGTCGTTTGCCATGGGATCTCCTTTGCCGTTGTGGCTGGTCAATGTTTGGTTCGTGCCCGGATCAGATTTGCGATCAGTATTCTTAAGCCGCAATTCTCTGGCCGGCCCCCTCTTGCGCGAAAACTGCTCTCTGCTGCTACTGCGTCTGAATCGGTGGGTCGAGCCGAACGCGATCGACGTTGTCGTAGCGCGACATGTCAGACAGAATGACGGTGTCGCCTTCTTTCAACCCTGTTAGCACCTGAATCTCGTTCACCGAAGCGCGTCCAACCTTTACCGAAACACGATCCGCGTACTTGCCCCCCGGTTCAACTCTGAACAGGCTGATCGTGGAGTTTTCATTGCCCAGAGCAGGACGCCCCATCTTCAGTACGTCCTTCATCCGCTCCAGGTCGATGATTCCGTCCACACTCAACTGCGGTACCGCACCCGCGGGCAACGGCCCATCGAGTGATACGTCAACCGTGCGCGTTCCGTTCACTACAGTCGGATCAATACGGGTCACATGGCCCGGAATGATGCCATTGTGGGTATCAACCGTGGCCGGTTGGCCAATCTGAATATCGCGCGCCTGCGTCTCGGGAATCTGCAGGGCTGCCTTCAGCTTGCCGCTCTGGATCACTTCAGCAACCGTGGTACCTGCCGTAACGTGCTGGCCAACCTGAACGGGAGTCGCCAGTGAGGCCAGCGAACCGGAAATCGACGATTTCACATGCAATGCGTTCGCCTGCCGCTGATAAAGATCGAGCAGCGCCTTAGCCTGGTCAACCTTGGTTTGCGCGGATGCAAGCTGAATTTCAATTGCCTTCTGATTCACGTCGAGTTGCTGCTGGCTCAGTTGGTGCTGGGTCGTGAGCTGTTCGGCTGTGCTCTTTGACTTGGTGTACTGCAGACCCGAAATCACGCCAAGATCAAAAAGCGCCTTGTCGGTCTGTGCCTGCAACTGGTCCTGCGTATAGTTGGCAGTTACCTCGGCGGCGGCAGTCTTCTTGTCCATCAGGGTACTTTGCAGCGTCGCCTGCAGGCTCTTGTAGTCCGCTTGCGCTGCCTTGAGCGCCAGCTTCGCATTCAGCACTTGCTGATCAAGCTGCGGGTCGGCGAGCTCCATAATCACTGTGTTGGGAGTGACCATGGCGCCCGGCAAAACACGAATCCGTACGACCGTCGCCTCAGTCTGAGCGGGAATCAGCTCGATGGAATCCTCGCGCGGAACAAGTTGCCCCGTGGAACCATGAACCTGGCGAATCAGCGGACCGCGCTCCACCTTGCCTGGCCAAATCGTTGAGCTATCGATCGTGGGTGCGGCGGGCTTGAGCCGGGAAACTCCGTAGGCGGCCACGGCAACAACTACCACGGCAATGCCGCTCCAAATATAGAGGCGGCGCTTCTGTTTCATCTTTAGGTCTGGGCGAGCGATATCCATCACTGAATCTCTGGTGCAAGCAGCGGTCCAAAGTGAACACCCTGTCCGAAATTGAAAATAAAAGGCTTAGAGCTGCAATTTCGCGTCCTAATAAGCCTTTGCTGACCGGTTTTGTAGTAAAGTGTCCGGAAACGAACACTGGAAACGCTCCCAACAGTCGAATTCCGTGTCAGATCCGCCCCTTCGGTGATCGCCCGTCTCAATCCGGGCATCTCCTTGCAGCAGGCGCTCGCGGAAGCGCAGAGCATTTATCGTCACTCCGGCAACTCTCATAACGACCCGCACCGGCAACTCGTCATGCGCTCTTACAAGGACTTCGTCACCGGCGATCTCCGCCAGTCTCTCTGGGCCCTGCTGAGCGCAACCCTCGTTCTCCTGCTCATTGCCTGTGCCAACGCCGCCAACCTTCAAATTGGCCGCACCACCAGCCGCATGCCTGAAATGGCTGTCCGCTCCGCTCTCGGCGCAGGCTTCGGCCGCCTCATGCAGCAGCTGCTCACAGAGAATCTTCTCGCTTCGCTGCTCGGCGCCGCACTCGGCGCAAGCCTCGCCAGTGCAGTTGTCGCCGCTGTGCGCCATGCCTATGCGGATCAATATCCCCGCTTTGACGAGCTCGTCCTGCATCCCATCGTTCTCTTCGCCGCTGCCGCCATGGCCATAGCCGTCGGCATCGTCGCATCTGTCGCTCCAGCCCTGAGCGTGCGCCGTCATATCACCGGGCACTTCACCGCCCGCAGCACCACGCCCAAATCAAAGCTCCCCGGCCTGCTCGTTGCCGTCCAGGGTCGCGCTCACCTGCGTCCTCCTCGTTACCAGCGGCCTCTTCGCGCGCACTTTGCAGTCGCTTCAAAATGTGAATCTCGGCTTTGACCCGCATGGCGTCACCACTCTCGTGCTCATGCCCTTCAATCAAAAGCAGGACCCACAGATCTCGCGCGACATTGAAACCCGCCTGCTGCACAAGTTTGAGACGCTGCCCGGCATTCAGTCCGTCACCATGCAGTCTGATATTCCCTTCTCCTCGTTCGACATGACGTTGGACGGAACCACGGACGTATCCGGGCGTGCCTGGCAAAAAGGCGACTCGGCCAACTACAGCTTCGTCAGCACTCACTTCGTCGAAACCAGTGGCATCCATCTCCTCAAGGGCCGCGCCTTCACTTCCGCCGACGAGTCCACTGGTGAAATCGTCGCGCTCGTCAACCAGGCGTTCGTCGCCAAATATCTCTCCGGGCGCGAACCGCTCGGTGCCACGCTCAAATTTCATCGCAATCCAACGGACAAGGATCAGGACCTGCCCTTCACCCAGCCCATGACCGTCGTCGGCGTGGTCGAAAACGAGTTGCAGGGTGGAGACCTGGGCGCACCATACAAGCCCTTGGTTTATCTCGACTATCTGGCGCTCCCCAAAACCTCCTTCCTCAATGCCGTCTTCAGCATGACGGCGCAGTACGCTGTGCGCTCCAATCTGCCCCAGTCCGCAGTCGCCCTCGAGCTCAGAACCGCTGTCAAGCAGAACGCGCCCACCATGGTTGAAATGAGCCTGAAGCCCATGGAGGAAAGCGTCGTTCAGTCTCTCGGTCAGCGCCGTCTTGCTCTGCGCCTCGTGGCCGGCTTCGGCATCGTCGCACTCATCCTCTCCGCCGTCGGTATCTACGGCGTGCTGGCCTACTCGGTCGCGCTGCGCCGCCGTGAAATTGGCATCCGCATGGCCCTTGGTTCATCCCGCATTGGCGCGGCGGGCCTCGTCGCGCGCCAGTCCGGAAGAATGGTCCTGCTCGGACTCATACCCGGCATCGCCGGCGCCTGGGCTGCCGGATACGCCATCCGTTCCTTTCTCTTCGGTGTCAAGGCGCTCGACGCGGAAACCTACGCCCTTGCCGGCATCGTCCTGATTCTCGTGTCAGCCGCAGCCGCCTTCTTTCCCGCTCTGCGGGCAGCCCAGGTGGACCCCGTGGAAACCCTGCGCGTCGAATAGCTGAGAGTCGCCCGCTTCTTACGGCACATCAAATTCGAGCAAATTTCGCTTATTTTCATCTTTCTGCACAGTCGTTTGGGCCCGTTTGGCGAGTAAATGCTCGCCAAATCCACTCTTGACGGCCACAAGAGGCTCACCATTTCCATGTTCACCACTTGTCCAGCAAAAACGGCGAGCATTCGCTCGCCGTTTCCCTTCATTTTGGCCACAATACACGCGCCATTTCGGAGCTTCCAGGCACGTTGCAGTCTCTCCTCGCGCCACTCTCTCCCCGACCTGTCCTCGTATGTGGAGTGTCTAAATCTTCCCCGCTCCCCGCAGTTCCCGAATCTCGTCGTCGCTGAAAACCCGCGACCTAATCAGGAACCGAAGCCCCTCCGGACCCTCCAGTGAAAACATTCCGCCCCGGCCCGGCACCACATCCAGCGTGAGCTGTGTGTGCTTCCAGTACTCGAACTGGCTCTTGCTCATATAGAACGGTTCGCCGTCCACTTCACCCAGTTGCACGTCCGAATCGCCCACAAGAAACTCGCCGCGCGGGAAGCACATCGGCGAACTTCCATCGCAGCATCCGCCCGACTGATGAAACATCAGCGGACCATGCTTCTCGCGCAACACCCGGATAAGATGAATGGCCAGATCAGTGGCCTGAACTTGCAGCGGTGCAGACATAGCTTCAACGACCTCGGCAAATGAGCTGATAAAACAGCAGGCCGAAGCGCGCGCCCCGGCCTGCCACGTGGAATCGCGACTTCTCTCTAGAAGAAGCCCAGCTTCTTCGGGTTGTAGCTCACCAGCAGGTTCTTGGTCTGCTGATAGTGGTCCAGCATCATCGCGTGCGTTTCGCGCCCAATGCCTGACTGCTTGTATCCGCCAAACGCGGCATGCGCCGGATAGGCGTGATAGCAGTTCACCCAAACGCGCCCTGCCTGGATGCCGCGCCCCATGTGGTAGCACTTGTTTGCATCGCGGCTCCACAAGCCCGCGCCAAGACCATACAGCGTGTCGTTGGCAATCTCCAGCGCTTCCGCTTCGTCTTTGAACGTGGTAACGGAAACCACAGGTCCGAAGATCTCCTCCTGGAAGATGCGCATCCGGTTGTGTCCTTTGAAGACGGTCGGCTTGATGTAGTATCCGTTCTCAAGTTCACCGCCCAGGTGGTTGCGCTCGCCGCCGGTCAGTAGCTCCGCGCCTTCCTGCTTGCCAATGTCGAAATAGCTGAGGATCTTCTCCATCTGCTCGCTGGATGCCTGCGCGCCAATCATGGTCGTCGGATCAAGCGGACTATCCTGCTTGATGGCCTCCACCCGCTTGATCGCTCGCTCCATGAACTTCTCGTAGATACTCTCCTGAATCAGCGCGCGTGAAGGACAGGTACACACCTCGCCCTGGTTCAGCGCGAACATCGTAAAGCCTTCCAGCGCCTTGTCGAAAAAGTCGTCATCCTCCTGCATCACGTCCGCAAAGAAGATATTCGGCGACTTGCCGCCCAGCTCCAGCGTCACAGGAATCAGGTTCTGGCTCGCGTACTGCATAATCAGCCGGCCCGTCGTCGTCTCGCCCGTGAAAGCAATCTTCGCCACGCGCGAGCTCGAAGCCAGCGGCTTGCCCGCCTCCAGTCCAAAGCCGTTCACAATATTCAGCACGCCCGGCGGCAGAATATCGCCCACCAGCTCTGCCCACACCAGAATGCTGGCCGGCGTCTGCTCGGCCGGCTTGATCACCACGCAGTTGCCGGCAGCCAGGGCGGGTGCCAGTTTCCACGTTGCCATCAGCAAGGGAAAATTCCACGGAATAATCTGTCCCACAACGCCCAATGGCTCGTGGAAGTGATACGCCACGGTCTCCGGATCAATCTCCGAAAGCGTGCCTTCCTGTGCGCGAATGCATCCGGCAAAATAGCGGAAGTGGTCAATCGCCAGCGGCAGATCGGCAGCCGTGGTCTCCCTGATCGGCTTGCCGTTGTCCCAGGTCTCGGCCAGTGCCAGCAGGTCCAGATTCTCTTCCATCCGCTGCGCAATCTGGTTCAGCAGATTCGCCCGATGCGTCGGACTTGTATGCGCCCATTCTGCCCGCGCCGCATGGGCCGCATCCAGTGCGCGCTCAATATCCTGTGCGTTCGAGCGGGGAATCTCGCAGAAAGTTCTTCCCGTCACAGGGGTCACATTCTCGAAGTACTGCCCGGAGGCAGGCTCCACCCACTTCCCTCCAATGTAGTTTCCATAGCGCTTACGGAAACTGACCTGATCCGACAATTTGCCGGGATGAACTGCACTTACAGTTGCCATCGGTATTACCTCCAAGCCTTGGCGCAGGGCTGCCCACGCAGCGCACGCGGCGGCAGAATCATACACCCGCCTCACAAGACTTGGCACGGCGCCTCAGCGTCCCGGCCTGAAATGCACCCATGCATTCACTGAAATTTAATATCTGCCTGAAGCAAATAGAGTTACCCGCATTTTGCTGGCCGGGTAATCTCAAATCATGGGTACGTGACAAAAATTGGCAACCTGTCCACTTTAGTTGTATGTGGAAATCCAAAAACCAGCACTCGACGAGAATTCCGCCCAATCAATTTATCCAACATAAGCTATTTATTTGTAATATTTTACGTCCGAATTAATCGCCACTCGCTCTCGCCTGCGGCCTGCCATCTCTCCAGTTATTGGCACTCTCGGGTGCCATCGAAACTTGAGCTATACCACCTGCTGCTCCATCGCACTGCGCCAAAGTCGCATTGCTGCTTTCCCCAAAAGCTTCTACATTCAGTCAAAATAGGTGCGGATTAGGTGCCTCGGATTACCGGCTCTCCGTTACCTCCGTATGCGGTAAGTTCGCAATTTGGTTGGGCTAAGGACCGAATCTACGCTAAGCTGATGGTCACGAATCGTGCGTTAGACGGCATCAAAGGATCGAGTGTCATGAAACGATTGTTCTCCCCTTCCTCATTGTCAAAGGGCTTTTTCAGCAGGTTCAGCAAGTCTGGAGCTGCACGTGAAACTGAAGGCGGCGCGATGGTTGAAATCGCAGTTACGCTGCCTCTGATCTTGCTGGTCATGACCGGTATCTTCTCCTTCAGCATCGCTCTCCACCAGAAGCTGACGCTGACTCAAGCCGTGAGCAACGGCGGAAGAACCCTTGCAATCGAGCGCGGGCAATCGGACCCCTGCAGCGACTCGTATAACGCGATGCTTGCTGCCGCGCCAACGCTCGACCCCAGCAAGTTGTCTGTCTCCATCACTTTGAAATCCGGCGGAACGTCCTACACGACGCACACCTGCAGTGGCACGTCAGGCGCAATGGCCGCGGGCGACGTCGCACAGATCGTTGCCACATATCCGTGTACCTTGCAGGTCTACGGCGTCAATTTCTCCCAATGTCAACTCAGAAGTCAAATTTCCGAGGTGGTGCAATGAGCAAGAATCGAAGCAACCGGATGAATCCATCGGAGCTTTGGAAAACACTTCGCAAAGAGGATGGCCAGGCCCTGCCCTGGATGGTCATGATGACCGTCTTGTTCCTCGGCATGGCCGGTATTACTGCAGATCTTGGTCACGCCTACATCTGCTATCAGGAACTCCAGGCTTCTACAGACGCGGCCGCGCTGGCAGGCGCCTTTGAGCTCTCCCAGTCCAATACAGACGTTGCCACGGTCAAGAGCGTCGTTTCGGCAAACAGCTCCGCGTCGGGCGGCAGAAATGCCAATCCGAACTTCACCACCGTCAACATTGACACAAATCCACAATGCCTCGCTGAAGTCACGGCGCTGGGCATTCCTTGTGGCTCCTCGCCCACCAATAACAACGCGGTGAGCGTGGTTCAATCCGCTACGATTCCAACGTATTTCATCCGCGTGCTCTCCGTCTTCGGAATGAACCAGGCCTCTACCATGACCCTCCGCGCCGCGGCAAAAGCGGCCATGGCGGGCGGCGACAACCAGAAGTGGAACGGGGCCGTCATCGTCGACACCACCGGCTCCATGAACACAAACGACCCGGACCCAAGCTGCAAGGACACGCAGATCCATTGCGCGCTTGACGGCGTCCAGACACTCCTCTCGTCTTTGTCGCCTTGCACCATTGCGAGCGCGAACTCTGGCACTCCGGGTGATTGCGATCCGTTTGATCAGGTGGCCCTCTTTACATTTCCAAATGTGAAGGCCAGCACGGCATACAATGACACAACCTGCAATGGGAACTCGACGCCTACGGTGATGGACTATACAGAACCAGCCGCGGGCAGTCCGTATAACGTGGACTACACCTCGAGCGCAGCAACCTACCAGATCACCCCATTCGGCTACGATTACAGCTCCAATAATCTGGCCGTCGGTACCACAGGCTCGCTGAATAGCTCGTCCACACTGGCGATTGCGGCCGGCGCGGGAAAGTCCTATACCACTGGAAGTGGAAAACGCAAACATACGGTCACCTGTCCAGGAATGCAGGCTGTCAGCATGAACACCTACTATGCTGGCGCCGTCTATGCTGCGCAAGCCGCACTCACCGCGCAGCAATCTTCCACTCCCGGCTCAAAGAATTTCATCATCCTCCTCAGCGACGGCGACGCCAACAGCAATAGCTTTGCTCCGGGGCTCACCGCAAACGGCTCAAACTACCCCTCAACCGAGGACGAGTGCACACAGGCCGTGAATGCCGCCAACTACGCCAAGAGCCTCGGCACTACTGTCTACGTCGTCTCCTACGGCGCCCAGACACAACAGGCTAAGTACACAAAGAACAAGTACGGCGGCGGAACTTGGTCGAGTGGTGGATGCAAAACAGACATCCATTACTCGATTACCCCCTGTCAGGCCCTGCAGCAGATGGCCTCTTCAGACAGCACCTTCTTCTCGGATATCTCCACCCAGGCTGCCGGAACGGCCCAGAGCTGCACATCTACGAATGATGTAACAGGAATTGCGAACATCTTCCACGCGATTACCAACTCGCTCACCCACGCTCGTCTCATTCCGGCCACATGGAATACGACAAGTTGACCGCGGCATACCTGTTTTGAAGATCAGTGAAGGCGCCGGGCATTTGCCCGGCGCTTTTGCATTAGATAGCGCAACTTCTCCCGTTGAAGTGAAGTAGAGCTCACTCACGTCCGCATACTCTAGCCCACTCACGTCCATAAATTCATTCTTCTTCGATAAAACAGATTGGGATGGTACGTGGAGACCTGCCCCGAAACGCTCCCGGGGTTTTCGATCAAATGGCTGATCTCGGATTGCATGTTCAGGACCTATATAGTTCACACGGTTTGACCATTCAATTCCGAAGTACCCTTCCCTTCTCCGCGGCAAGAGTGGATTACTCACACTCATCCATATCTCCATCTTCAGAGGATATGTGCACTATTCTCGGAGCTGTAAAGCGATCCCGGAAACCGGAGACCTGCCCGCCGATTACTTTGGCGTGAGAAGAACACTGGAAGTTACTTTGCAATAGATAAGACGTACTCTAAACTACTTCCAGTAGTCTTCAGTGCAAATGAATAAGTGCTGTGAAGCGCCTTTTCCCTGTGTGCTGTGTCAATGCTGTTGATTGACTTGTTCCGCAATGTTCAGAATCTCCGCGGAACTTCTGGCGGCACACCGGTCGAGATAGCGGTCTCATGGAAGCTGACCCTTCTCATCATAATCGGCAACAGTTGGTAGTTGCCGTTACGCATCTCCCAAAGCGGTTGTCGGCGAAAGCTGTCAACAACAAGGGTGGATGGTTCGTTCTCAAAAGAGGACGAACAGTGATGTGCATGGCAATTTGATTGTGGCAACTTCTGGACAATGTCCCGGCAAGTTGCCCATTGGGATTGCTTTGAAAACCCACGCAACAACCCGCTGAAGCGAAAGCTGCAGTGGGTGGGCCTTGGAACGAACGTGAGCGATCGCGCATAAAGGATTGCCACGTATTCGAACCAACGAATTATTGATGGAGTGATTCACTCCACTCGAAATCTCTGAAGTCAGCCCCTGGAGGTAATGCAATGAGAGACCGTTTGGGCATAAAACCTGGTGCCCTGAGTATTTGGCAGACACTGCGCAAAGAAGATGGCCAGGCGCTTCCCTGGATGGTCATGATGCTGGTCTTGTTCCTCGGCATGGCCGGTATTACTGCGGACCTTGGTCACGCCTACATCTGCTATCAGGAACTCCAGGCCTCAACAGACGCGGCCGCACTCGCAGGCGCCTATGAGCTTTCACAATCCAATGCAGACGTTCCCACGGTTAAGAGCGTCGTTTCGGCAAACAGCTCCGCCTCAGGCGGCAGAAACGCCAACCCGAACTTTACCTCAGTCAACATTGACACAAATCCGCAATGCCTCGCTGAAGTGACGGCGCTGGGTATCCCTTGTGGTTCCTCGTCCACCAACAACAATGCGGTGAGCGTGGTCCAGACCGCAACGATTCCCACGTATTTCATCCGCGTGCTCTCCGTCTTCGGAATGAACTCGACTTCTACCATCACCCTCCGCGCCGCGGCAAAAGCAGCCATGGCCGGCGGCGACAACCAGAAGTGGAACGGAGCCGTCATCGTCGACACCACCGGCTCCATGAACACGTACGACTCGGATCCGAGCTGCAATGACACGCAGATTCACTGTGCGCTTAGCGGCGTAAAGACACTCCTCTCGTCACTGTCGCCTTGCACAACTGCGAGTGCGGGCTCTGGCACTCCGGGTAGCTGCGTTCCGTTTGATCAGGTGGCCCTCTTCACATTTCCAAATGTGAAGGCCAACACGGCATATTACGACACAACCTGTTCTGGCAATAGGAGACCTACGGTAATGAACTATACGGAACCGGCCGCAGGGTAGTCCGTATAACGTGAGCTCCAGTTCGAGCAACGCAACCTACCAGATCACCGGCTTCTCCTATGATTACAGCTCCAACAACCAGCCAGTGGGCACCACTGGCTCGCTGAATAGCTCCTCCGCGCTGGCGATTGCGGCCGGTGCGGGACAAGCAACTGGAGGAGGCGGCGGTGGCTGGGGCGGCGGCTGGGGCGGCGGATGGGGCGGCGGAAATGGCTGTCCAGGAATGCAGGCCGTCTCCATGAACACCTACTATGCTGGCGCCGTCTATGCTGCGCAAGCCGCACTCACCGCGCAGCAATCTTCCACTCCCGGCTCAAAGAATTTCATGATCATCCTCAGCGACGGCGACGCTAACAGCAATAGCTTTGCGTCTGGGATCACGGCAAACGGCGCCAATTATCCCTCGACCGTTGATGAGTGCACACAGGCTGTGAATGCAGCCAATTACGCCAAGAGCCAGGGCACAACGGTCTACGTAGTCTCCTACGGAGCACAGACGCAACAGGCTAGGTATGTTTCCGGCGGAGGGGGCGGTGGCTACGGTGGCTATGGCGGCGGCGGATACTATACGAGTGGTGGATGCAAAACAGATGTCGATTACTCGATTACCCCCTGCCAGGCCCTCCAGCAAATGGCCACTTCAGACAGCACCTTCTTCTCGGATATCTCCACCCAGGCAGCTGGAACGAGCTCGAGCTGCACATCGCAAAACGATGTAACCGGAATTGCCAACATCTTCCATGCGATTACCAACTCGCTCACCCACGCTCGTCTCATTCCGGCCACATGGAACACGACAAGTTGACCGCGGCATACCTGTTTTGAAGAGTAGCGAAGGCGCCGGCATTTGCCCGGCGCCTTCCTTTTTGGGATCGCCTGCGCAGCCTATGCCCGCACCCAGCGCGAATCGCCCAATGCACCTGGCGCCCGGCTCTCGGAGCCTGAGTTTGTGGCGCAATTCATCAGCAGCGGTCCCAAAGTGGGACGCAGCATCTTCTTTGCGCTCGGCTGCAGCGTCCTGTTTGTTGTGGTCCGCCGCACCGCGAATATCTGATTCGAGCAAATTTGGGCAAATTTCGCTAAAGTGCGGCCTTCGGATTTTGCCTTCGGCCACAGTATTCCCCTCTTTCTCCGCGCAGACCACCACATAAATCCGCCACTTTCTCGTTGCACGTTCACCGCACCCAAATACGGCAAGCAGTTGCGCGCCAATCGCATTCAGTGCGGCTATTGAATGCTTGTTTTTCGGGGCCAAGGTCCACGCGCTGCGTCGTCTGTCCACAGCCTCCCTTCCCTCGATAGGTTGCCACTCCTTGCCATGGTCGGATTACTCACAAGTGGGCATGTGGCGATAGGATGCCTTATGTTGCTCCAGAGGAAAAAGAGCGTTGTCTGCACGGTGGTACTGGCTATCTCAACAGCTCTCGCCACGGCTGCTGCCCAGCCGGCGGCTCCTGCCGACTTGTCTATCGAGCAGATTCTGGAGCAGATGCAGCGCCACAACAAGAGCCAGAAAGACGCACTCAAGCACTACCATACGGTGCGGCACTATGAGGCCGAATACCATGGCTATGGAACAACCATCGAGGCAAAGATGGCCGTCGAAGTCAACTACGACGCCTCTTCAGGAAAGAGCTTCCACATCGTGTCTCAAAGCGGATCCAAGCTACTCCGCGAAAAGGTCCTGAAGAGGGCGGTCGATAGCGAGGTGGAAGCCTCAAGAAAGCCTGAAACTACAGCGCTGACACAGGCGAATTACAACTTCGAACTGCTGGGGAATGCAAGCGTAAATGGACGCCCCGCATACATTCTCCAAGTGGACCCCATAAAGGAAAGCAAATTCCTCTATCGAGGCAAGATATGGGTGGATGCGAACGATTTTGCGCTAGTGAAGTTCGAGGCTTCTCCCGCGAAAAATCCATCATTTTGGATCTCACGCACCATGATACGGTTTTCAAACCTAAAGATCGGCAACTTCTGGCTGCCGCAGCGAAGCGACAGCGAGACCAAGGTGCGAATCGGAGGCACTGCCAGACTGACCATCGATTACGGGTCCTACGAGATAGGACAGGAATCGACGAATCAGAGCGACACTCCGAATGCCGTATCGGAAACCGATAGATAACTCAGCTCGTTTTCTATCTGCACAATCTCTAGGCTAAGGAACGTGGATTGCGGAGTGAGGTGAATAGTCTTCCCGTTTCTGAGCCATTCTGGATGATGGCCTTCAGCCACGACCAGGCCAATGTTGGCGCTTGCTGAGTGGGAGCACACGCCTGCTGCGATACGTTTCGCAACTGGCTCGGCGAACTGTGGTTTGTTGGAGTTGCGGGTGAATCGGCTACAGAATCATCTGACTGATTTATTGGTCGGGGCGGAGGGATTCGAACCCCCGGCCCTCTGCTCCCAAAGCAGATGCGCTACCAGGCTGCGCTACGCCCCGACGGCCTCTTTCGATTGTACCGTGGAATCCGTGTCTCGTTCTCATCCAAGGGGACGCAACAGCCATGCAAAGAACCACAATACCAGGAGCAGCGGAATGGCAAAGATAAGCCCCAGCGCTCCTGCCAATAATCCGAGAAATACCCAGTCCTTCCACGTATGCCGTCGCGGTTCGCCCAGATGCCTGCCTAGGAGTTCGTAATTGCGCTTATTTGCCTTCCATGCGATGTCGAACAGATCTCCCAGGATCGGAATGGTGCCAATAAGCACGCCGATTCCGAGATTAACTGCCATCCTTACCAGCGCAATATATGGAACTCCGCGCGCCCACGCCGCCAACGGAATCAGCAGCGAAAGCACCCCCGCAATCACATCGCCCAGGCCTGGAACCAGTCCAATAATTCCGTCAATACCGAAGCGAAATTGCGTGCCAGGTACGCGGAAAGCCTCATCGAGTATGAACTCCACTCGTTGCAAAGTTTCATCGCGGAAGAACCAGACGCCCCGTTGCCAACGCCCCGGCGTTACCCTCGCGTTAGCGGGCAAATTGCTCACTGGCTGCGATTTATGTCCCTGTCCCGGGCTGTTCGTCATGAGCCCCTCTGCGTCTGATTCGATGCTACAATCAAAAGGGTAAATGGCGGCTATAGTTCAGCGGCAGAACGCCTGACTGTGGCTCAGGATGTCGTGGGTTCGATCCCCACTAGCCGCCCCAATTGCGCTGGAACATCCCCGCCCCGCTGAATACACTGACCCCGCGTGAACACTGAAATTCAGGACCCACAACTGCCCGGCAACGGCACCCTTCGCACGCTTCCCTCCTGGATCACCAGCTTCCAGCCGCGCCGCGGCCTTTCCAACGGGCATCTGCAGACCATCGTTGGCAATTTCCTTCCTCGTTCAAACTTTCCATTTCAGACACATGCCGAATTGGTTCAGGTCGACCCTGCCGATGGAAGTCGCGTATTGTGCCATTGCGATTGGCAATCGGAAGAAGTGCGCGCCGAGCGGCCTGCGGTCGTGCTCGTTCATGGCCTCGAAGGTTCCTCCAGCTCACGGTACATGCAGGGGCTCGCAGCACGCGCATTTCGCGCAGGGTTCAATGTTATTCGCATGAACATGCGCAACTGCGGTGGCACCGAAGAACTTACGCCAACACTCTACAACTCCTCATTTTCCGGCGACGTCGGTGCTGTCGTGGACTATTTCGCACGGAAATACGATTTCAAACACTTTGCCTTGGTCGGCTACTCCATGGGCGGCAATCTTGTGCTCAAGCTGGCTGGCGAATGGGGCGCCCGCAGACCGCTGTCGGCCGTCGCGGCCGTTTGCCCTGCCATCGATCTCGCCGCAGGCTCAGATGCTCTGCACGAGCCCGCCAACCGTGTGTATGAATGGAAGTTTCTGCGTGGGTTGATGGCGCGCTTCCACCGCAAAGCCAAATTATTTCCTCACATTTATTCAATCGACGGAATCGGCCCCGTGCGTTCTCTGCGCGAATTTGACCACAAAATTGTCGCCAAATACTGCGGTTATCACAGCGCAAGTGACTACTACTATCGCGCCGCCAGTGCTCGCGTTGTGCAACACATCTCGGTTCCCACATTCATACTTCGCGCGCTCGACGATCCATTCATCCGGCTGACCCACGAAACTCGCGAGCAAATTGTAGCCAATTCGCACATTTTGCTCATAGAAACAGCGCACGGTGGCCACTGCGCCTACCTCTCACGTGACTCGGGCGATGACATCCACTGGGCCGAATCCGCGGTGATACGCTACTTCTCGGAAATGGTGCAGACATTCCATGCAGGTTGATTGGGAAATGGAAGTCGGCGCGGATGCCCCCTTAATTGACGCCGATTGGACAGGGCTTGTCGATCTGCGTACTGAGCCAGAACTTGCGCGCGAGCTTCCGGAAGTAAGATCATTCTCAGCTCTTGCGGAGTGCCTCATTCGGCTCAACGCACCCGAATCTCCCGTATGGACATCGAAGTGCGACGTATGGCCCTTGGAGAGTTTGGCGGAAATTCAAATTGACCATTTTGATTTGGAAGCGACTGAAGAGGAGACCGCCTCTCTGCTCGGGTGCTACGTGGACATTTTGCCGCAAAGAGAAAGTCACTGGCACCACCCCGCACAGGTGGAGCAAAGTGTAAAAACTTTGTGTGCTCAGTTGCGGGAAATTCCACAGCGATGCTGCCGCATGGATCTTGTCGTTCGTCAAGCACGTCTCGCCCAGGATTCGTATTGCTACGGAATTACCGTCTACTGGACCACATCGGGTTGCAATGCGGGCGCTGCGCGCGCTGCGCTCGAGGCAGCACTTCGTATCTTTGCGGATACGATTCTCCCTGGCCCCGTAACCGGAAAACCAGCAGCGCGGCTACAATAGAAAGGCGGCGCGCAACGTCTTAGCCGCACTCCCGCCGCACCACGGGCGAGTAGCTCAACTGGATAGAGCACCGGCCTTCTAAGCCGGGGGTTGTGGGTTCGATTCCCGCCTCGCCTACCAATCTTGCCAAAGTGAACGGCGCATTTCTCCCAGCCGTCTTGTTCAGGCGATTGTGAAAAGCGCAAACTCAGAACTTGGCAAAGGCCTTATTAAAGTGAGGCCTTTCCTGCCGATGAATGAAGGCGGCAATGTCAAACGCTTCCTGCGGTGTAAGAATTCCCATCCTGTTTTGCGGCATATTTTGCTGCACAAATGAGGCCAGCTTCTGCACGTTATTCATGCCAGCTCCGTCGTTAAAGGAGAACGGACCCCACAGCGGAGGATAAATTGGCGGATTCCCCTGCCCGTCCCTTCCATGACATCCAGCGCATTGTTCGGCGTAAATCTTTGCGCCTCGCTTTGCGTCGGAATTACACTCCGCGAGCAATTGCAGTCCACTCCCGCGAAAGGGCACGCTCCCCGGCTGGGGGGTTGACAACCATCCGATATAGTCCACAAGCGCCTTCATCTCAGGGGAATCATGGGGAAGAGGTCTGCCGTTCTCGCTACGCACAAGGCACTCTTCAATCCTGTCATGAAGATCAATCATGCGCCCCGCCCGCTCGCTGTACCGCGGAAATCGATTGGATGCGCCAACCATCGGCACTGCGGTAGGTTGGATTCCGCCCGCTGCATGGCAACTTCCACAGCTAACTTGAGCGCTCGTGTAGCGCGGCGCGTACAGGGCCGTATCATTGAAGATTTGCCTGCCCCACCTGATGCTCTCCCCTATTTGACCCTCAGGAATACTGCTCTCGCCTGGCGGTTTCCATTCATCTCTCTGACTGGACGAAGTCGATCCCACGAATACGCGAAGGCTCCTCGCGTGCAGTCCAAAAACAAGGATGCCCAGGTAGAGCACCGCGATAAATGCAGCAATGTACTGGTGGCCGCGTTTCACCATCGGTGCACCGCCATCTCTCGCATCGTCGATGCCCTCTCCCGCTAGGCGTCCATATATGTGTAACGACCTTCGGCCTGCAGCAGCGCGATTGCCGCAACCATCGACGCGACAACCAGTGCGCCTGGAATCACATGGGACAGCAGGTCCTGCACGACCTCTTCCGGAGTCTCTGAAAGTTTCAGGCGGTTTATCAACATGCGTGCCTGCACTTCGGTTGCCGTATGACAGCTCAAAAACTGTACTCCGCGGGCCTGCAGGCTCTGTATGCGCGTTGCCTGAAAGGCAGACTTCATGTTGTTCGGATCATTCGCTACTTTGTTATCGGAAGGCGCGCTCTCCGATGGATAGAAAATATTCTTCTCCGCGCCTTTTCCGGTTGCGGGGTCCGTAACCTTCAGCCATTCGCCGATTTTGTATTTCTTCCAGACGTAATCGTCGTAATTGAGCATGTTCGCCTGCCCATGCATTGCGGCCACAATCTTGATCTGCTTCTCCGGAATGCCGAATCCAAAATGAAGTCCGTTAAGCGAGTTCTTGATACTGCCCAGGAACCCACCCTCGTCGATTTGTCTCACGTTGTATACCTGCTTCACCCGTGCCTGCGCCGCCACCACTTTTTGAAACTCAGCGAGTTTCCATTCCGAAGTGGTCCATACTAGCTGGGCATCCGCCACCTTGGTGACGCCGCCGCCCAGAATTCCCGGTACCACCATGCCTGCAACTGCGCTTGTAACAAAAGATCTGCGCGTGTGCTTTGCCATGTGCCTGCTCCTCAAAAGAAGGGTTTACCATCCACGTTCTCATTTGCTGCGAAAATATTGCCCATGCTCGCCGCGTGAACTCGGCAATACAGTGAACTTCAACAGGGGTGGCTTCAAGATATCGTGATCGTGGTCTCCGCGAGGCTCTGTCTACTTATATTCTGGCGAATGTGGAATCGGGTTAGGCACCGTCCAAGCAATCATTTTTACGGCAACCAAGTAAAGCGAATAGAGATCTCCGGCCCAGCAGCGGGACTGCTCCGGCTCGTTTCGGCCATTCTTCTCCCGTCATAACCTCCGGCTTACTCATTGCTGCGTCTTCGCTGCCTCAACCTCCATCATTAACAGCGCGGACCCAAGGCACTTGCCGTGGGCGTCCAGCGCCAGAGAACGCGTCACACTGTGGCTCTCCGGCCTGCGCAAAACAAAATTGAGCGCACCCAGGTGCGGCAGGCTGTAACGTTCCACGGAGCCTTCAATGAGCTCGCCAAAATGCTGGCGGACTCGTTCGGCAGTCACATTCGCCTCGATACGGTCAAAATTCTCCATGCGAAAAACAATCAGTGCAATGTTGACGATCTTTCCCTTGTCACCTGTACGTGCATGTGCAATTTCATGCAGCCGCATCTTAAATCTCCTGAAAGTCAATCTTGTAATGGACATTTTCGCGCGGTATGAGAGTAGAGGTGATGGCGAGAACTTCGCGAGTTGAGCCCGTTACACCGCCACCGCCATAAGGTCCGTTCGTATAGAGAGCTTCAACTTCTCTGCGCACACGGTCCGCGGACCGTGCGTTCGCCGCGCGGCCTGCGGCGCGCACACGAACCTCAATTGGTTCCACGGTAGCATTATGAACAAAATGCTCGCCGAAAATTGAATTGACGCCGATCATTTCAATGCGAAGCTCCGTCAGGTCCAAGCTGCTCAATCGCTCTCTGAGAACTTCCTCGGCAAGTTGTGCGCGAGCCAGGGCACCCAACCCCGCATACGAGATCTGGCCCTCGCCTATAAATCCATCGCGATAGCCGACAGAAACCTTTAGCAATTCAGGACGCGGGCGTCCCTGCCCACCCCATACGTGAACGCGATTGGTCCCAACCTCCTCGAAATTTACATGCGAAAAATCCGCGACTACATCCGGCGTAAGGTACGAGCATGGATCGTGAATTTCATAGAGAAGCTGCTCGATGCAGGTTGCACGGCAAATGCATCCGCCCGATCCATCAATCTTGGTCAACACGGCGGTTCCGTCCGATGCAACCTCTGCCAACGGAAAACCAAGATGCGCAAGATTGGGAATGTCCTTTATTCCTGGCTCTGCAAAATAGCCGCCCGTCAGCTGGCCCGCACACTCAAGCAGATGTCCAACCACCGTTCCCTTCCCAAGCAGGTTCCAGTTGTCCAACGCCCAGCCAAACTCGTGAATCAGCGGTGCAAGAAATAGTGCCGGGTCGGCAACACGTCCGGTGAGAATTACATCGGCACCTTCCGCAATCGCCTCCACCAGCGGCTTTGCACCAAGATATGCATTGGCCGAGACAATCGCGTCTGCAGAAGGCAACGGCTGATTATCTGTAGATTGAAGTGAATCAACGCGAGGTCTGATCCATTCCAATACGTCGTCGCCGGTCACTGCTGCAATGCGCAGCTTTTTGAATCCCAACTTCTCGGCAATCGCCCGCGTTTTGCGTGCCGCCGCGCGCGAATTTGCTGCACCCATGTTGCTGATGATGCGCACGCCTCGCTCGAAGCATATCGGCAATACAGCTTCCATGCGCTCCTCGAGCAGTGGATCAAATCCTGCTTCTTTGTCAACCAACATCGACTTTTGGGCCAGAGCAATTGTCCGTTCGGCAAGGCACTCGAAAACAAGATAGTCGAGGTCGCCATGCTGAGCCAGTTCCACGGCGGGATCGATTCGATCGCCGGAATATCCCGCACCCGAGCCGATGCGTACAACGCGGTCATGGTCAGCAGAGTTCATAGTGGAATCACTCCAAAAGCGATCGCGGCAAGAGTCATCAGAAGGGATGCGGCAAAAAGATACGGAATGGTGTAGCGCTGATGTTGCGCCAATGAAATCTCAGACAAACCTACAACAAGGAAGGTTGCAGGTGTAAGTGGGCTGACTGGAAAGCCCGTCGTGTGCATTCCCAGTAGAGCCGCCTGCGCCATTGTGATTGGAGCCACACCCGCTGCTGCACCAGCCTTTGCCAGCACGGGCAACACACCAAAGTAGAAGGAATCCGGATCGAACAAGAGACTCAATGGCATGGACACAACACCGAGCATGAGTGGCAAAAGCCGCATACCGTGTTGCGGCAGTAAGTGGACCACCGCCCCTGCCATTGCGTTGACCATACCTGTGCCCTTCATGATTCCGGTGAACGCTCCGGCCGCAAAAAGGATACTGGCCATCAAAATTGCGGCGGGCGCATGCGCCGCGAGCACGCGCTGCTGATCCTTGAGGTGCGGAAAATTCAATGTCATCGCAATCACTGTACCTAGCATGAAGACGACAGCAGGTTCTGCCCTGCCGCTGATCATGAGGCCGAGCACTGCAAGCGTCAGCAGAAGATTTGGCACGAAGAAACGCGGAAGCGGTTCAACTTTCTCCGTCGCATTTCGCGCAGGTCGTTTCAGCTCTGGTTCCGACTTTGGAGATGCTCCCGCCAAGCGTTGCTCCTCGCGTCTTCCCAAAACGACACCAACGACAAAGACAAAGGCGAGCCCAACCGCCTGCACACCGATCATCGGCGTAAAGATGCTTGTGGGTGCAAGGTGCAGAACCGCCGCAGCTCTTAGCGTCGGTCCGGTCCATGGCAAAAAGTTCACACCGGCAGCCAAGGAAACCATGCAGGCCAAAATGCGTCGATCGATTCCAACCTTGTCATAAAGAGGCAGGAGTGCAGGAACCGTCACAAGGAAGACCACGGCCCCCGATCCGTCCAGATGCACGAGCAATGCCAGTAGCGCGGTTCCAGGAACGATACGCGACGGACGATTCCCGATGACTCGAAGTAGCCAGGCAACAAGCGGCTTCAGCAGGCCTGCATCGGTCATTGTGCCAAAGAAAAGGATGGCGAAGACAAACATGCCAATCACGCCGGCAATAGCCTGAATGCCACTGAGCATGTAGTGGCTCGTCTGCGTTCCTTGGCCTGCGACAATTGATGCCGCAACAGGAAACACCACCAGCGCAACCATAGGTGAAATGCGCTTGCTCAGAATGGCAAGCAACAGCCCAACTACGGTAAAAAGACCCAGCAGAGCGAGAGACATAGCGCCAGAGTTGTCGACTTTCCGGTTCCGACGCAGTATATGAGACAGCTCGTGCCCGCACAAAGCGGGCATGCTGATAATTTAGAGATTTCTGAGTGTGCCAAACCCCATCATCAGAAAGAATTAACTCCACAACGCCGGCAACGCCTAAGGGCCTGATTTTTTGATACAATCTCGAAGGAGGAACCCGCGCTGGGGCTCTCGGTGAAAGATCTTCTGAGAGCGTTTTTATAGGGTTCTGTCGACCGACCTGCTAGCTGCGCTGACAACGCAGCGATCCATGCGGAGAGGTTGCACAGCTTTTCTCTTCGACTCTCCCGAGTTAGAGAGGAGACGCTGGGGACGTAGCTCAGTTGGTTAGAGCGCTGCCCTGTCACGGCAGAGGTCGCGGGTTCGAGCCCCGTCGTCCCCGCCATGATTCTAAAGAACTTAGACTCATGGATGACACCGAAAAGGCAGAGGTCACGGGTTCAATCTGGGTGCAGTAGGCTCCCTAACCCGCAGATCTGGGTCAACTTCCGACCCGCTTTCACCCAGATTTGGAACAACCATCCTCACAACCTTACTCTGCGCAGCACGCTTGTTGGACGTGACTGCCTGCGTATACACATCCAGCGTGATTCTGCTGGTTGCGTGACGCAACAGTTCCTGAACGGTTTTCACATCTTCCCCATTGGCTTTCAGCAACGTGCCAAAGCTATGGCGAAACGTGTGCCAACCGATACGCTTATGAATGCCGTTCGCGCGAGCGACCGGCTGAATATACCGCTTCATGAAGTTGTCCGGCCAATACGGCTGTTTCCCCTTCATGGTCTCGCTGGCAAAGATGTAATCGTCGTCCATCGGATAAACGCTTAGTCTCCTCCAGCGCCTGAGATCGTCAGCCATATAGCTGTCGAGCGGAACTGGTTTCGCCGAAGCTTCCGTCTTGCAGTCGCCGACAATCTGATGCCAGATTGAGCGGGTCACACGCAGTTCAAGATTGTCGAAGTCTACATCTCTCCAGCGAAGTGCCAGCAGTTCGCTTACGCGCAGCCCTGTACACGCATCGAGCAATGCAAGAGTCCGTTCCCGAACCGCAAGCTTGCTCAGCAGTAGCTGGAGTTCCCCGAGTTCGAGAACGTCCGGAATGCGCTCCCGCTTCGCGCTTTGACGAACGAGCTTGATTGGATTTCGATCGATCCACTCGTACCGCATTGCGTGGGTAAAGAGAGCGCTCATGAGATTTCGAATCTTGGCTCGCGTGGCTCTTGCCCGCTTAATACCGTCCAACCACTCTTCCACTGCAACTGGCTTAACCTGATCGAGCTTGAATTCTCCCCATCTGGGCAGAATCCAATTTGTCAGGTTGTACTCGTAGCCTGCCCGAGTCGAGAAGGATTTCCTACGATTGCGATCATTCGCAAGCTCTTTCAGCCTGTAATGCGCAACCAGATCAGCGATGGTTTTCGGTCCGGCATCTGTCTGCGGGGTTTGTTGGTTGGCGTCGATGCGCAACGCTTGAGCTGCCTTGAGGGCTGAGGCTTCGTTCTTTAGCGCTTCAACTGTGCCGACAATTGCTTTGCGATACTTGCTCTTGCCGTCGGTTCCAATCTCACGCCATCGAAAGATCCATACATCGGGCCCACTATGCCGCTTCTCGCGTTGCACGCTTCCCTGTTGATACCGTGTTCGCCTGAACATGCACTCTCCTGTCCCAGGCGGCAACGGATGGCTATCCCCAGCCTAACGCGACGCCCGGCAGAGGTCGACTATTTATTGCTCAGCCCGCCATTTGCCTCTGGGCCCACCTTTCAATCTCCGACGCTCGAAATCGCCAAAGCTTCCCTACATGGATTCCCCGAACCACACCCTTCCGCGCCAGCTTCTGCAAGGTCTTCGGATGAATCTTCATGATGGCCGCCGCTTCTTCCGAATCAAGAAACGGCTCTGGCAGAAAATCAACTGATCGAACCGGCTTTCGAGGGTTATCGTTTCGCTCATCCTGCCAAACGCCTGGGGTTGTCGCATGAGAATCGGAAATCATCGGCCCTCCTAAGAGTGGAATTCCTCTGACGATCCGGTCCGGTTTCATCGGGTCTGGATCAAATGCAATGAGACGCCTCAGAAGAATTCAGTGTCGAGAATCGCTGCGAATCCAAATTTGCAGCTCCGGCTAATGCCTGTGCCTACCCAGCGTGTCGTCAGGCGCCAGCACTGTCCAATACATTTCATGTATCACCCGATAGATGCCATGTATCACCCACGCGCAATTGCAGGCTGGATGCGGCGTTTCGAGACACGCAGCGCCTGCAGTAAATTTGGCCAAAAGCCAAATCTCTATTTGTGTAAATGTGGAAATCAGGCCAACATCTCCACACCCGAGGGCTGAAATAGCTCCATTCCCCCTCGAACTCCTCAGGTCGTATCAATGCACGCCTTTTTCACTGAGCACAAGGCTATGTATGACTGGGCTGAGTTTCGGCATTTTCGCTACCTGTTGACCATTCTGGAAAAACAGGGATTCCGCGCTGCCGCCGAATCCCTTCATACGGCGCAGCCGAACCTCAGTGTGCAGGCCAGACAATTCCAGGAAAACGCGGAGGTCCGTCTCTTTCGACGAACAAAGAACGGCCGTATCCGTCCGACTGAAGCCGGCATCGCTTTTGTGCGACTTGCACGATACCTGCTTGAAACCCGCGACGAAATTATCGATGCGCTTGTAGCTATTGAGCGTGGAACAACCACCAATGCCCGATTCGGATGTTCGCCTTTTGTGGAGCCGAAGGCCTTTCGCGCCCTTTGCGGAATTCACAAAGAGATTCTTCCATCGTGCCCGGTTCACTCGACCCACGGCGACACTCCCCAACTTGCTGAAGAAGTCGCAACAGGCGCTCTCGATACTGCGCTTGTCACCCTACCGTTGGAACACAAAGATCTGAACGTCGAAGTCGTATCAAGTCATCGGCTCGTTGCATGCCTGCGAAAAGATCATCCATTGGCGAACAAGGCAAGCCTCGAGCCGGCGGATCTCAAGCAGAATCTCAGCGTCCTCTATCATCCGCGACACCATCCTCAAGCTCATGCGCGGCTCATTGAACAACTCCGCGCGGTCGGCGTCGAAATCGAAGAGCACTCCCGTGTCTCCCACCCTTCAGAACTCCTGATGCTCGTAAAGGAAGGACACGGATTCACCTTGATTCGTGAAGGAACATCTCTCGATGATGCTTTGACGACGCGGAGAATTGCAGGAGTGGATTGGACCGTCGAAACAGCCGCGATCTATCACCGGAGCAGACATCCAAAGACCGTCCCGATTTTGATCAAGCAGCTCAAGAGCAAATTGGCCAGCGATGGGAGTCCGACATCAACCCACAATCGCTTCTCGATAACGAAGAGGATACCTGCACCGCCCGAGGAAAAGATCCCCGTTCAATTGAAGCTGCTCGGCGAGTGAAAACCCCGTCGATACCGATGAAAGCTCACTCCGATAGATGACAACTATCACCCGATACATACGAAGTATTGGACGCAAACAAAAAGCCGGTCAATGATCACACCACATTCGCGACTGAAGTCAAGTCGATGGAGGTGTTGATGAATCCGCATATACTGGGCCGCTCTTCTTCTCCGCGCACGTCGCCTGGTCCGACGTGTCGTGCACTACCGCTTTCGCGAAGGAATCTGCAGCGTGCATTGCATGTGGCGGGTCCCACTCTCATGAGCCTCTCATGCGCGAGTCTCGCCCATGCCCAGGGAACGATGGACTTCTCCGGGGCAACGACGCTGATGTCAACCTTTAAAACTTTCGCGATGTATGCGGGCGCTGTGATCTGCCTCGGTGGGTTGATCTTCGCAGGAATTCGCATGATGACAGGGAGATTCCAGGAAGCTATTCCGGGACTTTTTGGCGCGCTGTTCGGCGCTGGAGTTTTGGGATGGGGCGCTGGATGGATTGGGTCGCTGACCGGCCAATCCATGTGAGGTGCGCCCATGGGTCCGCGAGGAGAGCCGTTGCCGATCAATCAGGCGCTGAATCGACCGAGGTCCAAGCTCGGCCTCGAACTCTCAGCATGGATGGCGATCGTATTCGTCTCGACAACGGTTTTTCTCGTCGGGTTCCGCCTCCTGGCGATGGTCGCTTTCCCGACGCTGGTCGCGTGCGCATGGCTGACCGTCCGCAAACACCCAAAGATGTTCGAACTCTGGGGCCTGAGCCTCAGTCAGAAACCCTACTATGACCCACGCAAATAATGAGCAAGCAAAATTCGTGCCATGGTTCGCGAAGGCTGGGGCCGCGTCGCAGCATCGTTCCGATTGCGCGCTTCGTCGACGACCATTTCTTCGCTCTGAAAGGCGGAGGCTATGGGTGCCTGTTTTCGCTTGTCGGCCTTGATGAAGAAGGACTGACCGACCAGGAACTCGAATTCCCATTCGCATTCCATTGAAGGAGCGCTCCATGGCCTTCCGGAAAGCGCGTGCCTCTATCAGTACACCCGCGTCATTTCAGGCGTTGCATTGCCGCACGACCAGAGCCACGCAATCCGGTCACGGAAGGTTTTACGCGCGACCGTATGGAATTTCTTAATAAGACAGCGCAATTCCGGCGCATCGATCTTCACTGGTGCCTGACCATTGAGCCACCACGAGATCAAGAGCTTCGCGCAGAAACCAACAGAGCATGCCGCCGACACTTCGCGCATGCTCGCTGAACTTGAGAAGACTGCCACAATTCTGGAAGGTCATCTTTCCAGTTCCCTGGGATTGCGACAGCTCGATAAGGATGCGGCATTCCAGTTCTTCAGCTATTTGTTCAATCTTGAAGAATGGGCAGAAGCCGACCAGCTTCGTAGCGATACGCGGTGTTGACCGGCAGATCGTCAAGAATCCGATATCCTGGCACAACGATCATTTGCGTGTGGGCAGGCGCTATGTGCAGATGTTTTCGCTCAAGACAGCCCCTGAGTCATCGAGACCCTGTCTGTTCTCCGGCTTGCTTGCTCTCGATTGTGATAGTGTCCTGTGCTCGACCTGGCGGCCAAAATCCACTGCTGCGGCACGTGGCGAAATCGATGCCCAGGAGAAATTCATCTCTTTCTTCAAAGTTGGCGTGCTCACGCGCGTGATGAGTGGACGCGATTTGACCTCTCTTGAAACGGGAGCAGGAGCCAAGGCGGCAAACTCCAGGGTCGATGATCTCGAGTGAAGTCCTCCGCTCGCTCGACAAGAAGACACACGGCCAATACTCTCTTCGGCTCCTTCTCGCGGCCAACAGCCAGGAACAGTTGCTCCAGGCGATCCCCGCCGTCCATCGCATTTTCGTCGATGCACGCGCTCAGGTGATCGAAGAAACGCTTGGAAATCTATCCGCCTTCTATGCCATGTTCCCCGGCAACGAGCGATTCAATGTATTCCCGCTCTGGCTCTCCGAAGAGCACCATGCGCGCCTCTCCTCGGTCTTCGCTCCGCACCTCGGCCATCCGCACTCGGAGGATCTGGATGCCGAATACCTGAATATCTTCGAGACACGCACCCGGACCCCGTTTTACCAGGATGTGTATGTGGACGGCGTGCGCGTCATGCTCATCCTCGGGCCCACTGGCTCGGGCAAAAGCATGATGGGCAATGCCACTGTGGCACTTGAGCAAAAATACGGTGGTTTTACTTATATCTTTGACATCGGTGGCAGCTACGAGAGCGTCATCGAACTCTACGGTGGACGCGTAGACAAGGTTGGCACGGACGGCCCGCGCGTCAATCCCTTCGCATTGGAACCGACCGAGAGCAACCTCAAGTTTCTCTACTCCTTTGTCCGGCTCCTGCTCTCGAATGGCGGCGCCGATCTCGAACCCGAAGACGACGATGTCATCCACAAGGCCGTGCAGGATATCTACCTGCTCGACCGGGAAAACCGCCGCCTATCCAATCTCTACCTGCCCAAGAAGCTTGACCGTTATCTTTCGAAATGGGTTCGCGATGGTGTCTATCATTCGATCTTTGACAACGTGGAAGACAGCCTATCGTTATCGCGGCTGCAGTGCTTTGATTTCGCGGGCGTAAACAACGAGCAGTACGGCGATCTGATCGAACCTCTGATGGTCTGGCTTCTCCGCCGCATTAATGACGTGCTTTACGATCCGGCCAACCTCGCCGTCCCCAAACACATCCTCATCGAAGAACTCTTCACTTCGATGAAGAATCGTCAGCTTGCTCGACGCCGCTCTGGCTTCGATCAAGACCGTACGCAAGAATCTGGGCGGTGTAACCCTGATCGGCCAGTCCGCGGAAGATCTCGGCGACAATGCCGACTCGATTGTGAATTCCTGCTCGTCCTTCCTCTTCCTGAAGGACGCCACCTTCAACCGCAAGCGCTATGCGGATCTGTTCAAACTCAACGCGCAGCAAATTGCACTCTTCGAGAGCCTTCAGGATCGCGAAGCCCTGTATATCCGTCGCGACGGCCTTACAAAAGTCGTCATCCTGAATCTCGACAGCCGCAGCTATGCCACCTTCTCCACCAAGCCTAAGGACCGCGTGCGCCGGTCAAAGCTGATTGCAAAATACGGACTCACCGAAGGCATTGCACGCTTTGCCCAGGGCCAATCTGTGTAACCCAGGAAAGGACCGATCGTGAAACCGCTCATCCCTCTTGCAGTGACTCTTAGCCTTGCGTTGCCTGGTGTATTTCCGACTCGTGCGCAGTCCACGGCCAAACACCTTGAGCCGAATGCGCCGCGCACCATTGTCGTCTCTGATTCCTCTCTTCCTCCCGTGGTGCGCACTGCTCTTTTGCAGTCGACGCTGATCGAGCTTCCGCCCGAAGAAAAAGTCGCCAGTGTCTTCGCCGGCGACACGGTGGACTGGGTCTTTGATGGTGGGCATATTGCCAGCCGATTCGTGAGCATCAAGCCCAAGGTGGCGGACAGCACAACGGATGTGCACATCGTCTCCGACCACGGCAACGAGTACACGCTCGAACTGAAGGAAGTCACCTCAGACACCGATTCGCACTTTGATTCCAAAGTCTTCATCGCCCCCGGTGACAAGACGGCAAAGGACAAGCTCGACTCAGTTACCCGTCTTTGTGCCGGCATCGGAACTCGATCAGGCAAAGGCGCAGGTCCTTGCAGCCCAGACAGCAGAGGCCGCCATACGGAAAGACCGAAGCAACGAAGGTAGAAGCATTTCGCAGTGAGTATCCCGGCACGCTTCGCTTTGACTTCACCTGGGACAAGTCGAAAGGGAATGAGCTTGGCTTGCAACAGATCTGGCATGACGACAAGTTCACCTATCTGCGCGGCCAGTTCCAGGAAACCCCGGCACTCTACGAAGTGAAAGACGGTAAGCCGTCGCTGATCAACTTCGATTTCTCGCACGGCCTCTACACGGTCCCGAAGGAACTGGACCGCGGCTATCTCGCCATCGGCAAACAAAAAGTCGAATTCCGCCGGATCGATGAAAGGAACTAGCGATGCCAGAGCCGAATGAAGATATGCACGCGACTGTGCCGGAGCAGCCGGAAGCTAAGGCCCCGGTGCGGAAGACCATGCCCGTAATCATTGCGCTCGTTGTCATCATGGCGCTCATCGGGATCGCGAACCTTTCGAGCTTGCTTCGTGGCAACAAGACAGTCGCGCCAACTGGTACTGTGCCAGTCACGCGCCCGGCTGCTCCCGATGCGCACGAGGTTGCAAGCTTCGAGAACCAGCAGAGGCTCCAGGCCCAACGAGATGCTGAAGAAAGCCAGCACCAACAGGAGATCGCGGCGGCGATGCAGCAGCTTGATGCCACGCAAGGGATTCCAGGGCCGGAGGAAGCCGGAGCGCCGCCAATGACTTCAGCCGCAGAGGGCGGCTATCTACGGCGAGAGTCCGAACGCGCCCGCCGTCACTTCCGATATCTCCCAGGCGCGGGCCGAAGCAAAGCAGCGCGCGCTAGCCAGAGAAAAGCAACATCAGGATGCCCTCGACAGCGGAACGGTTGCCCTTGACTTTGAGCACCCCGCTCCCGCTCAGGCCAAACCAACTGCAACAACCTTGCCAGTTCCTCAATCGGACTCAGCGCACACCGAGCCAATTGCCGCGGAAACACGAAGTCGGCCGGGCCTGACAACAGCAGATCCGATGGCATCCTACAGCTTCGACCATTTTCAGCGGTCAACTCTATCGGATCTTCGAGGGCACCGTTCTTGAAGGTGTCGTGACCAATCATATCGACGGCGGATTCAGCGGTCCCATCCTGGTCATGCTCACCACGGACTACTACTCGCACGACCATCAGCAACTCCTGATGCCGCAGGGAACGCGGCTGATCGGCACCGTCAGAGTGTCGGCAATGCGCAGCAGCGCAAGATGTTCGTCACCTTTCATCGCGCCATCTGCCCGGATGGATTCTCGCATCGACTTCGACAAATACATCGGCCTCGACCAGATCGGGACCACCGGTCTCGCCACCAAGGTCAACCACGGCTACTTTCAGGCGTTTGCCGCCGCAGCATGATCGGCGGACTTGGAGGGCTGGCGCAAATTGGCAACAACGGCAGCGTCCTCGATCCCTCGACTCGAGATTCGCAATGGCATTTCAGCCAGCAATCCGCCGCGGAAGGCGAACAGGTATCTGAATCATTTTCTTAACCGTCTTCCTGTCATCACGCTCAAGGAAGGCTCGCGCGCCCGCATCTATGTGGGGCGCGACATCCTCGTTCCCTCTTACAGCGAACATCGCGTCGATCCCAACGCTATGACCGAAGACAAGCAAATTCGTTGTCGCGACGATTGATTCCTGCTGCCATGGTTATCCTCCTGTCTCCAGCAGGACGACACGCTGGCCGAGTGGGCACTTGTTCAATTCGCGGAGACTGCCGAAAGAATGCCTTCCGATACGAGGGCTTTCCGACCGCGTAACTTTGGACCCTACGTGTCCGCAGTGCCTTTAACCAATTCACCAGCCAATGGAGGTCTTCATGAAGATCAATCAAGAAACATCGCAAATGGATTATCGGCAGCCGCCGCTCTGCTACTGACGGCCACGCCGAGCTTCGCGCTCTTCGGCATCGGCGACATCGTCTTCGACCCGACCAGCTACGGCAACCTTGTCTCGCAGCTCACGACGCTTGAGACGCAGTACAACATGCTCAAGAACAACATCGAGCACTTCTCCGTCAAGCAGCAATGGCAGACCGCGCTCAGCACAATGAAGAACGCCAACGTCCGGAACATGTTCGGCGAAACGAACGGCATGACGACTGCTTTGAATACGAACTCGCCGGCAGCCTCGTCCACCGCATGGACAGCGGCCACTGTGCCGGTGAATGGCACTACGGCAACGTATCTCGCCGGACAGACGCCGGGAAGCACACAGCTTTCGGAACTCGCGATGATCGAGGCGTCCGATTCCGTTTCGCCCGACTGCCTCACAGCCATCGGCCAGTACCGCGACGCAAGAGCCCAAAATGCAGCGGCCAACAATAGCCTTGTCTCAGAGCAATTTGACGGCAGCACTGCGACCAATAGCGAAGTGGAGCAATTGAATCTGCTGAACGCGGCCGAAGCGCAGAAGATGTCCGAGATGCAATCGCAGGGCATTCTGCAGGCCTGCCTTGCATCCGAGATGGCCGTTGCCAACATGCAGCAGCGCAATGCAGCGGCTCTCGACCTGAATACCGCCGCCTACGTTGCGCAGCAGCGCATCGCAAACAACACCAGCGCGGCAAACGAAAGCAATACCTGGGACAGCTACCTGCCCTAAACGGAGACGTGATGCTGAATGCACTCAACACGAAGATCCTGCTCGCCATTCTTGCGGTGGTTCTGGCCATTGCCGGTGCGGTCGCATACCACCGGCACGAGGAAGGCAAAGGCCACTCAATTGCGTGAGGAACAGCAATACCAGGAATTCCGCCAGCAGGTGGAGAAGGACAAGAAGAAGCACAGTTCCAGTGCGGCAGACGAAGGCAAAACCTGGCAGAAGTACATCCCTTGAGCTGAGGTTATGACGATGGTTCCCGACAACTCTGCTGGCGCAGGCACTACCAAGCGCAAGTTCCGGCGTGGACTGGCTCTACCAGTTCACCAACAATCTGACCAATCTCACCACGCAGAACGGTGGCGCGCTGACGCAGCTTGGTCTGACCGAGCTGAGCTGCATCTCCCTCTTCACGCTCATCAGCATGGTCATCAACTGGAACACGTCGGGAATGACCTTGCGCTTTCATACCCATCCGGTTCGGGCGGGCGACTTGACGAACTTCGTGCTTCGGCTGATCATCTGCTCACTGCTTTTGAACTACTGGGTCAATCCTTTCCCCGGCGCAAGTTTCGGGATCAATCACTTCTTCAGCTACGTCGCACAGGCGATGGTTGCTGCCTTCGATCAGAACTCGCTCAACCAGCTGCTCCAACTCTTGAAAACTGCCGGCGACAACACAACCATGCCTTCGCTGATGGCGCCTGTTCAGATTCTTTGTTATTTCGAAGTGCAGTGTTTACTTGGCGTCTCGTCAGCGATCCTTTTCGTCATCAATTGCAGCGCCTTCATCCTCTATGGCGTGACGGCGCTTTTTGGACCTATCTTCGTTCCACTACTGATGACCAGGACATTCCGAGCCAAGTTCTTTCACTTCCTTGATGTGCTGGTCAGCTTCGCGATGATTCGCGCGGTGGCCGCAGCTTTCATCTTCGTCTGGGCTGGATTCATGAACGGATTTCTGCAGCAGACCTTCAACGGAAATTATTCGATTGAGATGTGGCTTGCGAATCTCATTCCATGCACGATGGTCTTTGTGGCGTTCATTGTGAACATGCTGTTCATTCCGAGCATGACGCAGGCCATCTTTGGTGGGACGGCTGGACTGACATCGGCTGCTCCAAGTGCTGTCGGTGGTGGAGCAGTACTGCTTGCAATGAGTCGGAGGTGGAGCAGTGACGAATGTGGTTCTGGTTGGCAATTCTGGGCAGAGGCAGATCTGCGGTGGCCTCGATGGTACATGTCCTGCTGTCTGCTACTCCTCGTAGTTGGCGTTCTCGCAGCCGGGTTGATCTATGCCTCTGTCATCTTCCATGCAGTCGAGGAAAGGAGTCATTCTCCCCATGTCCATGCACACAGCACCCATTGAGCAGCCGCTGACTCCAGAAGCAGGCTCTGCTCACCGATCAGATCGGCAATGAGGTCTATGCCTCTCACTACGCCGAGCGAAAGGCATATCGCCTTATCCTCGCCTGTGGAACCGTGCTGCTCTGCGGGTCAATGGGACTCAACTCTTGCCTTGGCCAGCAGGCCCGTCGTCAACCGCTATATCCGCATCGACGAGATGGGCCGCGCCCAGGCTATCCAGTACAGCGATCTCGACTACACACCGCGCGAGGGAGAGGTGCGGACCTACCTCACCGACTGGGCCAATTACCGCTACACGATCAATCGCGACACGATTGCGACGAAGTACCCCTTAAACTACTACTTCCTCTCCCAATCACTGGCCTCCCAGTTGATGGGCGACGATAACCAGAACCACCTTGTCTCGCAGGTGATGGCCGGCCAGGTCGAGCAGAGCGATGTCGAAGTCAAGGACGTCACCATCACTTCCCTTTCCGTCGAGACGGTTCAGGGCGCCAAGATCGCGCGTGGAACCGCTCTTGTCGCCGTCGATCGGATCTATTCCGCTGATCATTCGCGCGATCCAAGGACCGAGCATTGGATGCTGAGTGTGACCTACTACCTGAATCCAAAACAGGTCAGCGATCAAGCCAGAGTGTTTCCCCAGTTTGAGACCATCAACCCACTGGGATTGACCATCACGGAGTTTCACGAGAACCGGGTATCGGTTGCCCCAAATACCCAAGGCCCTGCAGCCGTGACAAAGGAGGGTGTCCGGTGAGACTGCAGATGCCAAGCGTCGTGCGAGAAGTTTTCAGACCTGCTCTATTTGTTGAGAGCAAGCTCCACATTCTTGTCGGGAAAAACGGCGCGAATCTCGATATGTCCGCCCAATGCGTTGACATAGTTCCGCAGTGTTCCAAGTTTGACTTCGGTGCGCTTTTCCAATCGGGAAATTTCGCTTTGCTCCATCTTCATGGCTTGCGCAACCTTTCCCTGGGTCATCTTGCGATCTTTGCGCAGTTCATCGAGCGTCATGCGCTCCAGAATAGCATTGGCACGTTTCCTGGCTCGGACGCGGCTCGTCTTGGTCATCAGCTCGTCCGCGATGCTGTCATAAGAAAGAGTCTTGTTTGCCATGGTGTCCTTTCTCGTGCGATGGCTCAAAAATCAGCGTTGCACGAATGCTCGTAGGCCATAGTCAGATTATGCGCTACAGGTCATATGATGCCGCGATATATATGCCGAGTTGTTGGCTCAGTCAAGGAGGAGAATGCATGAGTTTTGAGCTGATCCTGCCCTTCTTCCCGGAGGAATTGAGGACATTACTCCTTGATCCCTCCATCTCCGATTTGATGATCAATGGAACAAGTGGTGTGTATGCCGATCGCGGCGGCAGGATCGAGAAGATCGCGCTCACGTCGCCATACTCCAACGATCGCCTTCAGGCGGCCATCGAGCGCGTTGCGCGCATCCTCGGCCAGGATCTCACCAACCAGAATCCCGTCCTCAATACCCGCCTACCGGACGGCTCGCGCGTTGCCGTAGTCGGCTCTCCCAGTTCTATCGATGGCCCGACCTTCACCGTCCGCAAATTCAACCGCTGGTTTACCTCCGATGAACTGATCGCTTCAGGTACGTTGCCTCTATCTGGTTCGAGACGCTGTTACCCGTTTCATTGGCGAGCGCAAAAATGGCCTTATCAGCGGCGGAACGGGCTCGGGAAAGACCACACTGATGAAAGCTCTGCTCGACCACATTCCTCTTGAGGAACGACTCATCGTCATTGAGCAACCCGCAGAGCTTAAGATTGCACATCCCAACGCGGTTCGGTGGGAAGCCGTCGAGGCTATTGCTGGCCAAGTTGCCGTGACCGCAAGCCAGCTTGTTGCCGCCGCTCTTCGCCATCGACCTGATCGGATCATCATGGGCGAGATACGTGATGAATGTGGCTACGATCTGCTACAGGCCATGAACACGGGCCACGGCGGAACGCTTTCGACAATCCACGCAAAGAGTGCATGGGACGCACTGAATCGGCTTTCCGATCTTGCCCTGAGCGCCCGGTCGAATCTCGACCATTCCTTCGTTCGTCGAGAAACGGCTGAAGCCATCGACTTTGTTCTCTATTGCGAACGCGATCATCAGGCCGACGCCGGGTGCGAGAGCTGATTACCGTCTCCGGCTACAGCCAAGCAGAACAATGCTTCGTCACCGAGGAGGTCTTTCGTGCTTCCGACGGCTGACCCGCCGGCACTGAACTAGAATCTTCAACCCGAATCCGAGGTTCCTCCGATGTCCGATCCCGTCGCCCTTTGCGGCGCGCAACCCAACTCGTCTCTGAATGCGCATGCGTGGGCAATCTCCGCTCGTCTCACGCATCGCCAGGGATGCTCGATGCCATCCTCTTCCGGCCGCTATTGCCACTTCGATTGAGGCCGCGGCGCTGTCGAGCCAGCATCGCCGGAATGCTCGCCGGTGACTTCGGCGCATGGGCGTGCCTTCCGCCTCGTATCCCGTCCTCTGCTCGGGGTCACGCTTCGGGCCTTTCCTGCGCCACATCACCCCATCGCGCAACGACCGCGCGACCGGGGACCCCGATTCTGCGGCAGGCTCGCTCTTCTGCTTTGGCTTCACCACCCCACCGCACAACAGTCGTGCGCCGGGGACCCCGGATTACGCCACCCTTTGGGTTACGGTTTCCGTCTTCGACGGACCCTCCGTAAATGCAGAGCTTCGGCCTTGGGAGCAGGGGCCACTCGCTCGCTTGCGCGAAGGGTGACCCGAGCAGGATTCGGGAAATTCAACGAAACGGAGAAAACCACCATGTACCAGAACAAAGTCACTCTCATCGGATTCCTCGGCAACGATGCCGAAGTTCGCACCAACAACGACCGCAGCCTCACCAATCTCTCATTGGCAACCAAGTCCTCCTACAAGAAGGATGACAAGTACATCGAGCACACCGAATGGCACCGCTGCGTTGTCTTCGGCAAGCTCGGAGAGTTCGCCGCCACGCTCAAGAAGGGCGCGCATATCCAGGTCGAGGGCGAGCTGCGCAGCCGCAAGTACACCAACTAAAGACCAACTCGGAGCAGACCATCTGGGAGATCCGGGTGAACTCGATTCTGAAGCTCGACCGTGCCGCGAAAGCGGCCGTCGAAGACGAAGACTCCACCGAGGACGAGGCCGCATAGGCCTCTTCCTCTTATTGCAGAAGCCCGGTCGATTCCGGGCTCTCCTGCTGCTTTGGGATGGCATCACATTCGGAGTGAAATCATGAGCCAAGTTGTCCAACAATTTCTCACGCGCTGCTTTGACGTCAATGAGACGATCGGACTCTTTCTGCGCAGTGATAAGCCAGCATCGATCACGCAGCGTCTCGTTCGGCTCGGACGTGTCGTTGAACCGCGTTATCAGGCCTGGCTCTCGATTGAAAATTCCCGAGGAGCCAACATCTATTTTGCTGCGAATCCGCTCCGCCCCGGAAGCCGACGCAGGGTAAAGGAGAACATCGCTTCCGTTCGCCATCTCTATATGGATATCGATATGGATGGGGAGGCCAGGCTCGCAACTCTCCTGGCATCGAACTCCGCGCCTTCCCCTAACGCAATCCTCTCGACATCTCACGACAAGTATCAGGTGCTCTGGCGGGTCAGCGGCTTCGACTTCGAACGGCAGGAACAGACACTCAAGCTCCTCGCTTCCGCTTTCGGCGGTGACCCGGCTTGCACGGATCGCAATCGTGTTCTTCGTCTTCCTGGCTTCCTCAACCAGAAGTACGATCCTCCGTACCGTGTCACCGCCAATATCCTTGCGATTCTATCTGGACTCCCGCCGATTTCCATCTGGAGATTGCCCAGACAGAACACATCGCCTTCACGAGCAGATTCGGCAGAGGCAGGCGGCCCACGAAGCACAGCCATTCGGAAGAAGATTGGGCATGGATCTCCGACCAACTTGCCCACGGCGAAGATGCTGCCAAACTGACCCGCGAGCTTGCCTCGCGGCGATCCGATAAACCGAATCCTCTCTATTACGCCCAACGTACCGTCGATATTGCTTCCGCGCGCCTTTGGCTTCTCGAAGGCATCCGCATCGACGACGTCGTCACCATGCTCGAAAACCGGCGCCGTTTCGAGATTGCGGCGAATTTGTGCTCTGCGCGTGCGCGCGAGATTGCGGCCACGGCCGAGCGCATGATTGCTCGGAGAAAGACCGCCTGATTCCATTTCCAAAGGAGAACAAGAATGCCCCTTCTCGAAGTCACTCAAACGCGTCACCTCAGCGCTTCGATTCGGTTGACCGACACAACAGCTGCACAGGTCGATCAATATGCCGCTTTCATTCATGCAACGGCCGATGAAGTCGTGGAACAGGCACTCGCCTATGTCTTCGCGAAAGACCGCGACTTTCAGGAGTTCCTGAAGACCGCCGAAGCACAACGAATCACCCCGACATTGCGCGTTCGTCGAGTGCCGGCTCCCGAGTCCACTGAGCCGCCTCCCAGGAAGCCTGCGAACAGTGCTGCGAATGGCAGCAGTTCAACAACTTCCGTGGCGGGTTTGAAGCAGTGATTCTCCTACGGGGACGGTGCCAGTGCCACAGCGGTGCTACGCACCGGATAAACGTTGACACTCCATCCCTCGCAGGGTTGCGCGCGGAACCGTTGCGGTTCCGTCTGGGATCGCGAAGACAATACGGCACTTACCGTATGGAAGTAAAAATGGCGGTTTCAGATGCAACCAAAGTGAAAGGAGGTATTCATGGCGCAACAATTCCAACGCAATTGAGCAGCGGCTCGCTCCTATCCGAGGACGGGAAATGCGTACTCAGAGCGTAGCCACGCGCTTCACGCGCCAAGAAGAATCGCAACTACTGCAGGCCGCGGCCAGCAAGGGAAAGAACCTGCGTGAATGGGCACGAGAAGTACTTCTCTCCGCAGCGGATCGACAGACTCCTTCCGAACCAGATCCCACGTTCATTGAGGTGCAGGCCCTTCGCCTTCTTCTCATCAACACGCTGGAGCCTCTGTTGCGTGGCGAATCGATGACACCTGAGCAGTTCAAGGAGATGCTGCGCTACGTGAAAGCAAACAAGTTGAAGGCTGCCCGCGACACGTTCGAAAGCTATGCACAGATGGGAAGGGAGCAGTCATGACGAGTACAAATTGGGGAAGAAAAGAGACCCTCATCGCACCGCCGCGCGCGCCAATCTACAGCTATGGTGCGTTAGCGGCAGCTCTTTGCCTGACGTTGATGGCAGCGTATCTTTGGACCGCATTATCGTGGTCACGGCTTGAGCGATTCTATCTTCCCATTTACCTCGAGACTGGCTTTCTGGGCAGCCTGCAACAGACGCACGCCTACAAACTCCCGACGGTAATCGATACCCTGCACCGCAGCCGGCCGGCGATTCCAGCGGATGTGGAACCTGGCCAGACTCCCCAATCCGATGGCCGCCCTCTGCCAATTCAACTCACCGCCGCTGCACGAGCCGGAGGGCTCGTTGCACTCACCCGCGGTGTCAATACTCCGTATCGCAATCAACCACTTCACGCCTATTTGAAGCAGTTTGTTTACGGCGGAGAGAGCCCACTTCGCGTCTTTTGGTGGCCGGGCATTTTCGGATTGTCTATGCCTGATAGCTTTGGTCCCATTTGCCGTTCGCAAGGACATCGAGCGCCTCCGGGAACGCAAGTATGGACGGCTCCTCAAAGGGCCTCGACTGATGCCTCCAAATGCCTTCAACCGAGTTGTCAAGGGCGACGGAGTCGGCTTTCAAACGAACGAATCGCGACAGCTCATGCGTATCCCGCGCCAGGTGGAAGGGCAACATATCGAGATTATGGGAGACACTGGCGCGGGCAAAACGCGGCTTATCATGCAGCTTCTTCTGCAGATCAAAGAGCGCGGTCATTCGGCCATCGTCTACGATCCGGCCTGCGAGTTCGTCGAGCGCTTCTACGATCCGAATCGCGCTGACGTCATCCTTAATCCGCTCGATGCTCGTTGCCCCTATTGGGGGCCCTCGGAGGAATTGCGCCGCAAGGCGGAGACCAAGGCAATTGCAGCTTCACTCTATCAGCCGACGACCGACAAGAAGGGCGAGTTCTTCGTCGAGACTCCGCAGAAGATCTTTGCGCATCTGCTGACCTTCGGACCAACTCCACAGGAACTCGTTGACTGGATGGCGAATCCGGATGAGATCGACCGCCGGGTCCAGGGAACCGAAATGGCCAGCATGATCGCCAAGGGTGCCCAGCAGCAGAGGAACGGCGTTCTGGCTTCCCTTGGTCTGATTGCCGACAGCCTGCGCATGCTCCCTACCAGCAACCACGCCGAACGCACCTGGAGCGCAACGGAGTGGGCCGAAAACCGCAAAGGATGGATCTTTATCACCTCGAAACCCAGCGAACGCGAGGCGCTTCGTCCCTTGCACAGTCTGTGGATTGATCTACTGGTTTTGCGTCTCCTCAATGAACCGAAAGACGGTCAACATCCGGTTTGGTTTGTCCTCGACGAACTCGCCAGCCTGCAGCGTCTGCCCCAATTGCATACCGCCATCACGGAGAACCGGAAGAGCAAGAATCCTATCGTTCTCGGCTTTCAAGGCAAGGCTCAACTCGAGGTCATCTATGGACATCTGGCAGAAGTGATGTTGTCGCAGCCGGCCACCAAAATCTTTCTCAAAACTACCGAGCCGAAGGCAGCCGAGTGGGTTTCGAATGCCATCGGCAGAGTCGAGATTGAGAGGGTTCGGGAAACCCACTTCGACGGGTCGCGGAATGGGCACAATTTCACCGTCGACCGTCAGGTAGAACCGCTCGTTCTCGACTCAGAAATCTCCGGACTTGCTGATCGCCACGCTTTCTTAAAGCTCGGGAACCATGTAGCGCGTTTTTCATTCGCTTATAGTGACATCCCCGCGATTGAACCTGCCTTCATTCCACGCGCGCTTCACGATGATGACCTCGACTTCGATCCCAAAACACTGAGCAAGAGGGCAGCTAAGAGGTTTGTTCCCGTAGATGCATCGGTTGGATCTGAGGCGTCCAAGGAAATCTCCCAATCCACTCTGTCGATGGGTGATTGACCATGCTCACCATCTCCAAAGCACTCTCTTCCTCGCAAGCCCGCACCTACCATGCCAAGGAATTCATCTCTGCAGAACAGAACTATTGGAAGCAGGATGGAGCTGTCGTTGGAGAGTGGCACGGTCGTTTGGCAGAACGCTTTGGGCTTTTGGGGCCGGTAAGCGAAGAGCATTTCGCACGACTCGCCGATGGCCAACATCCGCTCACCGGAGAGCAGCTGGTACGCCACCGTGCAGTTCAGCAATACGAACGCGCCGACGGATCGAAGATCGCTCCTGTCGAGCACCGCGCGGGTTGGGATGCGACGTTTTCTGCTCCAAAATCCGTGTCCCTGACAGCGCTCGTGGGCGGGGATGACCGGGTACGCGAAGCCCACCGCGCAGCCGTGGATATCGCCCTGAGCGAATTGGAGCGCTACACCCAGGCACGGCTTGGCGGGAATCGCCCCGCGGAAACTACGGGAGCATATGTAGTCGCCAAGTTTGAGCATGACACGGCTCGTCCCGTCGATGGTTATGCGGCTCCGCAGCTTCATACCCACTCCGTGATCTTCAACGTCACAGAGCGTGCGAATGGAAGGACTGGCGCCCTGCAGGAGCGGGCCCTGTTTGAATCGCAGCAGTTTGCTACCGCGGTCTACCAGTCTGAACTCACCCATCGCCTTCGATCGCTTGGATATCAGATCACCGCAGGCCGCAGTGGTGCCCCTGAAATCAAGGGGTATTCGCAGGAATATCTCGACGCTTCCAGTCCCCGCAGCCAGCAGATCCGTGCCTACCTTGAGCGCACTGGCTATGAAGGACACGAGGCAGCGCAGATCGCCGCGCATTCAACACGCGATAGCAAGAAGGCAGTTTCCGTGGGCGAAGCCGTAGCTGCCCATCGCAAGCTCGCCGCAGAGTTTGGTCATCAGGCCGACCATGTTGTGCGGCAGGCTCGGGAGCGAACGCTGGTGCCAGAAATCGTAGGTCCACCCCCACGACAATCAGCCCACCAGGCGGTGACCTATGCCCGCGACCGGAACTTCGAGCGGGAGGCGGTGGTCGATGAGCGCCGCCTCTATCGCGATGCCTTACGGCGTGGGATGGGCGAACTAACGCTCAAAGAAATTCGCTCCGACATGGAGGAGCGCACGGCTTCTGGAGAATTCCATGTCGCCACCCGCGGAGTTCATACAAGCGCCCGGCAATATACGACCGCGGAAATGATTCAAGCTGAAAAGGAAGTGGTTGCGCGTGTGATCGAAGGACAAGATCGAAATAAGCAGATTGCCTCCATCCAGCAAATCGTGCACCTGACGGAAACAAGCCCACCCCTGAACCCCGCACAGCGTCGTGTGGTTCAAGAAGTATTGCTCTCCCGCGACAAGGTTCAGGGACTGCAAGGAGCCGCAGGCACGGGGAAGACCCGCGCTCTCGCTCTGATACATCGAGGAGCGGAAGATGCCGGGTATTCCGTCGAAGGCTTTGCTCCTACTTCACGCGCCGCCAGCCAGCTCCGCGATGCCGGGATTTCAGCAGACACCCTACAAGGGTTTCTTGTGCGCCATCGGCCGGAGGCGAATGGTCTTGGCCAGCCACATCTTTACCTCTTGGACGAATCTTCACTCAGCTCGACTCGGCAAATGCTTGACTTCCTACGTCGCATCGGCGATCAAGATCGAGTTCTACTGATTGGAGATTCGCGTCAGCACCAGGCGATCGAAGCAGGTAAGCCTTTCGAACAACTCCAGCTGGCTGGAATGCGCACCGCTCATCTTGATCAGATCATCCGACAGAAGGACCCGGAGCTGCGGATGGCCGTCGAATATCTCGCGCAGGGCGATAGCGAGAAGGGCCTTGCTCTACTTCAGGCACAAGGCCGAATCCGCGAGATTCCGAACAAGCAGGAGCGCATAGGGGAGATTGCTCGAAGCTATGCGAATGCGCCAAAAGGGACACTGATTGTCTCCCCCGACAATGCATCGCGCCGCCAGATCAACGATGCAGTTCGCCACGAACTTCAAGTGCGCGGGCTTCTGGATCGGGAAGAATTGGCCGTTTCCGTGCTCGCACCCCGCTCGGACTTCACGAGTGCAGATCGTGCCTGGGCATCGCAGTATGAACTCGGAGACATACTCCGTTTTCGCAGAGGAAGCCTTAAACATGATTTGCCGGCGGGGACGTATGCAGAGGTGATTGGAGTCCAATCAGAACAGCACCTGATCACCGTCCGGCGAACCGATGGAATTGAGGTTTCCTATGACCCGTCGCGTCTCAAAGGAGTCGATACATACAAGAGCGTCGAGATTCACTTGTCTCGAGGCGAGCGAGTTCAATTCACTGCTCCGCTCCGCGATCTTCGGATCGCCAATCGAGAGCACGGCACAATCGAGGCGCTTTCCTCCAATGGGCAAGCCTCCATTCAGCTCGACAGTGGAAGAAAAGTCTCTCTCGACCTTCAACGAATGAAGCATCTTGATCACGGCTATACCGTCACTTCACATAGCGCTCAGGGACTCACCGCCGACAGAGTCCTTGTTCACGTCGATACTGGCGCTCACCGTGAATTGGTCAGCGATCGATTCGTCTATGTTTCCGTTTCCAGGGGTTCGCGGGACGTGACCCTCTATACGAACAGCAGCGAGCGAATGGGCGAACTTGTCTCGCGGTCGCAAGGAAAAAGCTCGGCCCTTGAGATCACACAAAAGGCGAACCTTCCATCATTTCAAATGAATCGCCCGGGACCGGACAGCGAGTTAGCTCTTTAGCCCTTCAGGGGGTTAGCGCGACCGTAGTTTCCATTCTTAATGCCGCTTGAGAGGCTCGCCTCTGCACCGAGAGAAGACGCAGGCTTCTGAATATACGCAACTTCATGAGTATCGATGGCTAGGTTGAGCACCCTAGAGCACTCATTGACACTGGAGGAATCGCACAACCACCATTTCGACTCTCTACAAAACACCATTCCCATTTGCCACTGACACCCTACATCCGTCACTGGCGCACAGAGAGAGAAACCGGGGTATAAAATGGTGATGTCAAAATGGCATATTGACATCATTTTTCAACGGGAGTAGTGTTGAGCTATGGGCCGAGTAGCATTCACGTTGAGAATTGACGCCGAGGAACGCGCCGCCCTTGAAAACCTCAGCAAGGTGGAACGGCGCCCCGTCAATCAACTGCTCAACGAAGCAGTCAGGAGCTTCCTGCTCCGCCGTAGACCGAAAGAACGCAGTCTGGAAGCGAGCCTTGAGCGGCTGCGAGCTTATCGGGAACGCGATCCTCAGTTCCGCCGAGCTCGCAAGGCATTCGTTGAAGCCGAAGTGAGTGTAGACGACCCGCTCGAAGGCGAACCGATCGAGGGGCAACTGGTAAATGGCACGGTCGAACCCATCGGGCCGGCTCAAAGCAAAATTAGAGACATCCTCGGTGCCTGACTGGGATAAGGACAGCCCCGAACTTCGTCGAAACCTCAGCAAGGTTCTCGATGGGGTTGTTCTCGCCGCCCAGCAGCGGGAATACCCGACCCTCACCTCTGTCAAACGCTGGCAATCTCTGCTCATGAAAAACCTAAGCGTGCCGGACGCGCGTTTTGTTGGTAAGTTCCGCGGCGAGCCGGGCCTCGAAAAGATCCAGGTACGCGTAGGCGGCCAATACGGCGTGGATGCCACCGAGGTTGCTGAAGAGCTCGCAGGATTTGAGAGAAAGCTCCACGCGCTCCTGCGAGAGCTGGACTTGATGCTGCCCACCGACCAAGAACCAGATGCCGATCAGCTTGCCGCCGTCGTCGATCTTTGTGCCTGGGTACATGCCGAGTGGGTACGTATCCATCCGTTTGCGAACGGAAATGGCCGCACGGCGCGCCTATTGGCCAACTTCATCGCATTGCGTTACGGACTACCGCCGTTTATCCGTTTGCGACCGCGCCCGAATTTCGGTTACGGAGAGGCTGGCGCCAAAGCGATGCAGGGCGACTGGAAGTCGACCGCAGTAGTCTTCAGGCGATTACTCGATGCCTTCCTGGATGAAAGCTGAGTTCACTGAGCACACAGAGTCGCTCTTTCCCGAGCCCTTGCAGAGGTCGGCGAGGACGACGCCCCAAATTCGATCTTTGCCTTTAACCCTATTCCAGACCCAAGAACAAAACTATTTGACCGCGCAGATTCGGTCACTCCGCATTCGATCGAGGGACAAGTTGGGAACTTGCCCTGTCTGTCACCCATTTCCATCTTCCCAACGAATGATAATCATCAGCAGGCTGCACCACTCCTTTGCCGCCTAACTCATGTCGAAAGATAATCCGCGCTCAGTGCGGGCGGCCACTGCCTGATATGGTGTTTTTCCCGGGCCCTGAGCCCGCTGTCTTCAGGTCTCAGTCCGCGCCAAGCTGTCTTCGGGTTTAGTGAATAGGATGCGAGCCATTCGGCACGCGCGCCAGGCGCGCTACATCCGCTTGGTATCCGAAGGCGCCACGCGCGTGAGCCAAGGTCGGGCAACCTGAATCAATTCCGGTTGCGCACTCGGATCGCGGCGGCAATCATAAAGCACCCCGGCCTTCGATTGCGACCGCACCAGCGTAAATGCGCTTTCGGGACCGCGGCTCTTGTCCAACATCAGAGTCAGATCCGCCAATGGTGCGGAAAAGCGAATCGCTTCCTGGGTGCGCGGAAAGCGCGCATGTAGCTTGGTTCATAGCTCTTTATGTTTCATTGCATTGAGGATTCCTGAAAACTCGCCGACGTTATCCCCGTAACACACGCCAAATTCCAGCGACGCCCAGGACTGCAGCAATCGCGACCCGGTTTGGCGCTTGCGCTGCGATATTGCTAGCGATATCATAAAGAGTGCACCTTGTACTCGATACTTCCGTGATTGTAGCCGCGACACGGAGCGGCGCTGGAGCGTCTCGTCGGCTCTTAATGGCGGCCTTGGAAAGACGATTTGAACTACTTCTTTCCGTGCCCCTGGCGCTCGAATACGAGGCCGTGTTGAAGAGGCCTGAGCAAATGGCCGTTTCACACGCGACGGTTCAAGATATTGATAGATTGCTGGATGCGTTAGTCGCGGTATCCAGCCCCGTGCATCGAGCGTTCTTTTGGCGCCCGCTCCTGCGCGATGCTGATGACGAAATGGTTTTGGAAGCGGCACTGAGCGGAAATGCAGACCTGCTGGTGACCTTCAACAAGAGAGATTTCCGGCCTGGCGCGTCCAATCTAGGGATCGCACTGGCGACGCCACAAGAGGCCTTAAAGCGGATCAAGGAGGAGAGATGAGGAAGAGCAACTTTGCCCTTAGGCTGCAGCCCTCGCTGCTGGATGACGCTCGCAGAACCGCTGAAGAGGAAGGCGTCGCCCTCAATCAACTTATCAATGTGGCAGTGGCAGAAAAAGTCTCTGCGATTCGTACTGAGGCATTCTTCCGCGAGCGTGCGCGTCGAGCCAACATCCCGGAAGCAATCGAAATTCTAAGTCGCATGGGGAAGGGAAATCCTCCGATGAAGGGGGATGAGCTCCCACGTCCGGAAAGGCTTGAAAAGTCCGCCTCTAGCCGCAAGAAGCGATCCAGGTGAAGGGAGCCTTGTGCCGCTGAAGTAATGATCACCAGCAAGTGTGACCTTATCCGTTTGATTGCCTTTCGGGGTGCCCGAGCAAACCGCCCTTCACCGGAATCTATTCCGTCGTCGGCATGTGCACATACATCGACTGGATTCCAACCCGTCCCGGGCCGGTGAAGCGGTTCCACACAAGATTGCCAGCACTTGCGAACAGACCGGTTGTCAGCTTTTGGAACTGGGTCTCCATCTGTACCGTGGAATCCTTGTAAACCCAGCCGCCGGGCTCGATATCAATTTGCTCTCCGGCAGCCAAAGCGACCTCAAACACATTGCCGTAGCCATGCACCCACACAATGCCGTCACCTTCCAGAGCATGGAAATGGTCGATAAAGAACCCTGTGCCCCCCAGCAGCATGTTAGATACGCCTTTGATGCGCGTAAAAGAATAATCGACGCTGCCCGTGGCCGCGAGGAACTGATGCTCGCGCATGTCGATGCCTTCGCCGCGATTCAGATGGAGCGCGAAAATATGGCCCGCACCATCGCGACTGAAGCCGATTTGCCCGGGACCGATGGCTTCGGTGAGAAACACGGGCATCCCAGACAGGACCCGCTTGAGTGCGCCCTTCAGGGGCCGAATGCCGATTCGGACACCGAGGTCCTTCCAGAGAAGAATGTAGTGCTCAAAGTAAACAGGCATACCAGCAAGTTCGAGGTGAAGGACGGGAACGAGTTCGCCCTCGATATGATAGGTAACTCCGGCAAACATCTCAGCACGAGCAGCGGTTGCTTTCAAGACGGGGATTGGCATTTCGGCTCCAGTTGAACAGGAAGTTGGATCGCAACTCATGATGCATCGGGAGATTCAATGGCGCAAGTCAACGCCCTTATAGGACCCGATGATTTGCTGAGGATTCTGAAATGGCCGAGGTTGCAGTGCACGGAGCCGCTAAAACCATCCGAAGAGAGAAACGCGCAACTCGGCTGGCTTTTTAGATCGCGGTCGAATCACCGGCGATGCTTCAGTTTGAAACCAGTCAACAACTGCAGGAGTAGTGGACTGCTGTCACCGAGATAATCCGGTCCGGCGGAAGCCATTTCGGGGCATCTCCAGATGGCCGACCAACCTCCCGCGTGAGGTGGTATTTGACTCATCTCAATGAGTCAAATAAACTCATTATATGTCTAAAAGGCTGCAGGTTATTGTTCAGGACCCCGAATATCGCGATATCCAGCGCGCCGCCCGCTTGCGCCGCATGTCCATCGCCGAATGGGTACGGCAGGCTCTGGTACAGGCCCGCAAAAGCGAACCCAGCCGCGAGGTTGCGTCCAAGCTCGAGGTAATTCGAGCGGCGGCACGCATGGACTTTCCCACCGCAGACATCGACCGCATGCTTGAAGAGATCGAGCAGGGGTACGGATCGGGCGTGCATCCGTGATCTTTATCGACTCGAACATCCCCATGTATCTGGTGGGCGCTGCTCATCCTCATAAGACCGATGCCCGACGATGGCTGGAGGAATTAGTGGCCGGCCGAGAGCGGCTGGTGACCGATGCCGAAGTACTGCAGGAAATCCTTCACCGTTATGTCTCCATTGTGCGGCCGGATGCGATTCAGCCGGCGTTCGATGCTTTACTCGGAGTCGTCGATGAAGTCTTCCCGGTAGACCGAGCGGCAGTCGAACGAGCCAGGGAGATCGTGCTGGGCGGGAAAGGGTTGTCGGCGCGAGACGCTGTACACTTGGCGGTCATGCAAGTGCACGGTATTCATAAAATCCTGAGCTTCGATCGAGGATTCGAGGGTTTCCCTGGAATTACTCGCTTGGCCTGAGGCAGACAGTGGTCAGATTCGATGCGATCCCATCCAAACCAAGGGTCTCATTTGCCGACGATACGACCCTCATGCTCGTTGTAGACTGCCTCTACTCCTGTGGAGCGGCATGAAAAACGATTCTAAGCCTCAGCAACAGCTCGTCGAAGAGATAAAGCAAAAGCAGAGCAACACGGTTTGGCCAGACACGCTCCTAAATGGCCGAAGCGTGGATGAATACCTCTGGAAGGGCTCTCCAGACGCGCCGCTCGTCCAGAGAATTGGCGCTTGGATATTTGGGTTCACATTCATGTTGCTCGGGGTGACATTAATCGAAATAGATCGGGAGACGACGCCTGAGCGCAAATCGGTCGCGTTCGTAATCCTCGCGGTTCTCTCCTTCGGTGTCGGCACAAAGATGTTCTTGAATGGCTTCCGTCGCAAGAAGAACACGATCGACACGAAGTGAAACTGCTCTTTCGGGCGAGTCACCGCCAATCGTCGCGTTACAAAGTAAGCAACATCCGCAGAAAGAATAATAGAGCAGGATTCCGCGATCCACCCTGCCGAGAAGTCGCCGACGCATCCTTGTGCGGAAGCCGGCTGCCGATCTGGAATTCAATTGAGCGCGTCGCCCGTTTCTCGTCAACTTGGCCGTTCGGAACCAGGGCTTCCGGCCACATATCGTCGCAGATCATGCCTCACTGAGCGCATTGGCGATAATGCGACGATTGACAACCTGCCGCAGTTTTGAAACTGGTCTCATTTGCCGGAAGGATCCTCCAGTTTGGTTTGTCTATTGATGCATGCGTGTCAGGAGCGCAGCATAGCGCGAGTTGTTGCGAACGGAGTCGAAGAGCGGGTCTACGCGGATGAATGCCATGCTGAAGCAGTGGTTGTCGATCGCGTGTTGGAACGACTCGAAGGCATGGTCGAGATCATTTATGCGAAGATCGTCAATCCCAATCTGGTAGCCCCTGCAGGGGTGGGCTGTGGTGCTGAGAAGAGCGCGGGCGTGCGCACGCCAATAGGCATCCCATCCCCGTTGCTTATATACGACAAGAAGGGCCGCGTCGTCGATTTGAGGCAGTTCCACGTGCAGCGCTGTGAGATTTTGCTGTACGGCCTCGTCGTGATCGCCCTTCTGCTCGTAGATGAGGCTCATGTAATTTGCAATGGAGCCTAGCTGGTGTTCCATCTCAGCGGAGCGCTGTAGCTGAGCAAGTGCCGCATCGTATTGGCGGTCGTAGTAGAGAGCAACGCCAAGCCGGCGGTTTACGAGAAAGGATAAGGGATCGAGCTGAAGTGCGCGCCGCATTTGAGTGACGGCATCTTGTGGACGCCCTACAGCGTCGAGGTAGACGGCGTACTTGAATTCAGCAATGGAGTCGCTGGGATTGATGGAGATGCCTTGGTTGAGATTCTGCTCGGCTGCTGTCCATTCCCACTCGTAGATCGTCTGGGCGCTCCCGAGTTCAGTGTAGGCTTCGCCGTTCCGTGGATCGAGCTGTATAGCTCGCTGGGCAGCGGCGATGGCTTTGGGCATGAGCTGTTGAGGCGTGCCGATATTGAAAGTGGTGGCAGCGTCAAGCGCGGAGGCGTATCCGGCATAGGCGGAGGCGTACCCGGGGTCCAGGGCAACGGCCTGCTGGAAGTACTCGAGGCTGTGAGAAAAATCCTGCTTATTAAAAAAGTAGCGGCCGCGCAGATAAGCATCATGCGCGGCTGGGTTGACGGGCGCGCGTGGCAAGGGAGGGGCGAGGACGAGGCGCGCCTGGGTGGCGATCTGCTGGGCAACGCTGTCCTGCAAGGTGAGGGCGTCGGACGCAGGACCTTCAAAGGACTGTGCCCAGAGGTGGCGGTCGGTGCGCGCGTCGATAAGCTGGGCAGTGATGCGGATACGTTCGCCGGAGCGGACGATGGAGCCCTCGACGATGGCGTCGACGCCGAGTTCGCGGGCAACGTCGGGGAGTGGGCGGCGAGTGCCTTTGTCGGCCATGACGGAGGTGCGGGAGACGACGCGAAGGTTGGGTATACGGGCTAGCTCAGTGATGAGTTCGTCGGTCATGCCGTCGGCGAAGTACTCCTGGCTTGGGTCGCCGGATAGGTTCTGGAGGGGAAGCACAGCAAGCGAGCCGATGACAGCGCGGCTGTCTCGATGGAGAAAGCGCGCAGCAAGTGGATTGGGACCCAGGGTGAGGACCGAGATGGCAACGAGTATGGATGCGCCGAACGCGGTGACCAGCCAAAACCGACGCCGGAGCTTGTCAGCCGATGGAATGGAAGGCGGAGAAGTGATCTCCTGGACTGAAGGAGGGGGAGACTCGATTGGAACATCAGGAATTGGAACATGAGGAGCTTGGGCCGGCTGGGCAACTTCCGGTTCAACCTCCGTAACGGTTGCTATGAAGCGGTAACCAGAGCCGGAGACAGTCTGCACATAGAGCGGCCGGTCCGAACTGTCGCCCAGAACCTGGCGAATTTTGCGGATGGCGGTATTGATTCCGTGTTCGATGTCGACGAAGACTTCCTGTTCCCACAGGCACCGGGCGATTTCTTCGCGGTTCACGACTTGGCCATGTTTGGCGACCAGAAGGATGAGGAGTTCGAGAGGTTTTCGCTCGAGCTTGAGCCTGCGGCCGTTGTGGGTGAGCTCAAATTTGCCGCAATGAAGGCTGAAGTCGCCGAATCGATAGACGGCAAAAGGCAAGGATCCCTCCCGGGGGTGGCTGAAGTATAGCATCGGTGAGAATCATCGAGAGCGGTACCCATCTAAATTGAATTGCTTAAGTCTTCACCTTTCTTCACCTCCTAAATTTACCTTCCTCCATTGTTCGGATCTGGGGAATCGGATTGTATGGATGGCGAGCCGGCAAATTCCCCGGCAGAGGAGGAAGTGATGAGACTAGGAAATTGGAAATCCGTGCCGGTGCTTAAGCCAAATCAGTCGATGCTCTCCGTTATGGGCTTTATCTGTGTCCCGCTGTTTCTGATGCCGGCGATGGTGCAGGCACAGGATTGGAAAGTGCAGGTCGGTGCCCAGAGCCACGACAAGGGACGGCAGGTTATCGCTTTTCTGCCGAATGAACTGTGGATTCATGCTGGCGACTCCGTTGACTTTACGGTCGCGACTGACGAACCGCACACGGTGACATTTTTGACCCCCGGCGAATTGCGGCCGCCTTTTCCGCTTGGCTGTCCAGTCCCTTCGTCAGTCCCACCGCCAGGCATAACGCCGAGCGGTAGCGATGAAGATGGATCGACCTGCCTGAATAGTGGAACGCTGATCAAGGGGCAGGAGTACTCGGTGACGTTTCCGACAGCCGGCAATTACAAACTCGTCTGCCTTTACCACCAGAATCAGACAGCGATGATCCACGTTCTTGATCGGTCCGCGGAGTTACCGCACGACCAGGCGTTCTACAGTGCTGAAGCCGCGGACATGGAGAAGGACATGCTTTCTTCTGCCGGCCACCTGATGGATGATGACATGGATAGTTCACGCGATGAGGTGACAGCGGGAACGGGGTCGATTACAGCGACGGGCGGCGGAACCGATACGTTTTCAGTGATGCGCTTCATGCACCCGGACAAGGTCATCCACGTGGGAGAGACGGTGGAGTGGACGAACGATGATCCGATCACGCCACACACGATCACTTTCGGAGTTGAGCCTGCCGACCCCATGCCGCCTGCCGGGAACATAACCACGGATCCAGATGGAGCGCTACACGCTACCATTAGTTCACGATCGGACAGCGTGCATTCGGGCTTCATCGCCGCGGCACTGCAGGACCAGATCTTTTCGCCGCAACCGGCGCCGGGGGTAACCCGTTTTCGCGTGACTTTCACACGGCCGGGCATCTATCCATACAAGTGCGCGCTGCATGACGGACTGGGGATGGTGGGTTCGGTGACGGTTTTACCGTGAGTTGAGGAATTCTCAACGAATCAAAAGCCGTATGCGAGAGGGAGCGCTGCAAGGCATGTATCCGCCATGCGCTCCCCTTATCGGCGATGTCCGCCCGCTCTGTCCTCGGAAAAAAGCAAAAACAACGACAACCACAAAAACAACCCCACCGATCCATCGAATTGACACGGTCACTCCATATCAGGCCGAGTCACTCATCGAACCCGAAGGGCGAGAGGCAGAGGTTTCCGTTTGTGATTCGGCGATGATGCTTAAGTCCAGATGCATCCAGGCGAAATCGGCGTTTAGGGAGTTACGTCGGGCATCAGTTCGCAGGAACTCTCCCTGCTTATGGCGCGCATTCAACACGGGCTAACTATAGCGAGCAGGAACCTGCTTCGGGATGGGATGTCCCTGAGGGCACTTTAAGTGCTCCCATTTCCAAGTTGAAGTTTCGATCTTGCGCTCCTTGGTACTTGTGGCGCGGTTCCAAACAGCGATTAGAGGTAGAAGAGCTCTGCAATTGTCCGCTTCGCATTTCAGCGATCCTACGATCTCGACTTCTCCATAATGCGGTTCCAATAGTGCCGCTGTATCCCGAGGATTATAACCCGGAAAACCTCTGTGCAGAATATGAGTATCAAGAGTTTTGCAGCGACTGCATACGACAACTCCAGCGGCAAAACGGTTGGGTAGGCGTTCCCGATCTGCGTATAGCAGCCGAAGCGCTTCAGAGTGGAGCGGCATGGCAGCTATACAGAAATGGCAGTGCAAAATGAGATGAGGCTGTAGTTCAGAATCTGTCATAGTGCCGAGAATTATAGGATGGCGGCATGGATTCAACTGGCCGGAAGTTTAAAACCAGTTCTCTCAGACTTGGCAGAGCGACAGAACACCTCGCCGCATTTCAAGCTGAGTGGGATCGACTTGCTAAGAATCGCTGGAAGTCCGTCGTCCGATACGACAAAGACAGCGGATGGTATACGGCAAGCCTCGCTCCCGCCGACGACTCCGTTTTGGTGACTATTCGGAACACTCCCTTGCCACTCATAGTCGGCGAGTTTGCTTACCAACTCAGAGCGGCGCTTGATGGCTTGATGTGGGATGCAATCACCGTCATGCAGAACGGAGTCGAGCCTCCCGCCAATGCAAAGGACATTTACTTTCCCATTCTCTCCATCAAGAATGCGAAGTTCGATGATTGTGGATTCAACCGTTTCTCATTCCCGGATAAGTTGAAAGCTTGGCTCAAGGCTATACAGCTCAACTCTACTCAGAAACCGTTGGACTACCCTGAGGGACTGATTGAAGCTCTAGAAGACATCAACAATCTTTCGCGGATGGACACACATAGACGGCTTCGACTCATCGCATCCATGCCCACTCAACTCTTTGCCGAATTCGAGACCGTCCCCGCTGAAGGGTTCACCATCCTTGGCAAAGAGGGGCTTCCCTGTAACATTCTCGGCGACGAGTACGATCTCTTGAGGTTCAAGGTTGAGAGTGTCACCGGGAAGCAGCCCGAAAAGATACGCATAATAACGGGCACTAAATTCGAGGTATTTTTCGAAGATATCCCTCCCGTGAAGGACGCGCCCTCCGGTACGCGTCTCGGCCATCTGTGTGACGCTGTCGGATACGTTATTGGTCTGTTTGAGAGTGAATTCGCGTGACGATCTTTGAGCCTTGCTCCTAGAAGATAAAGGGTCGGATGGCGCCGCCATGGTATGGCTGCTTGCGAAACGGCACATTTCGTTGCCGCATAACACTGCCATGGTCCGTATGTTTCATGTTCCGTCTGCGGATCGCCGGACGGAATTGATGATCCGGACGGAATTGATGATTATCTGCGGCGAGGCTTTGCCGCAGGATTGCCTGTTTCTGTCCGAAAAAGTGGAGTTTCCCTGGATAGTGAATCGTCCAGTTCCCAGTTCGGCACAGGTGTTCCTTGAACACGCACGCAGTCGTATAAGTGGGGTGAGAGTTCCGTCTCGCTCTCTCAAATATCAGGATGAGCTCGGAACGTTGGGTAAAGCGCCGAGTAAAGACCAAGTCCGGTCGGGGTTCTTAGAAACTGCGGCGTGTAGGTCTGGAGAAGACGGCCCAGCGATGCTACCGGTTCGGGTGTCAACTGTCGATTATCAGGACGAATGACTCATTCGGGCGATCCACTCTGTCGTATAGTCGCCGTCGCGCTCTTGTGCCGAGGCGCCTGTAGAGCGTTCTGTCACGAGAGCGCGTCGCCCGTTTCTCGTCAACTTGCCTGCACTAGGAGCAGGAAGATTCACACAGATTGCGTCTTTGCAGGATGTTTGCTTCACCAACTGGCGCGCTTTTTTGTGCAGTGCACGCTGACGGCTTGGTGGATCGTGGATCGGCAGAAAGGTCCCGGCTTTTCCTCCCGGACGCTGGACACTGTGGCGCAATCAGACCCCGGGCCACCCGATTCCGCCGGTATCGACTACACCCGCGCGGCCGGCAATTCTGCCGCTGCCTGCCGGGGCTGAGGGACGAAAGTCTCCGCGGATTCACCGAGCCATGGCATTCAGCCTGAGGTGTTTACCAAGCGGTAACATCTTACTTTGAAAATCATGCTCTCGAGGTGCGATGTAGCTGCCCCTCGGAGCCTGAAAATGCCACAGCACCAGTGCAATTGCGCAAAAGTCAGGGCGAAAAGTCTTCAAAGGTCACCATCGCCGACCAACCGCTAAGAACCCGAAGGACAGTCATTCCCTTACGTGCAGTTACGATAGATGTGTATGGTTCCAATTCTAGTTCGCGGCATTTTGCGGATCGTAGCAGCTTCGAGTGGGTTGCTCCTCATTTTCGCAATAATTTACGCGATGGAAGCGATGACCACCCGTCTACCGACAACGAGCTTTCGAGAACTGCTCGTTTCCACAGTTTGCATGGTTCCATGGATTCTTCTATTCTGTTCCGGCCTTCATGACCTGTCACAGATCACTAAACGTCAGTGGCTGTTCTGGGTCGGTTCTGCTCTTGTGCTGGCGCTCGTTTACTACTTTGACCGAAACACGAGCTTGCAAGAAGTGAATAAGGCTGCAGTGCCGATTCTGGCATGCATTTTCGCAATCCTACCTCACACATTTCGCCGCGTCGCCTTCTTGTACTCTGTCGTTTCCGTCATGTTTGGGTTGTGCGGCATGGTCGTACTGTTCTATTTAATCCAGATGTACTTAAGGGGTGGTCGCTACACGAACCGACCGATTGCCACATGTGTGTTCTCTTTCGCGATTTCCTCGATTGCGGCAGGTGTGCTGTCAATCCGTCCACGAGCCCATGATTCCCGTGGTGACGGTTTGATCACCCGCAGCGCAGACACTGGAAAGACCTGAGCAGTTCCGGTCGAATAACCGCCCATGGTCGCGTTACAAAGTAAGCAACATCCGCAGAAATAATTACGGGCCGGGATTCCGCGATCCACCTTGCCGCATAGTCGCCGACGCGTCCCTGTGCCGGAGTCGATTGCAGATCTGGGACCAAGAGAGCGCGTCGCCCGTTATACGGTCAGGTGCCGAGAACACTGTTCGACTTGAGCTCGATGCGTGATTTGAAGCCAACAGTTGAGGCTCAAAGGAATGCATTGTTCTTCCGCGTGACAAAAGCCTTCTAAAAATCCGCCTCATAAACTCTGTCAAATCAATAGCCGGATCCGCCCAATCGGGCCGTGTCGAAATTTATACCTTGAGTGACTGAATCAAACACCCGCTTACTCGCGAGGAGATGCCGTTTCGGATGGACACTTTAAAACGGATGTCATCGACCCCATTTCAAGGCATCTGACCACGATGCAGCTTGGTTTGGCCTGCAGTCAGCATTTACTTTGAGTTGCAAGGGCCGTCCTAGCGATAGCCTACACCGTAGCTTTAGGAGAGTCCGCATCATTCCCAACAGGCAGGCTATCTGGTAAGTCGAGGCGTGCCACACCAATGCGATTGTCGGCCATCCCGTAATAGACGTCGAAACGGTCAGGTCTACCGATGTCGTCACGCCTATCGATGCCAGTGGGGAATACGACATTGGCGACAACCCCGTCACGCTCTTGAGGGAGCTCCGGCTTCAACACCGGCTCTGCCGAGCGATAGCGCACCACTCGCGGATGTTGCTGTGAGAGCACCATCACGCCGGCCGAGTAGCACAGCTGATGATCGCCTTTGCCGAAAACCGGCGTTTCGCTCACACCGTGGTAAAGGATCAGCCAGCCATGCCTGGTGAGAATAGGTGGCGTTCCAGCGCCAATTTTCAGTCGCTCCCATGGAGACACCGGAGTCGCCAACCGGTGATGAGATGTAAACCGGCCCAGACGATCAGGTTCAGAGCTTTCCAAGGCGGGATGGCAATAGGAAATCCAGATACTTTCGTGATCAAGGTCCACTTCGCGCGAGGTATGGTGAACTGCAGTTTCCTCTGGGCGAGTGCCAGGAAAGAGTGGACGGTGGAGCATACCCATCTCAAGTTGACCTGAGGAGTTCGGGATGGCGACAGGAAACAGGCTCGCATCTTTGTCATCGATGGTGCTCAAATCGATGCCGTGCCAGTGAGCGTAAGTTGCGAGCCCGAGGCGCGTCCAATGCAGGAGGTCCTCAGACAGGGCCAAGGCGATCCTCGGGCCCTGCGGCGAAAAGGCCGTGTAGGACATAACGTAGCGCTGAAGAGATTCAACATACGAGACGCGCGGATCCTCACATCCGCCGCTGCCATCGGGCCGGCGCTCATAATCAGCTTTCGGTTCCAGTGCGATTCCAAGGCGCTCCACGCTTATCGGGTTGCCCGATTCATTGAACTGCACTCGTGCAATGCCAATGCGCGAGTAATTTCCTTTCGCAACCAGCCGCGGAAAGATGTACAGTTCGCCGTCCTGCCCGCGGGCAGCAGCCGGATTCAGAACCCCCTCCGCTTCATGTGGATTGCCCGGTTCGGGCTCCATGATCATGCCTATGCGTTGCAACTTGAAGCTGCTCATTGAATTTCCTCCCTACTTGCTCCTTCTGACAGGCTCACTTTTCACCCAGGCAAGCAAGAAGGGTCCTGATAGCCAAGTCGGTATCGTCAGGCCCTTTTACGGAGATCGACACTACCCCAGCCTCTTGCGCCGGATAATCGTTTCCGCCAGGGAACAACGCATCGCCGATGTACACCATATCCTTCAATGAAAGGTGGAGAGTGTCTCGCAGCTTTCCGATGCCATAGGCTTTGTCAATGCCAGGCTTTGTCACATCAATTGAGGTTGCACCGCCCATGCGGACGGAAAACTCCGGAATAAGAGTCTCCAAGATTGCAGTGATCTTCTTCCGCTTGGCAAAATCAGAATCCCACTTTTCCTTCTCTGCCAAAGGTGCCTGTTGACCTAACGCGGAGTATGTGACCTGGCTTCCTCGGTCTTCAATTACTTCTCCCCAAACCTTGCTGGCGCGATGACCCGACTCTTTCGTCGCCTTATCCAAGGAGTCGATGATCTTGTTTTTCTGTTCCGCCGTAAGATCCTCCGAATAGAGCTCCGTCCATTTCCCGTTGTATTGAAAGAATTTTGTTCCGCAAGTTGGGAGCAGAGATAAATTTGCGAGGTTACTGTTCTTCGGAAGGTCTGTGAGGAGCTGCTTTTCAAACTGCGCCCATGCTCCTCCTGAGATTACTGCCACCTTGATAATGCCGAGGAGGTCACATATCAGCGACGCGGTCTGGGGAGCAAGAGACGACTTGCTTGGCGCGAGCGTGCCGTCCAAATCAAATACTATAAGCTTCTTCATTCATCCCCCGGTCTGAGGTCCTGTCGCACGGCTGCCTATTTGCATCATCTAAGGAATCGAGATCTCCAGCAGGGTTACCTCTCTGCTGGGTTGAAATGCACACTCCCCCGCCATTGCCGGCAAGAGCCAAACGTCGCCTTTACTTACGGCATAAGTAATACCACTGTGCCTGAGCTCGCCCAGACCCTCAATGCAGACAATCACCCGTGGTACATCCTGGGCGCCGACGGTGAAGGCTGATTGCCCATGCAATCGGCACAGCAAGAAGTGGAGGCAATCAAAGAGCCGCTCACGGAGCGCGGGCGTGTAGGTTTCAACGAAGGGCAACACAAGGCCCTCAGCGCTCTGTGCATAGTTGACGCTGGCGAGTGCCTGATCAATCTGAAGCGGTCGAGGCTCGCCCGTTTTCGTATCCATGTGGCCCCAGTCGTAGAGGCGGAAAGTCACATCGCTGTTTTGTTGAATCTCAAAGACCACAACGTCGCCGCCCAAAGTGTGCACAGTTCCGGCAGGAATGAATACGGCGTCTCCAGGCTTTGGCGTGATGCTCACGAGGCAGTCCTGGATTGTATTGTCAGCGAGCGAATGGCGCAGATCGCTGGCCGTTGTACCTGGTTTCAAGCCGGTGTAAATCTGGCTTTCGCTCGATGCTTCAATTACGACCCAAGCTTCGGTCTTTCCAGTTTCGCCTTCTGGGATCAGGTGCTGCTGTGCATCACTGGGATGCACCTGCACGGAGAGCATTTCGCGTGCGTCGAGAAATTTGAGGAGCAGCGGAAAGCGGTGGAACCGAAGAGCCAGCTTGCCCATAAGCTGTTCCGGAAATCGATTCATCACGTCACGGAGAGTGCAGCCTTTCAGCGCTCCGTTTGCAACATGGCTTTGATGATCGTCGCGGTCGCTGAGCAACCACGCTTCGCCGATTGGCCCCTCACCCGGCAGCGGTGCGGAGAGTAGGCCGGACAATCTCCTGCCACCCCACAATCGGTATTGATAGATGGGCTCGAAGCGCAAAGGATACAAAGCTGTCTGGCTAATGGTGTGTCACCCAGTTCTCGCGAATGCGGGTTGCTGCTTGCTCGATGTCAACAGAAGCCAGGGCGCTAGCTCATGGCAGCGAGTTGTCGATGATGGTCCGTGACTCAGGGAAGCCGGTGACCATGCGGAATCCACGCCAGATCTCCAGACAAAACGTAAACGGCCACCGCCCCAGCCATAAAAAGCGCGCCTACCCAAAAGAGCCAATCACGATGCATGCGCCTCCAATACGGGCCAGGGCCCGGTTCGCCGTCATAGCCGCTATTTCCTTTCCGATTGTGTTTACTTCCAGTCATCTCTTCTCCATCTCGGCGGAGTATTCTCCTCGGCGCGCAGCCTGATTGCAACGCGCGCGGTGAAGCAAAGCTTGCTGTGCCGCCGATACATTTGCCTCGTTGCCCTTCCAAATCTCCAGGGCTGGCTGCTGGATGGCGCGGGCAAACGAGAATGCCAAGACCCAGGGTAGCCGCGACCTGAACTTCAAATTCATTGCACTCAATCGCGTCGACGCCAGCTCCGCTGATTGGCCGCCCGACAAAAATGCAATCGCCGGAACAGCAGCAGGCACGGAGCGCAGGAAGCAGTTCACGGTGGCGTCAGCTTCCTCGTTGACTGTCGGCTGACTTGTGCAGGCAACTCCAGGAAGCACCATATTTGGCTTCAGGATGATGCCTTCCAGAACCACCCTTTGCGCGAACAACTCGCTGAACACCTTTCTCAGTACTTCGTCTGTGACCTCGAGACACTGCCCCAGCGTATGTGCGCCATCCATAATGACCTCAGGTTCAACGACAGGGACGAGGCCCACTTCCTGGCACAGCGCCGCGTAACGAGCCAACGCATGGGCATTGGCATCAATCGAACTCCAGCTTGGAAGCCCTTCACCTATTGCAATCACAGCGCGCCATTTGGCAAAGCGCGCGCCCATTTGAAAATACTCTTGAAGGCGATCTCGCAATCCGTCCAGGCCTTCGGTAACCTTTTCACCGGGATGGCGGGCCAGTTCTTTGGCGCCCGTGTCGACTTTAATCCCAGGAATGATCCTCGCCTCGATGAGGACCTTGACAAACGGAGTGCCACTTGTAGTCTTTTGACGGATCGTTTCGTCGAAGAGGATTGCGCCGCCGATACATTCGCCAAGCCTCGGAGTCGTCACAATCAATTCGCGATAGGCTCGCCGAGCTTCGACAGTCTGAGGAATACCCAGCTTTGCAAATCGCTTGTTGCAGGTTCCGGTGCTCTCATCCATAGCAAGCAGGCCCTTGTCGCTCGCGAAGAGGGCCTGTATTGTTTCTTCAAGTTGCCGGACGTTCATTTGAGCGTACTCCATTCGTTTGTGCCAGTTGGGGAGTCATCGACGTCAAGGTTTTGATTTCGTTGACGCGAACTCCGTTGCCCTGATGAGTTATCCAGCGGCTCAACTCTAGCCGCGCCCATTTTGAGATGTAGCAAGAGGTGGTGCTGATTCCTCATGCGCTAGCACAGGGTCACGGGCGAATTTATTCTGTGCTTCCTTCTCTTTGATCGCTCGTTCCTGGCCGATTCCCATGGTCAGTGCAGTCATACCGGCAAGACCGCCGAGTTGCATGGTGTCAATCGCGGAACTGGGAACGATCACGATTGTGGAGTTTTGCTTCAATCCCTCATAGAGCATGTTCATACCCCGTAAATGGAATGCAACGGGATCGTTGGCGTACGTCCTGGAGGCTTCAACAAATTTTTCCGCGACCTGACGTTCCGAATCTCCAAGAATGACACGTGCCTGTCGTTCTCTCTCGGCCTGAGCCTGCATCGACATAGCATTCTCCAACGCCTGCGGAATCAATACATCCTTCACCTCGACTGAAATGACATTGATACCCCATGGCTCGGTGCGCTCGTCGATGATCTCCTGCAGCGCGTTGCTAATCTTTTCTCTGCCTTCGAGCATGTCGCAGAGCATCGTCTTGCCGATCACATCGCGCAAAGCCGTCTGCGCCGCCCAGTTGATCGCGCTTTGATAGTCCGCAACATCGAGCGCAGCCTTCTTGGGATCGACGATCTTCCAGAACAACACAGCATCCACATCCACAGGAACTGTGTCTTTGGTGAGCGTCTTTTCCGCCTTGAATGAACTTGTAAGTACACGTGTATCGATCCAATAGGCGATGGACTCGACGATCGGAATGATCAGAAACAATCCGGGCCCTTCAAGAGAGCGGAATTTACCCAGCCTCAGTACCACTGCCCTGCTCCACTGGTCGGCAACTTTTATTGCGGAAGAGGCAATATAGGCCAGTACAAGGAAACATGCCAGCACCGTAATGGCTGCCACGATGGCAGACGCGCGATAGAAGCCAAAAGCCACTGCCACGCCGATGCCCAGGAGCACTACGAAGATCAGAGATGGAAATGCGCTATTTTGTCTCACTTTTAATTTCCCTCAATTCACGCACCACGGCGGGCTGGCTTAAAGAGATTCCCTCCGATTTCAGCACTGCCGCAGCGCTCTCTTGCATGTGGCTAGGCGAAAACCTTTTCGCCATGAACGGTGTACGAACTATGTTCGGTTCCTGCGATAATGCTTTTCGCATTGGCTACCGCGCCTTCTGTGCCATGGACAACAAGCAGAAACTTGTCCGTCTTCAGGGCCACCTCGTACTTGAGCACGCTGTCCTTGGGGATGCCGATACTCACCAAGCCCGCGCCAACTGCGCTCACTCCTCCGACCACGGCAGCTCCCTCCAGACCTGCAACAATCCAGGCCACGAGCGGACCGGCCACGAGAATCGGCCCCAGCCCCGGTATGAGAAACATGCCGGAACCAAACAGCAGACCCCAGAATCCACCCCAAAACGCTCCTACTTTGCCCCAGTGCTTCATGCGATCTCCTGCGTTGTAGTAACCGACTACATGCTCGTCCGTATGCGTATCTTTCGCAGCGATCGATAGACTTTTCATATCCACACCAGCCCCTTGCAGTTCCTTGATGGCCTGTTCCGCCTGCTCGTGGGTATCGTAGATAGCTACCACTGAATTTGAAATATTGCTCATTGCCTTCTCCATATTTCTTGTTGAAAGGGAAAGTTTCTCGAGCCAATTGCTCCCAACTTGCGATGCACCATTGGAGGTCTGTGATCAATGAACCGGCATCGGTCCCTTGAGGAATGTGTAAACCCCACAACCAAATTGCACACCGCTTCCTAAGTGAGTCTTCCACCTTTAATGCAAATGTTCTGAGCAATTCAGCTCGAAACCGGTCGATTGTCTGCAGCAGCCTAAAAGACTGGCACAGGCTGAGTTGAGGCTCAGCCTGCGTATCCGTTCTATTGGTTTTCGGCTGATCGATACTTGCCGAAGCAGAATCCATTTTCCGCTTTAGCTGTCGGTAAACATGGCGCTACTCGGATGCCCCTTGGCCAGCGGAGCCGGAGCAGAGGCATCGTTAAATTCTTCCGTCCATTGCCAGTTCCTGATCTCGGGCATATCCTCCAGGTGCTCGCGGATATAGTCGTGGTGACGCTGCAACTCCTGTTTGAAGAAGCTGATGGCCTTCTCAGCTTGCAAACGAAGACGCGGGATGTGTTTCAATGCATCGAGTGCTAGATGGAAGCGGCTCATTTCATTCAGAACGACCATGTCAAACGGAGTTGTGGTCGTGCCGTGATCCATATAGCCATGCACATGGAAACGGACTTCATTGGAGCGTCCGTGAACCAGGGTATGAATGAGCCAACGATTGTTGTGGAAGGCAAAGATTACCGGCGCCGTCTCAGTGAAGAGCGCGTTGAAGGACATTTCGTCCATTCCGTGCGTATGCTTGTCGGGGAACATTAAAGTCATCAAATCCACAACGTTGACAACGCGCACCTTGATACCCGGCACGTGCTTCTGCAGCAGCCACGAGGCCGCGCAGGTCTCGATGGTCGGCACATCGCCGGCAGAGGCCAGAACTACATCCGGCTCACCACCTCCGTCGTTGGTGGCAAACTTCCATGTGGATGCACCACGTGAGCAGTGCTCGAGAGCCTCGTCCATGTTGAGCCACTGGAGTTGTGGCTGTTTGCCACAGGTGACGACATTTACGTAATTGCGGCTGCGCAGGCAATGGTCGAAGACACTGAGCAGGCAGTTGGAGTCAGGTGGATAATATACGCGGATCACTTCGCTCCTGCGCGCCAGTGCATTGTCGACATATCCGGTAGCCTGATGGCTGAAGCCATTGTGATCGTTGCGCCAGGCATGACTTGTGAGCAGAACGTTGAGGGACGCGAGCGGTTTGCGCCAGAGATAGTCGCGACATTGCTCAAGCCACTTGGCATGCTGCGTGGTCATCGAGTCGACCACTTGTGCGAAGGCTTCGTAGGAGGACCACATGCCATGGCGCCCTGTAAGCAAGTAGCCTTCGAGCCATCCCTGACAGAGATGCTCGCTCAGGACCTCCATGACGCGGCCGTCCGGGCCGAGTTCGTCGTCGATCGAGACAATCTTGGCCATTGAGCACCGCTTGGTGGCTTCGAAGATGGAGTTGAGACGATTGGAGTTCGATTCATCCGGACAGAACATGCGGAAGTTTGTCGGATTCATTTTGAAGATGTCGCGGAAGAATTCTCCAAGCTTTCGCGGCGCCTCTGCCAGAACCTGACCCGGAGCGGGGATCTCGAGCGCGTAATCTGTGAAGTCGGGTAGCGCGAGGGTGATCAGTTCGCGCCCGCCATTCACATGAGGATTGCCGCCCATGCGCCGATTACCCACAGGGGCGAGAGAAGCCAGTTCCTCTAGGAACTTGCCGTTCTTGTCGAAGAGTTCCTCTGGCTTGTAGCTCTTCATCCAACCCTCAAGGATCTTGAGATGTTCGGGATTGTCTTTGACCGTTGCGAGGGGGACCTGGTGTGCACGAAAGGTACCTTCGACCGGGATTCCATCCACTTCCTTGGGACACGTCCATCCCTTGGGCGTGCGCAAGATGATCATGGGCCAGACGGGTTGCACCTTGAAGCCGTTGCTGCGCGCCTCCTGCTGAATGCCACGAATTTCGGCATAGCAGTCTTCAAGCGTTTGAGCGAGGAGTTGATGCACGACCAGAGGATCGTCTCCCTCGACAAAGTAAGGCTTATATCCACGCCCACTGTATAGGGCTTTCAAATCCGCGTCACTGGTGCGCGCCTGGGCTGTGGGTCCTGAGATTTTGTAACCGTTGAGGTGAAGAATTGGGAGAACGGCGCCGTCGCGCGCTGGGTTGAGGAAGTTGACCGACTTCCAGCTTCCTTCCAGAGGACAAGTTTCGGACTCGCCATCCCCGATGACGCAGGCGACAATCAAGTCTGGATTATCGAAGGCCGCGCCGAATGCGTGGACCAAAGAGTAGCCAAGTTCGCCGCCCTCGTGCATCGAATTCGGAACGTGCGGCCCGCAGTGGCTGGGTACGCCTCCCGGCGTGGAGAACTTGCGGAACATGAGTCGCAATCCATTTTCATCGCGCGTGATCTCTGGGTGGACCTCAGTGTATGTGCCTTCGAGATAGGAGCAGGCATTCAGCGAGGGACCGCCGTGTCCAGGCCCGGAAATATAGATGATGTCCGCATCGTGTTCTTTAATGAGGCGGTTTAGATGAATGTAGATTAGGTTCTGTCCTGGCGATGTTCCCCAGTGGCCAAGCAGCCTCGGCTTGATCTGCGATGCCTTGAGCGGCTCACGCAAGAGAGGATTCTCAAATAAGTAGATCTGGCCAATGCAGAGATAGTTTGCCGCACGCCAGTAACGATTCATCTTGTCCAGCATCTCAGGCGAGAGTGGTCCCTTGGGCCTTGGGGCCCTTTCTTCGTTCTTGCCGTCGGCCGCGATCGCAGTCGACAGATCGACGTCGAAGATGAATCCGGATGAATTCTCAGTCCGCTCAACATTGATTGGAAGTTCTTTGGTAGCCATATTGGCGATTCCTTTATCTCACCGCAGTGGCTAACAGTGCGGTGTCTGCTTTAAAGCATTGCTTATTCGGATTTACCTTCAGCGTGCAAACGACGTTATTTCGTCAACAGCTTCTTGATCGATTGCAGTTCGAGGAGGCGCTTTGCGGTTGTCTTGGGATAGGCCATCTTGAGGTCTTCCAGTGCATCAACGACAATTTGCGAAATGATCAGCCGCGCATTTTCCTTGTCGTCGGCGGGGACGACATACCATGGCGCATGATGCGTGCTTGTCGCTTGAAAGCAATCCTCGTAAGCCTTCATGTAGTGTTTCCAGTATTTCCGCTCGTGAATGTCGGAGGTGCTGAACTTCCAGTTCTTTTCCGACTCGTTGATGCGTGCAAGGAATCGCTTTCGCTGCTCCTCATATGACAGGTGCAGGAAGATCTTGACGGTTTGCGTGCCGTTGCGATGCAGGTGTTTTTCCAAGTCCACGATAGAACCATACCTTTGGTCCCAAATGTTCTTTTCGCCGCTCAGTTCCACAGGAAGCCCTTGACCGCGGAGGATCTCCGGATGCACGCGAACCACCAGCACTTCCTCGTAATAGGAGCGGTTGAAGATGCCGATCCGGCCGCGCTCGGGAAGCCGGCAGGTGGTGCGCCAGAGAAAATCGTGGTCGAGTTCCTCGGCGCTTGGCTGCTTGAAACTGAAGACCTCGCAGCCTTCAGGATTGACGCCCGACATGACGTGCCGGATGGCACCGTCCTTGCCGGCACCGTCCATGCCCTGGAAGATCAGCAACAGCGCATACTTGTGCGACGCGTAGTGAAGGTGCTGCAGCGAGGCCAGCTTCTCAATATGTTTCTGCAGAAGCTCCTTGTACTGCTTCTTCGACTTCGCATAGGGCTCGACCATCGTCGGCCACTTGCGGAGGTCGACCTTCTTGTCTGGCGGTACCCGGTAGTCCTTCGATTTAATGCTCATCGTGTCCCTTCGGTGTAATGCGAGATCTTATGCGATCTTCTTGTCAGCATTCGATTGGTCGTTTGTCTCACGCTCTGCTTCAAGCCAATCCTGATCCTGCTGGCTCAGGCCGTGGAATCGCTCCTGATAGAGTTCGTATGCTCGTGCGGCAATTGTCGCTCTCCGGTCGATCGGTTCATTACCAAGCGACGAGGCCTTAATGGGATCGAAGATTCGGTATGCAAGAAGCTTCACGCGATCGTTGATCAGTGCCCAGACCAGAGCGTAACCCCAAACGAGTGCCGCCCATTTCCAACCGATGGGCGCCATGAACAAGCCATAGACCGCAATCAACGTTGCGATCGTCTGTGTGCCAAGTACTGCGATCCACAGGATCTTTGCAGGTCGGATGGACCAGAATGGACCGCGCGTACGCGTCAGAAAGATGGTCAAATGTCCGGCCACGGACAGCTTCAGGTACATAAGTGTCTGGATGTGCAGCCGGTCCAAGTGAAACACTCGCTCGCCGAGATAAAACAAGAGGAATGCGGCGACCACTCCGATGACGCCGAGCACGGTGGAGATCGATAGCACCAGGCGCATGTTCCATGCTTCGGGCTTGTCTCTATAGTGAACGTTGTCATACGCGATCGACAGTATGGCTCCGTCGTTGAGCAGCGCGATCATGACAATCATCACCGCTGTGACCGGATAGAAGTTGAACACCAGGATGGCCAGCGTCATAAAGAACAGTACGCGCAGCGTCTCAGCGATGCGGTAAATGGCGTAACTGTTCATTCGCTGGAAGATGCGACGGCTCTCTTTGATCGCGTCGATAATTACAGAAAGGCCAGACGCAAGGAGCACAATGGACGCTGCCGCCCGGGCGGCATCTGTCGCTCCGGACACAGCGATACCGCAGTCGGCTTTCTTCAATGCCGGCGCATCATTGACCCCGTCGCCGGTCATGCCGACGATATGGCCGTGTTTCTGCAGTACTTCAATGATGTGAAACTTGTGTTCAGGAAAGACCTGTGCAAAGCCATCTGCGCCTTCAATGGCCTTGGCCTGCTCTGGGGTTGCATCTTTCTTGAGGTCGCCCAGTGAGCTGGCATCGAGGATGTTCGAGCCCAGTCCCAGTTGTTTCGACGTTTCGCGCGCGATGGCAATCTGGTCGCCTGTAACCATCTTGATCTTTACGCCCATCTTGACGGCGCTTGCGATGGTTGCTTTGGCCTGCTCACGCGGTGGATCAAACAAAGGTAACATGCCGACAAACTTCCACTTGCCTTGCTCGTCGGCCCTTGCAACGCCAAGGGACCGGTAGCCGCGTCCCGCGAATTCAAGGATTGTCTTTTCCACGACCTCCTTAACGTCGCCGGCGTTGGTTGCCATCTTGAGAATTACCTGAGGGGCGCCCTTAGCCACAAAGAACTGCTTCCCGTCCGCACTTTTGATGGTGGCTTCCGTTCGTTTGTGTACCGGATCGAATGGCATGAAGTGCTGCACCTTGCAAGCCTTCAGTTCCTTGTCATCTTTGACGCCTCCGATGACCGCAAGGTCGATCGTGTCTTTGTCTTCTGCACGGGAGGCAAGCGCCGCCCAGAAAATCACCTTCTCGGGATCAATACCGTCGACCGTGAAAGGATCGCCTAGCGTCAATTTGTTCTGTGTGAGAGTGCCGGTCTTGTCCGAGCAGAGTTCGTCTACTCCTGCCAACTCCTCAATAGCAGACAAGCGAGTTACAATCGCTTCCTTTTTTGCAAGCAATCGGGCGCCCACTGCCATGGTCACCGACAGAACGGTGGGCATGGCGACAGGGATCGCGGCAACAAGAAGTACCAAACAGAATTCCAACGTGGTCAGGACCTTGTCGCCTCGGAAGAGGGCAAAGACAAGAATCAACGCGACCAGCGCAACCGCCAGAATGATCAGGTAGTCACCGATTTTCAACACTGCCTTTTGGAAGTGACTGACCGTGTGTGCAGACTGCACCATTTGTGCTGTCTTGCCGAAGTAGGTGTTCGCGCCCGTCGCATAGACCATGGCGTCTATTTCGCCCTGGCGGATAATGGATCCGGAATAGACCGCGGTACCGGGCTTGGCGGTCACGGGCAGTGACTCCCCGGTCAATGCTGACTGATCGACTTCGATGGAATCGCCGTCGAGCAGCCGCGCATCTGCAGGAACAATGTCGCCCAGCCTGAGACGAACGACGTCGCCAGGAACCAGTTCACTCGCCTTGGGATTCTCCCACTTGCCGTCACGCTTGACTTTCGCAAGGACTGCCAACCGGGCTTTCAGGGCCGCGATGGCATTGCCGGCCTGGTGTTCTTCCCAGAATCCAACCAGCGCGTTCGAAAAGAGCAGTACAAGTATGACGAAGAAATCGAGCCAGTGACGGACAACCCCGGAGAGGATCGCAGCGGCTTCAATCATCCAGGGAATGGGGCCCCAGAAGTACGAGAGAAACTTGAGATATTCGTTGGTCTTTTTTTCTTCGATCTGGTTTGGCCCATAATGCGCCTGTCGCTTCACAGCCTCAGTCTGGCTGAGACCATCTGCCGATGAATCCAGCTTTTTCATTAGCTCTGGCATGGGGAGCGTCTTCAGAGCATCCTTGTCATCCCCGGGAGATGCCTTGGATTTAGGCTCTGATTTGAGTTGCGAATTGGGCTTCTCTGTATTTGCTTCCATTGGGATGAACCTCCTCCGTTGTGTGACCAAGCGCGCAGTCTGCGTAAAAGTGCGGACGTTCTCCAGTCAGAACTGGCGGGGCTTACAAGCTTTGCTGGAGTGCGCGGCGCTGCCTGGGGGTGATCGCACCGCAATGAGGTCTACTTTGAAAAGATATTGTGATCTATGTCGTAGTGCTGCTCAGTTTTCGAGGCTTTCAGGGCAGCTTTTCCAGCCAACGCTTCAATCCTCTTTTTGGTTGCATCCGAGGATGTCTTGTCTCCCGACACCTTCGCTTGTTGATTCGCAGATTTTTCAGGCATGGTGAATATCTCCGCCTATCAGCATGTGCGGTTGCCCCGGCGAACTTCTGGTCAGTATTGCTCACCCCTGGCAAATGGTTCACCGCTCCTGCGGGTCACAATTGATAATTCAAGGCTTCTGAAATGGCCGCGAGCATAATTTGAGATCTGCGGAAGCTTCCATTCTGGAACTTTCAATAAGGACAATTGCGAGTTATCGTCGCTGCGTCGGAAACGCCATCGACCGCGCCGTCAATTCCTCGGTGGTCTATCGCTCTGAATTGCAGTAATAGGGTTAGAGAGAGACGGTTAAGCGGTCGTGCTAAAGAGTAGCTTTTCAGAAGAGCCGATCCGACAAAAGCGCACCACCACGACGAGATCAATTCCGGCAGATTCCCGTCGGTGCGATAATGCATGTAAAATCGGCTATTTGATATCGTTGGACTCCCAACGGAATGGGCGCTTTCCAATCTTGTAGTGCTTGGTTGGCCGCAGATAATCTGCGATTGGCGTTGGAGCCTCAGCGAAGAACTCCTTGAATACAGGGTGGTTTTGTGCGGGTCACTGCAATCGCATCGGAAAGGGGGCCGTCACCTTGGTTGAGCCAAAGAAACCCGCATTTGATGTCGCTGCCTTTCTGATGAACGCAGGACTAGGGAGACGAATCGTCCAACTGGAAACAGGACAGACGTTCTTTTCGCAGGGTGACTCGGCGGATTCAGTCTTCTATCTCCAGCGCGGTCGTGCAAAGCTTACCGTCGTCTCCCATGCCGGTAAAGAAGCCACTATCATGCTAATCTCCGCAGACGAGTTCCTGGGTGAGAGTGCGCTGACGGCAGTGCCCGGGCTGCGCTTGTCCACGGCCACCGCCATTGCTCCTTGCACCGCGCTCAAGATAACTCGACAAGAGATGATCCGCGTGATGCATGAAGAACACGACTTCTCCGATCTCTTTTTGAAGTTCTTATTGTTGCGAAGCATGCGTGTGCAAGCAGATCTTGTCGACCAACTCTTCAACTCCAGTGAAAAGCGTCTGGCGCGTATCCTGCTGTTGATGGCGGAATTCGGCGAACCTGGCGAGCACGGAACACCTTATCCCCAGGATTTCCCAGGAGACTCTCGCGGAAATGATTGGGACCACGCGATCACGTGTCAGCTACTTCATGAACCGCTTTCGCAAGCTCGGTTTCATTGACTACAACGGTCGCATTCGTGTGCATAAGTCATTGCTAAACATAGTCCTGCATGACTAGTTCCTCGTCTCGTCACTCTGCAGAGTGGTTCATTTCCCCATATTGTCCGCTTCGCCAGAGGCGGTTCAATGAAAATCTTCGCCTACCTGTTCAAAATTGCACAGCGAGGTAGATCACTCCGTGTGAGACTCACCATTATCCATGCGTTGATTTTCCTGGGTGGGGGCTTGATGCTCGAACGTGCACAAAGAATTCTTATCGCAGACGACAAGTCGTCTATCCGTATATCACTTTCTGCCGTGCTTGCTGAGGTTGGGTATCAGGTGCGGACAGCCGTGGACGGATTCTCCGCCTTGAGTGAGATACGACAGGAAGTCCCAGATATTCTCGTTTCCGATCTCCACATGCCGGGGATGTCAGGATTTGAATTGCTGCTCGTCATCCGCCAGCGATTTCCTGCAATCCAGGTAGTGGCAATGAGCGGCGCCTTTTTAGGCGATGAGGTGCCATCTGGAATTCCCGCAGATGCTTTCTATCAAAAGGGCAGCAGCGTGACCGCACTCTTTCACATTTTCGGAGAACTGTCTCGCATGAGCCGACGCGCTCCAGCGCCTCTCCGTAAGGCGTCACCTCTATGGGTTCAGCGCAACGGAGTTGAATCTCCAGGGAAAGCGTTCGTCAAGATCTCGTGCCCGGAATGTCTCAGAAGCTTTCCACAAACACTTGAAAGCGACAGCGCGCTCACTCACGAGATTGAGTGTGTCAATTGCCACTGTTCGATTCAGTTCGCAATTGTTGAGCCTTCAGATCGGATGCCACCACAAGCTTCAGTCTCCATGGCCAGTTCTGGAATGGCAACCGCGTGCGCACCCGCAATCAGCACTTAAGCTGGAGTCACATTTGACCCGGATTCGCTATGCACTTCTAGCACGTGCGGTCGCACTCATTTTCCTTGCACTTATGTTCAGCGGAACCCTGTTTGCCTATTCCGTGCTTACACACGAGCAAATCGTAGACATGGTGTGGACATCCGAGTTGCAGCCACTGCTATTGCAGCGGTTCCCAGGGCTCACTCCAGACCAGATCAAAGAGGCGCATGCGTACGCCTATGGTGGTTCGGTCATTCAGGATCTTGGTTATTATCCGTTCGGCAGCAAGGAATTCAGTGACCTGGTCCACTATGTACGAAGCGGGGATTTTGTGCTCGAACTGCTACGACAAAGCCAGGATGCCAACGAGTATGCATTTGCCTTGGGCGCGCTGTCGCACTACGCAGCGGACATTGACGGTCATCCCGCAGTTAATGCGGCGGTCGCGATTCAATACCCAAAGCTGAGAGTGAAGTTCGGCAAATCCGTTCGCTATGCGCAGGACACGACAGCACATTTGAAGACCGAGTTTGGATTCGACACCTTGCAGGTAGCGAAAAATCGCTATGCTTCGGAGCAGTACCACGACTTTATAGGGTTCAAGGTTGCCGAGCCACTGCTGGAGCGGACGTTTCCCGTGGTGTACGGAGTGGAGCTGAAGGAAGTGCTCGCACATCAGGCGCTGGCGATTGGTTCGTATCGCTTTGCCGTAGGCCAGCTGATACCTGAAATGACGAAGGTGGCGCTTAAGACCCACAAGAAAGAACTGATGCGGGAAACGCCTAATTTTTCGCGGCGAAAGTTCCTTTATCGCCTGTCCCGCACCGATTATCAGAAGGAGTGGGGAAGCACATATGAGAAGCCCGGCGTGTTGACTCGGATCCTGGCGGGGCTTTTTCGATTCATGCCGAAGATTGGTCCGTTCAAAGGATTGGGATTCAACAACCCCACGCCCAAAACGGAAGACCTCTATATCAAGAGTATCAACGCCACGGTTGATCAATACCGCGCTTATCTCAACCAAGTGCGCTCAGGAACCTTGACACTGCCTAACCGCGATCTTGATGACGGCAACTTGACCTCCGCTGCGGAATACACGCTAGCCGACAAGACCTACGCAGGCCTGCTGGCCAGATTAGCCGACGGCAAGTTCAAAGGAACTTCCCCTCAGCTTCGCGACAATATCCTGCAGTTCTATTCCAACCTCTCAGCGCCTTACGCAACCAAGATGGACCCAGTTCGCTGGCAGGCTGTGCTGACGAATCTAGGCGCATTGGAAGCCGCAACTCCATCGCCAGTCGCTTTGAATCCGGCGACTTGATCCTTCGCTTGGAGGCACGTGTGAAAGTTAACCCTTCCGGCCTGACTGCGCATGTGATTCCTACTTCTAATTCAGGATTGTGCGGTTGAATCGTTGGTCCCGTGGAGTTTCACCCATGCCGATTGACGTGCTCCATCAGCCATGGTCTCTATTGCTCAGACTCGGGCGAATCGGGCCTCTACAGTAAAGAACGTAGGGATAGATGGTTTGCGCTCCCGGAGTTTGCGGCGTTGAAAGTGAACTGCCCAATCCTTATGGTTGCTGCGGTTGCTGGATTGCTCTTTTCGGCCAAACGCAGCGTCCCACGCAAACCCAGGAAACGCAGACACCTTAAGGGGGTCAAACATGCGCGGACTCAAGACTCTTCTTTCAACTACGGCACTGCTCGCCGGACTGGCCATGGCGCCTGCGGGTCATGCCCAGATTTCCATTTCAATCGGCGTACAACCGGTCTGCTCTTACGGATATTACGGGTATGCGCCCTACTCCTGTGCACCCATGGGCTATTACGGTTCGGGCTACTTTTACAAGGGCATTTTCGTGGGCATGGGCCCATGGGCGGGCTATGGTTACAGCCACGGCTGGGGCAGTCATCGCTTTGTGAATGACGGTGGAGGAAGATACCACGGCGGTGTGGGCCGCGCAGCCTATCGTGGAAACCAAGGCATTCGACATGACACTCGTCCCAAGGGTCATTCTCACGCACCGCCGTCTGCTGGACCTTCGCACTCCGGTGGAGGAAAGCCACGTGCAAGCCATAAATCGGAACCGCATGGCGGTGGGGGACAGGATCACGGCGGCAGCGACCATAAATAGTCGCGAATTGCAGCAACATGTGGCGGAGCATACCAGCTCCGCCACGTTGCGCATTAGGAAACCATCCCCCTCTCAACACTCCGGCAAAAATGCTAATCCCGTTGGTGAAAGCCTGTTCATGCATTTCAATCTATCCAGTCGGCGAGCCTTCTTCGGACTAGCGGCTGCCTGTCTTTCTGTATTTCCAGGAACGAAGATGGCGCCGGCTCAAAAGATCGATACGGCCTCCGTAGTTCGGCTGGTGGATGCGTCGGTAAAAGCCAGGATTGAGAGCATTGAGGGATATACAGCAACGGAGCACTATGCCGTTTACAGATCCAACGACGAAATCCATCCTGTTGCTGAAATGACGGTTATCACTACCTATCAGAAAGATTCGGGCAAGAGCTATAGGATCGTCTCGCAGACTGGATCGAAGATCATCCAGAAGCTGGTCTTGGGCGCGATTCTGGACAACGAAAAGCAACTCAACGAACCCGGGATTCGTGAGAGCGCGTGGATCACCTCTGCAAATTATCAGATGGAGCTGAAGCCTGGTGGAATTCAGGTATTGGACGGGAGAAACTGTCTAGTCCTGTCCCTGGTCCCAAGGCGCAAGGCCTCCTTCCTTATCGAAGGAACCCTCTGGGTGGACTCGAAAGATGGATCGATAGTTCAGCTTCAAGGCATATCGTCCAAAAGTTCTTCTCTGTTGACCGGGCTCACAGAGGTCAAGCGACAGTATGCAAACGTGAACGGCTTTTCGCAGGCCACGCAAGTCAGAGCAGTGTCAAACAGCTTCATGTTTGGCCAGACAGTCGTAAAGATCGACTACCGGGACTACGACGTCCAGCTTCGCCCTTCCCTATAAGCAACGCAAACGCTCTGCTCACCGGGCGACTTCGCTTCTTCCCTGCACATCCTTCGGATGGGTTGCAGGTCTGGCGCCCGCGTATGATGCCGGCACGAATACAAGCCCAAGATGAGCAGAATTGAACAGCCGGGCCGAGAGAAAAGCACAAGAATTGATACGTGAGCGACCTTGTCCAGAGGTGCGCAGGATGTCTGCCAAATGCGGAGATCTCCATGCCCTCAACGGTTCACCCTTTCGAACTCGAGTGGTGCCAGACAGCTAAACCACTTGCGAATGTCACCTGGATGCTGTCGTAACCGTAGGTCACTTCAAAGGCAGTAGTTAGATTTGAGGTGTGCAGAGAGGTAACGCCATGAAACGAGTCGGGATTATTATCTCAACGGCACTATTCACTGTGCTTTTCGGAGCCAGCGCCTTTGGCTACGTTCAAAAACCGGAGAGACAGGACCATAACAAGCAACAAGACACCAACAAGCACGACGTGAAGCAACAGCAGGGTGCGCAAAGACAGCAACAGGACCGCAGCAGGCAACAAGACGCACAAAAGCAACAGCAGCAGACCGCAGCCAGCAGCAGGATGCGCAAAGCAGCAGCAGCAGGACCGCAGCAGCAGCAGGACGCGCAAAGAGCAGCAACAGGACCGCAGCAGGCAACAAGACGCACAAAAGCAAGCAGCAGCAGGACCGCAGCAGGCAGCAGGACGCGCAAAGGCAGCAACAGGACCGCAGCAGGCAGCAGGCCGCGCAACGGCAGCAGCAGGACCGCAGCAGGCAGCAGGCCGCGCAACGGCAGCAGCAGGATCGCAGCAAACAGCAGGCCGCGCAACGGCAGCAGCAGGACCGCAGCAAACAGCAGGCCGCGCAACGGCAGCAGCAGGATCGCAGCAAACAGCAGGCCGCGCAACGGCAGCAACAGGACCGCAGCAGACAGCAGGCCGCGCAACAGCAGCAGCAACAACAGCGATACAGGCAGCCCGCTCGACAGATGCAGCGCTCACAGCAACAACTGCGGGCACAGCAGTCCGAGCAGCAGCGTGTCTGGCAGCAGCGGCGCGCCAATCAATTGGGATTCCCAGCGCAGAAGCTGGCAGCAGCGCGGCGGTTATAACGGCTACCGTGTGCCGAACAACTACTTCCGCAGCCACTTCGGTCGCAATCACTGGTTCCGCATCTATAGCCTGCCCTTCATGTTTACCAGTGGCTATCCCCGCTTCCAGTACGACGGCTATTGGTTCGAGGTTCTGGATCCATATCCAGACTACTGGGGTAACAACTGGTATCAATCGGACGATGTTTACGTGGATTACTACGATGACGGCTATTACCTGTTCAACCGGAGATTTCCCAACCGTCCAGGAATTGCACTCAGCATCACATTCTGATCGGACCTGCCGTTTAGAAAGGAGCCAGGTATGAAAAAGCATCTTCGTATTGTTGTTGGTGATAGCCTTCGCGGGATCAACTGCATCCGCCCAGAAGGACGAAAACAAGCGCATTCAGATTGCCGGGCAAGTAATGGTGGAGATTCTCAATGTCCCCGACGATATTCCTCAGGACCTTTTGAACAAGGCGGAATGCGTGATCGTTCTGCCTTCTGTCAAAAAGTTTGCGTTTGGGTTCGGAGGCAGCTACGGGCGCGGAGTGATGAGTTGCCGAAGCGGTAGAGGCTTCAACGGACCCTGGAGTGCGCCCGCGATGATGGCGCTTGAGGGTGGAAGCTTCGGGCTCCAATTGGGAGGTCAATCGACAGACTTCGTTCTGCTGGTAATGAACAGCCGGGGTGCCGAGTCGATTCTTTCCAGCAAGGTCAAGCTCGGAGGGGACATGGCGGCCGCAGCCGGACCGGTAGGACGCAACGCCGCCGCCTCAACGGATATCGCGATGCAGGCGGAGATTCTCTCCTATTCGCGTTCGCGCGGATTATTTGCGGGGATATCGCTGGCTGGTTCGACACTCCGTCCAGACAATGATGGCAACGAGAGACTGTATGGGAAGGACGTAAGCGGCAAGGACATCGTGATCAACAGCAAGATCGCTGCTCCCGCGTCGGCACATTTGCTCCTTTCCACGCTGAACGAGAAGTCTCCCAGCAACAGATCTGACAAGTAGGAGACTGAATTCGATCTGGCGACACGTGGCGCCTGGGTGAAGTCTCAAAGCAGGATGTCCTGAAACTTCGCATGGGGCCAGCGTTATCAGCATGAGGTTGCCAGATGTGCCTCTACGGGCATCTGGCAATCACAAAGTCAGTTGAGACAGAAGTGCGGAAGGCGCCAATGCTTTGGACAATCTCCGCCGTTATGCTCGTGCTGTGGATCCTGGGCTTCAGCCTCCATTTAGGTGGAGGATTCATTCATCTACTTCTGCTCGTCGCCCTGATAGTGCTGATTTGGAACACAAGGACAGGTCGACGCCCATTGTCATAATTGCCAAATCTAAGAGATGCAGGCTTGCCCACTGCGCGGTATTACCAGTAGTCCCCATTCTTTATGCCTTTTGAGTAGGGAAATGATGCGCGATGCAGACCACCTCGCAGGCATGTGCGGCACTTTGTTTACTTCACGGACTCCGCCTGCCTGATGAGGGATCGCCAATACTGACTGCGTGCTTGAAGTGAAAATCAGGCTCAAGCGTTTTTAAGTTAGAAGATTTCGCTCTGAATCGAAGTGCCAGGGGTGGGGGAGGGCAAGCTTTTGTCGGGGAGAGTGTTCCTATTATTTGCAGGAGGGCGCGAATGCTGCTTCCTTTCTCGTAGAAGGCGTCGGCGGCCACGCCTGAGGGCACTTCGCTGCCGGTGAATGCACCGCTCATGGCAATCACGCGGACCGCTGGAAACCTGCGCCGCACCACGGAAAGTAGCTCAACACCCGACAAACCGGGCATATTGAGGTCAGAAATAAGGATGTCGGGGGCAAGCTCTCCTAGCTCAAACAGCGCGGAGAAGCCATTGTTGGCAATCCGCACGGCATAACCAATCTCCATCAATTCATGCGACAAGGCGGTTCGGATCTCATCTTCATCATCCACAATGAGGACGCTTACAGTTCTATCGGGCATCCCTCACCTCGATTCGTGGGATCGAGGTAAGTTTCACATGGAACCAAAACGCAAAGCTGTTCAATTTTGTACAGGTCCGGCGGGGAAATTCAGAAAGTCTGGAACTAGTCCGACTGCGTGCTGGGAATGGACCGCTCTCCAGTGAGGCCGTCGGACAGTTGACCGTTCAAAATCACATTCAAGAACCGAATTGTAGGCCCGGATACGGTCGCTGTAATCGATTGAGCAGAGATTGCGGAAGCGATTCATGAAGAAGGTTACACGAGACCCGATGGTACCGATTATCTCTGCCGGGATCTCCCGCGAGATTTTGTGAATCGGCATTTCCGAATCACCCGCTCAGCCATATTCCGCGATTAATAGGAGACCGCATCATCTAATGTCCTCTGCGGGCTCATTTGAGTCCGCAGAGGATCTGCCGTTTCAATTAACGAAGGCTTCCCGTAGTTGCATTGACCGGGCTTCCAATTGCCTCGCCCGACACAACCAGTTCCACCCGTCGGTTTTCCTGCCGTCCAGCAGCGTTGTCGTTCGTCGCTACGGGTAGAGAATTACCGAATCCTTGAGCAGTGACTGAGTTTGCAGCTACACCCTGTTCCACCATGTAATCGCGTACTGCATCAGCACGGTTCTCTGAGAGCTTCTGATTCATCTCATCGCCACCAACATTGTCCGTATAGCCGCCAACTGCGATGTTAAGGCTTGGATAGGCGATCAGGATTCCAACTACCTTTGCCAGCTTCTCTCGTGCGCCGGACTTTAACGAATACTGCCCAGTGTCGAAAAGAACATCTGACATGCTAACAATGAGTCCGCGTGCACTATCGCGCGTTACAAGGATCTTGGACAATTGTTCTGACAATTGTGCACGCATGACAGCTTTCTCGGTGTCGGCTTGTTGTTCATTCTCTTGCGCCCGTTGTGCAACAAGTCGGGCTTGATCGGCATCGGCCTGTGCAGCAGTAACTGTCGCCGCCGATTCCGCCTTGTTGGCTGCCATATCCGCCTGTGCCTTTACCGTAGCAGCTTGAGCGTCTGCCGCATCAGACTGAGCCTGTTCCTTTTGGCGCGTCGCCTCATCGGCCTGCGTCTGCGCCATTGCGGTTTGCAACTGGGCTTGCTCCTTCTGCTTCACCGCTTGGTCTGCTTCCTGCTGCGATTGCGCCTGTGCGTTCGCTGAAGCCTGACGCTCGTTCGCAAGTCTTTCCTCAGCGATCTTCTTAACTGCAATTGCGCGCGAATCTTCGGCAGTCTGCACTACTTCGCGGGAGGTCGCGATCAGTTCTTTCCTGGAGGAATGCCTTTCAGTGGCATAGCCATCTGCGCGCGTCATCAACTGGGCGGCATGTTGATAGCTCTCGCCTGCATAGGTCTCTGCTCCCTCGGATTGAGCGATGCGCAAAGCATTCCGCGCTTCGAGAAATTCCAAAGGCAAGTTGGCGTCCAAAACCACGGGATCGAATTTGTATCCGGTTGGGATATAACCGCCCCGCTCCATGAGTTCATATTTTGCACTCACTGCTTCGAAGGTTCCCTTGGTGTCATCGCGAACTACATTCTCAAGTACGACAACGTTGCTGGGCTGACGAACGGCATAATATGGTTCCGCCGTGACGATCAGGGCAAACGCTTGAAGATCGGTTGTTACATCAAGCTTGCTGCGATGATTGTTGCCCACTAGCACTTCGCCCAGATTCACTGGACGCCCCTCAGGAGAAATCGCCCAGAGGACATAAGTTAGGTATTCATTGCCAAAAGCCGCGGGCCTTTGAAGATCTTCAAATTCCACTTCGACTTCCATATAGCCCTTCTTGCTCTCAACCTTGGCTTCGCCGCGGGCTGCAGGCATCAGAACAGTGCCCGCGAAGTCGATTTTCGTCGCACCGCTTCGATGCTGATAGTTGACCGCTACGACCGTGCGACTTGTCAGGTTGATGACGAAGGCGGGAGTCGGGTCTGTCTGCACAAGAACAACTTGTTGCTGCTGACTGGTCTGAGCAAACGCGCTCAGACTGAGGGCACTTCCAATTACTAAAAGCAGTGTGTGTTTCAAGAGTTCTCCAAATGGCAGGTTGCTGCCATATTGCGTTGTTGTCTTGCGTTTGCTCGTTAGGCGGAATGGTCCTGGGTTACACGGAATCTCAATGTCCAACTCGAAATTGAGAAATGTAATGAAGGAGGTTAAATACCTTCAGGAGCCACAACACCACTGCGATCACGACAACGAGATTCAGGATGTTCTTAATTGTTCCCTGCATGGGAATGCGATTCACGAGCCATAACAGCACACCCACAACGGCCAGGATGATGACAACTGTGACGAGCGGCATTTTGTATTCTCCAATCATGTCTCCGGCGCGACCACATCTATGTCATCGTCCAGAAGTTGAACGCGTTCGCGTTAAAGTGCGTCTTTGCTTCTTGCATGGTCTCCCTTGCAATCGCATATTCATGCAGGGCATTAAACGCCTGTGTTCAAGTGACGTAGTCCTGTCGGTTTGTTGCTGCTAGGGCGACTACGTTGCGAACGGAACCTCCATACCCACATAGCGCGAAAGGTACGAGGAATAGGAAGGTCAACCTGCTTCTCTTTTCATTCTTTCAATGCGACATGGAAAAAGCTGAGCTAGAATGCTCATCCGGAGAGTGCAAGGGGTCAATTATTGACGAAACCTTCGTACTCTGGAGGACCAAATCTCACGTTGGGAAATTCGTGCACGAGAGTCGATTTGCAGATGGCTACGAAAGAGCCGCCCATGCTGACCGGTTCCGCCGGTCAAACGCACTCAAAATGCGTTTCAGATATCCACTTGGGTGAACTTTCAGTGCTCCTCTGACCCGCGTTGCCCATCTCAGGGGCGCAAGGCGCAATCAGTAAACCGCGGCAAGCAGAGCACCTTCAATCGGAATAGTTACAGAGAGGAAGTCTCCAACGGTTGTCATCTTGGTACTGGATCGCAGCTTCTATTCTCAGCGATGAGCGGTTCAAGTCGATCAGTGCCGAATCTGTGACATTGAAGGAGGGCAAAGCATTCCATGTTCAAAAGAGAACAGTCTGAAGCTGTGAATTGAGCGGAGGATAGACAGTACGCCTTTCGGCCAGTACGCACCCAACTCAGTCGAACACGCGTAACGAGGTGTCATCGTGACAAGCAACAGTGCTCCGTTTGATTCCGCAGAGTTTCTTGCCACCGCTGGACTAGGCCGGATCATTATCGAATTTGAGGCAAAGCAAACATTCTTTCGCCAGGGAGATCCGGCGGATTCAGTGTTTTTCTTGCAGAAGGGCCGCGCCAGAGTGACCGTCGTTTCGCAGCGAGGTAAAGAGGCCACTATCACGCTTTTATCCGCCGGCGATTTTATTGGCGAGGAGTCTCTTGCCGATATGGTGGGAAAGCATATGGCCACCGCCACTGCTTTAAATAACTGCACTGCGCTCAAAATCGATCGAAGCGAAATGATTCGCGTAATGCATAATGAGCCAGCATTCGCCGATATATTCCTAAAATTCCTTTTGGCCCGCAGCATGCGAACCCAGGCAGACCTTGTCGATCAGCTTTTCAATTCCAGTGAAAAGCGCCTGGCCCGGGTTCTTCTGATCATGGCGGAATTTGGTAAACCTGGCGAACCGGATACCTTCATTCCTCACGTTACGCAGGAAACACTCGCAGATATGATTGGTACGACCAGATCTCGCGTCAGCTTCTTTATGAATCGGTTCCGCAAATTGGGATTTATCAGCTACAACGGTCGCATACAGGTGCATAAGTCTCTGCTCAATGTGATCCTCCTCGATCAGCTACCTGACCACAACGCTGAAAAGCCCGCCATCCTTCCTGTTGCGTAGGCTACTTCTGCTCGACGCTTCGTGCGTGCACTACGAAGCGTTCAGGCGCTGGACCGATAAAGTAGAACGGATAGCAGGTTACAAGTGTCAGTGCCGATTGGGTTGAAGGGGCCAGGACCTCTGTGGCGCGTGGGGACACGATCTTTACCGAGTCGACCTCGTAACTTGAAAGTCCACTCGCAGTCTGAATGATAATCTCGTCCCCTGTGCGAATATCCTTCAAGGTGCGGAAGAATGTATCGCGATGCCCGGCGATTCCAACGTTTCCATGGTCTCCAGGAAGAGCCGTACCTTTTATATGTCCAACACCGAGGCGCAAGGTCCCCGATGAGGTTCCCTCAAGAATTGCTACCGTTTCCCTAAGTCGGGGAATCTCAAAGCGCCCCAGAACGTCTCCTTCCTTGACGGCGGTGTGTGTGAGTCTGACGTGGTGCTGCGCTTGCGCATTGATTTGTTTTTCGAGGGCATTGACGGAGGCTTCCTGGTAGGCCCTTGCGTAAAGCAAACTGAGCGCAACAAAGGCGACCGCAAGGGCTCCAGTGACAATGAGGAATGTCTGTATCCAGTGTAGGAACGTGCGGCCTTGCATTGCGAACTCCTCCTGCTCGGTATCGGGCATCATGGACGAGTATCCCTGCCGACAATGTCAGGAACTTTACGCGATGAGAAGTATCCAGCCCTGGTGCGGACCGACAAGCGTCGTCGACCGGGCGCACTAGCCGTCACCTCGATGGTCCGGTATTTACTGTCCTGCAGCGTATTCCCCGGAATATAAGTAAGCGTGTACTGCATTCGGATATCACGAGCAATCTCCCTGCAAATTGAGCTGATCTGATTGGATGATTGCGGAAAGTAGGCCTCTCCGCCTGTCTCCTTCGCAAACCGACGCAGCACTGCGGGATTTTGATCTCCATCACCATCGTCGAAGATGCCGATAGTGTAGATAATTGCAGTCGAGCGCTTGGCCAGGTCGATGGTTTTCGCCAAAGTTAGCTTGCTGGCGTTGTCGCCGCCGTCGCTGATCAGTACCAGAACCTTCTTGTCTCGGCTGCCCAGCCTGAGATGATCGAGGGCTGCTGCAATTCCGTCGTAAAGGGAGGTCTGGCCTATGGCCCTGATTCCCGAGAGGGCTTGTCGCAGTTGCCCCTGACTGCCTGTAAAGGGTTCCTCCGCTGGAAGGCCTAAAGACACGTGGTCACTGAAGTTAACGACGAACAACTGGTCCTGCGGGTTGCTGGAAAAGGCAAACGCCATCGCAGCAGCAATCACGTCGTTGCGCTTTGGACCCATGCTGCCACTATTGTCGACAAGAATCCCGGCTGTAACCGGGATATCGTCTTGGCTGAAGTCCTTGATTTGTTGAAGTACGCCATCTTCGTAAACCTTAAAATCATCTCTGCTGAGCCCGGAAACTGGTACATTATGACGGTCCAGAACGGTCGCGCTCAGGATGACCAGGTTCGCATTCAAGCGCAGAGTATATGGATCGTTAGATTCGGACCGGGTGGGCTGGGCTCCTTGAGCTCCTGAGACAAATGGCGTAATGATCAAGCCAATGAAAGCAATGAGGCACCGGTAAACAAAAGTGCTATTCCATGAGATTAGGATGAATGCGTTGGAGCGATTAGCGGATTGCCAGTTTGCTTCTCTCGGCATTCCTCTCGCAGATGTTGTCATCTCACTCTCCCGTCCAGCCTTTCCATGCAATCGGATGCGACTAACCCTGAAATCTCCGCATAAAACTGAAAGAAGAATGGAGGCGGTACTCACGCACCGCCTCCTTCAAACCCTCATTGAGGGTCAATCTAAGTGGCGATTGATCAACCGCTCACATTGATCTATGCGTTCAGCTTCGAAATGCCAAAGAGGGCGAAGCCGCCACCAAGCATAAGAAGTCCAGCCAATCCAATCAGTGGAAGATCACTGGCTGTCTTCGGGAGAGTCTGTGCGGCTTCTGCAGGCGCCGCAGGCTCGGATGCCACCATAGGTGGAGCTTCCACGACCTGCGCTGTATCAATCGTTTCTCCCGTTGGGGCAACCGCCTCAACGGGGGCAGTGGTCAAGGATTCGACCGGCGCATCCGCCAATGGAATCGGGGTCGAAAGAACTGGCTCATTCACTTCCTTGGCCAGCTGGATAGCCTTAGGCCTTTCATAGACAAACTCCTCGCCCCATTCATGGCCAGGATAGAACCATGCCTTCAGCGCCTCGGGCTGTCCAGCAGGCCGTTCACGAAACGTCATGACCGTTTTGCCGGTAGTCTTCAGCCGAAAATTCGGGATGGCAAGAATTGTGGTGTACACATGGTCTCCGCGTAAGTTGGATATCTGGACAATGTGACGGTCTGAGAGTGAGTTCATGAGCTTGAAAACATAGGTGCCAGCTGGGAGTAGATGCTGACCTACTCCGGGAACCTCGACAGGTGCACTGAATGTGATCGTTGTTTTGTGGTTCCATGCATCCGCCCTCGCTTTCGGCGCCGCAAGCACAGCGAGCGTGATCAAGCACAGTACAAATACCGCTTTCTTGGGTAGTTTCATTTGTCTTCGCTTTTCTCTCCGACTCACTTCCACGGCGGTTGAAGTGCAATCTCTTTACGTTGTCGGGATCACAAGAGACAGCACGCCGGGAAATCCGGCAGCCTGGGGTCCGTGGTGCGTCATTCAAATGCCAGTGTTACCTATGCGCGATGTGATTGCTGACCAATATTGACCACAGTGCAACTCAATCTGGCATGATCAGCTAATTTGCAGAAATCAATTTGGCTCAATTGGTAGCCCCGGTCCGGTGGCACCCCGTATGTGCGAAAGGGCTAACTTGTCGATCGCGAAATGTGATGCGGTGACAGACAAAAACGGCTGCGACTGACACCGGCGAAAATTGGGAGAGTGATTGCAGATATGGGCCAATTGCATCGATGGCCTGACGCTCAGCGAACGCTGGTTCCAAATCTGAATCCAGAACAAGATCAGTGTCCGGCTGGCATCGCAACCAACTGAATTAAGGCGACGATAGAACTCTGCCCCTTCGTTATCGAGCAATTGGCCAAGGTTTTGGCCGTTGAATGTGGTGCAGCCACTCCCCGATCCTGATCTTCACCGAATATCTGTGAGAGAGTCCGCATCTACGATGAGTTGGTTAGTCGAAAATCGCAAAAGGATCGCTGACCACAACTCCATCTCAGGTACAAGTGGAGTAAATCCTCCCAAAAGTTGGGCTGCCGTAAAGCCCGAAGCTCGCAACCCGTGCCCATAGGCTCCCAGGTAAAGTCAACGGGCTTTCAGACACGATAACCGAGCAATTTGCGCTCGTCTCATTTCGAACCTCTCAGCAATCCCCGGCTTTAATGACATTATGTGCGCTATGCGACTGTCGCTTTTTCATGCGGTTCTTGAACTCGAGCGAATTCGTCAAAGATGGAACGGTACTGAATCATTGCAGTGCGAAGTTCTTCGGTGCTCGCATCTGCCTGCCCAGGCCGCACTGCGATGGCACGCGCCTTGCGATAGTCTTCCATGACTTGAGGATGGCTCACCGAAACATCCGCGGCACGTTGCTCAAAGTCTGCGGTCGGATAGCCACGAGCCTCGAGGATCGCACTGATAAGGTCCCCGGCCTCAATGACTGCGGCCTTGGGATGATCAACAAAACGCGATTGTACTGTTTGCCATTCGGTGACGAATCGCTCTCGCTCGGTCGCGCCAAGCTCACGAATCTTCAGAGCTTCCACCCTGGATTCCCGGTCGGCGAGCTTTGATTCGGCTTTTTTCGAGGAGCCATGCTCGAGAACGGCACGGTCATATTCGGATCCGAAGCGATTACGGAAGGCTAGAGTTCTGTTCTTGCGGTATCTGAGATATACACCGACGGCGACAGCGACGAACAGGAAGAGGACAACCGTGGCAATGGTGATCTCGGAACTCGTGAAGTGATAGGGCATTGTGTTCTCCAATGCGGGGATGTCCGCGACAAAAGATGGTTAATGTGTAGGCTTCCTGACTGCGGGGCCCTGTGACAGAAAATCTGTACAAATTGATACTGAGCGGAGGGACGCGTGAATACTGACCAGAATTGCTCACGGAAGTTTTCGAGAGTCGTTCAGGTTTTTTGCCCCAGATTGTCTTTGAGATCAACTCTGCACCAGAAGACGGTCAATTTGGGCCATTTTTTCAGGCCGGAAGCTTGATACTGTCCATTCACAGGCGCCGTCGATATGGAGAGTTTTGAGAACATTCTGACTTCCTGGAGGCGCGATGGCCTAATGGGGGAACTGTTGGCCTGAAAGGGCCGACGAATAAGAAACGTGGTAACAACGACTCGTAAAGGCACAGGAGAACGTGATGACACAAACATTTGTTGAAAGAGCGGCTGACCACATCACAGAATCAACTCACCATGCAGCTCGTGCAACGGCAGCAATCGGCGATGCAATTGGGAATGGTGTGGAGGTTATGAGACGCACGGCAAAGCATGGTGGCGAAGTTGCAGAAGATCTCTTGAATGACACAACCCGTCGCTTGCAACGCAACCCCGCAATCACTGTTGCAGCGACGTTTTTGGTAGGTATCTTTGCAGGTGCGCTGATTGGATGGATGGCAAAGCGGAGTTAGATCAGAAACCTCCGCATGGATATCGCTCATCACTTTGGCCGACACCAACCTTGATTCCTCGACCCGGACTCACTGGAGCTCTTCTAAATCTGCGCTTAGAAACCGGAGCGCACTCCATCCCTTTGAGTGAAGTCAGAAGGTCGAGAGTGCGCCTCGCTAAATTATCCATCACGGCCCATTGCGATTTATGCAGAGCCACCCTTGCATTTGGAGCAATACTGACCAGATTTTTAAGTAGCGATCTGACATGGTGGCAACAGGAGTGACTATCAATGACGAAACCATCTGGAGATCAAGAAAATAGAGGACCGAAGGCGAAGACAGTTTTGGCTACGAAAGCAGAAAGGAGGATCAGCACTTTGGCTAATACCGCTGCGAAGAAGGCATCCAAGACTGAACAGCGTTACGACTCGAAGCATACGATCATTTCAAAGTGACAGACCCTCAGGGGATATCAGTTTCCTGGCGCTCCTGCGCACCCACTCTGTATTTTCCATCAGCGATGTTGTACCGGTAAGGATTTGCCGACACGGGGGTTGCACACAACCTGCGGGCCGAGGAGACTACTTTGCCCTTCACAATTCTTGAGGCGCACGAAGTGCCTTCCCTGCAGATCCTACAGAATTGTGCAGTGTTGTACATTCATCTCGATTTGATTGACGTACGGTGAGAAGACGATGAATAGCCCTATGCGCTGCATTCTCAAGTTCGGACATCCCGCGCGGAACATCTTTCTGTCCGCCGCCGGTTCCTTGTTATGGGCGCATGGCATTTGTCTGGACGTAAGTTAAGAAGGAGGCGTGAAATGCTTATCATTCTAATAATCGTGTTGCTGCTGGCTTTCGGCGCTGGCGGTGGGTACTACGGGTACGGTCGGTGGGGTACACGTGGGGGCGCTGGCATCGGGCTCGGAACAGTGCTGTTAATCGTGCTTATTGGCTACATATTTGGCGCTTTGTGAAAGATTAATACGACCAATTCGATTCCGTTCTGGCCCATCGCTTGAAGCAACGAGCATCTTCGTATAGCGCCGTAGTGAAGGAAATCAATCTCTAGTGACTCTCTAAGTCGCAGCTCAACTCTTTCATAATGCAGCATTCCCAGGAAATCGGTATCTGTATCCCAACGTATAGATTTCGACACAGCATTTCTGCAGATTTTTCGGCCATTGTTTTCAACATGCTAGCGCTTCCTAATTTGAGGACCTTTCGTTACAAAAACTACGGTCGTTCTCAGTCTGCAGACGTACCAAAAGGGTCCCGCCGCAACTCGACAAGCGTCGACCCTTTTGACACAGGGCTGTTGAACCGCGTAGCTCGAACAACAGGTGTCATGAATACTCCTGCGCGCGGAGGATCTTCCTTCGAGCCTCATTATGTGCATAATCATCAAATCACTCATCGACAAATGGGATGCTAGCCAACTGGCTGTAGAGTCGCCGACGCGCTCTTGTCCCGAGCCGCCCACGACGCTGGCGACCAAAAGAGCGCGTCGCCCGTTTCTCGTCAACTTGCCTGCACTAGGAGCAGGAAGACTCACACAGATTGCGTCTTTGCAGGATGTTTGCTTCACCAACTGGCGCGCTTTTTTGTGCAGTGCACGCTGACGGCTTGGTGGATCGTGGATCGGCAGAAAGGTCCCGGCTTTTCCTCCCGGACGCTGGACACTGTGGCGCAATCAGACCCCGGGCCACCCGATTCCGCCGGTATCGACTACACCCGCGCGGCCGGCAATTCTGCCGCGCCTGCCGGGGCTGAGGGACGAAAGTCTCCGCGGATTCACCGAGCCATGGCATTCAGCCTGAGGTGTTTACCAAGCGGTAACATCTTACTTTGAAAATCATGCTCTCGAGGTGCGATGTAGCTGCCCCTCGGAGCCTGAAAATGCCACAGCACCAGTGCAATTGCGCAAAAGTCAGGGCGAAAAGTCTTCAAAGGTCACCATCGCCGACTATTCGGCCACGTGGAAAGACGTCACCGGAATTCAGTGGATACTAACGCATTCTCAGGACTGGTCCGTTCTAATAGCGAAGTTAGACGGTGGCCCACAGATCGAGTCGCTGATGTTCCGGGGGGCTTCACTCGGTTTCGTTTTATCTTCTCGAATTCGCTTATGTACTTGTATCACCATGCCCCATGGGCCAGCGGACTGGTGTCCCCACCTTTTCTATGCAAATCGAGCGCGGAAGGGCTTGATTGTAGAGCGTGAAGTTGCGGGCAGCTCTTACAAGGCCGCCAAAGCTTCTGACTGGCTGGGAAACAAGCCGGCGTACTTGGCGATCCCCACCATGGTGAAGACCTTGTTGAAGTGCGGCGACAAGCCGAATGCGGAGATCTTTTGCGCCGAGTTAGCGGCCTCGATCAGAAGTTGAATCACCAACGCGATGCCGCTCGAATTAATGTAGTCCACCTTCGTGAAGTCCAGAAGAATCAGCTTTGACGATTCCTTTGCGAGTCCCTGGTACGTTCCAAGAACAGCATCCTTGGAGGTGCTTGCAATGTCGCCTTCAAAGCGCAGGACTACTACCGGATGTCCGGCTGGCGATGTGAGTTGGTCTACACGTGACTTGGTTTCGCTCTGCATGGTTTACCGTCTCCGCATTTGTTGAGCTTGTCCCATTGTCCACCACATTAAGGAATGACAACCTCTTCGAATCTTAGTCATATCACCCATGCAGAGACCTGAGCAATTGAAGTTCCTCTGGATATTCGGTGATGCTCCATAGTGAACGAGTTGTCGAGGAGCCCCAAGTCCGCAAGGGAAAGGCATTCCATGTCCCGCGATTCACTGCGTATATCATGCCTATGACAGCTTCCCCGGCTCAACAGAGGTCACGGAATGGTGCAGCGCTCTGCCTTCGCACTTCCTTCCCTTCTTTGGCGCGACGATTATGGATGGCACAATGCCACGGCTCTAGCGTGTTTGCGACTGCGCCATCACAAGCGCCACCTCAAGTATCTGGCGAAGACCTTCATTGCCTGTTTTCTGCTCACCCTGGCCCTCCCCGCAACCGCTCAAAATGAGATCGTCACAGTAAGCAACTGGCGCGTGCACGCGGGCGACAATCCGGCCTGGGCCAGGCCGGACTTCGATGACTCGCAATGGCAAGAGATTCCTTGGATACCCTCATTTGGCCCCCATTGCTCCTGGCGGAACGCGTTGGTACCGGGCGGCCTTTAAGGTGCCGCCCGGCTTGGCCGGCCAACCGCTTTCCCTCGGCATGGGTCCGCTCGACGAGGTCTATGACGTATACATCAATGGAACCCTGGTCGGGCGTTGGGGCTCATGGCAGCCCAGCCCGCACGCGCCGTTTCCACGCCACCTCGCGTTCCCGATCCCTCCGGGCTTGCTGAAAGGGCCGATTGACCATTTGGCCATACGCCGTTGGACGGGAACTACGTCCCTCCACTGGTATTGGTTCGCAATGTCGGGCTACATGAACTCTGAGGCCCCTCCCGAAATAGGACAAAGAGCCGCCATCAACATCAAAACGAGCCTGATTGCAAGGGACGGAGCCGTTCTGGAATTGCCCTTCGATCTATACCTCGTCTTATATCTCTTTGCCGCTTCCATCAGCTTTGTACTCTTCAGCGTCCACCGTCGCACGGTGGAGTTTCTCTTCCTCGGTGCCTATTGCTTTGTATGGAGTGCGCCATCCCTGATCGCAATTCCGATTGCCACCAGTGATTCCATCATGGCTCGGTCCTGGGGACCGACTGTCATTCAATCCTGCTATGCGTTCGCCGGGGTATTTTCGCTGCTCTTTCTCGCGGCTCTCTGCCCGCGATTACCGCAAGATCCTCTGGATTGGCGCTATTCTCTCAGGGATATTCACCCTGATCGCCGCCTATTCGTTCGCGGCACAATCCCTCGAAGCAACCAAGATTTGGACCAGCGGCTCAACATACGACCAGGCTTTCTTCGATCTGATTGCTGTCTGGGGCCTCTTTCAACAACGAAACCGCGGCTCGTTTGCCATCGGTGGATGCTTGCTGTTGAATGCGATCACCTGGGCCATCGCTGGGCGGGGTACCCCAGTTTTCGGCTTTTCTGTCTTTGTCCAATCGGGCCCCTTCGATTTTGACCTCCGCACGATTCCCGGTATTCTCTTCGTCTTCGTCACTCTGCTCGTCCTCTATCTGCGCTTCCGCGACGAACAGGCGCGGCAGGCAGCCATCGACCAGGACCTGGCCGCGGCGCGCAGGATGCAGGAACTGCTGCTGGCAGGAAGCGCGGAGCAGCACGCAGGCTTCGCGGTGGATGCTGTCTATCGCCCCGCGCGCGAGGTGGGCGGCGATTTCTACCGCACCGTGTCTCTCGAAGACGGCTCGCTGCTGGTGATCGTCGGCGACGTGAGCGGCAAGGGTCTGGACGCGGCCATGCTGGTGGCCGTCGTCCTGGGCAGCTTGGCCAACGAAACACATCGCAGTCCGGCATCGCTGCTCGCCTATCTGAACCGGGCCGTGATGGGACGCACCGGCGGCGGATTTATCACCGCGTGTTGTGCGCGCTTCTATCCAGATGGGCGCGTGGTGCTGGCGAATGCCGGACACATCTCGCCTTATCTCGCTGGCTGCGAGGTGATGCTCGAGAACGGCTTTCCGCTGGGTATCAGCCCCGACGCCACCTATGGCGAGACGGCGATCCAAACCGACGGCGCCCTGACCTTTCTCTCCGACGGAGTAGTTGAAGCGCGCGATGCCAAAGGCGAGTTGCTTGGCTTTGAGCGGATGGCCGGGCTGACCATGAAGCCCGCCGCCGAAATTGTCGATGCCGCCCAGCGCTGGGGGCAGGAGGATGACATCACTGTGCTGACGGTGATGCGGGCAGCGGAACTCAGTGAGGCCACAGCATGAAAAAGACTACGCTCCTCATCCTCCTGTTTGCGGTTTCTGCTTGCGGTGTCTTGCCGGCGGCGGCCCACGCTTCTTACCCGCGCAACGTGGACGCGAGCAGCTTCGGCCAGCGCATCGACCCTTGGCCCCGACTGGCTTTTCTCGCCGGGCGACAACCTCGCCTGGGCCTCGCCCGCCTTCGACGATAGCGGGTGGCGGGTCGTCTCCGCCAATAAGGAGCTGCCCGACTACGGCATCCACGACATCAAGTACGGCTGGTACCGAGCGCACATCCATCTGCGCCCCGGCGCGCGCAATGTGGCGGTGGGGCTGGTATACACCGCGGGGAGCTATGAGGTTTACGCCAACGGAGGCCGCATCGGCGGCAACGGCGACATGGCCGGCAGTGTGGCCTTCAACCAATACGGCCTGAGGGCCTACGCCATCCCCGGCAAACTGCTTAGATCCCAGGGCGACTTGGTGCTTGCTATCCGCTTCGCTTTCGACCTGGGCGGCAATAGGGGCCGTGGGACCAGCACGCCGCTCGGTAACAGGTCAGCGGTCTATCTCCTCAGCAGCAGCGAAGCAGTGCGCGATGCCAGTTATGTGAACGGGCACCTGGCAGTCTTCCCGTTGATCCTCGCCTTCCTTAGCCTGCTGGCCGGACTCATCGCCCTGGCGCTCTACGGGGCGCTGCGTTCTCAGTGCGAGTATCTAGCCGTAGCGGTTTACCTGCTCGCCTCCAGCGGCTTTTCCGCCGTTCAAGCCTGGGAGGTCTTCCGGGCGGAGACGATTTCAACGTTCTTCCTCTCTACCCTCTGTTTGGGCATCGCCAACTTCGCACTCATCGAGTTTGTGCGCATGGTTCTGCGCCTGCCGCGCTCCCGATGGCTGCTCAGCCTGGAGATTGCCGCTTTCGTTTTCGCCGCCGATGCTGCGGTATTCGCAACGGGCATCGGACCCTACTACTTCGGGTTCGCCTCCTACTATCTTCCCGTCATAATCGTCGATGTTCTCCTGCCGCTGCTGCTGGTGCGGGGCTGGCGGCGCGGCAACCGCGACGCCCGCGTGCTGCTGCCCGCCATGCTGCTTTATGGCTTGGCGCAGTATTGGCTTTTCCTCGACTTCCTCGCCTATTTCACGCACCTTACCGCAACGCTGCACCCCATGCCCGCCTTTCATGTGGGCAGCTACAGCGTCTCGCTCTACTACATTGGTTATTTCTTCTTCTACGTTACCGTGCTGCTGTTCTTGGTGCTGCGCACGGTCGGCGTTGCGCGGCGCCATGCCGAGGTCAATGCGGAACTCGAAGCCGCGCGCACGGTCCAGCAGGTTCTCATCCCCGAGGAGATCCCCACCATTCCAGGATTCGCGCTGGAAAGCGTGTACAAGCCGGCGGGCGAGGTGGGCGGCGACTTCTTCCAGATTCTGCCGTCCGCAAGCGGAGGTGTGCTGGCGGTGATCGGCGACGTGAGCGGCAAAGGCATGCCCGCGGCGATGACCGTCTCGCTGCTGGTGGGGACGGTGCGTACGCTGGCGCACTACACGCAAAGCCCCCGCGAGATTCTGGCAGCTATGAACAAGCGCATGATGGCCCGCACCAACGGCGGCTTCACCACCTGCCTGGTTGTGCGGGCGGACGCGGATGGTACGCTGACCATCGCCAACGCCGGGCACCTTGCGCCGCACCTGGAGGGCAACGAGTTGGCGATCGAGAATGGGCTCCCGCTGGGCATTTCCGCTGATGCGGCGTACCCGGAATCGATCTTCCAACTGGGGTCCGCGCAGCGGCTGACACTGCTTACAGACGGCGTGGTGGAGGCCACCAACGCCCGGCGCGAGCTCTACGGTTTTGAGCGAACGCGTGCGATCAGTGATCAGCCAGCGGAAGTCATCGCCGATGCCGCGCAGCGCTGGGGGCAGGAGGACGACATCACTGTGCTGAGTCTAACCTTCGCTCCCGTAGGAGTGGCCCATGCCTAAGCTAATTCTGCTTTTTTTGTTGCCCTGGCCGGTCACGGTCTTCGGTCAGAGCATTGTTACAGTCTCACCGCAGCAGTGCGTCTGGCGGGCAGGGGACAATCCGGCTTGGGCTGCTCAGAACTTTGACGAAACCGGTTGGCAGCCGCTTACGCAATGGAAGTTGCGGCCCGCCGACGCGCACATGTGGGTGCGCTGCCATCCTGACCTCGACGTCTTGCGCAGCCTTGATCGGCCTGCCCTACAAGTGAGCTTGTATGCCGCCTATGAGGTGTATCTGAACGGGCAATTGCTCGGCGGCGTGGGCAACTTGAAGAGCGGCGACTTCAGCGTCAACGCCATCCGCTCCTACCCCGTTGCCGCCGGCACGCTCTCATCGCGCCCAGCCACTCTCGCCTTGCGCATCACCTACCGCAGCCTCACCTCCAACAGCAGCCCGGTTCTCGGTTCAATGGCGCTCCGGTTGGAGCTGCGCGCTGGTGATAGGTCCCTGCTCGACGCGCTGCGCGCCCATGCGGTCCTTGCGCAATCTTCGAAATATTTCCAAACCGCGCTCTCCAATGGGGTCATCGCCGTCATCGCCATCATGCTTCTCGGGCTCTACTTTTACGACCGCAGCCGCCGCGAGCTGCTCCTGCTGAGCATTTCCTGCCTGGGCTTGGCAACACTGCGTGTGAACGAGTTTTGCGTTGCATCCCTGCTGGACTATCCTTTCACTCTTTGTCTCACGCTCGTGCTGGTGGGAAACGTCACTCTCACCTTCACGCAGGTCCCCTTCTTCTACGCGTTGGCCCGCCGCCGCATGCCTCTGTTCTACCGGATCGTGCTTGCTCTTACCGCGCTGCCTTACTTGCCGACTGTCGCCGACATCCTGCTTGCCTCCCGTCAGCCGGCTTGGCTCGGCTCACTGAATACTCTCTACGGCCGCCCCTGGGCGCTCATTACCCACATGACGCTTGCGGTCGCGCCGTTCGTTGCGTTCCGGCCGTATAAACGAGTCGCAGGACGCATGCGCCCGCTTGCAGCTTTGTGCATGCTGTGGGGACTTGCCGACCTGGTTTGGTTCGCTGTGGAAGCCACCGAATATCCGATTGCCGCGGTGCCACACCTCTTCGCGCATTGGATCCCAACGCTCCTCGAAGTACGCGCCGTCACAACCACGTGCGTTCTCGCCGCCCTGCTCGGACTGCTCTTTCGCGAGCAACGCCAGACCACGCGTGAACGCGCAATGTTGGAAGGCGAAATGCGCGCTGCTCGCTCCGTGCAGCAGGTCCTCATCCCCGAGGCGATTCCAACCGTGCCGGGGTTTGCAATCGAGAGCGTCTACCATCCCGCCGGTGAAGTGGGCGGGGATTTCTTCCAGATCCTCCCCACCGCCTCGGGAGGAGTGCTCATCGCCATGGGCGACGTGAGCGGCAAAGGCATGCCCGCCGCGATGACAGTTTCTCTACTCGTCGGCACGTTCCGCACCCTGGCGCACTACACGCAAAGTCCGAGCGAAATTCTTGTCTCCATGAACCAGCGCATGCTTGGCCGCCAGCAAGGCGCGTTCACCACCTGCCTCGTTCTGCGTGCGGACGGCAATGGATCGCTCACCCTAGCCAACGCCGGCCACCTGGCGCCCTATCTCAACGGCGGCGAGCTGGAAATTGAGAACGGGCTGCCACTGGGTCTTTCCGCTGAGGTCGCGTATCCGGAATCCACTTTCCAACTGGGACCCGGCCAGCGGCTGACGCTGCTCACCGACGGCGTGGTCGAAGCTACCAACGCCCGGCGCGAACTCTATGGCTTTGAGCGAACGGCCATCAGTGATCATCACCGCGCAAGCCATCGCCCATGCCGCGCAACGGTGGGGACAGGAAGACGACATCACGGTGCTGACGGTGCGGCGAACTGAGAAATTGGAGGTGGCCATCACATGAAGAGAACGTCTCTCATCTTCCTCTTGCTCACGATTTCCGCGTGCGCCGTCCTTCCCGCGCAGACTTTCAGCCTGATCACGGGGCGTGAGCCGGTGATCTCGCTTGATGGCTTGTGGCGTTTTCACACGGGAGACAATCCGGCGTGGGCGAGTCCGAATTTTGACGATTCAAATTGGGCGTTGATACGTTCTGGCGAAAGCTGGGACACGCAGGGATATTCCGGCTACGGTGGTTATGCCTGGTATCGCTGCAGGCTACAGGTTCCGGATGGCAGCAGACCGCCTGACTTGTTGCTGATGGCGATTTTTACCGGTTACCAGGTCTACGCCGAGGGCAAGCTCATCGGCGGCAAGGGCTCCATCGCGCCCACCCGCGACCCAGTCATCGTAATTCTTCCGGCGGTTTACCGGCTTCCCCCAGGCAGCGCGGGCCCGCAGTTCATCCAAATTGCCATTCGCGTCTGGCACGTTACGGGTTTGGGGGCCGACGGTGGCATGCTGCAGCCGGGGGGTGTCGCCGGAGCCCCCGCCGTTTTGGCGCGGGAGTTGAGTCGCAACCTAGACGCGAGGGCCGCGCACTTCGTAAACGGATACGGATACTGCCTTCTTGCCTTGCTGGTTGGACTCACCATTCTGGTCCTGTTTTTCTCGCGCCCCGCGGATCGCGAGTATTTGTGGTTCTCGGTCCTGCTTCTCGCCAGCGGCGCCCAAGTGGCGCTTGGCATCGTTGTGAATTACGTGTTAACTCCAACGACACTCTACTACGCGGTTTCGGCTGCGGCAGAGGGAACGTCCGTAATCGCCGCCCTGTTCTTCTTCTCAACCATTCTACGCACGCCGAGGTCCTATTTTTGGAGGCTGGCGTGCGCCGGAGCGGCCGTATATCCAATAGGTCTGCTTCTCTACTATCTCCGATGGGCGAGCTGGGGCGAAGGACATGCCCTCGGGGTTACGTTGATGCTGCCCGCCGACATATGGTTCGTCGGCACACTGGCCATCTTGACTGTCAGGAAGGGCGTTTCGACGCGATGGTTGCTGGCACCGGCAGCGCTTTACTACGGCTTCAATCTCCTCAATCACCTTTCAGTCGTGAGTGTCCAGCTCGGTTGGCAAAAAACGAGGGTGTTGCTCGATTTCGCGGTGATCTCCCGGCCATTTCCCCTCAATCTGTCCGACATCTTCGACTATGTCTTTGTCCTGTCGCTCCTGATCTTTCTGGTCCGCCGCTTTTCCGCCGTCCGGCAGGAGGAAGCCCGCCTCTCACAGGAAATGGAGGCAGCGCGCGGCGTGCAGTCGCTTCTGGTTCCGGCCGAATCGCCGAAGACGCCGGGATTCCACGTTGAGAGTGTTTACCTGCCGGCACATGAAGTGGGCGGCGATTTCTTTCTGGTTCAGCCGGGAGGCGATGGCTCGCTGCTGCTGGTGATTGGCGATGTGAGCGGCAAGGGTTTGAAAGCTGCGATGACGGTCAGCGCGATCGTGGGCGCACTGCGTAACGAGAAAGAGAGGCAGCCGGGCCAGGTCTTGCGCAATCTGAATTGCGTGCTGATCGGGCAGGTCGGAGGATTCGTCACGTGCTCCGCTGTGCTCATCTCACCCGACGGGACAATGACAGTTGCCAATGCCGGACATCTCTCCCCCTACCGCAACGGCACTGAACTTGCCGTCGCCAGCGGCCTTCCCCTCGGCATCGCCGCTGAAGCCTACTATGAAGAGACTCACGAAAAGCTGGCCCCGGGCGACCGGCTCACCTTCGTCTCCGACGGCGTGGTGGAAGCCACCAACGCCCGGCGCGAACTCTACGGTTTTGAGCGAACGCGAGCCATCAGCGATCAGTCGGCGGCGGCAATCGCGGAGGCAGCCAGGGCCTTCGGCCAGGAAGACGACATTACCGTGCTGACGGTGACGCTGGCGGTCAAGCTGCAGGAGGCCACTTCATGAAGATTGCCGCTCTGTTCGCGGTTCCACTTATCGTCTCCGCCTGCGGTGGACTCCACGCGCAAGGCACGCAGGCAAACGCGGTGCCTGTGACCCTCGGCCAATCCGTGGTTGCTCTCAATGGGCCATGGAAGTTCCACACTGGCAACAGCCTGCAATGGGCCGATCCGAACTTTGACGATTCAGGCTGGCAACAGTACGACCTGATGCCCGGCCGTTCGCAGTTCAGTCCGGAAGAAGTGCTTCAGTCGGCTGAACTACCCGGCTGGCAGCAGCACGGCTACCCAGGTTACACCGGCTATGCGTGGTACCGCATCCGCTTGCGGCTGCCTCAAAATGCCCACTCCCTGGCGCTGTTGATGCCGCAGCATGTGGATGACGGTTACGAGGTGTACGTCAACGGCTCGAAAATCGGCAGCTTTGGCAAGCTGGACGGATGGCAACTCACATTTGCCGGGCAATCGAAGCTCTTTTCTATTCCTGCCGCAGCGCTCGACAGCGGCCAGCCTGCAACCCTTGCGCTCCGCTTCTGGAGTCTCCGAGCGGATGCATCCGCCAGCGCACACAACCTGGACGGCGGTCTTCGCGGCGTTCCACTCCTCGGTCCGCCTGCGCAACTTCAGGTTTTCCAGCAGAGCATGCAGCAGCAAACGTGGCAGTCGCAAGGGGCGGTTCGGCAGGACCTGGCGGTCGGCGCCCTGTATGGCGCCGTCGGTTTCATTTCGTTGTTTCTCTTCCTCTTCAGCCGCGGCCAGCAGGAGTACCTCTGGGCCGGAATCAGCCTGACGGGCTTTGGCGCCATGCTCGCCTTCATCGTTGTTTCGGTGATGCAACAGACGATAATTCCCGGCCAGGTGTGTAAATTGGCAACTGCTGTGGGAGACCAGTCTGCTGTCTTTGCCATGCCATTGGCCGCCATGTATCTGTTGGGCGTTCCCCGATTGCTCTGGCGCCGCGCCAATTACGTGACATCCGCATTGAACCTGGCGTGGGTTCTGCAGAACGTGGGATTCGATCTCGGTCTGCTGCCGCCGACCGCCGCGGTGCACCGTCTCCACACGGTGACAGAGTGGCTCGCTATACCTCTCATGGGCTGTCTGCTGCTGGCAATTGCAGTCGACGGAGTGCGATCGATCGGAAAAGAAGCGTGGCTGCCCATGACGCCCGGCCTGCTCTTCACCGTCTACTGCAATCTATATATGTTGTTTTCTCTCGGGATTCTCAAAGGAAGCTATCTGTTTCCAATGCTTATCTGCGCCTGTGTTCCACTCGCGGTCCTGATCATTTTCCTGATGCGTTTCACCGAACAGCAGCGTGCCAATGGTCGTTTGGTGGAAGACATGCGGCAGGCGCAGGAGGTCCAGCAGATGCTGATCTCTACAGAAGCTACCAGCACTCCGGGCTTCTTTGTCGAGCACGTCTACCTGCCCGCCAGCGAAGTCGGCGGCGACTTCTTCCAGGTGCTGCCAGCGAACGATGGCTCCCTGCTGATCGTGATCGGCGATGTCAGCGGCAAAGGCCTGAAAGCCGCCATGACCGTTAGCGCCATCGTCGGCGCACTGCGGGGCTGCGCGTTGCGAGCGCCCGCGGAAGTGCTCGCGCACCTGAACCGTGTGTTGCACGGCCAAATCGGCGGCCTTGTCACTTGCTGCGCCGCTTTGATTTCCGCCGACGGCGGAATGACCCTCGCCAACGCCGGGCATCTCTCCCCTTACCTTAAAGGCGAGGAATTAGCCGTCGCGGGCGGGTTGCCGCTGGGCATTTCCGCCAACGGCACACTACGAAGAAGCGCATCATACGCTCGCTCCCGGCGACCGGCTCACGTTCGTCTCGGACGGCGTGGTCGAAGCCACCAACGCCCGGCGCGAACTCTACGGCTTCGAGCGAACGCGCGCCATCAGCAATCAGCCCGCCAACTCGATTGCCGAAGCCGCTCAGCGCTTGGGCCAGGAAGACGACATCACCGTGCTGTCGGTGACGCGCACAGCGAATTCGAAGGAGGCCACCGCATGAAACGGACAGTGATCTTCGCCCTCTTGCTTGCCATCACTGCGTGCGGCAGCCTCGCGGCGCAGTCCCTCGTATCGGTCTCGCCGCAGCAGTGCGTCTGGCGGGCGGGGGACAATCCGGCGTGGGCTGCGCCGAATCTCGATGAAACCGGCTGGCAACCCTCCGCGCAATGGAAGCTACCCCTCGAAGAGCCGCATCTGTGGGCGCGCTGCCATGCGGATTTGGGCTGCACTGCGCGGCACGGCGCATCCGGCAATACAAATCAGCCTTGATGGCGCGTATCAGCTCTTCGTGAACGGAGTGCGCATCGGCGGTGCCGGCAATGTGCGCACCGGCTTTTATCAGCATGAATACAATCCGGCAATATCCTCTGCCGGCTGGCCGCGCTTCAAACCCAGCCGGTCACCATCGCCTTGAGGATCACCTCCCGCCAGCCAATCGGACCACGAGCCCTCTGGAGATCCATGCAGGAGATTCGGAGGCGCTGGCGGGGCGGCGCGCTGCCTTTGTCCTTGCCCAGAGCGAGAGTGACCTGGTCATTGATTTTTGGTACCCTCTGATCGGCGTAGTCGGCCTCATGCTGCTGGGACTCTTCTACTACGACCGTGACCGTCGAGAGCTGCTGTACCTGAGCATCATATGCGCCATTCGGGGCGCTTATGGAATATTGGCGTACTGCTCCGCGGCGCTGATGAATTTCCCGTGGTCTCTCTCCACGGCAATTCAGGACGTAGCAAGCATTGTGGATCCGGTCGTATTTGTCCTGTTTTTCTTTGCCATGGCGCGACGCCGCGTGCCCCGGCTCTATTGGCTGGCTGCTGCATTCGCGGCCGCGGACTCGGCGCTGTACCTATCCGCTCTATTGCTTCCTGCCGAGCAAGCGCTCTGGCTGCGGGGAAGATTTCTGGATGGAAGTCTGAACACCGTTCTGTCTACCATCGCGTCGTTGGCAATTTCGGCATCGCCTTTTGTCGCCTTCTGGCCGTACAGGCAAATCTCACCGCGCATGCGCCCGCTTGCGGTCTTGTGCATGTTGTATGGCTCGTTCTGGGTGGTGTGGTTTGCCCTGCAAATCACCGCTGATCCGCGGCTGGGGTTGCCAAACCTCTTCGCCTCCTGGCAACGCGGGCTCTTTGAAACGATGGCTTTTGTGACAGGTTGCGTGCTCGCGGGTCTGCTCGCTTTGCTGTTCCGGGATCAAAGGCAAGTGACCGAAGAGCGCGCGCTGCTGGCCGGCGAGATGCAGGCGGCCAGCGAAATACAACGCATGCTGGCCCCGCGATGATCGATACCGCGCCCGGGCTGAAGATCGATGTCGCTTTTCATCCCATGCGCGACGTGGGCGGAGATTTCTATTTTTGCCGCGTGCTGTCCGGTGGACGTGCAGCGCGTGCTGGTGGGCGACGTGAGCGGCAAAGGCGCGGCCGCTGCCATGGCCGCCACGCTGGTATTGGGCGCAGCCTCAGCGCGCGATTCCGATGCGCCCGCTGACCTGCTCAACAAACTCGATCGAGTGCTGCGAGACAGCCGAGTGGGCGGTTTCGCCACTTGTGTCTGCGCTGACATTGCGACAGATGGAAACGTGACGATCGCGAATGCCGGCCATCTTGCGCCCTATTGCGGTGGAATGGAGATAGAAGTCTCTCCGGGGTTGCCGCTGGGGCTCAACGGTAGCAACAATGCAGAGTACGCGGAAACCCGTTATCAACTCGCTCTCGATGACACGCTCATGTTTCTCTCCGACGGCATCGTCGAGGCACGAAGCAAGACGGGCGAACTCTTCGGGTTCGAACGCACAGCTGCGATCTCGACTCAATCCGCCGAACAAGTTGCCCGGGCCGCGCAATCCTTCGGCCAGGAGGACGACATCACCGTGCTCACCGTGGCGCGGGCGGCGAAGCTGGAAGCGGTGACGGCATGAGAGCAATTCTGGCTTCGGCGCTTCTGGTCCTCGCATCCTCCCCCTTCATGGCGCATGGGGCGGCAACTTCCATCAAAAGCAGGCATGACGCCGATACGGTGGTGCCGGTCACGCTTGGTCAATCCGTAATTGCGCTTACCGGCCCGTGGAAGTTCCACGTTGGCGACGATCCTCAGTGGGCCGATCCCGGCTTCGATGATTCGCAGTGGGAGACGGTCGACCTCACGCCAACTCCGCAGACCACGGTTCCAGGTGTGCCGATTCCCGGTTTCGTTGCGGGGTGGGAAGCGCGAGGGCATCCGGGGTATGCGGGCTACGCCTGGTACCGTATGAGGGTGCGCATCAGCGGAGCCACCGGCCCGTTGACGCTGCTTGCTCCGGAGTGGTTCGACAACGCCTTTCAGGTCTTTGCCAATGGACGCCTCATCGGCTCCTTTGGAGATTTCAACGGCCCGGTCCCGGTGCTTTATGAGGGTAATCCGGCCAAGTTCACTCTGCCCGCGTCTGACTATGGGACCGACCCGGACGGATCTACGCTGATTGCCTTTCGCTTTTACATGGCAGCCGGGTCGCTCGGAACCGGGGTAAGGGGTGGCATGCACGGGCCGCCCAGGATTGGCCTGCCGGGTGCGGCAAACGCTGTCTTCCACATGGAGTGGGAACGGGAGATCCGCCGGTTGGCGTCCGCTCTTGCCGCACTCCTGCTCTACTTTCTCTTCGCGCTGCTCATCGCGATGATCTTCGCTTTCAGCCGCACAGAAAAAATCCTTCTCTGGCCGCTGACCGCGAGCGTCTTTGAAGTAATTCATTTTGCCCTGATCTTTTCTACAAACTTACGGTGGATGAGCGAAGTGCGGCTGGAGTCGCTCATCGGTTTCGCGACCATCGTCGCCGGGTATCTTTGGCTTTTGACCTGGTGGGCTTACTTCCGCCTCCAGCAAACCCGATGGCTTTTCAACGCGATTCTTGGCTGGGGCTTGTGGAATCTTTGCCACGGCGGAATTCTTCGGCATCATCTTGCGTATCGGCACGCCTTCTCCTTGGCTGACCACTGCCCACCAAATCAGCGGGCTATGCAATGGTTCCGGTGTATTTCTGCTGATCGTCACGATAGCGTGGCTTGGCTGGAAGCACACGGAACGAAAGCAGTGGCCTCTCTTCATTGCGCTCTTCTTCTTTTCCTTTCAGGTTTTCGAACCCGCGATGAACCTCGCGCACATGCGAACCGCATGGCAACCCTTCGGCGTCCTAATTCCCATGGACTTGATCTCAGTCTGTGCTTCGCTGATCTGCTTCTCCGTGGTGCTCTTCCGCCAGTTCCGCACGTCATTGCAGCGGCAGCAGGCGATGGAAGACGATGTCCAACAGGCAAAGCAGATTCAACAACTCCTCATCCCGGAGCGGCTGCCGAATCTGCCCGGATGGACGATCGAAAGCGAATACCGTCCCGCGCGCGAGGTCGGAGGAGACTTCTTCCAGATCATTCCGAACAAGGATGACAGCAGCCTGTTGATCGTGGCCGGAGACGTGACCGGCAAAGGATTGCAGGCGGGCATGCTGGTCGCCATGCTCGTAGGGGCTATTCGCACGGAGTCCGCGCACACCTCCGACCCGGTCCGGGTCCTCAGTGCGTTGAATGCCCGGCTACACGGAAGGGAGCATGCGCAGGCCACCTGTCTCGCTTTGCACATCGACGCCGACGGCGCCGCCACCCTGGCGAACGCGGGCCACCTGCCGCCCTACCTCAACGGAGAACCTCTGCCGATGGAAGGCGCCCTGCCGCTGGGCATGATCGAAGGCGCGGTGCCCTCAGTCATGCACTTTCAACTCAGTCAGAATGACCGGCTCATGCTCATGTCCGATGGCATTGCGGAAGCCACCGACGCCAGCGGCAAACTATTCGGCTTCGAGCGCATTCACGAATTGCTGCGCACTGCCAGTTCCTCCACCGAAGTGGCCACCGCCGCGCAGAACTTCGGTCAGGAAGACGACATCAGCGTCATCGCCATCACCCGCACAGCGACGCTGGAACCCGCCCCGGCATAAGCGAACCGAGTAGTAGTTTCTTTGCTGAGTTGTAAAGCATATGCTACCGAGGAGGTTGAAACGATGAAATGTAGATTCGCGTTGGCGGCGGTCATCCTCCTGACGCTATTCCCTGCCTTCGGTCAGACTCCTCGGCCGTCCAAACACAGCGACACCGCGATCCTGCAGCAGATCGAGCGTGACTGGGCCGACGCGTTTGTCCACAAGGATCAGGCCGCGCTGGGCCGAATCCTTGCGCCGGACTGGAGAGGGCAATATCCCTGGGGCAATGAAAATCGGGCGCAAGCTCTGGCGGCGGTCGTCTCCGGCACGGCCAATGTCCAGTCGATGACGCTGGGAAAAATGAGAGTGCGGGTTTTCGGTGACATTGCTTTCATCGTGGGGAGTGATGATGAAAGAAGCTCATATGCCGGAAAGGACACGAGCGGTCATTTTTCATGGACAGATATCTACGCAAGGCGCAATGGCCATTGGCTGGCAATCGCATCGCAGCTTACGTCACAACCGCAATAGTAAAGAGTGTCCGGGGTGAGTTAAGGTTCATTACAGCAGAGTCTTCAGGTAGCATGTAGAAGCATTCTTGGACCTCTGAGGAAACACGCATACGGGAGAGGTATTGTGAGTTCAACCGCTGCCGCCGTTCTTACACGCGCCCAGACGATTCAGACGCAGCGCAGAGATCGTTTCTTCTACCTCATCGCCTCTCTTGTAATGATTGCCGGCGTAGCCATCGGTTTTCACATGTTTTACCTGCACGGCTTGAACGATGCAGGACAACCCGTAACGCAGCAGAGTGCGCCGCTTGTTTTTATTCACGGCGGACTCATGACCTGCTGGATGATCTTTTTCTTGCTGCAATGCAGCCTCGTGGCGAAAGGCAATCGCCGTTTGCATATGCGTTTGGGAAAAGCTGCGATCGTACTCTACATCGTCATTGTCCCCATTGGCGCCATCACCGCTCTGCTGCAGATCCATTACGCTGATCCGCGGTCTTTTGCGCCGTTTGGACCCTATCGGTTTCTCGCACTTCCGCTGGCTGAAATCGCTAATTTCACCCTGTTTGTCGGCGCCGGATTTCTGTTTCGCCGTACTCCCGCGCTGCACCGCGCGCTGATGACGGTGGGTACACTATCGGCTGCCGAGGCGGGCATAGGACGCATCGGCGCAATCCGGAACGCATTTTCTCAAGTTGGCCACGCCGGGTTTTTCTTCACCTTCTGGGGCTCGACGGTCGTCACTGTTCTGGTTCTCTGGCTCGTCAAACTCGTCATGACGCGCCGCTGGGATCGCCACTTTGCCACTGCGGTTGCTCTTTTCGTTATCTCCGGCCTGCTGGACAGCTATATCTCCACCACCGCGTGGTGGCTCCAGCTTGCGCACCGGATGACGCGCTAAGTTCATTCGCCTCGGAGCATCCATCGCCCACTCATCCGACGTTCCGGTCCAGATGGAGGATGCGTTGTGCGTTGCCGGAAGCTACTTTGATTCGTTCATTCTCTGAGACCCTGGCGTTCTCAATGAAATGAGCGCCAATTTTGTCTCAGTAGTAGTATCCTGGCGCCTCTCAGGAAACTATGAGGATGGAGCTGGACCATCTGTTCGTCTGTACGGCTCTCGGCGCTCCCGAAGCTGAGAAACTCGTTCACTTCGGCTTGCGTGAGGAGTCGATCGGCCACCAGCGCGCGGCTCGTCTTCACCAGTGGATCGCTTGGAACCCTCTAATTGAACTGGTGATCACTTTTGGGTAATGGGAAGTCTTTGGAAAGCGTTTACGAACGAGTTTGCTTCACCTGCACGTAAAACCGGCAATCCGGAGGCTACTCATCATTTCCCCGCTCCAGTATCGCGATGCTCATCCTGCTTCTCTAGAGCTATACGCGGGCAGCGTGGTCAGGCGTCGGTCTTCCACTGGGCCACCCACAGTGAAATGGTAGAAGCTCTGCCAATCGCGCGATGAGATGCCGAACACCTCGTGAACCGGATCATCGAAGTAGCAGCCGATCCCAGTTGCACGAATACCCGCCTCTTCCGCTTCGAGGTACAGCACTTGGCCCACGAGTCCGGCCTCCCAGAAGAGATTTCGGTAGAAGCCGGCGCCATTAGCAACCAGACTGTCCATGTATTCAGCGATCATCCCCAGGCTGAAGGCTCCGTCCCCCGCAATCTCTTGACCGCAGGAGACGCTCGCGGCTAGATTACGGCAGTCCCTCTCTTTCAGCAGGAATAGCGGAAGTCCTTGCGGACACGAAGGAGGGCGTAGCCACCGGAACTCATGCCGCATCGCTTGCTTGAGCGTCTCCACCTTTTCCGGATCCCGAACGAGCATGTAGAGACCGGGAGACAAGCCGTTCACGCGGTGCACGAAGAGGCCTAGGTGGATGCGTGGGCGCCAGCGCAGGGCGTCCCATGGCATTGATTGTCCGTTTCGGGTGGGCACCAGACGAGCCATCATCCGGAAAAAAGTAGCCGCGGGAATCGTCGTGGCCCCGTCCATGCTCACCGCGCTTCTGCGCCCCAGAATGACTTTCTCCGCAGTGAAAGCTCCGGACCGAATAGGCTCCGCGAAGAGCTCTTCCTCCGAAGGGAAACAGGTGAATTCTCCGTCGGACGCAATCTCTGAATTGGTAGTGGCTCGAGCCACCTCGTCGATCACTGGCCAATCGATGCCGTGCTTGGGGCTCAGCACGTTAGCCGTGCCGTACCATCGAGAACTGGACACCTGGGATATCAACTCGTTGGACAGGCAGAGGCCTCCGTCCGCAGCCCATCTGTCCCTGACTACAAGTGCCACTAGTTCAGGATGCTCTCGCTCCGCGCCGTCGTAGTCGGCCTCGCGGTCAAGCCCAAGAAGTTGTGAAACGGCGGCGCTACCCACACGATCGAGCAGGCGGAGTTTCCACCCCAGGGCAGCCGCCGCGAATCGCATCGACCCCAGCGCGTGGCCCACATCGTGTTGGCAGTACCGGAACGCGCGCTCGCCATACTTCCACGCCTCCCGCCAAAGAATCGACGACAGCCCCACCAGGAATGAGCCCTCCGGAAACCCTGCCGTCAAGCCCGCCGAGACCGAGGGATCTAGTTCCGCTCGAAGCTCGAGACCGTGCTCCTTCGATGCGTAGTGGTAGACGCCTGGACGGTTGTTCATAGCAGCCAACGATGGCAACAGCACGTATCCCTCCGTCGGGTGCAGGTTCCCGCTCGACGGATTGGCGCGCAGAGGCCATGTGGTTCCCTCGATCCCTTTCCAGGCTGTCAGCGAGAGTGCGTAGCGAAAAAAGAGTGAGATGGAGTCGACCGAAAGCGGAGCGGGCCCCACGTTATCCGGAACGTAGAGCTGCCAGTAAGGCAGCGCTCTTCCCGCGTCGGGCAAAGCAAGCCGAAGCAGCGGCGCTCCGTTGTAACGGCGGAACGGGTCTGGCTGCTGAGCCCAATCCAGGTATCCAAGCGAGGCGGCATAGCGGTGGTAGTAGTGCTTCGTTCTCTCGTGATAAGCCACCACGACTTGATCGGCATCGAGGTCGTCCTTGTCCGCCTTCAGCGCAGAATCAGGAGGATCATTTGCTTGCCTGTTCATCGTTGCCTACCCATCCCGTGCAGGTAATTGCATCGTACAGGTGAAGGTCGACGTCGAACGCCTCCGATTCCGGGGTTCCGGACGTGTCACCGTCAACTACTTGTGGACTACCCGACCACCCAGTCAACATTTGTCTGTGGCTTTCCCGAAAGTGTTCGTCTCACCTGGACGAAAAACCGGCAAGTCTGACCCTTGCCGATGTTAACCAGCCTGGCAAGACCTGGGCTTTGTCTCCATTGCCGACAACTCAACCGGATCACAGTATTGTCCCGAACAGTTGTTCTAAAATGAAGAGTCGCCGGATGATGAAGATGAAGACACTTCTTGGTCTTGCCACTCTGTCATTCGCATTCTTGGCGTTCGCTGCGAATGGACAACAGCCGTTTGTTCACGGGAGCGACATCAGGTTCAGCATCCGAACAGATCGCAAATCGTATAACATTGGCGACCGAATTATCATTCACTACACCATCAAAAACGTAAGCAATGGTGCGCTGTACGTCCCTGCCGCCCAATGGGAAATAAAGTGTGGGAACAATCCTCACCTTTGGAGCTTGCTTGAGGATCACTTGGGCAAACATTACGAACCGGGTTTCGGCGGCTCCTGCCTCGGCCCAAATCCCGTAGACCGGATGAGCATTTCCGAACGGATGCGAAAAGACGCATCGCTTCTTAAGCCGGGCCAAGCTACTACCGGGTCTTTTGACTTCGATTCCAGCGTGTTCGAAGCTAGCGTGAAACCGGGTGCATATCGTCTGGAAGCCATCCTGTACGGATGGAATCAGCGATATGACAATTCGCAGCTATCCGAGTTAGCCGGAATGGGCGCACCGTTCCTGATTGGCGAAACCTATGCTTCACTGCGAATCGAACTCAAGAGCGGCGGGAAGTGACAACTGATTCTGGGCGTGTAACCGGCAAGTGGGAACCAAGGCGATCCAGCTCATGCCGTTTCTTGCGGGCCGACCGACCAGCACGTCAGTTTCAAAAAGAGCGCGCTTCCCATTGGAGAGGACAGAAGCGCGCCAGTAGCTCGTAATCGCGCGCGTTGATTGTCAGCACCCTGATGCCCCTGCGGGCGGCGCTGGTCGCAATCAAAGTGTCATTCGTAAGCCGCGCTCTGCCGATCTTTTCGTATCCGTATTTCTGGGCGATAGCGGCGAGAGTCTTGCCGGCCGATGTCCAGTCGCCGAGGTTGGGGACCAGGAGTCGCCCGGCTTTCTCGAAATCGCGTTCCAGCTTTTCGAGGACGCGACGGTCACCGGGTTTGGACCCGGCGTAAAGTTCCTCGAGTACAACCGCACTCAACCACAGCGGAGATTCCAAGGTCCACCGCTGAGCAACAAGATCGGGGTCACCGCCCGGGCGCAATGCGGCAATATAAACGGAAGAATCGAACAAAACCGGCATCTTTATTCCGTTAAACTCCCGAACACATCCCGGATGATAACCCCGCTCTTTAAGAATCGCTGATTGGCTTGAATCGTCAGACGATTGCGTTCAGCCTCGGAAATGACATGATCGAGTGCGCGAACGATGGTCTCCGTTTCAGTGGAAGCGCCGAGCACTTTTTGCGCGCGAGCGATCTGCACCGGATCGAGACGGAAATTCTTGTGAACAGTTCGTTGCCTCGTTTCAGCCATAGTGAGGTTCTCCCGGCATTATTGTAATCTCTGTATGTACAAACATCAACCATATATGTACAGATTGAATCCTCCTTAAGCCGAAGCGGGTGTATCACCGCCCATGCTTCAGTTTGCAGGTAGTAAACCGAGGGGGTACCGCCAGGCGTCTCCCGACGGTGATTTGGCGCGCTGAGGGGTAATCGTAGCCCACGATCCCCCCGCAACGAAGAAACAGCGTGCGCCCGATTGGGCCGTTCCACCGAGTGACACGTAAAATAACGCCATGACGGCTGAGGCAGACGCGACCGATAAAGACTTCTTCCAACAACTTCGTCGCGAGCTGGAGAATGAAATCTCAGGCTATTCATACGAGCACCCCGAGGGGGCGAATGGAACTCCACTCTCGGCTGACTATATTCGCAATGATCTGAATACAATGCGCCTGTGCCTTGTTGAACCTCATTGGGAAGAAGTCAACATCTGCAATTCCTTGTTAGGAGAGCAGATCGTAATGAAGCGCACGTGCGTCACGATGGCTGAGGATCAGGGCTATGTTCTTGTGTTCGATCCCGTCGATGAGCAGTTCCACTTAGCATGGCGCGACCAAAACGGCTTAGGCACGTGGGGCATCTGTGGAGATGGCGTGGACTGCTTCATCGCGCGATAGCTGAGGTTCCGGGCGTATCACCGCCTATGGTGACCCGTGACGGTCTTTCGCCCGCATAACCCGTCTTCAGTTGCCGGCGCGTCCGATCCATCGGCATTCTGCGAAGCAGGGAGTGCGTTCAGTCGATCGCGTCTTCCGGACGGGGCGTCTCGCCGCCTTTACGGTTCAGGATGCGCCGGAACGCCTTGCGATCTGCGCGATTCTTCCGCTCCTCAAAGAAACGCTCTGTCTCCATCGCCGCGATCTTCTCTGCTGCGGCGATCACAAGGAACTGGTTCATGCTTGTTCCATCGCGCTCGCTGATCTTTTCGAGGGCCGTTTTCATTGATACCGGCAGCCGCAGGGGAAATGTGGAAACTCGGGTCGTCATTTTTTAATCCTCCTCAGAGCTTCGGCAGGGCGCATGACCTCAATTCCGAAACTCTTGCGCGCTTCGCGCAGGTGACTCTCGTTAAACGTGACGATCGCGTCGGCCTGCCCATTCACCGCCGCCTCCAGAACCAGTTCGTCACCGGGATCGCGGAGTTGTGGACGCCAGCGAAAGAACGCTCTTACCGGCTCCGCAAGGGCGATCAGGCCGTCCACATAGACGGCCGCCTCCGATGCGCTGAGCCCCGACGCCAGCCGATGCTCAGCCAATGTGCATATGGCTTCGTACTCCAAGGCAAGTGCGACGGTTAGCAACATGACTGCTCTGCCGCCATCAATTCGGCGTAACAACTCGGCAGAAGCGCCGCGGGGGCTACGCATCGCGGCGACCACGACATCGGTGTCGAGCACAATCCTCACATAGAAAATGATATCACATCGTATGTGATATCACACAATATGAGGCCGTAGTCATGCTGAGTGGTTGACCGCAAAACGGGCGTTGCCCCTGCCGCGAGTGCCGCATTGCTCAAAATCCAGCACGGGCCTGTATCACCGCCAACGATGACCCTTGCCGTGCCTCCGCTATGTTGATCGAAGAGTAATCATCGCCTACGATCTGTCCAGAACCCTGAACTCACGCGGTTAAACGTGTTTGTTTGAGTTGACGTGCTGGTTACAATTCAATGCCCCCAATGAATACAAAGTTATGCCCCCACTTTGTACATCGAAAGTCGCGCCTCAGGGGTCGAATGGCTGAAACAACATCAGACCGCCGAAGGCAGCAGCGGATCATGCAGAATTCATGCGGCAGCGGGGCTATTCCGTTCTTTCTATGTGTAGGACCGACAAGTTATAAATAGTCAATTGTGCAGTATAAGACAATTATTATCTTGTCATAATTATCGATATTGACTATATTTAGATTGTCATGCGTAGCGAATTCAGAGATCTGCGTTTGAAGCAATTGGACCGCGCCCTTGGGCCATACCGCGCGACGCGGGAGGTTCCGCGTCCATCGAAGGGGTGGATACGCTCCATCCGGCAGGCTCTGGGAGTCTCTTCGGGGGAGCTCGCGCGAAGACTGGGGACCAGCCGTCAACTCCCACTACAGCTCGAAAAGGGCGAGGCAGAAGACCGTATCACCCTAAAAAGCCTGCGCGCCGTGGCCAATGCCCTGGACTGCGATTTGGTTTATGCTCTCGTACCGCGCGCTGGAAGTATGCAGGAGTTAATCGAGAACCGCGCGCGCGCCGAAGTGAAAGGTCGCGTACTTGGCGTCGAGCATTCAATGGCGCTTGAGAACCAAGCGGTGGGCAAGATCGACGAGGCGGTCGAGGTGGAAACACGCCGCCTCGTCAGAAAGCGCGCAGCCCGATGACTCTCTTCGCGGCCGGGGATGGCAACACACCGCTCACTCCCGAGGAGCAGGATGACCTCATTCCCGACCTCACCACTAAAGAAGAACTGAATGAGTGGGAGCGCCAGAACATCCTCGAAGCCGCTGCGTGGGCTCTCGATCCGCGCAATCTGAATCGCCAGGACCAGCTCACTGAAGCTTATGTACGAGAGTTGCATCTTCGTATGTTCGATCAGACATGGAAGTGGGCCGGAACGTACCGGAGTACGGAGAAGAATATCGGGATTCCTTACTACCAGATCCGCGAGGCGCTTCCGACTCTATTGGGCGATACCCGCTATTGGGTGGAGCGTCGGACTTTCGAGCCGGACGAACTCGCCGTACGTTTTCACCATCGGCTCGTTTGGATTCATCCATTCGCTAATGGCAACGGCCGCCATGCCCGGCTCATGGCCGATGTTGTCGTGCAGAGATTGGGCCGGCCAGTGTTCACCTGGGGAAGTACGGACATCGTGCAAGCTGGTGACTTTCGGCGCAGCTACATCGACGCGCTTCGAGCCGCAGATAAGAATGACTTTGAACCGCTCATCGCATTTGCTCGCGCGTGATATCGCTTCGACCCCGAGAAAGGCTCGCAGCAGAACAGCAAACTCAATTCAATATACGACGGGTGGGCGCATAACTGTGTAGCGTCTGGTGGCATAACTTTGCAACGGGCTCCGCGGCCGTCATCTCCCGGTCAGAGGCAGTGATCCTGTTCAGTGCGGAATCAAAGGCGCCCTCAATTTGGCCCAACTCGTCAGGAGTGGTAGGGACCGTGGCAATCAGGTCTGCGAGGGGGCCGATCTGAGCGGGAATGCTGGTGTTGGCGACGAGGTTCAGCAGGTACGACTCTTTATCCTGGCCGGAAACGATCTTGATTCCTGGGTCCTCAAGGATCTTCGCCGCGACGGTATAGAACTGCGATAAATCTTCCACATTGGCGTTCGTGCAGGATGCCCGATCCTCCTTCAGCTTCATCTCTTCGAACAGCCGCTCGGCAAATTGTGGCGACAGGGGCAACGCGCGCTCGACGGATCGTGCCTGGATTTCCAAGGTGTCGAGTCTGGAATTGCCGAGCAGGCCTGCCACCAGATCGCCGTGAATTTGGCTTGAGGCTTCTGTAAGGCCATAGGGATAGTGAGCTCTCGTCGCACTGTGAAAGATATCATCCAGCAGCGATCGCTTCTGCTCGATAGAAAGCGATGACAGGTCCGCATCCAGAATGGCGAATCCGAGGTCCGCCTTGTACTCCGGCGGCAGGGAGGAGACGCGGTCCAATAGAGCCTCAAGTCTCATCTGATCAGGCGTGGCGTTGGCGATTGGCTTTGGAGCCGACTCCTGCGCGAATCCGGCAGTCGCGCACAGCAGGAAGAGCAGCGACAGAAGGATCGATTTACCCATCTCTTTCTCCGGTCGAGTGAGCAAGCCCTTCTAGCCCCCTACGCATCAGTAACACCGCCTCTGCCAAGTTGCAAGTCGAAGCGAAAGCCATGGTTCGGATGGACGCCAAGCTTCGATCCATCCGAATCTACACTCGTGTGGCTCGGCTGTCTGTGATGAGGGATTCTCTCCGAGGACGAAAGCAGGTGGAATTACCCGGGTTCCGGGCCAGTCACCGCCAAGTCTGCCCCTTGCCGATGTTAACCAGTCTGGCAAGACCTGGGCTTTGTCTCCATTGCCGACAAACGAGCGCAAGGCCGTTGATGGGAATTTAAATGCATCCTTTCCCAACTCATACACGGATTTCTGGACGCTCGCCGACTTGCCCTGACAGGGACCTCACGAACCCACTGCCGGAGAAGATTGAAGGAGTAGGGTTTTTCACTTGCAGCGTCCCATGGATTGTAATGGAATCCATTACGCTGTAATATTCGAGTATGGGTACTGCGACTGCAAGGAAATCGAAGGTCTACACCATCAGCCTGCCGCCCGAACTCGCACAAAGGGCCGAGGCGCTGGCTCAGAGGGACAGCCGCACCATGAGCGAGCTTTTCCGGGAAGCCTTCCGCACCTATTCTGCGCAGCAGGCGCGGCGGGCGCTGGATGAGCTGGGCGAGTATGCGGCAGGCCGTAACCCGAAGGGCTACACCGAGGCCGATGTGCCCCGACTCATTAAAGAAGTGCGCGCCGAGAAACCGCGCCGCCGCAAGGTACGGACTAGCAGGTGATCGTCGTCATCGACACGAACGTCTGGATTTCCGCGCTCCAGTTTGCGAGACGTCGCGGCACGCCGACGATGGCGCTCGAAAGAGCGATGAGCGAAGACGTGATTGCAACCTGCGACGAGATTGACGCGGAGATTGTGCGCGTCCTGACGGAAAAGTTCTCCTGGGAGCGACACCGGGCAACGTCGGCGCTGCAAGCCATTCTGGCGCGTGGCATCCGTGTAAAGATTCGAGGCATGGTGAAGGTCTGCCGTGATCTCCACGACGATAAGTTTCTGGAGTGCGCCGCCCTTGCAAAAGCAGATTTGCTGGTTGCTGGCGACAAGGATTTATTGACTCTCGGTACGTACAAGGGAACGCGCATTGTCACGCCTCTGGAGTACCTGAGGACAAGATAGAGAGGCGGGTTCGGTCAATGCCGCGCCTTCTTCTTCACCCCACTGGATAGTTCCCCCGCAAACGGGCATGTCGCCAATCGACGGCGCAGCAGGCGGGCCCTAGATTCTGAATTCGGGCACGGTCCAGGTTAACCGGCGCGTCGCGATTTGGACAACGGACTGGTTAACCGCCCACGCTTCAGTTTGCAGGTGGTAAACCGAGGGGTACCGCCAAGCGTCTCCCGACGGTGATTTGGCGCACTGTAAGGGAATCGTCGCCGACGATACGCTCACGACTTACCTATAGAATGCGATGTATCGGATTGACCGTATGTTGACTAGCAGAATCGCTCGCCCTCTGGTATGGTCTGTTGTCGCGTCGGGGATCGTTAATTTATTCCTGATCTCTTCTGCCTTTGTGAGTGGGGCAGGATCCATTTACGTCAAGGTGGCAGACGCAATCGCGGCCCCTCCCGGTTGCATTTCAAATCGGCTCTTTGCTCCCAACGAACACAGCTTAGGCGCGTTCGTCGGTGCCTCGCTCGGTTCGCTCATCTTCTCATTTCTGTTCTACGCCATAATCTCTTATGCCTTGATTTATGCCGCACTGCGATTCAGGCAGTGGCGTAGCCATAGGGAATGAAGACCGCCCAACCGGAGATGACGAGTTGGTTAACAAATCGCCCAGAAAATGGGCCTGGCCGGGCGGAAGCCGCGCCAAGGGCATCGTCCAGATAGCCGACCACACGGCCGGAATGCTCTAATTTTGTGAACGGTCACGAGAGGCTGTAATCGATGAACCCTGAGAATCCTGTTGTGAAGCTGTGTGTGCAGGGAATGGAGCACGAGTCGAAGGGAAACTTCGAAGAAGCTTCACGGCTTTTCCAATCTGCCTGGAGCCAAAGCACAGACGATTTAGAACGATGTATTGCTGCCCACTATGTGGCCCGGCACCAGAAGGGTCCAGAAGAAGCGTTGCTTTGGAACCAACGGTCACTTGACTATGCAGGGGCCGTTGGCGGAGAAGAAGTTAGAGAATTCTTCCCCTCTCTCTTTCTGAACATGGGCAAAGCCCACGAGGATTTGGGAAAGCGGGATGATGCGCAGCGCTACTATACGATGACCGAGGAAGTACTGTGCTCCCTTCCCGATAATCAATACAAAGGAATAATTCGCGATGCGGTTGAAAAGGCTCTCGAACGAGTTAGCTCAGCTCCTCCGGCCAGATTTGGGTGAGTTACCTCCAAACCGGAAGGAACCCCAAAACCGCCAAGTCTTCAGTTTGCAGGTGGTAAACCGAGGGGTACCGCCAAGCTTCTCCCGACGGTGATTTGACGCACTGTGGGGGAATCGTAGCCGACCATCCAACCGGAATCCTCAATGAGTGCTTGGCTTCTTGGCAACAGTGGAAGACGAACAATGAAGAAACCGCAGCGCACAGCCAGTGCAACATCACCGTTGGTCGCTCCGGATCAGTCCTTCTCAAGGTTGTTGAGCCACTTCTTGATGATCACCTCCAAGGTGATCCTTTTCGATTGCACTTCGGCCATATTGGAAAAGACCGCAAGCCGCCTTCCGTCGGTAAACTTGCCCTCCAGCAGGCCTGATTCGTCCCCGATCCTCGCTCCGGTTGGAAACACTAAGCGCACGCCATCCTTGTTGAAGAGGTTGAAGACAATCAAGTGCCTCTTGTACTTCTTGGGATCGAACTCAGCCATTGCTCCGGTGTAGAAAAATGCGGGCGCATTCCATTTCACTTCTTCACCGATCCTGGGGTCCGTATTAAGAATAATTGCTCGCAACTCTTCCACAACGTTCTTAAGCGGATGCGCCATCGCCCGAATGTACGCATCCACATCGTCCGGTTGTGAATCCTTCGTGGAGAGCCTGTGCTTCTCTGCCATGCGTTGCTCCTTGCAAAGGAAAACTCCATACTTCAGCGCTGCCGTGCCATCCAAAGCCTGGCTCCAACCCACCCCGAGGGCAGAGCCACCACGATGAGAGACAGCGGATACCAATGTGGACCGAGAGCCGCATTCCAGGTAGCAACGGCGCCCGCTGTGGCAAGCACCATTCCGATACCGGCTCCCAAAAGCGCATGCTCCATCGGCCGATAAGGAGCTAGCCACGCAACAATGTAGGAGCTGAATACGCCGAACAGAGTTCGGTAACTGGCAGCCAGAGCGCATTGAAAATCATTCATTGTCCCTCGCCCGATGTGTGGTAGCACTCCCAATGCCTGGAGCGCAAAATCGGCTGCCATCGAGAGCACCACGTTGACAATGAACCCTGCAAGCAGGGCCAAAATGCTCCTGCCGATCCGCCGCGAACGAGTTGTTCCTTCCATGACTCCATTGCTCATTTCTTCTTCCTCCTCCCGCGCTCCAGCGAAGCGAGCAAGGTTTCAAGCCGGTCGTATCCAAGGGACACAGCATGCTCCATGTGAACTTCGAGCACCTTGTCCCGCGCCGCTCGCGACTCGTACCGAATCGTCTGCGTCAGCACCGTAATATCGCTGTGCTGCTGAAGTTCAATCGTGCCTACCGCTCCTCCCGGATACCACGGCTCATCAAATTGTTCCGTGGCCACAATCCGCTCTGGTCTGACAAATTCCAGGCATAAGCCGCTCATTCCCATTTCGCCGCCTTCCGCATCTCGCCACACATAACGGAATTGCTTCCCCGCTTTTGAGGCAACCTGGCACACGGCCAGCGTTCCTCCCGGCTTTCCATAGAACCATTGCTTCAGAAGCCTGGGTTGAACAAACGCTTCAAACACCCTCTCCCTGGGAGCCCAGAACGCTCTCTTCATCACAACTTCGCAATCTCCGTGCATCACGAACCGCAAGGTTCCCGGATTTCGATATCCCATCAACCATGCAGTAGCTCCGTCCAGCGGGTTATGAACCAATCTCCGCACCCTGCGCTGCGCATCCCGAATTGTAGAGATCAGGCCCGCCCGCTCCAGCACCTGCAGGTGTTTGGAGATAGTGGGCTGAGTGAGTTGGAAGAGTGCCGTAAGCTCTCCCACACTTGCGTCCCCCAGAGCGAGCCGTTCCAGAATGCGCCTCCGGGTTGCGTCCGAAAGCGCCGCAAAAGTTGCGTCAAGATGTGGGTTCATACTTCGTGCATTCTTGCTCATCTATATAGACATATAGCTATATATGGGCCGGCCTGTGATGTCAAGAAGAAAGCAGTCGCAACCATTCTTGGCGTTGTTGAGATCAGAACGAGCAAAGGTGGTCCGGTTGGATGATTCCTATGGGCTAAATTCCTGGTTGTGGGTTGAGTGACCGGCAAGCATCACCTTACCAAAAACTGTGCATTTCCGCGTTAGCAGGCCGATGGTACTTGGCAGTCACCCAGTGGTATATTCCCTCCCATGATCAGCCTTGATGATGCTCGTTGGTCCAACATGAACGGCGGATACGGAATGCCGTTCGACCCACGCCCACTTATTAAGAGACTCGAAACTGAAGGCGATACAAAACATGTCTGGCGGGAGCTTTGGGACGAACTTCACCACCAAGGGGATGTTGGCGAGGCTTCATACGCGGCAGTTCCGCTTCTCGTCGAAGGCTATCGAAAACGGCGCGGACCTGAATGGAGTACGTATGTGATGGTCGCGATCATCGAACTGGCACGGAAGGAAGGCAACAACCCCGAGGTCCCGCAATGGGTTGCTGAGGACTATTTCCAAGCCATACGGAGTATGGCGGAGATTGGTATTTCAGAGTTACCAGGTACCGAGTGGAGTGCCCGGCAAATTCTGTACCAGTGGGAGTGAGACAAACTGGTATGTTGACCCGCCCAGGAAACTTAAGCCAGAGGCAATTGGAGATTTCGGCGGTCCCGTGTACGCAGTGAGTAAAATGAACCTCCACTTGAGAACGGGTGATGCCGGCGTGGTACGAATGTCGATTACCACATACAACAGCGACAGTGCAGTGAGAAGAAACCACAGAAGCATTACGCCTTCGAGCATTTCCATCTCCCCGCGCTTTTGTGCCTATGCAAATTCCTCTGTTTCCCATGTACGAAGGGTTCCAGGTCTCGGCATTTTATGTTGAGCTCTCGAACTGAGTGAGCGAATCCGCCGTATCCCTGGCTATTTGTGTATTTCCATCCCAGACATTTCTCCCTGGATCTTCGTCATTCGCTCCTGCATCCTCTTCATCTCCGCTGCTGTGCACTTTCCACTGCCCATCATCGTGGACATATCCAGCATCTGATGGGACATTTCGTTCATGGTGCCAGACATCCTTTTCATGTTGCCCGCCGGCATGTCTTTCATCATGCCTGACATCTTGCCCATCATCTCGGCCATCTGGTTCGACATGCCCATCATGCCGCTCATCATCTGGCCGTGCACCATCATGCCGTGATGCTCGCCCATCTTGTCATGATGCATGGTGCCGCTCTGGCCTTTCATCATCCCACCGCTCATCTGAGCGAATGCGAGCGAGCCGCTCAGAAGCAGAGCAAAAACGCCGATTGCGGATACTGTCTTCTTCATTTCGTTGATCTCCATCGTGTGTGGGTTGAGCCTACATTCGAAATCTGAAACATCACCGCGCCGCCACCTTAAGGCGATCCAAAAGCATAGTGAATCAGCCTGATGCCGTCTCCGTCATGATTTTCACGATCGTGTCCTCCACTTCCTTCGCGACACCTTCCAGTTGTGGCGAGTCGAACATCCCCAGAAGAATGGTTGGCCTGAGAGATGCCAATATGGTCTTGCCGCCCTCCTCGTAAATGGAGATCCGGCATGGCAGAGCGGTAGAGACGCTCATGTTCTGGTCGAGAACCTTCTTCGATTGTTGCGGTTGACAGACCTCGAATATCAGGCATTCACGTTCAAACTCCACGCCCTTCTTCTCCATAGTCTCTTTGAGGTTGTGAACCTGCATCACGCCGAAATGATTGGCCTGAACGGCTGCGTGCAAGGCAGTCGCAGTTTCGCTCACTGTCTTGCAAGTGGATATTTTGACGAGCATTTTCCCAATCACGATTCGCGCCTCGATTCGCATGAGGGTACTCAATGTGCGACTATTTCCTGGATAGTTTGCCGACGATGAAGACCAGAAGGGCCACCACCACTAAGGTGGTCACCACCCAAATCCACATCCCGCCACCCATCCATCCGTAACTGCCGTTCATCATAGGATCCCCTTCCGTGCCGCAGCGCCGATTCGATCGAGTACATCTGTGCTGCTATACAAAGCCTCATCGACCTTGGGATTTAGCTGCAGCAACCGTGGCCACTGTTCGGCTTTCCCGGATGATTGTTCTGGTATTGCACTGGATTCTTATCGAACTTGTCTTTGCATCTGGAACTACAAAAGGAATATGTCTGTCCAGCGTGTTCGGTGTGCCCAGCGGCGGTGGCGACGTCTATCTCCATGCCGCAGACAGGATCTTTAACAGCGGTGGTACTGCTCATATGGTTCTCCTTGGTGTGTGAAGTGGGGTCGAGTGAACTTCAACGATCGATTGGCGGTCTCCAGCAGCGAATTTGATCCCCGCCCTGAATGCCCCAACTTGCTCGCGAGAGTCCTCTACTGAAACCGTCTCACTTCAAAGAGGAACAGGTCTGGTCAAGAATGCTCAGGTCCACGCATCGCGCCAGGTTCAAACTCGTGAAACGAAGAGTGTCCGCTGCAGACGCTTCACAGCTTGATCGTCCGCAGTCTCAGCGCATTGGCGATCACGGAAACGGAACTGAAACTCATCGCGGCCGCCGCGATCATCGGGTTCAGCAGCAGTCCGAAACCAGGAAACAGCACACCCGCAGCAAGCGGTACCCCAACGGCGTTGTAGACAAAAGCAAAGAATAGATTCTCGCGGATGTTGCGCATGGTTGATTTGCTGAGATGGCGGGCGCGGAGAATGCCGCGCAGATCACCTTTCAGCAGCGTGATGCCGCCGGCCTCCATGGCGATGTCTGTGCCGGTTCCCATGGCGATGCCAATGTCAGCCTGGGCGAGTGCGGGCGCATCGTTCACTCCATCTCCAGCCATCGCGACCACAGAGCCCTCGTGCTGACGCTTCTTGACGACATCTGCCTTCTTTTGCGGCAGTACATCAGCCTCAAACTCGATGCCAAGCTTATCCGCGACCGCCTTTGCCGTCGTCGCGTTGTCCCCGGTGACCATGATGATCTTCAGACCGGCCGCCCGCAGTTCGCGGATCGCATCGGGCGTGGATTCCTTGATTGGATCGGAGACGCCTACCAGGCCCGCCGCTTTTCCATCCACAGCGATCAGCATCACCGTCTGTCCCGCTTTTCGCAGAGCTTCGGCCTGTTCGAGCAATGGAGCTGGATCGACTTTGTGATCGTGGAAGAGCTCGGCATTTCCGACCGAGAGCTGTTTGCCTGAGACACTCCCTTGCACGCCCTTTCCGGTCGTGGAGTTGAATCCCTGCACCTCTGCCAGAGAGAGTTTCTTTGCCTCAGCGCCTCTCACGATAGCCGCCGCCAGAGGATGTTCGCTGGAGCGCTCAAGGCTGGCGACGAGTTGCAACAGGTCAGACTCGTCGTTGCCCGGCTGGGGAATGACAGAACTCAGTGTCGGCTTGCCTTCGGTGAGGGTTCCCGTCTTGTCGATGATGAGCGTGTCTACCTTGCCAAATATCTCCAGCGCCTCCGCATTGCGGATGAGGATGCCCGCGCGAGCTCCACGGCCAGTGCCCACCATGATCGCCATGGGCGTGGCAAGCCCGAGAGCGCACGGGCAGGCAACAATCAGAACAGCCACCGCATTTACGAGGGCATGCGCGATGCGCGGTTGCGGCCCAACAAAGTACCAAATGGCGAAGGTGACAATCGACGAAATGATGACAGCCGGGACAAAGTACGAGGAGACGCGGTCCGCCAGCCGCTGAATCGGCGCCCGCGACCGTTGCGCCTCGCTCACCATCTTTACAATCTGCGCAAGCAGAGTGCCGGCGCCGATGCGCTCGGCGCGCATCAGGAAACCACCGGTTCCATTGACTGTGCCGGCTGTGACCTTGGCGCCCGCATCTTTCTCGACCGGTATGGGCTCTCCGCTGATCATCGATTCATCGACGGAGCTGTGCCCTTCAAGCACTGAGCCATCCACCGGAACCTTCTCACCTGGACGCACGCGGAGTCGGTCACCAACTTGCACCTGGTCTAGCAGCACGTCGGCCTCTCCGCCCTGGTCGTCCAGCCGCTTCGCTGTCTTCGGAGCCAGGCCAAGAAGCGCACGAATTGCGCCGCTGGTTTGGCTGCGCGCCCTCAACTCCAATACCTGACCAAGAAGCACGAGGGCGACGATGACCGCTGCCGGCTCGAAATACACATCGATTTGTCCCGAGCTTCCACGAAGCGACGCCGGAAATATCTGGGGAACGACAGTGGCAAAGATGCTGTAAAGGTAGGCAGTGCCAGTGCCAAGAGCGATCAGGCTAAACATGTTGAGACTGCGATGCACGATCGATTGCCAGCCCCTGACAAAGAAAGGCCACCCGCACCACAGCACCACCGGGGTTGCCAGCGCGAACTCGATCCAGGTCCACACCTTTGCCGAGAGCATGTGTTGCAGGGGCATTGAAGGGAGAAAATCGGAGGCCATTAAAGCGAGCATCGGCAAAGCGAGTATGACGCTGATCCACAGTCGCCTCGTCATATCGGCCAGTTCGGGGTTCGACTCTTCAGCCGTGACTTCACGAGGTTCGAGCGCCATGCCGCAGATCGGGCAACTGCCCGGTCCGGGCCGCACGATCTCGGGATGCATTGGGCAGGTGTATGCCGACTGTGGCGTGGTCTTCGCTGGTGGGTCAGAGGGAACTGCGACCGGTTTGGCTTGCGTATATTTCTCAGGCGAAGTGCGAAACTTTGCGGCGCAGTCCTGACTACAGAAGTAGACGGTGGCGCCCTTATGTTCAACGCTGGCCGCCGCTTTTGAGGGATCGACATTCATCCCGCATACTGGATCGTGCTCTTCAGGCTGCTGCATAGTGCGATTGTTGACTTGTGCGCACACTTGGATCTGTCCCCTTCTGCTCTTGGAGCCAGCTAATGACAAATGACTGCCGGCGCCGGAGAGTACTTCGTTCCGGGGCCGGCAGATGAACGAATAGGCAAAGCCTGTCAATGTTGTTTTACTTCTATTCCGCGTCTTTGGCCATTTGTTCATGCGGTTGAGCAAGTTCGTGGCTCTTGACGGCCATGTCCTTGAACGTCTGGTGAGCGCTGCGTGAACCCCATTCCTATGCGGACTTCGTGATCGGGGCCTGCAGATTTTCAAGGCACGCCTTGTGGCGGATCTTCCATTGATCGGGCAGCCATTCCGGGAGCTTGCTGATGAGCAGGGTGGGGAGGTTGATCAGCAACTGTGTGAAGTAAAGTTGCGGATCGACATCATGACGTCGGCAGGTGCTGGTCAGGCTGGAGAGGATGGCGGCGGTTCTACCGCCGCGCGGGTTGCCGACGAACAGGCTGTTCTTCCGGTTCAGAACCACCCGCTTCATCTCGCGCTCGCTTACGTTGTTATCGATCGGTACAGCACCGTCGGTCAGGAAGACACTCAGTTCCTGCCACTGGCCCAGCGCATAGTTGATCGCTTCCGCCATGGGATGTTTGGGCAACAACTGTTGCTTCCAGTCCACGAGGCGATCATGCAGTTACTGCCAGTAACGGCGCAGACTGCTCACTGCGCAACTCGCAGGCGCTCATCAGCCGGCAACTCTTTGGCCAGCCGCTCCACGGCATACAACGCACGCACCCGTTCGACCGCTTCTGAGCGATTTCCGGCGCGGACTTTTCCGCCTCAACCAGTTTTCTCTTCATGTGTGCCCAACATCCGGCGCGCGTGAACGCATTGCCGACGACCACTCCGTTGTAGCCCGCGTAGCCATCGGCCAGGAGCACCTGGTTGTAGTCCTTCAGAAACAGCTTCGGTCCGGCACGGCCGCGATCCATCGTAAAGTCGAAGACATTGTAGGGATGATCCTGATCTCCGACGTAGACCCACATGCGCGCGTTGGCAACCTTGTCCTTGCTCTGCATGGGCATGATCGTGTCATCGGTGGCAACCACATGCGAAGACCGCACCCGATCCGCCATCAGCCGATAGAGCGGCTCGACAAGTCCGCTACGTCGCCACACCAGACCGATTGCGTAGCACGCGCGATCTCGAAGCCCTGTCGCGCGAAGATGTCTTCCAGCCTGTAAAGCGGGAGGAAGTCACTGAACTTGCTGGTTACGATGTAGCTGAGAAGGCCTGGCCCGGCAAGGCCCTTTTCGATCGCAGCTTCCGGCTTCCTGACCGCATGAATCGCGGGGTTCTCGCCATTGGACTCGCAACCGGCGCAGGCATACTTCTTGCGCACATGTTGGATACGTTCGAAGTGGCCGGGAAGATATTCCACCTGCCAGCTCTCATCGGCGCCGATCTCTTTGCGCGTCTCGCCACAACAGGGACTGGCACGCTCTGCCTCGCTCAACTCGTAAACATGCGTGCGTACAGGAAGATTTTCGAAGTTGGCCAAGTTGCGGCGTCCTTTGCGGCGCTTCACACGCCGCAACTCTGCGACGGGTTCCGAGGCAGGCGGAAGGTCTTCCTTGTTGATTGGCTTTTGATCCTGATCTTCGGCGAAGCGCAACAGCATCTGCGCTACATCCTGATCCGATTGCAGACGATCGGCGCGTGGGCCGTAGTACAGCTTTCTTATAGCGCTCCAGTTCCAACTGCGTGCACAGCAACTGGACCTGCAGTTGCTCAACCAGCGCGCGCAACGATGCACTGTCTTCTGGCAGTGCATGCGGCTTGGAGCAGATCGTCATCTTCTATCTATAGAGACGATTTACGCCTGTGGAAAGTCCTCTTATGCAACCGCACTCTGCTCGTTCTTTATCGATGCATCTTGCGGCCTTCGATAGCGCGGCACACGCTTCAACTTCCTCATGTCGATGCCATCCAGAAGCATGGCCAACTTGTTCGCGCGCAACTCTACTGAACTGTTGCCGGGCTCGATGCGCGGCATCTTGAATGCACCCTGCTCCAGGCGTTTGTACCACAGCACGTAACCGTCGCGATCCCAGGTGAGTATCTTCAGGAGGCTGCCACCGCGCGAGCGGAAGATAAAGAGATGACCGCTCAGAGGATCTGCCCCGATCACGCTACGCACCCGTTCGGCCAAACGATCGAAGCCGCATCGCATATCGGCCGGCTCTGCGGCCAGCCAGATCCGCGGACCGGCAGCACCGTCCAATGTCTGAAGGCTGGGAAGCCCGATCATGATCCGGACTCCAGAACCGACAACAAACGGCGCAGATGAACTGCGTCGAATCCGGGTTTTATCCTCAGGCTCCAGCCGCGGCTGTGGCGCAGCTCGATTGCAGACAGTGGCCGCGCTGGCGAAGACGTCCGAATTCTCTCTTCCTCTGGCTTCACAGACACAGCGACAAACGATACCTGATCGCTCTGCCGAAGACGCTTCTTCCACTCATAGAACTGCCAGGCTCGCACAGCATGCGCGCGGCAGTATGCCGCAATGCTCTGCCCGCTGCCCTCTTGTGCCGCTATCAGTTCACGCCAACGCTGAGACGCTTCCACTCTGTCATCACCCATGACAGTAGAATGCCGCCCACCGCTTGCGCCCTCAAGATGCGGTTCACGCAGCGCTCACGATTCATCAGCCTGTGCGTCAACTACCAGCTGTTCTGCTGGTCATTCAGTGACTGGATCCCGAGATCTAACCGCGCAAGGATACCCGAGCGGTTTCGCGGCACATTCCTTGCACACCGCCGAAGACAGGACATGAAGGAACTCGCACTTCCTCGGCTCCCCCTTAGACTGATGCCGGATCAGTCTGCCGATCGTCTTCGACGCGGTGATCACTTGGCTGGCATGGACTTCGAAATAAGATTACGTCTCTCCGCACACATGCTGATTGCGATCGACGATGGGCTCCTCTCGCGCGACGCGGTCGCCGAGGCTAAAGCGACGAGTTTCACCGGAAAAAGCGCCGAAGACCGCCGGCGGTGAGAGCAGCACGCGAGAGCCGCCCGGATTTCGAAGTCGGAGTGCGTGTTTTCAGTGGGATGGGTGCTCTCGTTTTTCTGGCGCGAGGCGGGCGGTGAAGCGAGGGCGATTCGATGCCGGATAATAATCGAAGGACTGGCTTCGTGATTTCGGCGTTACCTTGAACGAATGGAGAGACCCGGGGATGCCAGTTGTTCTGTTACTGGCGGCTTCTTTTGGGCAATGCGGGCGTGGCCGCTTAGGGGGGCTCCTGTCAGTCCTTCTTCAAGACGCGTTTCAGCCTCCGGAGGATCTCGGGAAGGTTCAACTCGATCCCCTTATAATCCAGTTTCTTCACTGCGACGAGGTCTTTAACTAAATCCTCCTTTTCCGGAGGCTCTCTTGCCGGAGACACCATTGGCTGGAGTGCTCTGAGGTCTAGGCGTTCCTGAAGAGTCAAAATCGTCTGGTCCTTGGCTTCAATCGTTGCGAACTGAGGATCTGGACTACGGCCTTTGCGAGGACGATCTGTGACTTCAAAAACTGAACATTGGACTGCAACTGCATTACCGCCAATTTCGGTATGCTTCCCGCCTCGCCGGAAAGGTTGGGCGCCATCGGCAGACCGAGGTAAATCCGCAGCGCTTCCTCAACCTTCTCCAGCGCCTCCTTGCCATCTTCGGGAATGACGCTGAACAAGACCGGAATGAGCGCTCTCCTCCAATTTGGCGATGGCGTTGATCCCCAAATCGCGCAGAAACTGGCTGAAGTACGGTCAGGTATTGTTCGCACGCATTCTTGATGGGCGCTGGGAAGTCGAAGGATACCATCAGTGCGTTGCCTTCGACGTCGTTGAGCTTGGCTCGGACGAGACGAGAGAGTCTCGCAAGATCCGCCATCCGTGCTAGGGCGTCACTCACGCGATCTGTCAGATGCACGGTGGTGGACACGCCGAACCCATGGATCGCGGTATTCTTGTCTTCCTGCCAGTACTCAAACTCAAAGTCATTCTCGCGAAGCACTTCTTCGATAGCATTCGCGAGCTCAAACAGGCTGTAGTTCTTCTTCCAGAATTCAAGGTCGTACTCGGGTGGGCGCCGAGCTCGGATCGTCTTGAACTCTCTCAACGAGCCTGTCCGGAAATAGATGAACTCCCAGTCGAGCGGGTCTTTCCTTGCGTCCGGATTGGAAACCTCAAAGTAGTGAAACAGTCTCTGGATGGTGGTGAACGAAAGAGGGGCAAGCTTCGCGAGGCTTTTTCCAGAAAAGCGGCCTGTCCGGACACCAGCGTCGAACTCGATGTCGGCATCCTCCCATCTCTCACCGTCCACAAAGAACGCTCCGTGACGGAGCCGATAAGAGTGCCCTTCCTCCTGGATCTCGACTTCCTCGACCCGGCTCTTGGCATCGACTGGCGGCTGAGGGACTGGAGGCTGAGGCTGCGGCGAAGAACTCCAGCTTAGCTGCGTCACAGCGCTGCGCAGGACCGCCTCCTCCGAGGAAAGCGTATCGTTGGCGGCTTTGCGTAGGTTCTCCTGGGTGTCCCCCCGTTTGAAAACGATGCCCTGAGCCCGGCTGAAATTCTTGAGGATGGGGTCGTGCGGGCCGAAGATCCTGCGCAGCGCGGCGCTCACGGTGTCGGTCCACTCTTCCCGTTTCGGCGAACTGAACGGTTCGGATCGCAGCTCGGCAACCTGGGCC
>CAWFCO010000002.1:0-243934 GCA_963814335.1 uncultured Acidobacteriaceae bacterium | reverse complement strand
GACCAACATTGCCATGGCGCTGGTTCCTGCGGAAGTCGCCGCGTCCGGTGATGACGTGATCGTAGAGTGCCGCGCCAATCACGTGCGCGCGAAGCAGGTACCGTTGCCGTTTTACAAGCGCAGCAAGAAATAGATGGGAGCCTTGGACCGCTTCACTGCCAGTTTGGTCCCCTAAGTGCAGCAATCAGGGGCATATCAAGCTTTGGCGGTTTACATGACAATTCACTCGGAAATGGCGCGTCCTCTTCTGTATCTGCTTGGCGTTGTTGCGTTTTGCGTGGTTTATCAGCTGGGTGGGCTAATGGTTCAGAAGAGCAATCGGTTTGCTTACGCAGTGGCATTTCGGCCGGAACCATCAGAGAAAGTGCGTAAGTTTTTCCAGTACACGGGAATATTTATCCAGGTGGTGGCTGTGGGGCTGGGCGCAATGGACGCAGTTCTGGCGCTGCTCGCGGCCTACTACACTGGTGCATTCGGTACGTAGGTTACGTCGCCTTCCATGAGCCAGGCGGTCAGGATGACTCTGACTGTCTCCCTGGCGACACAAGTCGAGTTGTGAGGGGTGCGCAATTAAAAGGCCGGCAGAGAGCCGGCCTTTGCTGTTCCAAATGGGCTGAGAGAACACTCACACCTGCATCACGTCCACTTCTTTTTTCTTGCTCAGCTCTTCCATGCGGCGGATTTCTTCGTCTGTCATCTTCTGCACTTCGTCCAGTGCGCGTTTCTCATCGTCTTCGCTGATCTTCTTGTCCTTGGCCAGCTTCTTGAGCGCGTCATTGCCGTCGCGGCGCACGTTGCGCACGGCGGTGCGGTGCTCTTCGAGGACCTTGTGCAGGTGCTTGACCACGTCCTTGCGGCGCTCCTCGGTCATGGGCGGCACGGGCACGCGGATGATTTTGCCGTCCGACTGGGGGTTGAAGCCGAGGTCGGAAGTCTGGATGGCTTTTTCAATTTCCTTGATGGAACTGGGGTCATAGGGCGAAATCACAATCAGGCTCGCTTCCGGTGTGGCCACCTGCGCGAGCTGGTTGACCGGCATTTGGGTACCGTAGAAGTCCACCTTGATGGAGTCCAGCATGTGCGCGCTGGCGCGCCCTGTGCGGACGGAGGCGAGACTGTTCTGGAAACCCGCCACGGCCTGGTCCATGCGGTGCTTCAGGTCGGTGTAAAGGTCTTTCATTGCCGGACTTGCGGACATAAACGATGCCATGGAAATCGGTCCTCACTGGGCGAAAACGCCAAGGGGTATTGTACAACTCGGCATTGCGTGCGGGCACTGCGGGCGGCGGGTGGCGATGGTGCGGGAATGGGCCGGACTTTGATTTCTGCGTGGGCGGTAAATGGCTGGCTGTGAAGGAGAAGTAACTTCCGGCTTGGCGGTATCCGACCGAAGCCTCAACGCATATGAGCTAAGCTTGGTCCAGCACATTCGCAACACGGTAAGAAGGGGTACGCTCTCCAATGATTACCATTGCTGGGAGACCGACAGGAATTTGAAATCAACGTTCTATCCTGATAACGATTGGGTAACGCAGTCAGGCACGGTAATGCAGATGCGAATCTCACCTGGGAGCATCGAATGATCGAGATTGCTTGGACTGAGGAAAAAAGAACTCGAATTGCAAGTACAGCCCCCAATCGGAACGTGGCGCAGCCTGGAATTCGTCTCAGCACGAGGATGAATGGAATCTGGCACTCGAGTTCCGCTCATGAACTTGCGCGTATGATGACGCGTTTGCAACGGGAACCGCAACATCGCAGCAGATGCAAGACCGGATGCACGAGTACGACTTCGGTTTCGATTGATGGCCGCACGTTGAGACTTTGCGGAGACGAAGATTTAATTAATGTCCTCGTTGACAAGAGTGCTCTCGGAGATTTGTTGTCTGACCGGAATTTGTGCGTCGTCTAAATTTTAATCGTCGCAGCGTCAAAAGAAGTCGAACGCAGGCTTCAAGAATGAGCCCCAGACCCTCATGAGTGCTAACGGTATCCAGGACGCTCTGAAGCTTCGTACGTCACAGTTGAAACCCCCGGCGCCCCCTGATTTTACCGGACTTCAATTCACGCCTCACGCGACCTGAATGCATAAGTTCGAGTCTGACGCGTTCAATTCACGCGAAGGATGAGTGTCGCGACGCTGGTTTGAACACGCTAAACGTTGAACTTGAAGAAGAGAATGTCGCCGTCTTTCACGACGTACTCTTTGCCTTCGGAGCGGTAGAGGCCTTTTTCTTTCACGGCCTGTTCGCTGCCGTACTTGAAGAGATCTTCGCAATGGTAGGCATCGGCTTTGATGAAGCCGCGCTCGAAGTCAGAGTGAATGACGCCGGCGGCCTGAGGAGCCTTGGCGCCGTTGGGAATGGTCCAGGCGCGGACTTCCTGCACGCCGGCGGTGAAGTAAGTGATGAGGCCGAGCAGTTTGTACGCAGCGTGGATGAGGCGGTTGAGGCCGGGCTCCTTCAGGCCCATGTCGGCCAGGAACTCGGTGCGCTCGACGGGTTCAAGCAGAGCGATTTCCGCTTCCATGGCTCCACAGATGCGCAGCACTTCGGCGCCTTCTTCGGCTGCGCGTTTCTCAACTGCAGCGACCCACTCATTGCCATTCTTCAAACCGTCTTCGTCCACGTTGGCCACAAAGAGAACGGGCTTCACTGTGATGAGGTGCAGGTCGTAGGAAGCGGCCTTCTCGTCTTCGGTGAGTTCGACGAGACGTGCGGGCTTGCCGTCGCGGAGAGCGTCGAGAAGTTTTTTCAGTGCTTCGGCTTCGGATTTGATTTTGTGATCGGTGGTGTTCTTGACGGTCTTCTCGACCTTCACCCAGCGCTTCTCCGCGGTTTCAAGATCGGCGAGAAGCAACTCCGTGTTGATGATGTCGATGTCGTGGAGCGGATTGACGCCGCCGGCGACGTGGATGACGTTGGGATCGTCGAAGCAGCGCACGACGTGGCAGATTGCGTCTGTGGAGCGGATGTGGCCGAGGAACTGGTTGCCCAGGCCTTCACCCTTGCTGGCGCCCTCCACCAGGCCGGCAATGTCAATGAACTCCATGGTGGTGGGAACGGTGCGGTTGGGCTTGACGAAGGAGGTGATGCGGTCGAGGCGCTCATCGGGCACGGAGACCACGCCGACGTTGGGGTCAATGGTGCAGAAAGGGTAGTTGGCAGCCTGCGCCTTGGCGGCGGTGAGGGCGTTGAAGATGGTGCTTTTGCCGACGTTGGGCAGTCCGACGATTCCACAATTGAGGGGCATGGAGTTTCTGGTTCCTTCAAAATTTGATGAACGCGTCAGGCAGCGCGATTGCCCCGGCCAGTTGAGGGCCTGCTTCAGTACCAGACTGTTGGCGGAAGGCGGAGCGGGGGCTCCTGGGCGCGCGGCGAAAAACGTGCTTTGTCTATTATGTCAGCCCGGCGTTAGACCACGGCGACGGAGTTTGCCTGCTCGTGCGCATGATAGCTGGAGCGGACCAGCGGGCCTGACTCCACGTGGCGGAAGCCCATTTTCAGAGCTTCGCTCTTGAGCTCGGCGAAACTCCCGCGGCGTGTAGAGGCGCGTCATGGGCAGGTGGTCGCGCGAGGGGCGCAGATACTGGCCGATGGTGAGGATGTCGCAGTGGACGCGGGCGAGGTCGCGAAAGACGTCGAGCAGCTCGTGGGTCTCCTCGCCAATACCGACCATGACGCCGGATTTGGTGAGGCCTGAGGGGTTTAACTCTTTGGCGTAGCGGAGCAACTCAAGTGTGCGCTCGTAGCGGGCGCCGACTGCGCACCACGCGATAGAGGCGCGGCACGGTCTCCGTATTGTGGTTGAGGATTTCGGGTTTGGCGTCGACCACGATTTGGATGGCTTCGCGGTCGCCCTGGAAGTCGGGGATGAGGACTTCAACGCCGCAGCCGGGGGCCTGTTTGCGAATCTCCTGAATGACCATGGCGAAGATGCGCGCGCCGCCGGTGAGATCGTCATCGCGATTCACGCTGGTGATGACGGCGTGGAGCAGTCCCAGTTGCGCTACTGCCTCTGCGATCGCGGCGCGGCTCGTCGAAGTCGATGGGTTCGGGGCGGCCTTTGGGAACGGCGCAAAAACCGCAGCGTCGCGTGCACAGGTTGCCGAGCATCATGAAGGTGGCGGTTTTGTGATGCCAGCACTCGCCGATGTTGGGGCAGTGGGCGCTTTCGCAGACCGTGTGCAGGTTGAGCGAGCGCGCGAGCCGCTTGAGCTCGTGGAAGTTTTCGCCCATGGGCGCACGGGCCTTCAGCCACTCGGGCTTGGGCGCCGGCGTGCGGCGCAAAGGGGTAATCTGCACAAGCTCTGTTGTTGCGAGCTCCATAAGCAGTATTGTAGTGGAGAGACGTATTCCATGAAGTATTTGCTTTTGTTTGCTTTGGTTGCCTTAAATCCTCTAGCCTGGGCCGCGCAGCTCCCCGCGCCACGTGGCCTCAGTGCGCATCCCGTTGTGACGCTAACCTTTGACGACCTGCCTGCCGCCGGCAGTCTTCCACCTGGCATGGATCGTACACAGATCCTGACAAAGCTCGCGGACGAGTTGAAAGCGAATCGTCTGGAAGGCACTTACGGCTTTGTGAATGCCGTGGACCTGACGGGCGACGCGGACGCGCAGAATGCTCTCCATATCTGGCTCGACGCAGGCATGAACATCGGCAACCATACCTGGTCCCACGTGCTGCTCACCGAGTCAACCGAGGAGGCGTTCGAGCAGGAGATTGCCAAGGACGAGCCTGCGCTGGAGAGTTTTGCGCAGGTGCGCGATTGGCGCTGGTTTCGCTATCCCGCTCTGCTCGAAGGCGAATCGATTGCCAAACGCAGGGCAGTGTTGAGCTACCTTACCGCGCATCACTATCGCGTGGCCCGTGTCACGCTCGATTTTCAGGACGACGAGTGGAACGATCCCTATGCACGTTGCGTTGCGCAGAATAATGCAGAAGCAATTCAATGGCTCAAACAAAGCTACATGGACAGCGCCGTGGAATACATCCGCGCGGGCCGCGAAGAGCAACTCGTTGTCTTCGGCCACGAGATTCCGAACGTGCTGCTGTTGCACGCCACCGCATTTACCACGCTCATGCTGCCGGACCTGATGACTCTGCTGCGTCGCGAAGGATTTGTTTTCGATGGACTTGCCGACGTCGAAAGCAATCCCATCTACAAACGTGATCCACACGCAGCCTTCGCCGACGACGGAACATTGACCAATCTTTTCATGGATGCGAAGCACTTGAAATATCCGCCTGTGAAGCCCATTCCCGAGGAGCGGTTGAATTCCATCTGCCAGTAGTTGCTGCTCAGGCCGCGCGCAATCCCAGGGCCTCCGCAATGTGGCGTGCTGCTTCGGCTGGCGAGCACGTGCTGGTGTCGACTGAAATTCTCGGCTGTGGCATTGGATAGTTGCTGAGTGCGCCATCGTTGCGCAGCTGATCGAATAGCTCCACCGAGGTCAACTTATTGAAGCCGCGCCGCGACTCGCTGTCGATCCGATTGCGCAGTTCGTCAAGCGGACATGTGAGCTCGACGAACTCGACACTGCCGCCTTCGCCGGTGACTACCTGAATTGTTTCGTTGATGAAGGTCGGTCGTACCGTTGCTTCCGGCGCAAAGGTGAAGATCAGTCCCGGAGCGCCCTCCCGGCAGGCAGCACGAAAGACGGAGAGCCAGATCTTCTCGCGCAGATCCACAAAGCCCGGGCTGCCGAACTCGAAGACGGAGAGCAGCAGATCGACGGCCAGATGGTTGTGAAAAAGCTTATAGCCCGTGAGCGCAGCAAGTTCCTGGCCCACGGTCAGCTTTCCGGTGGCCGGCATTCCGTAGAGAAAGATGAGTTTCATAGCGTCTCACGAATAGAAAGGGCGGCCCGAAGGCCGCCTCTTCATTGCCTTCCTTGTTCTTTGCTACTTTGCGTCCCCTGGCATCAGGTACTTGCTCCACCAGGCCATCCAGCGCTCGTAGCGATCCTTGATGTAGCTGGGCCGCGTGAATCCGTGGAACTGGTTCGGGTAGACGACCAGCTCCGCGGGCCTGCCAAGCGATTTCAACGCTTCGTACATCTGTTCGCCGCCAATCAGCGGCACATTCATGTCAGAAGTGCCGCCCATGAACAGCATTGGGGTGTGCACGCGCTTGTCGATCTCAAAGAACGGATAACTGATCTTGATGTAGGACTGGAGATCTTTCCATGGCGGGCCGATTTCGTTGTCGTACTGCAAAATGTATTGATCTACGCCGTAAAATGCCAGCGTATTTGCGACGCCAGCGCCGGATATAGCGCACTTAAATCGATCTGTACTTGCCACTGAGTAATCGGTCAGGATGCCACCGTAGCTCCATCCTGTCACGCAGAGTCGATTGGGATCGGCGATGCCCAGGCTGACGGCTTCGTCCACTCCGGCCATCAAGTCCTCGACTTCATAGTGGCCCCAGTCGCCTGCGATGGCTTTGGCATAGTCCTGCCCGCGTCCAGAGCTTCCTCGATAGTTCACATTCAGTTCGGCAAACCCCTTGGCGGCGAGCCACTGGCGCAGGAAGTTGAACCCGTGTTCATCCTGTCCGTTCGGGCCGCCATGAATGAACAGAATCATCGGTACGGGCGAGCCGATTTTGAAATTCGCCGGCTTGGTCAGGAGACCGTGCACATCGGTGCCGTCCTTGCTTTTGAACTCGATGCCTTCGGTTTGCACCAGATTCAGCTCTGCAACAAGCGCGTCGTTGTGGTGGGTTAGCTTGCGCAGCGCGCCGTTTTCCAGCGCGTAGATGTTTTCGGGTGATTTATCGTCGGTGAACAGCACCGCTATGTGGTCTTTTTCGCTGTCCCAGGCCATCACTGTGCCCTGTTGCACCAGGAGGCGTTTGTCCGAATCGCCGGTCAACTCCATTTGCGCGGGGTATTGGTTGCGGTCGTCGTTTACGAGGTAGCTCAGCTTGCCGTCGGGCGTGAAGATGGGGGAGCGCACCGAGCGGTCCAGCTTTGCCGCGGGATAGGTAACGGTGCCGGAGAGCGTGACAACAGCCGGTTTTGCCTGCGAATACTCGAGCAGTTTGAGTGGCGCACCCTGGGTATATGCAATCGATTTTGAATCGGGCGACCAGGCCAGGGAGCCGCCGTCCGGGCCGTCCCATGTGGTCAGCTTGCGCGGTGTTGAACCAGCCTTTGGATCCACCACAAACACATCCGTGTTGTTGCTGCGGTCCGGGTCCTTGTCGTGATTGCTCACATAGGCAATCAGCTTGCCATCGGGCGACCACGCAGCGTCTTCTTCATCGACATTCTTGTCCGTGGTGAGCTTCTCAAGCTTCTTGCTGGCAATGTCATAGAGGTACAGCTCACTCCACTCGTTGTCGCGGATATAACCGTGGCGGTCTTCCTTGAAGTGATAGCGATCGATCACAATCGGCTCAGGCGCTTTCGCCGGCTTGCCCTCTTCCTTGTCAGGCTCGTTCTTTGGCTTCAGAGTCAGCAGCAGAGTCTTTGAATCAGGCGACCATTCATAGCCGGCAATTTCCTGCTTGGTAATGGCGGTGAGTTGCTGCGCTTCCCCGCCCCGGCGGTCCATCACCCACACCTGGTTGCCCTTTGCCGGGCCCGGACGCGACGAGGTGAAGCTGATGTATTTCCCGTCCGGACTGAACTTTGCAGACCCGGCGCCTTCATCGCCGAACGTGAGTTGGAGATCGGCCGAGCCATCCCACTTCACCATCCACAAGTGGGAGTGGGTCTTGTCCTCTTTCATGTCGGTTTGTGTAACGGAGTAGAGAATCCACTCTCCGTCAGGGGAAACGGTTGGTCCGCCCACACGGTCGAACCTGGGGAGGTCGTCGAGCGTGATGTCGCGTTTGGAGGTTTGAGCTGTGAGAACGGCTGGCTGAAGAAAAGCAAACGACAGCCCAAGGCTGAGGAAGGGAATCAAAAATGTGCGCCGCATGGGCAGAAGAGTAACATTCGGCTGACTTCAAACCAATTAGGAATAAAAGAGATAAAAATTCCGACTATGGTCATTTCACCATAGTCATGAGAAAATCAGACAGGACAGGTGATCGACCATGCGCATTGTAGCCGCAGGAGAATTCAAGGCTAAGTGCCTTAAAATCATGGATGAAGTGGCCATGACAGGTGAGCCGGTACTGGTGACCAAGCGCGGCAAGCCCGTGGTGCGGCTGGTGGCTCCTGCCTCCGTTGAGCCGCTTGCATCTGTCTTTGGCTCCCTGCGTGGATTGGCGACGATTGTGGGGAATCCGGAGGATCTGGTGACCTCTCCCTTTTCAGACGCAGAGTGGGATCGAATGCTGGATGAAAGCCTCAATCCGGCACTCGATAAGGGCGAGCAATGATCCTGCTGGACACGCACGCAGTCATTTGGATGGTGCTCCAACCCGAGCTATTGTCTACACGAGCCAAGACGCGTATTGAACAGGCAATAGCGGAGGGTGAAGCACTCGGATGTTCAGTGCTGGCGCTCTATGAAATTGTTTATGGCATACAGCGTGGACGTATCCGGCTTCATGTTTCTGTCGATGAGTTTTGCCGCGCGATTCAGCATCAACTCGCCGTTCTTCCTATCACGCCAGACGTGGCGGTTGTCGCCGGCGAGTTGCGCAATGAATTGCACGGCGATCCGATGGACCGAATGATTGTGGCGACCGCGTTGTTGGAGAAGTGCGATTTGATTACCGCCGATGATCGCATTCGCAAAGCGAAGGTCTGCAAAACACTCTGGTAGCCGCTACGGCGGTTCCCGGATAGAGATAGCCCTGTCGAGCGCTTCTCAGGATCGCTGCTCCCTGATGGTTGCATTGACTTGAGGGATGACGCTTCAGAGTACTGCAATGCTGGAAACGCTTTAGCGCAGCCTTGTTCTCACTTCCGTGCGGATCAGATAGAGGAAGAAGACGAGATTCAGCATGCCCTGGATCAATGCCGAGGCCATGTGCATCATCGAGAATATCCAGGTGTAGTAACAGGCCAGCAGCAGCACGGTTGCCATTGCCAGCGCCCATGCCCAGCGGAAGAGCAGAATCAGGCCCGCGCTTGCGGCGATGAACGACGCGGCAAGTAATAGAAAGATCGCCGGATAGTGGCCACCGGATGTACCGAGAATAATTACGCCGGAGAGAATCATCAGGTACAGCGAAATGGCCGCCAGACCGGGCAGGGGCAGGTTCCATTTGCGCGCCATCCGCGCGGCCAGCTCCTCGGCTGTGGGCCTGGTGCCGCCGGAGGCAGGCTGCTGCGCCGTGTTGTCCTGTTCAGACTCGGTCATAGCGTATGCAGATAAGCCAGCAGATCATTCAGTTGTTCGTCGGTCAAGGAAGTGGCAGGCATCATTCCGCGGCCATGCAGAATCACGGCGGTCATACGCTCGTCTGTGGGGGGCGCGCCTGAGGGCATCGACTTGAGTTTGGTGAGCGCCTGCAATCCAGGGCCGTGCAGACCGGAAGTTGTTGTTGGGTAATGGCAACGCGCGCAATTGGCCTGATAAACGGCAGCGCCGCGCGCCTCCTGAGGAGTCCACTCCGAGGAGGGTTTTGAGGGCGGCAGATGACGGCATCCGGCTACGAGAAGCGGCGCCGCGCAAAGTATTGCCAGCATGGCGGAAGAAAGTGAAGTGCGCATTCAGGAACGATTTTACAGGGCACGGGCAACGCTTCCGTGGTGTGCATCACCGTTATGCGCCGGGAGGAGGCACGGTTGCAGGGCAGAGCCGCCGCGCAACGAAGGGACGAAATGAGTGGATTAACCCGGTGAAATTGCCGGGAAAGCCGCGAGGGAAAGCGCGCGTTTCTGTGGGCAAAATCGGCGAGAGGGGAAAACTGGCAGATTTATCCGGCGAAATGAGCGCGGAAAAGTGAGCATATTGCGGCCAAGAGCTCGATTGAGGGCTCACAAACAGGCGAAATTTGCTCAAATCTGCTCTATTTTTAAGGGTGCGAAAGCGGGGCTACCTATCCCTTTCGCACAGGTTGACGATATTTCGTCCGTTTGCTGGCGATGGACTATTCGGCGGCGGCGATGGCTTCGCAGATCTGCTGGAGGGCGCGGTACTGCTCTTCGTTGCCGGGCAGGTGGCCGTTGATGAGGATGGAGAAGACGATGGTTTTGCCGCTGTCTGCGGTCAGATAGCCGGAGAGGGCGTTGACCTCGTTGAGGGTGCCGGTTTTGGCTTCGAGCTTGCCCTTCAGCGGGGATTTGGTGAAGCGATTGGCGAGGGTGCCGTCGACGCCGGCGACGGGCAGGGTTGAGCGGAATTCCGCGCCCCATTTCTGCCGTGCGGCATAGCTGAGCAATCTGGTATAGGCGCGGGGCGCAATGCGGTCGTCCATGCTCATGCCGGAGCCGTCGTAGAAGTAGAAGTCCTGGGCGCTGACGCCAGCGTCGATGAGGAACTGGCGAACGACGCGCGTTCCCTGCTCGAGACTGCCGTCGTTTCCGCAGAGCTTGCCGAGGAGGCGCAGGAGCAGTTCAGCGTGGAGGTTCTGGCTGATCTTGTTGGTCATGGTGATGTCTTCAATGAGCGGCACGGAGATGTGCGTGGCGAAGACGCGATCACCCTGGACGGGTGCCTCGACGGTGGAGAGGGTGACGGGCTGAAGCGTGACCGGGGTTTTCTGCTCACCTGAGAAGTCGCCGGTACCGGTGGGGAGACGATGGGCGACGGAGGAGGTTCCGGTGACGTCGATGCCGCGTCCGCGGAGGGCGTCGAGGAAGGCTTCGGCGGTGAAGCGCGCAGGTTCATCGACAGCGAGATTGGCGACGAGGCCGGAGGCGGGCGAGGTGCCCCAGGCGCGGACAAGCAGGCTGCCGGGCTTGCGCTGCAGGCCGGGATAGGAAGGCTGACCGGGCTGAGCCAGAGTCATGGTGTCGTCAAGGGTGTAGTAGTCGACGGGCGGATTCCAGCGGGCGTCAAGGCCGCCGGGAGCGGCGGTGTCAGGAACGAAAGTGAGATCGATGGTGTTGTCATTGAAGGTGAGCGCGGAGGCGGGCGCGCCGTAGGACCATTGCAGGTCGTCCCATGCCCAGGCGGTGCCATAAGGCTCGTCAAGGAAAAAGCTGTCATCACCGACGATGTTGCCGTCGACTTTGCGCACGCCGGCCTGGACCACCTGCTGGGCGAGGAGGTCAAGGACAGTCATGGAGGTGCGCGGCGGTTCAGGAGCAGCGGGCGCTTCGGTTTCCTTTGCCTGAGACGCATTTTTTCCGGCGAGGCGTTCGGCGGGGGACTTGTAAGGATATTCGCGGGCGCTGAGAGTGGGGTCGCCGACACCGAGAAGGATGAGGTTGCCGTGGAGGGTGCCTCCGGCATCAAGCGTGCCGGAGCCGGCGATGTTGGTGGTGAAGGTGAGCGTGTCCACGGGGAGCAGCGCGAAGGCGGCGGCAGTGGTGGCGAGCTTGGCGTTGGAGGCGGGGACGAGGAGCTTGTTGTCGTTAAAGCCGTAGAGGGCACGGCCGTCGAGAGTGGTGACGCTAATGCCGAAGGTTGCGCCTTCGAGTGAGGGTGTATCGATGATTTTGGAGATGGTGGCACCGAGTTGAGCGGCGGTGACGGGGTGGGCGGAGCGGCGGGCGTGGTGGCGCTGGGCAGTCAGGCAGGAGGGCGTGCAGAGGGAGGCGAGGAGGATTAATTCGAGTGAGCGCCGCACGAATCTCATGGCGGGAGTGTATCGCACCACCTGCGGTGGGGCAGACGCTCGCTTGCCGCTCGCAGGAGAGCAGTGGGTTCCACGATCAAAAGAGTTCTGGGTTTAGTGGGTACGGGCTCGTGATTTTTCGGAGATTGTTTTTACGCTAGTACGACGCAAACGCTCTAGCTCCTCGCGCGTGCAGCACACGTCGTCGGCCAGAAGGCACCCCAGCACTCACCTCCAGTGGCGAACGGAATTGTTCGCCGCACGAGAGCAGTGGCTCTCAGTAGCGAGAAGAGTCCTGACTTCCGATTACTCCTTGCTTATCTCTCGGAAATAATGTTCCGCCGCTCTGGTCCTCGCCGCGTGCAGCGATATTGCTTAGACCAGAAGGCACCGGGAGCAAGACAGTTACCGAGTGGCCCCCCTTCTCGCTACGGCATGCCCTCTGGGAAGCTAGCCGCAAGTAGCACTCACATCTTAAACAAGGTTGAAGTGTCACAACTCGCAATTACTACTTGAGACAATCCAAGAGCTCAGTAATTAGTGAGCAAGAGCTCAGAGTTGGTGGTTGGGAGTCGATCAACCCCATGTCCCAACTTCAGGGACATGGGGCACCCGGATTCCTGGTTGGGATGGAGCATGAAAGGCAACTGCAGGTCCCTCGACTCCCTGCGGTCGCTCGGGACGACATAGTGTGTTGGTGGTTGGGAGGGGTATCTGGTGCAGTGCCCCTACAATCGAAGCGAATGGATTGATGCGGGATGAGTGAAGACGTAAAGTCGGCGGTGGGTAACTTGATGGGCGAAGACGTGAATCAGGTAACGCTGGATTGCGACGCGGGAGAGCACGCTGTGGCGTTTGCGGACACGGTCGCTGGCGCTGGGCGGGCGCACGCTGCTGATGGCCGTGGTGAACGTGACGTACGACTCGTTCAGCGATGGTGGGAAGTTTCTGGAGACCGATGCGGCGGTGGAGCAAGCGCTGCGCCTGCTCAATGACGGTGCGGATGTGATTGACCTGGGAGCGGAGAGCACGCGGCCGGGATCGCATGCGGGAAGCAGCGATGCTGCGGTAAGCGCGGACGAGGAGCAGGCGCGGCTGCTGCCGGTGATTGAGGGGATTCGCGGGGCACGGCCGAATGCAGTGATTTCAGTGGACACATATAAGGCGGCAACGGCGCGGGCGGCGGTGGAAGCAGGCGCGGAGATCATCAACGACGTGAGCGGTTTTTTGTGGGACCCCGCAATGGCAGGTGTGTGTGCGGAGGCGCGGTGTGGTGTGGTGCTGATGCATGCGCGCGGAAAGCCGGAGGATTGGGCGACGCTGGAACGGTTGGCTGGCGATGCGCTGGTCAACATGGTGCGCGAAGGGCTGGCGGCGAGTTTGAAGATGGCCGAGGATGCGGGCGTGGCGCGCGAAGCGATTGTGCTTGACCCTGGTTACGGGTTCGGAAAACGGCATGGAGAAAACTTTGCGCTGATGGCGCGGCAGAGGCAGTTGCTTGCGCTGGGCAGACCTCTGCTGGTGGGTATGAGCCGGAAGTCGTTTCTGGGGCGGGCGCTGGCTCCGTTGTATGGCGGCGTGGATGTTGCGGTGGACGCGCGGGAGACGGCGAGTGTGGCCGCGATGGTTGCGGCGATCTTGAATGGGGCCTCGATTGTGCGGGTGCATGAAGTGAAGGCGGCACGGGAAGCGGCGCGTGTCATCGATGCTTGTCTGGAGAGAGTTCAGGGTTCATAGCGGGCAAGTCGCGACGGTTGTTGGTTTCGCGGTGCGGCTGAGGGTCGGTCTTTCCCAGGTGCCCAAATGCGAGGCACCTGGGGCACCCATTCTTCCTGGCAGAGATAGGTCGTGAAAAGCAACTACGGATTGCCCGGCTTCGTTCGGAATGACATGGTACTGAAGCGCCGGGAGACTCTGCGGCTTAGCGAGCGGACAGGTCGTGGAGTTTGAGGACGGTGTTCCAGTTGCGTGCGGTGGAGGGGACTCCGATGTCCGCGGCTCTGGTGTTGAATTTGGTGTCGGCGGCGCCGTCGGGCAGGTGGAGATAGAGAGTGTCGCCGTCGAGGTGAAAGCGGTCGCGTCGTTGGGGATATTTGTCGACGATGCTCTGGAGGACGGCGCGCGCGGATGCGGGCGGCTGGGCGGCGAGGAAGACGACATGGACGCGGGCACCGTTGTCGGCAGCCTCTTTGGCGAAGGGATTGGCGGCGATGATGCGGGTGAGGTCGGCGTGGGTGCGGAGGATGACTTCAGCGGGTGCGCCCAGGTGATTGGTGAGAGCGGCAGTGATCGCTTTGTGGACGGTTGAAGCGGAGCCTTTCGCGTCAAAGACGGCGTTACCGCTCTGAATGTAGGTTTCAATGTTGGTGTAACCGAGTCCGGCGAGGAGGGAGCGGAAGTCTGCCATGACGAGCTTGCCGTGGCCGCCGACGTTGACGGCGCGGAGGAGTGCCACTGCATGGAGCAGACGCTCGCTATTCGCTCGCAAGAGGGTTGTGGCTCCAGAATTCCTGAGGGTGAGGGTTCATGGGACTATTGCTTCTCCAGCGAAAAATAGACGACGACGCCGCTGACAAGGGCCACGATGCCGAGCAAGGGGACGAGCAGCCAGAGTCCGGTGAAGCTGGGTGTGCTGGGCAGGAGCACGGAGAGGTTGAGCACGTGGGGAATGTCCTCGAGCCAGGTGAGCATGCGCGCGCCGGTCTTCAGGTCCCACACAATGCCGACGGCGGCGACGACAAGGATGACGGCGAAGGCGAAGATCTGGGCGCCGAGGAGTGGGCGGGAGATGGTTTCGATGGCCTGATTGCGCTTGCGCAGTTGAGCGCGCCACCAGAGCGATCCGGCGGAGGGCAATGCGGGAGCGGATATGGTGCTGATGCGCTCGGAGTGCAGGGCGCTGCGGACGAGGATGAGGTCGGAGCAACTGCGGCAGGAGACGGCGTGGGCGCGGAGATCGGCAGGCGAGGCTTGTGGCCACTGGCCGAGGTCGAGCAGCGCAGCGATTTCCTTCTCGCGACTGCAGGTGAAGGGGCTCATGAGTGCGCCTCGCTTTGCGCTGCCGGTTCTGAGGCTGCGCTGTTGCCTTCGCGGAGCAGGCCGGCCATTTTGCGGCGGGCGCGGAAGAGCAGGAGGCGAATGCTGGCCGAGGCGAGGCCGGTGACTTCGGCGATTTCGCGATGGGTGTAGCCTTCGGCGTAAGCCAGCCAGAGGAGCTGGCGATCGCGCGGCCGCAGCAGAGCCAAAACCGGGCTCAGCTCGCTATGAACCGGAGTGTGGTCCGCTGCGGCAAACCGTTCTTCAGGAACTTCGTCGAGTGGCGTGGTGCGCGGCTTGCGCCAGTGGTCGCGCAGAAGATTGGTGGCGATGCGGAAGAGGTAACGGCGGGCGGCGACTTCACCGTCATTGGGGTGAGCGGCGGTGAGGAAGCGCACGAAGCTCTCCTGCATCAGGTCGTCGGCGAGGGTTGGGTCGCCGGAGACGCGGGCGATGTAGCTCCACAGGCCGCGCGCGGAGCGCTCGTAGAATCCCGCGAAGGCCTCATTGTCCATGTCCGCGCAGGCCGGCACCTGGCCGGCGCCGAGGACGAGTCCTTCGCCGGCCAGTGCATTCGAGAGTGCGGGATTGCTGGACATCAGGCGTTTCCTTTTCACGGTGCGGCAGCTCCCGCTGGATCACTGTCTTTCCCGCGTGAGCATGGGCGATGACTGCTGGTCGTTGCCGGGCATGAGGCCAAGGCGCGAGGCGAGCAGCCAGGTAAGTCCTGCGGACAGGATAAATCCGATTCCGGGCATCAGCGTAATTGTGCCGAGCACGAGCATGGGGAGTTCCATGTCTGCTTCAGTGTGGCGCAGGAGCAGGAAGCCGATGCCGAGCAGGACGAGAACGACGCCCAACTGGAGCGGCGTGAGCACACGGGCCACTGCATTGGGTACGCGCTGGGAGGGCTCAAAGTTCACGGCGATAGGCGAAGCCTCAAGGAATTTGCGCCCGGCGTCAGTTTCCATGTAAGCAGCGAGTTCCTGATTCGTGCTGAACTTGTCAATAAGGCGGCTGTGGACTTCACTTTGCAGCTTGTAGATGCGGTTCCAGCGGCGGTTCTCGAGAAAAACGCGGGTCATCAGGACGAATGCGACGAGGAAGCCGATGAAGGCAAGGAGTGGCGACATGTTGCTGAGGAACTCGTCGAAGCCGGAGCGTGGCGGTGAGGAATGGAAGACATTGGGCCAGACGGCGCGCTCGAGGGCTTCGTCAGGAGAGCCGTCAGTGTGGTTGAGGTGGGTGAAGAGGTAGAAGTCGGGATTGCGGGCGACCTCAGGGTGCTGTACGAGGAAGGCGGCGAGCTGGGGGTTGTTGTGCTCGACGTATGCCTGGTTGGCGAGAAGCGAGGGGTCACGGGCAACGACGCTAGTGAGCGTGGGGCTGAGGCGCAGGAGCTTGATGAGCTGCGACTGCGTGGCGGAGACGTCCTGATCACTGAGCTGTGGCGCGGGCGCGGACTGCGTGACCGCGGTTGTGTGCTGCTGGGTTGCCGCGGTGGGGGCAAACAGTGCCGCGGACGAGAGCGTGAGTGCGGCGAGGACGGTTTGCGAAGTGAGCAGCCGGGCTGCCGATGAGAGTCGTGCGGGAATGCGCGGAAGGTTCATGGTGGATTCCTTAGTGAGTCGAGGGATATCAAGCACCTCTGCCCATACAACGGATGAGGAGGGGGGATGGTTAACAGGTGCTCCATAAAAAGAACGGTGACGATACAAAGGCAGACATGCTGTGGGAAGCAAAGTAGAGAGAAGCGCATTTGACCGGGGGTAGAATGGCCGACATGGCTGAACGGCATAGCATGGCAACCATTGCCAGCATGGCGGTGATTGCGGGTGGATTGGCGATTCTGCTTCATGAAGGCGTGGGGCATGGTGTGACCGCATGGCTGCGTGGTGAGGTTCCGACCGAGCTGACCAGTAATCACTTATCGAGCCTGCGTCAGGACCGCTGGGTGGAAGCCGGCGGAACGCTGGTGAATCTTGCGACCGGCATCCTCGCTTTTCTGGCGATGCGGACCACGGGCAGTCGCGCAAACCTGCGCTATTTTCTATGGCTGCTGGCGGCGCTGAATCTTTTCCCTGCCGCGGGCTACTTCATGTTCTCGGGAATTATTGGATTTGGGGATTGGCAGCAGGTGATCAATGGGCTGCCGCATCAGGCGGCGTTGCGCATCGGAATGACATTGCTGGGCGCAGCTTTGTATTTGCTGTTTGCGCGGATGCTGGCGGTTGCAGTGCGGGTATTTGTGGGAAAGCGTGGGCAGTACAACACCGTTGGCCGTTTTCCCTACCTGGTGGCATGCTTCTTCAGTTGCGCGGCGGGCGCGCTTGACCCGCTGGGATTGAAGCTATTTTTGGTGTCGACCATGCCTGCGGCGTTTGGCGGATCCTCGGGACTGCTATGGCTTGACAGCCTGATGCCGCGCAAAGAGCCGGAGCAGGTACTCGTGGTGCAACGTTCCCCGGCGTGGTGGATTGCGGCGGCAATCTTCGGGCTGGCTTTTATCTTCATTCTCGGGCCCGGAATCAAACTGGGACCGTAGGCTTCTGCGATGCGGGATTGATCTCGATGGACTTACGCCTGGGAATTCTGAAAAGCCAAAGAGAACGGCGCGACGCGTGACCTGCGCGACAATTCCGATGCCGTTTCGGGGTTTATCATCTTTGAGGGCGTGGCGAGTTGGGCGCGCCCGAAAAAGTGCTCGCGTAGTTGAGTCTGTCTGGGGCGGCTGCGGCGGGCCATTTTGTGTGGGAACGGGACGAGATGCGAGCGAAGACAGCGGTTGTGCTGGGCGCCCAATGGGGCGACGAAGGTAAGGGCAAGATTGTGGATGTGCTGAGCGAGCGGTTTGACGCGGTGGCGCGTTACGCGGGCGGGCACAACGCCGGGCACACTGTGATTCATGGCAAGCAGAAGTTCATTCTGCAACTGATTCCCTGCGGCGTGCTGCAGCCGGGCTGCAAGGCGGTGATCGGCAATGGTGTGGTGCTGGACCCGATTGCGTTTTTGAAGGAAGTGGCCAAACTGCGCGAGCTGGGCATCGACGTGGACGGGCAGTTGCACGTATCAAACCGGGCGCAGGTGATTCTGCCGTATCACCGGATGATTGAGCTGGCGGCGGAGAGTGCTCCGGGACGGAAGAAGATTGGCACAACGAGCCGCGGGATTGGGCCGGCGTATGAGGACAAGATGGCGCGCAGCGGTCTGCGCGTGGTGGATTTGCTGCGGCCGGATTTGCTGAAGACGCATATTGAAGCGGCGTGCGCCGAGAAGAACGCGATTGCGCATGCGCTGTTCGGGACCGATCCGCTGGACCCGACGAGCATGTATGAGGAGTATGCGGCGGCGGCAGAGCAGGTACGTCCGTTTGTGACGGACACGGGACGGCTGCTGAATAAAGTGATTTCGGACGGTGGTTCGGTGATGTTCGAGGGTGCGCAGGGGACGATGCTGGATATCGACCATGGGACGTATCCCTTTGTAACGTCGTCAAGCGCGACCTCGGGCGGCGCAGCGACGGGAACTGGCGTGGGTCCGACCGCGATTGGCACAGTGATCTCAGTAACGAAGGCGTATGTGACGCGCGTGGGCGGCGGTCCGTTTCCGACGGAGATACACGATGCGGTGGGTGAGCGGTTGCAGACGCGCGGCAACGAATTTGGCGCGGTGACCGGACGCAAGCGGCGCGTGGGTTGGCTGGATATGCCACTGCTGCGCTACTCGAACCAGGTGAACGGAGCCGAGTGGCTGGTGGTGACGAAGATGGACGTGCTCGATGAACTGGCCGAGATTCCCGTGTGCGTGGGCTATGAGATCAATGGCAAAGTGACGGATGAGATTCCGGCCGATGTGCAGGGGCTGGAACAGATTAAGCCGGTCTACACGACGCTGAAGGGCTGGCAGCAGTCGACGGAAGGAACTGTGGAGTTTGACAAGCTGCCACAGGCGGCGAAGGATTATCTTCGCTTTCAGGAACGTGAGAGCGGCGCGAAGATCGCGATGGTGTCGACCGGGCCGGACCGGGACCAGACGATGGTACTGCCGGAATTTCAGTCGGTGCTCGACGAGATTGATGGGTAAACTGGAAGGACCTGAGGGGGAGCCGGGCCATATCCGACCAGAGCGGTGTTTTGTTCGATGAGGCTGTGGTCAGTTTGGTGAAGAATGGGGTCGGGCAAGTTTTTGTCCGGCAAAATGGTCCGGGCAAGGCGGCGTAGATGATCAGCTTTTGTGTGTATTTGAAATTCTCTCCCGATGACCGGGACGAGATAACGGAGATTCTTCGCAAGCTGACGGAAGCGTCACGCCGGGAGCCGGGCTGCGTCACGTACATTCCCCACCGGGTGGAAGGCAATCCGGACCAGATCATCATCTACGAGCAATACGAGGATGCTGCCGCCGAAGCCGCGCATCGCAGTTCAGAGCACTTCAAAGAATTCGCAGTGGGCGGGCTCTACCAGAAAATGCTCGAACGCCGGCGGGACGATCTGGACGCACTGGCGTAGACATCGTGTGCGGTGTTGCCGCGCAGGATATAACTCGCGCGCAAGTGACACCATTTGAAGCCCGGCACCGAAATCGGTCCCACTTCTACTGATCTTTCGGAGCCTCAACAAAGCCCGGCACAATCCGGAAGGTTGATCCAAAGAAGTGGTACTTCTCGTACCGCATCTCATTCATCACGGTTTCAAACGGGCCATACACTTTAAAGTGCTCGCCCCATTCATCCAGAGCCATGACTCTGCGGTGGCGGGAGATGGATACACTTCTCATCGGGCAGATATAGGTCACCGGGCCCTTGGAGACAGGTCCGTACTGCACCATGACATCCGATTGCTCAAGGGGCAGCCTCCATGCAAGGTCTGCCTCTATGGTCAGTCGAAGGATGGCGCCTGTTGAAGGATCCACGGCAATCTCTCCGTGGAACGGAGCGCGCGTACTGAACGCAATCGACTCGAAGTCGACCGCAAGACAGCAGAATCCGGCCGAAAAAAGTGGGGTTTCCTTCGGCACGCGATAGTGAAATACAGCCAGGGGGCCGCTCTCGCCCTTTTCCCAGCGGTTCCACGTTAATTCGCTCTCCGGCGCTGTTGCTGCAATCATTACGGTGGCCAGAATGGGTCCAAATGTGCCGATGGTCTGCAATTGATCGTTGCCCGGCTTGTCGGGGGCATTCTTGATCGTTACTTTCTCCGTCCGCTCTTTGCCGTCATGCAAGTGAATTGCTGCTGTAATGGTCTCGCCCTCGTGCAATGCATGGTCCGCCCAAGCTGTCTTCCATGACTGCCCTGCCGGAGGCTCGTCTTCGTGATAATGCACAGTGATCCGGTTCGCAAAGTAATCGGGGAGCTTCGGTATTGTCGTATTGATGTAGGTGATTGCGCTCGCAATGATCTTCTTCTGCGTGGCCATATCCGGCTTCGGGGTGGAAAGTATCTCATCGGCCGGCGGAGGAAGAAACACGGACTTATCGGCAATTACTTCAACTGCCTCACGCGCTTGCTTTCCACGAACCTCGTGCACCAGTTGGACCCGTAGATCATCGCTCAATCGCTCCGTAAGCTCCATCCCTTGCAGATGGCTCTGGAATTCAGCCTTCGATAAATTGTGCGCATTCTCAACAAATGTCTCCAACTGCTTCACTGAAACGCGTTCCGTCGCAGGTGGCTGATCGTAAAACGCCGGCTGGTCATAATAGTCCTTGTCTACAAGCGCCGTCAGCCCCGGTCTATTCATCTCCACCTTCAAGTGGTGATACTCATCTACTAAGCTGGTGCGTGGCGGGTCGAATGTAAGCGAATAGTAGTTGCTCTCTTTCTTCGCCTGTGCCGCTATCGTCGCCGCCAGTTGGCCGTGGCGCGCAAACAGCATTCCGCCCAGGCCGCGCGCAGCAATCACCTGCAGGGTCAAATAGCGCAGGTCGACGGAACTCTGCTTTGGACCCTGGAGAAACTCTTTGTAGACGAAATCCGAGACGGGCTGCACATTTCCCGATGCGTCCAGCCTGGGCCATTCCGACGCGCCCCACAGGCTGATGCGCGCCTCCTGCATGCGCGTGAGCAGTTCAATGGAAAAGTCCGCCAGGCCCTCGGCTTTGCGTTTTTCAATTGGCCACCCGTCGCCTATCCAAAACATGAGCTTTCTTCCCGGCTGCCGCCGCTGCTCAATCGCAATTGATCCAAGTGCGATCAGCGAGTGGCTGATCCTTGAGCTCAATTCTCCGCCCCGGTCCATGTTCCGGATGTAGTAATAGATCTCCGGCGACGCCCATATTCTGCGCTGCCCGGCCGGCTGTTCAATCTCCTCGGCAAGCGCATTGCCGTCGGTCGTGGTCCGCGTTGCATAAAGTCCGTCTTTCGTCAGGCGATACACAACGGTGGGCCACGCCAGCTCACCCCCGTTGGCCTTGAGATACGACTCGACCTGATCCACCGCCTCCGCGTACTGCCGATTCGCCGCCCCTATGTCACCATCCGGAGTCATGTTCAGCGGATCGAGTACCAGCACCACCGATGTCGTCAAATCGTCTGTCGCGTCATCCGCTTCCTGCAAGGTCACAATTTTCCGGGGCTGGCCGTTGTCCAACAGCGTGAAGTCCTGCTTCTCAAGTCCCGGGACGAAGTTGCCCGTCTGATTCGCCACCGTTACATCCACGCGCATAAGGCCCTGGTGCGGATCAGGTATCGGATAAGAACTCGCGTGGTGCGAAGCAGCCGGGGCTGAAGGAGGCAGAATGAGTGGTGGAAGGGAAGGTTGACTGACCTGCGCCATCACCGTTGCCGCCGCCGAAAGCAGCAACATTGAGCAGAGGACGCGAACGTAAGAGGCGCCTATTGTCCAGCTTCAACTCAACTTGGAACACAACTAGGAACTATATTCCTTTCTCCAGGTCCCAGGCCGGCGCAGAATGTGCTTGCCGGCACGCCTGATGAATTTCCTGCGAGGTTTCCTCCACCATTCGTGATGTATGCGTCCAACCCAACAGTCACCGAGCGCGGGTTACGCAGGTTGGATTGACCCGCGACGAGAAGTCGGTCTACACTCCGTACGCTCATGAGAATCACTGCTCAACGGTCGCGCAAATTCCAGCACTGCACGGTTCTTGTGGTTGTAATGCTGCTTGCGGCGCCCGGGCTGATGGGTGCGCTGTTTCATGATGCGCATCATGAATGGCGTAATGAGTTGTTCCAAATGGAAGACAACTGGCGCAATGCCCTTCTGCGCGGCAATGCGAACGCGATGAGCGAGATTCTGGCCGCCGACTACATGGCGATCACTTCGAATGGGATGCTCGAGTCACGAGAACAGACACTGGCGCATATGCGCAGCGGAGTGCTGCACATTCGATCGCTTTCCATCAGCGACCGCAAGGTGCGTTTTTATGGCGGGACTGCGGTGGTGACCTGCCGCGCAGATGTTTCCGGCACCACAGACGAAGGGGATATTACCGGCAGCTACCGCTATACGCACGTATGGGTGCGCGAGAGCAAAGGTCCGTGGAAGATTGTGAGCTTTGAAGCAAACCGCATTCGGAGTCACAGACAAAAATAGCCCATTGCATGGAGCAGACGCCGGCAGAGTGTTTGTGCGTTCCCCGATACTCACGCACCGCAAATGCGAAAGCCGTTGAAGCCTTAGTGGAAGCGCGACGACGGACCTAACTTCTACAATCGAGAGATGCCCGAATTACCTGAAGTGGAGACGATTGCGCGCGGCGTGGACGAGCGTGTGCGTGGCGATGTGATTGTGGAGGCATGGTTCGGGCGGCACCGTGAGCCGTTCAAGACGCCACCTCACGTGCAGGCGAAGGAGCTGGAGGGCCGCGCTTTTCTGCGTGTGCAGCGGGTGGGCAAACACATTGTGTGTTCGCTGGGTGCGAAGGAGCGCGGCGCGCGCGCAAACGAAGAGCAGGCGCAGTGGATTGTGCATTTGGGGATGACGGGAAGGCTATTGGTGACGACGCCCGACGCGCCGGTGGAGGCTCACACGCATGCGAGGCTGACGCTGAAGAGCGGCAAAGAAGTGCGGTTTGTGGATCCGCGGCGTTTTGGACGCCTGGAGTTGCGGGCTCTGCACAAGGTGAAGGCATTTGAAGCGGCGGGAGCGGAGCCGTTGGCGGTGGAGGCCGAAGCATTTCGAGTGCTCTTCCGGGGCCGGAAACTGGCGATCAAGGCTGCACTGCTGAATCAGACACTGCTGTCAGGTGTGGGCAATATTTATGCGGACGAGAGCCTGTTTCGCGCCGGACTGCGACCTGGCCGCAGAGCGGGGCGGCTGACGGCCGCGGAATTGGAGCGGCTGCGAGTGTCGCTGGCGGAAGTGCTGCATGCGGCGATTCGGCTGGGTGGGTCGTCGGTCTCAGATTATGTGGATGCAAATGGGGTGCGCGGGTTCTTCCAACTGGAGCACCGGGTCTATCAGAGGACAGGGGAGCCGTGCCTTGTTTGCCGGACGCCCATCAAGCGGATTGTGGTGGCCGGACGGAGCACGCATTATTGTCCGCAATGTCAGCGTTGAAACGAAATCTACAGAATTTAGAAGAATGGGTGGTGATTTCATCCGTTATTCCAAAAGGAAAAGTGGGCGGAAATCTTGTAAGTAATTGAAAATACGTGACTGGGTGGAACGGCATGCCGATTGCAATTGAGTAGGGTGCCAGTGATGTACCGGCTGCTGGAAGAACTCCGGCGAGCCCACATGCATAGCAGGCATCCGACAAGAGAATCCGCCTACGAGGCGGCCCCACAAGAGGGAATATCCGGTCGGATGAGCCTGTAGCAGGTACGGTGGATACACCATCGACCCAAATGCTGGGAGGCCAGTGACCAGCGCGGACAGCGAACGCCACTCCTATCTGGAGTGGCGTTCGTACTTTATGAGCAGTTGGCGCCGGATTGGGGATAGTTCCAAGATGGCACTTAGGGTACCTGCGGATATCGGAGTCACTTGCCAGCCGATTCTCCAGGCTGTAGTATCAAGATTGCCTAAAAGAGGCGGCTGTTAGCGAACCACCCGAAGAGGGCAGTGAGGGCTCGCCGCCGATCCAGGAAGCTTGAAACCAAGACCGGTCTGACTCCTACTCAGACAGCGAACGGTCAAAGCTCCCCAAATTGAGAGGCATTACCAAGAGGAACGCGTCGGTAGTGACGGAGAGCAAACCCTGGCAACCGGGGGACCTTGTATGGTTGCAGGCCCTTCCGACTCGATGACGCTGAAAGCAGAATTAGCAGTAGCGGATACTCTGGCAGTCAGTGTGCGTAAAGCGTCCGGTTGGAGAAACGACACTCTCCACCAACCACAACGACAGGCCCATGGGATTTTGACCTCGGAGTCATGCGGAGAGCGAATGCCCGCCTTCGATGTTGAATGGGAGTGATGGAGTCCGCCCGCACTGGAATCAACAGCGCCGCCGGTTGATTGGTTTGATCGATCGAGAGGCAAAACGCAAAGGCAACGTTCGCAGTACCCGAAGCGGGGCGCGAACCAAGATTAGGTAAGGCATCCCAACGCAATGTGCCAGGAAGTGCACGCATGACAACAGAACCCACGCAGCCCCAGGGAGATATGGGGCAGGCCCCGGCCAATGGCCAGGGGCAGTCGCAGGGGCACCGGCGCCGCCGGCGTCGCCGCAAGAATAAGTCCAGCCAACAGGGCGCGCCGCAGGCGCAGCAGGGCCAGCCTCAGCAGGGGCAGGGACCACAACCGCAATCGCAGAGTTTTGCGCCGCGCGGGCAGGGACACAGCCGGAAGAAGAAGAAATTCTTCAAGCCGGGCGGCGGTTCACAGCCGGAAATCGGCAACCGAATTGACCAGCCGCAGGGTAAACGCAAGGACAAGCAGAAGGGCCCGCGCATGTTTGTCGGTCCCATGGACCACAGCTATCGCACAGCGAATGGCAATGTGGCTGACGGTCCGCCATCAACGATTCCGGTGAACGGCAACGGACATGGCGCCTACTATCAGGACGTTTATCAAAATGGCCCTGCAGCACCGGTGCGCGCCGATGCGCCGACGCGGATCTTCTGTTTTATCGACGACCTTTTCTTTCAGGCGAAGATTCAGGAGACCTCGCGCAAGCTGGGCATCAAGGTGGAGTTTGTAAAGGGCGACAAGGAAGTGGTGGCCAAGGTTCTGGACAAGCCAGATGAAGAAAAGCCAGCGCTGGTTGTATTTGACCTGAACAACGCCAATGCGAAGCCGATGACGCTGATTCCCAAGTTCAAGACGAAGTTCAAGAAGTCGGTTTCGATTGTTGGCTTCCTCAACCATCTGCAGGGCGACCTGAAGTTGAAGGCTGTTGAAGCAGGTTGTGACACGGTGATGCCGCGTTCGGCCTTCTCACAGAGCCTGCCCAACCTCTTGCGCCGTTACGGCATGGAAGAGGAAGAGGATAACCAGCCGCAGCCGGTGTAAATCCCGGACAAGCTGTTTTGAATAGAGGGCGCGTAAATCATGCGCCCTCTTTCTTATTCCATGAAGACAAAGGCGAAGGGCCGCCGCGGATGGAAGCAACATTCGGCCGCGAAGCGCAACGATCGCCAAGATGTGTTTCCCTCATTTGAAGATCAATTCCCTGATTTGCCCTTGATGGCCGGAAGCTTTGACCTGATGATGCGTGTTGCAGATAAGGCGTGCACGGAGCGATTTCCCTACGCTGGGGCGCGTAAGCCAGTTCTACGACAGCGAGCCGCGGGTCTTTCATTGCGGAGGCTGATGTGGATTCTGGCGCTGGTGTTTGCACCCTGCGCGGGACAGGCCCAACCGGATCCGATGCAAGACTCCATCCGGGATGCGATGCACGATCCGATGCAAGAACCGGTCGAAGACCCGATGCAGGCGAGTGCGAACCTGGTGAAACGGCTTACCGACCAGAAACTGATGCTTCGTTTTGAGGAGCGCACGCGCTGGGAAGAGCAGGACGGGGTGAAGTTCGGCGCAGCCGTGAACCAGCAGGACATGCTGAGCCGGCTGCGCGTTGGTATGCAGTATCGGCCCACGCGTTGGCTGACGCTTTCCGCACTGGGGCAGGATGTACGGGCGCCATTTTACGGAAAGCCAGCACCCTCGACGGTACGTGACTCGATGGATCTGCAGGAAGCCTGGCTGGGCTTCTCACCGGAGGGGAGCAAGTTCGACTTTTCATTCGGCAGGCGCATGCTGCGCTACGGCGAGAACCGTGTGCTGAGCAGCGGGCAATGGACGAATACTTCGCGCACCTACGACCATGGGCGACTGGAGTACACGTCCAGGAAAATGGTGCTCTCAGCGCTGTTCTTTTCGCCGGTTCGGGTGCAGCCGGATGCCTTCAACAGCCCCAATCTCGGGAACCGGTTCTGGGGCGCCTACACGGTTTTTCCGAAGCTGTGGCGCGGGATGAGCGTGGATGCATATGCGCTGCGGCACTCACAGAACAAGATTGGTGGATGGAGTGGTGCGGGCACGCTGGGGACGAACAGCTTTGGCGGGCGTTTTTATGGCGGGCTGCCGGAGGGTTTCACCTACAGTCTTGAGGCGATTGGCCAGGGTGGCCACATGGGGATAAAAGACCAACGTGCTTTTGCGTGGGTGGCAGGGCTGGCGCGGCCGATGCGTTTGGGGCGCTTTCCAACCACATTGTCGGCCGAGTACAAGAGCGCTTCGGGGTCAGAGTACAGTTCAAGCAGGAGCGGGACCTATGACCAACTGGCTCCGGCGAACCACGACCGGTTTGGCCATATGGACCTGTTCGGATGGCAGAACCTGAAGACGATCAAAGTGCTCGAGTCCGTGAATCTGACGCGCGCACTTACATTCAACGTGATGTACACGGATGAGTTTCTCTACGACCGGACCGACGCGCTCTATGCGAGTAACGGAACGCAACTGGCGATCAGGACCGACGGGACGGCGGGCTCCCGTGTGGGGCAGGAAGTGGATGGCTTTGCGATGTACAAGTGGGGCAACCATACGTTCATGGCAGGCGTGAGTCACTTCTTCAAAGGGCAGTTTGTACAAGAGGCCACGCCTGGCATCAATCCGCGCTATTTCTATGTGGCGCAGCAATACACGTTGAAATAGGACGCTGATAAACCCGGCAACCGCATGCGCAATCAGCCCGGAGGCCAGGTCATGGGGCGTCCGCCAAGCAGATGGACATGAAGATGGTCGACGGTCTGGCCGCCATCCGGTCCGGCGTTGATGACGACGCGATAGCCCCTGGCGAGCGCTTTTTCGCGCGCGATTTGCGCAGCGACGGAGACGAGATGGCCGAGCAGCGCGGCATCGGCGGGCGAAGTATCTGCCAGCGATGCGATGTGACGCCGCGGGACGACGAGCACATGGGTTGGCGCCTGGGGGCCGATGTCGGCAAAGGCGTAACAGTCGGAATCCTGGTAGATGGCAGTGGAAGGAATACTTCCGTCGACGATCTTGCAAAAGAGACAACTCATAACGGAATCAGTGTACAGGCACCTGCGGTGGGGCAGACCACTGCGTGGGGCAGACGGCGCTTGCGCGCCCGAAGGGTCTTCGAGAACACCGAGCCGCCTGTGGTGGGGCAGACCACCGCGTGGGGCAGACGGCGCTTGCACGTCCGAAGGGTTTTCGAGAACACCGAGCCGCCTGTGGTGGGGCAGACCACTGCGTGGGGCAGACGACGCTTGCGCGCCCGAAGAGTATTCGAGAGGACCAAGGCGCCTGCGGTGTTGCAAAGCTGGAAACGTATACAATATTCGCTGTTTCACAACGTCCAATGAGTATGTGGCCAACGTGTTACGCCATAAGTGGGCTGCAGGTTTGCTGTGAGGAGAAGTGATGGATCGTCGCGATTTTCTGAAGTCGACCGGAACGGTGATTGCCGCTGCCACGGTTGCCAATAATCTGACTGCCTCAGCGCAGACTGCCGCGCGCACGGGGCGCATGGTGCTGCCCATCAACAGGAATTGGAGATTCAGCCCAAAGGCCGTGGACGCGGCAAGGGCGCGCGTGTTTGACGACAGCAAGTTTGAGCGCGTGGTGGTGCCGCACACGAATCTGCGCGTGCCGTGGCACAGCTTTGACGAGAAGAGCTACGAGTTTGTTTCGGTCTATCGGCGGCACTTCCGTTTGCCCGCGGCGGCGCGCGGCAAGCGCGTGTTTGTTGACTTTGAAGGCGTGATGACGGCGTCAAAGGTATGGGTGAACGGGACTTATGTGGGCGAGTACAAAGGCGGCTACACGCCGTTCAGCTTTGAGCTGACACAGCATGTGGATTTTGACCGTGACAATGTGCTGGCTGTGGAAGTGGACTCAAGTGAGCGATCGGATATTCCGCCTTTCGGCTATGAGATTGACTACCTGACCTTCGGCGGCATCTATCGCGAGGTGCAGTTGCGCATTGTGCCGGACACATACATCGAGAACATCTTTGCGCAGCCAAAGGAGGTGCTGAGCGGTAAGCCTGTGCTCGACGTGGAGTGCTTTCTCGCGAGCAATCTCAAGTCTTCGGGCGCGGAGTACACGCTCGAGGCCGCGCTTTACGACGGCGAGAAGCAGATTGCGGCGGCCAAGCAGGCGGTGCAGGGGTGGAGTGACGAGGGACTGAAGCCGCAGACGGTGCACTTCGATCCCATCGATGGCATTGCACTGTGGGAGCTGCATGCGCCAAAGCTGTATCGCCTGGAAGTGAAGCTGATGAAGAGCGGCGCCGTGGTGGACAGTGACTTGCGGCGGATTGGATTCCGCGATGCGAAGTTCACGCCGGAGGGATTCAAGATCAACGGCAAGGTGGTGAAGCTGCGCGGGCTTGACCGGCACCAGATGTTTCCGTGGGTAGGGCAGGCGATGCCGGGGCGCGTGCAGCGACGCGACGCGAAGATTCTGCGCGAGGATCTGAAGTGCAATATCGTACGCACGTCGCATTATCCGCAGTCGCGGCATTTTCTGGACGCGTGCGACGAAGTGGGTTTGCTGGTGCTGGAGGAGATTCCGGGCTGGCAGCATATCGGCGACCTGGCGTGGCAGGACATCTCTGTGGACAACGTGCGGCGCATGATTCGGCGCGACTGGAATCATCCGTCGATCATTCTGTGGGGCGTGCGCATTAACGAGTCGCGCGACAACCACGATTTTTATACGCGCACGAATGCGATGGCGCACAAGCTGGACCCGACTCGGCAGACGGGCGGCATTCGCTACTTTCAGGAGTCGGAGTTTCTGGAAGATGTGTTCACGATGAACGATTTTGGTTTCCCGCTGAAGAAGCCGAATCATCCGTTGTATCTGAACACTGAGTTTGTGGGACACACGTATCCGACGAAGACGATCGACAACATTGAGCGGCTGCGGGAGCACACGATTCGCCATGCGCGCGTGCACGATCAGCTGGCGAGCGATCCGCAATATGCGGGCGGCATTGGCTGGTGCGCCTTTGACTACAACACGCACGCAAATTTCGGCTCGGGCGATCGCATCTGCTATCACGGCGTGACGGATATCTGGCGCGAACCTAAGCCTGCGGCAGGTTTTTACCGCTCGCAATGCGAGCCGGAGGAGGAGATTGTGCTGGCGCCATCGTTCCACTGGGCGCGCGGCGATGAGAATGTCGGCTTTACGACGGCGCTGGTGAGCTCGAACTGCGAGCACCTGAAGTTTTATGTAGGTGGCACGCTGGTGGCCGAGGCCGATCCGGACCGCGAGCAGTTCAAGCACCTGAAGTATCCACCGTTCTCGGCAAACCTGCGCGACTTCCATGCGGAGTGGGGTGATCTACGTATCGAGGGGTACATCGGCGGGAAGCTGGTGGCGACGAAGACGATGTCAGGCAAGGGTGTGGACCAGAAGTTTGCGTTGAAGCCGGACGACACTGAGCTTCTGGCCGATGGAGCGGACACGACGCGCGTGGTGCTGCGGGTGACGGATGAATTTGATGCGGTGCGTCCGTTCGCTTGTGACCCGGTGAAGTTTGAGTTGAGCGGACCGGCAACGCTGATTGGCGACAATCCATTCACGCTGGTGGGTGGACAGGGTGCGGTGTGGATTCGCGCGGGCGAGCGGCCGGGCAAGGTGACCTTGACGGCGCATCATCCGTATCTGGGCGCGCAGAAGGTGGAGTTCACGCTGAAGGCGGCGGAGACGGAAGAGGCGTAACGGAGATTCAACCAGGAAATGCAAAGGCCGGCGCGATGCCGGCCTTTTACATGGGATGCTTCAACTGAAGATTTAATGTGCGGCGCCTACTTCCATCTGGTGGAGTAATTCGATGGAACGTTTGGGATTGAGGTTATGCCGACGGCCGTCGGCGCTTGCAGTGGTGCCGTCAATCATCAGTTGAATGGTTTGTTCCGGTGTGAGTTTGGGATCGAGCGCGATGAGCTTTGCGGCGAGATTGACCGCGTTGGGCGAGGCCATGGAGGTGCCGGACATGCGCAGTTTCGCGCCGCCGGGGACGGTGGATTCGACCTCGTACCCATCAGCATCGACGCGCACGGTGGGGCCGTAGCTGGTGAAGCTTGCCTCATCGCCGGCCTGATCGACAGCGCCGACTGCGAGCATATTCGGCAACTTGAAGGAGGCGGGCATGTCTTCAGTGAAGCTGCTGTCGCTGTTCGCATTTCCGGCTGCGCAAATAAAGAGAATCTCCGGCGCGCTCTTCATCGCCTCGTAGAGACCGTCGCGTTCAATAGCAAACAGGTGGGCCGCCATGGCTTTGCGATCGGCCGGATCCTTACCTATGCCGTTCTTTTCCAGGGCTGTTTCCACGTCCTTCGGCGTGCCACCCCAGCTCATGTTTACAACGCGAATGTGGTTTGCGCGGAACCAGGCGACAGCGGTTTTATGATCCGCGGCTGCACGCTTCGACAGCTCCTCACTGGGCGCGAGCGGTACATTGTGCCAGTCAAAAGTTTCGCGGACCACCGCAAGTCGAATTGCGGGGTTGCCGCGCGCGGCGATGCCGGCGACGTGGGTGCCGTGCGAATAGATCGCGTAGAATTCGAGGTTTTCAAGAAAAGCCGGAACCTGTGCCGCAGGCATGTTGGAGAGCTTCTTTTTGAGCGCGGAGGCTTCAGGACTGTCGATGGAGAGCGTGAGATCGGAGAATCCCTTCAGCTCGTCGAGCATAGAAGGATATGTCTCTTTCTGCTCGGCGTTGAGCGGAAGGAGATAGCCGTGCGTGGGCAATCCCTTGAGGTCGAAGGCGATGTCATGCGGATCGGCGCCGGGCGCGGGATGGGGTACTGAATAGACGCGCCCGGGGAAGAGGCTCAGGTCAGATCCTGAATCCCAGATGCCAACGTTAATGGGAGTAAGCTTGTCTGCCGAAGTGAGAGTGACGTCGCGTGCAGCCCAGATGTCGGGCTTTTCAACGTTATTGGCCGCGACGTATTTTGTGAGCACGGCGATGGTTGCGGACTTCAGTGGAAGCTGGCGCTGGATAAGGGCACGAAAGCTGATGAGGGTCCATGCCAGTTGATTGCTGAGAGCGTGCGTCTTCTCAACCGCGGGATCCATTTGCGCTTTTGCAATGCCGTCGAGGAATTGGGGAGTAAGAATCTCCGCATTGCTCTTGTTCTCTTTGACGCGATTGCCCACAACGTTCCACGGCAGTGGTTGCAGTTCGCCGGCGAAATCTTTCTCGTATGCAGCTTCGTATTCGGGACCGGAACTTTTACCGGTTGAATCTTCTGCCGCAAACATGGCGCGGGTCTGAAGGCCAGAGAGCAGCTTTGCATCAGGCTTGTCTTCCAGGTCATGCAGAGTGGCAAGGGTTTGCTTTGCACCCACTTGATCGTCAGCGAGAATCTGCAGGCTGAGCCGGACGCCGAGCAGGCTGCGCGAGGTGGCGTGGTCTTCAATGTCGTAATTCTGGAGAACGGAGTCGACGTCAGCGCCTACTTTAGCCGCAAAGGCATTGAAAGTGGCGTCGTCTGCTTCAAGCAATCCGCTGGCAGTGCCGGAGATGGGATAGCTGAACCGTGGCAGGTCAGCTTCAGATTTCACGACCTTTTTCGCCGTTTGTGCTACGGAGTTGAGCACAACGGCGGAAGCGAAGATAGACAGAAAAAGCGCAACGCGTGCAGGCCGACGCCAATGCTGAGAAGACATGGACACCTCTCGTTAGGGAAGATTCGCTGTGAGGGAGCCATTCTAGCGCAATGAATCGTCAAAGGGGGCGATTATTATCAACCGTTTGAAGCCTGGCGGAACGGCACAATGCCGGAACTTTCTTGCCGCCGCCAGCGGTCGGTCGGTGTCAGCTTGTGTGGTCGAGGATGATCTTCCAGCCTTGAGGTCCCTTGCGCCAGACGAGGGAGAAGATACCGTCGTCCTTGTTGGTCTTGCCGTGCTCGGTGCGGTCAAGGTGGAAGCGGCCAGTGACGAGGGCCATGTCAGTTTTGCCGCATGAATTGGGGATGAGGCGCACGTCGATGTCACGGAAGGTGAGCGTGCCCATTTGCGCGCGGTTGGCGTACGAGGTTTTGTAGCGCTGGAGCAGAGCCTGGTAGCCCTTCTTGATGCTGGTGCCGATGAAGGTGGTTTCCGGCGAGTCTTCATAGCCGTGCATGAAGGCGGGAATGTCGCCACGGTTCCAGGCGGCCACCTGCGTGGTGAGCGCGGAACGGATGGCGGCTTCGTCGGGCGATTGCGCGAATGCAGGTGCAGCCAAAAGCAGCAGTGCGAACAGCAGCGAAATAGGTTTCATGCGGGGACTCTCCGGGGAACGGGCGAACTTCGCTTCAGCTTACAATGAAGCCATGGCGGCTACACAGACATCACCGTTTCGCATAGTGCATACCGTCTGCTCGCACGACTGCCCGGATAGCTGCGGGGTGCTGGTGACGGTGAACGAAGAGGGTCGTGCGGTGAAAGTGCAGGGCGATCCGAAGCACCCGGTGACGCAGGGATTTCTGTGCGGCAAGGTGGCGAAGTATCTGGACCGCGTGTATGCGCCGGACCGGATTCTGTATCCCTTAAAGAGAAGGCATGGAGCGCAAAAGGGCCCACGGCCCCGGGGCGAAGAGCATGCGGCGTTTGAGCGCGTGACGTGGGATGAAGCTCTGAACGGAATTGCAGCGCGGCTGAAGGACGTTGCGGAGCGGTATGGGCCTGAGTCGATCTTGCCTTACAGCTATGCGGGGACAATTGGGCTTCTGGGTTTTGGTTCGATGGACCGGCGGTTGTTTCATCGCATGGGCGCGAGCCAGCTTAATCGCACGATTTGCTCGGAGGCCGGCGGCGTGGCGTGGAACCTGGTCTACGGGCAGAAGCTGGGCACGCCGGCGGAAGACTTCAAGCTGGCAAAGCTGATTTTGGCGTGGGGCGCGAACATCCACGGCAACAATGTGCACTTGTGGCCCATGGTGGAGCAGGCGCGGCGCGAGGGTGCGCGGCTGATAGTGATCGATCCGTACAAGACACGGACGGCGGCGCTGGCGGACTGGCACATTGCGATCAGACCGGGAACGGATGCGGCGCTGGCGCTGGGCATGATGCACGTGATTTTGCGCGAGGGGTTGGAGGACCGCGCGTTTATTGCCGAGCGCACGCATGGGTTTGAACAGCTTGCCGAGCGGGTGCGGGAGTATACGCCGGAGCGCGTGGCGGCGTGGACCGGCATGACTGCGAGCGAGGTGGAGAAGCTTGCTCGTGAGTATGCGACGACGAAGCCTGCGGCGTTGCGGCTGAATTACGGCATTCAGCGCGGAGAGAATGGCGGCGCAGCAACGCGCGCAGTGGCGATGTTGCCGGCGGTGACGGGCGCGTGGAAATATCGCGGTGGCGGCGGATGGCTTTCAACGAGCGGGGCGTACACGTGGAACAAGAAGGCGCTGGAGATGCCGGAACTGGCAGAGGCATCGCCGATTGGAAGACTGGCGCGCGTGGTGAACATGTCGAAACTGGGCCACGCCCTGACGGAGCTTGGGCAGACGCCGGAATCGGCTGCAAAGGATGGCCCGCCGGTGCATGCGCTGTTTGTGTACAACTCGAATCCAGGCGCGGTGGCCCCGAACCAGAATGCGGTGCGGCGCGGCATGATGCGCGAGGATTTGTTCACGATAGTGCACGACCAGTTTTTTACCGATACGACGGATTACGCGGACTATGTGCTGCCGGCAACGACCTTTCTGGAGCACACGGATGTGCAGGGCGCGTATGGACACTACTTTGCACAGTGGTCGCAGCAGGCGATTGAGCCGCTGGGCGAGTCACGGCCGAATGTCTGGCTGTTTGCCGAGCTGGCCAAGAGAATGGGATTTGCCGAAGAGTGCTTCAACGATACGGAAGAGGAGATGATTTCGCAGGCGTTGCGCATTGGCGCGGATGGTCACTCGGCCAACGTGGGCATGGAGCACATCACGCTGGAGGGATTGAAGCGCGAAGGACATATTCCGGTGGCATCCCATCGCGATCCGGAAGGCGAACCGCTGCTGGCATTTACGAGCGGCATGCTAGAGACGCCAAGCGGAAAGATCGAGTTTTACTCCGAAACGCTGGCGGCAAAGGGCTTAGATCCGCTCCCCGGCTTTGTACCTCCTGTGGAATCGCGGTGGGGAGAAGAAGCGAAGCGGTATCCGCTGGAATTTTTGCCCCGTAAGGCAGACAACTACATGAACTCGACGTTTGCCAATCTCGACGGGCACCGGAAGATGCAGATAAAGACTACGCGGGTGCTGGAGATGCATCGCCAGGACGCCGATGCGCGTGGCATTGCCGATGGTGACCTGGTGCGGGTGTGGAACGACCGCGGCGAAGTGCGTTTGACGGCGCACGTGAATGGGAGTATTCCTGCGGGGGTTGTGGCAGCGCAGCTGGACTGGGCCAAACTCAGCCCCGGCGGCGATAACGTGAATGCCCTTACCAGCGAACGGCTTACGGACCTGGGTGCGGCAGCCACCTTCTATTCGACCTTGGTCGAAGTTAGCCCTGACAAGGCGGCAATCGGGAACGCGCACCAAATCGCAAAACCGTAAGCAAGGCTGATACGTTAACCTTAAGAACGATGAGTACGACTGGATTTCTTATCGCGCTGGGTATTGCCATTTTGTACATGGTGTACAAGCGCACGGGCCTTTTGCCGGTGAAAGAAGCGAAGGAGTTTCTGAAGAAGGGCGCGCTCATTATTGATGTGCGCACAGTCGGCGAATTTGAATCTGGCCATCTTTCGCAAGCGATGAATATTCCGCTTGATCAAATCGAGATGAACATAGGCAACTACTCGAGAGACAGGAGCAAGATTCTGCTGCTGCACTGCCAGAGCGGGATGCGTAGCGGCAAGGCCGTGAAGCGGCTTGAGGCCATCGGCTACAAAAATGTCTTCAACATTGGCTCCTATGCGCGTGCGTTCAACATCGTGACTGGCAAGAAGTTGTAGCCTGCCGAATCCATGCATTTTCGACTGCGATTCGCGACTCCAAAAGACATTCCGGAACTGAATGAGTTAATTGAAGCGAGCGTGCGCACGCTGCAAGCGGGCGACTACACGACTGCACAGATGGACGGCGCGCTGGGCACGGTGCTGGGCGTGGATACGCAGCTGATAGAAGACCAGACCTATCATGTGCTGGAAGCGCACGACTGGGTTGCGAATACCTCACCACGCATCGTTGGATGTGGCGGATGGTCGAAACGAAAGACGTTGTTCGGGGCCGATGCTGGGCCGGGTCGTGCGCCGGAACTGCTGAATCCAGCGGTGGACGCGGCGAAAATACGCGCGATTTTCATCCATCCTGAGTTTGCGCGTCAGGGTCTTGGATCGTTCATTCTTGAGCATGTGGAGAGTGAGGCAAAGTCGGCTGGCTTTGTCCGCTTTGAAATGGGTTCGACGCTCACGGGCGTGCAGCTTTACCGGCGGAAGGGCTACGTTGAAGTGGAAGAGATTGCCGTGCCGCTCAAGAACGGCGAAGTGCTGCGCGTGGTGAAGATGGCGAAGACACCTCCCTCCGCTTGAGGTGGGCTGCCGCACAGAAGAATCCGCGTGAGGCCAAAATCATTCCGTTGACATCGGGGATGCGGCGGTGCGAGTCTCGCGGTACCCCCAAATCCAAATCGATGCACGAAAGACGATCCATGAAGAACGCACTCCCTGCATTCTGTGTGAGCGCACTGCTGTTTTCAGCTGCTCTGATGGCGCAGTCCCAAGATCCAACCGCCCCGATCCGGCAATTCATTGACGGATTCAACAAAGGCGACGTGAATTCGGCGATGGCAACCTATGCCGCGGGCAATATTGAGATTGTGGACGAGTTTGCGCCACATCTGTGGATGGGCCCACACGCCGCGCAAGATTGGGCCGCAGCCTATGACAAGCACGCCGCTGCGACAGGCGTGAGCGAGGGCAAAGTTACCTATGGCAAAGCGACGCGCATTGAAATGACTGGCGACCTCGCCTATGTGGTGATGCCGACGAAGTACCTCTACAAGGAGCACGGCAAACCTCAGGTGGAGGAGGGACAGATCACCGCAGTGCTGCATCGCGAGGGCGGCGCATGGAAGATGCGCGGCTGGACATGGAGCGGCGTGAAGCCGCATGCACCAAAGTAGGCCGTCGCAGCTACTCCGCCATACCACCGAAGGGGTCTTCGAGCGAGGGGCTCTGCGGTGTGAACAGTTCGGCGCCGTCTGCGGTGACGTGCAAGTCATCTTCGAGGCGGATGCCAAACTCACCCTTGATGTAAATGCCGGGTTCGTCGCTGGTGGTCATGTCCTTCTGTAAATGGGGGTCGAGTTCCCAGCCAAACATGTTGTTTTTTGCCAGGTACGGCCACTCGTGCATGTCGAGCCCGATGCCGTGCCCGACGCGATGGGTGAAGTAGGTGAAGCCGGGGCCGAAGCCAGCGTCGACGATGACTTTGCGTGCAGCCGCATCAACGGCGGCGGTGGACACTCCGGGGCGGGCAGTGTGAAGCGCGGCGGACTGCGCGCGGTGAACGATGTCAAAGACGCGCTTCATCTTGTCCGTCGGTTTGCCGAGGACGAAGGTGCGCGTGATGTCAGAGGTGTAGCCCTCGACGACGCAGCCATCGTCCAGCATGAGGATGGAGCCTTCTCGCAAAGTTTGGGGCGTGCGCGAGCCGTGCGGCAGTGCGGTGTACTCATCGATATTGAGGCTGGCGTCTCCGCGGAAACCGACGCGCTGGTAGGCGAGGCTGACGAGATTTTCGACATCGTGGTTGGTCATACCTGGCTCCACGGAGTGCGCGACGGCACGATAGACGAGCAGCGTGGCGCGGCAGGCAAGGCGCATACATTCGAGCTCGTGCGGCTCTTTGATCATGCGGCAGCCGGCGGTGACGGGCGTGGCACTGGTGAAAGACAGGTGCGGATTGGCGCGATGGATACCGTCTGAAAAGACGAACTTCATGTTTTCGTCAAGGCCGATGGAGCCAGTGGCTATGCTGCGATCACGCAGTGCCCTGCCCAGCGCAACGTAGGGGCTCTGGTCTTCCTGCCAGATGATGACTTCAGCGTCCTTACCGAGCGGTCCTTCATCGAGGAGCTGGCGTGCGCGGCCTTCTTCAAATGCAGGGCAGACGAGGAATGGCTTTGCCCTGGCGGGAAGCACAAGCGCCCACAGGCGCTCGCCGCCGCCGAGGCGCATATCCGCGAAGTAGGCAGAAGAGGAACTGGAATTGGCGATGACGATGGCGTCGAGCTTGTTTGCGGCCATCAGGCCTTTGGCGCGTTCAATGCGAGCCTGGCGCTCGGTATTGGTGAAGGGGTGGGCGAGCGAGGAGAGGTTGGGAAGTGCGGCAATGGGTGCTGGCAGCTGCGGTGCGGCGGAGTGCGCGTCCGCAGGTTCGGCGATTGCAGTTGCGAGACTGAGCGCGCCTGCTGCCGCTGCCGCACCTTTGCCGAAGAAACCACGCCGTGTGATTGCGCTGCGCAATGCCGTATACCTCCATGAATATGTGGAAACACTAACGTGCTGAAAAGAGGATACTCTGTGGGCGCGGCGGGGCGATCAGCGGGCCGGTTCAATCTGGATGTAATCGAGTGCAGCGTGGTCGTCCCCCTGCGGCGCGGCTTCCACGCGGATGGTGTCACCGGGATGAAGTTCCACTTCGCGCACGATGTGGCGCGTGGAGTTGTCGCCATTGGGAATCTTCGAAGGCAGAGTGTCGTCAGCCTTCCATGCGCCGACTTGTTTGCGATTGACGAGCAGCACGAACTGGGCGACACCACCTTGCAGATCGAAGTATTGCGCGGCGATATTGAAGTGACCTGCGGCGCCGGTGTAATGCCACGCGGCTGAGCAAGTGACCTGGTCGCAGGTAACAGCTTTGCCGCGCGAGGCGTCTTCCCACGGTTTTACGTCGATGACGGTATAGCCCTTGAGCTGTGCATTCTCAGCTTCGAAGCGGCCGGGATAGTAGCCGGCGCGGCCCTTCTTGTCGGGGATGCCGCTCATTTTGAGGAAGTATTGTGTGATGGCGTCACGCCATACGATGGCGTGGCCAGCCTGGTATTGAAGGCGCGCAAGTACGTCGCTATAGAGCGCGGGGTCGACTTTGTCTTTGAGGGATTGCCAGTCACGGACGAAGGAGGCAGCGATGGCGGCGCCGCGATAGTGGCTGTCGTAGAGGTACTGAATGACGGACTTGCCGTCATGCAGCTTGTAGGTGTACGGAACGTGGTGGAAGAAGAGCAACAGATTGTCGGGTGTGGTGGCGGCCTTCTCGTATTCCTTCGCGAGGAAGGGCGGATACTGGCCTGCGTAGCCGGTTCCGGTGGCGACGCTGCGATCCATGCCGACGCCTTCATGATCGGCGCGGTGCCACTGACCCCAGCCATTGCGTTCGCTCGCTTCCACGTTGGGTCCGTAGTGGCTGCCGGTGATGTCGGTGAGTGTCTGCAGGCCGAGCGGTCCTGTGTAGTCCTCGTAGGCGGGCCAGCTTTGCATCAGCATTTTGGTTACGGTGGCCACGACCTGCGGGTTGTTATTGATGGTGAGTCGTATCCACTCTTCTGCAATCGTTTTGGAAGAGAGGTTGGGATTCCAGGCGAGACGGCCGAACGCGTAGAGGTTGGCCATGGACATGGGAGAGCCGAGCCAGCCGTCGCGGCCCACGCAGGAGACGCCGACCATGCCGCCGAGCGGTCGATAGAAGGTTTTGCCTTCGAGGATGTCTTTGACGGGCGTGGGCGTGGCTTTCGCATGCAGGTTGAAGTCGAGAACGTCCTTCCATAGCGGCGCGAGGTAAACCATGTGGCGCTGCTGGCCCATGTATTCCTGCGTGATCTGCAGTTCCATAGCCTGACTGGTGTATTCGAGGCCGGCGAAGAGCGGCGAAACCGGCTCGCGTACCTGGAAGTCAATGGGGCCGTACTTGATTTGCACGACGACATTCATGGCGAACTTGCCGTCGAGGGGATGGAAGATGTCGTACGCGGCGCGTGCGCGATCGGCTTTGGGGTCGCGCCAATCCAGGTGGTGGTTGTAAACGAAAGCCCGATAGAGCACGATGCCGCCGTGCGGTGCGAGGGCCGCGGCGAGCGTGTTGGCTGCGTCGGCGGGCGTGCGGCCGTAGCTGGCGGGACCGGGTTGGCCTTCACTGTCGGCCTTTACGGTGAAACCTGCAAAGTCTGGAATGAGCTTGTAGATTTCGGCAGTCTTGTCAGTCCACCATTTCTTCACGCCGGGGTCGAGGGGGTCGAAGGTCTTGAGCCCGCCAATGGACTCGGGGCTGGCGATGTCGGCAGAGAGGGCGACGCGGATGCCCCATGGGCGCAATGTGTCTGCAATGCGGGCGACGCCTTTGAGCATTTCCGGCTGCAGGAAGACCGCCGCGTTGTTCACGTTGTTCAGGTTGATAGCGTTGATGCCGACCGAGGCGAGCAGGCGGCCGTATTCGGCGACGGGTTTGAGGTCGTCACGTACGGCGCCGCTTTCAAAAAAGATGCTACGACCGCCGTATCCCCGCTCGACGGTGCCGCTGGCGTTGTCCCACTCATCGACCCAGCGAAGGACACACTTCGGACTACTGTTGATTCCCTGCTGTGGAATGCTTTGACCTTGCGCGAGTGTGCGCAGAAGCGCAAAGGAGCCGTAGAGAACGCCGCGGCTGCTTTCCGATGCGACGATGACGAGCACTTTGCCGTTTTGGTCTTCACGGCGAATTGTGTAGCCCTCCGCGCCAATGTCGTCAGGGATGGAGAGATGGGGGTAAGCGTTGTGGATTTCTTTGACTGTGCCGAGGACGATATCGCCGCGAGGGGCGATCTTTTTGCCTTCAGTTCCGAAGAGGCCGTTGAGTCCACGCTCAAGCTCGTCGTGTGCGGATTTCTGGAGTGCATCCTTGCCGAGTGCGCGCACGTGGAATGGCACGGGCGGAGCGGTCTTGAGTGCGTGATATCCGAGCCATGCGGAGGCGGCGGTCTGCGCGGGCAGATCCGTGCAGATGAAGAGGGATGCGCATACTGCTGCCGCAAGGAGAGCGTAGAGCACAGAAGTTCCGGATGAAGGGTAAAACTTTGCCACCACAACGTTCTATCATTCCGGGGCTGCGAACTTCTGCCAGCTCAATGGAAGTGTTGACGGCCAGTGTGCGCGAGGCCGCGGAATCAGTAACGCTTGGTCAGCTCCTGGGGAGCGGGACCAGTCTTGCCGTTGAGCAGCCAGTCGACAGGCGTGCGGACATCGCTCTCGCGCGCTTCTCCCATTACGCGGGCGACGATTTCACCTTCGGGATCGAGGACGATGGTGCCGGGAACGATTTCCCCCAGACCGAAGTCACCGAGCGTGTAGGTGTCGGCATCGACCCAGCTATCGAAATTCACGTGCAGGCGATTGAGCACGGCGGGAATTCTTTTGTAGTTCTTCTTCTCGTCAATGGAGATGAAGACGAACTTTACCTTCCTGCCTTGTGCGGCATAGTCGGCCGCCATTTTTGTCAGGCGCGGCAGTTCCTCCTGGCAGGGCCCACACCAGGTTGCCCAGAAATTGACCACCACCACCTGTCCACGCAGGTCGGAGAGCTTTTCCTTCTTGCCGTCGAGCGTTTTGAAGGAGGGATTGGGTGCACGTTTTGCGAAGGCAGGCACGGCAAAGACGAGGATGCCGAGGAGGAGAAGGAGAACTGTTTGGCAACGGGGAAAGTCGCGCTTGAACATAGCCCTCAGAGGTTACCGGCCATTCCAGACCTTGTCCCCCACCAAAAGGTGGAGAGAACACTCGACCGCTTGAGGGACGACGAGAAAGTGAGGGACTGGTAACTTCAAACCCATTGTTCATTCACTGCAGGCTCAATCGCGCCCCACGCGGAGCCTTTCTTGTTCGAGGTCAGGTCACAAAACCATAGGGAGCACGAAGAAAGATGAAGAACTTCCCCTTGCCTGGACTGGCGATTGGCGCCGTCCTCATCACAATGTTTGCCTTTACGCAGCCAAGCGCACATGCACAGGGTTGCGTTGCCGCCCACTCACCACAGCCCATCATCGCAGGTCTTGAACCCAGTTCGGTCACCAGCGACCGGCACTCCGCAAGCGGAATTCTGCACGGCCTTACGATCACGACGGGCTATCGCTTTTACAACTCCTACCGCCACTATGTAGGCACGGTGTACCAGCCGCAGCGGCAGGCGCTGCACAACGCGGTGGTGAACCACGTGAACCTGTTTGAGCTTGATGTGAACTATCAACTCACGCCGCGCTGGAGCATCATTGCCTCTGTGCCGGGAATGGAAGCCACGCGGCACGGCCAGCGGACAGATAACAACTATTACCGCTCGGGCGGCATTGGCGATGTGACGATCGGTGTGCAGTCTTGGATCTTTCGTCCGCCAACAGAAAACCACGGAAACGTGAATATCTCTGCGCAATTGAAGCTGCCGACAGGCATTAACGATGCCAAGGGAACACATACAAACAGCGATGGTTCGACACAGACAGAGCCGTTCGACGAGTCCATTCAACCGGGCGACGGCACCTGGGGTTTCAGTCTGGCGACCGAAGCCTATCACCCGGTGATCTGGGGGACGAGCGCCTACTTTACCGGTTCCTGGCTCTTCAGCCCGCAGGACACGACGGGTGTGCAGACCTTCCGTTCGCATGCGGGTGAGGAAGTGAACTCGGCGACCGATCAGTACCTGTGGCGTGGCGGACTCTCTCGCCCTGTAACAGGTGTGAAGCTGTTGCGCGGATTGGCATTCAGCTTTGGCGGACGAATGGAAGGCATTCCGGTGCGTGACGCGTTCGGCTCGAGCAACGGCTTCCGCCGGCCCGGTTATGTGATTTCCATTGAACCTGGATTTATGTACGAGCATGGTCGCTACATGCTGAACGTGACGTCTCCGTGGGCCATGGAACGGAACCGCAAGACCAGCGTGACTGACTATGCGAACGGCATTCATGGCGACGCGGCGTTTGCTGACTACACGGTGATCATGGGGCTTTCGCGGTTCTTCTAAAAGTTGGGCGGCCTCCCCCACCCACGGGCCAGGGCTCCGGCGGCGCTTACCATGCGCAACTGGAGTGCCTGGCCACCTCCTTTTATGCCAGAAGTGTTAACCGGCCAAGGAGAGTATCGCTCGACTGAGTCCGCGAACTGCATTCGCAAGATAGAGTTCGTCGGCGTTTTTCAGATCGTCGAGCGTGAGTACTTGTTCCCGCGTGCTGGCGCGCGCCGCCAGTAGGTGGCGGCGGTAAACACCTGCCAGCAGACCGCACTCGACTGGCGGAGTGAGAAGAATTCCGTTGCGTTCGATGAAGATGTTGCTGATGGCGCCTTCGGAGACTTCACCACGCTCATTCAGGAACAGTACTTCGTTGAAACCGGCCTGCTGCGCGGCGTGAAGTGCGTACGTGTAAAGGGGGCGTTGCGTGGTCTTGTGGAAGAGCATGGGGTCGCGTGAGTCGACGCGTTCGGATGAAAGAGTGACGCGAAGGGGAGGATCGGTCGGCACAGACAATGAGATGGGTTCGCTGGAGATGGTTGTTGCGCCGGATTCGTCGAGGAGCAGACGGACCTTGTGCGGGGTGGAAACTCGAAGTTGCGCGGCGTGGGCAATGAGTTGTGACTCTGCGGTGTTGCGGTCAAAAGTGAATCCGAAATACGAGGCGGAGTCAGCGAGACGGTCAAGATGCAGCGCGAGGAGCGGATAATCACCTTGCCAGAGCAAGGACTCGATGAGTTGGAAGGGCTCTTGGCGCCGAGTGAAGAAATTCGTTTTGAGCAGGCACTCATCGTATTCGGCGCGCGCGTCCGAGTCGATGACGATGCCGCTGCCCACACCCATGCGGCCATCGGTGCCATTGAGTTCAAGCGTGCGGATGGCGACGTTAAACGCGGCTTCGCGTGGTGCGAAAAAGCCAATGGCGCCGGTGTAAACGCCGCGCGGCTGGCCTTCCAGCTCTGCGAGCAACTGCATGGCGTGCACTTTGGGTGCGCCGGTGACGGATCCACAGGGGAAGAGAGCGCGGAGGATCTGGTCGTAACCGATGTCGTCCCGCAAGGTCCCGCTGACCGTTGAGGTCATCTGCCAAAGCGTGCGCAGGCGCTCGACAGCGAAAAGATTATCGACTTGCACGGTGCCGAATTCGCAGAGGCGGCCGAGATCGTTGCGAAGGAGGTCGACGATCATGACGTTTTCGCTGCGATTCTTCTGGTCGTTCCGCAGCCACTCGGCGATGCGCACGTCCTCTTGCGTGGTGCGACCGCGCGGAGCGGTGCCCTTCATGGGTTGGGTAACGATGCGGCGAGTGCCGCCGATTTCTGAGACGCGAAAGAAGAGCTCGGGCGAGAAGCTGAGGATGCGGTGATTTTGTGTGGCATGTACGAAAGCTGCGTAGGCCGCCGGCTGGTTTCCGAGGAGATGTTTGTAGAGTGCCGCCGTGCTACTGGTCCATGCAAAGCGCATCAACTGGGTGAAGTTGAGTTGGTAAACGTCGCCGCGGCGAATCCACTCGTGAATTTTCTCGATTTGCGCCGAGTATGCATCGGGAGAAAGAGGAAGAGACGCTTCGATGACATTGACTGAGTGCTCTCGGCTTGAGGAGGAGAAGTCTGCGAGTGCGGGAGGTTCTCCTTCCTGCCATTCACCGGTTGAGTGGTTGAAGAGGAAGGGCTTTTGATAGATGCCGAACCAGGCGAGGGGTTCGGCGCTTTCAAGTTGGCGCGGAACATGCTGGAAGACCTTGGGCTCGAAGGCTGCAGCGCACTCATAGGCAAAGTAGCCGGCGGCTACGTGGCCGGATTGAAGAGAAGCTTCAATTTGCGCGAAAAGGCGCGGAATCTGAGCCGGTGTGGAGGCTGTGAGGGTGTGGACTGGATTGAGGAACAGACGGCTACGCCGGTTTTCGACTGCGGGGTCGGCGGTCTCAAGCAAAACGGTACCCGGAGTTTTCTCAACCAGCGTGTAAACGCCTGGAGGAACCGGGTACCGGTGTTTCATTTTCTGTACGGAGAGGCTTACTTGACGGTGAGCGCCAGCATTGTGGACTGATTGATAGCCGTGACGCCGTTACTCGACTGCGCATTGATATGGATGGAATACGTGCCCGAGGGTGTGGGCAGATTGGGCGTTGGACCGTGGTTGCGGTAGTTGTAAAGCGGCGAGCAGGCGGTCATGCCGAGGGTGGCCACCAGGCCGATGAGTGCGATGAGCATGACGCGGCTGAGCCAGCGGCGCCGACGAGTGCCGAAGGCAAGGCCCGCGAGACCCAGTGCGCCCGGAAACATGATTGCCATGGCTATGTCGTTGGACTGGCCATGTAGAGCGATGTTGGCCTGTGACTGAGCCTGCGTGGCTACGACCACCGTCGAAGTCACATCAGCGGTAGCGTTGGGCAGAATCTCCACGTTTTCAGGCGTGAAGGTACATTTGCTCTGGTCGGGAAGGTTTGAGCAGGAGAGCGTGACAAACATGGGCGCAGTGAGCGAAGAGGCATTCACTGGAGTAATGGAAATAGTTGCCGAACCGGATTGACCCGCAGTCAGCGAAAGGTCTCCAGGATTGACCGAAACAGTGAAAGTGGGAGTGGCACTGGTGGCTGCGCCGACAGGTTCTGCGACGGATGCCGAGGGCCGATACGTTCCGCTTCCGGCGTATTCGGCGGTGAGGATATGGCTGCCGAATGGGAGCGTTACAGTTGCTGTGGCCTGGCCTTGCGCGTTGAGCGCCGTCCCGGCAATTGCGCGACCACCATCCTTAATGACCACGGCGCCAGAGACAGGCTGGCCGTCTTCACCCACAACGCTGATGGAGAGCGTGGCGCGCGTTTGCGCGTTCACGTCGCGAATCATCGTTGTCATGGTGGTTTCAGTGCTCAGGCCCTGCGTTCCGCCTGCCGCCAGCGCGGGCAGCGCCACGGCGATACCCAGTCCTGCAATCCACACAGGCCGCACAACGCGGCCGATCCAACCTCTCACGTGCACCTGCTCCAATAAATCCCTGCGAAATATCCGGTTTTGCCCTTCGTGGCAGCTTCCCCCCATTGTATCCGGCCAGGGCACGGGCCGTCTCTGCTGAGGGTGGTTCCAGAGTAAAACCAGAGTATCTGCGTCCTTTTGAGGAGAAGTGCCGGTTTGCCGCTCCCTGATGGTTGCGTCAATTTGAGAGAAGTGACTCCGGAATACTTCAACTCTGGTTTTGTACTATTTGGACGCGCGGCGGGCAGGAAGGGCGTTTTTGGGGGCGCTCTGACGGGTTCAGGAGTTGGCTGGGGTGGCCGCGCTATGCTGACGAGTGTTGAGGTGAATGCCCATGAGTAATGCTCCCCGCCCACAACTAGCCCATTTGACCGCGGCGCTCGACGAACTGAAGGCCAAGGGAACCCATTTCAAGCTGCGGGTACTGGATGACCAGCAGGCGCCGGTATGCCACTACGACGGCAAAGAAGGTCATCAACCTGGCCAGCAATAACTACCTGGGGCTGGCCAACGCACCCCAAGCTGCGTCGAGGCGGCGCATCGCGGCCACGCGGAGTTACGGTGTGGGCTCGGGCGCCGTGCGGACCATTGCCGGTACGATGCGCATCCACATGGAGCTCGAAGAGAAGATTGCGCGCTTCAAGAATGTGGAGGCATGCGTGGTCTTCCAGTCGGGATTTGCCGCCAATGCAGGCACGGTCAGCGCCATCCTCGGCAAGGAAGACTTCATCCTCTCAGACGAGCTGAACCACGCCAGCATTATTGACGGCGCGAGGCTGTCGCGGGCCAAGATCAAGGTCTTCCGGCATAAGGATGCGGAGCACTGCGAAGAGCTTTTGAAGGAGATCCAGAACGAGCCGGGCAGGAAGCTGGTGATTACAGACGGAGTCTTCTCGATGGACGGCGATATTGGCCCGGTGGACAAGCTGGCCGCGCTGGCAGAGAAGTACGGCGCCATCATGATGGTGGACGACGCGCACGCATCGGGCGTGCTGGGACGCAACGGGCGCGGCACGTGTCGACCACTTTGGCATGCACGGGCGCGTGGATGTGCAGGTGGGCACGCTGTCAAAGGCGATTGGCGCGCTGGGCGGGTATGTATGCGGCAGCAAGCGATCTGATTGACTATCTCTATCACCGCGCCCGGCCGTTTCTCTTCTCCACGTCGCATCCGCCGTCGGTGGCGGCAACGTGCATGGCGGCCTTCGACATTCTGGAGCAGGAACCGGAGCGCATTGAGCGGCTCTGGACCAACACGCGCTACTTCCAGGGCGAGCTGAAGCGCGTGGGCTTCAACATTGGCGGCGTGACGACGCCTGCCACCGAGACGCCGATTACGCCGGTGATTCTGGGCGAGGGTCGCGCTGCGATGGAGTTCAGCCGCGAACTCTTCGAGCAAGGCGTGATGGGTACGGGCATCGCCTTCCCCACGGTTCCGGAAGGCAAGGCGCGCATCCGGTTGATCGTGACAAGCGAGCATACGCGCGCGCAGCTTGACCGGGCGCTGGAAACGCTGGAGAAAGCGGCGAAGAAGCGCGGCCTCTTACAATAAGGCGACATGATCGCGCATCTGCGGGGCAAGCTTATCCATAAAGAACCGGGCCAGGCCATTGTGGAGGCCGGGGGCGTGGGCTACGACGTAGCCATCAGCGTGCCCACGTTTACGGCGCTGCCGGCGCTGGGCGCAGAGGCGTCGCTGCACATTCACACGCAGGTGAGCGAAGACCAGATTGCGCTGTTCGGTTTTCTTGACCGCGAGGAGAAGCGGCTCTTTGAGCGGCTAATTACGGTGAGCGGCGTGGGGCCCAAGCTGGCGATCAAGATGCTGAGCGGTTTGTCGGCGGAACGCACGGTGCAGGCGATTCGAGGGCAGGACCATGCGCAACTTACGCGGATTCCAGGCGTGGGCAAGAAGCTTGCTGAGCGGCTAGTTGTTGAGTTGAAAGACAAGCTGGAAGACTTTGCCGTTGCTCCAACGCCATCGGCAGTGCAGGGCGCGGCGGTAGACGACGTGCTGAGCGCGTTGACGAATCTTGGCTATCAGCGGCCCGCCGCTGAGAAGGCGATTGAGCAGGCGGTGGCGAAGGATGCGGCGCTCAAAGATAACTTTGATGAGCTGTTCAGGGGCGCGTTGAAGGTGATTCGGTAGAGATTGAAGCTTCGCGGCCAACAGTCAGGCGCGGGTATTGCATCGCAAAGAACAGGTAGAGTGAATTTTTCGCAGCGGAGGGTGCAGAATGACCGCGCTGCAAGGACGGTCGATTTGCGTTCAATCGTTGCATTTGTATTGTTGACTGCAGCCGCTGGAGGACATGCGCAAAATGCGCAACTTCCGGATGCTCCTGAACCGCGCACGGGACTTCAGGACTCGGGCGACAGCGCGATGGGTGGTGTGTCGTCTTCGCTGGATGAAGCGTGGAATGCGTCGCCGGTGGCTTACTTTGGCGCTTATGCAGACCAGGGGCAGGACCGGAAGCCGGATCAGAAGCAGGCGAGCGGCAGGCAGGTGGATGACAGTCCAGTGGATTCGAATGGAAAACCGATTCCGCTGGAGAAGCAACAGCCCAAGCGCATTCTCGGCTTCATGCCTAACTTCCGTACGGTCTCCGGTGGCGCCAAGCCGCCGCCACCAGGCTGGAAGAACAACTTCAAAGTGGCCACACATCAGGCGACCGACTACTCGTCGTTCATTTTTCTTGGCCTGACATCACTGTTTGCCGAAGGCACGGATGCGCATCCCGCGCTGGGCAAGGGTATAGGCGGCTACTACGCGTACACGTGGCGCGGTTTCATCGACAAGTCGGACAATACCTATCTTTCCGCGTGGCTGCTGCCAAGCCTGCTGCATGAAGACACGCGCTACTACGCGTTGGGCTCCGGGCATAGAGTGGCGACACGGATCCTCTATGTGATCAGCCGGCAGGCCGTCGCGCGGACTTACAGTGGGCACGATACAGCGAACATTGCCGGACTGGGCGGCAAGGCGCTAACGCAGGTAGTTTCGCGCGCATATTATCCATCGAGCACCACCAGCTTTTCGTCGCTGGCCACCAGGTTCGGCTATTCGGTGATGCGTGACGTGATGTTCTCGGCGTTGCGCGAGTTCTATCCGGACATCGCGGCCCACTACATCAAGAAACATCGGGAGAAGGCGACGCGGGAGGCGAGGAGGTAAAACGGCGCAGGCCACCTTGACTCATATGCGGCATTGCCGCACAATACATGTGTGCCCGGGCCTCTCCTTACCGTGATAGAGACAAGCGTATTTGCACGCAAGGCTGAGAAGATGCTTTCGGACGAAGAGTACGACGATTTGCTGCTTTATCTTGCCACCTATTACAGGGCGGGCGATGAGATTCCAGGCACGGGTGGGGTGCGCAAGCTCAGATATGCGATAGGTGGGCGCGGAAAATCAGGCGGAGTGAGGGTGATCTATTACTTTTTCGACGATGTGAATCCGCTCCTTGCGCTTTTCCTGTACGGGAAGAATGAACAAGCGAATTTAACGCCTGCAGAGAAGAGTGTTGCAGCTGCACTTGCGGCGGCAATGAAAGCGGAAGCAAAGGCCAGGAGAGTGAAGCGATGAAACGCAAAAGCATCGGTACCGAGCTGATCGATTCCATGCAAGAAGCCCTTGCCATTGTGAAAGGCGAGGTCAAGCCGACCCGCGTTACTACCTTCAAGTCATCCATTGCCCTGGAGATTCGCAAAATTCGCCTTGCCACCGGTCTGAGTCGGGCTGAATTCGCACGCAAATTTGCCCTCGATGCGCGTGCCCTACAGGACTGGGAGCAGGGCCGCCGCAAGCCGGACCGCGCGGCGCGAGCGTATTTGACGGTGATTGCGCGCCAGCCGAAGGCGGTGGAGAAGGCGCTGGCGAGTTGAAGATGAATCGGTGAATCAGAGAGCAGCAATGACGACCTTATTTAGGCCAGTTGGCCTTTACGAACTCGCGCTTATCTGGGACTCTGGAATGCGCGCATTCCCGCCGCGGTTACCACATCAGCCAATTTTTTATCCGGTAGCAAATTCAGAGTATGCAACTCAGATTGCACGAGACTGGAACCAGCGGGATTCTGCATCCGGTTTTGCTGGATATGTAACTCGATTCTCGATAGCGAATGCATTCCTGGCAAAGCACGAACTACACACTGTCGGCTCGAAAAATCATGTGGAGTACTGGATTCCTGCGGATCAACTTCAAGAATTTAATTCGTCGATACAAGGGCAGATCGGTGTTGACTCTGGATTTTTCGGTTCTGACTTCAAAGGGATGGTACCGGACAAATTCGGCCTCAAAGGAAAGGACGCTGTGGAGCAGTTTGTGGCCATGACTAAGACTTGGGCCTATAGCCGGATGGACTTTATATGTGAGGTCTCTACAAATCGCGAGGCAATTTTTCTTAATTTTCTTTTCGGGGCTCAATTTGATTTTACGGATTTTGGAATAACTCGTAATGAGAGAGACGCCACTGTAAGAAATCTCCGAGCAGCGTGGGAAATCAACCAAATTCAAATACCGCTGCCGGATTGTTCTCCGATGTAGGTTTCGCGTATTGAACTCGCACCGCGCGTCCCCCCTCGCGCTAAACTTGCTCTTGCCATGGCAACCAAGAAAAACACTTCCCCTGCCGCAGTAGTTCCCCACTTTCGTCCCGAAGCATTGAAGTTTTTGCGCAATCTGGCCAAGAACAATGACCGCGCGTGGTTTCAGCCGCGCAAGGCTGAGTTTGAAGCGGAGTTGAAGGAGCCGATGCTGGCGGTGGTGCGCAAAATTACCGATGCCATGCTGGACTTTGCGCCGCAGCATGTGCGGCCTGCCGAGAAAAGCCTGTTCCGCATCTATCGCGACACGCGCTTCAGCAATGACAAGCGGCCCTACAAGACGCACATCGCCGCGTGGTGGAGCCACCAGGGCCTGGAGAAGACCAGCGGCGCGGGCTACTACTTCCACGTGAGCGCCAAGGAAGTCGTTATCGCCGCCGGCGCCTACATGCCAGAGAAGGAGCAATTGGCTGCGATCCGGCACTGGCTGCTGGATCATCACGCGGAGTTCAGAAAACTGCTCCAGAACAAGAAAGTGCGGAGTACATTCACCGAATTTGACGGCAACGCACTGACCCGCCCACCCAAGGGTTTTCCGGCCGAGCATCCGGGGATGGACCTGATCAAGTGCCGGCAGTGGGGGCTGGCAGCTACGTTGCCTGCCGCTGCCGCGCTGAAGCCGGACCTTGCCGCGACGATTATCCGCTACTTCAAGCTCGCCGCCCCGGTGGTTGACGCGCTCAACACACCCATTGCCGCATCACTTCTACCGAAGAAGAAAGTGCTCTTCGGGCTGCACTAGATGTTGCGGTCCCGCTCCTGACACCACAAGGCGAAGCACGCTTTCAGCCGCAATTCATGCGGCTTTTCGTGTGCCCGGAGGGGCCGGTTGTTGGGTGCAACGTAGCCCGAAAGTACCCAAAAACCGGTAAAAATCGGGGAAAATCGGAGAAATACCCACAAAAACCTGCAAAAACTGTGGAAATCGGCTGTTTTTCGGTTGACTTTGCCCCCCTCCAAGCCGCATTGTTTGGAACTGACAGGGTTCTCGAGAACCCGCATGAATACAGGGCTTCGTGCATAGGTTGCCACGGTCGCACTCCCCCATGCGGAACTCGTTTGCGGCAGAGACCAGACACGCTGGAGCAGGCCGCGCGGCGGAAACCCAGGCAACACCGGCGGCCCCGAGGGCCGGCCCAAGAAGGAGAACAACTCAATGGCAACAGGTATGACCAAGACTGCCCTTACCCGGCACATGGCAGAGAAGCTCGAACTCACCAACAAGCAGGCCGCCGCCTTCCTCGATTTGCTGGCGGAGACCGCGATTAAGGAAACGAAGAAGAACGGCGTTTTCATCATCCCCGGCATTGGCCGCCTGGTGAAGGCCGAGCGCAAGGCACGCATGGGCCGCAACCCGCAGACTGGCGCCGCCATCAAGATCAAGGCGAAGACCGTGGTCAAGTTCCGCGTGGCCAAGTCCGCCAAGGACACCATCGCTCCTCCGAAGAAGTAGTTACCGGACTCGGCGTACGGCGCGAGGAAGAGCTCATGCTCTTCCTCGCGTTGCTTTGTGCGCCGAAGATTTCTGCTCCCGGGGGCAATTGGAGACATCCAACCGAACATGGACGACTGTACTTCTGCGAACGAATCAGGGGCAACGCCGGTTTTGACTTCCGGCACGAATGGGATTAACGCGGGCCCAAACTCCGTACAACTGCTGCTGCGTGCCGAAGGGCTTGCGGTTGCGGCGCTGACCGCACTTCTATACGCGCGCACGGGTGCAAGCTGGTGGTTGTTTGCGGCGCTGTGGCTGGTGCCGGACTTATCGATGCTGGGTTATCTGTCGAGTCCGTGCCGCGGGGCCCGTGTGTACAACGCGGCGCATACGTATTTTGTGCCGGGAGTGCTGGCGTTTCTTGCGCTGGTGCTGCGTACCGATGCACTGCTGCCGTTCGCACTCATCTGGGCGAATCACATTGCCGTCGACAGGCTGCTTGGCTATGGACTGAAGTACGCCGATGGATTTGGCTTTACGCATCTGGGCCGGCTGGGCCGGGCGAAAGCGGCTACTCCGCAGGCGCAGTAGCTGGTGGCGGAAGAAACGCGCGCGCCACAAGTGAGATGCCGAAGCTGACGATGACAGCTTTGACCATAAGCCAGTTGTTATATTTCCACGAGAGCACGGCAAAGATGAGAAAGATGCCGATGGGATTGAGTTCGGCGACAATTGCACGAAACCAGTCCGGGTGGAACGAGGCATGCGGCAAGGTTGTGCGCACGCGCGGAATGAGCCGCGGCACCGCACGCTTGTAAGCGAGGTAAGGCTCACCGAGCCTGGCGGCAAGGAATGCCTCTTCACCGAGAATCAAGCGGAAGAGAAAGACGGTCACAAGCGTGATGGCGAAGATTGCTCCGCTGAGCGGCATGATGAAAGCCATGGCGATGACCATCATCCACGAGCCGAGATAAAGCGGATTGCGTACGTAACGATAGGGCCCTGCGGCCATGACCAGGCCTGCCTGCATCTGTTTGTGGTTCACAATACCCGCGCCAAGGTACGCCGTTCCCCAGAGGCGCGTGATGGCTGCCTTGGCGGCGATGAGCGCAGCGAGCAGGATGACGACCGGCGTGGCGACGGTGAAGCTGAGCAGACCGGAGCGGGCCAACTCAAGCGCGAGCCACTCCAGCAGCGGAATGCGCGTACCGATGTGCCAAGGCTCGATCCACGGCGCCCAGAAACCAAGAACAATGAGGATGGTCATGATCGCCATGCGCAGGCGAAACTCGATTGCCGATGCCTTCATGCATACTCCCGCTCGTGGGAGTGTAGCATTTGGCCGAAATGCTCTTGAGGAAAAGAGGCGTAGTGCGGTTGAGCCGCCCCACGCCCGGCCAGAAGGCCACATGAGAACCTTTATTCAATGCGCAGCGCGGTCATGGGGTCGACCGAAGCCGCGCGGCGCGCGGGGATGCAAGCCGCGGCAAGCGCGAGCAAGAGCATCAACGCGGGCACGGCGATGAAGGTGATGGGGTCGACGGTGCTGACCTCAAAGAGAAAGCTGCGCAGCAGGCGGCTAAGAGCGACGGCGCCTGCAAGACCGAGCACACACCCAGAGAGCGCAAGCAGCAAACTCTGGCCAACGACGGAAGCGACAATCTGCCAGCGCTGCGCGCCGAGAGCGAGGCGCAGTCCGATTTCGCGTGTACGCCAGCTGACGATGTAGGCGATGAGACTGTAAACGCCGACAGCACCGATGACGACGGCGAGCGCACCGAAGCCGAGAAGTAAAAGCGCAAGTGAGCGCGAGTCGGTGACAGAGCCGGCGATAACTTCATTCATGGAACGCACGTGCGTCACCGGGACCTGCGCGTTGATGGACGCGACGGCACGGCGCAACCCCGCGGCGGTCTCCTGCGGTGAGAGATGTGTGCGCAGTACGACGTGCATGACAGGCTGCTCGCGATCCGGCGTGAGCGGCAGATAGACTTCATCCACCACGCTGCCTCGCAGGCTGCTCTCGCGCGCGTTGCGCAATACGCCCACCACGACGGAGGCCTTCGTGGCATTCCAGATGGCAGGTGTGGGCTCGTCATTCACCTTGAGCAAATGCTTGCCAATAGGGTCTTCGCCGGGCCAGAGGTGTTGCGCCATCTGCTCGTTGATGACGACAGCGTGGGTGGTACCGGAGGCATCTTCTGGCGTGAGCAGGCGGCCGCGAAGCAACTCAAGACCGAGCACGCGAAAATAGCCGGGCGAAACGGTGCGGCCTGTTGCCAGCAGCGCTCCCTGGCGCGGATCGCGCGGGTGATTCTCCGCGTCAAAGACGTAATTGCCGTCGAGGCCGCTAAAGGGAAGCGAGTTAGTAAGTGCGGCGCTTTCCACGCCGGAGGTGCCTTCCATGCGCGCCAGAAGTGCGTCATAAAAGGACTGGCAGCGCCCAGGCTGAATGCATGCTGATGAGTTAAGCGCAATCTCCGCGGTGACGGTGTGGTCGGTGCGGAAGCCAGGGTCGACGCGCGAGAGCTTATAGAGGCTGTGCAGGACGAGCCCCGCCGCGGTGATAACGAGAACAGAAAGGCCAATCTGCGCGACAACCAGAGCCATGGATACGCCGAAGCGCGAGCCCCGGCCCATGAGACTGCGGCCGCCGGAACGCAGAGCAGTCTGCATGTCCGTTGAAGCTATGCGCAGTGACGGAATGAGACCGAAGAGCAGTCCGGCGAGCAGCGATGCGCCGACGGTGAACAGAACGTCGCTCGCGTGCAAGTGAACGTCGGCAAGGCGAGGCGTATCAGCCGGCAAAAGGCCGACAAAGATGCGCAGGCTGGCAAAGGCGGCGATGAGTCCGACGACACCAGCGGCGAGGCCGAGCACGACGCTCTCAGAGAGCAACTGCTGAATGAGCCGTGTGCTCGACGCGCCGAGCGTACCGCGAATGGCAATCTCGCGTTCACGCGCCGTGGAGCGGGCGAGCATGAGATTGGCCACGTTGGCACAGGCAATGAGCAAGATAAGCCCGACGGCACCGAAGAGCAGTAGCAGGCGAGGGCGCATCGCGCCGGTTTCCGATTCGAGCAATGGAACGACCGTCATGTTCGATGCCCATACATCGGGCATGCGCCATGGAAAGAGCGGGAGCAGAATTCCATGAAGGCGATGCAATTCCGCCTGCGCCTGTGCAGGCACGAAGCCGTTGTTCAGGCGTCCGAAGGCACGCAGTGAAAAACTGTTCCACGGGTCGATGGGATTGGTGGGGTCGAAAGTGACAGGTGTGACGAACTGGGTGTCGGAGTAAGGAAAGTGGACACCGGCGGGCATCACGCCAACGATGCGTCGCCACTGGCCGTCGATGCGGATGGTCTGGCCGATGGCTTGCGGATTTGTGCCGAAGAGTTGACGCCAGTAGCCGTAACTGAGGACAACGATGGGCTGATTGCTCGCGCGCGCGTCGTCGCTCGTAAAGAAACGTCCGGCGGCTGGCTCAAGGCCGAGTGTGTCAAAGGCATTCGTCATCACTTCAGCGCCGAAGATGCGCGAGGGCACATTGCCCTGATCGACGTTTGATTCGGCATCGGCGCTGTAACCGCTGATGGACTTGAAGGCGGAGGAGTGCTCGGCGAGTGCGCGCAGCCAGCCCTTTGGATAAAAGCTGGCGTCATCGGGATCGTACTGAATGCGCATCAACCGGTCCTGATGCGCATAAGGGAGCGGCTGCAGCAAGATGGAATCCACCAGCGTATACATGACGGCGTTGGCACCGATGCCGAGCGCGAGAGTAAGTACGGCGGTGAGAGTAAAGCCAGGCGCGCGGCGCATCTGGCGCAGCGCGTATCGTGCATCGCGAAGGATGGCGTCGAAGCGCGGCACTGTGGCTCGATCACGATAAGCCTGACGAGCCTGGTCCATACCGCCGAGTTGAATGAGTGCCTGGCGGCGTGCTTCTTCCGGCGAGAGTCCAGCACGCACGCCGTCGTCCGTGTGAAGCGCAAGATGGCTTTCGAGCTCGGCGTCAAAGTCGTTGCTGGTGTTGTGCGTTCGGCTCAGCCGCATCCACAGGGCGCGTAACGATCGCATGGTTATCTCCTATTCGGTTCGCAGTGTCTCCATGGGGTCGACAGAAGCCGCGCGGCGCGCGGGAATCCAGCAGGCAATAAGCGCGATTGCCACCAGGATGACGGGCACCGCAGCGAAGGTGAGCGCATCGTGGGGCGCAACACCGTAGAGAAAACTGGAAGAAAGTCTGGCGAGAAACCAGGCCGCCGGCCAGCCCAGAACGATTGCGATCACGGCAAGGCGAAGACCCTGGCGCAATACCATGCGGCGCACCGCGCGGGCTTGCGCGCCAAGCGCCATGCGGATGCCGATTTCATGCCTGCGGCGGCTGACCGAGTAGCTCATAACACCGTAGAGCCCGACAGAAGCCAGCACCAGGCCAATGAAGCCCATGGTGCCGAATAACGAAGCCGCCAGACGCGGCAGGAAATATGCCGAGCGTATGTGCGCATCCATCGTCTCTTGATTGAAGACGGCGATGGCAGGATCAAGCGTGTGGACAAGCTGCCGCAGTGGCTCGGCGAGCGATGCCGGGTTGCCTTTGGTGTGGACGATGAGCGTGTAGCCGCTGAATGAAGCGTCGTCCGCGATCGTCTGGGTAAACGGGCGATAGAGAATGAGGCGGGTATCTTCGCCCAGCATGCGTGACTTTGTGTTTCCTACCACGCCGACAATTTCAAAAACTCCGTGGGGTCCCCGTACATGCTGCCCGATTGGGCTTGAGTTCGGGAACATTTGTTCTGCAAAGGAGCGGCTGACGATGGCTACCTTCGGCGCACTGACGAGCTCGTTGCCAAAGTCGCGCCCTGCAAGCAGTGGAATGCCGAGGGCGCGGAAGAATCCGGGTGAGGCCATATAGAGATCTGTGGATTTTGGGTCGCCGCCCTTGCCCTCAACGGTGAATCCGTCGGTGCGATTGCCTCCAGAAAGCAATGGCACATCGGTGATTGCGGCTTCGTCCACACCGGGTAGTGCCTGCGCGCGTTCGCGAAGCTGCTGAAGGAAATCCACGGTACGTTGCGGAGAGTAGCCGTTCAGGCGGGGATCCACGGCGATCATCATGAGGCCTTTAGTGCGGAAACCAATGTTGATGGTCGACGCACTTTGCAGGCTACGGAGGAAGAGCCCCGTCATGGAGAGCAGCACCACGGCCATGGCTACTTGCGCCACAACAAGGATTCCACGCAGGCTGATGCGGCGGCCGGGAGATGCAAGCGCATCTTCGCCTTTGAGCGCGCGTGCAAGCCGTGGATGCGACGCGGCCCATGCTGGACCTGCGCCGAGCAACATGCCGCAGACCACGCTGGCGAGGAAAGAGTAAAACAGCACGTGGCCATCCACTTGGAGAGTGAGATTGAGCGGCACGGGCGCGGGAAAATGAAAGGTCGCCAGTCCGCGCGTGGCCAGCAATGAGAGCGCCACTCCCAGCGCACCTCCGGCGAGACTGAGCAGAAGGCTTTCTAGAAAGACGAGTCGGCGCAGTGATGCGCGCGTTGCGCCAAGCGCGAGGCGGACGGCCATTTCACGCTGGCGTGCCACGGCCTGCGCGAAGAGGAGATTGGCGACATTGGCACCGGCGATGGCAAGGACAAGCAGGACCACAGCCATGAGCGCGACGAGGAAGATTTGAACCACACTGCGTTCACGGGGTGGCAGCGAGCCCGCCTGCTCGAGCTCGAACGAAGAATCCTTTTCATTATCGGCAAGGTTGCTCTTCAAGTGGATGGCGAGCGGACCCAGTTCAGAAACCGCCTGGCTGCGCGTTACACCCGGACGCAGGCGCGCTACGACCTTCAACCAATGTGAATTGTGATCTGTGGACGGTGGAGCGTCGGAAATCATACCGATCATCGTGTCCAATGGGATCCAGAAGTGCGCATCGAGAATCTGATCGATGCCATGAAAGGCCGCGGGCGTAACACCGACAACTGTGAACGTGTGTCCAGAAAGCTGAACGGGAGTTCCCACAATTGTGCGGTCCGCGTTAAAACGGCTGCGCCACAGGCTCTCACTGAGCACGACCACGGGCGCATGCCCTTCATTCGCTACAAAGCCGCGGCCAAGAACCATGGGCATTTCAGTGACGTCAAAGAAGTTCGTCGTGACTCCCTGGCCCCACACACGTTGTGGTGCACCATTGCCGCCAATGGAAGCAGCGAAGAGATCAAAATATGCGGCAACGCCAGAAAATGATTTTGACTGCGCGCGGAAATCGTCGAAAAGCGGCATCGAAAAGGAGTTGCAGCACTTCTCACCTTTTAGCGCGATACCCACGGCAAGCAGCGTGGAAGGATCGCCCACAGGAGGGGGCTGAAGCAGAAACCGGCTCACCATGGAGAAGATGGTTGCGTTCGCGCCTACTCCGAGCGCGATGGAGAGAACGGCGACAGCGGCAATGGTGGGATGCTTACGCAGCGAGCGCAGGCAGGAGCGCAGATCGCGGGCAAGAGTTTCCATCCACGGCAATGTCGCGCGGTCACGGTATGCCTGGTGAGTTTGCTCCGCGCCGCCAAGTTGAATGAGGGCACGGCGGCGAGCCTCGCTGAACGAGAGGCCCGCGCGCACGCCATCTTCGACGTGGTGTGCGATGTGACTCTCCATTTCTGCAGAAAAGTCATCGTCGCTCTGCGCGCCGACGGAGCCTCGCAGGCGCATCCAGAGTGCTCGAAGAGTGCGCATCAGGCTTCTCCCTGCGGCGCCAGAAAGCGCGCCAGAATCTCGGTGGTCTGTTCCCACTCAGCCGCGGCCTTGCGCACCTGTTTGGCGCCAGCTTTGGTGAGCTCGTAGAACTTGGCTTTGCGGTTGTTGTCAGAGACGCCCCATTTGGAGCGGATGTAGCCCTCCTGCTCCAGCTTGAGCAATGCGGGATAGAGCGTACCGTAGTTGACGGCGAGCAGTTCGCCGGAGGTCTGCTCGATGCGCCGGGCCAGGCCGTAGCCATGTTGCGGTCCTATGAGTTCAAGCGTGCGCAGCACCATCAGCGCCAGTGTTCCCTGCCAGACATCAGTCTTTTCGCCCATCGCCTCTCCTATTGCAAAACCATAGGAGAGACAATACACCCGCTTCTATGGGAATGCAATAGAAGAGCAGTGAGGTTGTGAAACAGAGTGACTGCGCCCATGGCATCACGGGGCATGGCCGGAAAGTGGCGACGACCAGGACGCGTGGTAGGCTGGCGGAACACGGACCCCTTGATTCCAGGAGAAGAATGCCCATGCATGGACGAATTGTTGCCGTTGTTTTAGGAACAGCCACGCTGGCCTGTGCACAGGCGCCGGCCGATTTGAATGCCACCGTGAATCAACAACTTCCCGGACTGGTGGAAACGTACAAACACCTGCACGAGAATCCCGAGCTCTCGCATCACGAGGCGGAGACCTCAGTGTACCTGGCGGCGGAGTTGCGCAAGCTGGGTTACACGGTGACCGAGCGCGTGGGCAAATATGAAGACGGTGCGCAGGCCTACGGCATTGTGGCGGTGCTCAAGAACGGCGCGGGGGCGCGGCTAATGATTCGCTCGGACATGGATGCGCTGCCGGTGACCGAAAAGACTGGCCTTGCCTATGCGAGCACGGTGCGCAGCGTGAACGCGGAGAATCAACCGGTTGGCGTAATGCATGCCTGCGGGCACGACATCCACATGACGGTGCTGCTTGGCACGGCACGAGAAATGATGGAGCACAAGGAACAATGGCACGGCACTCTGATGCTGATTGGGCAACCGAGCGAGGAGACAATTGACGGCGCGAGGGCGATGCTGGCCGATCATTTGTACGAGCGCTTTGGACAGCCCGACGTTGTGCTGTCAGAGCACGACAGCTCGTACTACCCTGCAGGATCCGTTGCCATTAAGGGCGGGCCGTTGACGGCCAGCTCAACGAGTATCGATGTAGTGATGCGCGGCATTGGAGCGCACGGATCTGCGCCGCAAATGGGCAAAGATCCTGTTCTGATGGCGGCTGAGTTTGTGGTGCTGGCGCAGTCGATTGTGGCGCGCCAGATCGATCCGCAGCAGCCGGCGGTGCTGACGGTGGGAACGATTCACGGGGGAACCAAGCGGAACATCATTCCTGACGAAGTGACGATGGGCATAACGCTGCGCACATATTCTGATAAGGTGCGCGATGAGATCATCGCCGACATCAAGCGCACTGCCAGCGGCATTGCGACAGGCTATGGTGTGCCCGCGGACCGGATGCCCATTGTTACTGTGAGCCAATCGGAGATTGCGCCGGTGAACCTGAATGATCCGGCATTGGCCGAGCGAATGCAGAAGGCCGCCGCCGCAGCGCTTGGCACCGATGATGTGCTGACGGCGCAGTCCATTATGGGCTCGGAGGATGTGGGCCTGTTCTCGCTCGACAATAAGATTCCGGCGATGATGTTCTGGCTGGGCGCTGCGAATCCGGAGAAGCTGAAAGAAGCACGTGCGGCCGGAAAAGAGCTGCCGGGGCCGCACTCGCCGTTCTTTGCGCCGGACTATGAGCCGACAATTCGCACCGGCGTTACGGCGATGACGGCAATGGCGCTTGACCTCTTGAAGTAGGAACTCTGCGCTAGGGCTTTTGCGTAGGGCGCATCAGCACTTCGCTGATGAAGCTTTGCGGCGGCTGCGTGACCAGAATGGCGACGACGGAGGCGATGTCGGCGGGCTGGAGCTTCTTGTTCGGGTCTTTGCCGGAAGCCGCGCCTTTACCTGAATGGTCATTGAAGCCGGTGTTGATGGAGCCGGGCGAGACGACGCTGACGCGGATATTGAATTGCCTCAGCTCCTCGGCGATGGAGTAACTGAGGCCGTTCAGGCCCCATTTGGATGCGGCGTAAGCAGCGCCTTTGGGAAGCGGATTGCGGCCGGCAAGCGAGGAGATGTTAACGATGTGGCCGGAGCGCGCGGCGATCATCATGGGAACGAGTGCGCGGATCATCAGATAAGGGCCGCGCAGGTTGGTGGCGAAGAGCAGGTCCCATTCGGCGGGAGCAACTTCATGAAGCAGTTTTCCGTCGAGACCGATGGCGGCGTTGTTGACGAGGATGTCGCAGCGTTTGTGGCGAGCGGCGATGGCTTCGCCCAATCTGGCGACAGCATCGGCGTCAGTGAGGTCGCATGCATGGACGGAGGCCGCGCCGCCGCCGGATTCGATCTTGTCGCGGACCTGAATCAGCTTGTTTTCGTCGCGGGCGACGAGGACGACGTGCGCGCCGAGCGATGCGAGCGTGTGGGCAACCGCTTCGCCGACGCCGCGCGCGGCTCCGGTAACGACAGCGACCTGGGATTCGAGTGGGAGCATGAGGTACCTCACTGTGGATCGCGTATAGCTGCAGTCCACTTTTCACCATAGCATCGGTTCAATGAGGGCGATTGCCGCTTGAGGTCTCAGCCTGGCCGTACAGAAATTCGAGCGCCTGCGGAAAGCGATGCGCCCAGGCGTTTTCGTCGTGCGCGGCGCCGGGTTGCACTACAAGCTTGAAGTGATGGGAGTTGAGGCCCTTTTGCAGAAGGGTCTGTTTCAAGCTTTCCACGTCTTCCTGAGGCTCGTTGACTGTTCCCACACCCACGAAGATCTTTGCGGGCCAGACGGTATTCTTCCCGGCGCGATGAAGGAGATAGTTGTCGTGCGCATAGAGCGACGGACTTTCGAGAAGCAAACGACCGAACTCCCCAGGCCTCTCCAATACGGTGTAGAGCGCGATGCCGGCACCATAGGAGGAGCCACCAATCCCGGTCATCGCGGGATCAGGATCGACGCGATAGTGGGACTCGACGAATGGCATGACTTCTGTGAACAGGAAACGCGGATACTCCATGCCGTGCACGACTGGCATGGGCGGCTGCAACCACTTGTCGGGATAGGGTAGATACTCGTTGGGCCGCTCGTGTTTGCCGGCATTGTCAATTCCGACAATGATGATGGGCGGAATCTTGCCTGCCCGAATCAATTTGGTGGCTGCCTCGTCAACGTGCCATTCCTGCGCGTTGAAGACGGACGTGCATGCATCGAACAAGTCCTGGCCATCATTCAGATACAGGACGGGATAGCGGTGGTGCTTCTGACTGGCGTTGCGATAACCGGGTGGCAACCACACGCGGAGTTTGCGCTCATTGTGGAAGACGGTACTCGAAAACGGGACAATTTCCAGGTCACCGGTAACGATGCACTGGGGTTGCGAAGGCACTTTTACCTGGTTCTGGGATCGCAGGCCGCAGCAGGCGAGCAGCGCCAGCACGAGAAAGGACAACGTTCGCCTCATGGCACAGAAGGATACGGCAGGCCAGGCAATGGCAGCAGGATTTTGTGACGGATGGCTCGTCAAGCGAATCAGAAGTGGGCCTGAGCAAGGCGTGTAGGAGGGCTGGGTTGGCCCACCCCTCGCCAGGAAGCGACGGGTGGGCGTTGGGTTTGGGGTGGACGATGTTTCGCCTGGGTCGCTCAGGCGACTTCGAGAGTCTCCGCGGCCTCGTGAGCGTCCTCGGATTCCGCTGCAGAGATGGATTCGACCCGTGCCTCCGGCTTTTCCGCTTGTGCCGGCGGACAGATGTCGATCACGCCGAGGACGAATGCACCGTCTTCAACGGAGATGCGAGCGGCTTCGATGTTTCCTGTGAGGGAACCGTCTTTGCGAATTTCAACGCGTTCCGCACCACACATGTTTCCGCACACTTCACCCATGATGACGACTTCGCGGGCGTCGATATCGGCCTTTACCTTGCCCTCGCTGCCGATGGTGACGCGATGGCCAGGCGCGCTGATTGTGCCTTCCACACGTCCGCACACGTAGAGCGGCTCTGAAGAGATGATTTCGCCCTTGATGACGACCGATTTGCCGATCATGGATTCATTGGTGAGCTTTGAAGGAGTTGGCGCCTTTGCAGGAACGATTGGCATCTCGGTGACGGGAGCGGTTGAAGACTGGACCCAGTCAGAGGAATCCGACTGCGCCAGATTGCCATCGCTAGATTTGGAATTCCACATGAATTTCTGTTCCTTTCGTTCCCGTTCAATGAGGCGGGGAGTTGTGGGGCAAAGCTTGAGGAAGCGTGGTGGCTAAGCAATTGTGTGCAAGGTAACGATCGAACCACTCACGATGCAGGAGCGGTCTGCCAGTCTTTGTGCGGAGCGGCTCCCAGGTTTCCACGCCCCCGATTAGTTCATGCAAGATGTCGCTTAGGCGAGGGAAACAACCTATGAGGCCAATGCCTCCGGTGCAGAAACGCTGGAGCCGCCGCACCATCGACTGTATCGAGAGGCAGAATGTGTGGGAAGTGCTGAATGTGCAATTCAAGTTACGAAAGAAATGGCGTTGCGCCACTGCGTGCGCAGACGCCCGGCACCAGCGGTGCGGCAGACGGCTTGCACTTTTCTGGCACGAGGTTTGTGGGCGCCCGCGGGCGTACCTGAGTGCCCACGCCTTTGGCGGCGTGACAGAAGCACTGGTCCGGAGAAAAAAAGAGGTCCGGACTCTGGAGCTAAAGTCCGTGATTCATTGGGGTTAGCAGAGGGGTATCGCCGTAAAGTCCGTAGTCTAAACAACTTAATATACAGAGTATCTGGAATCAATAACTTACGCTGAGGGCAGGGGCAGTGGACCGTGACGAGTGGCCAGTGGCCAAGACCGCAGCATGGGAATAGTGTGCGCCGAAACGGGGTAATTGTATGCAAAAAGAGTGGATGGGCGCGGCGCCGGCCGATGTGAGGGGCAGTAGAGCGAATAGGGCTACGAGAGACAGAAGAGCTATTCGCATGGTTTGTGGGGTGCCAGAAGACATTATGACTATAGCTAAATCATCGGCGGGCTTGGTGTCCTTTCCCGGGTGCCCAAGTGCGAGGCACCCGGGGCACCCACTTTTTGTGCGGGAACGGTCATTAAAAGCGCGGGACCAGGGCCACCCGCCCAAGTATTGATAAATTGCCTTATTTTATGGAACGCTATTCTGGAGGATCTGCTTCGCTTCTTTCAGATCAATTCGAGCCTGATGTCCGTGCTTTGCAAGGAGATGCAGGAGATTACTGCCACTCAACAACGTTAGAGGTTTATCCTTCGCGAACTCATAGGCATCGGGACCGTAGTCTGCCGTAGTCACGAGAATTCCTTTGTTTGCACCTTCATTCAAAACAGTGCCGTACAAATCTCTCACTGCCGAGACGCCTACTGTGTTTGTATATCGCTTGGCTTGAATGACAATCTTTCCACCGCGTAGCGGGTCGGGGTCAAAGACCACCGCATCCACCCCACCGTCTCTGCTCGCTCTGGTGATTTTGACTTCGCTGTCATCATTCCCGAACTCGCGCTCAAAGACTTCTCGAATCAGGTGTTCAAAATCCTCCCAATCCATTGCAGCGAGATTCATTGTGGAATCGATCGTGTCTTCTACTTCGTAGGACGGTACGAAACGCTCATCCTCTGTGTTGAGCTGAAGGATCGGTCGAACGGGAACCAGGGCGGCAAGCTTGCTGCTGCCGACGCCTTTCAACTTCTTGAAACACGCCTTGGGATCTGCCTTCGCCAAATTGATTGTGGCAAACTCAGCCTTATCCACCTGCAGGGACATGATGCATCCGTTCGTTTCCTGACCTGTAGCCGGATCAATAGCTCTTACCCAGCCGTTGAATACGATCGAGTCAATGGCATCTGCCTTATCGGACTTTAAGAGTTCGTGGATAGAACGCAGTGCAATTTTATACAACACTCCGTCATACATCTTTTCAAAAGCAGAATCGGCCAAGTCGGGATTTGTATGTTGAACTCGTCCCGCGACTAATATACTTAACCTCTTTGAGACGGGGCATTATGCGCCTTATTTGGCAACGAATATTCAACGAGCAACATCCGAGAGTCCGGCCGGAACTCGAGCTGCCATGATTTCGGAATCTGTCAGGGTATTCGAGCCAGAAAGTATGAGATCGCAATAGTCGACTACTTCATCGGGCTGTTTGTTTAGGTATGCGGCTTCGAGCGCATCAATCTCATCATTTCTTTTCTTTTGTGCCGCCAAGAATGTAGCCTTATCCGAATTCCATTTCGTTATGGCTTCGTTGAACTCCGCTGTGACCTTGGCGTTGACGGAGTCGACAGCTTTTGCCGAGGCTTCCCACTGCGCATGATCTTGATCGTAGAGATTCTCGCTTCTGAGATCTTTCTTGCTTTACGTGAAGCGAAGATCTTATCCAGCAATCCAAGCTTTACCTCATATTTGGTGTCGTACTTCAGGGGTTCAACTGGATGGTCCAGTTTCTTAGGTATTAGCGGAGCGGCTTGAGAGAAATGGGAGTGGTCCTTCAAATCTTTCCACTCGAACGTAACTACCGCTTCTATTGCGTTTATGAGCAGGTTCTCAATTTCGGTAAGGGCGTCCTGCGCTTTTTGGGTTTTCAGTGCGGCAGCCTCTTTCTTTTGTTCCTTACTGTGAAGCGTCTGCTCACGTTGTTGAATCTTAGCCCATTTTTCTTCCCAAACTGCGCGTTGGGCGGCGGCTTTTGCTTCCACAACATACTGATCACGGCCAGTAATTCTGCGATAGGCATGCAGCCCTTCGTGGCGGACATCGATCCAATATTGGTAGGAAGGCATCTGATTTTCTCCAAAAGGGAAATGGTTAAGTCCGAAGTATGACTAACCTAACTGTCCTGAAAGTGAATCCAGCAATTTCTCAATCATTGTCGCAAGATTTCACAGAATTAAGCGATCAATCGCGAGTTCGCCAGTGTGAGCAGTCGTTCTTCTATTGAGAGCAACAATATAACGGAGGATTTGAATGGAAGCCATATTACCCTGCGGTACTTTCGGGTTAGGTGCTACTTGAGAAACCCCAGAGGGATTCCAAAATCCACGCGAGCTTTTAACAATGGGAGTTGTGGTTTTACGGGTGGCCGGTTGAGAGTCGATCTATCCCACATCCCAACAACAGGGATGTGGGGCACCCGGGTTTAGTGGTGGAGCGGACATTGATGAAACCTGAGCAGTCTGCTGTTTGCGGTGGGACTGAAATTGGCTGGGGTGGGGTCTACCTCTCCCATGTCCCAACATCAGCGATCCTTCACTTCGTTCAGGACAGGCTCTCCGCTTCGCTTCGGGGTACCCGAGAGTAGTGGTTGGTTTGCGGGTGGTTGGTTGAGAGTCGATCTATCCCACATCCCAACACCAGGGATGTGGGGCACCCGGGTTTAGTGGTGGAGCGGACATTGACGAAACCCGAGAGGTCTGCTGTTTGCGGTGGGACTGAAATAGGCTGGGGTGGGGTCTACCTCTCCATGTCCCAACTTCAGGGACATGGGGCACCCGAGAGTAGTGGTTGGTTTGCGGGTGGTTGGTTGAGAGTCGATCTTTCCCATGTCCCAACATCAGGGATATGGGGCACCCGGGATTTGTGGTTGGTTTGCGGGTGGTTGGTTGAGAGTCGATCTTTCCCATGTCCCAACACCAGGGATGTGGGGCACCCGAGAGTAGTGGTTGGTTTGCGGGTGGTTGGTTGAGAGTCGATCTCTCCCACATCCCAACACCAGGGATGTGGGGCACCCGAGAGTAGTGGTTGGTTTGCGGGTGGTTGGTTGAGAGTCGATCTCTCCCACATCCCAACAACAGGGATGTGGGGCACCCGGGACTGGTGGGAGAACCAGCTTTTCTCAGAGTGTGTGGTGCGCGCTTCAATCGGAAACCGGCGATGCTGCATTGGGTTTCTGTTTGAAGCGGAGATGCGCAGGCAGCTGGTGGCCGCGGCGGGTTGCTGTCCACTGGGATTCGATTTCTACGGGGCCTTGCTGGCCGGTGGCGTAGTGGTTGAAGCTTGACCACCTCCAATCTTCCGGATTGGAGACGAGTCCACGGACGACTGGGTTGCGGTGCATGTAGCGGAGTTTTTCTGTGCGTTTCTTTTCTGTACGGACATTGAAGTCGTAATAACGAACCAGCCAGAATGGTCTCTCCTTCAGTTGAGAAGCAACGGAAAGTTTGATTGCGTGAATGGCGCGATCGAGGCGGGAGAGTGACGGTTCGCTTATGAGGAGATGAACGTGTTCCGGCATGACGACGTAACCGAAGACAAGGAATCGATAACGGACGCGCATGTCTTCAAGGGATTGTTCAAAGATGTTTCGACGTGTGGGCGACTTAAGGTAAGGACGACGTTGATGACAACTGAAGGTGATGAAGTGAATGTCTCCGGTTTGTTGGAAACGGACGAGCCGGGAGGGCATGGGGAGAGGTTAGTTGGATTTGACTCAGTTGTAAGTGATGGGAGTCATTCGAGTGGTTGAGAGTCGGTCCCCCCGGGGTTGTGGTGGGTTTACTGGTGGTTGGTTAAGAGTCGATCTATCCCATGTCCCAACACCGGGGACATGGGGCACCCGAGATTTGTGTTGGTTTGCGGGTGACTGGTTGAGAGTCGGTCTTTCCCATGTCCCAACTTCGGGGACATGGGGCACCCGGGATTTGTGGTTGGTTTTGCGGGTGGCGGGTTGAGAGTCGATCTATCCCATGTCCCAACAGCGGGGACATGGGGCACCCGGGATTTGTGGTTGGTTTTGCGGGTGGCGGGTTGAGAGTCGATCTATCCCATGTCCCAACAGCGGGGACATGGGGCACCCGGGTTTTGTGGTTGGCGGAGGTTATTTGGTGGGGTCGACCAGTGCTCCGTAGACGACGTTGCGGCTGAGGTATTGGAGGTTCTCTGTGTTGGCGTTGCCGCCCATGCGCTGGATCATGCCGACAAACACGATGTCGTTGGTGGGGTCGATCCAGAACCAGGTGCCTGCGGCGCCGTCCCAGAAGAAGGTGCCTTTGCCCTCGGGCAGGTTGGCGGTGGGGGGATCAAAGACGACGGCGCAGTTGTATCCGTAACCGAAGCCGGGGCGCATGCGTTGCGCGCCGATGCTGAACTCGCCGGTAAGCAGGTTGGGCGCGAGGTGGTTGGAGCTCATGAGGTGGACGCTGGCGGGTGAGAGGATGCGGTGGCCGTCGAGCTGGCCGTGGTGGGCCAGCATTTCAGCGAAGCGGAAGTAGTCTTCCGCGGTGGAGACCATGCCGCCGCCGCCGGAGGGCAGGGTGGGCTGGTGCGCGAAGTCGCGACGGTTGACGTTCTCCGCGCCCTGGGCGGAGAGGGAGCCGTCTGGCTGGACGTGGTAGACGGTGGCGAAGCGGGACCACTTGTCTGCGGGCACGTAAAAGCCTGCGTCTTTCATGCCGAGGGGCTGGTAGATTTCGTCGCGGAAGAACTCGGGCAGAGTTTTGCCGGAGAGTTTCTCGATGATGTAGCCCTGGATGTCCATGGAGACGGAGTAGACCCACTTGGTGCCGGGCTGATAAAGCAGCGGGATGGTGGAGAGTTTGGTGACGAACTCGTGGAGGTCGTGGGTCTGGAAGAGGTTGGCGTCGCGGACCATTTTGTCGACGGGTGTGTTGCCGAAGATGCCGTAGGTGAAGCCGGCGGTGTGGGACATGAGCTCGGCCATGGTGGGCGGATGGATGGGGTCTTCGAGGATCATCTTGCCGTCTGGCGTCGGTGCCTGCGTAGACCTTGAGGTGGGCGAACTCGGGGATGTATTTGGAGATGGGGTCAGAGGGGAGCCACTTGCCTTCTTCGTAGAGCTTCATCATGGCGACGCCGGTGATGGGCTTGGTCATGGAGTAGTCGCGGAAGATGGTGGCTTTGGACATGGGGATTTTCTCTTCGATGTTCTGCCAGCCGTAGGTGCGGTAGTCGACGACTTTGCCGTGGCGCGCGAGGATGGTGACGACGCCGGCGACCTGATGATTTTTGACAGCGTCCTGCATGAGGGTGTGAAGGCGGGCGATTCCGTCGCTGGAAAAGCCGACGGAAGCGGGCGGGACGGGCGTCATGTCGATTGTGGCCGGGGCCTGCTGGGCAAGACTGGGCAGGGGGGCGAAGGCGGCTGCGGTGAGGGCGAGGGCGGCGAGGGAGCAAGTGAAGAGACGATGCATGGAAAGGGCCTCCGAATGGACGGGACCTTTATAGCACTGGAGAGAGAGAAACAGAGAAGGAGAGAGACAGGGAGGAGTCCGGTCGATGCGCTGGAGCGCGCATCGACCGATGAGTGGGCTTTAGTAGACGAGTTTGAGCGAGAGCTGGATTTGGCGGGAAGTGCCTGCGGTTTTGGAGATGATGCCGAATCCGTTGGGAACGATGGAGTAAGTGCCGGCGCTCTGGTTGGTGCTGACGCTGAGGACGTTGCCGGGTAGACCCATGTTCACGATGTTGAAGAGGTTGAAGAGCTCGGCGCGGAACTGGAGGGCCATGCGCTCGACGCCGCTGGCGCGGCGGCCGATGGATGTGCTCTTGATGACGGCGAAGTCGAAGTTGTAAAAGGCGGGGCCGCGGAAGGTGTTGCGGCCGAGAGTGCCGAAGCGTCCCTTGTTGGGCCCGGTACCGCCGGCGACGAAGACGGGAATGCTGAAGATGGCGGAGCCGTTGCTGTCACCCTGGCCGAAGTAGTCGGCGCGGTTCTTGCGGGCGGTGGAGAGTTTGGGTTTCCCGATCTGGTCAGGGCGGTCCGTGCCGACGGTGCCGTAGCCGGTTTGCTGGATGCCGTCGTAGACGGTGAAGGGCGAGCCGGAGCTGATGCTGGAGATGGAGAGCAGTTCCCATCCGTGTGTGACGGCGCGGCTGAGCGGCGAGAGGAAATTGACCTGATCGAGATGAAGGTCCTGGGCCACGCTGAGTCCAAATCCGTGGGTGACGTCGAAGTTGGAGGGGCCTTTCTCCGGATGCGAGTCGAATGGGTTCTGCGAGAAGCCGGAGGTGACGGCGCCGGTGGAGCCTGTGCCGCCGAGGACGATGCTGGTGTTGTCAATGGACTTGCTCCAGGAGTAGCTGGCCTGGATGCCGGGGCCCCCGTGACCGACGGTGCCGGAGAGCGAGGTTTGCAGCGCGTGGTAGCTGGAGTGGGCGAGCGCGTTGATGACATTCTCCACGCCGAAGCCGCCGGTGACGTCACCATTGCTGTCGAAGGTGGTATGGGGCGCGAAGCCGGGGCCTGCGCCGGGGAATGCGTTGGGGTAGGTATAGGTGGGCAGATGCTCGGCGGCGGTGCCGACGTAGGCTGCGTCTGCAGTGAGGTTGCCGAACTTGCGCTCCATGCCGACGGTCCAGGTGAAGAGGGTGGCGTTGCCGAAGTTGGGGTCAATGCCGCTGAGGTTGAGTGCGGTGACGACGCCGCCCTGTGTGGCGGCAAGGTCCTGCTCGTAGCGGTCGACGTCCATGATGGTGTTGGGCTTAATGTCTTTGGGCGGACCGGCGAGGATGTTTTCTCCATCGGGCGTGTACGTGTTGGGCACCTGCGCAGAGGTGATCTGGAAGCCGTAAGCAAGTGGCGAAGTGCTGGTGGAAATGCGGCGCGGATTCACAGAGAAGGGCGTGGAGCCGGTGAGGAAGTTGTCCTGCCAGATGTTGGGCGGAATGGTGGTGATGCCTCCGCCGGCGTGAATGGAGAGGTTGCTAGTGGCCTGCCATGCAGCCTGGATGCGCGGGTTAAAGGCGAGCCATTTGGTTTTATAGCCGGGCTGCGGATTGATGACGTATTGCTGCACGCCGTTGATCATGGCGAAGCGCGCAGTGCGATGAGCGCGCTCAGTGATGGGCGTATAGAGCTCCCAGCGCACGCCGTAGTCAAGCGTGAAGCGCGGCGTGACTTTCCAAGTGTCCTGGACCCAGGCGTTGTAGTCTTCGCGATTGATGGCGGCGGGGCCGGCATGTTCGCCGCTTGAAACCTGCGGCGGTGCAATGTCTGTTGTGTAGGCGAAGGGGCTGCCGGAGAGGAAGCCGGAAAGCGTGTCAGGCAGCGGGTCGCCGATGGCGATGTTGTGTGTGCCGCTTTGCGAGGGGATGGCCTCAGTGGCATAGGCAGTTCCGCCGCCGAAGCTGTATTCGCCATTGGGGCTGATGCCGAAGTAGGTGGTGTCGCGATTGATGCGGGCTTCAAAGCCGGCCTTCCATGTGTGGCGACCGGTGGAATACGTGAGCGACTGATAACCCTGGAAGAGATTGCCGTATGCCTGCATGACAGAGCCGGCCGCGCTGTTGAAGGCCTCAAAGAGGCTGTCATTAAATTTGACGGCGGGGTCCGTGTAGTCCTTTGTGGGAAAGCCGGGTGTGGAGCGCGTGATGCTGATGAGCGACTCAAGCATGAGGCGCGGCGAGACGGTGCGCGTGTAGCGGCCCATCACGTTGCGCTGGCGATCAAGGTATTCGACGGCGAACTGCGGATCGATGGCGGTCTGGTCAGGGTTGGTGGTGGGGCCGGCCAGGTTATTGAGATTGAAGCGCGCCATGAACTGGTCTTTGGGCGAGAAGGTCTGGTCAATGCGCAGGCTGAACTGGTCCGCGTTGGTGACGACTTTGGACGCAGTGGCGTAGGTATGCGCCCCGTAGCTGCCGGCGGTGAAGTTGGGCATGGGATAGCGCGCGAGGACGCTTGCGATGCCCGGATTTACGGGGACCATGAGCGTGTCTGTTGAGCCGTCAGGGTAGGTGACGTGGTCGATGCCGCTGCGTTCCTCGGCAGTGGGAACGGGCATGACCTGCGTGGTTCCGAGGACCTGACGGAAGCCCTGATATTGCGTGAAGTAGAACGTTTTCTTTCGGCCGTCATAAAGATGCGGGATGTAAACGGGCCCGCCATTGGTGAAGCCGAACTCATTGCGGCGGAAGGGCGGAATGCGGCCGGGATACGCAGGCGTGGGGTGGTCAAAGTAGTTGCGCGCGTCAAAGGCGGAGTTGCGGACAAACTCAAAGAACGAGCCGTGGAAGCCGCTGGCGCCGGAGCGTGTGTGGATGTTGGTGTAGCCCGCTGCGCCACGGCCTATTTCCGCGGGCATCCAACCGGAACTGGAATCGACGCTTTCGATGGCGTCGACATTGAAGTTGGAGAAGGTGGCGCCGCCCATTTCAGGGTCGCTGATGTCTGCGCCGTCCATACCGAAGGTGGCTTCAACACCGCGCTGGCCGTTGATGGCGAATTGCGCGGTGAAGTTGGTTGCGCCGTTGGAATCAGTCATCGTGCCGGCGGCGAGCAAGAGCAGAGTGCTGAAGTCGCGTTTATTGAGCGGCAACTCACTGACGGCCTGGCTGGAGAGCTCTTCACCGCCGGTGGCCGATTGCGTTTTCTCCTGCAGAGCGGCTACGGCGAGCTCGCCGCGGTTGGAGAGAGTGAGCGAGGCCGCGCGGGTGGCATTGTTGAGCTCGATGGATTGCGCGTATTCAAAGTGCTTTCCCGAGCTTTGGACGGTAAGGCGATAGGAGCCCGGAGGAAGAGGGGTCAAGGTGAAATGACCGTCCGCGCCGGTGACGCCTTCGGCCGAATCCTTGCCTGCCAGTGCGATGTGCGCATTCTGAATGGGCGCCCCGCCTGCATCGTGCAGCACACCATGCCATGCGATGGTGGACTGCTGCTGGGAGTACGCGCCAAGGCATCCGGCAAAGCAAACCAGGGCTGAAAGAACAACGAACCGCACAACAATACGGAGCGTAAGGTGCCCCGAAGGGGGGAGATTCCAATTTCGTACTTTCACTTGACCACAACCTAAATGAGGACTTTGCGCCCCGCGACCGGAACTTTGGCAACGCAAAACATGGCAGCGAAAACGCATATGGATTATAGCGGGCGGGAAGTACATGCTAAAACGTTTGCGCAAGGATAATTTCGGGCCAAATTGCGGGATTAGCGGCGCGTAGGCTTGGCCCATGGGCGCGGCTGCGCGTGCTTCGATAGTCTTGGGTGGGGAGAACGCGATGATTTCGCCTGAAACTGCCGTTCATCTGCGCAAAATCCGCATCTGGCTCGGCGTATTTATGGTGGGGCTGGTACTGCGCGGTGTGACGGCGTTTCCGTTGCGGAGTGAGACGGCGCTGCTGAATCGTATATTCCATGTTGCACCGGTTGCGCCGGGCAGTGGAGAGCCCGCATTGCATACATGGCTTCGACGAGTGCATACGGCGATTGAAGCGACGGATGAGCAGTATCCGTTTATGGCGTATGGGACAGACTGGCTGGCCTTTGCACACATTGTGATTGCGATTGCGTTCATCGGGCCGTGGGTTGATCCGGTGCGGAACAAATGGGTTTTGGTATTCGGGATGATTGCATGTGTTGGCGTAATTCCGCTGGCACTGATTGCGGGTGCCGATTCGCGGAATTCCCTTCTACTGGCGGCTGATCGATTGCAGCTTTGGCGTGGTGGGCGTGGTGCCGCTGCTGATTTGTTTGCGGCATGTGCGGGCGATGGAGCGGGCGGGCTAACGCGCTGCCTACAATATAGAGAGCGCCATGAACGAAGTTGAAATGAACGAAGAGCGCCCGCATAGCGCGGCGACGGAAACGATTGCGGCCATCTCCACACCGCCGGGGCGTGGCGGCATTGGGATTGTGCGCCTGAGCGGGCCGGATGCGGCGTCGATTGCGGCGCAGCTGGTGCAACTGCGGCATCCGCTGGAGCACGCGCATGCGCGGCTGGCGGATGTGCTGGACGAAGCGGCGGACGAGACTTCAGACGGCGCGAAGATTGACGAGGCGATGGTGACGTACTTTGCCGCGCCGAACTCCTATACGGGCGATGACCTGGTAGAAATTGCGGCGCATGGGTCGCCGGTGGTTCTGGACTTGCTGCTGCGGCGCGCGCTGGGGCTGGGCGCGCGGCTGGCTGAGCCGGGCGAGTTTACGCAGCGAGCATTTCTGGCGGGAAAGATTGATCTGACACAGGCCGAGGCTGTGCGCGACTTGATTGAAGCGCAGACGCTGACGCAGGCGCGGCAGGCTGCGAGCCAGATGGGCGGCGCGCTGAGCCGTCGCGTGCTGCCGCTGAAGCAGCAACTGGTGGAACTGATTGCGTTGCTGGAGGCGGGCATCGACTTTGCCGAGGACGATGTGGAGGTGACGCCGGGCGAGGAGATTGCGCGGAGAATTTCCGAGCTCGATCCACCGCTGGCGGCGCTTGAAGCGTCGTTTGCGCGTGGACGCGTTGTGCACGACGGGCTGACGCTGGCGATTGTGGGCAGGCCAAATGCGGGGAAGAGCTCGCTGTTCAACAAGCTGGCCGAGCGCGACCGCGCAATTGTGACGGCCACGCCGGGGACGACGCGGGACACGGTGACGGAGCGGATTGCGATTGAAGGGATTCCGCTGGAGCTGGTGGACACGGCCGGCCTGCGCGAGGCGTTTGAAGAGGCGGAGCAGCTGGGCATTGCGCGGAGCCGCGAGGCCTTTGCCGATGCGGCGCTGGTACTGATTGTGCTGGATGCGACGCAGCCTCTGAATGAAGAAGAGCGCGAGCTGTTTGCTCGCGGCCGAAGGGCGGCCGACGATTGTTGCGCTCAATAAATGCGATTTGCTTGGCGGACGGGAAGCGACTGCGTTGCCGGATGGGGCTCCAGAGGTGCTGCGGACTTCGGCCGTGACGGGCGAAGGCATTGCTCTGCTGCGGGACGAGATTGTGCGGCTGGCGACGGGCGGGGCGGCGGCGGAACCGGGGCCGCTGACGAGTCTGCGGCACCAGAAGGCCATTACTTCAGCGCGCGAGGCACTGGCCGATGCGGCGCGGGCGAATTCGCAGAAGATTCCGCACGAGATGATCCTGATCGATCTTTACCGGGGGCTTTGGGCGCTGGATTCGCTGACCGGGCAGACGACGTCAGATGACATTCTTAACCTTATTTTTTCTACGTTTTGCATCGGGAAGTAAGAGGGCTGCATCTGTTTACCATGCTGCCAATAGCACCAGCGGCGGCTCAGCCCTCCCCAAACAAGGGCAATTGACCTGAGATGAAGGAATGGTATAGTTGACCCTAATGAAGATGTGCTCCACTCCGGCGACCTGTTGTGCATGTTGTTGTGCACCGCGCCGGACTTGTGTGTGAGCCGCTCAGAGTAAGTTCAGTTCAGTAAGCCACCCAAGCCCGCGACGCAGATTCCCTTCTGCCGCGGGATTTTTCTTTTTCAGAACAAATTCAAGCACGAACGAGAAACGGAGTAGCCAATGTCGTCCGCCGCCAGACTTAATCACATGCAGGTGCTCGAAGCCGAGAGCATCCACATCATCCGCGAGGTGGCCTCGGAGTTTCAGAAGCCGGTGATGCTGTACTCGATCGGTAAAGACTCGTCGGTGATGCTGCGTCTTGCGCAGAAGGCTTTTTATCCGGGGCCGATCCCGTTTCCGTTGCTGCACATCGACACGGGTTTCAAGTTCAAGGAGATGATCGAGTTTCGCGACCGGTACACGGCCGAGCTTGGATTGAATCTGCTGGTGTGGCGCAATGAGGATGCAATTGCCAAGGGTGCGAATCCGGTGGAGCTGGGCACGCAACGCTGCTGCGGCTACCTGAAGACGCAGGCGCTGCTGGACGGGCTTCGCCATTATGGTTTTGACGCGGCGTTCGGCGGTGCGCGGCGCGACGAAGAGAAATCGCGCGCGAAGGAGCGCATCTTCAGCTTCCGTGATGCGAACGGGCAGTGGGATCCGAAGAATCAGCGGCCCGAGCTTTGGAACCTGTTCAATGCGCGCATTGCGCCGCAGGAAAGCATTCGCGTGTTTCCGCTGTCAAACTGGACGGAGCTGGATGTCTGGCATTACATCCACCTGGAAAAGATTCCGATTGTGCCGCTCTACTTTGCCAAGGAGCGCCGCATGCTGGTGCGTGGCGACTCACTGATTCCGCTGGAGCAGCCGTTTGTGAAGGGCCTGCCGGGCGAGGAGCAGTGGGTGAAATGCCGCCTGCGTTCGCTGGGCTGCAGCCCATGCACGGGAGCGATTCGCTCCGAAGCAGACACCGTGCCCAAGATTATTGGAGAACTCGCAGAGGTGAGGAACTCCGAGCGCGCCAACCGCATCATTGACCACGACACCGATGGATCGATGGAGCTGAAGAAGCGTGAGGGCTACTTCTGATGAGTTCAACCGAGGAGATTGTAGTGACTCTTGCCGCAGGTTCCGATTCCCCCGAAGTGGAGACCGCTGTGGACGCACAGGCCGAGGATGCTCGGATTGAGCAGATGCTGGCTGAAGATCGCGCCAAGGATCTGCTGCGCTTTTCGACCGCAGGCAGCGTAGATGACGGCAAGTCAACGTTGATTGGCCGTTTGCTGTACGACTCGCGTTCTGTGTATGACGACCACATTCAGTCGGTGACGAAGAACAAGGCGATCGACTTCGCGCTGTTGACCGACGGCTTGCGCGCGGAGCGTGAACAGGGCATCACGATTGACGTGGCGTACCGCTACTTTTCGACGGTAAAGCGAAAGTTCATCATCGCCGATACGCCGGGCCATGAGCAGTACACACGCAACATGGCTACGGGCGCATCCACGGCCGACGTTGCGATTGTGCTGGTGGACGCGCGCAAGGGCATCCTGGACCAGACCCGCCGCCACACCGCCATCAACGCTCTTCTTGGAATTCCGATCGTCATCGCCGCCGTCAACAAAATGGATCTGGTGGACTTCTCACAGGAGATTTTCGACCAGCACCGCGTGGGGCTTGAGGCGCTGGCGAAGCAGCTGGGCATTGCACAGCTCATCACGGTTCCGGTGAGCGCGCTGGAAGGCGACAACATTGTGCACCGCAGCGAGCGGACGAAGTGGTATGGCGGTCCCAGCTTGCTTGAACTGCTGGAGACGCTGCCCCTGGCGATTGAGCGGACTGCGACGGGACTGCGTTTTCCGGTGCAGCGCGTGGTGCGTCCGCACCAGGATTTCCGTGGCTTTGCCGGACAGGTTGCGGCGGGCCGCGTGCGGCCAGGAGATGAGATCGTTGCGCTTCCATCGGGACGGCGCACGCGCATCCGTTCGATCGAGACGTGGGAAGGGCGGCTCGACGAGGCGCGTGCGCCACAGTCTGTGGTGCTGACGCTGGAAGACGAAGTGGACCTGAGCCGCGGCGAGATGATTGCGTCGATTGAGACGCCGCCGCACAAGACGCGCAACTTTGAGGCGACGGTGGTGTGGATGCAGAACCGTCCCCTGATACCGGGCGCAACGTACATGCTGAAGCACACATCGCAGACGGTGCGCGCGCGCGTGGTCGCCATTAAGTCGCGCATTGACGTGGAGAACCTGGGCGAGCGTGATGCGCTGCAGCTTGGGTTGAACGATATTGGCGAAGTGGTGCTGGAGACGAGCCGTCCGATTCTGGCGGATCTGTACCGCGACAGTCGCACGACGGGCAGCATCATCCTGATTGACCCGGAAAGCAATGCGACGGCGGGGGCGGGCATGGTGCGCGCCATCTCCGACGCGGTCGATTCGACAACGCAGAAATCGATTCACGGCATTCTCGCAGTGGGCAACCGGGCGGCACTTGCGGCGGAGCTTGAGCAGCGGCTGCTTACGGTTGGAGCGCTGGTGCTGCGCACGCGCACGGCGCTTTCTCCGGCGCTGCTTGCGATTGCGCGCTTTGGCAGCGTGGTGCTGGTGGAGAGCGACGACGCCGGCCCGATTACGCTGACGGCCGTGCATGGCGCTGATCCGACGCCGCACGAGCTTGCATCGGCACAACACGGACAGATTTCTGCGGACGAAATTTTTGACGAACTGGAACGCCTCGGGCGCGATTCCGAATGGAGAGGACAATGACGACGGTCTCGGCATCTGACGCTACTGAACGCGCTACAGCAGCGCAGAAGTTTCTTGCGGGGCAGCTGGCAGCCGCGCCACGCCCCTGCGTGACCAGCAGCTTTCAAGCGGAAGACATGGTGGTGGTGCACATGGTGCGCGCGGTGCTGCCCGATGTGCCGGTGATCTTTCTTGAGACGGGCTATCACTTTGCGGAAACGCTGGTTTATCGCGACCGCATGGCTGCGGAGTGGAAGCTGAACCTGTTCAATGTGCAGGCGGAGATGTCGGTTGCGGAGCAGGAGCAAAAGTTCGGCATTCTGAACCAGACGGCGCCGGACCGCTGCTGCGGAATCCGCAAAGTGGAGCCGCTGTTCAAGGCTTTGGGCGGCCATGACACATGGGTGACAGGTCTGCGACGCGAACAGTCGAAGTCGCGCGCGAATCTGCAGGTGGAAGAAGACTTCACGCTGCCCGGCGGCAAGGTGCTGCGCAAGCTAAGCCCGCTGGCCGAGTGGACCGCGCGTGACGTTTGGCAGTATGCCGAAGCGCACAACATTCCATTGCTCCCTCTTTATGAGAAGGGCTACACAAGCATCGGCTGCGAGCCGTGTACCAGCCTGCCTTTTGACCCGAGCGATCCACGTTCGGGGCGCTGGTCCGGCCGCAAGCTTGAGTGCGGCATCCACATTCAGGCTTCGTAAGCAAACGGGAAGAGACGCAAGGGACGAGAGATGGAACTTCTGCTGGGATTCTTTATCGCATCGCTGATCGCCATGACGGGCGTGGGCGCGGGTACGGTAACCGCGCCGCTGCTCATTCTGTTTCTGGGTGTTCCCATTCCCGAGGCAGTGGGCACGGCGCTTGCGTACTCGGCGGTGGTGAAGCTGATTGTGGTTCCGGTGCAGATCTGGCGCAAGAACGTGGTGTGGCGCACGCTGGCAGTAATGCTAGCCACGGGCGTGCCGGGCGTGATCATCGGCGCAATTTTGTTCCGTCGCATTGTGGCTGACGAGCAGAACGCGGTGTGGCTCTACCTGGCGCTGGGCAGCATGATTGCGCTGTCGTCAGGCTGGCATATTTACCGCCACTTCCGGCCCAATCCAAATCTGAACGCAAGCCGCGCATACCGGCCGGGACTGCTGGCCGCGATTATGCTCCCGGTGGGCGCGGAGGTTGGGTTTTCGTCATCGGGCGCGGGCGCACTGGGCACGCTGTCCCTGATGGGGCTTACGACGCTGGAAGCGCCGCGTGTTGTGGGCACGGACCTGGCTTTCGGTCTGGTGCTTTCGCTGCTGGGCGGAGCCATGCATCTTTCCTATGGCGGGCTCGACTCGGGTTTGCTGACGCAGCTGATTATTGGCGGCGTCTTCGGTGCGCTGGTTGGAACGGGTCTGGCGTCGCGTGTTCCGCCACGCGCCATGCGGCTGGCGCTTTCGGTCTGGCTGCTGGTTCTGGGCGTGCAGCTTTTCTGGCATGCATTTGCCGCTCCCCACATCTAGGCTTGCGATGGCGGCCTGGAGAAGCTCCACTTTGTGACCGGTGTCACGCCTGGTGCCTTTGGAGACGCCAAAATCCCGCCTGACGGAACCCTGCCCTTGCGCCTTGTATGCATTCGTGGCGATACTGCCAGCGGTGCTACATTGATCGTTTCCAGCGTTCAAGCGTCCTTGCCAGCTGCTTGCCGGGGGTAGTTTTCTTGATGAAAACTACCCTTGCAGGCAACGGTTTCGGAGAAGCGGAACGCTGAAAACGGTCGTAGGCCTCATTCTTCTAACGAAGCGAGAATTCACATTGGCGCGAGAAACCTATCCCGCGCGTCTTGAGAAGAAGACGTGCATCTCTGAGTCGGCGCAGTGCTTTCATTTTGAGTTTGTTCTGGATGATCGCGAGAGCTTTCCGTTCACCGCGGGCCAGTTTATTTCCACGGTGGCTACGGACCCCAACGGCAAGCAGCAGACCCGCGCCTACTCGCTGGCCTCCGCACCGAGGAACAACCGTTTTGACCTCTGCGTGAATCGCGTGGAAGGTGGATTCTTTTCCAACTACCTGGCCGATCTGCCCGAAGGCGGTACGGTACAGGTGCACGGGCCACACGGGCACTTCATCATGCAGCAGCCTGTCACGGACTCGATCTTTATTGCCACCGGCACGGGCATTGCACCGATGCGCGGCTTTGCGCAGGCGTTGTTTCCGGAGGATGGCTCCGACAACAGCGGCGGCAAGGATATCTGGCTGGTGTACGGCACGCGCCATGAGCCCGACCTTTATTACCAGGACGAGTTTGAGGCGATCGCCGCGAAGCACCCGAACTTCCATTACATCTTTACCGTAAGCCGTGCGCTACCGGACTGGGCGGGCAATCGCGGCCACGTGACGCCGTATATCGCAAAGATTGTGGAAGAGCGTGCGGCGAAGCTGGGGATCACGCTGCCAGTTGCGCCTGTGGATCCTGCGATTCCGGCGAAGGAGCTGAACTTTGACATCTACGCGTATATCTGCGGGCTGAACAATATGGTGTCTGGCGTGCGCGATTTGCTGTCTGGGTATGGATGGCATAAGAAGCAGATTGTGTTTGAGCGCTACGACTAGAGAAGCAGTTCTTAGCTGTTAGTTCGTAGTTATTAGTTGAGGGAGTGCGTGAGCGGGCACGTCCGTTGCGAAGAGCAGCGGGGTTGCCCGCTTGTTGTGTTTGCGGTGTCTATAAAAAGGCGGGGGTGTGGTGTGTGGATTCAGGAAGAGCAGACGGTGACGTTTCAGCCGATGTTCGTGGATGGGAAGCCATATTGGATGGAGAAACTGTTCGTCCTTTATCTCTTGTTCATCCTTCTGTTGCTCCTCAATCGTATTGTTCGACTCCTTTTCAGCCTGAGAGTGCTTCGCAAGCTCAATAGGTCTGAACAAGCAGATGTACCCGTCTGGAGCGAGGTTTGGACTGAGAGTTGGCTATACGCACATTCGCTTACTAAATTTGGAATTCTGACATTCTTCATGAGCGTACTTACTCTATCTATGTCAATTGTGGATGAGTTCATGGGGTTGGCAACCGAGAAGCACTATGTAGCCCCATTTGTGCTTGAGAGATTGGCGTACAAGTTGACGGCATTTAATGCTGGCATGGTCGTTTCGATCGCGCTCTATGCGGCAGGTTTCTTTTTCGAATCGCGATTGCATCGGCGGAAGCTGGCTTTTGAGCGAGTGTGGAACAAGCCAGCATCGCCGGTGGATTCGCCGCCGGGAGACATGAGAGTCTGAATGCAGCGGGGCCGCATGGCGCGGCCCCTTTTGCTCTAGCTGCGAATGAAGGCGAGCAGGTCCGCGTTGATGACGTCTGCGTTTGTGGTCATCAGGCCGTGGGGATAGCCGGGGTAGATCTTGAGGGTTGCGTTGGGGAGCAGTTTGGCCTGGAGCAATGCGGCGGCCTTGTAGGGAACCACCTGATCGTCATCGCCCTGCATGACGAGGGTGGGCACGGTGATGGATTTCAGATCTTCGGTCTGGTCGGTTTCAGAGAAGGCCTTGATGCCTTCATAGTGAGCGAGGGCGCTGCCCATCATTCCCTGACGCCACCAGTTGCGAATGATTCCTTCAGAGGGTTTCGCGCCGGGGCGATTGAAGCCGTAGAACGGGCCTGTAGGGACATCGAGGAAGAATTGCGCGCGGTTGGCGGCGAGGGCTTTGCGGAAGCTGTCAAAGACTTCAAGAGGCGTGCCGTCGGGATTGTTCGCGGTCTTGAGCATGAGCGGGGGAACGGCGGCAATGAGGACGGCCTTGGCAACGCGACCCTGCGGCTGGCCGTGCTTTGCAACGTAGCGGGCAACTTCGCCACCGCCTGTGGAGTGGCCGATGTGAATGGCGTTCTTGAGGTCGAGTTGTTCCGCGACTGCGAAGGCATCGGCGGCGTAGTGATCCATGTCATGCCCTGTGTCGATTTGCGAGGAGCGGCCGTGACCGCGGCGGTCATGCGCGATGACGCGATAGCCGTTGGCGAGGAAGAAGAGCATCTGATTGTCCCAGTCGTCGGACGACAGGGGCCAGCCGTGATGAAACATGATGGGCTGGGCGCTTTTTGGGCCCCAGTCTTTGAAGAAAATCTGCACACCGTCTTTGGTGGTAACCGTTGGCATTGTGATCTCCGATCTTTCTTTGCGTGGTGATGAGGCCCGGCCTTTGACACAACGGGGAAGCTGTTTGGCCGGTCAGTTTGGCCGCGAGTACCGCATATTCTCAACTCGCCTACTACGAATTACGAATGCATCCGTGGGTTGGATTCTACGTGGAACCGGATGGTTTCATATTGAGAGCGAAGTGAAAATGTGCGGGCTGAGGGATATGCGCTGTGCCGGACTAAAGATTGAAGAGCTCGCGGAGACGCTTGGTTTGCGCGCGACTGACGGGAATTTCGGTCTGCTGCTTGTCGTTCATGCGGAGCTGATAGGTTGATTTGAACCAGGGCACGACTTCGCGAATATGGTTGATGTTGACGACGAAGCCGCGGTGCGCGCGCCAGAATCTTGTGGGGTCGAGCTGTTCCAACAATTCTTCGAGGGTGCGGCACTTGGAATGTCCCTCAAAGCCTTGCGTGACGACGCGAATGACGCCTTCGTCGATGGCGGCGAAGCAGATGTCCGCCTGGTCGACGAGCAGCAGGCGGCTCTGCGCCTGCACGATGAGGCGCGCGGGTTGCGCCGAGGCCTGCGGGCGGTTGAGCAGCTTGAGCAGGGCGTCGATCTGGGGACTCTGTGCCTTGTGCATTGCCGCCATTCATGCGCAAGCGGGCACGCTCCAGCGCCTGTTCCACGCGGGCCGGGTCGAATGGCTTGAGCAGGTAGTCGACTGCGTTTACGTCGAAAGCGCGTACGGCGTACTGGTCGTATGCTGTGGCGAAAACGAATTGCGGCAGTGGGTCCGCGTCTTTGTCCTGAGCCTTGTCGATCAGGCGCTTGATGACCTGGAAGCCGTCGAGGCCGGGCATTTGCACGTCGAGAAAGACGAGGTCAGGATGATGCTCCTCAATCAGGTCAACGGCTTCAATGCCGTTGGTGCCGAGAGCGAGCACTTCCACGTCGCCAGCCTGGTCAAGCAGGTACTTCAACTCGTCGCGTGCCAGTTGTTCGTCGTCGATGATGAGTGCCGAAAGGGTCATCTGGGGCCAAAAGGAGATTGTAGGAAGCGAAGCGAGGCGGGTCAATCAGAGTTGGACAGAGTGGTGTGAACTGGAACCTGAATCGTGGCCGGACGCAACACGCGAGAGAACCAGGCGGGGAAGAACCAGGGCAAGGGAAGGACAACAAAAAAACCGGGCTATTCGCCCATGACGCGCAGCCGCGTGGGCATCTGATCGCGTGCAATTTCATGTCCGCAGCGGGTGCAGTACTGATCGGTGGCGCGGACGGTGCGATAGCAGTTTCCGCAGCTTGCGGTGAGCTGGTAGTTGCATTGCGGGCAGAAGTGGAAATCGCTCTGCACATGCGTGCTGCAGGCAGGGCAGCGCGAAACCTCAGGTTGACGCAGCAGGAAGTAAAGCACGGCACCGATACCGGCCGGCATTACAAGGCAGACCAGCATCCAGAAGCGCGAGCTCATGGCGCGCCGAGGCGCGTCCTTGCTGATGTAGCCGACCATCAAGAAATACAGCGCGGCCAGCACACCCCAGGAAAGATTGAAGTAGATGCGGAAGCCAATGGGCGGGGTGTGGTGGTGCGGCTGACTCGGCAAAACAAGCCAGAAGTAGTACTCCACCAGAGTGAAAGAGACGATTGCCAGCAGAATGGACCAGGCAGGAACCAGTTTCGCGTCTTCGTTCATCGTGATGGATTGTGGCTCTTTCATACTCTATCCGTGTTCAGAACTAACCTTGGGGGAAAGTCCGGTTAAGCATACCCCTGCTTGGTGGACGCTGCAATTGTTTAGGAAGTTGCGCGGTAACCAAGGAAACTTTTGGGCGGGTACCGGAGCTCTAGGAGCGCCGTCGCAACCAGCCCGCCAGCACAACGGCACCCAGAACGGCAGCCGCAAAAAAGAAGATGAGCAGGCTCAACTGGAGGGTCAATCCGGTGGTCCGCTGGTCGTCGAGCAGGATATCTCCAGCCCACCAGACCAGGGGGCCAAGCAGCACCAGCAGCACCAGGGCTGCAGAAAGTGCGATCGCCCGCGTTTTTTTCCGGAAGGCCTTCTGGTCCTGCATGACGCCCAGGGAGGCCATCACCACACGGCGCGTTTGCTGCGCTACGGCGCGCTCATGACCGGCCTGGCCACCCGCCAGGGCTGCTACCAGATCGCCTTTTGCACTATTTTCGTCCTGTTGCATCGCCGTATCCACACTGCCACCGACAGTCGGGACATCTGTGTCGGCTACCGTCACACGCCCTCCAGCCGATGAGGCTGGCTGCGCTCCAGGTGAGGCTTCATTGCGTTCAGACCACGATACAACCGGGACTTCACAGTTGAAAGGGGGGCCCTGGTTACTTTTGCGATTTCATCGAGCGAGAGTTCTTCGTGGAATCGCAAGATGAGCACTTCGCGGTACAGAGTATCCAACTGGAGGAGCGCGGCGGCAACTTCCGTGCGATCTTCCACGCTCGACATGCGCTCGAAGGGGCTTGGCTGCTCATCGGGCACTTCATAGGCCATCGGACGGTCTTCGCCGTCGCCGGTCTCAAAAAGCTCGTCCAGACTGGACATGGTGCGCTTGCGCTTCTGGTCAATCAACAGGTTGCGGGCGATGGTGAAGAGCCAGGTTTCAAAACGCGCCTTGCCGTTGAACTGTCCACCGCGGGTTAACACGCGCATCCACACTTCCTGGAACAGATCGTCGGCCATCTCGCGGTCGCCCGTCAGATACATCAAATAGCGCATCAGGCGGTGCTGATAGCGCACAATGAGCTCGTCCAGAAGGCCGGGTTCCTGCCGTTTAAGACCCTCGGCAATGGCCAGAGTTTCCTGCCGCGCCAGCAACTCGGCGTCAGTAGCAGAACTTTTGGCGAAAATGGAGCGAAGAACGGCAGTTGTACCCATACGTACTCAATTAGACGATAAATCTCCCTCCCAAGTCGCCTTAAAACAGAAATTTGCGCAGATTTTGTCGGGCCGGTGCCTGTGGAGTCACAATGCTGCTTCAAAACTGGTGCGTTGAGAGAGGCCAATGTGCCGGTCTGCCAGTATCCGGTTCTATTCAAAGCGTTCGAAATCAGCAGATTCGTCGAAGTTGTCCTCTGAATCGATGGCGCGCGTGCGCCTGGCGGAGACCTTTTCGCCTCGCTTGCGGCGCGCCACTGCCATGGCCTCTTCGACAATCTGGGCTACGCGCTTTTGCCGCCCACTGGCTGTCTGGTAATAGAAAACGCCGAAGAGGTGACTGCGGCGCTGGGTCTTTGTCATGGCTGTCCAGCCTTCGTGCGCCAGTGGTTGCCGTTCAAAAGCCACACGAAGAACGGGAGGGAGCTCATGTTCACCCTCCATGGTGAGCATGAGACGCTCAGCCATCTGCTCGGCGCGGCGCACGCGGGTTTCGGCGCCTTTGGCTTCGTCGACTATGGAACAAATGCCCTTGATCAGCGAGGGCGGCAAGGCTTCAAACCACGTGCGCAAAGCGCGTTCGGCTTTGAAGATGCTCGCCAGCTCTTTGGGCATGGGATGCTCGGCGCGTTTGGCCATGTCCGGTAAAAGGGTTAACGTGACCGTGTCACCGGAGCGCGCCTTCGCGCCGGTTTGCATTTTCTTGTTCACCAGCAGCGTTTGCCCCTGACCTTTGGGCCCGGGAAAGAGCGACGTGGAGAAGGCAAAGCCGTTGATCGTGCCGTGCACGCGGCGTCCGCCCCAGTCGGGCCATGCCTTCTTCAGGTCAACGGGTATGCGCGCGATGACCCAGGCAAGGCTGTTTCCAGATGCCTCCAGCTTTGTCTTGAAGGAGGCTGGTTTTGGCGCTTTGGCAACGGTTTTTGCCATGCGAAGACTATAACGTTTCGCTCGCGCTACTGGCCTCGCAAGGCATTTGCCGGGTCGACCGATGCGGCACGCAGTGCGGGCAGTGCCGATGCGACGATGGCAAGCAAGAGGACTCCGCATGCGGCTCCGGCAAGGACGGCTGGATCGAAGGGGCTCACATCAAAGAGCATCGACTTGAGCAGTCCTGAAGCAGCAGCCGCTCCTGCAATCCCGACGAGGCAGCCGATAACCGCGAGTTTTGCGCCCGAACGAAGCACCAGGCCAATTACGTCTCCACGCTGCGAGCCGAGAGCCATGCGGATGGCCATCTCCTGCGCGCGCGATGCGACAGAGAAGGCGATGACGCTGTAGATGCCGAGAACCGCAAGCAGCAGAGCCGCACCGGCGAAGAAAGAGATCAGCACGGTATTGAAGCGACGCGGCGCTTCGCTCTGCGCAATGGCCTGGTTCATGGTCTGCACCTGGGTAAGCGGGAGCAGAGGATCAATCGCGCGCACAGTGGACCGCAGCGCGTTCTCCATCTGCTGCGGCGGCAATGCGGAGCGAAGGACAATAAAGCCGCCGTTGCCATTCAGATCCGTTGCCGGATTTGCCAACCCTCCGGCGTCATCCTCCTGTTGCGCCACGGGCTGAAAGAATTGCTCGCGCGTGGGCACATCGGGCGAGCTGAGCTTAATGTCCGCTACTTCGCCCACCACGGTCATCCAGGGTGTGGGCATCTGCTCAGTGCCAATGCGCATGCGCTTGCCGATGGGGTTCTGGCCGGGCCAGTAGTGTTCGGCGAATTTGTGATTGACGATGAGAACCAGCTGCTTGCCCGCGCGGTCATCGTCAGTAAATGTACGGCCGCGCAGCAGTGGAATCTGCATGGTCTGGAAATAGTTGCCGATGATCTGCGCGGGGTTGGCCAGATTGAGCGGCGCGCCCTTGGCCGGAGTGAAACCCTCGACGACGAAGGTTTCATTGCCGAAGCCGCCACTTGCAGGCAGACCGCTGGTGAGTGCCGCATCCTCAACGCCGGGGAGGGCTTTGAGACGTTGGAGCAGGTCGCGATTGAAATTGTCGACCGAGACTTGCGTGGGGTACTTTTCGTGCGGCAGCCCGTAAGCCGCCATTAATACATGATCCGGGCGAAATCCCAGATCGACATCGCGCATCTTTTCGAAGCTGCGCAGCAGTAGTCCGGATGCCGTGAGCAGAACCAGGGCAATGGCAATTTCCGTGACGACGAGCGCTGAACGCAAACGTGCGTGACCGCCACCCGAGGTACCCGTGCGCCCACCTTCCTTGAGATTGCCGTTCACGTCAGTGCGCAACGCAGCGAAAGCCGGGGCAACGCTGCACACAAACCCAGTGACAACGCCAAGTGCCAGCGCGAAGGCCGCCACCTGCCAGTTGAGTGCAATCTCTTCAATGCGTGGCAGGCTTTCCGGCAGCACATTGCGGCCCACCTGCAGTGCGACGGCGGCAAGTCCGAGGCCTACCAGACCTCCCGCGATGCTGAGCACGAGGCTCTCAAGGACGGCTTGACGGAGAAGAGCGCCTGCGCGCGCGCCGAGAGCCAGACGCACGGCAACTTCGCGCTGGCGGCGAATGGCGCGCACCAGCATTAGCCCGGCGAGGTTGACGCAGGCGATAAGCAGCACGACGGCGACAGCGAGAAAGAGTGTACGGAGCAATGGCCTTGCCTGCCGGATGGTTTGCTCCTGCAGCGGTTTCACGTAGGACGAGATGCTGAGGCCAGCCATCATGGGTGGATAGCCCTTCATGATGTCCTGGGCTACGCGCTCCGCGTCCGATTGTGCCTGCTGGGGCGTGATACCCGGTTTAAGCCGGCCCACCATCTGGTAGCTCCAGTTGGCCCCTGCGACGGGAGTGAGCTCCTGCGCCGTAAAGCTCATGGGCACCCAAAGCTCCACGCGGTTGACCTGGCCGGGAACAAGAGGAAACTCAAAGCCGCGCGGCATGACGCCGATGATCTGGTAGGCCTTGCGATCCAGCAGAATCTTCTGGCCCACAACCTGCCGGTCTCCGTGGAAGCGGTTGAGCCAGGTGCCGTAGCTGATCACGACCACCTGCTGGCTGTGGTCGTCCTCTTCCTGCGTGAAGGTACGGCCCAGAATTGGCGAAACGCCCAGCGCCTTGAAGACGCCCGCGGTAAGGCGAGCGCCGTTGATCTGCGCGGGTTCGCCGTTGCCGCTCAGCTCGTAGCCGGAATAGGTGTAGCCGCCCAATGCGGAGAAGCTTTGCGTATCGCGGGTGTACTGGCGGATATCCGGCACGGTAACGCCGGCGTCATTGTTGTCACCGATGCTGGCTCCGGCGATGTGGTCACCGAGCGCAACCAGCCGGTTCGAGTCAGGAAAAGGAAGGGGACGCAACAGTACCGCTTCCACAATGGAGAAGATGGCGGTGGTGGCGCCGATGCCGAAAGCAAGCATGAGTACGCCGGTGAGAGCAAAGCCCGGCGACTTGAATAACTGCCGCATTACCAGTTTGAGATCGACAATGAGCCCCTGCACAGAAACCTCCCGACGTTGAAACGAACTTCAGAGCAATTTGTCTTCCACTACGGAGACGAACTAACTCTTCTTAAATCAATGCCGAACGGCGGAGCATGCTTCGAGTGAGAAGCGGAAACTGTCCACCAGGTGGAAACGCTGTTCACTTGCGAACAGTAGAGCCCGGCCAAATGTACTACGCGAAGTGGCCGCTGCCGGTTCTCGGCAGTGGAGGCGCAGGGCAACTACAATCAGCTCTATGGACGTTCTTTATGGCGTGCATCCGGTGGAAGAAGCACTTCGCGCCGGCCGCCGCCGCTTTGACCATGTGCTCGTTGCCCGTGAGCGGAACGACGAACGACTGACTGCGCTTGTTGCCGCGTGCCGGCAGGCAGGAGTGCGGGTTCGGCAGGAGTCGCGTGAGCAGCTCACTCAACTGGCCGGGACGGCCGCACATCAGGGAGTCGTGGCCACCGTCCATCCCCAGGAGATGCTGGCTCTCGAAGATTTGTATGAACCGCTTGCGCCTGGTAATGCCCGGCTTGTGCTGGCCCTGGATGGTGTGGAAGACCCACAGAATCTAGGCGCGCTTTTGCGTGTGGCCGATGGCGCAGGAGTGGATGGAATTGTGCTTACCGAGCGTCGTTCAGCGCCGTTGAGCCCGGTTGCGGTGAAGGCAAGCGCCGGCGCAACAGAGCATTTGCGCATTGCGCGAGTAGTCAATCTGGTCCGTGCGCTGGAAGAGCTGAAGGAGCAAAACCTCTGGGTGATTGGCCTGGACGAGCGTGGCACTGAAGACTACGACAAGTTTGATTTCACAGGCAATTGCGTGCTGGTGCTGGGCCGCGAGGGCGCGGGGCTGCACGATCTGGTGAAGCGCACCTGCGACCACCTGCTGCGTATTCCCATGGCGGGCGGAGTCAGTTCGCTAAACGTTTCCGCAGCCGGAGCCGTGGTGTTGTATGAGGCAGCCCGCCAGCGGCGCTCTCAAACGCGCCGAACACAAAGCATTGCAGCCGGCGGTGGCCCTGAGGCGGTTGCCGCGTCTAAGACGAAGAAGCAGAAAGGCCTCGGTTCGTGATTTTTTCCATTTCCCGCGTGGGAATTCTTGCTGCGCTCTTTGCTGTGGGAACTTTGCCCACCGTTGCACAATCCACATCCGCACAACCGTCAACGCAGTCTCCCGCCAAGCCGGGATCGACGCAGGAGACCTCCCCGCGCGGTGGCGGCAAGGTAATCTTTTCCCGCTCTACCGATGAAGACGGCAACGTGGTCACGCACGTTGGGCCGGGTGCGGCAGCGCCGAAGATTCAGGCGGCGACGCAACCGGCGGTGGACGATGCACAACGACTCGCGCTTGCGGTTACGGGTCTCGATCTGGATGTGCATATGGATGAGTCTGCGCATACGGTGGAGGTACGTGCCCGCGTGCATGTACGCAATGCGGGCTCTGCGCCGCTTACGCATCTTGCACTGCAGCTTTCGTCGTCGCTCAAGTGGGAGCAGATACGCCTTGACGGAAGGGACTTGAACTTTTCTGTAGCCACGCTCAACTCAGACGCCGATCACACGGGCCAGTTGCATGAGGCGGCTTTTCCGCTGGCAACGCCGCTTGCACCGGGAGCGGCGCTCACGCTTGACACGTTCTATTCGGGCTCGATTGAAGCGACCGCGCAGCGGCTTTTATCGCTGGGCACACCGGACACTATCGCGATTCACAATGACTGGGATCAGATTTCGCCAGATTTTACGGGACTGCGCGGATTTGGGAACGTGGTCTGGTATCCGGTGTCATCCATTCCAGTGATTCTCGGTGATGGTGCGCGACTCTTCGATGAGATTGGCCGGCAGAAGCTGATGTTGAGTGATGCGCATGTGCGGGTTCGTCTTACAGCGGAGTTCCCCCACGATGAGTCGCCCACAGTTGCCGTGCTGTGCGGCCACGCGGTGGATCTTAAGACGGAGGACAAGCAGGGAACGAATCCAGGCTACCCCGGCGTGGCTACGGCTGAGATCAATCTGAATGCGCTCGGTTTTGACACTCCGAGTATTTTTCTGGCGCGCCGCAAGGCGCACACAGACAAGCTGGCCACTGCGTGGTCAACAGCCGACAACGACATCAACGTGGAAAAGTGGCTTGATGCCGCGAGTGATGTGAGGCCGTTCCTCGAACTTTGGCTTGGCGTGCATCCGCGCGGCACGCTTACGCTGCTGGATCTGCCCGATCCTAAAGACGCGCCTTTTGAGACCGGCACACTTCTGGCCGCGCCACTGGGCAACCAGACGTCGGATGAGCTGGACCGCATCCTCGTCCACGGACTGACTCACTCCTTCACACAGGTGCAGAACGATCCGGCTCCGGCCTGGCTGAATGAGGGGCTTGCCACGTTCATGGAAACACTCTGGGTGGAGCACAGGCAGGGACGCGACACGGCACTCGGCGTACTGGAGGCAGACCGTCCGGCACTTGCGCTGGTGGAGCCGTCGAGCCCGGGCTCCTCAGCAGGTCAGCCGCTCGACAAGGCGATTGCGCCCATTTTCTACCGCACCAAGGCGGCCTATGTGTTCTGGATGTTGCGCGACCTGGTGGGTGATGACGCACTTTCCGCCGTGCTGCGCGATTACCAGCCGCAGCCAGGAGAGTCCGCTTCCGCGACCTTGATCAAGCTACTGCGTGGAGCAGGCATTACACGCGATATTTCCTGGTTCTTCAATGACTGGGTCGACCACGACATGGGTCTGCCCGATCTCTCCATTGCGGAAGTGTTTCCGCATGCGGCGCAGGGTGGTTCAGTACTTGTTGCGGTGAATGTGAACAACACGGGATACGCAGCATGCGAAGTGCCGATTACCGTGCATACGGCCAAGGGCTCGCAGACTGAGCGTGTTTTCGTTCCTGCGCGCGGCCACGCCGTGCGGCGCATTCTGGTGCTGGGCCAGCCGACCGAAGTGCAGGTGAACGACGGTACAGTGCCTGAAATTGAGGCCAGCGTGCACAAAACGACGATTACGGGAACGGCTGGTGCACCGCCAGTGCCTGCAGGTTCTTCGTCATCCACTCTGCCGCCGCCAAACAAGCAACCCCAGCAGTAGCACTGGTTGATTGCCGGTTCACACCGCCTGCAATGGAAAGCCAGCCGGGTCTTTGCCGCGAAGCCTGCGCCACACCACCTGGAAGTTTGGCACGTTGATGGTGACGCTGAAGACTCTGCGCAGTTTTCCTTCCGGACACTTCAGCGGCAGCACCCCATGCCAGGAGCGCGGCGTTCGCTGAAACAGCAGACTGGTGTTGGCGCCTGGTTCAACTGTTGCGGCAACTTTCAGTTGATTGAAAGTGGGCGCTGAGTGCGTCGGCCATTTGCCTTCGTCATCGAGAACGAGCATCTGGCCACCCCAGCTTGCATCCCAGTCATCGTCATTGAAGTAGAAGATGTGCGTGGCGCGTTTGCGGGCGGCATCGCAATGCGGTGAGACCGCGCAGCCCTGCCAGGCGTAGTGCCACTCAAAGGTGGGCGTGAAATTGTGGTCTCCGAGCATTCTGCGGAGGAAGCGCGCATACTCCGGTCCGCGCAACTCGGCGATGAATTGGCGCCATGGCTCCGCGACCTCCACTCCGGCACGGTAATGCAGCAGGTATCTGTCATGGGGCGCCTGTCCATGACTGCGCTTGACGCCAACGTTGCGTGAAAAGCCGGATTCGACGGCGGGCAAGCTCTCGCGCAGGCGATGGAAACCCTCATCGGTGAGCGAGGATTCAATGTGAGTCCAGGGGTAAGGAAGGCAATTCTTGAACGCTTCCGCTGAAATGTCTTCAAGTGCTTTGAGATTCAGAAATTGCATGTGCAAGTCTCTTGTGCACGGCCAATTGCCGGAATCGACTAGGCATAGATCTTGCGATAAAGCGAGCCTGGTTGTGGATGAGAGAGTACAAAATGCGCCAGCCCCATGTTAAACGAGGCCTGGCCTGACTGAGCCGCGGGATTAGTTTTCGTTCTTGTTTGCGTTGCGCGCTTTGACTTTGAACCAGATCGGTGTGCCCTCGAATCCGAAAGACGCGCGAATCTGATTTTCGAGGAAGCGCTCGAAGGCAAAGTGTAGCTTGATGTCGCGGTCAGTGAAGAGAACAAACGTGGGCGGTGCCACGGCGGCCTGCGTCATGTAGAAAATGCGGATGCGCTTGGCCATGGGCACTGGCGCGCGCTGGAAGTCGATCTTCTCAAGGAAGCGATTCATCTGGCCCGTGGTGACGCGCTTGCGCCGCTCGGCTGCCACGTTCATCACTTCTCGTAGAACAGGTTTCAGCCCCTTGCCTTCCTTCGCCGAGAGGAAGATGACTGGCGCATAGCTCAAGTACTTGAGCACATTGCGCAACTGTTTTTCGAAGATTTCCTTGTCGGCGGGCGGCTTGCCGTCGGTGCGGCCTGTGGTTACCGCATCCCACTTGTTCACGAGGATGATGACGCTGCGGCCGCTTTCGTGCGCGTATCCGCCGATGGTTGCGTCGCTCGCAGTTACGCCTTCGGTTGCGTCGATGATCAGCAGGGCTACGTCTGCAGCCTCAAGATGGCGCCGCGCCATGACGACGCTGAGTTTCTCGGCCATCAGGTGCGTCTTGCCCTTGCGGCGAATGCCGGCGGTATCGACGAAACGCAGAGTGGAACCTTCGAAATCCACGACTTCATCCACCGCGTCGCGCGTGGTGCCGGCAATGGGCGACACGATGGCGCGCGAAGTGCCAGTAAGCGCATTGAGCAGCGTGGATTTGCCCACATTTGGACGGCCGATGATGGCAATGGATGTCTCGTGCTGCTGAAATTCGCCGTGCGTGCGCAAATGCTGTTCGCCGTCTGCTTGCCTGCCCGGTTCAAGCGGACCGCCTTCGAATATCTCGTCTTCTTCGGCCAGCTCTTCCGGCGTCTCAGTTGCGGGCTCCGGCAAAACGGCCACAATCGCGTCAAGCAGGTCACCAATACCCGTTCCATGTTCGGAACTTATCGGGTACACCTCTTTCAATCCCAGCTGACGAAAATTCTCCGCCACCAGCGCCATGGCGTCGCCTTCAACTTTGTTCACTGCCAGAAAGACAGGCTTGCCGCCGCGCAGCAGCATGCGGACGAGATCGTAGTCAGGGCTGGCGAGCTCAGTACGTGCATCGACGACCAGCACGAGCGCATCGGCCTCCTGGAGCGCCACGCGCGCCTGGCTGAAGATTTCAGTCGGAATCAGTTCGGGGTCGTCAGGGACGATGCCGCCGGTATCGACCAGCCGAATGAGGTGGCCGGTCCACTCAAAGTCACCATAGATGCGGTCACGCGTGATGCCGGGTTCGTCGCCCACAATGGAGCGACGGCTCTTTGTCAGACGGTTGAAGAGAGTTGATTTGCCCACGTTGGGCCGACCCACAATGGCGACGAGCGGCGCTCCGGCCGCATCGGGGCGGGTGGGGACAACGGATCTGCGATAGGTAGGCAAGTCAAACTCTCCAGGGTCGAAGCAAGGGGCGGAAACCACGCAAAGGTTCAACTTGCGCGACTGCCCTGCAAAGCAGGCGACCAATCCTTCTCTATTCTATGGCCTGGCTCAATTTAGCCGGATTCTGGGTGTTTTGTGCTTCTCAACTGCCGTCGGCGGCACGTACACTGCGAGGCAATCCCCCTACACACGCGCGGAGGTTTCCCAAAATGCCCAAGTACGTGATTGAGCGCGAACTGCCCGGCGCCGGCACCTTGCCGCCGGAGACCATTCAGGCCATTGCCCAGAAATCCTGCGGCGTTCTGCGCAATCTGGGACCGGAGATTCAGTGGGTCCACAGCTACGTAACGGCCGACAAGATCTACTGCATTTACAACGCTCCCAATGAAGAGATGGTGCGCGAGCACGCCAAGCTGGGCGGCTTCCCAGCCAACAGTGTGGCCCGGGTTACGTCCATCATCGACCCCACGACAGCCGAGTAGCGTCAACCACTTGCAGCCAGCCCATGCGATGTTGCGCGTGCGTTCACTAGAATAGGGAAACACGCGCTCTCGCACATGCCCTCCATTGACGCACCTACGCGGTCCCTGCCCTCGCTGCATGAGTTCTTCTCTCCCGGCGGCATCCTTGCCAGCTCACCGCTGCCCTATGAGTATCGTCCCGGCCAGCTTGAAATGGCCAAAGCCGTGGAACGCGCACTCGCTGAGCGGCGGCACCTGATTGTGGAGGCGGGTACAGGTACCGGCAAAACGCTGGCCTATCTGCTGCCTGCATTGCGCACCGGTCAGCGCGTGATTGTGTCCACTGGAACAAAGGCGCTGCAGGACCAGCTCTACTTTCGCGATGTGCCGTTTCTGGAGACGCTGCTGGGGGAACTGCGCGTCTGTTACATGAAGGGGCGGGCGAATTACTTGTGCAGGCACAAGCTTGTTGCGCTGCGCGACCAGCCTATTTTGACGGGGCTGCAGGAGATTGACGAGTACCAGCAGATTGCGGAGTGGGAGCGGCAGACTGAAACCGGCGATCGTGCGGAATTGTCGGGGCTGCCGGAGAATAGTCCGCTATGGCACAAGCTGGATGCACGCGCCGATGCGTGCCTGGGCTCCAGTTGCCCGGACTACCAGCGCTGCTTCATTACAGAGATGCGCCGCCGTGCGCTTGAGAGCGACCTGATCATCGTCAATCACCACTTGTTCTTTGCCGATCTGGCGCTGCGCCAGCAGGCCGCAGGCGCGCCCGATGCAGGCATTCTGCCTGAAGCGGCGGCGGTGATCTTTGACGAGGCGCATGAGCTGGAAGAGGTTGCCTCCAGCTACTTCGGCTTGTCCATTTCGAACATCCGCATGGAAGAGTTGGCGCGCGATGCAGACACCATGCTGCGCGGCAAAGCGGGAACCGAACAGATTTTCTCTTCCACACAGCAGTTGCGCGACCGTTCGCGACTTTTCTTCTCCGCACTGCCCATTCAGACAGATGGCCGCCAACCCTTTGAAGAACGCGAGCAGTTTCTTGAGACGCAGGGAGATTTGTATCTGAGCGTTCGTGCGGCATTGCGCAAGCTTGAAGCTGAGCTCGAGCAGATTAAGGATGTGGACGAGGCGCCGGGGTTGCGCAATCGTGCAGCGCGTTTGCGCTCAGAGCTTGAGTTTCTGCTCGAGTCAAACCAGAGCAACATGGTGTTCTGGATGGAGCGGCGTGCAGGGCGCGCGACAGAGCAGGCACTGGCCGCGCGGAATTCAGCGGGAAGAACGACCTTTATTCAGGCGACACCGATTGATGTCTCCGAGCTGCTGCATGAGCTGGTTTTTGAGGCCATTCCCAGTGTGGTGCTTACGTCGGCCACACTGACCGTGCAGGGCGGCTTTCAGCACATGCGCAAAAGGCTTGGCCTGACGGAGGCGCGCGAACTGGTGGTGCCCTCGCACTTCCGATACGGAGAGCAGGCGCTGCTGTACCTGCCGCCGTCGATGCCGGATCCGCGTGCCGAAACCTTCGTCGACGTCGCCGCGGAAACCATTCGCCGCGTGCTCACGCTTTCGCGTGGCCGCGCGTTCTGCCTCTTCACCAGCTACGCGCAGATGCGCACGCTCTATGAGAAGCTGTTGCCCGTGCTGGATTTTCCAATCCTGCTGCACGGCACCGCGCCGCGCAAGGCGCTGCTGGAGGAGTTCCGCACGACACCGAATGCAGTGCTCTTCGGCACGTCGAGCTTCTGGCAGGGCGTGGACGTACAAGGTGAGGCGCTGAGCTGCGTGATCATCGACCGTCTGCCGTTTGCCGTGCCCAGCGACCCTGTGGTGCAGGCGCGCATGAAGGCGATTGAAGAAGCAGGCGGCAAACCGTTCTTCGACTACCAGGTGCCCTCTGCGGTGCTGACGCTCAAGCAGGGATTTGGACGGCTGATTCGTTCACTTACGGACAGGGGTGTGCTTGTGCTGCTTGATCCGCGCGTGCGCACACAGCGTTACGGGCAGACGTTCTCTGCAGAGTTTGCCGCCGTATCGGATGACGGCGAATATTGGGGATGTGGAAGCGTTTTTCGAGAAACTGTAAGTGTTTGCATTCTCGTGCCGCAACTCTTGCCAACCATGGCACGACAAGTAAACCGGAGATTGTAATGCCGAAGACTGAACTCACCGCTGCATCCGCCGTATCCATCATGCGTGCCTTGAAGGCAAGCTTTGTTGTGTCTGGTTTTCTGCTGATTTTTCTTGTGTACAAGTTGCCTTCACAGAATGCCAGTGCGGCGGAAACGACCGTGGAATTCGCAATCTCCGCAATTGCGCTGGTGGATGTTGCGCTGGGGTTCTTTCTGCCCGGCTACCTGATGCGGCAGGCGGAGCGTGCGCCGCGGCGCAACGTGCAGGCCACGCCTGTTCAGCGATGGATGACGTGCACTGTAATCGGTCTGGCATTCTTCCAATCCTGCAACCTGTTTGCGTTTACGTTGCACATGCTGGGCGCGCGCACAACAGTTGTCGGAATTCTCTTCGCTGTCGGACTGGCCTCGATGATCCTATGGGATTTTGGCAAGCCGCCGGGGGATGCCCTGCCACAGTGAAAAATGCATAAGCGTAGTAGTAGGATGGTGCGCGAGGAAAATCCACCATGCCTACCCGCCCGTTGTACGCTGCTTCCGCATTTGTCTGCCTCGCGCTTTTTCCGCTCGGCTCGTCTCGCTTGAACGCCCAGAACACCAGCAATGATGTTCCACCCGTGATTGACGTGCATGTACACGCGATGACGGAGTCGTTTCCCGGCATGGACGTACCGATGTGTCCGAACACGCCGAAGTTTCTGGCGTCAGACCCCGACACGAAAGAAGCGCCCTTTGGCTGGGTGCAGACCGAGTGCACTCCAAAGCTCTATCCGGCAAAGAAGGGCGAGTACCTGAAGGACATGGCCGCCGAGATGAAGCGGCTCAATGTGACAGCGGTGGTCTTCGGCGATCCGGCGAGCGTGAAGAAGTGGGAAGAGGCCGTTCCCGGTCGCGTGATTCCCGGAACTTCATTTGAAGACGGCATGGCGCCGGGTAAGCGCGTGGATCTCGACGAGCTGCGCAAGGACTTCACTACTGGTGGCTTTAAGGTGATGGGCGAAATCGGTCTTCAGTATGAGGGGCTCTCGCCAAGCGACCCGTCCGTGGATAAATACTTTGCGCTGGCTGAAGAACTGGACATTCCGGTGGCCATCCATATGGGAACTGGAGGCTCGGGCCGCGCTGAGATCACCTCGCCCAAGTTCCGCGGTTCAATGGGCAATCCGCTGCTTCTGGAGGATCTTCTGGCGCGGCACCCCAAGCTGCGGGTGCAGGTGATGCATGCCGGATACCCGATGATCGACAACATGCTCACGCTGCTGCAGGCCAATAGTCACGTGTATGTGGACGTGGCGGGACTGATCTGGAGCTATCCGTTGAAGGAAGTGAACCGCTACATCGAGCGACTAGTGGATGCGGGCTTTGAAGATCGCGTGATGTTTGGAACCGACCAGATGGAGTGGCCGGGACTGATGGCATACTCGATCAGCATTATTCAAAACGCTGATTACCTGACACCGGAGCAGAAGCGCGACATTCTCTACAACAACGCGGTGCGATTCCTGAGGCTGAACAAGACGGGGGCAGAGAAGCATTGAGTCCTTTGCGGCGAAGTGAGTGACAGACCGCGGAAAGCGAGCGCGACGACCCTGGGCCGCCGCCTTTACGCGCATCGGGCCCGGCTGAGAAGATGGGATTCACGTTTCCGCACACTCCTTTCCGAGGCTGACCGCTCATGCACATCACGCCCCACGACGTCCTGATTGTTACCGACGTACAAAACGATTTCTGCGAACGCGGAGCACTTGCCGTACCCGACGGCGACTCAGTTATCGACCCGATTCACAAGGTTGCGCATCTGTTTGAACATGTTGTGATGACGCAGGACTGGCACCCGGCGCATCACTTGTCCTTTGCGTCCAGTCACTCTGGAAAGAAGCCGTTCGACGAGGTCGAGATGAGCTACGGACCGCAAACTCTCTGGCCGGACCACTGCATTCAAGGGTCGATGGGCGCGAATTTTCATCCTGCATTGCGCCTTCCGCGTGCGGAGTTGATTTTGCGCAAAGGATTCCGTTCCACAATTGATTCCTATTCGGCTTTCTTCGAGAACGACCACACTACGCACACCGGCCTGACCAGCTACCTGAAAGAGCGGGGACTTACTCGCGTGTTTCTGGTGGGCCTGGCATACGACTATTGTGTGGGCTACTCGGCGCTGGACGCACGCCGCGTGGGCCTGCCTGCCATTGTCATTCGCGATGGTTGCCGCGCTATCAACGCGGAGGGTTCACTGGAGCGCATGGAGAAGCTGTTTGCCGAAGCTGGCGTGGAAGTGGTGAACAGCGAAGACCTGACTGACTAAGCTTTTTAGGCTGTGGTGATGATTCGATCGACTGCGGTGCCCCATTGCCTCGCCCTACAATGGATAAGCGGCCTGCCGTGGCCGCAATTCCGTTATGTCTCGCAGTTTCTACCTCATCGCCGGCGCGCTTATCCTCTTCGCCCTGCTCTCAGCGGGTATGGCAATGGTGCCGTCGTCCTTTCAGCCTGGGCTGCCCGCGAACGCTTCTCTCTGGAGAACCATTGGTCTCATTTTTCTTCTTGCGGGCCTGGCATTCGCGTTTGTCGGAGTGATGACCAACCTGTTTGAGCAGGTGGACCGCCGCAGTGAAGCGGCCCGGATTGGACGACGCCGGCGCGGCCGCTCCAATCCCGAGTAGGCTGCTCCGCTGATTAAGGAAGAACCCATTTAAAATCCTATAGTTGCAAGCGCTTTTGCGGCATCTCACCGCGCGCCGGCAGGAAATCTCCTCAGGCCCTAAAATAGAGGCAGGGAATACTCCCGCTTAGGAACGCAAAGAGACCGATGTTTGAAGTGACTGTTGAGTCCGGGTTTTCATCCGGACATTATCTACGCAATTACAAGGGCAAGTGCGAGAACCCGCACGGCCATAACTACAAGGTGCGTGTGACGCTCGCCGGCGTCGAGCTCGACTCAACCGGCCTCCTTCTCGACTTCAAGCTTTTGAAGCAGGTACTCAAGCCTGTTATCGAGCGGATTGACCACTATATGCTGAATGACCTTGAGCCCTTTACGGAGATCAATCCATCCGCCGAGAATCTGGCCAAATATTTTTACGACCAGACCAACCTGCAGCTCGATGGCATGACCCAGGGGCGGGTCCGCGTGAAAGACTGCACCATCTGGGAGACCGATACAACGACGGCAACCTACTACGAGTAGACGCCTAGTTCATTGCATACGATTTCGACTTGAGGTATTTGTCGAAGGGAATCTCAAAGTAGAAAAGTTGCTGCCCGTCGGCATTGCGAATCCTGCGAATCAGCAGGTGCGCGCCCTTCAGCGGTTTTTCCAGTTCCGAGACATCATAGAAAAGGAAGCCGGCATGGGTGGTGTGCGGCTCCACCACCAGCGCGCCGTATTCGAACTGGTCGAAGTCCGCCTCGATCTCCTTGTCACTGGCTTTCGGCTTCAGATGAATGGAAGGAATGGGTCCGGGCATGGGGATCTTGCCGCCCTGCTTCTCTTTGAGTGTCATCAGGCGTTCCACATCGTCCGGCTCTGCGGCTTGAAGACGGTCACCAGCGGCGGTTTCAAACAGGATGCGCGCGTCGCTCAGGCTGATCGGTTTGTCGCTGTTGTTGGTCACCACCAACCAGATGGGCAGCACGCCATGGCCAACATAGTCGACGCGGAAGATGGAGCATTTTTCCTTTGTGTCGTAGGGTTCGGCGGCAATGGCCACCTTTTCCTTGTCATGGACTTCGACGGCCGCGTAGGCCGTGGCGGGCTGTGTCGGCGGCATCTTGTGGTCGCTGGCCACTGCCGGCAGCGCCAGCAAACCCGTACACACCATCAGTGCAAAACGGTTCCGCATCGTGCTCGACTGTATCATTTGAGGGTTAGACCGGCGCTGGCTGGATTCTGTCACGCATGACGCTTCTGTTTTACAACCTGGCCCTGCTGACCGCGCTCGTCGCGGGGGCGCCGTGGTGGCTTTGGCGCATGGCAACCACGCAGAAGTACCGGGCTGGACTTGCCGCGCGGCTGGGGCGCGTGCCGGCGTGGCTGCGCAGTCAGGCTGGCACGAGGCCGGTGGTATGGCTCCATGCGGTTTCAGTGGGAGAGGTGCTTGCCGTAAGCCGTCTGGTGGCAGAGTTGGACGAGGCGCTTCCCGGATGGCAGGTCCTGATCTCAACCACAACGCGCACCGGACAGGAACTGGCACGGCAGCGCTTCGGCGAAAACCGCGTCTTTTATTGTCCACTCGATCTGCCGTGGGCTGTTCGCGCTTACATGAAGGCGTTGAATCCGCGGATGCTGGTGCTGGCGGAGACGGAGTTCTGGCCGAACCTGCTTACCGCATGCTTCCGGCGTGGCGTGCCGGTGACGGTGGTTAATGCACGGATATCGGACCGGTCCTGGCCGCGCTACCGCGCGCTGCGCGGACTGTGGCGGCCGATGCTCGGGAATCTCAGCCTGGCACTGGCCCAGAGCGAAGTGGATGCCGAACGCCTGCGAGCGTTGGGATGCGGGGCAAAGCGGGTTTCGGTTGTGGGCAATCTCAAATTCGATGTGCGAGCCGCTGAGGAGGCGGAGGCGACGCGCATTCTCCGCTCCCTCGGTAAGGGCAAACGGTTCCTTGTCGCCGGCAGCACGCTTGAGGGCGAAGAAGCAGCGCTCGTCGAAATATGGCCGCAAATCATTGCAGCGCATCCAGATCTCGTGCTCATTCTTGCCCCACGCCATCCCGAACGCTTCGAAGCGGTCGCTACGCTGCTCCGTTCGGCGAGTCTTTCTTTCACGCGCCGGTCCACGTGGAAAGCATCACCGCCCGCGGCCGTTGCATCCGGCAGCGTAATTCTTATCGACACCATCGGTGAGCTCGCCTCTTTGTATTCGCTCGCCACGATTGCTTTTGTCGGCGGATCACTCATTCCTGCCGGTGGCCACAATCCGCTGGAGCCCGCACAGTTTGCTGTGCCCATCGTGATGGGTCCGCACTATGTGAACTTCCGCGCCATCACAGACGACCTTGTCGCTCACAGTGCGATCCGCATCTCCACACGCGAGAATTTTGCCGCGACACTTCTTCACCTGCTGGGTCAACCCGACGAGGCAGCCAGGCTTGGCGCACACGCACTCGAGGTGTTTGACGCACAGGCCGGGGCAACGGGCCGGACGGTTCAGGCGCTGAAGACTCTGCTGTCAGAGAAGCGTGGTGCACTTTGAAGCGTCCGTGGATGGCTCCGCTGGTTCCGCTCTATGCGGCTGGTGCCACGTTGCGTGCACGCTTTCAGGCCCAAAGAAAGCTGAGCTGGCCAGTAGTTTCCATCGGTAATCTTTCGACTGGTGGCTCTGGTAAAACGCCGCTCGCTATTTATCTGGCAAAGCAGCTTGCTGCACGCGGATTTCACGTCGACGTGCTTTCCCGCGGCTATGGACGTGCTTCATCCGAGCCGCTGAAGGTTGATCTCGAGGGGAGTGCGAAGCAATACGGAGATGAGCCGCTCTTGATTGCCCAAGCCTCGAGTGTGCCGGTTTACGTTGCAGCACGGCGTTACGATGCGGGTGTGCTGGCGGAGAAAAACTACAACCAAGCGCAGAGCGGACCTCAGGTCCACATTCTTGACGACGGCTTTCAACATCGCCAGCTTGCACGTGATGTGGACATTCTGCTGCTCAATCGGGAAGACAGCAATGACTCATTGCTTCCGGCCGGAAATCTGCGTGAAGCCTTGCATGCGGCAACGAGGGCCAACGTAATTGCAATCCCAGAGGACGATTCGACCTTCGAGGAAGCGCTCCGCACGCGCGGCATCCGCGCGCCGGTCTGGCGCATTCGCCGCCACATGGAAGTTCCCGAACTCACGGGTCCCGCCTTTGCCTTCTGCGGTATTGCCAAGCCGGAGCAGTTTTTTGTCGGGCTTGAACGCGCAGGAGTGAAGCTGGCCGAAACTCAAACCTTCCGCGATCACCATTCATACTCGATGATCGACCTTTCTGATCTTGCACGCGCTGCATACGCGTATGGAGCTACCGCGCTGATTACGACGGAGAAGGACCGAGTGCGCCTGGGCGACCTTGTTGCATCGCTGCCGAAGGAGTTGCCACTGCTCACCGCAAAACTGAGTGTCACAATTGAGGACGAAGCAACTGCGATGAACTGGCTCGTGGGACGCTTAAAGGCACGAACTTAGTTACCCAGACAAGGCACACTCGTTGTGCGAAAATCATCCCTTGCACACACAGTCCACCTTTCGCCTCCTTGTTGTGCGCCTTGGCGCCATGGGCGACATTCTTCACGCGCTGCCCGCGGTGACCGCGCTGCGGCAGGCGCATCCCACGTGGCAGATTGACTGGCTGGTGGAGCCAAAGTGGACCGCTCTGCTCACCGCCGATGATTCAAGCCAGTCTCCGAGAATTGAACGCGACACTGGCTCGCCTGCACCGTTGCGGCCCGTCGTGGACAATCTCCACTTCGCAGCCACCAAAGCCTGGCGTAAGCAACCGCTCTCTGCGCATACGCGCTCTGAACTGTCCGCACTTCGCCGCACGCTTCGCGCGCAGCAATACTGTGCTGTTCTTGATCTGCAAGGGTCGTTGCGCTCTGCCGTTCTTGGGCGGCTCGCCGGATCGCGTCGCTTACTTGGTGAAGATGCGCCGCGCGAGCGGCAAGCGCGCTGGTTTTTCACGCAGCGCGTGGCAACCCAAGGAGCGCATGTCATCGAACAGGATCTTGAGCTTGCTTCCGCAGTGGCAGGGGATGTGCTCGTTCACATTCCGCCACTTCTTCCCTTCGATCCCTCCGCTGAAGCCCGTTCCGCCGATTTCTTTCCATCTGGTGCGGCGCCGGCTGTGCTGCTGAATCCAGGCGCGGGCTGGGGAGCCAAGCGCTGGCCCATTGAGCGCTATGCCACCGTTGCGCAGGGGCTCATCGCGCGCGGTCTACGAGTCCTCATCAATATTGGTCCTGGCGAAGAGGCTTTCGTCGAGCCCATCGTCAACGCCACCAAGGGCGCGGCAGTCGCGCTTCAGGCTGACCTGCCTCTGCTCATCGCCGTTACGCGCCGCGTTTCGCTTGTTATCGCGGGTGATACAGGTCCGCTGCATCTTGCCTGCGCGCTGGGCAAACCGGTGGTGGGCATCTATGGGCCCACCGATCCCAGTCGCAACGGGCCCTTCGCCACGCGTTTCGAGGTGCTGCGCAGCCCTGCAAGCGTGCGCGACCATTCGCGCCGCTCCGACCCCGAGGCCGGCCTGCTGACCATTGAACCGGATGCAGTGCTCGCCGCGGCCGACCGCGTGCTCTATTCTGAAACCGCACAATGAACGAATCAATCCAAGACCAGCCATCGCCCTTCATGCAACGGTGGCAAAAAGTTGCCCGGCGCATCCGTGTTCCACTCGGCTTTCTTACCGCCGCGCTTTATCTGTTCGAGTGGTGGCGCACGCCAACGCACGCGAAAGCCATTGCTGTGAGTCTGCTGCTGGTGTTACCGGGGCTGTGGCTGCGCGGATATGCCGCCGGATATGTGAAGAAAAATCGTGAGCTTACGCAAACGGGTCCATACGCCTTTACGCGCAACCCGCTCTATCTTGGTTCCATACTGATTGCCATGGGATTTGCCGTTGCGTTGCTCAATTGGGTGGTGGCCCTGGCACTGGCTGTGATGTTCTTCGTCATTTACGTTCCGGTCATCGCGTCAGAAGAACGCTTTTTGCGCACAACATTTCCGGGTTTTGATGAGTACTGCCACCGCGTGCCGCGTTTGCTGCCGCGCCTTACCCCCGCCTCATCGGATGTACCCCCGGGCAGCTTTTCCTTCGCGCTTTACCTGCGCCATCGCGAGTACAATGCAGCCATAGGGGCAGCACTTTTGTACCTATGTCTTTTCTTTCTTCGCCCCGTTCTAGGCGTCCTGGTGCACCGGTTGCACTAAGATTCAATTTCCGGCATCGATACCCCCGCTTGCCGAGTAACCGGTTTTGCAGCCGTTTTAGTCCAATGCTATAGAGGAGCCGTGCCTGACTGTGAAAATGCGCACGACGATTGCATTTATTCTGTGTGCCCTTGGCTTTTTGGCATCCGCATGTGCGCAGCAGCCGGCACAGCTGTCTACCGTGCCCGCGCCGCTGCCCGCGCTCGCCCCACCGCGACCCGGTTACACCTTTCCTGACAAGCAAACGCTCACCTACTCGGTTGACTGGCGCGTCTTTACAGCCGGTACTGCGGTTGTCCATTTTGAGGCGCAGGGCCCCAACGAGCACATCTCCGCCTCCGCAGATACTGTGGGCGCCATCAATCTGCTGTTCCATGTATCCGACCACTTCCAGTCGGTTTTCGATCGCTCGCGCGGATGCACCTATGAGTTCAACAAGCAGACCGTTGAAGGCCGCCGTCAGGTCAACGCGTCACTCAAGGTGGACTACGCACAGTCCAAATCCACGCTCGACGAGAAAAATCTGGTGACCGGCGCGACCAGGCATGGGGAAACATCCATTCCCGGCTGCATTACGGATCTGCTCACGGGAGTTTTCTATGCGTCGTCCCAGCCGCTCGAGGTGGGCCAGTCATTCACGATTCCACTTGTCGACGCACATCGCACATTACCCGTGACCATGAAGGTGGAGCGCCGGGAAGAAATAAAGACTCCGCTCGGTACTTTCAAAACCATTCGCGTGCAGCCCACAGCGGCTGCGGGAGTTGTCAAAAACCGCGGCAATATCTGGGTTTGGTACACGGACGACGAACGCCATATTCCCGTGCAAATGCGCGCCCGTCTCTTCTGGGGCACCATCACCTTTCGATTGATCTCGAATGAAAATAAGTAGCAGAGGGCACGAGGCAGTTCCCTGCGCCTGAACCAAAGCGTTCAGTTCTGCGTACGTTCTTTCATGCGCTTTCCCATCGCTGTTCTTACCAGCTACTGATTGCCTCGGCGCTGGCGCAACCGTTGACAGCGCAGACCATTCAACGACTTGATGGTTCAACCATTACCGCCGCTGAAGCGAACGCATCTGCGCGCAAGAACAACTGGTAGCTTTTTGCGCCTTTGCCCGTGTTGTTCACACGACCTGCGCAAAAAATATAGGTACGTATCACTTGATGCCGGGTTCACTCGTAGCGCAGTGCCTCAATCGGATCAAGATTGGCGGCCTTCCACGCGGGATAGATGCCGAAAATCAAGCCAATTCCGCAGGAGACAAAGAAGCCGATCAGTACCCACATGGTGGAAAGCGTGGCTGGGATTCCAATCGGAAGCAGGTACACGATTCCTGTGATGATGGCGCCGACAATAATTCCGAGGATGCCGCCGACGGCGCAAAGCGTCACCGCTTCCATTGTGAATTGTGTGAGTACGGTGCGCCTGGTTGCTCCAATGGCTTTTCGAATGCCGATCTCGCGAGTTCGCTCTGTAACGCTCACCAGCATGATGTTCATTACGCCGACACCCCCGACCATCAGACCCACACTTGAGACGGCGATCATGAAGAGCACCAGTCCACCTGTAAGCTGACCCCACAGTTTGGTTATCGAGTCGGGTCCGAAGATTTCAAAATCGTCTGGCTTGTCCACATGCACCTTGCGCCGGATACGCAGCAATTCGCGTATTTCTTCTTCTACAAGCGAACGGTATTTGGGATCGTCGTACTTGACGCTGACCCATAAGTCCTTGTCTTCCGGATGCAGATTATGGAAGGTGCCAAACGGGAAATAGACCATATTGTCCTGGCGGTTTTTGCCTCCGCCGAATGGTTGTTTGCGCGCGTCCATTACTCCAATCACCGTATAGAGGCCGGTTTCGACATTCACTTCCTTGCCGATGGCATTCTTGTCGCCGAACAACTGCTGCCAGGTGTCATGACCCAGTACGCACACATGCGCAGCGCGGTGGTCTTCATCGTCGGTGAACATGCGCCCCTGTAGCAGCGTAAGGTCGGAGACCTCGCTAATCTCCGCGGTTGAACCCTGCAGAATGGTTCCCGCGACCTTAATGCCGTTGTATTTCACGCTGACGTCGCCCACGCGAAACTGCGCTTTGACGTGCTGCAATGCGCCGTCAGCTGCGACAACGTGGGGTAACTTGCGCAAGGCGATCACGTCATCGAGCGTAAGTTTTCTGCGCGCCAGCATTTCAGTGGTTGGCCGCACGCCGATGACGGGCATATGAAATACCCAGAAGACATTTGAACCGAGCGAGCTGACGAAATCCTGCACACGGTTGTTCACGCCGTTAATTACCGACGAGATGGCAATCACGGCGGTAACGCCAATGACGATACCCAGAACCGTAAGCCCGCTGCGCAGCTTATTCGTTGCGCAGTGTATCCATTGCCATCTTTACCGATTCCCGTGCTTGTCCTTGCGCCATTGCTACTCCAAACCGTTCGCGTGCCGCGTTACCACTAGAGCTCTGCTCTCAGAGCCACCACAGGATCCAGTCTTGCCGCTTTGCTTGCCGGATACACGCCAAAAAATATGCCCACGCTCGTGGCGAGGAAGAGGCCAAGCAGGACCGCCCAAATGGGCACCGTTGTCGGGAAGCCGGAAATAAGTGTGACCAGCTTGCCAACCACCACGCCACCAATAATGCCGAAGACTCCGCCAATGGCGGCAAGCAAACCGCTTTCAATCAGGAACTGCACCAGCACATCGCGCTGTTTGGCGCCCAGCGCCTTGCGCACGCCTATCTCGCGCGTTCGCTCAGACACACTCACCAGCATGATGTTCATGATCACCACACCGCCGACGACCAGGGCAATCGAGCCCAGTCCAAGAACGACCCACGCAAAAAGTCCCAGAATTTGATTCGCAATATCGAGAAACGTCTGGTTCGTCTCGATTTCAAAATCGTCGTCTACTCCCGGCCTTACATGCCGGCGGGTGCGCATGAGCACGCGTGCCTGATCTTCGGCCTGTTGCATCACCGCCGCTCCGCCCTTGACGCGTGCATAGATATTGATCGAGTCGTTGAATCCGTAGATCTGCTGGTAAGTCGTGATCGGAACGGCAACCCAGTTGTCCTGCGACTGCCCAAGTGTCTTACCTTGTCGATCACCAACGCCAACGACTGTGTAGGGAATACCATCAACGCGAATTTCCTTACCAATCGGATCTCCCGGCCCAAGGATGTTGTCCACAATGTCATAACCGACGATTGCGCTTTTGGTTGCACGGTCCTGATCGATCGGAGTAAATCCGCGGCCTAGTGCAATATCGATGTTGTTCAGTGGCGGCATCGTCCACGAGTAGCCGCGCACATCGGTATTGTTGCTGGAGTGGCCGTTGTAGACCACATTCGTTGACTTGTCCAGCATTGCGCCCACTTCGCTGCACAGCGAGCACTGATCGCGGATGGCCTCATAATCATCCATGCGCAGGATCTTGCGCTTCTGGAACTTGAAGTATTCCTCCGGCGAGAAAATCACGCTCGACATGCGCGTGACGGTGAAAACGTCTGCACCATAGCCGGAAAGTTTGGTGGAAATGTAGTGCTTGGCACCCTGCACCAGGGTGATGACCATAATCACCGATGCGACGCCCATGATCACACCGATGAGGGTGAGGATGGTTCGCAGTTTGTTGCCCCACAACGACTGCAGCGCAAGTTTGAAAGCCTCAATCCATTGCATCGATCAACCTGACTGTTTCCCTGTGGTACCGCTGGCAATTGCGATCACAGATGCTGCTCCACTCGAATTTCAATTCTCGCCTATACAACCATTTCCCGCGGATGGCGACACTCCTGGGTCGGAAAATGGGGGGCCCCAGCCGTCCTGTGAGGGCCGGGGAAAGACCCAGCAGGCCGCCCCGCCGGTGCGGAAGGTCACATGAGATGAAAGCTCGCTCCGGTATCTACTGGGACGCATCTGCCTGCCCTTCGGACTCAATATTCGAACACCGATGGCGTCAATTCTCAGTGAAGGTACGAGGATTTGGCCAATCCGGTTCCGTAATCCTCCCCACATCCGTCACTTTTCGGGAACCAGGCGCCATAAAGCCGTCGTAGGATAGGGAGGATTGTATTCCCATCTGAACGATTAACTTCATCTCTGGACCGCTTCCTGGTCCTCGGAGGCTCCATGACTCGTATCCACCTGCGGTCCGTGCGCGTCCTGCTCGCACTTTTGGCCTTGTTGACTCCTCTTGCGTGTACCTTTGCGGCAGCTGCTCAGACCTCCAGTGAGCCTCCTTTGCTTCTGCGGGATCCCTCCCTTTCAGCGAACAATGTCGCATTTGTCTATGCAGACGACATTTGGACGGTAAGCCGGCAAGGCGGTGAGGCGCAGCGGCTTACGTCGAACGGACACGTGGATGCGGGTCCCTTCTTCTCGCCCGACGGCTCTTTGATTGCCTACTCCGCACATCTGAACGGCAATTCTGATGTCTATGTAATTCCGTCCAACGGAGGCATTCCGCACCGGATTACCTGGCACCCTGCCGGGAGCTATGTTGTTGGTTGGACACCCGATAGCAAGGATGTTCTCTTCGCCAGCGGCCGCACCAGTTATCGCCACTTCGGCAAGCTCTTTCTGGCGCACGCAGACGGTTCCGGAACGCCCGAGCCCCTTCCTTTACCGGCCGGCGTTCAGGGCTCCTTCTCGCCCGACGGCAAATCCATCGCCTATCAGCCCATCAGCAAATGGGAGCCGGCCTGGAAGCAGTATCACGGCGGACAGACCACGCCCATCTGGATCGTGAACCTCAAAACACTCGACCTGGTGAAGGTGCCTCGCGAGAACTCAAATGACTCAAATCCCGTCTGGGTGGGGAACAACGTCTACTTCCTGTCGGATCGCGACGGTGGCCACCAGTCTTTGTTCAAGTACGACGTGGACTCGAAGGCCGTCACCGCGGTGGTACACAACAATGGTCTGGACCTAAAAACCTTTCAGGCGGGCCCCGGCGGGCTTGTCTACGAGCAGTTCGGTTCGCTTCATCTGGTTGATTTGCCCTCGGGCGCGGACCATACGCTGCACGTGCAGATTCACGGTGAGCTGCAGGGACTTGAGCCGCATCTTGCCGCCGTGCATCCATGGGAGATTCACGGCGCCGCCATTTCACCCACGGGCGCGCGCGCCGCGTTTGAGGCGCACGGCGAGATTTTCACTGTGCCGGCGGAAAAGGGTGACGTTCGCAATTTGACACAGACTTCCGGTACTGCCGAACGTGACCCCTCCTGGAGTCCTGATGGCAAGACGGTGGCGTATTTCTCCGATGCTTCCGGCGAATACAAGCTCTATCTGCATGACCAGACCGGCTTCAAGGCGCCCACTGTCGTTGACCTCGGCCCGGAACCCAGCTTTTTTTATTCACCCACATGGTCACCAGATTCCAAACACATTTCCTACGCTGATAAACACCTGCATCTCTGGGTGATCGATGTACCCACGGACAGTGAACCGCATCCCAAGCCAGTGCTGGTTGACAGCGGAGTCTATGGCAGTTTCGGCGCAAGCTTCGGTCAGGTGTGGTCGCCGGACTCCAAGTGGATCGCCTACGACCGCGATCTGAACAACCAGTTGCACGCCATCTTTCTCTATTCGATGGACACCCACAAGTCCACACAGGTTACAGATGGTATGAGCGACGCCACCAATCCAGCCTTTGATGCCGATGGCAAATATCTTTACTTCATCGCGTCAACGAATGACGGACCCTCACAGGCCGGCATCGATCTCTCCTCGCTTGATCGCGCGCAGAGCAGCTCGCCGTACGTGGTTGTTCTAGCCAAAGATGGCGCCTCGCCCATTCCGCCGGAGAGCGACGACGAGAAGGTGAAGGAAGAGAAGAAAGACGACAAGAGCTCCGACGCAGCCAAGTCTGACGCAGACAAAAAGGACGATAAGGATAAGAAGGATACGGCCAAAGCGGAGACGGACAAGAAAGACGATAAAGACAAGAAAGAAGATAAGGACAAAAAAGACGACAAGGCCGTAAAGGTCACCGTCGACCTCGACGGCATTGGCAATCGCATCCTCTCGCTGCCTATTCCTGCGCGCAACTATCAAGTCGTCGATGCGGGCAAGGCCGGCGTGCTCTATCTTCTGGAGGGCCCGCCCGTTGGACGTCCGTCAGACGATGATGGGCCTGGCATCAAAGCTGTATGGCGCTTCACGCTCAAGGATCGCAAGCCGGAAGAACTGCTCAATGATCTGGACGCCTTTATCGTTTCGTCCGATGGCTCGAAGATTCTGTACAGCGCGCATCACTCGTGGGCAATTGCGCCTGCCGACGAACTCAAGCCCGGTAATGAACATCCTGGCAAGCCGCTCAACATTGGCGGTATGCAGACCACTATTGACCCGCGTGCCGAATGGAAACAGATGTTCGACGAGACCTGGCGCATTGAACGGGACTTCTTTTACGATCCGAATATTCACGGTCTATCGATTCCCAAGATTGAAGCCCGCTATCGCCCCTATCTCGCCGGCCTAGCCTCACGCGATGAGTTCACCTATCTGTGCGTAGAGATGTTGGGTGAAATCAACGTGGGGCATATGTTTGTGGGCGGCCCGCACTCGCCGGAAAATGCGCCCAAGGCTGGCCTGCTGGGCGCCGACTACACGGTGGAGAACGGCCGTTACCGCATCTCGAAGATACTTGGCGGACAGAACTGGACGCCAGGACTCGAATCGCCGCTCACCATGCCAGGCGTATACGTGAAGACGGGCGAATACATTCTCGCCGTTAACGGACGCGATCTGAAGAGCTCAGAAAACATCTACAAAGCCTTCAACGGAACAGCAGGAAAGCAGACCGTCATCCACGTTGGACCGAATGCGGACGGCAAGGATGCGCGCGACGTCACCGTTGTTCCCATCTCCGACGAGGACGGTCTTCGCAATATCGACTGGGTGGAGGGCAATCGCAAGAAAGTGGACGAGCTCTCCGGTGGCAAGGTTGCGTACGTCTATATGCCCAACACCGGCGGTGCAGGCTATGACAGCTTCAACCGCTATTTCTACGCGCAGCTCGACAAACAAGGACTGGTGCTCGATGAGCGTTGGAATGAAGGCGGCTTCATCGCCGACTACATTGTCGACGTGCTCAAGCGGCAGCCTCTTTCGGGTGCAATCGAGCGCGACGGCAAGCCGGTTCACGATCCGATGGGCGCCATCTTTGGACCCAAGGTGATGCTCATCAACCAGAACTCCGGTTCGGGCGGCGACGCCATGCCGTGGTACTTCCACAAGGCGGGTATCGGCAAGCTGGTCGGCACGCGCACGTGGGGTGGGCTGGTCGGAATTGGAGGTTACCCCTCGTTGCTTGACGGCGGCTTCGTGATGGCTCCGCGTTACGCCATTTATGGACTGAACGGCGACTGGGAAGTGGAGAACCACGGCATTCCGCCGGACGTAACGGTTGACCTGTTGCCGAAGGATGTTGCCGAGGGTCACGATCCGCAGTTGGAGGAAGGCGTGAAAGTGGTGCTGGATGAGCTGAAGACCTACAAGGCTCCTGCGTTCACAGTTCCGCCCTATCCGAACTACCACAAGAACGACGGGCTGGGAAGAAACTAGCCTTCTTGGTCATAACAGCCCGGAGCACCCTAGGGTTCCGGGCTGTTTCTTGTATCGGCTCGGTTGCTACACAATTACGCGCATACTGTAGGCCCTCACTGCAGGTGCACCGCCACCTCGGTGGAGCACATGTTCACGCTCACTGTGCCAGACGCCGAAGCATATGCGTTTTACTGGAATCTATTTCCTAGAAGCATCATGGGGCTGGCGAAGATGGCATTCTTCTACAGTCATATAGCGATGGCGCACTGACCTACCCGCGTAACATCGATTCTCGATAAGCAATTCCCAGCAAGCGGCCGACGACTTGGGCTCACTCTTCCTGCTCAGCTCCAATTTCGCCGCAGTTGAGGGTTAGAATGCTCTCTCGGCCGATTCTAGTGCGATCGCACGTACCAATCATCAAATTTCGAATGATTCTCGAGCACTCTCTCGTAATTATTGTGAATCAACAAATCGAATATCTTCTCACGCATCGGCGTGAAATTGTGTTCGCATGTAATGACTTGTACGCTGTACTTATCAAAATCAAAACTGCTCAATATTTCATATTCGCTGCCTTCCGTGTCAATGGAAAGGTAGTCGATCTGTTGAGGTGCACGATACTTCTCGAGCAGATCGTTGAGTGAGATAGTCCCGACACTATAGGTTCTTCTGTGCTTACGCGCCTTTTGATGGCCATCTGAATCGCTGAATTTGGCAATTGTAGATAGCTCCGCCATGTCGGTCTCATCAAATGGAATTGTTGAGCGGGAATCCTTCCATACACATTCAGTTTCGATATGCGCTCTTCGATTCTTCGTGAGAGCATCGTGCCAGCACTTCCCTGGTTCAGCGAGTATCCCTGTCCAGCCGAACTGCGTTTCAAGCAAATACGTATTTGACAGGTCCACACCATTCGTCGCGCCAAACTCGACAAAGTAGCCATTTCGTTTGAAATTGAGTTGCGATAAGACGAAAAGATCTTGCCGAAGCTGAGAACGGGAAGAAGTAAGATGGGATATCAATTGAAACGCATGCTCTTCGGGAAGAGACTTGAACAATTCAATGTCGTCCATCGTTCGGGCATTCATTCGGAGCAATTCAAGGGTTTCGTACCGGGTTAAACCGATATTAAGATCCTTAAGGATCGATCGAAGCAAACCTCGCGCTCTTGGCATCGTGCCCTCAGAAGGTATGAAAGTTGGTTAAATCCCTCCGATTATACGTCTGGAGCTGTGGTTCTGAGTGTCTGTGAAGGTGCCAGAAGATCGTCCAACTAGTTATAGCCCTACAAGCTGAAGCAAGAGAAAAAGGGGATGCCGTCAGAGTCCGGTAAGTTTCAGCACATCCTGTGAAAGTTCTCCAGCAGCTTCAACTTCACATTAATCCGTCGAGGATTATTTGATTTTGGATTGAACTGCACTTGTATTTTTTCACGGACATGATAGCGTATTTCTCACTCGCAGCATGAAATGACGATCTTCGAGCCCTAACTGAGGTTCCTTCCCTTGTTATCTGTCTCGTTCGGCTTTGTGCGTCGTAGGCATCGATACTTCACCACCGGTCTTGCGCTGCTGGCTGCTAGTTGCGCCGGTGTGTCTGCTACTTATGCTCAAGCACCCGTCATCGTGCAGCCCGGCGCGCCCGGCCAACCGACCAAGGAGTTGCCCGCATCCACCCATGCCACATTGCCGCCACTGGCGCAGGCGGACGTGGAGTTCATGCAGGGCATGATCATGCACCACTCGCAGGCCGTTGTGATGACGGCACTCATTGCCACACATACAACCAATCCCGACGTTCGCCGCATTGGCGCAAAGATTTCCCGTTCGCAGTCGGATGAAATTCGCATGATGGAACGCTGGCTGGCCGTGCGCGGACAGGCCACCTCCATGGAAATGCCCGGCATGCCCGGCATGGATAACTCCGGCAAGCCGATGGGACTTATGCCAGGAATGCTCTCGCCTGAACAAATGGAAGCGCTGCGCAATGCGCACGGTAAGGAATTTGACCGGCTGTTCCTGACTGGAATGATCCAGCACCACGGCGGCGCACTCATTATGGTGCACGATCTGTTTGCGCAGGCTGGAGCGGGCCAGGATGCTGAACTTTTCGATTTCGCAACAGATGTCGACACCGGCCAGCGCGCCGAAATCAAAATCATGCAGCACATCCTGGAGGGGCTCCATTGATTCGCACTCGACGCAGTGCCTTTTTCTTCGCCTTTGCCGCAAGCATTCTTCTGCTAACCGCAAGACAATTCCATGCGCAGGACGCACAAAAGCCCGAAGCCAACGCTCCGGACCAGGCCGCGGAAACGAAGGATCCATTTGCGCCTGTTCCCGCGCCGCCGCTGCCCGCCGGCATGACCGGCTCTGACGCAAGTGATCCGCGCTACTCGCTCAAACCCGGCATGTATGATGCCGGCGAGCTCACCATGGGCATGAAGCATCTGGCTTTTCTCAAGAAGCCATCGGCCTTCCAGCTCAATGCGGACTCGCCCAATGATCCATTGGTGAACAAGACTCTAGGCCTGCTTGGCGTAGGCAATCCTGCAAAGATGCCGCCCGCTATGAAAATGGTCATCGCGCAGTTGGCCTTTGCCAACTCGGACTTTGCTTTTCAAGGAACGCATCTATTCCAGGGCAATTTCTATGGCGTGAATATCTATGACATTGCCAATCCGTCGAAACCCGCGTTGCTGACCTCGATGGTGTGCCCTGGCGGGCAGGGCGACGTGTCTGTCTACAAGAACCTGATGTTCATGTCGGTTGAAATGCCCAATGGCCGGATTGACTGCGGTGTGCAGGGCTTCCCGCCCGATCCGCCCCCAGCGGCCGGCGAAAAGGAGGAAAGCCGCCATCGCGTTCCCACTCCGCAAAAAGAGCGCTTCCGCGGCGTGCGCATCTTCGATATCTCCGACATTCGCAATCCCCGGCAGGTTGCCGATATTCAGACCTGTCGTGGATCTCACACGCACACACTCGTAGTCGATCCCAATGATCCGAACAACGTCTACATCTACGTTTCAGGCACATCTTTTGTCCGCCAATCAGAAGAGCTGGCCGGTTGCTCGGGCGGCGAGCCCGACAAGAATCCTGACACGGCTTTGTTCCGCATCGATGTAATCAAAGTTCCACTAGCGCATCCTGAAGAGTCGGCAATTGTTTCTCATCCGCGTGTGTTCATGAATCCGCGCACTGGCGCCATCAATGGCCTGAGCAACGGTGGCAGCCATGGCAAGGAAGAAGAGAAGCCGCGTGACACGGACCAGTGCCACGACATCACCGTATATTCGGCACTCGGTCTTGCTGCAGGCGCCTGTTCGGGTAACGGCCTCATTCTCGATATCAGGGATCCGGTGCATCCCAAGCGAGTCGACGCGGTCAATGACCCGAACTACTCCTACTGGCACTCGGCTACGTTTTCCAATGACGGTTCCAAGGTGGTATTCACTGACGAATGGGGCGGCGGCCTCGGCGCGCGTTGCCGGCCAAACGATCCCAACGTGTGGGGAGCCGACGCCATCTTCAATCTGAGCGGGAACGTCCTCAAGTTCGACAGTTATTACAAGCTCTCCGCCGCGCAGCAGGACACGGAAAATTGCGTGGCGCACAACGGCTCGCTTGTTCCTGTGCCCGGTCGCGATATCGAAGTGCAGGCGTGGTATCAGGGCGGCGTTTCCGTGATGGATTTCACTGATCCGTACCACGTACATGAAATTGCCTACTTTGATCGCGGTCCCATCGACACAAAGACGCTCGTGCTCGGTGGTATGTGGTCTGCTTATTGGTACAACGGCGCCATCTACGGTTCTGAGATTGCCCGTGGTCTTGACGTCCTGGAACTGACGCCGACAAAGGATCTCACGGAGAACGAAATTGACGCGGCGAAGGCCGCAACGGTGGATCTGCTCAACGTGCAGAACCAGCAGAAACTCGCGTGGCCCAATAAGCTCGTCGTGGCCAAGGCCTACATCGATCAGCTGGAGCGTTCGCAGGCACTTTCCGTCAAAGAGATCGCCTCGTTGCGCAAGGAGATCGCAAATGCGGAGAAGAGCCACCTGAACATGAAAAGCAAGGCGAAACTTAAAAAACTGACGCCCGCGCTTGAAACGGCGGCATCGTCGGCCAAGTCACCGGAGGATGCAAACCGGCTCCACGCACTTGCCGGTGTGCTGGAAGCGCCAGTGGCCTGAGCGAACTTGTAATCACACTGAAGCCCCGCGCGCATTGCCAGCGGGGCTTCTGACTTTGACCATCGGGCTGCCGTTCTTAGGGGTATGACTCTGCAGTCGCGCGAATCCCTTCCGCATACGGCGTTCCCACAAATCCAAATGCGCTGGCGTATTTGGCGGAGCTGAACAAATACGGCGAGTCGTTTTGATAGAGCATTTCGCCCATCTCACCAACCGTTTTATTGAAGAGGCCGAAGGCTCTCACCATCCATGGCCGCAACACCTTGTACTTGGGCTCAACCTTCATTTCCAGTGCCGCGCACTCGATGAACTCACGTCCTGTGAGCACAGGTTCTGAGGTCGGCACATGCCACGTCTGGTTCCACGCACTTTTGCTGGTGCCCAGCGTTACCAGTGCGCGCGCTGCGTCAGGACAATATGTGTAAGAGTGCGGAAAAGAATCGTTCACCAGGCACATTGCCTTGTCGCCTTTGCGCAGCGGTTCAAACACCATTGCATTTGCAATTCCCGTCTTAGCTCCTGGCCCGTAAAAATCAGCCGAACGTACGATCATCCCCGACAGATTTCCGCTCTTCCACTCACTCATGAGCCGTGTCGCAATCCGTGCTCGTATCTCGCCCTTTTTGCTGCACGGATTGAATGGCGTCTCTTCCGTCATCGCTCCATTCACGCGTCCATACATGTACACGTTGTCAAAGAAGACAAGCCGCGCGCCCGCCTGCTTACACGCTTCAATGGTATTGTCCATCACGCGAGGCCACGTCTCGGCCCACACCCGCTTGTCGTAGGGCAGACCGACCAGGAGAAACACGACACTTGAACCTGCAACGGCTTTTCTCGTCTGTTCCGCGTCGGTCAGGTCGGCGGCAACCACCTCCGTTGCTGCGGGCTCTGCTTTCACGCTGCGGCTCACCAGCCGGAACTCATCTTTTCGTTTTGCCAGCAGCTTAACCAGTTCATTGCTGATGGCTCCCCCCGCTCCCAGAATCGTGACCATGCCTGCGTCCTCCTTTCACATTGCAGAACGTGATGAACCGGCGCGCCAAGCCCATGGCATGCGCGATATCCTTCACGCTCTCTGTTCGATTTGTGTTTATCCCCGTGGTGTAGATGCGTCTGCATCTCGGGTCCGGCGTGTGCAACCCCCTGCTGTAACGCCGCGGGAAGAGCCCATTTGCTTGCGGGCATGCCGTAGTCCGGCTTCTTCCGCCTTATAACCCTACCACTTGATTCCTACTTGCCGGAGCTTCCAAAGCCCTTCGCGGCGCGCGCCGAGTCCTCAAGGTTTTCCACCTGCTCCACTTGCCCCGTCAGAACTGGAACGGGAATCATCTGCGCAATCTTCTCACCCGCCTTCAGCTCAATGGTCTGTGCGCTCACGTTCGTCATCAGGATAAGCACTTCACCGCGATAGCCGGCATCGATCACTCCGCCTGTGGTTGCCAGGCCGCGCGCCGCCATGGATGAGCGGTCGCGCACCAGCAGGCCGAGCGGCGCGTCGGTTTCCGGGTGTCGCGCCTCCACGGCAATCCCCGTGCGCACGCGCACCGTCTCGCGCGGGTCGAGCTGCACATCTTCCAGTGCAAACACGTCGTAACCCAAATCCTCGCCCGGATGCGCCACTACCGGCATCCGCGCGCCTGACTCCAGCAATCGCACCCTTAACATGATGTTTCTAATGCTAGCAACAAGGGCCCGATGGCCATTCCGCGGGCCTCATCCTCCTGATGGATGCTTCGTTGGCGCCGCGGTGCTACACTCCGGCTGCGCTTATGGGGAGGTGTCCCATGAAACACCTGATGCAATTGATTGTCGCCAGCGCGCTGGTCCTGTGCGCATTCTTCCTGATAGCACCTGGTATGGCGAGCAACACACCTGCGCTCGCAGGTCCAACGCACCTTCTCGCGTTCTTCCTGGTGCTTGTTGTCTACATTGTGCCCACGGGTATTGCCGTGTATCGCAATTGTGCGGCCACCCCATGGATTACCCTGCTCAACATTCTTCTGGGCTGGACAGTCATCGGCTGGGCGGGAGCGCTTGGCTGGGCCATTGTGGGTAGAACGCACCACGATCCGGTGATTCAGGGTCCGACGTCGCATCAGCACCATCCGCTCATGCGCAGTTGAGCCTTTTCAATACCTGGCCGTTGAAACGTTGACAATCTGCGCTGGAAGATACCTCCGTCTCATGGCACGGTGATATCGTGGTCCTCACCCGAGAGTGACCATGACTACATCCTCATTGCGCAACGCCTTGCTGGGAATCACCGCACTCTTTCTGGTGGTGCCCTTATCGATCGCCTCCGCACAGCAGTTGGTCTCCATCCCTGGACTTGGCGCAGCCTCCTTCCCCACATCCACACAATCAGCAGCTGCGCAGCAGGAATTCATGCGCGGCCTGCTTCTGCTGCATCTCTTTGAGTACGCTCACGCGGCCAAAGCCTTCGTTGCCGCCGAACAAGCTGACCCATCCTTTGCCATGGCCTACTGGGGCGAGGCGATGACCTACAACCACCCGGTCTGGAACCAGGTCGACCCGGTGGCAGGCGAGGCAGCGCTCAACAAATTCGCGCCCACGCCGCAGGCACGCGCGGCGCGCATAAAAGACCCGCGCGAACGGACCTACATGGCCGCCGTCGAAATCCTCTATTCAGGCAAAGGCAGCAAAACGGAACGGGACGCCCACTATTCAGACGCCATGCAGGCGCTGGCGCAGACCTATCCTCGCGACGACGAGGCGCAACTCTTCTACGCGCTTTCATTGCTGGGGCGCAGTGAGGGTGTGCGCGATGTGCCCACGTATCTGAAGGCTGCTGAAATCGCAAAGGCCGTCTTCAAGCGCAATCCGCATCATCCCGGCGCGGCGCACTACTGGATTCATGGCATGGACGACCCCCAGCATGCGGCTGGCGCACTCGTTGCCGCGCGTGCGCTCTCAAAAATTGCGCCCGATGCGGCCCACGCGCAGCACATGTGCTCGCACATCTTTCTTGCGCTTGGCATGTGGAGTGATGTGGTGAATGCCAACATCGCAGCCACGTCGGTCACAGATCGCCAGGCCATCGCTGCTGGCAGACAGCCGGTGCATTGCGGCCATTACAACTACTGGCTTCTTTACGGCTATATCGAACAGGGTCGCGTCACCGAAGCGGAAAAGGTTCTCGCAGCCTGTCATGAGGATGCCGCCGCCGCGCATCTCAATGCCGCCAGCCGCGCCGCCATTGACCCCGACCAAACCAAAACAGGCTCCTTCATCGCCATGCAGGATACGTTTCTCTTGAACGTGGAACCACCGCTCAGCTCCAGCGCTGCATCTCTTTCGGTCAATCTCGACGGTGCAGTCATGTCGAGGTTCCGCCATGCCTATAGTCTTGGACTTGCTGAATCGAACGCGGGCAATGCGGCTGCGGCGCAGGAACAGCTCACACAGCTTGAACAACTGCTGCCCCTGCTTCCCGCAATCTTCGAGCGTAATGCCGTTCCGCCCGACGACCCCAGCCGCGCGGTTCCTGAGATCGAGCACCTGCAGTTGAAAGCCGCGGTGCTTGCCGCGCAGTCGCATCTGGACGATGCAATAGCACTGCTCCGCCAGGCTCTCGAAAAAAGCAGGAATCTCCCCTATGCTTTTGGCCCGCCCGATCCGGAAAAGCCAACGGAGGAGTTTCTCGGCGACCTGCTGATGCGCGAAGGCAAACCCGGCGAGGCGCTTGGCCCCTACATGTCTCAACTCAAGCACACGCCCAACCGCACGCACTCGCTGCTGGGCTTGGCGAAAGCCGAGAGCGCAGTGGGCGACAAGGCTGCCGCACGCGAGACAGCGCGCAAGCTATTAAGTATCTGGAGACAGGCCGATCTGAATTATGAGCCGCTGGCGGAAGCCAGAAGGCTTGTCTCAGCTTCCTCGCAGCACGCGCATTAGGTCGGAACACCCGCCGCAAATGGAAAGCGCCCACGGGTTCGTCGCCCGCGAGCGCTTATCATTGAAATCCGGCAAGAAGACCTGTAAGCCGAATTCTGTCGTGTGCGGTCATTCCTCTAGGCGCCGCGTTACCGCGGACACTCATCAGCGACCTACCCGGAGGTTTCGGGCATTGCATGCAGCAGCTCTTTCGAGGATTGCACGCCTGAGCCCCCTTGTCGTACCGGGCCGGTACGCGCCGCGCGTCTGGCTCTCAACCCGCGACTCCCTCCCTATTTGGTCTTGCTCCGTGTGGGGTTTACCATGCCCGCTGCATTACTGCACCGGCGGTGCGCTCTTACCGCACCTTTTCACCCTTACCACTGCGTGGGGCAGACTCTTGGATTAGGCCTGTTGGTCAGCCTGAACACCTCGTCCAAAAGTCTGCCCCGCGCAATGGCGGTATGTTCTCTGTGGCACTGGCCGTCCACGGGCCTTGACGCCCGCGTCCCGGACGTTATCCGGCACACTGCCCTGCGGAGTTCGGACTTTCCTCCCCCGGCGACGTGGTTTCCCAGGTCTCCGGCAGCGACCGCCCGGTCCTCCTGCCTGTCTTTAGTGTAGCGCGAAGCGAGACCCATTTTCGCCTTGTGTTTTTATTCCTGAGCCAACAGAATGCGTAAGTCATCGAAAGAATACGCCTTCCGGCTGAGGAGATTTCGCAATGAAGATCGTGGTAATCGTCGCCCGTATCCTGCTGGGCGCAATGATGGTGTTTGGCGGCGGAATGCATCTATTCAACGTGGGTGCTAAAAATTCCCTGCCACCGGGGCTGGCTGGTGAGTATGTGCATGTGCTGATGGCTACCGGCTACATGTTTGTGGTGGGCGTGTTTGAACTGGTGCCTGGATTCCTGCTGCTCATCAATCGTTATGTGCCGCTGGCGCTCACTCTGCTCGGCCCTATTGTCGTGAACATCTTTCTTGCCGGCGTACTGGTGATGCGCACGCCACAGGGGATTGCTCCGGGCGTTGTCATAGCTGCGTTGTGGTTTGTGGTCTTCTCGCAGACGCGCTCCGCTTTCGCACCGCTATTCAAAGCGCGGGTCGCTGCCTGATCTGCGCCGCCAATACAATGGAGTCAGCGCGATGATCCAGTACCTCTATCTCGGCCGTGTTGCCTATGACGAGGCCTTGCGTGTACAGGAAGAAGTAGCCGCGTTGCGTCTTGCCGGCCGCATTCCCAACACACTGCTGTTGCTGGAGCATCCACCGGTGCTCACGCTGGGCCGTAATGCGGACCGATCCAATGTATTGGCGAGCGACGAACTGCTGGCCGCGCGCGGCGTTACGCTCCACCACATCAATCGCGGCGGAGACGTGACCTACCACGGCCCCGGCCAACTCGTGGGCTATCCCATCTTTGACCTGCGCAGCCTGATGCGCCGCGCAACCGATTCCGCGCAGGACCGCAAACGCCTGGGTCCCGTCGACTTTGTTCGCATGATGGAAGAGGCGCTGATTCGTCTTTGCGGTGTCTACGGGGTGCACGCGGGCCGCATCGCCGGCCTCACCGGCGTATGGTGCGGCACCGCACGCAATAGCTCTGTGGATGAGGGTAGTGGCGAGATTCCAAACCAAAAGCGGAGCAGGCCGCAGGCCAAGATTGCTGCCATCGGCATTCACGTGGCGCGCGGCATCGTGACCCACGGCTTCGCCTTCAACGTGACCACGAATATGGCCGACTTTCAGCTCATCAATCCCTGCGGCATTACAGATAAGCCCGTAACGAGCCTCAATCTTGAAGTTTCGGATCCAGCCGTGCTCCCGCCTCTTGAGTCCATTGCCAATCAGGCCGCGCGTCAATTCGGTCTCGTCTTTGAGCAGCAAATTCTTGCCGTTGCCACTCTCGGCGCATTGCGCGCGCAGGCCGCTGACCAGCAACCGTTCCAGGCCGAAGACACGCCCTTGAGCACGCCGGATGTGTTGAACCGAATCCTTGGAGAACCCAACCCGCTTGTTCGTTCCTGACGGCGGCTCGGGCAAGTTCCTCTGCAGGAACAGCTTCATTCACGGGTGGAAGGTCTGAAGCCCACTCGTCCTGAGCGATATAATCCGGCTTGGAACGCGTGCGTTGTGAAGATTCCGCATCGTGGAGAGAACGCTGAATGCCAACCGATGTGATCATGCCGCAGATGGGCGAATCGATCTTTGAGGGCACCATCACCAAGTGGCTCAAACAGGTCGGCGACACTGTCGCCATCGACGAGCCACTCTTCGAAATCTCCACCGACAAGGTCGACGCGGAAATTCCATCGCATGTTGCCGGTGTACTTACTGAAATCAAGTTCCCTGAAGGAGCCACCGTGCAGGTCAACACGGTGGTGGCCACCATAGGGGCTTCCGGCACGGCGACCGGCGCAAAAGCGCCTGCGAAAGCTGCAGAATCCGCGAAAGTTGAATCCACCGAGAAGCCTCAAAAGGAGTCCGCGCAACCGCAGGTGTCGCAAGGTGGAACACCAATCGTCATGCCGCAGATGGGCGAGTCCATCTTTGAAGGCACCATTACCAAATGGCTCAAGCAGGTGGGTGAAGCAGTGGCCATCGACGAACCGCTCTTTGAAATCTCCACAGACAAAGTCGATGCTGAAGTTCCTTCGCACGTTGCCGGTGTGCTCACTGAGATTAAGTATCCCGAAGGCTCCACGGTACAGGTGAACACGGTCGTCGGCGTCATTGGGGGTACTTCCGGCGCGAGTGCCAGTGCTGTCGCGTCGGCGCAGGCTGTGCCAGTTGATTCGCAAAACAAAGAGTCTGCAGCGCCGCAAGTGCCCGAAACTCGAACGGCGCAGGTGCATGTCAAGTCTTCGCCACTGGTGCGCAAAATTGCCAGAGAGCACGGCGTGAATCTGGCACTGGTGAAGGGAACCGGCGCAGGTGGCCGAGTCAACAAGGCCGACATTCTTGCATACCTCGCCCAGCCACAAAGGTCAGTTCAAAGGTCCGCCGTTCTGCAAGTGCCCCCACCGCAGGTGGCGCAGGTGCGCGCTCCGGATCTTGAAGGCAAGGTTGTGCCGATGAGCAAGATGCGTTCAATCATTGCTGATCGCATGATGGAAAGCGTGCGCACCATTCCGCACGCGCACAACGTGTACAAGGTCGACATGACCCGCATTGCCAGACTCCGCGAGCGCGAGCGCGCAGGCTTTGAGCAGCGGCACGGCGTCAAGTTGACGTATATGCCTTTCATTGCGGCTGCAGCCATCCAAGCGCTGCGGCATCACCCCATCGTGAACGCCTCGCTTGAGGGATCGAACATCCGCTATCACGCGCACATTGAGCTCGGCATTGCTGTTGCGCTTGAGTGGGGACTCATCGTTCCCGTCATCCGCAAAGCGGAAGCGGCGAGCTTTGCTGCTCTGGCCAGATCTATCGCCGATCTCGGCACGCGTGCCCGCACCAAGAAGCTGCAACCCAGTGAGGTCGGTGGTTCCACATTCACGCTGACGAATGCCGGTGTCTTTGGAGGCGAGTTCGGCATGCCCATCGTCAACGCGCCGGAGTCTGCGATTCTCGCCATCGGCGGTCTGCGCAAGGAGCCCGTGGTGCTCACGGACCACGAAGGCAACGACACAATTGCGATTCGTTCCGTGCAGTACTACTGCCTCGGCTTCGATCACCGCCTCATCGACGGCGCCGACTCGGGCAAGTTCATGACGACATTCAAGAACACGCTCGAGAACTGGAGCCAGCCGATCAATTGAGCCACACATCGGTAACAGTGATGAGAGAGTGTTGCTACATGAATGTATTTTCGAGCAGAAGTTCTCTTTGTAAGTAGTCTTCTAGATTCTCTCCATAGACAATTGCGTCTAATGAATCCCAGATAGAGAGAACAACACTTTGTTTCGGGTCCGAAGTACACACGATATACCGATGAGCGAATAGCGGTATTAACTTCGCATCTGTTGACAATTCGTAGTTTTCTTCACGAAGTGTTTCACTAAGCTGGGCAACATCTTTATGAATAAATTGAATCAGCTTCTGTATGAGTTCGATGTCTCGTGGAAATGAATAAAACCCGGGTCCAAAGCGTACCTCTTCGCCACCACTTCCACGGACATCTATGCAGGGAATATCTGTTCCATTCATTACCCGAAGGAACGCGCGAAAATCCAGCGGAAAACTCGCTTCTACGACAGACTCATATTGCTTGATTTCGTCCTCTAAGAGACCCCGATTCCAACGTGTACCGCGTTGAAATTGAAAGCCCCACAGATCTCTTCTTAGGGAAATTGATTGCCATTTTTCTTCAGTAGCCCGCTTAAACCTTGCAAGGCTTTCGAGCGCTGTGAGATTCACTTCGCCCACGCCACCCCATCTGAATTTGCGCCCGTCGCCACCTTCTGCACCATCTCACCCTTTGCCAGATTGATCTCGGCCACACTGCCCGTCGCCGGGCTCGATACCCAGGCAGTCTTGTCGTCCGGAGTGACAATCACCTCTTCGGGATCGGCCACCGTCGAAATCTTGCGCGCCACCTGCATGGTCTTCAGGTCAACGACTTCAATCTCGCCCTTCTTCGGCACCGTCATCAGAAACCAGCGTCCATCCGGCGTCATGGCGCCGCCGTAGCCGGTACCGTCAATCGCAATCCACTTAGCCACCGCATTCGTCTTCGTATCGATCACCGCAATACGCGCGTCGGTTTGGTCCGCGGTGAATACCCAGCGGTCGTCGTTTGAAATCGCAATGCGCTGCGTGTTGCCGGAGATCGGAATCACCTTCACCAGCTTGCGCGCTTTCAGGTCAAGCACACTCACCGTTCCCGGACCTACGTTGGCTGTGTACCCGTGCAGGCCGTCATGGCTGATCGCAAGCATGTGGCTCTCCGGCTGACCCGTGGGAATCGTCCCCACAATCTTCATCGTCTTCGGGTCCACAATGCTGATGGTCTTATCGAGCTCGGTGGTTACATAGAGCAGTCCGTTCTTCGGTCCAAACACCGGGCAATGGGGCCGCACTCCGTGGCCAAAGTCGAGTGTGGCCACAATCTTCTGCGTGGCCAGGTCAATCTTCACCATCTTTGTGCCGTTGGTGCCCGGACTGCCCACGCCCGAATTGCCATACACCGGCACAAACGCGTATTTGCCATCGGGAGAGGCTGCGACCTCGTGGCCGGTGAATCCTGTCTCATCCACTTTGCCCAGAATCTGCAGCGTCGCCGGATTCACGATTGCCAGCTTTTGCTCGCCCTTCACCGCCACAAGCAGGCGCGGCTGTTGCGCCAGCACGCTCCCGGCCAATTGCATGCCGCACAACACCAGAATTGCTCCAACAACACGCTGCATTTTTCCTCCGCAAGCTCCGGACTGAGTCTACCCGGTCGCAGCAGATTCCGTCAGCCATTTCGTGCGGGTATGATCGTCTCCACGAGCTCATGAAGAATTCCGCACCAAATTCGTCCGCGGTTGCTTCTGCATTTGCGGATTTGACTGACCTGCTGGGCGAGCGGGTCTCTGCCGCGGAAGCCGTGCGTCAGCATCATAGTCATGGCGAAAGCAACCATCCTCCCGGCCTGCCCGATATGGTCTGCTACCCGCGCAACACGCAGGAGGTCGCGGCTATCGTTGCCATCAGCGCACGCCATGGTTTGCCGGTTGTCCCTTTCGGAGCAGGTACGTCACTTGAAGGCCAGGTCAATGCAGTTCGTGGAGGTATCTCGCTCGACATGCGGCAGATGAAACGCGTTCTACGCATGAGCGTTGCCGACCTCGACGTGACGGTCGAAGCCGGTATCAGCCGCTCCGAACTCGTAAAGGCACTCGACAACACCGGGCTTACGTTCTTCATCGATCCCGGAGCCGACGCTACTCTCGGCGGGATGGTGTCCACGCGCGCCTCCGGCACCACGGCAGTGCGTTACGGCACCATGCGTGAAAACGTGCTTGGTCTTACAGTTGTTCTTGCCGACGGGCGCGTCATTCGTACGGGGTCTCGCGCACGCAAGTCTTCCGCTGGCTACGACCTCACGCATCTATTCGTCGGCGCCGAGGGAACGCTCGGCATCATCACCGAAATCACACTGCGGCTCCATGCTCTGCCTGAGGCCGTGGCGGTTGCGGTCTGCGTATTTCCCTCCGTGCAAAGTGCGGTTGAATCTGTGATTGAGATCATCCAGCTTGGCGTGGGTGTCGCGCGCGTTGAGTTTATGGATGAGCACATTGTGGCGGCCATCAATCGCTACTCGCGGACTGCGCTCGCGGAGCAACCAACATTGCTTTTCGAGTTCCACGGCATCAACCAGGCTGTTGTGGAGGAGTCAGCGGGCCTTGCCGGCCAAATTGTGCTGGAGCACGGTTCTTCCGGGCTTGAGTGGCAAACAACGCCCGCTGGGCGCGAACGCCTTTGGAAGGCACGGCACGATGCTTATTACGCCGCGCGCGCATTGCGCCCCGGCTCAGGGGCGCTTACCACTGATGTCTGCGTTCCCATCTCGCGCCTGGCGGAATGCATTGTGGCGACACGTGAAGATCTCGATCGCCTGAGCTTTCGAGCGACTATCGTGGGCCATGTTGGTGACGGCAACTTCCATGTACTGTGCTTGTATCAGCCCGACGAGGCCGAAGAAGTGGATGCATTCGCACATCGACTTGTGGAGCGCGCCCACGCAATGGGAGGAACCTGCACCGGCGAGCATGGCGTGGGTCTCGGCAAGAAGAAGTATCTTTCAGCAGAGCATGGCGAAGCACTCGAGATCATGCGCACCCTCAAGCGTGCGCTCGATCCAGACAACCGCATGAACCCCGGCAAGATCTTCGACATCGACTGACGCGGCCGATCGTTCCATTTGTTTCGGGCGAATGCAGTAGGTGCAATTCTCGCGTATCCTCGACAGCATGCAGCTTCCCGCGCGCGACTCCGAACTTATCCAGATCATGGATACAGCTCTCGCCGATGCCGCCCGCCGCGCCGGCGCGTGGCTTGCCTGCCGGCCAGGCTGCACGCAGTGTTGCCACGGAGCATTCGCCATCAATGCGCTCGATGCGGCTCGACTCCGCGCAGGAGTCGCAGCATTGCGGGTAACAGATCCTGCAGCGGCAGAGGCGGTTCAGCAGCGTGCCCGCGCATGGGTTGCCGAGTTCGCACCGGAGTTCCCGGGCGACGCCACGACCGGAATCCTTGGAACTTCGCAATTGGATCAGGAATCTTTCGAAGACTTCGCCAACGATGCGCCGTGTCCCGCGCTCAATCCAGCAACGGGCCTCTGCGACGTCTATGCGCATCGGCCCATGACCTGCCGCGTCTTCGGCCCGCCCGTGCGGACGGAGACGGCTGAAGGTGCGGGCCTGGGATGCTGCGAACTCTGCTTCATTGGCGCCAGTGACGAGGAGATTGCTCGTTGCGAAATGCCCGTGCCGCACGAGATCGAATCCGATGTCCTCGCAGAAATGAATGACCAGCGCGAAACCGTCGTTGCTTATGCGCTGTTGCTCAACTAAATCACACACATTCCCGTTCGATTGGGCTTACAATTTCGCTCAAATCCATTACGCCCAACGAGCCACACATCATGCCCGTCGCTCATCTCACTCTCGAACTCCGTATCGAACACGCGCAATCGCTCAAAGACCGCCGTCAGGTCGTGCGCTCCATGAAAGACCAGCTCCGCCAGGCCTTCAACATCTCCATTGCAGAAATGGATGAAGCCGTCACCTGGCAATCGGGCACACTCGGCATCGTCGCCATCTCCCATTCCCGTCAGTATCTGCACGGACTCATTGACGAGGTGGAGCGCGCCGCCCGCCGCATGGCCAATGAGCTCGGCGCCGAGCTTGCGGACTCTTTCTGGGACTACCTCGAAGACTGACTGTGTCTCCGCCAGATCAATCCGTTGCCTGAACACGTTTCCTTGAATCCTCTGCGCACTGAATCAGCGAGCGCCGCATCCGCGCCACCACCGGAGCCCACTCACCGAGCGCTTCCTGCCGGAAGAGCCGCATCGAGGGATACCATGGCGAATCCGTCCGGCCCTGCAACCAGCGCCAGTCCGGAGCCGCAGGGAGCAGCGTCCACACAGGCTTGTTGAGCGCTCCGGCCAGGTGCGCAACGGCCGTATCCACCGTAATCACCAGGTCAAGGCTTTCCACCAGCGCTGCCGTATCTGCCATGTCCGCCGCGTAGGGCGTAAGGTCGGTCACGTGCGGAGCCGCCGCTTCAGATTGCATTGAGCGAAGCTGCGCACGCCCAGGTTCCATCTGCAGGCTGTAAAAATGTGCGTCTTCCACTTCGAGCAACGGCAGTAATTCGCAGAAGTGCAGGCTCCGGAAACGATCGCGTGAAAACTGCGGATTGCCTGACCAGACCAGTCCCACGCGCAGCCCATCCAGCGGCCATGCAACCGCGTTCGCAGCCTTCTCGCGTGCCTCTGCAGGTACGCGCAGGTAAGGCACGTTAGCGGGAATATTCTCAAGATTCGCCTTGAAGGCCAACCCCAGGCTCATCATGGGCGTGTGCAAGTCGAACTCCGGCAACTTGCCGCCAGTCACGGAAACTTCAGCAACGTCCGGCAGCATCCGTGCCAGTCGCACCAGCGCTGGTGGCACATCCATCACCACCTTCGCGCCGCGCTCAGCCATAAGTCGCACATAGCGCATGAACTGGATCGTGTCGCCCAGTCCGCACTCATGATGCAGCAACACGCGTTCGCCGTTCAGCCGCTCGCCAAACCACTGCCTCTTCTGCAATTGCCGTGGCGCAGCCTTAATCTTCCAGCGAATCTCGTGCTGAATCCATCCCTTTTCAAACTCGCCTGCCAGCAGGTGTGCCATCGCTTTGTTGTGCTGAATGTCATAGTTCTCCGGATTTAGCTGGACAGCGCGCTTGAAGAATGCGATTGACTCTTCCAGCCGCCCCTGGTCCTGCAAGGTCACTGCAAGATTGTTCGTCGCATCGGAGTAGTCCGGCTTCAGCCGCAGTCCCATGCGCAAATGTTCCTCGGCCTTGTCCAGCAAGCCAAGATTTCGCAGCAGGCCGCCCAGATTGCAATGCACCTCGGCGAATCCCGGCTTCCGTTGCAGTGCGAGTTCGTAGGCCTCTCGTGCTTCATTCAGCCGCTTCAAATCGCGCAAGGTATTTCCGCGGTTGTACAAGAAATTTGGCTCATCCGGTTGCAGCGCAATCGCGCGGTCATAAGCCTCCAGCGCTTCACTGTGTCTTCCCAGCGCATGCAGCGCATTGCCCAGGTTCGAGTAATACGCTGCCACCTTGCCGTTCGCGGCAATCGCGCGCTGAAGCATGCTCACAGCCACATCAAACCGGCCTTGCTGGTAAAGAACCAGTCCCAGCAGATGCAATCCCTCGGCGTGCTGCACGTCGAGCTTCAGCAACTCCAGACACAGCCTCTGTGCCTCGTCCAGCTTGCCAGCCTGTTGCGCGCGCAACGCTTCGGCAAGCAGCCGATGCACGGGGTCTGGCGGCATCATCGTCATCTTCACCGGCATTGAAACAACCTTCAGTCCGCCATACCACTTGCCAGTGCGCCTGCTTTTCCGGCTCATTCCGCGGCTTCTCCTTCATCTCCTTTCATCGGCAGAAGACGCTTCCTGCATAAAATGAGAAACCTCTCATTTGGCAGCATTTCAACGTATTACCTGCACTAGCGACGTGCTATGCTTCCGCTGTGCCAGCCGCCCCTTCTGCTCCACAACCCAAGCCGCGCCATTCCGCTGTAGTTCGCATCACGCACTGGCTCACCGTAATTGCGTTTCTCGCATTGCTCGTCACGGGGCTTGAAATCGTTGTCTCGCACCCGCGCTTTTACTGGGGAGAAGTGGGCAACGACAACACGCCCGCCGCCTTTACCATCCACATCCCTTCTTCACGCGCACTAGTGCCCACCGGCTACAACTACGTAATGCCCGACCAGAACGGATGGAGCCGCTACCTGCACTTTGAGGCAGCATGGGTCGCCGTACTTACCGGCCTTGTTTATCTCCTCTGGGGACTCTGGCGCCGCCATTTCTCGCGGAACATTCTTCCCCCGCGCGGCCAGCGATCGCTCGGCGCCTTCTTCGGCGTCTTCGCGCACTATCTACACCGCAGTCCAGGGCAACCATCCCCACCCAACTCTTATAACGTCGTCCAGCGCGTTGCTTACGTGGTCGTCATCTTCGTGCTCTTTCCGCTTATCATCTGGACGGGCCTTGCCATGTCGCCCGCCTTCACCGCGGCTTTCCCTTCCACGGTCATTCTTCTCGGTGGTCGCCAAACGGCGCGCACACTGCACTTCTTCATCACCGGCCTGCTGGTTGTCTTCCTCGTTGTGCACGTTGTCATGATCGCCCTCGCCGGTTTCTGGACCCGTGTTCGCGCCATGATCACCGGACAATCGCCTCAACCTGAATCGCCACAGGAGCAGCCATGAGCCAGCTTTCCCGCCGCAAGCTCATCACCGGAGGCATCGCCACAGCCGCAGGCCTTACTGGAATTGCCGCCGCAGGGCGCTTCGCACAGAACCACGGCCTCATCCCACCTGACTGGAGCGGCATTTACGGTCCCGGCGAAACCCTCACCTACGCCGTGCAGCGTGTGCTCGGCGCCAATGCCCACGCGCGCACCTTTCCCCGCAGCATGATCTCGGCCGCGCCCTTCGCCAACGAGGTCGCGCCGCTCGGAGATGTCTTTCACCGCTCGCAGGCTGCTGGATTCGCTGACTGGAAGCTCACCGTGGACGGCCTCGTCGCGCATCCCACCACGTTTTCGCTTTCTGACCTGCGCTCCATGCCGACTCAGAGCCAGATCACCGAAGTCGCCTGCGAGGAGGGCTGGTCCTACATTGCCGAATGGATAGGCACGCCGCTCCACGGTCTGCTTCGCGAGGTTGGAGCAATGCCCCAGGCCCGCTACGTCGCTTATTTTTCCTTCCAGCGCGACTGGTGGGAGAGTATTGACATGCCCGCGGCTCTCCATCCGCAGACCTTCCTCACCCTCGGCATGAACAACGGCGATCTGCCCGTCGCCTTCGGCGGCCCGCTGCGCATGCGTGTTCCCCGCCAGCTCGGCTATAAAAACATCAAATACGTCACCCGCCTCACCGTTACTGACTCCATGAAGCACTTCGGTAAGGGTCTCGGCTCGTCTTCACCGGAAGCGGGATACGCCTGGTATGGGGGGATTTAGTCCCTTTTATTGAACTTGAAGAATTCCAGTCCAATCGCCAAAGCGTTGACGCAGTAACGGCAGCCGGTAATGGGCACCTGTCTATGCGCCGGTGGTCGTGTCCTCCCCCTCTGCTATCCTGAAGAGTTTTCGTACAGGAGAGTCGCGCATATGCCAGAGCACAGAGCACGGAAGCATCATCAGGACCGGGTGGCAGAAACCCTGCGCGAGGAGATTGGCGCCATGATTGAGGGCGAGCTCTCTGATCCGCGCATCGCATTCTGCTATGTCTCCGAGGTTGTTCTCAACCCCGGCGGCAAATCCGCGCGGGTCTACATCGCCGTCGACTCCGCCACACCCAACATTACCCAGGCTGAAGACGACACCGTTGCCGCGCTCGAGTCAGCCAGGGGCTACATTCGCTTTGAAATCAAGGAGCGCATGGGTGTCCGCCACGTGCCTGAGCTGGCCTTCTTCGCCGATCGCTCAGGCCGCTTTCAGGCTCGAATTGACGAGTTGATGAACCGCAGCCGCAAGCGCCAAAAACCTGCATCGGACAGTCCAACTGAGAGTGCCGCAGCCGACCAGACCAGCGCCACGGAGCGTGCCTGACCTGATGCAGCGCCCCCGCCGCCAACACGCAGCCACCGTCGCCTCGCCCGGAGCACTTCCTGGTGCGCGGCCAGACGTAATGTCCCCGCAGAATGGAAATGGGCACCTCTCTGTCTCTGCGCAGGACCACAGCGTCAAAGCCATTCTCGCCGCCATTCTCGCGGGTGAGCGCTTTCTGGTTTGCTCGCATTCGCGTCCTGATGGAGACGCAGTCGGATCGGTGCTGGCCATGGGCATGCTTCTCGACCGTCTTGGCAAGCATGCAGACCTGTTCACTGCGGACCGCATCCCAGCCATCTATCGCAACCTGCCCGGCGCCGAACGTATTCAGACCGCGCATCGCGTCCACGGCCCGTACGATGCGGCAATTCTGCTCGAGTGCGATGACTTTGCGCGTACCCGCCTGCTGGGCCTCGATCAGTACCAGATCATCAATATCGATCATCACGCCAGCGGTCGCGCCTGGGGCGCTCTCAACTGGATCGACCGCGACGCTGCTTCAGCGGGCGAAATGGTCTACCGTCTTGCGCGTGCGGCTGGAGTCGAGGTGAGCCCGCAAATGGCCACCTGCCTTTACACCACGGTGCTTACTGATACGGGTGGTTTTTGCTATGGTGGCACGCGCGCCAGCACATTCTCCCTCGCGCAGCAGCTCGTTGAGGCCGGCGCCGATCCGATTCGCATTGCGCAGGACGTTTACTTCTCCACCGCGCCTTCCAAGCTCATGCTCCTCGGCGCGGCGCTCACCCATCTCCATCTTGAAAACGGGCTCGCCTGGCTCTGGGTTTCCAACGACGACATGTACCACGCCGGAGCCACGGAAGAAGACTGCGAGGGCATCGTCAATTACGCGCTCTCCATTGCCGGTGTGGAAACAGCCACTTTCCTGCGCGAACTCCCCGAGGGCCGCGTCCGGCTCAGTCTCCGCGGCAAGGGAAGCATTGATGTTGCCGCCATCGCCACCCGCCTTGGCGGTGGAGGCCATGAGAACGCGGCGGGCTGTACACTTGACGGCCCACTGCCGCGTGCTGCGGAGGAGATCCTCACCCACCTGCGCGCCGCGCTGGCACGCTTACAACACGCTTCTAAGCCGGCGTAGCACCGCCCTTTCCACAAAGCGCCTCATTCCGCGTGACTTCCACGGCACTGGCGCTCTCCAGGGGGGCCCACCTTCACAGGCGCATCTCTCCAAATCTGTTAGCCTAGTCCCTGTTGTCTGGCGTCTCGTCCATCTCAATGGGCGAAACACAATTCCGGCTGCCGAGGGCGTCCCCAACTGCGTGCATCCGGTCGCAGGGGATCGTCGCTGCATTAGAGGACGCCGGTCCGCGGAGAAGCATTCGAAGTGGGAATCTCGCAGGAAACTCAAGCGCAGCAAACGCCGCCGGTGCATCGCCGCCTGCCCTCCTGGTCCACAGTGGCTGAGGCTTCGGTCTTTGTTGGCTTTGCCGTTTTCTTCATCATTTATGGAGTTACGCCCATCTTTGGTGGAGATGGTATGGGTCTGGTGGGCGCCGACGAACCGCGCTACGCCCAGATTGCTCACGAGATGCTCGCGCGCTTTGACGCTGCACACACGCTTCTTGATCGCCTCTCTGCCTGCGTCACTCCCTATCTCTACGGCCACCCCTGGCTTGAAAAGCCTGCCCTCTACTACTGGCGCGCCATGTTTGTTTTCAAGGACTTTGGCGTCCACGACTGGAGCGCGCGCCTGCCTTCGGCCTCGTTCGCCTTCATCATGGTGGCGCTCATTTATCTCCACATGCGCCGCTTCCGCCCCGGCGGCCACCTTGACGCGGCCCTGATCACCGTTGCCTGTGCCGGCATCATCGGCTTTGCCCGCGGTGCGTCCACTGACATGCAGCTCGCCGCGCCGCTCTGTATAGGCCTGCTCGGCTGGTACGCCTGGTATGAGACAGGCTCCAAATTCTGGCTCTTCGATATCTATTTCTTCACCGGTGTCGCCACTCTGGCCAAAGGTCCGGTGGCGCCTTTTCTCGCACTGGTGATCATTTGCGCCTTCGCTTTCCTGCGCCGCGAGTGGTCCATCATCGGCCGCTCGTTCTGGTGGCCCGGCATGCTGCTCTACTTTGCCATCGTGCTGCCCTGGTTTATTGCGGTGCAGGTGCAGAACCCCACCTTCTTCAAGGAATTCTTCCTCCGTCACAATCTTGAGCGTTTCGCCACAGACCGCTATCACCACGAACAGCCCTTCTGGTACTACCTCGCCGTCGTCGTGCTTGCGCTCATGCCCTGGACCGTCATCGCTATTCGTGCGCTGGTGGACGGCATCCTGACCTCCGTCGCCGAGTGGCGCCTGCGCCATTCGCGCCCCGGCAAGCCCAAGCCCAGCCGCCCCGGTGACGCCTTTCCTGAGTTCCTCGTCCTCTGGGCGCTCATCCCCATCGTCTTCTTCAGCCTCTCGCAGTCCAAGCTGCCCGGCTATATTCTGCCTGCACTGCCGCCGATCACCATTCTTACCGGCGACTTTCTCTATCGTCGCCGCCGGAACGGACTCAATCGCTGGTTGCTATCAGGTCACGCCATCCTTGTGTCTGTCATGACCATGTTTACCTTGCTGCTGCCGTGGTTCATTGTGCATGGGGCGCACATGCCGCCGCAGAGAGCCCTTCTGGTTGCGCTGTTTGCCGCCATAGGCGCGGGGTTATTCGTTGTCGTGATCGTCCATGGCTGGGGCGTCGCCCGTCTGCGTCTGGCCACTTCGGCCGTTCTCGTCGTACTGGTCATGTACTTGTACGGCGTCGGGCCATTCTTCGGCGTTCCAGAGGTTCACGCCACCAAGCGCGTCATCCACCTGATTGACAACTCCTATTCAGCCCGCCCACTCGCGGAAAAGCTTCTTCAATATGCTCCGCCGGATGAGACTGTCGCCGTCTTCCGCGTTCGCCGCGACATCGAATACGGTCTCTCCTTCTACCGCAATCGCGAAGTTGTTAATTACGAGCAATCTGGCGTGCCTGACGAGCAGCATTTGCTTGTCGTCCGCGTGGCAGGCCGCGGCGGAGTCGATCTTGAAACCTCCTCGGTGCTCGCTCAATATCTGGCTGCACGCCACTACGAACTGCTCTTCACCTGGCCCGAGCAGCACCTCCAGGTTTACTGGGTCAGCGCCCACGCCATGTAATTTCTTTACCGCTCTTTTCCTGCACTGACTTGCAGTTCGCTGTCCATCGTGTCAAAGTTGCCAGTGAGAGCTGCGGACTTCATTTGACCCGCTGACCGCACTCGCCCCCGGCACAACGGCCGGGTTCGAACGAGGGCAGGGGAATTATGACCAGTAGCCTCTCCTACGACGTGCTCGACTTGCGGCATTTTTCCGCGAGTGCCCTCCGGCCGCTGCTCGATGCAGAAGCGGAAGTCTGGAGCCAGCGCCTCCACTGGGACTACCGCGCCTCCTCCCGCTTATTGCTCCAATATCTTGACAACCGGCTCCTTCCCGGCTATGCGGCCGTAGAAAATAGCCAGATCAACGGTTACACCTTCTGTGTCTACGAGGAGACCAAGGCCGTTATCGGCGATCTGTTCGCGGTGCCCGCTGCTTCCGCCTCTGCAACCTCCATTGAACACACTCTGCTTTCCCACCAGCTTGAGACCGTGCTGAACTCACCGCATGTCGACCGCGTGGAGTCGCAGATGCTTCTGCATCCCTCCGGAACCTACGGCGACCTCTTTTCGCAAGCCGGTTTCACAATCTTCCGCCGCCTCTTTCTCGTCCAGCGTCTTCACCCCTCCATGGCCACGCTTCGCGTAGAAATGCCGGGGGGGCTCGAGATGCGCCCTTGGCACGACGACGATCTGACTCCCGCCGCGCGTCTGATCGCCAACTCCTATCGCGGGCATACCGACAGCGCCATCAATGACCAGTACCGCACGCTGCATGGTTCGCAACGTTTCCTCAATAACATCGTGCGCTATGCAGGATGCGGAGTTTTTTCCTCCGCTTCGTCACACGTTGTCGTGGACCGCAGCCGCCGCGAGCTGGTCGCACTCGTGCTTGGATCCCGCGTGAGCCCCCAAAGCGGTCACATCACCCAGCTTTGTGTTCATCCTGACTACCGGCGCCTCGGTATTGCGCGCGCACTGCTCAATGTCGCGGCCTCCCATTTCGTCCGCCTCGGAGCAAGCGAGATTTCGCTCACTGTCACAGAAGCCAACGCCGATGCCATCGAACTTTACAAGTCCGAAGGTTACGAGTGCCGTCACACCTTTGACGCCACCGTCTGGCAGCGCGAATAGCCGCTCTGAGTGAGTGCGCTGAATGAGCGCACCTTAAGCGATCCCGATAGAGAATCACCGATGACGCTCAGCGAAAAGATAGAAGCAGCGTTTGTGCATCGACCGATGCCTGAGAAAGTGGTCGATCTGGAAGGAAGATTCCAGATTGATTCTGATATCGACGATACGCTCTGGTTTCAGGGTCGAAGCTGGAGGAGTCTCACGCGAGAGGATTGGCGTCGGTACTACTGCGCAGTCACCTATTTCAACAGGGACGCCTTTCTATACTATTTGCAGAGCCTTCTTATTCTCACGATTGAAGAGCCTGAGTCATTTCCGGATGTTGCTGTCGACTCGTTTATGTGGGAATTGGATCGGTCTCCTGGAAGAGAGAATTGGGACCCCCGCCTGACGAATCGATATTTCGGCCTAAGTCCGGCTGAGTACGATGCGATCAAGGAATGGCTTATATGGGCCAGCGAGAACATCCCGCAGATATTCTGTGGCCTGGCGGCCTCAGGTCCCGGCGACGGCTTTGGCCGTGCATTCGACACCATTGACCTGATGCAGAACGAAACTGCGAAGCTTGGAAGTGAATCGAACAATCCGGAGCGTACGGAGTGATAAATCGAGGTGGAGCGCCGCTCACCGCGCGATGAGATACATCACCCAGCTCAGTACAATCGCCGATGCCTCAAACAGCAGAAAGCAGTAAAGGCCATACTTGAGCATCTGCTTCGGCGTCTCCCGCTGAGTAACACCAAACACAACAGACGCAAACAGTGCAAACAGCGAAAGCGCTGTGAAGTGAGAGGGGCTGAACACTAAGCCTTCCTCCCTGTCCGCAGGTTGTGCGCGTCCACGGCGGCAATCACGTTCAGCAACCCGGAGACGACGATAAACCGCGTACCGTAGTCGGCCACGGTCACCGTTACCTGACCTGTCCCCAGGCCCATGGCACGCCCCATAAAGTAGAGCAGCCCATTACCCAGATCGCCCGCCATTCCAAGCATTTCCAGAATTTCGTGTGCATTGGAGTAGAGGTGGCCCTGCATCGCCAATCCCAGAGCGAACATGCTCAGGATGGACGCAGCCAGCACTGCGCCGCGACCCCACTTACCCACCAGAAAGTGACCGGCGCCGGGAATCAGCCAGCCCACAATCAGTGGCAGGTACACAAAACCCTGACCCGACTCTTTTGCCTTCGCGGATGTGCTGTTCGTCCCTGCTGCCATTCCTCTTCGACTATATCGCACCGGAGCACGTGGGCCGCCTTCCTTCACGGGCCCTAAATTCTTATTAGTTCCTGCTGCACCCTGCCCGTTACCCAGGCCTCCGTCGGTGTCGTCAGCATGTTCACTTCGCTGCGCACGCCAAACTCGGGCAGATAGATGCCCGGCTCCACGCTGAAGCATGTGCAGGGCAGAATTCGCCGCACATCGTGCGTTTCCAGGTTGTCCAGATGCGCGCCCGGCCCGTGTAGTTCGCGCCCGATATTGTGCCCCGTGCGATGCGTAAAGTACGTGCCGAATCCGGCCTTTTCAATCACGCCCCGCGCCGCATCGTCAGCTTCGTAGCCGCAAATCGGCCGCTGCTCGGCAAAGGCGCGCTTCACGGTTTCAATCGCCGCGTCACGCGCATTGCGCACCGTCTCAAATACGCGCTGCTCCTGCTCGCTCGGTTCGCGGCCCACCACCCCGGTCCACGTAATGTCGTAGAACACGGTATCCGGCTGATCGAGCCGTCCCCAGATATCGATCAGGACAAAGTCGCCTTCACGAATCTCCGCAGCGCTCTCGGCCGTTGGGTCGTAGTGCGAGTCTGAGCTGTTCTGGTTCACGCTCACGTTCGGCCCGTTCTCCCACACCAGTCCTTCATGTCGCATTGCTTCGGCCAGCCATTGCTGCACTTCGTATTCAGTCAACCTGCTCGCGTTGGCGTCCGCGGGCCGCAGTCTTCTGCCAATCATCTTCCAGCCTTCTTCCACCACGTGGTCAATGATCCGCTGCGCCGCGCAATGGCTCGTCATTTGCGCCTCGCTCAAAACCGCTTCAAACTGGCTCACCAGATCGGCCGAGCTCACAATCTCCTTGCCCAGCCCGCGCAGAAAATCCACCGTCCCCGCGTCCACCATGGAGACATACATGATCGCGTTGTCCGGCGAGTACTGCATGGCAATGCGCTTTGCATCGCCCAGCATGGCATCCAGGCCCGCGGCCAGTTCCTGCCAGCTTGAATACGTGCCCTTCGAGCCCGGCAGCGTATCCAGTCGCTTCTCTTCAATCCGGTGCACCAGCTTGCGCGGGTTCCCCTCGGTCGGCACAAAGTAATACCAGCGCCGTGTCACATGCGCATGCGGGTCAAGCCCCAGAATCCGCCCGGCCAGCGGATCGCGATGATGGTGGTCATAAAAGAGCCATCCATCCAGGCCAGCATCCCGCAAGGCCCCCTGCATTGCCTCGAGATTCATATCAGCATTCTACTGAGCAGGAGCCGGAATCCGCTGCAATGTTCTGTCCGCCGGCCCGCAAATTGCTCTTGGGCGACCTTTCTTTATAACCACGGTCCAAAGCATTAGCCTGATTTGAAAACAGGGGTCAAAATGCGATCAGGAGCATTCTGCAGGGCGTCGAGCTCTTGGCATGTTGTCAGGGAGATCCACTGTCTGCTCGCATTGCTCCTCGTTCTGCCCTCTCTCGCTGTGACTGCGGCCGCGCAATCGTCCGTTACTGTCAAGCAGCTTCAGGACTTCCTTCTTTCCAAACGCGCGCATAAATTATCGGATTCCGATCTCGCGCACGAGCTCACTCAGGTCCAGCTCTCCCGGCAACTCACAGACACACGTCTCAGCGTTCTCTTGGCACGCATCAAAGTCGGTCCAAAATCCGCGCTTGCCCTGCAACTGCTCGCTGCGAACTCTGTCTTCCAGTCACCGCCAGCCCAGGACGCACCGAACCTCCCACCTCCCGATGCATCTGCCGAGCAGCGCATGCTTGCACGCGTCCGCATTTCCTTCGGCGCCAATGCGCTTCAATGGCCAGACTTCGTGGCAATACGTACAACGGACTCCTTCAGTGACGCGCCTCTCTTCACGCGCAAAAAACAGAAAGAGCCAGTAGTCGAGTTCCATCTGCTCCGCCAGACTCGCCATGAAGTCACCGTGCGCAATGGCAGAGAAGTACCCTTTTCGCCACCAGCCAATCCCGAACCGTACGCGCGACAACCGCTCGGCCTCACCACGCGCGGCGAATTTGGCCCAATGCTCGCTGTCATCCTCGATGACGTTCGGCATGGCGCAATCACCTGGAGCCGCTGGCAAATTGGCGTGGATGGCAAAACCCTCGCCGTCTTTCATTACTCCGTTCCCAGCGCTGCCTCACATGACGTGATCAATCTCTGCTGCTACCAGGCATCAAGGAAGGATCCCGAACTGGTTCCTTTCCACGCCGTCCCCGCGTATCACGGCGAACTCATCATTGAGCCTGAAACAGGCGCCATCCGCGGCATCACTCTTGAAGATGAATTCACCAGCAGCCATCCCATTCGTTCCGCACAAAAGTTTGTTCAATTCGACTATGTCGACATAGGCGGTCACCCGTATCTCTGTCCCGTGCGCGCCGTTGCTGTTGCCGTTGCTGAAGACTTCCCCTCAGACAAGATGCTCGGCTTCGATCGCATCCGCTTCATCAATGTTGTCCGTTTCACCGGCTATCACAAATTTGGCTCCACAGCGCGTGTAGTCGCAGACAACTGATCGGCCAAATGGAGCGCCGAGGTCTATCCAGGCTAAGGCGTTCACTGTACCGCCAATAGTCCAATCAAGGCCCAAACTGCCGACATACTGCGACCGGCTGTTTCAGAGGCAAGAGTTACTGCAGGTGTGGAACCGCAGCGATTGCGCAACACCCTACGCTCCTTAAGGCGTAGGCTGGTGTGCAGGGTATCAGCGGAATCCGGGTCTCACCTCCTTTAAGTTCCTGGATCAAATCGCGCGACATTTCACCCGGCTGAGGCAGTGCAACACGCCAAATGGTCCTCTCCCGAATCAAGCTGGAACTGAAGGAAAACCTATGAAACCGCTCAGGGTTGTTAGCACTGCAATTCTGTCCATCCTCTTGCTCGCATCCGCAGCATCCTGCAACGCGCAGAAAAATGAACAGCAGCAGGACCACGGCAAGCCGAAGCAAGCCGAAGCCACGCGGAAGAACAAGCAGCCTGACCGGAGCAAGTCGCATCCAGTTCCGCCCGCTCGCACACAACAACGCGAAGAGCCGAAGCGAACCACGCAAATGGTGCGCTCAAATCAACAGAGGGCATCGCAGGAAGTCCAGGCGCAGGGTGTGTGGCAACAGCATCGGGCCAAAAATTTCGCATCTCAACGCAGGAGCTGGAAGCAGCGCGGCGGGTATACCGGTTACCGCATTCCAAACGACTACTATGCCCGATCCTTTGGTCCCCGTCATACCTTTCGCGTGCTGAATATGCCTTTCATGGAAATGGACCGCCATCCTCGCTTTCAGTACGACGGATACTGGTTCACTGTGCTTGACCCCTATCCGGAATATTGGGATACGGACTGGTACATGAATGACGACGTCTACGTTGATTACTCGGGCGATGGCTATTATCTCTACGACAGCAAATATCCCGGTCGTCCAGGAATCGCAATCGACATCACCTTTTGATCGCAACGTGTTCGCGGCCTTCACACAGCACTGCGGCGCCTGTTCGGTCGCAGTGCTGCGCCGATCAAACTGCACTCCTCCCAGCGGGTGCTGAGCAAATTCAACCTCGATACGCTCCGCGCATTGAACTGCGCTGTAGTGCGCCCCTGCGCTATCCCACCCCTTATCCACTACAATCACTTCCGGCGCACTTTGGTGCCCTGATTCCATTTCCAGCGAGTGACCGTCATGCGCAATTCCATCTCCCGCCGTCAATTTCTTCGTACCGCTGCACAGGCCTCGGCCGCGGCTTCGCTTGCCGGTCCTCTCCACACTCTCGCCGCCCCATCGCCGCTTAAGGGCCGCTATATTACCCACATTTCCGTCGTCCGTGTGAATCAAATTGAAGTCACGCGCACGCGCAACATAGGCAAAGACGAGTCGTCACTCAACTTCCCCAGGCACATCCGCGCGCGCCGCGAAGGCTTTCGCCGCGGAGCCCCCAACGGCAAGATGACCTGGGCTATCAGCTGGCTTGCGCTCATTGATCAGCGCGAAGAGTACAAGGAAGCGCGCCGGCTCCTCGCTTACTATCACGACCACTACGGCGATGAAGTCACCTTCATCCCCGGCGGGTACTTTGCGCCCATGTACAACACGCGCGACGAAATTCGCAAAACCATCAACGACGCGCTCGGCAAGATCGCCCGCATGGTCGGCAACAAATACCGCCCGCAGTCACTCGTCGCCGGTTTTATGGACTCGGAAAATATGCGCCTGCTCGTGCAGGATCAGGGCATTCACGTTTGCCAGGGTCAGATCTGGAGCCAGCACGCCATTGACAATGGCGATGGTGACGGCGGCATCTGCTATCCCTACTACCCCAGCCGCGAGCACTACCTGAAGCCCGCCCAGGGCCCCGCCGACCACATTGATTGCGTCTGCCTCGACGGCTGGACCTGCGACTTTCTCACCGCACGCCGCAACGGCTTCACCGGCGGATTCAACAGCCGCCTCGGCGTCGGCCCCATTGAGACGGTCGGCAACCTGGGCGTCAAGCGTGGTCATCAGGAAATGCTGGATACGACTGCCGAACACTTCGACACCGGTCACAAGCTCAATGGCTTCGGCTTCGTCACTGGCATTTGGGAAACATCGCTCGGCTATCACGACGATCTCGCCTGGTGGCTACAGACCGTGCATGAACGCTGGCCAGACACGCAAGTCATCACAGAGGGCGACTTTGGCCTCAAGTGGCGCCAGCACAATCCCACCAACGCAGGCCTCAACTATCGCTTCGATCAGCGCGGCACCGGCGCGCCCGGCTCTGAGCCCAACCTCGAAATCAAGTGGTACATGAATCGCGAATTCCGCCTCGCGCTCCTGCATGATTGGCAGAAGAACTCGCCTTGGATGGCCATCGACTTTACGCGCTACGACCTGCCCGCGCACGAGCCCGCTCAACCGCAGCGCGAGTGGAGCCTGATGAATGTGCTCAACATGAAGGGCACGCGTCCGCAGGACAAGCCCATGCGGCTCAGCAAACTCAGCGCCGAAAACCGCCGCATCATCTTTACGCGCTACCCCGAACTCAGAGCGCTCGCATAATCGCGGTGTGAATACATCACTCCGTGCGTAGCGCCTGTAAGGGTTCCACGCTGGCCGCGCGTGTCGCCGGCAAAGTACTCGAGGCCAGGGCAACCACAACCACGCCCAGAACAGCAATCGAGTAACTCACCACGTCCAGTGCCTTCACGCCATAGAGTGAAGACTCCAGGGCATTGCCCACCATGAGCGCCAGCGGCACACCCATGGCAATTCCAATCGCCGCAAGAAACAGGCTGTCTCGCAGAATCATCCACACCACCTGTCCGCGCCGCGCTCCCAGCGCCATGCGTACGCCAATCTCGGCAGTCCTCATGTTCACGCGATACGATAGCGTTCCATACAAGCCTGTTGCCACCAGCACCACCGCCAGCAGGCCAAAAAATCCTGCCAGCCGCGCAAACAAAATCTGATTGGAAATCGTCGTATCGAACTGTGCGCGCTGCGTCATCGGTTCAATCAGCGGAAGATTCGGATCCAGTTGCTGCACGGCCTTGCGAACTGATGGGAGAATAGCCAGCGGTGCGCCATGCACGCGCAGTTCCACTGACATCTGACCTACGACCGGAATCTGCGCATAGTCGTACCACGCCATCGGCATTAGCTCTTCATCAATGCTGCGGTACTTGTGGTTCTTCACCACGCCCACAATGCGCATCTGGTATTCGCCATTTTCGGTTCCCAGAATGTGTCCAATCGGATTGATCCCTGGAAAGAAGCGCTTTGCAAATTCCTCGTTAATCATTCCCACGTGCGGCGCATTCGCCGTATCCGAATCCGCAAAGTCGCGCCCCTCAAGAATCGGCACTTGCAGTGTGGTAAAAAAATCCGGTCCCACCACGTTGTTGCGCACCAGTGTCGCGTGGCCATCCGCATCGCGCGCCAGTTTGCCGTCCACTTTGAAATACGAGTTGTCTGACCACCCCGATCCAATGCGCTCTTCCATAAGCGTGGCTGATTCCACCCCCGGAAGAACGCGCAATGTGTCGATCAGCTGCCGGTAAAAATCTCTACCTTGCTCAAGCGACGTAATGTGTGGATTTGCCCCGAACACCGCAAGGCCACTTACGTTCATCCCCAGTGGCGTGTTTTCCAGGTTGCGCAGTGTGCGAATCAACAATCCCGCACCCACCAGCAGCACAACGCATAGAGCCATCTGCAGCGCAACAATCGTGCGCCTCATGCGCGACTTGCCCGAGTCAGTGCGTGATGCTGCTGCGTTCGTCTTCACCGCCAGTGCTGGGCCTGAGGCAAGCGCAACTCGCAGTGGAGCGACGCCGAACAGGATCCCCGCCAGCGCCAGAATGCCTAACGTGAACAGCAGCACCGTTTCGTCCGGCGCCAGGCTCGACTCAATCTGCGCCCACGTGCCTAGCGCACGCGTAGCCGCTAAGGCAAAACCCCACGCCAGCAAGCCTCCGGCGGTCACCAGCAGCACGCTCTCTGCCAGCAGTTGTTTTAGCAGGTCGCCACGGCTCGCGCCCAGAGCCAGCTTCATGCTGAACTCGCGCTGCCGCGCCGCATTCCGCGCCATCAACAGCATGGCCACATTGGTCAGCGCGATGAGTAACACCAGCGCCACCATCCCCATCAGCATGTGCAGGGGCCTGCCGTAGCTTTCGCTGAAACTCCCAAACCCCTTTGCATCTTCAAGACTCAATACTGGAGGCCTCTCGCCCTTCATCGGCTCACCAAGGCCCACATACGCCGCTCTCTGAAATAACGGCTGCATGCGTGCCACAGCTTGCGACTTTGTCATGCCAGGGCTTAGCCGGCCAATCAGCCGCAAACACCACCAGGTAGGTTTCCTGAGGTAGATCTTCCCGTCCTCTGGTGGATTTCCCCACGCATTCAGCGCGGGATTGTCCGGTAGAGGAATCCAGAAGTCAGTCGATTTGCCCGGCTCAAGCCCCTCAAATCCCTCGGCCGAGACACCCACAATCGTGAATGCCACACCATTCACATAGAGTGTCGTCCCCAGAACTTCTGGATTGCTCGCAAACTGCCGCTTCCAGTAGCCGTAGCTGATAACCGTCACCTGCGCGTGGTCAGCTTCGTCCTGCGCGGTGAATCCGTGCCCGCGCAGGAGCCGCACACCCAACCCGGAGAAGAAGGTGCCGCTCACCATATCGCCTTCGGCCTGTTCCGGATCCTTCCCGTACCTCACTGCCACCTTGCTCGTGGAAAGGGGGGCAAAGGCAATTACGGCCGACATCGCACCACCCTGCTTGCGCAGCGCGTCATACACCGGATAGGAAAACGTGTCACGGCTGTCGACTGTTCCAGTTCCTTTCGGTGAGCTCGTTGTGCGCAAGTAGACAAGCTGATCTGCATGCTCCACCGGCAGAGCCGCCAGCAGAACCGCATTCATCACGCTGAATACCGCTGTATTCGCTCCTACGCCAAGCGCCAGCGTCACAATTGCCGTCAGCGCAAATCCAGGACTCTGCAACAGGCTGCGCACTCCCAGGCGCAGATCGCGGCCCAGATTTTCCAGCCATACCCAGTGTGTGCGCCGGTAATAGCGCTCCTCCGCCAGCCGCGCATTGCCAACAGTTACATGCGCCTTGCGCTGCGCCTCATCCGAACTCAGACCCTCGTCGCGAAGTTCGTCTGCTTCCAGCTCAATGTGCGCTTTAATCTCTTCCGCAAAATCCTTCGCACTGCGTTTGCGACCGAACATGGTCAGGCCTCCTCGGTCTCCGGTCCATGGGGCACATCAAGAATGCGTTCCACCGCGTGTGTCAGCCGTCGCCATTCGCTGGTCTTTTCCGCAAGCTGCTCGCGTCCCTTTGCTGTCAATTGGTAAAACCGCGCCTTGCGGTTGTTCTCGCTCACGCCCCACTTGGCGCGAATCCACTTCTTTTCTTCCAGCCGCTGCAGTGCTACATACAGTGACCCATGGTCCACCAGAAACACGTCATCGGATTGCCGCTGGATCGCGCGCGCCACACCCTGTCCATGCACGGGCCCAAACACGAGGCTCTTCAGAATCAGCAGGTCCAGCGTTCCCTGCAGCAGGGCAATGCGGTCGGTAGTGTTCTCTCGGGTAGCCATTCGACCCAAGTATTCGCTCCTTTGGGTAGATTGTCAACCCAAATCGCGCCGTGGCTTTTCAACCTATCCACACGTCGCCCGTTCTCTTCATTACGTTTCGTCGCTAGAATTGTTCCATGACTGGACGTCCACAACCCTCCGAAACCGATGCCTATTACTTCACCTACATCGACAAAGTCGCGGGCGACGATCCGCACCTTGCTATGCAACGTCAGCTCGATGAAGTCTTGCCGGCCCTCTCCGCCATCTCAGAGGAGCGGTCGCTCCACCGCTACGCGCCTGGCAAGTGGAGTGTGCGCCAGGTGCTCAATCATGTCACAGACACAGAGCGCGCCTTTGCCTTCCGGGCACTCTGGTTTGCGCGCGGCTTTGATACTCCACTGCCCGGCTATGATCAGGAAATCGCGGCTATGGGCGCTGAGGCCGATCGCATTTCGTGGTCCTCGCATGTGGAAGAGTTTCGTTACGTGCGTCTCGCTTCCATCGCACTCTTCCGCAACCTGCCGCCCCAGGCGTGGATGCGCACCGGCATCGCCAGTGAAAAACCATTCACCGTGCGTTCATTGGCCTTTCTCGTTCCCGGCCACACCACACATCACATACAAATTCTTCGCGACAAGTACGCGCTTATCGACTGATCGGAACACGCTGCTTCAGGAGTCGTAGTTCGCCCACGCCCGGCTGATTTTGCCGGCTGCACTTATGCGCATTACTTCGGCCGTTTTGTTGCCGCGATGGTTATTGCGATAGGCCACCACCAGCGTCTCCAGTCCCCACAACACTTCAATCAGGTCGAAACACAAGTCTGGGTATGCCTTTAGCCCAATACCAAAGTACGCACCCAATGCAGCTTTGCCACGCACAGTCCCATCACTCAATAGCTTCAGCGCTACCGGAGACACCAGTTCCACATCCTCTTCGTAGTGGCTCAGGATTCGGTCAAGATCATGACTGTTCCATGCCGCAATCCACTCTGCGGCAAAACCGCGGGCAAACTCCTCCTGCAACGGCAATTTCGTGATCTCCAAAGTTCAATCCTCCGCGTCGGTGTATCGGAAGATCTTACCAATTCATCGTGTGGAGGTATTCTGTTCCGCTCGCTCTTACGTCTCTAATGTCTTATGGAGTTTCAACCATGCCTACCTGGCCCAAAAATGGATTGCAGGAAATCTCCGCTACCGACGATCTGCACATCTCGCCCTTCCGCGATGACGGCCTGACCTACGGCACACCCACCTGGATCTGGTCGGTCGTTGTCGAAGGCTCGCTCTATGTCCGCGCCTACAACGGAACCAGCTCACGCTGGTATCAGGCTGCGCTCAGGCAGAAGGCCGGTCGCATTCGCGCCGCAGGCATGGAAAGGCAAGTTGCGTTCGAGCCGGTAGCGGGGCCGGACGCCGAAAACCTCCACGAAAAAATCGACGATGCTTACCGGGTTAAATACCGCACCAGCCCATACCTCGAGCCCATGCTCGCTGCTCAGGCGCGCGCCGCTTCGGTCCGTATCACGCCGCGTTAGAATCAAGTCCGCGCGCGGTCAAACGCCTGCTTTGCACGCAATACAAATCGTTCGAAAGGGAATTCGCACCCATGAAGATTCAACGCGCCGGCTCATCTCCTTCCGCCAAAGGCCCGTCTGACTGGTTCACCGGCTCGGTCCGCGTCGATCCGCTCTTTCAGGCGCCCGACCCTGCAATGGTCAACGGCGCCAGCGTCACCTTCGAGCCCGGCGCGCGCACAGCATGGCACACGCATCCGCTCGGGCAAACACTCATCGTCACCGCTGGTCTTGGCTGGTGTCAGCGTGAAGGCGGGCCGGTGGAAGAAATCCGTCCCGGTGACGTTATCTGGTTCGCGCCCGGAGAAAAACACTGGCACGGCGCCTCACCCACCAACGGCATGTCGCACATTGCCATTCAGGAACGCCTCAACGGCAAAACCGTTGACTGGCTCACGCACGTTACGGACGACGAGTACACAAAAAGTTAGGCCACGCTCCGGTCGCGCTTCCATTCCGCGTAACCGTCACGTGGCCCTGATGTTCGCTTGTTTACGCCTTCAGCGCTTCCAGCACATACGCAGGCTTCAGCGGAAGCCGTCGCACCATCTTGCCTGTCGCGTCGTGCAGCGCCGCCGCAATCGCCGGTGCAGCCAGCGCATTTGCAGCTTCTGATCCCGCACCATACTTGCCCACTTTTGGATTCGAGATTATCTCGACGTTGATTTCCGGAATGTCAGCCATCGTCAATATCGGATAGCTCGTCCAGTCCTCCACCAATACGCCGCTCTCATCGATAGGCACTTCTTCCAGCAGCGCAATGCTCACACCCATCATGGCTCCGCCTTCAATCTGCCGCTTCAGTTGATGTGGATTGATCACGACGCCGGGGTCGACCGCGAACGTCAGCTTCTCCACCTTGATCGCACCCGTTGAAGGCGTCACGGCAATGTGGCACGCGCACGCCCAGTAAGTGTCGTCGCGCAGCATCAGTGAGGCTCCGCGCCCGCGCACCACGTCGGCCCCGGTGCTCTTCGCGTCCGGCCTGGGAGAAGGTCGTGTCTCCCAGCCGGATGCATCGCGTACTTTTTCCAGCACGCCAATGGCACGCTCTTCCTTCAGGTTGTCGATGCGGAACTGAATTCCATCGGCACCCGCCAGCGCTGCCGCTTCGTTCATCGCCATTTCGCGTGGATAGTTCTGCTGGAACTGCCCCGGTGTACGCATGCTGTGGTCGCGCAAGCCCACCGCAAGCGGCGATGCCTTTTGCCCCACCTGGAACGTTCCATGCCCAATCTCAGCCACGTTCGGAGATTCCGCGTAAAGCCAGGGATCCGAAATGCCGTTCGCAGTATTAGCTACGTCATCTCCTTGCGGATTTGGAGCAGGCTGAGTCGGCAATCCGGCAAGCACTGCGCCCACCAGCCGGTCATCCTGCATCGCCGGCATGTAGTGGTCAATCTGATATGCCGCAAGCTTGCCCTGGTCGTCCAACGCCAGCTCCACATCCGAGTAGGCAACCGGTGATTGCGTCGACCACTGCATATCGTCCGCGCGCATCCACTGCACGCGCACCGGCTTGCCCAGCGCCTGGGACAGAATCACTGCCTCGTCCTCCGCGCCGGCATTGCCTCCGTTCGACCGTCCGTAATGCCCCGGCCCCGGATAGATGTGCACCACCACCTTGTCAATCGTCGTGCCCAGCATCTTCGCAAGTTCGCCGCGCAGCTCCTGCGGATTCTGATTGTGCGTATGAAGATGCACCATGCCATCCGCATGCACATCGCCCACTGCCATCGTTGGCCCAATCGGCGCATGCTTCATGTACGACATCTGATAGGTCGCCTTCAGTGTTTTCTTTGCACTCGCCAACGCAGCGGCCGTATCACCCTTCGTCGCACCCTTCGTCACGGGCGTGGACTTCCAGTCCGCCTCGTTTCGCAGATAGTCGTAGAGCTTGTCGCTCCCCGGCAGTCCCTTCCAGTCCGTCCATTGCGTGCTCGCGGCCACTTGCTGCGCCGCCTGAATCGCCTCCCACTCGGTTGGCGCAACCACGCCCACAAGGTTTCCCTTCACAACAACCTGCGTGTGCGGATACTTCGTCTTGTCCACCTCGCCGGCTTTCACCAGTGTTGACCCCAGCGTCTTCGGATGCACCACCCGCGCGTGCAGCATACCCGGCAGGCGTACGTCGGTCGCCCAGTTCGCCTTCACGCTCACCTTCGCGTGAATCGCCGAGCTCGGATACGACTTGCCAATCACCGTGTACTCACTCACCGGCTTCATCGGGGGATTACCGTCCACCTCAAGTCCGCCAATGCTCGTCAGCTCGCCTTTTACCGGAATCGTCAGGTTCAGTTGCTGCCCTTTGATCAGGTCGCCGTACGAGATGCTCTTACCGCCGCCCGTCACCACGCCGTCCTTTACCGTCAGTTTGCTCTTCTCCACGCCCAGCTTCTTCGCAGCAAGATCGAGCATCGCCTGGTAGGTGTACGCCGCCACCTTGCGCAGATTCGGCGTGCCTCCATTCAGGAATCCAAAGGACCCGCCTCCGTCCGGAGTCTCATTCGTCGTTCCCGCCACCACCGTGGTAATGGCCTCAAACGGCATGCTCAGTTCTTCGGCCACAATCTGCCGGTAGGCCGTGTACACAGACCCCTGCCCAAAGTCGTTCTTGCCCGTGCGAATCGTCACGGTATTGTCCGGGTGGATCTCAAGCCATGAGGTCGGCTTCGCCGGGTCCAGTGAATCCTTGGCCACCCTCGTCTTTGGCGTATCGCCGCGCAGTGGCGTTGCGCCCACCACGCCCACTCCCACGGCGAGCACGCCGCTGGTCTTCACAAACTCGCGCCGCGTCAGCGTCGCTCCAAACACATCCATCGCATTGTCGGTCTTGGTCGCCATCGCTCACCCCTTGCTCGCCATCAGCTCGGCGGCATGTTGTACGGCCTCGATAATCGCCGTGTAGGTGCCGCACCGGCACAGGTTCGGAGAAATCCCCGACGTCGTGAACGCCTCTTTGATCTGCACCACCGTCGGCTTCGGATTGCTCTCCAGCAGCTCGGTCGCCTTGATCATCATGCCGTTCTGGCAAAATCCGCATTGCGGCGTCTGCTGCTCAATCCACGCCTCCTGCACCGGATGCAGCGCATCCTTCGCGGTTTCGCCCGTCAATCCCTTCTGCTGCGCCCACCGTGCGCCCAGCCCTTCCAGCGTCGTGATCTCCTGGTCGCCCACATCAGATACAGCCGTGATGCACGAGCGCGTCTCCTTGCCTGCAATCAGCACTGAGCAGGCGCCGCACTGCGCCAGACCACAGCCAAACTGCGGTCCCGTCAGTTCCAGGTCGTTGCGCAACACGTAAAGCAGCGGCGTGTCAGGTGTAACGTCTACCTCCCGCTTCACTCCATTCACTTTGAGTGTGATCATTCGTGACCCCCTTCGGGCTTATGTGTGTGCTTTGAATATCTCTTTTTTGACCGGTCATCGTCGCGCCGGGATATGCGCGTATCGTCAAAATTCGCAGAAAACCTCATCGCGGCCATTCCGCGGGCTGCAACTCGTCAATAGAGCCTGCCTCAAAGCATCCCAGAGCGGCGCGCTTCTGGCAAGAGCAATCGTGGGCGTTTTTCACTCGCTCAACTTAGAGCGCAATCGCAGTTTGTGCGCAGTTTCAGCTACTCGGACGCAAATTGCCTTGCTGATTACTCCATCCGCAGCGCCCGCATCGGGTCCACCTTCGTCGCGCGCAGCGCTGGCAGATACATCGCCGCCAATGCCACCACCGTCAAAATCAACGCCGCGCTGCCAAACAACGACGGATCGAAAGTGCGTATCGGAACTGGAGAATTTGCAATAACCTGCTTGAAGGCCCACATTGCGGGTTCAGCCAGAGCCAGTCCCAGTACAAGCCCAATGCCTACCTTCACACCCGCCTGCAGCAGCACCGCCCGGAAGATTACCGTCCGATTCGCGCCCATCACCATTCGAATTCCATACTCGCGTGTGCGTTCAACTCACTACGAACGACAACACCGCATAGACTCCCGTTACCGCGAGCAACACCGCGATCGACGCCATCACAACCACAATCAGCGCCAGAGATTCAAAACTCTCGGCAACCATCTCCATGTTTTCCCAAACCGTCTGCGGCTGCGTCGTCTGCGTCGGGTCCACCGCTTTCACAGCATCCCTGACCGCGTTTTCCATCGACTTTGCGTCACCTGAAAAGCGAACGAACAGCACTCCGTCGCGTTGCTCTTCGCCTTGCAGGGTATACAGGCGTGGCCCGTCCGGCAAACCAAATTGCTGCGAGCGCAGATCGGCCGCGACACCCACAACGGTCAAATGCCTTCCATCCGGTGAAACAATCTTCTTGCCGATAGGAATCGTGTCTGGAAAATACTGCGCTGCAAACGCATGAGAGATTACCGCCGCCGAGTTGGAATGCATGTCGCCGGGTGAGAAGAATCGTCCCCTTTCCAGGTTCACGCCAAAAGTCTTCAGAAAATCGATTGAAACACTGTTCACCACAGCTGGCTTACCTTCTGTTCCGGTTTCATTGCCAAGGTGAATCGCAGAGGGGCGTGTTAGCCGAAACGGCGTTACCGTTGCATACGCCAGCGTTTCCACACCCGGTAATGCACGCACGCGTGACTCCACGGTGCGGTAGAAGATCAGCGCCTTTGCCTGGCTCTCCGGCGTCGATCGATCCACATCCAGGTTCACTTCGAGCAAATGATGCGTTTCAAAGCCTGCATCCATATTCCGCACAAGGGAAGGAAGGCGTGCGAACAGAACGGCCGCCGTTATCAGCACAAAGCTTCATCGCTACCTGTGCCACAATCAGGCTGTTGGTCATACGCGAACGCATCGTTGCCGCACCCTCCCGGCCCTTCAGTGAGGACACCAGGTCCAGCTTCCATGCTGCGTGTAACGGCGCCAGTGAAGCTGCAACTGTGGCCGTCACCACCATTGCGGCAAGAAATCCGAACACGTGCCAGTCAAGATGGCTCACCACTAGCGGCGGACCGTCCTTCGGTCCCATTGCATGCTGAATCAGCCCGGGAACCACATACGCAAGGGGAAGACTGACCAACCCTGCAATCCCGGACATCAACAGGCTTTCCATCAGCAACATGCGCGCCAGTCTCGCCCTGCTCACGCCCAGGGCCAGCCGCACGGCAATCTCGCCCCGCCGCAATACTGTGCGCGACAAAAACAACATCGCCACATTGCAGCAAGCCAGCAGCAGCACAAGTGAAAGCGGCCCCAGAATCAGTGCCATTAATCCGCAACTTTGTCTTTAACGCGTGGATTTTCAATGAACGATCCATCCGTCAGCAGCAACGTGTCTTCCGGTCAACGGCCTTCGTCATCCGTGCGCCCTGTAGATTCGATCCTGCTCCTGCATGATCGTTGTCAGCTCTGCCTGCGCAGTGCGCCGTGTCGCTCCATTGGCAAGCCTGCCCGCCATCGAAAGCCACGGCATTCCCACGGACTTCAGCAGATTCTGCCCATGCTCCAGCCTTGGCTGCAGCGTGTAAGGCATCATCACACCGCTCGGCAAAAAGGGTGAGATTGCCGGCGGCATCACGCCCACCACCACCAGCGGCAATCCGTTCAAGCGAATCGTCTGCCCCAGTATCTGGGGTTGGCGCCAAATCATTCCTCCAGATCGCATCGCTCAGCACCGCAACCTGCACTTCACTTCCCGGCTTGCACTCCTCGGGTCGCAGGTACCGTCCCAGTTGCGGCGCGCCCATTCCAAAGATTTCCGGATAATTGCACGACACCATGAAGGCATCCAGCCGCTGATTGCCGCCGTTCAGAAAGAGAAGTCCGATACCACGCCGCCACCCCAGCCAGCGAATGGGCATGCGCGCGGATCGCTTCATAGTCCGGCGAAGTGAATACAGGAAATTGCCCAGCGCCCGTAAACCATCCCTCATAAGCGGATAAAGCTGCACAAAACTTGCCGGAGTCTTTCTCTGTCGGCGGCGTCAGAAACAATGTGTTCAGCAGCGTAAACATGCCCGCATTCAATCCAATGCCTGCAGCCAGGGCCGCAACAGCCACTGTGGCCAGCAATGGCGCGCGCGCACAGCAGCGCACGGCATAGCGGAGGCGTCCTGCCACCACACATCCAGCCCCAGCGCCGCATCCGCGCCCGCGCCACGCGCTCCTTCACCGCCGTTGACTTCCGAAACCGCACGCGCGCCATTCTTCGCGCCTCGGCCTCGCTCACGCCGCCGCGCACCAGGTCTTCAACCGCCAGCTCAATATGTGCCGCAAGCTCGGCGTCGATTTCTTCGTCCAGCCGCTTTCGCCGCCAAAGATTGCTTACGCGTCTCCCAAGTCCCATCGATACCTCACGCGTACCGCATAATCGTGCGAATGCCCCTCACTAGTTGTTCAAAGCTTTCTTCCGCTTCCTGCAGTTGCTTTCGTCCCTTCGGCGTCAGCTTGTAGTACTTCGCCTTCCGCCCCGTCTCGGTCAGCGCCCACTCCGCACTCACCCAGTCGCTCTGCTCCATCCGGTGCAGCGCCGGGTAAAGTGAGCCCTCTTCCACCTGCAGTAACTCACCGCTCGCAGCTTGAATGTGCTGCACAATTCCATATCCGTGCAGCCTTCCGCGCTGCGCCAGTGTCTTCAGCACCAGCAGGTCCATGCTTCCCTGCAGATCATTCCGCGCCATCGCCCATCCCTCGAAATCTAGGTGTTCGCAGCCTACCCCCAGAAGTCTAGGCGTGTCAATCGGCAATCGATTGTCGGAGCCACCACCCTGCCGTTCCCAAAAACACAAAGCCCGCATGCTTTCGCATGCGGGCTTCGATACTCCTTCAAACAATCTCCGGCGCCGGCTCACGCCGCACCGTGAGCTCTTACAACGCCGCCATCGCCGCCGCCTCGTTCGGGAACAGCCCGGCGTACTTCGTGATGCCCACCATCGTGAACACCTTGGTGAAGTGGGGCGAAAGACCGAAGGCAAACACCTTTTGCCCGGAGTTCGCCGCCTCAATCAGCATCTGGATCACCAGCGCAATGCCGCTTGAGTTGATGTAGTCCACCTTCGTGAAGTCCAGCAGCACCAGCTTTGCCGTCTCCTTCGGCAGCGCCTGGTAGGTCCCCAGCACCGCTTCCTTTGAGGTGCTCGCAATGTCCCCTTCATAGCGCAACACTGAGACCGAATGGCCCGCAGGTGAAGTCAACTGGTCAACTTTCGACTTGGTTTCGCTCTGCACGATTGTTTATCTCCGTCTCTTCCGTTTCCGTCGCTCGCGCCGTCACGCGCTGTGTCCTGATCCCGGGCCGTCCTGCGTTTGTTCTTCTCTATTATGTCCGCAGCGCCCCATTCGTTTCTTCATCTGTGCGCAAATCTTACGCGGCGTCCTTGTCCAGTCGAATCACCAGGCGTACGTAACTGCTCTTGCCGTCGGTTCCCTTCACCCACTCGGCCTCGTCCACCAGCGCCTGAATCAAAAACATCCCCATGCCGCGCGGATCTTCCTCGCCATGAATCTTCTTGTCGATGTCCGGCCTCGGCGGCAGCGACTTCAGCCCCTTGCCGTCGTCGATCACCCGTACTTCCAGCTTGTCGTCGGCCGAAGAAAGCACCACTCCCACGCTCAGGCCCTCGTTCAGGCGGTTGCCGTGCTCAATTGCGTTGATACAAGCCTCTGCCACCGCTGTCTTAAGATCTTCCACGCGGTCCTCGCGGAATCCCATCAGCTTGGCCACAGCGGCAGCCGTGCTCATGGCCACCTTCTCGTAGCCGAGCCGGGAGGGCAATCGCACCTCTACGCTGGTGGCTTTTGCTGCCATCATGCTCAAATCTCCCACTCCACACTGCTCCGGCTCAGGGCTAGCGCAGTCATATCGTCGCTCTGGGGACCCCCGGCTGCGAACGCCTTCAGCTCCGTCCACAGTGCATCGAGAATATCATCGGCCTTTTGAGATGGACACTTGGAAAATACACTGAGCAGCCGTTCTTCGCCAAATTCTTCTTCGCCGCGGAATACTTCGGTAAGCCCATCGGTGTAAAACAGTAACCTCGACTCCGGCTCCAGCACCGCCGTTTCGCTCGTATACGCCATTCCCGGCAGCATCCCCAGCGGCGTACCCGTTGACTCAAACGCTTTCACCGTCCCGTTGGCGCTCACCGCAAATCCGGGATTGTGCCCGGCATTCACAACTTCCAGCGTGCCCGTCTCCGGCGTCAGCCGCAAAAAGATCGCCGTCACATAGCGCCGCCGCGCCTCTTCACCTTCCTGCCAGTGCAGTTGGTTCATCTGCGCCGCAAGCTCGGCCAGCGGAGCGCCGCTCGCCACAAGTGCCCGGAAGGTAGATCGGAAAATCGTCGACATCATCGCCGACGCAAGTCCTTTGCCCGCCACGTCGGCCACCACAATCAGCAGTCGACCGTCCGGTTGCTCCACAATGTCCAGGTAGTCGCCGCCTACCTCGTAGCAGGTTTCGCTTCGGAAACCCACCGAGTAGCCCGCAATCTCCGGCAGCGTATGCGGCAGCAGAGACCGCTGAATATTCCGCGCCGCGTCCATGTCCTGCTGCACGCGCGCAAAGCGCAAATTCCGCTCGTGATTCCGCGCATTCTCCAGGGCCACCGCCGCCTGCAGCGCCAGTCCTTCCAGAAAATCGGCTTCATAGATAGTCAGCTCGCGTCCATCCGGCGGAGCCACCACCATCTCCGTCAGCCGCCGCCCCTCGCGGTCCTCCAGCAGATAAAGAGGCAGCGCATGCTTCTCGTCCACGCCGGCATTCTCCGGCACGTCCCCGTATTGCTTGCCCTCACGCGGAAACGCCGCGCCCGCCATCTCCAGCTCGCGCACCACAATCCGCAGCGTCTGCTCCAGAACCTCTTCCTCGCTGATCGTCGCATGCACATGCCGCGACGCCTCCAGCAATGCCTGCAGCCGCGCCACCTGCTGCTGCAGATCAATCGTCTCGCCTTGACCCGTCAGATCCATCCCGGCCGTCGTCATCTCCCCAGTCTCTCCGTGGAATCCCACTCTACCATGCCCCGAGCCATCTCCCGCCGCGCATAAACGCCCGCCCGCCTCCACGCCCCGGCACCAATTCGCTACGCACCTTGCCCCGTCTTGCTCTTCCAATTCCTTAAACGAAACTCCGGTTACCTTTCCCCAGACTTCTCGCCACGCACCCCGACCCGGGCCGATGCATCATATAGATATCCATGCTCGACCTCATTCGGTGGTTCTATCCCTTTTTCGCAGGTGTCTTCGTCGGCGTCCTCGCCATGAGCCTCCATGAGCTCGGCCACATCGCCATGGCGCTCATGATCGGTGTCCGCGTCAAGCACGTTGGCCTCGCCTGGAAGGGCATTTACACCGTTCGCGAAGCTGGCCCGCCCGTCAAAAACATCATCGTCTCGCTCGCCGGACCCGCCGTCAACATGCTCCTCTGCTTCTGCCTGCCCATCAGCTTCAACTTCGCCCTGGCCAACTTCTGCATCGGCCTCGGCAATCTCATCCCCATCCGCGGATCAGATGGCTACCGGGCACTGCTCACCGCACGCATGATGGCCGAAGAAAAAAACGCCAAAGCCAGCCAGCAATCCTGACCTGCCCACCCGCCTCTTGCGAGCATCCGCCGCACCGCAGCTGTCTGCCCCGCTTTACGCCGCTTCCGTCACCGTCTGGCTCCGCAGCAACTCTCTTACCTCCGCCACCGCCGCATCCAGCACATCCAGAGCCGCGCCGCGCTTCGCCTCCCACGCCACATACCCATCCGGACGCACCAGCGTCATCGCCTGCCCCGCTTCCTTCTCCGCCCGCACGCGCACCACCTCACCCAACTCCTCCACCAGCCGCGCCGTCGCGCCAAACCCAACCACCTCTGCCGGAGCCAGCAACACATACCTGCTCTTCAATCCCTCGCCGCCCCGCATCCACTCCGCAAATAATCTCTCCCCCGGCCCCTCCACAATCGGACTTCCCTCATACGCCACGCCCAGTTCTGACAGCGTCTCCACCACCGCATGTTCAAACGGCGTCAGCCGCGTCGCCACCGGAATCACCGTATCCCGCACCGCCTGCGCCAGCCAGTTCGCAGTCCCCATCCCGCGCGTCATCCGGTCCGTCAGCTCCACCACGCTCTTGATCACCGGCCTGCGCTCCGCGGCGTAGCTCTCCAGCAACCGCTCATTCCCATGCCCATGCAGCGCCAGGTCCAGCTTCCACGCCAGGTTCCACGCATCCTGCAAACCCGTATTCATCCCCTGCCCGCCAAACGGGCTGTGGATATGCGCCGCATCCCCCGCAATAAATATCCGCCCCTTCCGCATCTCCTTCGTCTGCCTGTGATGAATCCTGAAGTAGCTGCTCCAGTAAAGACTCCTCGCCTCCAGCTCCCTTGGCGCGCGCTCCTTCAGCATCCGCCGAACCATCTCCAGACTCGGCCTGTCGCCCTCCTGCTTCTTCGTCGTCGCCACAATCCGCCGCCGCGTCCTGCTCATCGGGAAAATCGCCAGCGGACCCATCTCGCTCGGACAAAGCTGCATCTCGTCCGCCGGAAGCCCCTCGTTCGTCTCAATGTCCGCCAGCAGATACGTGTCCTTATACTCATCGCCCTCAAACTCCAGCCCCAGCCCCTGCCGAACCGCGCTGTGCGCGCCGTCGCAGCCCACCACATACTTCGCCCGCGCCGTAATCAACTCCGTCCGCCCGCCCGACTTCCGCTCCAACCTGGCCGTCACGCCCTCCGCGTCCTGCTCCGCGCCCGTAAACCGCGTCTCATATGCCACCCGGCCGCCCCGCCGCTCCAGCGCCGCCACCAGCAAACCCTCCGTCACATCCTGCGGAACCATCCCCACATAGCCATACGGGCTCCCCTCCGGCTTGAACTCCATCCGCCCCAGCGTTCGCTGATGCGTCGTCACCAGCAGCTTCGTCACCTGGTTGGCCCGCTCCTCAAACGCCTCCACCAGCCCCGCCATGTCGAAAATCTCCAGCGTCCGCGGAAAGATCGCCAGCGCCTTTGAGTGTTCTGACTGGCCCGCCTTCTCCTCCACCAGACGCCACCGCACCCCGTGCCGCGCGCACTCGTTCGCCAGAAACAGACCCACCGGCCCCGCGCCCACAATCAGCACGTCCGTTTCAAACGCAAAATTGCCCATGCTTCCGAACCCCCAGCGCAGTATGTTCTCTCCAACCTCACGCAACTTGCAAGCCGCGAATCTTCGGCGAAGATGTTCTTTTTGGAGGGAGACGCGGTTGGAGAACCGAGTGGTCTGTGTTTTAGCGTCCTGCATCCGATGGCCCCCATGCTGGACTTGTTGGTGTGGCCATAATTAGACCGGCGGGCTCGAATGTAGCATTCTCTCTACTGAGCGGAAAATGACTACGGAAGTTTCTCAAATCCAGGAAGGCGTAGGATAATGCAGACCAAGAAAATCTCACTCAGTTTTTAGAATGGAAAGGCGAATCGTGAAAGTCTTCCTAAGCTGGTCTGGTCCCGTAAGCAAGGAACTTGCAATTGTCCTTCGCGACTGGCTCCCCAATGTTATTCAAGCGATTGAGCCATGGATGTCATCAGAGGACATTGAAAAGGGGTCGCGATGGTCCACAGAAATCGCAAGAGAATTGCAAAATACGAGAGCTGGGATCATTTGCGTTACATCTGAAAATGTCGGGGCGCCATGGCTTAACTTTGAAGCGGGAGCATTATCAAAGAGCGTAGAGAAGGAACTCGTGTGCCCGCTTCTTTTTGCATTAAAGGCGTCTGATCTGACAGGACCACTCATTCAATTTCAATCCGCAGAAACTACACGAGAAGATATTTTTAAACTCCTGTCAACACTAAACAAGGGATTGAACACAAGTTCCTTGTCAGAAACGAAGCTAAAGGATGCATACGAAGTCTGGTGGCCGAAGTTGGAATCAAAGTTATTGGCAATCACTGAACCGAGTGCCAAAGGCAAACCAACTAGGTCAGCGGAAGACAAAATTGCAGAGATATTGACGATTGGGAGAGAACAGTCGCGTATTGCTCAAGAAATCCTCACTATTGTCAGTGAATCAAGAATGGAAAATAACTTGCTGACTAGCTATCCAAGCTATGTCAACACTATTCAGCCTGCTTCCGGAGCTCCGTATACCGACTATAGTCGGCTTGCCTACTTAGCAGCACGGCCACACCATGGACCGACCCTTCTTACAGATATAGGGCAACCAAACGAAGGTTTTGGTGAAGAACTACTCTCTGACGAAGAGGGGTCAATAAGATCTGAATGATCCGACAAAATAGATATGAGAGCACAAGAGCAACTTGAAATACTCAAAGATAAGAAGTTGGTTCATTGCCCGTACCTCAGTCGACTAAATAAAAGACTCTAGGAGCGCATGACGAGTATGAACCAGAGATGCTCAACCAAGCCGGAGCCACAATCTTAAATCCGCAAGCGTCTGTAGCGTGAGCTTTATCCGCGAGGGAACGCTCTAAGACTACAAAGTTCCTTGTTTCCCGAGCGTCTTATTCAGATATGCGATATAAACCAACAGAAGCTAATCTACTGATATCAATCGACGTCGGTTCGTGAAAGCCCAATTTATTGCGAGAAGTAAGTTATTTCAATTCAATCTTGTTCCGGATCGACAGCACTCATACGTCGACGTAAGCTCCCATCAACGAACTCAAATTCAGACTTAATTGAAACTGTCGCCTCCACCAGCTCATGTACCCAATCGATGGCCTTTAAAGAATCCTTGGCGGCGTTTTTCCCTCTGCCGTGCGCATATTTATTACGTAACTCATAGAGCGAAGTCACTGCCGTTGACGTCTCAGGATTGATGAGCCCAGTCTCCTTACAGAACTTGACTAACGAACTCATGTCCACACGTTCAAGTTGGTCAAAGGCTGAGTCCGTGGGCTTTACGAATTCTCCGTCGTCCTTCGAAATCATGATCGTCTGGCGAAGCAGATCTTTTACGATGCGTTCGGCAACAATGCCGGACATGGCGACTCTTATGAGTAAAAGTGGCCAGATCGATAAAGCTCGCGTGCTTCTGTCAGAAGCTGAAGATACTCAGAATTTCCTTTTTGAACTGCCAGCGAGGGCAATTGCCAAGAGCGCTCGATAATGTCTGAGACTTTTAACTTGAACAAGCTTAGGAGCTCAGCCTCCGCTGCAGCCCTAGCTTCTGGCGTTGGCGGTGGCTCGGAGCCGGGATCCGCAAAAGACTCGAAGAGTCCGCATGATCCTGCAAATGCTGGAGCTGATTTCGACCCAGGGCAGGTGCAAACCCCTGCTTTGGATCTTCAGTCGACATGCTGAATCACCTTTACGTAGTACCTGCCGTCTCCCTTTGCTACTCGAGACAGCGAATATCCTTTGACATGACCGCCGGTGAAATACTGCTGACGGTTCTCGAAGAAAAGTATGTATGTTTCGACTTCATCCTCGTGGAACGCAGTTGCTTGTTCTCTTCCGCTAAGAAGGGTCAAGACTTGCTCCGTCTGCCCAACACTGCTTCCTGAAACCTTGATTTGAGGGAGAACTGCAAGATACAGCTCATTATCTTTCGCCATGCTTTGGAGAATACACCCATGTCAAGGTGAACCCTGTTCCCAGGGGTCTTCTGCCTTGCTTCCCAGAACTAGTTTCCAAGGCTCCCAAATTCTCATTCTCAAACGGCAAACGCGGGGATTTCGGAAACCGAAGGAAGAGTGCTATGAGATGCACTTCGCTTCACCAATCCTCTATCCTGATACCCAACCACTGACGATATTTCGTCACCGGGCCCGCCACTTCGCGGCCAACCTGTTCCAACGATATAGGTATGCCTGTTTTCAGCACTCGGAATTTGGCCCTAATTTGAGCAAATTCGGGCTAATTTAAGCTTTCTGAAAAACCTTCGGCCGCAATAGGCACGCAATTCCCGCCCCAGACAGCGAGCAGATGCGCGCGAAATCCGCACGCACCACTTCCGCCCCGAAAACGGCGCGCAAATCCACGCCGCTCGAGTGCATTTCCACCAGCCTATGCATGTTTTTTTGTGCCGGCGAACCACCGCTGATCTCAACCGGTATTTCTAAGTCCTGCGGAGATCCCGTTGATCGTCGCCGCAATCGCCCGGTTCACCGCAGCCGTGTCCTCGCCCGCCCGCTTACGCCGCAGCATGTCCACCTGGATCAGGTGCATGGGGTCCACGTAGGGGTTGCGCAGCTTGATGGACCGCGCCAGAACCTGATTCTTTTCAAGCAGTTCCTTCTGCGCCGTCACCGCCAGCACCGCTTCCACCGTCCGCTCAAACTCGGCCTCGATCATCGCGTACACGCGCTCCCGCAGGCCCTCGTCCTCCACCAGCGTCGAGTACATCCGCGCCGTACCCAGGTCCGCCTTGCCCAGCGCCATCTCCACGTTGCGGATAAGGTCAATGAACAGTGGACACTCCCGCGCCATCGTCCGCACCAGTTGCAGTGCGCCCGGCTTCTCCAGAAACTTGCCCAGCGCATAGCCCACGCCAAACCATGCCGGCACCAGCAGTCGCGACTGCGTCCACCCGAAGACCCACGGAATCGCGCGCAAATCCGTGATCTGCGTGGACTTCTTGCGCCGCGACGGCCGCGACCCGATCATCGCGTGCTCCAGCTCGCCCACCGGCGTTCCCTGCTCGAAGTACCGGATAACCTCCGGGTTATCAAGAATCTGGCTGCGGTAGTAAGTGAACGAGAGCTCCGAGAGCTCGTCCATCGCCGCCTCCCACTTGGGCTTCAGCACGCCCGTAAAGTGGCCCTTCGGGTCCTTCGCGTTCGGCCGTGCCAGCGCGTCCAGCGCCGCGGCAATCATCAGCTCCAGGTTGCGCTCGGCCAGCACCACATCCGAGTACTTGAAGTTCAGCACTTCGCCCTGTTCGGTAATGCGCAACTGTCCTTCGAATGAGTTCATGGGCTGCGCGAAGATGGCCCGGTGCGTGGGTCCGCCGCCGCGGCCCACCGTGCCGCCGCGCCCGTGGAACAGCCGCAGCTTTACGCCGCACTCTCTCGCCACCGTGTGCAAATCCCTGTGCGCCTTGAAGATGCTCCACGTGCTCGTCAGCATGCCGCCGTCTTTGTTGGAGTCCGAGTAGCCCAGCATCACTTCCTGCCAGTTGTCCCAGCTCTTCAGCAGCTTCCTGTAATCGTCACGCTTCCAAAGTTCGCGGCAGATCTCCGGCGCGTTCCGCAAGTCCTCAATCGACTCGAACAGCGGCACCGGCATCAGTCCCGGATCGCCATTCCGATCACGTCCCGAGCCTTCCAGCTTCACCCCGGCCAGCCGTGCAAGCCGCACCACCGCAAGCACATCGTTCACGGAAGAGGCGCCGGAGATTACGTACTGCCGGATCGCTTCCGGCGTGCAGCTCTGCTTCACTTCCGCCACCACGCGCAGCGTCTCAAACACCCGCGCCGAATCGTCGGAGAGGCTGGAGGGCAGGTTCGCCGCCATGGTCTCGGTCACCGCCTCTTCCAGTGCGCGGTTAAGCACGCGCGCGTGCTGCCGCACGTCCAGCGTGTGCAGATGCAGCCCGAAGGTACGCACCTGCAGAATCAGCGGATCCACCAGCGTCTGTGCAATGCGGATGCCGTGGTGCTCGGCCAGCGAATCACGCAGTAATTCCAGGTCGTCTAACAGCTCATTCACGGTGGAATAGGCAGGTAAAGCCTGTGCCAGCTTCTGCGCGCCCTCCGCCAGCGTGTAGGGCATCACCGGCAGTTGCGCACTCATGGGCCGCGGCTGTTCCAGCGTGCGCTGAATGCGCGCCTTCAGGCAGATCACGAACCGGCGATAGTATTCAAACTCGTATTGCGCGCCAAAAACCTGCGACTCCGGCGTCTGCACCCGCTCTACATACGACTCGAGCCGCTTCATCAGCGCCTTGCTCACGGGCGTCTGCTGCGCGCTCGTCGTGAGCAGATTGATGAGCTTATCAAGCTGGCGCTGGTAGTGGATGAGCAGGTGGCCGCGCGAAAGACGGATGGCATCGCGTGTCACTTCGGGCGTCACAAACGGATTGCCATCGCGGTCGCCGCCGATCCACGACCCGAAACACAACACCTGGGGCAGGTCATGTGGCTCAATTTCCAGCCCATACGAGGCGTGCAGCGATTCCGAGATTTCACGGTAGAGCGTCGGCAGCGTGGCAAAGATGGAGACGTCGTAGTAGTCCAGCCCCATCTTGATTTCGTCGTATACCGTAGGCCGACGCGATCGAACTTCATCGGTCTGCCACAGGCTGGTGATTTCCGCGCGTATCTGCTCTTCGAGTCGTCCAAGCTCCTGTTCCGGTAGCGGTATATGGTCCAGCTCTTCCAGGAACTCCCCAATGCGCCGGCGCTTGAACATCACTGACCGCCGCGCCACTTCAGTTGGGTGCGCTGTGAATACCGGAATAATAAGGACTTGCTTGAGCCATTCCAGCGCTTCGGCGGCCGAAATGCCCACTCGCCGCATCTCGCACAGGGTTCCGGTCAGCGATCCGCGCTGCCGTCCTGCCTCCCCGCTTAATTGAAGAGCGAGTCTTCTGCGCTTTCTGTGGTTCGTTTCCGCCAGATTGATCAGTTCGAAATAAAACGCGAACGCTCTGGTGAGTAAAACCGCTCTTTCCACCGGCAACGAGTGAGCCAAATCCAGTGATTTGCTTGCCAGGCGGGTGGCCTCGGTCTCCCGTCCCCGCTCGTCCGCCTTCCGCCTCCGAATGGTCCCTTGGCGCAGCGCTTCCACCTGGTCGAAAAGTTCGTTACCAGCTTGTTCGCGAAGGACTTCGCCGAGCAGGATGCCGAGCGAACGCACGTCGCGGCGCAGCGGAGCTTCCTTCAGATCGCCGGAGCGAGCCTCAAGTTCGGCCAGCCGTTTTGACCAGCTTTCGGGTTTCCACAGGAGTGCCATCGTTTCTTGCTTGATTATGCCCTACCGAATTGCCCCGGAAGCCATCATGCGAAACCGCAAACTTCGCCTACTCCTGCGTCACCGCCCCGCCCGCCGGCGTAGAGGGTTCCGGATCGAGGAAATGAAGGACGCCACGGAAGGATTTGCCCAGCGCATGGCCTGTACTCGATGTAGCCTTGCGAAGTGCGTTAGTAGTGTGGGCATTTGCAATCACAATCGCCGTATTTGTAGCGCGAAAACCGGTCGCCCCGCCGCCCAACGCATCATTTCCTCCCAGCAACACAGCCTGCACCGGACGAAGGTCAGGGTTCGCCCATGCCACGTCGGACTCGGGCAATTGATCAACACGCACAGTGCGTTCAAGGGGAAAGTCGCTGCGGCTTAGTTTGTCTTCGAGCGGCCACTGGGGCGACTTGGCCCAGATCGCGCCGTTCATGGGAGCGCTTGGTTCCCCGATATTGATGAGTGCAGTGCTCTGAAGCGGAATTTCATTGGAGCAAGAGTCACCACCACATCCACGCGAACAGAGTTTTTTGTCGAGGTAGGCGGCGTGCTTTCCGTAGGAAATCCAGATTTGCGGGCCGGCCACTTCCGCGTCGAGCGTGGAAGCGCGGGCAATCTGGCTTGCGTCGCAGACTGTACCTTCATGCGCGGCTGCGTACCAGTAAAGCGCCTTCCAGTGGTTGTTGGAGTCAAGCTCGACCAATGCCGAAACATGTTCAGCATCGAGTGGATGGCTCAATTCGCCGCAATCACTACGCCACAGATGGTAGTAGTGCAATTCGACCTGTCCGGGAAGACCAGTCACCGGCGTTACCTGCCCATAGATAGTCCCGTCGTCCGCTTTGACTGTCGGAGTTGTGACGCCTGGCTCAAATTGCGCGGGACGCTCAGAACAGTCATCTGCATTGATTAGAAAATGCGGCTCAAATTGAGCAAGTAATGCGCTCTCCCGGGCATTGGAGATGCCGTCGCGATCGGTATCGAGTGTGGGCGCAGTGGAATTGGCTTGGCAGAGAGCCGATGCCATGAACGCGCAGCACGCGGCGGCAAGGAGAAACGAGCGCATGGCCAATGCTACGCCAGCATGAATGAGTACGCCAATGCTGCCGTTGATTTCGACGCAAGAACACAAATGCGGGAAAAATCGAAGTTCGAGTACTTCGCTTCGCATTTTGAGGGTGAATCAAGGAGAATGGCGTGCATGAATTCTTTGCGGCGCATCTTCGTTTTGAGTTTGGCAGTCGCTCTACCGCTGGCCATCACGGCGCAAATTGCTCCTTCCAAGGCGACTGCAAAGCGGCCCACACCGCCGACGCGCGACCCACATACTCCGGGCTATGTGAATGCGAAGGAACTTCCCGACGGTGCGGTGCCTTTGCCGACGGCGGATGGGAACTTCATCATCGGGCCAACTCATAAGCCGGCGCCCGAGCTGGAGAAGCTCGACGAAACGCCGCATGGGCGGGTAATTGAGTTCACGATGAGCTCAACGGAGAGCAAGTATTATCCGGGCATTGCACGCCAGCCGGGGACATTTGGCACACCGGACCCGAAGAATCCCGCAAAGCTGATTGTGACGACAAGCCATTCCGCACCATGGACACGCAAGGTGGCTGTGTATGTACCAGAGAGCTATGTGGCGGGCAGTGTGGCGCCGTTTATTGTGGGTGCGGATGGACCGGACCGACTGCTGTTTGCTGCGCTGGACAGTTTGATTGCGGCGAAGAAGCTGCCGCCGATGATCGGGATATCCATTGCGAATGGAGGAGGCGACGCGCAGGGGAGCGAGCGGGGACTCGAGTACGACACGATGAGTGGCAAGTATGCCGAGTTTGTCGAGCATGAGGTGCTCCCGCGCGTGGAAGAGGAAGCGCATGTGAAACTGACGCATGATCCAGACGGGCGTGCGACGATGGGCGGCAGCTCGGGAGGCTCGTGCGCGCTGATCATGGCGTGGTATCACCCGGAGTGGTATCACCGCGTGCTGACATACTCCGGCACCTATATCAACCAGCAATGGCCGTGGAATCCAGCGACGCCCGAGGGCGCATGGGGCTTTCATGACGGGCTGATTACAAAGAGTCCGCGCAAGCCGATACGGATATGGATGGAAGTGGGCGATCGCGACCTCTACAACCCAAACGTGATGCGCGACGGGATGCACGACTGGGTTGCTGGCGAACGAGCGCATGGCGCGCGTGCTTGCGAAGAAGCACTATCACTACCAGTTTGTATTTGCGCGGAATGCCGGCCACGTGGATCACGCGGTACGGGAGCAAACGCTACCGGAGGCGCTGGAGTATGTGTGGCAAGGATATCGGGCCAAATAGTGAAAGGCGCTCAGAGTTCTGCGGAGGACCGGATATGAATTTGAAAGCATATGTGCGGACCGTTGCAGTTGCTTTGCTCAGTAGCGCAGGATTGCTGATTGCGCAGATGTCGATGCCGCATGCGGTGCCTGCGCCGGATGATAAGGATGCGATTGTGTTGCACCGTGCGGAATCTGGAACGGCACCGGAGCAATGGGAGAGCTGGGGGCCGTCACGACTAGTGCGCAACGTAACCACATCAACACTGATTCCGGTGTTGCCGGATCCGGCGAAGGCGACGGGGACGGCCGTGGTGGTGGCGCCAGGTGGAGCGTTCATGATGCTCTCGATGGACAGCGAAGGCTACCGGGTGGCGCACTGGCTCGCCGACCACGGGATCGCGGCCTTTGTACTGAAGTATCGCGTGAAGGAGACGTCGCGCGATACGCAGCTTTTTGTGAAGCAGATGATGGAAATGATGCGAGCGATTCCGAGCGGACAGCACGTGGACCTAAATGCGCCAAAAGTTTCTGTGGAAGATGGCGAAGCGGCCATGCGGCTGGTCCGCAGCCGCGCGAAGGAATGGGGTATTGACCCGGCGCGTGTGGGCATGGTGGGATTTTCTGCAGGAGCGGAGCTGACTCTGACGATGGGGTTACAACCTGATGCGTCCGTGCGGCCAGATTTCATTGCGCCGATCTACGCTCCGCTGCGTTCGCATGACGTGCCCGCGTGGGCGCCGCCCATGTTTTTTGCGATGGCGGCCGATGACCCGCTGTTTGGCAAAGCGCCCTTCGACATCATTCAGGACTGGCACAAGGCTGGTCGGCCGGTGGAGTTCCACTTTTATGAGAAAGGCGGACACGGATTCGGAATGAACCATATGGGCACGACAAGCGACATGTGGATCGATGAGTTCTATGCGTGGATGATGGACAATGGTCTGCTGAAGCGAGCGCAGTGATGGACCGCGTCATGCGCTTTCAAGCTGCAGCATAAGTTCTTCCCATTCGTCCGTGAGCGATTCCAGCTGGCTGCGCAGATCCACCGCGAGCTGCGTGAGGCGCTGGGTTTCTTCCGCGGAGATATAGACGCCAAGTTGCTGTTCCGTGTGGGCAAGAGAAGCCTCGACGCGCGGAACTTCTTCTTCGAGAAATGCGCAGCGATCCTCCATCTGCTTCTGCTTGATGGGATTGAGGCGGCGCTTTTTTGTAGTGTCGTCGGGGCCGCCTTCGAGGACAATCGTGACGCCGGTTGAGCCGGTCGCAGCGGTCTGGGCGCTCTCCCACCCTTCGCTGCGCGACGGATTGGCCACCTCATCGTACTTGCCGGAAGACGCATTTGCATCGGCGGCAAGTTGCTCCTTCTTACGGAGGTAGTCTTCGTAGCCACCTTCATAGGCGATCACTGCGCCGTTCTCGACTTCGAGGACGCGTGTGGCGAGGCGGTCAATGAAGTAGCGGTCATGCGAGACGAAAATCACGGTACCGCTGAATGCGTCGATGGCGTCGAGGAGGACATCTTTGGCGCGCATGTCGAGGTGGTTAGTCGGCTCGTCGAGCAGAAGGAAGTTGGACGGCGAGACGAGAATACGTGCGAGAGCGAAGCGATTGCGCTCGCCGCCGGAGAGCACGCCGAGTTTCTTGAAGACATCGTCGCCGGAGAAGAGGAAGCAGCCCAGGAGGGAACGAAGCTCCGTCTCGGGTACTTTCCGTGCGGCCTGATTGATGTCATCAAGCATGCGCGCTTCTGGATCGAGCACTTTGTACTGATCCTGCGCAAAGTATTCGCTGACAACATTGTGGCCGAGCTTGACCGTGCCAGCCGTAGGTTTCTCGACACCGGTAAGCAGCTTAATGAGCGTGGATTTACCGGCTCCGTTGACGCCAACGAGTGCGATGCGGTCGCCACGCTCGATGGTGAAGCGCACGTTTTCAAGCACGCGTTTTTCGCCGTAGCTTTTCGAGAGTCCGTCGGCCTCTACGACAGTGCGGCCCGAAGGTGGTGGCTGCGGGAACTTGAAGTGGATGACGGGCTCTTCTTCGGGAATCTGGATGCGCTCGATTTTTTCGAGCTCCTTAATGCGACTTTGCACCTGCTTGGCTTTGGTGGCCTGGGCGCGGAAGCGGTTGATGAAGGCTTCAAGGTGTTCGATCTGGTCACGCTGGTTTTTGTACGCAGCCAGAAGTTGCGCGCGGCGTTCATCTTTCTGTGAAAGGTATTTGGTGTAGTTGCCGGCAAAGATGGTGAGGCGCTTATTCCAGATTTCGACAGTGCGGTCAACGGTGACATCGAGAAAGTAGCGGTCATGTGAAATGAGGATGTAACCGAAGGGATAGGACTTGAGGTAGTTCTCAAGCCAGTTGCGCGCTTCGAGGTCGAGGTGGTTTGTGGGCTCGTCGAGCAGGAGCAGATTTGGCCGTGCGAGCAGAAGCTTGGCAAGCGCGATGCGCATTTGCCAGCCGCCGGAAAATTCCTCAGTGCGCCGTGACCAATCGTCTTTGGTGAAGCCGAGGCCAGTGAGTACTGAGCCAACCTGCGCGTCGAGCGCGTAACCGTCGAGTGTGGTGAAGCGCTCCTGAAGAAGTGAGAAGCGCGCGGCGGCGGACTCGTATTCCGGGCTGGCATGGTCGAGCTCTGTGAGTTGCGCGGCCATGTGCTCCATTTCGCCTTCCATGGAACGCAGCTCGTCGAAGACGCTAAGGCACTCTTCGAAGATGGAGCGGCCAGAGAGGGCGAGGCCCTCCTGCGGCAGATAGCCGATGCTCATGCCACGGGTCTGCTCCATCGCACCGTAGTCGAGCGGCTCCAGGCCTGCGAGGACTTTCATGAGCGAGGACTTGCCGGTGCCGTTGGCTCCGACGAGAGCGGTCTTTTCTTTTGCGCGGATGAGCCAGTCGGCCTCGAGAAAGAGTGTGCGCGGGCCGAAGCGCTTACCGGCACCTTTGAGCGAAAGCATGCACTTCTATTTTCTCAGACCACTGCGTGGAGCAGGCTGCTTGGCGTGGGCATTGCATGTAACGGGCTTTTCGCGTGGCAATTCAGATGTCGTGTCCGGACTCAGGGCTTGATGTCGACGGGGGTGCCGTTGGGCACGAGTTTCCAGATCTCGTCCATTTCGGAGTCTGTGACAGCGACACATCCGGCCGTCCAGTCGTAGAGGCGATGAGAAGGGCCGATCCAACCGAGGCCGTTGGTAATGCCGTGAATCATGATGGCGCCGCCGGGCGAGACGCCCATTGCTGCGGCGCGTCTGCGGTCATTCTCGTCTGGATAGGAGATATGCAGAGCCTTGTAGTAATGACTTTGCGCGTTGCGTGAATCAATAATGTAGTGACCTTCCGGAGTGCGCTCGTCTCCCTCGCGCTGTTTCGGCGCGAGCCCGCCACGGCCTAGTGCAACCTTATAAGTACGTACAACCTTGCCCGTGGAAAGCAACTCCAGAATATGCGCTTTTTTCAGAATGAGAACTGAATCAATCTTTGGAGAGGAATTCTGCGCGAAGAGAGGCGTAGGCACAAACAGAGCGGACGAAAGCGTGAAGAGAACAGCAGTTAATGCGGCGCGTGCGCTGACCATCCGAGGCACATCATGAACTGTATAGCAAACGAAACGGAAACGCACCTGAGTTACCCGTACCTGAGGGGTTCGCACAGAAACAGTGATGAGCCAAGCCGGCGTTACTCGATGCGATAGGCGACGACCTGGGTACCCGCGGCGTTGGAAGCGATGCTGGTGGACTGCAGCAGGACTTCGAATGGGCGAAGGTTTGGCCCATTTTTTGCGGCACGGAGAATGGGCTGCAGTGCGTTGCCGTGAAAGAGCGCTTCGGCGGCAGCCTGCGTTCCGGCCACGTCGAGGCCTTCAATGAGGAGAATGTGGCCGCTGCCGGCAACGTTGGGTTCGAAGGCGATGACAGCGTAGGTGGAGTGAGCCGGCTCATTCCAATGGCTCAGGTAACGGTCCTGTTCACCGGTTTTGGGATGTGCGTTGGTGATCCAGGCAGCCTGAATTTCGCTGTCGTATTGAATGCGGAAGTTGAGATTCTTCTGGGCCAGTTCTGCCCAGGGGTTGCTGCTGTCCGATCCAATCACGACGACGTTTCCGGATTTCATGTCTTCAAGGCGCACATCGCGCGGGAAGCGCAGATAGAGGCGTTCGGGGTTTACCTGCGGCAGGCGCGCGAGGGATGTGACGACCTGCAGATCGACGAAGCTTGTGAACTCCTGCGTACGCAGGTCCGTCTGGCTATGCGCGTCCATGCCAGAGAGTGGGAGGTTGAGATAGTCGCCCTTGAGATAGCCTGCGAGCGTGAGCTGCTTGTGTGAGAGGTCTTGCAGGATATTGAAGCCGCAGTCGGCAGGCACAATGAATGTGTCCATCTGCGAGTGGAAGAGGACGTTCCAGAGAGCCGACGCAGGGCCAGCTGGGCGATTCGAAGCGCTGATCCAGCGGGAAACAAAAACTGAAGCTGCAACGAGGACTACCGAATAGGCGAAAAAGAGAGCAATGCGCAGAGGAAGGCGCCTCTTATCCGGACGAACTGCGCTGTCGTCAGAAATAGGAATCGGGATGGACTCGTGAGAGTATGGCGGCTGATTGGAACGGGATGCGCTACGGGGCTCACTCGTGGTCACACGAACCGACTCAACCGGAAATGGGCGGGATGGCAGCGCAGTGAACACGGGAATGTAACCGCCCAGGGGGATTTCTATGCGCAGGTTTTCTTCATGGCCGTCGGTTTCAAAGTACTCGGCGAGACGCTTGCGAAGCTGGCGAGCGTAGTTGCGAACAATATTGTCTTCAACGGTGCGGTAGTCCTTGGGGCGATCGAAGACCTGAATTCCAATCTGGTGCTCGCTTATTTCGTGTTGTCTGCCGCGCAAAGTCTCTTCACAGATATGCGTGAGGAAGCGGGAAAGCAAGGGTGCTTTTGAGAACTGCCGGCTGACGAGGATACGTTGCACGAGCAGCCATCGCTGATCGTCTTCGAGAATCGACACTGGCGCATCGATGGACGGAGGGGGAAGTCGTCCGCTGAGCATCTTTTTGACTCCGTGCAATGTTTTAACGAAAAGGACGGTAATTCGTCGAGTGCAAAATTCAACCCGAAGAGGCCGGCAAGTCGCGGACCTTTTCTCGGTTTCAAGCTACAGACCAGCCATGAACAGAACATGAATACGCGGTGTACGGGACAGGAGAAGGGCAAATTCGCCAAGAATTCAAGATTGATTTAAGTGGTTTTTAATCAACAAAATTTCGACGTGGATCGCCGGTGTATACACCTGTAACAGGTGGGGTAAACACTTTTTGGGAGTGATTAGGTGGCGGAGGATGGCGCTGCGGAGCTCTCCTTTGGAGCTCGGCAATTAAGGAGAGCCAACGTGCCATCTGGATTGAAAGATTGTGCCCAGTCGAATTGGGCAGTGCAGATTTCCCCCTCCAAATTCAGCTTCCGTTTGCGAAATCTCATTCTCGGTTGCTTTGTGCTTGTGTTGTCGGTTCTATTGGGCCATGCGCAGGTAAACACGGGCAATTTGAGCGGCGCAGTAAGTGATCCGTCGGGTGCCGTCGTGAGTAACGCAACGATTTCGCTGACCGATGCCAGCACCGGTTATACCCGCAGCGTGGTCTCAGCAAGCGACGGCAGTTACATTTTGCCGAATCTCCCGATCGGCACGTATGCGGTGACGGTGAGTGCGCAAGGCTTTTCGACCCTGAAGCAGTCAGTCACGATTGGTGTAGGCGAGCGTGTTCGCCTGGATCCTCATCTTGAAGTCGGCCAGGCCAGCCAGACTGTGGAAGTGGCGGCTTCAACTGTCGCACTTTCACGCGACGATGCCTCCGTGGGTACGATTGTTACGGAGGACACGATTAAAGGAACACCTCTCTACCTACGTAACTGGGACGATCTTCTGAGAACGGTGCCGGGAGTGCAGATCAGTCGCTACACGAACCAGAGTGGTGCCACGTCTTCAGGCCGAACCGGAAGCTTTAACGTGAACGGCGTCCACTCACTGCAAAACAATTTCATTCTGGACGGAATCGACAACAACACGTTTTCCGAAAATGTGCAGGAACTAAGTACGGAGTCGGCGCACCCTTCAGTGGATGTGATCGCGCAATTCAACGTAATCACTAATCCATATTCGGCTGAGTACGGCCGCAGCCCAGGCGCGGTTGTCTCAGTGAACTCGCGCAGCGGAACAAACCGGTTCCACGGCACAGCGTATGAGTATGTCCGCAACCAGCTCTTTGACGCGTTCGATTACTTCACCAAGCAGAGCACGACCAAGAAGGCGGAAGACAACCAGAACCAGTACGGCGCCAGTCTGGGTGGTCCCATTGTGCGCAACAAGGCTTTCTTCTTCTTTAACTACGAAGGCACGCGTATCAAACAGGGCGTCTCGCGAATATTTACAGTACCACTCGACAATGAACGCGTAGGCGACTTCAGCGCGGCGGCCGCCGCAGCGGCTGGTGTGGCGCCTTATCCAACCATCTACAACATCTCCACCTGCCCGAAGACCAGCGATGGCCGCATTGACATTACAAGCTGCACCGCGGCGCCTCTGACGAACAACAGCTTTGCCGACTCAGGAGTGACGCCGGATGCGACAGTTGCAAGCCTAATCGCACTCTTTCCTGAACCGAACTACAAGGGCAACTCTGCGACCTTCCCCGATACAAACAACTATGCTCGCACTGGCTCGCTTACGGACTTCAACAACAGTTACGACGCCCGTGTGGATTTGACACCAACCTCTTCGGACACAATTTTCGGACGCTTCAATTACTTCACTCGTACACGCGATATTCCCGGCTACCTTGGTGGATCTAGCGGACGGAACATCCACCTCCGCCTGGGGTAATCAGATACTTAAAGGTGCCAGCTTTGTGCTTGGCTGGACTCACATCATCAGTCCGCGCATGGTGAACGACTTCCGTTTTGGCTGGGTACGCGATTACTCGTTTGCTGAGCAGCAACCCTTCACCATGAGCCAGAACGCGAGCGACTTTGTGCCCGGCATTCCCGATAACCCGGCCCTGGGCGGTGGCGTTCCGCAGACTTCGTTCAGCAGTCATACGTACTTGGGATCACCGGATTACCTGCCGAAGAGCCAGGTGCCAATGTTGTACCAGTACAACGATGCGCTCACCTGGGCGCTCGGCAAACACAATCTGAAAATGGGCGTAACGGTCTACGCGCCAATGCGGAACATCTTTCAGGATGAGCCGGGCATTCGCGGCGACCTTAAGTTTACGGGTGTCTACTCCGGACTTGGTACTGCAACGGTTGGCGGAACAACGGCCGCGCGTGACTATGCTGACGCTCTATTTGGCGCGACGCAATACACGCAGTTGACCAACGTGTTCTTTGTCGATCAGCGTTTGTGGATGGCGTCTGGCTTTGTGGAGGACGACTGGAAAGTTACGCCAAAGCTAACGCTGAACCTCGGTTTACGCTACGACTTTGCAACGCCGGCCCTCGACGCCAAGAATCGCATTGCCAACTTCGATCCTGCAGGTTCAGGTTCACTGGTCTTTGCCAAGTCCGGTTCGATCGGTGACCGGGCCCAGGTTGATCCAAACACGAAGGACTTTGGTCCGCGAATCGGAGTCTCTTATGGACTCAATGATAAGACGGTTCTCCGAGGGGGATATGGAATCTATTACACGGTGTTTGAACGTTACGGCAGCGAAGATCAGCTTTCGCTGAATCCACCGTTTCTCATCAACAAGACTCAGGCTAGTAACACACAATCTGTGATTACGCCGGCGATTGGTTTCCCGTCCAACTACCTGGACGCGTCGACCATCGACTTCAACAATCTACAAGCCTTCCATATTCGAGCTCTCAACCCGGTTGCCAAGGTTCCCACGGTACAGCAATGGAGCTTTGGTTTCCAGCGTGAGATTGCGAACTCATGGCTGGCTGAGGTGGATTACGTTGGCACACACTCTGACAACCTCGATGTGATCTACAACTACAATCAGCCAATCATTTCGAATGGGGTCAGCACACAGGTCGCACCTTATTCGAATTTCGGCCAGATCGAATACACCACACCCATTGGGCGTGGAAACTATAACGGCCTGCAAGCCAGTCTTGTGCGGCAGATGAAAAACGGGCTGAGTGTACGAGCGGCCTATACATACTCGCGGTCTCTCGACAACACGCCGGAAGAACTTGAGTCCAACTCCGGGGATGCGCCGAACGGGCGCGACTACGGTGCGTGGTATGGCAACAGTGACTTCGATGTTCCTCATCGCGTCTCGATCAGCTACGTGTACGAGCTTCCGTTCGGTCATGGCAAGGCAATGCTGAACTCTGGAGCGGCATCGTGGGTCCTCGGGAACTGGGAAACTTCAGGTGTTTACACGTACTACAGTGGACATCCGTTCCAGGCGAAGTGGGGCAGCGAGAGTGGCCAGCTCGATCCCTACGGCTTTGCGACAGCAGTGCCCAATGTAGTCGGGAAAGTTCACTATTTCCACGATCCGACCTGCTGGTTTTATACCAGCGCTCATGGCGCCTGCTCGGCTCTTGGCTCCGGACTATCCGATGCCTTTGCTGATCCAGGCAAATACAACGTGGGCAACGGCGGTCGTAACACGTTGCGCGGACCTAACACGCAGGTGTTTGACGCAGCCCTGGTCAAGCACATCCCCATCCACGAGCAGTGGAATGTGGAAGCGCGCTGGGAAGTGTTCAATGTGGGCAACCACACGCTGTTTGGCCAGCCGAACGGTGACATCAGCAGCGGTAGTGCTGCGACGATTACATCTCTCTCAGGTGATCCACGCGTGATGCAATTCGCAATTAGGCTCAATTTCTGAGCCGGTAGTTCCCAATTGCTGGGCCTCTCACTAGCCCGGAGCCGCCCTCAAGCGGTTCCGGGTTCTTTTCGCTGTGCAAGGATTATTGATGATGAAACTGCGCACACTTTTGCTCTTGCTCCTCCTTGCCGGCTCCACTTTCGCTTGTGCTCAAAGGATGAAACCGTCACTCGTGCTTGAGGGAGACGTCACATTTGCTGATAACCAGACTTGGATGCAGATTCCTTTTACGGTTCCGGCCGGAGTGCATCGCGTTAGTGTCGACTTCAGCTACACGGGAAAGGATCAGAAGACCGCACTCGACCTCGGCATTGCCGATCCATTGCGCTTTCGCGGCATGAGCGGAGGAGACAAATCGCACTTCACAGTTAGCGAAACGGATGCGACTCCGTCGTATTTACCAGGCGCAATTCTTCCTGGCAAGTGGCAGTTGCTGATTTCAGTGCCTAACATTCGGCAGAATGTGATTTCGCATTACCGTGCGGAAATTCGGTTCAATTCTCCATTGGAAGATCGGGGTTTTACGCTTGAGCCTTTGAAGACAGGCAAGCGTTGGTATCGCGGCGACCTGCACATGCATACCGCACACAGTGACGGAAGTTGCATGAGCCAGAGCGGAAAACGAGTTCCTTGTCCGTTGTTTCGAACTGTGCAGACGGCGACAGAGCGAGGTTTGGATTTCATTGCCATCACCGACCACAACACGGACTCGCACTACGATGCGATGCGCGAGTTGCAGCCCTATTTCGACAAGATTCTGTTGATTCCGGGACGCGAAATCACAACGTTCTGGGGACACTTCAATATTTACGGTGTTACCCAGTTTGTCGATTATCGCGTGAACAAGATCAGCGGTCTTGATGTGAATGCGGTGCTTCACGATGTTGCGAGCAAGGGCGGCATAGCTTCCGTCAATCACGCCCTCTCACCGGGCGGAGAAATCTGCATGGGGTGTCGCTGGGAGCAGCCAAGATCGGTCGACATGGATCTCTTCACAGGTGTGGAGGTAATCAACGGCGGGCGAGGTCTGCTTTCAAGCGCGGCATTTTGGCAGAAGGAATTGGATGCAGGACATCGATTGACCGCGATTGGCGGAAGCGATAATCACGATGCGCCTGCAGCGTCAGGAAAAGATGGTGCCATCGCTTCGCCCACAACGGTGGTGGAGGCGGACGACCTTTCCGTTGCGTCGATTTTGAAGGGAATTCGTGCAGGCCGCGTCTTTATCGACCTGACTGCATCGCACGACAAGGTTGTTGACATCGACTTGTTCAATAAATCGATGAACGCGCACATGGGTGGCACGTTGAAAGTCAAAGAAGGCGACAAACTGCACGTGACGGTGCATACAGTGGCATGCGAGGGTGCAATCGCTCATCTGCTTGTTGATGGCAAGGAATTGTCATCGTTGCCGCCGCAGGAGATTGCGTCGGCGAAGGGCGATACATCATCGCAATGGACCGCACCCGCAGGTCGGCATGAGATTCGAGCGGAAATTCGTGACTCAAAGGACAAATTGCTGCTGGTCAGCAATCCGGTTTATATCAACTTCCCAACCCACCAGGAGAACTAAGTTGCGCAAGCTGTCACTTTTTGTTGTTGCCTTTGCTTTCGTAATTCCTCTCACGCTCCAGGCGCAAGGCGCTGCACACCCGGGCGCGCGCAGCGTAATGGATGCGCATAATTGCTATCCCTATTTCGAGTGGTGGTCGGACCGTATTGACCGTGCGCTGTCGGCGGGAACTCCTGTGGCCATTGAGCAGGACCTGGCTTGGTACACCGACCCGAAGACGGGAAAGAGCTGGTCAATCGTGACGCATGGCGAGCCGTTGTCAGGCCACGAACCTACGATGGAGCACTACTTCTTCGACAAGGTAAGGCCGATTGTGGAGAAGGCGTTGAAGGAAAAAAATCATGGCGACTGGCCGCTGATTACGCTGAATCTTGACTTCAAAGATAATGAGCCCGCGCACATTGCGGCGGTTCGCGCGCTGCTGCTGAAGTATCGCTCGTGGATTACGGAAGCGCCGAAGGGCGCGGATCCCTCCGTGGTGGAGCCACTCACGGTGCGCCCCATTCTGGTTCTGACAGGAGAGGATGACGAGCAACAGGCGATTTTCTACGACAAGCTTGCGGTGGGTGACCCGGTATTGGCATTCGGGGCGATTCACTCTGCACATAAGGACCCGAGTGCAGCGCCGGATGTGATCGATACGGAGAAGGCAACAAACTACCGGCGCTGGTGGAACAACTCGTGGGTGGTGGTGGAACACGCGGGGCAACAGCACGCGGGGGCGTGGACAAAAGAGAAGGAGTTGCGATTGCGGTCGCTTGTGGAGCGGGCGCATGAGAATGGCTTGTGGATCCGTTTTTATACGCTGGATGGGTCGGATGTATCGGCACTCAGCTGCCATGGATGGTTTCGTGGATATAACTTCGGTTCTCTGGCGGCGGCGCGTGAGCGTTGGCAGGCGGCAATCCATGCGGGCGTGGATTACATTGCATCGGACCAATACGAGCAACTGGGGCAGGAAATCAAAGAGGACACCGGCGGAGCGAAGTGAAGTCCCGGCACGTCTCCGGCTGGCCCCTGGCGGATGAACGACCTACTCGGCCTACTGCCCAATTTGGAAACGCTCGCTTGGCGGCTACAATGCTGTTTAGGCTCACATGCGCGCTTTCAATACGCCGTTGACGAGCTGAAGAACGGCGGATGGGCTAGCCGTAAGTCATTGAAGGGCCTGTAGCTCAACGGTTAGAGCAGGGGACTCATAATCCCTTGGTTGGGGGTTCGAATCCCTCCGGGCCCACCAGTATGTTTTATCCAATCAATTTCATTGCCTACAGATGAATCCAACCGTGCCAGATTGCGGCAAGCGATGCGCAACTGACTACGCACCAGAGGGCGACTCCTTGCAGAAGCGGCCGAGCGCCAACTTCACGAACGGTTGCGCGTGTTATTCCTGTGCCGATGAGGAAGAGAGTGACCGCCAGGCCGAGACGGCCGAGTCGCGCCATTTGGAGGAACTCCACCCGCAGCGGCGGGATCCAGCTGTTGAGCATGGCTGCCAGACAAAATAGGCCGATAAACCAGGGCAGTTGAATCTTCGCGCTGCTTTTGCGATAAACTGCCACTCCGATGGATAGTGGGACAATCCAGAGGGCACGTGCGAGTTTCACTGTGGTGGCAATGGCGAGCGCGAGGGTGCCATAACGTGCGGCGGCGCCCACAACGGAGCTTGTGTCATGGATGGCGAGGGCGGCCCAGAGACCGAACTGCGACTGGCTCAGATGCAGTGCATGGCCGATGACAGGAAAGATAAACAAGGCGACGGAATTGAGTACGAAGACCGTGCCCATGGAGACCGCCATGGCCTCCTGGCTGGCGTTGGTGACCGGCGCCAGCGCTGCGATCGCGCTGCCGCCACAGATGGCCGTGCCGGCGCTGATGAGAAAGCCTGGCGTTTTGCGCACCTTGAGCAAATGGGCAAGCCCCATACCGAGCAGCATGGCAAAAGTGATTCCGATAGCTGTGTAAAGGAAACCGGATTTACCGACGCGCACCACTTCAGTGAGATTCATGCCGAAGCCCAGGCAGACGACAGAAGCCTGCAGGAGAAAGCGCGAGAGCCGTTTGGCGTCGAGATGGTAGCCATGCGTGACCGTGAGGCCGTAGATGAGTCCGGCGGCGAGTGCGAATGGAGGCGAGAGTAAACCGCTGGCTGCAAGAATGATGCCGAGGAAGAAGAGGTTCTTCAACATGGTTCCATCGTGAAACCATTCGCCGTGATGGTCCAGACGATGTTTTCGATGAACGATAAGAAAAACTTATCAGTTCCAGACAGTAGGGCCACTCAGAGCAAAACGTTCAAATGTGGAAGCGGGGCCGGGTGCGAGAGGTCCCAGGCGGCGTACAAGGGTCATGTCGCGGCGAATGTCGAGGCCGGGAACAACCAGGATGCGGATAGTACCGAGACGCAGTTCCTTTTGAATGGCCCATTCAGAGACGAACGCAACCCCAATGCCTGCTTCGAGCGCGGAGATGGTGGCAACGATGGAATCAAGCTCAAGCAGAATGTTGAGATCGCGGCGGGCGATGCCGGCTTTGCGCAGTGCGGACTCAACCACGCGGCGCGATCCGGAACCACGTTCACGCATAAGAAGCGGCACCTGAGAGAGGGCTTGCAGGGTCAGACTCGCTTGCCGACCCCACGGCGATTGACGACCGGCTATGAGAACAAGACGGTCTTCAAAGAACTTCTGGCGGAAGACTTCGCGGCTTGAAACCGGTCCTTCAATCAGTCCGAGTTCGATCTCATCATTGGCGAGTGCGGCAATGATTTGCTCCGAGTTGGCGCTGCGCAGGGCAAGCCGGACACGGGGATGTTCCCTTAGGAACGATCCGACAATGCGTGGAAGGATATATTGCGCAATTGTCATCGATGCGCCGATACGTAGAGATCCGGCAACCTGTCCCTTGGTCTGCTGAACTGCCTGAAAGGCTTCATCGGCCAGTTGCTCGCCCTGTTTGGCGTATTGCAGAAGAACGCTCCCTGCATCGGTGAGCCGGACTTTGCCATGAGAGCGATCGAAGAGGGCCGTACCTAGTTCCGACTCAAGTGCGCGAATCTGCTGGCTGACCGCAGGCTGGCTTAGATGGAGCAACTCGGCAGCCCGGCGGAAGTTCGATTCAACGGCGACGGTTCGAAAGACTTTGAGTCGAAAATTCTCCATCTCTCACCTTTTTGTCTGGCCAGATTGATGCGCCGGACCGGAGTCTTCCATTGCCCACATGGTAGCGAAGATGCGGGTCAGGTGGCACGTGAGCCAGATTGGGAGGGGTTCCTTCGGTCGAGGCCAATGATTGGGGGAAAGTTCTTCCTTCCGGGTTTTGAGTGATTTCACAACTTCTGTGACGTAGTTCCTGTTGCAATCTGGCCCCTGTGACTGAAAATTGTGTCGGTTTTTGTAACGGATTGCCCTTGAACGGGCTTTTAACGGGTGAAGACATCGGACAAGCCGATTTTCTAGACATTGCGAGGTCAAGGTGCGCGTTCCAGGATGGATAGGAATCATCGCCACAATGGTCGTCTGCGCTGGCGGACTGCCATCTGCCTCGGCGCAGACCGCCGATCCACTTACTCTGCGAGAAGCAGTGCAGTTGGCACTCGGGCAGAACCCCGAACATACAATCGCCAAGTCCGATGTGGAGGCCGCAAAGATTGCCTCAAAATCGGCGCGGCTGGCATTGGCACCGCAGGTTAACTTCAGCGAGGCGTTCACGCGGGGCAACGATCCGGTATATGCCTTCGGAACACTCCTTCGGCAACAGCGGTTTTCGCAGTCGAATTTTGATCTGAACAACCTGAATAAACCCGCGCCACTAGATAACTTTGCGACGCGGCTTTCCGGCCAATGGCAAGCATTTGACTCTTTCCGCACGCAACGGCAGATAGCGGGTGCCGACCACATGCGCAACGCTGCGGCCGAATCCCTCAATCGTTCTGACCAGCAAATTGCGTTTCGGGTGGTTTCCGCATATGAAGCCGTACTTCTGGCAACCAAAGAGCTTGAGGTAACAAAGCATCAAGTGGAAACGGCGCAGGCCCTGCTTGACTCAAGCAAAGCGCGCGTCGGTGCGGGACTTGCCGTGGAATCAGACCAGCTGATGGCGACGGCGAACATGGCCGAGCGCAAGCAGGACGAAGTACAGGCGCAGGGCGACCTGGATACATCTTGGGCGGGGCTGGAGCAGGCAATGGGCGTGCAACTGCCCACCGACAAGCGTTCCCTTTCGCAATTGGCTGAGCGGAAGTATGAAGTCCCCCGGTTGGATGAGGCGGTTGCCGAAGCGTTCAAATCTCGCACGGACAGGAAGAGCCTTGCTGAGCAGGCAGCAGCACAGAAATCCGGATTGCGCGCGGCACAGTCCGGTCTTGGACCTACGGTGAGCGTGTTCGGCTCGTGGGAGGCAGACAAGCAGGCCTTCGCCGGTTCGGGCGGCAACAACTGGATGGCTGGTGCGGAGATCCGCCTGGACATTCTTCCCCTGGCAAAACGCGAGCAGATTGCTTCCGCGCGTGTGGCGCTTGAGCGTACGCGGGCAGCTCAGCAATCCGCAGACAATGAAATCCGGATGGAAGTCACCCGCGCCTGGATTGCCCATCGATCTGCGACGCAACGGCTGGAAGTGGCGCGCGCGGCTGTGGATGCCGCTGATGAGAGCCTGCGCATTGTGAAGAATCGCTATGACGCAGGGCTGGTGGTGATTACCGAGTTGTTGCGCGCAGAAGACGCGCAGAGGCGCAGCACGGCTGGTTATTGGCAGGCAGTCAGCGCAAACACACTTACCTGGGCCGATCTTCAGTTCGCTATCGGCACGCTGGATCCCATGCACGAGGAGCTTCCATGAGTCGGTTCATCTATGCAGTTACATTTGTTGCCGCGCTTGCGGGCACATCGATTCTGGCCGGATGCGGCCACAAGGAAATCAAGAAAGCGGCGCCGGAGACCGTCACGGGACTCACGGTTGCCAAAGCAGCGCAAGAGACGGTGCCGCTGGGATCCACCGTGGTGGGAACAGTGCATGCCCAAGAGTCGGCGGTACTTTCCGCGCAGACCATGGGGCACGTGCGCGCTGTGCTTGTGCATGAGGGCGACTTTGTGAAAGCCGGACAAACGCTCATCCGGCTTGATGATGCACAGTCACAGGCTCAGGTGGCGCAGGCGCAAGCCGGGCTCGCCGGAAGTGGCCACGCGGTACAGCTGGCGGAATCGAATGCCGCATTGGCTGATTCGACGCTGAAGCGCTATGAGATGCTGCGTGCCAGCAAGAGCGTGAGTCCGCAGGAGTTTGACGAAGTGAGCCGTCGCGCACAGGCCGCACATGCGCAACTGGATGCGGCAAAAGCGCAATACGCCGCAGCGCAGGCCGGAGAGACGGGTTCGCAAACGGTGGCGAGCTATTCAGTAATCCGAGCGCCGTTTTCCGGTCGAGTGACGGCGCGCATGGTCGATCCGGGCGCGCTTGCTGCTCCGGGCGTGCCGCTGATGCAGGTGGACAGCGAAGGCCCGCTGGAACTGGACGTTTCGGCTGACGAGTCATTACTGCCTGCCCTGCGTTCAGGGTCAAAGGTAAAGGTGCGCATTGACAGCGCTCCGCAGGCGCCCGACACAGGAACGGTGCGGACGGTCGTGCCGGCAGCTGACCCGAGCTCGCATACTTTCCTGGTCAAGATTGCGCTTCCAGCTTCAAAAGAATTGCGCCCAGGAATGTATGGCACGGCGTTGATTTCCACGGGCAGCCAGTCGGCAGTTCTGGTGCCGCAGGCGGCGATTGTGGCCCATGGTTCACTCAAGAACGTCTGGGTCGTTGACCCCTCGGGAATTGCTTCGCTTCGCTACATCACAGTTGGGGCGAAGCAAGGAGACTCCTATGAAGCGCTCTCGGGAATCAGCTCCGGTGAGACTGTTGTTCTAAATCCGGGTGATCGTGAACTTGGCGGCAAGCGAATAGAGGGGGCGCAATGAGCAGCCAGAACCTCGGAATTGCCGGCCGCCTGTCGGCGAGCTTCATCAATTCGAAACTCACACCGCTCATGATTTTGTTTTCACTCGCACTGGGCGTGTTTGCGGTAGCACTGATTCCGCGCGAAGAAGAACCGCAGATTGTTGTTCCCATGCTGGACGTGATGACGGTGATGCCTGGCGCCTCTCCGGCCGAAGTGGAAGACCGGCTCAGCATTCCGATTGAAAAGCTGGTACGCGACCTTCCTGGAGTGGAGTATGTGTACTCGACTTCCAGCCAGGGTATGAGCCTGGTCATCGTGCGCTTTCTGGTAGGCACCAACCAGCAGGATGCGCTCGTGAAGGTCTACAGCAAGCTCTACGCCAATATTGATCAACTGCCCCCCGGAACTCCGTTGCCGATTGTGAAGGAGCGATCGATCGATGATGTGCCAATTCTGGCTTTGACGCTGTGGGGTAAGGGATACACGAGCGGACAACTGAGACAAATTGCCGCCGAAGTGGAAGACACCGCACGACAGGTTACGAATGTGTCTGAGACCACGCTGATCGGCGGACAGACCCGCGCCATGCGCGTCATGCTAAGCAGCGCCAAGCTGGCCGGTCACGGCTTGACGGCTCCTGAAATAGTTGCGCGTCTCGAAGGCGCAAACTCCCGTCTTCAGGCAGGGCAGTTCGCCTCAGGTAATCAGGAGATTCGCGTGGAGGCGGGCAGTGTCTTCCGCAGCCGCCATGACATCGAGCGAGTCGTGGTTTCGGTGGATCGTGGACGGCCGGTTCTGCTGGGGGATGTGGCCGACGCAATCATCGATGGCCCGGCTGAACCATCCGATTATGTGACCTTTGGGACGGCAGCCGGGGATGCAAAGGCTTCGCCGGGCGAGCAATTCCCTGCGGTGACACTCACGATTGCAAAGCGGAAAGGCTCCAACGCAACCGATGTGGCCAACGCAGTTCTTTCACGTATTGACCAGATGCGCCGCACCTCATTGCCGGCAGACCTGCACGTTACCACGACGCGCAACTATGGCCAGACCGCGAAGGAGAAGTCGAATACTCTTCTTGAGCATCTGCTGATCGCAACCATATCGGTCACAATACTTATTGCGTTCTTCCTTGGCTGGCGTGAATCAGGTGTGGTGCTGGTCGCGATTCCGGTCACGCTGGCGCTCACGCTGGTGATTTTTTACTTGATGGGCTATACGCTCAACCGAGTAACCCTTTTTGCGCTCATCTTCAGCATCGGAATTCTGGTTGACGACGCCATTGTTGTGGTTGAGAACATGGTCCGCCACTTCCGCCTGCCCGCGAACGCGAGACGACCGCTGAGCCAAGTTGCGGTTGAAGCAGTGGCGGAGGTTGGCAACCCCACTATTCTTGCTACTTTCACGGTGATTGCTGCCATTCTGCCGATGGCCTTCGTGCGCGGCCTCATGGGACCGTATATGCGACCCATTCCAGTGGGCGCTTCGCTGGCAATGCTCTTTTCACTCATTGTGGCATTTGTGGTTTCGCCATGGGCGGCATTGCGTTTGCTGGGCAGGAAGCATCTCAAAGGCGCGCACACCTTCACACCGGAGAAGGAAGGCTGGCTGACGCGCTTCTACCGTCGCGTAATGCATCCGTTACTTTACAGTGCGCGGAGCCGGTGGATGTTTCTGGGCGTGGTCGTGCTTCTATTCCTGGCGGCCTGCGCACTTGTGCCGATGAAGGCAGTCCTCGTCAAGATGCTGCCATTCGATAACAAGAGCGAGTTCCAGGTGATTGTGAATATGCCTGACGGTACGCCGCTGGAGCAGACCATGCGCGTGACGCAGGCACTGGGCTCCTATCTGAGTACGCAGTCTGAAGTGGAGAACTATCAGATCTACGCAGGCACATCGGGTCCGTTCAACTTCAACGGGCTGGTGCGGCACTACTATCTGCGCCATGGAGCGAACCAGGCAGATATTCAGGTCAACCTTTTGCCGGCCGACGAGCGCAGCGCGCAAAGCCATGCGATTGCGCGGAGGTTGCGTCCCGCACTTGACCGCATTGGCAATGCTTACGGTGCGCGCCTCCAGGTGGCTGAAGTACCGCCCGGGCCGCCCGTGCTGCAGACGCTTGTGGCAGAGATCTATGGTCCGCAACTAAACGGCCAGATCGATGTGGCGCGACAAGTGAAGAAGATCTTCCAACAGACTCCCAACGTTGTGGATGTGGACTGGTACATGGAAGATCCGCAGCAGCAGGTGAACTTTGTTGTCGATCAAGAGAAGGCCGCACTGCATGGAATCCCAGTTGCCAACGTGGCACGCGCAATTGCGATTGCCGAGTCCGGGGCGAAGGCGGGTCTGGTTCACGAGGACGATGCGCGCGAACCGGTGCCGGTGACGGTTGAAATGGACAGAGCCGACCGCTCATCAGTGGACGCGCTCGATGCAATCAAACTGAAGGGCGCCGATGGGTCGCTTGTGGCATTGCGCGAACTGACCCGGGTGGATCACACAACGCTTCAGCCCAGCATTTATCGCAAGAACATGCGCCGAGTTATCTATGTAACAGGCGATGTCGCAGGATCGGAAGAAAGTCCTGTCTACGCCATTTTCAAGATGAATGAAGCGCTCGACCATCTGCGCCTGCCGGAGGGCTATACGCTCACGCGGTATAACTCCGCGCAGCCGGACTCGACCGAACACTACTCGATGAAGTGGGACGGCGAATGGCAGATCACTCTTGAGGTCTTCCGCGACCTTGGACTCGCTTTTGCGGCGGTACTCATCCTTATTTATGTGCTCGTGGTGGGTTGGTTCCGGTCATTCATTGTGCCGTTGGCGATTATGCTCCCGATTCCACTGACGCTGGTGGGCATTCTGCCTGCGCACGCCATGCTGGGTGCGTTCTTTACGGCCACATCCATGATCGGTTTCATTGCTGGTGCGGGCATTATCGTTCGAAACTCGATCATTGTTGTCGACTTCATCGAGTTACGACGGCGGGAGGGGATGCCTCTTCAGGAAGCCGTCATCGATGCAGGTGCGGTGCGGTTGCGGCCGGTGCTGCTGACGGCAGCAGGAGTAATTGTCGGCGCCAGTGTCATTCTTGCCGACCCCATCTTCCAGGGACTTGGCCTTTCACTTATTGCAGGCGGCGTGGCTTCGACATTTCTTTCATGGCCGGCGGTACCAGTTCTGTACTACATGATTGAGTCGGCACGCGAGAAGAGAACAGCGAAACAAACGGTTTCCACATCACAGGAGGCATAACGATGACAGTTGAACGTGGTCTTCGAGCAATGGCGGGCATAGTAGTTCTGGTTTCACTGGCACTGGCCTATTGGCACTCTCACTATTGGCTTTTGTTGACGGCATTTGTGGGGTTGAACCTTTTGCAATCGGCATTTACGAACTGGTGCCCGGGTATGCTGATCCTGCGAAAGTGCGGTCTTTCGGGATGAAGGCTAGTTGCGCATTAACTTATTGATTCCATTTGGCGCGCAGTAACCTTTTTCGTCGTATTCTGGCAGGCACGTATACTCAAGCCAGCGTATGAGCACGCATCTGGACACGATAATTGCCTCCACACGGGCTAATATTGCGACCGCAAAAGAGCGAGTCGGACGAGCCGATCTGGAACGGCGCGCGATCGCTCACACCCCGCGCGGATGGGCGGTAAATTTACGTTCCAAGTCGGCCGATGGGCCGGCGGTGATTGCCGAAATCAAGAAGGCGTCGCCCTCAAAGGGGCTGATTCGCGCGGATTTCGATGTGGAGTGGCTTGCGAGGCGCTATGAAGCGGGTGGCGCCGCAGCGCTCTCCGTACTTACCGATGAACCGTTCTTTCAAGGAAGCCTGCACAATCTGGAGATTGCTTCGGCAGCTGTGAGCCTGCCTTGCCTGCGCAAGGACTTCATGGTGGACGAGTATCAGTTTGCCGAGGCGCGCGCACACCATGCAGACGCGGTTCTGCTGATTGCGGCAGCCCTGAGCGATGCCGAGCTGAAGCGTTTTGCGCAAACGGCTCATCAATACGCGCTCGATGTGCTGGTGGAAGTGCACACGCAGGATGAGCTGAGCCGCGTGCTCGATACCCTGGGCGACGATGGCGCAGATGCGATTGGCGTGAACAATCGCAACCTGAAGACATTCGATGTGCGGCTGGAAACCTCCATTGAACTTGCGGAGCAAATTCCGGCTTCGGTGGTACGGGTGGCTGAGAGCGGCATCTTTACCTCTGACGATGTGCAGCGTTTGCGTGGTGCGGGTTTCAATGCGTTCCTGATTGGCGAAAGCCTGATGCGGCAGGCAGATCCGGGTGAGGCGCTAGCCGCCTTGCTGGCCGGCGTCGCGGCGGTACGATGAGTCTCTGGGTCAAAATCTGTGGCAATACGTCACTCGATGATGCGCGGCTTGCGGTGGATGCAGGAGCAGACGCGCTTGGGTTTGTGTTTGCACAGAGTCCGCGGCGTGTGTCGGTTGAGCAGGTTGCTGCGATTACAGCGCAGCTTCCAACGGAAATTGAACGAATCGGCGTCTTTGTGGAGTCGCCCTTCGAAGAGATTAGTGAGGCAATTCGAGCGAGCGGCCTAACTGGTGTGCAGTTGCACGCCAGTGGCGGGCAACCGTTGCCGGGTGCCCTGCGTGCAAAATTCGGGCCGGAGCTGCGTATTTTGCGCGTGGTGCATTTTGGCGACGACGCGGCACGCCAGGCACGCGAAGTGATTGCCGATCCGAATGTGGATGGCATTCTGGTTGACTCGCGCACCGCGACGGCGGTGGGCGGAACCGGGATTGCGTTTGACTGGGCTGAGGCCGCGCAGACGGTGTTTCGCGTGGCGGCGGAACATGGGACCAGGATTATTGCCGCGGGCGGTTTGAGCCCGGCCAATGTTGCGGAGGCGATTGCGACGCTGCATCCGTGGGGCGTGGACGTGGTGAGCGGCGTGGAGGCTGTGCCGGGCCGGAAGGATCCTGAGAAGGTGCGCGCTTTCGTCGAAAATGCACGCAAAGCGGTCCGGAGCTAGCTCGAAACCACGCATTTTTCACAAAAAAGTGCCATTTTCTTATCGAAATTCAGGCTTCGGCGCTGCGAAATCGCGAAGACGCCGCCCTCCTGTATTCCTCTATGTAATTGCAAATCATGCATTTACTGTTCACCGAACCAAGAGCTGTGGAGCGGGATATGAGATGTAGCGGGGGGAGGGGGTGGGGGTTCGAATTCTGCGGCTCCCAAACCGGCCTTCCAAGACTGTCTCTTCAGAAGCGGCTCTCTCAAACAGCCACATCCTTTGTTCCGGATTCAGTATGCGCGGGCAGGAGGAAATGTTCTGCAAAGCAGTCCGTAGTCAGTGGCCAGAGAAGGTGGGACTGGGGTGAAAAGCGGCTGCCAGTTTCCAGCTGCCGTGCGGGTAGGAGCTGGAAGATCGGGACTCAGGAACAGGTATTTCTTGGACTGATAAGGGCTGCGAAACGTGGGCCACTTCTGAGGTAAATCGACCAGGTGTGAGCAAAGGATGTACCGCCCGCCGATTGAGAGAAGGCTGATGCAATCAACGGGAAGACGACCATCCGAACTTGCGCACTACAATGCAACATGAGCATGTGGTAACGTTTCCACGTACAAAATCTGTTGGGGGAAATGATGCACAAGTTAAGTTGGAGCGATCGGTGGCTGGTGTGGCCGGCTGGAGTTTTGGTGCTGCTGGCAATGGGCGCGTTCAAGGCGCAGGCGCAACAAAATGAAAAGGGCGCAGACCATCCGGCAGCGCTGGTGAATCCCCTGATTGGAACAACCAATGGCGGCAACGACTACCCCGGTGCCACAATGCCGCTCGGTATGGTGGCCTGGAGCCCGGAGGAGCCGCGGACGCAACCGCGCCGCCGTGTGCAAGGCGTCCCTGGATCCATGCGCGATGACCGTGGACGTCCCGCCGCTCCGGGCGGTTATGAGTACACGGCCAATCGCATCAGCGGATTTTCATTGACGCACCTGATGGGCACTGGTTGCGCAGGCGCCAGCGGCGATATTCCGTTCATGCCTTACGTGGGTCAGGTTACGTCGTCACCCGCCGACGATGCAGGAGCGGAGATTTATGGCAGCACCTTCTCCCATGACGACGAGACCGCAAAAGCCGGCGATTACAAGGTCAAGCTTGAGAACGGCGTCACCGCAGAGTTGACGGCGACTCTGCGCACCGGCTTCGGACAATTCACCTATCCTGCAAGCGGGCCCGCGGTCATGCTGGTGCGTACCGCGAACTCAGAGACCGGTAGCACAGACGCGCATGTGAAGATCGACGCAGCCCATCGCATCGTCTCCGGTTCCGTGACCAGTGGCAACTTCTGCGGATACATCGGTACCACTGATCGCCGCAGCTATTACACGCTGTATTTTGTTGCGCATTTCAATGCGCCGTTCCTGAGCACTGGGACGTGGCAGGACTCGACCCTGCGCCCAGGGACCACCGAGGCGTCCGGAGGCACAACGTACGGCACCAATGGTTTCGTTCCGCCGGCAAAAGGCTCGGGCGGATGGGTGGTGCTTGATACCTCAAAGTCGCCGACCGTTGGCGTTCAAGTTGGAATATCGTATGTGAGCGAAGAGAACGCCGAAGCAAATCTGCGTGCGGAGAGTCCGTCAGGAGCCACCTTCGATGCTGTGCGCGAGAAAGCGCACTCGGCCTGGAATGACGCGCTCAGCCGGGTGCAGATTGAAGGTGGAACGCACGACGAACGGGTGGTGTTTTACACCGCCCTTTACCACGCGTTGATGGGCGAAAACCTAGCCAGCGACGTGGATGGCCGCTACATGGGCATGGACGGAAAGGTCCACTCGCTCTCTGCTCACCAAAAGGCCCAATACGGCACCTTCTCCGGCTGGGATGTCTATCGGTCACAATTGCAACTGCTCACCTTGCTTGAGCCTGATGTTGCGGGTGACTTTGCCCAGTCATTGCTCAACCAGGCAAATGAGAATGGAGGCGAGTGGGATCGCTGGACGCATAACTCGGGAATCACCCACGTGATGAACGGCGATCCCGCCGCTCCAGCTATCGCCGATATTCTCGCCTTCGGCGGCACCAACTTCGACGCCAAAGCGGCATACAAATCCCTGCTTGTGGCTGCCACCGTACCAACCGCGCATGACCTGAGCAACGAAGGATGTGCAGTGGAGTGCGTGGGGCAGCGCCCATCGCTCGATCAGTGGCTCAAGCTGCATTACATCCCGGTGGGCGCAAATGCCTGGGGACCCGCCGCAGATACGCTGGAAGACTCGACGGCCGACTTTGCCATCTCCGAGCTGGCGCGACGCATGGGGGACGACACCACGCGCAAACAATTCCTCGAGCGGGCACAGTATTGGAAGAACATCTTCAATCCGCATGCCACACCCGAAGGCGGATACATTCAGAATCGCAATGCTGACGGCACATGGCCCAAGTTCGACCCTGCGTCCGACGATGGGTTCGTTGAGGGTAGCGGCGCGCAATACTTGTGGATGGTGCCATTCAACGCGCAGGGCCTCTTCACCCTGATGGGCGGGAATGAAAAGGCGAGTCAGCGCCTGAACGCCTTCTTCTATAACCCGGACGGCAGCCTGGCGGTCACCGAGTCCGGCGGTCTGCACGCCGAGCTTAACAATGAGCCATCCATTGAAACGCCGTGGCTCTTCGATTTTCTTGGTCAGCCCTGGAAGACCCAGGAAGCGGTGCGTAAAGTGCTGAACACCATCTGGACCAACTCCCCGAGAGGCATGCCGGGCAATGACGACCTGGGCGAGATGTCGTCGTGGTACGTCTGGTCAGCAATCGGCATGTATCCAGAGATCCCGGGTCGCGCGGAACTGGTGCTTGGCAGCCCGCTGTTCACGGCCATTCGCATCAAGCGCCCCGCGGGCGACATTGTTGTGCAAGCGCACAACGCCGGAACCAACGCACCTTACGTGCAAAGTTTAAAAGTGAACGGCAAGCCCACAACGAAGACCTGGCTTCCGGAACAATTCGTAGAGCACGGTGGGACGCTGGAGTTTGAACTGGGTACAACTCCAAACAAACACTGGGGAACCAGCCCCAAGGATGCTCCCCCGTCGTTTGAGCCGTAATACTGGATTGATGCCGATTAACGCCGATTTCGGCTGAGAATTCTACGGGAAGCGGCCAAATGGCGGATGCACTGACCGCGTGCGATTTTCACCCGGCGGCTGCGGCAGTGGCAATCCATTGGTTTGAGCCTGCAGCCAGCGACTTTATGCCAGGGTGAAGACTGCAGCGCATCGTTGCCGCGTACGCGGGGGCAGGGGGAAAGGTGCTCGCCAGCAGGCGAGAGCGGGGCCGCTGGTCCCTGTTCCCTGTACACTGAAAAGTTCCCCATTACGCGCCTACCGTGCGCTCTGGAGGGTCTTTTATGGCATCGGTCATTCTTCCTACAGCACCGTCTGAGTCACGGCCCGGACGTTTTGGCATTTATGGCGGGCGCTATGTGCCCGAGACGCTGATGGCTGCGCTGCTGGAATTGGAGCACGAATATGAGCGCGCGAAGGCAGATGCAGCGTTTCAAGCGGAGCTGGCGGATTTGCTGCACAACTATGCCGGTCGGCCGACGCCTCTCTACTTTGCCAAACGGCTGAGCGAAGAGCTGGGCGGAGCGAAGATCTATTTGAAACGCGAAGATCTGCTGCACACGGGCGCGCACAAAATTAACAACGCACTGGGGCAGGCACTTCTTGCAAAGCGGATGGGCAAGAAGCGCATTATTGCCGAGACGGGCGCGGGGCAGCATGGCGTGGCTACGGCGACGGTGTGTGCGCTGCTGGGGCTGGACTGCGTTGTCTACATGGGTGAAGTGGACATGGTGCGGCAGGAGCTGAACGTGATGCGCATGCGCCTGCTGGGCGCGGAGGTGCGCCGTGTCTACATGCGGTATCGAAGACGCTGAAGGATGCGATCAGCGAAGCGATGCGCGACTGGGTGACGAATGTACGAACAACCTACTATCTGCTGGGCAGTGCGCTGGGTGCGCATCCGTATCCCACGATGGTGCGCGATTTTCATCGCTGCATCAGCCAGGAGATGAAGGAGCAGCTGATGGAGAAGGAAGGCCGGCTGCCCAACGCGGTGATTGCGTGTGTGGGCGGCGGGTCGAATGCCATTGGCGCGTTCTACGAGTTCATTCCCAATCGCGAAGTGAGGCTGATTGGGGTGGAGGCGGGCGGACGCGGGTCGGCACTGGGCGAGCATGCGGCGCGCTTCAGCGGAGGTGTACCGGGCGTTCTGCAGGGAACCTTCTCATATGTGCTGCAGGACGAGAACGGGCAGATTGCCGAGACGCATTCGGTGTCGGCGGGTCTGGATTATGCGTCGATTGGGCCGGAGCATGCTGCACTGCATGACTCGGGACGCGCGGAGTATACGTCGCAGGATGATGCGGCGGCGCTGGATGCGGTGGTGCGGCTGGCGCGGACCGAAGGCATTCTGCCGGCGCTTGAAAGTGCACACGCGGTGGCTGAAGCGCTGAAGGTGGCGCCTACCATGACGGCACATGACATACTGGTTGTGAACCTCTCTGGCCGCGGCGATAAAGACATGGGCATTCTGGCCCGTGAGCTCAAGCTTCAGGGAGTTTAACGGTAGACTCCGATGGCACTTCAGTTCCACCACAAACCTGGATTGGTCGTCTATCTGACGGCTGGGGACCCCAGCCTGGAGACGACGCGCGCACTTGCGGTTGAGGCAATTGATGCGGGCGCCGATGTGATTGAGCTGGGTGTACCGTTCAGCGATCCGCTGGGCGACGGGCCGGTGATTCAGAGAGCAAGCGAACGCGCACTGGCGCGAGGAACGAGCCTGAAGGATGTGCTGGCACTGGCGGGCGAGATTCGCGCAGCGCGGCCACATGCCGGCCTGGTGATTTTCAGCTACTTGAATCCGATATTGCGCTATGGGCTGGCACGTTTTGCCGATGATGCGGCTGCGGCAGGAGCCGACGGCGCTCTGGTGATTGACATGATTGTGGAAGAGGCGGGCGAGTATCTGAAAGAGATGGAGCGGGTGAAGCTGGCTCCTATTTTTCTGGCCGCACCCACCAGCCCTGACGAGCGGCTGCAGGCGATTGCCGTACATAGCAAGGGCTTTGTTTACGCTATTTCGCGCACAGGGATTACGGGCAAACAGCAGAGCCTGACTGCCGATGCGACAGAGCTGGTTGGCCGCATCCGTCGATGGACCCAGCTGCCGGTGGCCGTGGGATTCGGCATTTCCAACGCCGGGCATGTGGCCCAGGTTGCGGAGTTTGCCGATGCTGCGGTGGTCGGCAGCGCCATTGTGGAGTTGGTGGAGCGGTCGGCACCCGACGAAGCACCCGGCGCGGTGGCTCGATTTATCAAGGGCCTGCACTTGCAACAGTCAGTGCTGGCCCGATAAGCGATCCCTCGCAAGCGGTGTGTGTGTCGAAACTGCTTGCTCATCGCCAATTCAAGTTTCTTTGCGCCTCCGGCATTTGATGTGGAGCACTGGCCTGAGGAGTGCAAATCACGAGGTTGAAATGACGCTGGAAGAACTGCGCAGACAAATTGATGTACTCGATCAACAACTTGTAGCGCTGCTGAATGAGCGCGCCAAGGCAGCACTGATGATCGGCCACCTGAAGGTTGCCACATCGCTGCCGGTGTATGAGCCGGCCCGCGAGAAGGTGATTTATCAGAACGTGCGGACCCACAATCAAGGGCCGCTGCCAGACATCGAACTGACGCATATCTACGAGCGCATTATCGACGTGATGCGGGCACTGCAGAGAAACGAATTGGCATCGGAAAGAAATGCCCAGGCTGGAGGCCAGGGCCATGCACCCGGCGCAGAGTCGCCCGAGACAGGAAACAAGCAATGATTGTCGCAATGCAGGAGAAGGCCACCGAGGAACAGATTGACGCAGTTATTTCAATCATGGTGGACATGGGAGTTGAAGTACATCGCACTACGGGAGAAAGCCAGACCATTCTTGCCGCTGTGGGCGCCACGGCGGGGCTGGATCTGGCCAAGTTTGAAAGCCTTCCCGGAGTTCTCAACGTTCACCGTATCAGTTCACCGTACAAGCTGGCGGGCCGCGGCTTTCGTCCCGAGGGCACGGTTGTTGAGTTTCGCAATGGAGTCAAGGTCGGGGGGAAGAAGGTTGCGGTGATGGCGGGCCCGTGCTCGATTGAGAATCGCGAGCAGATGTTTGAAACGGCCAAACGCGTGAAGGCTGCCGGCGGCAGCTTTCTGCGCGGAGGGGCCTTCAAGCCACGTTCTTCGCCGTATGCCTTCCAGGGAATGGGCATACCAGGGCTGGAGCTGATGCGGGCTGCCGCCGATGCGTACGAACTGCTGGTGGTGAGCGAGGTGATGGAGATCTCGCAGATTGAGCCGATGATGCCGCATGTGGATTGCTTCCAGGTGGGCGCGCGCAATATGCAGAATTTCAATCTGCTGCGCGAGCTTGGACAGATTCGCAAACCGGTGCTTCTGAAGCGCGGCATGGCAGCGACTATCGAGGAGCTGTTGCTTTCGGCGGAGTACATTCTTTCCGGCGGGAACTACGACGTGATTCTGTGCGAGCGCGGTATTCGGACGTTTGAGACCGCGACGCGCAACACGATGGATATTTCCGCGATTCCGGTGGCGAAGAAGCTTTCTCATTTGCCAGTGGTGGGTGACCCATCGCATGGAACGGGACGCCGTGACATGGTGGCGCCGTTGGCGAAGGCCGCGGTGGCCGCGGGTGCGGATGCCATTCTGATTGAAGTGCATCCGAATGCAGACAAAGCCGCGTCAGATGCAGCGCAGACACTGTTCCTCGATCAGTTTGAGTCCTTGATGGGGGAAATGAAGGCCATTGCCTCCGCTGTGGGGAGAAGCCTGTAGAACTGGAGCCAGCCATGATGGAGCGCGTCGTAATTGTTGGAACAGGCCTGCTGGGAGCGTCGGTAGGCCTGGCCCTGCGTGCGGCGGGCTTTACGGGCTCCATTGTGGGCTGGAACCGCGGCGAAGAGGGCGCGCAAACTGCTCTGCGCATGGGGGCAGTTGATTCCATTGCGACTGATGGCGTGGAGGCAGCAAAGGCGAGCGATGTGGTTGTGCTTGCTGTGCCGATTTACGCAACTCTGGACTGGATGGAGAAGCTGTCCGGGGTGCTGGGGCCAGATCAAGTTGTAACGGACGTGGGCAGCACAAAAGCGCAGATTTCCGAAGCGAGTAAGCGGCTGTTCAATACTTCCGGGCGAGCTGCGTTTCTGCCGGGTCATCCGATGGCAGGGAAGGAACGCGGAGGCGCCGAACTGGCGGATGCGCATCTGTTTCGTGGCGCGGTCTGGTTGTTCACGGACGATGCCACTTCGCAGAGGTCTGCAAAGGCAGCTGAGCTTGTTACAGAGTGGCGCACGTGGGTGGCGGCGATGGGCTCGCGCACACTGGAACTTGATCCGGTACGGCATGATGAGCTGGTTGCCTGGGTGAGTCACCTTCCGCAATTTACGGCGACGGCGCTGAGTTCCCTTCTTGAAGACGAAGTGGGTGATGCACCGGAGTTGAAGGAAGTGGGCGGGCGTGGCCTGAAGGAGATGACGCGGCTGGGAGCGAGCCCTTTCAGCATGTGGCGCGACATTGCATACACCAATACCGATGCGATTGAGGCGGCGCTGCTGGCGCTGGAGCAGAGGTTGGCATACATCCGCGAGAATCTGCGCACGCCTGTGTTGCGCGATGAGTTTGAAAAGTCGAATCGCTTTCGGCAAGGTTCGTAGGCGCGTTGCTCTTTGTAACCCATGTTGCGAATGAACGAGATTGCCGGAGTTCTTGAGCGGTTTGCGATTGACGGCAGATTTGTCTCTGCTGAGCCGATTGGTTCGGGACATATTCACGACACGCTGCTTGTAACCTTCCATTCCGGGGGAACGGAATCGAGCTTCATTCTTCAGCGCATCAATCAAGCAATTTTTCCTGACGTGCCTTCGCTCATGGGCAACATGCAGCGCGTGACCGAGCACCTGGCCAGGGAGCTGGCGGGACACGCGGATGCGGATCGACGTGCACTTGCGCTCATTCGAACCAGGGGCGGCGAGGCGTGGTGCAAGGACGGCGACGGCGAATTCTGGCGTTGCTTCCGAGCGATTCCGCGTACGCGCACGTTCGATGCCGTGCAGTCTGTGGAACAGGCCTTTCAAGCTGCCAGGGCGTTCGGAACCTTTCAGCGCATGCTTGCGACGTTGCCTCCAGAGAGCCTGGTGGAAACAATTCCCGGCTTTCACTTCACGCCGTCGCGTTTTGCGGCTTTGCGCGAGGCGATTGCGAACGATTCGGCCGGCCGTGCGGAGGAGTGCCGCAGCGAGATTGAGTTTGCACTGGCGCGCGAACCTCTCAGCCGAGTGCTGGTGGATGCGAATCTACCGCTGCGCATTACCCACAACGATACGAAACTCAATAATGTGCTTTTTGACGAAGTGAGTGGAGAAGGGATTTGCGTCATTGATCTGGATACGGTGATGCCGGGACTGGTTCCGTACGACTTTGGCGATATGGTGCGGACTACGGCCTGCCCGGCCGCGGAAGATGAGCAGGATTTGACGCTGGTGCGGATGGACTTTGAATTGTTTGAGGCTTTGTTGCGGGGGTTTCTGGAATCCGTGGGCAGCGCATTGACACACGCGGAAAAGATGAGCCTGGCAAGAGCGGGGCAGCTCATCACGTTTGAGCAGGGTATTCGCTTTCTGGCGGACTATCTGCGCGGCGATACCTACTACAAGGTGCATCGAGCGGGCCAGAATCTCGATCGCTGCCGCACGCAGTTTCGGCTGCTTGCCTCCATGGAAGAACAGAGTGAAGCCATCGACGCACTGGTGCGGAGACTGGCCTAGCTTCTCAACTTTTTGCGGCGCCTGAGTGTGCAGTTATTCTTCTGTTTCTATTGGCTTCTCTTCCGTGGGGTCGAGTATGCGGAAGCCCTCTGTCCGGGCAGCTTCAATCAATGCGGGCATGGAGGATACGAAGACGATTTCCGTCTCCTGGAACATGTCCCGGGCTGTGATGGCGGCCGCGAGCTGCAGAGCATCAGGCCAGCGAAGCTGGGTCCTGTCGATCAGCAGGCGTGCGGACTCGAGCACGGCAGGATTGAGCGGCTCCTGGACCATGCGGGCTGCTTCCTGGCGCAGGATTTCGAGTGCCGAGGAGGCGTCCTGCGAGGAGAGTGCGCCGGAACGTTCGCGGCGTCGAATGGCGGCATAGATTTCAAGTGGCGCCGAAGCAGCAATCAGCTTGCTGTTGTCGGGAAGAGACTCCATTAGCTTAATGAGCGCATCGGTTCCCGGTTCCCGCACGAAGAGTTTCGCGAACGCTGTCGTCTCAAAGAAATAGCAGATCACTGATCTCCTCGTTCCATGTCGATCGCCTCAGTAAGCGTGCCTTCATCAATGGAAATGGGATGGAAGCGCTGCGCTTCTTCGGGGATACCGGCTTCTGCTCGATTCAAGCGAATTGTCGTGGTTGGATAGGCTGGGGTCTTCGGATTTGCGATCTTACTGGTGAGGACGACGCCGCGCTGGATGGCCTCAGCCAGAACCGCCTGACGCGAATCCGGATGCTGATTCCAACGGAAAGTCTTGCGGGGCAGGAAGGAGTCGCGGAACCATTTAAGGGCGATGAAGGCGTGCCCACCTCGCTCAGCCTCCGCAAGCGCCGCGCAGAGTTCCTTCACGCGCGCGTCCATGTCGGCCGGCATCATGGCTTCCTGCCCATCATCCACTTCTTCGTCGTTCAGATAGGCTGGTTCAGCGGCTGCCCGGAGCGAGCGCGCAATACGAGGCTGGGGTTCGCTCTCGTCGGTGCGCTCAAAGTAGATACGAATCTCGTCTTCTTCCGGTGTCCAGCTTGCTGCTGAAGCCGTGCGCCGCTTGCTGCGGCCGTTCTCACTGCACAGTTCCACGATGACCTGATAGCCGGGAGGCGCGAGAAAGTGAAGCGCACGCGCCAAGCCGGGATCCTGGGAGAACCGAAGCTCGCTCAGTGCTTCCTCAATCAATTCCTCGGCGTCTGGGATATCCAACTGGTTCAGATCCACATCGACTGCACTGGCCTTTTTCGCTTTCATGCTCAGCTCCGAATATTTATCCGCATATTGTCCCGCGTAGCCCTGCAGAGACGGCGACAGGTTACGAGGATTGGATTGATATCAAAACTCTTTGGGATCGAAAAATGAGAGTGACTGGTTCCTTAGGAATAGGGTTGACCGTTATTTTTTGTCTGGAATACTTCGAGCGGCCTTCGAAAACTAGCTAGTTGGTCTTCGAATGTGAATCAGCAAACAGTTTATACGATGTTGTCAAATTTGGGGTTATTTCTGTTGGCGAAAGCGGTTCGGGGGAGCTCCATAACACCGTTGCGATGAGAAGGTTGTACAACCCGGAAAATTCTTCCGGGCGTCTAATCCGTACAATGGAATTTATGCGGCGCCGACTACCTTCCTTGCTTTTGATCCTTCTGGTCCTACTATCGACCAGGGCCTTTTCTCAGGCTTTCGATCTTGTCGGTCCCGAGGTCAATGTTCATGTGAAGCGGGGGGATGTGACCCTGCCGATCAGCGAAGTGCCCAACCTTCTTCCGGGCGATCGCCTTTGGGTCCACCCGGACATGCCCGCGAGCCAGTCTGAACATTTTGTGCTGGTCATTGCCTTCCTGCGCGGCGCAACCAATCCTCCGCCCGAAGATTGGTTTACCCGGGTTGAAGTGTGGCAGAAGAAAGTCCGCGAAGAGGGAGTGTTCGTTACTGTTCCCGACGAAGCGCAACAGGCGCTGGTTTTTCTTGCTCCGGCGACCGGAGGCGATTTCAGCACGTTGAGGAACACGGTGCGTGGCCGGCCCGGGACCTTTGTTCGTTCCGCGCAGGATCTTCAAGCCGCAAGCTGGGACAGGATGCGTCTGGATGCCTTTCTGGATGAGGTGAAGGTCACCTCCCAGACGGATCCGACTGCCTTGAAAGAGCGGACGGAGAATGCGGCGCGCAGTCTTGGAATCAAAGTCAATCACGATTGCTTTCTAAAGCCTGCGGAGCAGCAAAGCGCATGCCTTTCGCAGCACACCGAAGGCATTGTGATGGACGACTCGAACGCGCAAACCCGCGTTGCCCAGTTGACCAGCGGGTCAACGACGGACCTGATGAATCAGCTTTCGTATTCCCACGTGGGCGGAGGCGGACAGTACAGCCCCTACATCGGTGCGATTGTCGACACGGCCAAGATTCTTTCCTCACTCCATACCGCGCACTACCAATACATTCCAGCGCTGGCGCTTTCCTCAAAGGACACGCTGAATCTGCGTCTCAATGTGCCGCCTTCCTTCCGTGATCCCAAATCGGTGGTGGTGATCGCTTTGCCGCCCATCGGTCCGGTGACCATGCCGCCTTTGCACCCAGTCAATCCATCGGACTCATTCTGCGCACAGAAGCCGAGAGTGGTATTGCCTGCTGAAGGAGCCCCGCTGGTATTGGCGACTCCACTGGCGCACGACCTGATGCTTCGCGTTGAAACGAAGAAAGGTCCCGTTGAACTGCCAATCCATCCTGATCCGGCCGAGGGTGGCCTGGTGCTGGAAAAGCCGGCACCGTTGCTGGATGCAGGTGACCACGTGGGAGTGGTACACGGCAAATGGGGATTTGATGATTGGGACGGACCGCGCTTCCACCTGCGTTCCTCCGCGCGGAGCAGCTGGGATGTGACTGCGGCTGATCAGTCCGCGCTCGTAGTTGGTAGAGACGACGCTTTGCAGTTGGAGGGTCAGAGCACGCTCTGCGTGCAAAGCGTGGTTGCGCGGACAGCCTCTGGAAATGCGTTGCCTGTTACATGGAAGGCGGCGAAGCCAGAGGTGCTCGAGTTGTCAGTCTCAATGAAGGATGCTTCTCCGGGGCAGGTGGCTCTTGAAGTACATCAATTTGGTCTGGAGAAGCCGGACACCGTGACACTTCGCGCGTATGCCGAAGCAGCTTCATTGGAGAAGCTGTTTCTGAGCCAGGGCGACGAGACGGCAGTTCTATCGGGAAATCGCCTGGATGAGGTGGAAAAAGCCTCACTGCACGGCATCACATGGACTCCAGCGACATTGAGTCGCGTGCAGGATTCGGACCGTCTTTCAATGAAATCCGATGGTCCAACCGATGAGTTGAACCCCGGTGAGAAATACAAAGCGAGTGTTTTGCTCCGTGACGGGCGCCGCCTTGAGGTGCCGATGCTGGTTACGCCGCCGCGCCCTGTGGTGACTCTGCTGAGCAAGGGTACGCAGGAAGAGGCAACCGATGATCCATCGCCGGTGCAGCTGGGCAGCGAGGACGATTTACCGATTGGCCGGCGCCTGGTCTTTTTCCTGCGCTCTAAGACTCCGGTCAATTTTCCCCGGAAAGAGAGAGTGGAAGTTGCCTCGGACGATGGAAGCTTCCACACGATTCTTTCCCTCTCAGACGGCAGCCTGATGCTGGAGGACGCGAAGACCGCGCTGGGAGTGGTGGAACCGCTGGCGCGCTTTGGCTCGTCGGCTTTTGGACCGATACAGGTACGCGCCATTTCGCCGGATGGTGTAACGGGAGACTGGATTCCGCTTGGAACGCTGGTGCGGCTACCCGGGTTCAAAGATTTGAACTGTCCTCGAGCGCAGTCCAAGCCGTGCCTGCTTTCGGGAACCAATCTGTTTCTGGCCGCATCTTTCGCGACGGCGCCTGAATTCGATAATCCGATTGATGTGCCGCCTGACTTCACAGGGACCCAGCTGGTTGTGCCGCATCCAGTAAGCGGCTTGCTCTACATGAAGCTTCGCGATGACCAGTCGGCGGTGCACACGCTGGCCATGCAGATCCAGCCGCTTGCTCCGGGTATGACCCCACCGGTTTCTCCTGCAGCAAACCCGCCTTCGGATACGCATGGCGATTCAACGAGTGGTCACACCGATCAAGGTAGCGCTCCACCTCAGGAGACAACCGCTCCAGGAGACGGCGTAAAGGCTTCTGCTCCGCACGCAGCAACACAGTCGCAGGGTGATGCTGCGAAGCCGGCAGACAAGCCAGCAGACAAGCCGGCAGCTGCGAAGCCGGGCGAGCAGTGAAACAGTGGCAGCGCTTACACGCTGGAATCAAGAGACCGATGCGCGAGACTATTTCGAGTTGAGCGCCGTACTCTAAAGGCATGTTGCCTATGCGTTATACCCGTTGGATATTCGCTCTCCTTTTGCCAGCCGCTTTGTTCTCTTCCTCATCTGTTTGCCATGCACGGGACTGGTCCTTCGCTGTTTCCGGAGACAGCCGGAACTGCGGTGATTTCGTGATGCCCGCAATTGCGACCAAGGTGAAGGCTGAAAAGGATGCCTTCTATTGGCATCTCGGCGATTTTCGATGGATTTCATCGAAGGATCAGGATCTGGCGGCCATGGAGCCAGCGGGAACGCACATGTCTCACGCGGAGTATCAACAGATGGCCTGGGATGATTTTCTGACGCACCAGATGGCATCCTTTGGATCATTTCCCGTGTTTTTGGGCCGGGGCAATCACGAGACGGTGAGACCAATGACGCGTGAGGGATACATCAGCAAGTTCGGCGCATTTCTTAATCGCGACGAAATCAGGAAACAGCGTGCCCGGGATGGAGCGTGGGCAGCCCCCATAGGCCCCTGGTACCACTGGACGAGCAAAGGCGTTGATTTCATCACCCTCGACAACTCAGGTCATGACGAGTTTACCGATGAACAGATGAAATGGCTTCGCGCTGTCCTCGATCACGATCTTGCGCGGGGCTCCGGCATTCGTACTATTGTGGCGGGAATGCATGAAGCTCTGCCTCACTCGACAGGATCGAATCATGCGATGGATGACTGGGAAAGAGGAGAGAACACTGGCGAGAAGGTATACACGTGGTTTTATGAGGCTCAAAAGGCAGGCAAGCATGTGTATTTGATTGCGAGCCATTCCCACTACTATTCGCCGAATGTTTACGACACGCTGTTCTGGAAGAGCCGCTCGAACGAAGTGGTGCCGGGATGGATTATTGGCGCAGCCGGAGCGCATCGCTATGCATTGCCGAAGGATGCCGATCCCTCTTCAAAGACCCATATCTACGGGTATCTTCGCGGAACCGTTCACTCGGACGGCTCCATCGGCTTTTCATTGCGTGAGCTCTCAGAGCAGGACCTGATCCAAAATCGCTGGCCGAATGCGCCACTGGATGCCATCCACGATTGCTACATCCACAACGGCAATTGACCCCTGTTGCGGGCTTCAGAACACTATGCGCTGCTCTTCGCAATCAGTGAAGTTGTGGAGACACCCTCAAGCAGGGGTACGATCTTGACTGTTCCATTCCAGGTTTCCATTTCCCGGGCACCGACAATGTTCTGGTGGCGATAGTCGCCGCCCTTCACAAGCACGTCAGGCCGTACGGCGAGGATTGTATCGAGGGGAGTGGCCTCAGAGAATGTGACGACCGCATCGACGGCCGCCAGCGCAGCAAGCACGCGCGCTCGTTGCTTTCCACGCACAATGGGTCGCGAAGGGCCCTTCAAAGCCGTCACCGATGCGTCGCTATTGATGGCCACGATGAGGCGATCACCAAAGTGGCGCGCTTTTTCCAGCAAGGTGATGTGTCCCATATGCAGAAGGTCAAAACATCCGTTGGTGAAGACAATCTTTTCGCCCTTCGCTCTCCAAATTGCCACCTGGTGGGTGAGTGCGGTCAGATCCATTACTTTCTGCTCCGCAATGAGGGTGATTTTTGGCGCCAACGCGGCCAAGAGTTCAGATTTTTCGACCGGGGCTGTACCCACTTTGCTGACGGCGATGCCTGCCGCAGCGTTCGCCAGCTCAACGGCTGTGGTGGGCCGGATCCGGCTGGCGAGGCAGAGTGCGAGTACCGCAATGACGGTATCACCGGCACCGGAAACATCGTAAACCTGTCGCGCGATAGCCGGCGCAACAACGCGATTTCCCGGCCGAAGAACGGCAATTCCCTTCTCACTTAGAGTTACGGTGAGAAATTCGATATCGCATTGCCGAACGAGTTCTTCTCCGGCGTCAAGAACGCCATCTTCATCCTGCACACTTAAGCCCGTCGCCTCTGCCAGTTCCTTCAGATTGGGGCAAACAGTGGTTGCGCCTCGATAGCGCGCGAAATCGCGGCATTTCGGATCAACCAGCACGGGGATTCCCTGCGCGCGAGCCGCCGCGATCAGTCGCCGGCAAACCTCTTCATTGAGAGCACCCTTGGCGTAGTCCGATAAGACGAGAGCATCACAGGCGGGCAGGAGAGGCAGCGCAGTGGATAGAAGTTTCTGATAGTCGGCGTCACTGGGAACTGTCGTCCGCTCGCGATCCAGGCGGAGCATCTGTTGATTGCTGGCCAGAATGCGCAGCTTGGTAATGGTGGGAAAGTCTTCAACGGGCACAAAGCGTGCTTCCGCCCCTTTGGAATGGAGACCTTCGATAAGTAGCTGCTCTTCATAATCTCCGCCCGTGAAACCCACGACGGTTGCCTTCGCGCCGAGTTGCGCCAAATTCATGGCGACGTTCGCCGCACCTCCCGGCCGATCACTCTTGCGGGTGGCACGTACCACTGGAACGGGAGCCTCGGGTGAGATGCGCGCGGCCTCACCCCAGATATATTTGTCGAGCATCACGTCGCCCACGACAAGGAGTTGCATTGAAGGCCACGTGTCTTCGATTGCCTGTATCACTTCACGAAGCTGTTCCATCGTGCCGGTCCATCCCTTCAGCTTTTGCGGCAGCTATTGCAGGCATCGCGTCGAATGCGTGAATTTTTGCGTGACCATGCTGCTCGATCCAGTCGCATAGCATGTGTCCTGCCAAGATATGGGCTTCCTGAATGCGGGCTGTGTCACTCGATTCAACTGCAAGTACGTGATGGGCGACGTGCGCCATCCTGCCACCGCCGGCACCTGTCATTGCTACAGTCCACAGGCCCAAGTGAAGCGCTTCTTCGATTGCGCGGACGACGTTGGGACTGTTGCCTGAAGTTGATATACCCACGAGGATGTCACCTGCAGAGCCAATCGCTTGAACCTGGCGCTCAAATACGGCGTCATACCCATAGTCATTTGCCACAGCCGTAAGGATTGAAGAGTCCGTTGTAAGCGCCAGGGATGCCATGCCACATCGTTCGCGTCTGAATCGGCCAACCAGTTCGGCAGCCAAGTGCTGCGCATCTGCGGCGCTGCCGCCGTTACCGCACCAGAGGATCTTCTTTCCACCGCGGAGAGCCTGCGTCATGCGATCGGCAATCGCGTGCAGAGTGGCGCATTGTGCATGGAGAGACTGCGCAACCGAGAGGTGTTCATCGATTGCGCTCGAGAATGCGTCCATTGTGCTGTGGTTCATCAAAAGAATTCCTGTTGTGCAACTTCCGAAGTAATTTTTCTGCGAGCGGTCCAATTCAGGAATTTTTGTTCAAACATTGCGCGGAGCAGGAAAACAATTCGTGAACTTTGTGCACTCGAAGTGGTTGTTATCATAGGCTGGCTTGTAAGGCGGTTACACCTTGACCTTCGAGCGAATTCAAACGGTTTTCCTTGATCGGGATGGAGTTCTAAATCGGAAACTTCCCGAAGGGCAATATGTGAAAACGCCCGCCGAATTTGAGGTCCTGCCAGGTGTGACAGAAGCGATTGCGCGCCTGAATCGGGCCGGCAAGCGGGTGGTCGTTGTCAGCAATCAGCGGGGCATTGCGCTTGGACTCTACACGGCTGCCAATGTGGAGACGATTCACGGGGCATTCCAGCAGCAGCTTGCAGCGAGTGGCGCGCATCTTGATGGATTCTTCTATTGCCCGCATGACGAACAACAGTGCAACTGTCGAAAGCCATTACCTGGACTCTTTGAACAGGCGGTGAGAAGAATTTCCGCGGATTACGCCTGAGGGTAGCGCGATGATTGGCGATTCACTCTCCGATATCGAGTTCGGAAGCAGGCTTGGCTTGCGCACATTTCTGATTGACGACAGGCATGCTCATCAGAAGGCGGGAATTGAGCAGGCGCGCGCGCTGGCCGATTGTGTATGCGAAACGCTGAGTGAGTGCGTTGATTGCCTGCTTGGCTCAGCAGAGAAGTGACAGAGAACTTTTATCTGCCACATCGCATACCAGGCATACCTCGGCGAGTGAGTGAATGGAAAAGGAATCAAATGATGCACTGTTTTCCACCTACTTTTTCATGAAGCATGCTTTCGTTCCGGATTATCCACGCCTATTCTTGGCATAATCGCATTTGTACCGATTCTCCTGAAGCGCCTGAGCGGAACGATGGAGCTCAAACCTTCAGGAGAAGCGCTGAACATCGGTTCCTCAGCTGCTGCTCCGCGACTCGCAGCGAGCACGTCGCGGAATAACACGGCTTACGGAGCCGCTTGAACGTCCGGCAAGTTTCCGGACGCGCCGCGGGAGCCTTGAAGAGTGACCAGTTACAGCCGTCAGGATGTCTTGCGGATCCTTCAGATAAGCGCTCGCCAATTGCAGGCGTGGGAACGGGCTGATCTCATACCGGTTCAGCAGACGTATAGCTTCCAGGATCTGGCGCAACTGCGCACAGTGCGCGTTCTTCGCGAGGAGTCAGTCACGGCGGCCTCCATCCGTGATTCGGTTGTTGCGATGCGCGCGGTGGCCGGAATGGCCAACCCTTTGACGGAAGCGGGCCTGGTTCGCAATGGTGCGCGACTTGCCTTCCGCTGCGAGGGAGCCGTTGTTGATCCCATCCGGCGCCAACTCCTTTTCGACTTTGAGCGGATCGATGTTCAGTCGGGCACAGCCGGCTCCGCTCTTTTGCGGATTCCGTCGAATGCTGCGCCGGCAGTTCATGACCAGTTTATTGCCGCGGTTCAGGCGGAGGAATCGGGCGAAAAGAACCGCGCCGTCGAGCTTTACGAACAGATCATTGGACACGATCCGGGATATGCGCCCGCCTACATCAATCTGGGAACACTCCATTTTCATCTGCGGCAATACCGGCGTGCAGAAGAGCTTTACCGGCGTGCCACGGAACTCGACCCGCGTTACGTACTCGCATTTTTTGATCTTGGCAATGTACTGGACGAACTGCAAAGACCAGAAGAGTCGATAGCAGCCTATCTGAAGGCAGTCGATCTGGCGCCCCGCTACGCCGATGCGCACTATAACCTGGCGCTTGCTTTTGAGCGAAAAGGTGAACCCAGGGCGGCACTGCGCCATTGGCGCGCATATGTGCGGATTGATAAGCACGGACCGTGGGCGGACCACGCGCGAAGCCAGATTCAACGGCTTTTGGATCGGGAGAAGCTTTCTCTCGTCTGGCGTGCAAAGGGTGTTACCCACTCCACGCACAGGCGCGCCCATCTGACGTTGACGAGTGCCCCCTCCGGACTGCCTGCGGCAAAATAGCCCACCTCAAAACCGGCATCCGAATAAGGAAATTGATCCAGTCAAAAAGGCGACCGGCTTGCAACCTTTTCCACGGACTCGGGTCTACACTCAAGAGACCAGCTAGAAATGCGTCTGAACGAACGGCCCGCAGGGGAGGAGTGTCGAGTCGCCAAGTTTGTTACCTGGGTGCACTTCACACTATTGACCTGGCCGGGTTGATAATGCTCTGATTTCGGGGTTCCCCAACGAACTTCCAGTGAGTTCCAGGAATAGCCCTAGAAACTTAACAATAACCTGTTCTGCACTTTCTTAAGGATGGCTTGCAATGACGCGGATGACTCTCCCCTCAATTAGAGGCCTTCGTCGCCTTGGTGTGTTTACAGTATGCTTACTTGCCGCAGCATCGCTGAGCGGGCAATCGCTTCAGCCGCGCCTTCCGGCGAATATCTCCACCTCGCAGATGTCCACTCTGAAAGGGTCTCTTCATCCTCTGGCGCAGCCGCAATTTGATGCGGGAGCCATGCCGGCAGGGAACAAAATCAGCGGAATGACGCTTGCGTTCAATCGCTCAACAGCGCAGCAGTCAGCTTTGCAGCAGCTCATCGCCGACCAGCAGAATCCGGCCTCGCCGCTCTATCACAAGTGGCTGACTCCGGAGCAATTCGCCGCCCGTTTTGGTATGGCGCAGGCAGACATCGACAAGGCGGAGGCGTGGCTTCAGCAGCAGGGATTCACGATTGACTCAGTGGCGCGCAGCAGAACGTACATCCGTTTCTCGGGAACAGTGGGACAGGTGAACCGGGCTTTTGGCACGCAGATGCATTACTACAATGTGAATGGCAAACAGCATTTTGCGCCCTCCACTGCTCTGGAATTACCTGCAACGCTGGCTCCGGTGGTCAGCGGCATTCGAAATCTGAGCAGCTTCCGCCCGCATTCGATGCGTGTGCCGCGGCCTAAGGCCGATTTCACTTCCAAAGTTTCGGGAAGTGTCTTTTTTGCTCCCGGCGACATCAAGAAGGCCTACGATGTGGGGCCGCTGACATCTGGCGGTATCGATGGCACTGGACAGAGCATCACGATCGTAGGCCAATCAGTCCATCAGTGTTACAGATATTGAGAATTTTCAAAACGCGGCCGGACTGGCGGTGAAAGCATCCGACGCTTCATCCTTGGTTCCGAGACAGTGGGACGTCCGTGACGTACACCCGGCGATCGAGGGTGAGTCGGATCTTGACCTGGAATGGGCAGGCGCGATGGCGCCCGGCGCTGACGATCAACTTTGTCTACACCGGCAATAACCAGAACTATTCCGTGTTCGATTCGATTGTCTATGCGGTTGATCATAAGATTGGCAACATCATCTCGGTGAGCTATGGAGCATGCGAACCTGCGCTCTGGCGGATATTCCATAGAAACCACGTTTCAACAGGCCGCTGTGCAGGGGCAAACAATATTGGCGGCATCCGGAGATTCTGGCGCGTCGGCATGTTACGGATTTACCACTCTTGCGAGTTCTACGCAGCAGGCACTCGCCGTCAGCTACCCGGCCAGCAGTCCATATGTGACTGCCATGGGCGGAACGGAAGTCGATTCAACCAACCAGAACTACGTCACGTCCGGAAATGGCTACTGGACAGCACAGGACACGAGCAAGGATCTTGTTACGTCTGTTTTGCAATATCTGCCTGAAGTGGTCTGGAACGACGATCCCGCCGCCGGCTCGGTGAGCGCGACGCAAGGAGGCGGGTTGAGCGCGACAGGTGGCGGCGCCAGCGTTCTGTTTGGGAAGCCCAGCTATCAGGACACGCTTACCCCTGCGATGGGGCACGCGACATACCCGACGTGTCGCTCTACTCTTCGCCTTATTATGTGGGCTACCTCTATTGCACCAGCGACACGAGTGACTGGGGCAGCAGCCAGACCGGTTCCTGCGGGAGCGGATTTCGGGCAAGTACTTCCGACACAACTCTGACTGCCGCTGGAGGTACCAGCTTTGCTGCGCCGGTGTTTGCCGGCATGGTTGCCCTCATTAATCAGTCACAGGGCTATACAACTGGGCAAGGATTGATCAATCCCACCTTGTACGCGCTGGCCGGCAATTCTGGCACGTATGCAGCGGCATTTCACGACGTAACCGTTGGCACGAACGCCTGCACCGCCGGGACTACATATGGCTACTGCACAAGTGCCGGACCGACACTTGGCTACAACGCTGGAACAGGATACGACCAGGCGACGGGACTTGGCTCGGTTGATCTGGCTGCGTTGACGCTTGCATGGCCAACAAAGGCAAGCGTTACTCTATTGCCGACGACGGTCAGCATCACTCCGTCGACAACAACTCCCGCTCCGAATGCTTCAGTGAGCTTCGCGATTCAGGTGAGTTCCGCCGATGGTGGTTCCTCGCCAACAGGGAACATCAGCATTTCAGTGGATGGAGGCACACCGAGTACGCAGGCACTGGCGGCTGGAGCCTACACCTACACAACTACATTCGCTGCCGGCACTCATACAATTACCGTGTCCTACGGCGGCGATGGTGGGCACGCAGCTTCCGGCACTGCATCCGCGACCGTCTATGTGGGCAACTTCACTGTTGCGGCCGCGAACCTGACAGTGAAGTCGGGCAGTTCGGGCAGTTCGACAGTGACTGTGACGCCGAATGGCTATACAGGAACAGTCACATTTAACCTCAGCACCAGCAGCAACTCACTGACGAATGCCTGCTACACCATCAACGATGCCGCGGTAACTGGAACGTCAGCGGCAACAACCAGCCTGACGATTTACACCAGTTCAACTTCATGCGCGACTGCCGCTGTACAGAGCGGAACGGGAGCCAATGCAAGGACTCTGCCTGGTGTTCGTTATCGCATTACAGGGCCATCCGGCCATGCGCAGATCAATCCAGCCGCACCGATTTCGCGTGCAGCCTTTGGATTCCTGGCACTGATGCTGGCTGGGCTGATTGGGTGGCGCTTCCGGAAGGTCAGACTGTTTGCAGCTGTACTTGTTCTTGCTGCAGCAGGCTTTGCGCTCTCAGGCTGCGGTGGTGGCGGGTCGAGTTCGAATACCGGCGGTGGAGGCGGAGGATCATCCAACAATACGCCGACAGGAACGTACACTCTTACGGTAAATGGCACAGACAGCGTTCATACAAACCTGACTGCATCCGCCACGATGACACTGACAGTGAACTAGCACACCCTGGCAAGAGGGGCGGACGTTTCTTCAAGCGTCCGCCCTTTTTCATTCCCTACATTAGAGACACTCAGTCTGCTACACTCCGATTCCGGAGGTACCGCGTTCTTGGCTTCCAGGCAACTAACTTCTCCAGCTTTGACCAGCCTCTCAGAAGAGGAGCAACTCTTCCGCTCCACGGTTTTGCAATTCGCTGAAGAATCCATTGGGCCGCTGGTTCGTACGATGGACGAGGAGCAGGCGTTTGCACCGGGACTTGTGGCGAGGCTCTTTGAACTTGGCCTTATGGGCATTGAAGTTCCAGAGGAGTTTGGTGGAGCGGGCGGAACCTTCTTCGACTCCGTACTTGCCATTGAAGCCATCTCGACTGTGGACCCTGCTGTGGCAGTTCTGGTCGATGTGCACAATACGCTTGTGGTTAATGGACTGCGCCGCTGGGGAACCGACGCGCAACAGCGGCACTGGCTGCCAAAGCTCGCGACTTCTGTGGCTGGCGCGTACGCACTGAGCGAGGCCGGTTCCGGTTCCGATGCATTCGCTTTGCAGACACGCGCTGAAGAAGATGGCGACAGCTATCGCATCAATGGGCGCAAGCTGTGGATATCGAATGCGCGCGAGGCGGGACTCTTCATCGTTTTTACAACCATCGATCCTGCGGCCGGATACCGAGGTGTGACGGCACTTCTGGTGGAGGCAGGAACTCCCGGCCTGACTGTGGGCCGCAAAGAGGACAAGATGGGCATTCGCGCCTCTTCCACCTGCGAACTCGCTTTCGACAATTGCATGGTGCCGCGCGAGAATTTGCTTGGGGAACCGGGCAAGGGATACAAGATTGCGATCGAGACTCTGAATGAAGGCCGCATTGGAATTGGTGCGCAACTGGTGGGTTTGGCGCAGGGAGCGTGGAATCACGCCGCACGTTACGCCAGGCAGCGTAAGCAATTCGGCAAGGCCATTGCGGAGTTTCAGGCTGTACAGTTTGCGATTGCCCGCATGGCCACAAGCATCGAGGCCGCACGCCTGCTGGTGTACAACGCTGCCCGGCTGCGCGATGCTGGCGAGCCGTTTGTGAAGGAAGCCGCCATGGCCAAGCTGTTTGCCTCCGAGGTGGCGGAGAGTGTTGCCAGTGAGTCAGTGGAAATTTTTGGCGGAAACGGATTTGTTCGCGATTATCCGGCGGAAAAGTTCTATCGGGATGCCAAGGTAGGCAAGATTTACGAAGGTACCTCCAACATGCAGTTAGCCACGATTGCCAAGCAGGTTCTGGGACCTCTGGGTGGCTAGAATTCCACGCGCATCGGGTGATTCTTCAGAATTGATTGCATGGCATCACCGGCAGCGATAACAATACCCATATGAGGCCACTGCGTTCCGCCGTTTTTCTTGTTCTCTCTCTCGCCGCGCTTGTCCCACCAGCGCATGCCATTGAAAAACAGCCAGCGAGCGTGTATCACGCGCGCCGTGTTGCCTTGGCGGCGAAGCTCAAAGGCGGAGTTGCTGTGCTCTTTGCCGCCGAGCAGCCCGTGCTCGACTTCATGCCTTATCGTCAGGATGAAGACTTTTATTACCTGACCGGCTGGGATGAACCAGGAGCAGCTTTGCTGGTGACCGCGGCGGAAGGGACGCCAAAGGGCTATCGCGAAATTCTCTTCCTGCCCACGCGCAATCTCCGCATGGAACTTTATACGGGGCCGAAGCTGGATGCGGATTCGCCCAATGTGAGTGAATTGACCGGCGTGGACGAAGTGGAGCCGATGGCGCAGCTGCCTGTCGAGTTGAACGCAATCACCGGTAAGGATCGCCGGTTAGCGTACAGCATTTGGACACAGCCCGAGTCAGAAGCGGGCAAGGCGCTTCTGCAGATCAATGCGGTGACGCTTGGACTGGACAAGGCGCCACCGGCACGCGACGTTACGGAATTGACGATGGAACTGAGGCTGACCAAAGACAAAGGCGAAATTGAACTGATTCGCAAGGCGTCAGAGGCCTCGATCGCGGCGCAGCGCGTCATGTTTCAGTCGGTGCATCCGGGAGTTACGGAGCGGACCATTGCGGGCAAGATGACAGAGGCCTGGTACGAGCATGGCTGCGAGCGCCCATCTTATGCGCCGATCGTCGGCTCGGGCATCAATTCGACAACGCTGCATTACGCCGAGAACTCGCGCACCATGGAAGATGGAGACATTGTTGTGGTGGATGCAGCATGTGAGTATTCCATGTATGCGGCCGACATTACGCGCACAGCTCCAGTGAATGGGCATTTCACGGCGCGGCAGCGGGAAATCTACGACATCGTTCTTGGAGCACAGAAGGCAGCGATTGCGGCGTTCGTGGCGGGCAAATCCACGATCAACGACCGCGACCGCAAAGATCCCAACTCTCTCGATACGGCGGCGTACAACTACATCAACACGCATGGGAAGGATCTGCACGGGCTGCCGCTGGGCAAGTACTGGCTTCACGGACTGGGTCACATGGTGGGCATCGATGTACACGATCCAGCCAGATATCCGGCAGTGTTGAAACCGGGCATGGTCTTTACGATTGAGCCAGGTGTGTACATTCCCGAAGAAAAGCTTGGCGTTCGCATTGAATGCGATTTTCTTGTTGGCGATGATGGCAAGCTGATCGATCTGGACGCGGACCTGCCACATACTGCCGACGAAGTGGAAGCGGCCATGCGTGGGAAGTAGTGCACATTGGAGAAATGAGATGGATCCACGCGAAGCCATGGAATCGGAACAATGGGACTCATTGAATCGCGCCTTTGCAGAGCAGCTTCTTGCATGCCTTGAGGAGTGCGCGCGAGGGCGGCGAGGGTTGTTTGCTGACATCGAATTGACGGCGAGCGACGGAGAAGAGCGCAGGTGGCCTGAGGCTGCGCAATTACGCGCACTGGCGGAGGCTCTGCAGGGTGCGGCAGCGCAACAAGAACAGCGAAATGCCCTTTGCGAGGAGTTTCTTGATCTTTGCACCATACACGGAGAACATCATCCGGGTGAGCCACGGCTTGCGCGCGAATTTCTGGCGCGCATTGAGCGTGGCGAGGTGGGCCAAACTACCAAGGAGAGTCTTCCGTGGTAATGGCGCATGCATTTCTTACGCTGCTGGCGGGTTACGCAGCGGTTCTGATCTTTGATCTGGGTCTTCGCGCGTTATCCATGCGGATGACACCGAGCCTGTCGCGCGAGAGTCTGCGGCCACGTGCTTCTGAGTGCGTCGTTCAACTGGGTGGTTCCTTTTTGGCGGGCGCACTTGGTGGTTACATCACGGCAACGCTGGCGCGCGGAAATTCTCTGATCCATGTACTCGTTCTGGCGCTCGTCATTTTGCTGATGGCGGCGCTCGGATCAATGCAGGAGCGCGGAAAGCGCCCCATCTGGTTTTTACTGGCGCAGGTAGGGCTGGCTCCGATTGGCGTGATGGCTGGAGGCATGTTGCAATTGAAACTGGCTGGGATTCTGTAATTGCCGCTATAGCGGTGAAAGAGAAAGGGCCTGCTGCTCAGTGGCAACAGGCCCTCGTTTATTGCAGAATCCGGCGATTTACCAGCGAACTCCGAAAGTGACAGGAATGAGCTCGGTATTCGCGCCTACATAGGTTGTACCCAGGCCGTTTGGCTGAGTGTAGACAGCGGGTGTGAGCACCTTCAGATAACGTGCTTCGGCGAAAAGCTTCAATTTGCTGTCTCCGTAGGTTCCGCCGAGGCGATGCGTGAAGCCCGCACCAATATTCCAGCCACCCTGGTTGGAAGAGAAATGACCAACCACCTGGCTCGTGACGCCCGGGTAGCAATAGAAGTAATCGCAGTAGTAGCCGAGATTGAGATTGGTAAAGTTAGTCACTTTGCGATAGAAGCCGCCGCCCCCGGTGACATATACGCTGTTGCTGCTGTGCGGGAATAAGTCCAGGACGGGAGCCAGGGTAAGGGACCAGATGTGCGCATTTGCGCCGTCAGAGCCCGCCTCTGCCACGATCGCGCCTGGGAGTTTGTCATCAATGAACTGGTACTCGGCGAGCATGCTGAGGTAAGGGCTGAACCTATAGCCAGCACCTACGGTGAGGTTGCCGCCCCAGGTGATGTAGGGTGAGGAGTTCTCGGACGGGGCGTTGAATCCGCCGCCTGCTTCAAATGTGAGGTGACTGAACATGTTATCGCGGTGCCGGTACCGGCCGCCATATTGACCTCCGGCCCCGCTGCCTTCGGACGGCGAAGGAGCGGCGGGCAGAGCCGCCGAGCCAGCTGAACCATCTGCCAGCGTGGGCTGAAGCGAGCTGGACTCGGCTATGGAAAGCCCACTGGAAGAGTCAAGCGAAGAGGAGAACTGGGCATTTGCCGTACCAATGGCAAAGGAAGCCACAGCGGCAATCACGGTCGCATGCCGCAAAAACGGCAGCCAGGACTGAGTTGACATGGCATTACCTCGGGGTCGTATTGTTTTCCCAAACTGCGCTGACCCTCGCGAAGTTCGTAATGACGGTTTAGACACGGAAAACCCCCGCTAGGTTGCGCGCGGAAGGAAACAAAATACAAGTTCCCGGTTTGAGACGCAGGACGACGAAGCCTGAATCTGGTGAGGGGCAGACTTGACTTGAGGCAAGAATTCACTCGTACGAAATAGTTTGATGATGTGAAAAGCATCGCCCCCCCCTACGTTAATCGATAGCCTCCCTTACCATTGGACGCCGGGATACAGGCTTGGCATCCTTTTTGCGCGGTACTGCAAAGCCGTTTTTGTTTGAGCCTGCCACACAAGTTGTGGTGTGGCTCCATTGAGATCGAATTCCTGCACAAGGGAACCACTTCTGAGGGCGCAGAAATCGGCTTCGAGGTCCCCGTTCGCGAGAGATCGTACATCACCACCGAAATAACTGTAGAGGCTGGGCGAGGGGTTGTAGTGGGTGACAAGCGTGGCCGTCATCGTGGACTCATCGATCTGAAAGATCGATGCAGTGGAGTAGCATGCTGGTTCGCCGGTTGCGCCGCAGATTCCGCCGTCGGGCGTGGGCCGGTCATCGCCGTTGTCCATGACGCCGAGGCGGAAGAACCCGGTCGTGTTCGGGGTGAAGAAGGCCGGTCCATGCTGCGCATAGAACCAATCAGTGGGATCGACGCCGTTCTGCAGTGTGAAATCGCCGCCCTCCCCAAGACGCCAGAGAATTTTGCCTGAGCCCTGGCCATCCTGGTAGTCGATTTTGATAATCCAGTTCTGGTGACGCATGGACAAGATCAGGTTGTGGTCGTCGGCGGAGTAAAGCAGTGCGTTGCCGTGCGTCCAATCAGGAAAGAGATAGGGATGACGGTTGATGTCGAGATGGTCAAAGGTGTTCCACACCCAGACGGGCTGTCCACTTGAATTCACATCAATGAGCACGTCACCCAGAACCTTGGTGGTGCCGGTATAGCCGGCAAGATTGGAGAAGGACTGGTAGAGCGAGGCGAGCAGAATCCAATGGCCGTTAGGAAGAGCGAGAACGTCGTGGTGAAAGCTGCCGAGGTCAAGGTTGTATCCCTTCGCAGCGAGGGCCGTGGAGAGATTGCTGAGCGTGATTTCGCGGATGGTGTTTCCGGCCAGATCAATCTCGCGCACGGCGTCAATGGTGCCGGGCTGGATGGTTGCGCCATTGAGAACGGCGGATGAGGCATAGGAGATGAGAACGAGGAAATGTCCATTGGGGAGCATCTTGATGGGCTGCACGATGTCCTCTATCGTGCCGCTTTTGTAGGCGTAGGTCCAGATGACATTGCCCTGCAGATCGGTGGCGAATGCCTGGGCGCTTTCATGCGGGAGGGCGGTGTCAAACATCTCGATACCGGGTTGTGGATTCTGCCCTGCTGGTGCGGTGATGGTGACGGGAGCGGTTCCGGGCGGGGTGCCGGTGGTGAAGGTCTGATCCACGTCGCTATAGGAGGCGCCATTGTCGAGATCGACGACTGCGCGCATGTGGTAGAGGGTTTGCGCGCGCATGCCGGCAACCAAGATGCTGACCTCGCCGCCGTAGGGTGACGGAGTGGGTTGCTGCCATGTGTTCAGGCCGTAGGTATTGTCTGGCCCGAAATCAATGCTGACCTTCCCTGGGGCCGGAAGGTAAATGGAGTATATGGCGACCTGGGGATTGGCTGTCTGGGTGACGACACCCGGCGCGAGTACGGCGGCGACCGCGCTGGCGTAGTTGGTCTGGGGGGCACTGGAGTCGGCTACGGAGATGACCACATTGGTGCCGTAACTGACGCTGTGGGGCGCTGTGTAATTGCCCGAGGAATCAATGGTGCCGAGCTGGGAGTTGCCGCCGATGACGCCATTGACGGACCATTGCAAGGGTTCTCCGGCGGGTGCGGTGGCCTGAAAGGCCTGCATTTGATTCACGCCGATAGCGATGTATTGCGGAGAGATGGTGATGTTGCCTGCCTGTGCGGCCTGCGGTGGCGGCTGCGTGGGCGATGGCGGATTGGGAACGACGGCATCATGGTACGAGCTGGGCGAGCCGCAGGATGCAAGCAGGAGACTCAAGCCCATGAGGATGGGACAAGCAAGTACGCGGGAGTGGACGGTGATCAGGCCGGGTGACTTATGGACAGGGGACAATCGCGCGACCTCTAGGCGTGGTGAAAACGATGTGCAAGTGCGTATGGAGCAGAACAATGGGCAATACTGATTGTGAGTGTGGAAATGCAGGAATGGTTTTCTGGCCGGAACAGAATTGGCGCCTGCCGGATGCACGGATTCGGCCGTATCAAAAAAGGCCGGAGGTTTGCTCCGGCCCTTTGGAATTGAGTGAGCAGCGAAATTAACCCTGAATATCGAACTGCTCCGGATGCAGGCTTGGGTCGCTCTTCACCAACAGATTCTTTCCGATGAGTTCTTCGAAGTCATTGAGCCAACGCGCATTATTGGCTTTGAGCGTCTTTACCGTGTCAGGATGCACTCGAAGCAAGACATCCGATCCTTCGAAGTGCTTCCGCATCTTTCGCATCTCCACGTAAATCTCGTTGCACACTGTCGCCGCACTCTTGACCATGCCGGTGGACTGGCAGATGGGACAGGGAACCGACAAAGTGCGCTCGAGCGATTGCTTCACGCGTTTGCGCGTAATGGCCACCAGCCCGAAATCGTTGAACTGGAGAACCTTTGTAGGCGCGCGATCACTTTTCAATGCTTCTTCGAGCGCGGCCATCACCTTGTAGCGATTCTTGCGCTCGTCCATGTCAATGAAGTCGATGATGATGATGCCGCCAAGGTCGCGCAGGCGAATCTGGCGGACGATTTCCGGCACCGCATCGAGATTGGTCTTGACGATGGTGTCTTCAAGCCGCGCGGACTTGCCGACATATTTGCCCGTATTGATGTCGATGGCGACCAGGGCTTCCGTCTGGTTGATGACGATTGATCCGCCCGACTTGAGCCATACCTTGGAGCGCAGTGCCTTCGAAATTTCGTCTTGAATGCCGAAGTGCTCAAAGAGCGGCGTTTCCTTGGTATAGAGCTTGACGCGCCGGACAAGTGAAGGCGAGAAGCGGTTGAGGAAGCGCACAATGCGTTCATAGTTGGCTTCCGAGTCGACCCAGATGGAGGAGAAGTTTGAGCTAACCTGATCGCGCAGGATGCGCTCGATCAACCCCAGATCGTGATAGATGAGGGCAGGGGACTTCGATTCATCAGAGCGCTTCTTAATCTCTGCCCAAAGATTCAGCAGCATGCGCAGGTCAGTGCGCAGTTCTTCTTCCGAGGCTCCTTCGGCGGCGGTGCGCACGATGAATCCGCCCGACGCCTCGCCGCGTTCATGAACGAGAATCCGCTTGAGGCGATGACGTTCTTCATCGGAGGCGATCTTGCGGCTCACGCCTACATGTGTGACCGTAGGCATGAATACAAGGAAGCGGCCCGGCAATGCGATGTGCGAGGTAATCCGCGCACCCTTTTTGGCGATGGGCTCCTTGGCAATCTGGACCAGTATTTCCTGACCAGGTTTCAGAAGATCGCTGATGATTGGCAGGTCTGAGGTCTGGGCACTGCGACGTGTGGGGCCACGGCGTGCGCCATTGCGCTCATTGCGTCCGCCGCCACGGCGTCCGCGGCCGCCACGGTCACGGCGAGCGCGCTTCTGGCCATCCGTTGTAGCCTCAGACTCATTTTCGGCGGATTCATCGTCGTCCTCATCGTCGCCGGCCTTACCGTCAAACTCCAACTCAATCTTGTGATCAAGCTGAGCCTCTTGCAGCATTTCACCGAGCTCACCGGAGCGAATCTGGGCTTGCAGCGTCTCTTCCTCGTACTCATCGAAGTCCTGCTCGTCGAGTTTGTGGCCCAGACCATGCTGGTGCGCTTCGTATTCTTCACCTTCGATGACTTCTTCTTCTACGAGTCCCGATCCTGGCGCGTACGAGGTAGCGGCGTGCGCGGAAGCTGGCTCCCGTGAGATGGAATGTGAAGATTCTGACGAAGGTTCGGTTGAGTCGTCGCCGGATTTCTTCTTTCCGCCAAATCCGAACAGGCGGAAACCACTTGGGGGCACTGGATCGACGCGATGAGAAGCTTCCGCATCGGGTGCAATTTCGTTTTCTTCGCTCTCTTCCGAAACAGCGGCAGCGCTTGTCTCCGCGGCATGCACTGGAGCGTCAGCAACCTGCTCTGTTTCTTCGGCAGCAGCGGTTACGGAATGCGTCGACTCTTCCAGCTCCTCATCAAAATCCTCTGTCGCGAGTTCCGACTGCAACTCGGGCATCATAGACTCTTCTTCGAGCTCTTCGAATTCGGTCGATTCTTCAGCCGGCATGAGCTGGGAAGGTTCGTTGAAATCTTCCTCTGCTTCTGCTAGCGGCTCCTCAACCAGGAACTGCCGTTCGGGTTCTGCTTCAACATTGCGATTCCGATGCCGGGAGATGGATTCGCCGGGAAGAAGCCCCGAGCCATCCCACTCCAGAGGAGCTTCAATCAGCGTTGAGGGGCGTGACGTGACGGCTGACCTCGGTGGCGCCGATACGGACGCACGCGGAGCTGGATCGTCTGTCGTTCCGCCATAACGTGAGAGTGATTCACCAGGAAGCAAGAATGGAGTTGAAGAGCGTTCTTCTCTGCGATTCTCAACTGGTTTTACTTCCGGGAGCGATTCTCGCTCGAAAATTGCACTGCCAGTCTCCTCACCATCATCTTCCGATGCTTCAGACGTTGCCGCAGAAGGCGGGTTGGTCGCGCGGCCACCGCGGCGACGCCTGCGTCCGCGCCACCTCTTTGCGCCGCTTTCGTCGGAGCTATCTGCCGCTTCGGCGCTGTCGTCGCTCGTTGCAGCGACCGTTGATTCGGCCACCGACTGATCGAGCGCAGGCTCCTCCGTACGGGTTGTTCGCGGGCTTCGATGCCGAACTTCGCGCGGCGCCTGAATGCCGCCGCTAACAGCTGCTTTTTCCAGTTCCTCTGAGTCTTCCTGATCTTCCAGTTCAAGGAAGTCAGTGACGTAAAGGAAGGCATCGCGCTCAAGGCCAATTTCGACGAATGCCGACTGCATGCCGGGGAGCACGCGGGTTACGCGGCCGTTATAAATCGAGCCTGCGAGGGTATATTCGTTTTCGCGTTCGTAATAGATTTCCGCGAGTTGATCGTCTTCTAAAATCGCCAGCCGCGTTTCATGCGGCGTGGAGGAAATGCAAATCTCTTTTGCCATCGTACCTTTCCGCCCGGTGAACCATATCGACCGGGACTGGCGGCAAGGTGGCATGAATCAACGCGGAAACGGACGGGACGAGGAGGATGGATGACCGAGGAGTTGCTGGTATGCGGAGTGACCGAGCTTGCGCCGGCGCCTTTACAGGCGGGCCAGATGGGCATTCCTGCCTGACTAGCTTTTCGAATTGGTAACCCAACAGCAGAGATTTTGTGGCCACCTTGACCGGCGAAACCGGTGGGGCCGTTGGATCGCCAGCCGGCGCATCGACCTGCTGCGCCCCGGAGAGCATTGCTCCCTCCCTTTGGGCGCGCTCGTTGCGCTCTGCGGGCTGCTGGCGAAACCAACTCCAGATGCGACCAAACCAAGTCGCCACTCTGGGCTGGCTTTCCCGTCTCTGCGTGCTCATACAACCTTGTCCTGCCGAGCGTGATTCCTGCGAACCTGCCGGCCTGAAACCTTCTTTAGAAATTCATGTGCCTGCGGGCCGAGGTTTACGACTACGCAAGCTTTCAACACATTCAAACTGTTCAGTTTACGAACCGGCGCATGCGGACATTCATCGCGACACCCAACGCCAGGAAGGTAAACAACACCGAAGATCCGCCGTAACTCATTAACGGTAAAGGGATTCCGGTGACGGGCATAAACCCGATGACCATGCCCACGTTGACTGCAATCTGGAAAGTCAACACAGCCACGACACCCATAATAATCAGGGAGCCGGACAGGTCTGCGGCTGTCTGTGCGTTCTGAATCAAACGCATCAATATGGAAAAGTATAGCAGTAGCACAAGTACAGCGCCGACAAATCCGTGTTCCTCGCTAAAGGCGGCAAAGATGAAGTCTGCGTGTGGGATAGGCAGGAATGCACCCTGGGTCTGGGTACCCTTTTCGGCCCCTTTGCCCCAAATTCCCCCCGACCCGACCGCGATCTTGGACTGCAGGATCTGATAGCCAGAACCGCGGGGGTCATCTTCCGGGTTGATGAAGGCGGTGAGACGCGCCTTCTGGTACGGCTTGAGCAGCTTGCCGCTGGTCCATACTCCCGCAACCAGGGCGATGCCGGCCAGAGAGAGAATGAGAGCCTGACGGAAGTTGATTCCACCGAGGAATAGTCCAGCTACCAGAATTGGGGTGTAGGTGAGCGATGTGCCAAGGTCCGGCTGCTTGAGTACCAGAACCATCGGAATGCCGACCAGAGCGAATGCCTTGAAGATATCGGGCCACGTGAGCCTTCGGGCACCCAGATTGGCGAAATAGCGCGCGACTGAAAGTATCAACACGAGCTTGAGCCACTCAGAGGGCTGAAACTGCATTGGCCCCAACCGGATCCAGCGCCGGGCACCGAGCGCTTTATGTCCAATTCCCGGAATCAGCACTGCAGTGAGCGCCAGTAAGAAGAAGCCATAGATCCAAGGTGCAAAGTCGATGAGCTTGTGATAATCGATGCGCGAGAGGACGATCATGGCAATCAGACCACTCGCAATCCAGAAGATCTGCTTGGTGTGAAAGCCCTGGTATTTGGTGTGCAGCGTTGCGGAATAAATTTCGAAAACCGAAATCGTACAAAGCAACAGAACCAAGGCCAGCAAACCCCAGTCGAAGTCGCGAAAGCTCAGGAAGCGACGCATCGTGTTCATGGCTTTTTCCAGGGAAGCGCGGCCACGAAAGTGCCCAGCTCTTTGGTTTCAGCCTGCGATGAACTTTCAGGAGCTTTGGGACGCTTTGCCTGCGCTGCCTGAGGAGTGGACACAAGTCCGTCCTTGGGACTCACGAAGAAGTGTCCTCCGCCGAGGCGCGCTTCCACCTTGCCCGACTTGTTGACTTCAGGAGCCGACCACACGGCACCGACGTCAACTGGCTTTGTATCGACAGTCTGACTTGGCCGCAGGTTATGCGCAAGCCGGCGTTGCTTCTCGACGTATGCCGCTACCACTTTGGCGCCGATGCGCGCCGGATAGAAGCTGAATTCGCCGTTCTGCCAGAGGACTGCGACGACGAGTTCGGGATTTCGCCGCGGCGTGACGCCGACGAACCAAGTATTGGGGACAAATTGGTGTCCTTGGGCGGCACGTCCTGCGGTGTCGTGCCCCACCACCTGCGCTGTGCCCGTCTTGCCGGCGAGGTCGATGCCGTCGAGGTGTGCGGAGCCTGCCGTGTGAAATGCGCCAGGCTGGGTTACTTCCGCCATTCCATCTGTGATGGTCACCCAGTTGTCGGGGTCGATGGGGATGTACTGGTCACCAGTGCCGGGGTAGGTCTCATTGATGTACTGGCGGAAGTTGGGCGGAAGCTGATCCTGGAAGACGACGTGGGGGCGAACGAGATGCCCGCCGGATGCGATTCCGCCGATGATGCGAGCCAGTTGTAGAGGTGTGGCCTGTACAGCACCCTGGCCAATAGCGACGGAAATGGTTTCACCGGCGTACCACTTCCGGTGGAAATACTTCATGGCCCATTGTGGCGAGGGCATCAGACCGGCCTGTTCGCTTGGAAGGTCGATTCCGGTCTTCTGTCCGAAGCCGAACTCTTTTGCATATTTTGCTATGCGATCGATGCCGAGCTTATCTCCCAGCGTGTAGTAGAAGGTGTCGCAGGAGTATGGAATTGCATTGTGGATGTCCACCGCCCCGTGCTTCGCATCGCAATGGTAGAAGTGGCCGTAGAATTCCGCGCCGCCGTTGCAGTAGACATGCAGGTTCTGAGCGATGCCTTCCTGCAAGCCCGCGACCGACATGAGGATCTTGAAGGTGGATCCGGGAGCGAGCTGGGCCTGAATCGCCTTGTTCATCAAGGGATGATCCGGATCGGTTACGAGCTTGTTCCAATCGGAACGTCCAATGCGCACGGAGAATGCATTGGGGTCGAAGCTGGGCCGTGAGACCATGGCCAGAATGTCACCGTTGCGTGGATCCATGGCGACAATTGCGCCGTTGCGATCACCGAGGGCGAGTTCGGCCGCGCGCTGCAGGTCATTGTCTATGGTGAGACGGAGGTCTTTGCCGGGAATGGCGTGCTGTATGCCAAGGTAACCAACTTCGCGACCGTGGCTGTCGACGATCACATCGCGTGAGCCATCCTGACCGCGCAGGATCTGGTCGTAGGACTCTTCAACGCCGGCTTTGCCCACCACATCGCCGGGCTCGTAATAGGCGTAGTGGGGATCGTTCAGCATCGCCTCGCTGACTTCGCCTACGTAGCCAATCAGATGCGAAGCGAACCCGTCGCGTGGGTAGAGCCGCCGCTCTTCGTCAATGGTTTCGAGTTCCGGCAATTCATTGCGATGTGCCGCAATGAATGCCTGCTCGTCGGCAGTGATGTCCTGCTTGATGGGGATGGGTTGGTAAAGCGGAGCTGTGCGGTAGTGCCTGATTGTGGCTTTGAGCTGATCGAGATCGAGATGCAGGCCTTCGGCAATGCGAGGCAGATCCGCATCAATGTTGCGCCCCTGTTCGCGGATAAGGAAACACGAAACGGAAGGGTAGTTATCTACTATCAGTCTATTTTCTCGATCAAAGAGCTTGCCTCGAGGTGCGAGCACGGGGACTTTGCGGATGCGATTTTGCTCAGCCAGCACGCGAAAATTGTCCGCGCCAAGAACCTGGAGCCGCCACAGGCCGGCCGCCAGCACCAGCATCAGGGCGAGGATGGCGTACTGCACCGCTGAAAGCTTGATGCCGGGGATTTTTTCGCCGCGTGTGCTCTTTTCCAGAACCATCCAATTCCAACTTCAGAATACTTCGTTCCGTATTGCGCCTGCATTGGCGCGGGTGCTGACTTACGCAAGTACCAACATGCGCACATCAATCTCTGATCTTGAACCGGTCCAGTATGGGGAACAGCACCAAGGCAATGGCGGCGTTACCCACGGCCTTCAACAGCTCGAAGACCCAGTTCCAATCGATCGCCAGGCCCAATACCAGCCTATAGACAAACAGGTAGAGAGCGCTCGACAGCAGCGACAACAGGAACGTCAGTAGCAGTCTGACCGAGAAATTATCCACCTCAATGCGAATACCGAGTGAAGCGGCAAGATAACCGACGGCAGTTTTTGCCACTCCGTTGATGCCGATGGCGCGATGGGTGAGCGCGTCTTCAAAGAGCCCCAGGACGCAGCCCATCAGTGCACCCTGAATTGGACTGCGCCGACTGAGCGAAAAGTACACCGTCACAACCAGAGGAAGATCGAACCAGGCAAAACGCTCCGTAACCAGACGTGGCAGCCACGCCTGCAGCACCAGAGCCAACAGCGGAACCAGCGCATACACGAGAAGAGGGAAATGGTGAATCTCCATTTCGCGACGCGTGTTGGTGGAGAGGACCGGCATCTCTACAAGTTCCCCTGTGGTTGTGGAGCGGTGGCGGGTGGTTGTGTGTTGTCAGGCTGTCCCGTTGAGGGTGCGGCTGGCGGTGAAAACCGGTCCGGCTTAATTGGCAAAGGAACGTGACCGGCGGGAGCTGGATTCGAGGTGTCATTTAATGGCTGCTGATCGGCAGGCACATTCGGTTCCAACAAACCCGGCAGGCGCTCGGCCATGATCTCAGAAGCCTTTCGAAGAGCCTGATCGGCATCTGAATTGGCCTCGGGGCCCTTTAATGCTTCGCTTGCCGCCAGATCCTTTTGCTGATCCTCCGGGAAACGCGGTTCCGTGGATGTAATGACAAGCACTTCGTCCAGCCTGTTGAGGTGTGCCGAAGGTGCAATTGTCACATCGATAAACCCGTCCTGATTCGGATCCTGCACCACCTTCTGTACAGTTCCCACGGGCAATCCCCGCGGAAATATCTGGTCACCGCCGGCTGTAAGTACGTGCTCACCCTGCTTGATTCTTTGATCCGCCAGAATTCCGATAATTTGTGGCTGGCCCTGGGCGTTTCCACGCAGGATACCGCGGATGCGGGTTGTCTCCAGAATCACTCCGGCTCCACTTGACTGGTCGTTAATTGCCAGAACCTGTGCGGATTCCGGAAAGACATCCCGCACTTTGCCGACGATACCCAGGGGCGTGATGACTGCCATGTCGGGCTTCAGACCGGCCTTACTTCCTTTATCAATTGTGAAGACGTGCGAGTGGTCACTACCGCTTGACCCGATGATCTGTGCAGCCACTGTCTTATAGATGTAGCGTTCCTGAAACCCAAGCAAAGCCTGCAGGCGTTCTCCCTGCCGCGCGTCTTCAAGAAGTGCCGCCTGCTCCAGTCGCATGCGATCCAATGTTTGCTTCAGTTCTTCATTTTGTTTGCGCACATTACGCAGATAGAAGTAATTCTGCCAAAGGTCAACCACGCCGTCTCTGGTTGAGTGAATCAGCTTTTCAGGTGGTGTCACCAGCGCATAGGCCCACAGGCGAATCAGTCGCACGCCACCGCTGTCGCGCGGGTCGAGCGAGTTGCGGACGCCGTCCACGCGCCTGACCTGTACGGCGAGACCGACAATCTGCGCGGCAAGCAGTACCAGCAGCACGATCAGATTCCGGTAGCGGACAAAGAAGGATTCCATGCGGGCTCAGTCTTCAGTGAACGGTGAGCAGAAGAATGCTTCGTGCAGGGCCTGTTGTTCACTGTCCATTCTTCACTGACCACTGCCTAATCAATCTTGATCTTGCGCAGAAGGCGGAAGTCGGAGAGCATCTTGCCGGTGCCCAGAACGACTGAAGCCAGCGGGTCGTCGGCAACGGAGACGGGCAACCCCGTTTCTTCGCGTATGCGCTTGTCCAGATTCTTGATCAATGCGCCGCCACCCGTCAGCACAATTCCCCGGTCTGAAATATCGGCGGAAAGTTCAGGTGGTGTGCGTTCCAAGGCCACACGAATTGCATTCATAATGACCGCGATTGATTCGCCGAGTGCTTCGCGGATTTCGCTGTCGTCGACGGTGATCGTCTTGGGCACGCCTTCAATCAAGTTGCGGCCCTTGATTTCCATGGTGAGTGGCTTATCAAGCGGATATGCCGAACCAATCTCAATCTTGATCTGCTCAGCCGTGCGTTCGCCAATCAGCAGGTTGTATTTGCGTTTCAGGTAGTTCGTAATGGCCTCGTCCATCTGGTTGCCGGCCATGCGCACCGAGCGCGAGTAAACAATGCCAGAAAGAGAAATGACCGCAATATCCGTGGTACCGCCGCCGATGTCGACGACCATGTTGCCGCCCGGTTCAGTAATTGGCAGTCCTGCACCAATGGCCGCCACCATGGCCTGCTCCACCAGGTAAACTTCACTGGCTTTCGCTCGGTAAGCCGAGTCTTCGACCGCACGCTTTTCCACCTGTGTAATTTCAGAAGGTACGCCGATCACAATGCGCGGGTGGACCAGCATCTTGCGGTTGTGCGCCTTCTGGATGAAGTAGTTCAGCATCTTTTCCGTAACTTTAAAGTCGGCAATGACGCCGTCTTTCATGGGCTTGATGGCAACGATGTTGCCTGGAGTGCGTCCGAGCATCTCCTTGGCCTCTTTGCCCACGGCTTCAACCTCACCCGTGTTCTTGTTGATGGCCACGATGGAAGGTTCGTTGACCACGATGCCTTTGCCAGCGGCGTAGACGAGTGTGTTGGCTGTGCCTAGATCGATGGCGAGATCGCTCGAAAACATGCTGAATAACGAGCGCAAGCCATGCGTCCGCGATGAGCGGGATGGATAACCGTTCGATGTCATGGATTGTTGCTTCTACCTCAAAACAGTATTGTACGGCCAACCGGTTCCATGAGTCTGAAATGGGATTTTTGAGCACTTTTAGTAACGTTAAGCGGTGACGGGGCGCCACGTCAGCGTGGGAGCATTGCTGTAAACTCAAGGGTTGCGTGGGGTCGATTTCGGCCCCCTTGTACGAAGCCAAATTGGGCACTCCCCCCTCCTGAGGATTAGCAATGAGTCACGTTACGTATGAAAATCTAATCGGCGGCGTCTGGATGCCGGCCAAGAGCGGTAGAACCTTCCTGAATCTCAACCCGGCAGACCACTCGGACGTGGTTGGCGCTTTTCCGTCCTCCTATGTGGACGACGTCGACCTTGCGGTCGCCGCGGCCAAGAAGGCATTCGCCACCTGGCGCCTGGTTCCGGCGCCAAAACGCGCGGAGATCCTTTTCAAAGCAGGCATTCTGCTCCAGGAGCGCAAAGAAGAGTATGCCCGGGATATGACCCGCGAAATGGGCAAAGTCCTGGCCGAAACCCGTGGAGACGTGCAGGAAGCTATCGACGAGGCCTTCTATGTGGCAGGAGAAGGCCGCAGGCTCTTTGGCGTTACCACCCCCTCGGAACTGCAGAGCAAGTTTGCCATGAGCGTTCGGATGCCTGTGGGTGTGGTGGGCATGATTACACCGTGGAACTTCCCCATGGCCATCCCCAGTTGGAAGATCTTCCCCGCATTGGTCGCGGGCAATACGTGCGTGATCAAGCCGGCTGAGGATACGCCGCTTTCGACCTTGAATCTGGTAAAGACTCTGATGGATGCAGGTCTTCCGCCAGGCGTGGTCAATATTGTCTTTGGCTTCGGTCCTGAGGCGGGTGCACCGCTGGTGAGTCACAAAGACGTTCGGGCCATCAGCTTTACTGGTTCCAGCGAAGTCGGCTCATTGGTTGGCCAGCGCGCCGCGGCAACATTCAAGCCAGTTTCGCTTGAGATGGGCGGCAAGAATGCGCAGATTGTGCTGGATGACGCAAACCTTGAATTAGCCCTGGACGGAGCCATTTGGGGTGCATTCGGCACCACTGGTCAGCGCTGCACCGCTACGAGCCGAATCCTGCTGCAAAAGGGGATTGCGGAGAAGTTCACAACCGAATTTGTTGCCCGTGCAAAGGCGCTCGTTGTCGGGGCTGGGCTGGACGAAGCCACACAAGTTGGCCCGCAGGTTAATGCGCAGCAAATTGAGACTTCCGCTCGTTTTGTGAAGATTGCGCTTGATGAAGGAGCGAAGCTGCTCACAGGAGGACAAGCCCTCACGGCCGGGCCCCACGCCAAGGGACACTTCTTCGAGCCCACTGTGTTTGGCGGTGTGAACGCATCCATGCGCATTGCCCGCGAAGAAGTATTCGGCCCTGTGGTGAGCCTCATTGAGTTCAATACTTTCGAGGAGGCGGTAGAAATTGCCAACTCAATTGAATATGGACTTTCAACGGCGCTCTATACGAAGGACGTGAACCGCGCCTTTGCAGCAATGCGCGATCTGGAGGCGGGAATTACCTACATCAACGCTCCCACGATCGGAGCGGAGGTGCACCTTCCCTTTGGCGGCATCAAGCGCACGGGCAACGGTCATCGAGAAGGACTGGGGGCGATCGATTTCTTTACCACATGGAAAGCTGTCTACGTGGATTACTCGGACAAACTGCAGCGGGCTCAAATCGATAACGCCGAATAGCCGGCATGTCGACCGGATGGGATGGCGCTGCTAGCGAAGCATGTGCGCATGCAGAACCGCGGCGCTGCCTGAGCGGGTCAGACTGCAGTTTGACGAAGGATCACACCTGTAGTGAATCAGTGCCGAGTCATTGGCCCAGCCTTGTGCCGTAGCTTGCTCGGCTCGGCCACCAATAGCGAATGCCTTCCGCATGGATGTTTCTAGAATTGCATTGCCGACATCGTAATCTGTTATGCGATCGTCGCCTTCCACATAAAAGACCGGGCGCGGTTTGACGGCAGTCCTGCGGCGCCGAGAGGCCGCAGCGGCGGCCCGTTCAGTGCGTTGCTGGATCTCTTCAATTGCATTGGGACGATGGTGTAGAAGTGCGTCCTGTTCGTCGGGGGTCGGGAAATTGGTTGTAAAGTCCCAGTAATATGCCCGCTTGTAGGAATCCTTCGAGCATGGGAGGTCGCCCAATGCCTGAACGGCAATGACTTTGCCGTCGGGATTCACCACCGTCTGGAACATGTCCTTGCCAATCTCGCGTTGGGTTTCCTGTTGCTTCAGCTGATCGAGATTCGCTCGCTGCTGGGCCAGTTCCTGGGCAACTTGACGTGCGCTGCGCCTGCCTTCGTTCTTCAGGTCAGTACTTGCCTGTGCGGCGAGAGACTTTTGGGGATCAAACGGGAATAAGATTTCCTTGCTGCAAAGTGCGAAGCCGGCGTTATCCAGGACGCGGATTGTGAGCGCGTACGGTTGATCGGGGGTGCCGGCAACGTAAGCGAATCCATCTGCGAGTTGGTCGTTCAGCGGATCAATCTGCAATTTGTACCGCGCGCGGCCTTCCCACTGGATGGTCAGGTGACCTCGCAAACCGGCTGGGTTATAGACGCCGGGACCGAGGTCGTCCGCTCCCTGCACAGTTTCGGCCTTCTTGGGCCAGGCGGCCATCAATGCGATCACTGCCAGAAGTGCCAGGAGAATAAAGCCAATCAGCACAAAAGGGATGCGAGGCCGCGGTTGCTCGGGGAGCTCGGGCTCCAGGGGCGGTGGATTATCCGGCGCCGTCGGCTGAAGTTTATTCTCGTTCTGTTCGTCCATGGGATAACTCAGTCAGAAGGGGTTATGGAGATGCCTTATTTCACCTTCTCTGTGATTGCAGCACGCGGTAAAGCCCTTGAAAACAGGAAAGAACGCCGGAGGGATACCTTAGGTCACTCCCAGTTTGAGAGCGAATTGCTTGAATCTCCTTACCGGCCAGTGGATTCGAGCACGTCGCGCAAGGCAAAACTGGTCTCGAGCCGCCGCACCCCGGGCAGCCGCGAAAGCTCCAGCTGATGAAGCCGTCCGTAGTCGTCAATGTCGGCTACCCGGGCAATCAACATGTAGTCGAATTGTCCCGCCATGAGGTGGCAGCTGACTATGCTTTCTGAGCGCCGCACCGCAGTTTCAAATGCGCTGAGTACGGTCGCAGCCTGCTTTTCAAGGGTGACACGGATATAGACGGTGACGCCCTTGCCCACCAATTGATCATTGATGACGGCACGATACCCGCGAATGGCGCCCGAAGCCTCAAGAGCTTGAATGCGCCTTGAGGCAGCAGACGCCGAAAGGCCCACAGCTTCGCCGACTTCAAAGTTGGTTGCCCTTCCTTTACGCTCAAGCAGCCGCAAGATTGCATTGTCGAATCCGTCGAGAGTGGAAACGGCGATAGAGTTGGAAAATTCTGCTGAAGTTTGCGCTATAGGTCTAAATTGTGCACGCTTTGTTCCCATAGACGACTTCTATCACAAACTTTGCACACATCAATAGCCAAATCGGCCTTACGATTGCTCGCAGTTGCATTTGAAGTTCTGCTCCGCGCCGGTTCAGCCCTCCCCGTCATATCGCCGGCGCGGCTTTGCAAGTGCATCCGAGCAATACCTCCGAGGCATCCTATCGGATGGAATACGGCCTGCACGAACAGGAGAACCGGCGATGATTATTGGCGTTCCCAGGGAAATCAAGGATAACGAAGCACGGGTTGGTGTAACTCCGGCAGGCGTCAAGGCGCTTTCTGAGGCTGGTCATAGAGTTCTGGTTGAAACGGGGGCGGGCGTTCTTTCCAGCTTTCCTGATGAGGAATACCAGAACGCGGGTGCTGAGATTGTTGGGGATGCGGGCCATGTCTGGGGCAAGTCAGAGATGGTCGTCAAAGTTAAAGAGCCGATTGAATCCGAGTATGTCTTCTTTCGTGAAGGGCTTGTCCTGTTCACCTACCTCCATCTCGCCCCCCTACCGGAACTCACTAATAAACTGCTTGAGCGCAAGGTTATCGGCATCGCCTATGAGACCGTGCGCGATAAATGGGGTACGCTGCCTCTGCTGACGCCGATGAGCGAGGTGGCCGGACGTATGAGCGTGCAGGTGGGCGCCACTTATCTGGAAAAGGAGCGCGGAGGACGCGGGATCTTACTGGGCGGAGTTCCGGGAGTGCCCCCAGCCCACGTGACAATCATTGGCGGTGGCATTGTTGGCACGAATGCGGCGCGCATCGCGCTGGGCTTCGGTGCAAAGACAACGTTGATCGATGTAAATCTAAACCGTCTGCGTGAACTTGAAGATATTTTCGGTGGACGCCTCTACACGCTTGCTTCCAACAGCTACAACCTTGCTCAGGCCACGCGCGAGGCCGATCTTGTGATTGGTGGCGTGCTGATTCCAGGAGCGACAGCGCCCAAGCTCGTAACGCGTGCAATGGTTGCCAATATGAAAAGAGGCGCGGTCATCGTGGATGTTGCGATTGATCAGGGTGGATGTGTGGAAACGGCAAGGCCTACTTCGCACTCTAATCCGAGCTACGTGGTTGATGGTGTGGTGCATTACTGCGTGACGAACATGCCTGGCGCCGTTCCGCATACGTCCACACTCGCGCTGACTAATTCCACGTTCCCTTACTTGATGCGGATAGGGAATCTGGGCGCGCGCGAGGCGCTGCGTAGAGATGCCGGGTTTGCGGAAGGGCTAAATACCTGGTTCGGCAGCGTGACACACCAGGGCGTGGCAGAGAGCCAGAAGCGCGATTGGACCCCTGCTTCGGTAGTGCTCGGATAGAGCGCGCCGGACGCCAAGGGGCAAGTAGGAAAGCACTCGCGCGCGGCGAATAGGCATCACTCCAATTGCCGGACGCGCACTATAATCTCGGCATGTCAACACCGGACAATCAGCGAAGGCGAGTGGTACTGCTCCTCGGCTCCGGTGTGATCTTGTTTTTTGCTGTGCTGGGTGCGCTGCAGGCGTTTAACATCCGTTTCCTCGATCCCGATACTTCTGGCGAAACGCTTGCCTTCACTGGTCTTACGGTTATTGTCTTTTTGTTATTGATGGTGTTGCTGCTGCTCCTGCTGCGCAACATCCTCAAGCTGTACGCGGACCAGAGCAGTAACGCGCTTGGTTCGCGGCTCCGCACGCGCATGGTTCTGGGCGCGGCCCTGATTTCAGTAACTCCAGCAGTCTTCATGTTTCTTTTTAGCTTCGAGCTGATGAATCGCTCGATTGATCGCTGGTTTTCACCGAACATTACTGAGCTGCGGCAGGATTCGACCCGTGTTGTTGTGGAACTGGCTCAATATGTGACTAGTAATGCGAGGGTGGAGGCGGAATCCATTGCGGCATCACCTGCATTGGAGACTTCAACTCCCCGGCTCAAGGAGGAGTTGCAATCGCATCGTGTAACACTCTCGGGCGGGTTTGCAGTGATTTATGACAAAGCTGCGCGCGAGATTACATCGTTCCAGGCGCCTTCGGAATCAAGTCGAATCAGTATCATTCCCTGGCTTGAAGAAGGCGAGCAGGGGCAACCGGTAACGTTGACGGCACCCTTTGAGGTGAGCCTGCTTTCGGCATCCCAACGCGGAGGCGAGCCTATTGTCGCCGTAAACGGCAAAGAATTCGCTCTGGGACGTGCTCTGACATCCACGGGAAAAGTTGTAGTGGTTGCACTGCCTATGCCGGAGGGCTTGAGCCAGACGGCGCGCCGCATTCGCTCGGGGGCGGCAAACTATTGGCATCTCTTTCGCACGCGCAACAGCATTCGTTCCACTTTCTTCCTGATGCTGTTGCTGATTACAGTGGTTGTTTTCTTTTCGAGCGTGTGGCTGGCTCTTTTTCTTTCCAAGCAGATTACCCGGCCTGTGGAAGCCCTTGCTGATGCGATGGATGAAATTGCAGCCGGAAAATATGAGCATCGCGTCGAACTCTTGACCACCGGCGAAATGGCCGAACTTGTGCGCTCGTTCAATCACATGGCGGCCGACCTTGATGCCAGCCGCCAGTTGGCAGAATCGTCTTCTGCTCAACTGACTGCGGCCAATCAATCCATTGAAGAGCGGCGCCGTGAACTTGAGACAATTGTCGAAACCATTCCCAGTGGAGTTGTCACTCTTGACGGCAGCGGGAAAATTCTTCAGGCAAACTGGGCATTTGCGAACTTGATGGGAATTGCCAGGGAAATTAAGCTCCGAGGAAAGTCCCTATCGTCGGTCCTTCCAGAGGAATGCATGGACGATGTGTCGGCGCTGCTTCGACGAGCCCAGCGCATGGGTTCCTCTTCAACAGAGTTTGAGCTTAATCTGCAAGGCCGCGCCATGCATTTGGCATTTACCTGCGTTCCGCTGGAACTTACGGAGGCGCAGAAGGGAACAGTGCTCGTGGTTGAGGATACGAGCGAGCTCTTGCGCGCACAGCGGCAACTCGCGTGGAAAGAGGTCGCACAGCGTGTGGCTCATGAAATCAAGAATCCACTCACGCCAATTGCTCTTTCAGCCGAACGAATTGGACGCCATCTCGATCGCAAACAACCGGATTCACCTGCCATTATTCGCAAGTGCGCCGAAGTGATTCTGGGTTGCGTCAGCTCGCTGCGCACGCTTGTGGATCAGTTCTCGGCGCTGGCGCAGTTCCCCGCGCCTCGGCCGCGTGCGTGTAACTTGAATCAAGTGGCAGAAGAGGCGCTGCTGCTTTTTGCAGATCGTCTGGATGGAGTCACCGTTCAGCGCGATCTTGAACCGGATTTGCCACAGGTTATGGCTGATCCCGACGCAATGCGTCGTGCACTTGCCAATCTGATTGACAATGCGGCGGAAGCGATGCAGAACAGCCTGTTGCGCGTTCTCGCTGTTCGCACAAGGATAAGTGAGGATGGATCCGCGGTTGAGATAGGCGTTTCTGATACGGGGCTCGGCCTGACAGACGAAATTCGCGAACGGCTCTTTCTACCCTTCTATTCGACCAAGGGCCGCGGTACCGGACTGGGGCTCTCGATAGCCGCGAAAATTGTTCAGGAGCATGGTGGGACGATTCGAGCTGAAAGCAATCTCCCCAAAGGCGCACGCTTCCTGGTTCGACTACCTATGATGGAACAGGTGGCTTTCGAAGAGGGAAAGCCTGCGCCTGCTGTGGAGACCCGTTCATGAATCACATCCTTGTAGTTGACGACGAAGCGGAGATTCGTTCGGCACTCGAGGAGATCCTGCGAGAAGAGGGATATTCTGTTGCCACTGCGGCGAGCGCAGCAGAAGCTCGAATACGACTCGATGACTCTCCATACGACGCGGTACTTCTCGATATCTGGCTTCCCGATCGCGATGGGCTCGATGTGCTGGGCGAAATCCACGAACAGGCGGCGGATGTACGGCCAGAAGTCATCATTATCAGCGGGCACGGCACAATCGAATCGGCAGTGAAAGCCACTAAACTCGGTGCGTTCGATTTTCTTGAGAAGCCGCTTTCGATAGAACGGACTCTGATTGTTCTTAAGAATGCTGTAGAAGCGCGCCGCCTGCGAGCGGAAAACCTCGAATTCAAACGCCAGTTCAGTGTTAGCGCAGTTCTCACCGGCGAAAGTGTTCCGGTTAAGGCACTGCGTCAGCAGATTCGTCTGATGGCGCCGACGAATGGGCGCGTTCTCATTTACGGTGAGTCAGGAACCGGGAAGGAACTGATTGCCCGCGCCATTCATGCCGAGAGCCTGCGACGGGACCGCGTCTTCGTCGAGCTCAACTGTGCAGCCATTCCCGAAGCGCATATTGAAGCAGAGCTGTTTGGATATCGCCACGGTGCCCAACCCGGCGGTCCTCCAGAGCAGCGCGGCACGCTGGAGCGAGCCGATGGAGGGTCGCTTTTCCTGGATGAAGTGGGAGACATGAGCCTCAAAACTCAGGCAAAGGTGCTCAGCGCGCTCGACGACCAACAATTCACACCTGTGGGCGGTACTCAAGCACTTCAGGTCGACGTGCGCCTTATCGCTTCCACCAATAAAGATCTGGAAGAAGAGATCGCAAAAGGAAACTTCCGCGAAGACCTCTTCTATCGTCTCAATGTGGTTCCATTTTTTGTTCCACCACTGCGTGAGCGTAAGGAAGACATTTCTCTTCTCGCCCGGGAATTTCTAGCCGAGTACGGGCGACAATACGGGCGCCCACGCATGGAAATCAGCGAAGAGGCTCTGGAAGCACTCAGTCGCTACCATTGGCCAGGCAATGTACGTGAATTGAAGAATGTCATCCAGCGTGTGCTCATTCTCAATCCGCGTACGCTTCGTATCGAGCGCAAACACCTGCCGCCGCTCACTCATAAATCAGGTGCGCGCCAGACGGAAGAGTTCTCCACTCTTCAACAGGCTCGTGATGCCTATGAGCGTGAATATATCCTCAAGAAAGTAGACGAAGCGCGCAACAATATCAGCCGTGCCGCTGAGTTACTTGGACTCGAGCGCAGCCATTTGTACCGCAAAATGAAGGCTCTTGGCATCAGCGTACGGGAATAGGTCTTCCTTTAAAGGAGATGTCCGGAACTGGACGGCGGTTTGCAGTTTTGGACATGGAAGAGGCTCATTCACGAAATTGGCATTGAAATTAAGGTGAATAGCGTCAATCAGTTCCGTTTGATCGCATCGGTTCAAACAATGGCATCACGATTGCTTTTGAAAGGGGTCAAGCAATCTCATGGAGGCCTTGCAATGGCGTATTTCGAGCGCATGCGCGATGTCGTTTCCGAACCGTTTAGTCCGGAACTAATCCAGCAGCGGAGGTCCGCGGGCTGGCAAATGGTGTCGATCGAGTGGCGTCGTGAACTGCCGGACACAGAAACACCCCACGAAGGCAGCTTTGCGGAAGAGATTCCGTATGGCTTGCGGGTCTCAGATGATTGCCGCCGTCTGGAAGTTGAGCCGCGCGAACATCAGGCGCTCATGTTGATGATGGAGCTTCTGGTGCAGGACTTTTCCTATTCAAGCATTGTGAGCGATCTCAATGAGAAGGGCTTCCGCCAACGTGATGGCCGTCCCTGGAGTCGCGTGGCAGTTTTTAATATGATGCCGCGCCTGATTGAAGTGGGACCGCGGATGTTTTCGAGCGACGAGTGGGAGAAGAGGCGCCACAAGTTAGCTCAACCACGACTGCCGGACTAGGACTCATCGCGGTGCGAGAGCACAAATAGAACTCTCAAAATGGCCATGCTATTCTCGTGCGCATGCGAGAGAGCCAAGTGCAGCCCGCCACTGCTGACTCCAACGAACGGCCCTGGCTCTTCGCATTTCTCATCGCGCCAACAGCAATTATTGACGTAGGTCTGGTCACGGGAGCGCTTTCATTCCTGTTGCGCCGCGAGGGTATTGATCCTGCGCGTGGTTCTGAAATTGTTGCGCTACTTACAATCCCACACACGATCTACTTCCTCTGGTGCCCGATTGCTGATTTCTGGTTACGGCGACGAACATGGATTCTCGCCTCCTCAGCTGTTGCTGCGGCCATCCTGTTACTTGCTTTCTATCAGCCAAGCCTGGCATCAACCTGGGCAATTCGACTTATCTTCCTCAGTTATTGCCTGGGTTTACTGGTAGCGGCAAGTTGCGGTGGCATCATGGGAACCTTTCGGAGCGATGTGAATCGTCGCCGCGCGAGCAGTTCCTATCAAGCTGGGTCACTTTTCTTCAGTGCCGTCACGGTCTTTGCACTTGTTGCTCTTTCAAATCATGTGTCGTTGAGTACTCTCGGTTTCGTTGCCGCGGCGATGGTCTTCGTCCCTGCACTTGCCGCCTTCCTCTTACCACCGGAACCCGTGCCTGGGCGCCAGAGTTTTCCCGTAACCATGTCGCGCATCGGGCGCGAGTTCAAATCCACATTTCTCCGCTGGGACGCCATACCCTACACAATGCTCATCACTCTGCCCCTTTGCAGTGGCGCCATGATCGGATTGTTGCCCGCCCTTGCCGTCGACTTTGGAGTCAGCGGAGCACAAGTTGCCTGGATCAATGGTTTCGCCGGTGCCTTGCTCACGATGCTAGGTACTCTGGCAGCGGCGATGATTCCGGCCCGGTTGCGCGCGCCGCTCGCCTATCCACTGGCGGGAATCCTCAACGCATCCACGCTTTCCATTCTGGCCTTTGCTCCACTCCGACCGATGGTTTACTTCACCGGTACCGTGTTGTACCTATTCACCATTGGTGGCTGCTGGGCGTTGTTCACCGGTGTGGCGCTCGATTTCCTCGGCGGGTCGGGTAAGAGTGGCGGCGCGCGCTACGCCATCATCAATTCCATGGGCAACCTTCCAGTTGCCTATATGACCTATCTGGATGGTCGAGGCTATGCGCATTGGGGGCCGCGAGGAATGCCGGCCGTTGATGCGGTTCTGAGCGCAAGCGGAGCTACGTTGCTGTTGCTTCTATTCCTTGTGCGTGGCGTCCCCCGCCGCATCCAGATGGTGGAGAAATCCTGATTCGGTAGATTATTTTTCGACGGGTGTGAGAGATCCTTCGTTGTCACCCAGAGTTGGATCAACTCGGAAGTCCCACATGGTCTGGCCAATATCGGTGGGCGAAAGAATCTCCACGAGTGCATATTCGCCAATGAGAAGAGGAGTTGCAGGCGTGAGCTTCAGCCAGTGTTTGCCTTGTACAACCTCAACCTTTGCAGGAATCACATTTTCGCTTTGCGAGACCGTGCCTGCGAGGCTCACATGAATGGCTCCTACGATACGGACAGCGCGGCGTTCGTCGAGATGCACAATCGCAAAGCCGGACTGAGCGGAGTTGGCTCCATGCTTGCCATTGACGACGTTTGCGGTCTTGTTTGTTTGGATGGTCATTGCATGCGACAAGATATCTTCCTTGTCATCGCGTGAGTCCAGGGACAAATAGATGGCCGGGTCGTTCACATGCAGATGAACTTTTGCATGTGCGCCTTCCAACTCCAGATTGGCTTTGGCACCTGCCATAGGGTTGAAGGTGCTTAAACCGTGCCATCTCTGTTGTTTTATATTTACTTCCACCGGGCTCAGCTCCACCAGCGCGGGCGTGCCGTGATACGTGTCCAGAGCGAAGACGCCATCCTGGTCTGGTAGATTAAGTCCCTGGGCGACTTCCGGCATGCGTGCCTGCTCATCCGCGCGCGCATCTGCTTCTTCTTTGTCGAGTTCCTTTGCCTCATCCATTGCCGGCGATGCGTCGTCGGCATCCGTTGCATGATTTTCTTCCCATTTTCTGGTTGCATCCCAATCCACAAGCGAACTGGGGAGCTCCTCCCAGTCACCACGTTCCTGTGAAAAATAGCGGACGCGGTCGCCCACAATCTCGTACTTGCGGACAATTTGGTACGAGCCATCTTTGAGGATCAGGCGGTGGTTTGAGCCCATGCCGGGAATCCCGGGCTTCAGCGGGAGCGGTTTCTGGGTCTGCGCGTGAAGCATACAGCCGGGCAGCAATAAACAAGCTACTACCATCGCCCAGATCAATTTCCGGAAACGCGCTAAACGCCTCATGGCTCCACAGTTTAGACGACCAGACTGCCGCATTGTTTACATCTCGTTGGCACCCTTCCGGTGCTAACGGCCGAGACGCACCTCTTTTCTGGATAGGAACATTGTGTATTCTTAAAGAAATGCGAGTTTTGACCAAAGCACTGAGCGGACGGACTCAAGATCCCGTTGGCGCACGCTCCCGCACCATCAAGGTCGCGGCGCTTTTGTGTGTCGTGCTTCTGGCACTGCTCGCGTTTGCACAAGCCACGCACATGCATCGCAACAGCAGCGATGCAGACCATTGCGCACTCTGTGTGGTACTGCACTCCGCAGTTCCTGCCGCCGCCGCAGCAGCCGTTCTGTTCTTTACGCAGGTGGCCGTTGCTGTTCCGGTGTGTAAGGCGCGCAGTATCACCAGGTATTGGCATCCGCAGCTCTTCAATCGTCCTCCGCCGGCGGCGCACTTGGCATTCTTCGGCGTTGCCTGATTCTGTAGTTCATCTTGTTGACATTTGCTGTAGCTGAAAGGTCACGCCTGGCGTCGAGTCAGACTTGCCTTCGTTTTTGTTTCATCAGGCAAATCGAAGAATCCCTCAAAGGCAGTTGCAGGGTGCGGTGGATTTAGTTCCGTCGCCGCGTTTGTTTCCTTTTGCAGCCATTACTCGGAGGTTCTTTATGCCGTCCTTTTTCGGCGCGATTTTACGCAGACTCACATTCTTGCTCATGATTCTCGGCGTTGCTGCTTCATTTGCCGTTGCTCAAGCCGGCAACTCCGGCACTATTCGAGGCACGGTGACCGATCCCAGTGGAGCCGTGATTCCCGGTGCGACAGTGCGCCTTACCAATGCGTTGAGTGGTCTTAAACGAACTGCCACGGCAGATGCGACTGGACAATTTCAGTTTGCCAACGTTCCGTACCATCCATACACCCTTAGCGTTTCGGCGGCTGGGTTTGCTTCTTTGCACAAGGACATTGATCTTGAGTCAGCGTTGGGAATCGACGTGAAGCTGATACTGCAGATCTCGGGGGCGGCCACAACCGTTACGGTTGAGTCCAGCGGCGATTTGATTGAAGATGATCCAACGTTTCACACGGATGTGGATCGAGATGCATTCATCAAGGTTCCGCTCGAAAGCCAATCATCTTCCCTTAGTTCATTGGTGACGGTGTCCACACCGGGAGTATCTTCCGATTCCAATGGCATGTTCCATGGATTGGGTGATCATGCCTCCAATTCCTTTTCGGTAGACGGTCAACCGATCACCGATCAACAAAGCAAGACATTCTCAAATCAACTCCCATCCAACGTTGTCCAGTCGATGGAAGTTATTTCAGGCGCGCCACCTGCTGAATACGGTGATAAGACGAGCCTCGTGATCGTGGCGACCACCCGTTCTGGCCAGGGCGTGACCAAGCCGACGGGCAGTATCAGTACATCCTATGGTTCGTTCGGATCTTCGACGGGAAGCCTGGATCTGTCCTATGGCGGAAAGCACTGGGGCAATTTTTATGAGATGGACGGTTTGAATACCGGCCGGTTCCTGGATCCGCCGGAGTTCAAGGTATTCCACGCCAAGGGAAACGAACAGAATGTTTTTGATCGCGTCGACTACTCCTTTGGTACAGCGGACTCGCTGCATCTCAATCTGAACTACAGCCGCTCGTGGTTTCAGACACCGAACTCTTATGACAACCTGAACGTGCAGAACGTGGTCAGCGGAGGCACGACGGCGAATCCGGTCTTTGGAAATGTAGGCGACACAGACCAACGCTCCCAGATTGGTACTTTCAACATCGCTCCTACGTGGACCCACGTTTTCAATCAGTACACAGTGCTCAACACCGGGCTGTACGCGCGAAAGGATCAGTATCACTATTACCCGAGTCCCAATCCGCTGGCAGACCTGGGCCCCTCCAACTTGCAGACTTCGTCGATTGGACAGGCACGCTCTCTATTCAACACCGGTATTCATTCTGACCTTACCTACGCCAAAGGCATTCAGAACATCAAAATCGGCGCAACGTATGAACACACCTTCCTGCGGGAGAACGATTCTCTCGGCGTTGTGGATTCCACGCTGAACGCACCCTGCGTCGATGCCGGCGGCGACCCCGTACCTGGATATTCCAACCCTACCGAGTGCGCCGGCGCCGGACTCATTGCCAATCCTGGCTATACCTCGGTGCTTGCACCCTATGACTTGACGCGTGCCGGTACAAGCTATGCCTACTATGGACACGCAGACATCAAGGAGATTGCCAGTTTCATCGAAGATCAAATCAAGCTTGGCAATTGGAACCTGAATCTAGGTTTGAGAGGAGACGTCTACAACGGACTCACCAGTGCCTGGCAGGCTGAACCGCGCCTTGGAATCGCATACAACATCAAGCACACCGGCACCGTACTTCGCGTTTCCTATGCGCGCACGCTGGAGACGCCATTCAACGAAAATCTTGTTCTATCCAGCCAGGGCTGCAGCAACGCTGTGCTTTCACCACTGCTGAGCTGTACTCCTGGCGTGTCCACTGCTGAGGAACCCGGTTTCCGTAACGAGTTCCATGCTGGATTCCAACAGGCAATCAGCCGTTACGTGGTTGTCAATGGCGAGTACATCTGGAAGTACACGCACAACGCCTTTGACTTCAGCGTTCTTGGAAACACACCCATTACGTTCCCCATCGACTGGCACAATTCGAAAATTCCTGGATATGCACTCAACATTGATATGCCGACAATTCACGGAATTAGCGCGTACACGGTCATGTCGTCCGTGGCGGCGCGCTTCTTCCCTCCGCAGGTTGCTGGAGCAGGCGCGACCGTGGGTCAGAGTGGTCAGCCGTTTCGTATCGACCACGATGAAAAGTTCAACCAGACTACCCATGTGCAATACCAGCTTGGGAAAAAGGGGCCATGGATGGGTTGGAACTGGCGTTACGACTCCGGACAGGTGGCGGGTGCTGCGCCTTTTGCTGTAGACACTACTACTCCGGTTGATCTTTCTGGGCTTACGAACGATCAGCAGTTTCAGGCAGGCATCACCTGCAACGGAGTGAAGGCTACATTGAACTCAGGGTTCTCGTCCTGTGCGCCTTCGGCACTTGGTTCATCTCTGCTGTCGATTCCCGCTCCAGGAACAGAGAACGATGACAAGAATCCACCCCGCATCGCGCCGCGTAACCTATTTGACCTGTCAATCGGGCAGTCAAACATCTTCCGCAAGGAGCGTTATAAGGTCGATCTCGACGTTACCGCAGTAAACATCACCAACAAGTACGCGCTCTACAACTTCCTTTCGACCTTCAGCGGCACGCACTACGTTACTCCCCGTGCGCTGACTGCCAAAGTCACTTTCAATTTCTGATGTAATCCTGGACTGGCGGCCGGCCGCATTGCATTGTGGCCGGCCTTTTTATTGGTCGAACTCTGCATCAGGCGCACATGCCTCCATATGTCCATCAGCACCACATTCCCCAAGTAACATGCGGCACACGAAATCAGCTTTCTGCAGTTAGCCAAACTGGTAGTCTACCGGCGCGGCTCCCTACCGCTACGGAGGTCAAATCGTGAAGTTTCGCAAAAGCCGCTTCTTTCGGCTGCTGATTCTTGTTCTGTGTGCGTCGACCGCCGCGTATGCGCGACCTGTGGGTACGCTTCAGTGTTCCTCATCGAATGGACAGGTCAAATTCAACATCAGCTACTTCACATTCGGACTGGCGAACGCTACAAACCTGGGTTCTCAATCCAGCGGCGCGGGCGCCGGTAAAGTGACGTTCCAACCACTGGAAGTGCATGCGGCTCTCACCACATTTGCGTCATTGGCGGATACAGCATCTCAAGGGGTGCCATTTCAATCCTGTATCTTGTCCACAACATTTCGCGACGGCTCGGAAGCGCAGTTTGAATTCAAACTTGTCGTGATCTCTTCATTGGCCGCATCGGCAAGCATGGCCGACCATAATGGCGAGGCGGCGCGCTACACCGACATCAATTTCGAGTACGGTGCCGTTGAGGTTAAGACGAGCAGTAACCTGGATGACGGTGGAACCACGCCAGAATCGCCGGGTTCCGGATGGAATCGCGTTTCGAACAACTGAAACAAAATGTGAAATATGAGAGCCCTGATTACCCCATCTGGTGGCCATCAGGGCTCCGCGTCCTGTCGCCGCTTCTTGAATTGGGCTGTATTTCCACAAAAATCTGTGCGATCCAAGAGAAGCCGCATGAATCCTTCCGATTGTCCGAGCCGTAAACATCTCCGATAAGCCTAGATATAAGTTCAATTTAGAAATGGTGATGGCTTTGTCGGTGAGCCTGGCAGTTTTTGGTTTTCCCCGTGACCCAATCTCTGCCATACTTGATTGTGCCCACCCGGTACGTCCAATCACATTCTTCCAATAAGAGGTTGCACCCATGTCTGCAAAGTATGTCTTTGTGACGGGCGGAGTTGTATCCAGCTTGGGAAAAGGCCTTGCTGCCGCATCCATCGGCTGCCTGCTTGAGAGCCGCGGCCTGCGCGTCAACATGATGAAGTTCGATCCATACCTCAATGTTGACCCAGGAACTATGTCGCCCTTTCAGCATGGCGAGGTTTTTGTTACTGACGACGGCGCTGAAACAGATCTCGATCTCGGTCACTACGAGCGTTTTACTCATTCACCCTTGTCGCGGGATAACAACCTCACTACCGGCCGCATTTACGAACAAATTATTTTGAAGGAGCGCCGCGGAGACTACCTTGGCGCGACCGTGCAGGTGATTCCCCACGTCACCAACGAGATCAAGAACGCTATGCGCAAGGTCTCTGCCAATGGAGCGGACGTAACCATCGTTGAAATAGGTGGCACAGTGGGCGACATTGAATCGCTGCCATTCCTTGAGGCCATCCGTCAGATGCGTCAGGAACTCGGCCGTGAAAATACGGCATTTATTCACCTCACACTGGTCCCCTGGATTGCCGCTGCCCAGGAGCTCAAGACCAAACCTACGCAGCACTCGGTCAAAGAACTTCTTTCCATTGGAATTCAGGCTGACGTACTTCTTTGCCGTACAGAACGAAATCTCTCGCACGAGATGAAGAAGAAGATTGCGGCCTTCTGCAACGTGGAAGAGCGTGCCGTAGTGGCAGCCAAAGACGTTCCCACAATTTATGAAGTTCCGCTCGGTTTTGCGCAGGAAGGTGTTGACGCCCTCATTCTTAAGTATCTGCACATCAATGCTCCAGATGCCGACCTTTCCAGATGGAAAGACCTGGTGGACCGCTGCTACCACCCGAAAGACAAGGTCTCCATCGCGGTAGTTGGCAAATATGTTGAGTACGAAGACAGCTACAAGTCGCTTAAGGAAGCGCTCGTGCACGGTTCCGTAGCGCAGAACCTCAAGCTTGAAGTTACCTGGATTGAAGCCGAGGGTCTCGAATCACAAACGCCGGACGATCGCAGTTATGAGCACCAGCTGGAGGGATTTGACGGAATATTGGTTCCGGGCGGCTTCGGTAAGCGCGGTATTGAAGGCATGCTCAACGCCATCCGTTATGCGCGCGAGAAGAAGGTGCCGTACTTCGGAATTTGTCTCGGAATGCAGACTGCGTGCATTGAGTTTGCCAGAAATGTATGCGGCCTGAAGGACGCAAACTCCAGCGAGTTCGATCCTGCAGCACAGCACCGCATTATTTACAAGTTGCGTGAACTGCTTGGCGTGGAAGAAATGGGTGGGACAATGCGACTTGGGGCCTGGACCTGTGTACTCCAGCCTGATTCTCTCGCCTCAAAGATCTACGACAACGCCACGGAAATCAGCGAGCGGCATCGCCATCGCTATGAGTTCAACCGGGAATATGAGGCACTGCTTACGGGCGGGGGGCTCCGCATCAGCGGGACCACACCCGATTCCACCTACGTCGAGATCGTTGAAATTCCCGATCATCCTCACTTCATCGGCTGCCAGTTCCATCCCGAATTCAAGTCCAAACCTCTTGAGCCGCACCCGCTCTTCAAGCAATTCGTTACGGCGAGCTATCAACATCGTCAACAGCGCCAGATCGCAGACGGAGAATTTCCAGCGAGAGAGGCAGCCTCTGCCTCTGCCACCACGGCATAACCTAAATGAATCGATTTGCTAAGGCCGTTCACCCATGAGCGGCCTCTTTCTTTTTTGATACAAGGTTTTTCGACGATGGCACACTTTCATCATTGGCCAGCACACATGCAGGCCTATCCCAGCACCAAAGCGCTAGATTCTTCCTCCGGATGCTATTGACAACCCAATTTGCGCGGGCCTATTGTGGGCCTCGCTTTTTCAACGGAGGGTTGTTCGCCATGTCGCAATTCGAATTGCAGCCATCAGAATCCGAACTTCAGCAGTTGGCCGATCAGTGCTGGGAAAAGGCCGGCGAGCACGAGCACGAGCTCGAGCGCGCCGCCTACGAAGCCGGTGCCGCTATACGCAACGGCGAGTACTCCTTAGCAAACCTTGAAGCCGTCGTGCGCTGGAAGTCGGAGCGCGTGATTCACTATCTCATCGCCAATAGCGAACTGAAGATTTGCAAGGCCCTTGAGATCGCGGCTGCGCCCGGCGTCTCGACCCGGCGCGCGATTGAAGCTCTAATGGAACTTCGTGGAATTGATTTGCCTATCGCATCCGCAATTCTCTCCGCAATCCGGCCCGACCTGTACAACGTACTCGACTACCGCACCCTGGAGGCGCTTGGCCACGCCCGGCACGACATCGAGTTTTACATTGAATACAGCTCATTCTGCCGCCGGCTGGCAGAGCGTGGACTCATCAAAGCCCAGTCAAACCTACCCGGTGACACTCCACTCCACGCACTTGAACGGGCCATGTGGGAGTGGTCGCGCAGCCGCGCTGAGAAACGCGAGCTTGTATGAATCCTCAACTTCGCGGAGCGGGCCCTGCCAGCATAATGACCCGCCTCTGCGAAGGCGCCCAGTCGCGATAGAATCGCTCCCGTGAGCCAATCATTTGAAGTCGGACCAGTACGTGTGGGTGAGGGAAAGCTGTTCCTCATAGCCGGGCCATGTGTTATTGAATCTGAGGCGCATGTGCGGCGCATGGCCGAAGCCATTCTGCGCATCACCTCCGAGCTCGGTGTTCCCTACATCTTTAAGGCAAGTTTCGATAAGGCCAATCGAACCAGCGTCAAGAGTTATCGTGGACCCGGCCTGCAGGAGGGTGTACAGATTCTCGGCCGTCTGGCTAAAGACACAGGCCTCCCGATTCTGACCGACGTCCACGAGCCTGCACAATGCGAAATCGCCGCGGGAGCCGCCGATATTTTGCAGATTCCTGCCTTTCTATGCCGGCAGACTGATCTGCTTGTTGCCGCGGGCAAGACGGGCCGCGCTGTCAACATCAAGAAGGGCCAGTTTGTGGCTCCGTGGGATATGTCTCATCCGGTCGAGAAGGTCCGTTCGACCGGCAACGAGCGCGTCTTTCTTACTGAGCGCGGTGCCAGCTTTGGCTACAACACTTTGGTTGTCGACTTTCGCTCGCTTCCGGTCATGCGGAAATTGGCGCCTGTGGTATTTGATGGGACCCACTCCGTGCAGCAGCCTTCGGCGTCCAACGGCGTAAGTGGAGGCCAGCCCGAATTTATCCCCCTCCTTGCCCGTGCAGCGGTTGCGGCGGGAATTGACGGGCTATTTCTCGAAGTACATGACGATCCGGCACATGCCAAGTCCGATGGCGCCAATGCCCTCGATCTCAAGCAGCTAAAGCCCCTGCTGGAAACGCTGCTCGCCATTCACGCAGTCGCGAAGGCGTGATTGCGGGTTGCTGACTTCGGCTGTGCCGAATGCGTGCTTATTGCATGCGGAATCGTTCTCGCATCATCCGCTGCAGGCGCGGCCAGTAAATCAGATTGAATGCGAACTCTTTGTCAGGAAACATACCCAGTGCGAGACGGCGGGTATCAGCGACCATCTCCGAGGCTTCGTCCACAGTAAGCGATGTGTCTTGTGCGATTACCTGCGTCACCATATTCACCACCATTTGCAAGCGGCGAATCTTGCGGCCTTCCTCGGCCAGTTCCTCGGCCGATTGCGGTGCGGCGGGTTCGGTTTCGGACGGAAATACTGCAGACTCGGGTAGAATTCGCCAGTGCTGTTCGGAAAGACCCATCCAGACAGACCTCCTGTGCAATTGGATGAAGCTAGCCTGTGTTGGGTGCATCGTAGCACTGAATGTGATACTTCCTCGCACCTGAGGCTTACTCTTCGTGCACCCTGAGATGGACAGATCCCGGGCTGTTAAGCCAGCCTGCCACCCGGCCACCTTGAAAGAAAACCTGCGAGTTGCCGTAGCCGAATTTGTCGTCGGTGACCAGCGAAGGTGTGCCCTGTACAAAGATCACCTGGTCTTTGGTGGAACCGGTCGTGAATGTATCCAGATCCGGATCGACCTCGTGGCGTGGCCACA
>CAWFCO010000001.1:0-144716 GCA_963814335.1 uncultured Acidobacteriaceae bacterium | reverse complement strand
ATCGCACAGGCAGCTTTGCAGCGGCATCCACTTTCCATCCTGAAACCAGCCCGTTTCGCAGATAAATGACAGACCTGCCATAGGTAAGGGCCTTCGAACTGGCTGAGGTTGGTACTCCGAGGATAGACGCGACATCTCGCGGTGTGAACCCGAGTGTGACGTAGCCTTGAGGACCGCCAGCATGTGGAACGTTTGCGAGCTCGCGCATGAGGCTGGAACCACTTTCATGTTTTCCAGAGCGGACGGTATTTTTGGCGGAAGGGATAATTTCATCCGCCGTATCCACATGCGTAGGAGCCGCTGTTGAGACGCGTTGTTGAAGGCTTCTTCCAGTCCTCGAGGCGTGCCCCTATAGCATTGCTAAGGTTTGTTTTAAACGTCGTGTAGGCAGGGGCCGTTGCAGACGAACTCAAAAGCACAAAATTGACCGCAATCGCTCCCATCGCCAGCGCAAGAGCGAAAGCAACGAGCACTGCGCCACGTCGCAGCATTGGATGCTTCTGGATCTCGCTCAAACCTGAAGGAGACGGTACTTCGGGATTTAAGCCCGGTTCCTCGCCGTCACTTGCACTCGGAACCTGGGCATTGTGCGCTTCAGAAGTAAGCCAGGCGTGAGCGGCTTTTACCGCGTCGAGCTTCATCTCCGCAATTTTGCGCAATTTGGGTTCCGGACCCTGGCGTCTGGGTTGCCATTCCTCCACAATCCGCCGAAATGCCGCCTCTATTTGGGAAGCGTCCGCTTCAGCTGTCAGCTCAAGCTCAGCGAGCGCGCGGCATTCTTCGCACTGCTGCGCATCACCCTCGATTTCTCTTCCGCAAGCACAGAGGCCCATGACAGTCTGCAGTCCCAAATTAACATCCTGAAGTACAAGAGATGCCGCGATTATAGAGGGCTTTGGATGCTGCAAATTGGGTCGGATCGCACATTTCCGTACAATGGTAAGAGATGCCTTTTGTTGAACAATATGATGTGGCGGTGGTGGGTGCGGGGCACGCAGGATGCGAGGCGGCCATGGCCGCAGCTCGCATGGGTCTCAAGACCGCCCTTATCACGATGAATCTCGACCTCATCGCACAAATGAGCTGCAATCCCGCCATTGGCGGCGTTGCCAAAGGCCATCTTGTGCGTGAAGTGGATGCTCTCGGCGGCATTATGGGCGAAGTCGCTGATGCGGTTGGCATTCAGTTTCGGCTCCTGAACACCTCGCGCGGTCCAGCCGTGTGGAGTCCACGCGCTCAGTGCGACAAACAGCTCTATCGCGTGAAGATGCGTGAGGTTCTCGAGGCTCAGCCCGATCTCCACATCCGCCAGGCCGAAGTGATCGACTTGGTCATCGAAAACTCTGAGCCTGCTCCTCAACCGGCTTTCACCGATACTGAAGAGACACCACGTCCCGCACGCGTACAGGGCCGCATTACCGGCCTCAAGCTCCGCGATGGCCGCCGCCTAATGGCGGGCGCCACCATCATCACCACCGGTACCTTCCTGAATGGCCTCATCCATTGCGGCGAAGAACGCTACCCGGCAGGTCGTAGCGGCGAACCAGCCTCGGTTCTGCTTGGCGAAGCACTGCGCCGTCTCGGTCTGCGCACCTGCCGCCTGAAGACCGGCACACCGCCACGCCTGGATGGACGCACCATTCACTGGGACCGTTTTGAGGAGCAGCCCGGCGACGCTGAGCCCACACCATTCAGCTTCCGAACAAGGCAGATAGTGCAGCCACAGGTGAGCTGCCATATCGCCTTCACCACGCCTGAAACGCTGCATCTTATCCGCGAAAACGTGCACCGTTCAGCCATGTATTCAGGACAGATTGAAGGCGTCGGCCCACGTTATTGCCCATCAATTGAAGACAAGGTAGTCAAATTTCCTGAAAAGACGCAACATCAGTTCTTTCTCGAGCCGGAGGGCCTCAACACGCACGAGGTCTACGTAAACGGTATGTCCACGTCGTTGCCCATGGAAGTGCAGTGGCAGATTGTTCATTCTATTCCCGGACTTGAGGACGCGGAGATGCTGCGTCCCGGTTACGCGATAGAGTACGACTCAGTGGACGCAACGGAGCTTGACCGCACTTTGCGCGTGAAGGCGTTCACCGGCCTCTACCTCGCCGGCCAAATCAACGGAACCAGCGGCTATGAGGAAGCTGCCTGCCAGGGCATTATGGCCGGCATTAACGCAGCGCTGTGGCTCAAGGGCGAACCTCCGTTCACCATGGACCGCACGGAAGGCTACACAGGCATCCTTATCGACGACCTCATCTCCAAAGGCACCAACGAGCCTTATCGCATGTTCACGTCGCGCGCCGAGTTCCGCCTGCATCTACGCATTGATAATGCCGATCGGCGTTTGACGCAGCACGGCCGCAGGCTCGGCCTCATCAACAATCAGCCTGGGCCGAATACGAATAGAAGCGCCTGCGCATGGCTGCGCTTGATCGGTTGCTGAACGACAGACTGGTTCGCGAAGACGATCTGCGAGCGGCCGGATTGGATCCGCTTCCCTCCATTGCGGGACTGCGATGGGCACAGCTGCTCAAGCGGCCCGAAGTCACGATCGAGCATGCGCTCCTTGCCCTTCGCGACGATCTGCGCAAGGACCTCAACCCCCTGCTGGCCAAGTATGTCGCGCAGACGGAAGACGATCGGGTCGCTCGTGCAGCAATGCGCAACGAAGCACGCGCCGTCGAAACCGAAATCAAGTTTGCCGGCTACCTGGAGCAGCAGAAAAAGTCAATCGAGAAGCTTAAGGCGGCGGAAGCCGTCACCATCCCCGATTGGCTCGAATACAGCGTTATCAGCGGGCTTTCACGAGAAATGCGCGAAACGCTCGAACGTGTGCGCCCCTCGACCATCGGTCAGGCCAGCCGCATTCCGGGCGTAACTCCTGCAGCCCTCTCTCTAGTTCATGTATCCATCAAGGTGCAGGGCGCGCAACGCGCCGGCATCTCAAAATAAGCTCTCCCCTCATTGAACTGATGTAGAGTGAGGCATGTTCCAGCGCCAATCTCTGGTTTTTGCCTCTCTGTTTCTGATTACGCTTGCCCCTTCAGCTGCCCAGGACGCAGCAACCACGCGCGCACGCGACCTCGGCGTTCCCTTTGATGGGACGCCAGGCCGGCTGAATGCCATAACCGATGTTGCGGGTGTTGAGGTCGGTACGAAGACCCTCATCGACGGTGACGGTCCATTGAAAGTGGGCATTGGCCCGGTTCGAACGGGCGTCACGGTCATATTTCCGCGACCCAAGTTTAATGTGGATCCTGTCTACGCTGGCTGGTTCAGCCTGAACGGAAACGGAGAAATGACCGGCACAACCTGGGTGGAGGAATCTGGACTTCTAGCCGGCCCTGTCGCCATCACCAATACCCACAGTGTAGGAGTGGTGCGCGATTCCATCATTGCGTGGGCGCTCGATCATCATCTGATGAAGGAAGACGAGTGGTCATTGCCTGTAGTCGCCGAAACGTGGGATGGCTGGCTGAACGACATTAACGGCTTTCACGTGCATAAGCCCGATGTGTATGCGGCGCTGGACGCGGCGCGAACCGGTCCCGTTCCGGAAGGAGATACCGGTGGCGGCACCGGGATGGTCTGCTACGGATTCAAAGGGGGCACCGGTACTGCCTCGCGTGTACTCAGTAAAGAAGACGGTGCTTATACGGTGGGTGTTCTGGTGCAGTGCAATTGCGGCCGGCGCGCGCAGCTCACAATTGCCGGGGTGCCGGTGGGCAAATTGCTGCCGGGCAATGAGCCGTACACTCAGTTGCATCCCAATGCGCGGCCCGGGGGTGACTCTCAAGGTGACGTAGGCTCCATCATCATCGTCGTGGCAACTGATGCGCCTCTGCTTCCGCATCAGCTCAAGCGACTTGCCCGCAGAGCCTCGCTTGGCCTTGCGCGCACGGGATCTGTCTCTGGTAACGGTTCCGGCGATATCTTCATCGCGTTTTCAACGGCCAATCCGCACGCCGATGATTCCCCCGGCCCCAATACCGTGCAGACGGTGTCCAATGAACGCATTACGCCCCTGTTTACGGCCACCGTGGAAGCAACGGAAGAAGCGATTGTCAACGCGATGGTTGGCGCCAAGACCATGACCGGCGTCGATGGGCGGACTGTCATAGCGCTGCCGCATGACCGATTGCAGCAATTGCTCAAAGAGTACAACCGCTAGGAAGTGCTGACTTTTTCGATTGCTATTCGTGATTGTCGTCGCGTCTCAGGATAGCGGGCAAATGGAAGGCATGTTCGGACTTTGATCCTTTTTTGCCTTTTCCCGTCGCTTCCTGACGCACAAGCGTCCGTTGGGAGTTCAAGCACACCCACCGGCTCTTCGTGCGCTGAAAAACGTGTGTAAACACGCCTTTGTCGTCCACCGGGCCATCATCAGACTGGTGATGGAGCACGTAGGTTCCATTCACAACGGCCGTATCGCCCATCAGCCGCACCGTGATTACCTTTTGCTCCAGCCGCAGCGTCTTGTCCTGACCGGAAATCAGATAAGCAACCATTTGATTGCGCGTTGAAATGTCGCCGGTGGCCGCAACGTCGACGTAGAGCGGGGAAAGAACCAGTTCGAGGCTGTATTGATCGCGCGTGTCAATTGCATTCGACCAGGTGTCCTCAATCTTTTGAAATTCAGCGAGGGCCTGCGGAGAAGTGGACATTACGTCAGTCTGCAGCGGGGCGGCAAGCGTAACTGTTGCACACGTTCCCAATCCCACAAGACTGAGAACAACCAGCAAAAGAAACCGAATCATGAACGGCACGTACTCCCTGAAAGGATGATAGCGCCTGTGGCAAGAAGGCTGGCCGGAGTCGGCTCAAGGGAGAACAATTTCCTGTTAAAGAAGCGATTCGAGAGCGTGGGCGTCCTCAATCTTGATCATTGCTTTCTGGATCGAGATCCAACCCTTCTTTCTGAACTGACCCAGCGTGCGGGTGACAGTTTCGCGTGTGGTGACTGCCATGGATGCCATTTCCTCATGCGTCAGCAATTGTGGGAAGCTTACCTTCCCGTCCATACCGCGCATGCCAATCTGCTGGCCGAGGTCGTTTACAAGCCGTCCCAAGCGGGCTGCCACTGATTCGGCGCCGGAAATGCGGCATGTGGATTGCAAAGCGAAGCGATATTCGAATCCGAGGCATTGCGTTGCTCGCAATTGAGCCTCCTCGTGGGTTGCCAGATACTGCAGAAATCTGCCTCTTTCTACCGGCTGGATCTGCGAGGCGGTTAGCGATTCAGCGGATACCTCATAGACTCCATGGTTCAACACGGCATAGAGCCCGAGCATGGTGCCTGGGCCGGCAACCCGCACAACTGTCCTCCGGTCTCCTCCACGGCCTACTGAGAGTTTCAAATAGCCGTTGCAGACCAGATAGACGCAGCGAGCGTCTTCACCTTGTGTGAAAAGCATTGTCTGAGCAGGTAGAAAGATGGCTGCCGCGGCCAGGTCCAAATTCGCCTGAATCACGCTCCCCAGTGAACAAAACCAGCCCGATCGCATTTGATCGCAGGCGGCGCATTCCACCGGCGTCTCGTCGGCTAGTCGTATGCTTCGCCGTCTTGTCGTCCTGGCAATGTGAACATCTCCAACAAGTGCGCCCATTGATTTCATCCTCAGGCGATCGAATCGCGTGCCGATAGCCGCAATCCAAACTTGATCTGTCTGGGAATTGCGGCGCGCAACACTTTTAACCAGTGTTCAAGTGTGGCTGAATCGACTCTCTAATTGCTGTGATCGGACTCACATTGATGGGGACCTATGTCTTTGCCATTTTTTCTGGGTTCTCCCGAGAAATACTGAATTTCGGCGGGTAAATTGAGGAATTCGGTACGAAAATGAACACTTTGTAACCCTGTGATGGGAGTCACCGGCATTTCGGGACAATGACCCTACCATGATTCTTGTGTATCGAGCTTTGTTGGCACAGAGTTCGGGCTCTGATCGAAACCGCAATGCCTAAGGCATTGCTGCGCGTTGAATCTGAAGTGGTTACGCGACGCTGTTAGTTTGGAGTTACACAGAGTTGCAATTGCGCTTGAGGTGGCTATTGATGCAGAACTTCTTGTTTAAGGCAGTAGAAGGAATGTTTCCTGCGGGGTCGGTTTCCCGTCAGGGATTGAGAGCCGGATTGGTTCTCCTGGGAGCAGCGTTGGTATTGGCGGTTCCAGCCCGCGCCCAGCAGAAGGATACAACCGCAAACGGCTTTGTCGGTTCAGAGACCTGCGCGACTTGCCATCAAGATGTGGCCAAAGGGTTCGCGTCGAATCCGCACACCAAAATGGCGGCAATGCACGGCAAGAATGGCATCACCTGTGAAAACTGCCATGGTGCAGGCCAGGCGCACGTCGAGGGTGGCGGTGACAAAACCAAGATCTTCAACCCCGCTAATGCTCCAGCAAAGGAAGTGGACGCAAAGTGCCTGACCTGCCACGCCGGTGAGCATGCGAATTTTATGCGCTCTCCGCACGCTAAGGCGAATGTCAGCTGCATCAGCTGTCACAGCGTCCATGCATCGAAGGAAGATGCGCATCTATTGAAGGCGTCACAGCCGGCTCTGTGCTTCCAGTGCCATTCGGATGTGAAGTCGGCGTTTAACATGCCCTTCCATCACAAGGTGAACGAAGGCCTAGTGAGCTGCTCGGACTGCCACAATCCTCACGGAACCTTTGGCAATAACAACTTGCGGTCGACTGCGGACATGAACGCGATCTGCACGAAGTGCCATACGGATACGCGCGGACCGTTTGTGTTTGAACACGCAGCGGTTAAGGCAGAGGGTTGCGTTGGTTGCCATAGCCCGCATGGATCGCAGAATGCGCGCCTGCTGAACATGCCGAATGTGAACGCTCTCTGCAACCAGTGCCACAGTCCGGTAGCAAACACCACTGTGCACGGTTTGGATGCAGGGTCTGCTTCCCAGACGCCATGTATTGACTGCCACACCATGATTCACGGATCGAACCTGAGTCAGGCATTCATCCGGTAGGTGGCGCAGAAGTTCTTGTGTCATAGGCTGAACAGCCTGTGGCACAACGCATAGAGATTACGTCGCACGAAGCGACATTAGTTAAGTGAGGCTTCATATGATGAAAATGATTCGGCTTTCACGGCTGACCAGCGGATCGCCCCTCAGAGGGATTGCCAGGTATGCCGCCGCGGTTTTCGGGATGGGAGCACTGCTGGCCATGTCTGGAGCGGTCGTAGCCCAGGCGCAAGAAGCCGCGGCTGAGAACCAGGCTGCTCCGACACACTTTACCGTGCCAGAGGGATTTTCCAGCCACGCAACGGTGGAAGTTGGCGGCCATATATCTACCGTGACGGGCAGCCCTGCAATGTACAGCACATTGGTGAATCAGCAGTCCGGTCCACGCATCCTGAGCCAGACGTTTCAGATGCGCGCACTACCAGGGACGAAACACACCTGGGTCGACTCGCTATCTGCCATCAGCGGTGGTTTTGGCGGGGACCCGGCAGCATTTGCCCGCCTGAACTTTTCTAAAGGAACGGCATACGATTTTTCAGGCTACTTCCGCCGCAGCCGTCAATATTTCGACTACGACCTGCTCGGTAATCCGAATATTGCTCCTGGAAAGTCTATTCCGATCGGCCCGACGGCAACGCCAACCGGCAGCATCGCGTGGGGACCGGTAAATCATTCGTCGGTTCTGTTCAATACAGTGCGACGCATGACGGACACGAACCTGACGATTCTTCCAGTGTCCAGAGTGACCTATCGTTTTGGCTATGCGCAGAACGTAATGGAAGGTCCGACGCTCAGCCCAAGCTATACGATCTTGAAATATGACGCCCTGCTTCAGCAATATCAAAGGAACAGCACAGATGATTTCAGCGGGGCAATCGAGTGGAAGCCAGTGCCCTTGACTCACTTGACCTTTGAACAGCGGATAACACACTACAAGGCAGACAGCTTCTTCACGCTTGATCCGAATGGATTTCTGGTGCAGGAAGCCGACGGCACTCCGGCGTACCTCGGCAACTGGGACAGTCAATCACCTTACGGCAGCAGCGCCTGCAACGCAGCCAGCATGGGTGGCGGAGATCTGCTTTCGCCGGCTACCACAACGGGTGGCCTGCCGATCATCAACCCGGCCTGCTCCGTGGCGACAAGCTACATGCGCAGCCAGCCCACACGTATTCTCACACCTACTGAGATCTTCCGTTTGCAAAGTTCGAGCATCAAAAATCTCACGCTGAACGGAATGGTTACCTATACGCGCGGGAATATGAATCTGCCCGCGTACTATGAGGACGCACAGGGTCTAAGCACAGGCTCTACAAGTGCAGTGCGCGAAATTTCCTACACTGGAGGGCATGCTTCCGCCCATCGGTCGGTGACGTCCATTAACTTTGGTGCGGTATGGCAGGTGGCGCCAGTATTCAGCCTCTCTGATCAGATCGACTACTGGAATGTGCAGGAGCCGGGCACTTCTCTCGTGCCGGTGCCGGCCACACTGTCGACTCCAGGTGCACCCAACCAAACCATCACCTACACCGGCGCTCTGACGCCCGGAACTGGTTCATTGCCACATGGCATCAATGGTGTGTCCACGCCGAATTTCTTCGGCAACAAGATGACCTCGAACCTATTCACAGCCAGCTGGGATGTGAATCCAAAGTTGAACTTTGCATTGGGTTACCGCTACAAGTCGCAACGTATCGCCCAAGGAGTGCCGCACGATATTCCGATTCCAGCAGAAGAGAATGACCCCATTAACGGCTACGTCGACATCGCTACAAATGGCGGTATCTTCAATATCGCGCTGCGTCCCACAGCAAACTGGGATGTGAATGGCACCGTCGAAATCGCCTACTCGGATAACGCATTCACTTCGGTGAGCCCGCGGCAGTTTAAGCAATATCGCATCCACACCAAATACCGTCCGACGAAGTGGGCAATTCTGAATGGCTCTTTCAGTGATCGGGAGCGGCATAACAACACATTTAACAACCAAATCGATATGGACGCGGACGATTATGTCTATCAGGGGCCGCTGAATCACGTCGACCAGAGCCGCTGGTTTGGTGTGGGAGCGTCGCTAGCACCTAGCGAGAAGTTCTCCATCGACATGAACTATGGCTACAACGACGTGTATACAGCCACCAACATTTGCTATACCAGCGGTGCAAGCGCCACGCAGGCTGGTACGGCAACCATGAAGCCTGACGGAACACCCGCAGTTTGTCCTGGAGTTTTCGCTCGCGGATCAACAACCATTCTCGTGGACTGGTTTGCGCGTGACTTCATGGATGCACCCACGCAGTACGGAACGGTGGCATTGAGTTTGGCGCCTGCAAAGACTTTGAAGGCAAACCTGGGCTACACGGTAAGTTCGGTAAACGGCAATCAGTTCTTCACCGACGCGCGTGCAGTGAATGGATCGCTTAATTCAGCCTATCAATCGCCTTACTTCAAGCTGGCTTGGACCATGCATCCCGGCCTGACATGGAAGGCGGAGTATAACTTCTACGGCTACGGAGAAGGTGGAGTTTCCGGTGCGGAGTATTGCAGCACTTCAACCTCTTTGACGGCGACAATCGTGCCGTGTGCTGATATGGCACTGGCTACCGGCCGCAATGCGCCAACCTCAGCGGGCTATACAGCGCCTCGCAATTTCCACGCGAGCAACGTGACCTTTGCGGTGCGCTACGACTTCTGAGAGGGGTTTTGAGACCGCGATCAGATTTACTTAAGTTGAAGAAACAACAGCAAATTTGTGGAACCCGGCTAATCACCGGGTTCCACGTGATTCACAATCCGATGGGAAATGGTCACAAGGGACAGTTAGGGGATCTGCAACCGAAAGGAGCTTTCCAGGTGAACACGAAGGTTAGAATAGCGGGTTTGGTTCTTCTTGCTGTATCCGCCGTTGCACCAGGATTGGCGCAGAATGGCGGAAAAGAAGTCTACCAGGCAAAATGTCAGGCCTGCCATGGTGCGGCAGGTATGGCTGACACAAACATGGGTAAGATGCTGAAAGTGAAACCGGCGACCGACGCCAGCGTCAAAAAAATGAATTTGACGGAAATGATTGACGCCGTGCGCAACGGCATGGGTAAGATGCAAGCGTACAAGGGAAAATTGACCGATTCACAAATCAAGGACTCGGTCGAACATTTTCGGACGTTCATCAAGTAGTTAAGAGAAAATAATCGTAATTCCGCGGCTTCTTGTAATCCGCCGGGTTTTGATATGAAGAGACTCTTCCGAAGCGGTTCTCAGGAACCGCCACGGACAAACTTTTAAGGAGCTAAGCAATGAAGACACTGGTGCGATCGATGTTGATGTTGGCTGCGGTAGTTGCTCTCGCAGCCTCTACGTGTGCCGCGCAATCGGCGGGCGCAGCCACTTACAAGGCAAAATGCCAAATGTGTCACGGCGCCAAAGGCGCGGCTGACACACCAGTCGCCAAAATGATGAAGGTTCTGCCAGTTTCATCCCCCGAAATGGCGAAACTTTCCGAGGCCGATATGATCAAGGCCACGGAAGATGGCAAGGGCAAAATGCCGGCATTCAAGGGCAAGCTGACCAACGAGCAGATCACCGAAACCGTCAAGTATTTCCGTTCCTTGAAGTAGCTAATGCTTTCCGGCCTGCGTGGATGCGCGGGCCGGACTTCCAACTCACGGGAGCAACAGGTTCATGTTGGATAAATTTCGTCAGAACTGGGTGCGCCCTGCGCTGTTTTTCGGCAACAATCCCATAAGCCTTGCCGGCGGAGCCATCACAACGGCTTCCGGCGTAACGATGATCAGCTATTGGATCATCGAACTCTTCAGCCGGTCCCTCAATAATCCCTACCTCAACATCATCTTCTACCTTTTGCTTCCGGCGGTTTTCATTGTCGGTCTGGCTCTCATTCCCATCGGTGTGTTCCTGCGCCGCAGGAAACTGAGAGCTGCTGGTGAGATTCCCGCTGAATTTCCAAAGATCGACTTCAATGACCGCATCTTTCGACATGGCGTCGATATTGTTCTCGTCGCCACAATCGTCAATCTGCTCGTAGTGTCCATCGCCAGTTATCGCGGTGCCGCGTATATGGATTCACCCCAGTTCTGCGGCCAGGCCTGCCATGTCATGCAGCCCGAATACACCGCGTACCTGGTTTCGCCACATTCGCATGTGGCCTGTGTCGAGTGTCATATCGGCACCGGCGCCGGTTCCTACGTCGAGGCCAAAATCAATGGTACGAAGCAGCTGATTGAAGTCACCACGCATCCGTTCGCGCACCTTGCGCCAAGTATTATTCCCAACTACCCTGAACCGATTCCCTCTCCCGTTCGCAATCTTCGCCCGGCTCGAGAAATTTGTGAGAGCTGCCACACGCCAAACAGGTTTGTCGGAGAGAAGTTGCTCGTAAAATCGACCTTTGCCGACGATGAACAGAATTCGGAGACTCAGACGGTTGTCGTGCTTCACCTCGGGGGAGTCGATTCTTTTTCCCATCTCACCGGCATTCATGGTGTTCATCTCGGCCACATTGAATACATTGCTACCGACACTGGCAGGCAGACCATTCCATGGGTCGAAAAGACGAATGCTGACGGTTCCAAGACAGTTTTTGAGAGTTCCGCACTTAAGGGTGCTGTACCCAAGGGCGAACGCCGCGTAATGGATTGCATCGACTGCCACAATCGTGCCGCGCATTCCATGCAGACGCCTGAAGATGCACTTAATCGTGCCATGGCGGGAGGAGCAATCAGCCCAAAACTTCCATGGGTACATAAAGAAGGTTTGGAACTGCTGAAGGCAACGTACTCTTCTCACGAAGAAGCGCGCGAGAAAATCCCTGCCGGGCTGCTCGCCTTTTATCGCTCACAGCATCCTGAAGTCCTTGCGACTCAGAGCCAGCTTGTCGACGCAGCGGGCAAGGAACTGTACAACATCTACTCGCAGAACGTGTTTCCAGCCATGAAGGTCACCTGGGGTACTCACCCGAATAACATCGGTCACATGAACTATCCGGGCTGCTTCCGTTGTCACGACGGCGACCACGTAGCAAAGGACGGCACTGCCATCACTCAGGACTGCTCGGCCTGCCACAATCTACTTGCTGTCGATGAGGCAAAGCCGCAGGTGCTGAAAGATCTAGGAATTCAATAGCCAGTTGAGTCAATTGATGAGGGCGGCAGCGCATTCCAGCGTGCCGCCCTTTTCACATCCGCGCCAAATTTCCGGCATTCTTTCATTGCAGGAAGAGTGAGAGTCTACGGAACCTCGGACACTACCGTTTGCCTGCTGGATGCTCAGAAAGGCCAAGCACAAGTAAGGGGAAAATCAGAGTAACCGCATGTGTTAACGGGCTGTCGCCTGGGATCCAATATTCAGCTCAGCTGACCGCACCTGAGTTCAAGACGGTTCAGGCCTCTGTCGTGGTAGGCTTGGCTTTCGTTGTTTTCAGGAGACTTATCCGAGATGCATGCCACCCGCCCCCTCCACTTCAATCTGATTGCTGCGGCCCACGCTACCATGATCGAGCACGGATTTCAGCCCGATTTTCCGGAGGGCACGGAAACTGAACTTCAGCGGATCGCTGTTCAGCCACCAGTGGATGCATCCAACGAGATTCAGGATCTGCGCAACTTACACTGGTCCTCCATTGACAACGACACATCGAGGGACCTTGATCAAATCGAATGGGCGGAGCGTCTTTCGGATGACCGCATCCGTGTCCTGATCGGCGTAGCAGACGTGGATGTACGGGTCGGGCAGGGCACCATTCTTGACGGTCATGCCCGTTCTGAAACTACTTCGGTTTACACAGGTGTCAGGGTCTTTCCCATGTTGCCGGCTCAGCTCTCAGAGGGCATTACGTCGCTGAACGAGAATGAGGACCGAGCGGCCATTGTGATTGAGTTCACCATCAACTCGGCAGGATGCGTCGCTGATGGCCGGGCCTATCGTGCTCTGGTGCGCAATCGCGCGCAACTGGCTTACGGCTCAATTGGCGCATGGTTGGAAGGCTCCGGTGCGGCGCCCGAAAAAGTTGCCGGCAGCGCGGATCTGGCAGCGCAGCTCAAGTTGCAGGACGAGGCCGCTCGGCGCATGGTGGACTGCCGGTTTCAGCACGGTGCTCTCGACCTGGAGACGGTGGAGACCCGTCCAGTAATGCTTGCCGATGAGGCAATCGATATAAAGCGCCAGCAGAAGAACCGCGCGACCTCAGTGATCGAAGAGTTCATGGTGTCCGCCAATGGAGTCATTGCGCGTTCATTTGAGCAGGCGGGTGTGGCCTCGATTCGGCGCATTGTGCGCACCCCCAAGCGCTGGGACCGCATTGTGAAGGTCGCAGATGGGCTCGGAACGCATTTGCCCCAGGAGCCGGATTCGAAGGCATTGAACGATTTCCTGCTTGATCAGAAGAAGAAGGATCCCGACCACTTTCCGGATCTGTCGCTCGCAGTCGTCAAGCTCATGGGGCCCGGCGAATACGTGCTCGTCAGGCCCAACGAGACTTCTCCGGGGCACTTCGGCCTTGCAGTGCAGGACTACACACACAGTACCGCTCCAAACAGGCGTTTCCCAGATGTTGTCACGCAGCGCCTGCTCAAGGCCATGTTCGCAGGAAGCCCCCAACCTTACTCCCAGGCCGATCTCGACGCAATTGCCCAGCGCTGCACTCTGATGGAAGATGCTGCCCGCAAAGTGGAGCGCGAAATGCAGAAGCGCATTGCTGCCGTCGTTCTGCATCCACGCATCGGTCAAAGCTTCCGCGGCATCATCACCGGCGTGAATCAATACGGCACTTTTGTTCGCACGCTCGATCCGCATGCCGAAGGAATGGTCGTAAGCGGTGCAAAGGGCCTTGACGTTGGCGACCGCGTCACGGTCAAGCTGGTCTCCACAAATCCCGAGCGTGGCTTTATTGACTTCGCCGCCTAGAACGCTGCTTTTCAATTAGCTGTGTGCTTCTGCACCATCGGGTGGGGTTCCTGCGTCAACTGACGATGCGGCTGTTATCTCATGTTGGGTTGCCGCTTGTGCGGCGTCTTTGGATCCCGGCTCCTCGATCCACAGGCATACAATCCACCACACAACTACCAGAAAATAGACGGCGTTATTCGCATTCAGCAGTTTGTCATGTAGCGCTATAACCCGGTCGTACTCGGCCTGCGAGTGCGGTGCCGCAGTCCGTGCAATCCATTCCCAAATGCCCTGGAGCGTCAGTTGTGAAATGGAAGCCGTCATCAGGCCAATGACAATGCGTTGCACATGGCTTCGCCAGCCAGCGCCAAACTTTGCGCCAAGCAGCAAGACAAGTACGCCCAGCCCAATGGTCAGAACGTCGGTCAGCATGCCCATTTTCTGGGCTGTCAGTTGCATCAGTGTCAGGTGTGCCAGCAGACCGCTTGATGTAAGCGACTTCCACTGCGGCCATGGTCCCCAGAAAAACAGAACGCTGCAGCCTACAACGGTCAGACCCAGCGCGCTCGCGATCCACCACTTTTTTTGCGCGCCCTTAAAAGCTCTGCGCGCCATTTCCACCACGACGACCAAACCTACCACCGCCGAGACATCTGCCATGGTGATGAAGATTTCGGCCATCGTGATCTGGGGAATCCTGCCATAGAGCAGCCTGCTGGAGATCAGTCGCAGGGCCGAAAGAACTATGCTGGCCGTGAACCAGGGAAAGCGCTTGATCCGTTCGCGCCCCATCAGCACCACCAACAGCACCAGATGAGCGGCAAAGGTCAAGATCCAGAGAATCTGAACGATAGTAAATGGCAATTTCCAATGCATACAAATCCTGTCCGAGCCGCGCACGCCGGGCGTGCTGACCTCACATCGAGTACGAAATTGTGTGCAGGTGTTTGCGCGACGGGTTGCGAGAAATGGTGCGCCCGGAGAGATTCGAACTCCCGACCTAATGCTCCGGAGGCATTCGCTCTATCCAGCTGAGCTACGGGCGCGCTCTTCCAGCATACCGCATTTCAAGCCACACCACAGACCTCAATCGGGTCGTTTCAGCCTGCGTCGCGCGTGGCCTCACGTTGCAGCCGCAGCTCTTCCATCACGCTCTGTATCAGCGTCTTGGCGCCTTCCATCCCGGAAATCACTGCCTGCAGGTCGAGCGCCGGTTTTGAAGGGTTGCGGCTTGAGGTGCAGTACACGCCATGTTGTCCAACCATGATCAGGGAGTCGGTCAGCAGGTCCAGAGCCACGGCAAGTCGACCGCGCTCAAGCCCCATCATGAACTCGTGCTGTTCCAGGTCAGTCTTTCTCTCATCGAAAACACTCATAGTTCCAGCCTACCGGATTCCCGGTACTGTGGTTGCGCGTCGTCCGCGCTCCGCATGGGACAATAAATACGTACACGCCATGACCGACGAAGTTCCCGAACTCACCTCCGCTGAAGCCCCCGTACCCACTGCTCCTGAAGTCGCACCTGTGCCTGTGCCTGACGCCGCGCCCGAGATGGAAGAATCCTTCGCGGACATCCTGGCCGACTTCGATCGCGCGCACAAGCCGAAGGCCCTGGACGGCCCTTCGCAATTGCGGGGAACCGTTATCTCCTTCGACGCCGAGCGAGTCTTTCTCGACATCGGCTACAAAATTGAAGGCGTATTGCCGCGCACAGCCTTCGAGCGTGATACCACGCCCGTCGAGGCAGGAGATGAAGTGCCGGTATCCATTAAGGGCCGCACAGAAGATGGCTACTATGCCCTTTCGCGCTTCAGAGTTGCCCAACCACGCGACTGGACGGCTCTTGAAGAAGCCTTCACGCAGAAACTCGCCGTCGTAGGTACTGTCACCGGTGTGGTCAAGGGCGGGCTTACGGTTGATCTCGGCGTGCGCGCCTTTATGCCGGCCAGCCGCAGCGGCACGCGCGATGCAGAAGAGCTGGAAAAGCTCGTTGGAACGGAAATTACCTGCCGCATCACCAAGCTCAATACTACGGAGGAAGATGTCGTCGTTGATCGCCGCGTCGTGTTGGAAGAGCAGGCGCTTTCCGCCGCCCAGGATCGGATCGCTTCATTGAAGGAAGGTGACACGATTGCCGGAACTGTGCGTAGTCTTACCAGTTACGGAGCATTTGTCGACCTTGGCGGCTTCGACGGCCTGCTTCATGTCAGTGATATCGCGTGGACGCGCATCAGCAAACCTGAAGACGTGCTCACCACAGGCCAGCAGCTTCAGGTGCGCATCCTGAAGGTCGATCCCGAGACCAAGAAGATTTCTCTGGGCCTCAAGCAGCTCACGGCAGAGCCGTGGGAATCCGTTCCGCAGAAGTATCAGCCTAACCAGCGTGTCCGCGGTACCGTTGTGCGTCTCACTGATTTCGGCGCATTCATCGAGCTCGAGCCGGGCATTGAAGGGCTTATTCATATTTCAGAGATGGCCTGGGGTAAAAAGGTTCGCCATCCATCTGATGTTTTGAAACAGGGCGATTGGGTCGATGCCGTAGTGCTCTCCATCAAGCCGGAAGAACGCCGCCTCGCGCTCGGTCTCAAACAGACCGTCACCGATCCATGGAGTGAGATTCCGCAGCGCTTTCCGGTCGGCGCGCAGGTTGAAGGTCCGGTCACAAAACTCATGAAGTTCGGCGCATTTGTACAGATTGCGGATGGCGTTGAGGGACTTGTCCACATCAGCGAAATGGTTGCCGACCGTCGGCTTAATCATCCATCCGAAGTCCTGCGTGAAGGGCAAACAGTTCAGGCGCAGGTGCTCGGTATCGACGCGGCAAAACGCCAGATCAAGCTCAGCATGAAGCAACTCATACCCACTGGGCTCGACGAATATGTTGCCGAACACAAAGTCGGCGATGCCGTCTCCGGTCGCGTTGTCGAGACTTCCGGCAATCGCGCCATCGTTGAACTCGGAGAAGGTGTACGTGGTGTATGCAACGTGAAGGCTGAAACGAAGATTGAATCGTCCGCCTCGCCCGCGACGGCGCCCGACATATCTTCGCTCACCTCCATGCTGCAGGCTCGATGGAAGGGCAATGGTCCTTCCTCCACGGCGAAAACTGAACCATTGAGTGCGGGCCAGGTGCGCAGCTTCAAAATTACGAAGGTTGATGCGGCGGCCAAGTCCATCGAACTTGAGTTGGTCTGAAAAGTCGCAGGGCCGCGCCTGCTTTCACTAAGCGTGCGCGGCTATGTACCATACCTGCGCATGGCAATATTCAATCTTGTGCGCAATGAAACCAGATGCTCCTTCTTCATTCGTCGCTGGCGCGGATACAGCGCGCTCATCGCTGCCGTCACTGTCTTTGCCGCGTCGAGTACCACCTGGGCCGCGCAACACCATGAGCCGCCCAATTTAGGGGCGAACGTTTTTGTCGTCACTCCAGACACACCTGCCCGGCTGGTCCAGCAGAAGATTGACGCAATCTATGCAGCACAAGAACATAACCAGTTCGGATCGCGACGCGACGCCGTACTCTTTCTGCCCGGCAAGTATCACGTCGATATCCCAATCGGCTATTACACGCAAATTCTGGGTCTCGGCTCCACGCCCGACGATGTGCGGATCACTGGCAATGTCCATGCGGACGCCAGCCTACCCCACAACAACGCAACCTGCACTTTCTGGCGAGACGTTGAGGGTTTCTCTGTGAAGCCGACCGGTGGCACCATGCAGTGGGCGGTATCGCAGGCGGTGCCGTTTCGTCGCATGCACGTGCGCGGCAATCTTGTGCTTCATCAACACAACGGCTGGGCCAGCGGTGGCTGGATCTCCGATTCCCTGATCGATGGCAACGTTGACTCCGGATCGCAGCAGCAATGGATTTCACGCAACACAGAGTGGAAGAGCTGGACTGGATCCAACTGGAACATGGTCTTTGTCGGTGTGCATAACCCACCTGGGGGTTCGTGGCCAAAGCCACCCTACACAACCATCAATCGAACTCCCGTCGTGCGTGAGAAGCCTTTTCTCATGGTCGACAGCAAAGGCACTTGGAGCGTGCGCGTTCCGGACCTACGAAGAGACAGCGTCGGAATTTCCTGGAGAAAAGGTGAAACACCGGGCCGTTCCATACCGTTGAACCAGTTCTACATTGCGCATGCCGGTGTGGATACGGCGGCCTCAATGAATGCAAGATTGGCCGCGGGCAAACATCTTCTGCTCACACCGGGAATCTACGAGCTCACGGAGCCACTTCGCATCACGCATCCCGATACCGTCGTGCTCGGGCTTGGCTTTGCAACACTGGAGCCCATACATGGGATACCGGCAATGACTACCGCCGATGTCGACGGCATTGATATTGCAGGCGTTTTGTTTGATGCGGGCCCTCAAGAGTCGCCCGTGCTGCTGCAGGTGGGCCCCAAGCACAGCACCGCACGCCATACGAAAAATCCCATTGTCCTCCATGACGTTTTCTTTCGCATCGGTGGCGCTGCAGTGGGTCGCACAAGGGCAAACCTCGAGATCAACAGCAATGACACCATTGTTGACCACACATGGATCTGGCGCGCTGATCACGGCGCGGGCGTTGGCTGGAACCTCAACACAAGCGAGTACGGCTTGATTGTGAATGGAGACGATGTCACGGCGTACGGGCTCTTCGTCGAGCACCATCAAAAATTTCAGGTCCTCTGGAACGGCAATCACGGCCGTACTTATTTCTATCAATCTGAAATTCCCTACGATCCACCCGATCAGCAAAGTTACATGTCAGCGAAAGGCATAGACGGTTGGGCATCCTACAAAGTTGCGGACTCGGTCACGTCCCATGAAGCATGGGGCCTCGGCATCTACTCCGTCTTTCTCAAGCCCAATGTCACACTCAGCCATGCGATTGAAGTGCCGCAGACTTCCGGTGTGCGTTTTCATCACATGATTACTGTGGCGCTCGGCAAGCTGGGAGAGATTTCCAATGTTATCAACGACAAGGGCGGCGCTACATCCATTGACCCACGCATAACGCCACAGGTCACGGAGTATCCATAGGAAACGCGTAGCAGTTCCGCCGCCCTACAGATAGGTCTCGTCGAGGAAGCACCAGCGCCAGTCTTCGCCACGTTCAGCGGATTGAACAATAGGGTGCTGCGTGGCATGAAAGTGCGCCCGCGCATGGCGGTTCTTCGAAGAGTCGCAGCAGCCGACGTGCCCGCATTCAAGGCACATTCGCAAATGAACCCATGTGTCGCCCATTTTCAGGCACTCTTCGCAACCTTTCGTCCCTGGCTTTACTTTCTTGATGAAATCCGCCGCGTGTCGGCATGCAGTCGCCATAGCAACCTCCATCCCTGTGCTTAGCTCACAGTGTATTGTTTCGCCAGTGCCCGGAAGTCCGCCACCTGCGCGTCAATCCATGCCTGATCGTATCCAAGCTCACCGGCCATCAATCGTGCCGTCTGCTCCGCCATCTCAACCGCTGCGCGCGCGTTGAGGAACAGCGCCCTTGTACGTCGCGCCAGCACGTCTTCCACCGTGCGCGCCATTTCCATGCGCGCGGCCCAAATGACCTCCGCCTCAACATACGGCAAATTGGAGTGCAGCGGAGCGCTTAACTGCCCCTCGTGCGCGATCTTTCGAATTGCCTCTGCATCGGCTCCATAGACAGACAGTGCTCCCAGCATCTCCGGATCCTGGTGATAGCCATGAATGCGCAATGTCTTCGTCGTGCACGGCACTTCATTCAAATGGCCGAGCGTGATTGCATGGTCCACGCAATCCTCCGCCATGTGACGGTACGTCGTCCATTTGCCGCCGGTGATTGTCAGTAGCCCGGAAGGATCTACATGAATCACGTGGTCGCGTGAAAGCGCCGATGTCTTTCCGTCGCCTTTCACCAAAGGCCGCAGGCCTACATACACTGCCAATACATCGGCGCGCGTCGGCCGACGGGTCAGGTACTTTCCAGCCGTCTCCAGAATGAACGCGATCTCTTCCTCAAGCGCCTTGGGCTCGAGAGTGGGCGCATCAACCGGCGTGTCCGTCGTTCCGGCAACCGCGTGGTCGTGCCACGGAATCACAAACAGCACACGTCCGTCACTTGTGCGCGGCACCATGAGCGCCGTATCGCCCTTCAGAAAGGAACGGTCGAACACCAGATGAATTCCCTGGCTTGTCACCATGAGTGGTTCAGCCTGTGCATCTGCCATCTTGCGCACGGAATCGGTAAATACCCCCGTCGCATTCACCACCACGTGCGCATGAATTGCAATCTCTTCACCCGTTTCCGCGTCGCGCGCCGTCACTCCGTTGACGTAGCCATCGTCGTCGCGCAACAGCCCGGTTGCCGGGAAGTAATTCACCACAGTTGCGCCGTGATCGGCCGCCGTCATCGCCAGATGAATCAACAATCGCGAGTCATCAAACTGTCCGTCGTAGTAAATAACGCCGCCGCGCAACTCCTCCGGCTCAAGCGCCGGCAGCAGCTCCAGCGTCTCCTCCTTGCTGAGCACTTTCGACGTGCCAAAGCCGTATTTGCCTGCCAGCAGGTCATAGAGCTTCAGCCCGATGCCATAAAAGGGCGCTTCCCACCACGAATAATTCGGCACCACAAACGCAAGATCGTGCACCAGGTGCGGCGCATTCTGTCTTAGAAGGCCCCGCTCCTTCAGCGCCGACATCACCAGCGACACATTGCCTTGTTCGAGATAGCGCACGCCACCGTGCACCAGCTTGGTGCTCCGGCTGCTTGTGCCCTTGCCGAAGTCGTGCGCCTCTACGAGCGCCACATCGAAGCCTCGCGCGGCAGCATCCACAGCCACACCCATCCCGGTTGCGCCGCCGCCAATGACTACAAGATCCCAGGGCTCCTGCCGTGCGGCGCGATCGCGAAGCCGCTGCACCATCTCTTCTCTGCGCATAGACTCCTCTCCGTTACTCTGTCCAACCCTTTGACCGCTCCACCGCTTTACGCCAGCGCTCGCGCCTGGAAGTCCGTTCGCCGGCGCTCATCTTCGGCTCAAAGCGCGTGTCTTTGTGCTGCCCGGACCGCAGCACATCGCCGCTTGGCCAGAAGCCCACTGCAAGCCCGGCCAGATACGCTGCACCAAGCGCCGTTGTCTCCGTTACCTGCGGCCTCACCACCGGAACGCCGAGCAAATCGGCCTGAAACTGCATCATCAAGTCATTCACCGCGGCACCGCCATCTACGCGAAGCGCCGGAATGGACGCCCCCGTCTCACTTTGCATTGCTTCCAGTACATCCGCCACCTGGAATGCAATGCTTTCCAGGGCCGCGCGGGCAATATGCCCGGGCGACGTGTCGCGCCGCAGTCCAATCAGCAATCCACCTGCGTGCGGATCCCAATGTGGTGCCCCCAGGCCTACAAATGCAGGCACAAGCACCACACCACCCGCGTCCGGCACACTTGCAGCCAGCGCTTCCACTTCATTCGATGCTGCAATCAGCTTCAAGTTGTCACGAAGCCACTGCACCACCGCACCGCCGATAAAAATGCTGCCTTCAAACGCATATTCGAGCCGTTTTTGAGTGCTCGCCGCCACCGTGGTAATCAGCTTGTGTTTCGACCGTACAAACTCCGTACCGATGTTCTGCAGCAAGAAACAGCCAGTCCCATACGTGTTCTTGGCTTCGCCTTTGTTCCAGCACATTTGTCCAAACAACGCCGCCTGCTGGTCGCCGGCAATTCCTGCAATGGCAATTCCGCCCAGTCCCAGCGTGGTGCTGACTTCTCCAACGTTCTCGCTCGACCACACCACTTCCGGCATCATTGACCGCGGCACACCAAACAATCGCAACAGATCGTCGTCCCACTCGCCTTTTACCACGTTGTAAAGCAGAGTTCGCGAAGCGTTTGTCGCATCGGTTACATGGCGCTTGCCGCTTGTCAGGTGCCAGATCAGCCAGCTATCCACCGTGCCAAACGCCAGATCACCACGCTCGGCCTTTTCCTTCGCGCCAGGTACATTCTCCAGAATCCACTGCACCTTTGTGGCTGAGAAATAGGGATCGATGACCAGGCCCGTCTTCGACGAAATGGATTCACCGGCTCCGCTCTCTTCCAGGGCACGGCACTTCGCTGCCGTCCGCCGGTCCTGCCATACAATCGCCGGGTGAATCGCCTTGCCAGTCGAACGTTCCCATACCACAACAGTTTCGCGCTGGTTGGTAATGCCGATCGCGGCCACGTCACGAGGGCGCGCTCCTGCCTTGCCCAGGACTTCCACCGCACATGCCATCTGGCTTGTCAGAATTTCCGTCGGATCGTGTTCCACCCAGCCCTGCTGCGGGTAGAACTGCTGAAACTCGTGTTGTGCAACCGCAATAATTGAGCCGCCTGCGTCAAAGAGAATTGCACGCGAACTAGTGGTGCCCTGATCCAGTGCGAGGATATATTCCATTGCTGTTCTTCCTTCGGCACAAGTCAATCATGCGCGGCCTAAGTGCGGCAACAGGCGTCACATAAGATTCATTCACTTTGATTTGGTCGGGATATAAAGATCGACGTATTCGTTCACGGGCATTCCAGAGAGCTGTTCCGCATTGAGTGAAGCCACCAGAATCCGCTCCTGCTGTTCCCCAGCGAATCTGCGTGCCAGGTTCCGTCGAAACTTCTCCACAAGCAGAGGCATGCCTTCCGCGCGGCGGCGCTTATGTCCGATCGGGTACTCAACCTTCTCCTCAAAGACACTCCCGTCCGCGCACTCAACGTGAAGCGCGTTCGCGATGGAGCGCTTCTCTGGGTCGTGATAATCGCGCGTGAATTGAGGCTCCTCCACACACTCCACCTTCGCGCGCAATACGTCGATGCGTGGATCAGCCGCCACCGCATCCTCATAATCGGCGGCGGTCAGCCGCCCAAAGATGAGCGGAATCGCAATCATGTACTGCACGCAATGGTCTCGATCAGCCGGGTTGGCGAGTGGACCCTTCTTGTCGATAATCCGCAAACACGCCTCATGTGTACGAATCGTGATTGACTCGATCGAATCCGCCGTGAGCCCTCTCTCCTTCATCTGTTGGCCAATCGTCATCGCAGCTTCCACCGCGGTTTGCGAGTGGAATTCCGCCGGAAAGCTGATCTTGAACAGCACATTCTCCATCACGTAGCTTCCATACGGCCGCTGAAATTTGAACGGCTGCCCGCGGAATGATACGTCGTAAAATCCCCACGTCTTCGCAGTGAGCGCCGAAGGGTAACCCATCTCACCCGCCTGCGCCATCAGCGCCAGCCGCACCGCGCGGCTGGTAGCATCACCCGCTGCCCAGCTCTTGCGCGAACCCGTGTTAGGTGCATGGCGATACGTGCGGAGGCTCTGTCCGTCCACCCACGCCAGGCTGATGGCGTTGATCGTCTGCTCGCGCGTCAGGCCCAGCAGTTTGCACACTACGGCCGTAGAAGCTACCTTGACCAGCACGACGTGATCGAGGCCAACTTTATTGAACGAGTTCTCGAGCGCGATGCAGCCCTGAATCTCATGCGCCATGATCATTGCTGTAAGCACTTCGCGCATCGTGAGCGGCGTGCTTCCGGCGGCCAGGTTCATGCGGCTTAGCCAGTCAGCAACGGCCAGAATGCCGCCAAGATTGTCCGAAGGATGGCCCCACTCTGCTGCCAGCCACGTGTCATTAAAGTCGAGCCAGCGAATCATGGCGCCAATGTTGAATGCCGCCTGCACAGGGTCAAGCTCGTAATTAGTTCCCGGCACGCGCGCACCGTTCGGCACCATCGTTCCTGGCACAATCGGCCCCAGCAGCTTGGTACAGGCCGGATACTCGAGCGCCTCAAGGCCGCACCCCAGCGTATCCATCAGGCAGTAACGCGCTGTTTCATAGGCCAGTTCGCTCTTGATCTCGTAATTGAGCGCGTACTCTGCAATATCAACTATCACCTGGTCCGGAGCCGGGCGCTCATTGCTGACGTGTGACGACACAGTTCAATCCTTTATCGGGGTTTGGAATCAAGAATGAGCATCAAGATGGACTATCCGCGCTCGCTTATCTCCACGAATTTCAAGTCTTCCGGTCCCGTGTAATTTGCCGAGGGGCGGATAATTTTGCCGTCCTGCCTTTGCTCAATCACGTGTGCGCTCCAGCCTGCGGTTCGCGCCATTACAAACAGTGGCGTAAAGAGATCTGTCGGAATGCCCATCAGGTGATAGGCCACAGCGCTGAACCAGTCGAGGTTGGGAAACATTCGCTTTGCGTCGTGCATCACCGTCTCAATCCGTTCGGCGATTGCGTACAACCGCTTTCCCTCGCCGTCGACTGCAAGTCCGTTCGCTATCCTCTTCACCATCTCATTCCGAGGGTCGCTGATGGTATAGACCGGATGCCCGAAGCCAATAATGACTTCACGTTCGGCCAGACGCCGCTGGATATCAAGTTCAGCCTCGTCCGGCGTCTTATACCTCTGCTGAATCTCAAGAGCCACCTCGTTCGCGCCACCGTGTTTTGGGCCTTTGAGTGCGCCAATTGCACCCGTAATGCAGGAGTACATGTCAGAACCTGTTCCCGCAATCACGCGTGCGGTAAAAGTCGACGCATTGAATTCGTGCTCCGCATAAAGAATCAACGAGGTCTGCATTGCCCGAATCCACTGTGCTCCCGGTTCGCTTCCGTGAAGCAAATGCAGAAAGTGAGCAGCAATCGAATCTTCGTCGCTCTCCACCTCAATGCGTCGCCCATGCCGCGCAAACTGCAGCCAATAACAGAGCATGGAAGGCAGGCAGGCCAACAGCCGATCGGCAATGGCACGTGCTCCTTCGTCACTATGGACTGCGTCCTCAGGTTCCACGCAGCCAAGTACGCTCACGCCTGTGCGCAATACGTCCATCGGATGCGCCGTTGGCGGCAGCAGTTCCAGAGCGTGTTTCACCGCGCTGGGTAGCCCGCGATGCCGCTTCAGCTGCATCTCATAGATGGCAAGTTCCGTGGCAGTTGGCAGATTGCCGTGGACCAGCAGATACGCAACTTCTTCAAACGAGCAGTGCGCTGCCAAATCCTTGATGTCGTAGCCCCGATAGTGCAGGTCATTCCCGCTGCGACCGACTGTGCATAATGCCGTGTTGCCCGCCGGTGTTCCGCTCAGCGCGACGGACTTTTTGGGTTTGAACCCGGCCGATTGAGTTGATTCTTCACTCATGCCAATGCTCCTGGAGCCACGCGCCCGGAATCGGGCTCACTACGTTTCATCTTTCTGGCGGGCAAAGAGTTCATCGAGCTTCTGCTCATATGCGTGATAGTCAAGATAGGTATAAAGGTCTTCGCGCGACTGCATTAAAGCGACCACGTTCTTCTGGGTGCCTTCTTTTCGAATTGCCTCATATACTTTCAACGCGGCGGCGTTCATTGCGCGGTAGGCGCCGCAGCAATAAAGAATGATGTCGACACCGGCTCTGGCAAGTTCTTCGCGCGTCCACAGCGGCGTTTTGCCAAACTCGGTGATGTTGGCCAGGATTGGCACGCCTGCCGCCTTGCGGAACTCTGCATACTGGCTCAGCTCGGTGACTGCCTCGGCGAAAATCATGTCCGCGCCGGCTTCCACGTAGGCGTGCACACGCTCGAGTGTTGCCGCCAAACCTTCACTGGCCAGGGCGTCGGTGCGCGCCATAATCACAAATGATTCATCCGTGCGCGCATCCACGGCAGCCTTGATCCGGTCCACCATCTCATCGGCCGGCACCAGTTCCTTGCCTGGCCTGTGCCCGCATCGCTTCTGCCCCACCTGGTCTTCCATGTGTACTGCGGCGGCGCCAGCCTTCGTCATTGACCGGATTGTGCGCGCAATGTTGAAAGCACCACCCCATCCTGTGTCGATATCCACCAGGAGCGGAAGGCTGGTCGCTTCCGTAATCCGGCGTACATCGATCAGCACATCGTCCATTGTGCTGATACCCAGATCCGGCATGCCCAGCGAATTGGCTGCCACCCCGCCGCCGGAAAGGTACAGCGCGCGAAATCCTGTTGCCGCAGCCAGCCGCGCCGCGTAGGCATTTATCGTTCCGGCCACCTGCAAGGGCTTTTCCTCGCGTAACGCTTCGCGGAACTTCACACCGGGAGAATCGTTTGTACGGGTCTGCTGCATGCTGTGCCAATGCCTTCCGCCGCATCATAGCAGGCTTTTACATGTGTCTTCCGTGCGCACGGTCCACAGTGCGACAATCACTGCGGTGAGACTTCCAGCCGATAATCGCGTCTCTCCAGAAGGGGAAATCTCATGAAGCATCTACTTCTCGCCGGTGGTCTTCTTGCGGCCGCCTCACTTACTCTCGTCGCTCAGCCCAAAGGTCCGCCCAAGAGTCCGCCGGAGACAGCCTCGGCGACCATCGCCGGCAAAGCCATCTCCATCAAGTACAGCTCCCCACGTGTGAATGGACGTGAAGGGCACATTTTCAGCAAAGACGGCCTCATCAGCCATGACCCTCATTACCCCGTGTGGCGCGCCGGAGCCAACGCCGCAACCACGTTGACCACGGATACCGATCTGAAAATCGGCGATCTCTCCGTACCCAAAGGCACTTACACGCTCTTTGTCGATGTCTCCGATCCGGACAACTGGACCCTCATTGTCAACAAGAAGACCGGCGAGTGGGGTCTTGCCTATGACGGGTCGCAGGATCTGGGTAAAGTCAAAATGACCATGAGCAAACCGGCCTCCATGGTTGAAGACCTCAAGTACACCATCGAGACAAGCGGCTCTAAAGGCACCATCACTCTTGCCTGGGAGAACCACTCCGCCTCGGTCCCCATCACGGCGGAGTAGGCACGTACAACTCCAACGCGGGGCGGAGTTCGCTACCGGAAGAATCCGCCCTGCAGCTACAATAGAGGCAGTTCTTCATCTGCCTATGGAGCGTAGTCAAGACTTTGCCCCTTTATCCCTACCGCTGCACTGAGTGCGGCCATCGCTTTGAGAAGATTCAGAGTTTCTCCGCCGAGCCGGAGACTGTTTGCCCCAACTGCGGCAAGGCGGCTCTTGTGCGCGTTCTGACTGCGCCGGGGCTTCAGTTCAAAGGCGCAGGCTGGTATATCAACGACTACTCGAGCAAGGGCTCGTCGTCCGCTGAAAGCTCGTCCTCCGGGACTTCAGAGAAGCCGGCGTCCGACGCCAAGGCCGCGGCTACCGAGTCCACTTCGAAGCCCGCTGCCACTGAGTCAGCTCCCAAGCCGGCAGCGCCCTCCACTCCAGCCGCTACCAGCTAGTCAGCCCGCGCAGCCCAATCCGAAAACACCGTAAGATAAGGGCTGCGTATGCCTTTGCTCGACCCCATTCCATCCCCCGTCGAAAACGCCGACCTTGGCGCGCTCGAGTGGGAGCCCTTACTGGCACTTGTTGCCGGCTACGCGGCTTCTTCGGTCGGTCGCGCGGCCTTACTGGGACTGCGGCCCTCCTCTGACGAGGATTGGATTAACCGGCAGCATCGTCTCGCCGCCGAACTTCGTCTGTTGCTCGAAGAACAGGTTTCCATTGCGCTTGGTGGCCTGTTTGATCCAACCACGCTTGCCGCCAAGGCGCGCATTCCAGAGGTTGCCCTGGAGGCCGAAGAGCTTCAGGCGGTTGCCCGACTCGCGCACGATATCGCGGCGTGGCAATCGCTGCTGCAGTCGCCGCCGGCACGCCTTGTGGGGCGACTGCCCGGCCTTGTTGAAGCCTCGGTTTCGCTCCCGCACAACCTGAAAACGCTGGCCGAGACAATCGACCGCACCATCCAGCCCGATGGCTCGATTGCCGATGATGCCTCGCCCGAGCTGCGCCGCATCCGCCGCGAGCAGGAGCGCCAACAGCGCGCCATTAGAAGAGTCACTTCGGGCTGCTCTGCGCAAGCTCTCGTCGGAAGGCTCCACGCAGGACGATGTCATCACCATCCGCGGCGATCGGTTTGTGATTCCCGTGCGCGCGGAACTCAAGCGCCGCATCTCCGGCGTGGTGCACGGAGCCAGCTCGTCGGGGCAGTCGGTCTATGTGGAGCCGCTCGAGACCATCGAGCAGAACAACGAGCTGGTCCGGCTGCTCGAAGAAGAGCAGGCCGAGATTCACCGCATCTTCGTTGCGCTCACGCGGCAGGTGGGCGCACATGCCGAGTCACTGGTGGTGGGCGCGCGTGTTCTTGCTCTGGTCGACAGCCTGCTTGCACGAGCGCGCTTTGCGCGCGACTTCGATTGCATTGAGCCATCCATGAGGGAGGAGCGCCTGAGTCTGGGCGCGGCCCGTCATCCGCTGCTCGAAAAGCATCTGCGCGCAGTTGGCGGGCAGGTGATTCCGCTGACGCTGGAGCTGACCAAAGATCGCCGCCAGCTCATCATCAGCGGGCCCAACACCGGCGGCAAGACGGTCACGCTCAAGACGGTTGCGTTGCTCGCCATGATGGCGCAGGCAGGCATTCCTGTCCCTGCTGAGTCGGCGAGTTTTCCCGTCTTCACGGCGTTTCTGGCCGACATCGGCGATGCGCAGTCGATCGAGGCGGAGCTGTCGACGTTCTCGGCGCATATCGTCAACCTGAACCGGCTGGCTGGCCTGGCAGATGCGCGGGCGCTGGTGCTGCTGGATGAGCTTGGTTCTGCCACCGACCCTGACGAGGGATCGGCGCTGGCTGTGGCTGTGGCCCAGCACTTCCTGGATGCGAGAGCGTGGACGCTCATCTCCACGCACCACACCTCGCTCAAGGTCTACGGCGCGAATACGCCGGGCGTGCTGAACGCCGCGGCAGGCGTGGACGAGAAGACGCTGGTGCCTAACTACCGTTTGCGCCTGGGCGCGCCGGGTGCGTCGGCGGGCATCCAGACTGCTGAGCGGCTGGGGCTGGATGCCCGCATTGTGGCTTCCGCACGGGAACGGCTTGGCTCGCAGCACGTCGATATCTCCCGCTTCCTCGACAAGCTGCACAACGAGCTGGCCACGCTTGAAGTGGAGCAGAAGAAGGCGCGCGAAGAGCAGTACGCGCTCAACCTGGAACGGAAGAAACTCGAGCGCGATGGGCGATGTGGAGCTGCGCAACCGCACGCGCGAGCTTGAGCAGAAGCTGGCGTCGCTGCTGAAGGAGTTCGAGTTCCAGATGCGCGAGAATGTGCGCGCCATTGAAGACCGAGCCGCACAGCAGAAGCTGAGCAAAGAGGCCGAGCGCCGCATCAACCGCCTGCGCCGCGAGTTTCAGGAGAGCTTCAACCAGACCGTGGTTGCGCACCGCACGGGCGCGGATGTGGGTGATGTGAATGCCGCTCCGCACGAGCTACGGCACGTTGCGGCTGGTGACAAGGTGCTGCTCAAGTCGATGAACAAGGTGGCGGTGGTGCAGCGCGAGGTGGAGAAGGACGTCTTCGAAGTGGCGCTGGGGCCCATCAAAATGCGCGTGAAGCTTGCCGATCTGGCCTTGCCGCAGAAGCCCGCTGAGACGAAGCATGATCCTCTGGCTGCCGCGCGCGGCCAGAAGAACGTGCATGTGACCGTTGCTCCGGCGAACACCGACGACCTGCGGATGGAGATCAACTTGATTGGCCGCACAGTGGATGAGGCGACCGACGATCTGGAGCGCTATCTTGACCGCGCATTTCTGGCCGGTTTGCCGCGCGTGCGCGTGATCCACGGGCACGGTGCGGGCATTCTGCGGCGCGGCGTGCGCGAGTTTCTAAAAGGCCACCCGCACGTGGCCGGGATTGAAGAGGCGCCACAGAACGAAGGCGGCCAGGGCGCGACGCTGGTGGAGCTGCGACAGTAACCGCGAAGTCCGGACTAAAAAAGTTCCGGACTCTGGAGCTAAAGTCCCATTTCTATTGAAGTTACGGTGCGCGTTCCGTCCAAAGTCCGTAATTTAAAAGACTTAGCTGCAGAGTCCGTGAAATAAAGAACTTGGTAAACGGGTGAAGGATTCTCCGGGCCGAACGTCGCTTGCTTCGAATACTTCAAAGCCTGCTTCCATTGTGCGCCGGATGAGACTAATGATCGGCAAAAGGGGGAAGTGGCCACGAGTGCCGTTCGTGTGTAGATCTCAGTATTGTGCGGAATCGCATTTCTTTACTTTTGCTAAAATGTAAAGAGAGGTGCCTCATGATGGAAGCTACCCTGAGCAGCAAGGGGCAGACCACGATTCCCAAGGCGGTTCGAGAGCGTTTGCAAATCAAGCCAGGCGACCGGTTCAAGTTCTTTTTTCATCCTGACGGGGTGATTCTTCTGCCCAAGATCCCAACGAAGCACCTGAAGGGCAGCGTACCCAGGCTGGCGAGACAGGTTTCTACAAAAGAGATCGACAAGGCCATTGAGGAAGGCGCTACAGAGAGATTTCGGCGGAAGAAATGATCGGCCTTGATACGAACGTTCTCCTGCGCTACCTGGTACAAGACGATCCGGCGCAGTCGCGCAAGGCGAGTGAAGTAATTGAGCGCCGTCTGTCAAAGGAGAATCCCGGCTTTGTCAGCCTTGTGTGCGTCCTCGAAATCGTCTGGGTTCTTGGGAGCCTTTACAAACGTTCACGCGCGCAGATTGCCGACCACGTTGAGATGTTGCTTGCGGCGGATACTCTTGAAGTGCAAAACGAGCAGGAGGTCTATCAGGCTGTGGTTGCGCTCAGAAATGGATCGGGGACTTTTGAGGACGCACTGGTTGGCGCCCTGGGCGCCTGGCGAGGCTGCTCGGCTACTTTGACATTCGACCAGAACGCGGCAAAACGCCTTATGGGATTTCAGCTTCTTTGACTCACCGTTTCCTGACCCGCGGTCCTTTCAATTAACAGCTGTAAGCTACACAATAGTACGAAAAGTGTAGTTTCCGGTCTGGCGGTCGACCAGCCCAAGCTACTTGTTTTGACGCCAAGTGCGCTAAGCTTTCTGCTCAAGTGTTTCGGCTTTCGATCCCTGAATCGCCGAAAACAATTGATAGGAGATGCTGTGGAAGCCTTACCGGTGTTTCTCATGTTGTGCGCCTCTCTCACGGCTGTTGGCCAAACTGAGTTCACTATGCGGCACCTAGCTGCCAAGCCTCCGTTCAGACTCGAAATCACCGCAAATGTAGAAAATGGACATGCCGAGGTTTGGGACTTTGCGAATAGTGCCCAATCCGTTGCTAAGGCTGGCTCGATGATTATCGTTGCAGTTCGAAAGACAAACGTCTCCGATCACGAGATCGACAAGTCCAGTTGCGTAGGTAACGATGCATCAGGCTACCGCTGCGGCGGGCATTATGACGTGCGGGATAGTCGTGGCAACTTGGTTGAGCCAAGAAAGCTCAGAGTGAAGTACATCGCGGGTGGACCAGGGCACTTAAAAGGCACGAAGGACAACTTGCTGCAGCCAGGAGTGAGCAATATAGATCGCGACGATCTCGGTCAGGCGTTTAATTTGAGCAAGCCGGGGAAGTACACGATTCAGTTATGGCAACACGTTGCGAATGATCCCAAATCCGATGTGGTCATGTCGAACATCATCACAATTACCGTTCTCCCTCTGAGGGGAAAGAAGTGAGTTGACGTGTCGCAATAACACGCCGTGTCGGCATCCGGTCTCCTCGAATGTGAGCAATTCCTGAGTGTGCCCGCCAACCGGGAGTCAAGCCATGTCTGACCTTCGCTTTCGCTCAGAGGCGAGCTCTAGTGTTGCGAAGATTGTGCGTTCTGCGTAGCTTGCCGGTCTTATGCCGGATTGAACGGAGTCTGCGCCGTGTGACTTTGGCTGGCCGCACGATAGAAAATTGCGCAATTATCGCTTGACCTGTCTATAACTATAGGGTTCAGAGTAAGGACAGGACGATGATCACGGTGACTCAACTCGCCCGGCGATGCGGCCTGAGCCGCACCGCTTTGCTCTACTACGAATCCATTGGGCTGATGCCCCCGCCGCAGCGCAGCGGCGGTAACTATCGCAGTTATACGGAAGCCGATGTTCAACGGCTCATGCAGATTCGCGCGTATCGTGACGCAGGTCTGAAGGTCGATGACATTCGCCAGCTTCTCAACGTTCGTTCCGATCGGCCCGCTACCGGCGCGGCCGCGGTGCTGCGGCGTCGAATGCTTGAACTCGACGCCGAGATTGCCGACCGCCGGCGCCATCAGCAGGCGATCCTGAAACTGCTGGAGCATAAAGCTCTGGGGAGAAGAAAAATGATCAGCAAAGAAAAGTGGGTATCCATCATGAAGGGGTGTGGCTTCAGCGGTGAGCAGATGAACCGCTGGCATGCGGAGTTTGAGCGCGCGGCGCCGGAAGAGCACCAGGAGTTTCTGGAGTTCCTGCACATTCCGGCGGCGGAGATCAAGACGATCCGGGAGCAGAGCAGGAAGGGTGCGTAGTTTGTGCGCAGAAAACAAAAAGGCCCCCGAGTTGGGGGCCTTTTTCAGGTTTGGAGCCGCGGTTTCACTGCAAAGTCCTCAGGGGTTGAAGCCCAGCGTGATTTTTTGGGCTCTGATGTACGGGCTAAAGCCCGTACCCTTCAAAAAAAGATGGGCTCGATGGCCCGGCTGAAGCCGTGCTGTTGTTACAAGACTGGTCGCGGGAGATTTGTGGTTCGCACCCTTTGCTTTGCAAAGGATGCGGCACCCGGCACTCCCGATAATTTCAATAGTTGAAATTGCTCTTGTTTATGGTCATACTCGCGAATTAGATCTGTTTCTCGGTATCGTCGGTGAATCCGTTATGAGTAAATTGAAAACTCCTCAACAAAAGAAGCTTGCGAGCCTGAAGCGAGACGGACGCAATGTCTATGGCGAGAATGACAAAGCGAGCCGGCGGCTGGTTCCAAGAGGCAAACAGACCGGACAACAGGCATTGCGTCGTGCAGGCAAGCAGCCATTGCTGAATCCCAGTCAGCTTCTCGATGTAGACGCGGCATCAATGGCCGAGTCAGAGGTTCGGGCTGCCACGATCAAGCTAGGCAGAAAGAGATTCAAGAAAAAGCCCGATGCGCCTTTGGGTGCAGTCTTAAGAGCGCGGGGTAAACCCTTTATCCCCGCTTGGCAGGGAGGCGATCGGCTCGGTGAGTATCGAGAAGTACTGGACTCTAAGAAACGTTCAATTGATCGGTCATAGTAATTTCCGTAAAACATGAGAAGCCAGGAATGTGCATTCCTGGCTTCTCATCTACACGCACAAGTTGAAGTTGATAGTTACGCCATGGCTTCTTTTGTCATCGGCTCGAACAGCAACTGGTTTGAGTTGCGGTCGGCGTCGATGCGGACGTGCGCGCCGTGGAGAATTTCGCCGTCGAGAATTTTGATGGCGAGCGGGTCCTGCACCATGCGTTGCAGGGCGCGCTTCAGCGGACGTGCGCCGTAGGCTGCATCCGAACCGGCGGCGAGGATGAGCTGCCGTGCGGGCTCGGTGAGCTCGAGCGAAATCTGCCGGCTCTCAAGCAGCGTGCGGATATCGTTGAGCCGCAGATCGAGAATGGCGCTCAACTGCGCATTGCCCAGCGGACGGAAGATCACCGTGTCGTCGACGCGGTTCAGGAACTCCGGCCGGAAGTGCTCGCGCAGCGTACGCATGACGCTTTCGCGGGCCTGGTCGAAGTCCTGATCGGACTTCAGCGACTCGCCGGCAAGAAACGCGGCCCCCAGGTTCGAGGTCATAATCAGCACCGTGTTCTTGAAGTCGACTGTACGACCCTTCGAGTCGGTCAGGCGTCCATCGTCCATCACTTGCAGGAGCACGTTGAAGACATCGGGATGCGCCTTCTCGATCTCGTCGAAAAGAATAACTGCGTAGGGCCGTCTCCGAATGGCCTCCGTGAGCTGTCCTCCCTCGTCATAGCCCACGTACCCGGGAGGCGCGCCGATGAGTCGAGCCACGGCATGTTTTTCCATGTACTCGCTCATGTCGATGCGCACCATGGCCTGCTCGTCGTCAAAGAGGAACTCGGCGAGCGCACGGGCGGTCTCAGTCTTCCCGACTCCTGTGGGTCCAAGAAAAATAAAGGATCCGATGGGTCGCTTGGGGTCACTCAAGCCTGCGCGCGAGCGGCGAATGGCATTCGCGACGACGCTGAGTGCGGCATCCTGACCCACCACGCGTTCGCGCAGCCGTTCTTCCATGTGGACGAGTTTCTTGACTTCGCCCTCGAGCATGCGGCTGACGGGAATACCGGTCCACTTGCTGACGATTTTGGCGATGTCCTCCTCGTCCACCTCTTCTTTCAGCATGCGCGCCGCACTGTCGCTGCCATCCTGTGCCGCGTTTAGCTGCTTCAGCTCCGCTTCCAGTTTGGGCAGTTCGCCATACTGAATCTGCGCGGCACGGTCGAGCTGGCCCTTGCGGGTCTGCTCTTCGGCTTCAAAGCGCTTGGCTTCAATCTGCTTCTTCAGCTCGCTGATGCGCGTAATGGCATCGCGCTCTTTGGTCCAGCGCGCACGGAGAGCGGTTGTCTGCTCCTGGAGTGTGGCAAGTTCGCGTTCCACTACTTCCAGGCGTTCGCGGCTGTTCGAGTCGGTCTCTCGCTTCAGGGCAGCACGCTCGATTTCAAGGGAGGTGGCCTCGCGCTCCAACTGGTCTATCTCGGTTGGCACAGAGCCAATTTGAATCGCGAGCGATGCCGCTGCCTCGTCGACAAGGTCGATGGCCTTGTCGGGCAGGAAGCGGTCCGAGATGTAGCGATGGGAGAGCGTGGCCGCGGCGACGATGGCCGAGTCCTTGATGCGCACGTTGTGGTGCGCCTCGTAGCGCTCCTTCAGGCCGCGCAAAATGGCAACGGTGTCTTCGACGTTCGGTTCGCCGACGAAGACAATCTGGAAGCGCCGCTCGAGTGCCGCATCCTTCTCAATGTACTTGCGGTATTCATTCAGCGTGGTTGCGCCGATGGCCCGCAGTTCGCCGCGTGCAAGCGCCGGCTTCAACATGTTGCTGGCGTCGATGGCGCCTTCTGCTGCGCCAGCGCCGACAAGCGTGTGCAACTCGTCAATGAACAGAACAACCTGACCATTCGATTCTTCGATTTCCTTGAGCACGGCTTTGAGCCGGTCTTCGAATTCGCCGCGATATTTTGCGCCGGCGAGCATGGATCCGAGATCGAGCGAGATAACGCGCTTGTCTTTGAGCGACTCCGGCACGTCACCGGATACGATGCGGCGTGCGAGACCTTCGACGATGGCTGTTTTGCCCACGCCGGGCTCGCCGATGAGCACAGGGTTGTTCTTGGTGCGGCGCGAGAGCACCTGAATGACGCGGCGAATTTCTTCGTCGCGGCCGATGACGGGATCGAGCTTGCCGCGGCGGGCGAGCTCGGTCAGGTCTTTAGCGTACTTCTCGAGCGCCTGGAATTTGCCTTCCGGGTTCTGGTCCGTGACGCGCTGCGAGCCGCGCACCGCAGTCAACGCTTTCAGGATGGCGTCATGCGTGGCCCCTGCGGCCACAAGAGCCGCCTGCGCCGCGTCGCCCTTCAGGTGCGCCACGCCCAGCAGCAGGTGCTCGGTTGAGACGTACTCGTCCTTGAAGTTCTGCGCCTCGCGGAAGGCCTGGTCGATGACCTTGTTCAATGCCTGGCTCAAGCCCGGCTGCGCAGCTTCGCCACCCACGCGCGGCAATTTCTCCTCGCTTCGGTGAAGGTCATTCTCCAGGCGTTCAATGGGCACACCGATCTTCTCAAGCACGGCGGGAATCACGCCTTCGCGATCTTCAATGAGCGCGAGCAAAAGATGCACCGGCTGCAGTTCGGGGTTTCCGAGCGATGCGGCCCGCCCCTGCGCCTGCTCAACGGCCTGCTGCGATTTAACGGTGAGTTTGTCCCAACGAATAGCCACTGTGAACTCCTGTCTGCCGGCGCAAAGCTGCCGGACAATTCTTTAGATGATCCATCCGCAGACGGAATCAGTCTTTCTTTGCTGCAATTGCAACCTAGTTCAGTCTTCTTTGCCGGTCGAGTTTGGTTTTTGCATCCCAGACCTGGTTTCTCGAGCTTGACCTGCCAACCCGATGAGTAATTCCTGCATATGCGGCGAGATCGGTTTGCGCTCTTTATCCTTCCTCGAAAAGGCGACGATCCAGTAAAGCAACAGAGCGTCAAATGTGGCCACCGCAGCCTCGTTCAGCGTTTGAAACGATATCCCGAGATTGGGGTGCGACTTCACCATCTCAATCACGAGGCTCACCAACGAATAGACGCCAAACCCTGTTGCAACCTGCAGTTCTCTATCACCCATTCCAAGCGAGAGGAGCCTGCTGGATGCGGCCAGTGTGAGGAAAAACAAGATCCTCGTAATCGATGTCGCCTGCTGTAAATCCAGGATCCATCGCAACTGCCGGGGTTGGGCGCTTGCACCGGGCACGATGGCAAACCACCAGGCGATTGCTCCGATGCCCACGAGTGCGGCCCCGATGACCGCGCTTGCTCGCCAGGCCAGCCTATTCCCAATCGGCTTCAAGACCGAGTGGACGATTTCTACCAGGACGCAAAAGACGAAGACCGAATCGATTGCGGACTGGGAGAAGTAGATGGTGGAATAGGTAGTCCCCGATACCTGGCTATAAGCCAGATATACAAGAGAATTGCCGCAAACATCCCAGATGCAATAGCTGGTGAAGACAGGCAGGCGGTTTAGCACACCTCTGTAAATCAGCAGGCCTACCAGGCACGCCTCGGTAACAACACCAACTAGCCAAAGCACAACCTCAGTGCTCATTCGAATGGGCCCTGTCGCTTTACGCGCTGCGACCCGACGAGTGTACCAGCCAAATCATTGCCGGACGCGGATCTTTTCGTGTCACTTTAGGGCCATGAACAATTGGCGCCGGAAGCTTTCCATTCCCGGACTTCCGGCGCCGGTGCGCTGCCGCATTACAACGAGTCGAGCTTACGCAGCCACATTCACCTTGATCTGCTTGGGCTGCGCCTCAGGCTTCTTCTTCAGCTCCAGTTTCAGAATGCCCGCGTTGTACTTCGCGTCCACGTTCTCCGTGTCCACGGTTGAGGGCAGAGTAAAGGCACGGTAGAAGCTTCCATAGCGCCGTTCGATACGGTGGAAGTTCTCTTCCTTCTCCTCTTTCTCAAACTTGCGCTCGCCTTTCACTGTCAGCGTGTGGTTCTCGACGCGGACGTCGAGTTCCTTCTCTTCAATGCCCGGCACTTCGAGCTTGAGAACCACCTTTTCGGTGTCCTCATAGATGTCGACCGCGGGCACAAAGCTGGCAGTGGTCAGCGGACCCTCGGCCTCGCCGTAGTCGCGGAAAAGCGAGTTGACGCGGTTCTGCAGCGCCATTACTTCACGAAACGGATCCCAACGAGTGATTGCCATAAGTGTGTCCTCCAGATGAGTTCATTGATGCAGGCCGGGAGGTTGCTCCTCAGCCATTCACATCGTTTGACAAAACTATAGCATAAAAGATTCATAAAATATGAGCGTAAAGCACTAAAATTTATGACAAAACTGATAAGATATTCATAAATAAACAGATATCAATGAAATAAAGGCAGATTTTTCCTGGATGGGCAGGCAGGGAGCTTAGGCCTGAGACAGTTGTGGCGCTGAAAACTGGGTTGTCGGGGTCTGCCCGGTTGCCAGCCGGGTGAGGGTGAGCACGGTGATGTCGTCATCCTGGCCGAAATCGACGGCCGCATTTGCAGCCTGATTTGCATCGGGCTGTGTTGCCATCAGGGTATCCAGCCGGGAGAAGCTGAAGATTTCGCCGTTGGGACCGCGGGCCTCGAGTAAACCGTCTGTATAGAGCGAGACCGAGTCGCCCTCTTTCAACTTGAGAGTCATCTCGGAATAGGTAATTTCAGAAGAGATACCGAGCGGAAGCGCGCCGGGCAGTTCAATCTCTTTCTGGTTCAAGTACGGCGCGGGGTGGCCAGCGCAGGCAATAACGGCTTCTCCGTTTGAAGAAACGCGCATGGCGAGGCAGGTGGCAAAACCACCCTGCATGCGGCCAAAGAGCCGTCCATTGAGCTCGGCCAGCACTTCGGCGGGGCTGGAAGTGAAGCGCACCGCAGTGCGCACAGCGCCCACGATCAACGATACGGTCATGGCAGCCTTCAGGCCCTTGCCGCTCACGTCTCCGAGCAGAATCATCATGGAGCCGGCGTGCTTGCCATCAAGAGGGATCATCTGGAAGAAGTCGCCGCCGACCTCCTGGGCGGGCCGGTAGGCGCTGGTAACGGCAAAACCGGGCATGGATGGCAGATCTTCGGGGATGAGCACCTGCTGCAATTCGCGCGCGCTGTGCAGTTCCTGCTCCAGCAGGCCCTGGCGCCGACGGTAGTCGCTGACCAGACGAAAGGCCGCATAAATGATGGCGGCAAAGAGCAACAGGCGCAGGAGGGCCTGCACGGTGAAGTTGCTGCCGAAGAGCTGGAAGAGAGGCTGGCCCATCCATGGAGACAAGGGCCAGCGCGTGTAGCGGATTCCCTGGAATGCAACGTTGGAGATCGAGTACCAAAGAGCGCTGGCAGTGGCGAGTGCTGCCACCATCCAGCGGCCGTGGTCGAGGCGTTTGTTCCGTCTGAGAGCGATGAAGATCAGAATGACCGGCATGAGCTCGGGCGGAAGGATGCATGCCGTGAGGATGGCGTCTGCCCAGGTGAAGAAGGGGACGGAAATGAAGCCAACCATGAGCCCCAGCCCACCATCGAGGGCGCCGCAGATGACGCTGAGCCAGGCGAGCACAACAAGCCAGCGCATCAGGCGTCTGGAGTCTTCGAGTTGCAGGAGATAGGCCAACAGGAACCACTGCGACATTTCTCGCGCACCGATAAGCGGCTGCACGATGGCCTGCTGCAGGATGCTGGACATGTGAAGGCCTAATCCATTGAAGATGACCTCGAGCAACGGCATGAAAGAGTAAATCGCAATCCATAAGAGGAGGCGTAAACGCCGGTCGCGGAGCCAGACGAAGAAGCTGAGGATCGAGATGACGACGTAGAGCGATGTGAGGCCGAACTGGAATTGATGTCCCTGCAGCCAGCGAAAGCCACCGCTGTTCCTGGTGGCCGCGATGGCCGCGGGACTTCCGACAAGGGGAACTCCTTCAAAGCCGCCGGCTGTGCCATCGTCCACCGACGAGAGCGGGATTTTGTATACGCGCACGGCCAGAACGCCCTTGCGGACAGGGCCCAGTCCCCAGGTTTGGGGAGGAGCAAGCTGATAAGGAACCATGTGCGGAGGGAACTCGCCAAATTGCGCCACACGCACGCCATTCCAGTAGATAGCGTAGATGTCGTCGATGCCGGGGATGAAGATCGCTATGTCGTCCGGTGCGCCCTGGGCGGTGGTGAGATCAATATGTTTGCGATACCAGCCATACCCTGCGTAGTTGTGATGCCCCTGCGTTCCCCAAGGCGCTTTCGCAGTGAGCTGCTCCCAGCCGTTGTGCCCTGTGGTGTCATCTGCATTGGGCTGTGCCCAGGCGGGGTCGTCACCCAGATGGAACTGCCACGGACCGTCAAGAGGAGCTGCGCCTTTGCCGAGTTCATGAATGGCGAGTACAGGTGCTGCATTCGTGGTTTGCTTCTCAGATGCGTGCAGACTACCGACCAAAGCAACAGCAAACACCACAGCCGCAATGCGGCGGGTACTGAAGGGTAAGGGAAGCATAGGGAGAGCATACGCTGCACTTTTCATGCTGCACTAGCAAAATCTTCGTGTCACAGATGCAGAGGAATCAGCGGCTTGCACACTACAATTAACCCAGATGAGTCACGCTCAAAGCCTGTTCCTCCACCCCGATTGGCGCTGGGTTTGGCTGATTGTTGCCGCCTACCTTGGCGGGACACTGAACGCCGTAGCGGGCGGAGGCTCACTGCTGGTTTTTCCTGCGATGCTTGGCGTGGGTCTTCCGCCCATTCAGGCCAACGCCACCAACACTGTTGCGCTGTGGCCCGGGCAGCTCACCTCCATTGCCGCCTATCGCGATGACATTCAGCGCCATTTGCGGCTTGCCTTCTGGATGGCTGTTGCCGGCTTTCTTGGCGGCGCCAGTGGCGCCACTGTCCTGTTGCATACACCACAGCGAGTTTTCACTCAGCTCATCCCGTGGCTCTTGCTTGGGGCCACTGGAGTTTTTGCGGCCAGCGGACCAGTCTCCCGCAAGCTGGCAACTCTTACCGCGCAAAGGCACGCCGCACACGGTTCTGCAGCAACTCAGCCGAAGATCGGCGTTCCACTTTTTGTGTCCACCGTGGCCGTTTGCTTTTACATTGGCTACTTTGGCGCCGGCGCAGGTTTTGTCCTCATTACGATTCTGTCGCTTTTCGGTTTTGACGATCTGCATGAGATCAACGCGCTCAAGGTTGTTGCCACGACGCTGGCCAACGGCATGGCGTTTGTTCTTTTTGTTGTCAACGGCCAGGTGGAGTGGCGCTTCTGTCTTCTGGCCATGATTGCCTGCGCCATTGGCGGGTACACGGCCGCGCGCCATGCCCGCAAGATTCCGCAGCCGACTCTGCGCATGATGGTCGTGCTGATCGGACTTTGTATGTCTGCCTGGTTTTTCTGGAAGAGCTACTGAGCCCTATGATTCTGCCTGCACGTCCCGCCACGATCCAATGGATTGGTACTACCGCGGCCTTCTGTACCACGCTCTCATTCCTTCCGCAGCTGGTTCGCGTATGGCAACGCAAGAGTGCGCGGGACATTTCACTGGTCATGTTTTTGGTATTCAGCTTCGGGCTGACCTGCTGGCTGGTTTATGGCATCGGGATTGGCTCGGTACCGGTGATTGCGGCCAACTCCATAACGCTGGTCTTCACGCTGGCAATCCTGGTTCTCAAGTTCCGTTATGACCGCGGGCCGGATGCAGGCGACTCATAGGGGTCTCCTGAATTGCGTGTTTCGACCTGCAAACGACGGGAACCCGCCTTGTTGCCGGGCTCCAGACCCCTCTCCGCAAGATTCATCGTGTTGTGCATGAGCGGTTGTAGCCGGCGGGACACCGCATTCCCGGTGCGCACTACAATAGAGCTATGAGCCACGAGGGCATTCGTTTCCTAACAAAAGAAGAAGAGGAGCGCATCGAAAAGGCCAATCGGCCGCTTCCGCGCGAGGCGGCGACGCCCGCAAAAGTCAGGGTGCTGATCACTGAAGGCAAGGGGCTTGAGATTGACTGGCAGGACGGGCACAAGAGTGCGTGGAGCTTTGCCTGGCTGCGCGATGCCTGCCCCTGCGCAACCTGTATTGAGGAGCGCAAGCAAGAGGGCCGCAAGGCCGGTGAGCCGAAGCCCAAATCCGGCGAGCTGCTGCCGATGTACAAACCGCCGTCAAAGCCCTCCGGGGCACACGGTGTGGGCCGTTACGCGCTCCAGTTCAACTGGCTTGACGGACACTCAGGCGGAATCTACTCGTGGGATTATCTGCGCCGCCACTGCACCTGCAGCGAGTGCAAGCTTGCAGCGCTGGAAACAAGCGGCGCGCCCAACTAGGATTTTCAACACAGCAGAAACTGAGTTCTCATCAGCAGGTCAGGGCATTTCGAGCCCCGGCCCCGCTTTATGCTCGCTCGCTGTCTCGGTTTCCATCGTGTATTCCATCACTTCGCCGATCAGTTCCGTGAGCTGTTCGCGTTTGCGGTTGCTCATGTCCAGAAAGCGAATGCCCACGCGGTGCGGGTCGTAGATGGTCTGCGTGACACCGGCCAGCCGAAAGGGAAGTCCATGCAGTTGGAATTCCGTTTCGACGCGGCGGAATATGCCGACGGGAAACCGCTGAAACGTGTGAATCAGGCAACCACCCTGGCTGAGATCGATAATTCGCCCTCGCACTTGCGCGGCAATGTCGATTAAGTGCAGTAGAGCGCTGGTGTCCACATTGAGCCTGGGATGAGCGCGGCGCTCCCGCAGCGCGGCGGCAACATCCGGCTTGTCCATGCCTCGTCTCCGTCGCATCCCTGGCCTGAGTGGCTGGTGGAGCGGGAAGAGTCTCCCGTATTTCCTTCTCCGGCGGTGCACTGGAATTCGCTTTGAATTCTTCTTTGCGAGGTTCAGATTTGCTTGCCGCTGCAGCTTTTGCCGGTTGCAACTCAATTGCTTCAGGAGCCGCGGGCTCCGTGCTTTCGACAACAACACTTGCGGCAAGAGATGCCTGTGCTTCGACGTCGGCTATTAATTCAGCGAGCGCTTCCGTGCGGCGCCTTGTCATATCAACAAAGCGGATGCCAATAGCTCTGTCGCCATCCGTCCATTGGGTAACACCGCTCATCCGCTGCGCCACGCCACAGATGTGAAATGTGATCTCCACGCGCACCAGCGTGCCGGCAAGGAACCGGTTCTGCATGCGCACGCGGCACCCGCCCAAACTCAAATCTTCTATGGTGCAAGGCAGGGGAAGACCCTGATGCAGGAGGACAAGCGACGCCTCCTCATGTACCCTGCAGCGGCTGGCCTTGCGGCGCTCGTTTCCCGGTGTGCTGGCGGGTCTGCCTGTTGATCTTGATTCGTTTGTGCTTGTCTGGGCCATGTTGCTCCCGGCCTGTCGCCGCCGGAAGTTCGCAATCCGCCCCGCGTCAGTGCCCGCTGGTCAATTCCCAGGGCCGTCCCGCGCGATGCTCCGCCTCCTGACGGTTGTTCAACCGGTCGTAGAGGTAGAGATCGCTTGTGGTGCCCAGTGACTCGTTATAAAGGCTCTCGCCTCCCGTGCATTGCGTCAGCAGCTCATGAAAGGCATGAATTGCTTGCAACTGGCTTGCCGTTGCGGGTAGCTCAACTTGAGGAGTTGTTAAGAATTTTTGATACCCGCGGTCCACCAGGCGCGCCACTTCACCCTTGATGAGGGTGCCCGGATGCACGGCGTAGGCAGCTCCACCCTTGGAGCCAGCCACGAGCACGGCGCCCACCCCATCTTTACTCACAAGCTGCGCACCGGGCGCAATGTTGGAAGCCGACACAGAAAAGCCGCTTCTTTTCAATTGATCCAATTGTTCCTGAAAGGAGAGTTTCTTAAGAGTGCGCGCCATGGTTCTGGTCCCGTCTGCGAAGATAGGGTAAAGGGCACGGTGTGCCGTCCCCGTCTTCAATCTCGCACACCGGTGGCGGGCCCCGCAATTCCAGCCATGACCGTTTCACCTTCCCATTCCGCATTGGGCACGGCTTTGCTTGACCGAATTGGTTCCACGCCGTTGCTGCGTTTGCAGCGGGTTACCGGCGGTCTTGAGGGCATTACGTTGCTTGCCAAGGCCGAGTGGAACAACCCCGGCGGCAGCGTGAAAGACCGTGCGGCGGCCTCCATGGTGCGTGATGCACGCGAGCGTGGCCTGCTCACGCCCGGCAAAACCATTCTGGACGCGACGAGCGGCAACACTGGTATTGCATTTGCCATGCTGGGCGCAGCTCTCGGCATTCCGGTGCGGCTAGCCATGCCGTCCAATGTCTCAGAGGAGCGCAAGCGCATTCTCAAGGCTTATGGAGCCGAGATTGACTGGACCGCGCCCGACGAGGGCTCGGACGGTGCCATTCGTCGTGCGCGGGAGCTGGCGGCGAGCGATCCAGAGCGCTTTTGTTACATGGACCAGTACTCGAACAACGCCAACTGGCAGGCGCATTACCGCACGACCGGACCGGAGATTTTTAAGCAGACCGAAGGCCGTGTGACGCATTTTGTGGCTGGGCTGGGCACGAGCGGAACGTTCACGGGTACGACAAGATTTTTGAAAGAACGCAAGCCTGCGGTGCAGGCCATCAGCTTTCAGCCAGACTCTCCCTTTCATGGTCTTGAAGGGATGAAATACATGGCATCTTCCATTGTTCCGGCGATCTACGATCCGAAGCTGGCCGACCGCGATCTGGCCATTGAAACTGAGGCGGCGTACGAGATGGCGCGGCGTCTGGCGCGAGAAGAGGGGCTGCTGGTGGGCATTTCCGCGGCGGCGGCTGTGGTTGCGTCCCTGCAAGTTGCACGCGAAGAGCACGCGGCGGGGCGCGAGGCGGTGATTGTGACGGTGATGGCGGACTCGGCTGACAAATATCTTTCTGACCGCTTTTGGGAGGAAGGATGAGCGAGCAAAATGCGGTCGTTTTGCGCATCGAGCGCGAGGTTTATGTGGGGATTCGGGAGCATGGTGAGGAGACGTATCCGCATGAGTGTTGCGGCGCGCTTCTTGGCACTTTTTCGGATGGAAACTGGAAGGTTATTGAGGCGGTGCGGGCGGGGAATACGCGCACGGACTCGGCGCACAACCGCTACCACATTGCGCCGGCAGAGCTGGTGAAGATTCAGCGCGAGGCGATGCTAAAGGGCCTGGATATAGCGGGTTTCTATCACTCGCATCCGGATCATCCGGCGCAGTGGTCGGCTACGGATTTTACCGAGGCGCACTGGATTGGCTGCAGCTACGTGATCACCGAGGTTGCGAAGGGCAAAGCGGCGCGAACAAACGCGTTTCTATTGACCGGAACCACCGAAGAAGACAAGCGATTTGAGACGCAGGAGATACACGTGGGCGATTGAGCAGTAAAAGCTCGCGTCTAAAGTGCGGAATGTGCACTAAAAAGGAGCCGAGTCCGCGCTGGACGGGTTGCAGATAAGCGAAATCTGGTCAAATTTGCCCGAATTTGCCTCGAAGTCAATTTTGTAGTCATACCGGGGCCGATTTACGGAGCGGTGCGCAGGCTTGCTTTCAACTCCGGGGCCGCGTGATGCATCCTTGAAGGGTAGGAAAACGAGGATTCTGTACGCATGAAAATATTCATTCCCACGCCGCTGCGCCCCTTCGCCGGCGGACAGAGCACGGTTGAAGTTGCCGGCGCCACCGTGGCTGAAGTGCTGAGCCAGCTGACCACCGCGCACCCCGACCTCAAGAAGCACCTGTTCACGCCGGAAGGCAAGGTGCGGGCCTTTGTGAATCTCTACCTGAACGACGAAGACGTGCGCTACCTGCCACAGAACGACGCGACGCCGGTGAAGCCGGAGGACACGCTCTCCATCATCCCGTCGATCGCCGGGGGGTGCTCCCCGCACGGGGGACTGCGCCTGCGGGTGCTGGCCGCACGGGCGATGGCGCCTTCGGCGCGGGAGTCGGTGGATGGGCGAGTTGAATCGAACAAGCTGAAGTGAGAGATGCCATGACGACAGCAACTGAAACCAACGCGCTTCCCGAGCTGACGAACGACGAGCTGGCGCGCTATTCACGCCACATCATCCTGCCCGAGGTGGGCATTGAGGGGCAGCGCAAGCTGAAGGCCGCGAAGGTGCTTTGCGTGGGTACAGGTGGTCTAGGCTCGCCGCTCGCCTTCTATCTGGCGGCGGCGGGCATTGGCACGCTGGGGCTGGTCGACTTCGACGTGGTGGATGCGAGTAATCTGCAGCGGCAGATTTTGCACTCCACCAAAGACGTGGGCCGTAAAAAGCTCGACTCGGCCGCGGAAAAGCTCACCGCACTCAATCCCAGCCTCCATGTTGTGAAGCACGAGACGATGCTTACCAGCGCCAATGCGCTCGAGATCCTCAAGGACTACGACATTGTTGCCGACGGAACGGATAATTTCCCCACGCGCTATCTTGTCAACGATGCGTGCGTGCTTCTGGGCAAGCCGAATGCGTATGGGTCCATCTTCCGCTTCGAGGGCCAGGCAAGCGTCTTCGGCGTGAAAGACGGTCCATGCTATCGCTGCCTGTATCCAGAGCCACCGCCGCCGGGTCTTGTGCCCAGTTGCGCGGAAGGCGGAGTGCTTGGAATTCTGCCGGGGCTGGTTGGGGTTATTCAGGCAACAGAAGTGATCAAGCTCATCCTCGGCCAGGGCGACACGCTGGTGGGCCGCTTCCTGCTGGTCGATTCACTCAGCATGAAGTTCCGCGAACTCAAGCTGCGCAGGAATCCCGAGTGCCCGGTATGCGGCGACAACCCGACGGTGACGAAGCTGATCGACTACAACGAATTCTGCGGCTTGCCCAAGCAAGAGGAAGCCAAGACAGACTCGAAAGGACACGAAGTGAAAAACGGAATCCCCCAGGTGACTGTGCAGGAGCTGAAGGCGCGCTGCGATGCGGGCGAGGATTTTTTCCTGCTGGACGTACGCGAGCCCTACGAGTATCAGATTGCGCAGATTGGCGGAACGCTCATTCCGCAGAACGATGTGCCCAATCGCATGACTGAGATTCCGCGCGACAAGGACGTGGTGATCCACTGCCGCAGCGGCGCGCGTTCACAGCGCATCGCCGAACTGCTGGCGCAGTCCGGGTACACGAATGTGTCGAACCTTGCAGGCGGGATTTTGGCATGGTCGGATGCGATTGATCCTACGGTTGCGAAGTACTAGCGCTCACTGATTGAAGCTGAGCAAGGAGCGATTCAGGCGAGCAGGGAGTGGAATCAACATGGCCAAATTCTTTGATCGCATCGAGCCCGCACATCGCGCGTTTATTGAGAAGCAGCATGTGTTCTTCAATGCATCGGCGGCGGCAACGGGGCGGGTGAACGTGTCGCCGCGCGCGGCGGCGTTGCTGCGGGTTCTGGATGAATCAACGGTGGTGTATCTCGATTTGACCGGAAGCGGCAATGAGACCGCAGCCCACGTGCGCGACAACGGCAGGCTCACGCTGATGTTCTGTGCCTTTGAAGGCGCGCCGTTGATTCTTCGCCTCTACGGCGAGGGGCGCATTCTGCCGATGGGCAGCGAGGAATATACGGCATTGCTTGGTCCGCACTTCGACAACGAAGAGCCGCCGGGCACGCGGCAGATGGTCCTGCTGAAGGTGACGTCCGTGCAGACGAGCTGCGGATACAACGTGCCGCTCTACGACTACAAGGATGAGCGCGAGACGTTGATTCGCTGGGCGGAGGCGAAGGGGCCGGAGGGGCTGGACGCATACCGGCGGAAGAACAATTCGCGCAGTATCGATGGATTCCCCACCCAGATGTTCGAGGATGTAACTGCCGGCTGACGCGACCAGACACTCTTTTCAGGCGAAGCTCGGCGGCATTCTAATGCGCCATCTCCACCGGCGTGGGCCGCGGCGTATCGCCGTTTCTTCCGTTCTCTTCCAGCCTGCCGAAGATCATCTTGCCACTGGCGGTCTGCAGCACGCTGGTGACGGCAATTTCAACGGGTTTGCCGATCATTTTGCGCGCATGATCGACAACGACCATGGTGCCGTCGTCGAGATAGCCGACACCCTGGTTGTATTCCTTGCCTTCCTTCAGGATCACGATGTTCATGTGTTCGCCGGGCAGTACGACCGGCTTGAGCGCGTTGGCCAGATCATTGATGTTGAGCACTTCCACATGATGCAGCTGGGCAACCTTGTTGAGATTAAAGTCGTTGGTCACGACCTTGGCATCCCACTTCTTGGCGAGCTCCAACAGTTTCAGGTCCACTTCGCGAATCGACGGAAAATCATCGGAGACAATCTGAATCTGGAGTCTTGAGTTGGACTGCATCCGCTGCAGCATGTCGAGCCCACGGCGTCCGCGCTGGCGCTTTGAGCCGTCGGTTGAGTCGGCAACTACCTGCAATTCGCGGAGCACGAATTCTGGTATCACCATTGCGCCGTCGATAAATCCCGCTTCCGCAATGTCTGCGATGCGACCGTCAATGATGACGCTTGTGTCGAGCACTTTGGCGGAGCGCCTTTGCTGGCGTTCTGAACTGAACAGGTTGCCGAGCAGCGCGGGATTCAGCAGTTCACCTTTGCTGGTGCCGACCAGCAGGCCCACGTACGACATGAGCAGCAGGACGAAGATCTGCAGGACGGCTGATGTGGGGCCGGGCTCAAGCGCAGAGCGCAGCACCATGCAGAAGAGAGCCGCGCCGAAGATGCCGAGCACGCTGCCTGCTACAGCGCCGATGAGCCTGCGCAGGCTGAGCGCCCGTACGCGCAGCTCGAATACGATGACGGCGCCGGCGCCGGCCGCACCCACGGCGGCGCTCAGAGGTCCATCCAGTCCGAAAGGGTGAAGGAAGAAACATACTCCCGACAACAGGGCAACGAACAGAAGACGGATAAGAACCAAGTCCATATGAGCCTACTTCTCTGGCAATTCCTGAGTCAGTGTAGCCATCCTGTCTCCACGCCAGGTCTCCGCTCCCTGTGGGTCGCGCAGACTTTGGTGCAGTGGCTTCCTGACACAGCAACTCAGGAATTACTTTCGCAGCGCCCGATTGTGGGGGTGCTCAGGCACAACCAGCGAGTATGCCCATGCTGTCCGCAAACCGTCAAGCAATCACTTGCTCTATTTCGGTCAACGTACTCCTGCGTCCAACTCCCGCGGGAGCGCCGTTACGACGCGACGGCCAGTTCCGAGTTCTCGCTGGTGCGGTGCATTCCCTTGCGCGGACCTCTCTTGCGCGCGCTCATCACCTTGATGCGCTCCAGCAATTCCATCGGCGAGCATGCCTTCCGGGCCAGCAGCGCATCGGCGGCATGAATCTGCCCATTCATCCGGGAGGGATCTGCGAGCAAAATCATAGGCACATGTTGCGCTGACTGCTTCAGGCGATGCACCAGCTGGTCTCCCGTGGAGTTTGGCCGGCTGAAATCGGCCAGCACAAGGTCCACCTGATTTTCGCCGAAGAGTTCTTCGGCCTCGCGTGCTTTGGTGGCTGAGAGCACCCGGTAGCCGTTGGTGGATAGCATGAAGCTGAGCACGGACAGGTCCTGCTCATTTTCGTCGACGCACAGAATTACTTTTTTCGGTCGCATGGACTGGGGTCTACTCCTGATCTTGAAATGTCAACTGCCCTGGCACACACGACTCCTGTCCCGGTCGATACCCCGGGATGCGATTCCGCCGGCCACAGCATCAGCCGCTGAGAGGATGCAATTTCGTATGGCCGGACTCTCGCATCACTGCGGGTTCCTTCAGCGCGCACCCGCTCTGAGGGGCGGGGTGCGGGAGTTGAGTCCTGCCTCGGAAGATTCGTCTTCGTTCGCGGTCGAAATTGTTACTGCTTGTCTGGAGCTGAAGACTTCAACAGAGTGTTCATACTTGCTCCATCGCCTGCCAAGAGTACGGGTATAAGCTTCATGAGAAAAGAGAGAAAGAGGGGCGAAGATGCAGGTGAAAAAAATCCTGTAACAGGTGGAAATCTCCTACACGCAACACACGATTCCACTTGGCATGTGAATGTTTTGTTGAAAGCGTGTGTATCACGGCAGGAAAAGTTGTCCAGATGCAACAAGAACAGTGCTGCCTCCAACGCGTACATTGGAAACCTTCGCTCCGTTGCGCCGCGCAGTGAGAAAAATCTCACTCGGGCGTTGCATCTCCACTCCTTGTGTGACAAGGATGCGCGTGTCAGACTCCACAATTCCCCGGGCGACGAGGTAGCTGATGGCACAGCCTGCCGCCGAACCGGTCGCGGGGTCTTCTCCGCCGTTGAATTGCATGCGCGCGCGAAACACGGGCTCACCTGACGCTGACACTGCGCCAGTGGGGCCCAGCACATAAAACCAGCGCGCGCCCCGCTCCTGTAACCAGGGTGTTGCTTCCTGCTGATTGACGTTCAGGTTCGCGAGAGCCTCGGCGGAGTTGAGCAGAACAATCGCAAAGGCAGTTCCGGTGGAAACAACCTGCGGCGGGTGGTGAGGATGCAGGTCTTCTGTGCGCAGCCCGGTGAGGCGCGCTACTTCGGCCTTGTCGAGCTCAGCATTGAACTCCGGGTCCTTCTGCGTCATTTCGCCATAGGAACCTTCATTCGCGAATTGAACCGGTACCGTACCCACGTTCAGCGCCAGCATGACGATTCCGTCGCGCACTGTCTCTGGAGCCCTGGCGCGGAGCACGCTGGCAGTACCCAAGGTGGGGTGACCGGCGAATGGGAGCTCTTCCTGAGTGGTGAAGATGCGCACACGGACTCCCTCCTTCGCCTCAATCTCAGCGGATCTGCGCTGTATGAATGTGGTTTCGCTCAGGTTGAACTCTCTCGCGATGGCCTGCATCGACTCCGTGCTCATGCCCTGCTCGTCAAGCACAACGGCGAGCGGATTTCCAGCCAAGGCGGAGTTAGAAAAAACATCGGTAACCATATACGTTGTAACTTTCAAGTTATTGACACCCCATCTGATTCGTCTTAGCCTACCTATACTTTCTAGCGCATCTTTTGAGCGCTTGTCTGCCCAGAAGAGGGGGAATCCCCATATCCCCTTCTGCCCACGTCTGCGCAGGTTGAGGTGGCAAGTCAACATCATTTGATGCTTACAGGTAGTCATACGACTGAATTCAATGATTCAGGAATCTCTGTAAGGATTGGATGAGCCTGCGGAACTTTGAGCGGTGAAACGGCTGTCATTTCTGAAGCACAATAGTGAAGATGGTGGCATTTCAAGAGTGCCACGCCTTCGATGAGCACCGGTGGCGAAGATGGTAACGCGCAGGTCTGCAAAACCTGTATTCGCGGGTTCGAGCCCCGCCTGGTGCTCCAAAATTTAGAGGCACGCCAAAACGCCGCACATCAGAGGATGGTGCGGCGTTTGCCTTTTCCAGGCGAAGAATTCATTGTTCAGAGCGCGATCATCGGCCGCGGCATGCGGGTGCGCGCGCGATCGAGAAACAACCGGATGCGCAACGCCTCAGAGCGTTCCAGCGCAACGAGGCGACGCTGGCGGCGAATGTGGTCAGGGTTGTCCAGCTTTGCAATCAGCGCTTCATCGCTCTCCGCGTCTCGCTCAAGCTTTTCAATGCGCTCTTCCATGGTTTTGCGAAACCGCAAGCTGATTTCTATTCCATCGTCGAATGCCTGATTGATTGACATTGCACTCACCTCACGCCTGCAGGCATTTCCCATCTGTGCCGATGGTAGAGAAAGGAAGAGGTGCGCGCCAGATTACGGGTCTCCAAGACTTCGGTAACAGCGTGTATCGATTCAAGACACAATGTCAAAAAATGAAGCAGGGCCGACTTTGCCGGCCCTGCCAATGACGAGGTGGATTGTATTCATCGCACGCGAGGCGGCACGACTTCTTAGCGGGAAACCGCTCCGACAACGCCGAGTGTCATCTGCGTTCCCGAGTCAAGGTGCACGTTGCGCTTTGAAGCAGTCAGCACGCCGGATGTGGAACTCGAAGTGCCGCTTTCAAGAGCTATGCCCGGGAGTGTGGAAGCATGCGCGCCAAGGCCGTTTGCCGCATTTGCGCTTGCGTTCAAGCTGTTGCCGACGCGCGTGTTGGCTTCCCCGGTCAAGCTGCCTGTTGTGCCAAGCGCCTCTCCGGTTGTAGAGCGGAACCCTGAACCGAGTCCTGCTGTTGCCGCGGTAGCGCCGCCGACTCCACCACCAATCAAACCACCACCCACATGGGCTGCGCCCATTGGGCGGCCGCCGACCATGCCACCGTTCATCGCGCTCATTTCATCATTCCTGTCCCTCTGCGCCGCGGCCAGAGCACTTTCGGATGGAGCAACGGATTCGATCACCGCGTGAATGGCCATGCTGCTGCCGCCTTTTATTTCCGCCTGGTCAAAAACGATTCCGAGACGTGAGGCCGCGTTTCCTGAGCCATGGGCTTTAACTTCACTTACGTGGCCGATCAGCTTCGATCCCTTGGGAATTGTCATGCCTTCGGCTGTCTTCAAACTCTCTGTAGTTTTCACTACCACCTTGTCGCCAACTTTTGCGTTCTTCGAATCGAGATGGCCTACCAGTTCACCTTGCACCGGCTGCATGGAGGCAAAGCCAGAAGCGTTTGCATCGCCTGCGGAGCGCGATCCGTTGCGGTTGGCGCTAGCGGATGCATTCGCAGAAGTGGATTGGCTGATGCTGGATCCACTTGCTGACGCGGATGCACTGGTTTGTGCTTCGGCGGAGGGCTGCTGACCGAAGATGGGAATGCTCGACAACACGACAAGGATGACCGCAATCGCCACGGCAGTCTTCATTTTTATCGTTCCTCCTCTTTCGAATGCGTTTGGTGCGCCGGGGAGGGCGCTGACACAATGCATGTTGCACATGACAGGCCAAAGGCTGCATCCGTATCAGATTTGGCCGTTTTGATTGCAAATAATGGAGTTTCGAGGGGGTGCGGCAATCGCGGGAAGTCAAATTCCACGCGAATTTATTGCAGAAGAGTGCGTTTTTACTTGCGGAGTGTGAATTTTTTGCGCAATTTGCCGGTAAAAAAACAGCAATTTCCGGTCAGTTCTGGCTCTGTCCGTTGGGTGCGTAGTAGCCTTTGCGCACCTGCACCTTCAAACCGTCGCCCTTGCAGTCCACTGAAACATGGCGGTAGGTTCCATCCAATTTGGCATTGGTCGGCGTGTAGCTTGCCACGTATTGAGTACGCAGTTCGTCTTCAATCTGCTGGAAGGCGGCCTGAAGCTTCTTTCCGTTGTTCCCTACATTGATGACGCGGCCGCCGGTTGATTCAGCGAGCTTTTTGGATGCCGAGTAGCCGTCATAGCCGAATTGAAAACCGTTATAGAAGCCGGTATCCGCGATCAGAATGACGTAAATAATGGTGTTTGATTTTTGCGCGGCTTCAATGGCTTCATTGATGGTTGTCTTGCTGCCCTGGTCGTCTCCGTCGGTCAGGATGATCATCGCCTTGCGGCCTGTCTCCTGATTCAGCTTCTGGTGCGAAGCCAGGTAGATTGCGTCGTACAACAGCGTTCCCTTGGGTGTGCCGTGAATGGGAACCGGGCCGCCGCCCAGGCCTGGTATTCCAGCGGCGCCGTTGCCGCCGGCAGTGTTGATCTCAGCCTTGTTGAGCGCGCGGGCAAGCATACGCGGACTGTTGGTGAAGTCCTGCAGCAGATCCACATTCACATCAAACGACAACAGAAAGGCTTCATCCTTCGAGCGCAGAACGCGCTCGAGGAACTCACTTCCAGCCTGTTGTTCGAGCGGCAGCACCCGCTCCTGACTGCCGGAGGTGTCCAACATGATGCCCAGGGTCAGCGGTTGATTGGTCTCTGCCGTGAAGTTCTTAATGGTCTGCGGAACCTTATCCTCGTCCACGCTGCAGTCTTGTTTGGTCAGGTGCGGCACAAGCTGGCCGTCCTTGTTCTTGACCGTGAAGTAGAGATTGACGAGGTTGACCTGCAGCTTGAATGTGGCCACGGCGTCGTCTTCCTGCTGCGCGGGAGCATTGCTCACCGGTGGAGCATCCGGAGACGGGGCCAGCTGCGCCTTTGCCGCAAGGGTCAGCAATGGCAGCGCCAGCAACAGGGTTGCGGCTTGTTTTAAAGGGGACATTCTTCAGAGGATTAGACGAATTTGAGGCCTCGAAGAGAGCATAGTCGATTTTGGCTTCAACCTGCGCAGACCTGCGCGATTCCCATGCGTCTGATACTCTGACGAGTGCGGCCTGGTCCACCGATTGCCTGTACGGTGTGAACCCGTTCGGGCATAGGCAGCCGGGTATTTGGAGGACGTTTTACCTGTGAGAATCGGCTTTTCGGCAACAGTAACTACGATTTTGGGCTCGACCCTTCTGCTGGCTCCGGCACTGATTGCGCAGCAGCAGTCGGCCCCTGTTCCCGATGCACCCGCTCCGCAACCTGCTCCATTAACAGACCTTACGGGACCCATCACTCCGGGAATAGGAGCCAGCACCAAGGGCAGCTCGTCTTCCGGCGACGTGCAGCAGTCCGCTCCTGCCCAGGCGCCTCCAGCGCAGAAGGATACCTTCCAGCAGAAGCCAGCGGAGGTACCAGCGCCGGCGGAGGCTTACGACCGCAGCACAACGCTGATTCGCAGTTACACCAATTTCGTCGAAATCCCGGTTACGGTGAAGGACTCCAAAGGCAACATGGTTGCCGGACTTCATCCGGAGGACTTCAGGCTGTTTGAGAACGATCAGCGGGTACCGATAGCCTTCTTCACCACGTCGTCTTTCCCGCTCTCCATGGCCTTTGTCATCGACCAGAGCGTCACGGAAGACGTGATGGCCAAGGTGAATCAGTCGCTCGGTGCAGTGCAGGGCGCGCTCGCCCCTTACGACGAGATTGCCATTTTCAGCTACAACAACGGAGCACAGGAGCGCACCGGATTTACAGGTGCACAAAGCACGCGCGTGCCTGCCGTTCTGGCCTTTACCAAGGCCACGGGCCGCAATATGCAGGTGCCGCAGAATTCCGGTCCCCTGGCAGGCTGCAATATCCACTACAACGGCAATTGCGAAGACCCTGTCCTTCAACCCGGCGGTTCCACGGGTGGAGGAACATTCATCACCATTCCGAAGGAAATTCACACGCTCAACGACGCCATCCTCACGGCAGCCAAGGAGCTTGCCTCGCGTCCCAAAGAGCGCCGCAGAATCATCTATGTTGTATCCGACGGCAAGGAGTATGGCAGCAAGGCGAGCTACAAGGACGTGCTCCACTTTCTGCAACAGAACCAGATCATTGTCTACGGCACACTTGTGGGCGACTCGGCGCGCTGGGGACAGGGCTATCTGAGCCGTTTTCACCTGCCCTTCACCATGTATGACAATCGATTGACTGGCTACGTGACGGCAACCGGTGGCACACTCTATTCCGAGAACAGCATCAACGGCATTGAGCAGAGCTACGCAAAGGTCGCCGAGACAGCGCGGGCGCAATATACGCTCGGTTATTACAGTCACGAGCCGACGCTCGACAGCAAGTATCGCAAGATTGAGGTTCGAGTGGACCGGCCGAATGTGGAAGTGATTGCCAAGCGCGGCTTCTATCCCACTGCCGAAGATCTTCACTGAGTTCCGCGCAGATTTCGACTGGAAAACAACAAGGCCTGTGCGCAATGCACAGGCCTTCTGTTTCGATACCGTTCGCGGTGCGCGGGCCGTCTGACTTTACTTTTGCTCCGTGGGAGCTGCTGCCGGCGGCTGGGATTGCGTACTCTGTTGTGCAGGCTGCGCCGGGGGAGGTGCAGATGGTTCGGTAACCCCCCGAATGCCTTCCTTGAAACCCTTCAATCCCTCGCCGAGTCCCTTGCCCAGCTCGGGCAGACGCTTGGCGCCAAACAGCAGAAATGCCACGACGCCAAGAATTACCAGGTGCCATGGCTGTAGTAGATCGCCCATCATTCACTCCCTTGCGTGCCAGCGTTCTCAGGCACGCGTCATCACCCATTATTGTCGCACAAAGCGCACATCGTGTGCCTGTGCCCGTCCTAGTTCACTTGTGCCGGTTTGCCAAGCCGCTCGGTCACCATGGCGTAAAAGCTTTGCAGGTCGTCTTCTTCGCCCACAGTGAGGCGCCGGTACACCTTTACCAGCGGAAAGAGCCTGGATCCCCGCACTTCCACTGCGGGTACTGCCGCAACGCCGCCTGGATAGGGCGTCATCTCCCAGGTTCCGGCATACCGCCGCCGGAGGACTTCTCCCAGGTAACTGCCCCACAATTTCACTTCAAATTCCAGGTCGAGCTCGGGGCTGTTGCCCACACGAACAAGCACATCGTCCAAAACCTCAATTGAGTCCGACGTGAAATCCAGCGGCTGATTGAACTCATCGCGGGCACAATCGGCGGCAGCACGGGCATACCCTTCCATCATCGTGCCAAGATCGGCAAATGTACGGCTTTCCAGCGTTGATCTCATCCCATTGGCCACACCCCAGCATACAGGCTCTGGTTTTTGACGCAAGGGATACCCATCAATCATCTATGTCAGACTAGGTAAAGTGGTGGGAGGTCACTCACGATGCGTTTGCGTACACTTATTTTGCTTTTTACGGTACTCGGCGTTGCGACGTTTGCACGCCCGGCGGGGCGCGACCTCTATCCTCCTCCCGAGCAGGCGAAGGCCGATCTCGCTGCCGCGCTCAAAGAGGCGGCAAGCACGCACAAGCGCATCATTCTGGATTTTGGCGGCAACTGGTGCGGCGATTGCATCGTGCTGGACATGTACATGCACAACGCGCAGAACAGACCTATTCTCGACTCCAACTTCATCGTGGTCCACATCAACGTTGGCCGCTTTGACGCCAATCTCGACCTCTCAAAGAAATATGACACGCCTCTCGACAAGGGAGTACCCGCGCTTGCCGTGCTTACCGAGTCAGGCAAGTTGCTTTACAGCCAGAAACTTGGCCAGTTCGAGTCCATGCGCCGCCTGGAGCCGTCTGCAGTGACGAAATTTCTTCTGCAGTGGAAGCCGGTCAAGCCTGGTTGCTCAACCGTGATGGTGACCTGCTGAGTCGCGTCTGCACCGTGCCTCATCCAATGAAGAACGGAATCCTGCAAAGGAAAGATTTGTGCAATTCGATCTTGATGCATCACCGGGCTCGACGGCATACAAGCTGCTCATTGGACTTATCGCTCCAAGGCCCATCGCTCTGATTACAACTTTCGACGAACAGGGGCGCCTGAACGCTGCCCCCTTCAGCGCCTTCAATTACTTCTCCACGGACCCACCGATTGTGGGAGTTGGTGTGGCGAACAAGCCAGGGCAGGAGTTCGCTCCCAAGGACACGGCACGCAATGTTCGCCGCACCGGCGAGTTCGTCGTCAACATTGTCACGGAAGACATTGCGGAGAAGATGAACATCTGCGCCATCGATTTTCCCGCAGAGATCAACGAAGTGGAGGTGGCCGGCTTTACGACGACGCCGTCCCACTCCGTCAAGGTTCCGCGCCTGGCCGAAGCGCATGCGGCGCTGGAGTGCCGCGAGTACATGACACTTGAGGTTGGCAATGGGCGCATTGTGCTGGGGCGCGTGATTTCTGCGTTTGTGGAAGACAAGTATGTCGATCCGGCGGGACCGTATATCAAGGCAGAGGAACTGCACGCAGTGGGCCGCATGAACGGGCTGGGGAATTACGTGCGCACGCGCGACGCATTTTTGCAGATTCCGCGGATCAGCTATGAGGCGTGGAAGCGGCAGCATCCGGCCAAGTAGTGTGGCCGAATCCGCAGACCGGTCCCCTACTGGCTGATGGGCGCGAGGTGTTTTGTCTTGGAGTAGGTGTACTGGATGCGGTGAATCACCGTGATGGTGGAGAGGACCGCGAGCACCCACAGCACCGGTGCCATGACACCCCACTTGTTGAAGAGCGCTCCCAGAATGACCAGCACAATGCGCTCGGGCCGCTCCATGAAGCCGACCTTGCAGGAGCCGATGAGTGCTTCCGCGCGGGCGCGCGTGTAGCTGACCATCAGCGATGTGACCATGACGAATGCAACCAGTACCACGTAGCGGAAGCGGTTGATGCGGCCGTAATAGACAAGCAGGCCGAAGAAGAGCACCACGTCGGAGTAGCGGTCGATGACGGAGTCAAAGAATGCGCCGAAGACTGTGACCTGGTTATTGCGCCGTGCAACGCGGCCGTCCACCATGTCAAAGATGCCTGCACCGATAACCACGAGGCCGGCATAGAGGAACATGCGTGTGGGATCGGTTGTATCTGCGTGGCCAAAGAAGAAAGCGGCCACTATGTTGATCACCAGTCCAATAAAAGTAAGGACATTGGGAGAAATCCGGGTGAGAGCCAGGCCGTGCACAATGCGGTCCAACAGCCATCCACAACCCCGGCCAAATGCGCTGGTCCAGGTCATTCCAGTCTTTCCGGCGCCTTCTAGGCGCCTTCGCCATCCTCTTCGTCGTCGGCTTCGTCGTGAATCGTACTCAATTTCAAAATTTCAAGCTCGCGTTTGCCGTTCGGCGTGACAACCGTCGCAACATCGCCCACGCGCTTGCCCACAATGCCCCGGCCAATCGGCGATGTTGTCGAAATCAGGCCCTTGGCCACATCCGACTCTTCGCTGGTGACGAGACGATACTCAATTTCTTCTTCCTTGGTTGAGTCGTATACCACTACCGTCGACCCGAAACCTGCCTTGTCGTGGGGAATATTTGCAAGGTTCACGAGCGAAAGCTCTGCCATACGCTTTTTCAGCTGACCCAGCCGCGCATTGACAAACTCCTGGCGCTGCTTGGCCATGTGATACTCGGCGTTTTCTGACAGATCACCCATTGCCACCGCCTTCTTGATCTCGGCAGGCAGCTCATGGGCAAGCTCATGCTCCATGGCGTGAATCTCTTCCAAAAGCTTCTTCTTGATGTGATCAGGCATTCAGATCCCAATGTGGAGAGCCGCCTCGCTCAACCCACGAAAGTAGTGCGAACTCAAGTTTTCATTATACCCGTCGCTTCTGTAAGGCCAGTTCAGCCATGAACCCTTCCAGAATCAACACGGCGGCCAATTGATCCACAACTTCTTTGTGGTCCTGCCGCTTACGACCAGCCTGGTACAAGATTTCGTGCGCTTGCTGGCTCGTAAGCCTCTCATCCCACAGATGTACAGGCAAGCCGCTCAGCGTACCCAGCTCCTCGGCAAAAGCGCGCGATTTCGCAGCCCGCGAGCTTTCTTCGCCGCTCATGTGCAGGGGGAGCCCCACAACGATCCCGGCGACCGCAAATTTGCGGGCCAGCCGGGCCAGAGAGCGCAGGTCTTCCCGGGGATTCCGGCGCCTTTCCAGGGTCATTACGGGCTGGGCCGTCAGCCCCAGCGCGTCACTCACAGCGACGCCAATGCGTTTGGACCCCAGATCGATGGCCAGATACCGAATTGGGCCGTCTTCAGGCACCCTTTACTCTCCTAACTCCAAGCTTAGTCTCATCCCTTATTCTGCAGCCTTTGTGCAGCAAACTACCCGATACAATACCGAAAGGTAGAGAATCCAACGGGGGACCTGCCGCGTCTTAACTAAGACAAGGAATTCGAGCAGGCATGTCGCGCCGTAAACCGAAGAGCAGAATAGGGAAACGCCGGGGCGCGGGAACTTTCCTGTTGGTAATTCTCGTACTTCTGGCGGGTGCAGGTGGCGCAGCCTGGTTTGTGGCAACGCCATTCGGCCCTACTGCGGAAAGATTCGTCGATATCGTTCCGGGTTCCTCCACGGTCCACATAGGCCGGCAGCTCGAAAATGAAGGAATCATTCGGTCGCGCTATTCCTTCGATCTTCTTCGCTGGATTGAACGGGGCAAGCTCAAGGCGGGTGAATACCGCTTTGACCACCCAACGTCCGCCTGGGAGGTATACGCACGCATTGCCCGAGGCGATGTTTACACCAGGGCCGTTGTCGTCCCAGAGGGCGCCAACGTTTTTGACATTGCAGAAAGGCTGCAAAAGGCGGGCCTCAACGCGGGCCAAAACTTTGTAGAGGAGCAGAAGAAAGAGACGAGGCTCATTGCCGATCTCGATCCGAATGCAAAGAGTCTTGAAGGGTACCTGTTTCCCGATACATATCGATTTCAGCGCTCCGCCACTGTAGAACAGGTCTGCGCGGCAATGGTCAGGCGCTTTCGAGAAGCCGCTACCGAAATTGGCTTGAAGGAGAACGTGCATCAAGTGGTAACCATCGCATCTCTGGTTGAGAAGGAGACGGCAGTCGACGCCGAGCGTCCTCTCGTGGCCAGTGTTTTCAACAATCGTCTCGCTGAAAGTATGCCTCTCATGACGGATCCAGCGGTCATCTACGGACTGGAGCTAGAGGGCAAGTGGCGCGGGACGATCTACCAGAGCGATTTAAAGCGCGATACTCCCTACAACACCTACCTGCATACCGGACTGCCTCCCGGCCCTGTGGCCAATCCGGGATTGCCGTCGCTGAAGGCCGCGATGAATCCGGCGCACACCAGCTATCTGTACTTTGTCGCGTCGGGCGCCAACCCGCAAGGCGGGTCGCTGTTTGCCTCCACGCTGGAGGAGCATGCGCGCAATGTCTCCGGCTATCGAAAGGCTATGAAGAAGGCAGGTGTTCGTTGACGATGCACCGCAGGCATATTTCCTGCCTCTTCACTCTTCCTCTGCTGCTGCTTACCGGGTGCCTGTTTACCACCCGCAGACTGCCCATCCCAAAAAGCCCGAACGTCACGCAATATGTGTCGCCGGCGCAGCTTGTGGAGCAACTCGACGATCGCTGGAGCAAGCTTGACTCGTTTTATGCCAACGTCGAGATTCAGGCCAGCACGCAGAAGAAGAAGGATGGCGTTGAGAAGGACTACACATCGTTTCCCGGCATCATCATGATGCGCAAGCCCGAGTGGCTGCGCGTTTACGGCCGGGTCCCGGTGATTGGCTCACGCATGTTCGATATGGTGAGCGACGGAAAGACATTTTCTCTCTATATCCAACCGAAGAATCTGGAATACAAGGGCGCAAACGCATTGCACAAGCGCTCGACAAACACAATTGAGAACATGCGCCCAGGCTTCTTCTTTGACGCGCTTGTTGTCCGTGGTCTGGATAAGGACGACAACTACATGGTTTCAGCGGACACAGAAACCATTGAAGACGCGAAGAAGAAACATCTCATTCAGATTCCCGAGTATATTCTCAGCATTATTCGCGCCAAGCCCGGCAGTCGCGAGATGAAGCCGATCCGCGTGGTGACCATTCACCGGGACGATCTGCTGCCGTACGAGCAGGACCTTTACGACTCGGATGGAAACCTCGAGACGCACGTCTCTTACTCGAATTACAAAAGCTTCGGCGGCACCATGTTTCCCACTACAGTGACGATCAAGCGCCCGCTTGAAGAGTTCCAAATTGTGCTCACGGTTGAAAAGGTCGTGCCCAATATCAAGCTCTCTGACGATCAGTTTCAGATCAAGGTCCCCGAGGACACGAAGGTCAAGGACCTGGAGTAGCCTGCAACTCAGCCGGCTCTGCCCGTTTTAGACAGCTCCTTGTAGAAGCCGAGATCTTCAGCCGTCAGCATCTTCGTGATGAAGACAATTTGTCCGTAGTGGAGACCGAAGTGTTCAAGCACTTGATACACGGCGCCCAGCCCACTCACGGTGTAGCCCTGGATGGAATAAATCCTTGTCAGGTCGGCTTCGCTGAGCCGCCGCAGAACTTTCTCGGCCTCTTCCATGGTTGCAGTCAGCTCCGCCAGCGGATCGACGTCACCCGTTCCATCCGTTCTGCTGAACTCCGCGGGGCGGTTACGCGCATCGGGCTCTTCATTGAACGACGCCACCAGCCATTGCCGTACATTTCCACTCAGGTGCAGCAGTAAATTGCCGACGCTATTGCAGGCAGGGTTGGGCCGCCACCAGATCTGTTCAGGAGTCAGAGACCTGACGCATTGCTGCAGCCTTGGCCAATATTGCTCGAAGAGCTTGAAGTGCGAGTAGGAGAGGAACTCGTTGGAGAGTGCAATCGGTTCGCCGGATATGACCTGTCTTTCCATAGCCACTCCAGTCTAGAGCAGTTCCCGAATTACCGTAGACCTTTTGAAAGTTGTGGAGTGTGGCCTTTTCTTGAGGAAAATGCCACTTGGAAGTGTTCCTTCGGTTTACATCAACTCGGGAACTGCTATAGCCGTCTTCCGCACTCCGCCTGCGTTTCCAAAATACGAAAGGCCCGGAAAGTGCCGGGCCTGTTCGCATCTCGGTTTGCCTCTGTTGTTGCTCACTACTCTCCGTTCAATCTGTCCATGATGCAGGTTCAACCTGCAGGCCTGAACTCGTGACATCCATTTCAATTGGGGAGGACTGTTCTTCATTCCCCTGGTCCAGATTTGCCCCTTCCCGTGAACCTTGCGCAAGGTTATTCTTCGCAATTCGGGAGCTCATCAGTAGTAGTGCACAGGTAGAAAGTCCAAGAACCAGCGGTCGTCTTAAGTTGCTCATATTCAAAATCCTCCAGCGATAAGCTGGCCTCGTCATCTTTTAGTGAGCATGTGCCCCGCCAAACCCGCATCTTCCTTATGGGCAATGAGATACGCATTCTTTCGGCCTGCATCTACCGCGTAAAAACTACTCATCATGGGTAGAAACGCCGTATTACCGCGGTCACTCACATCTTCGGAGCAGTCCCCTCCAAAAGAAATCGGGCAGGAGGCTCATCCAACCTCCCACCCGATGCCTTTCCGTACTTGCGTGCATTCCCGTGCGCTGCTCTTGCCGGCCCGGGAGTCAACACGCAGCTGTTTAGGATCCACCCTGAATGCTGGATACGTGAATGACACGTGTCTGCGGATTCAGCTGGCCGATCACCTTAACTTCCTTTCCGGCGAACTGCTTCGCTTGGGAGCTGTTATCAAGTCTGTACACGGTGCCAGCGGAAGTCTGCAGTGCATAGGTGTCACCCGACTTCACAATCGTGCCCGTAAAGGTTGATGTTTTGGCCGCCCGCGATTCGGGCATCTGTTCCTGTGGCATCTGCGGTTGCTGAGGCTGCTGCGGCGCCTGAATAAGCGGCATGGGGGTGGCGGCACCAGTGATTGGCTGCGCTGCCGATGCAAGTGATAGAGCACCTGCCGCAACACCAGCAGTCAAACCCGAAACAAAGAGACGGGAAATTCGATTCATGAAATGCACCTCCGGGGGGAGAGATTTGGCCGTTTCCCTGGAGCCCGGAGCTAGCAGACTTCGAAGCAAAGAGGAAAACGTACCGCGGTCGTGCACCCGGACTAGTGCACTCTGCATGCCAAATGTGCATTGTTGAATCTGTGTGTGTTAGCCAGCGCGTTTCAATCGAGCGGCTGGAAGTTTTTGCGCGGTATGCAAAATTGCACCAGCGCAAAGCGTCACTTTTGCATTCCATCTCCATGCATCAGATTGTTGTATCGGCGCGCATACTCAGCTTTGTAGGAATTAACCGCGTCTTCGTAGCTCATTGCCTGAGCATTGGAATCGCGTGTCCAGTGCAGAGTGAGTTGCTTTGCACCAGGGGCCAGAGAAATTGCACCCTTTCCAATAGAGACTGCTTTCCCATCGGCGGTGGCCGACGTGACATGCATAAACCAGGGCAGGTGGACCACGATCTGCTGCGGTGCGGAACGAAATTCAGTTTGCATGTGCAGGACAGCCTCGTTATTGGAAGGTTGCTCCAGTTCGAAGGCCACTTTGCCAAAATAGGTTGGCGCCTGTTGTATCGCAATTGTCTTACCCGCACCAATCCAATCCGGGGAAACGACACTTAGCAGGTGCAGCTCGTTTCCTTCTTCGCGGACCAGGAAATTACGCAGCATTGTGCGATAGTCCGCCGCAAACCATCCGTGCGGTGCAAGGTTGTCTTCAAAGTTCCTGTCGCCCCACGGCAAAATCGCAAACTCAAATCCGCCCTGCGTCGAACTTGTATGCACGAGCAGCGCATAGAGCTCTTTCACCGCCTGCTCCTGGTCTCCGCGAATCGTCTCCGTCATTGTGTTCTTGATGGTCAGATAATGATGCAGAAATTCACCGTTGGCGTAGGTCATGATGCCTTCTGCGTATTTGGCCTGCGTAGCTTTCAGCGTCGCGGTTACGCGCGGGTCATGCGGGTCCAGTGTCGGCTCCGGCACAACCGCCAGCATGTTGCCCCAGTCGTATCCATCCTTTTGTCCGTCGAGCGCGGGTGGAATGTATCCCCCGGTCTCTTTCGTGCGCTCATCCAGAACTTTCATAAATGCCGCATGGAAGTCGTCGTACTCCGCTTGCCAATTCTTCGCAAGATCCGCGTGGCCTGTCTCCTGCGCCATCGCTATCGCCACCTTCAGTCCGCTGAGCGCAAGGAAGTTGTAGCCGGTCAAGTGTCCCGGCACATATTCGTTGTCGCGCACATCGCTGGCCGGAACAATGTGCAGCGGATCTGCAGCCCGCGCCTGGTGCAGCCACTTCACGGCGCGGTCAATTTGCGGCAATGCCCACTCGGCGAAGGCCTTGTCCCTGGTCATGCGATAGTGTTGCGCATAACCCCACACTGCTTCTCCCCAACCGTCGTACTGCTGCGGCTGCGAGAGAAAGTTCCCGTCGGGCTTTTGCGACTTCGCAAAGAACGTCAGCCCCTCTTTCGCAATGTCCGGATAGCCCGTTACATCGTACATATGCATAATGTCCGCGCCGTCGCGCAGATAGAACGAGTGATAGTGCGTCTTGTTGACCGTCTGAATGTAGTCCGGCCCGATGTGATCAATCGCAATCAGGTCGTAAAGCAGGCTCATGTCGAAGGTGTTCACCACCTTCTTTTCCGGCAGCTCAATCTGCATGCCCTGAGCGAGAATCTTCTTCCAGAAGCTCACGACCTGCGCGTGCGCCGCGTCGAAACGTGCACCCTCAATCGCCTTGATTGTGGCCGCGTCTTCGGTCGGAACCACCGGCATCTTGAAGTCCAGCGTTGCCGTTGCGCCAGGCGACAGCATCTTCGAGTACGTCACAATCCCCGCCGGCACTGTCTCATCCACATTCAGCTTCGCGGGCTTTGAGACATCCCACGGATAGTTGTAGCGGTTGTGCAGCGTGTAGCCGCGTACCGCGTAGCCCGCTGGATACATATAGAGAAGACGTCCATCGCGCAAGAACCCATTCGGCGTAAATGAGTACACCCAGTCGTGGCTGAACAACTCGCCAATCTGCCGATAGTTACCGGGAAACTTTTCTTTCACGGGCCGCCGAAAGCGATTGTCACCGTGCCCATCCGATGTATTGCCCGGCGCGTCATAACGCACGCCCAATGCGAAGACTGCACGCGTAGGCTCCTTCGAGGGATTCGACATCTCCACACGGATGAAATTTACCAGCGTGCCTTCCGGTTTGCCGTCCAGTGTGGCCGCGAACATCGTGAATCGATACTCGATGCCGTCCTTCTCAAAGTGATAAAAGTCGACCGGCAGATGGCTATCTTCGAGTGTGCGAATGCGCACATTCGTCGGCGTCCGCTCGGGGCCGGCAAAAAACATCAGCTCGCCAAAACCAGTCCGCAGATAGCCTTCCGGCGTCACTTCTGTGGCGGCTTCCGCATACATCATGCCAAGCTCGCCCGTAGGCTTTGAGAAGTAGTTGAACGGCTCGCCCGGCTTATCGATGGAAGGTGAAACCATCTGGGCCGTGACCGGCATGACAGCAAGCACGCAAAGCGCACCAAGGACGGACAGAAGAACACGAGATTGTTTCATCACAATCAAAGGCTATCGCATCTGGACTGCGACGGTTACGCAAGGCACGCGCTCCCCGAAAAGCGGTACGGAAAGAGCTGTTGCTCCTGTGCTAGTATCCCCGCAAGTCTTCATTCAACAATCTCATAAGGACCTGACGATGGAATCCGGCATTCGCCCTCTTACTCTCGGGGAAATCCTCGATCGTACGGCACTTCTCTACCGCACAAATTTTCTGCTCTTTGCGGGAATCTTCGCGGTCTACGCCGGGCTTCTCATGGTTTTGAATCTGGTACAGATTGGCGTTACTTCATGGGTCGATTTCGGCCATGCAAGCATCCCGATCAAGATTGCACTTTTCGGCGCACTCGCCGTGAAGTTATTCGTGATTATTGCCGGGGCGGGCATCACCACGGCCGCCATCAATCGTGCGGTGGCGTGGGTACATCTGGGACAGCCGGCCTCCATCAGCTCCGCCTTCAAGAGCATCCTGCCCAGGTCAGGGCGTTACATCTGGCTTACGTTCATCATTTACGTCATCATCGGCGGTCCGCTGGTTGTTGGCATGATTGTGGGTGGATTCTTTCTGATTCGGACGCCGGGCCTACTTGCCGGTCACATCGATACCTCCAACCAGAGCACCATGCTCATGTTTGCGGCAGTCATTGGCGGCTTTGCTTTGTTCTTTCTCGGCTGGCTGGTCTACTCCACCATCATGGGTCTTCGCTACTCGCTCTCTGTGCCGTCCTCTGTCATGGAGGATCTCAAGGCCTGGGCATCCATCAAGCGCAGTGTGAATCTATCCAAGGGATCGCGCGGCCGTATCTTTGTTTTGCTTCTGCTTGCGATTGCCATTGAGATTGGCTTCAGCATGATTAGCCAGTTCTTCATCTTCGTACTTGCCTTCAAGCATCACGGGCAGATCGGCCCCGTCGCGCAGACTGTTTCTCAGATCATTGCCTTCTTCACCAACGCATTCCTCGGGCCCATTTATGCGACGGGTCTTACGCTCTTTTATTACGACCAGCGCATTCGCAAAGAGGGCTTTGACATTGAGTGGATGATGCTCTCGGCTGGCATGGCTGCGCCAAAAGATTCCGCGGATGCCGCTTTCATGCCGTCTCCGCCTTCTCCGGAGGAGATCTCCAGCACGGAGAGCACGCATGAATGACCGGCTCCAGCCGATGAGCCTGACGGATGTGCTTGATCGCACTGCCCAGCTTTATCGCGAGCGTTTCCTTGTCTTCTTCGGTATTGCGCTTGTTCCGTCCGCGATCATTCTTGCGGCCATGCTCGTGGTCGTGGCCACGTTTGCCGGGCTTGGAATGCGCAACATCGCTACAGATGCCTCGGGATCCACGCAGCTCCTGGCGGGTTCAGTCGTCGTCCTCATCGGGCTTGTTTCATTGCCTCTTTTTGTGGGATCCATTGCGCTGGGCTATGCGGCACTGAGCCACGCAGCTGCTGAAACGCACCTCGGCAACTCCATCACGATTCGTGAAGCTTACCGCGCTGTTTGGAAACGCGGCTGGAACCACGTCGGCCTCTATCTTTTGCAGGCCTTGTTTGTGGGAGTCATTCCCATGTCGGTCTTCTTTTTTGCGATTTTTGCTTCCGCAATCGTCGGTGTGGCTCTCGCGCGTACCGGCATCGGCGCCGGCGCGATGGCCGGAATTCTCACGTTTCTGCTCATCGCCGCGCTTTGCGCAGCCACCATCTACGTGCTGCTTTGCATCTGCCTTGCCTTCCCGGCTTCGGTTGTGGAGCGCATATCTGCATGGCGTGCCATTGTGCGCAGTCATGCGCTCAGCAAGGGTTCACGTGGCCGCGCGTTTGTGGTCTTCCTTCTGGGCTGGGCGCTCAACCAGGTAATTACCATTGCAATCTTTGTGCCCATCGTCATTGTTTTTGCCTTCGTCCCTGGCATGCAGGGGCCGCAACATGAGGGAGCGGTGGGAGCAATTACGGCGATTCTCTTCTATGGCGGTGCGTTTGCTGCGCAGGCCTTCGTCCGGCCTGTCTACGGCATCGGCCTCACGCTGCTTTACTTTGATCAGCGTATCCGCAAAGAAGGCTTCGATATCGAGTGGATGATGTCGCAGGCGGGCCTGGTGGAGCCGCCGCCTGCAGCGCCAGCTGCGACGATACCCTGGACGGGAGCAATTCCTGTTGCAGCGCCGACAGTTCCAACGCTCACGCAGGAAACTTCTCACCCTGCCGCACCTGTTGCGGAGAGTGCGCTGCCGGTCAGCTTCTCAACCGACATTCCGCCGCGCACTTCGGAAGAATTGAAATGAACAGAGACACAGAAACGGGCGGGCCGCAGGTTAATCTCCCCTACCCAATCGGGTTCGGCCAGGTTCTGGATCGAACGTTTCGCCTGATGCGTGCCTGCTGGCGAACACTAATGGGTGTTGCATGGGTGCCGGCCGCGGGCATCGTGGCCATGATCCTCATCATGCTACCGCTCTACTACTCCGTGTTCGGAGCTGTCATCCGGGGTCAAAGCAAAGCGCCCAACTTTGGGACATTTTGGTTGCTGTTCTTGGTAGTACCGCTCCTTCAACTGGGCCAGTTCTTTCTCTTTGCTCTCTATCTACCCGCGGGATTCTGGTGTGCCCTGCAGGCACACCGAGGAATTCGAGTCACGATAGGCGAAGCATACCGCGCGTCCATGCAACGGTATCGAACGCATCTCTGGACCCTGACTCTGATTTCTCTGTATTTTCTGATTCCGCTGATCGGATGCATTCTGGCAATCGTCCTGTTGGGACTGCTTCTCAGCTGGCTTCTACACGACCAGTTCATTCGCGTCCTCCCATTTCTGACCCCGCTCTTCTTCTTGCTCTATATCGGAATCTTCGTCTACTTCGTGTTCGTAGTTTTACGGTTTTCCTTCGCATTTCTCGCCGGTGAGGACGAGAGGATTCCTGCGCGCCAGGCACTTAAGCGAAGTGCCGAGCTAACACGGGGCATCCGGGGGCGCATCTTCGGCGTGCTCATCGTGATTTATCTGATTGTGTATGCGGTAATGTATGCCTGCCTGATCGCACTGATGGTGGTTGGCGTCGGGATCGCGCTTTTTGCGGTGCATGCAAAGGTGGCAGTGGGATCTCCTGCGTTTTTCGTTCTCATTGGCATCGGAGTGTTCTTGTATCTGGTAATTTTTTCCATTTATACAATGGCTTCCTACGCCAGCGTAACCACAGCGTTAGCGGTTTTGTATGACCACCAGAAACATTTGAGAAACCTTTCAATGCCCCTTGTGGCGCCACCAGAGAATTCTGCTTGAGTCTCATCGTCTATCATCGGCGCATATGCCGCGAGGGCTACGACGTGGAGCGGTTGATCGAAGCCGCGGGGTTGCAGCGGGCTATCCCTGCCCAATGCGCTCCGCTCGTCCGCACCCCGCACCAGGAGGATTCGCAGGCTTGACCGCACGCTCCCCATCGGCACAGTTGCTGCTTGCCGCGTGTCTGCTTGTCGGCTTATTTGCAGCGTTGCCGCGCGTGGCATACGCGGACGATCCTCTTACTTCGCACCCCATTCCCGCTGCCCAGACGGCGGATGTCTCCATGGCTGATTACCGCGCTCACCTCACAGGTCTCATTGCCGTGGTTCAGGCCTGCGCCAAAAATCGTGACCTCCTTCACTGCGATTCCAAACTTGTAGGTCCGGACGATCGAGTGCCTGTTACAGAGCGTGGAAAGGAAACACGTCGCATTATTCGCTATGCCTGGCTGCGCATTCTGCTCTCGGGCGCCCTTGTTACGGATACGCCGAAACCCGGCAGCAAACCGGATCAATCCAACGCGGGCAAGAATAATACCGGCAAGGCCAAACCAGACTCGTCAAAAGACTCTGCTGACGCTCCGCCCAGCCCCGGCGAGCAACTTGAGGACGCGATTAACCGGCTTAACGCGGATCTGGTCCAGGCGGGAGGTACTGCTGTTCCTGTAGCAGCGCATGGCTCCGCACATAACGTGATGAAACAGGTCCTGGCTGGTCCGGAGTTCGGTCATCTTAATCGCCGTTCCATACGCGACTCGATTCTTGAACAGCTCAACAAGTGGCTGAACCAACTCATTGCCCATCTGGCTGGTTCGCGGTCGAATTCACCTTGGATCGGCAGGCTCATCTTCTGGGGATTTATGCTGCTTGTCTGTCTTGGCCTTGCCTGGGGCCTCTTGCAGCTTGAACGGCGCTGGCGTATTCGGCTTGTTCCTGAGAGCCTGGCTCCTGCACCGGGTGCCGCTTCTGCGCGTGACTGGCAACTGTGGCTTGCCGATGCGCGCAAAGCCGCTGCGGACGGCCAATGGCGCGAGGCCATCCACTTTCTCTATTGGGCCGCCATCTCACGGCTTGAGTCGCGCAGGCTTTGGCCTGCGGACCGCGCTCGCACACCGCGCGAATATCTTGCACTTGTCAGCGCGGACGATCCGCGCAGACCCGGACTCTCTGCTCTTACGCGCAGCTTTGAGCGCACATGGTACGGAGGCCGTGCCGCCGATGAAACCGAATTTCGCTCTGCGGAAGAGTTAGCCAACGCGCTGATTGGGGCGGGTTCAAAAGGCGGCGCCGCATGAGCTTTCTGTCGTCCCTCGATGCAAAAGATCGCCGCATTCTTTTCTGGGCGCTCGGTGTTGCTTTATCCCTGGCCATCGTGATCGGTTTTCTGCTGCCTCAAGCGGATGAAAACAGCAATCCACTTCCATCCACTTTTCTGAACGGACAGCACGGCGCGCACGCAGCCTACGAAACGCTTCTCAACTCCGGTTACTCCATCGAGCGCTGGGAGAGGCCGCTTTCCGAGCTTGCCGCGACAGCCGACTCGAACACAGTTGTCATCTTCGCGCAGCCCTTCACGCGGGAGGCTGACGACATCAAGGCCGTTAAGCAGATACTCGACCGCGGCGGCCGCGTGCTGGCCACTGGTTTGGGTGGCGCAATGCTTCTTCCCGGCGCGGTTCCTTCCATCCCCACCAATTTCAGCTTCGCATCCTGCAAGCTGCAGCCTGAAGGCCTTGATCCGCTTGCCTCATCCGGGACCGTCTGGATGGTGCCCGGCGCAAGCTGGCAACTCGGCAATCCTGCCTTTCGCGTGCAGTACTCATGCGCAGACCAGCCGGCCGTCGTTGAGTACGACTGGGGCAAAGGACATATTGTCTGGTGGGCCAGCTCCACGCCGCTTGAAAACGGCTCGCTGGCGCGGGACCAGAACCTCGATCTGTTGCTGAACTCCATCGGCCCGCGCGCAGGCCATCACTTCTACTGGGATGAGTCTCTGCATGGTGACATCCGATCCATATGGAGCTATGCTGCGGGCCCATCGCTTACTCTGCTGGGATTCGGCCTTCCCATTCTCGGCATCCTCATTGTGTTCAGCTTCAGCCGCCGCAGTGGTCCACTGCGCGCGGAGTCTGCAACCATCCGCACTGCGCCGGTGGAATTCCTGGAAGCGTTGGGTTCGCTTTACAAAAATGCGCACGCTTCGTCCACCGCCGTCACCGTTGCCTATGAGCGATTTCGTCGTCGTGCGCTGCGTTTATGCGGTCTTCGCAATCAGCCCATGAACGCGGTCGAACTTGCAGACCTGTTGCGCCGTCGCTTTCCCAAAGCTGACCCGGCACTCGAGACTGATCTGCAGGCGTGTGAGAACGCCGCATATGACGATTCGCTTCATCCCAAGGCTGCCCTTAAACTCATTCAGACGCTCTACGAACATCAGCAGGAGTTGCTGGCGGCCTCCAGGCTCCACTCCATCAACCTTAGCTCCGCAACTTCCATCGCTCACACGCAGGAAAAGGCCTCATGACTGAAAACACGAATCCCGAATTGAACAACGAACTGTCTCCTCTTGTTCCGTCGCCATCCATGCCGGCAACCGCGCAACTCATCTCCCACGCGCGCACTGAGCTTGGCCGCGTTATCTCCGGGCAGGACACTCTTGTTGAAGAAGTGTTGATGGCCGTGCTCTGCCAGGGGCACGCATTGCTTGAGGGCGTTCCAGGCATTGCCAAGACACTTACCGTTAAAGCGCTCGGGCACCTGCTCGGCCTCGGCTTTCAGCGCGTTCAGGCCACGCCGGACCTGATGCCTGCTGACATTCTCGGCACGTCCATCCTCAAGCCTGGCTCGGACTCGTTCACCTTCCACGCCGGCCCTGTTTTTACTGACCTCCTGCTCGTCGACGAAATCAATCGCATGCCGCCGCGCACGCAGGCCGCCTTGCTTGAGTGCATGGAAGAGCGCCAGGTGACCAGCGACGGCGTGCGCCGTCCGCTGCCCGCATGGTTCACCGTATTCGCCACGCAGAATCCGGTCGACTTTGAAGGCACCTACCCGCTGCCTGAAGCGCAGCTTGACCGCTTCCTCATGAAGATTCGTGTCGGCTATCCCAGTGAAGCTGATGAGCGGGTGATTCTCGAGCGGCATCACACGGGAACGGGCGCGGGCCTGCTGGATGACGCTCACATCAAACCGCTCTCGCAGGAAATGCTTGCCGCGGCGCGCGCTGAGGTGCACGCCATCCGCATTGAGCCCGAGCTGTATGGCTACATCCTTATGCTTGCCCGCCGCACCCGCGAGTGGCCCACGCTCCTGCTCGGTGCCAGCCCGCGCGCGGCCATCAGCATCATGCTCGTGGCGCAGGCCGCCGCCGCATTCGATGGCCGCGACTATCTGGTTCCTGACGACGTGAAGCGCGCCTTCTCGCCGGTACTGCGGCATCGCGTGATGTTGAAACCTGAAGCCGAGCTTGAAGGCTTCGACTCCGACCGGGTCCTCAGTGACGTGATTGCCGCCGTGCCCGTGCCACGCCAATGATTTCTCCATCTCTCCATCCCGCGGCCATCAGCGCTCCATGCGAGCGCCGCCGCCGCATGCCTTTTGGTCTCACCGGACGCACCTTCACCCTGCTCATCATCGGCTTCGCGCTGGTCGTTCCGGGTTTCTGGCAGGGCCGCCTCGCCTATTCCATGCTTGCGTGGGACGCTCTTGTCTTCATCGCCGTGCTCCTTGATGGTCTCCGCCTTCCCCGGGCTGAGCGGTTGACCGCGGGCCGCGCGTGGAACAACGCACCCGCCCTTGACGGACATACGGAAATCGAGCTCTCGCTGCTTAATCAAGGCCGTCTGGTGCTCGAGTGCCGCCTCACAGACGATCTGCCATCCGCCCTTACGCGCGTACTCGCCACGCACCGGCTCACTGCATTCCCCAACGTGCCTGCAACCCTGCGCTACACCATCACACCGCAGGAGCGCGGCGACTGGGAGACCGGCGATATCTACGTCCGCTACCGCTCAGGCCTTGGCCTCGTTGAGCGCTGGGCGCGTGCCCCGCTCGCACAAACCGTGCGCGTCTACCCCGCACTCAAGACCGGCGAAGAGCAGCAGATCTTCCTTGCGCGCAGCCGTCAGATCGATCTGCAACTGCGCCAGGCACGCCAGCGCGGTCTGGGGCGCGACTTTGAAAGCCTCCGCGACTACCACGAAGGCGACGACCTGCGCGACATCTGCTGGACCGCCACTGCGCGCCGCGGCATCCCCATTACCCGCCAATATCAAACAGAGCGCAGCCAGGCCGTCTGGATCGTGCTCGACTGCGGCCGCCTCATGCGTTCCCGCCCCATTGCCACTGCGTGGGGCAGCCCCTCGGATGAGGATAGCGGGGATCTGCCGCATTCCAAGCTCGACTACGCCTGCACCACAGCCGTGCAACTCGCGCAGCTCGCGCTTTACTCCGGCGACCGCGTCGGTCTGCTTGCCTATGGGCAGGGAATTCAGCAGCGCCTGCTGCCCGGCCGTGGAGCATCGCACCTCCGCCAGCTCATCGAGGCGCTTGCGCAGGTTCGTGTCGAGTCTGCTGAAGCCGATCACCTCCGCGCCACAGCAGTCCTCAGCCGCCTCCAGCCGCGCCGTTCGCTTGTTCTGTGGGTTACGGATCTTGCTGAAACCGCCATGCGCCCGGAGGTCATCGACGGCGCCATGCAGCTTATCCGCCGTCACGTCCTGCTCTTTGTTGCCATGGCGCAGCCTGAAGTTGAACGCATCGCTTCCGCGCGGCCCAAGTCGGTGGATGAAATGTTCCGCGCCGCTGCCGCGCAGGAGATGGCCGGCCGCCGCGAGCTGCTGTTAGCCCGTCTGCATGAACAGGGAGCGCTCACGCTCGATCTCAATCCCGAGCAGGTTTCGTCCGCAGTGTTGAATCAGTATCTGACGGTGAAGGAACGGGCGATGGTGTGAGGCACCTGCAGTGCGGCAGACGCGGCTTCGCCGCCAAACGGGTGTCCGCTCAAGATCGTTCGTACTTTGTGATTGCATGATTGCGCGTGCCCATTCAAATTGAGTTCTTTGCGTTTTGAGTGGGAGAGCGCGATGCCTGCCCGCTCATCGCACAGAACGCGATGAACGGGTGCAGTCTCATCTCGGCCGCTATTCGTCTTCCCCGTCGTTCAGCTTCGGCATGCTCGCGCCTGTGGTGAGCGTGAGCAATCCTGCCTGCGCATAGGTCTTCAACTTCTCGCGCGTGTCAGTAATGTCGAGATTGCGCATGTGCAGTTGGCCGATGCGATCGCGTGGCGAGAATGCCGACTCGGTCTTCTCCATCGATAACCGCTCGGGCTTGAAGGTCAGGTTGGGCGACTCGGTATTGAGAATCGAATAGTCGTTCCCGCGCCGGAGTTCCAGCGTCACCTCGCCTGTGATGGGACGCGCCACCCAGCGCTGTGCGCTCTCGCGCAGCATGATGGCCTGCGAGTCGAACCAGCGGCCCTGATAGAGCAGCCGGCCCAGTTTGCGGCCGTTCTCGCGATACTGCTCAATCGTGTCCTCATTGTGGATACCCGTCACCAGCCGCTCATACGCGATATACAAGAGCGCAAGGCCGGGCGCCTCATAAATGCCGCGGCTCTTGGCCTCGATAATGCGGTTCTCAATCTGGTCGCTCATGCCAAGTCCGTGCCGCCCGCCAATGCGGTTGGCTTCAAGCAGCAACTCCACATGGTCGGCGATCTCCTTGCCGTTGAGTGCGACAGGGTGTCCCTCGTGGAAACGCACCGACACTTCCTCGGCCTTCACCGGCACATCCTCGCGCCACGAGGCAACGCCCATAATCGGCTCTACGATGCGAATGCTGCTCGACAGAAGTTCCAGGTCTTTGGCTTCATGCGTTGCGCCCAGCAGGTTCGAGTCCGTCGAATAGGCCTTCTCAGACGACATCTTGTAGTCGAAGCCCGACTTCTGCATGAAGGCCGACATCTCCGCGCGGCCGCCCAGCTCGTCGATGAACGCCGCGTCGAGCCACGGCTTGTACACACGCAGATCTGGATTCACCAGCAGCCCGTAGCGATAGAAGCGCTCAATGTCGTTGCCTTTGAAGGTCGAACCGTCTCCCCAGATGGAGACGTCGTCCTCCTTCATGGCTGCCACCAGCATGGTGCCCGTTACCGCGCGGCCAATCGGCGTGGTGTTGAAATAGGCCACGCCTGCGGTCGTAATGTGAAACGCTCCGCTTTGCAGCGCAGCCAGCCCCTCGCGCACAAGCTGTGCACGGCAGTCGATCAGTCGCGCCTTCTCCGCGCCGTATTCCAGAGCCTTGCGCGGAATCTCGTCGTAATCCTTCTCGTCCGGCTGGCCCAGGTTGGCCGTGTAGGCATACGGGCGCGCGCCCTTCAGCTTCATCCAGTGCAGTGCCGCACTGGTGTCCAGACCTCCGGAAAAAGCGATGCCGACCTTTTCGCCGGCGGGGAGGTTTTCAAGAATATTCGACATGAATGTGCTGCCCTTTTGCGGGGAGATTCACCACGACTCGTTCAAAGAAGTGGAAATTCCATTGTACGGTGCGCCTACTCTTCTTCGGGCTTTACCCGTTTCGCCAGTGCCCATTTCAACTGCTCAATTCCTTCGCCGGTCACAGCTGAAATCGCATGAAACTCGAGCTTTCTGCGCTTGGCATGCGCCTGCAGCTTCTTCAGCTTCTCCGGATTCGCCACGTCGATCTTCGTTGCCACCACGATCATGGGCTTCTCGGCCAACGTCTCGTTGCTCTCGCCCACTTTAAAGCTCTCCAGCTCTTTGTTGATGACCTTGAAGTCTTCCACTGCATCCAGCCTGCCAGAGGCGTCAGATACATCCACCAGGTGCGCCAGCACGCGGGTGCGCTCGATGTGCCGCAAAAACTGCATGCCCAGCCCGTGCCCCTCATGCGCGCCCTCAATCAGTCCCGGCACATCCGCCACCACAAACGCCTGCTGCTGCGGCTCTTCGCCCACGGTCACCACGCCAAGGTTCGGTTCGAGGGTTGTGAAAGGGTAGTCCGCAATCTTCGGTTTTGCTGCGGAGATGCGCGAAATCAGCGTCGACTTGCCCGCATTCGGGTAACCCACCAACCCCACGTCGGCCAGCAGCTTCAGTTCCAGCCGGAAGGCTCGTTCCTCGCCCGGACGCCCCAGTTCATGTTCGCGCGGTGCCTGATGTGTGCTTGTGGCAAAATGCTGGTTCCCGCGTCCGCCGCGGCCACCCTTGGCCACGATGATCCGCTCGTCCGGATACTTGAAATCATGTACCAGCTCGCCGGTTTCAAGGTCATAGAGCGCCGTTCCCACCGGAACCTGAAGCACGATATCCGTGCCGTCCTGCCCGGTGCAGTTTGAGCCCATACCGTGCTCGCCTCGCTTGGCCTTGTGCTCCGGGTTATAGCGGAAATGAATCAGCGTGTTGTGGCGCTGCGAGGCCGCCATGACCACGTCGCCGCCCCGGCCGCCATCGCCGCCAGAGGGGCCCCCACGAGGCACGAACTTCTCGCGCCGGAAGGCCATGCAGCCGTTGCCGCCGTCACCGGCCTTTACCCGAATTTTGGCTTCATCTATAAACATGATTTTGAAGGCAAATGCCCAATCTCCAGTCTACAGAACGCCCCACCGGGAGGTCAGGGCACTTGCTTGCAGAGAATGCCGTCGTGTGCGCTGGGTCACGCCCTGCGGCTCACCTTCCAGTTAGAATCTTTCAATCTTTACCGCCTGCCGTTTCCCGCGCCAGAGCTGCTTGCTTAAGCAACTTGTCTGCCGCGGCAACACCAGCGGACCTGCCCCAAGAGCAGGCCGCGCGGTAAAGTCATTTCCTTCCCAGAGTCTGCCGCGAGGGGGCTACCTCGATGGCGGATCACATCGGGGTCAAACGAATTCTGTCTGTCGCGCTGCTTGCCGCTGCGTCTGCCTGCACGCCCGTCTGTGCGCAATCCAGCCTGGGTTCAATTACCGGCAGACTAACGGACAGCCATTCTCATCCGCTTGCTTACGCAACCGTCACCGCACACAACCAATCCACCGGCGTCGAGAGTAGAACCACGGCCTCCCGCAATGGAAGCTACGAGTTCAAGGACCTCGCTCCCGGTGCCTACTCACTTCGCGCAGTCAGCCCCACCCTCGGCCAGGGCGAAATCGAAGGAATTCTCGTCAGCCCGCATCACACCGCGCACGTTCAAGTCGCGCTCAACATGGAGCCCACAACACCAACGCCGCCGCCAATCGCAGCATCCCTGGAACCTGCGCATGCCACAGCCACACGGCCGCTGACCACAACGCGCATTCCCGCATCCGAGGCGACAAGCCCGCAAGCAGCGACGTTCGTGCTGCCTCCTCGCCCCAGCATTGCCCTCGACTATCAATCCGTATCGCCCGTTTCACTGCATTCCACCGGGCAAATCGCCGCGCTTCGGCTACCCGACTCTCGCATTCCTGCCTGGCCCGGTGCGGCTGCATTGCATCCCATCCCGCATCCACCCATCGCCGGCGGCTCCAACCGTTTGGTTCTCGCAGGGCCCTTCATGATTCAGGTGGCAATCAGCGCGGCCCGTTCCGCGTTGCGACTGACAGCGATTCCTCGCGGATCCCTTCTGGCAGTGGCGCAGGCTGGTCTGCAAACCGATGATGCATCTGACGTATTGACCTCCGAACAGTTGCAGTCCCTTCCTCTGCGGGACGGCGATTGGCAATCAGTGGTCGTAGCAGCCGCGGACACACCTGAGGATGCTTCCGGCAAGCCGCGCAATGCAGCTCCCGGGTCGCGTCCGACAGCGCTCAACATGGATGGAATGGATTCGCGGTCTGCATTCAGCGGCAACAACCTGGCAATGCCGGGCCGCGGCAGAGCGCATTTCGACGGCCCCATTACCGCGGAATCCGCGATTCGCGCCGTGCGGATTCTTTCGCCCAATCGAGTGGGCGGGAATGCTCAATCTCTTGGAGGCAGCATCGCCGTTGAGTCTCGCCAGGGAGGCGCCGGACTCCATGGCAGACTCTCCATTCTTTCCCGCCAGGAACTCTTCGCTGCACGCAATCCGTTCTCGCAGTGGGTGCGCGAAACGGCCTCCGCGCCCTATGCCGGCGTTCCTTCCTTCACCGCCGAGCCATTTTCACCTTCATCGCAAAGCCTGCGCGTCGGCGCGGGTGTGGGCTCCCAGTTTCATCACGGTCGCTTCGGATGGTTCACCTCCGTAGACGCTGCTCATGTAAGTGAACCGGCAGTCGCAACGGTCCGGCACCCGGAAGATTTTTTCGCGCGCCCCTCCAATCTTCAAATGCAAGTCCTGGCCGCACGGTTGGGTCTCAGTGGTGTCGATCCTGTTGCGGAAGGGCTGGCTGCCTATTCCCCCATGCTCGAGCAGATCGCGGGATTGCTGGGCCCTACGCCGCGCGCATCCACCCGCATTACCGCTCTTGGCCGTCTGGACTGGCGTTTCTCTGACCGCCAGAACTTTACCCTGGCTCTCTCTGAGAGTTACTGGAACTCACCCGGTGGGGGCCTCAGCAATACAGCGGAGTTCTATGGCTCGCACAGCTTCGGCTCATACCGCGGAGACGAACAGTGGATTACAGGTCAGTGGCGCGGCTTTCTCACGCCCAATCTCATGCTGGTCACGCAGGGATCGTTTGGCCGCTATCGCCACTTTGCTCCGCCTCCCTCGCCGTCTCCGTTTGAGCAGAGCTTCAACATCAACAGCTGGAACCGGCTACCGCAGATCATCATTGATTCACGCTACGGCTTCACCATGGGAAATCCGTCGCAATTCGGCCCCGGCAGTTTTCCCATTGAATCCAACATCGATGTGCGCCAGCAGATGGACTGGGCGCGCGGGCAATTCCAGCTGCGCGCGGGATTTGAATTCCGGCACGGTACGGATTCAAACTCACTGCTCCGCAATCAGGCAGGAACCTATCACTACGCCAGCATTGAAAACTTCATCTCCGATGCGCTCTCGTTTTCGTATTTCGGGCTCAATGGACAACTCAATCCTTATGACCTGCACAACTGCGATCAAACAGGCACCGTCTGGCGCGACACAAAAGGCCAGTTGCACGGTCTCGGTTATCTGCCCTGCTATTCGTCTTACTCGCAGACGATTGGTCCATCGGACTGGTGGCTTTCAACCAATGACTGGGCCGGCTACGTTGCAGCAAGCTGGCAGCCGGCACGCCATCTCACCGCGGCGGCTTCATTGCGCTGGCAACGCGAGCAGTTGCCGCCACCCATCACAGCCCTCGACAATCCTACCCTCCCACTTACGGAAAGAACTCCGGCGCTGGGCAATGAGTGGGCGCCGCGGTTCAGTCTTGCGTGGGGAGCGGGTGAGAGCTGGATTCCCGTTCTGCGCGTGGGCTACGGCATGTTTTATGGCCGGACTCCCAATCTCACCTTGCTCGGTGTTCTAACCCAGACTGGTTCACCCAAGGGCGACCGGGATTTCTTCATCCGCCCCACGGACAACCTGTACAACGGTGGTGCGCCACCGTTTCCCTATGTCCTTGCTGGAGCCCCCGGCACATCCGTGAAGCAGGCAGCCGTTCAATTTAATGCGGGCTTTCGCAACCCACAGGTGCACCAGGCTGCTCTCACCCTTGAGGAATCCCTGCCTGCGCATTTTCATCTGGAGGCGGGCGCTTCCGTTGCTCTCGCGCGGCGTCTTCCCACCACGATCGACGCAAATTTTGATCCCGGCGTCAATCCAAAGACAATCACCTACGTTGTGGTGGACGGTAACGGTTCCGGCCCCATCAAGTCACCTCTGATTACCGTTCCGTTCTATGCCAACTGGCCTTCTTCCTCTGGAGCTGCGGGGCGCTTGTATTCCGACTATCAGCGGATTCTCCAGATTGCAAGCAATGCCAACTCATCATGGCAGGCAGGTTCCATCCAGGTCCGCCGGAACACCCGCACTTTCACTCTGCGCGTTCGCTATACCTATTCCCACACCTGGGATTGGAATCCGGACGGAAGTCCCACTCAGGGAATTCAAAGCGTCTTCGATCCGGGCAATCTTCAGCTTGACTACGGTCCAAGCGATCTCGATGTGCGGCACTCGGCAAGTGGATTCCTGCTGTGGCAGAGCCGCTTTCATCTCGAAGGTCTGGCTAACCACTTCTTGAATGGTTGGCTCTTTGCCTCCACAGGAACATATCGAAGCGGATTGCCCTACTCCATGCGAACGGCTGGCGATCTTCCCAAGGAATACCTCGCCGGTGGCGCGCAGGTCATTGGCCTTTCTTACGGGATGAATGGGTATGGTGGCACACGGCGAGTCTACGGTGTTGGACGCAATACGTACCGCTATCCACCCACATGGAATGCTGACTTGCGGCTCGCGAAAAACTTCAACATGGGCACCATGCGGCACCTCGAGTTGCTGGCCCAGAGCTTTAACCTGTTCAATCACTCCAACGTCACTGAGCTTGAGACGGTCGGTTATGCCATTGGGGCGGGATCTCCGGCAGGCGGCCTGCCCACGCTCACTTTCCTCACAGGTCTCAAGGATGGGCAGACTGAATTCGGACAGCCTCTCGCCATCAACGCAACCAATTACTACCGCCCGCGCACAGTGCAGTTTGGAATCATTTTCCGGTTCTAGTTGGAAACGATGCTGAGTTCCGGGAGTCTCATTCTCCACCGCCGCCAATTCCGCACAGCGCGTCGGCCTGAATCGTGCGCCCATTCAACCGGAAGCACACCGCGCCGTTGATATCGGTGCTCATCGTTTTCACGTGACTGTCTTCGAGCTCGTGCAGCACTTCTGTCCGGGGATGTCCATAACGATTGTGAAGGCCGCACGATATCACCGCCCACTGCGGATGTACCGCCGCAAGAAACGGCGGCGTGGTTGAAGTTGCGCTGCCGTGATGCCCCACCTTCAAGAGCGTACTCTGCAAATCAGCCTCGCTCAGGATCATCCGCTCTTCCGGCGCTTCCGCATCGCCGGCCAGCAACACTGAGGTCTTTTTGTACGCCACCTGCAACACCATCGAGTCGTCGTTCGCGGGTGCTGCCCCAGGCTCGTAGCCAATTGCCGGTGCCAGAACTCGAATACGCGCATCGCCCATTGTGGATTCATCGCCCGCATGCATCTGACGAACTCGAATACCCAGCTTTTGCGCCTCGTCCAGAAGAGACTCGTAATCCTTCACGGGCGGATTCTTTCCCACCCATAGCTCCTTTGGCCTGAAGTTTTGAAGTACAGATGGCAAACCTCCCATGTGATCGCCGTGCGCATGCGTCAGCGCCACAACATCCAAATGGCGGATGCCGCGCGCCCAGAGCGCTCCTGAGACCACTTCCTCACCCACATCAAACGTCTGTTGTGCGTGCGTGAGTCCTCCGCCCAGGCCGCCCCCATCCACCAGCATCGTCTTGCCATCCGGTGTAACCAGCAGGAGCGAGTCGCCCTGACCAACATCCAATGCTTCCACAAGCAGTGCGTCGTGAGGATGCTCAACAGGGCGGGGAAAGACGCTTGTGCATCCAGCGGCCAGCAGAAATACCACGGCGGCATATTTGCCACGGCGGCCTCCATGCGCCAAAGCCACCGCTGCCGCCAGCGTTACGCAAAACAACGCGCATTGCCAAGCCAGAGGGGTACCCACGCGCACATCGCTCCATGCAATGGAACCGAAAAAGCGGACAATCCCAACGCCGGCATGCAAAAGCGCCGCCGTTACGGCTGCAGGGACAACTGCGGCAGATGGCCAGGCCAGCAACACGGCGAGCGTCACCAGCGCTGAAGGAAGAAGGACTGAAAGCAGCGGAAGAATCAGCACATTCACGGGAAGTGAGAATACCGTGATGCGGTGAAAGTAGAGTGCCATGGGCAAACTCATGGCGAGTTCCACAATGCATGCGATGACCACCACTTCTGCCACGCGCAGTGTGGTGCGCACACACCACGGAAATGCCTTCCATCCCAGCCAGGCCGAGTACCGTTTTGACAGCCGACGGGCAACAAAGCGCATGTCCACGCGAAACGCCGCAATACGCGGTTCCAGCTTGGCGTCGATGGCCACCTGCCTGAGATCTTTCGCCGCCTGCAGGTAGGGCTGAATGCTCCTCTCCAGCAGCGGCACACCCACCCCTGCAATGGAAATAACGGCAAGGAGCGTCATCTGGAAACCTGGTTGCAGCAGGAGCCGGGGGCTGATCGCCATCATGCACAGCGCGGCAAAACCGATCGCATTCAGAGCGTTTCGCTGACGGTAGATGAGGCGGCCAATCAGATAAAGGATCACCATCCACAATGAACGCTGCACAGGCGTGGCAAATCCGGTAAACAGCGCATAGGCTACGGATCCGGCAATCGTCAGCAAGGTCGCCGGCACTCGCTTCACACGCAGGATGCGCAGCATCCACAACAGGCACCCGGCCACAATGCCCATATGCAACCCTGAGACAACAAGCATGTGGAACGATCCGGTTCTTTCAAAGCCGCGCCTTAACGGCTGGGTTAGGAATGTACGATCGCCGGTGGTCATGGCGGCAAGGAGCGCGGCATCCTCGTGATCGATACGCAAAAATGCAGGCAGTCCATGCATAACTTGGGGCAATTCAAGCAGCCGGTGACTCACCGTTTGCTGCACCTCGTGCATCCGGCAGCTGAATAAGTCCTTCTCGCGAGCAAGCCGTTGCAATCCCGTCGCGGTGCCCGTGCTCTCATCATCGAAGCGCGTCACCCGCGCAATCTTCACAGTCCCGGTCGCCGTTACTCCCTGGCTCAGGAGATAATCCACGCGACTCCAGGCCCCGGCGTCACGATAGTCGACTGGCTGCAGCAGCTGAACGCTCGCCCGCACGCGGTCTCCGCAGTGAAGCGCTTCTTCGGTCGCGGCTTTCGCTTCGCCGTCCGGGCCACTGCACCGTTAACCGCACCATTCCTGCCAGGGGAATCATGCGGTCAACTGTGTCGTCCGCAAATTCCGCATTGCTCAATTGCACATCGACGCGTTGTGAAGGAGAATCCTGGCCGTCCTCTGTGTCATCAGGAGTCGTCACATTGCGTACCGACTCCACGTTGACCACATTACCCTCAAGCTCGCGCATCAGCCCGTTGGAAAGGCTCGCCAGTTGAGGTGCCGGTGCGGGCTGTGGCTCCATCTCCGCGCACCATGCGCCCAGCAACAGCCACATGGCTGCCATGGGAACCCATGCAACTCGTTCCGCTCGATAAATCGCAATCACCCAGAGTGCAGCGGTGGGAGCCAGAGCGCACAGCAGCCAGCTGGGCCGCAGCCACATCCCATTCACAATCACAATGCCCACGGCAAACAGCCATGCGGCGTGAAACAGTGGCGTCACGCCTGCGCGCAGACTGAGTGAGTTCGCACTGGAGCGCGAAGCAGAAGGCCAGGTAATTCCCTGCGGTTTGTTCATGGCAAGGCGATGCGTGAAGGTGCATCGCCATTGTCCACGGAGCGCGCAAGACCCGCTATGCGCTAGAGCACATCAATACGGCACTTCGGTGTGATGCGCCAGTGGCAGGTTTCAGGCGCGCCGCATCCGGACTATCGTTTCAAGATGAAAGGTCTGCGGAAACAAGTCGGCCAGCGTTACGGATTGAGGTTGATAACCTGAGGCCGACAATGCCTTCAGGTCCCGTGCCAGCGTGGCCGGATCGCACGAAACGTAGGTGAGGGAAGGACTTCCAATTTCGCCCAGCAAAGCTGTCAGCTCCGGTCCCAGCCCTGTTCGCGGAGGGTCCACCACAATGGCGTCGGGAGTTTCAGCCCTGTACTTGCGCAGAAAGCCAAGGGCGTCAGCCGCAATCGCATCTCCGCTTGTCTCTTCCAGATTGTTTGCCAGAGCGGCGGTAGATTGCGGTGCGGACTCCACCGCCCGCACCTGCGCAAAACTCTTCGTCAATTGCCCGGCAAACAGCCCCACTCCGGCAAAAAGGTCCCATGCGGTTTCGCCCTTCAGTCCGGCCGTTACACGCTCCACAAGTCCGTCCACCAGCCAGCGATTGACCTGGAAGAACGAGCCCTGGTCAACGCGATAGCTCGATCCTGCGGCCAGGTAGTTCAGCGCAATCTCACCCCACTGTGCGACAACCCGCGACGGCCTGCCGCCATCGGCGGGTGATTCAAACCGCGCTCCAATGAGTTCAGGAATCCTGTCCGCCCATTCTGTAGCCAGTGCGATCATTTGTTTCTTATCGCCACCGCTTCTCACTGTCACAGAGCAAAGCAGCTGCGTCTCATCGGCGTTGCAAAAGAGTGTGATCTCCTCGCAACTCAATTCTGCCTTCTTCGCAATGTCGGCAAATGCGAGTGCACCGGTCACCAGCACGGGCGCGGCAATTGGGCACTCTGCAATCGGAACGAGGTCGTGTGAATGCCGGCTGCGATAGCCCACATTTCCTTCCCCATCCACCGCCAACCGGATCCGGTTGCGGTATTTCCACGGTTGCGCGGCAAGCACATCAATCTCGCCGTCAAAATCCGCTCCGCCACGCTCCAGCGTTTCGCGCAGAATGGCCTTCTTGAATGCGATTTGCTGCTCGTAGCCGGCCTGCTGATAGTGGCATCCCCCGCAAACTCCGAAATGCCGGCAAGCTGGTTCAATGCGCTCCGGAGCGCGTTGAACAATTTCTTCCGCCTCCGCATGAGCATAGCTCTTGCGCTCCTCCAGCAGGCGCGCGCGCACCAGTTCTCCCGGCAGAGTCAGCGGTACGAAGATGGCTTTCCTGTCCACCCGTCCAAGAAATGCGCCACCATAGATCGGCTTCTCGATCCGCACAAGTTGCGGCTCCGCCAGTTGCACATCCTGCGCGGTTCTTCTTTGCTGCTCCGGCCTCTGCCGTTGGTGTCTCTTCATTGCTGGCTCATATAGAAAAGGCTCAACCGCGGCAGATCGTAATGCACCAGCAGTTGCTTGTGTTCAAACTGTTCCTGCACTTGCCGCAGTTGCACAGCTCCCATGCGGCTGCGATAGGGGGCCAGCTCGCGCGCCGCGTGTTCCTTCAGCCCGGTGAGCAATTCTTCCGGCGCCGCGGCAGTCAATGCGGCAAACAATTTCTCTTCGAGCACTGTCAGCGTCCGCTCCAGAGATTCCATATCCTGCGTACTCTCAGTTTCACTGCGTACCTGCGCCGCAATCTCGCGCAGGCGCACCGCCGTTGCTGAACAGGCTTCTTGCGCCACCGTGGCTGCTTCCAGAGCCGCTGCTGCGGACTCCAGATGCACCGCGATGCGCTCATGTTCAAAACCTTCCGCGGTATCCTTCGCCTGCGCGCTGGCGGTTCCGGTCGCGGCTTCACGCATCTCTTCCGCGGCATCCATCACCGCCTGTGCGCACCACGCCAGTCCATTCACGCGCTGCATGCGGCCCCTCTTTTGTCGCGCCTCGTATTTGTCGAAAGCCGCATCAATGCCGCGGAGCACGGCCTCCAACGGCACTCCCGCCTCGCGCCACATCTCAATCAGTGCCCAGTCAAGCGTGGAGAGAAGGAGCAACGCGCCGCGGCGTTGCTGAAAGCGCTCTTCGATCTCGGTGAAATAGTTGAAGTAGTTGCGCATGGCTGCGCCTTCAGTGCGCACGGCCGCGCGACCGCGCCGCGCGATTGCGCTCGAACACAATCAGCAGGCCATTCAGCGTAAGCATCTCGTCAATCTCGCTGATGTAGCGGGATTCGGCTGCAATCAATTTGGCCAGCCCGCCGGTTGCAATGACCATCGGCTGCTCGCCAAGTTCACCGATGATCCGGTCCAGAATGCCGTCAACCAGTCCTGCGTACCCGTAATAAAGCCCGCTCTGGATATGCGTCACCGTGTTCGTTCCGATGACCTTATGAGGTTTCTTGATGTCCACGCGGCCCAGGCGGGCAGCGCGCGAAAACAGAGCATCCGCACTGATGCCCAGGCCCGGCGCGATCGCGCCGCCCAGGTACTCGCCTTTCTTTGAGACCACGTCGAACGTAGTCGCCGTGCCGAAGTCCACAATTACGCACGGACCGCCATAGCGTTCAAAAGCCGCAATCGCATTCACAAGGCGGTCCGCTCCCAATTCGGCCGGGCTGTCCACCAGCACCGGCATGCCGGTCTTGATTCCCGGCTCCACAAACATGGGCGCCACCTTGAACTGCAGTTCGCAGACCTGCCGCAGCGTCGACTCCACCGGCGGCACCACGGAAGAAATGATGATGTACTTCACTTCGCTCGGCGACGTTCCATGAATCTGGAAGAGGTTGACCAGAAGCACGCCGTACTCATCCACTGTCTGCGTGCGATGCGTGGTGATACGCCAGTGCGCCACCAGCTCGGGCTTCTCGCCGCTAACCCGGTAGAGTCCAAGCACCGTATTCGTATTGCCGACATCGATTGCCAGTAGCATCGTTTCTCAGCCCGCCTGCGCTTCCGTCTGCGCTGCGCGAATTCCGCCCGTCTGCACAGTCACAAGCCCCTTCTGCGTGTGCACGCGCAGAAATCCATGCTCATCCAGCCCTTCCGTCACTCCCCTGCATGCCTGTGGACCATGCACTTCCACGTGGCGTCCACGCACCCAGGTGGATGCCTGTTCCACGCGCGCAGGGACAGTCTTTACGGCCTCTGCATCGAGTAGCAGATTGGCTTCGCGCTCCAGCGATTTTAGCAGGGCAGCGAGCAGGGCTTGCCGGCTCACGGCGCCACCCGCTTCCAGATCGAGTGATGTAGCCGGGGTCGCAAGGTCCGCAGCAAATGCTCGCTGATGAACATTGATGCCGACGCCCACAACAGCAAACCCAATGGCCGCGTCCGCCGTCTTGGACTCAACCAGGATTCCGCCGGTCTTGCGCGTACCCAGCATCAGGTCGTTGGGCCAGCGCAGGTCTGCGCGCATACCGCTCGCTGTTTCAATCGCATCTGCCGCGGCAAGGCCCGTCACCAGCGCCAGCAACGGCAACCGTGCAACGGGCATTTGTGGACGCAACAAAACGCTTACATACAACCCCTGTCCGGCGGTCGAAATCCAGTTGTGGTCACCGCGTCCACGCCCCGCCGTCTGCTCGTTGGCAAACCACACTGAACCATGCGGCGCGCCTGCAAGTCCAGCCGCCTGCGCATCCGCGTTTGTTGATCCTGTAACTTCTGAAAAATGCAGCTTGCCCGCAAAAATACTGCCGCTCAAGCCGGCTTCGAGCGCCTCAAGCGAATACACGCTCAGCTCGGCTCCGCTGCAATGCGCATGGAGATGTCCGCTGCCTTGGCGGAATGCGTCAGCGCTCCCACGCTGATGAATTCAACGCCTGTCTCCGCATACGCGCGGATGTTTTCAAGAACAATGCCGCCTGAGGCCTCGGTCGGAATCCATCGCTTCTCTTCGCGAATCCGATCAATCGAAGCCTTCACCTGCTCGGGAGTCATGTTGTCCAGCAGAACTGCTTCCGCGCCGCCCTCCAGCGCTTCATTCAACTGCTGCATGGAGCGCACTTCCACTTCCACTCGCTGGCCCTTCTGCCGTCGCTCCAGCGCATGGGCAAGCGCCGTGCGAACGCCGCCACCCAGCGCAATATGGTTGTTCTTGATCAGAATTCCGCTGGACAGATCGAGCCTGTGGTTCGTCCCTCCGCCGCAAAGCACCGCGTACTTCTCCAGCGCGCGCATGCCCGGCACGGTCTTGCGCGTATCCAGCACCCGCGCCTTGGTGCCGCGAATTGCATCGACATAGGCACGCGTCAAAGTTGCAATTCCGCTCAGGTGTTGCATCAGATTCAGAATTACCCGCTCGCAGCTCAGCAGCACCCGCGCGTTGTGGCGAATTACGGCCAGTACCTGACCGCCTTCCACCTTCACGCCGTCAAAAATTTCCGGATGGCTTACAACCTCGTAGCGCGTGTGTGCCTGCGGGCTTGGGTCAAGACGCGAAAAGATCTCCAGAAAGCGCGGAACTGCTCCCAGCCCGGCTACAACCATCTGCTGCCGCGCAATGATGCTTGCCGATAGCCCGCAGTTGGGGGTCAATTGTGACGTTGGTCGTCGCATCGCGCACTGCCTGATCCTCGATCAGCGCCTGCTCCAGCAATGCCTCAATCCGATGACTTTTCCAATCCATTTCGGCCGCTTTCCACTCAACTCAAAAAATGGTGCTACTGATTCACCTGCCGAAGAAAGTTATAAATAACTTTCTTCACGCTGTCATCTGCGCTCTCATTGAACGCATAGAACAGTGGACCTTCCCTCCGGTAGATTTCAAGCGAGTACTGTTCCGTGACGCCCTTAATCTCCCCAACCCATCGCCGCCACCAGCTCATCCTTCCTGTTTTGAAGGTCTCTTCCAGTTTGACAGCCCCAAGGTCCGTGTACCAGAGCATGGAAACGGTTCGCAATGCATTTCGCACCACCATGCGGTAACTGGTAAAGAGCATGAACTCTGAAGGCGGGCCGCTCAGCGAGACTTCGGCGAGAGAGTTCCACAAAACCGAGAGCCTGCTCCTGCTCATGCAGCAACCCAAGCAAAAGGCCTGAGACGAAGTGCGGAAAGTTGGGCGCCGAGTAGCAGCCCGGCAATCCACCGAAGAAGATGTGTGGCGTTTGATACCGGGGCTTCTCCTGCGGCGAAGGCTGCACCGGCTCGGCTTCAGGCTCAAGAATGACCGGCGCATCCAAGTGCTCCCACAGTTCACGATAAGCCGTGTGCATCTGCTTGAAGATCTCTTCGGCGTTGTGTTGCTGCGTGCGGTCGTTTTCAAACCGGTCCGGATGCCATTTGCGCGCTGCGGCGCGGAACGCCTTGCGCAGCACTGCCTGTGAGAGCGCCTTGTCCGCCACACCCAGCGTGTTTGCATTGCGGACACAGCGATCACAGACGCAAGCCATACTTGCTTACTCCGGCGGCAGGGCAGCCAATGCGGCCTTGGCCTTTTCCAGCAGAAGCGTCGTCTCCGCATGCTGCTTCTTCAGGCCTTCCACCACATTTGCGGGAGCCTTGGCCAGGAAGCCTTCGTTTCCAAGTTGACGATCTGCCGCGGCAATGCCTTTCTCAAACTTCGCGATGTCCTTGGTCAGGCGCTCGCGTTCCGCTCCCAGGTCAATCTTGCGTTCGTAAACAACGGCCACATCAAATCGCGAAGTCGAGTGCTTGGCCAGACCCTCTGTAATGCCGGGTACAAATCGAAGCTCCGTTACGCGCGCCAGCTTTTCAATGATCTGTGCTGAATCGGTGAAGATCTTCTTCGTCGCATCGTCGGTCCGCACTTCAATCGGAACTGTCTACCTTCTCTTCAACGCCCGCTTCCTTGCGTACTGCGCGTGTCTCAATAATCAGGCTCTGAATCAGTTCCATTTCAGTGATAGCGCTGACGCTCAGTTCACCGGCACGCGTTGTTGGATAGCGCGAAAGAGCAATCGACTTGGCGGGCGGCTCGCCGTCGTACACAGCGTGCCACAATTCCTCAGTAAGGAAGGGCATGAACGGAGACAGAAGGCGCAGCGATGCTTCAAATACCAGAACCAGATTGAGGAGAGCCACGTGCGCCTGCGCGCGTTCTTCCTTTGCCTCGTCGGAGTCACCACCGTCAAATACCAACCGGGGCTTTACGATTTCCAGGTACCAGTCGCAGAAGCTTCCCCAGAAGAACTGGTAAATCGCCTGCGCAGCTTCATCGAAGCGGTAGTTCTCGAGCGCTTCATTCACTTCACGGGTGGTCCTTTGCAGCAGCTCAACAATCCACCTGTCCTTCAGGGGTGCATTGTCCTGAACAAGGGGGAGGTTGAACAGCCCCTTTGAACCAATCCCTTCCGTGAGTTTGCGCAGATGCGTTGACGGACGTTCAAACCCCGCCTCGGCCGCTTTGTCCACGTTCATGAAAATGAACCGCGCCGCATTCCAGATCTTGTTCGCAAACGCGCGATAGCCTTCCGTGCGCGCCACATTGAACGCAATATCCGTACCCGGCGATGCCATCGATGCCAGCGTGAAGCGCACCGCATCCGTCCCGTACTGCTTCACAATCTCAATCGGATCGACGACGTTGCCTTTGGTCTTCGACATCTTCTCGCGATTGGCGTCGCGCACCAGCGCGTGGATGTACACCTCGCGAAACGGAACCGAATCCCTGAGCGAACGTTCGCTTCCGTCCGGCATTTTAACGTCGCCCGCAAACCAGCAACCCAGCATGATCATGCGCGCCACCCAGAAGAACAGGATGTCGAATCCTGTCACCAGCACGGTGGTTGGATAGAATGCATCGAAATCCGCCTGGCTCAAGGCCGCATCCGCGCGAGTTCCTTCAGTGATCTTTGGCCAGCCGAATACTGAAACCGGCAGCAGGCCTGAAGAAAACCACGTATCCAGCACGTCGGTTGACTGCGTAATCGTCTTGGCGCCGCAATGCATGCAGACCGCCGGGTCCTTACGCGCCACAGTGACCTTATGGCAGGTTGAGCACTCCCACGCCGGAATACGATGTCCCCACCACAGTTGCCGCGAGATGCACCAGTCGTGGATGTTTTCCATCCAGTTCAGATAGGTCTTCTCATACATCTCCGGTGTGAACTTGACGTGCCCTTCCTTCACCGCGGCAATCGCCTTGTCGGCCAGTGGTTGAATCTTCACAAACCACTGCAGGCTCAACCGCGGTTCCACCACCGTCTTGCAGCGGTCGCAGTGGCCCACATTGTGCACATGGTCCTTCACCGCAACCAGCAGTCCCTCATTTTCCAGGTCGGCAATAATCCTCTTGCGCGCAACGTAGCGGTCAAGCCCCTTGTACTGTCCGCCCTCAGCGGTAATGTGCGCTGTGTCGTCCATGACATTGATGGACGGCAGATTGTGCCGCTGCCCAAGCGCGAAGTCGTTCGGATCGTGCGCCGGTGTTACCTTCACCGCGCCCGTGCCAAAATCGCGGCTTACCCACTCGTCCAGAACGATGGGAATGATGCGATTCACCAGGGGAAGGCGGAGCATCTTGCCGTGAAGATGCGTATAGCGCTCGTCTTCAGGATGAATCGCCACCGCAACATCGCCCAGCATGGTCTCCGGCCGTGTCGTCGCAATGGTCAGGAATTCGCCGGAGTCGGTGCGATCCTCTTTGATTACGGGATACTTGATCTCCCACAGGTGTCCCTTGTGCTCGTCGTACACCACTTCCAGGTCACTGATGGCAGTCTGGCAGCGCGGACACCAGTTCACGATGTAGGCGCCGCGATAAATCAGCTCTTCTTCGTAAAGCTTCACGAACGCTTCGCGCACCGCAACGGACAGATTCTCGTCCATCGTGAAGTATTCGCGGTTCCAGTCGACGGAGGCTCCCAGCCTCTTCATCTGGTCGAGAATCGCGCCGCCGTAGTGTTTCTTCCACGCCCAAACGCGCTCCACAAAGGCATCGCGGCCCAGCTGCTGGCGCGTGGTTCCTTCGCTCACTACCTGACGCTCCACCAGCATCTGCGTAGCGATACCGGCGTGGTCGGTGCCCGGAATCCACAGCACCCGGTCGCCGCGCATACGGCGCCAGCGGGTGAGGATGTCGCTCTCCGTGTGCTCGAACATGTGCCCCATGTGCAGGTTGCCGGTCACATTGGGCGGCGGCAGCAGAATCACAAAGGACTCGTCGTCCAAATCCTTCTTTTCTGCGGGTGTTGGCTGGGCAAATAGGTTTTCGCGTACCCAGTACTCGGCCCAGTGATCTTCAATGGCAGTCGGGTCGTAAGCTTTCGGCAGGTCGTGAGGCATGGATTTCGCTTGGCGGCCCGCATGGGAGTGTGCGTTTAAACCCGTTTTCACAGAGCTTTACGCAAGGGGGACCACTCTTCACTCTAGCAGATGTCCCGCCGTCGCAAAGGATGCGCGGAGCCCACCTGGACGTGACTTCCGGAACATCGACCGGGCCTCAAAGTATCGCTCCGTCGCCAGTTGAGTCCTAGGCTGTCGAACTCCCCGTCGTCTTCCCATTTTCGCGAATCAAATCGGCCACATCCTCCACTTTGTCGGTCAGCAGATTGAGCCGGTGGCTCAGCGCTTGAATTTCGGATTCGGCCCGCCGGTTCACTTCAAAATCCAGCTCGCTGCGCAACCTGTCCTTCGTGTCCTGCCGGTTCTGGCTCATCATGATCACCGGCGCCTGGATGGCCGCCAGCATCGAGAGGAACAGATTCAGCAGAATGAACGGGTAAGGATCCCAGGCGCGCTGGCCTATGGAGATATTCACGGCTGTATAGGCCACCAGGACAACCGCGAAGAGAATGATGAAGTTCCACGATCCGCCGAACTGGGCAACCGAATCGGCAATGCGTTCACCAAAGGTCGCTTTCTTCTCAATCAACACGTTTGGGTTGCGGCTCGCGCGCAGTTGAATCAGCCGCTGCGTGGAGTGCATTTGCCGCCCGATCATCGTCAGCATGTCCAAACCCGCCATTGGCTTGCGTTCCAGCAGAGTGGCAATGTCGTGCCGGTCCAGTTCCAGGCACGACGTTGCATCCACGGCCATGGCGCTGGCGCGGTGCGGAGTCTGGTCCAGCATGGAGGCGAACCCGAACAACCCACCATGTTCCGGCTCGTCCAGCACCACCTCCTGCTGGTCGTCATCCACCGTGGTCACGCGGACACGGCCCGTCAGCAATACGTAAGCTGTCTTCGCCGGGTCGCCCATCTTGAAGATGCGCTGTCGCGCGGCAAATTGCTTCATTTCCACCTGACTGGCCAGAACAGCCAGTTCGTCGTCGTCGAGCAGTTCAAACAGCGGAATATGTTTCAACTCTTCGGGTTCGCAGGCCATGGCAGCACTCTCTTTCGGTTAAATCGGAACGAGACCGGGGCGGGGAAGCATCCTCTCCGGTTCCTATTCAGGGAACCTGCTTGGGGTGCCAGTCTGCAAGTGATTTTTCGGTTACGCGGGCATTAAGTGTAATTCCAGGCACATCCTTGGTGCGTCCGCGTGAATACTCAGAACCAAAAACAAAAGCCGCAAACCAGACTGGTCTGCGGCTCCTGATTTCATGACTCTTGAGAAGGCCTAGAAGGGATTCAACCTCTTCAGCCCCTTCTTCTTCTTCGTCTTGCTGGACGATTCGTCGCTCAAATCCGCCTTCGCTGCCTTTTTCTTCTTCTTGCCGTTGGCCGTTTCAGGCTGCACCGGAATCGATCCTGCCTTCACATCGTTGATCTGTTCCGGGGCCGCTGTCGGTGCTTCCGCCGCGGGAAGAGTCGTATTCGTCGGCCCCACCGATTTCACGAGCGGGTCGGCATTCGAATTCCCTGAAGGAGCGCTCACCACAGAGACGCCCACGCCGGTTCCGGCTGCCGGTACACCCATCTGCACGGGCGCTTCTGACGGCACGTCGCTGCGCGGTGGCTCGTTTACGCCGGTGGGTGTTGCTGCCGCCGTCGGCTGCGCAGGCTTGCCCTCGTTGATTGCAGCCTCGAACAAAGCCACATTTTGCTTCGTCACATCCGGCGCAATCGTCCGCTTCGGATCCGTAAGGGTCGGTTCACCCACATGCACGGCTTCCACAACGCTGGGTCCGCGCTTGATCAGTCCCAGAATGCTGTCGGTAAAGCGCAGAGGCTGGCGGCTCTTCTCTTCGGCATCATTTTCCGCAATCGCCGCCTGCGTAGGCTCGGGAATCGGCCGGTTCATCGCCACCAGGCGGTCACGTGCATCCTCCACATGGGGAGCCATTGGATACCGCGTGATCACTTTGTTATATGCGGCTGCAGCCCGGTCCATATAGTCCGCTGACAGGCGTTCGCGCACCGCTCCTGGAAGACCGGGGGCAAGCTGAATCTTGTGCGCTTCGCCCGCGTAGGAGTCACCAATGGCAATCAGCGCCTGGTCGCTCTTCGAGTACAGCGGATAGGTATCCACCACCGTCTGAAGCCGCGCAATCGACGCCGAGTAGTTCTCCTTGCTCAGGTAGTAGAGGCCGATCTCTGTCTCGCGCTCGGCAAGCACTTCCTGCACATCGCGCAGTTTCTGCTTCGCGCGCGGAATCAGCGGCGAATCCGGAAACATGTTGATCATGGCGCGGTATTCCTTCTCCGCGTTGATCGCATTCGTGTAGTCGCGATCGGGCTTTTCCATCTGTTGGAAATAGATGTCGCCCACCTTCATCTGCGCCTCGGCAGCCTCAGGAGCGTTCGGGAAGAACGTGATGAAGTCCTTGTATTCGTTCTCGGCCTGCGCCAGAGCAGCAGCGCCGCCTTCCTTGAACCAGGTGTCGCCCACGGCAAGCTTGGCGCGCATGCGGTATTCCGAGTCAGGGTAGGTATTCAGCAGTGTTTGCAGCGTCAGCCGGGCCACGTCGTAGCGGCCTTTCTTCAGCGAAAGCATTGCCTTGTCGAACAAAATCTTGTCCGGCTGCTTGGAGTTCAGGTTTGCCAGCGGATTGGCGCTAAGATCCTCGTTCTTCTTGTGCTTCTTCTGCTTCACGCGGGCCTGGGCCGTCAGCCCTCCCAGCAAAAGCGCCACAACCGCCACGGCTACCAACTTGTTCGACAACTGTTTCATACCACCTCATTGCAACGGCTCATGACCCCTCGGTCCCAGCCGCCGTGCTCAACGTTATTTCCTTGCTTTACTCGCCGGCTGCCTTGCGCGCCGCCGCAAGCAGAGCTCGTGCGTCTTCTTCGGGCCGGCCTGCGCCAAACACAGCATTGCCCGCCACCAAGAGCTCCGCACCTGATTGGACGACCCGCTCCACCGTATCGTGAGCCACGCCGCCGTCCACTTCAATCTTAAATGCCAGCCCCAGTTCACGGCGTAAATCCGCCAGATGGCGGATCTTATCCAGCGAAAATTCAATAAATTCCTGCCCACCAAATCCCGGATTCACGCTCATGATGAGCACATGGTGCACCATCGGCAGAATATCCACGATCAGGTTCACCCGCGTGGCCGGATTGAGCACCACGCCGGGCTTCATCCCGTGCTCGGAAATATGCGACAGCGTTCGGTGCAGGTGCCGGCAGGCCTCGTAATGCACGCTCACCCAGTTCGCCCCGGCCTCGGCAAAGGCCGGTATGAACTCGTCCGGATTCTCGATCATCAGGTGGCAGTCCAGCGGCAGCTTCGTGGCCTTGCGCAGACTCTTCACCACCGGTGGTCCCAGCGTAATGTTGGGCACAAAATGCCCGTCCATCACGTCCACGTGGATCACCGTGCCGCCGCCGCGCTCGGCTGCGGCCACCTGGTCGGCCAGGTGGGCAAAATCGGCGGAAAGAATTGAAGGTAAAAGCTCAACCATCGGCGTTCTTTGCGCACAGACGCGCCCGGTCAGTGTATCAGGCAAGCGCCTTCGCTCACCCCTAAGATGCCCGGCTTACCGCAAAAGGCTCAGGCTGTTTGCCGCTCGCTGTTCGGATGGATTGGAGCGGCCGTGTGGGTTGCCAAATCTCGCAAGCCGCGCTGCCACTTCCGCCGCCTCCCGCCGCCGCCCCGTCTGCTTCAGGAACACCTCGTACTTGCTTAGTGCCGCCACAAACGTCGGATGTCCCCACCCCAACTGCGTCCCCAGCTCTTTAATTCCTCGTTCCATGGGCGCAGCCGCGGCAGCCGGATCGCCGCTCTTCCACTCCGCGTAGCCCGTCAGATAATCCAGAAATCCCACCGGAACACTGTCCGCGGCATAATGCGCGTGCGCAACAGCCAACGCACGCTTGATCTCAGGCTTCGCTTCCCCGCACCGTCCCTTCGCGCAGCGCACCAGCGACAGATCAATCAGCGCGCTCATCTGCTCCTCGGGCGTAGCATTGTCGGCCGTCGCATCGCTCCTACGCTCCGGAGCCAGCAGGCTTACTGCCATCTCCGCATTCGTCTCCGCCAGTCCCAAGTCTCTCTTTCCAAACTCCAGGACCGCCAGGTGCGCGTAGCTGATGCCGATCGCGCGCTTGTCTCCCGCATCCAGACGCATCGCCAGCGCTTTCCTTTCCAACGGCTCAGCTTTGGCGAACTGACCCATCTCCACATGCATCGTGCCGAAATGATCCAGCGCCGAGGCCAGCGTCATCCGATCGCCATCCTTCAACAGACTCACTGCCTTGCGATACGCATTTTCTGCATCGCCAAACTGCGCCGCATCCTGCCGCAGCACGGCCAGTTCCAGCCATGCGCGACCATTCGCGCTACCCGGCACCTGGGCAACTACAGCTTGTTGGGCTTCAATTCTTGTTTGCAGCGCATTTGTTTGTGCCATCAAGCCAGAACCTGCAAGAGCCACCGCTCCAAGAAATAGAAATAGTCTCCCGCGCATCGTGCACCTCCTCGTTTGCTCGCGAGGCTACTCAATGGAACGCGTCTCAACGCATTTCAAAATGTTCGATCGAGATTTGCCGTGATGAATCGTCTCTCCGCCGTGCCGAATCGTAATGGCCTCATTGGCTTTCGCACTTCAGCATGGCCACATTGCCACAAACGCTCTATAAACAAGGGGAAGGTGCAGTTATGTCATTCCCGGTGCAGGCCAACGCGCAATCTCCGTTTGATTCCATTCGACCTGTCTATCTCCGCTACCTGGCCATTTCGCTCCTTTGCTGGGCCTGCATCACCATCCTCGAAATCTTCCAGGTTTACATGTCCGATGCGGGGCGCGGTTACACGCTGGATTCCATCCACTACATTGCCTGGGCCACCTTCAACTGGTACGCGCTAGCGTTTCTCTCGCCCCTTGTCTACATCCTCGGCCGCCGCTTTCCCATCGCCGGTCCCGGATGGCAGGCGCGGCTCATCTTCCCTCATCTGGCCATGTGTGTGGGTTGGCTCGCCGCTCAGGCAATTGCGCGAGGCGTCGCAGGCTGGTTCTACACGCTCACCCACGAAGTACATAGCCCGCTCTTCGTCCTCACCATCAGTTGGGTCGGAGAGCGCGGCTCCATTGCCTTCGCCGCCTACTGGATCATCGTCATCATCGCGGGTTTTGCCCAATTGCGCGAGGATGTCCGCATGCGCGAGGTGCACCAGGCACAGCTTGAAACACGCCTCGCGTCGGCTGAGCTGGAAACTCTGCGCATGCAGATTCAGCCGCACTTCCTCTTCAACACGCTGCAGGCAGCCATCACCCTGGTCCGTGAAAACCCTGACGCCGCCGAAGACGTGCTCCTCCGCTTGAGCCAGCTGCTCCGCATCGCGCTTGACCAGATGGACTCGAATGAGATTCCACTCGCGCGCGAGCTTGAATTTCTCAACCTCTATACCGGCATCCAGCGCTGCCGCTTCGGTGACCGCCTCCAGTTTGAGATTCACGCCGACGACAACACCCTTGACCTCCAGGTACCGCCCCTCATTCTCCAGCCCCTGGTTGAAAACGCCATTCACCACGGCATCGGCAAACACAAAGGCAGCGATGTTGTCGAAGTCTTCGCCCGCAGAGAGGGCACCGGCCTTCAGATCGAAGTCTGGAACATGAACTCCGTCGTTGCTGAAAATAGTGACCGTCTGCAGCAGCGTGGCCTCGGCCTGCGCAACACCCGTGCTCGTCTTGAGCATCTCTACGGCACGCAGGCTTCGCTCATCTTCCGTTCGCTCGCTAAAGGAGGCGCAGCCTCACTCATCTACATCCCGCATCCGCGGCACGCACCCGCCGTGCAAGCCATTTCATGAACCTCCGCGCCCTCATCGTCGATGACGAGCCGCTCGCGCGCACCGCACTCGTCCGTCTGCTCAAGCGCGAGCACGACATCCACATCGCGGGTCAGTGCGGAGACGGCGAAACCGCAGTCACCACCATCCTCGCGGACAAGCCCGACCTCGTCTTTCTCGATATCCAGTTGCCTGAGATGGACGGTTTCGAAGTCGTCGAAGCTGTCGGCATCGAGCGCATGCCCGTCACCGTCTTCGTCACCGCCTACGACCGCTACGCCATCCGTGCCTTTGACACCAACGCCGTTGACTACCTGCTGAAGCCCATTGAGCCAGAGCGCTTTACCCGCGCCCTCGCTCGCGCACGCGATCGCTGCCTCGGACGACAGGACAAGGACTCCACCCAGCGCCTTTTCGCGTTGCTTAGCAGCCGTCTGCAGTCTGACTACGCGCAGCGCATCGCCGTAGCCAGCGGTGGCCGCATCGTCTTCGTCCAGGTCGCCGACATTGACTGGATTGAAGCCGAAGGCAACTACGCGCGCCTCCACGTTGCCCGCCACATCTACGACGTGCGCGAAACTCTGCAGTCGCTGATGGAAAAGCTCGATCCGCGCGAATTTATTCGCATTCACCGTTCCACCATCGTCAACGTGCAGCGCATTCGCGAGGTGCAGCCCTGGTTTCACGGCGGCCACATCGTCGTGCTCCACTCCGGCGAGCAGTTGCGCATGTCGCGTTATCAACGCGAAGCTGTCGAACGGCTCCTCGGCAAACGCGCTTAGAGCGAGCCAAATGCGCGGTACCCTGAGGACAGCCTGTTTCCCCGGCGCCTGGCCTATGAACCCGATTTTGCAATGGACACTGCTCTTCCTTGCAGGACTCGTCGCGTCCACCCTTGCGGGTGTGACCGGATTCGGCGGCGCCGCGGTTCTGCTTCCGGTGCTCGTGCTGGTCTTTGGCACCCGCAACGCGATTCCGATCTTGACCGTCGCCCAGTTGATTGGCAACGGCAGTCGCGTCTGGTTCAATCGGCACGAGCTCAAATGGGGCGTGGTGGGTTGGTTCGCACTGGGCGGCGTGCCCATGGCCCTGCTCGGCGGTTATCTCTTCTCTGTGGCTCCGCTCCCCGCACTCACTCGACTGCTGGGCGGATTTCTCCTTCTGGTAGTGGTCTTGCGCCATCTGCCCTTGAAACCGGTCAAGCCCTTTCCGGTTCCGGCCTTTGCCGGCATTGGAGCCGGCGCCAGCTTCCTTTCAGCCCTCCTGGGCAGCGTGGGCCCCATCATGGCGCCCTTCTTCCTGGCGTTCGGGCTGGTAAAAGGCGCGTATATCGGAACAGAAGCGCTCTCGACCGTGGTGATGCACATTGCCAAGCTCATCGCTTACCGGCAAACCTCGTTGCTGACTGGCTCAGACTTGCTTATTGGGCTTGTCTTCGGCCCGATCATGGTTTACGGATCTTTCCTCGGCAAGCGAATCGTCGACAAGCTGCCCGAGAGGGTCTTCATCGCAATCATTGAGATTGTGCTCATCGTTGCCGGCCTGCAGTTCCTCTGGCGAGGCTAGCGTGCACCAGCGCTACGCCTGCATGAGCTCTGCGTCATTGCGCTTCGCTAGATGAGTGGCTTCCCTCCGTGCACGGCTCGCCGGCTCTCCAGCTTCTTCAGCAGAATCCGTCCACGCGCACGCATCGCTGGCGTTCCACTGCGACTCAACACGCGCAGCATGTCCAGCACCTCCGGCAGCATCGCCGGGTTCCACTGCGTCAGGCCCGTCAGTCCGTGCATGGAAAGAGTCTTCACAATCGAGCTCTTGTCGTTGAGCCATCCGCGCAGCACCGCCGCCACGCGCTCCGTCTCTGCAACCGTAAGCTTCGTCCGCGGAATCATCAGCGCCAGATTCCAGCGCAGCTTGTTGGCTTCCGCATCCACCAGGCGGCCCAGCAAAGCATCTTTCCACGGCGTCAGAATCTCCGGCTTGTGATACGACGCACGCTCCAGCGCGTCTGCCGCGCGATTGGCAGTCCCCACGTCCTCGCTCCACAGGCATTCCACCGCCTGCCCCGCAAGACGCGGACGCGCAAGTAACAGTTCCGCCACTTCCTTCGCGCGCCCCACATCCAGTGGCCGTCCCGGCGCAAGCATCGCTGCAATCGTTTCCTTCTTGTTTACGCGCGAACGCATCGTCACTCGCTGCTTCATCGCGAACTCGTCCGGCACAATCACTCCGCCTACTTGCGCACGCCCATGTGCCGCACCGTCATCTGCGGAATGCGCACATTTCTGGGCTGCATGCACGCAAACACAATCGCATCGGCCACCTCATCCGCCTGCATCATCGCCGACTGCGCCACATCCTCCGCCTTGCGCCCGCGCCCCACGGCAAATTCCGTCTTCATGCCGCCGGGGCAAAGCGTGCACACCTTCACCCCATGCGGCCGCAGTTCCTCATCCAGCGCCTGCGCAAAGCCCACCTGCGCAAATTTGCTGGCGCAATACACCGCCTCGTTCGCGGCGCCCGCCAGTCCTGCCACTGACGAAACAAACACCACCACGCCGCTCTTCTGCGCAATCAAGTGCGGCGCCACCGCCCGCGTAAATACAAACGAGCTGCGCATATTGCTGTTCATCAGCTCGTCGTACTCGGCCTCGCTCGTCTCCACCAGCGGTTTGTAGCTGCCCTGCCCCGCGTTATTCACCAGAAGGTCGATCCGCCCGAACCGCTCCATCGCCAGCTGAACAGCAGCTTCCGCCGTCTTCATCTCCGCAGCATCGCCCGCAATCGACACGCACATCGTCGCGGCTTCGTTTAATTCCGTTTCCAACTCCGCAAGCCGCTCTTTGCGCCGCGCCGTAGCCACAATCCGCACGCCGCGCGCAGCCAGCGCCCGCGCCGTCGCGCGGCCCAGCCCGGAGCTTGCTCCGGTCACAATAGCCACCTTGCCTTGCAGTGCATTCGAGTCCAGTGTCATTCCGCTCTCTCCGGCTGCGCGTCCTGCTTCGTTTCCGCACCGCCCATCATTGTCTTCGCCGCCACGCGCCCCACTCCGCGCAGCAGCGCTTTTACCGGCCACCGGCCATCCTCATCGGCAAAGAAAATCTCGCCATCGCGTTTCACCTCGGGCCGGTAGTACCAGCGCTTCAGCAGCGCCAGGTGCCCCTGCCGCACCACCGCGTCCGGCGCATCGGTCTGCCGCGCAAGCTCTTCCAGCACAGTTTCCATCCGCGCTTCCAGCAGCCCGCGTGGCTGCTTCGTGGCCGTGCCGGGCTCGGGCTGCTCCGGCACCGCCTCCACGGCCACCGGCTGCGCAAAGAGAGACGAAGAACCCGACCGCTCATTCTGAATCCGCATGCCCAGCGTGGAAAACCCTACTGGCCCGCGCAGCCGCCCATGTTCAAACAGAAACACCGGCACTTCCACCACGGCGTCTTCAGTCTGCCCCGCCGCAGGTGGCTGCAGAATCACCGCGCGCAGTTGGCTCATCGGTCGCACCAGCTCCGGAGCCAGCGCCCGCACCGCCTCCACCTTCTGCACCTGCGCATGCAGCGCCGCGGCATGTTCAAACTTCAGTTCTTCAGATGCCTTCTCCCGCTCCGCGCGCAGCATCACCAGCTTGCTTTCGCCGCGCGTGGCAATAAACTGCTCCACCGCGGCCGACTCCTCCGCATACCGCTCATCCGTGCAGCCCTTGTAGCAGGGCGCAAGGCACATCTTCATCTCGGAGTAGACGCACCCTGGATGACTCGGGTCAGGATTCAGATCATCCGTGCACCGCCGCAGTAGAAACAGCTTCAGCGCCTCTTCGGCAAAGCGCTCCGCCGCCGCGCGGCTCGCAAACGGTCCGTAGGCCCACTCCGCCTCGCGCTGGCTCGGCCGGTTGGTCACCGTAATCCGCGGATATGCGTTGCTCCCCAGATAGCGGATAAACGCCGGCGCGCGCAGATGCATTCTCTCTAGTGCTTTTGCGCCGTAGATTCCGCGCAGCAAATCAAACTGAAGCAAAAGAGACTCAAACTCTGACCCCGTGAGCCGGTACTCAATGCGCCGCACCAAACCCGCAAGCTGCAGCCGCCGCGGATGCTTCGCCGAAGGCTGCAGCAGCTTCTCCAGCCGCCCGCGCAGATTCGGCGTCCGACCAACATACGGCTCCGCGTGTACATCCGCTCCGTAAAGCGCAAACACAGCGGGCAGCCGCGGCAACTGCCTCAGCGTGGCCTTTGCCTCCGCCGGATCAAACGGGACGCTCTGCATCGCGTCAACCATGTCCTAACTCACGCACCCGCAATCGTCATCCCGTCAATCCGCAGCGTCGGCGACGCCACTGACGTGCGGAATACGAGATCATTCCCAATCGCCGTAATGTTTTTGAACATTGCGCGCAGATTGCCGGCCACCGTCACCTCTTCCACCGCGTGCGTCAGCTCGCCCTTCTCAATCCACAGCCCCGTCGCGCCGCGCGAGTAGTCGCCCGTCACCAGATTCGTTCCAAAGCCCATCAGGCTCGTCACGTAAAGCCCCTTCTCCACGCCGCCGATAATTTCCTCGGGGCTCATCGTCCCCGGTTCGAGATACAAATTTCCGCAGCCAATTCCCGGCGTACCCGCCAGCCCACGTGAGGCGTTATGCGTTGACTTCATGCCCAGCTTGCGCGCCGCGTATGTGTTCAGCAGATAGGTCCGCAACACGCCGCCTTCCACCACAACGGTCCGACGCGAAGGCAATCCCTCGCCGTCAAACGGAGACGTGCCGAAACCGCCCGCGCCATTCGCCAGCAACATCACGTTGTCGTCGATAATCGTCACGCCGGGCGCCGCAATTTCCTTCTCCAGCTCGCCTGCCAGAAACGAGGCATGCCGCCAGATCGCGTCGCCGCTCGCCGCTTCAAAAATCGATCCAACCAGCGACCGCGCCACCTCCGGCGCAAACACAATCGGCACCTGCTGCGTGGGCACGCGCCGCGCGCCCAGCTTGCGCAATGCTCTGCGGGCGGCTTCTCTCCCTACCGCCTCAGGTGATTCCAGAAGCGCGAAGCTCCTTGCACTCGACCACCAGCCGTCCCGCTGCATCGCGCCGCTTTCATCCGCCGCAATCGGTGCTGCAGACACACCCGCATAGCTTGTCCGGTAGCTGCCCACAAAGCCGCGCGAGTTAGCCAGCACCTTGCGTCCCGTCGCCGCATCAAAGCTGCCGCCGTCTGAATTCGTAATGCGCGGGTCGGCAGCCAGAGCCGCCGCCTCGCAGCGCTTCGCCCATTCAATCCGCTCCGGCCCCGGCAGCGAATACACATCGTCGTAGTAAAGGTGCAGGTCGTCGGCCAGCGCGCCGTACTCGCCTTTCTCCGGCATGCCGGCAAAGGCGTCTTCCTCGGTCACTCGAGCCAGCGCCACGGCGCCGTCCACAAGCTGGCGAATCCCGTCTGCCGTCAGATCGCTGGTCGATGTCGACGCCGACCGCTTGCCGAGAAAGACGCGCAATCCCAGCCCGCGCGCGCCGGACTCTTTCAGCGTCTCCACCTCGCCCATGCGCACGCTCACGCTGAATTCGTCGCCCTCGCGCGCCACCGCTTCGGCGTCGCTCGCGCCTGCTTTCATGGCTTGCGCCACCACGTCGGCGGCAAGGGTTTCAAGATCGACAGCATTCTGGGCCAAACCTGCACTCATTTCAGACATGGTTTCAAGCTATCAAAAATTGCGCCCTCGGCTCAGCACCTCATCCAAACCCCAGGCCCGCGTCTCCCTGTATTCGGGGAAACTGGTTGCAGTGAGAGTCCTTCGCGAATCGTCCCCCCAGGCGCAACACTCACATGTCAGAGCACTCATGAGCGATCGAACCTACCAAATGCAGCAGGAGCAGTTCATACCCCGCCCCATCGGCGAGGTCTTTGATTTCTTTTCCGACGCGCACAATCTTGAAACCATCACCCCACCCTGGCTCAACTTCAAAATCGTCTCCATGAGCACGCCGTCCATTCAGAAGGGTACTCACATTCGCTATCAGCTCCGCCTCCAGGGCATTCCCTTGCGCTGGCTCACGGAGATCCGAGAGTGGAATCCGCCCTTTCTCTTTATCGACGAGCAGCTCTCCGGCCCCTACAAACTCTGGCACCACACCCACACCTTTGAAGATCACGGCGACGGCACACTGATGAAAGATCAGGTCCGCTACCAGCTCCCCTTCGGCGTCCTCGGCCGCCTCGTGCATGCACTCAAAGTCAGGCGCGATGTCGAACGGATCTTCGCGTACCGTCGAGACCTCGTCGCCCGGCAGTTCGGCGCTGCACTCTAGTTCTTGTTTCACCTATTCTGTCACTAAAAAGTGCTAAAATAGGTGATGAGGAGAAGCCCCTATGCGCGCCACTGTTGCTCTCGATGACGAACTGATTCGGAAAGCGCAGGAATTTACCGGCGTAACCGAGCGCAGCGCGCTCCTGCGCGAGGCGTTAAAGGCGCTGATACACCTCGAGTCCTCGCGTCGTCTGGCCGCGCTTGAGGGCACCATGCCCAACCTCGAGCAGATTCCGCGCACTCGCGCCGACCGCCGATGATTCTGGCCGACACCGTGGTCTGGATTGATTTTCTCCGCGGCCGCAATCCCGCTTTGCGCGCGTTGCTGCAGGCTGGGCAAATCGCCATGCATCCGCTCATCGTCGCAGAGCTGGCGCTGGGTTCCTTGAGCAATCGCAAAAGGACGCTCTCAGACCTTGATGCCCTGGCGGTTGTGAAAGTCGCCAGCCTGCCTGAAGTGCGCAGCATGATTGAAGCCCACAGGCTCTATTCGCGCGGTATTGGTCTCACGGATGCACATCTGGTGGCTGCATGTCTGCTCTCGCCTGGAACGAAACTCTGGACGCGCGATGCTGCTCTGCGCCGTGTTGCCGTCTCGCTGGGAATCGACGCGCAGTTGCCCTGATGCCGGTTCGCTGCGCACGTTGCATCGCCAGATTGTTTGCCGAAAATTTCCCCACTCCGGCGCACACTGGGGAGTAGATGTGCCAACCGCATGTCGCCAAGGGGGTGGACTCGGGAGCCGTCATCCAATGCAAGGCGCGGTTCAGCGGGCCCACCCCCACCCCCTCCCCCTGGGAAAAGCCTCAAATCCAGAGCGGGAGATAGCGCAAGGCTCATTGAATCAGCGCACGATCAAATCGCTGGAGACCGGCTAGTCCCCAAAACCGATGTAATTTTGGTCGTTTTTTGCCCGTTTTCGTGCACTTTCAGCGCAATTAGGAGTGATTTGCGCACTTTTCAAGAAGCGGAACTTCAGCGTCCCGTTCCGCCCACCGTCATCCGGTCCAGCTTGATGGTCGGCATGCCCACGCCAACCGGCACACTCTGCCCGTCCTTGCCACAGGTGCCGATGCCTTCATCCATCTTCAGGTCCGTGCCTACCATCGAGACGTACTTCAGCGCTTCGGGCCCATTGCCAATCAGCGTCGCGTCACGCACGGGCGCGGTAATTTTGCCGTCTTCAATCAGGTAGGCCTCGCTGGCGGAAAACACGAACTTTCCGTTCGTAATGTCCACCTGTCCGCCGCCGAAGTTCACGGCGTAGAGCCCGTGCTTCACGCTGCGCAGAATGTCCTCCGGCGCATCATCGCCTGCAAGCATGTAGGTGTTCGTCATGCGCGGCATGGGAATCGCCTGGTAGCTCTCGCGCCGGCCGGAGCCGGTATTGCCAATGCCCATCAGCCGCGCAGAAAGCTTGTCAGAGAGATAGCCCTTCAGCACGCCGTTCTCAATCAGCACCGTCTCCTGCGTCGGCGAACCTTCGTCGTCCACATTCAGCGAACCGCGTCGTCCCGCAATCGTGCCGTTGTCCACCACTGTCACTTTGGGCTCGCTACCGGCTGGCCAATCAACCCTGCAAATGCCGATGTCTTCTTGCGATTGAAATCCGCTTCGAGCCCATGGCCCACGGCTTCATGGAGCAGTATGCCCGGCCATCCCGGCCCAAGCACCACCTGCATATCGCCTGCCGGCGCTGCCACTGCACCCAGTTGCAGGATCGCTCCGCGTGCGGCTTCCTGCGCCAGATGCTCCGGACTCTTCGACCCGATGAATTGATCGAGACCTGCGCGTCCACCGCCACCCGCAGAGCCCTTCGTCGTACCACTCTCATCCTTCGCGATGACAAACACGTTCAACCGGCACAGCGGTTGTGTATCACTTGCAAAGGCGCCGTCACTGGCTGCAATCAAAATCCGGCGCAGCTCTTCGCTGTAGCTCGCCCGCACCTGAACGATCCGGTTGTCATAGGCGCGCGCCGCCCGGTCCGCGCGCAGAATCAGCTCCAGTCGCGCCGCCAGGTCCAGATCGAAACCTCCCAGCGGCACAGGATACAAATCCGCGTTGGGCGCTTCGGTAAATCCCTGTACCGGCTGCTTCGCTGGACCGGACGCAATCAACGCCGCCGTCTTTGCCGCGTGCAATAGCCGTTCCGGGCTCAGATTGTCCGTATAGGCGTACCCGGTGCGCTCGCCGCTCAGCACCCGAACGCCGCATCCCGCGCTCGTGCCCTGGCTGGCCGATTTCACAATCTGTTCGTCCACGCCCAGCGCCGTCGCCGTTACCGATTCGAAGTACAAATCGGCGTAATCGCCACCGGCAGAAAGCGCCTCGCCTAGGCAGCGCTCCAGCAGCCGTTCTGTGATACCAAATTTGTCAAAAAAGTAGCGCTTGTGGCCGATTTGCGGGGCAGAGGAAGCTTTGGTCATCGTGATTCCAGTTTACGCCCGATCCGGCGCCATCATTTCGCTGGCAGTTTCCCGTCGCGCGCTTCGCAGACCAACTAGCCTCACGTCTGGTTCCACTTTGGAAATAGGTTACTTACGTTGCTACCCGCACGATGCTTACTCGTGCTACAGTCTCGCCATGAAGATGCTCCTTGTTCCCGTGCTCGCCTGTGCCGCCATGGCCGCTCCGGCCCTCGCGTCCAATCACCCCAAGGCTGAGCACCCGAAGGCTGTCCACCCCAAATCCGAACACCCGAAGGCAGTGCATCCTCAATCCATTCATCCCAAAGCCGTGCATCCGCAGTCGATTCACCCCAAGGCCGTCCATCCTAAAGCTGAGCATCCCAAGGCCAATCACCCAAAAAGCACGCACGCAAAGCCTCAACATCAGAAACATCATTTCAGCCTCTTCCACCATCACCACAAGTAGTCCAGTCTTGTGACGCGCAACCTTGCCCGTCCAGGCAAGAGCCGGTATTCTGCCGATGCTCTCGCCATGACCACACTCGACGATCTTCGCTATCCCATAGGCCGCTTTAACGCCCCTGCCAGCTCTATGCCCGATACTCGTGCGGCTCACATCCAAACACTGCGCCAATTGCCGGACCAGCTAAAGTCAGCCGTTGCCGGACTCAACGACGCGCAACTCGACACGCCCTATCGCGACGGGGGCTGGACGGTGCGCCAACTCGTCCATCACCTGGCCGACAGCCACGTCAATTCCTACGTGCGTTTCAAGCTCGCGCTCACGGAAGACTGGCCCACCATCAAGCCTTACGATGAAGCAGCCTGGGCAGAACTATCCGACAGCCGTTGGCTGCCAATCGATGTTTCACTCACGTTTCTCACCGCACTGCATCAGCGTTGGGTTGCGCTGCTTGAATCGCTTTCCGAGGACGACTTCCGCAGGGGATACAACCATCCGGAATCGGGACGACAGAACCTCGCCCAGGTGCTCGCGCTCTATGACTGGCACTCGCGCCATCACACAGCGCATATCACCAACCTGCGTACCCGTATGGGCTGGTAGGCAGGAGCATGTCGTCGGACGCGGTGCCAGCCAGTCAACTCGTTAAGGCAATCGAAGAGTATCTTGAGGCGCATTCCAGCGCTGCATTGCTTGAAGAAGGCCGCGTTGCCTTCGATATGCGCTACGCGCGCTACTCCATCAGTGAGTCGCACGGCCGTTGCCTTCTGCAGCTCTGGAGCGACGAACGCAACCTCGTCCGCACGGTCGTCGAAATCAAACCTCGTGCGCAGGCATTGCGCATTGTCACCCGCAAGATGGGGCAGAGCCGACCGCAAACGCTCGAACTGGTCCCCACCAGCGATCGCCGCACACCCACGGCGCGCGATGCCACACGGCGCAACTACGTCCGCCTGCTGGAGCGCGCGCTTGCTCGTACCTGCATCGGTGCCAAAATGGACGGCTTCCGTTCCGCCATGGATCTCGAGCACAGTTTTGGCCCGGCCTACGCGCGCGGTCGCATTCTGCGCGGAACCGCAGCGGAGGCCGTCATCGGTATCGGCGCGGCCGAGTCCTCCACTGCCATCGACGGCGTTCTAACCCTCGGCCTTCTCTGGCTCGACTATTGCCGCGAGCGCTCCGATGGTCGTCGTCACTTCGGGAAGTTGCGCGTCATTGTGCCTGAAGGCGCATGGCGCACCACCGCTGAACGCATGGCTTGGCTGAACCATGCCGCAGCAAATTTTGAGCTGTGGACGCTCGATGAACGCAGTGAGGAGCTTGTTCAAGTCGAATTTCGTGACATTGGGAATTTCGAGTCGCGTCTCGTGCAGGCATTTTCAACTTCCGGCGCAATCGAGCGCTGTCAGGTAGCCATAGACCAAATCCTTGCGCTGGTTCCAGAGTCTGGCCGCGAGCGTGTCGAGATTCGCGCCCGCACCACCACTGAAGTTGCATTGCTCCTGCACGGGCTTGAATTTGCCCGCATTCGTCATGGCGTTTCCGCGCACTCCTTTGCGCGGGAAAACGAAATCACCTTCGGTGCCGGGTTTAACGAGACACCGCTCACAGAAGAGAATGTGCCACTGTGCCGCGAGTTGCTTCTGCGTTTGTTCCAGAGTCGCCGGCCCGATGGGCAGGCAACCGATCCGCTCTACCGCATGCAGCCCGAGCGCTGGCTCGAGTCGCGCCTGCGAGCGGGCCTCGCCGAGCTCATACCTGGACTGCGCGGGGACCTGCTCTTCTCGCAGGTTCCCGCACTTTCTTCCGGTGAGCGTGGCATGCTCGACCTGCTGACGCTCGACCGCAGCAACAGGCTCACGGTGCTTGAACTCAAAGCGAACGAGGATCTGCATCTGCCCTTGCAGGCGCTCGACTACTGGATTCGCGTCCGCGCGCTGAATCAGGACCGCCAGCCCACGCCCGCGTCGTCGCAGCCCATTTCTGCCTTTGAGCGGGCCGGATACTTTGCGGACACGGAAGTATCTCCGCTTCCGCCACGGCTCATTCTTGCTGCGCCTGTTCTGCACATTCATCCAGCCAACGAGCAGGTCCTTCGCTATCTTTCCCCGGAGATTGAATGGGAGCTTGTTGCCCTCAGTGAGCAATGGCGTAGCGACCTGAAGACCATTCATCGTCGACGCAGTTCAGATGCACGCCCCTAATACGCTCCATTCGGATGGTCCTCAGGTTGTCGTATGCCTGAGTGAACACTATCTCTGCACAAGCGGGGTGATTTTCATCACTCTGCGAAATCGATTACAGGTGGAGAATGGAAGAAGAGTGATTTCACCAACCGTGGAATCTGCGAAGACGCTGCCTGTTTGGAAGTAGCGCACGTGCGCGGTAGGACACTGTGTGGATTCGCTACAAAGATTAGGAAGACCTAACTTGATGGTCCTGGTTTCCCACCTGTAATTGCAGTACATCTCTCCAGATTTCAAGTTAAATGCCGATTAAGGCATCAGGAGGAGAACCATGTCCGTCTCCGTTGCTACTTCTTACACGCATGAGGGTTCAGTGATGGAATCCACGTCCGCAGTGACCTTCACCGAGAGCGCAAACTTCCCGCGTCCCCTTTTGCTTCGCTTCGACGATTCGATTGGCGCATCCATTTTGCAGCGCGCAGTGCCGTCAATGAGCCTGCGAGGACTTCGCAATGCCTTGCTGATTGAGGCGGCAGCGCTGGTCGCGATCGTCGGCGGATGGTGGCTCGTCCGACTCTTTTAAGCCAGCGAACCCATACGGCACATACTTGCGCGGCGCTCGACCTATCTGCGCAAAGCGCAGCTTTTCAGCTACTTCTTCAGCGGCTTGCGCGCAAAGTAATAAAGCGAATATGCCAGGAGAGCAAACGCAACCACTGACACCCACGAGTGATCCAGAAACGTGTGCGGAAAATTCAGAATGTCGCCCTTGTCTGCTGTAGTCTCATAGCCCTTCAGAGCCACACCGCACAGACCCACGATACCGCCCGCGGCAATCAGCCCCGAAGCAAACAGAGAGCCCGGCGAAATTTCGCTGTCCACTTCGCTGTCTCCTCCGGCCTTCCTCGCTGCCTGGTCCACAAACCAGCGCACCGCCCCGCCTACAAAGATCGCCAGCGTAGTGCCAATCGAAAGGTATGCTCCCACTGCAAATGAAAGCGATCGGATGCCCAGCAACTCAACCGCAATCACCAGAAACACGCCCAGCATCACCAGTCCCCAGGGAAGCTTACGGCTCAGAATTCCGTTAATCACTGTTGCCATCAGCCGCGCCTGCGGCGCAGCGGCCTTTTCGCTTCCGATGCCCTGGATCCACTGCACTTCGATACGGCCCGTCGCAGGAGAGTAAAGATACTTCCCGTCGGCAAGCTCAGCCGATCCCAGCGCATTCAGCACGATGTATTCGCTCTTGTGGTGCAGCGTCGACGAATTGTCGGAACCAAGAACAGGGAACTCGTCTGGCAGGTGACGCACGTCGCTTTGCACAGAGACGCCAGGGTGTGGAGCAGTGATGTTCCAAGGCTGTGAGGCTGCGCGGAAGCTTTGCAGCCCCGTGTTCATCAGGTTCAGCGTGTATCCAATCGCCACCGTCGACACAACAACGCCGATGATGAGCGCAATCTGCTGCAGTCGCGGGGTCGAACCCACAATGTAGCCCGTCTTCAGATCCTGTGACGTGTCGCCTGCATTCGCTGCGGCAATGCACACCACGCCGCCAATGGTGATCGCGAGCGCACCAAACGCCGGGCTCGTCCATCCCTTCACAAGAAAAATCGCGGAGGTCGCCATCAGCGTTGCAATCGTCATGCCCGAAATAGGATTTGCCGAACTGCCAATCAGTCCCACAATGCGCGAGCTCACCGTAACAAAAAGGAACCCGAACACCACTACAAGTAGAGAAGCCGCCAGGTTGGCCGCCCAGCCTACGTACGCGCCGGGTACCGGTTTGAACTCGAGAAAGATGAACATGCACGCCACGATGAGGATGGAGCCGAAGACCACCACGCTCATCGAGAGGTCGTTTTCCGTCCGGATAGGTTTGGCTTTAGTTGCTGCTACGCCGGGGCGAAGATTCCTGAACCCTGAAGCGAGCGCACTGAAGATCGTCGGCAACGTCTTCAGCAGCGTAATCAGGCCTGCCGCGGCCACAGCACCCGCGCCCATTGGCCGAATGTACGTCGACCAGAGTTCGCTCGGCCCCATCTGCGCAATCGGAATGGTTCCTGGATAGATCGGGTGGGGCAGGTCCTTACCGAAGAAGTAAATCAGTGGCATCAGCACCAGCCACGAAAAAACGCCACCCGCAAAAATAACTCCAGCAACCTTGGGGCCGATAATGTAGCCCACGCCAAGATACTCAGGTGTCGCGTCGGCCTTGATGGACGCACCCTTCATAATGTGCGCGGGACCAAAGTCGGGCTGAAACTCGGGTGTGCCGGGCCAGGCTTTAAACAGGTTCTCGTTCTGAAACAGCGTGTATAGCGACCCAAGCCCAAGTCCGAAGAAGACGCGGCTCGCCAGTCCGCCGCCCCGTTCGCCCGCCATCAGCACATCGGCGCAAGCCGTGCCTTCGGGATAAGTCAGCTTTCCATGCTCCTCGACAATCAACTGCCGCCGCAGCGGAATCATAAAAAGCACACCCAGCCAGCCGCCTATCAGCGCCAGGATGAAGATACGCGAGTACTCGAGGTCGAAGCCCAGAAACACAAGCGCCGGCAACGTGAAGATGACACCCGCGGCAATCGACTGGCCTGCGTTGCCTGTCGTCTGCACAATGTTGTTTTCGAGGATGGAGGAGCGCCCCAGGGCGCGCAGAACGCTGATCGACAACACAGCAATGGGGATCGATGCGGCTACGGTGAGTCCAGCGCGAAGCCCCACATAGACAGTGACCGCGCCAAAAATGATTCCGAAGATCGAGCCCAGCAGAATCGCTCGAAATGTGAACTCGGGGCGGTTCTCCTCGGGCGCAACAAAGGGCTTAAATTCCGCCATGCAGGCCTCCATCAAAATAGAACGGAAATCTGTGCTTCCCTTGAAGGCCGAGTGTAGCAGCGCGGGGCGCTTGCCATACAGTGATCTACTTCTCACTTGGCGAAACGGTGCTTGTCCGCGTAGCTTTATTGGAAACGTTACCCTGCCTCATTTTGGGAGCCCGCAACTCATGACAAGTTCAGATACCACTTCGTCGCCCGTCAGGCGTCTTCTATCGCTTGATGTGGTGCGCGGCATCACAATCGCGTTCATGATCATGGTGAACAACAATGGCGGACCTGGTTCATGGCGCTTCATGAATCACACGTTCTGGAATGGTCTGACTCCGACGGACGTTGTATTTCCAACCTTCGTTTTCGTCGTGGGTGTCTCGGTTGTGTTTGCGTTTGAAGCCCGGCTCGCAAAGGGTGCGGCCAAAGGGCAGCTTGCGCGTCACACACTGCAGAGAGCCGTGGTGCTCATCATTTTCGGCATTATTGTGAACAGCTTTCCGTTCTTTCACCTTGCGCATATGCGCTTCTACGGCGTTCTGCAGCGCATTGCTGTGTGCTACCTGGTTGTAGGTCTCTTCTATCTCTGCGACCGGCGCGTGTGGACCAAGGTTGCTGCGCTCATCGGTGCTTTGGTTGGCTACTACATCCTGCTCCGCTGGGTCCCGATTCCGGGTGTAGGAATGCCGGGCCGCGACGTACCGTTCATGGACGTAAGCCAGAATCTGGTTTCGTGGATCGATCGTCACGTATTTCCCTACCATCTCTATCTTGAGGCGCCGCTGCACAATCTGCGCGATCCTGAGGGATTGCTCAGCGACCTGCCGGCAATCGGCACCGCACTTCTTGGAGTTCTTGCCGGCATGTGGCTGCGGACCACGAGATCACTCGGAGCAAAGGCAGCGGGGCTGGTTGCGGGCGCAGCCGCATGTCTTGCTCTCGGTTATGCCTGGTCGCCGTTGTTTCCAATCAACAAGAATCTATGGACGAGTTCGTTTGTGCTGGTCTGTGCGGGCTACTCACTCGCGCTGTTTGCCTTCTGCTTCTGGGCTATTGAAATGCAGGGCTGGCGCAAAGGGTGGACGTGGCCGTGGATCATCTTCGGTTCGAACGCAATTGCCGTTTATATGTTCAGCGAGCTGTTGCCGGGTGTTCTCTATAACATCCCGATCCAGCTAGGCTCTGGCCATCGTACTGAATTGCAGAGCTTCATCTTCACGCACAGTTTTGAGCACATTCCCAACGTGCACTGGGCTGCCTTTGCATACTCGGTGTCATTTACCGCGTTTTGCTTTATACCCGTTTGGATTCTGTACAAGAAGAAGATATTTCTGAAGGTCTGATGAACCTCACGGCGGCGCAGTCTAGGAAGGCTGTGCTGTCGGCTTCACCGGACGGAACAACCACAGATTGAGCAGCGTAAACAGCAGTGCGCCGACTGTGAATTTCAGTTGCCAGGGCGCATGTGATGGTGAAAAGAAACCTTCCAGTGTGCCCGCAATGATGAGCAAGGGAATGATGCCTGCAACAAGCTTCGTTGCTTCCATTCCCGCTCGGGCTACGGATTCCTTCCATGGTGAGGCGCCGGGAAACAGCATTCCGTAACCGAGCCTGAGGCCGGCGCCTCCGGCAATCAATATGGACGGCAGTTCCAATGATCCGTGCGCCGCGACAAAGCTCCACAGCGCCAGTGACATTCCGTATTGGTGGCATGCTGCGCCAATCACGCCAAGCATCATACCGTTGACGAACAGGTAGAAGACAGTTCCTACTCCAAAGACGATTCCACTGGCGAAGGTGACGAAGCTGACTGCGAGATTATTGGTCATAATGCGGCTTGATTCTTTGGGGGCCACACTCACAATCGACTCAGTCCACATCTGGTGGCGCTCCATGGTCGCAATCATCTGCGGACCCACGAAATGTCTCATGAAATCGGGCCGTGCCGAAGTGATCGCGGCTCCGAGCAGCCCAAACGCAATTGAGATTAGCGTCGACGCCACCACGAATCGCAGCTGATTTCTAAAAACGATAGGGTATTCGTCGCGCAGAAAAAGGAACAACGAACGCCAACTCGTCTTGCGGCCCGAATAAATGATATGGTGGGCCCGAGCCAGCAATTGATTGAGGTGGGCAGCGTATGTGCGTGCCGTTGCGTCCTGGCGCAGTACGCTCAAGTCGGCCGCAATCTGACGATAAAGCAGTGCCATCTCCTGCAGTTCGCCGCGGGAAAGCTGTCCAAGCCCGCTTTGATCCGATTGCTGCAACAATGTTCCTAGCCGGTCCCAGTGGGGCCGACGGCGCGCTAACCAATGCGTGGAGACAATGTTCGTCATGAGTCAGAATTCAGACCAGCTTAGCATTGACACACCCGAACTGGTTTCCATTGAGATGCCACTCGCAGGTATCGGCAGCAGATTCATCGCAGTCCTGATCGATAACGTGATTTGGATTGCCTGCATGATCGTGATTTCAATTCTGATCTTCAAATTTCTGCCGGCCATCAGTGCATTCAACAAGATCACTGCACAGTGGGCGGTCGCACTTTATCTGTTCCTGGTTTTTCTCTTTAACTGGGGCTACTTCACGCTCTTTGAAGCCCTATGGAATGGGCAAACTCCTGGCAAGAAGATTGCAAAAATTCGCGTGATCCAGCGCTCCGGACGTGGCATCAGCCTCTTCGAATCAATGGCGCGCAACTTTATTCGTTACGTGGATCAGCTTCCCGGTTTTTATGCTGTCGCGGTCATTTCAGTTTTTGTTACCCGCCAACATCAGCGCCTTGGCGATCTTGCTGCAGGTACGCTCGTAGTACGCGACAGGCGAGAGGAAACGCCGCTGTGGGGTGAAACCGGTGCGCGTACATTCACCGCAGCCAGCTTCTCGCCCGCAATCCAAAACGCGGAGTTGACGGCCGGTCCTTTCTTTTCCGCTGCGGACGTCGCCAAGTTGTCCGCGGACGATCTGGAAGTGATGGAAGGATTCTTCTCACGCCGTCTCGACCTGTCGACGGAAACGCGTGCTTCGCTGGCCCAGCGTATTGCGCTTGCCATCGCCTCCAAGAGCGGTATTCAGTTGCCGGTGGATATGAATGTCGAATCGTATCTGGAAAAGATGGCGCAACAGCTCCGCGATCAGGCCAGGCTCCGCTGAGAAAGACCCCCCGGTTCGAGACCGATTCCTGATCGATCCGAACGCTTCGGGCTTCGCATTTGCGAGAAGCGCTTAATTGGGAACGTTCCCATTTCGGCCAAGGCAAAACTCTGTCGCACCCCGGCTGAGACCGATCAATGAATAGGTGTTTCGTGCTCAATCGTGTCGAGCTCAAAGGTTTTAGTCAATATGTTCCGCCTTGCATGGCAAAAGCTGCGCAACTGGAAAAAGAGTGCCTATTCGGGTATCACTGATTAATCTTTTTAGGATGAATAAGTTACAAGCGGGATTTCTTGCGCAAGGGTAAATCGATTTTTTGATAACGTTTTCTCATTTTCGCGAGCTTGACAAACGTACGTTTCTGGGCCTTTAATGGCGTCCGTCTATTAGGCAGGAGGCCTTGGCTTGCGCGACTCAAACGTTTAAGTCAAGGAATTCCAAAAACAGAATTATGAAGAATTTTAGTTTCTGTTTGCCGTAGAAATTGCCCACTTGGAAGGGTGAGGGTTTCGGTTTGAATTGTTATTTCGTTGGCGTCTTGGAATTCCAAATACTACAAGACACTAAAGTTTTTTCGGGCGTTAGATGTTGATGATGTACTCCCACGACCGGTTTTGAGAATTCCGGCAGATAAGCCGGAACGACGGCAAAGATGGGGGACAAACGGAATGCGGAAAATCTTAGTAAAGGGATTTTCTACTTGACAATTCGCACTTCGGGGACTTTCAATTCATCGGTCGCGGATTTTGGCCAGTTTGGACGAAAGAAATAGATGGCTTGGTTTTCACTGATAAAGGGCTTTAACAATGGCGTCCAGATTCCTCTCGCTTCGCGGAGGTATCCAGGCGCCACGGCTGTTTGCAGTGAAAGCAATCGTCCTTTTTGCGCCGTCTTCATTAAAGCGATTGACGGTACCACCAAAGAGTCCGTATGCGGTCCGTACCCACTGGGGACGGGCGGCCAACGGGAACAGTAAACAAAGGATAGGAAAGAAACTTGAAAAAGGAAGGTCACATGAGACAGACAAGATACAGGATCCTCCTGTTGCCGGTCTTCCTGCTGTTGGCTACCGTGTTTGCGCACGGGCAGGCCAATTCGCAGATCACCGGCATCGTAACGGACCAGTCAGGAGCTGTGATTCCAGGCGCGGCAATTACACTTGCCGACCCGAATACAGGCTCTACAAAGACGACGGTAAGCGGGGCCACTGGCTTGTACACAATTCCAGGCCTCAATCCGGCGAGCTATAACCTTAAGGTCGCCGCCGCCGGATTCCAGACGTTCCAGCAGAATGGCATTACCGTTAACGTTTCGGCCACAACCCGCGTTGACGTAAAGCTCACCGTCGGTGCTCAGACGCAGACGGTCACAGTTGCCGCGGATGCGTTGACTGTGCAAGCAGACTCGAACGTGGTCAGCACACTCATCAGTAGTGAGCAGATCAGTAAGATCGCAACCGAGAACCGCAACTTCGCGGCCCTCGCCGCTCTCGGACTCGGTGTCAGCTCGGCGCTGCCCGACTCCAACACACCAACGTCGGTCGCTTCAAACTTCACCATCAGCGTGAACGGTCTTCGTCAGAGCCACAACATCTGGCTTATCGACGGTGGCGAAGCTGACGACCGCGGCGGCGCCGGCGGCATGGACATCATGCCTTCGCAGGACGCCATCGCTGAGTTCAACATGCTCACTTCAAACTATCCGCCGGACTACGGCATTTCTTCCGGCGCGACAATCAGCCTTTCGCTGAAGAGCGGCACAAACAAATTCCACGGTTCAGTTTGGGAATTCAACCGTACGCCCGCATACAACGCCGTGCAGGCAATCGCTAACTCAAAGACGAATATCCACTACAACATTTACGGATTCAACATTGGCGGACCGCTCTTTATTCCGCATGCCTACAACGCGGATCGCACGAAGACCTTCTTCTTCTGGAATGAGGAATGGCGCAAGATTCTCTCCGGCGCGGGCACAAACGTCCAGAACACTATGAACAATGCGGATCGCCCCGTTTCCGGACAGGATCTCCACTACGTGTCGCCGGGCTGCTGCTCAGTAGCCTTGAAGGTCCCGAACGTTCCGGTGGGATCGTACTATGACACCACCTACTTGGCTCCGCTTGGTCTGGTGCCCAATACTGCATCAGGTGCGCCGGGAGGCTTCGCTCTCGATGGCTCTGGCAATCCAATTATTCCGCATCAGTTGTTTGACAACAACGGCGTCCTGTATTTGAACAGCGAAGCGATTCCAAAACCGACGAACACCGCAACGGACCAGGTTGTCGCAAACGTGGCAAACCCGATTGACGTTCGCGATGACATTGTTCGTATCGATCACCACATCAATGACAAGTGGACAATCCTTGGTCACTACATTCACGACTATGTGAACCAGGGCTACGCGCAGCCGGAGTTGGGCTGGAATTATTCGAGCTTTAACTCCATTACAAGCACGCTACTGAATCCCTCGAACTCTGCCGCTATCAAGCTGAGTGCGACCATCAACCCGAACATGCTGGTTGAGGCAAGCATCAACTATGACGGCAATACCATCGACATTACCAACAGTCCGAACTCGCAGTTGCCAACCGGGTGGGCATCGAATCCGCTCACGCCAGACTTCGCCATTACGCGTAATTCGTTGCCGGGCATCAACTACATCGGGCCATACAACTTCGGTGAAGATACGGCCTCTGCGCCATGGCACAACGCTGCGCAGGACTACATGCCGAAGGTGGATGTTTCCTACACCATGGGCAAGCACCAGATGAAGTTTGGCTTCAGCTATAACCGGTACACCAAGAACCAGCAGTTGTTTGGTGATCAACAAGGCTACTTCAGCTTTGGACAGCTCTCCGGTGACAGCCTTATGGACATGTTGATGGGCCTCTCGACCGGCTACTCACAGTTCCAGGCCACTCCGATTCGTCACTATGTCAACCAGACTCCCTCGGTTTACGCGATGGATAACTGGCATGTGACTCCGCGCCTCACCCTGCAACTCGGCCTGCGCTACGACGCACTGCCGCATGCATGGGAGCGCAGCAATGCAGTTTCCAACTTCAATCCGGCAGACTTCATCTCCAGCCAGACGCCGATTTGGAATGGCACCCTGATCGATTCCTCGACTCCGGGCCTGGTTACCTACAACGGCGCCAAATACTATCTCAACGGTATGGGCCTCGCTGGTCAGAATGGATTCCCTCCTGGGCTCGTCAACAACGACTACAACACTCTGCAGCCTCGCGTTGGCTTCTCTGAAGACATCTCAGGAAACGGCAAAACCGTTCTCCGCGGCGGCTTTGGAACCTTCTACGAGCGCATGCAGGGCAACGACATCTACAACGCGGCGACCAACTCACCGTTCGCCAACAATGTCAGCCTGAGCAATACGTTCTTCAGCGATCCAGGAAAGAGCTGGTATGACGTGAATGGAACCACAGTGGCATCCAGCGGCGTACCCGTTTTTGTGACCGGCGTGACCAGCCTGGCTCACACCTACAAGGCGCCTGCAGTGGCTCAATTCAGCTTGGGGCTCCAGCGTGAAATCGCTCCATCCATGATCTGGGTGATTCAGTATGTGGGCAACATTGCGTGGCATCAGAACATCCAGCGCAACATCAACACCTACCCGGTTACAACGGATATGAACATCCGCTGCAGCGCGGGCGACGGTAGCAACAACTATCCGGGCGGCGATACATGTCCGAACGGCAATGCTCCTAGCAGTCTTTCTAATGGGAACCTCTACCGCACCTACCAGGGTTATGGTGGAATCAACCAGCAGGAAAATACCACAAATGGCAACTACAACGGATTCCAGACTGGCCTCCGTTTGCAGAACAAGTGGGGTCTAAGCGGCGAGTTCGATTACACGTACTCTCATGAAATCGATCTCACCAGCTATGACCTGAATACTGTTTCCAACCCTTGGAACCTGAAGTACGACAAGGGCTCCGGCGCGCTGGATCGTCGTCACATTTTCAGCGCTAACTACGTCTACAACATGCCCTTCTTCGCGCACAGCTCCAGCCTGGTGCACGCCATTGCAGGTGGGTGGACCGTGTCTGGCACAGCTCTGGCTCAGACGGGCACGATCATAGCCAACCAAGGTCCTGGTCTCTCCCTCTCCTATGACACCATCGGTTTGGGCGGCGGTTACACTAACCGTCCGAATATCTCAGGGAAGGTGCACTATACCAAGAAGATCAACCAGTGGTTTGACCAGTCCGTCTTCTCAGCGCCAATTCCGGCCTGGCTGGGCGGCCCCAACCTGGGCTTCGGCAACACTGGCAAGGACGCCATCGTCGGACCCGGTCGTCTGAACTTCACAACGGCGCTCTATAAGTCATTCCAGTTGACCGAGCGGGCGCACATCGAACTGCGCTTCGAGTCGTTCAACACGTTCAACCATCAAGAGTGGAACGGCATCGGTTCATCGCAGGGCGCAAGCAACTTTGGCCAGGTAACCAGTGCATGGGACTCCCGTAACCTGGAACTCGGCGGTAAGTTCGTCTTCTAAACCAACTCGCAACCTGGGCGTGGTGGGTAACACCCACCACGCCCTTTTTCTTTGTTCGGATTTTGCCTTATTCAAGGCATCCGAGGGAGAATTGATTGAGAACGCCTCTCTTTTGCCTCGGCGGAATCTGGCCCAATTGACTCATTCCGATCATGGCGTTTTAGGTTCTTATGCGTCCTAATTGCATGCTGCGTCGATCGATTACTCTCCTAGCCTCTTTCGCGCTTTCGGTGGTCGCTCTGGCGCAGTCTGGTCAGGCGCCGAATCCACATCGACAGGCGGCGCTTCAGTTTGAACGCGAAGGGAAGTTGGCAGAGGCTACAAACGAGTGGAGCGCCCTCCAGAAAGCCCATCCACGCGATCCGGAGCCTTACGCGCATCTTGGCCTCATCGCTTCGCGTCAGGGCCGCTACAAGGACGCCGTTCCTTTTTACAGAAAAGCACTCGCCATCTATCCAAATGTGCCTGGTTTGCGTCTCGACCTCGGACTGGCGCTTTTCAAATCGGCTCAACTGAAGGAGTCAATTCCAGAGTTTGAAATCCTCCTGAAAAAGACACCGGCAAACTCACCACAAGCGCAGCGTCTCAACACGCTCATTGGCATGGCTCATTACGGTATTGGGGAGTATGCCAAGGCTGCGCCCTATCTCAAAGCCGCAGCCACGCAGGATTCCCAAAATCTGCAATTACGTCTGGCACTGGCACACAGCTACTTGTGGGCAAGGCAGTTCAAGGAAGTGCTTCTTGTCTACCACGAGATTCTGGCAATTAATCCTAACTCTGCCGAGGCTGACATGCTTGCCGGAGAAGCACTGGATGAGATGAAGGACAGCGCGGGTGCGATCAAGATGTTCCGCGAAGCTGCCCGCGCCAATCCCAAAGAGCCAAATGTGCATTTCGGGCTTGGTTACCTGCTTTGGGTAGAGAAGAATTACGCCGAAGCGGCCACGGAGTTTCAAGCCGAGCTTAATAATGACCCAGGCCATGCGGCTTCCATGGCCTACCTGGCCGACTCTGACATGCAGTTGAATAAAGCAGAAGCTGCAAAGCCCCTGCTTGAGCACGCGCTCCAGTTGGAACCCGACTATCCATTGGCGCATTTGGATCTTGGCATCATTTACGCCAATGCCGGACGGAACGAAGATGCGTTGCGGGAGTTGCTCGCGGCAGAAAAGCTGTTACCTAATGACGTCAACGTACATTGGCGCCTGGGAAGGCTCTATCGCGCTATGGGCAAGACGACGGAAGCCAAAGCTGAACTACAGAAGGCAAGCGCCTTGAACAAAAAAGTAAATGATGAGCTTTATCGAATGATCGCCAATGGTGCAAAGCGCGGCGAAAAAGGTGAGACGCCGTCCGAGTCGGCACCACCGGCGAATACGACAGACTCACCGAAGCCATAAGCCGCCATATCCAGGCCTGTTTAGGCCCAACCACTGCTGAAACCTGATTACAGATTTTCGTATTGCACTGCATTGCGCCGCAGAAGCCAGCATGCCGGCATTCCACCTTGCGGAAAAAGCGTCGCGGAACACTGCACCTGGATAATGCCCTGCGGGTCAAACTCATTCTTATTGCCTTTGAGCGGCACAACGAGCGTTCGTACAACGGACACTACTTGCGTGGGCTGTCCTCGCAGGTAGAAAGCGCAAACATCACCCAAATAGATGGCCAATGACAGCACAGCGGCAGTCGAAATGCAGCGAAATGTCCAACGGACGAGGATCTTCAGCATTCTCTCGTTCCTTTTCCAAGTTGCGGAGCGGATTCTTTCAGTCCCACGCCCGTCAGCTTTCGGTGCCGTGCTTCGCGCAAAATAGACGCAATCTGATTTGCGGCCGCCTCGTAACTCAATCCGCCGATACGGATGTTCGATATGCAGTTTCTCTCCGCGTCTGTTCGCCCGGGCCGTGGATTCCAGGTGATATAGGCTCCCAGTGAATCCGGCGAGCTCAACCCGGGCCGTTCGCCGATCAGAATGGCGCAGAGACTGGCTCTTAAAGCTTCACCAATAGGATCGCCAATCGCCACTCGTCCTTGTTCGACTACACAGATGGGAGCCAGCTTCCAACCATCCAGAATGGGAAGCAATCTGTTCAGAAGGGGCACCGAGTGACGTTCCACCGCGAGCGCTGAAAGGCCGTCCACTACGACAATTGCCAGGTCGAATCCATTTGCCGATGTCTCGGCCAGAATGGAAGAGCTTTCCTCTAACAGCGCGCGTCCCAGGTCGGGTCGCTGCAAATACGTCGTTCGGTCCGCCGCTGCGGAATGCAACCGCAGGACACTGAAACCCGTTGTCGCCTGCAACTCCGCGGCGAGTGTTCCTGCTTCCAGTCGCGCGTGCACTGCATCGCGGGCCTGTGCATGCGACTTCTGAAAATCGAGCAGATCGCGAGTCTGCTGACTCACGCCCGTACGTCCCAAACCCACACGCGCCGGAGTCAGCGTGCGCAGCCGTGTTGCCAACTCGACGGACATCGAAGTGCTCATCCCGGTAATAACCTTTCCGGTGTTCCGGCTTCAAGTCCAAGCCGGACAAAGCCGTCGCTCTCAAGCCACGCCGCGAATTCCGGTGCAGGCTTCAGTCCCAGAACGCGCCGCACATAGAGCGCATCATGATAGCTGGTGCTTTGATAGTTCAGCATCACATCGTCTGCACCCGGAACGCCCATGATGTAATTGACGCCTGCCGCACCCAATAGGGTGAGGAGCACATCCATGTCGTCCTGGTCGGCCTCGGCGTGGTTTGTGTAGCACACATCGCATCCCATCGGCACACCCAGCAGCTTTCCGCAAAAATGATCCTCGAGACCGGCGCGGGCAATTTGCTTCCCGTCGTAGAGATACTCAGGGCCGATGAACCCAACTACGGTATTCACAAGCATTGGCTTGAAGTGCCGGGCAACTGCATAGGCACGAGCCTCAAGTGTCTGCTGGTCCACACCATGATGCGCATTTGCTGAAAGCGCTGAGCCTTGGCCTGTTTCAAAGTACATCATGTTCGTGCCGGTCGTTCCATCCGCGCAAAGCGTGCCGCGCTTCAATGCCTGGCCCGCCTCATAGGCCTCCTGCAAAAGCGAAAGGCTTACTCCAAAGCTGCGATTCGCCGCCTCGGTTCCCGCAATGGATTGGAAGATCAAATCTACCGGCGCGCCGGCATTCAGCGCCTCCAGTTGGGTTGTCACATGAGCGAGCACACAGCTCTGCGTCGGAATATTGAACCGCTCACGCAATGCGTCTACGAGTTGTAGCAGTCGGGTTGTTTGGCCCACATTGTCTCCGGCCGGGTTGATGCCAATTACCGCATCTCCAGAACCGAGCAACAGCCCATCCAGAATGGACGCGGCAATGCCCATCGCATCGTCCGTGGGGTGATTTGGTTGTAACCGCGCGCTCAGTCGTCCACGCAATCCCACTGTCGTGCGAAAACGCGTAACGACGCGGATCTTCGCTGCTGCCGCAATCAGGTCCTGCACGCGCATCAGCTTACTCACTGCCGCTGCCATTTCTGGAGTGAGTCCCGACGAAAGCTGGGCAAGGCGATCCTCTGTGGCTTCGTCGCTCAGCAGCCAGTCACGGAGCTCGCCCACAGTCAATGACCGCACCGGTACAAACGCTTCCGCGTCGTGCGTGTCCACAATCAGCCGTGTTACTTCGTCCTCTTCGTAGGGAACTACCGCTTCTGATAGAAAGTGCGCCAATGGTACGTCTGCCAGGGCAAACTGTGCAGCCACGCGTTCTTCCGCTGATCGCGCTGCCACGCCAGCCAGCAGATCGCCTGACCGCAGCGGCGTGGCCTTGGCAAGCAGTTCACGCAAATCCGTGAACGTGTAGTGCGTACTTCCGATCGTAGAGTGGAATTCCATGCGGTTGGAACTAGCCTACTTGAATTGACAGTCTTCAGCGAGTCCCGGGAGATCTGCAATACAAAGGCCAGCCCTGCGGCTGGCCTCTTCGACGGATGAATCCACTTGGCTATGCTTTGACCGAAGCGGCTCGATGCGACACGCCGCTGATTTCCGCCGCACGTGCTTCGGCGTAGGCCGCTGCGCCCATCAGCGCTGCACGACTCTCAAGAATAATGCGGACCGGCATATTGATAAGCAACTGGCTCAGCCGTCCCTTGTCGGTGAAAGCCTTCATGAAGGTTCCATCTTTCAGCTTTTCCAGAATGCGCGGTGCAATGCCGCCGCCAACGTATACGCCTCCCACAGAGAGCACTTTCAGCGCCAGATTGCCAGCCTCCGCGCCGTACACCGAAACAAACATATCCAGTGCCTTCACACAAAGCTCACTTTTCGCAGCTAGAGCCATTTCAGTGATCACCGCATTTGGATCGTCAACTTCTGCAAATTTGTCGGCGAGCCACGCAGGTTCTTCCATCCCGCGAACGTCGCGCAGAAACTCGTACACGTTGGTCAGGCCCATCCCACTCACCACGCGCTCGTAGCTTATGCGGCCGTTGTACTTTTGCTTCAGGTATCGAAGCAGGTCGATTTCGTCCTCGTTGCGCGGTGCAAAATCCGAGTGCCCGCCTTCTGAGGGATAGGGAATATGCTGCTTACCATTCCAGATCAGAAGGCCCTCGCCAAGGCCGGTTCCAGCAGCCACAAGAGCACGATTTCCAACCTGGCCTGAGTCACCTTCCGCCAGCGTATAAATTTGTTCTGCGGTCAATTCGGCAATGCCATAGCCATTCGCTTCCAGATCATTAATCAGAAACACGTGCTCAATATTCAGGTTTGCAGCCAATTCACGGCTGTCCAGCGTCCAGGGAAGATTCGTGAGCCGCAAGCGACCATTGCGAACCGGGCCCGGTACGCCAAAGCACGCGGAGCTGACTTTATCGCCGCCCAGAAACTGTTTGACGATCTCTACCAGCCCCGAATATTCCTTCGCCGGAAAACGTTCGTCCCGTCGGTGTTCAAGTTGTCCATTGGTAAAGTCGTAAAGTGCGAGGTGGACTTTGGTGCCGCCCACGTCTCCAGCCAAAATCATCGTTGCTTCTCCAAAATCCCGCAGCCGTCTTCATTGGGCGCGGGCAAAAACGTGGCGGCGGCTCTGTCCAAAACCAATGAAAGTATACCGCTTGAGGGCCAAATCAGCTGGCTTGGAAGCCGCTCCGGGTCACGTGATCCCAGCACCACTTCCTTGAGCACTTCCGCCTTGTCCGCACCGCCAATTAGAAAGAAAACCTCCGCCGCCTGATTGATAACTGGCCAGGTGAGGGTAATGCGCCACATATCCAGCCTGGGAACGAAATTGGCAGCCACTAGTCGCCCCATCTCATGAATTGCCTCGGTGTGGGGAAATAGAGAAGCCGTATGTCCATCCGGTCCCATGCCCAGCTGCAACAGGTCAAAGCGCGGGCTCTCGGCGCCCTCCAGGCGAAACGTGTTTCGCAGGAGTGATTCATAGCGAGCCGCAGCCACTTCAGGATCGAGTTCTCCCTCCATACGGTGTACCTGCTCGGGCTGCAGCGGCACCAGATCCAGCAGCGCCTCGCGCGTCATGCGGTAGTTGGAATCTTTGTCATCCGGTGGAACGCAACGCTCGTCCACCCAGTAGAGATCGAGCTTTCCCCACGGCATACGCGCTCGCCACGGTTGGGCAACATCAGCCAACAGATGAAATGCTGCCTTCGGTGTTGAGCCACCGCTGATGGCAAGGCGCGCCCGTCCGCGCTTGGCTACAGCTTTTTCAGCCGCACTTGTGAAGCGCTCCGCGGCCTCGACGGCCAGCGATGCGGAATCCGGCACTACTTTGTAATCAATTCTGAGCTTGCCCGCCATGCGATGAGACCTCCGCTTTCTACCTTACAGACAGGATGCAGAAAGTTGCACAGCGGTGTTGTGAATTTGCGGCTTTGAAATTAGTTCCCCAGGTATTGTCGGTATTCCAGCTCAATCACACCCGCTGCGCGCGCCAGGTTCAGCTTGGCCAGATTGTATTGATAGAGGCTGTTCACAACATTGCTCTCTGCCGAAGCCAGAGTTGCCTGCGCCGTCACCAGCGGTAGATTATTGTCCACACCAGCCTGCACGCGTTCTGTTTCGTCGCTCAATGCTTGTCGAGCAAGGTCGGCATTTGAGCGCGCAACCGCAACCAGCCTGGCTGCAGCGTGGGCATCAAGCAGTGCGGAACGCACCTGCTGATTCATGTGTTCACGCAGGTCCGCCAGTTGGTCGCGCGCCGAATCCAGTTGAGCCTGGGACGCATCCTCGTCGCCTCGAATTCCTGCCTCGCGGAAAATTGGGAAACTCAGTGTGCCCACTGCGGCAAAGTTACCGTGCGTGCCCGCACCATTCACTGTGTCAGTGCCCCAGAAGCTGTTGAACTTCAGCGTGGGAAGCCGTTGCGCACGGTAAGCTGAGTGAACGGCTTTGAGTTCTTCCACCTGGTTGATCAGGTTTTGGTAATCCTGTCGGTTTTTGTAGGACATCGCCAGCACTTCTTCTGGCGTCTGCTCAGCAAGATCGCTGTATGGAGTTGGGTCGGTCAACTGAATCTTCTGGCCCGGCGCAATCCCAATTTCGCGTTTCAGCAGGATCAGCGATTTCTCATGTTCGTTTTCCGCGGCAATCCGAGCCTGTTGCTGCGCTTCCAATTCCACGCGGGCTCTTAATTCGTCCAAATGCGGAACCGTGCCAGCTTCATGCGCCGCCTCCGCATGCTCCAGAGCTACCTGGTCGGCGCGTTCCTGTGCAATACGGTTGTCTACTTCGCTTTGGGCGGCCAGCACATGAAGATAGGCCGTCGCCACCTGCTGCACCACTTCACCGCGCGCGGACATCTTCGTGTAATAGGCGACCCTCTCAGCCGCCTTGGCTCCCTTCCATGCCGCAATGACCGGCCCAGAAAACAGGGTTTGGCTGAAATTGATCTGCCCCTGAGTCACATCCGCCTTGGTAATTAAGGAAAGCCCAGAAGGAAATCCGCCCGGGAACTGGGAGCCGATTTTGCTGATGGTGGAGGAGCCGAAGCCCAGGGCGGCGAGGTTGTATTCGTGTACGGCTGTGCCGCCCGACAAGGAAATGCTGGGCAAAAAGGCCTGAAGGGCTTCATTTTTCTCGCCTTTTAGAGCCAGTTCGCCGGCCTCAGCTTCCTTGAGGCCAAGATTGGTGTCCAATCCCCGCCGGATGGCATCGTCCAGACTCAGGCGAATGACATCGTCGGTGGCTGGATGCACCGTTACGCTGCCATAGAACGGATTATTGTCCGAGCTGGGATTCTGCGCGCAGGCGCCAGTGGCTGCCGCCAGCACGAGGCCAGCCAACAACGCGGAGGCCACTCCGCGTAATCTTGGTCTTCCTGATCTCACAAACATCATTCTTTCAGATGCTGGAGCCCCGCCAAGGATTCCCGGAAAACGGCCCCGATTTTGAGCAGGACGGACCTGAAGTGACGGGTTGGGCAACGTTCATTTGTTTGCATGGACTTCAAGCGAGTTAACCTGCGGAGATTTTCGCTCATCAACGGGTTCAAAAGCGGCAAAAAAGTGGCCTGGCCGGCATCCGCCGCCCAAGCCACTCCGGGTGAATCGACAACGAAAGATCAGCTGGTAGCGACGCCCCTACTCCTCTTCCTCGACCGGAGCCTTCGCATTTACCAGAATCTTCTCTGCCACTTGCTGCGGAACGATATCGTAGTGGTCCATCTCCATGTGGTAGTTGCCCTTGCCCTGGGTCATTGAGGTCAATTGCGTGGCGTAGGTGAGCATTTCTGCCATGGGCACTTCGGCATGGATCAGAGTTGTGCGTCCACGCGTCTCCATACCCTGTACACGGCCACGCCGCGAGTTCAGGTCGCCCATGAGCGTACCGGCAAAGTCGTCCGGCGCCTCAATATCCACCTTCATAATGGGCTCCAGCAGGCAGGGCTTTGCCTGTTCCATGCATTTGCGGAACGCCAGCCGCCCGGCCATTTTGAACGACATTTCGTTCGAGTCCACATCGTGATAGCTGCCGTCGTAGACCGTCACTTTAAAGTCCACTACGGGATAGCCGGCCAGATAGCCGCGCACGGCTGACTCAGTGATGCCCTTTTCAACGGCCGGCACAAACTGACGCGGAATGGAGCCACCGAAGATCTCGTTGGCAAACTCGAAGCCGCCTCCACGCGGCAGCGGTTCCATCCGAATCTTGCAGTCACCAAACTGCCCGTGACCGCCGGTCTGCTTCTTGTGGCGTCCCTGCGCATCCGCGTGGCCGCGGATGGTCTCGCGGTAGGGCACTTTCGGCGCGTTCAGAGTCACCTCGGCGTGGTAGCGCTTCTTGAGCCGGTTCACCACCGTCTCAATGTGCTGTTGTCCCGCACCGGCGATGAGGAATTCGTTGGTTTGCGGGTCGCGGAAGAAGCGAATTAACAAGTCTTCTTCCATCAATTTGTGCAGTGCAGGCGCCAGTTTATCTTCGTCGGCGCGTGACTTCGGCTCGATTGCGTAGGTCATCGCGGGCTCCGGCATGGGAGCGGACTCGACCAGCACTTCGGCGCCCTTCTGCCCCAGCGTGTCGCCCGTAAATGTCTCGCGCAATTTGGCCACAGCACCCAGGTCTCCCGCGTGCAGTTCGGCCACATCAATGGCCTTACGTCCCTGCATTACGCTCAGGTGGCTGAACTTTTCCTGCGAGTGGCGGGTGTAATTCTCGAGAGCCGCGTCATTCTTCACTACGCCGCTGATGACCTTGAAGAAGCTGATGCGCCCCGCAAAAGGATCAGTCATTGTCTTGTAAACGAAGACCGCGGCGGGCTCTTCGTCGACCATCCTGCGTTCCGCGGTTGCCGCGCCAGCCCCATCTTCTCCGTCCTCGCTCTGCGCGGCTACAGACTCCAGAACAGGCGACTTAACGCGCAACGGTTCGCGCTCAATCGGCGCCGGCGCATAGACCTTGATGAAGTCCAGCAGATGATCGCAGGCCACGTTCGCTTCGCCGCTTACGTAGAGAACCGGGAAAATCCTGTCTTCGCGAATGGCTTCATGAAGGGCGGTAATCAGGTGCTGTTCGGGAATGGTCCCCTCGGCAAAGAACTCCTCCATCAGCTCATCCTTGCCCTCGGCCACCAGCTCCACCAGCGCCTCATGCGCGTCCTTGGCCGCGTGGGAAAGGTTTGCGGGGATTTCGCCAATCTTGCCTCGGCCGTCGCCGCCTGGGGTGTAATAGAAGGCCTCCATCGTCACCAGGTCCACTACGCCGTGAAAGCCCTCGGCATCGCTGATGGGCAGTTGCACGGGCACGCACAGCCGTCCCCAACGGTCATGCAGATCCTCAATCAACGCGCTCAGGCCACCGCCACCGCCTGCTTTCGGGTGGTCCATCTGGTTGATGACCACAAAGTGCGGCACGTTGGCCTCTTCGGCCCATTTCCACACGCGTTCGGTGACCGGCTCCACGCCGTTCTGGGCATTCACCACCACGGCGGCCGCTTCCACGGGGAGCAAAGCCGACTTGGCTTCATGGCTAAACATATGAAAACCGGGCGTATCCATCAGGTTAATTTTGGTGCCCTGCCACTCGGCAAAGGCCACGGCATTCTGCATGGTGGTGGCGCGGGCGATTTCCTCTTCGTCATAGGCGGTTACGGCGGAGCCATCGGCCACGCGTCCCTGCGTTGGTGTTGTTTTTGCGGCATGCAGCAGAGCGGCAATCAGTGTGGTTTTGCCGCTGTGCGCATGCCCCACTACAGCTACGTTACGGATCTCACTTCCCTGGTACGTTTTCATCGCGCTTCTCCTTCTGTATGCGGTGCTGGGCGCGCGACGCCGTGTACACGCCACACGCGCAAATCGGTTGGAAATGTAAGGAAATCAATGCGGAGAGAGAATGGAGATATGTGGCACAGGGACTTCGCATTGGCGCCCCCCGGGACGTCAAGGTGTCCGAATTGTTGGACCTGAGGGCCCAGTCTGCCGTCTTCCTCGTCCATGGGAAGGTACTCCGGCAGGCGCCCGGCTGCATGAAAATTGGGTGAATCCACCGGGCGTCTTGCTCTAAGAAGCCGGATGCTATCACAGAGCCTGCGCGCACGTCATGTGCGCTGGAGCACAGAGCCGCGCGCCTTCAGGGGAGCGGCGGCTGAGGGAACGGCGAGAGTTTCATCGCCGAAGTTGAGATGAACGAGGCGGAATTCCACGTCCAACGTGCGTTCCACGTGGATGCGACCCAAACGACAACAAAACTGTGGCCGCCACTGCCGGGAATGGCGCGTGCAATGCGGCCAAACGCGCAATATGAGCCGTGCAGGATGGCGAGAATAAGCCAAATTTGCCCAAATTTGCGATTGCGAGCATTTGCTCGCTTTTTTGAGGGGCGTTGGGACACTTGCAAAACTGTCTGCAACGTCCTCCTACCGTTGCGGGGTCTGTCTAGTCTCGAGCCATCGCCGCTGACAGGGGGACGCGGAATCCAATGAACAATTCCAAAAAGACCGGTTTGAGCATGCTGGCCATCATGGCCGCCGTGCTGACATTGATTTGCTGCGTGATCCCGAGGATTCCACAGCCAGCCAGCTATGAGGCCTTTGCCGACCAGAGGAGCCTGTGGGGGATTGCGCATTTTGGCGACGCCGTTTCGAACCTGCCCTTCGCCTTGATTGGAGTGTGGGGCATTGCATGCCTGCTACGGTCTTACACGGGGAAGGGTCCTGTCTGGTTTATTGACCGGCGAGAGATCTGGCCGTACCTTGTGGCGTTTTGCGGATTGCTGTTGACTGCGTTCGGCTCAACGTATTTTCACCTGGAACCGATTAACGCGCGGCTGGTGTGGGACAGGCTGCCGTTGATCATCACGATGATGGCGCTGGTGTCGGCGGTGATCGCAGAGCGTATCGATGTGCGGCTGGGCCTTACGCTCCTGCCGGTGCTGCTGACGGTAGGTGTTGCGAGCGTGTTGCAGTGGTATTGGAGTGAAAGTGTTGGCGCGAGCGATTTGCGCTTCTATGGAGCGGTGCAGGCCTACGCGGTTCTGGTGATTCTGGCGGCGCTGTTTTTGCCGCAGCGCTACACGCGCGGTTCCGATTTTGGGATGGTGTTCGGCTTGTACGCTTTGGCGAAGGTATTTGAGTTTATGGACAGGCCGATTTTCGACGCGCTGCAATTTGTGAGCGGACATACGTTGAAGCACCTGGCGGCGGCTGCGGCGGGGTACTGGATTGTGCGGATGCTGGTGAAGCGGAGGCCTGTCGCTGAACTGTGCTCTGAATCCGAGGTGAGGCTGGAATCGGCCAGGACATAAGGAGGGGCGCCGGAGATTGCCGCATGCAGACGAGAATGGCGCGATCGGCGTTGTGAACCGAGTGGTGATCTCCGATTAGGCGATTAACCGGGCCGGGTTCTGCGGTTTGGTGAATCACGGGGTATATCCTTCTGGGCCCGGAGCGCTATTCTTATCCGCGACCGCCATGCCAATCCAAAGCCGTGAAGTACGTCTTGCCTCCCGCCCTCAGGGTGAACCCTCGCTCGATAATTTTTCGTTTGCAACCGTGGAGATTCGCGACCCTGGTCCTGGGGAAGTGCTTGTGCGGAACGTATGCATTTCCGTCGATCCCTACATGCGCGGGCGGATGAACGATGCCAAGTCCTACGTTCCGCCCTTTCAGATTGGACAAGCGCTGGAAGGCGGTGCAGTGGGAAGGGTGATTGCTTCGCAGGATGAACGGCTTCCGGCAGGAACGTATGTCCAGAGCATCTACGGTTGGCGAGAAGCCTTTGTGGCGCCGGCCGCGCATTTGCAAGTGGTGGATGTGAGTGTAGCCTCAGCCTCCGCCTATCTTGGAATTCTGGGTGTGACGGGGTTGACGGCGTGGGTGGGTCTTTTCCGCATTGCCGGGCTGAAGACTGGAGAGACAGTCTTTGTGTCTGGAGGCGCGGGTGCGGTTGGAAATGCAGCGAGCCAGTTGGCGAAGATGCATGGCTGCAAGGTGATTGCCAGCGCAGGCTCAGAGGAAAAGGTTCGCTTCCTTCGGGAAGAGTTGAAGGTCGACTATGCCTTCAATTATCGCGATGGCGAGCCGCTGGAACATTTGAAGAAAGCTGCTCCCGATGGGATTCATGTCTACTTCGACAACACGGGCGGTCCGCAACTGGAAGCCGCGCTGAGCGTATTGCGCAACTATGGGCGGATTGCCATGTGCGGCGGAATTGCCGGCTACAACACACCGGTGCCGGGACCGCGCAACTTGATGGTGGTTATTGGAAAGCGACTGCGCATTGAGGGCTTTATTGTCTCGGATCATTTCAAAGAGGCGCCCACGTTTTTGAAAGAGGCGATACCGGCGTTGCATTCCGGAAGGCTGATCAACCGGGAGACGGTTGTGCAAGGACTGGATGCAGCACCTGCGGCGTTCCTCGATCTTCTTCATTCCGGTGCAGGCAACATTGGCAAGATGATCGTCCAACTCGCAGACTGATCTGCGGATTGTGATGTGCGCGGCGCGTGTGTTCGCACTGCAGAGCGCTACCAAGGTGCTTGCCTGGGATGAATGCGATTCATCTTGTATTCAACGTATTGTCATTAACTCTTGTTCATTTACGACAGTTCAATCAATCCTCTGTAAACCTCTGGTTAATCCAGCATTAGCTTAAGCTTCGCTTAACTTTCGAGACTCTAGGCTGCAAACAGGCCCCCAATTGTCCACCCGCTGTAAGCGGGAAGGAATCAAATGCGAGCCAGTTGCAGATGAGTTTTCAGCTCAGTTCTTCGCGCAGACCCTGTTGTGAACCGATTCCTGAAAAGCTGCCAGCTGGCTCCGCCGCTTGACCACCGGTGCGAGCAATACCGGAGTTGTGGGCCACAAGGCTTTTGAACACGCGAGCCTTACCGCGATCTGCGCATTTCAAGGAGCTGCCAATGACTTTCCGAACTAATCTTCCCTTTCACCGGGCGATGCTGCCCTTCCTCGCATTGCTTATCGCAACCTTTGCGCCCATTGCACGCGCACAGGCGGATGGCGCAATTGCTGGAACAGTTACAGATCCCAACGGAGCCATTCTGCAGGGGGCACAGATCTCGATTCTGAGGCCGAGCCTGACTGCATCGACCAATGAACAGGGGCGCTTTTATGTAAATGACCTTGCGCCGGGGACCTACAGCCTGACGGTCACGTATGTTGGTCTGGCTGCGTTTAGCAAGAGCGTTACCGTCACTGCGGGACAAACGGCGACCCTGGATGTAAAGCTGCAAATCCCCAACGACAAAGAGGCTGTTGTGGTGAATGCGGGCCGTGTTTCAGCCGAGGCAGAGGCGCTGAACATTGAGCGTGCCTCGGACAACCTGGAACAGGTGATGCCTACGCAGATCATTAAGAGTCTGCCCAATGCGAACCTGGCGGATGCCCTGGGACGCATGCCCAGCGTGACGCTGGAGCGGGATGAGGGAGAGGGCAAATATGTACAGGTGCGCAGCACCGAGCCGCGGTTGACGAACACGACTGTGGATGGAGTGAATCTGCCATCAGAAGAGCCCGGCGTGCGACAGATTAAGTTTGATGCGATTCCGGCGAGCCTTGTGGATTCAGTGCAGGTGAGCAAGACGCTGCAAGCGAATATGGAAGGCGACGGAATTGGTGGATCAGTGAATCTTGTGACCAAGACGGCCAGCGATACTCCGACGATTGAGATGAGCGGACTGGGCGGATATACCAACATTGCCAATGGTCGCGGGAACACGACGGAAAGCGCCACGATTGGCCGCCGCTTTGGTGCGAGCAAGAAGCTGGGCATCCTGGTGGGTGGTTCGTATGACTGGGAAGGGCGCGGCATTGACGATATTGAGCCTGTGCCGGATGTGGCGACACTGAACGGCGGCTCGACGAGTACGTGGTTCGATGCGATGGATATTCGCGAGTATCTCTACTTCAGGTCGCGCTGGGGACTTGCGGGAAGCGCGGACTATCGCATTCGCAGCGGATCGAATGTCTATGCGCGGTTTCTTTATTCGAGCTTTTTGAATGCGGGCAATCGCTATGCCTATTCGCTGGTGGACAACACGCCGGGTATTGGGCTATTGAACTCAGATAATCAGGGCTGCGGTGGTGCGGCTACGGGACCCTGCGGCGGAGTGCCGTCGTTCGGAACGCAGCTGCGGCATCCGAGAATTAATGTGGGCAGCTTGATACTTGGCGGTAATCACGTGTTCGGCAGCACCTGGTACACATGGGAAGCAAATGTTGGCCATGCTTCTTATGGCGATGTGCCCTACACGTCAGCCAGCTTTAACTCGGATTTGACGACGAGTTCGTGCCAGTTTGCGCCGGGATCGACGAAGGACCAGTATTTGCCGCAGTGGACGCAGTCCTGCTATGACGAGGCGTACAGCCACCCTGATGGCTATACGCTGGATCACATCAGCAGGAGCCTGGGCACGGCGGCGCAGCTGAATCTGGGAGCTGGTGGATCTGGCGCGGTGCGCTACCACTTTGGCAATCGCTCAGCGGTGCTGGAGTATGGCGGCAAGTTCCGCAACGAGCACAAGTATGCGGACACCTATAACCAGACGATCACGCCGAACGGGTCGATTTCGATGACGACGTTCCCGAACCGGTTTGTGTACAAGCACTTCTATAACGGCGGCCAATATCCAATTGGGTATGCCCCGCAGGCGGCGGATGTTTTGGGGTATGCGAATGCGCATGCGGCGGACTTTGTTTTTGACAGTACACAAGGGCAGGATCCGTCGCAGTTCTCGATGATGGAGAAAGTAAGCGCCGGTTACGTGATGAACTCCATCGACTTCTCGAACGGAATTCGGTTTATTGCCGGACTGAGGGCGGAGTATACGCACGACAATATCCACAACCTGGCGTTTGGCGATACCGGCGTTGCACCGAATTCATTCAAGGGTTCGTATTACACGCTGCTGCCGAGTGCGTCTCTGCGCTTTAATGCGGGACCGGACAGCTATGTGAGGCTCATCTATGCGCGCGGGCTTTCACGGCCGGATCCGCAGGACATTGCTCAACCGCTCCAGTGGACGGTAAGCGGCAACGGATCCAACAAATACTCTGTGAGTTTTGGTAATGCCAACCTGAAGGCTGAAACCGGGGACGATATCGACGTTCTGTACGACCACTACCTGAAGCCATTCGGCATTATCTCGGTGGGCTATTTTTACAAGTCGCTGCAGGATCCGATCGTCTATCACAGCTATCAGCTCACGAACTATCTGCCGCCGGGGGCACCCCCTCAGGACCAGGGAAACTATCTGGCGACACAGCCGGTGAATGCCGGCAGCGCATGGCTGAGCGGATTTGAGGCATCGTATCTGCAGCACTACTCCTCGTTGCCGAGCTTCCTGAGTGGGCTGGGACTCTCGGCCAATTACAGCTATATTGGTTCGCGCACGAGCGGTATTCCTGGACGCTCGGACAATCCGCGGCTACTGCGCAATTCACCCAACATGTTTAACGTAAGCCCGACGTATGACCTTGGCCGCTATTCGATGAGGCTTGGCGTTTCCTATAACCAGGCGAGCATTTACGGCTACCAGTACCAGGACGGGATGGCCGGCGGCGTGAATGGACCCCTGAGCGACATCTACTTCTACTCGCACGTTCAGGTGGATGCCCAGGGGACGTTCAACCTGTACCACGGATTGAAGCTGCAGGTTTCCGGACTCAATCTGAACAATGAAGTCTTCGGTTTCTACCAGGGCAGCGCGAAGTACATGATTCAGCGCGAGTATTATCAGCCGACGTATTCGTTTGGATTGCGCTGGTCGAGTGGGAAAGAATAGAGTCATCAGCCGCAACCTGTTTTCCCCAAAGCCCCGTGTTTGCACGGGGCTTTGCTTTCTTTGGTTCGCAAGTTAGGTTGACTCGGAGTTCAAGGGGTTTTTACCAGTGGACGGGAAGCAAGTATGCTTCGTCAGCGGCTCCGAGGCACGGGGGGTCGAATTTCGTAATTGAAAGTCAGCACTTGCCTGTCTAGAATTCCGCTCATCTGAATCTGAGGATAAAAGCTGAGGACAGGAGCAGGCGATGGAGCGTGCGTATCGCAATGTCGGCTATGTTCTGTTGGTGCTTGTGCCGGTCTTTGTTGCGGGCTTCTGGATTCCCTACCTTTCTGAGATTCCCCACTTCGACGCGACGATTACGCTGGCGGTTCACATCCACGCTGTGCTGCTGTTCAGCTTTCTGATTCTGCTTATCGTTCAACCGCTGGCTATCCGTTACAAGGCGTACGCGACGCACCGGTTGCTGGGGAAGATTTCGAACGTGATCATTCCGCTGGCGCTTGTATTTTCAGTGGCGATGCTGTGGAAGGAGTATCACGAACATCTGGCCGATGGAATGACGGCCGCGCTGGCGCGCAATGCGGAGTATCTTTCCACCGTGCAGATGTTGCTTTTGGGAGTTCTTTACGGCGTTGCGGTAAGCGCGATTCGCCGGCGCAATGTGGCTCTGCATATGCGGTGCATGATCTCGATTGCGCTGGTGCTTTTGCCGGCAGGTTTGGCACGGACGCTGGGCTACTGGTTCAACGTGCGGCAGAGCGTTTCGCAGATGGTGTGTTTACTGTTGATTGATGCGCTGTTGCTGGGACTGATTCTGCTGGACAGGAGGCGGAAGGTTGCGGCGCGACCGTATGCGGTGGTGCTGGCTACCTACGCGGTGATTGAGGTGATTTGGATTGGACTGGGAAGGCCGGTGTGAGAGGTTTTGCGGCCTTGTGATGTTTGAAGGCTGATCGCTAAAAACGCAATTGCAGGCCGCTCTGCTCATTATTTCGCGATCAAAGACGCATTTGTGAAGGTCCTTTCTTCCTCCGGAATTGATTTGTGCGCAATGATTGGTTTCCTAATTGTGGCGGGTTGAGAGTAGATCTTTCCCCGGGCGCCCAACTGCGCGGCACCCGGGACACCCGGAGTTTGTGGTGATTTTGAGATTGGCTGGGTGAGGGTCGATCTTTGCCATTTCTCAGAAACAGGGACGTTGGGTAACCGGGGCTGGTGGTGAGTTGAGAGTGGCGGGATGGGAGTTTACCAGTGCAGGACGGGGAGCAGGCTGGAGTAATCGTCGGTCCAGAGGCGGAGACGGGGCACCAAAGTAGCTGGATGAGAGTGGACGGCTACTTCCGGCAGGCTGAGGAATGCGTCGTTGTCCGTAACGAGAAGCCAAGACGAGGCAAACAGGTCCAGATTTTCGTCGGGCAGTGAATTGACGCGACGTGCGGACATGCCGGCGGATTGCGCGAGGAGCGCTATGGGGCCTTCGAGATCCACATGGTGGTTGGAGATGTGGAAGGCGAGCACGCCGCCGGGCGCGAGATGTTTGCGATAGAGCGTCATGGCTTCCGCGGTGAGCAGGTGTAATGGGATGGCGTCGCCTGTGAAAGCGTCGATGACGATGACGTTGAAGCGCTGAGGAGGCTCAGCGGCGAGTTCGAGGCGCGCGTCGCCTTCAACGATGTCGACGTGGGCCTGGCTTTCGCGGATGTAGGTGAAGACGTTCTCCGCGATGGGCGCGACGGCCGGGTTGATTTCGTAGAAACGGATGACGTCGCCGGGGCGCCCATAGGCGGCGAGAGTGCCCGTGCCGAGGCCGATGACGCCGATGCGCCGGGGACGGTCATCGCAGCAGTTGCGCAGTGCGATGCCGATGCCGGAGTCAGCGCCGTAGTACGTGGTGGGAGTTTTGCGCTGCTCGCTGGTGCCAAAGATTTGTGTACCGTGTTGAATGTTGCCGTTGCTGAGCGTGCGCAGGGTTGCTCCGGGAAAGCTGCTCAGGTCCTGCTTGACGCGCAGAGCGCCGTAGAAATTGCGCGCTGCGACGACGGTGTTGCGCTGGCTTGCAATGTGGAGCCAGCCGACGAGGACGGCCATTGTGATGCAGGAGACAACCCAGATGAGACGGCTGTTCCAGCCGTCGCGCCAGGTGGCGGCAAGAGCGAGCAGTGCGGTGGCGAGGAAGGTGATGGCGATGTCAAAGTTGAAGCGGAAGGCGAGCGGCGCGCCGATGCCGATGAGCACGGAGCCAAGCGCGCCTCCGGCGGCGAAGACGAGGTAGAAGAGCGTTGCCTCCGACTTGCGCTGCGGACGGAGCGCGTACGCCGAAGTGTGGAGAAAATAGCAGGCAAAGAACAGCTCGGCCAGATAGAAGGCGATGGCGAGTCGAATGGGCAGGCTGGAATCCGATTGGGTGAGCATGTAAGCGAGGCCGGCGAGCAGGATCAGCAGGAAACGGCCGACGAGAGCGCGTTGCGCGAGACGAGGGAACTCAAAAGCGAGAATGAGCGTGATGAGATAGACGCCGAGCGGCAGCACCCAGAGCAGTGGAATGGGCGCGATGTTTGCGGTGAGGTGGCTGGTGACTGCGCAGAGCTGCATGGAAGCACCCATAGGCAGCAAGAGCCAGAGCAGTTTGTCCCAGAGTGAGGCGGATGGAGTGGGATCATCGGCAGGGTTGTCAGTGGATGCGGGCGCGACGGTCCGCATGCGCCAGGCGAGAAGCCCGGAGAGCGCCGCGAAGAGAGCGAATCCCACGGCCCAGATCCATCGCTGGGTGCGAAGAGTGAGTTCCGGCTCAATGAGCGCGGGATAGCAGGCCAGGGCGAGGAGCGAAGCAAGGTTGGACAGCGCGTAGAGCTTCCATGGGATGGGCGAAGCCTCCACGCGCGCCCACCATGCCTGCATGAGAGGGCTGGTGGCGCCGAGGGCGAGGAAGGGAAGGCCGATCCAGAGTGTGAGGGCGACGAAGACGGCGGTTACGGGATGTGCCGCACCGACGGGTGGGGCTCCGCTGGTGATGGCCCAATAGACCGCAGCAGCAAGGCCCAGCGCAAGCAGTGCGAGTTGTGGCAAGGATGACCCGCTGCGCGCGAGAGTATGCGCGTAGAGATAGGCTGCGAGGAGTGCGGTTTGAAAGAAAACAAGGCAGGTGATCCAGACGGCCGCGGAACCGCCGAGCCATGGCAGCAACTGTTTGGCTGCCATCGGTTCAACGAGGAATAAGAGAAAGGCTCCCAGAAAGACAGAGAGTGAAAAGAGCAACCGCGATGAGCGCATGCCAGTCCCAATTGTTGAGGCTTGCCTTTCAGGTCAGTGGCAGCCGCATCCATACTGCACGGCGGGATGCTAGCACATGGGTGGTGTGGCGTTGAACCGTAGAATTGGCGTCGCGCTTCAGACGTTGGCGATGGCAGGAAGGATTTCGTCGGCATCAACCCACTGGGTTGGATATTGGCCGGTGTAGCAGGCGGTGCAGTATCCGGTTTTTTCCTCGCCTTGGACTGACTTCAGTAGCCCGTCCAGAGAAAGGTAGGCGAGGGAATCTGCCTCGATGTAGCGGCGAATCTCGTCGATGGACTGATTGGCGGCGATGAGGTCGTGCTTGCGGGGCGTGTCGACCCCGTAAAAGCAGGGCGAAATGGTGGGCGGGCAACTGATGCGGAGATGGACTTCCTTTGCCCCCGCGCCGCGGACCATGCGGACGATTTTGCGGCTGGTGGTGCCGCGAATGATCGAGTCGTCAATGAGGATGACGCGCTTGCCTGCCAGCAGATTGCGCACGGGATTGAGCTTGAGGCGTACGCCGAAGTCGCGCACGCGCTGCTCAGGCTCAATAAAGGTGCGGCCCACGTAGTGGTTGCGAATCAGGCCCATCCGAAAGGGAAGGCCCGCCTGCTCTGCATAGCCGAGCGCTGCGGTGACGCCCGAGTCGGGCACGGGGACGACAACGTCCGCTGCCACATGCGACTCGCGGGCAAGCTGGCGGCCCATCTGGTCACGGCTTTCCTGCACCCAGCGGCCGTAGATTTTGCTGTCGGGCCGGGCGAAGTAGACATGTTCAAAAATGCAGCTGGATTGCGGGACACCACTTGCGTACTGACGGCTGGTGACGCCGTCGTTCGTGACCATGACGAGTTCGCCGGGAAGCACGTCGCGCTCATATTGCGCGTGCAGCAGGTCGAAGGCGCAACTCTCTGAGGCGAAGACGATGGTGTCAGGACCGTCAGGATTTTTGATGCGGCCCATGGACAATGGGCGGAATCCTCGTGGATCGCGCGCAGCGAAGACGCGATCGCGGGTCATCATGACGATGGAAAACGCGCCTTCGACCTGGCCAAGCGAGTCGGCAATGGCATCGACCAATGAGTTTGCCCTGGAGTGCGCGATGAGCTGCACGATGATTTCGGAGTCTGACGTGGTTTGGAAGTACGCGCCCTCGCGCTCAAGGCGGGCGCGCAGATTTCCGAGGTTGACCAGGTTGCCGTTGTGCGCAATGGCGATGAGGCCCTTGGTTGAGTCAACGCGAATGGGTTGGGCGTTCAGAAGAGCCGAGTCACCGGTGGTGGAATAACGCGTGTGGCCGATGGCCATATGGCCGGGCAGCTTTTCGAGCACGTCGTCCGTGAAGATTTCACTGACAAGGCCCATGCCCTTGATATTGGCGAGATGCTGACCGTCGGCTGTGGCGATGCCTGCCGACTCCTGCCCGCGGTGCTGCAGGGCATAGAGCGCGAGGTAGGCCTGGCGCGCGGCGTCGGGGTGGCCGTGAATGGCGGTGACGCCGCATTCTTCATGCAGAGTGTCGCCATCGGTGCTGCACGCAGGGCGAATCGCCGCTTTGTGGCCCTTCGATTTGCAAGCAGCAGCCCTAATCTGTTCCGACTCGTCGGCAGCTCCATCCACGCCTTGAAACAAGAGATGCTTCACGGTGCTGCGCGCACGGCGGGCGGCGGCTGCGCCGCGGGAAATCCGTTGCGTCATGCAAGCACCTCGTCGTGGAGAATGGATTCGAGTGAGTCCGCCCACCTTGGGCGAAGGTCTGCGAGTGAAGCCGAGATGAAGGGCTCGCGATCGACCGTGATTTCAAGCTTGTTGCCACCGGTGGCGCCAATGCGCGCGGCGAATAGCTGGTATTGATTGGCGATGTCGATGATTTCGTCCACCTGGTCGGGCTTGCAGGTGAGGATGATGGTGGACGCCGGCTCGGCGAAGAGACCAAAGTGCGGATGCACCATCAATGAGCGGTCCTGCTCGACAACCGCGCCGATGCCACTGGAGAGCGCGGACTGAGCGAGGGCAACGGAGATGCCACCATCGGAGATGTCGCGCGCGGAGTGAACGAGCTTGCGGTCGGCCAGGATACCGAGGAGTTGCTGCAGTCGCGCTTCGGCGTCGAGATCAAGTGCGGGCGGAGTACCCCAGTAGCTTTTGAGGACCGCGCGGGCGAATTCAGAGGAGCCGAAGGCAACCCACTCCTTCTCGAGCGTAGCTTCCGGTGCCTCAGGATCCACATCCGTCTTGATGGCAGGTGCGGCCTCCACGGGGTAATAGCGATTGGGCTCGGGCTGGAATGGAACCTTGAGATTCGGGTCCGGCTCCTTGCCTTGCGGCATGGGCCAGAGCAGTACGATGGCGTCGCCCGATTTCTGGAAGTGCGCGGGGACAGCGCGGGTCACGTCGTCAAGAATGCCGACGATGCCGAGAACCGGCGTTGGGAATATGCCTTCGCCCTTGGTTTCGTTGTAAAGCGAAACGTTGCCGCCGGTGATGGGTGTGCCGAGCGCTGTGCAGGCTTCAGCGATGCCGTCAATGGCGGCGGAAAGCTGCGCCATGATTTCGGGTTTTTCGGGATTGCCGAAGTTGAGGCAGTTGGTGGCGGCGACGGGCAGTGCACCGGTGCAGGCAACTTTGCGTGCGGCTTCGGCTACGGCGTGCATTGCACCGAGTTTCGGATCGAGATAGCACCAGCGTCCGTTGCCGTCGAGCGCCATGGCCAGGCCGCGCTCGTGACCGGGAGTACCGGTGCCCTTAATGCGCATTACGCCGGCTTCGCCGCCGGGGCCCTGGGCGGTGTTGGTTTGCACCATAGTGTCGTACTGTTCGTGCACCCAGCGCTTGGAGCAGATGTTCGATGAGGCGAGCAGCGTCTTGAGATCGGCGGTGTAGTCGCGCGGCTGGTTGAGTGCTTCGAGGGCTTCTACGGGCGGTTCCTGTGGAACGGGAGCGGTCCAGGTGCCGATGGGGCGGTTGTAGCGGGGCGCGTCGTCCGTAAGGGATTGGTTGGGAATGTCCGCGACGAGCACGCCGTGATGGAAGATGCGCAGACGGGGCTCGGGCTTGACGACGCCGACGATGGTGGCGTCGAGGCCCCATTTGGCGAAGACTTTGAGGACTTCGTCCTCGCGGCCTTTCTCGGCGACGAGAAGCATGCGCTCCTGGCTCTCCGACAACATCATTTCGTAGGCGGTCATGCCGGTTTCGCGCTGGGGCACGTGGTCGAGATCCATTTCGAGGCCGACACCGCCGCGCGCGCCCATCTCGCAACTGGAGCTGGTGAGGCCGGCTGCGCCCATGTCCTGAATGCCGACGATGGCGCCGGTTTTCATGGCTTCAAGGCAGGCTTCGAGGAGCAGCTTTTCCATGAATGGGTCGCCGACCTGCACGTTGGGGCGCTTCTGCTCGGAGCCTTCGGTAAATTCCTCGCTGGCCATGGTTGCGCCATGGATGCCGTCGCGGCCGGTTTTTGCGCCCACATAAATGACGGGGTTGCCGGTGCCGGTGGCCTTGGCGTAGAAGATTTCATCTTTACGGACGAGGCCAAGTGCGAATGCGTTCACGAGTGGATTGCCGGAGTAGCAGGGTTCGAACTTGGTTTCGCCGCCAAGGTTGGGCACGCCGAAGCAATTGCCGTAGCTGGCGATGCCGTCAACCACGCCTTCGACGATGGAGTGGTTCTTCTTGACCAGTTCCGGCTCGGCGGCGCCGTTTTCGATGGGGCCGAAGCGCAGGGAGTCCATGACGGCGAGTGGCCGCGCGCCCATGGTGAAGATGTCACGCAAAATGCCGCCGACGCCGGTGGCAGCGCCTTGATGCGGCTCAATATAGCTGGGGTGGTTGTGGCTCTCGATCTTGAAGGCGCAGGCCCAGCCGTCACCCACGTCGATGATACCGGCGTTCTCACCGGGACCCTGTACGACGCGGTCGCTTTTGGTGGGCAGGCGCTTGAGATGGACGCGGCTCGACTTGTACGAGCAGTGCTCGCTCCACATGACGCTGTAGATGCCAAGTTCCGTGAGCGAGGGTGTGCGGCCCAGAGCTTTGAGGATGCGGTTATATTCCTCCGGAGTGATACTGTGCTGCGCGAGCAGCTCCGGGGTAACTTGTATCGGTTCGGGCACGGCCGCGGAAGAGGCTGATGTCATCGCGATGCCTTCATTGTCGCATGGGAGCGGTGTTCTGGAACGGGGTCTGCGTGTGGAAAGCGTGGTCACGGAGGCAAACTTTGGTCTAGTGCTGGGATGACCCGTGGATTGGCGAAGAAGACGCCGTATTATCGAGGTGGTGGGCAGGCCGAAATCTGGCCAAGGACCCCTTTAAGGTGAACGAGATGTCCGAGTTTCCCCATGCCATGCTGCGCGAGATGTTTGAGCAGCCCGATGCTCTGCGCAGAACGATCAATCTTTATTTGAACGAGGGCGGGCTGAAGCCCGATGTGGCGTCTGCGCTGGCCGGTTGGGCGAATGCCGAGGGAGAAGTGCTGATTGCGGCGAGCGGTTCAAGCCGCCACAGCGGCCTGGCGGCGGAAATTACACTCGAAGATCTGTGCGGGCTTGCCGTAGATGTGGAGTATGCAAGCGAGTACAGTTGCCGCGGAGGCAGCGAGCGCCGCAAGCCCAGCGTGATTGTGCTTTCGCAGTCAGGAGAGACGAGCGACACGCTTGCCGCGCTGCGCGAGGCGCGGAGGCGCGGTCACCGGACGCTGGCCATCACCAATGCGGAAAACTCCACCATGGCGAAGGAGGCGGACGTTTCCATGCCGCTGGCCGCGGGTGTGGAGAAAGCCGTGCCTGCGACGAAGAGCTTTACCTGCCAGCTAGCGGTGCTGTATCTGCTGGCCCTTTATGAGGCGGCGCGGCTGAAAGCCCTGGAATCTGCTGCGATTGCGCAGAGCATTGCGCAACTGCGAGCGTTGCCGCAGGCGATTGAGGCCCAGCTGGAAGGCTGGCGCGCGACGATGGCCGCACTGGCGCACAAATACCGCGAGGCAGGCAGTTTTCTTTATCTGGGCCGTGGTGTGCATTACGCGATTGCGCGAGAAGGCGCTCTGAAGCTGAAGGAGGCGTCGTACATTCACGCTGAGGGTTATCCGACAGGCGAGTTGAAGCATGGGCCCAATGCGCTGGTGAGCGAGCGTGTGCCGCTGGTGGCTCTGGCAACGGTGGACCGTGCGCTGGAAGCCTCAGTGATTCGGTACGAGAAAACGTTGCAGTTGCTGGAAGACATGAAGAGGCAGGGGGCAACTGTAATCGCGCTGGCAAATGCAGGGGACGAGCAAGTTCACAAGCTGGTGAGCAACTGTGTTTACGTGGAACCAGCCGCTGAGCATCTGCTGCCGATTGCCGAAGTGATTCCACTGCAGTTTTTCTCGTACTTTATGGCGCTGGAGCACGGCGTGGACGTGGACCGCCCACGCAATCTATCGAAGGCGGTTGTCGAGTCGCCTGTGGCCTGAGCTAACCGGAACAAGAAGTGCGGCTCAGGCTTTCGCCTTGTGTCCCTCGAAGTACGCTTCGATTTCTTCGAGCGTTCTGCCTTTTGTCTCCGGCAGGAAGAGCGCGGCAATGAGGAGATACACGACCGTGATTCCAGCGAAGAGATAGAACATGGATGAGTAACCATGCTTGCCGACGAAGGGCAGAAAGATGGCGGCAAGGATGGTGGAGACGAGCTGGTTGAGCACGAGCGCAATGCTCATGCCGTTGGACCGGATGCGCGTAGGCATGAGCTCAGAGAGGGCAAGCCAGACGCAGACGCCGGGACCCACGGCATAAAACGCCATGAACATGTACATGCCAAGGGCGATAAGCCAGCCGTGATTCGCGTCAGGAACGCTTCCGACAAGTGCTTTTTGAATGCGCAGCGGAGCGGTTCGCGCGGCGGCATAGTTGGCAAAGGGGTTCTTGAAGAAGGCTTCGACCTTATTGGCTGGAATGGACGCAGCTCGCGAGATCTCGATGGGCGCCGCGGCATTGTCGTCTGAGCGGACGAAGTTCGTTGTCGAAGTGAAGTCACCGTAGGAATAAATGATGGCCAACGATGCGCGATTTGGATTGATGCCGGTCTGCGCCCCGAGCAGCTTCTGCGCCTCAGCGTCATCAAAGTGGAGTTGCAAGGACTGATCCGGGGTGACCATCTGTTGCACGTCCTCTGCGCGATTGACGCTCAGACCTTCTGTGCGATGGAAGAGCGTTGCGACAAAGATGTGTGAGACGATAATGCCGCTTGTTCCCATAATGAGCAGGAATCGCCGTCCCTTTCGGTCGACAAGGAGAGCACCGACCATGGTCATGATGAAATTGACGGCCGTGAGGATGACGTAGCCCCAGTGCGCGCTCAGGTCAGAGAGGCCGCTCTGCAACAGGATGCCGGTGTTGTATCCGATGACGGAGTTGACGCCGGTGGCCGTGTTGCAGGAGAGGATTGCGCAGGCGAGAACGAAGGGAACGATGTATTTGCGCTTGAGGAGTGGCTCGCGGATTTTTGGGCCCGCACTTTGCGAGGCGGCGGCTTTCGCGTTCTCCTCCATCTCACGCAATTCGAACTCGGCCTGCTGCGGGGAGCGAGAACGCAGCAATGCAGCGAGTGCCTTCTCGCGCTCTCCGCGGCGGTAAAGCCAGCGGGGCGACTCAGTGACAAACAGGCTGCCGAGGACGAAGAGCAAACCGGGCGGCAGAGAGACCCAGAAGATGCTGCGCCATGCGTGATCCTTGAAGGCGAAGAGGGCAGCGGCGTTCGCGGTGCGGGTGACTTCGTCAACGCGATAGCTGAAGTACATGCCCATAAGGGCGGCGGCAACGATGCCGAGGGTAAGCATGAGCTGAAAGATGCCCGTGCCTTTTCCACGGCGTGAGGCGGACAGGCACTCAGCCAGATAAAGCGGAACGACGATTCCGACCAGGCCCGCGCTGATGCCCTGCAAGAGGCGGCCGAGGAAGAGGAATTCATAGCCGTGTGAAAGCGCGATGACGGGAATGCTGATGGCGAAGGAGGTTCCGCTGACCACCATGAGCCATTTGCGACCCATCCAGTCTGCCAGTACGCCGGCGAAAAGCGTGGAGATGACGCTGCCGAGGAGCACCGCCGCCACGATGACGGACAGCTGCGACGGGCTGAGATGAGAGGTGGCCTCGAGGTAAGGATATGCGCCGCCGATGATGCCCACATCGATGCCATAGAGCAGCCCGCCCAGGCCGGCGACGAAGAGCAGAAACAGATTGTAGCCGCGCTTTTCCGCGGGATCGGCTATGGGCACTGCGCCTTCTGCTGAAGCGATGAATCCTGGCATGCGGACGGTTTCCTTGTGGGGCAAGATGAGTTGAATTGTGAAAGGTGCATGCTGCAACCGACAACTGGAAAGCACCCGTGGTAGCGTGCCCAACTTCCGGCCACATCATTCTACGGTGCAGGCGCGGCAACGGGGTTGAAAGTGTGTGAGGCGGGGTTTGGGGGTGCGGAGAAAATCCGGAAGACTGGTACAATCGAAGAGTGCCGCAACCCGGCACCCACGCCCTAAAGCCGGGATGGCGGAACTGGCAGACGCAGCGGACTCAAAATC